>JAXOFM010000010.1:0-6444 GCA_044841755.1 Flavobacteriaceae bacterium LMIT009
TGATTGAGCCAAGTGGCATCAGTGGTCCAAGAACCATCAGCTTGAGATTCATATGGTAATGGAGCGGTTTGGAAATCGACCGTGTCCAGATTTCTTAGAGCTCCTTGGTTATTATTACCAGATAAGTCATTTGTATTAGTATATGTGTATACCGACATAGGATAATAACCGACAAGATCTGTCCATGATACAGCACTTATTTCGTTATTGGTTATAGTGGTAGGTATTACGTCTCCATACTCTAATGCTAAAGTAGCATCATTAGATATTTCTTGGTTCATAATATATCTCAATTGGCCAGAAGTGAGAGCAGTATTCCACACTCTAACTTCATCAATATTACCTGCAAAATAATCGGTAGTATTAGGATCAAAGCCGTCAGCAGCAGCAATAAGGAATTTTCTAGATGTAGCTACAGGATTAGCTAGAGATGAAACAGATGTATCTGCTACACCATCAACATATAAAGTGGCATTACCACTGTTGTAGATTACAGCTACTTGATGCCATTCATTTTCAGGGATAGCTACAGAAGATGTTACAGTATCAGAGCCACCATTATAAGTAAATACAAGTCTTCCAGTTGCATTTATTCTAAAGTCATAACCTTCTGTAAAAGCTGCATCCCTTTTAGACAGGATAGAGGCGTTGGTAGTACCAGTATCTCTTTTAATCCACGCAGAAATGGTAAACTCTGTTGGATTCAAGTCTAAGTTGTCATCCATATCAACATAATCCACTATGCCATCAAAGTAAATAGAGCGTTCTACAATAACTTGAGGTGCATAACCAAATGTGATGTATTTAGTGCTATTAAAGTCATAATCTGTTTCTAGGTTTCCGCTTCCATCTGGAGTCATCACTCTATAGTCGGCTGTAGGATCAAATACTGGAGTATCAGAAATAAACATTAAATAACTACCAGGAGGGGAAATATTTCTAATGGCATTTTGTGGTATTCTAACTGATACAGAAGGAATATCACCACCATTTTCAACCACTTTCCAGATGCGTTGCATCCCAGTAAATGTTACAGGTGTACTTAATCCTCCAATTCCAGCACTCATATCAACATTGATAACTGAAGCAGCAAGATCTAAATCGGCACCATTGTTCCCCCACATGAGGAACTCTTTATCGTTAAAGGTATCAGGGTTGCTAGATTTGTTGAGATTGTTTGTATCATAAATATCAGTGAGCCCAATGGTTAAGATTCCCTCTATAGGACCAGTTACATCTCTTGTATTGTTCACACTGCTAGATTGTTTTTGATTTAGGTCAGAATCATCATCACGACCAATTCCAGCAATATCATAGTTATAACCAGCGTTAGCCGATTGGTCCCAAATAACTGCGCCACTTGAGTCTACATAGTCTTGAGAAGTACCATTAACGCCAAGGGTAATACCATATTTAATTCCTAGATACGATTGTATTCTGTTTCTTTCTGAGGTAAGATCAGTATCATCTTTTCTAGCAGAGAAGGTAATAATCTCAGCAATTCTAGCATTGGTACTTGCTTCCCAACCTTCACTACGACCTATCCAGAAGCGTGAGTCGTTCACATTAGAAAAATCAGGGATATCGTTTTGTGTGGTTTCGATATCATTGGCATTATAAAAAAGTTCTTGTCGTGTAGCAGCAGTATTATTACGAGCATTAATGATTCCAACATTATCATAGGAGCTACCTGTACCTATTTCAGCAACACCATAGCCATTACCACTATTGGTAGTACCAACAGAGTAACAAAGAATTTCATCTGTGAATCGAGCTGTATAGTATCCAGCACCAATTCCGGTAGCATCTGTTTCGTTAGTACCAGGGTCTTCATCTCCACAGAAGATATCCATGAATCCGAAGTTGTTTGTAATAGGTATGTCATCAGGGATGAGCACTACAAAGATATCTTGTGTGTACATACCACTTGTTCCTTCTAAAAATTGGGTTGAAGTATCGTCAAATGAGAAATCACCATCTAGCACATAAGAACTATAAGCGTTGTCAAATTCAACAACAGGGTTGAAGTTTACATTTTGAGTGGCATTATCTCTATAAGTAGGTTCCTGACCAGGAGTGTTTACCGTTGCATTAGCGCCTCGACCTTGGTCTGCCCAAATGCTAACACCTTGTCCGTCGGTATAACTTAATCCGTCGGTACCTTTAAGCCATAACTCTAGATCAGCAGTAACACCACCAGGACCTTCGGTAAGAGGTGCAACACCTGTTCCCTGTACCCTGAAGGTATAAGGGTTTTCATTACTATCGTCATTGGCAATGGAGATATCAGCAGTTACTGTTCCTGCAACGGTAGGAGCAAATCGAACTACAAAGGTATCACTTCCACTTGCAGCAATGGTTGATCCACTCGGCTGTGTTAGTATTGAAAAAGCTGTATCTCCTGTAATGCTTACCAAAGGAGCTCCAGTTAAATTAAGAGCTGCTCCACCAATATTTTGAATTGTAAAGGTGTTTGCTTGAGATCCTAAAGTTATATCATGACTTCCAAAATCTGTATCATCAGTAACAGAGGGTGTAGTATCTCCATCTGCTATTGAGGTGCCGTTACCTTGAATATTTATTTCTGGGTTTGAAGATACATATCCATCAATAATTAAATTATCTAAATAAACCCTATCATTATTTGAATTTGCACTACATCTAATTCTGAATCTTGAATTTGCAGTAAATATTGTTGCTCCTCCATTAGTAACAGGAATTGATATATCATAAATAGTATTGTTTGCATATGGTGTTCCTCTTACATATGTGCCAATGTTAGTATAGTTGGCACCACCATCATTAGAGAACTCTACAAAAAAATCATCACCATTTTCCATTCCGGTCATTTTGAATGAGAATGAAAAATCGACACTAGTATATGATGTTAAGTCTAGGTCGCTAGTATATGTAACTGCTCGAGTTGCTCCAGTTCTGTTTAGCCTTATTGACCAAGTACCGTATACATGAGAATTATTGTTTAGATTACATCTGTCACCTCCATCTTGCCATAAGGTGAAGGGGAAACTTCCACTTTCACAATCTTCGGTATCGATATTTATTTGAGAAAATATCTGCTGTGAAAAAAATAGGCAAATAAGTGTAAGGGCAAACCCTACAGATTTGTTGAATCTTTTCATTAGTAGTCTGGGACTATTAAAGTTAATAACAATTGACGGTACAATGATAGAATGAAATTCTATGAAATGCAAATAAAATCGATAAAAAGTATTATAATTATCAGTTATATCTTACAAATATCTATTTGTATATTGTAACTTCTTGTAAATGAGATAAATAAAAAAAAGAGCGAAACATTTAGCTTCGCTCTTTAAATTCTAAAATTGAGTTATATGCTTACTCTTTAATAAGCTTTCGTATCGTACTGATTTGGTTAGACCTATCTGAGATCTTTACAAAATAAGCTCCAGATGCCAAGTTATTTAAGTTACTAAGTTTCATATTTGAAAAATCATTAAAGTATTCTTTACTTAATAATTTCCGTCCTCTAATATCTAATAGTATGATTTCTAAGTTGCTGTAGTTGATGTTTTGTGGTACATTAATCAATAACTCATTCTTAAATGGATTTGGAGAAATTCTTAGACCATTTTCAAAATCTATATTATTAGTGTTTAGAGCTGGAGTATCATTGCCAGTAACAATAACTTGGTCTATATAAATATCATCACTATTTGTTGAAGCCTCACATCTAAATCTAAATTGGGCATTATTGGCAAGATTATAGGTGGCACCATCTAAATTATGTGAAACATTATAAAAAGATCCATTTGAAAAATCGGTACCTGAAGTATAGGTTCCTATATTCTGCCAACTACTACCATTATAAAATTCTAGAACAAAATATTCACCACCTTCCATACCATTTGGGTAGTAATAAAAACTAATATCAACAGATTCATACGTGCTTAAGTTGAATGTTGGAGAGGTCACGGTTGAATTAGCACCAGAATTATCTCTAATTCTTAAAGCTCCATTGTTTTCGTAAGCGAAGACACCTCCTGTGTAATGAAACGAATCTCCACCACCTACGACCCAATTGTCAGTATTAGATTCAAAATACCCTTGATGTAAAGTTGTTGAATTCAATGTTGTAAATAACATAGAGCTTGAATAAGAAGAGGTGTTTGTATCACATTTGCTTCTTACCTGGACTTCATATTGAGTATTCATGGTTAAACCTGAAAGTAATTCAGAATTATTTGAGGTATTCGTTGTTGTCCAAGACGGTGCTCCAACTTCTCTATATCTATAATCATAAGATGCTCCAGAAATAGCATCCCACGAAATAGTTGCAGATGATCCGCCAACATTACTAGAAATTACATTATTAGGAGGGGTATTTGCTACAGGAGTCATAAGGACATCACTTAACATAACTGTGGTTTTGTAATTAGAGATTGTTTGATTGCTCAATGTTACAGGTTCATAACAATCAACTTCAAATAATATATCATAAGTTCCAGAAGAAATTGGACGGTAATAATCGCCATGTGAAATATCACTAAAAGTATGTGAACCATAATTGTCATGTCCAACAATAGTAACTTTTGCATTTAAAGGGTTGCTGGTATTAATATCTTTTACAACTCCTCTGAAACCATAAGTTCCTTGAGTAAGATAATCTAATAAAGCGTCTCTATTATAAAGCCAGTAGTTAACTAAGTTGCTTTCTTGCAAAATTTTCACATCAGAAAGTTCTACAGTAACCTCTCTACACTGCTGGTAAAAATTCATATAGTCTTGTCTACCTCCAAAAACTCTGTACCACTCTGCTCCGTGCGTTACGCCTTGACTAGGATAAATATGACTGTCTTCATCAACGGTCATATAGGTGAAATCTCCTAAGGTATCACTATCGTTTTGACAATGATTAGCGTATTCTACTGATATATCTTCAAACCAACCGCCATCTGGATGTGTATAGGTAGCTGCATATGCATTATCAAAAGGGTAGTTAACTAATTCTGTTCCTCCATGAAAGTTAGCAGCAATTACAAAATGATTATTATCGGCTAAATTCATAAAAGCTAAAGTTTCAACTTGGTACGCATAGCCATCATAATGTGGACCAGCGACATTGTCTGGATAGTTTCTGTTTAAATCAATATTATTATAGTTTCCTCGTCTAGCCTGAGCAACCGAAGTGTTAGTTGCACTATTGTGATAAGTTCCATCTGGATTTGCTAATGGGTTAATCCAGATTTCACTATTCTCCACGAGGTTTTTTACTCTTGCATGATCTGAGTGCCCAGTATCTGCATAAACAGTAAGGATATAGTCAATAAGACTTAACATCATGGGATAACCAGCAATTTCATCTCCATGCATTGAAGAGGTGAAAAGCAATTTTGGCTCCTTTTCATCTGTAGCAACATTGTCAGATATTTTTACAAATAACAATTCTTTACCATCATTTTGTGTTGTAGCACCTAAACTTATCTTTTCAACCAATGTTGGATAATTGTCCTCAAAATCTTGCATTTGTTGTGCGTATTGCGCATAAGTAGGGTAGTTGGCAACAGGAAAAGTTAAGGTATTAGCTCTTCTACTAGACGAAAGTTCTAGATTTTGTTGCTTTCCATCATAAATGAGTTTTGGATCTACTTCGTTTTTTTCCTTTGGTACTTCAAAATCGATGTTTTGTTGCTGGAATAATTTGAATTGTTCTTCATTAGCCCAGGCAGTAATAGTCTTTGTTTCTTTATCGTAGTAAACAATAGACATGTTTTTACCAAACCGTTCAATTTCACTATGATTATTAACTTTAAATGTAAAGGTTAATTCACCTTTAGTAGAAATATATTTTTCTGCTAATTCTTTGCTTAAGTTTTGTTGGGCTATAAGAATAAAGGGTACAAAAAATAGTTTAACTAAAATAAAAGTAGATTTTTTCATTGGGGTTTTTTATTAATAACAATTGACAGTACAATTTTACTTCAATTATCTGTGAAATGCAAAAATAATCGTTTAAGTGAAAAATATTTGTAAGAAATAGTTTTAATTAAGAAGCCCCATTGAGTTCATTCAATGGGGCTTTTTGTTTAGTGAAACTAACTAACAAATTTCAGATTCAGAGCGATTTTATTCCACAATTACTTTTTTAGTTAAGGTTCCATGCTCACTATTAAGTTTTATAATATAAGCACCAGTATTTAGTTCTTTTATTTTCAGTTCTATATGATTCTCTTGACTATCCAGCGAATTGCTATATACAGCTTGACCAAGAATGTTCATCATTTCAACGCTATTAATTTGTTTATTGGTTGGGTTAGAGATTACGATACTCCTGATTGAGTTTGCAAAATGAACATCCATATTGTTTAGCTCAAATTCGTCATTGCTGAGAGATTGATTCTCTCCTAATGTAATTTCAAATCTTTCGTTGTGCTCTCCAACAGTTAAGAATATATTATACTCACT
>JAXOFM010000011.1:0-5638 GCA_044841755.1 Flavobacteriaceae bacterium LMIT009
TAATATTAGTTTTAAGCAGCACTCTAACTTTTGCTCAGTCAAAAGTAGCTGATAAATTCTTCGAAAATTACGCTTACTTGCGTGCTAGCGAACTTTACGAAGAAGCCGTAAACAATGGAGATGACAGCGAGCATGTTCTTACTCGCCTTGGAGATTGTTATTACAATAATTCCAACGCCGTTAAAGCTGAAAAGTGGTTTAAAAGAGCCCTGGATAATTACCCTGATGTTGATCCTGAATATTATTATAAATATAGTATTACATTACGCAGTTTAGGGAAGCATACTGAAGCCGATACTTGGTTAAAGAAATTCCAGGATAAACGTAAAGAAGATAGTAGAAGTAGTATTCCAATTAACATTACATTAATTAAAGAGCTCTCATCAACAGAGAACGCTTATGTTGAAGTTGTTAATCTTGATATAAATACAGAATACTCTGATTTTGGAAGTTTCGTACATGATAACGTATTGTACTTCGCTTCTGGTAGAAACGTAAGTGAAACTGGAAGTAGTAAAAAATATGATTGGAATGAAGAGCCTTTCTTAGACCTTTACCAAGTTGATGTTACTAACAATAATGGTCAAAAATCGTATGGGAAAGAAGGGTTTATTAGAGCTGATCGTGTAAATACAGATTTGCATGAGGCTTCTGTAGCTATAACTAATGACGGAAAAACAATCTATTTTACCAGAGATAATGTAAACAAGCGTAATCGTAAAAGCTTTAATAAAGAAGGTACAACACACCTTAAAATTTACAAAGCTTCATTAAATAGTTCGGCTTGGACTGATATTGAAGAACTTCCTTTTAATGGTAATGATTTTTCAACAGGTCACCCTGTACTAAGTCCAGATAACAAGACCCTTTATTTTGTTTCTGATAGAACAGATTACCAAAACTTTGGACAGACAGATATTTTTAAAGTTTCAATAAATGACGATGGATCTTTTGGAACACCTGAAAACCTTGGAGCTAATGTAAATACTGAAGGTCGTGAAATGTTCCCTTTTGTTGCAAAAGACAATACATTATACTTCTCTTCTGATGGGTATTTAAACCTTGGGCTCTTAGATATTTATAAATCTGATGCGCTTAATGGTGGAAACGAAAAACCAAAGAACATGGGAGCGCCTTACAATAGTGGTGCAGACGACTTTGCATACTTTGTAAACTCTGAGGATGGTACTGGTTACTTCTCTTCTAATCGTGAAGGTGGAAAAGGAAATGATGATATCTATAGTTTTGCTAAGTATGAATGTAAGCAATCTGTTACTGGTATTGCTAGAAACGCTGATACTCAAGAACCGCTTGCTGGTGTAACTATTGAAATTATTGACGATACAGGGAAAATCATCGAAACTGTAATAACCGGAGATGACGGATCTTATTCATACGAAATTGAATGTAACACTGCTTATACAATTAGAGGTTCTAAACCTGATTATAAAGCTGATGTACAAAAAATGGTCTCTAATAGCGAACATAATTTTCAACACAACGTAGATCTTAATTTAATTCCGTTGTGCTTCGACGATGAAATAGTAATTAATCCAATATTCTTTGATTTTGACAAATGGAATATTAGAACTGATGCAAAAGTTGAACTAGAAAACATTGTAAGTGTTTTAAGAGATAATCCAACAATGGTAATCAAAATTGAATCACATACAGATAGTCGCGGTAGTGACAAGTACAATATGAAGCTTTCTGATAGAAGAGCTAAATCTACCAGAGATTATATACTCTCACGTAATATTGCGCCTGAACGTATTGAAAGTGCTATTGGATATGGTGAATCACAACTACTAAATGAATGTAGTAATGGTGTACCATGTTCAAAAGCTAAACACCAATTGAACAGAAGATCTAAGTTCTTAATCGTTCAAGGGAAATGTAAAGATCAGTAATAAGATTATAAAATCTATCCTATTTCTATATAGAAGAATAGTATTTACTTATTGGTTGGTTGTAAATCTACTTTATAACTTATTACTCCTAAAACCGCTCATGTTATGAGCGGTTTTTTTATGGTTAAAATCTCTAAATCGATAAAATATCAAATATTATAGATTAAATGCAGCTACCAAAACCTCTAAACGAGAATATATGTTATTAGTACATTTTATTTGTGTTTACTCCTTTGAATCATTTCATTTGTATTAGAAAATTAGAATAAATGACCCCAAATCTAATTCATCATATTAATCCATATGCACTATCTAGTGCTCTTCCCTCTCATTTTAAAAGAATTAGTTCATTACAGCATATGTTGTATATGAGTTTTTGGGTTTTATTAATCAAATAAAATTTAATATCGCTGAGCGATAAGTTTTAGTTAATCATTATTTATGACTATGAAAACAACTACTACATTAGTAATTTTAGTTTGTTTCAACGTATTGTTTGCTTTTGGTCAAGAAAAGCAAGACTCAACTTTAGGTGATAGTACTCCTATTCAACTAAGTAGAGAATCTGATGATTGGCCATCTCATACACGTACGCAAGAGGAAATTGCAACGTTTGAAGCAGAACTAAGGAAAAGAGCTTTAAAGTATAAAAAACAACAAGCTCAATCAATGAGATCGGCAGCTGCCCCAAGTCCTGTTGGAACTTGTAACATTATTACTTGTGGAAGCTTTCATGCTGACGATGTAACTTATAACAATAGTTGGGGAGGACAGAAAATAGCTGTTGATGGTAGTGCTTATGGTGCTAACGTTTCTTATAGCTGTTGGAAGGACAACGGAACCGTTGATTATTCTGAAGGTCAGTATATTTCGTATTCAAACTCTGATGCAAATGCTGATACACCTGCAATTATAAATCCTTCTCCAGATGGCGGAGGGTTTGCTATTTTCTCTTACCAAAATGAGAGTATCTATCAAGATATGTCTGTAACTCCTAACACAAATTATACAGCGTGTTTTGAAATTGCAGTAATCCCTAGATACAGTAACACAGATGGAGACTTTCAAGAATTTGAACCAGAATTAAAGTTTGGTATTGGTTCTGGAGGAATTCAAATTAGTGATCCATTACATTATACTCATAATGATATAAACATACATCCCGCTGGAGACTTTCCTACAACTTTATCTACAGCTACAACTGGACCGTTCCAAAATCCGGGTGGATGGACAGAAATTGATCCTTTCTGGGAAACTGTTTGTATTACATTTCAATCGGACAGTTCTGGAACAGTAAATATTTTCTACCAAACAGGAAGTCCTGGAAGATCGGTCGTTTTAATTGATGGTTTAAGATTAAGTCTACAAGGTTACGCTGAACCTCCTTTATTTACTACAACTGCTGGAATAGGTCAGTTTAAATCAATTGTCTTCTGCGAAGCTGAAAAAGTCGACTTAAATGATTATGTGGTTAACAACCCACCTACTGGATCTTTACTTACATGGAGTACTAATGCTGATCCTTTAGTAACTGCTGACCATTTAACCAATACTGACGTTACACCTCCTGGAACATATTATGCATTCTATTATAATAGTACAGATAACTGTTCTTCACCTGCTGTACAGCTTGATTTATTAATTTCTGACTTTGATGCAAAAATTACATCTAAAACAGATACTGATTGTGAGGATACAAAGAATGGTTCTATTATAGCAAAAGGCATTTCTGGAGCTGAACCATTTATGTATTCGATAGATGGTGGAAACAGCTTTCAAAATAGTGGGGAATTTACTGATCTTGGTGTAGGTAACTATACAATAACTGTAAAAGATTCAAATGACTGTATTAAAGAAGTAAGTACTTCTATTATTTCGGTAGACAAAGAAGATCCAGTTATTAAAGCTCCAGGAGATTATACTATTGAAGGTTGTGATGAAAAAGATATCTCTGATTTAGAATTTAGTGATAAAGATACTGAAATTACACTATCACAATTACAGGCTTTATTGAATGGAGGAGGCAAAGCTTCAGATGACACTAGTATTGATACAATAACATATATAGACACTATTGATTCTAGCAATGCATGTACTACCGTAGTTACTAGAACTTTTATTGTAACCGATGGATGCGGAAATACTTCTTCAGACACTCAAACAATTACTATTGAAGATAATACTGATCCTAAGTTTATTAGTGATCTTCCTAAAGATATTACAGTAGAATGTAATGCTGTTCCAAATATTCCTGAGATTCTGGCTAAAGATAACTGTAGTGACACTACGGTGACTTTTAATGAAGTAAGAACTGATGGTGATTGTCCTTCTAACTATACACTAGCTAGAACTTGGACGGCTACTGATGAGTGTGGTAATGAAACTTCTCATACGCAAACACTAACTGTACAAGATACTACAGCACCTGAGTTTACTGCTCCTGGTGATATAGAAATATTTACTGATGCCGATTGTAACTACGACGCTTCTGTTGGTGTTACTGGTGATGTAACTGACGAATCTGATAACTGTTCTACTGGTCTTGACGCTACATTCTCTGATAGCGTTGCTGACGGTCCTTGTGAAGGAACATACGTAATTACTAGAACATGGTCTTTAGTTGATAACTGTGGTAACAGTGCGGCTGATCAAGTACAAGTAATTACTGTATCTGATAATATCGCTCCTGAATTCGTTGAAGCTTTACCAGCTGATGCTACTGTGGAATGTGACGAAGTTCCTGAAGCTGCTACTTTAACAGCTACTGATAACTGTAGTGATGCTACAGTAACTTATAATGAAGTAAGAACTGATGGTGATTGTCCTTCTAATTATACACTTGTTAGAACTTGGACAGCTACTGACGATTGCGGTAATGAAACTTCTCATACACAAACATTAACTGTACAAGATACAACAGCTCCTGAGTTTGTTGAAGCTCTTCCAGCTGATGCTACAGTAGAATGTGACGAAGTTCCTGAAGCTGCTACCTTAACTGCTACTGATAACTGTGGTGATGCTACAGTAACTTATAATGAAGTAAGAACTGATGGTGATTGTCCTTCTAATTATACACTTGTTAGAACTTGGACAGCTACTGACGATTGCGGTAATGAAACTTCTCATACACAAACATTAACTGTACAAGATACAACAGCTCCTGAGTTTGTTGAAGCTCTTCCAGCTGATGCTACAGTAGAATGTGACGAAGTTCCTGAAGCTGCTACCTTAACTGCTACTGATAACTGTGGTGATGCTACAGTAACTTATAACGAAGTAAGAACGGATGGTGATTGTCCTTCTAACTATACATTAGCTAGAACTTGGACAGCTACTGACGATTGCGGTAATGAAACTTCTCATACACAAACATTAACTGTACAAGATACTACAGCGCCTGAGTTTACTGCTCCTGGTGATATAGAAATATTTACTGATGCCGATTGTAACTACGACGCTTCTGTTGGTGTTACTGGTGATGTAACTGACGAATCTGATAACTGTTCTACTGGTCTTGATGCTACTTTCTCTGATAGCGTTGCTGATGGTTCATGTGAAGGAACTTATGTGATTACCAGAACATGGACATTAACTGATGACTGTGGAAATGAAACTTCTAAAGATCAAATAATTACAGTTTCTGACAATATTGCACCTGAGTTTACTGCTCCTGGTGATATAGAAATATTTACTGATGCCGATTGTAACTACGACGCTTCTGTTGGTGT
>JAXOFM010000012.1:0-2500 GCA_044841755.1 Flavobacteriaceae bacterium LMIT009
TTTTTTTAAAGAAAGGCGGCGACCTACTCTCCCACGAGTGTAGTACCATCGGCGCTAATGGGCTTAACTTCTCTGTTCGGAATGGTAAGAGGTGAGCCCCATTGCTATAACCACCTTAAGTCTTTGGCTGATTTTACAGCACTAATATTTTAACATATTGAAAAAATTACATGAATAATTGTACTTAAAAAAGAACGGCTGTACAATAAGCCTACGGGTAATTAGTACTACTCGGCTATGACATTACTGCCTTTACACCTGTAGCCTATCAACGTGGTCATCTCCCACGACCCTTTAAAGAAATCTCATCTTGTGGTGGGTTTCGCGCTTATATGCTTTCAGCGCTTATCCCTTCCCAACGTAGCTACTCAGCAGTGCTCCTGGCGGAACAACTGATACACCAGAGGTTAGTCCAACTCGGTCCTCTCGTACTAGAGTCAGATCCACTCAAATTTCTAACGCCCACAGTAGATAGAGACCGAACTGTCTCACGACGTTCTGAACCCAGCTCGCGTGCCACTTTAATGGGCGAACAGCCCAACCCTTGGGACCTTCTCCAGCCCCAGGATGTGACGAGCCGACATCGAGGTGCCAAACCCCCCCGTCGATGTGAGCTCTTGGGGGAGATCAGCCTGTTATCCCCGGAGTACCTTTTATCCTTTGAGCGATGGCCCTTCCATGCGGAACCACCGGATCACTATGCTCTACTTTCGTACCTGATCGACCTGTATGTCTCTCAGTCAAGCTCCCTTATGCCATTGCACTCTACGCACGGTTACCAAGCGTGCTGAGGGAACCTTTAGAAGCCTCCGTTACTCTTTTGGAGGCGACCACCCCAGTCAAACTACCCACCAAGCACTGTCCTTTCAGTGAAAGTTAGACTCTAGATAAGCAAAGGGTGGTATTTCAACAATGACTCCACAACACCTGGCGATGCCGCTTCAAAGTCTCCCACCTATCCTACACATTACTTATCCAAAGCCAATACTAAGCTATAGTAAAGGTTCACGGGGTCTTTTCGTCCCACTGCGGGTAATCGGCATCTTCACCGATACTACAATTTCACCGAGCTCATGGCTGAGACAGTGTCCAGATCGTTGCACCATTCGTGCAGGTCGGAACTTACCCGACAAGGAATTTCGCTACCTTAGGACCGTTATAGTTACGGCCGCCGTTTACTGGGGCTTCATTTCAGATCTTCGCCGAAGCTAAACCCTCCACTTAACCTTCCAGCACCGGGCAGGTGTCAGGCCATATACGTCATCTTTCGATTTAGCATAGCCCTGTGTTTTTGATAAACAGTCGCCTGGACCTCTTCACTGCGGCCCATCCGAAGATGGGCGACCCTTCTCCCGAAGTTACGGGTCGATTTTGCCTAGTTCCTTAGCCATGAATCTCTCGAGCACCTTAGAATTCTCATCCCAACTACCTGTGTCGGTTTAGGGTACGGGCTGCTTCACTCGCTTTTCTTGGAAGTCGATTCGCTAGATTATCACCTTGACCGTAGTCTCAGTGTACTATCGCCGTGTTACCACTGGCTTCAACGTACTATTCCGTCAGTACGCACTAACTATTCGCCTCCGTCACTTTTAGTGTGAGCAGGTACAGGAATATTAACCTGTTGTCCATCCACTACCCCTTTCGGGTTCGCGTTAGGTCCCGACTAACCCTCAGCTGATTAGCATAGCTGAGGAAACCTTAGTCTTTCGGTGTGCGGGTTTCTCGCCCGCATTATCGTTACTTATGCCTACATTTTCTTTTGTAGCTGCTCCAACAAAGCTCACGCTTTACCTTCAACGCCACTACAATGCTCCCCTACCAATATAAATATTCCATAGCTTCGGTAGTATGTTTATGCCCGATTATTATCCATGCCGAACCGCTCGACTAGTGAGCTGTTACGCACTCTTTAAATGAATGGCTGCTTCCAAGCCAACATCCTAGCTGTCTAAGCAGTTCAACCTCGTTTATTCAACTTAACATACATTTGGGGACCTTAGCTGATGGTCTGGGTTCTTTCCCTCTCGGACATGGACCTTAGCACCCATGCCCTCACTGCTGATCATCATTTTATAGCATTCGGAGTTTGTCAGGAATTGGTAGGCGGTGAAGCCCCCGCATCCAATCAGTAGCTCTACCTCTATAAAACTAAATCAACGCTGCACCTAAATGCATTTCGGGGAGTACGAGCTATTTCCGAGTTTGATTGGCCTTTCACCCCTACCCACAGGTCATCCCAAGACTTTTCAACGTCAACGGGTTCGGGCCTCCACTATGTGTTACCACAGCTTCACCCTGCCCATGGGTAGATCACACGGTTTCGCGTCTACCGCCACTAACTATAGCGCCCTATTCAGACTCGCTTTCGCTACGGATCCGCACCTGAAGTGCTTAACCTTGCTAGAAACGGTAACTCGTAGGCTCATTATGCAAAAGGCACGCCGTCACCCTTACGGGCTCCGACCGCTTGTAAGCGTATGGTTTCAGGTTCTCTTTCACT
>JAXOFM010000013.1:0-4716 GCA_044841755.1 Flavobacteriaceae bacterium LMIT009
AAAATCGCTCTGAATCTGAAATTTGTTAGTTAGTTTCACTAAACAAAAAGCCCCATTGAATGAACTCAATGGGGCTTTTTAAATTAATATTCAGTTTTATCTTACATAAAAAATACATTTCATCGAATTTTTTTGCACTTCATAGATTTTAATTTTAAAATTGCACTGTCAATTGTACCAAAAGTCCAACCACTTTTTACAATTTTTCATTTTTAATAATACTACACATTACATCATGTGCAGTAAATAAATTGATTCCAAACTAAACAATTTAACCTAAATGGAAAATATTTACTCTTTTTATAGACAAATTGCAATAGCCCTATTTCTATGCTTTAGTACGTTAGCAAATGCACAAGATTTTAAGGTACAGCATATTCAAGCTGATGTCGATGAAAACAATACAATTGTAAATACAACAAGCATTACAGCGGTTTCATCTTTAACGAGCGCTTTTGCAATTCCTGGGAATAACAAAATGACTCACGCAGGTAGATCGGATTCTAATGATAGTGACCTTGAAGGTGATGATATGGCTGGTGCTAGAGTTCTAACAAGTACAACGGCCTTAAGTTATTATAGAGAGTCTGCTTCTCATAATGATGCAGATGGTATGAATTTCCAAACGATGATATGGGAATATACAGGTGCTGCGTCAGGACCTAACGAATTTATCGTAAGAGGAAGATATGCTATTGATCTTGATGGGGCAACCTCTGGAGTTACAGAAGATATCACTAACGGAGTTCATTCAGGAACGCTCTCTGCAATTACGAGCACAAATAAGTGTATACCCTTTATAACAGGTATCTTGAATGATGCCACTAACAATCAAGCTGATTCAGGGACTGCAATCGCATGGCTTTCGGATGGTACAACATTAGAAGTTAGAAAAGGAACCAACGAAAATAACGTAACAGTTTACATAACTCTAGTGGAATTTACCGGTTCCAATTGGTCTGTTTTACATGGAACTTCAGGAGGTAATAGCGATGCTACAGGGACAATAACCTTGAAAGATGGATCCGCAGGGACAGGTATCACAACCGATGTAGGAAATTGGAATAATTCAATAATTTTCCATCAATCGAAGGCTCAGACAAGAGCAGCCGGAGGTTCAAAACAACGAATAGATGGTCAATATCCTCTCTTTGCTCCTGGGGCTAACAACCAAAGTGTAGATTGGACCTTTGATGCTGGTAGAAATGCTACAAATAATAAGAGTAACCATTTTGTACATATATTAGAAAACTCAGAGATTGAAGTGACAAGATATACCGATACGAGCTCAGCAGACGATGAATCTACTATAGATATTACATCTGCTTCTCTAACAGGTTTAGATCAGGCAATGATATTAGGAACTTCAATAACCTCAGGTAACGAGACGACATATGGTCGTGGATGGCGCAACTATTACTTCAATTCCACTACTCAGGCAGCACATTGGTCGCATAGAAGTGGGAATACTATGTCTCATAACATACAAGTGGTAAATTTTGACCCTCCTGCGACCCAAACAGAAGCTCCAGGTGGTGTTACTACAAGTTTAGAATTATGGCTTAAGGCGGATGAAGGGGTTGAAGAAGCTGCTGCAGACGCGGCAGAAGATGGTGACTCTGTGTTGAACTGGTTAGACAATACTATCAGTACGAATGATGCTAGCCAAAGTACAGGTGCCAATCAGCCAACATATAACGAAGCTGTAATCAACTTTAACCCTGCAATTTCCTTTGATGGTACAAATCATGAAATGACTGCTAGTGAAGTAGCTACTGGTGCCGATGTAACCATTTTTGCGGTTGCAGAAGGTACTTATAGCACGACAAAAACTTTATTAAATTTAGACAATGGTGCAAATGGATCAATAGATGTAGAACAAACTGCAGCAACAACGATACAAGGTAGTTATACTGATAGTGCGTCATCAACTTCTGGAACGGCAAGCGCAACGGTTACAAGCGGTATACCATCCTTAATAAACTACAGGCAACAAACTACAGGTGGAGCCAATAGAATATTTGTTAATGGTGTTCAAACAACTGGTGGTACACCAAATGCAAACACACTTACAGGTAATTTCACCGCAGGTATTGGAGCAGACCCTTCAACTTCATCAACAAGATGGAATGGAGAAATTGGTGAAATAATCGTGTATAACTATAAAGTACCTGCAACCGAAAGGTATAGAATAGAATCTTATCTAGGTATAAAATATGGAATTACAATAGGGATAAATGGAACCTCACAAGATTATGTGGACACTGATGATCGCGTTATTTGGGATCAATCGGCAAATGTAGGATATAACTATAATGTTACTGGAATTGGACGAGATGACGTTACTCAATTAGAACAAAAACAATCTAAAACAGTAAACACTACTGACGATATTACCATAGGCATTAAAGGTATTGAAACAACTAACCAAGGTAATACCACTGAATTCTTTTCTGATAAAACATTCCTAATGTGGGGTAACGATGATGGTGCGTTAACTCATGATAGTGGAAATGATATTTCTAAAGATTTTGGTTTAGGAACAACAACAACTACAAGCACTTCTGCCAAACGAATTGACAGAATCTGGAAAATGGTAGTCACAGACTCCGTACCTACTATAAAGCTATCAATTCCTAAATCAATGGTTTCAGCCACTAATCCTGGTGATGCTGACGAATATATCATGATCATTTCAGATGATGATACTTTTTCCACAAATGTCACATCGGCTACGATGAACATTGTTGGCAGTGATTTGGAGGTTGATTGGTATTTTGAAAATACAAAATATATCTCTTTTGGATCAACTGAAATAACTACAGCAGTTTCAAGATCTGCCAGTTTTGATAGATCAGACAGTTATATTAGTGCGGGAGATGTTAATGACTTAGCAAATATGAGCTATACGATAAGTGCATGGTTAAAAAGGGAACCTGGAGTAGGAAAATTTGACGTAGTTTCTAAAAGGAATTATTATGATGAAGATGTATCAGACTTAAATAATATAGTAAAAGGTTATTATGACATTGGATACGCATTTAGAATTAACGAGTTTGGTAATTTAAGGATGGTATGGCGAGACCCGGATGATACAGCTAACAACATCATGGAAACTACAGCCAATATTCCTGAAGATGAGTGGCATCATGTATGTGCAACTTACGACATGAACGAAGGAGCAAACGGTACAACACGATTATATATAGACGGTATTCTTACCGATACCGATGACACCAATAGTCCTATTGAATTTGATAATGATTCTCATTTTATGATTGGAGCTGCACATCATATAAAGAGACAACAAAGGCTTAATGGAAGTGTCGATGAAGTACGTGTTTGGAATGTTGCACTATCTGCAGATCAAATTCAGTATGTAATGAATCAGGAGATTGAAGAAAATGCAACTTTTGCAGATGGTAAAGTACTCCCAACAGCAACAACTAGAAATGAAATTGAAACTATTCCTTGGAATAATTTAATTGCTTATTACCCAATGAGTAGATTTGTGTTTGGTAGTGTTAAAGATGAATCTAACAGTGGAAACGACGCTTCTATGATTAGTTATGATTTATTAGATGAGCAAACTGCCCCACTACCTTACCAAACAACTCAAGATGGAGATTGGGACGATGAAACAACTTGGGTTAATGGTGATGTTCAGTATTTACCTGGAGTAGATTCATACCAAGATGGTGAAGAAACTATTGACTATAACATTGTAGAAATTAGTCATAATGTAACATTAGATAATTCTGACACAGCACTTATTCCGGCTGCCAATAACGAAAATAGAACCGTTCTAGGATTGATGATAAACAGCGGTGAACTTGAAATTCAAGGAAACAATGAAACTGATACTGGTTATGGTCTAACCGTTAGTCATTACCTAAAATTAGACGGAAAAATTGATCTTGAAGGAGAATCGCAATTGATACAAGCAGAAGATAGTGATCTGGATGTTACTAGTTCTGGTACTCTTGAAAAAGATCAACAAGGAACAGCTGATCTTTATACCTATAACTATTGGGCTGCACCTGTAGGAGTTAGTAATACAACAACTAATAATAACAGTTATACTTTACCTAATGTAATGCAAGATGGTACGACAGCTGCAACACCACAAAGTATTAATTGGCTGACCTCTGGTTACGATGGCACTTCTGGATCTCCAGTCGGTATTGCAGATTATTGGGTATGGAAATATGCCAATCAAACTAGTGATGATTATGCTTCTTGGCAACACGTTCGTAGCTCAGGATCATTACAAGCTGGCGAAGGATTTACCATGAAAGGTACTACTGATACAGGTGGTGTAATAACAACAGAACAAAACTATGTGTTTGAAGGTAAGCCACATAATGGAGATATAACCCTAACCTTATCATCTGGAAATGATTACTTAGTTGGAAACCCTTATGCTTCTGCTATAGATGCTGATGAATTCATCTTAGATAATACCAGTGATGGAGCAGGAAGAGCAGCTTCTAATATCATAAACGGAACTTTATACTTCTGGGATCATTTCGCAAATGAATCTCACTACTTAAGTGATTATGAAGGAGGTTACGCCACTTACAACCTATTAGGTACTGCTGTTGCAGTTTCTAATGATACTAGAATTAATAATTCTGGACAAACAGGAACTAAAGAACCTGGGCAATACATTCCAGTAGGGCAAGGATTCTTTGTAACAGCAACCGATGGAGGAAC
>JAXOFM010000014.1:0-3885 GCA_044841755.1 Flavobacteriaceae bacterium LMIT009
TGATTGAGCCAAGTGGCATCAGTGGTCCAAGAACCATCAGCTTGAGATTCATATGGTAATGGAGCGGTTTGGAAATCAACGGTATCTAGATTTCTTAAACTTCCAAAATTACCATTTGAAGATGCATCATTAGTATTTGTATAAGTAAAAGTTGACATAGGATAGTACCCAGCAAGATCTGTCCATGGCAATGGGCTTACTTCATTTTTAGTAATGGTTTGTGGAAGAATTGTTCCGTCTACAGTATTACTAAATTCTTGAATCTCCTGATTCATTACATAATGTAATTGATTTACTGTAAGAGCAGTCTCCCATACACGTACCTCGTCTATATTACCTTCGAAGAACGCTGTGGATCTGGCGGCAGCAGCAACATTAAAGTTTTGAGTTGTTACAGTAGGAGCAGATAGAGATGAGGTTTTGTCGAGTACTCCATCAATATATAAATTAGCCGTTGAGCCATCATATATAACTGCTACTTGATGCCATTCATCTTCGGGAATTGTCACATCTGAGGTAATGGTTTGGGTTGAACCATTCTTCCATGACATTTCAAAATTTCCAGAACTTGTTATTTTGAAGTCATATCCTTCGGTATAAGCAGCATCTCTTTTAGAAAGTATACTTGTATTGGCAGAACTAGCCCCTCTTTTAATCCAAGCAGAAACTGTAAAACCACTTGGTTCCAGATTTAAAGCATCATCCATATCAATATAGTCAATCGCACCATCAAAATATACAGATCGTACAGCTGTAATTTGAGGAGCAAATCCGAAGGTGATATATTTTGTACCATTAAAATCGTACTCAGCTTCAAGATTGGTTCCGTCATCAGACATAATTCTGTAATCCGCAGTTGGGTCAAATACGGGAGTATCAGAAATAAACATTAAATATTCACCTACTGGCGTTACATTTCTAACTGCATTCTTAGGAATAGAAACTTTATTTGTTGGAATATCTCCAATTTCAACTACTTTCCAAATACGTTGCATTCCTGTGAATGAAACATCTGTAGATAATCCTGTTATTCCTGAGCTCATATCAACATTTATTACACTAGCAGCTAAGTTTAAGTCTACTCCGTTGTTCCCCCACATTAAGAATTCTTGATCATCAAAAGTATTTGGATTACTTGATTTATTAAGATTATTAGTAGCATAGATATCGGTAAGCCCAATAGTTAGAATCCCTTCAATAGGTCCGGTGCCATCGGTAGCATTATTTACACTACTTGATTGTTTTTGGTTTAGATCAGAATCGTCATCACGCCCAATTCCAGCAATATCATAATTATAACCAGCGTTGGCCGATTGATCCCAAATAACTGCACCACTGGAGTCTACGTAGTCTTGCGAAGTACCATTGACGCCAAGGGTAATACCATATTTAATTCCTAAGTACGATTGTATCCTGTTACGTTCTGAGGTGAGATCTGTGTCATCTTTTCTAGCAGAGAAAGTAATGATCTCAGCAATACGAGCATTAGTACTTGCTTCCCAACCTTCACTACGACCAATCCAGAAACGTGAGTCGTTCACATTAGAAAAGTCAGGAATGTCGTTTTGTGTAGTTTCAATATCATTGGCATTATAAAAAAGCTCTTGTTGTGTGGCAGCCGTATTATTACGTGCATTAATGATTCCCACATTGTCATAAGAACTACCTGTACCTATTTCAGCAACACCATAACCATCACCACTATTGGTTGTTCCCACTGCATAGCAAAGTATTTCTCCTGAAAATCTTACAGTATAGTATCCAGCACCAATTCCGGTAGCATCTGTTTCGTTAGTACCAGGGTCTTCGTCCCCACAGAAGATATCCATGAATCCGAAGTTGTTTGTAATAGGTGTGTCATCAGGGATGAGCACTACAAAGATATCTTGTGTGTACATACCACTTGTTCCTTCTAAAAATTGGGTTGAAGTATCGTCAAATGAGAAATCACCATCTAGCACATAAGAACTATAAGCGTTGTCAAACTCAACAACAGGATTAAAGTTTACATTTTGAGTTGTATTATCTCTATATGTTGGTTCCTGACCAGGAGTGTTTACTGTTGCATTAGCGCCTCGACCTTGGTCTGCCCAAATGCTAACACTTTGTCCGTCAGTATAGCTTAATCCGTCTGTACCTTTAAGCCATAACTCCAGGTCTGCTGTAACACCACCAGGACCTTCAGTTAGTGGTGCAACACCAGTACCTTGTACCATAAACGTGTATGGACTTTCATTACCATCGTTACTGGTAATGGATATAGTTGCTTGAACTGTACCATTTACAGTAGGAGCAAATCTTACTACAAAGGTTAAGCTGTTACTTGCCGCAATGGTCGATCCACTTGGTTGTGTTAGTATTGCAAAAGCAGCATCACCTGTAATATCTACAAGCGGAGCTCCTGTTAAATTTAAAGTTGTGGTTCCAACATTTTGAATAGTAAAGGTATGATCTAAAGTACTTCCAGCTCCAAGCGATCCAAAATCAGTATCATCGGTTACTGAAGGTGTTGTATCACCATCAACTATATTGGTAGCGTTACCTTGAATATTTATCTCTGGACCTGAGGCAGCAACAGTTAGTGATATATTGTCAATAGACATATCACTCCTGTAGTTGTTACCTGTTGTTCCATGAAATCGTAGCTTGATTGTTTGTCCTATATATGCACTTAAATCTAAATTAACAGTATTCCACGCTGAACCACTTGTAGTTTGAACTTGTCCACTTTGTGACCAAAGGTTTGTTGGGTATGTTGTACCATTATCTGTACTAACATCTACATTTAATGTTCCCATGTCACTACCATACATGTGATAGCTGAATGAGAAAACAGGACTACTAATTCCTGAAAGATCAAAACAAGGACTTTCCAAAATCGCAACCTTACTTGGATATCCTGTTCCACTACCCGAAGCTTCAATATAGTAATAATAGGTTCCGCTTGCAGCACCAGAAGGTCCTGTGTTATTAGATGGCGTATTATTACTTCTTTGACTCCAATTTAGGTCATCCGCTCCATTTTGAGTCCAAGCACCAACACCAGATTCAAAATCTTCTGTATAAGCATAAGTGTTTATTGTGGTTCCACATTGACCATTTACTTTGTTACTTATTAAAGCAGCAAATAACAAAATAGAAATTGTAAATCTCCCTAAATTGTTTAGGGTAGTCTTTTTCATGCTAAGTAGGTTTAGAAAGATTTGGGGTCTTTCGTTTATTTATAAACAGTTTTGTTTACAAATATCCTAACAAGATTATCGAATATTTCCACTAAAAGCAAAAATAATCGACAAACAATATTTAAAATGTAAGAAAAAGATGATTTTTTATGTAATTATTTAAGTTTTTGTCTTATAAGTATATGCTTTATTTTACTGATACTTTGTTACTTGTAGTTCCATTTTCACCTTCTAATTTTAAGATATATGTTCCGGAGCTTATATTTTTCACTTTAAGTTCATGATAGTTTTCTGATGAGTTGATTTCTTTTGAAAAGATGACCTGACCTAAAATATTGATCAATTTCACAGATTTTAAGTTTTCTTTTTTAGGATTAGAAATTAGAATGCTTTCAATGTCATTTGCGTATGATAACTTAATGTTTGAATATTCTACTTCATTGTTTCCTAAGGAGTTATTGTTATAGAACCCAATTTCAAATCTATCCGAGTAAGTTCCAGGGCTTAGTATTACTGTGTAGTTACTTTGTTTAAGGTTATGATAGATATCGAGTGTTTTATCATTTAGTATGATGTTCTTGTCTTCAGGGATATTTAAAAGTTCTTCAATTCTAAAGATAGCTTCACCTTCCTGTTCTATTTTCACACCAATAGGCAGTAATTGATCTAAATCAAAGTTATCAGTAGCTTGAATGATGTGCTT
>JAXOFM010000015.1:0-2455 GCA_044841755.1 Flavobacteriaceae bacterium LMIT009
AATAGAAGGTGCTTTAGTATCTACTACACTAAATGTTGCAGTAGTTGCAGATGCATGCGCAGGATCTTTAGTTAACCATCCACACTCATCATAAGCAATAAATGTAATAGTAATAGATCTTGTGTTTCCACATCCTAATTCCCAATTTACCTTCGCATCATCATAATTGTTATCCCAGTATATGTTAAATCCAGAGCAAGGGTCCATGGCTTCAGCGTCACCGTTTCTAGCTAACCAATCTTCAAAAACTTGCTCCCAACTTAGTGGAGGTGGTAACCTATCAGCACTACTATTATAATCATTACACTCGAAAGTTACATCTTGAGCCTCTAGTCCAATTAATGGATTAGTAGTATCTACTATATGGAATGTAGCGATTGTAGAACTTTCGTTTCCACAAAGGTCAGATGCAGTAAACTCATATGTATAATACATATCACATGCATCTCCTCCTGAGTCAATTTCTTTAGCTGACCAAGTAACGAATGAACAATAATCTGGCTCAGCTGTAGCGCCTCCGTTAGAATTAACCCAAGCATCCATCTCAGCTGTATTACCTGAACCATCACATTCTACAGTCTTGTCTGCAGCATCAGTGATTACTGGTGCAATACTATCTTCAATACTAAATGTACCTACAGTTTCAATGTAGTTTCCACAAGCATCAGTAGCTCTAAAAGTTACTTTAATGTATCCTGTATAGTCAGCTGGATGACGACCATTAATAGCGTCGTTTCCTTCATAACCTTCTGTACATCCACCTTGTAAGTGCTCTCTGATGTCAAAATATTTGTCATCAAATGTAGTTTGGAAATCATTACTCCATGTAACATCAGAGCAAGTATCCTTAGCAGTAGCACCACCATTATCATTTAACCACTCGTCAAGCATTTCTATATTACCTTCACCATCACAAACAACAGTTTGATTGATAGCATCTGTAAATGTAGGATCAGTAATATCTCTAATAGTAAATGTAGCATATGTCTTAGACTGGTTTCCACATAAATCTTTAACTATAAAGATTACAGTTGTTGACCCAGTTGTACCACCACATAAATTAGTAATTGGTGACTCAGGTGCATTGTGACTCCATGATAACTCTTCTGTTGGAGTACAGTTATCTTCTGCAGTTGCTCCACCCATTGTAGCTACCCAATTAAGATATTGATTAACATTATCAGGACCACAATCTACAACTAAGTCTCTAGCAGCATATGTTATTCCTGGATCTTGATCATCTACAATTGTTACTTGTACAACTTTTTCAGTTACACGACCACAGTTATCTGTAAATGTATATGTTACATCAAATGTTCCACAGTCTGTTTGAGCAGGATCGTATACTCCAGCAATATCGTCTTCAGAAATATTACAACGACCACTTCCTCCATTAGAAACATCTAACTTAGGAATATAGCTTGCAATATTATCACGATTTACACATGGTACACTAATTGGACCTTGATCTTCAAACGTAGCTTTAGGAGCTGGTAAAACATCAATTCTTTGAGTATAAACTATTGGCTCGTTACAGTCATCCTTAGCAGTCCAAGTTCTTGTAACATAACCACCTTCACATCCTTCTCCTAATTTAGAAGTATCAACTACAGCTCTTGTTCTACCATCTTTTGCACAATTATCTGTGTAAGACATTGTAGTATCTTCATTCAAGATTTCATCAAGATCTGCACATTCAACATCTTTCATATCTGGGAATAATGCTTCTATGTCTCCTACCCATTCAGGTTGCTCTTCATCTGCTCCTGAATAAGTAATATGGAACTCATATACGTTACTTGAACAATAGTCTTGAACTCTATAAGTGTGAATTTCAATCCATCCACAATCATCGTTTCTTACTCTGGTATCTTTCTTTACATAGTAACCATTGTTTTTAACATGGTCACAGTTGTCTGAGAAGTATTGTAAAAGATCTTCAGCTAAAGGCGCTACTGGTCTATTGTCATAACACTCATTCAATCCTTCTTGATCTCTAGTTAAATATTCAAACTGCGCATATCCTTCTTTATCACGTTTGTTTGGATATGGAGCCATAGTATCGCCTCCTTTGACCTTAACTGTATAAGGCAGTACTTCATTACCACACTTTACAGAATAAACATAGTAAAATGTCCAACTACAGTGTGAACTACCTTTTGAAAATCCAGTTTTAACTCCCCAAGCTCCATTGTGAGCATCAGGATTATCTGGATCATCACTACCTGGATCAGCAGGAACTTCATGGATCACAAATGGCTCTTCTTTGTCTCTACAAGAGTCAAAAACACCACCATTATAACCTTCTTCCATTAAAACTGAAATAGGAATTCTCGCCGGAACATCATGCATACATGCATAAGAAGGATCTGTAATAGTCTCTCCACTACCTGTGGGATCATCACCTACACCATCTTGAGCAAATGCCGCCCCAGAACTAAGCACAAAAAACATT
>JAXOFM010000016.1:0-2241 GCA_044841755.1 Flavobacteriaceae bacterium LMIT009
TCTCTCCACTACCTGTGGGATCATCACCTACACCATCTTGAGCAAATGCCGCCCCAGAACTAAGCACAAAAAACATTAACAACATAAATATTGCCATGCTCTTGCCTTGTAATTTTTTAAATAGCTTTAAACTTAGAGTAGTACTGTTCATAACGTAAGATTTTAAGATATAAAAAGCACCTATTTATCTTTCATTTAAATGAAAAAGATAAATGGTTTCAATCATTATGCTATTAAACAATATTTAAGACTACAATAACACCAATAAAAGTTTAGGTAATTGCCGTCAAAAACGAGTATTACTATACTTGTAATACAAAAATACATTATTAATAATGCTATGTCAAGGTCATTTAACTAGTTATTAAGCACTTAGTCATGATTTTGATTACAGCTAAAAATGAATATTATAATCATTTTTAAAAGTTTGTAACAAAAAAAGGGCGACCAAATGGTCGCCCTTTTTAATTTATATTAATACTAACTACTAATAATTATCTTTTATTAGTGCTTGAAGAAACAATCTTCTTAGTTACTGTTCCTCTGTTAGTAATTAACTTAACATAGTACAATTGGTCTGCACCATTAATAGTCATTGGCAATGTAACATCAGATCCAGCTTTGTATCCTTTGTTAACTTGTCTTTGAACCATTAATCCTTTAGTGTCATAGATTTCAATTGTTACATCAGTATCAAACTTAAAGTTGTAGTTAAGGTTTACATCTTTATTAAATGGTACTGGATAAGCTCTGAAGTCTAATGATACAGTCTCCTCTACTCCTTGTTCTGGAGCAGCTGGTGGAGCTTGTTGTCCACCATTTACAGTAACAGTAAATGTACATGTAGCATCATTACCAGACTCATCAGTAACTCTGTATCTAACAACAGTATCACCTATTGGGAAAGCAGAACCTGAAGCTAAACCTTCAACTAACTCTACTGTAGTATCTAAGTATGAATTAGGAGAACAGTTATCAGAATAGCTTGTTGGTGCTGTATAATTTACTACTACACCTCCTTCAAAACGTAAGTTTTGAATTAAGAACCTGTTAACAGTGTTAGGATTACCTGTTGTTAATACTATCTGATCGAAACCTCCATCAGTTTCCATACCTACAAATGTAGGAGTACCACCAACATCGATTGTTTGAGAATCAACAACAATACCTTGAATTAAACAGTTTAATGTAATTTGTGTATTCACATTATCAGCTTCATAAATTTCAAATCCAAATCTATTTTGTTTAGAATCAAAATTAATGTTCATTGTTGCGTTTGGTGCAAAATCAGGACCAAGAGCATAACTGCCATTTGGATGTAAACCACCTAAGAATCCACTAGGACTAGTAAAGTTTACTCCCTGACCAGCATATTCATTACCAATTGGATTAGGGTAATTCATAGCGCTTAAATCGATATGCGTTGCGCTACCACTAAAGTCTGCCGGACTTGTTAAAGGTCTCTTAACATAAGGGAAATCCACAACTATATCACCAGGACACTCGATCTCTGGAGCGATAGTATCTTCTACCTTAATGTTATGGCTAACAAGTATGAAGTTACCACACGCATCTTCTACTCTATACGTACGTGTAATGTTCTCGATAGGGAATCCTTGGTCAGATACATCACCTTCGTGAGTAACTGTTACTTCATTACAGTTATCGCTAGCATCAGTGATCATTTTAATATCTGCAGCTGGTACATCATCAGCACATTGGTAAACCTCGTCTGCTGGTGCAGAAGCCGTTGGGTCTGTACTATCGATAAACGTCCAAATACAAGTAATTTCACCACCACTATTATCGCACTCATCTAATAACTCGAAAGTATAAGATAATACTGTTTCACAATCTCCTTTTTGAAGATCAACCTTGTTAACAACCATTCTTAGATCCTCCCAAGCTGTACAGTTATCTGTAGCATCAGCACCTAATAAGATTCTAATCCAGAATGCACCACCGCCATTTTGAATTACGTAGCCACCATTCGGAGGAGTTAAGACATCACCTACTTTTAAAGCTGGCACTACATCTTGTGGACACATATCAAAGACAATAGTATCTAGTGTACCTTCTGCTCCACCTTCTACATTCCACTCAGGTGCAGTTTGATCTCTACCACTTAAGATTACTTTAAATGGAGGATAATCGTTTCCACAGCTATCTGTTACTGTAAACTCAATAACTTTGTTCCAGTTACAGTCGTCTCCATATACTGGAGATTCGAATGTTCTGTTT
>JAXOFM010000017.1:0-1493 GCA_044841755.1 Flavobacteriaceae bacterium LMIT009
GATTTCCAAACCGCTCCATTACCATATGAATCTCAAGCTGATGGTTCTTGGACCACTGATGCCACTTGGCTCAATCATGATGTGCAAGCACTTCCTAACGCAATCTCTATAGTTGATGGTGTCACTCCTGTTGATTGGAACATTGTACGTACCAGTCATGACATTACCATAGATACCTATGCTGGTCTTGGACGCGAACGTTCGGTACTAGGTCTAGAAGTAGCCAGTAATGAATTACAGGTTAATGGTGATAATGCCTCTGGTACTGGTAACGGTCTTACAGTTACTCATTACCTAAAAATAGACGGTTCAATTGACCTTGAAGGAGAATCTCAACTTATACAAACTTTAGATAGTGATCTGGATGTAACTTCTAGTGGTTTCATTGAACGTGATCAACAAGGTACAGAGGACCTTTACACTTATAACTATTGGGCTGCGCCTGTTGGAGAAACTAATGCTGTTTCTAATAACAATGATTACACACTACCTGATATACTCTTTGACGGAACAACACCTATTGCTACTCCTTCTGCGCCACCTAAGTCTATTACCTTCTTAACCTCTGGTTATAATGGTGCTCCTGGTGACCCTATAAGTATTGCTGATTATTGGATATGGAAATATGCTAACCAGATAAGTGACAACTACCCTTCTTGGCAGCATGTACGAAGTACTGGTTCTTTACAACCTGGTGAAGGATTCACTATGAAAGGAACTGTCGATACTGGTGGTGTGATTACCAATGAACAAAACTATGTGTTCAATGGTAAACCTCATAATGGTGATATTACCTTAACCTTATCTGCTGGGAATGATTATCTAATTGGTAACCCTTATGCTTCGGCTATTGACGCTGATGAGTTTATACTAGATAACATTAACAGTAGCGGTGGTCGTGCTGCTTCTGATATTATTAACGGTACCCTATACTTCTGGGATCACTTTGCTAATGCAACACATAACCTTGGTGAATATGAAGGTGGATATGCTACTTATACGCTTATGGGTAGTACAGTAGCTATATCTAACGATATACGCATCAATAACTCTGGTGCAACTGGATCTAAGTTACCGCAACAGTACATCCCTGTAGGACAAGGCTTCTTCGTAACTGCAGGTACTGGTGGTACTGTAACCTTTAAGAACAATCAACGTATTTTTAAAACAGAAGCCTCGGATCCTTCTCAATTCATGAGAAGCGGTGGAAAGGGTAAAAAGAATAATAGCACAGCCAGAACTACTAATGTAGATAACAGAGAAAAAATAAGACTGATGTTCGACTCTCCTAAAGGGTATCATAGACAGATCTTAGCTGGTGTAGACCAAAATGCAACTCAAAATCATGATATTGGTTACGATGCATTGCTTATCGAAGACAATACAGAAGATATGTATTGGCTCATTAATGGTGATAAGCACATCATTCAAGCTACTGATAACTTTGATTTAGATCAATTACTGCCTATTGGTGTGAAAATAGAACAGGAAGG
>JAXOFM010000018.1:0-1457 GCA_044841755.1 Flavobacteriaceae bacterium LMIT009
GAAGGAACTTATGTGATCACTAGAACTTGGTCACTAGTAGATGACTGTGGTAACAAAGCAGACGATCAAGTACAAACTATTACAGTATCTGACAATATCGCTCCTGAGTTCGTTGAAGCACTTCCTGCTGATTCAACTGTGGAATGTGATAACGTGCCTGATGCTGATACTTTAACAGCTACTGATAACTGTAGTGATGCTACAGTAACTTATAACGAAGTAAGAACTGATGGTTCTTGTGATGGTAACTATACACTAGCTAGAACATGGACAGCTACTGACGCTTGTGGTAACGAAACTTCGCATACACAAACTATAACTGTACAAGATACTACAGCACCTACTTTCGTGGAAGCTTTACCTGCTGATGCTACGGTAGAATGTGATAACGTGCCTGATGCTGATACTTTAACAGCTACTGATAACTGTGGTGATGCTACAGTAACTTATAATGAAGTAAGAACTGATGGTGATTGTCCTTCTAACTATACACTAGCTAGAACTTGGACAGCTACTGATGAATGTGGTAATGAAATTTCGCATACACAAACTATAACTGTACAAGATACTACAGCACCTACATTTACTGTACCTGCTGATATAGAAATATTTACTGACGCTGACTGTAACTATGATGCTTCTGTAAGCGTTACTGGTGATGTAACTGATGAAGCTGATAACTGTTCTACTGGTCTTGATGCAACTTATGTCGATGATGTGGCTGACGGTTCTTGTGAAGGTACTTATGTAATCACTAGAACTTGGACATTAACTGACGAGTGTGGTAATGAAACTTCTCATGACCAAACCATTACAGTGTCTGATAATATTAAACCTACATTCACTGCTCCTGCTGATATAGAAATATTTACTGATGCGGATTGTAACTATGATGCTTCTGTAAGCGTTACTGGTGATGTAACCGATGAAAATGATAACTGTTCTACTGGATTAGAGGCTACCTTCTCTGATAGTATCGCTGATGGTGCTTGTGAAGGTACTTATATTATCACTAGAACTTGGTCATTAGTGGATAACTGTGGTAACGCAGCTGACGATCAAGTACAAACTATTACAGTATCTGACAATATCGCTCCTGAGTTCGTTGAAGCACTTCCTGCTGATGCAACTGTAGAGTGTGACGAAGTTCCTGATGCAGCTACTTTAACAGCTACTGATAACTGTAGTGATGCTACTGTTACTTTCAGTGAAGAAAGAGCTGATGGTGATTGTCCTTCTAACTATACATTAACTAGAACCTGGACTGCTACTGATGAGTGTGGTAATGAAACTGCTCACTCTCAAGTAATCACTGTTCAAGATACTACAGCACCAGCATTCGTAGAAGAACTACCTGCTGATGCTACGGTAGAATGTGACGAAGTTCCTGATGCAGCTACTTTAACAGCTACTGATAACTGTGGTGATGCTACTGTTACTTTCAGTGAAGAAAGAGC
>JAXOFM010000019.1:0-1053 GCA_044841755.1 Flavobacteriaceae bacterium LMIT009
CCAGGTTCTAGTTAATGTATAGTTAGAAGGACAATCACCATCAGCTCTTTCTTCACTGAAAGTAACAGTAGCATCACCACAGTTATCAGTAGCAGTTAAGGTAGCTGCATCAGGTACGTTATCACATTCAACCGTAGCATCGGCAGGTAATTCTTCTACGAATGCTGGTGCTGTAATATCTTGAACAGTGATAGTTTGTGTATGCGAAGACTCATTACCACACTCATCAGTAGCAGTCCAGGTTCTAGTTAATGTATAGTTAGAAGGACAATCACCATCCGCTCTTTCTTCACTGAAAGTAACAGTAGCATCACCACAGTTATCAGTAGCAGTTAAGGTAGCTGCATCAGGTACGTTATCACATTCAACCGTAGCATCGGCAGGTAGTTCTTCTACAAAAGTAGGTGCAGTAGTATCAATAATAGTAAATGTAGCAGTAGTACTTACCTCATTACCACACTCATCAGTTGCGGTAAATGTAACTGTAGCACTTCCAGTGAATCCACAGTCATCACTTAATGCTGAGAAGTCGTTAGACCAGGTCACTCCACTACAAATATCAGTAGCAGTAGCACCTCCATTAGAGTTTAACCAAGCATCTAGTTCATTTTGATTATCAGGACCACACTCAACGGTTTGGTCACTAGCTTCTGTATCTAATGTTGGAGCTAACGTATCTACAATTGTGAATAGGGCAGAAGTAGAACTTGAGTTACCACACTCATCTGTAACTGTAAAAGTTACTAGTGCAGATCCTGTCATACCACATTCATCAGTTAATTGAGTGAAGTCGTTAGTCCAAGTCATTTCACCACAATTATCTGTTGCCTTAGCTCCAGCGTTAGTATCTAACCATAATTGTAGATCATCTAAATTTCCTTCGCCATCACATTGTACAGTTTGATCTCCACCTGGTCTATATAATTCAGGAGCAGTTGTGTCTTGTACAGTTAATGTTTGTGTATGAGCAGTTTCGTTACCGCAATCGTCAGTAGCTGTCCAAGTTCTAGCTAATGTATAGTTAGAAGGACAATCACCATCCGTTCTTACTTC
>JAXOFM010000001.1:0-1249873 GCA_044841755.1 Flavobacteriaceae bacterium LMIT009
TTCTTCTTCTCTTATCCCATTCCTGCGATAAGCGGGTGCAAATATAAAACCCTTTTTTTATTCCAACAAAACCTTTTCAACTTTTTTTTTAGAAAAATTATTTCCTAACTAAAATCCCCAGATTTTGAGCGCGCAAATATAAAACCCTTTTTATTCCAAACAACACTTTTTTAAACTTTTTTTAAAACCCAAACCACAGATACCTTATCCACAATAACTTATCACAAAAAGAAATTCCAAACCAAGCCAAAGCGAATAGCAAAATCTCGATAAGGATAATTTGGAGCGGAGTAAAAATTGTATCCTGTAAATGAAGAATTGAAATGTTCTGCCTTCAGAAAAATTCTAGTTTGCTTTACTTTAGCGTTAACAAAGAAATCCAATCGTGGGAATCCTCCTATTTCATTTTCATTTTGCACATAGAACTCTGCTAAAACAGGATCATATGCATTCATATTATATTTCGTGAAGTAATTGAACGTAATTCCCGTCTGTAGAAAAAGGGCTTTCTTAAAAAAGTGATTGGAATAGTATAATGTATTTCTTGTGACAAACTCTGGAACGTTCAAGATGCCTTCTCCGTCAATAACCTTTTGATACCTTATAGTATTATTTAATGCAAACTTGCCTCGCTTAAATTCTCTTTCTAGTTTTAGCCTAAAATAATTTATGGTTCCATTGAACTGATTTGGCTTAACAAGATTATTATCTGTTTCAGATTGACTAAAATAAGCATAGTTATCTATTGAAGTGTAATCAATTTCAGCATTAAAAAACTTTTTAGATCCTAATTCAAAACCAAGTTGCTTCGTTCTAACATTATCAAAACTATTTTGCCAATTATAATTTATATAGTCACTTTGATATAATAGATAGTTGTAGTTAGGTGCTTTAGAGTTAATATTTAATTTTGCTTGGACGTGCGAACTATCATTAAACTGAAAGCGAGCATTACCATCTAAATAATTTCCGTTAAAATCACCAGAAATATTGGCTCCAAGTTTTCCCTGCACTAAAAATTGACCTATTTTTTTCTTGTACTCTCCTCCAATTGAAATCACATTCCCTTTAAGTCTATTACTAACATAATTTCCATCCACAGATACTACAGTATTATAACCATAGTTGAATTTGTGATATCCTAAATTGAATTTTATATCTCCAATAGTTTTATTTGAAAACCTTGTGTTGGCTTCAGCATAAACGCTTTCTAGTGTTACTTTATCTTTTAAATTAGATGAAGCAAAGGAATCTCCATATCCATTGTAAGGTAAAGACTGGTCGTATTGATATGATTTATCTTCGTAAGAAAGAATACTACCGACGCTCCATATATTATAACTAGTAGAATCTTTTTGCTGTACAATATTATAGTCTTGATCTATATGAAATCTTTCTCCCTTAAGAATACTTTCTGCGTTTTCGAAAGCTGGATCAAAAACTGATCGATCAATAAATCGAGGGTTACCGTTTTCAAAATCTTCTAGATCTTCATCTAAAAGCCCTCCATTTTCTTGGTTCATCAAATCTTGAATCACTGTATGAGCTCTTAAATTATATCTATTGTTTTTTGTTTTATAATTGGTGGTGAACCTAAAGTTTCCTGTACTCGTTAATATATGTTGATATTTACCCAACGACCTTAATCCTTTATAAGCAACAGAAAAATTAAATTGTGGACTTGTATTAACTGTAAAAAACGCATCTAAAAGTTGTCCTTGCTCAAATGCTGTTTTAAACATTAACTCTGTAAGTGGAGTTGGGACATTATAATAATAAGTGTCTTCAATTTCCATAAAATTAAAATGACGCGCCCTAGAACCAAAAAACGGCATTAAATTATTACTTCTAAAATCATAACTTAAAGAGTTATAAGTTTGACCTATATTATTGAAAGGAAGCAGATCAAAATAATCTTTTCTTAAGTAGTTATACTTATAGTCCTTATATACAGTTAGTGTAGTATCAACAATAGTGGTATCATTTTCTACAGAAATAATCTTATAGAGGTCTATAGTTGCGTTTTCGTTTTTTACAATGTTACCAGATCTATTATTAAGCCTATTTCTTAGCGTATCGTTTTGAAATTGACCTCTACCATCAACTTCTTTTTTCGAAATAGATATTTTTTCCTGTCCATTCAAAGCAGTAACCATGAAAATAGAAAAGAAGACAAGAATTATGCGATTCATTAATATTTTTATATTCTTGTAAGTATTCAATTTATAATAAAACTTCGGCTAAAATAGCAATTATAAGCTGAAAGACTATTTATAGTTAAAGCCATTTTTGAAAAAACGAAATTATACTACTTTTATTTAAATGTTAAGTTTAAAATACTCAAAATTTGATTATGAGTGTGGTACAGATGAAGCTGGAAGAGGTTGTTTAGCTGGTCCAGTTACTGCTGCAGCCGTAATTTTGCCAAATGATTTTGAAAACATCATTTTGAAAGATTCAAAACAACTATCTCATAAAAAGAGAGAATTTCTAAAACCTATAATTGAAAAAAGCGCAGTTACTTTTGGTGTGGTCAACGTTTTTCAGGAAGAAATTGACCAAATAAATATTCTTAATGCTTCTATTTTGGCGATGCATCGCTCTATAGACAAGCTCACAATCAATCCAGGGTTTATCGCTGTGGATGGCAATAGGTTTAAGCCTTATAAAAACATACCTTACGAAACCATTATAAAAGGAGATGGTAAATACCTCAATATTGCTGCTGCCTCAGTTCTTGCTAAAACGTATCGTGATGCATACATGCTTAAAATCCATGAAGAGTTTCCAATGTATAACTGGAAAAAAAACAAAGGTTATCCTACCCAGGAACATAGAGATGCCATAAAAAAATATGGCATAACTAAATATCACAGAAAATCTTTTAGACTACTTCCAGAACAATTAACTTTTGAATTTTAAGTTTTACCTTTGTGATGTTAATTAGTAGTCCTAAATGAAAAAGCTTCTCGTCCTTATTATTATTGGTTCGTTTTTTTTAACATGTAATCAATCAAAAAGAAGCACTACAAAACTCACTCAGTTAATTCCAGAGAATACAGAAGTTGTATTGCAAATTAATAACAAAGCTACTTTTAGTAGTGATGTTAAAAACAATGCAATACTTCAAATTTTAACTGTAGGTCAAGAAAATCAACTTAATAGTACATTAAAATATCTTGAGAAGATAAATACTACTAACCCAATTATTACCACATTTCATAATGAAGCCATTACATTTATCACCAAACATCATGATAGCTTAATTGAAAAGACTATTGATTCTCGTGGACTTTATAGTAAAGTAATAGACAGTGTTTCTATAATTTCATCAAACAAAGACTTCTTAAATCAATTTCAAGTAAATGAAGTAAATCAATTTAGTAAACTTGAATTAGCGAGCTCTAATAGTTCGTTCAATGTTTTTCTTAATACCGAAAGCACTAACCGGTTTGGGGGTTCCTTATTTGGAAATAACTCAAATTTTGGAGATTGGATAGTTTTAGATGCCCATATCTCTCAAAATCAAATTAATTTTAACGCTATAAGTATAGCTAGAGATACAATTCAAAAATTCATAAAAGTCTTCGAGCAGACCATTCCTCAGGAAAATAATATAATCAACATTACTCCTATCAATAATAGGGGTATATCAAGCTTAACTTATCATGATTATAAAACTATTCAAGGCAACATAAGCAAACTCACTCAAACAACAGACAGTATTCTCAATACAGATTTTTTAGAAACATTTTCTGAAATAGGAACTATCACCTTAAAGGACAATGAAAAAGTTTTAATTGCCAATTCTATAGATGCTTCTAATACCATGGAAATTATGGAAAGCATCGAAAACAAAAATTCAGCTTATAGAAATATTGATATCTATTCGTTTGAAAAAAGTAATTACTTTCAATCAGTTTTCGAACCCTTTTTTACTTTAGAAAATATTTTATTTTACACCAATCTCGATAGTTTTTTCGTTTTTGCACAAGACCAAGAGTCATTAAAAGAGATTATCACTAACTATCTTAATGGAACCACCTTAAGTAAGGATAGAAACTTTCTTGATGTCAAATCATCTTTAAGTGATGAATCCTCTTTACTAAAGGTTGTTAATCCATCAAAACTTCAAGAGATTCTTAATGCTTTATTTACATCAAATATTACTTTAAATAAACTAAGCCCTTATAAATATTCAGGTTTTCAATTAGTGCAAGACGATGGTTTTATGCATATAAATGGTGTCATTAAAAAGAGTAAGACCAATGCACAAAGAAATAGTATATCTGAAGAGTTTAATGTAACGCTTGACAACGATCTATTAAACGATCCACAGTTTGTTGTTAATCATCGTACCAAACATAAAGAAGTGGTTATTCAAGATATCAATAACCAATTGTATCTTATTTCTAACAAAGGAAAAGTGCTTTGGAAAAAACAACTTCATGGACCAATTCTTGGTAAGATAGAACAGGTTGATCTTTACAAAAATGGTCGATTACAATTGGCTTTTGCTACTTCAAGACGTGTTTATATTTTAGACAGAAATGGAAGAGATGTTTCACCATTTCCAATAAAATTCAACAATAATATAACCCAACCTCTTAGTGTTTTCGACTATGACAACAACAGGAACTACCGCTTTACTGTTACTCAAAACAATGTAGTATTAATGTATGACAAAAACGGAAGACGTATTAGCGGATTTAAATACCAAAACACAAATGATGATGTTGTTACCCAGCCAAAACATTTTAGGGTGAATGGTCGTGATTATATTGTTTTTGCTACTGAAAAAGAAATGAAGATTTTAAATCGTCGTGGACAATCTAGAATTAATGTTGGTGAAACGGCAGATTATTCTGGAAATGAAATTTTCAGATACAACAACACCTTTACAACCACTTCTACAAATGGTGAGCTTATACAAGTTAACTCAAAAGGAAATTTAAGTATGCAAGCGTTGAACCTCACCAATGATCATGCAATTGATGCAACCAGCAAAACTTTAGTTGCCATTTCTGAGAACAAATTAACTATAAAACAACGTACGCAAGAGTTGGATTTTGGCAATTATACGGCTCCAAAAATATTTTACCTCAATGATAAAATTTATGTAGCTTTAACAGACCTGCAAGCGCAAAAAGTATATCTATTTGACAGTCAATCTAAATCAATTACCAACTTTCCCGTTTACGGAAATTCAATTATCGATCTAGCCAATATTGATGGTGACAATAACTTGGAATTTGTCACCAAAGGTGAAAGTAACTCAATAATTGTATATCAAAAAAATTAGCAATTTTTTTTCGCATATAATGCTTAAATTTTTGTAGTTTCGTAACCGACTCCTAAAAAATTTATCACAAAAAGTTTCTTAACCTTTTTTATTCTGGTATTTCCCCGGTTTACTCTGTTCGTTAATTAAAATTTACAACCAACCGCGATGATAACCAAATCGCAACCAAATCCACTATGAGGCGTCAGAGTAGAAATACTTTGGCGCTTTTTTTATGAGCAAATTCGTTCTAAATTCTTAGTATTGCATCCTTAAAATTCGAAACCAAAATCAAGATGATTAAACGTCAAAAAGCTTCCATTTCAAAATTCATCATTCATAAAGTTGGCAATAAGTTTAATAGTGGCAAAAATGCTTTTTCTGAAGAAGAGGTTACTTTTGATCAAGCTTCATACGAGTTAATAGTCCCTTATCTTTTACGTTCTTTTGGATCGTTAAATGAAAGCTATCGTTTTAATCATCATGCTAACATTGAGCTAAACGAAATCAATAATTATACATCAAAAATATTTGACGATAATGATGAATTTTTAGAAACTTCAAAACACATAGTTACACATTTGTTCGAGCAATCAAATTCAGCACAAATAAAAACTGGCGACGTGATGGTAGTACTTTTTGAGGATATACAGTTTCAGGACATTTTCACTACTGCTCTCGGAATCTTTAAAGTGGAGAATAAAACCGATTTCTTCCAAACTTATCTTGAAAACGGAAGCTATGATATTTTTGTGCAATCTGGAATCAATTCAAAAAAGATCGATAAAGGTTGTTTAATATTAAACACTGCTGACGCTGAAGGTAAAATTGTATTGAGTGTGGACAATAATAACTACGATACGCAATATTGGACCAAGCATTTTTTAAATATTAAATATCCAGACGATCATAATCAGCACACCAAGAATTACTTAGAAATGTGTTCGGAGTTCTCTAAAGAGATCTTAAAGCCTAGTTATGGCGGACAAGAACAAAGCGCCTTTTTAGCAAATACTGTTGATCATTTCAAGGAACACGAAGTGGTAAACATTGAACGTTTTAAAGAAGACGTTTTTGAAGACGATAAGATCATCCATCTTTTTGACGACTATAAAAAGGTTTTTGAAAGTGAACAAAACGTCTTGATACGTAATCAGTTTGATGTTTCAGAAGGCGTTTTTAAAAAGCAAAAACAAAAGATCAAAACTGAGATTAAATTGGATACTCACATTCAAATAAAGCTGGACATAGATGCGCCTGATGCAGCCAACGAACATTTAGAGCGTGGTTACGACGAAGAAAAGAAAATGCACTACTACAAAGTGTTTTTTAATGAAGAAGGATAGATTTAGAAGAGGCTATCTCTGCTTCAAATAAGGCCGTAAAATGCTTTAATAGTTTTTCCTTAACCTCATCTATATCCACTTCCTTTTTACCAAGCTCCACATTTAAAGAAGTAACTGCTTTACCACGTATTCCACAAGGGATAATATTATCAAAGTACCCTAAATTAGCATTCACATTAAGTGCAAAACCATGCATTGTTACCCAGCGGCTTGCACGTACTCCCATAGCACAAATCTTTCTTGCAAATGGTGTACCTACATCCAACCAAACTCCAGTTTCCCCTGGGCTTCTTTCTGCTTTTAGTCCGTACTCAGTAAGGGTTAGAATAATCATTTCTTCTAACAAGCGAAGATATTTATGAATATCAGTAAAGAAATTATCAAGATCAAGAATTGGATAACCTACAATTTGCCCAGGACCGTGATAAGTAATGTCTCCTCCTCTATTTATCTTGTAAAAAGTTGCTCCTTTAGCTTTCAGCTGAGCTTCATCCAAAAGCAAGTTTGAAATATCACCACTTTTTCCGAGTGTATAAACATGAGGATGCTCCACAAAAAGAAAATAATTATTGGTTTCAAGATTAGCGTCTTCCCTTCGGTTTTTGGTTTTTGTTTCCAAAATACCTTTAAAGAGTTCTTCCTGGTAATCCCAAGTATCTTTATAATCCTTTAGCCCTAAATCTTGAACCTCTATTTTCTTATTCATAAGGTACAAAATTAGCACTATTTTATAAATTAGCTATAAAAACTAGCGTTCAGGGTTGTTTAAAATTACCAAGGCGGCTATTACACCTGGAACCCATCCACATAACCAAAGTAAGAAGACGATAAAAATAGATCCGCAACCTTTATCAAGAACCGCTAAAGGCGGACACAAAATAGAAAGCAAAACTCTCCAAAAACTCATAAGTAGTATTTTTTAATTGATGATTACCTATCTGACGTTATTAACGTGGTTTTGTTACAATTATGATATGTACAATTTAGTAATCTAATAAATAGTAATTATCTTTGTGCGCTTAAAATTTTATCATTTAAATAACTATCATGTCGCAATTATCAGAACAAGAATTAGTACGACGCGAAAAGCTTAGCAAATTGGCTGCTATGGGGATCGATCCATATCCAGCAAATCTTTATCCAGTTGACCACTTGTCAAAACAGATAAAACAGGAGTTTGCTGAAGGTAAACAGGTAGTTATTGCTGGACGTTTAATGTCTAGACGTATACAAGGAAAAGCTTCTTTTGCAGAACTACAAGATTCAGAAGGAAGAATTCAAGTATATTTTAACCGAGATGAAATCTGTACTGGAGAAGATAAAACATTGTACAACGAGGTTTACAAGAAACTACTTGACATAGGTGATTTTATCGGGATTGAAGGAGAGTTATTCACCACACAAGTTGGAGAGAAGACGGTGATGGTAAAGAATTTTACTGTATTGAGTAAATCGTTGAAACCATTGCCATTACCAAAGACTGATGCCGAAGGAAATGTGTTTGATGAGTTCAACGATCCTGAATTGCGTTATCGTCAACGTTATGCTGATTTGGTGGTAAATCCAAAGGTAAAGGACACTTTTGTAAAGCGTACACAAATCACCAATACTATTCGTGATTTTTATAATAACATGGGCTTTTTGGAAGTGGAAACTCCAATTTTACAACCTATTCCAGGTGGAGCAGCTGCTAGACCTTTTGTTACCCATCATAATGCGTTGAACATTCCTTTATACTTGCGTATTGCAAACGAATTATACTTAAAAAGATTGATCGTAGGTGGTTTTGATGGTGTTTATGAGTTCGCTAAAGACTTCAGAAATGAAGGAATGGACAGAACCCATAATCCGGAGTTCACGGTTATGGAAATGTATGTTGCCTATAAGGACTACAGCTGGATGATGGATACTACTGAAAAGTTATTGGAGGAGATCGCTCTAAAACTTCATGGTACCACAAAAGTTGAATTTGATGGAAACATAATTGATTATAAAGCACCTTATCAGCGTATCGGAATTTTAGATGCAATTAAAGAGCATACAGGTTATGATCTGTATCAAAAATCAGAAGAAGAAATTCGTGAAGCTTGCAAAGCTTTAGATATTGAAGTTGATGAAACCTTCGGTGTTGGGAAGATGATCGATGAGATCTTTGGTGAGAAATGTGAGCCAAATTATATTCAGCCAACTTTTATTATTGATTATCCGGTGGAGATGAGTCCCTTAACTAAAAAACATCGCTCTAAAGAAGGTCTTACTGAGCGTTTCGAGCTAATGGTAAATGGTAAAGAATTGGCTAATGCTTACTCTGAGTTAAATGACCCTATAGAGCAACGTGAACGTTTTGAAGAGCAATTAAAATTATCAGAAAAAGGAGATGACGAAGCCATGTTTATTGATCATGACTTCTTACGTGCACTAGAATATGGAATGCCTCCAACATCAGGAATTGGAATCGGAATTGATCGCTTAACTATGTTTATGACCAATAATCCTTCGATACAAGAAGTGTTGTTCTTTCCTCAAATGAAACCTGAAAAGAAAGCAGTTGCTATGACTGATGAAGAAAAAGCCATTTTCGCTATTCTTAAAGAAAATACTCCTATTGATCTTAGCGAACTAAAATCACAAGCTGGTTTAAGTAATAAAAAGTGGGATAAAGCGATGAAAGGATTAACAAAACACGGTTTAACTCAAGTAACTAAAACGGAAGAAGGTTTATTAGTTGCATTGAAGGACTAATTCACCTTATCATTTAAAATAAATAGATTAAGGAGTCAATTTTTGACTCCTTTTTTTAATCCAAATCACGACTGAAGATTTAAAAATAGTCCTCAAAATTCTACTTCTTTAAATTTCATTAACTTAGAGCTATTTAACAGTCTGACGTCTTGCAATGGCAATTTTTTAACGCCTTTTAAAATAAAGATTTGAAAATTTTGAGGTAAAATGAAACTGATAACAGACATTTCAACAAACCATAGCAAGACAAATTGATTTTGAACATATCTTAATTTTAAACATTTAATCAATCATATATGAAATTACGTTGCATAACACTCTTAATTGTATTCCTAATATCAAGTACGATTAATGCTCAGTTAAATGATAATGAGATAGAGGAGAAACCGACCATTACTATTCTGGGCACCTTCCATTTTGCCGGATCGTCCACAGATGCTGTATCGATGAAAGTGGACGACATGAAAACTGAAAAGAGGCAGCAAGAAATTTTAAACTTAGTAGAATTGCTAGCAGCATATAAACCAACAAAGATAATACTTGAACATCCTTTTAGCAGCAACCAATTAGACTCCCTATATGGTTCATTCCTTAACAACAGACATAACTTGTATATTGGTGAAAGTCAGCAAGTGGGATTTAGGCTGGCTAAGAAATTAAAACACGAACATATTTATCCAGCCGATGTAAAAATGAACCTACCATTTGATGAACTTAGCGCATTTCTTGAAAAGGAAGGAGGCATGCATAAAATGCAAAATATGATGGATACCTTAATGTCTTATATGGGGGAAATGCAAAACAAATATAACCACAGTACCATTAGCGAATTCTTAGTTTATATGAACACAGAACAAATGGATGCGCTTAATAAAAATCTTTATCTAGAATATATAAATAAAATGGGATCAGCGAAAGAATCTGTAGGTTCGGAAGTGGTCGCGATATGGTGGCATAGAAATTTTAAAATCATGCGAAATATTGACGAAATCGCAAAACCAGGTGATCGAATTTTGGTAATCTTTGGGCAAGGTCATACCGCTATTTTTAAAGATTTTTACAAAACCCGTGGTGACTATAATTATGAAGACATCACTTCATATCTGCAAAATTAATATTACTACAAAAAAGAAAACCAGGGAATCATCACAATGATTCCTTTTTTTGTACATTTAAGTATCCTTCAGTAACCCAATTTATGGCATTTCATAGAACTCAAATTAGTTTTCTTATAGGATTATTTCTTCTCCCTTATTCTGGATGTACACAGATTGAAAAAGAAAACAATACTAACGGAAAAATTATTAAGGCTGCGAAAGAAATGATGCAAGATACAAACACATGTGCATTAATTACTATAGATATTGAGGGAAGGCCGAGGGTAAGAACTATGGATCCATTTCCTCCTGAAAAAGATTTTACAGTTTGGTTTGGTACCAATATTCACTCGAGAAAAGTAGGGCAAATCAAAAAGAATAATCGGGTTACACTTTATTACTTAGACAAAGACGCAACCGGCTATGTAACCATTCATGGAACTGCAGAAATAGTAAATGATAGTTCATCAAAGGAAAAATATTGGAAAGAGGCTTGGAAAAATTTCTATCCAGTTTACCCAGAAGGATATGCACTTATAAAAGTAACTCCATTATGGATGGAAGTAATTAGTGAAACACGGGGCATTCTTGGAGATGATAAAACATGGCAGCCTCAAAAAATAACCTTTAATTAAACTGAACATTTCCATCAAATGATACAATCATATAAGAAAAACCCAAAATTGGCAGACCAATATGAAACTATAATTATTGGCTCCGGAATGGGCAGTTTGTCGACTGCATCAATACTTGCCAAAGAAGGTCAAAGAGTTTTGGTTCTTGAGCGTCATTATACCGCTGGAGGTTTTACACACATTTTTAAACGCAAGGGATATGAATGGGACGTTGGCATCCATTATATAGGTGAAGTAGGTCGACCAAATAGTGCTGTGAAAAAGTTATTCGATTATGTTTCTGGCGATAAATTGAAATGGGCAGATATGGGAGATGTTTACGACAGAATAATCATTGGAGACAAGTCATACGATTTTGTAAAAGGTGTATCTAATTTTAAAGAAAAAATGGCATCTTACTTCCCTGATGAAGAAGAAGCAATCACTAAATACATTGATTTAGTTTTTGAAGCAAATAGAGCTAGTCGCAAATACTTTACAGAAAAAGCCATCCCAACTTGGATGAGCAAGTTTGTTGGAAATAAAATGAGGAAACCTTATCTAAAATTCTCCAATCAAACTACCTACGAAGTATTAAGTTCTTTAACGACAAATGAAGAGCTCATTAAAGTACTTGCAGGGCAATACGGCGACTATGGCCTGCCTCCTAAACAAAGTAGTTTTGTGATGCACGCGAGCGTAGCAAGACATTATTTAAGTGGAGGAAACTTCCCTATTGGTGGTTCTTCGCAAATTGTAGAGACCATTGATTCCGTTATTGAAGCTTCGGGAGGAACCATTTTGGTAAGAGCTGGAGTGAAAGAAATTCTCATTGAAAACAATAAGGCTGTGGGAGTGCAAATGGAAGACGATAAAGTATTCAAAGCCAAAAACGTAATTAGTGGTGCTGGTATTATTAACACTTATAACAAACTGCTCCCAGATGATATCACTTCTAAATATTCACTGAAGAGACAGTTGCAGAAAGTGAATCCTTCGGTAGCACACATATGCCTCTATATTGGTTTAAACGGAACTCCTGAAGAACTCCAAATGTCAAAAACCAACCTGTGGATTTATCCTGACGATGGTGATCATGATTTTTGTGTAGATCGCTATTTAAAGGATAATGATGCTCCTTTTCCTTTGGTTTATATTTCATTTCCGGCAGCTAAGGATCCTGATTGGTTAAATAGATATCCTGGAAAAAGTACTGTGGATGTGCTTACTTTGATGCCGTATGAACTTGTTGAGCAATGGAAAGACAGCAAGTGGATGAAACGAGGTAATGAATATGATGCTTTCAAAGAAAAAATTTCACAACGACTTCTTGATGTTCTTTATAAACACCAACCTCAGCTTAGAGGTAAAGTTGACCATTACGAGCTTTCTACTCCACTATCCACGAAACATTTTGTTAATTACGAGAAAGGTGAAATCTATGGTCTAGATCACACACCTGACCGTTATCATCAAAGGTTTCTAAAACCAAGGACGCCTATTAAGAATTTCTACTTAACAGGTCAAGATATTGTTACAGCTGGAGTTGCTGCCGCCCTATTTTCTGGGGTATTAACTGTTTCGGCCATGACAGGAAAAAATATAATGAAGAAGATCCTATAAAACTGAATAAACATGAAAAAGTCCATCAAAATTCTACTTCTGTTCGCCTTCTTTTTAGTTGCATTTGTTGCTAATATCTTCATTTCAACAGGCTATTTCAGAACTATTGATTATTATTTTGAAGGAGAAGTTGTTAAGAAAATCGATATTCCAGGAGCTGAAGACATTATGATAAGTCCGGATAGGGACTTTGCTATTATTTCTGCAACGGATAGGAAGAAACAAAGAACGGAAGGTAAAATAGAAGGAGGACTCTATATCATGGATCTTACATCAGAAGACTTTAATATCACTCCGTTAACCACACTTAGAAACGATTTTGGACCACATGGAATTTCAATGAAAAAAGTAGACAGCACTTATAAAGTTATGGCAATTAATCATAGCTCTAAAGGGCATTCAATTGAAGTATTTACCTTAACTAACAAACAACTGAACCATAATGAAACGCTTACTAATGAATTAATGATAAGTCCGAATGATTTAGTAATGATCGATGAAAATAGATTCTACTTCACCAACGATCATAAATACACTAAAGGCATCGGAAGATTAGCAGAAGATTATTTGGGATTGGCTTTATCTAATGTGATCTATTTTGACGGATCAACTTATCGAGAAGTTGCTAGCGGAATTGCCTATGCAAATGGAATAAACTATGATGTAAATAGAAAGCTACTTTTCGTAGCTTCTCCTAGAAAGTTTGCTATTAAGGTTTATAATGTACTTACTAATGGTGATTTAGAATATATTGAAGATATTGACACAGGAACAGGTGTAGATAATGTTGAATTTGATAGCGAAGGGTATATTTGGTCTGGTTGTCATCCTAATTTGTTACAGTTCTCTGCTTATGCAGCTGGAAAAGAAGAAATAGCTCCTTCAGAAATTATCAAGATAGATTATAAAGACAAGAATAATTATACAGTTGAAACTATCTATTTAGAAGATGGTTCTACAATGTCAGCAGCTTCAGTTGCAGCCCCTTTTAAGAACTACATTTTAGCAGGAAATGTGATGGACGACTCTTTTTTAATTCTAAAATTATTACCTCATCAATAGATTGTAATTAACATCACAAATCAATTTAAAAACACTATATATGATTCGTAAAACACTATTATTATTAACTCTTACGCTCTTATTTAACTGTACTAATGAGCCAAAAGAAAATATTGAAACAGAAATAGCTGCTATTGAAAATGGTCTTCTCAAATCTATTCAAGTAGAGAGTGTTGACCCAGATACTTATAATATTCTTGACAGAATGAAACATCATAATGTTCCGGGAGCTAGTATTGCTGTTGTTAGAAATGGTGAGATTCAGTGGGCAAAAGGATATGGATTTGCTAATACAACATTACAAACAAAAGTTGATCAAAACACCTTATTTCAAGCTGGCTCAATAAGCAAACCTGTTGCTGCTTTAGCAGCTTTAAAGTTAGTGGAAGAAGGTAAACTCGATCTAGATACTGATATAAATAACTACTTAAAGACCTGGAAAATTTCAGAAAATAAGTTTACTACTAATGTCAAAGTAACGCTTAGACGTTTATTAACACATACTGCTGGAATGACAGTACATGGTTTTCCAGGATATACTCAAAAAGATACATTTCCGTCTATAGAAAGTGTGCTAAATGGCAAAGGTAATACCTCTGCAATAATGGTAGATACGATTCCTGGTAGTATTTGGCGTTATTCTGGTGGTGGCTATACAGTTATGGAAAAAGCTGTTGAAGATGTGTCAGGGGAACCGTTTGAAGACTATATTGCCAACCATGTTCTATCTACTATGGACATGCATAACAGCACCTATGATCAACCGCTCACCAAAAATCATCATGAAAATGCAAGTGCCGCATATTACAGTGATGGCAAAATAATTGAAGGACTTTGGCATAATTATCCTGAGCAAGCTGCGGCCGGCTTATGGACAACACCAACTGATCTTGCTAAGTATTGTATTGAAATTCAAGATATTTTAAAAGGTAAAGAAAATGGAGTTTTATCAAATAAAATGGTCTCAGAAATGCTAAAAAAAGATAAAAATGATTGGGGGTTAGGACCTGCTTTACGTTGGGAAAGTGATTCTCTAATTTTTGGGCATGGAGGTAAAAATGCTGGCTTCACAAACGACATGATGGCTTTTGCAAATAAAGGTGATGCTATTATTGTAATGACGAGTGCTGATAATGGTGGGAGACTAATTGGAGAAATTTTAAGAGCTGCATCAAAATATTATAATTGGGGAACTCATCAAGCCAAAACTGTTGAAATTTCAGAAATGACTAATGATGAATTAAGTAGATTTAAAGGGAAATATTTGCTTGATTTTAAAGTTCCAGATATAGGTGACTATTTTATAAATGTTACTATTGATAGTGGAAAACTTCATGTTTTAGATCCAAATAACAATGATGAAAATGTACTTACTCCTTTGAAGAACATGAATTTTATTGACCTTGATAAAGGAGATCAAGTAGAAATTAAAATAGAAGATGGGGGGATAATTAGTATTCTTTGGAATGGAAGATACAATTTCAACAAAGTTGAAGAATAAAAAAAAGCCAGCACAATGTGCTGGCTTTATCATCTTTATTAATATTCTTTGGCGACAATTAATAAAGACACACTACTACATCTTTCTCACATTCCATTCCTTTAAAAGGATTGAATCCTTTTGGTAAATATTTTTTTGGATCAAAGCCTAGATCAACTTCCTCTTCAAGTTCAATAAGTTCAATTGTACTCCAATCTAGATCGTCTTTTCCTTCTAAAGCGTTAAACCCTTCTGGTAAATATTGTGCTGTATCAAAACCTAGATCTACTTCTTCTTCTAGTTCAATAAGCTCTATGGTATCCCAATCTAAGTCATCCTTTCCTTCTAAGGCATTAAACCCTTCTGGTAAGTATTGTTTTGGATCGAAACCTAAGTCTACTTCTTCTTCAACTTCAACAAGTTCTATGGTATCCCAATCTAAATCATCTTTTCCTTCTAAAGCGTTAAACCCTTCTGGTAAGTATTGTTTTGGATCAAAACCTAAGTCTACTTCTTCTTCAACTTCAACAATTTCAATGTCGTTAACATCTAAAATATCATAAGTTGTTTCAGGCGCTTCAAATAGAATTGCTTCAAAATTTAGTTGTTCAACTGTTTTTAAAGATGATCGCTTTGAATCATCGGGAATTGCACTGGTCAATGCACTTACATTTGACGCTACAAATACTGTTAGTAATAAAATTAATCGGTTCATTATTTTAAGTTTTTTCATTAAGTTTTCTATGCATATAGACTACTGAAAAACTAAAACGTTACCATAATTTGGAAATTTTTAACACATCGCATTTCTTTTTATATATTCTTTAAGAAAGAAGATTAAATGTGTTAAATTTTTAAGGATTTTATTTAAGAATATCTTCGATCACGCTATGATATTCTTCAAAATTAGGAAGATCATTATGCCCTCCTTGTTGAATTGTAGTGAAAGTTGTTAAGTCTTTAGGTGCAAACTCAAATAACTTTTTTGCCGAATTATACGGAACCGTGAAATCACGTGTTCCATGAATTATTGAAATCCGGCAGTTGACATCTTTAATAAATTCATAGGTTGGAAATTCGTACTTCACTAGTTGGTTTATAGGATACATTGGGAATCTTCGTTGTGCAACATCTACAATGCTAAAAAAAGGGGTTTCTAAAATTAGTTGTTTTGGGTTGTTGATAGCAGCAATTTTAGTAGCAGCTGTGGTTCCCAAAGATCTGCCATAAACAATAATATTTTCTTCATCCCAAAATTGTTTTAAGTGATTATAACAAAACGCTACGTCCTTATAAAGTGCTGCTTCTCCAATGGCACCGTTACTCTTACCAAAGCCTCTATAGTCCATGATATAGACATCATATTGCATTGCCGAAAAATACTCAACAATAGCTCCCCAACGCTGCAAATGACCAGCATTACCATGACAATAAAAAATTACTCCTTTAGGATTTTTGGCTTTAATATGGAGTGCATTAACTAACGCACCTTCCTCTGTATTGTGGAAATACTCTTCATACTCATAATTAAGCTTATAAGTATAGTCTTTTGATAATGTTGAAGGTTGAAAAATAAATGACTCTTGTAAAAAGTAAAGTGCTACTCCTATCACCAGATATAACCCTAAAATAATTAGAGATGCTTTTTTAAACCTTCTTCTTAGATTTCTTCGATGTATGAATAACATTAATACTTGTTGTTGAAAAATCTATTTCTTTTCGTTCAGAGTTTATGATATCTCCTAACATTATATGGTAGGACTCAAAATTATTTAAATCTTTATGTCCGCCACCAATAACTGTATGCAATTTTGTGAGTTTAGGATTCACTTTAGAAAGTTTTACACTTGTCTTATAAGGAATTAGCTTATCGTTCGTACCATGTATAATATGTATTGGACATTGTACATATTTTAACCATTTATGTGTTGGTAAAGGATATTTTATAAGTACCGATAGTGGCATAAAGGGCATATAGCGTGCTGTTACTTTAGTTAAGCTATAATAAGGAGCATCTAAAATGAGCATCTTAGGGTTATTAATTGAAGCTAATTTAGCAGCAAAACCAGAACCTAAAGATCTGCCATAAATAATGATATTTTCTTCAGACGCTCTATCTCTAATCTTGTTATATACTGCCTGTAAATCTCTTTTTATAGCTTTTTGTGAACGTCTTCCTGTGCTTTTACCAAATCCTCTATAATCCAACATAAAAACATCGTAACCATGTCTTGTAAAGTCTACAGCAAATTTTCCCCAACCTTTAATACTTTTTGAATTTCCTTTTAAATAAAGCACAACACCCTTAGGGTTTTCTACTCTAAAACGCAATCCATTAATAACCGCACCATCTCTGGTTTCCATGTTATATTCTTGCGTAATTTGATTCTCATAAAAGAACTGAAAATCCTTCGGTAGTTTTTCAGGTTTAAACAATAAATAATCCTGTAAATAGTAAAGCGCTATACTAATTACAAAATAAATAACTAAAACAGTTAACAAAGTATTTAACCAATATGGCATATACAAGGAATTGTATAACAAGATATAAAATTAATTTCAGCAACTTAAAACAAGACTGTTACAAGCAAAATAATTATTTTATAGTTTAATTCTCAATACTGACATTCATTTATAGAAAATTATTACAGTCTATCGATTAAATTTTACAAAAAATAGCCATTTTTACTACTTTCAACCAACTATTAACATAAACCCAAATTGATGAAACGCCTTTTAATAGCCATATTGTTATCTTCCCTTTTGATTTCATGTGCAAATGATGACGATCTAATACTTGTTTCAGTTTGTGAAACACCACTAGATATTAAAATTGAAAGTATCACAGATACTTCTGCGTTAATTAGCTGGACAAATAATAATACTTCGAGTTGGACAGGAAACACTTTAAACAGCGAAATTGTGGTAGAGTTTGGTCCTTCCGGATTTCAACCTGGAAGCGGAGTATCAATACCAACAATGAGTAATTCGTTAATGCTGCAAAATTTAAGTCCAACTACTTCTTATGATTTTTATGTAACTGCTGTTTGCTCAGTAAATAATGTTAGCATCACGAGTAATACTAATTCTTTTTCAACTGACTATCCGTCTGTAGTTTCAGAGTTTTTACCAACACTATCTGAGTTAAACTTATTTGAAGGTGATATTGTAGATCTAAATTTAAGTCCGAAAGTTTTTAAATATGACCTTCATACTGAACTATTCACTGATTACGCTCACAAATTAAGAACAATTGCCCTTCCTCAAGGCAAAGCTTTGAGGTATCAAGATGATGGTTTTCCAATATTTCCTACAGGAACTGTAATTTCTAAAACATTCTATTATAATTTAGATGAAACTAATCCAAATTCAGAGAGACATATTATTGAAACACGTGTTTTAATTAAGCGAGCTTCTGAATGGGAAATTGGCAACTATGTTTGGAATGAAGAAATGACTGAGGCCTTTTTAGATGGTGATCAACATGATGTCAAGGTGGACTATAAAGATGAAAACGGTGCTTTACAATCTGTAGATTATGTTGTTCCTGGAAGTTTTGATTGCACCAAATGTCATAGCAATAGTGGTAATGTTACACCTATTGGACCAAAATTAAGAACCATGAATTTTGAAGCAAACGGTGTTAATCAGCTTCAAAAATTTATTGATGCTGGTCATTTAATAAATGCTCCTCAACCCGATGCTATAGCAACTATACCTGACTGGGAGGATGATGTTAACTATACATTAGAAGAAAGAGCTCGTGCTTATCTTGATGTAAATTGCGCACACTGTCATGAGCCTGGTGGTTATTGTATAGATCAATCAACTCTAGATTTAAGGTTTGAAACCTCTTTAGAGGATTCCAATATTTATATTAGACGCTTTAGCATAGGTACCAGAATGAGCTTCTATTCTCCTGGAAGTAGTATGCCATTTGTTGGTACAACAATGGTTCATACAGAGGGTTATCAGCTTATACAAGAATACCTAGATTCTTTAGACTAGACTTAACAATTACTGACTAGATATATAGGTCTCATTTTTAGTTAAATTATTACTAATTTTTTTAACTAAAAATGAGACTTTTCTTTGCTATTTCTTATTTTCACTCCTTAAACCAAAAATTTAATTACATTGAAAAATTCTATTAAAGTTTTGTTATTAGCTTTAACGCTGGTAGCATCATCATGTAATACGGCTAAAAAAGCAGCAGAAGCAGAAGCTGCTAAAAAAGCTGCGGCTGCCAAAGCAGCTAAACCTAAGCCTAAAAAAGGCGACATTCAACCTTATACCAAAGTAGTCACTAAAGAGGCTAAAACCGATGAAGGACTTTTCAAAGTTCATAACATCGATGGTAAGTTTCTTTATGAAATTCCAGACTCTCTTTTTGGTAAAGAAATGCTTATGGTTACGCGTGTTGCAAAAACTGCCGCTGGATATGGATTTGGTGGAGAACAGGCAAACGAAAAGGTTTTAAGGTGGCAGAAAAAAGATAAGAAGGTCATCCTTAGAGTGGTTTCTCATAATGTGGTTGCGGCAGATTCGTTACCAATACATGAGGCAGTATCTAATTCTAATTTTGAGCCTATACTTTACACTTTCCCTATCAAAGCATTTAATGATGATAAAACCGCAACAGTTATTGACGTGACTGATCTTTTTGAAAAAGATGTTAAAGCGCTTGGGTTGCCTGCAAGCAGAAGAAGAGCTTATAAAGTTACACGATTAGATGCTAACAAATCATTCATTGAATCAGTTAAGAGTTACCCATTAAATATTGAAGCACGTCATGTAAAAACATATTCGGCAAGTGCACCACCTTCAAATACAAGTACTGGAACAATATCAATTGAAATTAACAATTCAATGATCTTGCTCCCACAGAATCCTATGAAAAGAAGATATTCTGATGAACGCGTTGGTTGGTTTGACAGAGGTCAGGTAGATTATGGTTTAGATGCTCAAAAAAGTAAGACTATTAGATTTCTTGACAGATGGAGATTAGAAGTTAAAGATGAAGACATAGCAAAGTTTAAAAGAGGTGAACTAGTAGAACCAAAAAAGCAAATAGTTTATTACATAGACAGAGCAACTCCAAAGAAATGGCGTAAATATATTAAACAAGGAATTGAAGACTGGCAGGTTGCTTTTGAACAAGCTGGTTTTAAAAATGCGATTATTGCTAAAGATCCTCCAACAGTCGAAGAAGATCCTGAATGGTCTCCGGAAGACGTGCGTTATTCTGTGGTACGATATTTTGCTTCACCAATACCAAATGCCTATGGACCTCATGTTAGTGATCCAAGAACTGGTGAAATACTTGAAAGTGATATAGGATGGTTTCATAATGTAATGTCGTTATTACGTGGTTGGTTCTTTGTACAAACTGCTGCAATTAATCCAGAAGCACAAAGTCCAGAGTTTAAGGATGAGGTAATGGGACGTTTAATTCGTTTTGTATCAGCTCACGAAGTAGGTCACACTTTAGGTTTGCCTCATAACATGGGAAGTAGTGTTGCTTATCCTGTAGAAAAATTAAGAGATGCAGAGTTTACTCAAAAATATGGTACTGCACCTTCTATTATGGATTATGCACGTTTTAATTACGTTGCTCAACCAGGTGATGAAGGAGTTGCATTAATGCCAAATATTGGAGTTTATGACAAATATGCCATTGAATGGGGTTACAGACCAATTTTAGATAAAACTGCTGAAGAAGAAAAACCAATCTTGAACAGTTGGATTACAGAGCATGCTGGAGATCCAATGTACCGTTTTGGACCTAGCGGATCTATTGATCCAAGTGCACAAACTGAAGATCTTGGTGATGATGCTATTCTTGCAAGTGAATATGGTATTAAGAACTTACAACGTATTGTTCCTAACTTAATGGAATGGACAACCGAAGCCGGTGAAGATTATGACGATCTTCAAGAAATGTACGGTCACGTAGTTTCACAATTTAATCGTTATATGGGACATGTAGCAACAAATGTTGGTGGTGTTTATCAATACTACAAGACTGCAGATCAAGAAGGAGCTGTTTACACGCACGTTGACAAGGAGCATCAGAAAAACTGTATTAACTTCTTACATGATCAATTATTTGAAACTCCTGATTGGTTAATTGATAACGACATTTTCAATAAAATTGAAAGTGCAGGACAAGTAGAACGTATTAGAGGAATGCAAGCAAGAATACTTAGTAGACTTCTTGATTTTGGAAGAATTCAAAGAATGACTGAAAATGAAGCTATAAATGGAAGAGATGCATACACCTATCCTAATATGATGCGTGACTTAAGAAATGGTATTTGGAGTGAGTTGAGATCAGGTAGAAAAATTGATGTATACAGACGTAACTTACAACGAGCTTATATCGATCGTTTAAATTATCTAATGACCAATGAGCAAGCACCTATACCTGCACAATTCAGACGATTTGTTCGCCGTACTAACGTTAATGTAAACCAATCTGACATTAGAGCAGTTGTTAGGGCTGAATTAAATACGTTGAAGCGTTCTATTAGAGCTGGTATTGGAAGAGCTGGAGACCCAATGAGTAGAATCCATCTTCAAGATGCAATTGAGCGTATTGATAATATTTTAGATCCTAAATAATAATCTAAACAATCAATAAAAAAGGCTTCCTAATAGGAAGCCTTTTTTATTCTAAATATTTCTAATTCTATAAACCCAATACATCTATTCCTTGTTCAAATACCACATCTACAGGAATACTAGCAGATGATAATCTATCTAAATCTGATTGTAATTCTGCTGTTATCAATCCTTTTTGAGCTACTAATTTAGCAACACCATCGTAATCACCATTTCCTTGAAGTGTAAGTATCAATCTTGATAGATCTTCCATAGCAGTGATCATGTTATCGTAATTTACTGTGTAAGTTCCATCCTCATTTCTTGTAAAAGCTTCTTTTTCCTTAAAGAAGTTAAAACGAATCATATTTGCTTTCCCATGTGCACTTGAAGCTCCAAATCGAACCGAACGGAAAATACTAGCCATAAAAGTGGTCATATAGTCTTTCATATCTCCATCAACTTCTCCTTTAGCATGTAATTGCTGAACCATATATAACCCTAACACATCAGCTTTTCCTTCTTCTAAAGCACTGGCATGTTCTTTAAGTGAAGTTCTAACTGTTCCTTTATTATTTATGGTGTTTTTAATTCCTAAACCATGAGCCACTTCATGAAACATAGTGTTGGCAAAAAAAGCGTCAAAGGTAATATGCTTGCGCTGACTCTCATCAATTAACACCTCTGAAATTGGAACAAGAATCTTATCGAATTTTGCTCGCATCGCATTTTTAAGCTGTAGTCTTCTGGTTCCTTTTTGTAATTGTACTTCTTCGTCATTAGGAAGGTTAATTGCAATGGTTTTACTTCCAGAATTACAATCTCCCGCATAGTAAATAACATCGTAGGCGTTAAGATCAGAATCTGTTCCTGGAGTTTCTGTTTTATAAGTATCATCAACAGGAAGTCCTTTTTGTAACTCTGGTAAAAAGTTAGCAAAACGAGCTAGTTTAGCACTCCAATCCATGTCCTTCAACAACACATAACCTTCATGTGCAGCTTTGTTTCCAAACAATTGATCTTCGTAAGTTTCAATTGGACCAATAACAACATCGATCATATTATTTTTCATATCCATCCAAGCAAGATCACTGGGTTGATAATCATCATTAAGCAATGCTTGTGCTCTTAACTCCAAATAATTTTTAAAGTCCTCATCTTCTGCCAAGGCAGCTGCTTCCATCAAAAGAGCAGAAACTTCTTTTACTTCGGTTTCAAATTGCTTGTAATAAGGAATAGAATATAGCTTTCCGTTATCATCGCGACGAACAAAATTGTATATGCTGGACTTATTTTCGATATCTGCATTTTCAAACTCCTCTTTGGTCATATTCTTTGGATAAAAATTTGCTCCTGCAGGTTTCTCTCCAACTCCTTCAACAAAAGGTTTGTTGCCTTCCAGCCTATCCCAAGGACCATAATTAATTTTTACAAATTTCTTGGTAGCTTCGTCTTCAATTGAGTTCAATAAGTCTTCGCTATTGCCATAAGCTTCGTACCAAAAAAGCTCATTCATTTTATCAGCAGCACTTATTAAAATAGGTAACATTTTACGCTGATTCTCTGAAAGATTCGACATATCAGACGTCAAACGAACAGACACATACTTGCTAAGGTTCTTATCCATTTCTGATTGATTTTCAGTCGAATTATCGACACTTTGATTGTCATTATTAGTCTTTTCGCCTTTACAAGAAAACAGAATAAGAACTAAACTAAACATTGAAATTAATTGTTTCATTATACAAGATTTTAAATGATGTTAAAGTTAAGTTTTTTGAAGTGTTAATTACAAGTTAATTATTCAATCCCGCTTAAACCTTTTGAAAAGATGAAAGTCATAATAGCGTAACACAATAAATAAAAACAACAATGAAAAAAATAATGCTAATTGCTTTTGCCTTGATAAGTATCCAGGCTATAGCTCAAGAAAGAAGAGGAGAACATAGAAAAGGTGAACGCAAACAAAGCACAAGTATACTTAAAGATCTTTCAGCAGAAGAGGCCGCAACCCTAAAGACAAAAAAAATGGTCTTACAACTTGACCTTACCGAAGCTCAACAAAAAGAAATTCACAAATTAAATCTTGCCAATGCTAAGGAGCGAAAGGCTAAAGGTGAAGAACTAAAGAAGCTAAAGGAAAGTGACAAAAAGCTCTCAAAAGAAGATCGTTATAACATGATGAATGAAAGATTAGATAAACAAATTGCTATGAAAAGAAAAATGAAATCTATTCTTTCTGAAGAACAATACAAAAGATTTGAACGTGGTGCTAAACAGCAAAAAATGAGAGGTAAAAAAGCTGTGAGAGCACGAAGTAAAAAGCTAAGATCTAGTAAATCTTAGATGACTATTTGATTAGTTAGTTAGAAAAAAAGCGGAGTTAAAACTCCGCTTTTCTAATTATAGATTTTTTGCAACTTTTTCTACAGCTTTAATGGTTTTATCTAAATCATCGTAAGTTAAAGCGTCCGTAATAAACCAAGTTTCAAATGCACTTGGAGCGATATAAACACCTTCATTTAGCATACCATGAAAGAACTTTTTAAAGCTATCATTATTTCCTAAAGCAGAAGTCTCAAAATCAAGCACTTCTTCTGACGCAAAGTGAACTGAGATCATGGAACCTACTTGGTTAATAGTATGATTAATATTTGCTTCATTCAAAACTTTAGCAATTCCTTCGTGCAAGTAATTGGTCTTTTCTTCTAACCTTTGAAACAGCTCCTTGTCTTCATTAATAGATTGCAACATTGCCAAACCAGCAGCCATTGCTAACGGGTTCCCACTTAATGTTCCTGCTTGATAAACTGGTCCTAATGGAGCCAAATGATTCATAATTTCATCACGAGCTGCAAAAGCTCCAACAGGCATTCCGCCACCAATCACTTTTCCAAAACAAACTATATCTGCTTTAACATTAAAAAGCTCCTGCGCGCCTCCTTTAGCTAATCTAAATCCGGTCATTACCTCATCAAAAACCAGTAACATATTGTTGGCATCACAAAGTTCTCTCAATGCTTCAAGAAAACCATCTTTTGGTGGGATACATCCCATATTACCTGCAACTGGTTCTAATATGATACACGCAATTTCATCTTTATTAGCATTAGCAATACTCTTAACATTCTCAATATCATTATATCTTGCTAATAACGTATCTTTTGCTGTTCCTTCTGTCACTCCAGGACTATTCGGACTACCAAAAGTTACTGCTCCACTTCCTGCTTGAATTAGGAACGAATCACTATGTCCATGATAGCAACCTGCAAACTTGATAATCTTATTCTTTCCTGTAAACCCACGAGCTAATCTTACAGCGCTCATACAAGCCTCAGTTCCAGAATTCACAAACCTGATCTTATCAATATTTGGAACCATAGAAACAGCCAATTTTGCTATTTCTGTTTCAATCTCTGTTGGAGTGCCAAAAGAAGTTCCTTTTTTAGCTTTTTCAACTACAGCATTCACCACAGGTTCATAAGCATGACCTAATAACATTGGGCCCCAAGAATTGATATAGTCGATTAATTTATTTCCATCTTCATCATATAAATATGCTCCCTTAGCTTCTTTAATATAAATTGGTGTCCCTCCTACTGCCTTAAAGGCTCTTACTGGTGAATTAACTCCTCCTGGAATTACTTTTTCCGCTTCCGCGAATAACGCACTACTACGTTGATATATCATTTATGCTTAATCTTTAGTTTGAATATTTAAAACTTGCCCTACACTTAATTCGGTGTCAGATAATCCATTTAGCTGCTGTAGTTCTTTTACTGTTAGATTATACTTTCTTGAGATTGAATACAAAGTATCTCCCTTAACAACTGTGTAGGTAGAAATAGTCACTCTTGATTGCTTCTTCTTAGATCTTTTAGATTTATCGTCATACTTATCTAAATCATAACGCTCTATAAGTGCAATTAGCTTTTCTGGATACTTTCTATCTGTGGCATACCCAGCTTTTCTAAGTTCTTTTGCCCAACCTTTGTAATCATCTTTTCTCAATTGAAATAGTTTAGCATAGCGCTTTCTGTTTGACAAAAACTCTGAATGATCTCTAAAAGATTCATTAGGGCTTTTATACTTTCTAAAGCACTCTTCTTTTTCATCATCGTCATGGTAAATCTTACCACCTTCCCATCCATGACATTTTATTCCGAAATGATTATTTGCCTTCACAGCAAGCGTACCTTTTCCAGATCCTGACTCTAAAATTCCCTGAGCTAATGTAATACTAGCAGGAATACCATATTGTTTCATTTCTGAAATTGCAGTACCCTTATACACAGAAATATAATCTTCGGTTGACAAAATCTTTCTTGGTTTAACTACAATTTCTTTAGGTTTTTCAGTCTCTTTCTTAGGTGGAGTTACTTTAACTCTTTCGCTAGTTTCAGGAAGTTTAGTGCTTACTGTTCTTGAAGATCTTTTTCTCGAACCGCAACTTGTTAACAGTAGACTTAAAATTAAAACCGTTACTATTTTTTTAAACATCAATTTGAGATATTTTCTTTTGCTTTAATCTTTCATTCATTCCTGAAATTCCTTGTAATCCTCCAGTATGAATAACTAATACTTTTGACTTAGGTTTAAAACAACCTTTCTCTATCATGTCTTTAACGCCAAACATAAGCTTTCCAGTATAAACCGGATCAAGAGGTATGTTAAAATGTTTTTTTAAATTATTGATAAAATCAATCAATTCGACATCTATTTTTGCATAACCTCCAAAGTGATAATCGGTTATTAAATCCCAATTATCTTTGGTTACAAATTTAGCAATATTGTCAGATAAAAAGTCTTCTTTCAAAGCTGGAAATCCTAAAATTTTTTGAAACAATTTTGAAGAGTTAATCAATCCAGAAATTGTCCCTCCAGTTCCAACGGCACAACACACATAATCAAACTCTTTATCATTTTCGCTAAGTATTTCTTCACAGCCTTTTACTGCCAATTCATTCGTTCCTCCTTCTGGTACTAAATAAAATTTACCGAATCTGCTTTCAAGGTCTTCAATAAATACTTTCGATTCTTTATCTCTGTATTCACTTCTGGTTGTAAAATAAAACTTCATTCCTTGAGACTGAGCAAACTTGAGCGTATAGTTAGATTCAATTTTGCCCTCTAACTCCTCTCCTCTTATCACTCCAATGGTATCAAAACCAAATTCTTTTCCAGCAGCTGCTACTGCAGCAATATGGTTAGAATAAGCACCTCCAAACGTTAATAGCTTACTGAACTCTAACTGCTTAGCTTTTTCTAAATTGTATTTAAGTTTTCGATATTTGTTCCCAGAAATGTGAGGATGAATTTTATCTTCTCGTTTAATATAGAGTTCAATTCCAAACTTATTTGGCAATTCAACCTTTTGGTTAACGCTCTTTTCAAAATCAAAAATCATCAGTGCGAAGATACTCCAAAAATTGCCAAAATCTCCTGTTTTGTAGGTAGCTTAAATTGTCTTCATTAAGGTAGGATTCTCGCTCAAAAGAGATATTTCTATATGCTTGTTTCCAGTTTCTATATTGTAGTAATCTAATAATGAATTCGGTTATATAGAAAATATAAAATGGAATTACTAGTAGCTCTATTTGTTGTCTTAAATGAATACGTTCATGATTGATCAAAGTATCATCATATTTCAGACGATCATACTTAAGGAATACGAATGGATACAGTGTTAACCCTGTATAACCTTTTGGTACCAAGTATTTAGAAATCAAAATCATATCCCTCAATAAAAGTCATTGCAATTTACGTTATCTTTGTGACTTATGAAGAAGATTGTCCCAATTGAAGATGGAGATTTCTACTGGACACCTGAAGGTTACCGCTGTTTCACTGAACAATATCACTTAAAAAGAGGTTATTGTTGTGAAAGCGGATGTCGTCATTGTCCATATGGTTATGACAAAAAAACTAATACTCAAAACAAAGGTTAATTTGGACGTTTTTTTAATGACATACCGAGTAAAAGTTGCTAATACACATCATCGTGTTGATATTAGGTATCCTTAGTTACTAATTCTTTTCATCACAAAGATTTTTTAACTAAACGATTACACAAATGACTTTTAAAGAACAAATATTAGAGGGTATTCCAGACCAATTACCTCGACCAAAATCATACGATCCTAATATCAATCATGCCCCTAAAAGAAAAGACATACTTTCAACAGAGGAGAAAAAATTAGCTTTAAGCAACGCTTTAAGATATTTCGACACTAAGCATCATGAAGAATTACTTCCAGAATTCAAAAACGAATTAGACACTTATGGTCGCATTTACATGTATCGTTTTCGTCCAGATTACAAAATGTACGCACGTCCAATTTATGAGTATCCGGCTCAATCAAAGCAGGCTGCTGCCATCATGTTAATGATTCAAAACAATTTGGATTATGCTGTGGCTCAACATCCTCATGAGTTAATTACCTATGGTGGTAATGGGGCAGTATTTTCAAACTGGGCTCAGTATAGATTAACTATGAAATATCTTGCTGAAATGAATGATGAGCAAACTTTAGTAATGTATTCTGGTCATCCACTTGGTTTATTTCCTTCACATAAAGATGCACCAAGAGTGGTAGTAACCAATGGTATGATGATCCCAAATTACTCTAGTCAAGACGATTGGGAGAAATTCAATGCCTTAGGTGTTACACAATATGGACAAATGACAGCTGGAAGCTACATGTATATTGGTCCTCAAGGAATTGTTCATGGAACCACAATCACTGTATTAAACGGATTTAGAAAAATAGAAAAATCGCCTAAAGGAAATTTATTCGTTACTTCTGGATTAGGAGGAATGAGTGGTGCTCAACCAAAAGCCGGAAATATTGCAGGATGTATTACAGTTTGTGCTGAAGTTAATCCAAAGATTACGCAAATACGATTGGATCAAGGTTGGATTGATGAAAAAATCACTGATTTAGACGAACTTGTTAGTCGGGTTTCTAATGCCAAAACCAATCAAGAAACGGTTTCTATAGCTTACCTAGGGAATGTTGTTGATGTTTGGGAAAAATTTGATGAAGCCAACTTATATATTGATTTAGGAAGCGACCAGACTTCATTACATAACCCTTGGGCAGGAGGCTATTATCCTGTTGGACTAACTTTTGAGGAAGCTAATGAAATGATGGCTAATAATCCTAGCTTGTTTAAAGAAAAAGTTCAGAAATCTTTACGTCGTCATGCAACAGCTGTCAATAAACATACAGAAAGAGGAACCTATTTCTTCGATTACGGAAATGCTTTCTTACTGGAAGCATCGAGAGCTGGAGCGGATGTTATGGCAGAAAATCCTAGTTTGGGAAGAGAATTTAAGTATCCTAGCTATGTCCAAGACATTATGGGACCAATGTGCTTTGATTTTGGGTTTGGTCCTTTTAGATGGGTTTGCACTTCTGGAAAACCGGAAGACTTGCAGAAAACAGACGACATAGCTTGTGAAGTATTGGAAGATATTATGAAGAGTTCTCCTAAAGAAATTCAGCAACAAATGGCTGATAACATTCAATGGATAAGGGGTGCTCAAGAGAATAAATTAGTAGTTGGTTCACAAGCTAGAATACTTTATGCTGATGCCGAAGGACGTATGAAAATTGCTAAAGCATTTAATGATGCTATTGCAAAAGGAGAAATTGGATATGTAGTATTAGGTCGTGACCATCACGACGTATCGGGAACCGATTCACCATACAGAGAGACATCTAATATATATGATGGTTCTCAATTTACAGCTGATATGGCTATTCATAATGTTATTGGCGATAGCTTTAGAGGTGCCACTTGGGTAAGCATTCACAATGGTGGAGGCGTTGGCTGGGGCGAAGTAATAAACGGTGGATTTGGTATGGTTCTTGATGGTACTAGTGAAGCCGAAAGGCGCCTAAAATCAATGTTATTCTGGGATGTGAACAACGGAATTTCACGTAGAAGTTGGGCTAGAAATGATGAAGCTATTTTTGCCATTAAAAGAGCTATGGAAGCGGAACCTAACTTAAAAGTAACACTCCCAAACAATGTTGATGATAGTTTATTGAATACCTTATAATAACCTTATAAAAATTGTAGTCATGAAAAAGTTAATTACATTATTATCGGTAGCATTTTTACTAGCTTTTAACACTTCATGTGTATCTGTAAGAGTTGCTTCCGATTACGACAAGAACGCCAATTTTGGCGAGTATAAGACCTTTGCTTTCTTTAAATCTGGAGTTGATAAGGCAGAAATTAGTGATCTTGATAAGCGCAGAATTTTACGTGCTATTGAAGCTGAATTGTTGGCTAAAGGATTTACAAAATCTGAAAATCCAGACCTAATGGTAAGTATCTTCACAAAGTCTAGAGAAAAAGTTAACGTGTACAATAATAACATTGGCTGGGGACCTTTTGGTTACGGCTGGGGTTGGTCTCCTTGGTATTGGAACGATTTTAACAATCGCACAACTGTTACGCGCTCTACCGAAGGTAGATTGTTTATAGATCTTATAGATGCTGATAAAAAAGAACTAGTATGGCAAGGTGTTGGTAGTGGTTATATTTCTCCTAACTCAATGGAGAAAAAAGAAGAACGCATTAAAGAGTTTGTAAATAGCATTATGAAAAATTATCCTCCAAGTACTGGAGAATAAAAACACACATAAAAAAAGCGCCTCATTTGAGGCGCTTTTTTTATAAATATATTCTTTAGTTCTTAATCGTTGAAGCTAATTTCATTTTTACTTCGTAAGACATTTTAAGGTCATTCAGTACATTTAATGCTTCTTCTATATAAACATCTTTACTAAGGCTTGTATGCCATCTTTCTCTTTTCACTTTTAGTGTTGAATCTTGCTCCATTAACGCTAATTCGTATGGCAATGATTTAAAAGTTAAGTTAGTTTTATAATCAGCTAGTTTATCAAAACGCTTAGCTTCTTCTTCATTCTTGTCTAACTTAGCTCTATAATCGTCATACTTTAAAGAGAAATCACTTCTATCTCTAATTTTCTTAATCCATTTTGCATTTTCATCAATTAGTTTAAGTTGCTCACTTTGCGCCATGCGCTCTTTACTCTTAGCAATGGTCTCATTATAATCAAAATAGCTTTTCCACTCTTCGTATGTAGCTGCTTCAATTTTATCCCATGGAAGTGGGTTGTCTTGATCTTTTTCACCAATATCTATATAGCTATAACGGTCTGGTACCACCACATCACTCTTTACTCCTTCTAATTGTGTAGATCCTCCATTAATTCTATAAAATTTCTGTGTAGTAAACTTCAACGCTCCCATATCACCATTGGTGTTATTTCTAACCATACGATTAAGATCTAATACATTTTGCACAGTTCCTTTACCATAAGTTTGCTTACTACCTATTACAATAGCACGCTTATAATCCTGCATTGCCGCAGCTAAAATCTCTGAAGCTGAAGCCGACAGTTCATTCACTAATATTACTAACGGTCCATCCCAAGATATAGAACGATCTTTATCACTTAATACCTCTCTAGGCTCTCCAGTAGTACGTACTTGCACAACAGGACCTTCTTTAATGAACAATCCAGCCATATCTACAACCGTTTTTAAAGAACCTCCACCATTGTTTCTAAGATCTAGAACTAATCCTTCCATTCCTTCTGCCTTTAAACGCTCTATTTCTTTCTTAATATCACTAGCTGCATTACGTTCGTTATAATCTTTAAAATCAACGTAGAATTTTGGAAGATTAATTACACCATAGGTCTTTCCATCTTTCTGGACAGTAGATGATTTAGCATAAGTTTCTTCAAGAACAATTTCATCTCTTGGAATTTTAAGGTCTTCAACTGTACCATCTACTCTCTTTAAAGTAAGAACGACACTGGTTCCTTTTGGTCCTTTTATGAACTTTACCGCATCATCAAGTCGCATTCCAACAATGTTAACTGCCTCCTCTTCATCTTCTTGACGTACTTTTAAAATAATATCTCCAACTTCTAACTTGTTTTGTCTCCAAGCAGATCCTCCTGAAATAATTTCGTTTACTATAATGTTATCCATTCGCTTTTGTAATCTTGCGCCAATTCCTTCATAGCGTCCTGACATTTCAGCATCAAAACGATCTCTAACATCTGGAACAAAATAGAATGTATGCGGATCAAACTCTTCTACAATGGCATTAACATAAACTGAAAACCAATCTGCTCTTCTTCTATCATCTATAAAATCATACATTTCATCAAGCGAGCGCCTAGTAGCTTCTCTAGCTTCAGCTTCTATCGCCGCCTCTGTCAAAGCCTCAAAATCTTCATTCTTTGCATCTCGCTCTTGCTCTAAATTAACATCATGGAAATTGGCAATTGATGAAAACTTCAATTGTTTTCTCCAACGTTCTTTAAGTTCCTTCTTATTCTTTGCATATGGCTGATTTTCGTAGTCTGCATCAAAATCCTCATCCAATGTAAAGTCAAATGGGTGCTCTAAAACCTCATTATAAATTTGTTTAGATTCTTCGATACGTTGTACTAAACGGTCATGTGTTAAATTGAAGAAGGTAAGATCATAAGCCATTATTTGGTCATCGATCTCGTTCTTATATTTCGCAAATTCATCTATGTCTGACTGGTGAAAATAACGTCTGAAAGGGTCTATTTGGTTAAGGTAATCTTCATAAACGGCAACAGAAAAATCATCATCCATGTCTTTAGGATCAAAATGACCTTGTTCTAAAACGTAAGTAATTAACTGTACAAGTAGTTTATCTTTGTCGTTATCCTCAAAGGTCTTTGCAGTGAAACTGCAAGAAGCAAAAGCTAGTAATAACGTAAGTAGCAATAAGTTAAATTTCCTTTTCATGTAATCAATATTTTAATCTTAGGGTTAAAATTTCAACTAAATTAAAGAAAAAATTATGCCAACCTTAAGTTAGGTTACTAATTTTTTGTTAAACGCCTTAAATTAAGGAATTCATACTGAATTTACTTACTTTTGCATTACCGTTAATCGATTAAAATTTATGTCAAAAAAGCCTCTTATTCTTGTTACCAATGATGATGGGATTACTGCTCCTGGAATTAGAACATTAATAAAAGTGATGAACACCATTGGTGAAGTAATTGTTGTAGCTCCAGACAGTCCTCAAAGCGGAATGGGACATGCCATCACAGTAAACGACACTTTACATTGTCGCAAGGAACATATTGATAATGGACCACAAGAAGAATACAGCACTTCGGGCACACCAGCAGACTGTGTAAAATTGGCTCGTCATGAGATTTTAGATCGCGTTCCAGATCTTTGTGTTTCAGGAATTAATCATGGCTCTAATTCTTCAATTAATGTGATCTATTCAGGCACTATGAGTGCTGCAATTGAAGCTGGAATTGAAGGTATTCCTGCCATTGGGTTTTCGTTGTTGGATTATAGTTATGAGGCAAACTTTGAGCATTGTGAAGCATTTATTAAGAAAATTACAGTTGAAGTGCTCAACAATGGTTTACCAAAAGGAACAGTTTTAAATGTGAATTTCCCAAAACTAAGCGAAGAGACTATAAAGGGTATAAAAATCTGTAGACAAGCCAAGGCTAATTGGGTTGAAGAATTTGATAAAAGAAAGAGTCCTCATGGGCAAGATTATTATTGGCTCACAGGAAAATTTGTTAATTTAGATAAAGGCGAAGATACAGATGAGTGGGCTTTGGCTAATAACTACGTTTCTGTAGTACCAGTTCATTTTGATCTTACTGCTCATCATACTATTCAAGAATTAAATTCATGGAGTTTAAATGAGAAATAAAGAAGTAATTATTGGGATAATTATTGGATTAGTTGCCAATGCCATTGGGTTATACTTTGCTGCAATGTTATTGGGTAAAGGAGAAGATCCGTTTGTGGTTATTGAAGCAGCTAAAGGGGAAGGTTTTTTAGGAAAACTAGTGAGCCTTGGAGCGATTTTAAACCTCATAGCTTTTTTCATTTTCATTAAAAAGAAACAAGATCATCGAGCAAGAGGAGTATTAGTTGCAACAATTTTTATAGCCATTTTTACATTCATAATTAAGCTTTAAAGATTTATGAAGTACTACATTATTGCAGGAGAAGCTTCGGGTGATCTTCATGGTTCAAACTTTATGAAATCACTTTTACAACAAGATCTGAATGCCGAATTCAGATTTTGGGGAGGTGATCTTATGCAAAATGTGGGTGGTACCCTTGTAAAGCACTATCGTGATTTGGCTTTTATGGGTTTTGTAGAGGTTTTAATGAATATTAGGACCATTGCAAAAAATCTCTCCTTTTGCAAAAAGGATATTGAAAATTTCAATCCTGATGTAATTATTTTTATAGATTACCCTGGGTTTAACTTACGTATTGCAAAATGGGCAAAAATTAAAGGATATAAAACTCACTATTATATCTCACCTCAAATTTGGGCTTGGAAAGAAGGTAGAATAAAAGATATCAAAAGAGACGTAGACAAAATGTATGTGATCTTACCTTTTGAAAAACCCTTCTATGAAGACAAGCATGATTTTCCAGTAGATTTTGTTGGACATCCCTTAATTGATGCTATAGCAGATAGAAACCAAATAGATGAAAACGATTTTAGAACACAGCATAAGTTAAACGATAAACCAATTATTGCCCTATTACCAGGAAGCAGGAAGCAGGAAATAAAGAAAATGCTTTCAATTATGTTGAGCATGGTAAATCACTTCCCAGATTATCAATTTGTTATTGCCGGTGCACCAAGTCAGGATTTTAGTTTTTATGAGCAGTTTATTGACAATGCAAATGTGAATTTTGTAAGTAATAAAACTTATGATCTATTGAGTGTTTCTACAGCAGCATTGGTTACTTCTGGCACTGCCACCTTAGAAACTGCCCTATTTAAAGTACCGCAAGTTGTGTGTTATAAAGGAAGTTGGATTTCTTATCAGATAGGAAAGCGTTTGGTAAAGCACATTAAATATATCTCCCTTGTCAACTTAATAATGGACAAGGAAGTTGTAACTGAACTCATTCAAGACGAGTTAAACCCTAAACGATTGAAAAGAGAGCTTTCAATTATTCTGGATAAATATGAGCGTACCAAATTTTTTATGAATTACTACGAATTAGAAAAAAAACTTGGTGGCAGAGGTGCAAGTGAAAAAGTTGCACAATTGATCTATAATTCATTAAATTAGCATAAATCACCTACAGATTTATGCGATTATTGCCCTTATTTTTAGTCCTCGTATTATGCTTTGCTTCCTGTAAATCATCAAAATTAAATTCAAAGAAGAATTCTATTACGGTTGAAGATAGAGTTACCACAACAGTTGATAGAGTTATTGATAATGCTCTATATTTTCAAGGAACTAAATATAAGTATGGTGGCACTACTGAAAAGGGTATGGATTGTTCAGGATTGATATATGTTGCCTTCAAAAGTGAAAATATAATGTTACCAAGAGTCTCTAGAGTAATGGCTACCAAAGGAAATCGCATAAAACTAAGTGACGTTAAGAAAGGTGATCTAATATTTTTTAAGACCAAAAAGAAAAGTGGCGCTATTAACCATGTTGGCTTGGTTGTAAACACTAGTAAAAGCAATATTGAATTTATCCATTCCACAACAAGTAAAGGCGTTATAACTTCTTCATTATCTGAAAGCTACTGGAAAAACGCCTATAGGGAAGCACGTCGTATTCTGTAAGTATTTTTGTAACTTACATATATGAAATTGCTTAATTTTACCATTATTAAGCTTACAATATGTGTGATCATAGGTATTCTAATAGGATACAATTTCAACATAGATTTTAGTTTTCTTCTTGCATTAAATAGCATACTGTTAATCACCTTATTTCTTATCAAAATATTTGGGAAGAGAAAGTTTCATCAAACCGTTTGGTTTGGATTACTAAGCTTTATCACTACCACCTTAATTGGAATATTAGCAGTTACTACTCAAAACCAAAGTAACTTTAAAGATCACTATACCAAATCATATAACAAAGAGATAGACTCTATTATTCAACTTCAATTTAGGGTAAGAGAGGTTTTAAAACCTGGTAATTATTATGATAAATATGTAATTGATATTCTTAAAATTGATAACAAAAAAGTCAAAGGTCTATCACTCTTAAATATTGAAAAAGATTCAACTATCCAAGTACTTAAAGTAGATGACATTTTAATTACTAAAACAGAGTTCAAAGAACTCATTCCACCACTAAACCCTTACCAATTTGATTATAAAAACTATCTTAAGAAGAAACATATTTACCATCAGTTATTTCTATCAAATAAAGAGCTGTTCAAAGTTTCTACAAACAAGCACACAATTTTTGGTCATGCTAGTTTACTAAGAGAATTCATCAACATCAAACTTGAGAAATTTAATTTTCACCCTGACCAATTAGCAATTATTAATGCTTTGTTGTTAGGACAACGACAAGATATATCCTCAGAAATTTATAATAGCTATACACAAGCAGGAGCAATTCATATTTTAGCGGTTTCTGGCTTACATGTTGGAGTGATTTTAATGCTTCTCAATATCTTATTCCGACCTATAGAACTGCTTAAAAACGGGAAAGTTCTTAAAACAATTTTGATAATAATAATCTTATGGAGTTTTGCAATTATTGCTGGTTTATCAGCTTCGGTCGTAAGAGCGGTTTTTATGTTTACAATTGTTGCAATCGCAATGAACTTTAAAAGACCTACTAACATTTATAACACCTTAGCAATTTCGTTGTTCTTTTTACTTCTAATTAAACCAACATTTCTATTTGATGTAGGCTTTCAATTAAGTTATTTAGCTGTATTTGCAATTGTTACATTTCACCCAATTATTTCAAAGCTTTGGTTGCCTTCAAATAAGGCATTTAAATTTATATGGAATATTTTTGTAGTAACCATTTCAGCTCAATTTGGTATTATTCCAATTAGTCTATTTTACTTTCATCAATTTCCTGGATTATTCTTTATCTCTAATCTGGTTATTATTCCTTTTTTGGGGATTATTCTAGGGCTAGGAATATTAGTTTTTGTTTTAGCCAGCATTAATTTATTACCTCAAGTTTTAGCTTCACTCTTTGCAAAGACTATTGGTAAAATGAACACTTTTGTAGCTTGGGTTGCAGATAAAGAAGCTTTTCTATTTAAACATATTTCTTTTGATCTTCATCATGTCATCATTAGTTACCTTTTCATCGCTTTAGCGCTATATACTTACTATAGAAGAAGCTTTCAATCAGTAATCACTTTACTGTTTTCTATATTAGTTTGCCAAGGCTTTCTAATTACAATGAAAACTAAAAGTAATAATGAATTTATAGTTTTTCATAAATCTAGACATACTATTATTGGTCATAAACAACAAGAAAAATTAGCTCTATATGTAGACAAAAAAGATAGTATATTATTATCTGAAAAGCTTATAACAAATTATACTATTGGTAAAGACGTGACCGTAAATAAAACTGATACTATTCCTTCTGTTTTTGAATTTCATAACAGAAAACTTTTAGTGATTGACAGTCTAGGTATTTACAGCGTAAAATCGTTTAAACCTGACATCGTTCTACTCAGAAACTCTCCTAAGTTTAATTTAGTTAGGGTTATAGATTCTTTACAACCTCATCTAATTATATGTGATGGCAGCAATTATAAAAGCTATCAAGATCGTTGGCGAGTAACTTGCGAGCATAAAAAAATCCCTTTTCACCAAACCAGCAAAAAGGGAGCTTTTCTATTTAGATATTGAATTTAGTTATCTTCTATTTTGATATAATTTTCGGAAAATACTCTATGTCCTTCAGGGTCTAATTGAATTTGACTAAAAGTACTTTTATCAAAAATTAATTCAAAATTAAAAACACGCATGGTATCTATTACTTTCAACATTGCTACTGACCCATAATCTAAGACTTCTGTTAAAGTGGAATCTGTTATAGAATACGAACCATAACCAAAGTAATCAATTTGATCCGCAGGAGCTCTTCTGCTCCACATAACCTTTCCATCAAGGTACATTTTAACCTGTCTGTTTTCAACATTATTTACAACAGTATCTTTAACAACCTCATCTTCGTAGTTATAGAAGCTAACTAGTTCCCAAACACCATCCAAACTCGGAGATTCAATAATTTCAGGTTCTATAACAACTGTTTCGTCCTGAGAATCGTTTTTTTCTTTACACGAAACAAACGCAAGAAAAAACACTAAAATGAAGAATACTTTTTTCATGATTGGCATAAATTGATGGTTTCACATCCTTCAATTTACGTCTTTTTCATGATATTTTTAAGTTTTATCCTTGAAACTCAGCTTTAAAAGCTTTGTAATATTCGTTAAACTGTTCTTGAGATTTTATATCCTTATGCTCGTCATTCCCGAACATTTTTAAATACAGTTCTAACTTTTGCGGAGTTTGAAATCCACGTAATGGAACCAAAACATCTAAACTTTCATCCAAAAATACTATGGTAGGATATGCTTGAATTCTAAAAAACCTAGACAGTTCGTGAGCGCTATTACGCTTAAATTCTTTTGCTGGATCATAATTAGGGTTTGTAAAAACCTTTCCTTTAAACGTTACCTTTGCGTTACCTTCTGCATTGAACTTTACCGCATAATAGTTTTCATTCACATAATTGGCTACGTCTGTATTTTGGAAAGTACGTTTATCTAAAATTTTACATGGACCACACCAATTGGTATACATATCAATCATAATCTTTTTTGGGTTAGCCTTTTGAAGTTCTACTGCTTCTTCAAGCGATACCCAATTTATTTGTTGAGCCGAAATTGCATTGATTGTAAATACCAATGCTAATAGTACAAGTGTCTTTTTCATAATTCGATTTGTTGCAAATTGGACCTCTAACTTACAAAAAACGCTCCCAAATAGGAGCGTTTTACGTTTATTTTAACGATTTTATCGATTATTTGATGCCATGCATCATTTTTTTCATTAACGGATTGAGAATCAATAATATTACTCCAGCTGCAGCTGGTATAAGCATAAATATCAAGAAAAAAGTTGACATTGAATATTTTTCAACAATCACATCTATATAACTTCCTACAAACTGTGCTAAATAATTCCCTGCTGCAATAGCCAAGTACCAAACACCAAACATTACTCCAATCTTTTTTGGAGGGACTAGTTTAGATACATAAGACAGTCCTACAGGTGATAAAGACAACTCACCCATTGTATGAAGCAAGTATGCCAATACCAACCAGATCATGCTAACAGATGCTGTTTTCGCTCCTTGTGGTATTGATGAAGACCCATAAGATAATGCTGCAAAACCTAAACCTAGTAGCAATAAACCAATAGCAAATTTAACTGCAGCAGAAGGATTGTATTTACTCTCCCATATTTTCGAGAATAATGGTGCCAGTGTTATAATAAATAGTGAATTCAAAATTAAAAACCATGAAGCTTCAATTTCTGCACTTTCCTTTGGTAAGATCACAGATAGTTTCCAAAAGACAAATCCCCAGATACTTAAAAAACTAATAGCCAGAACAATGTTAGAGAGTGTGATTTTTTTAATTGTTTGGCCAAAAAGCTTTATTAAAACCCAACTAATAATTCCTAGAGGAACAACAGAAATAATTGTATCTACTATCTTAAAAATTAACGCAGAATTGCCCTCTAAAGTTCTTTGAGTATAATCTCTTGCAAAAATTGTCATGGAACCACTAGCTTGTTCAAAAGCAGCCCAAAAGAATACCACAAAAAAGGCAAGAATACCAACAACAATATATCTATCTCTTTGAACATTCGCTGGAATCTTCTCCTCCTCTAAAGTTTCAATATTTCCATCAACTGCATCAGAAAGATCTACTTTTTTAGATGGTTGTTTACCAACTCCCTCAAAAATGCTTCTACCAAACCAAAATTGCAAGGTCCCTAAAAGCATAAAAATTCCTGCTAAACCAAATCCCCAAGAATAGCTTAGATTGCTTGCTAAAAATCCGCACAACAATACACCCAAGAACCCACCAGAATTTACTCCCATATAAAAAATGGTAAACGCACCATCTTTACGTTCTGGATACTTATCGTACAATCCACTTACTACTGAAGTTACGTTTGGCTTAAATAAACCATTTCCTGCAATAAGTAATCCAACACCTATATAGAACATAAACTCAGTTTCAAAAGCCAAGGATGCATGTCCTAAAGTCATTAAAAATGCCCCTAAGGCTACGGCTTTTTGATAGCCTGTAAACTTATCAGCAATCCAACCTCCAATAAGTGGAGTTATATAAACTGAAGTAGTATAAATACCCAATAAACCCAAAGCTCTCTCATTACTCCATTCCCAACCACCTTCAACAAAAGGTGCTGTTAAGAATAAAACAAATATGGCGCGCATTCCATAGTATGAAAAGCGTTCCCACATTTCTGTAAAGAATAAAACAAATAAGGCTGGTTTATGACCTAGTAAACTAAATTCGCTATTAGTAGCTGTTGTAGACATAACTATATTTTTAGATATGAAAAAGCCTTGTAAATATTTACAAGGCTTTAATTAATATTTTAGATTTTATTGATCTGCTAACTCGAAACCTTCTGTTTCATCATTTTTAGTTCCTTCTAACTCTTCAGCTCCATGAGTTAATCGCTTTAGAGGTTTCTTAATTGCAATTACTAACAATGCAAATATTGTACAGAATATAGCAATTCCAGTAAATATGGTAAATTCACCAAACTCAGAAGCAGATTCACCAAGTAATCCTGCAACTTTATTACCTAATCCAGTTGCAGCAAAATAAGCTCCCATCATAAAAGCCATCCAACGTTCAGGAGCTAACTTTGTGATAAAAGATAGTGCCACTGGAGAAGCGCATAACTCACCTAAAGTATGGAATAAATATGCTAATACTAACCAATACATAGCTGAAGAACCAGTACTTTCATATTCCATTGAAGCTGCAGACATGAAGAAGAATCCCCACCCCATAATTAACACTCCAATTGCCATTTTAAATAGTGAAGATGACTCTTTTCCTCTGTTTTTCCACCAAACCCAAAAACTTCCAACTATTGTTGCGAAGATTAAGATAAAGATTGCATTTACAGATTGAAACCAACTTGCAGGAACCATGAAACTACCTAAAGAAAGATCTGTTTTTTGCGCTGCATACACATTCATTAATCCTCCTGCTTGCTCAAATGCTCCCCAGAAAATTATAATAATCAAGAAAGATAAGTAGGTAACAAGTATTCTATCTTTTTCAACCTTATTTCCATCATTATAAACCACAATACCAACACCAACAGCAAAAGCTAATCCTATAACCAACAGACCATAGGACCATGAACCTCCTATGAACCAAATTGCTAAACCTGCCAACGCAGTAATTGTAAATCCAATTATTGAATTTGTATGCTTAAATATCGCCGTTAACAAGTTACTACTCTCACTCTTCTCTTCTTCAGATCTTGTATCAACTACAAGATTACCTACATGCTTAAGGTATTTTTGCCCATACCAATAGGTTAATTGCCCTAATGCCATACCTATTCCAGCAAGTCCAAATCCATAGTGCCACCCTATATTCTCACCAACATAACCAACAACTAAAGCAGCTGTTGCTGCTCCTAAGTTAATTCCCATATAGAAGATATAGAATCCCATATCTCTCTTATTCTGCTCATTCTTAGGATATAAACCTCCAACCATAGTAGAGATGTTTGGCTTCAACATACCAACACCCATTACAATAAGTATTAATCCAGTGTAAAATGCCCACATTTGCTCTATTGCAAGAACACTATGTCCAGCAACTAGCAGCAATCCTCCAACAAATACTGACTTTCTCTGCCCGAGTAATTTATCCGCAATTATTCCTCCCGGAATTGATGCTACATAAACAAACATGGTGTACCAACCATATAAAGCTATTGCACTATCATTTGCCCATCCTAAACCTGGGTTATCGGCAGCAGTTTCTGCCACTAAGTAGAGTACCAATATTGCACGCATTCCGTAATACGAAAAGCGTTCCCACATTTCAGTTAAGAACAAAATATACAAACCTATTGGGTGCCCAAATAGCGTTTTTTGATTGATTGTAGCCGTGTCTGACATTTTATAAAAGTTTAGTTAGTTTATCATTTATGTTCTCCAAGTTTACTAAAAATTATGCAAAAAACCCTAACTATTAACAGTTAATAAGACAAGTGACTATTAATAGAAAATATTACTTCTAAGAATAGTATCTTTGTAAATCGAATTAAAAATTTAGATGAGCAAATCAATTTCCGGGTTTTCAAAACTATCAAAATCAAAAAAAATTGAGTGGATAGTGGACACCTACTTTTCTAATAAAAAAGAAGCAAAAAGTATTCTTCAACAGTATTGGAACTCTAACGAGAAACTTCAGCAATTACATGACGAGTTTATCGAAAATACTATTTCCAACTACTACTTACCATTGGGTGTTGCTCCTAATTTTTTAATTAATGATGAGCTTTATACCATTCCCATGGCAATTGAAGAAAGCTCAGTTGTTGCTGCTGCTAGTAAAGCTGCCAAATTTTGGTTAGATCGTGGTGGTTTTAAAGCCGAAGTAATTTCTACTAAAAAGATTGGTCAAGTTCACTTTAAATTTAATGGAGATATTTCTTCGCTTAAAAACTTTTTCTCTCAAGTTAAACCGCAGCTTTTATTGGACGCACAACCAATTACTAAAAACATGAAGACTCGTGGTGGTGGCGTTCTTGATATTGAGTTACGAGATAAAACCAATGAGTTAAAAAATTACTATCAGCTTCACGTTTCTTTTGAAACATTAGATGCTATGGGTGCAAATTTTATCAATTCTTGTTTAGAGCAATTTGCAACAACTTTTAAAAGAGAATCTGAAACATTTGAAGGGTTTGGTGCGAATGAGCAAGTTGATATAGTGATGAGTATATTATCCAATTACGTTCCTGAATGTTTAGTTAGAGCTGAAGTAAGCTGTCACATTGATGAGCTAAATGAAGATAAAAACATTTCAGGTTTAGCTTTTGCTAAAAAGTTTATTGAAGCAGTTAAAATAGCTGAAGTTGAACCGCATCGCGCTGTAACCCATAACAAAGGCATCATGAATGGTATTGATGCTGTGGTATTAGCAACTGGAAACGATTTTAGAGCTGTTGAAGCAGGAGTGCATGCTTATGCAGCGAAGAATGGAAATTATACTAGCCTAACTCACGCAACAATAGAGAATGACAGGTTTAAATTTTGGATTGAAATTCCATTAGCATTAGGAACTGTTGGAGGTTTAACCAAATTACATCCGTTAGTAAAACTCTCATTGGAAATGCTTGGAAATCCTACTGCTAAAGAGTTAATGCAAATAACAGCTGTAGCTGGATTAGCTCAAAATTTTGCGGCTATACGATCACTAATTACAACTGGGATTCAACAAGGGCATATGAAGATGCATTTAATGAATATTTTAAATCAGTTTGAAGCAACAGCAAAAGAAAAAGACACGCTGATTGAACACTTTAAGTCTAACGTTGTTACACATAGCGCAGTAGTTGAAGCAATAGAGAATTTAAGGAAATAATGGCGAAGTTTTATAGTCACGGAAAGCTATTACTCACTGGAGAGTATCTTGTTTTAGATGGAGCAAAAGCGTTAGCAATACCTACAAAGTTTGGACAATCATTAGAAGTCAATTCCAACAGTTCAAAAAATATAGCATGGAAAAGTTTTGATCATCAAGGTAAAGTGTGGTTTGAAAACACATTCTCTTTCGATGCTAAAAAGCATTTAAGTAGTGATGATTCAATTCCTAATAGATTGATAGATATATTTAATGCTATTAAAGAGCTTAATCCAAATATTCTAAAACAAGGTTACTCCTTTAAATCTGAATTAGAATTTCCTCAAGATTGGGGATTAGGAAGCTCTTCAACCTTGTTAAATAATTTAGCCTCCTGGGCAGAAATAAATAGCTTTGAGTTACTTGAGAATACATTTGGAGGAAGTGGTTACGATATTGCTTGTGCAGAAAACAGTAGTCCAATAACTTATCAGCTAGACAATAAAAAAAGAACTGTTAGTCATGTTAGTTTTGCTCCTGGTTTTTCCGACAGCTTATACTTTGTTCATCTTAATCAGAAGCAGAATAGCAGAGAAGGAATAGCAACTTATACCTCAAAAAAAGGTGACATTTCTCAAGAAATTGATAAGATCAATAAAATAACAGATGCCGTAATAAACTGTAGCTCTCTGGAAGAATTTAATTCTCTCATCGAGAAACACGAACAAATCATCTCCAATGTTATTGATCAAGAAACTGTGAAGAATCGATTATTCTCAGACTTTAAAGGGAGTATTAAAAGTTTAGGAGCTTGGGGAGGTGATTTTATTTTGATTACTTCTAATGATAACCCCATACCTTATTTTGAAAATAAAGGTTACCAAACAATTATTCCATATAAAGAGATGGTTCTAAATTAAAAAAGGCTTCACAATGTGAAGCCTTTTATTTTTATATACCAATTCTATTAATAGAACGTAGCTCTGTTATCTTCAATATCAGCTGCTTCTTTAAGTGCAGCTAGGATTGCTGAATTTACAAGCCCTGATCTTGAATTTCCAAGACGATTAGCTGCAGCCTGATAGTTTGGTAATCCAGCTCCTGGAGTTTTCTTTGTTACTTCAATAATAAATACTCCGTTATTACCAATAATTGGCTTTGACACACTTCCTTCAGCAAGCCCAAAAGCTGTTCCTACCACTAATGGTTCATTTCCCGCTCCAGAGATAGTAGGATTCTTCATATTGATTGCAAGAGCAGTTTGAACGGTTTGATTTTCAGTTGCGGCAATTTCTTGTAAAGCAGTTGCCGAAATTCTAGATAAAATAATTTCAGCCTTCTTTTCTCTTCTAATTTCTGGTAAAGCAGTTACTGAAGCTTTTTCTGTAGTCATTAATCCTTCTTCATTAATTGATGATACAACTGCAACAGCATAACCTCCACCTTGTAAGTTGAACCTCTTAACACTTCCAACTTTAATTCCATCTTCAAATGCCCAACGCACCATTGCTCTTTGGTATCCTAAACCAGGAATAGTTTCATCTAAAGCTTTTATCGCATTTACTGGCTTCACAGAGTATTCCATTTCTCCAGCAACATCAACAAATGGCTTTTCCAATACAGCAATTTCAAATTTAGAGGTTTCTGTAAATACTTTATCAATTGTTTCCTCAGAAGGTTCAATCTCCATAGCTAAGTTTCCAACTTTTACAGCTCTTTGTTTATTATTTTGAGATAATACTTCTATAATATGATACCCAAAGTCGGTTCTTACAACATCTAAAGCTCCCACTCCATTGTCAAAAGAAAAAGTTTTGAACTCAGGAGCCATTCCTGTATTATACCCAAACTCTATTTCTCCATCTTGCGCGTTACTTACTAAATCTGAAGATAGTTCTAATAAATCTGAGAACTTAGAACGGTTCCCTCTAATAACATTATAAATACTATCAGCAGTTGCTTTCGCTTGTTCATCTGTTTTGGTAACTGTTGGTAGTGCTTGTAAAGCTCCAGCAAAAGGAATAAGAATATGTCTTACCTTAACTGAATCTGGTATTTGCTTCACATCAATAACCTTACTGATCTTATACATATTGCCATCTTTGTAAGGTCCAAAAACTTCACCTTTATCAAGATTGTAAATACTATCAGCCACTGCGGCTGGAAGTACATTTTTAAACACATAGTCATCATAAAGTTGTAAAGCTGAATTAGCAGCTAAAAATTCTGCATCATCAGTAGTGTTTTTAAATCCTAAGACTGTTTCATTTCCTTTGATAGCCTCAACATATTCTTCACGATCTTCTAATAAAGATAGTAGTTCAGCTTGGATACCTTCTTCATCTTGTAAAGAAGCTTCTTCTTTAAACTCAACAAAATAAATATCTCTAGATTCTTCAACCTCATAACTTTCTTTATGCTCACTTACATACTTTGAAATATCAGATTTAGTAACTTCTACTAAACTATCTTCAATTGAAGAGAAAGGAATTTGAACATAACGAATATCTACGTTGTCATTCTCTAATTTGTAATCTAGTTCTCCTTCAGCTAAAGTTCCTGAAACACCAGCCTTAATTAAGTTATAATAGGTTTGTTGCTTACCTCCTACAGCAATATTATTCTCATAGTTGGTCCAAGCCTCATAATTAATTGGTGATCCTCCTAAAAGTGAAGTTTGAGGTGAAATCTCTCTAAGGTTCGCAATAAACTCGTTTAATTTATTCTCGTCATAGATTCCGTCTTCATTTTTAAATTCTTCAAAAGACTGTAATCCTAACTTTAGAAGATCTCTCATTTGGTCACGTTCAACACTAATACCTAATTCATCATACTGCTCGCTAAGTATTGTTGCGTTTACTTCTTGATCCCAAACTCTATTCATCGCTTGAGTGCTTGTCATAGAAGCCCCAAATTGTCTTTGCGTATTCTCAACTTTGGTCATGAACTCATCACGTTCAATATCTTCACCGTTTATTGTTGCAATTACATTTTGCGCTTTACTTGAAAAACCATCACTGTTCTTAAATAAATCTGCCAAGACAAAAGAGAATAATGCCATAGCTATAATTAGAATTAAGAATAACGATCGTTGTCTAATTTTATTTAAAATTGCCATTTTGTAATTTTTAAGTATCCTTTTGGGTATTCAACATATTGACCATTGGCGCCAAATTAAAGTAGGTTAACAATGATCTTCATTAATTTCAATAAAATATTGCGTGCGAAAATACCATTTTCTACCAAATAATAAAAGTAGAACAACGGATTAATTGTACGATTGTAAGATTTTTAGTTGTCTTTAATTACCTCTAAAGACACTATATCAATTTTGGTATTTGAAACTTCTAAAATGGTGAAAAGGAAGTTATCTATTCTAACTTTTTCGTTTTGTTCTGGAATTTCTTCTGTACTATTAACTATGAGACCTCCTAAAGTTTCATAGTTCTCATTTTCAGGGAGATCCAGTTTATAGGTTTCATTTAAGTAATCTACTTCTAGTCGAGCTGATAGGTTGAAGTTTGAATCATCCAGCTTTTCTTCTAACAATTCAATACTATCATGTTCATCTTCAATTTCTCCAAAAAGCTCTTCTACAATGTCTTCAACTGTCATAATTCCAGATGTTCCACCATATTCATCTAATACTATGGCAACACTCTTTCTTTTCTTAGTAAGCACATTCAAAACGTCTTTAATGAGCATTGTTTCTGGAACAAACTCCACAGGCATTACCATAGTCTTGATGCTTTTCGGTTTTTTGAATAAATCGAAAGAGCGTACATATCCTAAAATATCATCAATGGTATTCTTGTAAACCAAAATTTTAGAAAAACCTGTTGAAGTAAATAGTTCGTTAAGCGACTTTACACCGTCATGAATTTCAACTGCAACTAGCTCTGTTCTAGGAATCATTACCTCTCGAGATTTCACTTCTGAAAACTCTAATGCATTCTGAAAGATTTGGATTTCACTATCAACTTCTTCATGCTCTTCGACGGTCTCTAACTGTTCACTAATGTAATTACCAAGTTCAACTTTCGTGAAAGCGAGTTGTACTTCATCTCCTTCAGTTTTGAAAAAGTATTTTAGCACAAGATCAGATATCCATATAACAAACTCCGAAATTATTGAGAATACCCAATAGAAAATATAGGCTGGAATTGCGAAAAATTTTAACAAGAAATTAGAGTAAATCTGAAAAAATACTTTTGGTAAAAACTCTGCTGTCACTAGAATAATTACGGTAGAGATTATGGTTTGGGTAAGTAAATTAAAGTCTGTAATAAGCGTGCTTGCAAAAGCATTTGTAAGGTTTAAAGATTGAAACCAGTTCATTAATACATCACCCATATAAAACCCATAAATTACCAAAGCAATATTATTACCAATTAACATTGTGGCAATAAATTTCGAAGGTTTTGCAGTAAGCTTTGTTAGTACTTTTGCAAGGAGACCTTCTTGCTTCTTTTCAATTTCAATATGAATTTTGTTAGAGGAGACATAAGCTATTTCCATCCCAGAGAAAAAAGCCGAGAATAATAGGGATATTATAATGATTAAAAATTCGGGGCTCATGCTTAAAGCTTTCCTCTGTCTTCGAAACGCTTTCTAAACTTCTTTCTAAAGAAAAACATAAACACTGCTAAAGCAGCAAAAAACAAGGACATATAAGACCTGCTTCTATCAATATTCCAATTAGCTATTGCATCATATAAAAACAATACAACAAAAAACAAATAAGCGTACTGTAAGAGCTTTAATAGTTTCATTAATTATAATTAGTGGTTATTTATAAAGATAAGAATTATTCGTCTAAATAAAGAACTCCTGTAACCTCCAAAACCTTCGCATTAGTAAAGTTTCTATTAGAGTCAAAACCATTTCCGTTAATAACTTCGGTTTGCCTTCTAAATGTTACTGGTTGATTGGTAAACATCCATTCTTTTTCTTGATCGTAAAATAATTGTTCCGCGTAAAGTGTATCCTTATTATGTGTTGATAGTATAACATTACCTCTAAGGTCAATAAGATTAGTCTCATTATAGGTAATGGCATAATCTGCTAAAACGTTGTTTGCATTACCATCATCATCATAAACAGTAAAATCTACTCCTTCTGGAAACTCGAAAAATGCAAATTCACGATTAGAAAAATCTAACATTTTTTTACTTACCAATACTGTTTTTAACTTTCCAGAATCTGTGTATTTGGTATTTATATTTTCAGCAATATTTATTGGTTGACTACCTTTTACACCTATATTTTGTACCTCTCGAAAGTTATCTTTACATGAAAAAAACATGGTCACGGTAAAAACCGTGACCATGATATATTTTATATAACTAAGTTTATTAACCATTAAAGTGACGGCACCTTAACTGTTCTATTAATCCAACATCCAATCTTGATAGATTCTCCAGAGTTTCCTTTTGAGAAAATATCAGTCTTTGTTGGTGCTTTAGCTAGGTAATTTGCTACTGTATTAGCAGAAGCTTTTGCTAAACTAGCATCAACTCTTCCCGCTTTTCTTGCTTCGTTTGCTGCTAACCAGAAAACCGCTCTTTTTGTAAAACTATCTGTACCACAATTGTTAGCACTCTTAGCATACATTTGTGCGATTGCCAAATGAGCAGAACCTAAAGAAGGGTTTTCTTTTAAAGCCTTTTGATAATAGCTTCGTGCTTGCCCTAAGCTTCCTTTCTTTCTATATTTACCTGCAATACTATTTAGGCGTTTTGCCTTATCAATTGGGTCACTTTCTAATTCAACAGCTTGGTTAAAATATTCAAGTGCTTCACTCCAGTTTCCTTCTTTTTCTTTTAATATTCCTAAATAATATGCAGTAGAAGCATTAGGCTCAAGTGTATTCATTTGTTGAACAACCTTAACAAACAACGCATCATCTGTACACTCTTTAGTATACATTCTATTCATGGCTCTTTGTAACCAAACCTTATCATTCTTGAACTCATCAAAGTCTCTAGTGTAAAGAGGTATTAAATTCTCACAGTTAGCTCTATCACCTAATTTTTTATCTACACTACCAACAATTTGATTGTATGCTTTCAAGTAGCTATTGTACGACTTAACTTTTTTAGCATCTTTTGAGCTTAATGCAACCTCTGGAGTTTCTTCATCTTCACTACCTTGAGGAACAAACTTGTTAAGCATTCTTGTATAGTTCTTGATCTCAAAATCTATTTTTTCACTAATGTCATCATACTTATTAAAAAGCTGTTGAGCAGTTTTTTTCTTGGCATCGTACAAATCAACCATTAACGAAAAGTAAGTGTACAAGCTTTTTGGGTTAGTAAATGTCTTTGCGTCTGCCTGATATGCTGCATCAAAGCCATTATACAATTCATCTTTAGAAACACCAAGGTCTTTTCTGTGATCATATTTTACTTGTGTTGCTTTTGCCATAAACTCTCCTTTTGGAGTTTTACTAGCGAAGTAATTCATTCTCTCATCATAAAGCTTTACTAGGTCATTAATGTAACCAACCTTATCCGTTCCAGAAGATTTCTTGATCTTGTCCTTTAGAATTCTCTCACCATACGTATAGATTGCTCTATTAAATTTTGGATTTCTGTTTCTAAGTTCCATCCAAGGTCCATAAGCAGCATCGTAATTTTTAGCCTTAGCATATTCACTAAAAATCGACAATGTATTCATGTCTTCTTCATTCCCTTGAGCTGAAACAGCACCAAAACCTAGAAAAAGCATTGCTATTAATAGTGTAATTTTCGTCTTCATAATTCTAGTATTATTGTTGTTAGTTATATTTTCGTTTTACAAACCATCTATCATTAAGAGATAAACTAAGTTGGAAACTTACGAAATTCTCTTTAACCAGATTTTGATTAACTGTACCTCTTTGCCCTATTTCTAGACCTAAATTAGCATTAGAAAACAAATTCCCAACTGGCAAACCTACCCCAAAAGTAATGCCAAACTCATTTATTGCTTCATTATTAATCTCTAGACCAGTATTTTCGTATCTAAAACCTGCACGATATACTATTCTTTTCCAATATTTAAATGAATTATACTGCGGAATATAGAACCCTCCAACTGATATAGTTGTTGCATCTTCATACTTCGCATTATCAAAACTAAAAATTTCATTTGAGAACTCACTGGTTTTTAACAAAGTATATTCACCACCCAAGAACCACTTTAGCTCTTCACCAACTCCAATTCCGAAGCTTGTTTTAGCTGGAAGTGACAGCTCTGTTTTATCAATTCCATCTGCTGAAAGATCAATATCTATCTGGTTTACAGGGAAATCTGCTCCTGTATCAGGATTGATTACTATAGTGGAAATTGTTCTTTGATTATTAGAGGTCAAATCCGCCTTTGGTGAGTATGTAAATGCTGTGGTTAATTTTAACTTTTCAGAAATCATTGGTGTGTATGTCAACCCGAAGTTAAAGTTCAGTCCACTTAAATCTGATCTATTATTTTCTTTACTCTGGTATTGCAATGGAAGACCTTCGTCATCATATCTAAATTGAACAACATTGTTTTGAATGTTACCAAAATTATAGCTAGCATCAACTCCAATATTCAAATTATTAGCTATTTGGTATCCTAACCCTAAATATGCTTTATTTAATCCTCCTTCTCCAGAGTATTGATAATCTAATACATCCGGGCTGCTATACGATTCTAACCGGTAACCAACTGCAGTATAAGGCAATAATCCAAAACCAACTCCCACTTTCCCCATTGGTAATGCTACAGCTAAATAATCAAAAGTTGTTTTACCTAATCTATCTGAATCTGAAGATGTACTTAGCTCAGTACTCGTACTGCTTCCACCAACTGAATATTTAACGGCTCCATTTTCTCCGCCAAAAGGAAATGTTTGTATGTTTTTTCCAGCATATGAAGCTGGATTTCTAAGATTTATATGAATACTATCTGTATAAATACTCAGTCCTCCCATACTTCTGTTTTCAACTGTCCCTTTGAATTTTAAACTACCGATTCCGTAAAAAGAATAAGGTGACGTTGTTCTAACCTGAGCAAAACTATTTAAGGCTAAAAAAGCCATAAATACTAAACAAAAATGTTTTATCATTCGTTTGAATTGAATTCTAGAATAAAATTTAAACCTTCTAAAAGAAAATTTGAGTTCGCAAATATGCTATTTTTTAATTGCTTAGACAAGAATTTAGCATCTCCGCCTGTTAAAATAACTGTTAAATCTTCATATTTCTCTTGATATTGATTTATAACCCCCTCTATTTCAAAAAGAGTTCCTTTAATAACGCCAGAATGAATAGCCTTCTTGGAAGTGTTTCCTATTATTTTTTCCACCTCTTTCTTTTTCAATAACGGCAAGTTGGCTGTGAAAGTATGAAGTGATTTATAACGCATATCGATTCCAGGAGCAATTGCACCGCCTAAATAATTGTTTTTTGAATTAACAAAGTCGTAAGTAATGCAAGTTCCCGCATCCATAACCAAACAATTTTTGTTTGGATAATTTTTAACGCATGCACTTACTAAAGCTATTCTATCTACTCCTAAGGTTTCAGGTGTCTTATATTTATTATTAAATGGGATTTTGGTACTTGAATCAAGAACGAGAAGGTTAATTAAATTTGAAATTGAATTTATTATAATTTCATTCAATTCTCCTACAGAAGATAATATTCCTTTGTCTATGTAATAATTATCAATTAACTCATTAACTTCTTTCAGTATTTCATCTGTTGTACAAGTCTTTTTGAAAACAATCTTATTCTCTTCAAAAACAGCAAGTTTTGCTTTTGTGTTCCCTACGTCAATGATTAAATTCATTCTTAAAATAAAGAGTGTAAATTTACAAAACCATTTTTTATAACTTTTTATTTTGTGGAATTATAAAATTGCAATTATATTTGCATCCGCATTTAGCGAGGTACCTTAGCTCAGTTGGTAGAGCAACGGACTGAAAATCCGTGTGTCCCTGGTTCGATTCCTGGAGGTACCACATAAAAACCCGAACATATGTTCGGGTTTTTGCTTTTATTAACTTATCTAGGTTAAAAAGTTATTTTTCTTTCTACTTCCATTAAACTTAATTACAAAAAAGACAATTATTAGCACTCCCAATAAGGCTTCTAATAGCTTTCCTACTATCTTTAAAATTTTCATTGTGTTTATTTTACATAATATTACAAATATTTTTTATTTTGTACAAATTACACAATAATAATTCTTACATTTGAGCAAATGAATGACAAGCCTACAATAAATAAATTTTCCGAAGAGCTAAAGAGCTATCTTCCTAGTCTTTCGATTGACTGTGTGATTTTAGGATTAATTGACAATCAATTAAATGTTTTGGTTCTAAGATGGAAAGAAACTAAATCATGGGGATTGCCTGGTGGTTTTATTAAGAAAGAGGAATCATTAGATGAAGCCGCTCAACGAATTTTAAAGAAGCGTACGAATTTGGACATTACTTATTTAAAGCAATTACATGTTTTTGGACAGGCTAAAAGAAGAGATATTCCTGCGCTAATAAAACAGTTAGAAAATATAGGAGCAACCAAGGATATCATTCAATGGTTTGAGCAACGGTTTGTTGGTGTTTCTTATTTAGCACTTGTAAGTCCTGATACATTCAAGCCAATTCCAGATGAGTTAAGTGACCTATGCGAATGGAAGCCTGTTAACACACTTCCCGAATTAATTTTTGACCATAATGAAATGATCAATTTTGCTCGGGATTATGTAAAAAAGCAAATAAAGTTTCAGCCAATTGGTTTAATGTTGTTACCAGAAAGGTTTACTATGAAAATGCTTCAAAACCTTTATGAATTAATACTCGATAGAAAGTTAGATAGAGGTAACTTCCAGAAGAAAATTTTAAAGTTGGGGATTTTAAACAGACACGAAAAACAAATGTCTGGTGGTGCACATAAAGCTCCATATTTATACTCATTTAATGTTGAGGCTTATAACGATTTATTAAAAACAGGAATAGGTTTTATTTAATCAATGCTAAGAAATAACTTCCTCAGGAAACAGCAACTTTTTTTAGTTGAGTAAGCATTTCATTAGTAATCTTTTTAAGATCAAAGCTATGCTCCCAATTCCAATCCTTTCTTGCTTGCGAATCATCTATTGATTTAGGCCAGCTATCAGCAATCTTTTGTCTAAAATCAGGCTGATATTCAATTGTAAAATCAGGGATTTGTTTTTTTATACTGGCAGCTAATTCCTCTGGTGTAAAACTAATAGCTGCTAAATTATATGAAGACCAAATTGTTAAATCATCGGCATTTGCATTCATTATAGAAATTGTCGCATCTACTGCATCATCCATGAACATCATTGGCAACTCAGAATCTTTATTTAAAAAGCACTCATAATGCTTATCAGAAATAGCTTTGTGAAAAATATCAATTGCATAATCTGTAGTTCCTCCTCCTGGTAAGGTTTTCCAGCTTATAATTCCTGGATAACGAATACTCCTCACATCAACTCCATATTTATCATGGTAATATTCACACCATCTTTCACCAACTTGCTTTGTCATTCCATAAACAGTAGTTGGTTCCATTACTGTGTTTTGAGGTGTGTTTACTTTTGGTGTTGTGGGACCAAAAACTGCTATACTTGAGGGCCAAAAAACACGATCAATAACTTTGTCTTTTGCTAAATTCAACACATTAAACAATGAAGTCATGTTCAAGTCCCAAGCCTTTTCTGGGAACTGTTCACCAGTAGCACTTAACATTGCTGCCATGAGATAAACGGTATCTATATTATGCTTATCTACACAAGCTTTTACAGAAAGTAGATTTTTGGCATCAATAATTTCAAACGGTCCAGAATTCACCAGTTCTTCGTTGCTCTTTCTAATATCACTTGCCACTACACTATCTATTCCTAACTGTTCTCTAAGCTTAGAAGTAAGCTCAGATCCAATCTGTCCGCAAGCTCCAATAATTAAAATTTTAGATGCCATTTAGCTTTTTTAGCGCCTCAAAAATAGTAAGTTTTTTAGTGTTCAAATCAAATTTATTCACAAATATTTATTCTAGTAAAAACTTGATAATATATTTGTACAACAACTTTGTTGATAGGTATGAAAAAGAGCATTAACAGATTATTCAGCATTCTAGCTGTAATATTGATTCTACTAAACACCCATTGTAAAAAAAACAATAGTGAAGAAATAAATGAAGATACTGCTAGCGAAGTACAAAATGCAGTTATTACGGAGAAAGATATTTCCAACTTAAATATTACAGAATTTGCATTAAGTGATCAATCTGAAACTATTACCGAAAGTTGGAATAAATTCAAAACATTACTAAGTCATATGGAAGATCTTAAAACAGGATCATTTTCCTTTTTTAAAGATGACAAAGCATTACTTCAAAGCTTTCTAACTGATTTAAAAGTTGAAATTCCAGAAAAATTAAATAAACCTTCTGTTTTAGTTAGAATAAGTGCTTTTGAAACTGTACTCTATAAGTTTGACGAAGCTGCAAATATTCAAAACTCAGATAAAGAAACTCTTCTCGGTAATATTAAAGACATTCTTTTAAGTTTTAATAATTTAATATATCAAATAAATAAAGAGATTGAACGAGATAGTCAAAAAATTATAAAACCTCAATAGGCTGTTAATTAATATTTCTTTTAATCTAATTTTTTGTTAATAAATGTTAATTTTTGAAGAAATTAGCATAATTTAGTGCTTCAAAAAAAAAAAAGAAATATGAAAATGGAAAAGAATTTACTTCTTCTCATTGCTCTTTGCATGTCTTTTTACACACACTCTCAAGAATTTTCGGATGCTCCTTGGATGAAGAAACTTGAACCGCAAGCTAGGACTCAAAAAATTAAACTTGAGGACTATGTAAAAGCTTTCAATGACTACTGGAAAGGAAAAGATATTAATGCCAAAGGTAGTGGTTACAAACCATTCAAGCGTTGGGAAAACCATTGGAAAAATTATGTAACTAAAGATGGTTACTTACCAACAGCTCAGCAACTTTGGTCTCTTTGGGAACGGAAAGAAGCTTACGATGCAAACTTCAACTCTCAAGCCGATGTTAGTAACTGGGTGTCTTTAGGTCCTACAGATTTTGCGAATCAGAATATATCGTCTGCTAATATTGGCAGAGTTAATGCAATAATTGTAGATCCTAACAACCCCAACACCTATTATGCTGGTGCACCAGCTGGTGGAATTTGGAAATCTACTGACGCTGGACAAAACTGGACACCTTTAATTGATGATTTACCACAAATTGGCGTTTCTGGAATTGCTATTGACTACAATGATTCAAACACGATATATATTGCGACTGGAGATGATGACGCTGGTGATTCCCGAAGTATGGGAGTATGGAAATCTACAGATGGTGGTGCTAGCTGGAGTCAAACGGGAATCAACCCTAACAACTCCCCTAGCAGAATGAACGATATTTATATTGACCCTAACGATTCAAATACTTTATGGGTTGCAACCACTGGCGGTGTATTTAAGACAACTGATGCTGGAACAAACTGGACACAAACCTTAGCTGGAAATATTAAGGATATTAAAGTTAAGCCTGGTGATACGAGCATCATTTATGCAGTATCCAGTAATACTTTCTTCAAGTCTAGAGACGGTGGAGATAGTTTTACACAAGTCACTGATGGGCTTCCATCTCAATCTGGAAGATTAGTTATTGACGTTACTCCTGCAAATTCAGAAGTTGTTTACGTTTTAAGTGCTGGTCTTTCACCTAATTATACTTTTCAAGGAATTTATAAATCAGTAGACAGTGGTGAAACATTTGTTAAAAGTTTAGAAACAGAAAATATACTTGAGAGTACTCAAGCATGGTTTGATTTAGCCTTAGGAGTTTCAGACACTGATGAGAACGAACTATATGTTGGATGTTTGAATGTTTGGAAATCTTCCGATAGTGGAGATAACTTCACCCAATTAAACCAATGGTTTGCGCGCACTCCATCTTACACTCATGCTGATATTCATTTGTTAAGATTTTTTAATGGTGAGTTGTACACTGGCTCTGATGGTGGATTCTTTAAATCAAATGATGGAGGAACAACATTTTCTGACCTCACCGTAGGCATGGAAATTAGTCAGTTCTATAGAATCTCTGTATCGCAGCAGACTTCAGGAAAAATTGCAGGTGGATTACAAGATAATGGTGGTTTTGGTTTTGCTAACAGCACATGGAATAACTATCATGGTGGAGACGGTATGGAAGGTGTCATAGATCCAAATAGCGATAATCTTTATTATGGTTTCATGCAATTTGGTCAAAACCTATTTGTTTCGTCAGACTCTGGTCAATCAGGAAGTTCTCGTTTTAGTTCACCAAATGGTGGAAATGTACAAGGAAACTGGATTACACCTTTAGCAATTAACAGTGATAGTGAGGTATATGCTGGCTACAACCAAATATACAGGTTTGAAGGAGGTAACTGGACAGCAATTTCTCCATCATTTGGTAGTAATGTTGATGTTTTAGAAATTGATCCAAGCAATCCGGATAACATTTATGTGGCTATTAATAATCAGTTAAGAAAAAGTACTGACAAAGGAGCTACATTTAGCACAGTTGAAACGTTTAGCTCTAATATTACATCAATAGAAGTAAACAATAATGATTCTAGCATTGTATATGTAACTACTCGCGGAACTAGTTTCAATCCACCAGATGCAAATGGTCAAGTACTGAGATCCTTAGATGGTGGAGATGTATTTACAGATATCACGGGTACTTTACCTGGTTTAACAAAAAATATTATAAAGCATCAAGGTGAACATCCTGACAATCCTCTTTATTTAGGAACTAGCATTGGTGTGTACCGTTATGATGATGTTACCCAAGCATGGGAGCCGTTTGAAAACAGTCTTCCAAATACTACCGTAACAGACTTAGCTATTAACCTAAATGATAACAATATAACGGCATCAACTTACGGAAGAGGTGTTTGGAGATCAGATTTACCACCTCCAGTTTATGCTGATGATGACATTAAGCTTATAAGCGTTCAAAACCCAACCAATGGTCTAATATTTTGTGGAAATATTGCTCCTAGTATCACTGTAAAAAATAATGGTAATAACGCGGTAAGTGCTATAGATGTAAACTACACCCTTGATGGTGGAACAACAGAGACATATCGATGGACTGGAAACTTAGCTTCACAAGGAACTACTTCAATTGATTTACCAACATTAGCTACTGATACAGGATCACACGAACTCAATATTGAGGTAACTATACCAAATGACACCTTTGGTAACAATAACTCGTCTAATGTTATTTTCTATAAAAACGATTTAGGTGTATCAGATCAAATAAACACTTTTGAGTCTGAAGACGACGCACTAATTACCTTTAATGCTGGTGGAGGCGATCCACTTTGGGAAAGAGGGGTGCCTGCAGGAACCGTTTTGAATACCGCAGCTTCTGGTACAAGCGTTTATGGTACCAACTTAGATGGCAATCATGGAGATGGTATTAAGGCATTTTTATTTTCCGAATGTTACAATCTAAGCGTTGTGACCGATCCAATACTGAAGTTTAAAATGGCTTTTGTAATTGAATTCGATTGGGACTTAGTATATGTAGAGTACTCAACAGATCAAGGGGCCTCTTGGTCTTTACTTGGAAGTTCTTCTGATCCAAATTGGTACAACAGTTCAAGAATAGCTGGTGATGGTCTAGGTAGCAACTGTTTTAATTGTGTAGGTGGGCAGTGGACAGGAACTAATACTACGATGACAGAATACAGCTATGATCTTGCTCCATTGTCTGGAGAATCTACCGTTACTTTTAGAATGGTATATCATTCTGACCAAGCCGTTAATGAAGAAGGTGTAATTCTTGACGATTTTTATGTTGAAGGTGTAACCCCTGATAATGATGGTGACGGTGTTGGTAACCATATTGATAATTGCCCAAGCACACCAAACACAGATCAAGCTGATAATGATGGCGATGGTATTGGTGACGAATGTGACGATGACGATGACAATGATGGAATTCTTGATATTAACGATAACTGTCAATTCATTGCAAATCCAGATCAGGCTGATGACAATGGTGATGGAATTGGAAATACTTGCGATGTTGATAATGACACTATTCTAAATGATGATGATAATTGTCCAAATACACCTAACACTAATCAAAGTGATTTTGATGGAGATGGTTTAGGAGATCTTTGTGATGATGATGACGATAATGATGGTGTTCTTGACATAAATGATACTTGTAAAAACACTCCTCCAGGTGATACTGTTGATGCAAGTGGTTGTTCGGTATTTACATTGCCTTCTAATAATTTCCAGATACAAATTACAAGTGAGACTTGTAGAAACATGGATAACGGAAGTATTGCAATTACTGCCAACGAAACCCTCGACTATACAGCCAACCTAAATGGAAATGGAATAAATAAAGATAACGTATTTACTAATACTACTTTGTTTGACAATTTAGATGGAGGAAATTATACAGTATGTATTACGGTAGATGGTCAACCTGATTATGAGCAATGCTTTAATGTAACTGTTGAGCAACCTGAAGATCTTGCTGTTGTTTCCAGAATTAATGGTGTTGCAAATACAGTTTCAATAGATTTAAGCGGAGCTTCAGTTTATTATATAGATCTTAACGGAAACACTACCACAACATCTGAAAATTCAATTGAACTTAGCTTGATAAAAGGAGTAAATACGTTAACTATTTCAACAGATAAAGACTGTCAAGGAGTATATAGAGAAACTATTAATAACCTTGATGTAATTAGAGTGTATCCAAATCCTTTTAACTCAGATACATTTACTGTTAACATGGGGCAAACTGATGCTAAAAACATACATGTAAAGTTAGTGTCCTTAGTTGGAAAGTTAATTCTATCTAAAGATTTTTCACTTACAAATGGAACTACTTTAATTGAAGTGCCAGACCTTGCAACAGGAATATACTTACTGGATGTTAATGATGGAAACTCAACAACAAACTTTAAGATCATTAAAAAATAATTGAAAATGAAAAAGATACTTTTATTAACCTTAATTATAATAGCATATAGTTGTAGTAGTGGAGGGAGCTCTGATGATGGTCCTGGAGAACCAACAGTAGAATTGCCTGAAGCGGCGAATCTAGTTTTTCCTGATAATAACCAAGAATGCAATGAGGGTGTTTCTTTAAATGCTTTTCAGAGCCAAGTTACATTCCAATGGAACGCTTCTGCTAATACTACAATTTATGATTTAGTCATAAAAAATATAGCTACAGATCTAACAACCACATTGAGTTCTAATACTACTGAGAAAACCGTTTCAATAAACAAAGGAACACCATATTCTTGGTATGTAGTTTCTAAATCTAACGCAACACCAGAAACAGCCCAAAGTGAAACTTGGAAGTTTTATAATGCTGGAGATGCTACTCAAAACTATGCGCCGTTCCCAGCTGAATTGGTTGGACCTTCAATGGGAGCAAACTTAACGGGAACAACTAACATAACTTTAGAGTGGACAGGTAGTGATGTGGACAATGATATAACTGGGTATGATGTTTATTTTGACACAGTTAATCCTCCCGCAACTCAAATTGGAACTGATCAAACTGAAATGACCAGTGATGTAAGTGTTGCTGCTGGGAATACTTATTACTGGATGATTATCACTAAAGATGCTGAAGGCAATAATTCAGAGTCTCCAGTTTTCGAATTTAGGGTAGATTAAAATATATATGATTTAAAACAAAAGGCGATTATAGTCATCTATTAATCGCCTTTTTCTATTAATTTTTTGTTAAGGTGTAACATTTTAATCGTTTTGGCTTCTAAATAATAATAACTTGTAATCTAAATAAATACTATTCGAAATGAAAATCAATTCAAAAAACGTATCGCTACTTAGCTTCTTTGCCTTTTTGGTAATGGTTGGCTGTAAGGAAGATGCAAACAAAGACACTGCTGAAGCAGAAAAAATTCCAGGAATTGTCCTCGAAAATATGGACACTTCTGTAAGCCCTAAAGATGACTTTTACAACTATGTAAATGGTAGTTGGATGAAAAATAATACCATCCCAGACGACAGAGTACGTTGGGGAGGTTTTGGAGTATTGAGAAAAGCAACAGATAATGATGTTTTAGAAATCATTAATACATCTAAAGAACTAGGAACTTACACCGAAGGATCCGATCAAAAAAAGGCACTCTTAATTTTTGAGTCTCAGTTAGACACAGTTGCACGTGATAAGGCAGGGATTGAACCTTTAAAACCTCTTTTAGAAGCAATTAATGGAATCGAAAATTTAAGTGATATGCAAACTGTTTATGCTACAACTATGGGTGTATCTGCTCCATTTGTAGGTATTGGTGCTGGTCCAGATTTAAATGACAGCAGCATGAATACTGGATGGGTAGGTCCTGGCGGATTAGGGCTTCAACGTGACCGTTATTTTGAGCAAGATGGAAATGCAAAAGAGATCAGAAAAAAATATGTGGGTCATATTGCTAGAATGTTTCAATTCATAGAATATGATGAAGCTACTGCTAATGAAGCAGCAGAAAAGATATTAGCAATGGAAACAAAACTTGCTGAGCCTAGATTTGATAAAGTACAAAGTAGAGATTTTCGTAATTATAACAACCCTCGTACAATAGCTCAAGTAGCCGAAATGACTCCTGCAATTGACTGGAATAAAATGATTAGTGACATGGGAATTACTAAACCTATGGATACAGTTTTAGTAAGCCAACCAAAGTACATGAAAGCTCTAAATGAGTTTTTAACTACAACTTCTATTGATGATATCAAGACTTTAATGACATGGAGTACGCTCGATCAAGCAGCTGGATTTTTAACTACTGAAATAGAAAAAGCTAACTGGGAGTTTTACAGTAAAGAACTTAACGGAGCTAAAAAACAACGACCAGCAGAAGAGCGTGCATTGTCAACAGTAAATGGATCTGTCGGTGAAGCTATTGGTCAACTATACGTAGATGCCAAGTTCCCACCAGAAGCTAAAGTTAAAGCCGAAAAAATGATTGCCAATGTAATTAAGGCTTTCCAGAAAAGAATTGAGGTGCTAGATTGGATGAGCGATGATACTAAAGCAAAAGCAATAGAAAAACTAGACAAGTTTACTGTTAAAATTGCCTATCCAGATGAGTGGGAAGATTACTCTGCAATGATGGTAAAAGAAGGGAATAGTTTTGCTGAAAATATGATGGCTGTAGGTAAATGGAATATAGATAAGAACTTATCTGAAATTGGGGAACCAATCGACAAAAAAGAATGGGGAATGTCGCCACAGACAGTTAATGCCTATTTCAACCCAATTAATAACGAAATTGTTTTCCCTGCTGCTATTTTACAACCTCCTTTCTACAACTATACTGCAGACGAAGCTGTTAATTATGGTGGGATAGGCGCTGTTATTGGTCATGAAATATCTCACGCGTTTGATGATTCTGGTGCTCGCTTTGATGCTGATGGAAACATGTCTAATTGGTGGACTCCAGAGGATCTTGAAGAGTTTACTAATAGAGGAAATTTACTTGCCGAACAATATAGTGCTATTGAAGTGTTAGACAGTGTATACATTAATGGGAAATTTACTTTAGGTGAAAACATTGGTGATCTTGGTGGTGTGCTTGGAGCTTATGATGGATTGCAACTTCATTTTGAGGAGAACGGAAGACCGGACAACATTGATGGTTTCACTCCAGAACAACGTTTCTTTATGTCTTGGGCAACCGTTTGGAGAACATTAATTAGAGAAGATGCTTTAAGAACACGAATTAAAACAGATCCACACTCTCCAGGGTATAACAGAGCAATTCAACCACTTAAAAACATTGATGCTTTTTATGAAACTTTCGATATTAAAGAAGGAGATGCCATGTGGCTAGCTCCAGAAAAAAGAGTTAGAATTTGGTAATTAACTAAAATTACACATAAAAAAAGGCTGCAATTTTTGCAGCCTTTTTTTTATATGATAATTATTAATTAGTCATTTTTTTGCGGTTGTGGCTGTGTCTTTCTAGATTCTAATGCTTGTCGACTTAAAGTCGCCAAATTAAAGTTAGGGGCAATTTGTATAGCCTCATTTAAGATAGCTATTGCTCCATCAATATCTTGTTCATTCTCTCTAAACTTTAAGATGCCTTTCAAATAAGTAAAGCCTGCTTTTAAAGATACTTGATATGGTGTTTGCGTTTCATAATAGGCTCTCATCTCATCATCCTTTGCATTTGCCATTCCGTAAGTAATATTTACCATCGCTCCAGTAAGGTCATTTAATTGAATCTTTAAATCTGCTAATTCATAGGCTAACATTGCAGTTGGTTTTCTTTTAAATAATTCATCAAAATGCTCGACAGCAAGTTGTGGCTGATTTACGGCCTTTAAGCAAATTGCTTTCACTTCAACAGCCATATCAGAATCATTTGCCTTTTTTTCGTACCCTATGGTATTAAGAGCTTGATTATGATTTCCTGCATTCATGTATAAAGCAGCCAATGTATCTAATCTAGCTTCATTAGGTTCTAAAACATGTAGGTGCGTTAGTGCATTAATAACACCTTGCATATCACCCTGTGTTTGCATTTGCTTATAATAAGCTTTGTAATGGTTTAATAAATCTGCATTTGTTTGCGCTGTAACATTAAATGCTACAACCATCGTCATAATTCCAAGTAATTTTTTCATCGCTTCACTATTTAAGGGTTCAAAACTAAACAATTAAGTGAAACAATTGTAATGCCAAAAACTAAATTTTAGTTAATGTCAATAATTTTTGAAATTATTACCGCATCGTTAAGGACAAAAGGTTTAGGTATCATCTCTTTTGTTCGCTCCGGAATTGTAAACAACTCGTTAGTTAAGAGATCGAATGAAGATTCATAAAGTTTCAATTTGGTCTTCTGTTCTTTTGGAACACTAATCTTAATATGTAAAGAATCATTATCTGAAACAAAATGTGTAAATAAACGATTCCTTCTTCTAGGTTCAAAAGCATAACCCTCTTCTGTTTGTTTATAAGCAGCAATTCCATTAACCTCAAAATCTTTAAACCTACTTAACGAATCAGTAAATATATCAAACCTGTTAACAGGTCTTTGTTGCTTTATTATAAATGATACATTTCTAAACTCACCAACTACGGTATCATTTAACACCATAACTAATGGCTCTAACAATGGTTTTAAAGGTGCTTCGCTTTGATATGAAAAACCAGAGTTGTATTTACTTCTAAAAATGTTTTGTTCTGCTTGGGCTTCCCGTGAGTTTTCATCAATAAAATTCTCTGTCCAAGCATCTAAAACCTTATCATAAGTAGCCCAAATAGCTTTGTTTTTATTTGCATCTAGAACATAGACCAAGCTATTTGGCTTAGGACTATCCTGATCAAATCCTGAATTAAAATGGGCAGAAATTAACAATACAAGTGCTATAAGGAGTATAAAATTTCCCCACCGCTTTTTATGCTTCAAGAAACCTAAAACTGGAAGCAACATACCAAACATCAACGATCCTAAAATTCCCACAATAAAAAGCGTCTTTAATCCTAATCCAACGGGTAACATTTTTACAAATGGCGAAAAAATGAGCAATAATGGAAAGCATAAAATTGCCATTAAAACAAGATTAGGGCTTTCTTGCCTAATCATTACAAACAAGGATACTAATACAAAGAAAACCGGGATAATAAAGAAACTAGCTCCTTTTAGATACAATCCTGACAGTGCACTTATTACTAACCAAATTGTAATAGGAGCGATTAAGGCATTAGCTTTCTTTTCAAATTTTACTTTATGATAAATCAAGAAATTTAACCCTATCGTGAGAAAAACAAATGCCGAAATGTATGTGTAACCATTATAAGTAAAACCATGAAGCATATCTTCGTAATGAGGATACGTCCACTTTAGAATATTCCATAATAACATACATACAATTGCAGTAATTATAACAGCACCTACAAACGGGAGAAATCCTTTTAAGGCTTCCTTAAATGTTATACTTTGATTTTTCTTTCCATACCATAAAAGCGAAATAAACAACATTAAAGCGACGACAAACATTGGCCAAATCCATGAGAAAGGATACATGACCATTTTTAAAACAGGAACATTAAAATAGATATAGTCTTCATCTGTTTTCAGGTTACTTAAATCTGCATTGGCAAAATATGTAAGCAAAGGCATTAAATAAGATCCTTGATGTTCTAAAGTATTTCTATCGAGCCTTTCGTAATTATCCATATAGGTATGATAATCGTAATGGTCATCAATAAATGCAAAATTGAACCCTTCAATATTACCATCTTCTCTAAAAACTGTTAGATCTGTATCGTTGGGAAGCATTTTGTAAATACTGTATGCTAACGAGTTAGCCACAGGGTATTCTGTATTCGCAGCCACAAAACCCTTCATTAAATTTGCATTACCAGCATTAGTTTCCATGAGCATATAACTTGGGCCTCCACTTCCTCTAGCTTCAAAATTTAAAACGAGCCCAATATCTTTAGCCCAAGAATGTTTATTTGTAAAAGTATCCGCACCATTTAAACCTAACTCCTCGGCATCTGTAATTACAATAATAATATCATTTTTTGGTTGTTCACCCTTACTTAAATACGCCCTTATACCTTCTAATATCGTCACCACACCAGAACCTGCATCACTAGCTCCTAGGGAGGCTTGTGGTGCACTATCATAATGTGTTAAAAGTAAGAGTGCTTTTGAATTATTGGTTCCTTCAATTTTCGAAATGATATTTTTTGGTTTAGAAAGGTTGCCATAATCGCGCATTGAAAATGCTTCCTGAATCTCAACATTTAATCCTAAGTTTTCTAACTGAGAAGCTATATAATTTCTGACACGATCATGTTCTTCGCTACCAACATAATGAGGAGCCTTAGAAATTTCGTTTAAATGCACTAAAGCTCTTTCGGTAGAAAAAGAATTTTCATCCGCATTCATTCTTGTAAAATCACTAGGCATTAAAGCAGAAAAACTCCAATAAACTGCAGCTATTAATAGTAGTAAAGCAATGGCTTTTTTTATCATTTTCTATATAAGTTTTCTTAGTTTCCAGATACGTAAAAGAGATACGTTTGGTTAAAATAATTAAAATTAACTAACTTTAAAGGGCAACGTTAAACTAAATAACTATGGGAATTAAAAGTTTTCAAGGCTCCAGACGCATGCAAAAGAGTAAAGCTAGCTCTCCTATTAAGGTGAAGGATTACATGACAACAAACCTCATTACTTTTAAACCAGAACAGTCGGTTGAAGATGTTATTGAAACCCTAATTAAAAATAGAATTTCGGGTGGACCAGTGGTTAATAGCAAAAATGAATTGATAGGCATTATTAGTGAAGGAGACTGCATTAAACAGATAAGTGACAGTCGTTATTATAACATGCCAATTGCGCATCGAACGATCGAGCAATGTATGGCGAAGGATGTTGATACCATTGATGGTGAAATGAATGTCTTTGACGCCGCAAACAAGTTCATAAATGCAAAACGCAGACGATTTCCAATTGTCGAAAATGGTAAATTAGTAGGGCAAATAAGCCAAAAAGATATTTTAAAAGCGGCGCTTCAGCTTAAAGGGCAGAACTGGAAGTAAGTCTATTATTTACATTGTATTCTTATCGCTTGCTCCAAAGCTTTCTTAGCTATGGAGGCTTGAGAATCGGTCATATCTTCTATGGCCTCGGTTAACTCATTTCCACCAATAGCCACCGAAACCGGGAAAGACGTTAAATTGGCACATTCTTCCCATAATCTAATATAACCTTCAACATGAATAGCCACACCTTCAAGTCTATCTCGACCAGAAATGGCCTCTTTTAAAGCTTTCATCAATTTGCAGGTACAATCGGGGATTTCTTTCGCGGCGAGCAATCCTGCTATGATTGTTCCTAATTTTGTATCACCAGTTGCCTCATCAAGCAGACTAAGTCCCATACCTTCAAGTAAATCCTGAAAAGCTTCATCTCCAGCATCTTCTGCTTGAGCCTTTTTTACCAATCGCTTTATTTTATCGTCTTCTTTCTTCTGTTTTTTTCGCTCTCTTTCGCGCTTATCTCTAGCAGCTTTTGCTTTAGCCGCTTGCTCCGCTTCAGCTTGTGCTATTTTTCGCTGTTTCTCCTGCTCCTCCAACTGTTTTTTTCGCTTCGCCTCTTCTAAAGCGCTTATCTTATTTTTTAGATCTTCATATTCTTTATCCAGATCCTCCATTTCTTTTGAGGAGTCCTCTACTTTATCGCCAAAATCATCCTCTATTCCCTTTTTCTTTTTAAGCAATTCATCAAAGCCTTTCCAGAATCTTTCAAACTCTTCAAGTGTTTTAGGACAATATTCACTTACCTTATCTACATCTTCCTTAGTGCAGTAATCGGGGTTTTGTGCGCACCAACGCCGCAGTCTTGCCAATACCCTTCTTAATTCCTCACAAACTGACCCTAACTCCGCCTCTATGGCCAACGCAAGATCTGAATTTGATTTTGCCTCCTTAGCTTTTTCAAGCATTGCCTCAAGTTTCTTACAATCTTCCTTTGCATCTTCTATCTGGTCCGGTATTTCCTCTATCTTCTTACGTGTTTTAGTATATGCCTTACGTTTTTTATTAAGTTCTTTCTTAAGGTCTTCAATGAATTCACTTTCATCATCAATTCTTTCTTTATCATACTTATACATTCCGCTTCTGTCTTCAGAAATGCTAACCGACCCATCTTCATTAAATTCGTATTTCAGTTCAATATTATAATCTTCCAAAATCCCTTTTAAATATTCGAGCGATTTAATTAGTTCTTCTTCATCAGTATTCAGTTGTTCTTTTAGTTTTTCTTCATGTTCTTCAAGCTCTTTTACACGATCCTCGCAAGCTTCAACTCTTTTTTGTGCATCATCAACCGCCTTTTGTAAGGCAGTAGCATCAACATTATTAGGTATTTTTTCTTTTACTTTTAATAACGAATCTACAATCTTTTTAAGCTTGTCTTTATATGTTTTAGGAACGCTGTCTAATACTTTATCAATAGCTACTAATTGGTTATATCGTTCCTCGGCTTCTTTTTTACGTTTCTTTACTTTTTCATAAGCTTCATTGTTCTTTTCAACTTCTTCTTCCAGTTCAGCAATATCATCATCCATACTACCTAAAATGGTATACACCAAGCGCTCATTATATGCAATCACACTTGGCTCGACATTACTTTGTGGCTCTTGATTTATATACTCATTATATGGTAATCCGCCCAGTTCTTCACAGGATTCCGGACTAATTAAATAGGAGTAATCATCGATAATACAATGGCAAAGTGGCGAGTCTTCAATTGGTTCTTCGGTTTCTTCTGGAGGCGCAATATTTGCTGATATAGAAAAACCTCCGTTAGCAATAGCCTCAACATTCTTGGCAATTTGAAAAGTTCCTGATACTGCATCTTCCGGTTTAATGACTATTCGTTGCTCATTACCTCCTTCCAGCGTAATGTTTTTAGGTGATGAATTTGTAATGGTAAATGTTACGGCCTCTTCTAATCCATCCAATCCATTTACTTCAATATTAAGTTTTGTTTGTTGTCCTCTCAACAAATTCAGCCTATCCGCAGACAAATTAAGTTTCAAAACATTGATCTCCTTCTCTAGAATAACCTCATCAACTATCAATTGAACATTAGTATTACCTATAACATTTTCAGGAACTTCTATATATAGTTGATCTTCCGAAACTGCCACAATAGGAGACTCATCACCATTAATAAGAACTCTTTTATTAGGCAAAAGCCCATCACTTCCAATTCCTATTTTTGCAATATTTCCAGCCACGATATATGTTGGAAAACATGCATTCTGACATGCATTTACTTTAGATTCGATTGGAAGTGAAACACCGTCCAACAATTTATTGTCAAGTAATAAGCTCAACTGGTTTTGCCCAGGATTAAGACCTTGAAGTGAAAAGGTTTCTTGACGTAAAAGAAACATATGATCTCCGATTTGTAAACTGTGCTCTTTTAGTTGTTGGAGATTCCTCTGTTCTTGTCTCTGATTGTTTCCTAATGGCTCTAGCTTAACCGTAAAAGAAATTGTTTGTCTCAAGGACCCTAAAGGAAAGTAAGTTTTTATGCTACCAAATTTTGTAACAAAGGTGGCGACTGCAAGATTATCATAAATATATGGATCAACTTTTTCCTGAGTATAGATTGATGATATACTTTGAAAAAAAATAAATGCTATAAAGAGTTTTTTTAGCATAATCCAAGATTATTGCCAATGCCCTTCTAAGATACGAAAAAATAAACCGCTAATTATCGCGCTTAACCAATGCAAAATAATCATTCTCTAACGGTAAGTAGCCCTGATCATAAACAAAGTAATAGGTTGCTCCAGCCTTTGTAGTATATACACTTGTTATATAATTAAAATCAAAGCCTTTTTCTATCAATCTTGCTCTGGATGTTTTTGTTTTTTGGTCGGGATTTAACTCCTCCAAAATTCTATAGTTTTTACGCAACCTGTTATTCACATTTCTAATAAGGTTCTTACTATCCTTATTTACACGATTATTATGCGCATTTCTACAGCCATCACTACAAAACTTCTTGTCTATACGACCTACTATTTTTGCTCCACACTCAGGACATTTCTTTTGCATAATCTTCTCTATTTAATTCGTACCAATTACAAGGAATATCTTTGTATGTAAACTCATTACAAAACCTTAATCCTATCTTTTTTAAGATCTTGTTAGATCCTATATTATCTTGTTCTGCTGCTCCTACAATAGTTTGTAAATTCATGGTTTCAAAACCGTACTTTAGAGTAGCTATTGCAGATTCGGTAGCATAACCTTGGCCCCAATACCTTGGGATGAATCTATAACCAATATCATAAAAATTAACCTTCCCATTTAGCTCTTCTCCTTTCATATTGAGTTTGAAACCACTCCAACCTGTAAAATCTCCAGAAGCTTTTTCTATCACGGCCCAACGACCAATTCCTCTTTCAGCATATTGCTGCCTTATAAAAGAAATTGCTTTACTAGCCTCCTCTTTCGTTTTTATTGGGTTATTCCCTAAATATTTATGTACTTCTGGATCTGAATCTAATTCGAACATTCCATCGACATCTATGGGCAATATCTCCCTTAAAATAAGTCTTTCTGTTTCTACAAATACCTTCATATTAGTCTAACATTTTATGCGCGATTTCTTTAAATAACTTATAAGCTACCATGGCAGTAGCATCATTTAAATCCCTTGTTGGATTTAGTTCAACAATATCTGCACCCACAACTGGCACATTGATTTGCTGAATAATTGAAATAAGTTGCCTTGTGCTCATCCCTCCAGGTTCGTGATGCGAAATTCCTGGAGCAAAAGCTGGGTCTAACACATCAATATCAAGAGAGATATAAAGTGGCCCTTCTAACTCCGAAATAAAATCAAAACTAAAATCTTTCATTTCTACAATTCTTACTCCAAATTTATCAGCTTGTTCTTGTTGGTGTGTATTTAAAGTTCTGACTCCAACTTGCGTTAATGAACCAAGAATATTCTTCTCCATCAATCTCGCGAATGGTGATGCATGAGAAAACCGATTTCCCTCAAAATCATCGTACAAATCGGCATGTGCATCAAGGTGCAACACATGTAGCTTTTGATATTTCTGAGCATATGCTTCGATTAAAGGAAAAGAAACCGAATGATCTCCTCCCAGGCTAATTATTTTATCATCTGATAATAACTTTTGCGCAATTGTTGTTTTGATCTTTTCATAAACTAATTCCCTACTTAAACCACTAAAATCAATATCGCCTAAATCATGATAACTTTCACCTTCCAGTATTTCGATCCCAAATTCTGAAAACCTATTTGCAGAACCTCCAGCATCCATCTGCCGGATTTTAGGAGGAGCCAATGCTGAACCTTTTGCAAAGCTAGAATTCTCATCATATGGAACTCCAATAAGTATGATCATAATTATTTATTTAAAATTGAAATATATTTCGTCCATGGACCAACCTCTTCTTTATATTGTTTGGCCATGACTCGAGCTATTTGTGATATGTGTCCTAAATCATGAGTAACCCAAGTTGCAAGTAAATTTCGTAAAGTAATCTCACCCAATTCTGGATGAATTGCTCTTCTTTCAAAATCACTTTCTTGAATATTAAAGGATTTCAAAAGGGCAATATTTTGAGCTCTTAATTCATCAAATTCATTTAACAATTGCACCAGCTTTTTGTCCTTTGATTCATCAAACTGAGCAAACCTATCAAACGGAGTAAATGTTTTAATTTCTCCGTCGCTCATTATTAGTTGTAATCGTTCTGCCCAATCTGTTTTTTCACCGTGAATTAGGTGGCCAACAATATGAAAAGCACTCCATGTTTCTTCACCTTCATTACATATGGTCCAATCTTCCGATAAACTTCCTAAATATATTTTTAGAATTTCTGGAGTACGCTCTAAAATCTCTAAAGCCTTGACAACATTGAATTTCATGTGCTAAATATACAAATTAATTATTCATTTACAAACGACTACAAACGTTTACAAACGATAATAAATGAGTAACAACCGAATATTACTTGCAAGTCTTCTCATCTTTGTCATGTCGAACAAAGTGTTTGATAGCATTAACTGTTTAACCTTAAAAAATTTAAATTATGAACACGCTTAGAAACAAAGTACAGTTGATTGGAAACTTAGGAAATGATCCAGAAGTAATCACTCTAGAATCAGGAAAGAAACTTGCAAAATTTGCAATTGCCACCAATGAAAGTTATAAAAACTCAAATGGCGAGAAAATTACAGATACACAATGGCACAATATTGTTGCTTGGGGTAAAACTGCAGACATCATAGAAAAATATGTTGCTAAGGGAAAAGAAGTAGCCATTGAAGGTAAACTTACTTCTAGAAGTTACGAAACCAAAGAAGGCGAAAAAAGATATATCACTGAGGTGGTTTGCAATGAGCTATTAATGTTGGGAAAATAAGATTTTTGAATAAGAAAACAAAAAAGGGAAGTTCTTAAGAATTTCCCTTTTTGTTTTCTTTCTTTTCTGTCAACTTTTTTACATTATTAATAATATCTGTTACATAAATCACGATTTTCGCAAAAATGAACTAAATCCACAAACTGTTTGCTCATGGTTTATTAATTTTAAAGTCATTTTAACAGGTTTTAGCAGATGTCGAAACAACCAAAACTTACTAGGTTTAATCAAAATGTATTGTCTAAATATCAGATTTACGACAGCATTTTCACCACTTTACCATTTCAAACTATTAACAGAACTGGTGTTCTTTTACCACTGTTTCATGCAACATGCAAAAAAGGGTTTGAAAATGGTGAAGACCCAACCTCAATTGTTGAAACTTTTTTTAAGAAATATCAAGCAAGGCGATCTCCAGAGAGTCAAATTGATTTGCTCTTTAGGTTTATTCAGTATATAGAACGTCAAGTTGTATTATTTGACGCCATTGAAGATGCTGCTTTTCCCATTGTGAACAATATGGACGGAATAGGAACACTTAGAAGTTTAAAGGAAACTGCTTTCTCTGAAAACAAACTAAATGAACTTCGTCAATATTTGGAAGAGTTTAAAGTTAGAATTGTTTTAACTGCTCATCCAACTCAGTTCTATCCTGGTTCGGTACTTGGTATTATTACTGATTTATCAAAAGCTATTAAAGAAAATGACCTTACTAAGATTAAGATATTAATGGCTCAGTTGGGAAAAACTCCTTTCTTTAAAAAGAAAAAACCAACACCTTATGACGAAGCCGTTAGCTTGATCTGGTATTTGGAAAATGTGTTTTACAAATCTTTTGGTGAGATTTATGATTACATACAGCACAATATTTTTGATGGCAAGCACATTGAAAATGACATCTTGAATATTGGTTTCTGGCCTGGTGGAGATCGTGACGGAAATCCTTTTGTAACCCCTGAAATTACACTTAAGGTTGCACAAAGACTCAACTACACTCTAATTAAAAATTACTATCGCGATGCACGACGTTTGCGAAGAAAACTAACTTTTAATGCTGTAGAAAGGAAAATAGTTGCCATTGAAACTGAGCTTTGGAAGATTATTACAAATCAAAAAACGGATTTTAATTTAGCACACTTTAAATCTGAAGTCGAGAGTATTAAAGAGCTATTAATTAAAGAGCATCAATCCTTATATGTCTCTGAAGTAAATAGCTTTTTAAATAAGATACACCTCTTTGGTTTTCACTTTGCAAGTCTGGACATAAGACAAGACAGCCGCAAACATGCTCAGTTCTTTAACACTTTGGTAGACACATTAATTGAAAACAAAAGTGGTGTCTTCCCAGATAATTATCATGATTTATCTGAAAAAGAACAAGTAAAGATCTTGTCCGAGATTAATGGCAAAGTCGATCTTTCTTTAATTAAAGACGAAGAGACCTTAAAGGCTTTGAACACCATGAAAGCTATTAAAACCATTCAAGAAACTAATGGAGAAAAAGCCGCCAACCGTTACATAATTAGTAACAACCAAACTACGCTTAACGTGATGCAACTATTTGCCATGTTAAAGCTGGTTGCTTTTCAAGATGAATTAACGGTTGATATTGGTCCTCTGTTTGAAACGATCACGGATTTAGAAAATGCACCTTCAGTAATGGAAGAGTTGTATACAAATCCTGAGTATGCGAAGCATTTAAAATCTAGAGGTAATAAACAAACGATAATGCTAGGATTTAGTGATGGAACAAAAGATGGTGGTTACCTTATGGCAAATTGGGCAATATACAAGGCTAAAGAAAACTTAACCGAAGTATCCAGAAAACATGGTATCAAAGTTATTTTCTTTGATGGTCGCGGTGGTCCACCAGCTAGAGGAGGTGGAAAAACGCATAATTTCTATGCTTCTCTTGGACCAACAATAGAAGGCGAAGAAGTACAATTAACTATTCAAGGGCAAACCATAAGTTCTAATTTTGGAACCTTGGAATCATCACAGTATAACCTTGAACAGCTTATTAGTTCTGGAATTAATAATAGCATTAGTAATGTAGATTTAAGAATGATTCCTGAAAACAGAGAAGTTATGGACGACCTTGCAATAAGAAGCTATAAAGCTTACTCAGATTTTAAGGCGCATGATAAATTTATTCCATATCTAGAACATATGAGTACGCTTAATTTTTATGCTAAAACCAATATTGGGAGTAGACCTTCAAAAAGAGGAAAGTCGGATGGTTTAGTTTTTGAAGATCTTAGAGCTATTCCTTTTGTTGGATCGTGGAGCCTGTTAAAACAAAATGTTCCTGGATTTTTTGGAGTAGGGACAGCTTTGAAGTATTATGAAGATTCTGGTGAGTTTGAGAAAGTGCAAAGATTATTTAAAACATCTGACTTCTTTAAAACATTAATTGCCAATAGTATGATGTCTTTATCAAAATCGTTTTTTGACCTAACTAGATATATGGCTGACGACAAAGAATATGGTGAATTCTGGAGTATTATTTACACTGAATATGAAACTACAAAGCGATTAATTTTAAAGCTTACCGGTTATAAAGAATTAATGCAAGAAGAACCTGCGAGTAAAGCTTCAATCGCAATTAGAGAATCTATTGTTCTACCGTTATTAACCATACAGCAATTTGCATTAAAAAAGATTCAAGAATTGCAAAAATCTGAAGTTATGGATAAAGAACAATTTGAGATCTATGAAAAAATGGTAACGAGATCACTGTTCGGTAATATTAATGCTAGTAGAAATTCAGCTTAAGCTAAATTCAAATACAAATAACTAAAGCCCTTAAATAATTAAGGGCTTTTTTTGACTATAACTTTATCAAAAAAAGGGTCGCAACTTTCGTTGCGACCCCGTAAATTAAATCAATTTATTTACAAAAAAACTAAGACTTGATTTAATGTTCGTTCATTCTAAAGTCTGCATAAGCACTCATTCCGTGTTCATGTCCATCCAAACCTTCTAATTCTTCACGCTCAGACACTCTAATACCCATGGTTTTCTTAAGTGTATATATGATTATGAAAGATGATACTATACAAATAGCAGCATAAGATCCTACTCCTATTAACTGACTTACAAATTGATCCCATCCAGCTAGATCCCCAAAGATTCCAACTGCTAAGGTTCCCCAAATACCACACACTAAGTGCACTGCAATTGCACCTACTGGATCGTCTAAACGTAATCTATCAATAAATGATACTGCTAGTGGAATAATTAATCCAGCTATAAACCCGATTAAGATTGCATCTGTTGGACTCATTTGATCCGCTCCAGCGGTAATACCAACCAATCCTCCTAAAATTCCATTTAAGAACATGGTGAGATCAAGGTTTTTATAAATTATTGTAGATAGTAATCCTGAACCCACTCCACCTGCTGCTGCTGCCAAACAAGTAGTAACTAAAGTTAAAGAGGTTAATGCCGGATCAGCTGATAATACTGAACCTCCATTAAATCCAAACCATCCTAACCAAAGAATTAATACACCTGCTGTTGCCATTGGAATGTTATGACCAGGAATCGCACGGATTTGTCCGTCCCTGAACTTCCCAATTCTAGCTCCCAATAAGCACACTGCTACTACTGCTGCCCATCCACCTACTGAATGCACTAAGGTTGAACCAGCAAAGTCATAAAAAGGAGTTTCTAATTGATCAAGGAATCCACCTCCCCATTTCCATGAACCTGCAAGTGGGTAAATAATTCCTACGTATAGTATGGTAAAGATCATAAATGGCACAATTTTAATACGCTCTGCAACTGCTCCAGACACAATCGTTGCTGCTGTTGCTGCAAACATTCCCTGAAAAAGGAAGTCTGTCCAATAGGTATACCCTCCATCTGCGTAATCTGCTGTCAATCCATTTTCCGGTAATGACAACCCAAAAAGATCTATAAAATAATCCGGTATTAAACCTCCCCAAGCAAAGCTTCCAGGATACATAAGATTAAATCCAACTATGCAGTACAGTAATAAACCAACTGTAATTATAAATATGTTCTTGAATAGTATATTTAGGGTGTTCTTTTGTCTCGTTAATCCAATTTCCAAGAATGCAAATCCTAAGTGCATAAAGAATACGAGTGCTGTACAGACCATCATCCATACATTATTTGCTGTTAATAATTCCATCTTGTTTTAATGTTTTTTTAGATTGCTAATTATCTTAGTGTGTCACCACCTTTTTCTCCTGTTCTTATTCGATAAGATTCTGAGACATCAGAAACGAATATTTTTCCATCTCCAACTTCTCCAGTGGACGCGGCTTCAAGAATGGTCTTCACCGTTACATCCAGAAAATCGTTGTTGACTACAATTGATAAATACCTTCGTTGTATATCACTTGTACTATAGGCGATACCTCTGTACACATGACCCTCTTTTTCGTTTCCAATTCCTGTTACATCCCAGTAAGTGAAGAAATTCACTCCCACTAGGTGCAAAGCATCTTTTACTTGTCGATACTTTGACTTTCTAATAATTGCTTCTACTTTTTTCATGTCTTAGTTTATTTATTAAAATGAATAGATAGCTGCCAGTGTAAAGGCAGATAGACTATTCGAAAGTTCTGAATCGTTGTTTAGATAAGGTTCAAAATCATTGTTCCAAGAATCCAATCTTATCTCAGGCTTGATAATTAAGTTATCTACTGTGTAGCTTCCTGTTAAGGTTGCAGCGAATACACTTGGTAAGTCATCTACATCACTGTCATGAAATCCAAATAATTCACCTCTTAGTCCAATACTAAAATTGTCTGAAGCCGCTAATTGTGGATATAAAGCTGCTCCATAGAACCCAGACCCATCGTTATCTTGATAAGCTGCATTAATTCCTAAGAAGAAATCTTCCGATAAATCAAACCCTCCAGTATAGTCAATTTCAAACCCAAGTACTTCTTTATTATCATAGTACAGATTTAAATACTGCCCAGAAAATCCAAGTTGTGCTCCAAGGGCATAATCTCCAGTCGTATTGTTATTTACATCTGTTGCGTTCATAACCGCAAGCATCAAGCTAAAGTCTTCTCCTAAAGAAAAGTCAGCTTTTAAACCTACATGAGAAAAAGGACCACTCGAGAACAAATAAGAAGTGCTGTAGTTAAAATTTCCTGCAGGAGATATTACCTCATAACCTAAGTAAGTATTAAATCGACCTATAGTTAGTGTTGTTCCTTCTGAAACATTCCAGTAAGCATATAACTGATTTAGATTATAACCTCCCACAGCAGAATCACCTCTTGGACCAAATACTACGTCGGCTACCACTCCTGTTTTTTCGCCTTCATATGAAGCTACAATATTTGCCATACCTAAAGCAAACCCCGTTTCGTCAGCAAAAGATGTCCCGAACGATTGCCCTGAATCATCCGAAGCTGAAAAATACGTTTGATAATATGCATCAACCGTTCCACTAATTGACACTTTCTTTTCTTCTTTTTCTTCTTGCCCAAATGCAATCGAAAAAGCAAATACCATAAATAATGTAATTTTAAGTTTCATACCTATCTTTTTTGTTGTTAGATGGGTCAAAACTATGTTAAAAAAATATTAACCCCCAAATTTTATAGGGTATAAAAATGATTTTTACGATTATTTAAATTTAAACCCTATTTTTTTAAGGGGTTATATTTTTTTAAACAGATATTTTACAAAATCAATAATTATAAATTTGAATTATTTTTAAATATTTAGACAATTATTTGAGTTTTATTTAAATAATATTGGTTTTCTCAAACGTTTTCGTAAAAAATGACATAACAATGATGGAAAAATAGAATTGAATATTCACTAACATATAAGGTTTAAAATTGTATAAAAAGCATTTTAAAAGCCTAATATTTTCATATTCGGAATAATGATTTCCACTTTGCAATTCATTCAACTCTTGTTGCTATATTGGTCTCTCACACAGTTTGTTAAACCTTCAAAAAAACTAAGACGATGTTGGAGAAACAAGGACTTTATTTGCCCGAATTTGAGCATGAAAATTGTGGTGCAGGATTCATATGCAACCTAAAGGGAGAAAAGACAAATCAAATCATACATGATGCTTTAGAAATTCTAGTAAAACTAGAGCACAGAGGAGGTGTAAGTGCCGATGGTAAAACTGGAGATGGAGCAGGATTACTAATAGATATACCACATACATATTTTAAGCGCGTATGTAAGTTTGATTTACCTAATCAAAGAGAGTATGCAGTAGGAATGATATTTTTGCCAAAAGCAAAAAACCAACTAAAATACTGTAAAGATGTTTTTGAAAAAGAAATTCAAGAACAAGGTTTAAAAGTTTTGGGTTGGAGAGAAGTTCCTGTAGATTCTGCTCAATTAGGAGAAATTGCTTCAGCGTCAGAACCTACCATAGAACAATTGTTCATTGGTAAAAGCGAAGAAATTTCAGAAGCAGATTTTAAAGCTAAATTATATGCTGCTCGAAAAATAACAGAACATACAATTAGATTATCCAAAATTTCTGAGAGCAACTATTTCTACGTATCAAGCTTATCTTTAACGACCTTGATCTACAAAGGAATTATCAAACCAGAGGATATTGGGCCTTATTATACAGACTTACAACAAGACGATTTAGTTACACGTCTAGCATTGGTACACCAACGATTCTCTACCAACACAATGCCAACATGGGAATTAGCGCAACCATTTCGTTACATGTGTCAGAATGGGGAGATCAATACTCTTAGAGGTAATGTAAGTAGAATGCGTGTGCGAGAAGAGATCATGAAAAGCGATGTTTTCGGACCACAAATAGATAAATTATTCCCAATTATCCTACCAGGAAAATCAGATTCCGCATCTATGGACATGGTTGTAGAACTGTTGACTCATACAGACAGATCTTTGCCAGAGATTATGATGATGATGATTCCTGAAGCATGGGAAAAACATAAGACTATGAGTCCCGAGAAAAAGGCATTCTATGAATACAACTGTTGTATTATGGAGCCTTGGGATGGACCTGCTTCGATTCCTTTTACCGATGGAGATTACATAGGAGCCTTATTGGATAGAAACGGATTAAGACCTTCTAGATACACCTTAACCAAAAGTGGAAAGTTAATCATGTCATCTGAGGTTGGTGTAGTAGATATCGATCCAGAAGACATAGAAAAACATGGACGACTTGAACCCGGAAAAATGTTCTTAGTTGATATGAACGAAGGACGTATAGTAGATGATGAAGAAATAAAAAGTAATATTGTTGCAGAAAGACCATATAAAGAGTGGTTAGACAAGACAAGATTACACTTAAGAGATGTTCCATACACCAACACAACATGTCCAATTGAAACCATCGACATCAAGACGCGACAGCGTTTATTCAATTACACTTTTGAAGACATTCAGGAAGTAATAACTCCAATGGCTCAAAACGGGAAAGAAGCGCTTGGTTCTATGGGGATAGATACTCCGTTAGCCGTTTTATCAGACAGACCACAACTTATTTCTAACTATTTCAAGCAATTATTTGCCCAAGTAACCAATCCTCCGTTGGATGGAATCCGTGAGGAAATAGTTACTGACATCAGTTTAAACTTAGGGAAAGACAGAAACATTTTTAGTATTACTGAGAGACAGTGTAGAAAACTAAGAATTCAGAATCCTGTTATTTCCAATGCTGATTTAGAAAAAATTAGAACCATTTCTATTGAGAGTTTTAAAGCGGAAACCTTTCAGATGTTATATCCTAAATCTCAAGGATTAAATGGTTTAGAAGCTGCTTTAGAAGATATTATAAAGCAAGTAGAGAAAGCGTTAGAACGTAAGACGAATATTATCATTTTATCAGATAGAGGAGTTAATAAGGAATTTGCTCCTATTCCTGCATTATTAGCATGTTCATACGTAAATCACCAATTGAATCGTTTACGTAAGCGTTCATATTTTGACATTATTATCGAATCTGCGGAACCTCGTGAGCCACATCACTTTGCTACCTTATTTGGGTATGGTGCATCGGCCATTAATCCTTATATGGTAAACGAGATCATAAGAGCTCAGGTTAAAGAAGGTTTCATTACAGATATGGATGAAGACAAAGCAGTTGAAAACTTTAACAAAGCCATTGGTAAAGGACTACTTAAGATTATGAATAAAATTGGAATCTCTACATTACATTCATACAGAGGTTCACAAATCTTTGAAATAGTTGGTTTCAACTCGCAATTTGTAAACAAATATTTCCCTTATACAGCATCTCGAATCGAAGGAATAGGACTTTATGAAATAGAAAAAGAAATTAATCAACGTTATAAACTTGCTTATCCAGACAACCTTATAGATAAACGTTTAGGATTAAACATTGGAGGAGAATATAGATGGAGGCGAAATGGAGAACGTCACATGTTTAATCCAACTACTGTTGCTAAACTGCAACAAGCTGTACGTTTAAGCGACCAAAAGAGTTATGATACCTATGCAAAATCTATTAATGAACAATCAGAAAATCTAATGACTATTCGTGGTCTATTTGAGTTTGATAAACTTGATCCAATTCCTATTGAAGAAGTAGAACCATGGACTGCCATTGTAAAACGTTTCAAAACTGGAGCGATGTCTTATGGATCTATCTCTAGAGAAGCACATGAAAATTTGGCAATTGCTATGAACAGAATTGGAGCAAAATCTAATTCTGGTGAAGGAGGTGAAGACAGAAGGCGTTTCCAAAAAGATATTAATGGTGATAGTAGAAACTCAGCAATTAAACAAGTGGCGTCAGGTCGATTTGGAGTAACATCTCATTACCTAACAAATGCTAAAGAGATTCAAATAAAAATGGCTCAAGGTGCAAAACCAGGAGAAGGTGGTCAATTACCAGGAGAGAAGGTATTACCATGGATAGCAAATGCTAGAAACTCTACACCATTTGTTGGATTAATTTCTCCACCACCACATCATGATATTTATTCCATTGAAGATTTAGCTCAATTAATTTTTGACCTGAAGAATGCTAATAGAGATGCACGAATCAATGTAAAACTAGTATCAGAAGTAGGTGTTGGAACCATTGCTGCCGGAGTTGCGAAAGCAAAAGCAGATGTTGTTTTAATATCTGGTTACGACGGAGGAACAGGCGCATCACCACTAACCTCGTTAAAACATGCAGGACTACCATGGGAACTTGGCTTAGCAGAAGCACAACAAACACTGGTAATGAACGACCTCAGAAGTAGAATCGTAGTAGAATGCGATGGTCAACTTAAAACAGGGAGAGATGTTGCTATTGCAGCATTGTTGGGAGCAGAAGAGTTTGGGTTTGCAACAGCTCCATTAGTAGCTTCAGGATGTATCATGATGCGTAAGTGTCATTTAAATACTTGTCCTGTTGGAGTAGCAACGCAAGACAAAGAACTACGCAAAAACTTTAAAGGAACACCTGAACATGTTATTAACTTCTTCTACTATATCGCAGAAGAACTACGAGGAATCATGGCGCAACTAGGATTTAGAACGGTTGATGAAATGATTGGGCAAACCCATAAAATAAATGCTAATAAAGCAATAAAACATTACAAAGCTAAAGGACTGGATCTTTCAAACATTTTACACAGACCAGACTCCTATAGTAAGCGTATTGTAAAAAATACAGAGCAACAAAATCATGGCATAAAAGGAGCATTAGACTTCACTATGATAAAGGACGCTCACATGGCATTATATAGAAAAGAGGCAACATTTTTAAGCTATGATATTAAAAACACCAATAGAGCTGTTGGTGCTATATTTAGTAATGAAGTATCAAAAATATACGGACATCTAGGACTACCAGAAGATACATTAAATATTAAGTTCACCGGTTCTGCTGGACAAAGTTTTGGTGCATTTGGAGCACATGGGTTAACTTTTGCTTTAGAAGGAAACACAAATGATTATTTGGGCAAAGGACTTTCTGGCGCAAAACTAATTGTAAAAAAACCTAAAGAAGCGGACTTCGTTGCTAATGAGAACATTATTGTGGGTAACGTGTGTTTGTTTGGAGCTGTTCACGGACAAGCTTACATCAATGGTATTGCCGGAGAGCGTTTTGCAGTACGTAACTCAGGGGCAACTGCAGTTGTAGAAGGTGTTGGAGATCACTGTTGCGAATATATGACAGGTGGTAAAGTCGTTGTCTTAGGTAAAACAGGAAGAAACTTTGCCGCAGGTATGAGTGGTGGTTATGCCTTTGTTTTAAATGAATCTGGTAAATTCACTGACGGACTTTGCAATGAAGAGACCATAGATTTTGATCCAATAAGTGAAAATGATGCTCAAGAATTAAAAGAACTTATTCAAAAGCACGTAACCTACTCAGACAGTAAGAAAGGAAAAGAGGTTTTAGCTAATTGGGATGATTACTTACCACAATTTGTAAAAGTAATGCCTAAAGAGTATAAAAAAGCTTTAGAAAGAATAGCGAACCAAGAACCAATGGTTGAAGAATTAACAGCATAATGTCATGGGAAAAGTAACAGGATTTAAAGAGTTTGACAGACAAGACGAAAAGTACACATCAGTAAAAGATCGTGTGCAACATTATAAAGAATTTACCATTCCTTTATCGGAAAAAGAGATCACAAAACAAGGATCACGCTGTATGGACTGCGGCATACCATTCTGTCATAGTGGTTGCCCATTAGGAAATCTAATTCCAGATTTTAATCATATGGTGCATCAAGGTGAATGGCAAAAGGCCTCTTGGATCTTACATTCAACCAACAATTTTCCAGAATTTACAGGACGTTTGTGTCCTGCCCCTTGTGAAAAAGCGTGTGTACTAGGGATTATTGAAGACCCAATCTCCATAGAAAATATTGAAAAGAATATTGTTGAAAGAGCTTTTAAAGAAGGATGGATCAAACCTCAACCTCCAAAACAAAGAACAGGAAAAACTGTTGCTGTTGTGGGATCTGGACCAGCAGGTTTAGCAACTGCCCAACAGTTAAACAGAGCAGGACATTCAGTAACGGTTTTTGAGAGAGATGATGAAATTGGAGGATTGTTGCGCTACGGGATTCCAAACTTCAAAATGGAAAAAGAGATCATTGATCGTCGTTTAGCCATTTTAGAAGCTGAAGGAATTACTTTCAAAACCAATGTAAATGTTGGTGTAAATTATGATACTGAGAAGTTGAAAGATTTTGATGCAGTAGTATTATGTGGAGGAGCTACACAAAGAAGAAGCTTACCAACTCCAGGTATTGATGCTGATGGAGTTGTTCAAGCAATGGACTTTCTCACTCAGCAAACCAAAGTTGTTTTTGGCAAAGAAGTAAAAGGCCAAGTTTTAGCCACAAATAAAAATGTGATTGTAATTGGTGGAGGTGACACAGGATCTGATTGTATTGGAACATCTAATAGACAAGGAGCAAAATCGGTGATCAATTTTGAGATCATGCCTAAGCCTCCAGGTCATAGATCACCAACTACACCATGGCCTTATTGGCCGTTACAACTAAAAACTTCCTCTTCTCATCAGGAAGGTGTAGAACGTAATTGGCTCATCAACACCAAAGAATTTGTCACTAATGAAGATGGAAAATTAACAGCACTAAAAACCGTAAATGTTGAATGGAAAATGGTTCAGGGTGAACGTCCTCAATTGATTGAAATTGAAGGAACAGAAAAAACATGGCCATGTGACTTAGCCTTATTGGCTTTAGGATTTAAAGGACCTGAAAGTACACTAGCTGATAAGTTAGGTATTGAAAGAGATGCGCGCTCTAATTACAAAGCTGCCTACGGAAAATACCAAACTAATATTCCAAACATCTTTACGGCTGGAGATATGCGTAGAGGACAATCGTTGATTGTTTGGGCAATTTCTGAAGGTAGAGAAGCAGCTAGACAAGTTGATATTTACTTAATGGGAAAATCAGATTTACCATCAAAAGATATGAGCGGAGACTTAGTAGCTCTATAAAAAACCCAGATTTAGTGAATTAGTTAGTGAATTTTAATCTTAGTTAAAAAGAAGAGAAGCTGTTTAGGTTTCTCTTTTTTTTTCTAAACCCAAAGATATGTTAATATTATTGTGTTTTTTTTACACAATATTGTAAAATACAATACTAATACCTATTTTTATCCCTTATCTTTTTAAAAACCAATCAAATAATACATATATGAGAAAGTCCTTTATATTACTTTTCATCATAGCCATTCTTTTTGCTGGATGTAGTGATAAACGAAGTGGAAGTCCTAAAGTTTTAGTTTTTTATAAAACTGCCGGTTTTGTACATGCTTCTATTAAACCAGGAAGTGAAGCTATTAAAGTACTCGGGAATGACAACAACTTTGATGTTGACGTTTCAGACGATGCTTCAAAATTTAATGATGACTATTTATCACAATACTCAGCAGTTATATTTTTAAGTACTACTGGTAATATATTAGACGCTAATCAAGAAGCAGCCTTTGAGCGCTATATACAAGCTGGAGGAGGGTTTGTAGGTATTCATGCGGCGACCGACACCGAATATGACTGGTTTTGGTATGCTAAATTGGTAGGTGCACAATTTTTAAGTCATCCTCATAACCAAGAAGCTGATTTTTATATTACAAACAAGAATTTTAAGGCTACTGAATTCTTTACACAAGATGTTTGGACGAGATTAGACGAACTATATAGTTTTAAGAACATGAACCCAGACGTCAATGTAATTATGACTTTAGATGAGAGTACTTATGAAGGTGGAGCGAATGGTGATTATCACCCAATGAGCTGGTACCATGAGTATGATGGTGGCAGATCTTTTTATACGGCTTTAGGACATACAGACGAATCGTTTTCAGAAGAATTGTTCTTAAAACATTTATTAGGTGGAATTCAATATGCAATTGGTGAGAACAAAAATTTAGATTACAAAAAGGCAAAAACTCAATACCCTCCAAACCCTGCAAGATTTGTAAAAAACAATCTATCTCAAGGTCAATTTTTTGAGCCGACAGAAATGACGATTCTTCCTAATTTAGACGTTTTAATTGCTCAGAGAAGAGGCGAGATCATGTTTTACAATAATGAAACCGGTGAGCTTTCTGAAGTTGCAAAACTAGACGTTTATCATAAAACTTCTGTTCCGGGAGTTAACGCAGAAGAAGGTGTTATGGGACTTCAAAGAGATCCAAATTTCGAGCAAAATAATTGGGTATATGTATTCTACGCTCCAACTGGTGACAAGTGGATAAACCGTTTATCTCGTTTTACATTTAAGGATGGTGCTTTTGATTTAGAGTCAGAAGTAAAAATCCTAAATGTTGATTCTCAAAGAGAAATTTGTTGTCATACAGGAGGTTCAATCGCTTTTGGAAATGATGGGTTATTATATCTATCTACAGGAGATAATACAACTCCATTTGACGAACCCGAAGCTGAATATGTAACCAATGGATATGCTCCATTAAATGACCTTCCTGGAAGAAAACAATTTGATGCAAGAAGATCTTCAGGAAATACTAATGATTTAAGAGGTAAAATCTTAAGAATCAAAGTAAATGATGATGGCTCATATGATATACCAGAAGGAAATTTATTCCCTGTCGGAACAGAGAAAACAAGACCAGAAATTTATACAATGGGACACAGAAATCCTTACAGAATTTCTGTAGATCAAAAAAATGGATATCTATATTGGGGAGATGTTGGTCCTGATGCTGGAGAAGATGGCCCAAATAGAGGTCCGAGAGGATATGATGAAGTTGGACAAGCTAAAAAAGCTGGTAATTTTGGATGGCCATATTTTATAGCCGATAACAAAGCATATAATGCATACAACTATAGAACTGGAGAATCAGGAGCATTATTTGATCCCGAAAGACCAATAAATGATTCGCAAAACAACACAGGGTTAAGAGAATTGCCTCCTGCCCAACCAGCTATGATTTGGTATCATTATGGCGAAACGGCAGAGTTTCCTCAGGTTGGATCTGGTGGTAGAAACGCAATGGCTGGACCTGTGTATTATACTGATATGTTTCCAAAAGAAACTTCGCTTCCTGAATATTACAATGGTAAATTCATTGCTTACGAATGGATGCGAGGTTGGATTAGTGCTGTAACATTTGATGATAATGGTGACTTTAGTAAGATGGAGCCTTTTGCACCAAACATCAAACTAAATAACCTAATTGACATGGAGGTCGGCCCTGACGGAAAACTTTATTTACTAGAATATGGTTCAGGATGGTTCCAAAGAAATGATGACTCTGGTTTAGCTGTTCTTGAATACAACAAAGGAAACCTAACTCCGGTAATCTCAAACTTTAAAGTTGATAAATCTTCAGGAATGTTGCCGTTAGAAGTTAACGCATCTGTTGATGCTAAAGATTTTGATGGCGAAAAACTAAGCTACATTTGGGATTTAGGAAATGGTGAAACCTTAGAGACTTCTGAGCCTACCTTAAGCCATACTTATACCGAAGGTGGTGATTATAAAATTCAGGTTACAGTGAAAGACGCTGATGGAGTCGAAGTAAAAAGTCTACCAGCTAGTGTTGTAGCTGGAAATGAAACTCCAAATGTTAACATTGAACTGTCGGGAGGAAATAAGTCGTTCTTTATTCCTGGTCAATCAATTAATTATAAAGTTACTGTAGATGACCCTGGAAGTACCACTCCAGTTGACATGTCTAACGTATACGTTTCTATTGATTATGTTGAAGGTATGGATCGTGCAAATATGGACCAAGGTCATAAACAAGTTGCTGCTGCTGTAATGGGTAAATCTTTAACAGAAGGAATGGATTGTAGGGCTTGTCATAAAGAAGACAGCAAATCTATTGGTCCATCATATATGGATGTATCAAAGAAATACAAGGATGACAATAATGCTGCCAGCTATCTTTCAAAGAGAATTAAAGAAGGTGGCGGAGGTGTTTGGGGAGAAACCGTTATGGCTGCCCATCCAGACATTTCAGACGAAGACTTAAGACAGATTACTGCTTATATTTTATCTCTAGCTAGAGATAATGCGAAGAAAAATTCTTTACCTGCAGAAGGCATTATAACTCCTAACCAAAGTCATCTAGGAAAATCGTTAGTAATCAATGCTAGTTATACAGATGCAGGTGAAGGAACTGTCAAATCTTTAACAGGAAATTCTACTAAAATATTAGGAAGTAATAGAGTTGGATTTACTGAAGAAACTAAAGTAGAAGGATTCATGCCTTTTACGTTTGAAGGGATTCCTTTATTGATAATTCCGGCAAACGAAGGTTGGTTTGCGATTGAAGATCTAGACCTTTCTGGAGTAAGGTCTGCTGCAATAATGGCAAGATGGCAAGGTAGCTTACCTTTCGATCTAACCTTTGAAGCCCGTTTAGATGCTCCTGACGGAAAAGTGATAGGAAAAGGAACTTTAAAAAAGCCTAATAAAGGTCAAGACATGGGAATGATTCCGGTGGTTTTTGATCCAGTAAATGATGGTGAAATGCACACCGTATATTTCACCTACAAATCTCTAAATCCAGAAGCTCCAGTCTTAGGCGGTTTAATTATGGTTCAGTTTAATTAGAAATAAAAAAGGGAGCAAATTTGCTCCCTTCTTCTTTATAATATATTACTTAGGTTTCTTTATAGGATAGAGTAAACTCAACGCACAGATTAGTAAACCTAAAAACTCTCGTGTTCCTTCCAAATAAGGCTTTTCATAAACCATTTCTCCAAAAATTTCTGCTTTTTCATCTATTTGCAGCCAATCCATAAAATAAGCAAAGTGGTAAAACGAATAGGCCAACAAACCTACAATAACCACCCAAAGTAACTTCTTTGATAAGGGTTTAAATAAAACTACTATATGAATAATGGCCACTAACAGGTAAATAGCAAACCAGTGGTAAGGATCAGGATCATTTAACTGTATCATCGCTGACCAAACAAACAGCCCAAAAAATATAAAGCTTATAATTTTTCTAGAAGTAGAGAGTGTTGAGAAATATGCATTCAAAATATTAAGCTTAACTTATTGACAGTCCATTAACCGTTTGCTCATGTTCGTCAGGGTTTACAAACACTAGCTTACCTTCTGGAGTTTCAGTCATTAAGATCATACCTTCGCTTTCTACACCTCGAAGTTTTCTTGGAGCAAGATTTACCAGTACCGTAACTTTTTTGCCTACAACTTCTTCTGCAGAGAAGCTTTCAGCGATTCCCGAAACAATGGTTCTAACATCAATTCCTGTATCCACCTTTAAGACCAAAAGTTTTTTAGCTTTTGGCATTTTTTCGGCCTCAATTATGGTTCCAACGCGAATGTCTAGTTTTGCAAAATCATCCCAAGTAATTTCCTCTTTTTGAGGCTCCACTGTTTTGTTAGCAGCTTCGTTTGCTTTTCTGCTAGCCTCCAGTTTATCCAATTGCGCTTGCACTTCCTTATCATCTATTTTAGTAAACAGTAATTCTTGTTTGCCAATTTGATGATTTGCAGGCAACAGTTCTTTTCCCTCTGAAACACTACTCCATGTAGGCGCTTCAACAAGCTTAGTATGACTAAGTATATTCTTTAATTTCTTAGAAGTGAAAGGCAAAAAAGGCTCGCATAAAACAGCTAAAGAACTTGCTATTTGAAGAGCAACGTACATGATGGTCTGTACTCTAGTTTCATCTTCTTTAATCACTTTCCAAGGTTCAGCATCTGCCAGATATTTGTTACCTAAACGCGCAAGACTCATCAACTCTTGACTTCCTTCTCTAAAGCGATAGCGCTCTATTGAAGACGCAATTACATTAGGATAAGCTTTAACAGCTGCAAGCGCTTCTTCATCTTCTTTTGTAAAATCAGATGGTGATGGAATCACTCCACTGTAATACTTATTAGTTAGCACTACTACGCGATTAACGAAGTTTCCAAAAATGGCAACCAACTCATTGTTGTTTCTTGCTTGGAAATCTTTCCAAGTAAAATCGTTATCCTTCGTTTCAGGTGCATTTGCTGTCAACACATAACGCAACACATCTTGTTTTTCTGGAAACTCTTCCAAATATTCATGTAACCAAACTGCCCAATTCTTTGAAGTTGAAAGTTTATTTCCTTCTAGGTTCAAAAATTCATTTGCTGGTACATTCTCAGGTAAAATATAATCACCATGAGCTTTCAACATTGCTGGAAATATGATACAATGGAAAACAATATTATCCTTACCAATGAAGTGAACTAGCTTTGTATCCTCATCTTTCCAATAAGGTTCCCAATCTATACCTTCACGTTCTGCCCACTCTTTTGTTGAAGAGATGTAACCAATAGGTGCATCGAACCATACATACAACACCTTTCCTTCTCCTCCTTCAACAGGAACTGGAATTCCCCAATCTAAATCACGTGTTACAGCTCTTGGCCTTAATCCGTCATCAACCCAAGATTTCACCTGTCCGTAAACATTAGGTTTCCAATCATGTTTATGCCCTTCAAGAATCCATTCTTTTAGAAAATCTTCATGCTTATCAAGTGGTAAAAACCAATGCTTAGTTTCTTTCAATGCTGGAGTAGCTCCACTAATAGCTGATTTAGGACTTATCAAATCAGTCGCGTTGTGACTTGTTCCACAAACTTCACATTGATCACCATAACTCTCCTCATTCCCACATTTAGGGCAAGTACCAATCACAAAACGATCTGCCAAAAACTGATCAGCTTCAGCATCATATAATTGTTGTGTAACTTCTTCTATAAATTCATTTTTATCATACAAATTCTTAAAGAATTTAGAAGCAGTTTCATGATGAATCTTAGCCGAAGTTCTTGAATAATTATCGAATGAAATACCAAAATCGGCAAATGCTTTTCTAATAATTGCATCGTACTTATCAACTACATCTTGAGGAGTAACTCCTTCCTTTTTTGCCTTAATGGTAATTGGCACACCATGCTCATCACTTCCACAAATAAAAGCGACATCTTTTCCTTGTAAACGTAAATAGCGTGCATAAATATCAGCAGGCACATATACTCCAGCTAAATGTCCAATATGAATTGGACCATTAGTGTAAGGTAATGCTGCTGTTATGGTAATTCTTTTCGACATGAATTCGTATTTAGAAGCCACAAAAATACACAATTTGACCTCCATTAAGAAAAGGTTTTGTTTAGAAACTCGTTATATTTACAAAAAGCCTTTTTATGTTTTTTAGCCGTAATGTTTTTGCCTTTTTAATTTGTGCTGCATTGTTTAGTTGTAGTGCAATTTCTCAATCAACAAACCCATCAAATACTACTAGCCATATGCCTTCTAAACTTATTCAACCATCATATTTGAAAGCTGGTGACAGTGTTGCTATTGTTGCCCCTTCTGGGATTTTGAAGAATAAAGAAACACATCTTAAGTTAGCTAAAGAGCTTTTAGAAAGTTGGGGATTAAAGATTAAAATTGGTGAACATGTATTTAATCAAGCAAATCATTTTGCTGGAACCGATGACGAGCGTGCTGCCGATTTACAATCAGCTTTAGATAACCCAAATATTAGTGCTATTTGGAGTGCTCGTGGTGGTTACGGAACCGTTAGGGTTCTTGATAAACTAGATTTTTCAAAATTCAAAGCACACCCAAAATGGTTAATTGGTTACTCCGATATAACTGCGCTGCATAATCAAATACACAATGAAGGTGTTGAAAGCATGCATGCTATGATGTGCACCAGCATGGATGAAGACATGGAGGAATACAAAGTGACTGTTGAAACTTTTAAAAAGGCACTATTTGGCGAAACTCTTATGTATTCAATAGATGGAAACGTTAATAATAAATCTGGTAAAGCTTCAGGGCAATTAGTTGGAGGAAATCTAACATTATTACATACTATGTTAGGCTCAGAAACCAGTATTGATACAGATGATAAAATTATCTTTTTTGAGGAAATTGGGGAGTATAAATATCACATTGACCGAATGCTGCAAAGTTTGAAACGAGCTGGATATTTCGATAACTGCAAGGGACTCATTGTTGGAGACATAAGTAATATTAAAAAGAATACCACCGAATGGGGAACGTCTATAGAACAACTTATTTTAGATGCCCTCAAGGAATATGATTTTCCAATTTTATTTGGGTTTCCTGCCGGACATGAAGATGATAATAGAGCATTGATATTAGGAAGAACTATCGAAATGACTGTTAGTAAAGACCAATCTTCAGTGAATTTCGAGAAATAATAATGGCTCAACATAATCAGTTAGGAAAAAAGGGAGAAGAATTAGCTGTAGATCATTTATTAAAAAATGGCTACACCATTGTAGAAAGAAACTATAGATTTGATAAAGCTGAAATTGATATCATAGCTCAAAAAAAAGATACGCTAGCTATTATAGAAGTAAAAACAAGGTCTTCTACTGATTTTGGGGATCCACAAGATTTTGTAAAACCTAAGCAAATAAAAAACCTAGTAAAAGCTGTTGATGAATATGTAACTATCAACGATTTAGATGTTGATATTAGGTTTGACATTATTGCAATAGTGAAGAATGGAAATAATTGTTCTATAGAGCATCTTGAAGATGCTTTTTATCACTTTTAATTCTTACAATCTAAGATACAAGACTAGTTTCATTTATTGTTTTCTGTCCACTTTTTGTAAGCAGGAAAATCGTAAGGTTTTGCAAGTATCTTTTTGTCACCATTTAAAACAAAGTATGTAGGTGTAGAAGTTACATTATAGCTCCTACCAATTTCGTTTTGCCATTTTCCTAAACCTAGTATATGATCAAACTCAGGGTATTTAGCAATTTCTCTCTGCCATTGTGAAGGCTCATCCTCTAAACCTATCGCTATCACTTTAACGTCTTCATTACCCTTAACAAACTCATACAACTGAGGTATTTCATCCAAACAATGTGAACAACCACTACTCCAAAAGACAACTACATATTGTCTAGCTACTTTGTAGTCATATAAAGAAATATCTGTTACCTCAGCGCCCTCCTTTACCTGAACATCAAATTCTGGTGCTTTATTACCAATAGACAAGTCCTTGAACAAATTAAGTCCGTCAATTAACTCCTGATCATTTAATGACTCTGCAATTGACATCAGATAATTCTCTGTAATATGATTCGCTACTTCTTCTTGGTTTCCATCAACCATTTGCTGCCATAATACCTCGAGTAAAATGCTTTTTATCTCAGAATTAGCGTCTTCCATTGCATTACAAACCTCATCAACATTTTGCTTAAGAGAAGCTTTTTCATCTCCTTCTTTATCTCCCATTCCAAAAACATAATTAAGTACTCGTTCAATTAAAAAATTTGAACTTTGAAGTACCTTGTTATTGAAGTCAACATTATCAAAGAAATGCAATTTTAAATTCTGAATATAGGTTGTAAGATCTTCAAACTCTGAAGGAATATAAGGTCTATTGGCCTTAATAAAATTTAGTGCAATAGTACCTTCAGCAGCTTTTTCATATTCTGTTTGTGTTTCTTCCTGGGTTTTAAATATTGCTTTTAAAGCCAAAGAGTCTGTACTCTGTTGCCTATAAAAATTACCTATACTTTGACTAATTAATCCCATACTGTTGGTATAAGAATTAACTAGCTTGTTTTCAACTGAAGTCTTGAATTCTACTCCTGTTTCTGCATTAAAGTTCAATTCTACATCTTCTTTTGCATTGTAAATAACATCAAAATTAAATTCTGATTGTGGCAACGCATAAACCAATTTATACATTCCCTCCGTCACTGTAGAATCAAGGTGAAACTCAAACTTTCCAGCATCATCAATCATCGTGTTTGCCACAAACATTGAAGCTTCTGGAGTTACTTTATACAATATGGCAAATTGATACTCTTCTCCAGGAGTAAACGTTCCCTTAATGGTATGTTGAGAAACCATTAACAATGGAACAAAAAATAATATACAGCTAATTCTCTTAAACATAGATTCTCTAATAATACGACTCAATTTTACTTGATTTGTCACACTTTTTTATTCAATAATTACGCCAAAACTGGTTGCAATGCTGATAAAGCTTTTTCTACTGAATTAATATTTTCAAAGGTAAGCAATAATCGCAATCCTTTTCTGGTTTGTTTTTCTTTCATTTTACATGCTAACGGATTAGTTTGCACAAACTGCAAGACCTTAGTAAATGAAGGACTTTTATAAAAATTGCTTTGCTGATCACTAACAAAATAACCAACCAATTTTCCATGCTTCATAATAATCTTTTCAAAGCCTAGTTTTGCGCCTATCCATTTTATTCTCATGCTACAAATAAGATCAACAACTTGAGCAGGTATTTCGCCAAACCTATCTGTAATATCAGACTCAAACTTCAACAAATCTTCTTCTGTCTTTATTTCATTAAGCTTTGTGTAAAGATTTAAACGTTCGGTTATGTTATTTACGTAATCATCTGGAAATAACAATTCAAAATCTGTATCGATAGTAATGTCTTTTACATACTCCTTAACTTTTAGATCATCTTTATAAAGCTCTCTAAATTCATTTTCCTTTAATTCCTCAATAGCTTCATTTAAGATCTTTTGGTATGTGTCAAAACCAATTTCGTTAATAAATCCACTTTGCTCACCTCCTAACAAATCTCCTGCACCTCTAATTTCAAGGTCTTTCATTGCTATATTAAAACCACTACCCAACTCTGTATATTGTTCTAAAGCTGTAATTCTTTTTCTGGCGTCATTGGTCATTGTAGAATATTCTGGAGTGATGAAATAGCAAAATGCTTTTTTGTTGCTTCTACCAACACGTCCACGCATTTGATGCAAATCACTCAATCCAAAATTATTGGCATTATTAATAAAGATCGTATTTGCGTTTGGAACATCCAGACCGCTTTCAACTATAGTAGTACTTACCAAAACATCAAATTCACCATTCATAAAGGCAAGCATCAACTGCTCTAGCTTTCTCCCTTCCATTTGTCCATGACCAATACCGATTTTAGCATCTGGAACAAGTCGTTGTACCATTCCTGCCACTTCTTTAATATTCTCAATTCTGTTATGAATAAAGAAAACCTGTCCTCCACGTTGAATCTCATAGCTCACCGCATCACGAATAACTTCTTCATTAAAACGAACAACTCGACTCTCTATTGGATAACGATTTGGTGGTGGTGTTGTAATTACAGAAAGATCGCGAGCAGCCATTAAACTAAACTGCAGTGTACGCGGAATTGGTGTTGCTGTAAGCGTTAAAACATCTACATTCTCCTTAATAGTTTTTAGTTTCTCTTTTACAGCTACGCCAAATTTTTGCTCCTCATCTACAATGAGTAAACCAAGGTCTTTAAACTTTATATTTTTATTAACCAATTGATGTGTTCCAATCACAATATCAATCGAACCTTTTTCAAGGCTTTCAATAATATCTCGTTTTTGTTGTGCAGTTCTAAACCTGTTTAGATAATCAACCGTTACAGGAAAATCTTTTAATCTTTTAGTGAAAGTCTTAAAATGCTGAAAAGCCAAAATAGTTGTTGGCACTAAAATAGCCACCTGCTTACCATTATCAACCGCTTTAAACGCTGCACGTATAGCCACTTCAGTTTTTCCAAAGCCAACATCTCCACAAATTAAGCGATCCATTGGTCGCTCGCTTTCCATATCTGCCTTTATATCAGCGGTAGCTGAAGTTTGATCTGGAGTATCTTCATAAACAAATGACGCTTCCAACTCATGTTGCATATAACTATCAGGGTTATACTGATAACCTGTTTTCATCTTACGCTTTGCGTAAAGCTTAATTAGGCTAAATGCAATTTCTTTAACTCTAGATTTGGTCTTCTGTTTAAGATTCTTCCAAGCTTTACTCCCAAGCTTATATATCTTTGGTGGTTTGCCATCTTTCCCGTTAAACTTGGTAATTTTATGAAGCGAGTGAATGCTCAAGTACAAAATATCGCGTTCGCCATAGATTAACTTGATTGCCTCCTGCTTTTTCCCTTCTACGTCAATCTTTTGAAGACCTCCAAACTTTCCAATTCCGTGGTCAATATGAGTTACATAATCACCTATTTCAAGATTGGTTAGCTCTTTAAGAGTAATTGCCTGCTTTTTTGAATAGCCATTCTTTAAATGAAACTTATGGTAACGTTCAAAAATTTGATGGTCTGTATAACAAGCAATTCTATTTTCATGGTCAATAAAACCACTATAAAGTGATGCTACAATTGTTTTATAGTGGACTTCTTCTTCAACGTCTTCAAATATATCTTTGAATCGTTTAGCTTGTTGCTCACTAACGCAGCTAATATAATTCGTATAACCATCACGATGATTATTATTTAAGTTTTCAATTAACAAATCAAATTGTTTATTAAAAGCTGGCTGTGGTGAAGTTTTAAACTTAATCTCATTTGACTCATTACTCAAAAAAGCCTCAGCACCGAACTCCAAAACACTAAATCCTAACAATTGCTTCTTCAGCAATTCGGAATTACAAAATAATTCTTCTGGCGAATCATGTTTTATCTCAGCGGTGAGTGCTTTAAAAGTTTCTGTGGCCTTTTCAAAAAGGTCATCTACTCTATTGAATAACAAATTGGCATTTTTTAAACCAATGACGGTTTTAGATGCCACATATTTTAAAAAACTCTGTCTACTTTCTTCGAGGAACTTGTTTGCTACATTCGGAATTATATTGATCTTCCTGATCTTCTCTGTTGAAAGTTGAGTCGCTACATCAAAAGTTCTGATGCTATCAACCTCATCACCAAAGAATTCAATTCTATATGGTTCGTCATGTGAAAAAGAAAACACATCTACTATTCCTCCACGTACTGAAAACTCTCCTGGTTCTGTAACAAAATCAACCCTCTTGAACTGATACTCAAACAATACCTCATTTACAAAGTCAATAGACAGATTATCTCCAATAGCTATCTTCAGCGTGTTTTTTTCCAGCTCTCTACGAGTAACTACTTTTTCGAAAAGTGCATCAGGATATGTTACTATTAATGCAGGTTTTTTTCTTGAGTTGATACGATTTAAAACCTCTGCTCTTAACAACACATTTGCGTTATCTGTTTCTTCTATTTGATAAGGCCTTCTGTAACTTCCAGGATAGAATAGCACATCTTTCTCGTTTAACAATTCTTCAAAATCGTTAAGATAATATGCTGCCTCTTCCTTGTCGTTAAAAATTAACAAAAATGGCTTTTCAGCTCCTTTGAAAGCATTGGCAATTACAAAAGATAAAGATGATCCAACAAGACCTTTAAGATATACTTTTTGTTGCGGCTGGGTAATAGAATTTTGCAGTTTTTGCTGCTGCAAAGACTGTAAAAATGTTTGCGAGATTAGGGTTTTACTCACGAAGTAAATTTTGACGCAAATATATAATAATTGTTCATTAGAATTTCACTTTTTCTTACCCTAAAAAGAGCCAATAACACTATCTTTGTAATACAGAAAACTATTTATAATTATGGAAAATTTAGATATATACGATAACGAATTCAGAAAGCGAAATAAAGACCATTTTGCATCAATAGTTAGAATAGCTTTAAGTGATGATGAAATTAGAGATGAAGAAAGAGAATTCTTGAAAAGATTAGCTTTTAGTCTGGACATTTCAGATTCTGATTATAAGACTATTGTTAAGAACTATATGTCGCACTCTATTAATCCACCCGTTTCATACGATAGAAGATTAGAAAGATTATACGATCTTACTCGCATGGTATGGGCTGATAAAATTAGAACAGCTGACGAGGTAAAACTTTTAAGAAAGTTTGCTGTAGCCTTAGGGTTTCATGCAGTAAATGTAAAATACATTACTGAGAAAGCTTTAGAGCTTGTTAGACAAGGTGATGGTCTAGATGAGTTTATTTATGGGATTAAAAATATGAATCAATAAAAAAAAGCGAACTTAAAAGTTCGCTTTTTTTTGATCTAAATACTAATTATTAGCTTCCATAAATTCTTCTGCCTTCTCAACCATTTTTCTACTTCCGCATATAAAAGGCACACGTTGATGTAATTCTGTTGGTTCAATTTCCATAATTCGCTTAAAACCATCACTTGCTTTCGCATCTGCCTGTTCTGCTAAAAAAGCCATTGGGTTACATTCATAAAGCAAACGTAACTTTCCTGTTGGATATCTTGAACTTTCAGGGTACATATAAATACCTCCTTTGATCATGTTTCTATGAAAATCAGAAACTAACGAACCAATATACCTTGATGTATAAGGTCTATCTTCTTCCTCTTTTTGGCAATATTTAATATAGTCTTTAATTCCTTGAGGGAAGTGTATATAGTTCCCTTCATTTACCGAATATATTTTCCCTTTCTCAGGGAATTTCATACTAGGGTGTGATAAGTAAAAGGTTCCAATGGCTGGATTCAAAGTAAACCCATTAACTCCATCTCCAGTTGTATAAACCAACATTGTTGAAGTACCATAAATCACATAACCAGCGGCTACTTGTTCATCTCCTTTTTGCAAAAAATCTTCAATAGTAACAGGTGTTCCTACTGGCGTAACTCTTCTGTATACCGAAAAGATAGTACCCACTGAAACATTTACATCTATATTTGAAGAACCATCTAAAGGATCAATAAGTACAACGTATTTATTTTGATGATTTTCATCTTGACTGTTAATAGAGATAAAATTGTCTTCCTCTTCACTGGCAATTCCACAAACAATATTTCTATTTATTAATGTTTGTATAAATTTCTCATTTGCATAAACATCTAACTTCTGTTGGGTTTCTCCTTGAATATTAGAATCTCCCGAGTCTCCAATAATATCAACAAGTCCAGCTTTGTTTACCTCATGGTTCACAACCTTGGCAGCTAATCTAATAGAGTTTATTAATCGAGATAATTCTCCTGAAGTGTACTTAAATGATTGTTGGTTTTCAATAATAAACTCTCCAAGAGTTTGATTTTTTTGAGACATTGATAGCAGCAATTTTGTTTGGGACAAATATCGTCTTTTTTTTGTCAACTATAACGTTTGAGTAAAAATTAAAAAGCAAAAGATTAATCAACTTTAAACTATATTTGAACTCTTAATTTTGATACTTATGGATTTTGCAATACGTGATGCGACGACAGAAGATATGCCTAGCGTTTTAGGTTTAATAAAAGAACTTGCAGAGTTTGAAAAAGAACCGAATGCTGTCGAAGTGACTGTTGAGGAGCTTCAAAATGATGGATTTGGTAAAAATCCCGCATTTAAATGTTTTGTGGCTGAAACAGATGGTAAAGTTGCTGGTACTGCCATAGTTTTTAATAGATTCTCTACATGGAAAGGAAAGATATTACATTTGGAAGATCTTGTGGTTAGTCAAGAAATGAGAGGAAGAGGTATAGGTACAGCTTTGTTAGATCGTGTTGTGCAACATGGTTATGATTTAGGCGTTAAAAGAATTAATTGGGAAGTACTAGACTGGAACGAAGGAGCTATCAAACTATATGAAGCAAAAGGAGCTAAAATACTTCGGGACTGGGATGTGGTTCATCTTAATGAACAAGGAATTAAAAATTACATATCTAATTTAAGTTAATGCGCATTTTTAAGTTTGGTGGAGCTTCGGTAAAAGATGCCGATAGTGTGAAAAATTTAGCTAAGGTTTTAAATACGGTTGGTTATAAGGACACTATGGTTGTTGTTTCAGCAATGGGAAAAACTACTAATGCCTTAGAACGTGTAATTAGCAACTATTTTAATAAAAAGAAAGAACTGCAAAGTTCAATTCAAGAGGTCAAAAAATTTCACAATGCTATTCTTCTAGAATTATTTGAGAATGAGAATCATCCAGCTTTTAAAATGGTTTCCGAATTATTTAAAGAACTAAGCATTTTCTTTGATCGAAATAAATCTCCTGATTATAATTTTGTTTACGATCAAGTAGTTGGATTTGGTGAACTAGCTTCTACCACAATAGTAAGCTCGTATTTAAACGAAATAGGGTTAAATTATAAGTTACTAGATGTTAGAAATTTTATTAAAACAAATAGTTTTTATAGAAACGCTAAAGTAGATTGGGAAACCACTCAGCGAAATATTACCAAAAATGTAAATATTAATACTCTGAATATCACTCAAGGTTTCTTAGGAAGTGACAGTAATAACTTCACTACAACCTTGGGTCGTGAAGGAAGTGATTATACCGCTGCAATTTTCGCCTATTGCTTAAACGCTGATAATGTTACCATATGGAAAGATGTTCCTGGAGTATTAAATGCAGATCCTAGATATTTTGAAAATGCCCAATTACTTAATAAAATATCCTATCGCGAAGCTATAGAGTTAGCCTTTTATGGTGCTTCTGTAATTCACCCTAAAACTTTACAACCACTGCAGCGAAAGGAAATTCCACTTTACGTAAAATCATTTATAAATCCAGAAAACAACGGAACTTGTGTAAGTAAAGGTGTTGATATTGAGCCAAAAATTCCTTGTCTTATTGTTAAAAAGAATCAAGTATTAATTTCACTTTCATCTTTAGATTTTTCTTTCATTGTAGAAGAAAATATTAGTGAAATATTCAACTTACTCCATACTTATAAAATGAAGGTTGATGTAATTCAAAATTCAGCTATTAGCTTCTCAGTTTGCGTTGATAACAATTACAATAATCTTGAAAAGTTGTTGCAGCAATTAAAAGCTAAATTCAAGGTTGATCATTTTGAAAATGTTTCGTTGTATACCATTCGACATTTCAATAAACAAACTGTAGAAAATTTAGAACAAAATAAGACAGTCTTGCTAAAACAAATCTTAGGTGACACCGTTCAAATTGTAACAAAGTAGTGTTTAACTATGTCTTTATAGGTATAAAAAATTCATGTACTTTTGTAATTCTCTCAACCAAACTAATTAAATGGGACTTGTAACCGCAAAAGAAGTAGCTAAAGCAATTCATGCCGATAAGTATGGTTTTATAGGAACTTTTTTTGGTTGGTTACTAATGAAAGTTCTTAATATTTCTACCATCAATAAGATCTATAATCGCAATAAGCATTTAAATGATCTTGATTTTTTAAATGCGCTGCTCGACGATTTTCAGATCAAATTTGAGATTCCTGATGAAGACCTCGAAAGACTTCCAAAAGATGGTGCTTATATTACAATTTCTAATCACCCTTTAGGCGGAATTGACGGGATATTACTCTTAAAATTAATGATTGAACAACGGCAAGATTTTAAGATCATCGCTAACTTTTTGCTACACAGAATTGAACCCTTAAAACCATACATCATGCCTGTTAATCCTTTTGAAGATAGAAAGGACGCGCAGTCAAGTATTACAGGGTTTAAGAACTCTATTTTACACTTAAGAAATGGGCATCCATTAGGTGTTTTCCCTGCTGGTGAAGTTTCTACATATAAAGACGGAAAATTAGTAGTTGACAAACCATGGGAAGAAGCTGCAATGAAGTTGGTAAAAAAGGCTGAAGTTCCTGTGGTTCCTATTTATTTTCACGCTAAGAATAGTCGTTTGTTTTATAGGTTATCAAAAATTAGCGACACTTTAAGAACAGCCAAATTACCTTCTGAGTTATTAACACAAAAGCATCGTGTAATTAAAGTACGTGTTGGAAAACCAATTACAGTTAAAGATCAAAAAGAGCATGAGTCTTTAGAAGACTTTTCTGAGTTCATCCGTCGAAAAACCTATATGCTTGCCAATGCTTTTGATAAACCAAAAATACTTGATAATCTTCAGTCTAGCTTAAAAGTTCCAAAGTTTCCTAAAAATATTGTGACTCCTGTGAACAAAGAAGACATGGCTAAAGAAGTGGAGGCCTTAAACGAGCTTGATTATCGCCTTTTAAAAAGTAAAAATTATGAGGTTTATTTAAGTCCAGCTAAACAAATTCCTAATATTCTTAGAGAAATTGGACGCTTACGTGAAATTACTTTTAGAGAAGTAGGAGAAGGCACTAATGAAGCTATTGATCTGGACAAATTTGACTCCTACTATCATCATATGTTCCTTTGGGATTCTGATAAGCAATTGATCGCTGGAGCATACCGAATGGGATTAGGCTCTAAAATATTTGAGAAGTTTGGAATTGATGGATTCTACCTTCAAGATCTTTTTAGGTTTGAACCAGAACTTTATAAAATGATGAGTCAGTCTATAGAAATGGGACGCGCTTTTATTATAAAGGAATACCAACAAAAGCCAATGCCTTTGTTCTTACTTTGGAAAGGTATTGTGCATACTACACTTCGTTTTCCCGAACACAAATATCTTATTGGAGGTGTAAGTATTAGTAATCAATTTTCAAATTTCTCTAAATCGTTAATGATCGAGTTCATGAAATCTCATTACTACGACCCTTATGTAGCGCAATATGTTCACCCTAAAAAAGAGTTTAAGGTAAAACTTAAAGATGCTGATAAGGACTTTGTTTTTGACTCAACTGAAGCTGATCTCAACAAATTTGATAAGATTATTGACGAAGTTGAACCTGGAGCTTTGCGTTTACCTGTACTTCTGAAAAAATATATTAAGCAGAATGCTAAACTAGTTGCATTTAATGTTGACCCATTATTTAACAATGCTGTGGACGGATTAATGTATATTAAAATTGCAGATTTACCAGAAAGCACAGTACGTCCAGTAATGGAAGAATTCCAAGCTGAATTAGAACGTAAATTCTCTGAGCAAAACGGAGAAGAAAAGTCTTAGTTTACATTAGAAAACACATATTTCATCTCGGTTGCAATTTGCAAACTTCGTTCTAAATATGTTTCCGTCTGATTAGGAGTCCCGTCCGAAATTTTAGGATCTTCATAAGTAATTGCAATACGCTTATCACATCCAAAAACAAATGGACAACCTTTATCTGCTGATGAGCACGTCATGATAGCTGCAAATTCAGATTTTGGGTTAAAGTCATCACCAAATTCTTTTGAGAACGCAATAACAGATGCATCATTTTCTGAATACTTTATGCTGTACACGGGATTTGTCCCTTCAGATAATTTTACAATTTCAAACCCTTGACTAGAAAGCGTCTCTCCTACTTTAGGAAACATAGCAGTCGTTTCAGTTCCACCAGAATAGCAAGACACTTTTTCAATGTTGTAGCACGCTGCCATAGCTTGCGCCCAAATTTGAGAGAGGTGGCTTCTACGTGAATTATGAGTACAAATAAAGTTTAAGCGAATTGGCGAGTTTTGTTTTGCTTTATCATTTATATAATCTATTAAAGACTGTAATACTTGCTTTCTTTCTTCTGAAATCTCAGTAACGTCTAACGACAAAATTTGGTTGGCAATATTTTGGTATAACATGTTTGGTTACAATTAAATTATAGATTTACTTCTTCTTTCTAGAAAATGGTTATCATACCATTTCCCATTTCTTTTTCCTATTCTTTCTCTAACGCCTACAACTCTAAAGCCACATTTTTCGTGCAATTTGATACTTGCTATATTTTGCGAAAAGACACCTGCTTGCAACGTCCAAAACCCATTCTTTTCACTACATTTTACTAGTTCAGTTAACAGTAGATAACCAATCCCTTTTCCTTGGTTCTTATCATCTACATAAACTGTGACTTCGGCTACTCCTTTATAAACTTCTCTCTTTGAAACCTGAGACAAAACTGCAAATGCTACAACTTCATTATCTATTTCAGCCACTAACCTACATGAGTTAATAAACTTCGAATTCCAAACTTCAAATGACGGAACTTCAGTTTCAAAGGTTGCAATTCCAGTTGCTAAACCTTTAGCATAAATTCTTGAAACTGAAGCCCAATCTTTCTTTATAAAAGAACGAATATTCATTTAATTAACAGCAATTTCCATCTGGTGTACAACATGGTTCTTCACTTGCCATAACTACTTCCTTCTCTGTAACTTCGCAAACATCTTTTGCCTTACAATCGGTTTTTTCAATACCTAACTTAATAATTAAATTGGAATCACGTATTTCAAAATCGTTAACAAATAATTGCGCTGTATGGAATGTATCATTACTGTATTCAAACTTTACCTCAGATTCTAAATCAAAAGGCTTCATACGTTCTACCTTTTTAAGGATTGAAAGCGCTTTATAAACACTCATAAAATCTCGTTTACCAATTTCTTTTGGACTTTCCCAAAGCTGAATAACTGTTTCGTTCCAGGCATCGGTTCTGGCACCACAATCAACCGAATCAATCTTAGTATGCTTAACTTCAGTGATGTGATAATTAGCCTTTACAAACTCATTTGGCTTGTATTCAAATAGCAATGATTTTGCTTGATGCTCTTTAAATAAACTTAATAATTCTTTTGTTACCATAATTTTAGTATTGCGTTGCTTTAGCAACAGTTTGATTTTGTTTTATTAAAAAATGAATTGAATATAGTTTGAAACTTTTGGAAGCGTTCAATATTTATGCAATAACAAACACTTTTCCCCTGAAAGTTTCCATCTAATAAACCAGCGTCATTAATGACTTTTAAGTGTTGTGAAATTGTGGCTTGTGCCAACCCAATCTCATCAACAATATCACTACATATGCATGAATCCTGGTTACTTATGTACTTTAGAATAGCAACTCTTGCTGGATGTGCTAATACCTTGGCCATTACTGCTATTTCATTGACTTCATCTGTATAAATATCTAATCTAGATGCTCCCATTACACTTAATTTTAGAGTACAAATATACAAATAAATCGTAATATCGCAATATTACGATAATAAATTTTAAAGAAAAGGTCAGATTTTTTTTCTGACCTCTTTATTCTAGAACCAAGGTTTCTTTCCTACTTGGTATGTATTATAAAACTCTTCATCTGTTTTAGTTAGGTAAATAATTCCTTCAATAACGGTAAACACCCAAATTAGCCAGCTCATCAAACCTAGGGTAAATATTCCTAATACAATTGATGCTACCAAAAGGATCACTCCCTCTTTATTATAACCCAACACAAACTTATGAATACCAAATCCGCCTAAAATTATTGCCATGATTCCTGCCAATACTTTTTTATTAGAACCAGTTGCTCTGTTAAATGCTTCTTTAGCTTCTCCCGCAAACTCTCCTGCTTTTTCCTTGGCTTCTCCGGCAAATTCTTCAGCTTTTTCCGCAGCACCTCCCAATGCTCCTTTGGCTTCTTCAGCAAATTCTCCGGCTTTTTTGCCTACTCTTTCGGCAGCTTTTTTAACTTCTTCTTTGGCATCGCCTAACATTTCGTTAAGGTCATCTTGTAAACTTTTTTCGTCAGACATGATAATTGATTATGATTAGATTCTTAAAATTACTAAAAATTTCGTGGGTTCTGATGATCAGAATATTACGATTACTTTATTAGTAACCAAACAATTAAAATTGTTACATCTTACTGAAATGCACTATCAACGGGCTCCCAAAGTTCTATCTTGTTTCCATCATTATCCATAATGTAACCAAACTTACCGTATTCAAATTCTTGTATATCTCCAATTACAGTCACACCTTCTTCTTTTAAAACTTCAAGAAGTTCTACTAAATTTTCAACGCGATAGTTAAACATGAAATCCTTTTTTGAAGGCTCATAGTATTTGGTGTTTTCTGGAAAAGGACTCCATTGTGTTGAACAGTCTTTACCTTCTTTATCTTTCCACCAAAAGGTACAACCATAATCATCTGTATTAAAACCTAAATGTTTTTTATACCATTCCTTCGTAGCTTTTGGGTCTTTGGTTTTAAAGAATAAGCCACCAATACCTGTTACTCTATTTTTCATCTTGTAATTATGTTTTTTCTACCAATTATCTTTTTACGGCAGTTTCATAAATTTCAATCCACTCTTCTATCGTCATTTTACCAAGTAGTTCTTCTATTAGATCGTAAGGAATATCATCTATTTTTTTAAAACGCACACAACTTTTTCCCATATCCAGCTTGTATTTCGAATGCTTCGGATATTCGGATACAAACCAATCATGCAACTCTTTTTTAGCATATAACCCAAGATGATATAATGCTATAAAATTCTTCTGCGAAGCTATATTAATGAAGGGTAAAGGTGGAAATGGTTTGCAATGATATCCTGGTGGATATATTGATTTTGGCACAAAATACGCTGGCATTCCATAACTCATTCCAGACTCTAAACCTTTCGGCATATTATCTTTAATAAGGTTATGTAGTTTGGTCATAGGAGCTTTTCGTTCTTCTGGTAATTGACCTATATAATCTTCTGGTGAGTTTGCTTTGTATTGCATAATATTAGTTTTTACGTTGCAGTATTAATCCAGATACTATTGAAACAATAACTCCATATACAGTTACTATAGCCCACATAAATGCAGCCATAATACCGCTTGACATTTCCATTATTTCATCTTCTCTTCCCTGATCTCTTAACATCTGCGCATAATCATCAAAAAACTCTGGATTTATATATTTAGTGTATATAAAATCAACAATTCCAACGCCAATTCCAACCAATATCGAAATTAGCACACCTATTATAATTGCCTTAACTAACGACAACTCACCATCGTTTACGTGATCTCTGTAATGCTTAAGTCCAAAATAAATAACTGATAAGGAGAGTAATATTGAGATATGCCCTAGAATTTCATTAGTTCCATAATCGAAACTATTTAATAAAGAAAGGTGCAACCCAAAAATTACAAGTCCTATTACAAGTCCTCGAATACCATATTTTAGTACTGTTGATTTCATAATTAAAAGAATTAAATATTTACAGCCAAAAGTAGCTCAGGGAAGTTAAAATTGGTTCATACTAAAGTACCAAAATGCTCATACTTTAGTTCAATATGGCATTTTAAATGATGTTTTGCGCCTTGGCAATTTTAACCGCTTGAGTCCTTCTTTTGGCATCAAGCTTAATTAGAATATTAGAAACATGCGTCTTTATAGTACTTTCAGACAGGAATAATTTTTCCGCTATCTCTTGGTTAGATAACCCTTCGGCAATACTTTGAAGCACCTCGTATTCTCTTTTAGTGATCTCTAGAGTTTCTATTTTTTTATGATCTATTTCTTTGGATGCTTCTAGTTTCTTTACTGTTTTTTTATTTATGAAGATACCCACAAAAAAGAAAACAATAGCAATTCCTCCTATAACCCATTCTAGCTTTGCATCTCCAGAAATAACGGAATATTTACTAATCTGAAATAGTAATAAGATTGCCAAGATTAAAACTGCAAAACTTAAGATGGTTCGCTTCATAGTTTAAAGTTAACAAAATCTAGCCTTGATCTTATCGACTATGGTTTGCGCTAATTTTTCTTTACTTTCGAAGGTCCAGCCTGCCACATGTGGAGTTAATAGTACATTATGAGCATCTATTAAATACTGAAAAGCTTCTGGCAATGTTTCATCTGTAAACATATTTTCAAAAGAAGATTTCTCATATTCTAATACATCTAATCCTGCTCCTAATATTTTACCAGATTCTAATGCCGAAACAAGATCTTTAGTAACCACACTTTTCCCTCTTGCTGTATTTATTAACCAAAATGGTTTTTTAAAGGCATTGATGAAATCTGAATTGACCATATTGATGGTCAACGAAGTTTGCGGTGTATGTAAGCTTAGTACATCAACTTTATGCTGAAGCTCATCTAAAGAAACTTGTAAGCAATTCTCATCGCCAACATTTGGTTTAATATCATAGCATAAGACCTCAACATCAAAACCGTGAAGTTTTTTTGCAAAAGCCTTTCCCATGTTACCATAACCAATCAATCCAACCGTTTTTCCATCAAGCTCAATACCTCTATTTTCTTCACGTCTCCACAATCCATTTTTTACTTCTTGGTTAGCTGCATTAAGCTTATTAAAAAGTGATAATAACATTCCTAGTGAATGCTCACCAACAGCGTTTCTGTTCCCTTCAGGCGCAGAAATTAAGCAGACTCCTTTCTGTTCGGCATATTCACAGTCAATATTTTCTAATCCAGCTCCAACACGACCAATAAACTTTAAGTTGGTTGCGGCATCTAGAAATTGTTTGTCAATAGTAAATCGACTTCTAATTACAATACCATCGTACTCATGAATCTTTTCTTCAACTTCTTGCTTTGAAGAATTATAATCTTCGTGATTAGTAAAGCCTAAATCTTTAAGTTGATCGATTAATAAGGAATGGTTTGTATCTAGGTGAAGGACTTTCATATCTTAGGATAGTTCGTCTGAGTTTTCTCGTGTTTTACATTTCCAGTATGTGCTGTTGATAGTTTTTCAAATAGCAATATATGAACTTCTTCTCCATTTTTGGTCATTGGGTTGTGTTCTACACCTTTAGGAACGATGATCATTTCTCCTTCTTTTACAACCTCTGTTCTATCTCTAAATTGCATGTATAAAGTACCTTTAACAACTTGAAAAAGTTCATCTTCATCTTCATGTACATGCCAAACAAATTCACCATTAACTTTGGCTAAAAGCACTTGCATATCATCAACCACACCTATTTGATGCGGATGCCATTGTTTTGAGAACTTAGATAATTTCTCTTTTATGTTTACAGTTTTCATTGCACTAAAACTACGAAGTCTTTATTTAAAACTGAAGAATAAGTTTAGCAATATAGAAGAACAAGAAGATTCCGAATATATCATTGCTAGTAGTAATAAATGGTCCTGTAGCAATAGCTGGATCTATTCCTCTTTTATCTAAAATAATTGGCACAAATGTGCCAATAAGTGCAGCAACAATAATAACACAAAGCATTGAAATTGCTATAGTCAAACTAAAGTCCATTGCCATACTTGTAATCAATCCGAAAAGAATTACTAGAAGTCCAAGCACTAAACCATTGATCAAACTCAATCCTACTTCTTTAAGTAACCTATTTAATAAGCTTCCTCTAACAACATCATTAGCTAAACCTTGAACTATAATTGCGCTCGACTGTACTCCTACATTTCCAGCCATTGCTGCAATTAAAGGTGTGAAGAAAAACAACTCCTTATATTTTGCTAAAGCATCTTCAAACCCTTCCATTATAAAAACACTTCCAAGCCCACCAAACAAACCTAATACTAGCCAAGGCAAACGCGCTTTAGTTAACTGTAAAATACTATCATCAGCTTCAACTTCTTGAGTAATACCAGCAGCCAATTGATAGTCTTTTTCAGCTTCTTCTTTGATTACATCAACAATATCATCAATAGTAATACGTCCTAAAAGCACCTTGTCATCATCTACTACTGGAATGGCTTCCAAGTCATATTTCTGCATAATTTTCGCAACTTCTTCGTCATCATCATTAACATGTACATAGTCAACTTTAGGTATATATATGTCAGCTATTTTAACTTCACTCTTCGCTACTAAAAGATCTTTCAAAGAAAGCCTTCCTTTTAGCTTTTCCTCTTTGTCAACAACATAAATTGAATGTACGCGTGTCACATTTTCTGCCTGCCCTCTTATTCTACGCAAGCAACCAGCAACTGTCCACGTTTCATAAACTTTCACAAGCTCTTTTGCCATTAATCCACCAGCAGTGTCCTCATCATAAGCTCTTAACTCCTGAATATCTGCAGCAAGTTCTTCATCTTCAATCTGCTCAATAACTCTTTCTTGCCTTTCCTCTGGAAGTTCTCCTAATAGGTCAACTGCATCATCAGTATCAAGTTCAGATATCTCTTCTGCAATTTCTTTAGCTGAAAGGTTTTCTAGAATTTTACTACTTACATCTTCATCAAGTTCTGAAAGCACATCTGAGGTAGTATCACTATCCAGTAACTTAATCACATAAGTTGCCTGATCGAGGTTTAATTCGTCAAGAATTTCTGCAATATCTGCATAGTGAAGGTCTTCAAAAAATTGAGTAGCCTCAGCATCGTTTCTTGATTCAATAAACTGCTCAACCTTATCGATCAATTCTTCACTTATCTCAAAGACAATATGTTCCTTGTTTTCTTCCAAAGGTGTTGATTAGCAAATAAGTTAAAGCGTAATTTAATCAGCTGTTATTCTGAATCCTTTTCGATTAAGCCTGTGAGCTCTATAAACTCATCAACACTTAATTGCTCAGGACGTTTGCCAAATATAACATTTGCTTTTAAATTATCTGACAAATTGAATGTTTTTAAACTGTTACGAAGTGTTTTCCTTCGTTGCTGAAAAGCCGTTTTTACAACTCTAAAAAACAACTTCTCGTCACATGGTAAGTTGTAATTTTCTTTTCTGGTTAATCTTAAAACACCAGAATCAACTTTAGGCGGTGGGTTAAAAACCGAAGGCGGAACTGTAAATAAGTACTCAGCGTCATAGAAAGCTTGAGTTAAAACAGAAAGAATTCCGTAGTTTTTACTTCCTTCTTTTTCACAAATACGCTGCGCAACTTCCTTTTGAAACATTCCCGAAAATTCAAGAATTTGATCTCTCATTTCTAAGGTTTTAAAAACAATTTGAGAGGAAATATTATAAGGAAAGTTTCCAATTATAGCGAATTGCTCACTTTTAAAAACCTCATTCAAATCATACTTTAGAAAGTCTTTCTCTATAATTCTTGGGGCAAGGTTTAAATAGTGTGTCTGTAAATAGACAACCGATTCTGTGTCGATCTCAATAACATAGGTAGTAATATCTTTTTCTAAAAGATATTTGGTCAACACACCCATTCCTGGACCAATCTCTAAAACATTGGTATACCCAGAAAGCGATAAAGTATCTGCAATTTTTTTTGCAATATTTTCATCACGTAAAAAGTGTTGTCCTAGATGTTTTTTTGCTTTTATAGACAAGTTTATCTAATTAAAGGTTACTGAATATTCATCTATAATCTCTAATTCAGTACGAAATGCTAACATTTTGTCTGCAAATCGTTTTAATCCGTCACCTCTTAATCTTTCCGCATCATGAGCATAGTAAGAATCTAGAGCTTCTCTAGATTTTGCTCTATACTGAACTGAGTATGTTACTCCTCCCATTTCTTCTTCAACAAGCACTTTGGTCAATTTAGCATCAGTAAACTTACCCGTAGCTAACACTTGAGGAATATGTACTTTTATCCAGTTTAACCATTCTTGATGAACACTTTCATCTACATTAACCGTAACATTATAAAGGATCATAATCTATAAATTCTAAATTGTAAACTCTTAAAAACGATTTGCTTACAAAGTTTTTGCAAATAACAGGAGTTCTTCGTCATTGTCAAAAGGTTTTACCTTTTTTTCAAAGGTAAGCCCTAATTTTTCAAGAAGTTTGATTGAACTTTTGTTAACCTCTAAGGTAATAGCAGAAACTTTTGCAATATTAAATTTCTCTTTTGCTAAATGTATTAATTCTGAAGTTGCTTCAAAAGCATATCCTTTTCCCTCATTTTGGGGTAAAAACGCAAAACCAATATCTGGATATTCTAGCTGTTCTCTTTTTAAAATACCGACTATACCAAGAATATTTCCCAAATCTTCTTTAAGCTCGACTTTATAATAGCTAAATCCATTATCTTGATAACTTTTAAGAATGCCATTTTCCAGATACAAAGCTGCATCGTCAATACTTTTAATATTCCTGTCTCCAATATATTTTATATAGCCAGGAGTATTCATTAGTTCAACAAAGAAGGGAGCATCTTTTAGCGTTATTTTTGAGAGTGTTAATCGGTTGGTCTGAGAAACAATCATCTAACTAATTTATGGAGTCGCCTCTTAAAGCACGATATTTTTTCCGAGCCTCTACAAAATAAATACTGTCTGCATAATCAAAAATGATTCTTTCGTAATACTCTTTTGCTTTTTCAGGTAGTGCTAATTCATTACTATATAATTCTGCTAGTCTGTAGTAAGCATCATCTGCTAAAATATCTTCTCTGTAGTTTTCGATAATTGCTAGATAGTTTTTCTCTGCCCTATCAAAAGCATTTATCTCTTCAAATAAAACAGCTTGCTTAAATAAAGCTTGATCCATGATAGATTCTGTTTTATGATTAGCTATAATAGTATCTAGTTTTGCTATGGCTTCATCATTTTTATTCTGAAATGACAATAAGTCCGCCTTAGCGTATAACTTTAATGCTGTTTGAGTGGAATCGTCATATTTATTATCAGAAATTAACAGCTTAAGATCTAGTGCATCATTGGCTATAAGTTGCGAAGTAGAAGCTTTTAAAATCTTTAACTGCGATTCTGCCCATTTAAAATCTCCTTTATAGTAACTCGCTTTAGCAACTCTAAATCTGGCTTGTTGTGAGATCATACTATTCTTTAAATTGGCTTGTATCTGAGAAAAATAAATTAATGCTTCATTAAACTTTTCCTGCAAAACCAATACATCTCCTAACAACAATTTCACTCTTGCTTCCTGTATTCTTGACAACCTTATTTCAAGTGTATTCTTTAAAAAACTGATAGCTTCAGTTGGTCTATCCTGACTAAAAGCCATGAAACGTGCATACGAAAGTTGTAGATCTGCAGTTTGAATATTTCTACCATATTGATTTAGTAAATTGATATAATCTGCTTCAATATTTGCAAACTCTTCTTTACCTAAATGCTTTGCTTTTATCTCTAATAGATCTCTCTGAGCATCCAGAACAATGGCTGGATCTAAAATATTCTCAATAAGATAGGTCAAAACATCTTGGGCAACTTCAAAATCATCTTCATCTATAGCTATTCTTGCAAGATCTGTAATGCCTCTTAAAGACTCTGGTGCTCTCTTATAAATTGCTCTTTCTTGGGCAAAAGCTTTACCATAATCTCTTTGCTGAATAAATAACCAACTTAATAACTGATTCCAAAGAATGTTAGGACTGGACTGAATTTTGCGCAATAATGATCTTCTTAAGTGAATGTTATTTTCATCATCACTATTTTCACTAATAAACTGGCTAAAGATTCGTTTGGCTTGATGAATAAAATTCTCGTTTCGTTCTATATAATTGACATAACAGTCAAACATCTTATCGGTTTTGGCCAGCTCTCCATAAATTCTACCTAATTGGATGTAATAGTTAGATTCTGGACGAAGCTCCATAGCTCGTTCATATACACGAGCTGCTCTTTCTATTAAGGAATGTCTCACAAACCTGTTTGCCACATAATAGGCGTACATTGGCTCCTCTTCAATTTTATTTTCAGCTTGTTGATAGTAAAACTCTGCCTCATCTTGGTCACCAGCTGCTTGATAATTATATCCTAGTTCAACAATATATTGTGGGTTCCTTTGCGAGTTTATCTTCTCCATTAACATGAGTTCAGCTTCCTGATAGTGCTCTAATTGTTGATAGATCTCAATTATTCTGAAGAAAAAATTAGTGTTCCCTAAATTCTCATTATATAACTTCTGATAAGAAATTAGTGCCTTCTCAAACTCTCCTTTATCAAAGTAGTCTTTAGCCAATGTTTCATCTGCTTGTGAAAAAACATTAACTGTAAAAATGAGACAACAAATGTAGATTAGGTACTTCATGGCATGGTAAATATACTAAATGTGGAGTTTAGATTATGTGAACATTTTAATAAAAAAAGCCTGAACCGAAGTTCAGGCTAACCATCCAAAATAAATGTGCTATTAATCATATTATCTTATAAAATGATTCAATTATCCTGTTGTGGTACTATTTTGTATATTTTTTGAAACTGTTTCGATTTGGGTTACTAGTTTAGTTAAAAACTACTTGAACTACCAGTACAACAAGCGTCACCAGTAAGAACAATCTTTTAAAATTCTTCATAACAGTTGGTTTAATAGATTTGGTCTCGCTAACTTCAAAAAAAAAATCGACAAAACAAAGAAAATCGACCAAAAATCGTTAAACAACGTCGTTTTTTAGCATTTAAACGATAGAAATGTTAAAATTTAACATTTTTAAACGACTACGATTTTTCTACTAATCGATGAAAGTAAAGCCAGTATAAGGTACTAAAACCTCAGGTACTTTTATGCCGCTTTCGGTTTGATAGTTCTCTAGAATGCCAGCCAATACTCTTGGTAAAGCTAATGAACTTCCGTTAAGTGTATGTGCTAATTCACTCTTACCATTTGCATTTTTGAACCGAAGTTTTAATCGATTTGCCTGAAAGGTTTCAAAATTAGAAACAGATGATATTTCCAACCATTTTTCTTGTGCCGTAGAATACACTTCAAAATCAAAAGTCAATGCAGATGTAAACCCAAGATCGCCACCGCATAAGCGTAAAATACGATAAGGAAGTTGAAGTTCGTCTAAGATTGTTTTAACGTGTGCAACCATTTCGTCCAAAGCTTCATAAGAACGTGTTGGATGTTCAACACGTAAAATTTCAACCTTATCAAATTGATGCAATCTATTTAGTCCTCTTACGTGAGCTCCATAGCTTCCTGCTTCTCTCCTAAAACAAGGCGTATATCCTGTAAGTGCTTTAGGCAACTCACTTTCCTTTAAAAGCTCTCCTCTAAAAATATTAGTTGCTGGAACTTCAGCTGTTGGTATTAAATACAAATTATCAGCAGTCACATGATACATTTGACCTTCTTTATCTGGCAACTGACCAGTTCCAAATCCAGAGGCTTCATTTACCAAATGTGGTACTTGCACTTCTTGATAACCAGCTTCAGTATTCTTATCTAAAAAATATGAAATTAAAGCACGCTGTAATTTAGCTCCTTTACCTTTATATACGGGAAAACCAGCTCCTGTAATTTTATTACCAAGCTCAAAATCGATGATATCGTACTTTTTAGCTAATTCCCAATGAGGTAAGGCTTCGGTTCCTAATTCCGGAATAGCTCCATGTTCAAAAACCACCTCATTATCTTCATCAGTATTTCCTTCTGGCACAGACTCATGAGGCACATTCGGGATCTTATACAACAACTCATCAAGCTCATTAGCCTTGGTATTTAATTGTTCTGTAAGCTCTTTTGAAGTCTCTTTTAACCCAGCAGTTTTTGCTTTTACCTCATTTGCTTTTTCAACCTGTCCAGACTTGAAAAGCATCCCAATTTCTTTAGATAAAGCGTTAGATTCTGCCAATGTACTATCAAGTTTAGTTTGAAGGCTTCTTCTGTCTTCATCTAAACTAAGCACATCATTAATCATTTGCTTAGCATCTATATTTCTCTTTGCAAGACGCTCAATTATTAAATCTTGATTTTCTCTGATAAAAGGTACACGTAGCATGGGTGAAAAAATTTAAGGGACAAATTTACAAATTACTCGAAGAACTAATCCAGTTTAGATGGTAAAATCCAATCATGATGTTTAAAAGCATTCCACTTTACTGAAGCAAGATCTATTGAAGAATCTATTAGTGGTTTTAATGACCTCCCATTAACTCTAATTTTGCAATCTGCATATACTGCAACATCCATATTATTTTGTTCTTTGAACTTCTTTTTTAAGTATTGGGCAAACTGCCAAATAAAGTCTGGTTTTGTTGATACGTGACCAACTTGTTTATTGGTTAAGTAATCTCTTAAATTCACCTTTATATCATTTCCAGTAGCTTTGTCCACCACTTTATAAGATGCCATTCCCGACTTAGATCTCAGCATCATTCTCCAAGACATTCGGTGACCTTCTTCGGTCCATAAAACATTATCTTTTATTACCCAATGCCTCAATGGCATTAACACTTGCCAAATAACATAGATACCAATCACTCCTTTAAAAAGGTTAGCTTTTTCTGGAATAACAACCTCACCTTTATTATAAAACTCTTTTTTCTTCAAGAAAATATTTCTAATTGTTTTTGGCTTAAAGAAGAACACACAAAGAGCCAAAGACATAAACGGAAATACTCCTATTTGAAATACTGCCGAATTGAATAAGTGAAAGAAAACAGCACAAATAAAAGCACACTTTCTTGTTGGTTTCCACAGTAATAAAGGAACAATCAATAGATCGAATATAATTCCTGAATATGCTATAAAGTAATGAAACCATTGTTGTTCCATTAAGGAACCTATAATAATGTAGTCTTTCTTACTTCTAAGCAATATCTCTACAACTGAAGTATCTAACCAATCTGGATATAATTTCGCAATAGAAGCGTAAGTATATACTATTAACATCTGTATTACAAACACTAAACTACACCACTGAGGCATTGAATCTTTTAATAGCTCTGAATTTCTTTTCGCATCGATCGAATAATTCTTATGAGTCGGAAGAAACACCATTATAAAGCTTAACAAAACCATTAAATAATAATGATTGTTATACGATGATTTTTGCATTAAATAAGTTCCTGTCCAGAGTACAGCAAAGGTAAACATACTAATCCTGTACTTATAGCCAATGGTAACCATCACTCCAAAAATTCCCATAAGGATATAATAAAAGTAAATGAAACTATCTGGAATTTGCAACCATTCAAAACCTATAAAAGTAAAATTGAATTCAGGAGTAATTAAAACGTTTTTCACCCATCCAGTTAAGATTGCTCCAAACGATTCGAGGGTTATCAAAATCCCGAAAAGAATTCTAAAAACGATGAGTGCACTATTATCTATTTGCTTAAACAACCAATTATTAAGCATTGGTATTTTGAATATAATTAAGTGAGGTTTTTTTGTCTTTACTTAGTTGAGCTATTAAATCTTCGACCGAATCGAACTTTTGTTCATCGCGTAATCTATCAAGAAGTTCGATCTTTATATATTGATTATAAATATTCTCACTGAAATCAAATAAGTGAACTTCTATACTCGATCCCTTTCCTTCAATTGTTGGGTTTTCTCCTATGTTCATCATTCCATAAACTACCGAGTTGTTTATATGAACTTTGACCACATAAGAGCCGTTTTTTGGAATCAGTTTGTATTGTTCTTCAATCTCAATATTAGCAGTAGGAAAACCAATTTTTGATCCTAGACTCCTTCCTTTAACCACTTTCCCTGTTAACAAAAACTTGTAACCCAAGTATTTATTTGCCAGTTGTATATCTCCCTCAATTAGTGAATTTCTAATCTTTGTTGAACTTACAGCAACTTCATCAATTTCTTTTGCAGATATTTCGGTTATTTTAAAATTATACGTTTCTCCAAATTCTCTAAGATCTTCAATGTTTGCCGATCTATTTCTACCAAACCTGTGATCATAACCAACAATTAAATGTTTCACATGTAACTTATCCACTAAAACATCTCTTACAAACTCTAAAGCTGTCAATCTTGAAAACTCTCTTGTAAATTCATGTATTACCAAATTATCAACACCAAAACTTTGAAGTATTTCTGACTTTTCATCAATAGTATTAATCAATTTGATATTAGAATCACTCTGTAATACCATTCTTGGGTGTGGAAAGAAAGTTAGAATTGCAGCATGTAAATCTTCTTTCTTCGCAATTTTTACCAACTTATTAATAATCTTTTGATGACCAACGTGCACGCCATCAAAAGTACCGATCGTTACTACCGAATCTTTGTTGGGAAATGTATCTAAAGTAGCCTTAATATTCAACGACAATGCTTTTTACAAAATTATGGATTATGCAACTATAAAAAAAGAGAGCTTAAAGCTCTCTTCTTATTTTTTATCGCTTTATAAATGGTAAGGAAATAGAACTTCCCTCTTTAAATATCTTGATAAAGTACATACCATTATTAACTGAAGAAACATTAAGTTTTAAATCTGATATATGTTTTACATCTTTTTTCAATATCTTTTGCCCCAATAAATTATAAATTTCATAACTGTCAGGTAGATCATTGCCATTAGCGAGTTTAACTGTCAATTCAGAGCTTACTGGATTAGGATAGATACGAACACCATTATTCCTAAAATATTCATCGGTTCCTAAGGTAATCGTTGAGATCTTAGTAGCTTCTGAACCAGCAAATACACCTCCAGATCCAATTAAGGTACTATCATCCGCTCTTAATTCATAAGAGCCATTTCCAAATCCGCAACATATTCCATCATTTTCAGAATCAAAAATGGTAAAAGTATAACATTGATCAGTACTCACATTAATTGATTGATTGATTGTTGTATTATCGGCATAAGGACCTCCATTAGCAACTAGCGCACCACCTCCGTCTCTAAATTCCCATGTTGTCTCATTACCATAATCATCTGTTATTAAAGTTAAATGAACCTGAGTTGTACTAGCAAATGATTGAGAAACCTCAAATGAAGAACTACTTGAATTGTTACAACTTCTTAAATCTGAATTTCCATTTGGACTAGAGACAGACACATTAAAGATATGACTGCCAGAAAGTCCTGAAAGAGAAGGTAAAACAACTAGCTCAGACTCTCCTTCAGCCAAAGATCCGCTCCAATTAAAATTAGAGGAAGCTCCTCCATCCACATCATAAGTGACCGTTGCGGAACTCATTGTTGTTGTTCCCCAATTTGTTATTCTTACAGTAGGAGTTGCATTAGAAGAACAATCTGTGGTCGAGATCTGTTCGACAGCTACACTTGCATCATCATTTACTGATGGAAGGCTACTGCAAACATTAGAGGTTAATGTTGTGGGTCTATTTGATGCTGTTGTTATAGTTGCAATCATACGGGCTTTTTGATCATTTGTAAAAACATTCATACATGCATCACTACTGTAGTCCATATAATTTTCAATCATATCAGGTGATCCAGGTGGCGCTGGACAAGAATCATTGGGGTTACAAACACTACTATTTGAACCTGGCCCAGCAACAGGTGGTGTATCTGCACAAAGATCACCGCCCCCTGCTTCTGTGCATCCTCCTTGAAAGGTATGGTACAACCCAAAATAATGTCCAACTTCATGGGTAGTGGTTCTTCCCAAATGAAATGGAATACTACCAGATAAATCTACGCTAGGATCGTCATCTGATCCAAAAAATTGATAACCCATCACAACACCATCGGTAGTTCCTGATCCTCCTGGAAATTGAGCAAATCCTAAAAGAGAACTATCAGAAAAGTTAACAGTCCACATGTTTAAGTATTTAGAAGCATCCCATACCGTTGCAGGCTTTAAAATAGTATTAGTATTACTTGTTGGCGAAGAACCTCCCCAACTTGTACTGGTGGCCGACATATCAATTCTATCAATCCCATTTGTGGTACAACCATTTGGTGTTTGTTTTGCTAAACAAAATTCAACTTCTACATCAGCGCCATCAGGATGAGAATTGAAACCTCTGGTACCTATCATTCTTCTAAAATCATCATTAAGTACTTTTATTTGTGAAAGCACTTGAGCATCCGAAATATTTGCTCCAACCCCTACGTTTTCGCCATTATGAATTACATGAACCACAACTGGGATGGTATAGACGATTCTTCTATTTACCTGTTCTCTACCTTGTTCTAAAATCTTTTTTGATATTTTTCTTTCTAAAGCTTCTCGCTGTAGTTTCATTTCAGGAAACATCTCCATGAGCTGTTGATTATACTCATCTGTAGCACAACGATCTATAGTCTTGACGTCTTGAGAAAAACTAATATTGAATAATAATAGAAAACAAAATAAAGTAAGGCTTTTCATAGCTTTTTTAAAATCCATAACTTATTTGGGTTATTTTTTGTTAAAGTTAGTGATTTTTTTATTTGCCATTAAAACTGTTCATTGTGTTGCTCATACCTGAGAGCACAAATGATTTAATAATTTCATCGCTTTTGTCTAATCTTTCTTGCAGTTTTTTAGTTTCTTCGTCAGTCCATTTACCCAAAACATAATCAGATTGACGTCCCTTACTAAAATCATTACTAATACCAAATCTAAATCTATTATACTTATTTGTATTTAGTTTATCTTGAGTGTCTTTCATCCCATTATGTCCTCCGTCGCTTCCTTTCTTTTTCAATCTTATAGTTCCAAAGGGTAAATTAAGATCATCCGTAATAACAAGTAAGTTTTCCAAGGGAATTTTTTCTTTTTCCAACCAGTACTTGATTGACTTTCCACTTAAATTCATGAACGTACTTGGTTTTAAAAGCACTAAGGTTCTTCCCTTAATCTTACATATTGCTTTGTCACCAAGTTTTACCGTTTCAAAAGCAACGTTTTCCTGATTTGAAACAAAATGATCTAATATTTTAAATCCAATATTATGTCTAGTGTTCTTATACTCTTCACCAATATTACCAAGTCCTACAATTAGAAATTTTTTCATCAGTTCTTCTTCTGAAAGTTTATTATCCCTATTAAATAGTTTTTTAAATAAACGCCACATTATCTATTTGAATATAGCGTAAAAGTAAAAAAGCATCCCGAATTAACAGAATGCTTTTTTTATTACGACATTTAAAATTTGTCTTATTCCTGAGCTGCTTCAGCTGCTGGAGCTTCTGCTCCTTCCTCAGCTCCTTCTTCTAATTCATCTTCATCAAGCTCATCTTCTAAGCTCATAGCCGCTCTAGATCTTCTTACTTGACATACAACAGTATTGTCAGGATGTAAGAAATTGTATGCTTCATTTTCTAATTCAGTAATATATAGCTTACTTCCAATCTTTAGTTTAGAAATATTAGCTTCAATAAAGTCTGGTAGATTAGTAGGTAATGCTTTAACTCTTAACTTACGCTTGTTTCTTCTTAAAACACCTCCATTTAATACACCAGGAGCATTTCCTACTACTTGAACAGGAATATCCATTGTTACTTCCTTATCTTCAAATAACTGATAAAAATCTATGTGTAAGATTTTATCTGTTACAGGGTGAAACTGGATATCTTGAAGTACAGCATTATAGCTCTCTCCACCATCTAAAGCAATCACAACTGTATGCGCATTAGGCGTATAAACCAGTTTAGAGAATGCTAATTCATTTGCTGAGAAATGTACTGCCTGATCTCCTCCGTATAATACGCAAGGAACCTGTCCAGCATTACGTAAGGCTTTAGAAGCTTTCTTGCCTACGCTTTCTCTTTTAGATCCATTGATTGTAATCGATTTCATTTTAAAAAAATATATTAATTATAATTATTTACATTATAAACTTAGAGCTGATAGACTTATTGTGATGTACTTTATACATTACATCTGCAAACAAATCTGCACAACTCAGTACTCTAATCTTACTGCTCTCTTGAGATAAAGGAATGGAGTCTGTTACAATAAGCTCTTCTAGCTTAGAGTTTTCCAACCTTTCATAAGCATTGCCTGAAAGTATTGGATGCGTACAAATTGCCCTAACACTTTTTGCTCCGCGTTCCATCATTAAATCTGCAGCTTTAGTAAGTGTTCCAGCAGTATCCACCATATCATCAACCAACACAACATTTCTTCCCTCAACATTACCAATTAGCTCCATGTGCGAGATTACATTAGCCTTAGCCCTCTGCTTATAACAAATTACAACTTCGCTCTCCATTGCTTTCGAGTATGCATAAGCTCTCTTTGAACCTCCCATATCTGGAGAAGCAATTGTTAAGTTATCTAATTCTAATTCTTTTAAATAAGGAAGAAAAATTGTAGAAGCAAATAAGTGATCAACAGGCTTCTCAAAAAACCCTTGAATTTGATCAGCATGCAGATCCATAGTGATTATTCTAGTTGCTCCCGCTGTTTCTAACATCTTAGCAATAAGCTTAGCTGCAATAGGAACTCTAGGCTTATCTTTTCTATCTTGTCTAGCCCAACCAAAATATGGCATTACAGCAGTTATATGTCTTGCTGATGCACGCTTAGCAGCATCCAACATTAACAACATTTCCATTAAGTTTTCAGAACTAGGATTTGTAGAGCCAATTATAAATAATCTAGCGCCACGAACCGATTCCTCAAAAGAGGGCTGAAACTCACCATCGCTATAAGTAGATGTTATTACATTACCTAATTCCTCACCGTAAGACTTAGCTATTTTTTCAGCAAGCACTGTACTTTGTGAACAGGCAAATATTTTAGCTTTTGTTTTAATTTTCGTCATGACTAACTAATTGTTAATGAGCCAAAAAGACCTACTTGATTTTAACGAGGTGCAAATTTAGGGATTTATTTGAATTTGTAAAGGATAAAAGCCAGTAATTTTGAATGTATACAGGAAATATTTTTTACTTTTGCTTTCCGTTTTGCTCAAGTGGCGGAACTGGTAGACGCGCTGGATTCAAAATCCAGTTCCTTCGGGAGTGTGGGTTCGATTCCCACCTTGAGTACTATTATAAAGCTAATTGTTTGTTTGTTAAGCAGTTAGCTTTTTTAGTTGTTATAATTTTGTACGTTTTGATTCGATTTTACTCAATTTTTAGCTAAATATTACTTTCAGATTGCATCGAATTGCACAACTATTTATTTATGCCAAGCGTACAAAGTGTACTAACACTGTACGAACCAGTGTACGAAGTTTCAATATTAATACAACTATTTATATTTCAATTATTTATGTATATATTGGAATACCAGTGTAATAATGTACTAATGATTCGTACTACCAGTCCTCTATCACCTAGGTCAGCCAACTTAATTCGCTCTATCCCAAGATGATTAATAAAAATATTTAGAATACCGTGATAAGCATCAATTGTGTTTTCACTATATTCTTTGAGTTAAATTAATCTCTTGAATCTATCTAAGTCCAACATAACCTCTTTTTAAATGGTTATGTGATAGACTTACTAAAAGTATGATATAACACCATATACAAGTTGGTTATTAGTACTGTTTAAAGTAAATTCGTATATACTCACGTTGGCAATAATTAATAAAACTAAACTTGCACTATAAAGAATCACATATCTTAATTCTAAATAATGTTTCAAGATTCATTGATTTAACCGAACTTGAAAAGCAGAAGTATCTTTCTTTGCTCACAGAAATCAGCGTAAAGCGGAAGACATTTTTAATGCAAGCAGGTGATGTTACCAAGTTTGAGTATTTTATTACTAAAGGCTGCTTAAAGGTTTATACACTGGATGAAGATGGCGCACCACATATATCTATGTTCGCTATTGAGGATTATTGGACAGGTGATATGGCGAGCTTTATGACTAAAGAACCTACACGTTATTTTATTAAGGCCACAGAAGATTCAGAGTTGTTAGGTATTTCAAGAGCAAATTATGAATTGCTTTTTCAAGAGATACCAAAATTTGAACGGTTTTATCGGATCCTATATCAAAGATCTTTAATCAGTTATATAAGGCGCTCAAATCACGGTATTTCTTTAACCGCAGAGGAGCGATATATTGAGTTCAAAACCAAATATCCAAACATTGTTAATAGAATTACTCAAAAAGACCTTGCAGGTTACATTGGCATTACGCCAGAATTTATGAGTAAGATCATTACAAAAGTTAATCGAAGGTAAAAGTCTTAAACTAGTTCATTTTTTTTCATGCGTTCCCATCGGAATTTTGAAGCATGAAAAGAATAACACGCATCAGTTCACTCTTAATCATTGGATTTTTAAATCCTTTACATGCACAGTTTACGCAAGTAGAATTGTTCTCAGGACTTGATAAAACTGATTTTACCTTATTTTCAAGCTATCCTATAAACAAAAGCCAAACGCTTAGTCTAAACACTCTGGCTTTCTTCCAAAAGTTTAAACAGGAAAACCAGGAATTTGATGAGATTGGTGTACAACCCACACTGTTTTGGAATATTACCAAAAATATTTCTCTAGGTCCCTCCATATACTTTAACAGTTTTGCTGGATATTCTGAGCGGTTATCAGCAAAGTACACCTATAAAAATTCACGTTTAGTAATTGTATTAATCCCAACAATGGCGTACTCAGAGCAAAAAGATGCTAGTTACGCAGAAGTATTTGTACAATTTCAATATAACAAACCTCTAAATGACAATATATCACTCTGGTTAAATGGTCAGTTCTTAACCATATGGGACGAATTTAAACTCCATTCAAGAAGCTTTCAACAGTTGAGAGTTGGAGTTTCTATTCATCAACATCAGGTTGGTCTAGGTATAGATCTTGACCAGTTTGGACCTCAACCTATCACGAAAACAGCTTTCGGAATCTATTATCGCAAAACACTATAAACAACTATAAATCTTAAACATTATGAAAAATTCAGTAAAACAACTTTTAAAAACTAACCCAATTATTGGGTTTAGTATCGCACGATGGGCGCTTGGTATAGTAATATTTCCTCATGGTGCACAAAAATTATTAGGACTCTTCGGTGGTTATGGCTATTCCGCAACAATGGAATCATTAACTACCCAAATGGGTTTACCCAGTATTGTAGCCTTTTCGGTTATTATGATTGAGTTTTTTGGTTCTATTTCATTAGTTCTTGGATTCTTCTCCAGATTTTGGGCCTTATCACTTGCAGGCATGTTTACCGGTATAATTATTACTACGCAGCTAGAGCATGGCTTTTTCATGAATTGGTTTGGAAATCAGGCAGGTGAAGGTTACGAATATTCGCTTCTAATTATTGGTCTTGCTTTAAGTGTTGTAGTCAATGGAAGTGGCAAATGGTCAATAGATAGTTTAATATCAAAAAACAAATAACATGAAAAAAGTAATCACAATTGCAGGAACTAATAGTCAGAAATCTATCAACAAAAGGTTGTTATCCTATACTTCTGGTTTATTGGAAAATATAGAACTAGTTTCTATCGACTTAAACGATTATGTGCTGCCTATTTACGGAGTTGATTTTGAAGAAGAAAATGGTATACCAACAGCTATTAAAAGACTCAATGAAGTATTTGACACCGCTGATGGATTTATAATAGCACTAGCAGAACATAACGGAACCTACACAGCAGTATTCAAAAATACATTAGACTGGTTGTCTCGCGCGAATATGAAAGTATGGCGAGACAAGCCCACCTTCTTAATGGCAACTTCACCTGGTGGTCGTGGTGGCATTTCCGTCCTTGAAGCAGCAAAAGCATATTTCCCCTTCTTAGGAGGTAAAATAATTGCCGATTTTTCATTGGCCAATTTTTACGATAACTTTTTTGAAGATGAAATTTCTGATGAAATCTTAAAAGAAGAATTGAAGGGTAAAGTAGCATTCTATGAAAAATTTTTTAATTTAAAATCCTCTACTCCCCAACAATACAACGTGAATTCATAAATTTTAGGCATCAATTATTCTAGTCATATCTAAGGAATTAAACAATGTAAAGTAATCATGAGATTTAAAAAATTAAAACTTTATACCTCTCAACTGGAATCGGAATTCGCTTTCTATTCGGAAACCTTAGGGTTCGAAATCATTACATCAAGCAAGAACTCATTTACGGTAAAAATGGGTTGGACTGAATTGACATTTGAAAAATCTGAAAAAGATTACCACTACCATTATTGTTTTTTAATTCCTTCTAACAAACTTTATGAGGCATTGGAATGGATGGAACAGCGAGTTGACATTATTCATCTTGAAAATGGACGAAAGACGCAAAACTTTGAAACTTGGAATGCAGACTCCTTCTATTTCTATGACGCAAGTGGCAACCTTGCCGAATGTATTGCTCGATTCGATTTAGCAAATGAAGACCATCGTGACTTTGACAGGTCTAAGGTTATAGGTGTCAATGAAATTGGAATGCCGACCAAGGATATAAAAAGAATAAATAATCAACTTGAAAATGAGTTGGGTACAAAATTTTGGAAAGGAGATCTTGACAGGTTTGGTACTAACGGTAATCAAGAAGGTATTTTACTTTTGCCCAACTACAATATAAAGCAAACCTGGTTTCCGACGGGATTGAAAACAAAAGCAGAACCCTTAAAGGTACTTATAGAATATAACGAGAATTTCTATTTAGTAGACTATCAAAATGAACAACTAAAAATTACGAATAAATGAAAAAAGTAATCATCATAAGCATTATGTATTTCGTCTTCATACAGCACATTGAAGGGCAAAAAAATGAAAATAACACGGTATATAGTAATGAAATGGACCTAGTCATAAATGGAGATGAAGTTAATATTGGAGGGACATTAACCTTTCCTAATGCTCTTAAAGCATCGTCTTTGGTTATTTTGAGTTCAGGAAGCGGACCTCAAGATAGAGATGAAACCTTAGAAGGTTTTAAAATTTTTAAAGCAATTGCAGACCATCTGGCTTCTAAGGGCATAGCCTCTTTTCGTTATGATGATAGAGGCGTAGGCTCGAGTACAGGCGATTTTATGAATAGCACCATTGAAGATCATTCAAAGGACTTACAATGTATTATGGATTATTTTAAATCCTCAAAAGAGCATGCTTTCAAAAAGTTCATCCTGTTTGGTCACAGTCAAGGAGGCATCCTTTCAGGCAAAGTTGCCGTTGGAAATGAGTCGGTGACTAAAGTAATTCTAATGGGTGCCCCAGCGGTTCCGTTGGTAGAAGTAGTTACCTATCAAATTAGACTAGAACATGAGCAGTCTACAATTTCTAAATCGTTAATAGAGGCGGATGTATCTGCGCACAATACATTAATGAGAGCTATTGAAGATGACAAGAACATCAATGAAGCTCATCAATTATTCAAAGAAACTACGAAATCAATAGTATATAAAATGACCGCAGTAAAAGAAGCCATTGATTCAAGTAGCATAAACCGGCAGGCTATAGCTAAGGCAGATGAATTTAAACTAATTTATAGCTTACCGTCTCTTACATCATTTCTTTATTACGACCCTTCAAAAGACTACGAACAATTAAAAGTGCCTGTATTAAGCCTTTTTGGAGGTTTAGATTTTCAAGTTCCTATCCACCAAAATAAGGACCGAATGGAAAACGCTCTTCTGAAAGCAGGAATAAATTATCATTTTAAAACCTTCGATAGGGCAAATCATTTCTTTCAAAAAGCAACAACAGGTAAACAAGAAGAATACGCAAAACTTGAAAAGAAATTTGCAGATGGTTTTTTAAATGACATCTCAACTTGGATTCTTGCTGACTAATTCACTTTTTCGATAACTGATAACTAATTATTTATTAATGAATGTAACACTGTTAAAAAACACTATAGGTTTATTGTTTGTAATTGCAGGAATATTGTTAAGCAATGCTCAACAAGTAATACCAATACAAAACGATTCACTGGAAATCTTACCAAAACGAGTTTCTCAAAACACAAATATTGAAATAATTGATAATATTGTAGGATCAAACTATTTTATTGATTCACAAATTTTAGAAGAAAAAAGACAGATTCAAGTTTACCTTCCTCTAGGTTATAACAATTCAAATGTTAGATATCCGGTTCTTTATTTGCTAGATGGTCAACGTTTTTTTCTTTATGCTGTAAGTTTAAGTCAGTCTTTCAAACAGTTTCAATTAACTCCAGAGTTTATTGTTGTTGGCATTCATACTGATTATCCGGAAAGGTTTCAACAATTAGGAGAAGGAAAAAGTGATTTTATTGAATTTATAAGCAATGAAGTCAAACCCTATATCGAAAATAACTTTAGAACAAATAGTGAAAATCTGTTTTTTGGATGGGAGTTTGGTGCAAGCTTGGTTTTTAATACGATGTTATCAAACCCAACAATCTTTGATGCGTACATTATGTCAAGTACCTATCCAATAATGGATGCCATAGATGAATTACTAAGTATCACTTCATTGCAGGCAAACCTTTTTTTTTCATCAAGTCCTGATGAATACGAAGTTAAGCATAGTGCCATCAAATTAGATTCAATACTATCACAAAAGAACATAGATAGATTAGAATGGTCTTTTTTGATGCTTGATATAGAAAAACATCGTTCTACAAGCTACCCAACTTTATATCATGGACTTAGAAACTATTATAAATACTATCAGGAATTTGAAGCAAATAACCTTAAAAAGTTTATCAATGCGGGTGGTTTGGATTATGCTTATTCTTATTCGAAAGAAAGAGCGAGAAGGCATGGGTTTTCTCCAGAACTCTCTTTGTGGTCCAAGTTTACCATAGTTAGAAGTGCTATGAGAGCAGAAGACTTTTATTATTTCGAGGCACTATTAAATGCAATCAATAAAAAAGAATTGATCCATGGATTGATGAATGAAAACAGAGACTATGCAATTTCTAATTTTGCTGCATTTTACGAAAAAAACAAGCACTTTAAAGAGGCAATTGAGCTATATGATCTTTTGTTGAAAAAAAATCCAGATTCCAAAATATTAAAGAGGAAAAAAGAAAATGCCATTAAAGCTTCAATAAAAGAATAGCAAATAAGATATAAGATGAAGTACGGAATAGTTACAGGAAGTAGCCGAGGCATTGGTTTGGCAACGACTGAGTTGTTAAGCAAACAGCCCAATTTTAAGGTAATCGGCTCCTCAACCTCAGGAAATCACCCATTAGAGTCTTCGAATTTTAAATGCTTACAACTCGATTTGTCTACTAGTGATTCTATAAACGAGTTTGTTGAGAATTTGGGGGAAATTCAACTTGATTTTTTAATCAACAATGCAGGCGTTTTACTAGAAAAATGGGATGCTTCAATTATTAACCTAGAACAGTTAAAACACACGTTTGCTATTAATGTTTTTGGGACTATAGAACTCACCGAAAAACTGCTGCCATTATTCACTCCTAATGCACATATTATCAATATCACCTCTGATTGGGGCTCTTTTAGCGAACAAAACTTTGATGCCTTTCAACCGCATTACAAAATGTCAAAAACTACATTGAATATGTACACCAAGTTGCTGGCAAAACGATTAGATGAAATGCATATTAAAGTATCGTCTCTCGATCCGGGATGGACACAAACCGATATGGGAGGAAAAACAGCACCCCGATTACCTAAAGATGTAGCTGGTGATATTTTAAACCTACTGACCAGTAATGTTAAAAGTGGGTGTTTTTGGCATCAAGGAAAAGTTAGGAAGTGGTAAATAAAAGTAGGTATAGAAACTAGTTAGCCTATATTAAAGGAAATAATATGAACAATAGAACTATATCAAAAATTGCAGGCACAGGCTATTTGATTATATTTTTCGCAGCAATTTTCGCGAATTTCTTTGCACTAGAATCTATTATTCAATCACCAATGGAAACGGTTATGAATAATGATTTGATTATAAGGATAGGAATAATAGCATTCCTGATTACAGTGGTATTTGATGTTGTAGTTGCTTGGGCACTAAATGAATTATACAAAAATCATTCTTTGACCAATTTGAGCACTTATTTTAGGATGATGCACGCTGCAATAATGGGAGTTGCTATTTTTGCATTATATCTTGCACTTAAAGCAAAAACACAAGATGATATACTTATACAGGTTGAAACCTTTAATATAATCTGGCTAATTGGACTTTTCTTTTTTGGACTACATCTTATTCTGTTGAGCAGGATAGCCAACATCCCAAAATTTATTAGAGTATTTCTTGCTATTGCAGGAATTGCATACTTATCCGATACTATAGCCCATTTCTTACTTTCAAACTATTCAAACCATACTGATATATTCTTAGCTCTTGTCGCTATTCCTAGCATTTTGGGCGAAATGTCATTTACAGTTTGGCTTTTGATAAAAGGTGGAAAATTAAGGAAAGGCTAACAATGTATAAAAGTAATAGCGGTTTAAGTTCTAAAGCAAGAGTAAAAGAATAGAAAAAAGCAGTAGAATTAGGCAATGCAAGTTCAAGAAAGATATTGAATGAGTTGTTGAAAAAAGAATAGGCAGAAAAACTATTGCCAACAACGTGTATAACTCATGTCTTCTGTAAACACAAAAATTCATTACCTTTCATTTAAATAAATTTTCGTGTTACTCACTGTAATGGATAAGCGGCACGAGCCATCCACGAACACGTTGTGCTTCATTATGACAAACCGATAACCAATGATTAAGTTCTTTAGAAAAATTCGGCAAAGCTTACTTTCTGAAAACAAAATCAGCAAGTATCTCCTATACGCCATTGGTGAAATTCTACTTGTGGTTATTGGGATTTTGATTGCGTTGAGTATTAATAATTGGAATCAAGAAAGAAAAAATAAAGAAAAGATTCTTGCCATTTTTGAGGAAATTCAAGATAATATGATCAATGATGTTGAAACAATTAATGGAAGATTACATCGAACCTTTTATGAACGAGGTTATATCATAGATGTTAAAGAAAAAAGAGCTTCTGAATTGGGTAATAGGCTACTTTGGTTAGGCGTTGATAATTTTGCTATTGAGCCAACAACATCTGGTTTCAACAAATTAGTTGCAAATACCGAAATAATTCCTAAAGAATATGTTGGCATTGCAGATACAATAATGTCAGCTTACAAATTGCATTTAAATTGGTTAGAGCCACAAAATCAAAATAGTAGAGATATAACACAAAAATATAAATACTACTTGGCTGATAATAAAGTATGGTTTCCAGATTGGGCATATGATCATGATCAAAATAATTCACTACAAAATGATTTCGTGAATGATCCAATTCTTTTAAATCAATTAGTTCTATGGTATGATGTAATAGGCGTAATTTCTAATTATGGTCGAATAGCGAAAGAAAGTTATTTTAACAGTTACAAAAGGTTAAATGAAATAACTGCTAAAGACTTAGTTATTCCCATTAACAAATTCTATTACAAGCCAGACCATAAAATATTACAATCCTATGCTGGTCTTTATGTATTAAATGAAGGAAGTTATACTGATGATGATGTGTCAGTTGAATTTATAAACGATACTTTATTTTTTAAGGGTGGTGTTAAAATTGGAATTTCTAGTATTTATAATGCAAAACATGAAATGATTCCTTTAACAGATTCGTTGTTCTACATAAATGCCAATTTACCATTTTTAAAGTTTACTGAAAATTCGAAAACAAATGAATTACAACTTATTTATGAAAATTGGGGTGAAAAGAATATGTTTAAAAAGGTGAACAATTAAACGAAAGCACAACAACGTGTATAACTCATGCCTTCTGTAAACACAAAAATTCATTACCTTTCATTTAAATAAATTTTCTTGTTACTCACTGTGATGGATAAGCGGCACGAGCCATACACGAACACGTTAGCCTTCATTGAAAAAAATAAAAAGGAATGATAAAATTCTTTAGAAGAATTCGAAAAAAATTACTCACTGAAAATAAATTCAGTAAGTATATGGGTTATGCTTTGGGAGAGATATTACTCGTTGTAATTGGTATACTTATTGCGCTGGCTGCAAATAATTGGAACATTGACCAGAATAATGCAAAAGCTGAAATTAAACTACTTCAACAGCTTGAACTAGAGTACTCTGAAAACTTAAGTGAATTAATTCAAAACATTCAATTAAGAGAGGATATGATCGCATCGGCTTATTCGCTTCGAAATTATTTCATAAATGGCGCAGAGGGTGTAGCACTTGATTCTTTGGAAAAACACAGAGCTTTAACCTATTACAATATTGTTTTCAATGCTCCAGATGGAACCACATCACTTCTACTCAATTCTGGTGAATTAAACCTTATTCAAGATGGTGAATTAAAAATTAGACTGAGTAATTGGAAGGGCACAATTAAAGAAATGACTGAACAAGAATCTTTCGTCACCAATCATTTACTACCACAGTATTTCAACTACACTAACTATAATTATGACGCTATAAAATTGGCTGGTTCGTTTGATCAGATGAAAGATAAATCGTTTACCGATCCGATAGGAAAAACACAAAATGTCAAAGAAGATCAAGAGAATTTAATATCTTATAGTGCAAGTAATAAGGACTTTCAAGAATGGTCAAAATGGCTTGAGGACAAAACTATTATTAATTACGTTTTACAAATTTCAACAAGAAATAAAATTGCTAATTCCAAAGCGTTGGAAGTAAAAAATGAAACTGAAAGAATTCTGGAATTAATTAAACAGAATCTGGAAGATTAAAAAACGAAAGACTAACAATATATGTAAGCCATTAAAACGGCTTATATACTAAACGTTAACTGCAAGGTGATGCATGAAATCAAATGAGAGATATCAATTATGTCTTTTTACTTTTAGCTTTGGTCGCTGAAACAGTTGGTACTATTGGTGGTTTTGGCTCTTCAGTCTTCTTTGTTCCGTTAGGAAATTTTTATTTCGATTTTTATTCTGTTCTAGGATTGACAGCAATTTTTCATTTGTCAAGTAATTTGAGTAAAATTTTTCTGTTTAAAAAGGGCCTAAACAAAAGACTATTATTATACATTGGGATTCCTTCTGTAATTTTTGTTGTTTTAGGAGGTATGATATCAAAGTTTCTGAATACATACTTTTTAGAAATCTTTTTGGGAATATTTCTAGTTGGCTTGAGTATATTCTTTTTAATCAAAAGTAAAATTATAGTTCATGCAAAAAATAAGAATGCAATAATAGGAGGCACTCTCTCAGGGTTTTCGGCTGGTTTACTTGGAACAGGAGGAGCGATTCGTGGATTGACTATGGCTGCATTCAACTTAGAAAAAAGTATATTCATTGCTACATCTGCTTTTATAGATTTTATGATAGACTTTTCTAGAACATTCGTTTATTACAACAATGGCTATATTCATAAACATGATTTAAAATATGTGCCATTTTTATTGGTTATTGGATTAATCGGATCCTTCATTGGAAAAAAAGTTTTAACTTATATTCCGCAATCTAAGTTTAGAAGATTGTCGCTATTCTTTATTCTATTTATAGGTATTGCCACCTTAATTAAAATATTTGTTTCTCAAGTAGAATAAACCAGTAGCTAACAACGTGTATCATTAATTCTAATGCATTGATGGTTAAGTAGAAGAATTATCCTTACATTTAATTACTGATTTCCATGGGAATCATACACGAACACGTTGGTGGTAATACCAACTCAATTTATTAATTCAGAATAAAAAGAGAAATTATGTTTATCGGCCATTTTGCGGTGGGACTACTTTCAAAGAGAGATGAAAAACTCCCATCATTGGCGATGATATTTCTGGCCGTTCAATTGTTAGATTTAGTTTGGCCAATATTGGTTCTTGTTGGAATAGAATCCTTATCAATAGATCCTGGAAATACAAAACTTACGCATTTAAGTTTCGATTATTATCCCTATTCTCACAGTTTGATGGGCGCATTCATTTGGAGCCTATTACTTGGAACCTTTTATTTCTTCTTTACTAAAAATCGTAGTGGATCATTGATGCTGGGAGGATTAGTGATAAGTCATTGGATTTTAGATTTTATCACACATAGACCAGACCTGCCCCTTACTCCTTTTTCACAAGCCAAAGTAGGTTTAGGGCTTTGGAATTATCCTATCGCTGAAATTATTCTGGAGTTATTCATTTTTGGACTAGGGGCATGGCTTTATTCTAAATCTTCCAATTTTAAAAAAAGAACCTCATTTTGGTTACTAATTGCTTTCCTTCTCGTTGCTCACCTAATGAACCTATTTGGTCCTCCACCACCAAACACAATAGCAGTTGCATGGTCTGCCAATTTAATGTGGCTAATCATACTTTGGGCTTGGTGGATAGAAAAAAATCATTCACACAGTTCATGACGCAGTTCAACCACCAAAAACATGTATAGCTCATTGCAGCTGAATTCCTAATCTGAATTAATTGCAATTTACTATCTTTTGGTTAAAGGTTTAAATCATACTTTCGCTTACAATTTTTGGATTGTAATGGCTACTAAAAAATTCATTGGAAGATAAGATGCAAAGGGAAAGAGACTTTTATGGAGCACATAATTATCAAAGAATTGATAAAAACGAATCACAATATTTACACCCGAATTGGCTAATAAACAATTAACACAGCACTCTTACTTAAAAAAAATGAATAAACTCTTACCCCTTACATTAGTAATAATTTGTTTGTTCTCCTGTAAGATAGAAAAACAGAACTCTACAAATTCAATTGGTATAAACCCAAATTTGGAATATTTAAAATATAAACCTAATTCATCTAATTTAGTAATTTCAAGAGATACCTATTATGATCAATTATATGGTTTCTGGCTTGGTGAATGTATAGCCAATTGGACAGGGTTAGTGACTGAAATGGATAAAATTGGAAATATTGGCGAAATAAAAACAGGAGACTTTTATACAAGAGACAATTGGGAACAACCGGATTTTCCAAGTATTTGGGGTGAAGGAATACCAAGTAATCTATCTCCAATTATCGATTTTGTTCTTAGAGATTCTTCTGAGATTTGGGGAGCGGATGACGATACAGATATCGAATACATGTATCAACAATTGTTATTAAAAAATAACACCTCAATGCTTTCTCCGGCATTTAATGGTCTATCATTCGTCCGGATGCATCGAGGAATTTAGCTCTGGGACCTACTTCTTAGTATAGATAAAATCAGCGTCGAATTTTTGATTAGAGTTGTAGGATTGAGTAACAATAACTCAAGTTTCATTCATTTCTAAGTACTGATATCTGTTCCAGTAATTTCTCGGCCTCAGCAACTTTTGAATCACTTTCTCTACGATTAGTCTTAGATAATTTGTAGGACTGCTCGAGTAGTTTTCGATACTCAATTTCTAACTTCTCAAGTTCTGATTTTCTTTTGAATAATTTGAACATAATTTATTGTTTTATAACAGAAAAGCCACCGTCAACATGCATAATTTGGCCAGTAATCCAAGACGACTTAGGTGACAATAAGAACATTGCCAATTCGGCTATATCAGATGGTTCTCCAACCCTTTTTAAAGGATTTATTAATGATTGTTTTTCTATTTTTTCCGGCGAATTCAATAACCTCTTTGCTAATGAAGTATTGGTTAACGATGGAGCAATTGCATTTACTCTTATACTAGGAGCGAACTCTGCTGATAATGCTCTTGTTAGTCCTTCAATAGCTCCTTTAGAAATAGAAACTTGTGAGTGAAAACTAAAACCTTGTTGAACCGCAATCGTTGAAAACATAACTATCGATGAATCACCACTTTTCTTAAGTTTCGGTAATAGTTGTTGAATAATTTTAGATGCACCAACAACTTGAAGTTTAAAGTCTTCAATAAAATCTTCAGATTTAAAGCGGTGAAAAGGTTTCAAATTAATGCTACCGGGACAATAAATCAACCCATGAAGCTCTTCAGGAAAGTCATCGATGACCAAATCATCTGTTTTAACATTAAACGAAATGTATTTAACATTGGATCTGTCCGTTCGCATATTTGATTTGTAAGTAGCAATTACATTTTCACCGTTTTGTTCTAGCAAATTTACGATGGCTTCACCGATACCTGAAGATCCTCCAATAACTACATAGTTTCTCATTTTAATTAAATTAAATTATACTAACCTTTAGCAATACTATTACCCATACCATTAAAAATTAAATGATGCATAGGGCTTACCAAATACCAATAAAGTCTACCTGATAGGCCTCTAGGACGAAAAGTTGCCTTCTGCACAAGGATATTTTTTTGTTGCTTATTAATTATCTTAAACTCTAACCATGCCTCACCTGGTAATTTCATTTCTGCATATAATAGTAGGCGCTTGTTTGAAGAATCAGCAACTAATACTCTCCAAAAATCCAAGGACTCTCCTGCATTTATAATATTCTCATTGGTTCTTCCTCTTCTTAATCCTACACCTCCAAAAAGTTTATCAATATAACCTCTTAATTGCCATAACCAATTCCCATAATACCAACCATTATTACCTCCAATAGACCAGACTTTATTCTGAACATTGCTAACATTGTTTGCTAATTCAAAAGTTCTTGTATCCATGAAACAACCGTTATAAGGAACTTGAATGTATTTATTTAAATTCTCACTAGAATTGCTAGACGATAAGGCGTCTTTCCAACTGGAAACCACCATGTTTTGCTCAATTTTCCCAAATGCTCTTTTTACTGCCTCTTTAAAATCAATGAGTTGGATCTGAACAATATCTTGTATCGTATTATCTCTACAGACTACTTCTACCCTCATACTTTTCACTAGATTAACTGCGAGCGTATAATTTGTTGCAGTGATAAAATATAGCCAATATGAGGAAAGTCTAGGAGTCATTACCGGTAAGGTTAAGATATATCTTTTTAATCCACGTACTTCACCAAATCCTAGCATCATTTGTTTATAAGTGAGCACATCAGGTCCTCCTATATCAAAGGTTTTGTTAAAAGTCTTCTCATGGTTAAGCACTCCTATTAAATAGTCTATAACATTCCTAATTGCAATAGGCTGACACTTGGTATTTACCCATTTTGGTGTAACCATTACAGGTAATTTCTCGACTAAATCTCTAATTATTTCGAATGATGCACTTCCAGATCCTACAATTATCGCTGCTCGCAAAATGGTAGTATAAAAATTTCCTTGCTTTAAAATTTCTTCAACCCTTTTTCTTGAGGTCAGGTGTTCTGAGAGGTGATGTTCGTTTGCAATCCCTCCGAGATAAATTACTTGACGACCACCTAGTTGTTCTACTAAGGAGCTGAAATTTTTAGCTACTGTAATTTCTTCTTCTTCATAGCCTGTAGTAGATGTTGCAAGTGAATGTATTAGATAATAAGCAGCATCAATTTTTTTGACATTGGGGCTTATTTGAAAATCTGACTTAAAGTCTGTAACAATTACGTTTATAAAGTTTTCATACCCCTCTATCTTTTTAAATCGCTTGGAGTCTCTAACACAGCAGGTAACCTCATGACCATTCTGTAGCAAACTGTACAGCAAGCGCTTCCCTATATAACCTGTAGCTCCTGTCAATAATATGTGCATAAGAATGAATTTAAAATCTTATCAATTACCTTTCACGAGTGATATATGTCACCGAACTAAAACAATCTTATCAATCTCTAGACTGAATGTCTCTTTTACCTTATTCCCAATTAAAAATGCAACCTCGGCCATATCTTCTCCGGGATAGTTTGGTTTATTTACTGGGTATCCTCTGAAGCGAGGTCTAAAAGATTTAAAAGGCAATGTAATAGTTTCCCAGTCGCCATTTGTTTCAAAATAGGCAACATATGAATATCTCTGATTTCTATCGCTTTTGATTCTAAATTGGTATAATTTGCCATCACCTTTAACTCGTAAGGCTATACTCTTGTATTCGCCAACAGATCTTTTATTAAGTCGATACCTTAAAGATGAAAACCCTCCATTATTCTCAGTGGTTACCCTACCAGAGTATATTCCTTTACCATCTTCACTAATGTGCAGATGGCCTTTGGAAAGGCCTCCCATCACTCCGTCGTCGATGATATACCAATTTTTCATTGTGCTCATGTCACTAAACTCATAGATTGTTTCCTCTGGTACAGCTTGCATAGTCATGATTAAAACAATAAATAGATGATACATTATTTTGTTTAATATTTAATTATAAACATTAAACAAAAGTAATACAATTGTTTGTATTCTTCAGTTTTCAATTAAAAGTTTAACAATGAATTAGGTTTTTATAGTGATTTTTCTATCTCACTAATCCTTTAAGATTAATTAAGATGATAGAAAGTACGATTTGTTGAGAAGATATTGGTATCGTAAAAAAGGTATAATCATTCTACCGAAATTTGCACTCAGAAATGACATTGTACACGTTAACTAAATGGAAACGGAAGAAACTGAACGAAAAATTCAAATTACTATATTTTCAGCTTGCTTACCAAGGTTTAGACCATTATTATGCAACCTTTAATGAAGATTTATTAAACTAAGTTTTTGAATCGATTTTAATTAATAACAAACAAACCCTCAACTGAAAAGTTGAGGGTTTGTTTGTTATTCTCCAGGTCTGTACATGAACATAACCTGTACTCTTATCTTACTTAAAAGCCACTCCTGTTAAAGTAACTTTGTAATTGCGTTTGCTAATTGACATTCCTTCATCAGATTCTCCAATTAATAAATGTGTAAAACCCTTAGAAGCAGCCTTTTCCTTAAGCTTTTCTAAAGCCATTTTTTTAATTGTTTTAGCTGTTGCAAGGTTTAAACTTTTAGAAACTTCTACTTTGAACTCTTTTTTATCACCTAAATGTTTCACATCGTCTTCAGATTGTACAATCACAATCTCGCTGTCTTGATGATTAATTGTAAATGATAACCCATTGTTACTAAAACTAGTCATGAATGCCCATCCACAAACTACAATTAAAGAAATTATTGCTCTCATAATTATACTAGATTTTGTTATTTGTTAAACCAATTTGCCACAAGCCCTCTTTCTGTAGGAATCCAAGATTTATGCACATAGTCATTCTTAATGGCATCGTACTTATAATCTTTTGACCATTCTTCTATATTTTCTGCCAGCTTTTTTAAGGACTCACATATATATTCAACTTCTTCATCAGTTATTGTTGGATGCACAGACATACGAACCCAACCTGGTTTTTCTGTATTACATCCTTCCAAAATCTGATCTTTGATTTTATGTGAAGTATCAATATCTACGTTCAATAAGAAATGTCCATATGTTCCTGCACATGAACATCCTCCTCGTGTTTGAATTCCAAAACGATCATTTAATAATTTCACTACTAAATTAAAATGATAATCCTCAAAGTAAAATGAAAAAATACTCAAACGCTTTTTATGTCTTGGTGCTAAAATTTGGACACCATCCAAGTTTTCAAGAGTATTAAAAATGACCTCATTTACCTCATCTTCTCTTGCCTTGATCTTATCAGTTCCCATTTCTTCTTTCAACTGAACAGAAAGTGCTACTCTTATTGTTTGCAAAAACGCTGGAGTACCACCATCTTCACGTGTCTCAACATCGTCAAAATAGTCATGTTCTCCCCAAGGGTTGGTATATGAAACCGTTCCTCCTCCTGGATTATCAGGAATCGTATTTTTATATAATCGCTTGTTGAAAATCAATACTCCTGAACTTCCTGGACCACCTAAAAACTTATGCGGAGAAAAGAAAATAGCATCAAGATACTCATCTTCTTTCTCTGGATGCATATCTATATCAACATAAGGCGCTGAACAAGCAAAATCAACAAAGCATAAACCATTATACTCATGTATTAAACTTGCAATCTTATGATAATTAGTCTTAATACCTGTTACATTTGAACAAGCCGTTACAGATGCTATCTTCAAAGGTTTGTCCTTGTATTGTTCAAGTAATTTTTTGAAACTCTTAATGCAGATCAGTCCAAATTCATCACAAGGGATCACTTCAACTCTTGCGATTGTTTCTAACCATGACGTTTGATTAGAATGATGTTCCATATGACTAACAAAAACGATAGGACGCTTATCCTCTGGAACAGTAGTATGTTCTTTTAAGTTTTCAGTAATCTTTAACCCGAGAATTCTTTGAAACTTATTAACCACTCCAGTCATTCCAGAACCTTCGGTAATTAACACATCATCTTCTGAAGCATTAACATGACGCTTAATAATATTTCTTGCCTCATGATAGGCCAAAGTCATGGCAGCTCCTGAAGTTGAAGTTTCGGTATGTGTATTAGCAACAAATGGCCCAAAATCGCTTAATATCTTTTCCTCTAAAGGAAGATACATTCTACCACTTGCTGTCCAATCAGCATAAACTAAATCTTGTATTCCATAAGGAGATTCAAATTTTTGGTCTATTCCAATAATGTTCTTTCTAAAAGACTCAAAATAAGTTTCAAGTGCAGACGGAGCTTTCTTTAATGCGGTAGACATAACTCATACATTTTACCTGACAAAAATAAGCAAAAGAATGCCATTAGCGAATTTAATAGGATGCTTTATTTTAAGCTCAACTCCGATGAACTATTGAAAATTTCTAATCCACATTTCAGAAACTGCGCATATTCACTTTCATCTGGAGTATAGCCTACAGGTTGATTTAAAACCTCTGTACCATCAGCATTTAGAAGCACATAAAATGGCTGTGAATTGGTTTGAAAGAACTGCGTTTGGAAGTGCGCCCACTTATGTCCATAATTTTCAAGTCTTCTGGTTCCTCCGTTTATTCTTGGCACTTCAATTTGCTCGGCTTCTGGTAATGGCTTTTTATCATCTACATAAAGAGATATTAGAACATAATCGTTTCTCAGAATTCCATCAACTTCCGCTAACGGCCACACATGTTCTTCCATCTTACGACAATTTACACAAGCATAACCAGTAAAATCAAGCATTATAGGTTTGTTTACCTTTTTAGCATAAGCTATTCCTGTTTTTAAATCTTTAAAGCAATCTAGATTATTCGGGCAATCATTAGGCTTTAAAAAACTATAACCTACAGGTGGTGCTAAACCACTTAAAAGTGTTAAAGAAGTAAACGTATTTGTTTCTTTATTCACTCTAAATCCTGAAGCCAAATAAACCACAAAGGCAGCAACCAATATCCCAGAAGAAATTCTAAAAAATGATAGTTTCTTTATAGGCGAATCATGCGGAAATTTGATCTTACCAAGGATATAAAGAGATAAACCTGCAAATATCATAATCCACAATCCTAGGAACACTTCAATTTTTAAAATCCCCCAATGTTGAACTAAATCGGCATTAGATAAGAACTTAAATGCTAATGCAAGTTCCAAGAATCCTAGAATAACTTTTGTCGTATTTAACCAGCCTCCAGATTTTGGAAGTGCATTTAACATATTAGGAAACATAGCAAATATTGCAAATGGTAAACCAAGAGAAACTCCAAAACCTGCCATTCCTGCAGTTAATTGCCACGCGCCACCATCAGCAGTAAGTGATCCTGCTAACAAAGATCCTAAAATTGGTCCAGTACAAGAAAAAGACACTATCGCTAATGTAAGCGCCATGAAAAACACTCCCATAATTCCACCAAGGTTTTCTCCTTGTGTGGTTTTGCTTGTCCAACTAGCTGGAAGCGTTAATTCATAATATCCAAAGAAAGAAAAAGCAAAAAATATGAATATCACAAAGAAGATGATATTCAACCATACGTTTGTTGAAATTTCATTAAGAATGTCTGGGTTTACAGAATCTAATAAATGAAAAGGGATACTTAACACAACATATACAGCAAAAATAAAGAAGCCATAGAGTATTGCTTTTGAGATTCCCCCTTTTTTAGTATCACTTCCTTTTTTTGTAAAGAAGCTCACCGTTAAAGGAATCATTGGAAAAACACATGGCGTCAACAATGCCAATAAACCACCAAGAAAACCTAAACCAAAAATACTCCAAAGTGATTTTCCTTGTTGCTTAACTTCAGATGCTAAAGAAGACACTTCTTCAGAGCAACTTTCTGACGCCGCTTTTATTTCATCAACACTAAGACCATATAAAATATCATTGGCATCATTTGCACTAACTAACGGCTCACTAAAAGACATATTATCGTTAGCTACTAAAAGTCCTTGTCCAGAAGAATATTTAAATGTGAATGGATTATCAGGTTTAAAAATACACTGCTCGTCATCGCAAGTCATGTATTCAATACTTCCACTAATATCAAAATCATCACCAACTACTTCTATTCGCTGGGTGAAAATTGCTTGATTATAGAACTTTGAGACTTCCATATCAAACACTTTATCGTGCTTGGTTTCTTTATTTTCATCACTTTCAACAACATCACCTACAAGCTTATAGGCATCTGAAGCTTCAAAATTAATTATGGTTGGAAGTGGTCCTCCTTCTTCTACAAACTGAGAGTAGATTGCCCATTCTTGATCAATATTTGCTTTGAATATAATATCATACTCAGAATCACTTATTTTTTTAGTTTCAAACTCCCATGAAACAGGATCTAGAATATTTGAAGTTGCAGTATCACCTCCAAAAAAATCTTGAGTTGATTCCGAACTTTCAACAATAGTAAACGTAAAAGGAACATCAGATGGAGGTAAACAACGCTCATCATCGCAAGTCATAAAACTAAGAGTACCCGAAATCTCATTTAAATTAGAGACTTTTACTTGTTGCACAAATTCAGCTCTATTATAGAATTTTGAAACCACCATTTCGAAAACAGGATCATGCTTAGTCACCTTGTTCTCTTCATTTTCAGCAACTGTCCCTATTAATTCTAACCCTTCAACTTCATTGAATTCAAAACTTGTTGGAATTGGTCCTCCATCAGGAATATCTTGGGCGTATACTGCCCAATTATCATCGATAGTTGCAATAAACTTTAAACTATAAGTCTCGTCTGTATTTTTCTCTACTTGAAAATCCCATTCTACTGGTTCAAAAATCTGTGCGTTAACAGAGATTCCAATTATCAAACATATAAACGTTAAGAGCTTTTTCATGGTAAAATTTTAATAATTCAAAATTAAAACCTTCAGGGTCTATTTTGCAACATAAGTTACATTCCAAGTTTACTTTATTCTGCTGGTTTAAATACAATTTCAAACGATTTATAATCATCTGTTAATTGCTTAGCCATTTTCTGAATATCTTCAATTGTTAGTGAATTTACAATATTTGTAAACGTTTCTGGATCATTCATATTAAATCCTTCTAACACATAATTTTTCATTGCTGTCATTTGATACGAGTTGAAGTTCTTGCTTTCTTCTCTATCTTTTAACATGCTGGTTTTTGTTTTGTCCAGATCAACTTGTTGCACTTCTCCATCTGCTAACTTCTTAACCTCATTATGCACAATCTTCACCAGATTTTCTACCATATTTGGGTTACAGTCAAATGAAATGGATAAATATGCTCTAGGAACTGGCTCTTTAAACATTTGGCCCCAACTTGAAGCTCCGTAAGTACCTCCTTCTTCTTCACGTAACGATTCGGTATAACGCAATTGCAATATCTTACCCATAGCAGCCATTAAAACTTCATTCTCTAAGCTATGAGGTAAATCTTTTTTGTAAGCAATTCTTACCGTACTTTTAGGGTCTTCCATTTCCATGTAGATATCCTTATCTACATTTTTAGCAGACCATTCCACCGAATTATCTTTCCAATTTTCTTTTTCTTTTGTGGTTGGAATACTAGCAATATACTTAGCTAACAATGGCTTTAAAGCTTCTTTAGAAACATCTCCTGCAATAAAGAAATTAAAGTCTGCTGCATTGGCAAATCTACTATTGTAAACTGCTTTTGTCGTTTCGAATTTCATTTCTTTAGCATAAGCTTTATTAAAAATACGTTTTGTTGGATGATCATTACCATACAACGTTGTGGTAACACTATCACTCATTTTTTCTTGCAGATTTTGACTTCTCCTGATCAAATAATTATCTACATTCTGCATTAGGATTTTAAATCCATTTTCCTCAAAACGAGGATTTGTAAAACGTAAGTTTACCATTTGTAGCATAGTTTCAACATCTTTAGTTGTTGAAGAACCTCTAATAGATTCTGTAGTTTCACCAATGCTAAAAGTTGTACTTGCTGTTTTTCCTGCTAATGCCTTTTGAAGATCGATCATTGAAAATTCACCTAATCCTGATAATTGAGCTACGTTACCAACAATATCGGCTGATGGTAATTGATCATTACTCAACAGTGACTTACCTCCATCGCTAATAGCCTCAAGCTTTACATCATCTTTATTTTTATCTACAAACTGGTAGTGTACTTTAACTCCGTTACTTAATGAGAATGTTGTATATCCTAGCTCCTTATTTGTTTTTTCAAATACTACCTTACCATCGTTTAAGGTTACTCCTGCCATTAATGATTGCACTTCTTCCTCCTCTTCGTATGGTTTTAAAGAAGCATCATTTTCTGCATCATTAATAATTTGTTTTGCTTCATATTCTGTCAAGTTATTCTTTCCTTCTACACCAGTAACAATAACACTTCTGTTTTTCTTAGTGTACATTTCCTGCATTCTATCTAGAAGTTCAGCTTGACCAATTTGCTCAAATAAAACTTTCACTAAATCAAATTCTTTTTCAATATCTGTAAGGTGAGCATTCTCCAAATAATTTTTTTGAATACCTCTTATAATTTGCCCATGACTTCTATCGTTTCTTTTGGCAATTTGATTTTCATAAAAATTAGTAAAATCTGCTTTTGTACGTTTAATCTCCGTATTTGTAAATCCAAACTTAACTGCTCTACTAATCTCTTGCATCATTAATTTAAATGCTGCTTGCTGCATATCTGGTTTAGGAAATACTGTTGCAGAAAGTGCATTATGCAATCTGGTCATATCTCCATAACTAGCCCTAACTGCCATAAATGGCGCATCTGCTTGCTGAGATATTTCCTGAAACCTATCTCTTAGAATACTAGAAATCATACTATTGATAAGCCCTTCTTTTAAATCGGCTACTGTTTCATCTTCTAACGACTTATCATGACGAATGCTAAAACCGATATTTGATGTAGAAACTTCTTTATCCATAGCAATATCATAGGTCATTTCATCATTATCTTCAATTTTGATCACAAACCGTTCAGGTGCGTTTTCAACTGGCGGTATAGTAGAAAACACTTCCTTGATCTTTGCCTCAAACTCATTAACATCAATATCTCCAATAATTGCTATGGCCTGTAAATCTGTTCTGTACCAATTATGATAAAAGTCGCGTAATGCTTTATACTCAAAGTTTTCAATAATATCCATAACTCCAATTGGTAAACGATCTGCATATTTTGATCCTCCAAACATAGTACCAATAGTAGCTTGTAATATTCTCATATTACCACTTTGTCTAGTACGCCATTCTTCTTTTATTACTCCTCTTTCGGCATCTATCTCCTCGTCAGTAAGTAGTAAATAGTTACACCAATCACGTAAAGCCATTAACCCTGTTTCAATAAGTTCTGGTTGTGTTGGAATGTTATTAATGTTATAAACCGTTTCATCAAAAGATGTGTATGCATTAATATCTCGACCAAACACTAATCCATGCTCCTGCATACTATTTAGTAATGCCTTCCCTTCAAAGGTCTCCGTTCCATTAAAAGCCATGTGCTCTAAGAAGTGAGCTAAACCTTGTTGATTATCCTCTTCTAAAACCGAACCCACATTTTGGATGATGTAATAACTAGCGACATCTTCTTTTACGTCTGTGCTATGTAGATAATAAGTTAATCCATTTGGTAAAACTCCTTTTTTTACTGTTTCATCAACAGGAAGTGATTGACTCAAATCCAGTGACTGTGCATGTGTGTGTAAAGCAATTATTGAAAAAAGAGTAAGTACTAAAAAACGTTTCATATTTCTTTTTCTATTTTAGTTTGTGATTGTAAACAATAAGTTCAACAAACTTAGTTTATACCTTAAAGCTTACATGTTAAATATTTCTTATTTTCTATTAACTCCCTGAAAATCTGTTATAAATTCAGGCTAATATTTGGTTTTATAGATAAAAACAAATGTATCGAATTAAATGGTCTTTGCAATATATCTATAATCATAGTTTTGCCTTAGAAATACTTTAATAGTTTTAGTGTAAAGTTTTAAGTAATTTTCCGTCTTTATAGCAGAGACAATGTTATTATAACACCCTAAAAAATTAATATGTCTAAAACATACTACGATCCAGCTGATTTAAGAAAATTTGGGAAAATATCTGATTGGAATGAAGAACTTGGTACTAAGTTCTTTGATTACTATAATTCGGTATTTGAAGAAGGTCAACTATCAGCAAGAGAGAAATCTTTAATCGCACTAGCAGTTGCACATACAATTCAGTGTCCTTACTGCATTGACGCTTATACTGGAGACGGATTAAAAAGAGGTATCACAAAAGAAGAAATGATGGAAGCGCTTCATGTAGCTGGAGCAATTCGAGGTGGAGCATCGCTAGTTCATGGTGTACAGATGATGAATAAGGTTAATAAATTAGAAATGTAATTAATGTCTATTACAAAATCTTTACATAAACGAGAAAGTGAACTTGCCAATGTTAACAGGCAACTAGAAATTCTATCTAATGGTATTTTCCAAAATGGAGAACTACCTAAATTCAAAGATAAGATTGCTCAAACTGGTCAGTTCCCTTTAAGGCCAAAACAACTTGAAATCTTGCAGATAAATGTTGGCTATATGTGTAACCAAGTATGTGCTCATTGCCATGTGGATGCTGGTCCAGACAGAAAAGAGATTATGACAAAAGAAACCATGCAGCAATGTTTGGATGTTATCAAAACTACTGGAGCACATACCTTAGATTTAACTGGTGGTGCACCAGAAATGAATCCGAACTTTAGATGGTTTGTTGAAGAAGCTTCTAAACTTGGTATAAAGGACTTTATTGTGCGTTCTAACCTTACCATAATTCTAGCAAATAAAAAGTATCACGACCTTCCCGAATTCTTCAAAAAGCATAACGTTCATGTGGTTTCATCAATGCCTCATTGGACTCGAGGAAAGACAGATAAACAACGTGGTGAAGGCGTTTTTAATAAATCTATTGAAGCCCTAAAAATGCTTAATGGTGTTGGTTATGGCATGCCTAATAGTAAACTGAGATTAGATTTAGTTTATAACCCTTCAGGAGCATTTTTACCTGGAGATCAAATGTCTTTAGAAAAAGACTTTAAGAAAGCCTTATTAGAAGATTTCAATATTCATTTTCATAACCTTTTTGCAATAACTAATCTTCCAATTTCTCGATTCTTAGATTATCTAATAGCTTCAGAAAACTATGAGGATTATATGTATGCTTTAGTTGATGCTTATAATCCTGGAGCGGTAGAAAATGTGATGTGCACCAATACACTTTCTGTGAGTTGGGATGGTTGGTTATATGACTGTGATTTTAACCAGATGTTAGACCTTAAAGTTGCCTCTAAGGTCAAGCATATTAGTGAGTATAAAGAAGATGTACTTCAAAACAGAAACATTATTATTTCACAACATTGCTATGGTTGTACTGCTGGAGCAGGGAGTAGTTGTCAAGGAACAGTAGCTTAATAAATGGCAAAAGATCTTCTTATTATTTTCGTTAAAAGTCCTGAATTAGGAAAAGTAAAAACACGATTAGCCAAATCGATAGGTGATCATGCTGCACTTAATATTTACAAAAAGCTAATTAACACTACTGAAAACGCCACAAGTAAACTTAAAGTAGATAGACATATTTACTTTTCTGGCCCTATTTCGAATGAGTGCTGGAAACTTGATTCTAAAACCACACAACAAGGAAATAATCTAGGTGAGCGCATGCTCAATGCTTTTAAAAAAAGTTTCTCTAAAGGTTATAACCGAATTGTGCTCATTGGATCTGATCTACCAGAAATATCAGAACAAATCATCAACAATGCTTTAACCAAACTTGAGAAAAATGAAATTGTTTTCGGTCCTTCCCAGGATGGTGGTTATTATCTTGTTGGCATGTCTTGTTTACAAGAATGTATTTTTAAAAATAAGCCTTGGAGCTCTAATACACTTTTAGAAGAAACATTAGCAGAATTAAAGCAAAAAAATGTTGATGTTTCGTTAATGAAAACTTTAAACGATATTGATACTTTTGATGATCTAAAACAATATCCCGAATTTTTAAAACTCATAGAATAAATGTTATCATATATAGAAGAAACTACCGATTATTTAAAAAGTAAAGGCTTTGAATCACCTGAAATTGGAATCATTCTAGGAACTGGTCTTGGACAACTTCTTGATCATATCGAAATCATAAAAGAAGTAAGCTATAATCACATTCCCAATTTCCCAACAGCTACTGTTGAGTTCCATAAAGGAAAACTAATTTACGGTAAACTGGAAGGAAAGAAAGTTGTGGTGATGCAAGGGCGTTTTCATGTTTATGAAGGTTACACTTTGCAGGATGTTACTTATCCTGTTCGCATCATGGAGAAACTTGGTATAAAAACGCTGTTAGTTTCAAATGCTTCTGGAGCTATTAATATGAATTTCAAAAAGGGAGAGTTAATGCTCATTGAAGATCATATCAATTTACAAGGAAGTTCTCCCCTAGCTTTTAAAGGTGTTGAAAAATTGGGTGAACGCTTTGTTGATATGAGTGAACCATACAATGCTGAATTAAATAATCGTTTCAAACAGATTGCCCTAGAAAACAACATTAAACTTCACTATGGAGTTTACACAAGCGTAGTTGGCCCACAATTAGAAACCAGAGCAGAGTACAGAATGCTAAAAATTATTGGCTCAGATGCGGTTGGTATGAGTACTGTTCCAGAGGTAATTGTTGCTAATCATTTAGGGTTAAAGGTTGCTGCGGTGTCAGTTTTAACAGATGAATGCGACCCAGATAATCTGGAACGAATAAATATTGCAGAGATCATAGCAATGGCCAATAAAGCTGAACCTGATATGATCAAATTATTCAAAGAATTAATTAAGACTTTGTAATGAGCTACCTTGAAACCACGAAAGATGTTTATAAAGAAGCAGCCCTAACACCAGATATAGGGCTTTGCTGTACTACTAATCCTATTTGGGAGTTACCAGGTTTAAAGATTCCTAAGATCATGCAAGAGATGAATTATGGGTGTGGAAGTACAGTGCACGCTCGTGATCTTGTGAATAATCCAAAAGTGCTATATGTTGGAGTTGGTGGTGGAATGGAATTACTCCAATTTTCATACTTCTCACGTCAAAAACGTGGTGTTATTGGAGTTGACGTAGTTGATGAAATGCTGGAAGCTTCACATAAAAACTTCATTGAAGCAGAACAACAAAACGATTGGTTTAAAAGTGAGTTTGTTGATCTAAAAAAAGGTGATGCTTTAAACCTTCCTGTAGCTGATAACAGTATAGATGTTGCTGCTCAAAATTGTTTATTCAACATCTTTAAAGAAGAAGATCTTAAAAAAGCTATTGCAGAAATGTATCGCGTTCTTAAACCTCATGGAAGATTAGTAATGAGCGATCCGACTTGTGAGCAGCCAATGAATGAAAATTTGCGTAATGATGATAGACTTAGAGCCTTATGCCTTAGTGGAAGCTTGCCAATAAAAGATTATGTAAAAATGCTCACTGATGCAGGTTTTGGAACTATTGAAATTAGAGCAAGAAAGCCTTATCGAATCCTTGATCCAAAGCATTATGATACAGACGAACTCATCTATATTGAATCAATTGAAGTAGCTGCAATTAAAGACCCGATGCCAGCTGACGGACCATGCGTTTTCACTGGAAAAGCAGCCATTTATTTTGGTGAAGAAGAATATGTAGATGATAACGCTGGACATATCCTTCTAAAAAACCAACCACTTGCCATCTGCGATAAAACTGCAGCTAATTTAACTGCATTTGGTAGAGATGACATTTTTATAAGCGAATCGACTTATCATTATGACGGTGGAGGTTGTTGTTAATCAACATGAAGAAGGTTTTAATCATATTGTCCATCTTAATTGGTACTCAAGGAATTTCTCAAAACTTTGATTATTCGTCCTTAAACACTTTTTTAGAAAAGTATGTTTCAGAAAAAGGGCTCGTTGATTATAAATCCATTGCTTCTGAAGAAATCAACCCGATTTTAAACCAATTTGTAAAAACTTCTCCTCAAGATGACTGGAAACCAGAAGAGAAACTGGCATATTGGATCAATGCGTACAACATTTTTACTATCAAGTTGATCGTTGATAATTACCCATTAGAAAGCATAAAAGATATTGAACAACCTTGGGACAAGAGATTTATTCCAATTGGAGGCGAGGTATTATCGCTAAATCAAATTGAACATAATATTATTAGAAAGATGAATGAACCTCGCATCCATTTTGCATTGGTTTGTGCAGCTGTTTCTTGTCCAAGACTTTACAATAAAGCTTTTACTCCAGAAAGTTTAGATATAGACCTAACAAAACTTACCAAGGAGTTTTTAACGGACTCCTCAAAGAATATGATTTCTGAAGAACAAGTTGATATTTCAAAAATATTTCAATGGTTTACTGGCGATTTTAAAACCAAAGAGCAATCCTTGATTGATTTCCTAAATCTTTACTCAGAGATTCAAATTTCAGCTGGTGCCAAGATCAAATTCAAAGCATATAATTGGAATTTAAATGAATAACATTTCCATCATTATACCTGTTCTAAATGAAGCTGAAAATATTCCAAAATTAAAACAGCATCTTAGTTTGCAATCGACTACAAACATTATTGAAGAGATTATTATTGTTGATGGTGGAAGTAGAGATAACACGATTGAAATTGCAAAATCACTAACTACAAAGGTCATTAATTCTAGAAAAGGGAGAGCTATTCAAATGAACCTTGGTGCTAAACATGCGAGAGGCTCCATATTATATTTTCTACATGCAGATTCATTTCCACCAAGTGGTTTCGATCGATTAATCTTTCAGGAAATTAAAAATGGAAATCAAGCTGGTTGTTTTAAAATGAAATTCGATAGTAATCATTGGTGGTTACATTTAGCCGGATGGTTTACAAAATTTAACTGGAAAGCTTGTCGTGGTGGAGATCAAAGCTTATTTATCACTAGGGAGCTATTTGAAGAGCTACAAGGCTATGATGAGAATTTCACCATTTATGAAGACATTGACCTTATCAATAAATTATATGCTAAAAACGAATTTACAGTAATTCAACAACCAATTATAACCTCAGCAAGACGCTACAAAAAAAAAGGGATAGTTAAACTCCAAACCCATTTTTGGATGATTTATTTGAAAAAGTTCTTTGGAGCTTCAGCAAACGATCTTAACAACTATTACAATAAATACATATTGTAATAGTTACTTGTTCCTCCCTTTTTCATTAGGATAGAGTGACGGTAAATGATCACTTTGAAACAATTCTTTTGAATTAATATCCATTGCAGATAATTTCCCTTTAAAAGCAGCTCCTGTATCTACATTCCAAACATTTATAGCATTCATTGGCACATCTTCACTATAATGAGTAGTAGGTGTGTGGCCAATATAAATCTCTCTATAGTGTTTTAATCGTTTTGGATAAAGTTCCGAATTCTTCTTAATCCTTTTGTCCATAGTTAAAGCCATTTCCCAAAGGGTTCTATCGAAATATAAGGTCTGTTGAAAAACTTCTCTTTCAACACCATGCATGGAGGTAAATCCAGCATGTAAAAACAACCTGTCTTGATCATCTAAATAATACATTTTCATTTCCTCGAAAAAAAGTAGATGTTCCTTCTTCCTGTCTTCATCAAAATCTTCGTAGCTATCCATAGTTTCCTTTCCTCCATGCATATACCATGTTGGGTTTACCTCACCACTTCGTAACCAATCTTCAGCCCAAACATCATGATTTCCCTTAATAAAAAAGCAGTTTATTGTTTGTGACAATTCTATTAGAAATTGGATTACTTGTGCAGATTCGCTCCAACCGTCAACATAATCACCCACAAAAATGAGGGTATCCTCATCTTTGACTTCTACTTTGTTTAAGACTTGTAGCAGAGCCTTTAAACCTCCATGAATATCTCCAACAACAATAATTCTTCCCATAGAATAACTAGAAATGTTAGCCGCAAAGCTAGTGTTTAATATCCTAAATAATAATCCTTAATCACTCCTTCAACAGGCTTGTTTTGAGGTGTGAACATATGATTTTCATTTCCACCTACTCTATCATGATAATGAAACCACTTCCAGACAAATCCGCCAGCAAACCAAGGCTGATTCCAGAAAGTTTTAAAAAGTGCCTCAGTTGCATTTTTCTGTGCCTCTAAATTAACCACACCTTTATCATAATTGGCATCCCAAGGTTCCTTCCCTGTAAAGTTTGTACTTCGGTAACCATACTCCGTAAATAAAACTGGTATTTCATGAGAATTAACCATCTTTTTTATCCCTCCAATATGTTCTTCCCATCCCTCTAGACAATCTTCCACTGTTGGTGTTTCCATTTCACTTACTGGAAAATAGGCGTCAATTCCAATAAAGTCCAGATCATCCCAAAAAGGTGTTCGTTTATATTCATCCCAGTTGGCAGCATAGGTCAATTTTCCTTTGTAAACCAATCTAATTTCATTAATCAAACTCTCCCAATAACTTTCTCTATTTACAACAAATTGTTCTAGCTCTGTACCTATACATAATAATTCCACATTTAACTGCTCCGCAAGTTTTGCGTAAGAAAGAATAAACACTTTATAGGTCTCTTCTAATACTTTCCAATCTTCTTCATTTGTCATCTTAAGAGTTCCTGTGAATTTTCCATGCCAATACCATAACTGAGGCTTCAACATGATCTTTATATCTTGTCTTTGTAATTCTTCAATATATTGTTTGGTTCCTCCTAAGGTTTCACCAAACCATTGCCTCTTAGAATCATGAATCACTTTGGGTGACTTGTCATCTCTAACAAAGCCAAAAGGCATTATTGCCGCATAGTTAGCATTTATATTCACTAAAGGTGCTACGTGCTTTTCTCTAATGGAATCTCTGGCAGCCACAAAACTCACTCCATTCATTTTTTCAAACTCTGGTAAAGTTGCAGCGCATGACTGGAATAACATGATGACACAAAAAACTAATATAAGTCTCACAGCTGTAAATTTATTTCTAAATTTAAACAAACTTGAATGGATGTAATAAGGATTTAACATTCACTTCGACAAACACTACAGATTTAATAAGTCTATGGAGCATATTGCAATTATTGGAAATGGTATTTCAGGCGTTACAGCTGCACGTCATATTAGAAAACTTTCCGATAAAAAAATCACTATAATTTCTGCAGAATCTGATTATTTTTTCTCTCGTACAGCGCTCATGTATGTTTATATGGGGCATATGAAATTTGATCATACACAACCATATGAAAATTGGTTCTGGGAGAAAAATAGGATCGAGCTAAAAAAAGGCTTTGTAGAGAAAATAGACGCAGAAAATAACAATCTACTTTTTGCTGATGGTTCTCAGTTATCATATGACAAACTTATAATTGCTACAGGTAGTAAACCCAATAAGTTTGGATGGACTGGACAAGATCTTAAAGGAGTTCAAGGACTTTATAGCAAGCAAGATTTGGAAAATCTAGAAGTTTATGCTCCTAATAATAAAATTTGTAATCATGCAATAATTGTTGGTGGTGGATTAATAGGAATTGAACTAGCTGAAATGTTAGCTTCTAGAAATATTCCTATTACTTTCTTAGTTCGCGAATCCAGTTTCTGGAATGGTGTTTTACCTAATGGTGAGAGTGAAATGATCAATGATCATATTCATGAACATCACATTGATCTTCGCTTGGGCATGAACCTAAAAGAAATTAAAGCTGATGAAAACGGAAAAGTAAAATCTGCAATTATTGCTGAAACTGGTGAAGAAATTGAGTGTGATTTTGTAGGGCTTACTGCTGGAGTTTCGCCAAATATTGATTTTATAAAGAATTCAGATATCGAAACGAATCGAGGTGTTCTTGTGAATAGATATCTGGAAACGAACATCTCAAATATTTATGCTATTGGCGACTGTGCAGAACAACAAGAAGCAATTGGTAATCGAAGACCGGTTGAAGCCGTTTGGTATACTGGTAGAATGATGGGAGAAACTGTTGCTCAAACAATTTGTGACAATCGCATTCAATACAACCCTGGACACTGGTTTAACTCTGCTAAATTTTTTGATATTGAGTATCAAACCTATGGTTGGGTGTTTTCAAAACCTAAAGACGGAAATGCTCATTTCCATTGGAAACATGCTGACAATAAAAAGTGTATCACGATTGAATACGATTCTACTTCAAATGAATTTAAAGGCATCAATACTTTTGGTATACGAATGAGACATGAAGTTTTTGATAAATGGTTAACAGAAAAACGATCTATTGACTTCGTAATAGAAAACCTTTCCGAAGCTAACTTCGACCCTGAGTTATATAAACACTATGAAGCAGAAATTAGAAATGCTTTTTTATCTAATCTTCAAACAGTTTAATGAATATGGATTCAAAACATTCTAGTTTCGCATTGTCAAATCCGCACAAAATTCCTTTAACGAATTTTGAAAAGTTCAGTTTTTCTATGGCTTTGTTTGGAGTCGCCATTTTAGCGTTGGCATTTTTAGGAGTTGATCTTCCAAATAAAGCATTGTTTTTGACACTTTCTTTGAGTATGATGGTAGCAGGTACAGGACTTTATGCGCGAAGTCTATACCTTAAACATCCAGAAGGTATCAAGAACAATCATGTTTGGTTCAATACCTTGTCTAACAAAGGTGTTTGGGGTTGGACTCTTGGGCTTATTCTCACAAGTTTCTATGTGATTATTTATTGGTTTCCTCAATACTTAGGCTTTGGAACAGGAATCGATGGAACCAATGAAAGACTAGTATCCTTATTTGATCCGCTCAGTCATTTCTTCAAAGGAAAAGATGCAAGTCAGTGGTTTGTTTATGGTACGCTTTACACGGTCATTATTATAGCACTAGGAATTAAATTCTTATATAAATACAGACACAATCGATATCAAAAAATAAGGACTTATGTTGTTATTGTCGCTCAACTAGGTTTTGCCTATTTGATACCAGAGATTCTTGCTGGATTGAATTACACTGATGCAACCAATACTTCGGGAGAATATTTGGGTTGGTATGATACCGATTTGAAAAACACTTGGCCACTTGACTACGATTTCTTCTACGATTGGCATTTGGATGCTATGCAAGCTGAAGCCTATCAACCTTTAGGAATGACTTATTTGGTTTGGGGAATTCTATTCTTCTTAGTACTAACACCAATCATTACTTACTTTGTTGGTAAACGCTGGTATTGTTCATGGGTTTGTGGTTGTGGTGGATTAGCAGAAACAGCTGGAGATCCGTTCAGGCATTTGTCCTCAAAAAAACTATCTGCTTGGAAAATTGAACGCTGGTTGATTCATGGCATTATGGTGTTTGTTTTCGTTATGACAGCAGCTACACTCTATGGTTATTTTACTGGTTCAGGTTCATTTCTAGGATTAGATATTTATGGATACTTTCAAAGACCTTACGGGTTTTTGATAGGCGCTGCTTTTTCTGGAGTTATTGGTGTAGGCTTCTATCCGTTGATGGGAAGCCGTGTATGGTGCAGATTTGGTTGCCCTATGGCTGGATATATGGGGCTTTTTCAACGTTTCAAATCAAGGTTTAGAATCACTACCAACGGAGGACAATGTATCTCTTGTGGAAATTGCTCTACCTATTGCGAACAAGGAATCGATGTTAGAGCCTATGCTCAAAAAGGTGAAAATATTGTACGTGCCAGTTGCGTAGGTTGTGGTATATGCTCTGCTGTTTGCCCTAGAGGTGTGCTAAAATTAGAAAATGGTCCTGAAAAAGGACGCATAAATCCAACTGATGTATTATTGGGAAATGATGTTGACCTTATGAAATTGATGAACAAGAATTAGTATTTCCTTATAATAATCTTCTTCACAATTGTATTTTTGCACGGTAAATTAAGTTAATGGCACTTATAAAAGTTATTATTCCTGCTTACAATGAGCAAGACTCTATAGGTTATGTTATAAAAGATATTCCTAGCATAGTAGATGAAATTATTGTGGTGAGTAATAACTCTACCGATAATACTGAAAACATTGCTAAAGAAGCTGGTGCTAAGGTATTATTGGAGAACCAAAAAGGATATGGTTATGCATGTCTTATGGGAATGACTTATATTGCTAGGCAAGAAGTAAAACCAGATATCATTGTATTTCTGGATGGTGATTACAGTGATTATCCTGAACAGCTCGCTGAAATTGTCACTCCTATTCTAAATGATGACATTGATTTTGTAATTGGTGCTCGAGTAAAACGACTACGTGAAAAAGGTTCAATGACATTTGCACAAATTTTTGGAAATTGGTTAGCGACCTTTTTAATGCGAATCATGTTTCGATCTACTTTTACCGACCTTGGTCCTTTTAGAGCTATTAAGTATGAAAAACTACTTGCCCTAAACATGCAGGACAAAACTTATGGATGGACAGTTGAAATGCAATTAAAAGCGTTGAAGCAAAAGTTATCGTACGTTGAGATTCCAGTAAAATACAGAAACCGAATTGGTGTTTCTAAGGTTTCAGGAACAGTAAAAGGCGCTTTTATGGCAGGAGTAAAAATATTGAGTTGGATCTTTAAATACAGTTTTAAATAGTGATTTTAGAATACATTATATTGGGTGTTTACACATTGGCTTTAGTGCTCATTTTAATGTATGCATTGGCTCAATTAAATCTTTTACTCAATTATCTTTCTTCAAAAAAGAAGGAAGAAAACGTAGCAAAGTTTGATCTCTCGAACTCTAATGAAGTACCATTTGTTACCATTCAACTTCCTGTCTATAATGAGTTTTATGTTATGGAACGTTTGCTTGATAATATTGCACAAATTGAATACCCCAGAGAGAAAATTGAGATTCAGGTCTTGGATGATTCTACAGATGAATCTATACAATCTACGTCGCAACATATTAAGAAATTACAGCAATCTGGTTTAGATATTAAACATGTACTGCGAGATGATCGAATTGATTTTAAAGCTGGTGCGTTGCGAGAAGGGTTGAAGATTGCCAAAGGAGAATTCATTGCCATTTTCGATGCCGATTTCCTTCCTCAGAAAGATTGGCTTTATAAAACTGTTCCTTATTTTAAGGACAAGAATGTTGGAGTTGTACAAACACGCTGGGGACATCTTAATAGAGATTATTCATTGCTTACAAAAGTTCAGGCTTTTGCACTTGATGCACATTTTACCTTAGAGCAAACTGGAAGAAACTCAAAAGATCATTTTATCAATTTTAATGGTACTGCAGGAATCTGGAGAAAGAAATGTATTGAAGATGCAGGAAACTGGCATGGAGATACGTTAACCGAAGATCTTGACCTAAGTTACAGAGCTCAACTTAAAAAGTGGAAGTTTAAATATTTAGAAAATGTTGAAACTCCAGCTGAACTTCCAGTAGTTATTAGCGCAGCTAGAACACAACAGTTTAGGTGGAACAAAGGAGGAGCAGAAAACTTCAGGAAGATGCTCTGGAAAATTGTTAAAAGCAAAAACACACCTTTAAAAACCAAAATTCATGGGATGCTTCATCTATTGAACAGCACCATGTTCTTAAGCGTTTTAATTGTTGCAATATTGAGCGTTCCGGTTTTATATATAAAGAACACTCACCCAGAGTTAAATATGTTTTTTATCGCTATGAGTTTCTTTATCGTTAGTACTGCCATTTTTTTTCTTTGCTATTGGTTTATGTATCGAAATTCTATTGGCAAAGGATTTAAGAACTTTATAAATTATATAGGTTTGTTCTTTACCTTCTTTTCAGTAGCGATGGGATTTTCATTACATAACTCCATAGCAGTTTTGGAAGGTCATTTTGGAAAGCGTAGTGCTTTTATTAGAACTCCCAAATTTAATATTAAAGGAGAAAAAGGAAGCTGGAAAGGAAATAAATACTTGCGCACAAAAGTATCACCAAATATTGTTTTAGAAGGCTTATTAATGATCTACTTCATCTTCGGGATTTACAGTGCCTTTGTAGTTGGAAGCAATGGTGATTTCGGGTTCGCACCATTTCATCTAATGCTAGTCTTTGGGTTTGGTTATGTTTTCTTTAATTCAATTAGAACCAAAGCGTAATGCTTTAACCTATTGCATAGTAAGAAAGGTGGTTGTCCAAATAATAACAGACGAAAGATAAATGCCTACAGCATTTGCAAAAAACGCTTTGGTTTTATCAATATTGAACAAATAAGAGGCAATGCTTCCAGCGTAAACACCAGTACCAGGAAGTGGAATCATGACAAAAACAAGTATTCCCCAAAAGCCATACTTTTTAACTTTTAATCCAGAACCTTTCTTTGTTCTTCGAGCAACCCAAATGGCACTCTTTTTATAAAAGTTCCATCTTAAAAAATACGGATTGATACTCTTTAGAAACAACATCATTATTGGAAAGACAAGAATGTTTGCCGCTAGACAAGTAATAAACACCAAATACACATTTGCACCATTAAGCATTCCGTAAGGAATACCTACTTTGGCCTCACCAAAAGGCGAAATGCTCCACAACATGGCTATGATTAATTCTTGTATCAACTTAAATAGCAATTTTAAGGGCTACAAAACTAACTCATACTTAGCACTAAATCAACCCTTTTAGGAAGAATTTAACCTCCTTAGTTTATTCTATAATAAATGCAGTAAATAGCCTAAAACTGCACTCCCTAAAACAATAAATGCGCTGTTTAGTTTTTTGAAAACAAAAACCATAATTAAACTCAAGATAGCAATCACTGTGGTTCTCCAACCTACTAGCGTTGCTTTTCCCATTTCTACACAAACAGCTATAATTAAAGCCACTGCAGCCACATTAACTGCATCTAAAACTGCTCCAACAGGCTTTGAACTTCTCATTTTCTTTATTAGCGGATTTAGTATAAGAACAAATAAAAACGAAGGTAGAAAAATACCAATAGTGGCTGCCAAGGCACCAGAAACACCATTCATTTGCCATCCAATAAATGTAGCTGTAGATAATACAGGGCCTGGAGTAAATTGTCCAACAGCTACTGCATCAATTAGTTCTTGACTTGTTAACCATCCAGTTTCCACCAATTCTGTATTCAGAAAAGCAAACAATACATATCCACTTCCATAAAGAATAGCACCAATTTTTAGGAAGGTCAAGAAAATTTTTAAACTTCCTATTTTAGAAAGCTCGAATAAAACAAATGGTGCAAGTACTAGAGCTCCATTCTCTCTTTTTGTTATGTAGTATACTAAAAGACCTATGATTCCACTTCCGAAAAGTGCGACAAATTCATTCAACCCTAATAAACAAGCCACAAAAACAGCAAAGCCTAAAATTGCTAAAGGTACATTTTTAACTGCTTTTTTTGAGAGCCTATAGGCAGCCATAATTATAATTGCGATAACAGCTGGTTTTATACCATAAATAAAAGGTTCCACGTTTGGCAAGTGTCCATATTCAACATACAAACACGCAAATATTCCAGTAATAACTACTGCAGGAAAAATAAAGCAAAAACCAGCAACAAAAAGTCCCTTCCATCCGCCTCTTTCATATCCACAGTGCATCGTCATTTCGGTTGAGTTTGGTCCAGGAATAAGATTTGTTGCTCCTATAAGATCAAGAAAATGTTCTTTGGTCATCCATTTTCTTTTCTTTACAACCTCATCTTCCATCATCGCAATATGAGCTGCTGGCCCTCCAAAAGCTATACAACCTAACTTAAAAAAAAGTTGAGCAATCTCTCTCAGTTTAGATTTCTCTTGCATTGTTTTCTAAAATATTTTCTTCCGAATACAAATTAAGTAAGTTATTCTTAAATTTTTAAATCAACTTTTTGGTTGATTGAATTATATTTGATCTATGACAATCAACTTAACATTTTTGAAGTTTCACAAAATTACTTCACTGTTGGTTGCCACCAGTATTTTGTTTTACACCTCTTTTGCTTACGATCTGGTTAGAACAGATTACATTAAGCTCGTAGGTTTATATTTAGGACTTTTCTTTTTATTCTATAAAATAGTTGAGGTAGCAAAGAATAATATTAAATTTTTGACTTATGTAGCCTTTGTTTTTAGAGCAGTATTCCTATTAGCTATTCCTAACTTATCCCAAGACTTTTATCGATTTCTGTGGGATGGAAGAATAATTCTTGAAGGAATCAATCCTTATCTATTTACTGTGGACTCCTTTATTTCAAATGGAGAGTTTCCTGTTGATCAAGCTCAAGAATTATACGAAGGAATGGGAGCTCTAAATGCAAGTCATTTTTCAAACTATCCTCCTTTAAACCAACTGTGTTTTGTTATCGCTGGATTATTTACTAGCAAGAGCATTTTAGGTTCTGTTGTGGTAATGCGATTGCTTATTATTGCAGCCGATTTCGGTATACTACACTTTGGAAAAAAGTTATTAGAGAATCTCAAAATTCCAGCTTATCATATCTTCTGGTATATTCTAAATCCATTTATCATTATTGAACTTACTGGCAACTTACATTATGAAGGTGTAATGCTTTTCTTTTTAATTTGGAGTTTGTACTTATTGCACAAAAGAAAATGGCAATGGAGTGCTGTCGTATTTGCTTTATCAGTTTCTGTGAAGTTGATTCCTCTAATCTTTTTGCCATTACTCTATAAGTGGTTTATGACTAAAAAGGGCGCCTCAGTTCAGCTTGGAGGCGCAAAACTAATTAATTATTATAACATTGTTGGTTTTACAACACTTATTTTATTCGCTCCATTTTATTCGCAAGAATTTATAACCAATTACACCGAAACTGTTAAGCTCTGGTTTCAGAATTTTGAATTTAATGCAAGCATTTATTACATAGCAAGAGAAATAGGTTTTTGGATTTATGGGTACAATCAAATAGCATTCCTAGGGAAGTTCTTTGCACTCTGCACCATACTCTTTGTACTGCGGTTGAGCCTAGTTAAGAAACAAAAAGGTTTTAAAGATCTATTCGTTGTCATGTTATTTGGTCTTTCCTTTTATTATTTCACTAGCACAACCGTACATCCATGGTATATTGCAACATTGCTTTTACTTTCTGTATTCACCAACTATAAATTCCCTTTGGTTTGGAGTTTAGTAATTATACTTAGTTATCTTGCCTATTTAAACATAAATAAAGCCGATAAATCTGAAAACCTATGGATAATAACATTGGAATACCTCATTGTCTACGGAGTTTTGATTTGGGAAATCATTTTTAAGAAAAAACACGTAACTTCATCTAGCTATTTAACCTAATGAAACCCAAAACTCTCTATACTAAAAGCGGTGATTTTAATATTGCCTATCAGGTTATTGGCAATGGACCTGTCGACATCATTTACATTCCTGGATGGGTATCAAATATAGATATGATGTGGGCAGAACCACGGCTCGCTGCATTTTTAACAAGACTTACTTTATTTTCAAGACTTATAATCTTCGACAAAAGAGGTACAGGACTATCTGACCGAACGGATGAATATTCAACTATGGAAGAAAGAATGGATGATATTAATGCTGTTATGGATGCCACAAATTCCGAAAAAGCATTTCTCTTCAGCCATTCTGAAGGAGGTTCGGTTGGTTTGTTGTTCTCTCTGAATTTTCCAAAAAAGACTCTAGGAGTAATAGGATTTGGGATCTTTGCTAAACGAAGGTATTCTGAATATTACCCGTGGGCTCCTACAGATGAAGAACGTGAGGTTTCAAACAAACTAATTGAAGAAAATTGGGCTCATGGAAGCCTTGACGAGCTTCGAGACCTTGTTCCTTCTTTAGCTCACGACAACGGTTTCATGGATTGGCTAGCGAGTTATCTACGTGCTGGAGGAAGCCCAAAAGCAGCGTTAATCTTACACAAACAATGTACTCATATTGATGTTACAGGTATCTTAGATTCAATAAAAGTTCCAACATTACTGCTCTTTAGAAAAGGTGATGAAGAGATTAAAGTTGAAGAAGGCCGGTATATAGCCGAACGAGTACCTAATTCTAAATTAGTTGAATTTGAAGGAAGGGATCATCTTTTTTGGACCGGCGACACCTATCCCATTTTAGCCGAAATGGAAGAGTTTGTTACGGGAATTCGCCCTAATCGTTTAGAGTTCAATCGAGGTAGAAGTCACAAAATTGGATTAGATCTTGAAAAAGTGATGTCTGAAAATTATTTGTATAACTTAAAAATTGAAGAATTCGCTAAACTATGTGGCCGAAGTTTATCAGCTTTTAAAAGAGACTTTAAAAAGGTTTTTAGCACAACACCTTCAAAATGGATTAAAACAAAACGTCTTGCATATGCAAAAAGTTTACTTATTGAAAGTAATCTTAATATTAACGAAATTTGTTTTGATAGTGGTTTTGTAAACACTTCTCATTTTATCAAATCTTTTAAGGAGCAATACAAAATCTCACCTCATCAATTTCGATCTATGCTTTCTAGCTCCTAGTCTTTGTTGGCCAAATTCAGTTTGGACGTTTTAGAACATTTTTTGAGCTAATTTGAAAACAGTATGTGTTTGTTTTGGATGAATTTTACATCATTCAAATAAGCAAACAATATATTATGAAAACAAGATCAACATTATTAAGCATTCTATTTCTAGGACTATTAACTGCAAATTGCAACGCACAAGCAGATCCAATTAACGATGAATTTCCAGAAGCAAAACAAGAAGTTATGGAAACTTTTGGTGCAGTAGCGCAAAGCATTATGGATGGTGATTTGGACAAACTTATTTCTTTTCACCATTATGGACCAAAATTTACTGAATTTAAAAATGGAGAACCACGCAATGGTGGTGAAGAAAATGAAGCACATGAGCGCGGTACTTTTGGAGCGGTAACTGAAGTTGTTAAATTCGATGCTAAGGACTTACAAATTGCTGTATACGGAGGTGATGTTGCCAACGTCACTTTTCATTCGGACTTCCATTTAAAATTCGGAGAGGATTTAGTCATCGTAAACGACCAGATTACATTGCTATTTGTTAAAACAAAAGATGGCTGGAAAATGGTTCACGAACATCACTCTCCATTAAAAAAATAGAAATCTGTAACCTAATAGACAATTACAAAAGGCTAGAATCATTAAAAGTCTAGCCTTTTAATTATTTCCAAATTCACATAAAAGAATGTACAAAGACATAGAGTTTTTATCGCAAAACGTTATTCTTAGAGGTCGTTTATATCTTCCAAAAATGGCGTCTTCTAAAAAACATCCAGCCATAATAATGGCTCATGGCTTTACTTCCACAGTAAATAATATGACAGCCGATAAATATGCCGAACGATTTAGGGAAGCTGGTTTTGCTGTTGTAATCTACGACCATAGAAATTTGGGAATCAGTGATGGTGAACCACGTCAGGAAATAAACTTTTGGGAACAATCAAGAGGCTATATTGATGCTTTAGACTTTGTTACAGATCAACCTGAAATAGACACCTCCAAAATTGCCGTTTGGGGAGCCAGCATGAGTGCTCGTGAAGCTTTTTTAGTTGGTTCGATAGATAATCGAGTGAGTGCAATCATAACAATAATTCCTGCTCTTGGTGATGATCTTCCAACCGAGGATAATGATGGGATATTATACCAATTCGCAAAAGACACCTTACTTAGTGAAAATATATCAGCATTACCACAAACAAAAACTAAACAGATGGCCATAGTATCTTATGATCAGTTAAACGCTCCTTCAAGGTTAAAAGAATTAACTGCCTATCGTTGGTTCATTGAATATGGAGGTCGTTTCGGTTCAGGTTGGGAAAATAGAGTTTCACATTCTAATATTGATATGCCAGAAAATTTCCATTTTGGACAATGCGCCACTTACATAAAAGCTCCAATACTAATGATCGTTGCAAAAAATGATGAAATGGAGGGCGCCAGTCCCGAAGTAACTAAAAGTATTTTTAAAATGATCAAGCAACCAAAGGAATGGGTGGATATTGAAGGAGGTCATTTTGGTTTACTGTACTACCCAAGTCACTTATTTGACAAATCAAGTAAAGCTCAGATCAATTTTTTAGAAAGACAATTCAATCAATGAAGAATACACACAAAATAATTAGAACCTGGAAAGGTTGGACAACCTTAGAAAATGCCTCAACCTATGAAGATATGCTTATTAATGAAGTCTTCCCAACCGTTAAAAAGAATGGTGTTGAAGGTTTAGAAAAAGTAAGCATCTCAACAAAACACTTAGAAAATGAGGTAGAGTTCTTTTTAGTGCTACAATTTGACTCGCTAGATTCAGTAAAGATATTCGCAGGTGAAAATTATGAAATCGCTTATATACCAGAGAATGCGAAAAAAGCTTTGTTAAGGTATGATACTATGGCTTCTCACTATGAACTGCGTGGTGAATTAGTTCTTAAATAAAATTAAAGCATCATTAGGTTACTTACCTCTTGATTGGTAAGGTGCTTCCAATGACCGCGAGGAATATCTTTTTTGGTGAGCTCACCAATCATTACGCAATCAATTTTAAGAAGATCGTAGTTAAGATGATCGAAGATAGTACGTATAATCGTATTTCCAGTATTCTTAATTTTTAAACCTATTTCGTTTTTAGGTGAGCCATCAATGTAGCTTACTTCTTCTACCTGAATAAGTCTTCCATCAATTTTTAAACCGTTAGCAATACTTTCAAGATCTTCTCTTTTTAGGTTCTTGCTTAACTCAATATGAAATAAACGTGCAACTCCAGTTTTAGAATTGGTAAACTTCTTTACCACTTTTTCGTCGTTAGTAAATAACAACAATCCTGTAGCATTACGCCCTAACCTTCCTATAGGTTTAATTCTTGCGTTAGTAGCATTAGCAACCAGATCCATTACTGTTCTTCCCTTACTTTCACTAGTTGTAGTCGCAAAACCTTTTGGTTTATTTAAAAGCACATAGGTTTTCTTCTCAGGAGAGATTCTAGCTCCATCATAACGTACTTCATCTCCAGGCTTTACTTTATAACCCATTTCGGTTACTACTTTTCCGTTTACGGTTACTAGTCCTATTGCTATTTGCTGATCTGCTTCACGACGAGAGCACATACCAGAATTGGCAATGTATTTGTTCAATCTAATTTCATCAGAATTAGATGCCTTTGGTGCAGCTTTTTTTGCCGGAGTATTCTTTTTTGAGAAACGTGGATTGTTACGATTCCCTTTACCATATGATTTACCTCCTTTATTACCTTGTGATCTGCTCATCGCGAAATTTTTTGCAAAGGTACGACATTACTTCACATTAATCATTAAAATCAACAGTAGATTGTCGTTCTCTATTTACAGTCAGTTTCGTTACGTCTGGACGTGAATAATGACCAACAGGATCAAAGTTCTGACGCTCCTCCAGTACTCTATTAAAATCCAAGGTTTCTATAATCAATCCTTCTTTATGAAGTACAGGTTCGATGATCCATTCGCCATCAGGACCAGCTATACAACTTCCTCCATTGGCTAGTGTATCGGGAGCTTTCTCCAGTATTCTATCTAAATGAGGTGTGCTTGTTGGAAAATCTTCTTTTGACATTAAACTCGAAACCGAAAGCACATACGATCTTGACTCTCTGGCTATAAAACGTGTAATATCTTTTGTGTTATGATCACTCCCTGGCCATACAGCAACATGTAAATTCTCTCCTTGACCATAAAGCGCCGTACGCGGCAAAGGCATCCAGTTTTCCCAACAATTAAGTCCGCCAACTGTAAATTGCTTTAAAGGATGCACCTGCAGCCCATTTCCATCTCCAGGAGACCAGGTTAATCGTTCGTCATAGGTTGGTTGTAATTTTCGATGCACCGATTTGACAACACCTTTCTCATTGATATAGACTAATGAAGCATATATACTATGTCCACCTCTGTTTTGTGCTCGTTCAATAATGCCAAGATAAACAGCAATCTTACGCTTTTTTGCCAAGTCACAGATTGAATCTAATTCACCTGCTTCAATCATTATGGAGTTTCTAACATAATGCGCATGTAGCTCTTTGTTAACCTTTGTATCCCATTCAGCTCCTCCCGTTAAGGCTAACCAAAAAGGATATCCTGGAACCAAGCCTTCTCCAAAAACGATGAGCTCGCATCCATTTTTAGCAGCTTCATTAACTGTACTTTCAACCTTTTTTAAGGTTCCTTCCTTATCTAACCATACAGGAGAAATTTGCCCTAAGGCAACTTTTAATGTGTTCATTATAAAATTCTATTTAAAACAACATCTATATCTATGAGCAAGATACTAAATACGCCTGCAACAATGATGAACTTTAAAATGTTATGTAGCACCAAATACTGCCATTTTGTATTCGATCGCCATATTAATACCACGAACATTACCAACAGCAATACACTCAAGTAGAAAAAATAGGTCATTCTTCCAACGTGAAACTTATAAATAAGTAAATAAGCTGGAAGCAATGTTAGTGCGCCTAATAGTGTCAACATAACCTTTGAGGTTCTTTCGCCATAAACAATAGGAATGGTTTTATAGCCTAAAGCTAAATCTCCTTTAATATTCTCAAGATCTTTGGTAAGCTCTCTCATTGAGATTATTAAGAATAAAAACATAGCATGCACAAAGATGACCGATTCAAAATTCTTATAGTAAATGAATACCGCAAAAAATGGTGTAATCGTTAAAATAGCTGAAGCTAAATTACCTATAATGGGCAATTTTTTCAGTTTATGCGAATAAAACCAAATACCGAAGATATAAGTTGAAAAAAAGATTACCGCTCTAAACGACACGTAACTAGCAAAAATAACCGCAATGAAATTGAGCACAAAATAGAACACTAACTTAGTGTTTTGACTTACCAATCTATCGAGCATAGACTTTTGCGGACGATTAATTAAATCCTTTTCAGAGTCGTAGAAATTATTGATGATATATCCTCCTGCAATTGAAGCCGAAGAAGCTAAAACCAACATCAATAGATTAAGATCAAAAACCACCTCTCTCAATGGTTTATTGTGCGCTAAAATATAAATAGATGTGAGGTACTGCGCAATAATAACAATGAGAACATTGTAACCGCGTACTACAGAAAACATGCTAAAGAATTTAAGGAGAATATGTTTCTGTCTTCTGGATAACATAAGAAGTATAAGTATGATATCCTGAAATGATTCAGGACGAATAGGCACTAGAAGTTATATACCACTTCTAATCTATAATCTTTCAATGCTACTTTGGCGCGATCAATATCTTCAGTAAATCCAAGAATATAACCTCCACCACCTGATCCGCAAAGTTTCAAGTAATACTCATTGGTTTCAAGACCCTTTTTCCACAACTCATGAAATTGACTTGGAATCATTGGCTTGAAGTGATTCAACACTACTTTAGAAAGTTGCTTTGTATTGCTGAACAATGATTTAATATCCCCCTTCAAGAAATCCTCAACACAAGCGTCAGTATGTTTAATAAATTGATCTTTCAGCATTTTTCTAAACCCTTCTTGCTTCATGTTCTCCATGAAAATGCCAACCATTGGTGCAGTTTCACCAATAATACCGCTATCTAATAAAAACACTGCCCCCTTACCTTCTGGTTTTTGAGAAGGTATTCCAGTAGCTTCAATATTATCTTTAGAGTTGATTAAAATTGGGATGCTCAAATAGCTGTTCAATGGATCTAAACCAGAAGATTTTCCATGGAAAAATGACTCCATTTCAGAAAAAACAGTCTTCAATTTCAATAGCTTCTCTCTAGTTAAATTCTCAAGCACCGTAATCTTTTCATGAGCGTACTTATCGTAAATAGCAGCTACTAAAGCACCACTACTTCCAACGCCGTAACCTTGTGGAATTGAAGAGTCAAAATACATTCCAGCATCAACATCAGCTTGAAGTTTAGCGAAATCAAAAGAAACAATCGATTCGTCAATTGATTTTAAGTAATTGACAAAATCTTTGAGTTTTACATTCGATTCTAGAGCTTCAGCAGCGGTATTGTCGTCATTTTTCAATGCGCCATTATAAAAACTGTAAGGAATTGATAACCCTTTAGAGTCTTTAATAATACCATACTCTCCAAAGAGTAAAATTTTTGAATAAAAAAGTGGGCCCTTCATAAAATTTTTAAATTGGTAATTGTTTAGCACCAAATCCAATTCTGTCACAAATATAGTGACCGTTTTGGCAATATACAACTAACTCATTATTAATGAATTCATAAACTTGGTCTGCTTCACTTTCTGGATAGAGCAAATGCACATTAGCTCCAGCATCCAACGTGAAACATAAATGCAAACCTGTTTCTTCTCTAAATTGCCATATTTTATTGATGATACTTAACGTATTTGGCTTCATTAAAATGAAATACGGATGACTTGTCATCATCATTGCATGAAGCGTCAGCGCTTCACTTTCAACAATAGAAATAAACTGATTTAAATCTCCTTCCTTAAATACGTTTATAAGTGTAGATAAGTTGTCATGAGCTTGTTGAAATCGTTGCTCTGCAAAAGGATGATAGTGCATCAAATTATGTCCAACAGTACTACTTACTTGCTTTTCTCCTTTATCAACCAGCAAAATGGTATCATGATAATTCTTAAAGTTTTCGTGTACTTCAAAAGGATATTTTACTCCAAACAAATCGGAACTTCCATCAATCAAATCATGTTCTCCCCAAACTACAAGATCTCCTTCTAAACTTCTACAAGCACTCCCAGAACCTAATCTAGCTAAGAAAGATGCTTTTTTTAGGAAGTAATACCTTTCGCCTGCGCTCAAGGTGACATCTTTGTTATGTAATTCAGATTCTATACTCATTAAACATAATGCTAATGCACTCATCCCAGAAGCAGAAGATGCAATTCCAGAACTATGTGGAAAGCTATTAGAGGTTTCGATTACAAAATGATAATCCTTCAAAAAAGGAAGATACGATTCTACACGTTTGAAAAACGATTCAATTTTCGGTTTAAAATCCTCCTTCTTCTCTCCTTCTAAAAAAACATCAAAAGAGAATTCTTCATTATTTTCCTTCTTTTTATAACTAAGCAAAGTAGTAGTTTTACAAGCGTCTAAAGTAAAACTAACAGAAGGGTTTGCAGGAATTTGATGTTCTTTCTTTCCCCAATATTTTACCAATGCAATGTTACTTGGTGATGACCATTTAACACTTCCTGATGCTAATTCTTTGCTATATGGTTTCGGAATAAATTCTTCTACTAACATGTATTACATTTCTGCCGACAAAGATAATAACTTCATCATTGTATTGTAGTTTCTTGTCGTTGATGTTGTATTTAATTTCCGTTCGAAAAAATTAGTATTGAACTTTGCTTTACCAACTCCAGATGCACAATAGAAATAGATACAATTGTTTATAATATAGTATTCTTCTCCTTGATATTGTTTTTGCGAAGCTTCTTCAACTAACTTAGTATCTGGAACAGAATGTAGCATAGTAAAATAGCTCTTCTGCTTTTTCTCTAAAGTAAATGGACAAGCTTCTAATATCTCTTTGATCTCTTCAGGCTTTTTGACAATGACTCTCACATCAAACTCATAATGACTTTTAATTGCATTATGAATCTGTAGTTCGAGATTATTTTTTGAAGACTCTGTGGTTTCAAAAATCACATTTCCACTCTGAATGTAAGTTTTGACATTCTCTAAACCTAATTCTGATAAAAGGTTACGCAAATCGGCCATCAAAATTTTTTTCTGACCAGAAACATTTATTCCTCTAAGGAGAGCGATGTAGATCATTTAAAGACTTTAACAGGAGGTGTAGAATTACGCTCAACAATGTCTGTCTTTATAACTTTGGTTTTAAACTCACGTTCTTCTAGAGGGTTTTCCAACCTATGAATAAGCATTTCTGCAGCTGTTGTACCCATAATTTCACCATGTTGACTCACTGTTGTTAATTTAGGAAAAGAATGTCGTGCCAAAATACCATTGGTAAATCCAACTGCAGCAAAATCCCCTGGAATCTTTCTACCTCTCCTATGTCCCATTTTCATTGCAGCAAGAGCAACAGCTTCATTTGTAGCAACTAAACCATCTATCTTATCTTTTTCTAAAAGAGGGGCTAATATTTTTTCATAACCACTGTAATGATCTTCTTTTGTGTTTACAATTAAAGTTTCATCAATTCCTAGACCTAATTCATTCATTGCTTTTATATAGCCTTTGTATAAATCTTGACTAAGTTTACGATGTGAAATTGAAGATGCAAACGCAATATTTTTACAACCACAATCAAATAAATGCTTCACAGCTTTAAAACCCGCATCAACATTATTAGTAATTACTTTATCACATTGAACTCCGTTGGCAACTCTATCAAGCATAACAATTGGGAGATTGAACGATAACGTATTCTGAAAATGTTGAAACTCCTTATTTACTTCTGTTTCTTCGGCTAGAGAAAGAATGAATCCGTCAACACTCCCGTTAGACAACATTTGTAAAGTCTCTACCTCTTTATGATGAGAATCGTTAGTTATACAAATAATAACCTTGTACTTATTTTTTATGGCAGTTTTTTCAATTCCTTTGAGCACCTGAGCCATAAAATAACTAAGCATATCAGGAACTAAGATCCCAATAGTTCTAGTACGTTGATTCTTTAAACTTAAAGCGTTTAAATTAGGCTGATAGTTTATTTCTTTAGCATACGCTTGAATTTTTTGTCTAGTAGCTTCACTTATCTCCTCACTATCCTTTAGTGCTTTTGAGATTGTTGAAATAGAGACTCCAAATTTTTCTGCTATATCTTTAAGCGTTGCTTTCTTCTTCATAAATCAGTAATTGGTGTGGTTGACCTTTGTAATTTACAATTTTTAATTTTCATTTGAAATAGCCTTGGCAGCTATAAAAGCTCCTGTCCATGCATTCTGGAAATTAAATCCTCCTGTAATCGCATCAACATTTAGTACTTCGCCTGCAAAATAAAGATTTTTAAAGCGTTTACTTTCAAAAGTTTTAAAATTAATTTCTCTAAGATCTATTCCGCCAGCAGTAACAAATTCTTCTTTAAATGTGCTCTTGCCCTTAACCTCAAAAATAGCACTGGTTAATTGTTTAGTTAACTTCTCTAATTGAATTTTGTTTATATCTGCCCAACGTAATTGTTTATCAATGTTAGATGCTGTTACAAGCTTTTTCCAAAGTCGTTTTGGCAAATCAAATTGAACCAAGTTAGCAACCAGTTTTTTAGGCTGCATCTTTTTAACCTCTTTTAGCATTTCAATACAATCTTGAAATGTATGATCGATAAAGTTTACCTGAATTTTGAAATCGTAACTTTTATTAGCCAGAAATATTGCTCCAAAAGCAGATAGTTTTAAAATTGCAGGACCGCTCAATCCAACATGAGTAATCAATAAAGGTCCTGATGCTTCCAAGTTACTTTCCACTAAACCAACAGTAACATTTTGTACCACAACTCCAGGAATATTTTTCAATCGCTCATCGTCAATATTAAAAGTAAATAACGACGGTACTGGAGAGGTAATAGAATGCCCCAATTGCTCAAGTTGTCTCCAAATCTTAGTATTACTACCAGTAGTTACAAGTAGCTTTGAAGCAGAAAACACTTCTTGATTTGTAGTTATTTTCCAATTATTCTTCTCTTCAATCCTTTTCACTAATTGTCCTCTTAACACCTCAATATTCAACCTTTTGGTCTCATTTATAAAACAGTCAATAATTGTTTGTGATGTATTGGTTTGAGGAAACATTCTTCCATCTTCTTCAATCTTTAACTCAACTCCTCTTTTCTCGAACCATTCAATAGTGTCTCCTGTCATAAAAGTATGGAAAGGACCTAATAGTTCTTTTTCTCCTCTGGGATAGTTTTTGATCAATTCTTGCGGAATAAATTCGGCATGTGTAACGTTACAACGTCCACCTCCTGATACCTTAACCTTCGTTAGAACTTCTTTTCCCTTTTCAAGAATCGCTATTTTAAGTTGGGGGTTGAATTCAGCAATATTTATTGCCGCAAAAAAACCTGCAGCTCCACCTCCAATAATTATTACATCGTAATTGTTCATTGCTTTTAAAAAGTCTGTAAATTTAGCATTATTTAAAAACAGTCTATTGAAAAAAATCCTAACATTATTAGCTTTAGCATTAGGATGTAGTACAGGTAACTTGCCTGTAATTGCAGATATTCCAATACTTTTAAGAGAAGTATCAGGAATAGAAACTATAAATAATTCTGAGAATATTTGGATGTTGAACGACAGTGGAAATAAGCCAGAACTCTTTTTAGTAAATCCTAAAGGAAAAATTCAAAAAGTATTAAAAATAGATTCAAAAAACAGAGATTGGGAAGATCTTACCGCTGATAAAGAAGGGAATCTATACATTGGGAATTTTGGAAACAACGGTAATGACAGCAAAAAACTTTCCATTTTAAAAGTTTCAAAGGATTCCCTTAACAATGAAGACAAAACGAGGGTTGAGAAAATCTCGTTTAGTTATGAAGATCAAGAGAAGTTTCCTCCAAAAAAGAAGAATCGATATTTTGATTGTGAAGCTTTTTTTCACTTTAACAACAATCTTTATTTATTTACTAAGAGTAGAGTTAAAGATGATTATGGAAAAACTAATCTTTATAAAATTCCTGCTACTAAAGGTAAACATGAAGCGAAGCTCATAGGCTCTTTTAAAACTTGCGATGACCTTCCATGTTGGGTTACTGCAGCCGACATTAGTAATGATGGTAGGACTATAGCTCTTTTAACACTAAATACGGTATGGACTTTTACCGACTTTGAAAATGATGATTTCTTCTTAGGGAAGGAAACGAAATATGATCTCGGATTTGAATCACAAAAAGAAAGCATCTGTTTTAAAGATAATACAACTGTTTATATTGCAGACGAATATACGGCTGGAGTTGGTGGTAACCTTTATGAGTTGAAATTAGAACCCAAATCCTAGTCCAAAAGAAAGTCGTAATCCATCATTAGAATTAAACGCTGATAAATTTCCCGTTATCATATCGGCTCCATTAAAAAAGAATCCTCCTCCAATAGAGTTATTCCATTTACTCGAACCATCTCCTTCAATCCAAACACGACCATAATCAACTCCACCATAAATACCGATATTTAGTGGTAATAATGATGTCTTTACTTTGCGTAAGTTCCATCGTATATCAGTAGATTGATAAAATGAATTCTTTCCTGTAAATCGTTGATTTCTATAACCACGCAACCCATCACTAGCTCCTAAACTCGCTGCTTGATAGAACTCAAAATTATCACCAAAAGTAAAATGCCCTTTTAATTTGGTTGCTAACACTAATTGGCCACTTGATTCTAATTTATAGTCAAATGCTAGAGACGGTGACAAGTAAGCAAATCCTTCAGTCTCTTCTAAATAACTTTTATAACCACCTGTAAGATTGAATTCTAAACCTAAAGTTGGGAATGCATCATTGTCCCTGTTCTCGTAAGTATAAGAACCTTCAACACCAAGAAAGCTTTCTTCGGTATCACTTCCCGAACTATCATAATAATCGCTAATAAATCTATCTGAAGTTTTTTCAACTTTAACCGATTCGTACATCATCTGTACCTTTATCATAGAACCAAGTTCTCCTTTCCAAATAATAGATGGTGCAAACTTGATGGTTTCCATTTTTACTCTATTATAATCGAGATCAAACATATCTTCATCATCAGCATTAGGGTTGCTAGTTTCATTCCCAAAACCAAAGAAGTTAATACTGTAATTTGGCCCTGTAAAGTTTACATCCAATCCTAAATTCCATTGTCCAAAAACATTTGCAAATTCTCCTGAATAATTTAACTCATAACCGTTAGTAGCAAAATAATAGGCCGCATCAATTTTGTGTTGTGAAGTAAACGGATTTCGTTCAAAACCATAAGTGCTAAAAATGTTTGAAATACCTATTTTAAATCCATCATCAGGGTTTGCTCCTATTGTAGGCAAAAATGTATTTGAGTTGAACTGTGGCTTTTTATAATCATAAACATTTGTTTCATAATCATCAGTCAGTTTTTTGCTCCCTTTATTCGTTACAAAATCACTCTTCTTTGATTTATAATCATAAATTTTAACCTTACTTCCGTTTTCAATATTATAAGTATCTTTATTTTGTCCTCCAATTAACCTTACTTTAATTGGATTACTTCCGGTTCCTGAAACTTTAAACACATCGTCATCATCTAAACCATAAATCCAAATTTCTTTGGTTTCTAATGAGGAGTAAATACGCTCATGAAATACTTCTCCCTTTTCTCCTTTTTGAATTCGATACCCAGTTACTTTTGTTGTTCTTGCAAACCTTTCAATATCAAACCAATCGTCCTTATCAGTTCCCTTTATTATTGCGTACTTATTTACCACATCATAATAACTGTCTGAAATTTTTTGCAGATTGGATCTCCTTCCTTGAAGTTTTCTTTTAATATTACTTACAGTAACATCTTTTACTTCATCTGGAAAATGAGCCAATGCTTCATCAATAACCTTGTCGGTCAAATTGTTAACGATATGTGTCACTTGTTCATTCCAAATTGCTCTTCCAGATTGTTTAATCAATGCTACATCTAATGGATAAGGCTCTAAATTGAACCATTTTGGGCTTTTAAGCTCCTCTTCATAAGACTGCATTAATCGTAAAGCTGGAATGACCTTAGTTGCCAAACTTAACAATGAACCATCTGCCATTATTGAAAATGCCTGATCTCTATCTCTTGGCATTGGTCTATAAATGGTGTTATCGCCTTCTTCAAACTTTGCCCAACGCCATTGATCTTCATGCCTGTCCCAATCTCCAATAAGCATATCAAATAAACGAGCTCTTATATAAGCTTCCTCATCGACTTTATTATCTTCATCTTTCCGTAAATCCTTTAGCATATCGTGCGTACTAATCAGCTCATTTGAAAAGCCAAAACTTTCTTTATCGCCATGATTATCCCCTGCTCGTTCTTCTATCATATAAAGTTCATCCCCAAAACTCACATTATATTGTCCTAAAGCATCTTGTTTTGGAATATAATATAACTTTGGGTTGGTATGCATTACACCAACTGCTTTAGATAAAGTTGAGATGGTAAATGGTGCGTAGGGATGAGATCCTGTAAACACATCTAACAATAATCGTTCAGTTGCCGTATCGTCATACTGTCCTTTAATATATTCATCTTTAAAAGCTACAGCCTGCAAATATTGTAGTGCATTTTTACGGAGTGCCCTCATTACGTATTCTCTTCCCTGAGCATCTTCCAGACGTAACGATTTTGACTGATGGCCTCCTCCTTTACGAGTAGGAATCAATCCACCAAAAAGGGTGTCCAATCTCACCGTAGGAGCTTCTACCTCAATACCAAAATATTTTCTATATCGTTCACCCCAAAACTTTTTAAATCCTTTGCCTTTTGTCACCTCTTCTTTAGAATAAATAGAAGCTTTTTTTGAGGCAGGAAAGTCATTAGGATATGGCCTATCTTGATAGGTGAAATTTGGTTCTAAAACTTGAGTTTGATAAATCACTTCATTGCTATTAGCATCATAGAATCTAACTACTGAAGAACCATCTTCAAAAACATCTAAACGGGCATACCCTTGTACTCCAGCAGAAAATTGTCCACCTTCAACATTAAGAGTGGCATTAACCTTGGAGCCAGAACCACTAATGATTTGTGGTAAATTATCCTCAACTATATATTGCAAATTGTGATCATGCCCTGAAACAAAAATTACTTTATCATTTTCTTGTGATAATGTTACTATTCGCTTTTTAAACTCACGATACTTATTATTCTGATCATCTACAGTAATGATACCTCCTGTTTTCCTTATTATATTTTTAAGTGTTCCCAAAACAGGAAGCGGACTCATATGATCTTTAAAAGAATATTGCCCTCCATGAGAACCATTGGTAAACATTGGATGGTGTAAAGCAACAACTGTTGTCTTACCTCTATTCTTCTTAATTAAACTTTCATACTCATCAAAGAATAGCTCGCGTGTCTTAATTTCACAATCATCATTAATGGTTGGGTGCTTATCCCAATTGGTCATATACCACTCAGAGTCGATAGCAATCAAAACTATATTATCGGAAATCTCAATCTTTTTTATTGGGCAGCCATTTTCCGGAAGAAAAGTATTCTTACCCAGAATATCTTCTATATATTTTTCTTGTCTTTTTAAACCCTCTAAACCATCACTATACCAATCATGGTTTCCCGGAATAAAAATTGCCCTCCCTTTAAAATTACTTGCTGCATCTGTTTGCACATTTAATTGGTGTTCAGCAAAACCTCGTTGTAAATTTTCTGGTTCTGGCATTCCAGAAGGATAAATATTATCGCCTAAAAACAACGCTGTACTTTTTTGAGAAGCTCTAGTTAACTCCTCCTTAAAATCCTTTATCGCTTCAGTTTTTGTTCCAATAGGAGAATTCCCTCCATCACCAATCAAAAAGAAAGAATGTTCTATTGAACTCTTTTTTGGAAAGGTTTTAGAAAAGTTTTCGTCCTTATATTGAGGGTCATAAGTTGCACAAGAACTTATGAATAATATCATTAAAACTAATGTGATCTGTTTAACAAATCTCATATCAATTGATTAATTAACTATTTTCGTAAAAATAATTCTTTTAAAATAAATGGAAAACCTACTAGTTGAAGTTGAAAAACATGTGTCTTCTTTACTAAGAAATGAATTACCGCACACGTTTATTTACCATAACCTTAGTCATACTCGACGGGTTGTAAAAAGCACACAAGAGCTAATTGAAGGTGAAAATGTATCTGAAGATCTAGTGGAGCTATTATTAATAGCTGCATGGTTTCATGATGTTGGTTATGTAAAAGGAATTGAAAACCATGAAGAAGTTAGTGCTAAAATGGCTTCCAGTTATTTAAAAGAACATGATTATAATGGTAAAAACATAGAGTTAGTTGCCAGCTTAATCAAGTCTACTAAAATGGGTGTTGAACCATCAACTCATTTAGAAAAAATATTAAATGATGCCGATAATTCTCATTTTGGAAAAAAAGGATATGCAGATATTAGTGATCTTTTGAGGGAAGAATGGGAACAGCAGAAAGTTAAAGAATTTTCAGATGTTAAATGGATAAAGGAAAATGTGACCTTCTTTACCAAGTATCATAAATTTTATACTGATTTTGCTCTCGAATATTGGCAACCTCAAAAAGATAAAAACCTTGCCGCACTTTTAAAGCTTCAGAAGAAACTTAAACAAGAAGAAAAGAAAAACAAAAAACGTGACGAGGAATTTGCTTTAAAAAAGAACAAAGCGAAACTGCCTGAACGTGGTATTGAAACCATGTTTAGGGTTACTCTAAAAAATCACATAACACTAAGTAATATTGCCGATACCAAGGCAAACATTCTGCTTTCGGTAAATGCGATTATTGTGTCATTAGTTTTGTCCAATCTAGTGTCAAAACTTGATAATCCGTCAAACGACTACCTTATTTGGCCAACTGTAATTTTCGTGCTTTTTACTGTGATTTCAATCATTCTTTCAATTCTTGCAACTCGACCAAATGTTACTAGTGGAAAGTTCACTAAGGAGGACGTTGCTAATAAAAAAGTAAATTTATTGTTCTTTGGAAACTTCCACAAAATGAGTCTTGATGATTTCGAATGGGCGATGGGAGAGATGATGCAAGATCGAGATTATTTATATTCATCAATGAAAAAAGACTTATACTTTTTAGGAAAAGTTTTAGACAGAAAATACAAAATCTTGCGACTAACCTATAGTGTGTTTATGGTAGGTATTATCGTATCTGTTATAGCTTTTGGAATCGCATTTCAAACTTCTGGGGCTGCTCTTTAAAATTACCAGTTATGCAAAAAACAAGATTCTCAAAAGAAAATCTTGCTGGCCTTTTATTATTATCGAATTAGATTTAAATCTTAAGATTTGATCTCTTTCATCAAATCATCGTACGTATAAAATTCTTTATCGTCCTCACTTTTGTGGTAAAGGACACTCACCTTGATTGCTTTTAAACCTGTTACGGCCTGAAGATCTTCTAATTCTACAATCTCAACGTCGGTATCAAGATAATGCTTAGACTGCAAGAACTTAATATATCTTAGGTATTCTAACTCGTCCTCTTTCTGAGAATATACTATACTAATCTTCCCTTTTTCAGTAACTCTTTTATTAGTTCCTTTTATAAAGGCCTTATCGACTCGCTTCTTAACGATCTCGTATCTCGCATTATAAGTACCATCAACATCAAAACGCTTCTCATCCATTCTAAAACTAATTGATAATGGTGAATTAAACACCAAAATCATTGAAGCGACATCAAGATGTATCGGGAACTCATGTTGCATTTGATAGTATGAGTTTTCCATTTCGCACATCACTTGCAATTGCCACAACCTCAGATTGTACAAATAGATTTCATTAAAACTATCTTCTTTTGTTATAGATTCACCTATGTACATATTATGCTCAACACCATCTGTTTTAAATCTTTCGAAATAATGTGGATACATATTTTGAGCATCTACTTGTTTCTCATCCAACATAGCAGCCATTTTCTTGTTAATAAGTGAAATGGTATCATCATAATCTTTTCGATGTCTATAAAGGGTATCTAATTCTTCGTTTATTGCAGAGTAATATTCTGAAAGCTCCTTTTCAAGGTTATCATTACTCCTATGGTGCTCAAATAACGGAACTACTTCATTTCTAAAGAAATAATTTATTTGCTGTTCACTATCAACCTGGAAGAACTCGTTCAGAGATTTCAAATAAGTATCTATTTGATATCCTATTTGTTCATAGATAGGTAGTGGTTTCTCTTCATAAAGTTTATTTACAACCTTTTTAGCAAGATCAAGTTGAAGTGTAAGGTCCTCTCTTGTAGCAATGTTTCTTGCTTCTGAAGAACCTTTTATATCAATCTGTCCAAATAAAGGATACACATTTTCAAACGAAATTTGTCTAAACGAAACCTGATTACCTTTCATTTGCTCGTACAAGAAACGTTTTGCTTCTTCTGCAAATTTCCAATACACACTTGGCTCAATAGATGTACATTCCTGCTGTATTATTGCTTCAATTAAATTTTCCTCTTCACGTTTAGAACGCATTATTGCGGCCGTGATATATGGCATTACATCAACCAATTTGTTCGCATTAATACTATTCAACACTTTTGGTTTGTCAGAAACTAATTCTAAGACTCCCAATAACCTATTATCTTCAACAATTGGAGCTAAAATCGCACTTTTAAAACCTTGCTCTTTTAATATTCTATACTGAGGTGCTTTCCCTTTAGAAAGCTCATAGTATTTATCTACATCAGAAACCGCATAAAATTTATGATCTCCTAAAATTGACGTACGAGATCTTGAACAAAGTGCTTGAGAACAACTCAACGCTGATTCACCATTAAGCATATAACTTTCAATTCCACCATCATGAACCTTTTCAAAGCTATCTTCGTCATGATTAAATACAGAAAAACCAACTTTAAGATCTTTTATGTTTAATAAAGATCTAAACACCTCATGAAATTCGTCTATAAAACTTTGATCTTGTTTATCCCTATCATCTATTAAACCAGATTTTATATTTGAAATTGATTGATCATCAGTTACATCAAACATGTTTGAAATTACAAATCCTTTGAAGATATAACTGTCTGGAGGGAATTTTTCCTTCCACAATTCTACATTGTGAAAATTATCAATCAGCTCATCAAAGTCTTCCTGAGTAATTTCTTTTGCATTATCTGTTGCAGTAATCTCAGTAAAATCTGCATTATACATTATTTTGTAATAACGTAATATACCGTTAGCATCTGGAATTTCGTAATGGAACGGTCGCTTAAAATCAATCGTATATCCATAATAAAAATTCATGATAATAGTACAAGCAATAATATACTTGTACTCATCTGGCATATTCTTGATGGTTAGATCATATCCTTCTCCAGCATTTTTAATTATGTTCTTAAATCTTTCGGAAGAGTTGAAAATTATATTTTCAAAAGGAACAGATGCTGTTTTTATTTCATTTTTGGTCAAAACACTACTAAAAGAATCTTCAAGAATGATTTCAATCTCCTTCTTGTAAGTATCTAATAGTTTAATATCCGAAAAACCATCTTTTAACTCAGGCGCTCTGGTAACAGTATCTAACACTCTCTGTGCCTTTGCTGCAATGAATTCATCGTCACTTTTAACCATAGACTCATACTGCTCAATAAGCTTGTGAAAGCTTATAAACAACTGCATTGGTGAGTCTGTTTGACTATACTGATTCCCCATTTCTAATTAGTTTCGAAATACAAATTTACGATAAAACAAATTAGTCGTAGAAACTTCGGTTACGTTACAGTATTAAAAAAATTTAAAAAGCTATTGTTTCTCTAGCAATACAACAGACTTTGGGCCTTGAATAGTTATACTTCCTTCTTTAACTTCGAAAGATTCATCGGAATAAAAATCACGAAGTTTTTGACCATTTGAAAATACTTTAGAAACGTCAATTTTTCCATCTCCTTCAGGAAAATCCATAGCCACTACAACTAAGTCTTTGTAGTTTTCCTTCGTGTAAGTTCTTGAGAATATATAGGCATCTCCTTGAGACAGCGTTTCATGTTTTCCTGCTCCTACTGCTGGATGGTTATTTCTAAACTGCCCCAGTTTTTGCCAATGAGTTAAAATGTCTTGTTTGGTTCTAAATTCACTCCAATCCATTGTTGACCTTAAATTTGCATCGCCAACAGCGTCCTCAACAACAAGAGCTCTAGCTATTTCATCTCCATAATACACTTGTGATGCTCCAGGAGATAGCAATAACTTATTCGCCGCCTCAAATGGTTTTTCACGACTAGAATCAAATGGGCTACCATCATCATGTGAAGAAAGGTAGTTAAGTACTCCAAACTCTTTTAATTCATTCTGGAGTTTTGAATCATATCTGTCGAACATGTCATGAATGCTCATTTGTTTTGAATTCCATTTAAACTCAAAGTTGATCTGGCTAGTGAACATATTATCAAAATAGTTAACCTCCTTATCTCCAAAATTGAACATCTTCCCGCTGCTAATTCCATAATTGTAAATCTCCCCTACCAAATAAAAGTCATTATCATCCAATGCCTTATCTGGGTTTGCCTTTTTGTATTCAGAAAAGGCATTATCGCATACTGTTTTAAACTCTTTCCAAACGAATTCTTCGGTATGCTTTACAGTATCACATCTGTATCCATCAATTCCAAACTCAGTAATATAGTCTGCTAGCCATTTCATTATATAAAATCTTGGAGCTCTTGGATGTCCTGTTCTTTCAAAAAAGGTATCAAGCTCTTTCACTTCCTGCTCATATCTTCCTTCAGCCTTCCATTTTTCAACCAGTTGAGGAGGTAAAGCAACTTCTGCATCGCTTTCAGTTCTAATATCTGGAAGATTTTCCACCAATGTACAAGTTATGGTATTCTCATAGTTGGTGTATTCACATTTTGGCGAGGTGCGCACCCAACTTTCTGGCCATACTGGGTCTTTTTCGGTTACTGGTCCTGTGTGATTTATTACTGCATCTAACAACACACGAATTCCTTTTGCATGTGCTGCTTCAACAAGTTCCTTAAGATCCTCTTTTGTCCCATAGTTTGGATCTATTGTTGTCCAGTCTTTTGCCCAATATCCATGATATCCATAAGTCACTCCAGTTCCTTCATCAGTAGCGCCATGAATCTGCTCAACTATTGGAGTCATCCAAATAGCGTTGATACCTAAATCAGTAAAATAATCTTCGTTAACTTTTTGAGTAATTCCTTTTAAGTCACCGCCTTCAAAACCACGATATTTTCCAGTCTCTTTGGTACGTTCAAAATTCACATCGTTTGATGTGTCTCCATTATTAAACCTATCTGTTAATAAGAAGTAAATATTAGCCGCCTTCCAATCGAAAGGAGCTTCTTGATTAACAACTATAGTGGCTTCCTCTTTACAAGAAAAACATAATGCAATCACTAATAATAGAACAAAGTATCTCATCTATTTAATTTTTAATATCACTGATTCTAATGGTTTCAAATTAACTTCAATATTTCCCAAACCATCTTCAATTTTCAATTCACTATTTACAGCTCCATAAAGTTCATCCGTAGCATCATAACTTGCTTCAGTCAAATTCCATTTTAAAATGATTTCAGTAGGAATTCTAAGACTAAAAGATTGTGTGTTGGCATCATCAAAATTAGCAACTACAATCAGCTTTTCATCTGCACTCCATCTAACGAAAGATAATACCCTATCGCTATAGTTTTCGGTATTCGACCTGTTAAATGCATGAATATCTGTATATTCACCCATCATTGCAGAACTATTGATGCTTAAATTCAATAATCGCTTATAAAAATCACGTAGTGCTAATTCTTCGGCAGAAGATTGACCTCCATCAAACTGCTTATTATTTACCCAACGCTGTAAATGAGGAACTCCAATATAATCGAAAATTGAGGTTCTAGTTGCACTACCAAAACCAGCATTTTCAGCTCCAGGTTCTCCAACTTCCTGACCAAAATATATCATGATTGGAGCAGTACTAATTGTTGTAGAGACAACCATTGCTGGTTTTCCTTTTTCTGCGCTTCCAGCAAAATCTGGACTAGCAATTCGTTGCTCATCATGGTTTTCCAAAAAGTGCAGCATATGATGCTCGATATCTTTTAACTCATCTTGAATTGGAGGAATGTTGTCTGTACTTCCTCGACCTTGCATCACATTTTTGATGGTATCATATAATTGTACTTTGTCGTACAAGTAGTCCATCTTTCCTTTCTTAATATAATCACGATATAAATGGGGTTGATAAACTTCTGCTAAAAGAAAAGCATCTGGATTCTTCATTTTAATAGCCGAATTCATATAGCTCCAAAACTCTACTGGAACCATTTCCGCCATGTCAAATCTGAAACCATCTACACCCATATCAAGCCAGTAAGCAGTAATATCTTTAAACTTGTCCCATGAATTAGGGACGGTTTTGTCTTTCCAAAAGGTAAAGTGCTCCTTGTAATCTTTGGTTTCATATTCCTGTGGAAGTGAATCAAAGTCATACGTTCCATCTGGTCTTACACCATAGTTGATCTTCACTGTCTCGTACCAATCCCAAAAACCTGGTTGTGAAGAACGCGCTCCATTTCCGGTCCATTTTGCAGGTGTTTCCTCAAATTTTCTGTCTACAAGAGGATGCTTATCTCCTCCTAAGGGCAAATAGTCATTTTGCCATTCAGGAACTAAAAACTCTTCTCCTGGATTGTAATAAAAATTATTGTTTATATCGTATTGAACTGAAGTATCATCCTCTGCTCCAAAATCTTTAACTCCATCAGGATTTGTTAAACCTTGGTAATTTCTGGCAACGTGATTTGGAACGATATCTATAATCACTTTCATTCCTGCTTCGTGAGTTCGCTCTATCAATGCCTTGAATTCCTCGAGCCTGTTTGCAGGATCTTCTGCAAGATCAGGATTTACATTATAATAATCTTTAACTGCATAAGGTGATCCAGCTCTTCCTTTTACCACATCAGGATCATCATTTGAAATCCCACAAGCTGTATAATCAGTAATAACATCATGATGTGGGACCCCTGTATACCAAATATGGGTAACTCCTAAGTCTTTAATCTCTTGTAATGCTTTATCAGTAAAGTCGTTGAATTTACCAACTCCATTTTCTTCAATAGTTCCCCAAGGTTTGTTGGTAGTATTAGTATTTCCGAATAATCTCGTGAAAACTTGATAAACAACTGTTTTCTTATTCATGGTCTTTGCTTCAATTGTATTAGGTTGCTCTGGGCTTTTTTTATTCTGACAACCAATTAAGGTGACAATCATAAGTGTCAATAGAATGATATTGGTTTTTTTCATCAGTTTATTTTTTGAATTTAATTCTAATTTCTAATTCTTGTGAGGTATGCCATTTTATTGGCACGGTTAGGGTTTCATCCTCTTTGTTAAAGCTAAATTTTGTTCTTCCCATATCTCCTTTCACCCAATGTGGTGATTTCTTAACATTATGCAGTACCAAATTAATATGCTTCAATCCTATTTTATATGCTGTTCCTGTTTCTGCTTTAAACTCTACTTCGAAAAAGTTATCTTCTTCCTCAAATTCAAAATCAAGAACTTCATACATACCTTTTTCAAAGGCATTATTTGTTAATCCATCATCATTATAGAATTCTCGTTTACTCTTTTGAACAGATGCGTCATGATAATAATGCAAATCGAAATACTTAAAAGCATAATCATCTGTAGTTTGTACCAACTGTGCTAACGGAATAAATGCTCCAGCTCTAATATAAGTTGGAATATGATCTTCGGAAGTAGTCACAGAAAGTTCTTGTCCTCCCTCTGCACTTTCACCTGAATAAAAATCAAACCACTTTGATCCTTTAGGAAAATAAACCGATTGCTTTTTAACCTCAGCATCAATTATTGGAGTAATCAGAAAATCATTTCCCCATAAATAACTAGTTGAGTTTTCTGAAAGTTCTTCCCTGTCATCTACATAGAATAAAGGTCTCATAAAAGGAATTCCAGTTTGATTGTTTTCGAAAGCCAAATTATAATTATATGGCAACATTCTATAACGCAATTCAATACTTTGTTTCGCTAGCTGCTTCGTTTTTTCTTCCCTAAATACTGGCTCACTTGGAACCTCTTCTTGAGCATGAGGTCTAAAAATAGGTTGAAAAACTCCATATTGTAACCAACGTGTATATAGTTCATCGTCCAGATTAGGACCAGCAAAACCACCAAGATCTGAATGCATGTATCCAAGCCCTTGCATACCCATTTGTAAAGCAATCTCAACCTGTGGATGTAAACCTCCCCAAGTTCTATTAACATCACCAGACCAAGGAATTAATCCATATCGTTGTGATCCAGTATAACCTGAACGCATTAAAATGAAAGGTCTCTTGTCTGGAAAATCTTTGGCATAACCATCAAATATAAGTTTTGCCCAATGGTGACCATAAATATTATGGACCTCATCGGCAGTACCAGTTGCATGAAATAAATCTGAAGGATGTACTTCAGGTTCGCCAAGATCTCCCCAAACTCCATCAATACCCATATTACCCATCTTCTTATAAATATTCCAGAACCAAGATTTCCCTTTTTCGCTGTATATATCAATAAGCCCGGTGTTACCGAAATAGAAATCGTACGTATATGAACTACCATCAGCGTCAAAGGCTAGAACTTCTTCTTTTACCGCCTCATCCCAACGATTAGACGTGGTAAGCACAAATGGCTCACTTATCAAAGTTGTTTTAACGCCTTGATCCTTTAGATTCTTGATCATCTTTACAGGCTCTGGAAAGGAGTCTCTATAAAACTCAAGGTTACCCATATGACCCTGAATGTCTTTCCCAAACCAAAAAATATCAAGAATAACTGCATCTAGTGGAATCTTCTCTTCTTTAAATTTTTGAATGGTATTTTCTACTTCTTCTTGAGAATGATAACCAAATCGACTGGCAAAATTTCCAAACGCCCAACGAGGAGGTAGTGGTTGCTTTCCAGTTAAATCAGTATAGCTATCTATTAAGTCTTCCCATGTATCTCCAACAATTATCTGATAAGTTTTTCTACCAGAAATGGTTTCATAAGTAAGAGTGTTGTCGCCATTACTATCTAAGTCTAGATAACCAATAGGTGCATTATCAAAATGAACCATATACTTATTTGAAGACACCACCAACGGCATCGTATAATTCATCAACAAAGAACGGTCTTCATAGCCATAATGTGCTTTATTATAAAGTTGCAATCTATTACCGCGACGGTTCATACCAAGCGCTCTAGCTCCACCTCCGTAAAGAATTTCATCCTCCGTAAGGTTTAACGAAATGGCTTCACCAACTTCAGTTTTATGGTAACCTTTCTTTTCTGAAGTGATTGATTTTCCTTTATAATTGTATGAGATTTGAAAAGGTTTATGCTTTATTTCAAGTTCAATACCTTTAGAATAAACCGATGTATGATTTCCTTTGGAAACAACACTAATTTCATTATCAATCTTATCTAAAATAGTGGAGTGTGAATTGGGGTCATAGGTTTCTCCCTGAGGAGTAAAGGTAGTTTCAACAATTTGAGAAGTGTAATACTTAATCTGATAAAACCCATCATTCACTTTAATTTGAATTCCATTTTCGTTTTGTTCCAAACTTGCTAACTCTCTAACTGGCTTCTCCAGATCGAACAGCCAGAGAATAGCTTCTTCAAAGTTCTCCCGCCAAAGTTTTTCGTTGTGTTGTCCATCTTCAACTACTTTACTAGAAATATTTTCAGGGCTGAAGCCAGAGTCCTTCATAAGTGTAATCATCTTGTCCATATCTGAAATCATTGACCCTCCTTCATCCTCGCCCATTAAAAAATACATTCTTGTATTGTTTAAATAACTACTTTCTTTTGTCAGTTCATAAGATTCATCGGATACCCAAAAAGATGGCGACAGCACTCCAGATTTCCCAAAGACATCAGGATATTTTAGTGTTGTATAATGAGTAATCAATCCTCCCAAAGAGCTTCCCATGAGTGCCGTATTCTGAGCATCAACAAGTGTTCTAAAATTTTCATCTATGTGAGGTTTTAAAGTTTCAACCAAAAACTTTGCATACTGTTCTCCCTGATGTTGTTGAATCCTTGGAAATGGATATGGAATATATTCGTTGACTCTTGTCTCTTGACCATTATCGACAGCAACAACAATCATACTTAAGCCTATTTCATAGTATAAATCGTTGAGTGTCTCATCAACTTCCCACTCACCAGCGCAAGAGGTTGCCACATCAAAAACATTCTGACCGTCGTGCATGTATAAAACTGGATATTTCTTATCAGAACTTTCATAGTCAGGAGGAAGATATATCCAGACGCGTCGTGTTTTATTTAATTGAGGTATTTTAAATTCCTCCGAAAGAATCTGAACGTTTTCATGAGCTGTAGATTTTACAATATCTTCCTGTTCACCAGTCCAACTTCCAACAGTAATATAGACAATTTCCTCACCATCTTCGCACGAAAAATTTCTGTTTTCAATACTTGCTCCGTCCCCACCCATTTCTACCGAAGCCCATGAACCTAAAGTGAATTTGTATAAGATATTACATGGAATATCACTTAGTGTAATTTCATACTGCTCACCATTTTTGGTGAGTTTGTACTTTTCATTTCCTCCTGTCCAGTTTTCAAAACTTCCAGAAATATATAGGGATTCATTAAAATCATGGCCAGCTGGAAGATCATTGACGATAAAAGTTACTTGCGCTAGTGAAACCTGAGTTATTAACGCGAATATTATGAATTTTATAATTTTCAAGTTTGGGCTATTTTGTTGTTAAGAGTGTTACTCCTCTTCCTTCAAAAGTAATAGCATCGCCCCATTCAAAAGAATCTCCTGTAATTACATTTTTCAGAGTCTTTCCTTCTAAACCAATTTCAGCGTAGCGTTTTAAATCAATAGTAATTGGTTCCTCATTTTTATTGAGCATTACAACCATGACTTCGTCATTCAGGATTCTAAATAGAAAATAGGTGCCCATAAAAGGTGCAAAATGAACAGTCTCTCCATCATGAATTGCTTTACTCGACTTTCTATAGTTTAAAAGAGCCTTCATGTACGACTGCATATCTTTTTGCTCATCAGTCAATCCATCTCCAGTAAAGGCATTTACGTCATCACCTTCCCATCCTCCTGGAAAGTCAGTTCTAATCAATCCATGATCTCCAGGTTTTTCTGAGTCCTCCATCAAAATTTCAGTCCCATAATATACTTGTGGAATTCTTGGTAAGCTCAGCATATACGCTAAAGCCATCTGAGATTTGGTCATATCTAAACCAAACTCTGTAAAGACACGACTTTTATCATGGTTATCTAAAAACACCATAATATCCTTAGGTGTAGGATAGTTAAAGTCATTTGCTAAGCCTTCATATAACTTTACTAAGCCTTTGTCCCAAGACTCTTCTTCGTTAATTCCATCAATGATAGCTTTTTGCATCGGAAAATCCATTGACGATTTTAGATTAGACTCATAACCATCTGCATTATTATTTCCTGTCTGCCAATAGGCCACTAATAAAGGATTGTAACTCCATTCTTCTCCAACTATAGAAAAGTTTGGATACTCGTTCATTATTGTGCCAGCCCAATCTGCCATAAAATTTTTATCAGGATAAGGATAAGTATCTTGTCTAATTCCTCCTAGCTGTAGAGTTTCTATCCACCAAATACTATTCTGAATAATGTAATTAGCCATAAACGGATTACGTTGGTTTAAATCTGGCATAGCAGAAACAAACCATCCTTCATTATTGCCTTTTCTATCAATTTCTGAAGCATATAGATCTTGATTCGTTGTTCTCCTATGGTTTGAACCAATATTAGTTTCCCAGTTCCAATTCTCTATATTGTCTTCATAGTTTTTCTGGTTGTTTACCCAATCATCAAAAGGAATATCTTTCATCCACCAATGTTCCAAACCACAATGATTAGCCACTTGGTCCATGATTAAACTCATTCCCTTTTCTTGAAGTTTATTAGAAAGCTCTCTGTATTCTTCTAATGTTCCAAATCTTGGATCTACCATATAGTAATCTGTTATGGCGTAACCATGATATGAACTTTGGTGCATATCGTTAATTAAAACTGGAGTTGGCCAAATAGAAGTATATCCCAGATCATGTATATAATCAATGTTATTTATTATACCTCTTAAATCACCTCCATGACGTGCATAATCATGACTTCTATCTATTGTAGTTTCATTAAGATTTTCAACAATGTCATTTGATTTATCTCCATTGGCAAAACGATCTGGAGTAATTAAAAATATAGCATCTGAACTATCAAACCCTTTAAAATCTTCAGCTGCTTGTTCACGAGCTTTCAACTCATAGGTGTGTTGTTTTTCATCGCCATTAGTATTCTTAAAAGTAATATCAAACTTTCCTGATTGTGTTCCTTCTGCAATTTCTAGATCGATAAATAAATAATTAGGGCTTTTTGCTTTGTGAATCTCCTTAACTGAAACTCCAGGATAATTAATGCTTGCTGAATAATCACCAATACCATCATGATACACTAATAACTGCAATGAAATATCCTTCATTTCAATCCACCAATTTGGTGGCTCAACAATGTTTAAGGAACTATTACTAACTTCAATTGGAGCTTCTAAAGTTTTTTCATTGTTACATGAAAATACTAGTGCCACTAACAGCAGCAAAAAAAACCTTTTCATAATTTAAACTTTTACGAGTTTGTGAGGGGCAATATTTATTGATTTACCATTCACCAGAATCTGAAGTTCTTTTTCACCGTCTAACTGAAAGTTGGTTTCGTTCTTACCAACATTGATCTTTAATATTTGATTTCTAAAGTTTACTTTAAATGAATATGATTGCCATTGTTCTGGAATCTGTGGTTCAAACGAAAGCATGCCATCTTTAATTCTCATTCCTCCAAAACCTTCAACTATACTCATCCATGTTCCTGCCATCGAGGTAATATGCAAGCCTTCATGTACTTCATGATTATAGTCATCTAAGTCTAATCGCGAAGTTCTTAAATAGAAGGTATATGCCTGCTCCATTCTGCCTAATTTTGCAGCTTGAATACTGTGCACACATGGAGACAACGAAGATTCATGAACAGTATATGGTTCATAAAAATCGAAATGTCTTTCTAGTTCCTCTTTTGAAAATTGATCTTCAAAAAAGTAGAATCCTTGTAAAACATCTGCTTGTTTGATGTATGGTGAGCGAAGAATTCTATCCCAAGACCATTTTTGATTTATTGGTCTCTGACTTTTATCCAGGTTTTCAACCGTGATCAATTCCTTATCTAAGAATCCATCTTGCTGAAGAAATACTTGATACTCTTCAGAATATGGGAAGTACATATTTTCAGCAACATTTATCCATTTTTTAAGCTCATCTATAGAAAGATCAACTTTATCCATGACCCTGTTATAATCACTCGGATAATCTGTTTTTACTTTATTTAAATTTTCAACTGTATACTCAATACACCATTTGGCAATGTAGTTTGTGTACCAGTTGTTATTTACATTATTTTCATATTCATTGGGACCAGTTACTCCAAGAATTACATACTTATTCTTGTTTGTTGAATAAGTGGCTCGTTGGTGCCAGAATCTCGCAATTCCAATTAATACTTCCAATCCTTTTTCTGGAATATAACTATAGTCACCTGTATACCTGTAATAGTTGTAAATAGCGAATGCTATAGCTCCATTACGATGAATTTCCTCAAAAGTGATCTCCCATTCATTGTGGCATTCTTCACCATTCATGGTAACCATAGGATACAAAGCTGCTCCATTAGTAAATCCAAGCTTTCCAGCATTTTCAATAGCACGATCAAGATGGTTATACCTATACTCCAACAATTTTCTTGCAACACTTTGATCTTTGGTGGCTGTATAAAATGGAATACAATAAGCTTCAGTATCCCAATAGGTGCTTCCTCCATATTTTTCACCTGTGAATCCTTTAGGTCCAATATTCAATCTAGCGTCAGTACCTATATAAGTTTGATTCAATTGGAAGATATTAAAACGAATTCCTTGTTGTGCTTTTACATCACCTTCAATGGTAATGTCTGCCATTTCCCAAATTTTAGCCCAAGCTTCTTTTTGCTGCTCCAATAAAGCATCAAATCCTATTCTTTGAACTTGATCAATGGCAGCATTTGCTGCTTCGATCAATTCTTCTTTTTTATGGTTTCTGTCAACCGTATAACCTCCAAACTTTTGAATACTAAAAGCTTCTCCTTTTCCAACGTTTGCCGTATAAGAGAATGTTATTTTGTTTTCTTCGACATTAGAGTCAAAACCATTTTTTAGTGGGTTTCCACCGAGATAACAGACAGACTTCATGAAAGTACATGTATGAAATTCAGTCTTCATAGTATGCGCTTCAATAAAAGCTCTTTCATCTTTAGCATTAACTCCTGTAATATTCCAGAACTTATCATCCCAATTACTATCTTCATTTGCAATCCCAGCATCAATATATGGTTCAAATGAAATTGAACAATTGGAATTTAGTGGAGTAACTTCATACTTTATAGCACCAAGCTCATCAAGGTCCAAGCTTAAAAATCGTAAAGTATTTACTCTAATCTCAGTTCCATTTTGAAGTTTAGCTTTAAAACTTCTTGACAGCCATCCCTCTTTCATGTTAAGTTCCCTTCTAAAATCAGAAACATCAACACAATTATTCAAATCAAGGAACTCATCATTGATCTTAACATTAATTCCAATCCAATTAGGAGCATTAAGCACTTTTGCAAAATATTCAGGATACCCATTTTTCCACCAACCAACTCTTGTCTTGTCTGGATAATATACTCCTGCTATATAGCTTCCTTGAAATGTTGATCCAGAATAATGTTCTTCAAAATTGGCTCGTTGCCCCATGGCACCATTACCTAAACTGAAGATACTTTCAGATCCTTCGACATTTTCGGCGTCGAAGCCTTCTTCTATAATTGACCAATTATTTGGTTTTATATAATCTTTGTTCATTTTTAATTTTCTTCATTAATGAGTTTATTCAAAAACTCTTCATCCATTTCCGTAAAATCTTGAAACACGTAATCTGCTTCATGCAGAACTGATTCATCACCAATTCCAATACTTATCATATTAGCTGCATTTGCCGCTTGAACACCAGCGACAGCGTCTTCAAACACAACACATTTACTTGGTTCAACATTCATCTTTTCTGCAGCAATTAGAAAAACCTCAGGGTCTGGTTTCGCTTTGGAAACGTCATTCCCATCAACAATAGCATCCAATCTATCTAACAGATTTACTCTTGTTAGAATTTCCCTTGCATTTTTACTTGCAGAACCAAGTGACATTTTTTGATCGTTATTAGATAAAAAATCTAAAACCTTTACAACATCTGGTAGAATTTCAGATTCATCCATAGATGCGATATAGGTTAGATAATCATCATTTTTTTTACCCATCAATTCATTGAACTTGGTTTCTTCTAGGGTAATGTTGCCCCAGCTTAATATTTTTTCTAAAGACCTTACTCTCGAAACACCTTTAAGTTGTTCATTTTGCGTTTCGGTAAAATCAATACCAATTCCATTAGCTAATTTTTTCCAAGCCAAGAAGTGATATTTGGCAGTATCAACAATAACACCATCCAGATCGAATATGAATCCCTTTTTACTCATTGATTTTAGGCTTTAACAACGTCATCAACATCTTTCACTTTTGAGACAAGTGCAGCTGCTATTAAGAAGCTAACCCCACTCATAACCAAAGCAAAAATGGCCTGATTTCCGTATGCATACTTTACTAAAGGACCTCCAATAAGCGCATTAATAATTTGCGGGATCACAATGAAGAAATTGAAAATCCCCATGTAAACTCCCATCTTTTTTGGTGAAATAGACCCAGCCAGTATAGCATAAGGCATAGCTAGAATACTTGCCCAGGCAATTCCCACACCAATCATTGAAACTATCAGCCAATTTTTATCGGGCATAATGTAAATTGACAATAAACCAAGTCCTCCAATAATTAATGATAAAGAGTGTGTTTTCTTTCTTCCAATTTTCTTAGCGATGTAAGGCAATGCAAAAGCATATAATGCAGATATTAAGTTATACACTCCAAACAATATTCCAACCCAATCACCTGCATCTTGGTAAGCTGCACTACTTGAGTCGGTAAATTGAAGTCCATAAATATGCTGTGCTATAGCAGGCGTAGCGAAAACCCACATTCCAAATAATCCAAACCATGAGAAGAATTGAACCCAACTCAGCTGCCTCATGGTTGCAGGCATCTTTCTAAAATCTTCAAAAATATCTAGTAAGCTAGATTTATCATCTTGGTTTTCATCTGTTCCCTCTTCGTCTTTTGTGAAGCTAGCCAATTCTTCTGGAGAATATTCTTTAGTTGTAGTTACAGTAACTAAAATTGAAACTATTAATACAACTGCTCCAATAATAAAAGATAAGATCAAATTCATTGGAATCGTTCCCTCTGTTGTTTCATTAGAAACACCAAACCAGTTTGTCAATGCATAAGGTAACCATGAACCAATTACTGCACCAAAACCAATCAAGGCAGTTTGAACACTAAACCCTAAAGTTCTTTGATCAGTTCTTAAGTTGTCACCTACTAATGCTCTAAAAGGCTCCATTGCTATATTAAATGAAGCGTCCATGATCATCAACATTCCTGCTCCAACCCATAAAGCTGGTAAAAAGGCAATGAATAAATCTGCCTGTGGCATTAGAACTAAGCCAATAGATGCCAAAATAGCTCCAACTAGAAAATATGGTTTTCGTCTACCAAATCTTCCCCAAGTTTTATCACTATAATGTCCAACTATTGGTTGTACAATTAATCCCATTAAGGGTGCTATAATCCAAAACCAAGAAAGCTCATGGACATCAGCTCCAAAAATTTGTAAAATTCTACTAGCATTAGCATTTTGAAGGGCAAAACCCATCTGGATTCCCAGGAAACCAAAACTCATATTCCAGATCTCCCAGAAACTTAATCTGCGCTTTTCCATAAAATAGTATGTTTTTTGTTAATACTATTTTGACAAGCGGAAAGACTTATCAAAACTTATGTGAGAAGTGAAAATATAAGTTCTGATATGGTACAAATATATAATATTTTTTATTTATGATTTACAAAAAGATCATTTAGTTGACTCTCTCTCAATCAAGTCTGTCTGTATTACAACGGTTTCGTAAAGTGTTTCCTCAACATCATTTTCTAACCGATCTATAAGTAAAGAAGCACATTTTTCTCCCATTTGAAGACTATGCTGACTTACTGTAGTTAAACTAGGAACGGCATGCTTTGATAAAACCCCATCAGTAAACCCAATTACTTGAATGTCTTCAGGAATTTTCATTCCCATTTGCCTTGCAACTTTCATTGCTGTGATAGCATATAACTCGTTGACCGCAAATATGCCATCCAAATCACTGTTATTTAAGAAAAGTAACTTAACTTCCTTTTCAATCTCTTGCATTTGCTCTTCAGAATTTAGCTCGTCGTCAACCTTGACAATCAATCCTGCTTCAGGCTGCATTCCTGCCCCCTCTAATGCATTAATATAACCTTGAGTTCTAAGTCTCCCCACTGAGACGTAATCTTTAGTGGTGATAATGCCAATCTTTTTCGCACCAGATTTAATTAACTTTTTTACAGCCATTTGTGCACCACTTTGATCATTCACAATTACCTTATCGCACTTTATGTCACTTGTTATTCTGTCAAACATCACAATTGGCATTCCTTGATTTATGGTCTCAGAAAGATGGTGATAATCTTGCTCTAACAATGTTTCCTTTGAAAGTGACAAAATAAAACCGTCAATACTACCATTGGCTAACATCTCCATATTTATTACTTCTTTGGCAAAAGACTCATTTGAAAGCCCGACAATAACATTATAACCTCTATCAAGCGCTACATTTTCTATACCTTTTATAACCGTTGAAAAGAAATGATGCACAATCTCTGGGATAATAACTCCTATCGTCTTTGTTTTTCTATTTTTTAAGCTTAGTGCAATATTATTAGGTCTATAGTTATATAGCTTAGCAAAGGCCTGAACCTTTTCTCTGGTATCTTCACTTATCTCTTTACTGTTCCTTAACGATTTTGAAACGGTAGATATAGAAACATCCAACTCCTTTGCTATTTGCTTTAAAGTGATTTTTCTTTTCATTATAGTTTTAGTAAATTAATACTCCCTTTTTTACGAATTTTCAGGTTTCACAGGTGTTAAATTGCAATTTTAACAAAAACTTGTTAACACGAAAACGTTGTAGTTACAAAAGTCATTCTTCAAGCACTCTCAATTTACATAAATTTAACCTCGAGAAGTGAAAATATATAAACATTTTTTTTAGAAACTAATTAAAAACATTGTATGAAAACAACTTTTAATAGTGTACTGTTCATACTGCTTTTGATTCCGGCAATGATATTTGCCCAATCAACTGTTAGTGGTACTGTAACAGAACTATCAACATCAACACCTTTACCTGGTGTGAATGTTCTTATTAAAGGAACTTCAACAGGTACTTCTACTGACTTTGATGGTAATTATACCTTGTCAGTGAATAATGGTGATGTTATAGTATTTTCTTATGTAGGTTTTCGAACCCAAGAAATTACGTATAACGGACAAGCTACAATAGATGTTCAATTAACAGAAGATGCTGCTTTATTGGACGAAATTGTAGTTATTGGTTATGGTGCTGTTAAGAAAGAAGATTTAACAGGTTCGGCAGATTTAATAACATCTGAAGACTTTAACCAAGGACCTGTAGTATCAGCACAACAACTTATTCAAGGTAAAATTGCAGGTGTTTCTGTAACTTCTGGCGGAGGTGCTCCAGGTGAAGGGCAGAACATTATAATTCGTGGTCTTGGATCTTTATCTTTAACTAGTTCTCCACTTATTGTTGTGGATGGATTACCTTTAGATAATGGAGGTGTAGGAGGTTCTCGTAACCCATTAAACCTTATTAATCCTAACGATATTGAAAGTATGGTGGTGCTCAAAGATGCATCAGCAACTGCTATTTATGGATCTCGTGCTGCCAATGGAGTTATCATGATTACTACTAAAAAAGGTAAGGATCGTGATTTCCAGTTCAACTTCAACTCTTCAATAATGTTCTCTAATCCTACTGATCAAGTAGACGTTCTTACTGGAGATTCATTTAGAAGTGTGGTAGCCTCATCAGGTGATGCAGCTGCTATAGGTAGACTAGGTTCTCACAATACAGATTGGCAATCATTAATTTATAATGATGCAATTAGTACAGATCATTCATTTAGTGCATTAGGAAATGCATGGGGAGTTCCAATGAGAGCTTCTATTGGTTACTCTGATCAAAGTGGTATTTTAGAAGGAGATAAATTTTCTAGAACAACTGCCTCTTTAAGCTTGACACCAAGTTTATTAGACGATCACTTAAAAGTAGAAGTAAATGCAAGAGGTATGTATACCGAAAATACTTTTGCAAATAGAGGAGCTATTGGTAATGCGGTTTCTTTTGACCCAACAAAGTCTATTTATGATACAGACCCAACAATAGTATCTCAATTTGGAGGATTTACTGGTTGGTATGAACCTTTATTAGATCAGAGTTCTAACGTAATAATCCATCCAGACACAGGACTTCCTGTTTATAGTAGATTAAATTTGAGCCCGGTCAATCCTTTAGCTTTATTGAAGTATCAAGATGATTCTGCTGAAGTAAGAAGAATAGTAGCAAATGCCAAATTTGATTATAAAATTCATGGTTTTGAGGATTTAACAGCAACTGTAAATGTAGGTATAGATAAATCACATTCAAACGGAAGAAATATTGTAGATATTAGAATGCCACAATCATTACTTGCTGAATCTTGGCAAGAGTGGGACGGTGCAAGATATGCATATACCAATAGATCTACTAACAGATTATTTGATGCTTATTTAACGTATCAAAAAGAGTTCAATGAAGTACACAACTTAAATGTTGTAGCTGGATATTCATATCAAGATTTTGAATACGACAACAATACTTATGACAGTGAGTTAGAAGAACAAGGAAGTATCTTTGAGTTTATAGACAAATCAAAGAATGTATTACTTTCTTACTTCGGTAGAATGAACTACAGTTATGACGATAGATACTTATTAACAGCAACAGTAAGAGCTGATGCTTCTTCAAAATTAAATCCAGATGATCGCTGGGGAATCTTCCCTTCTGCGGCATTTGCATGGAACATTCATAACGAATCATTTATGGAAGACTCTACCTTTAATGAACTTAAACTAAGGTTAGGTTACGGTGAGGTAGGTAATGTAAACGGATTAGGTGATTACCAGTTCTTAACGCGCTATACTGGAAGTACAGATACAGCTAATTATTTATTTGGATCACAATACTATCAATCTTTCCGTCCTGAGCCTTTTAACGAAAACTTACGTTGGGAAATTGGTAGAACTATCAATATTGGTTTAGATTATAGCTTGTTGGAAGGAAGAATAGGTGGTTCTGTTAATCTTTATAAGAAAGAAACACAGGATCTTATTGCCTCGGCAACCGTAGACCCTTTTACCAACTTTGGAAGTAGAGTTGATACAAATATTGGTGATATGGAAAATAAAGGGGTTGAATTTATACTAAATCTAACACCAATAAAAACTGAAGACTTTGAGTGGAACATTAACTACAATATTTCATATAACGAAAATGAAGTAACTAATCTACCTTTTGACCAAGATGTTGGAGGAATTAGTGGTGGTGTAGGTAATACTATTCAAAGACACGTTGTTGGCCAAGAACCTTACAGTTTCTTTGTATATCACCAGTTGTACGATGTAGCTGGAAATCCTATTGAAGGTGCTTTTGCTGATCTTAATGGTGACAACATCATTAACGAACAAGATAGATATTACAAAGAAGATCCTTATGCAGATATCTTAATGGGATTAAATACTAGTATCTCTTATAAAAACTGGGATCTTGCTGTTGTTACCAGAGCAAGTATTGGAAATTATGCTTATGATAACGTTGCTTCTAGTTCTGCATATTTAGCAAGAGCTACAGACAATAACATTCTTACCAATTTACATGCTGACTATTTACAAACTGGATTTACAGCTATTACAGACACTAACTTGTTAAGCGATCATTACATACAAGAAGCTTCTTTCTTCAAGATTGATAACATTACAGTTGGATATACTTGGAATGATGCTTTTGAAGGAACCAATATTAGATTCTACAGTTCGTTCCAAAATGTTGCGACCATTACAGATTATACAGGATTAGATCCTGAAATAACAGGAGGTATTGATAATAATTTTTACCCAAGACCGCGTACTGCAGTATTTGGTATAAATGTGGACTTTTAAAAAATTGAAGTATGAAAAATGTATTTAGAAATCTAATTTTAATTCTAGCTGTCAGCGTTTTCATTATGTCTTGTCATGATGAGTTGAATCAAGCACCAATTGATCCTGATAGCTTTACTGAAGAAGATGTATTTGCAAATGCAACTCAAGCAAAAGGAGCATTAGCAAAATTATACGCTAGTTTAGCTTTAACGGGACAACAAGGTCCTTCGGGTCAGCCAGACTTAGCTGATATTGATGAAGGATTCTCGCAATTCTCAAGAATGCTTTATAACTTAAATGAGCTTACTACCGATCATGCGGTGGTAGGATGGGGAGACCCAGGTTTACAAGACTTACATGGAATGTATTGGTCATCGAGTAATGACTTTACAGAAGCAATGTACGTAAGACTAGCTCAAGAAGTATCTTTTGCAAATTCATTTATAGACAAAGCATCGGCATTAACTGACGCTGAGGTAGCAGGATATATTGCTGAAGCTCGATTTTTACGTGCTTTTGCTTATTATAACTTAATGGACATGTTTGGTAATGTACCATTAACAACAGAAATTAGTACTGATTTACCAACGCAAAGCACAAGATCTGAAATCTTTGCTTTTGTAGAATCAGAGTTATTAGAGATTGAATCTCAGTTACCTGGTTCTAACGAATATGGACGTATAGATATGGTTGCTGCTCAAGCACTTTTATCTAGATTGTATTTAAATGCCGAAGTTTGGACTGGAACTCCACGTTATGCTGACTGCGTTAATTATTCAAACTTGGTTATGAATTCCAGTTATGCTATTAATATGAATGATGCTAATGGAAATGGTACAGCTTACGATGAACTGTTCTTAGCAGATAATGATACAAATGGTGCTCAAAATGAGTTCATCTTTGCGTTAAATTTTGATGGTATTAATTCTCAAACTTGGGGAGGAACAACATTTTTAATTCATGCAGCAATTGGTGGAAGTATGAATCCTGCTGACTTTGGAGTAAACGGAGGTTGGTTTGGAACCAGAACCACTAAAGCTCTTGTTGAGAAGTTTGACCTTACAGATCTTGGTCCAGCTAATGCAACACTAGGAGGGACGCTTTCAGATTGGGGATTAGTTGGAGATGCAACTTTGAATAGTTGGGACGGTCCTGATATGGAAATGTATGAAACAGGTACAAACCAATATGCATTATATGCAAATTTAACTGCTGGTGAAATGAAATTTAGATTTAACGAAGATTGGGGAAATAATTATGGTGATGATGATACTGATGGTTCTTTAGAACCTGGTGGGGCAAATATTCCAATTGCTGCTGATGGTGCATACTTAGTCACTTTAGATCTAGACAATTTAACTTACTCTGTAACACCGTATTCAGATCAAAGAGGTATGTTCTATACAGATGGTCAAAGTCTTGAAATAGAAAGTTTAACTTCATTCTTAAATGGATATGCTGTTACTAAATTCAAGAATGTTGATTCTAATGGTAATGCTGGAAGTGATCCAGGTGGAGACTTTACAGATACTGATTTACCGTTAATAAGACTAGCCGAAATTTATTTAAACTATGCTGAAGCTGTAGTAAGAGGCGGAGGCGGAGATATGAATTTGGCTGTTAGTAGCATTAATGAGTTACGAGAAAGAGCTTATGGAGATATGTCTGGAAATATTTCGTCAGGAGACCTAACATTGGATTTTATTCTTGATGAAAGATCTAGAGAACTATACTGGGAAGGTCAAAGACGTACTGATCTAGTTAGATATGGATACTTTACTAGTGGGGCTTACTTATGGCCATGGAAAGGTAACGTAGCTAACGGATCATCAGTTGGAAGCTTTAGAAGTCTATTCCCACTTCCAGTAAGACAATTATCAGTCAACCCTAACTTAACACAAAACGAAGGATACTAAAAATATTAACAAAATGAAACATTTAAAAAAACTAGGATACTTATTAATCTTCTCAGTTGGGGTGTTTTTCACTGCCTGTGAAGAAGATGCGGATCTGTTGATTATAGATTCATACAACTCTGAAATTACATTCACCAATTCATTTTTAGGTGAATATGTTTTAACACAAGAAACTGCAGGTAACATTGGAGAGCGATTTACATGGAATACTCCAGATTTTGAAATACCAACAACAGTAAGTTTTGATCTTCAAAGATCATTAGTTGGAGACTTTTCTGATTTTACAGTTGTAGGATCAACAACAGGAAACGAAATAGCTGTAACAATTGGTGACCTATTAGGATTTGCAAATGAACTAGGTTTAGATAACGACCCAGGTACTGAAAATCCAGATACAGGAGATGTTACTTTTAGAGTAAGAGCATATACAGGTAATAGTGGACCTGATGTTTTCTCTGATCCTGCAGCATTGACATTATTTTTACCAGAAGTAAGTACTGGAGAACCTATTTGCGAATTCCCGGATGGTCTATATGGTGTTGGTCATGGAATTAGCCAAACACGTTGGACTTGGAATGCTCCACCAACATTTGTTTGTTCGGGAGATGGTGTTTATCAAGCTAACGTGCACTTAACTGCTTATTCTGGAAATGATGATGGTAACTTCCGTTTCTTTACAGCATTGTCTGATTGGAACTCTGGAAGAAACTATCCTTATTATGCTGACGCAGGCTATACCATAGACGCTAACTTTGAAAATGCAGGTGATGGTGATAATAACTTTAGATTTATAGGAACAACAGGTACTTACTTGTTAACTATTGATGATGTTAACAAGACCATTACTTTAGATGATCCAGCTGCAATTGGTTCATGTGAATTTGATCTATTATATACAGTTGGTGCAGCTATAACTCAAACAGGATGGGATTGGGGTAATCCAGGTAAATTCTATTGTGATGGCAATGGTGTTTATTCAACATATATTGAGTTAACAGCTTATACTGGAAATGATGATGGTAACTTCCGTTTCTTCACAGCTGATTCTGATTGGAATTCAGGAAGAAACTTCCCATATTATTTTGATGCTGGCTATACCATAGATGCTAATTTTGAAGATGCAGGTGATGGCGACAATAATTTTAGATTTATTGGAACAGATGGCTTCTATATTTTATCAGTTGATGATATAAATAAAACAATAACACTAACTCCAGCGGAGCAGTAATTCAAGTTAATTTAATTAAAAGGCTATGCAAATGCATAGCCTTTTTTTAAACCTTTGCTAATGAAAAAAATATTACTTCTAAGCTTTTTAGCAATTAGTATTCTTTCGTTTGGGCAGCAACAAACAGGAACTTTTTCGTTTTCCCCAGCTAATTTTGGAGTTAATGATGAAGTAACTATTACTGTTTCTGGAGTAGATCCAACAATTTGGAATGCTGGAGAACCCAACAACATTTATTTATGGACCTGGTATTTTGATGGCTGTGGGAATCAAATTGGAGGCCCTTTAATTGGTAACGGTGAATGGGCGAACTCCAATGATGATCTTCAATTAACCAACAATGGTGATGGCACCTATAGTTTTGTAATGACTCCATCAGCTTTTTACGGAACTTCAAACATTTCTGAATTTGGAATATTGGTTAAGGCAGATGATGGTTCTGGTGATAAAAAAACTCAAGATCATTTAGAGTATGTTGGCGATGGGATAGTGATCAACATAAGTAATCCGTCAGGTAACTCAATCATTATTAATAGTGGAGATAATGTTTCCGTTTCGGCTTCAGTAAGTAAAGAAGGAACTATAGAGGCAGGAGCATTCGAAGTTTTTCTAAATGATGTTTCTGTAGCCTCTGGAAACGGATTCCCAAATTATGGCACTACTTTGAATAATGTTACTTCAAGTGGGACTGTGAGGGTTGAAGGTTCTCCCTTTAGTTCAAGTGATGAAGGTTCATGCTCTTTTGAAATAATTATAGCTCCATCAGTCACTTCTGAAGCAATGCCTAGTGGTTTAAAAGATGGTATTAATTATGATGATTTAGATGAAACGAAAGCAACATTAGTTTTAAATGCTCCTTTAAAAGATTTCGTTTATGTAGCTGGTAGTTTTAACAGCTATAACCCAGGAGCTTCTCATTTAATGAAAAAAGATCCATCTACAGGAAAATTCTGGTTAGAGTTAACTGGTTTAACTTCTGGACAAGTAGAAACTTATCAATATTGGGTTTATGCGTTAAGCCCTGTTGCAGATTCACCTGCATTAGTTAAAACAGCTGATCCTTACTCAACATTAGTATTATCTCCATTTGATGACCATGTAATACCTTCCTCTACTTTTCCCGGGTTAGGAACAACCTATCAATATCCATCTGGACAAGAAAGAGAAGTAACCGTTTTACAAACAGGACAAACGTCTTATTCTTGGAATGTTACCAATTTTAGCAAACCTAAAAAAGAGGACTTAATAATTTATGAAGTATTGATAAGAGATTTTGATTCAGACAGAAACTTCCAAGATCTTATTGATAGAATTTCCTATTTCAAAAACTTAGGCATTAATGCAATCGAGTTAATGCCTGTTATGGAATTTGAAAATTACATAGAAGGTGGTGTTGATAATTTTAGTTGGGGATATGATACTTCGTTTCACATGGCCTTAGATAAGTCATACGGGACAAAAGATAAATTCAAAGAATTTATTGATCTCTGTCATCAAAATGGCATTGCCGTAATCTTAGATATTGCATTCAACCATGCGACAAGCAGAAATCCTTTAGTAAGAATGTGGATGAACGACCCGAGTAATACAGGATGGGGCGGACCAAGTTCAGAGAATCCATTTTTTAACCAAACTGCAAAACACGCTTATAGTGTATTCAATGATTTTAATCATTCACAAACTGTTACACAAGATCATGTGAAGCACGTTACAGAATATTGGATTAATGAATTTAAAATAGATGGTTTTAGATGGGATCTAACAAAAGGATTTACACAAAACTGTACCGAAAATGACGGTAGCTGTACAGATAGTTATCAAGCAGATAGAGTTGCTGTTTTAAAAGATTATATTGACCATACATGGCTTCAAGACCCAGATCACTATGCAATATTTGAGCACTTAGGTTCAGACTCGGAAGAACAAGAATGGGCTAACTATCGCTTAGGCGAAGGAAAAGGAGTTATGATGTGGAGTGAAATGTGGCATTCTTATAAGAATCTAGCCCAAGGAAAATCTAGTGATATTAATATCTCTAGAATAGGGCATACTGCTCATACTGGTTTTACTGGAAAACGTACAATTGGTTATCCTGAGAGTCATGACAAAGACAGAATGATGTATGAAATGATAGCTTTTGGTGAGGCTGGAATTCAAGGGAATTTAAATATCTCATTACAACGAATGTCTTCATTAGGAGCTGTATTCTTAACAGTTCCAGGTCCAAAAATGATGTGGCACTTTGCTGATCTTGGAATGGATGATGCTATTTGGACATGTACTAATGGTACTGTTAATTCAGATTATGATGGTAACAATGACGGTGATTGTAAACTTTCTATGAAACCTCAACCACAATGGACAGAAAATTGGTTAAGTGATCCCAATAGAAGTCAAGTAAACAGTGATTGGAGTAGATTAATTCAATTAAAAATTAATGAAGACGTTTTTGAAGGTGATTATAGTATAACTACCAACACACAGACACCTAAAATATATATTTGGGATAATGCCTTACCAGGTACACAACTTAAAAATGTAGTTATATTAGCTAATTTCAAAACATCGGCTGATAATGTTGTTCCAGATTTTCCATATATAGGAGTTTGGTATGACTTGATGGATGAAACAGGTTCAACATCAATTAATGTAGCAAATACAGCTTCGCCAATAAATATTCCTGCTGGAGAGTTTAGAATTTATGGAAATCAATTGCCTTCATTAAGCAACAATGAAATTTCATTAGCTAATGATCTAACCATATATCCTAACCCAACTTCTAGTTCATTCGAACTCAATAAAACTTGTACTCAAGTTTCTATTTTTGATGTAACTGGAAAGGAAGTAAAAACTTTTTCTGGGGATTTTGATAAAGGAAATGAGTTTAACATTTCAAATTTATCACAAGGACTATATGTTGTAAAAATTGAAGACAATACAGGAGCTATAGCAACCACTAAACTTATAAAGCAATAATCAAAATATACTGATTAATAGCGTCCTGAAAAAAAGAAGGCCATTCAAACTTGTTGAATGGCCTTTTATATTATTGCACCATCACTCATTGTGATGATTCTATCTGTTCTATTGGCAAAATCTTTATCATGAGTGACAATTAAAAGTGATAATCCCTGTTCATCACACAATCTTTTAAAAATATTGAATACATTTTCTGAATTATGACTATCTAAATTCCCTGTTGGCTCATCTCCCATTATAATTGAAGGATTGTTAATCAATGCTCTGGCGATGGCTACTCTTTGCTTCTCTCCTCCTGAAATTCTAGAAGCTTTCTTTTGAGCCAAATGCTCAATTTCTAAAATTCTTAATTTCTCATAAGCATTACTTTCAATTTCCTTTAAACTCTTTTCTCCTAACTTTTTTGCTGGAAGCATTACATTTTCCAAAACCGAAAATTCTGAAAGCAAATAATGAAACTGAAACACAAACCCTATGTGTTTATTTCTTAAATAAGCTAGTTTATTTTGATGTTGACCAGTAACTAGCTCCCCATTAAGAAAAAGTTCTCCATCATAATCAGTATCCATGGTTGAGAGAATATAAAGTAAGGTGGACTTACCGCAACCTGATTTCCCCATTATTGAAGCAAACTCTCCTTTGTCAACAGAGATATTTATATCCTTTAACACATGAAATAAGACTGGTTTTCTGAAATATTTATTAATATTTTTAGTTTCAAGTACTTTGCCCATTATTGACCTCTTATTATTTTAACAGGATCTATTCGTTTAGCTTTCTTTGAAGGCAAGTATCCAGCAAAAAAAGTTGATATTAAAGCAAACGTAATTCCTATAACATAAAACCACGGATTGAAATTAACAGGAAAGGTTTTAATGGTTGGTAGGGCTTCTGTTTCAAAGGGCACATTGTTAATTATATTCGTAAAAACAAGTCCTATCAATAATCCTAAAAGACCTCCAACAACTCCAATAATAAGTGCTTGACTCATAAAAATATATTGGACGTCTTTACCTGAAAATCCTGTTGCCTTTAAAATGGCTATATCATTCATTTTTTCGTAAATAAACATGTTTAGAATATTATAAATTCCAAATCCAGCAACAAGTAACAATGTGAAAGAAACAGCATAAGTGATTATATTTCTAATATCTGTTCCTGTTTCGAATTGAGCATTCGCGGTTTTAATATCTACTGCCTTTAAATCAAACTGTTTTTCAATTTCTTTAGACATATTGAATGCAACATCAATATCATAAAGCTTCACATTGATATCAGTAATGTAATTTTCTGTTTCTCCTAAAACTCGCTGAACAGCTTTTAAGTTAGCAAAACTCTGAATCGCGTCAATATCTGCTATTCCACTTTGATAAAGACCAACGATTTTTAATGGAAAAATGTCACCATTTATAGTACTTATTTGTACTCTATCACCTATATCAAGTGACATTTTTTTAGCAATTCCAGCTCCTAATAAAATGCCATCATCATTTTTATGTAAATCTTCAGAGCTTCCTTTAATAACATAATTATCAAAATTAAATAACCTTGCTTCATCCAAAGGTTTTAGTCCAGTAAGATTACCTCCAAGCTCTATTGAACCTGCTATATAAAAGATCTGAGTCTTAATTTGCGGGATGGCTCCTCTTACTACTTTCTTCTGATTTAGATAATTAATGATTGGCAAAGCATTATGTATTTCCTTTTGGCTTTGCTTAGGCTTGATAGAGTGAACAACCGTTAAACTGTTCTCTAATTTTTTAAATAAGGAAATTGGTTGCTTTTTAGAAGGTTCAATCTCATTGTAAATATGTATGTGAGGTGTTTGATTTAGTATAAGGTCGTCCAACATTTTGTTAAGACCTGTCATAAAACACACTAAAGTAATATATGCTCCAATACCAAAAGTAACACCTAAAGCTGCTACTGATGTTTGCTTAAGCCTACTTAAAAGATGTGTTTTGGCTATACTAATTATGACCTTCCAATTAATCAATTCTCTGGTTTATATATTTGAGTCTTTTCGGTGATTCCTTCCAAAATTTCAACAAATTCTAAGTTCTCTAAACCAACTCTTACCTTAACCAGTCCTTCATCGGTTAGGACTTCATTATTTTCTGTTAAATATATTTTTGGGATAGTTAAAATATTCTCCTTCTCTGCAATTATAATATTAGCTTCGCCAGATAACCCTGGGTATAACTTCTTTGGAACTTCATTGAACAAAGCCTCAACTAAAAAAGTTTGATTTCTTAGATCCTTTTTGGGTAAAATCCTTAATACTTCACCAAGAAAGACTTCTCCTTTATATGCATCTAGACTAATTACAACTTTCTGTCCTTCTTCTATTTTTACAATGTCAACTTCATCAACCAAAAGCTCTATTATAAAATCTGTACTACTACCCACCAAAGCCAAAGGTTCCATTGTGGAAACTAATTCTCCTTTATTCTTTAAAAGGCTATAAACAGTACCATTAATTTTACTATCTATTGTAAAATCCTGAGTATTTATAAGTGATGTTTTATAGTTGTTTTCAGCTTGCTTAAAAGCCGTTTGTAGTTCATTTTTGGTTCTATGATATCTACTTTCAAGAAGTTGAAGATTATTTTTAGATAGTTTAAAATTCAACTCTTTAGTATCGTATTCAATCTTCGAACCTATGTTTTGATTCCATAATTTTCTTTGCCTGAAGTAGTTGATGGAATCATTAGAATACTTCAATCTTGCTGCTACAATTTCATCCTCAATCCCTTTAAGGATAGCCGCACTTCCACTTAGATTTTCGTTTGCAAGATCTAATGTCAGTTTTGCATTTTGAGAATTTAATTGTGGTGCATTGTTTGTTATTTGTATGATTGCTCTCCCCTTGGTAACTTGGTCTCCTTCTTCAACAAGATTATCTTCTAGGATTCCTGTTACAATTGAAAAAACTTGATATAAACTATCAGGTTGAATTGTTACTGATGAATACACCGCTTCAGTCAAATTTTGTTTTACAGGAAAAATTTCATCCTCACTATTCCCGCAGGAGATCAAAAAAGCCATTGCAAGGACACAGAAGTAAAAGTTTTTCATTGTATACTATATATAAGCTATGAAAGTAATTCTTATAAAGATAGCATAAAATGACATTAGTCAAGAATCATAAAAAAAAGCTCCTCGGTTTGAGAAGCTTTTAGTGCGGATGAAGGGAGTCGAACCCCCACGCCTCGCGGCACTAGATCCTAAGTCTAGCGTGTCTACCAATTCCACCACATCCGCAGAATTTGTGCGTGCAAATATAAGTAAACATGATAATATGCAAAGAGGATTTTCAATATTTTTTTGTCTCTTAAAAAATAAAGAAACTTCGCGGATTGATATTTTCAGAATATGAAAATTAAATAAATATAAAAGTGAACAGCTACATTCATTTAAATTCCTATTTTTATTAGCCAATCTAAATCTACAAATACTAATCCCTAACTAACGTATACTAATGAAAAGACGAGAAGCTTTAAAAAGCATAGGTCTGGTCACTGGAGGAATTGTTCTCATGCCTTCCTGCAACCTATGGGAGGAAAAGGTTTCCATTGCCTTGAATAATCTTCAGATTACTTCGCAACAAGAAACTCTTCTAAGAGAAATAGTTGATATTATTATTCCCGAAGATCCTGAAATACCTGGAGGAGTGAGTTTAGAAGCTCATAATTTTGTTTGGATTATGATAGACGACTGCGAGCCTAAAGAAAATCAAGATCGATTCATTAACGGACTTAATCAGTTTGAAGTCAAAGCTAAAGAGTTGAAAGGTAAAAAATTCTGTAAGCTTAATGATTTGGACAAATTAGAAGCAATCAACTCTTTAATGGTAAATTCTGAAAATGAATTAGAGGCAGATATTAACCCATTTTTACAAACTACTAAATACTATACTGTGAGAGGTTATATGCAATCTGAGCATATAATGACAGAAGTCTTTCCGTATAAACTAGTTCCAGGAACATTTGGTTTATGTGAAACTATCTATGCTAACACTAAAATAAACCCAAATGCCTAATTTCAATATTGACTACAAACAAAGCAACACATTCGATGCAATAGTAATCGGATCTGGAATGACCGGAGGTTGGGCAGCTAAAGAATTTACAGAAAAAGGACTCAAAACTTTGGTTCTAGAAAGAGGAAGAGATGTAAAACATATAGAAGATTATCCAACAACCAATTTACAACCTTGGGAAGTAAAACACCGATTACAAGTAAATGATGAGGTGAAAAAAGAAAATCCAATCCTAAGCAGATGTTACAATTTCCTTGAAGATTCTCAACATTTCTTCATGAAAGATAAAGAAATGCCTTATGTTCAGGAGAAGCCTTTCGATTGGATTCGAGGAAACCAAACAGGAGGAAAATCATTGTTATGGGCAAGACAAACGCAACGTATAGGTGACCTAGATTTTGAAGGTCCAGCTAGAGATGGTTTTGCTGTTGATTGGCCTATTCGATATAAAGATATTGCTCCTTGGTACAGCCATGTAGAGAAGTTTGTTGGTATCTCCGGAAGCTATGATAATCTTCCAGAATTACCTGATGGTGAGTTTTTACCTGCTATGGGGTTAAACTGTGTAGAACAACATTTTAGTGATATTGTTGCTGACAAATACGACAAGAAAAGACATGTAATTTATGCACGTTGTGCACATATTACAGAAGGACGCGAAATTTTCATGAAACAAGGGAGAGGATCATGTCAATATCGTGATTTATGTAGACGTGGTTGTCCTTATGGAGGATATTTTAGTGCAAATTCAAGTACACTTCCATGGGCAGCAAACACTGGAAATCTAAGCTTAGTAAATAATGCAGTAGTACATTCCATTATTTACGATGATGATCAAGAAAAGGCAACTGGTGTTCGAGTAATTGATAGTAAAACAAAAGATGTTACCGAGTATTTTGCTTCCGTAATATTTGTAAATGCAAGTGCTTTTGCAAGTGTCCATATTTTATTGAATTCTAAATCAAAGCGTTTCCCAAATGGCTTAGGTAATGACAATGGGTTACTAGGTAAATACGTAGCTTTCCATAACTATCGTGCTGGTGTAAGTGGTGAATATGAAGGCCATTTAGACAAGTTTACAACAGGAAGAAGACCAACAAGTGCTTATGTTCCTAGATTTAGAAATCTGTACAATCAAGAGACTGATTTTCTTAGAGGCTATGCGGCTGGTTTTGGCGCTGGAAGAAGGATAATTAATGAAGGTACAGATGGCGTAGGACAAAGCTTAAAAGATGGTTTACTTAATCCTAAGTTCGGAAATTGGCATGTTGGCTCACATATGATGGGTGAAACAATCCCAAAAGAAGAAAGCCAGATAAAACTGCATGACACTTTAGTTGACCAATATGGAATCCCACAATTGAATATTTCACTTGATTATGATGATAACGATGAAAAAATGATCAAGGATTATATCGAGCAGATGTCGGAAATGTTTGAAACTGCTGGCTTTACTAATATTAGAACTCGCGATGATCATCGAGCACCTGGTTTAGACATACATGAAATGGGAGGAGCAAGAATGGGACATGATCCTAAAAATTCCATTTTGAACAAGTGGAATCAAGTGCATTCATGTAAAAACGTTTATGTGACGGATGGTGCATGCATGACATCTACTGCAACCCAAAATCCGTCTTTAACATATATGGCATTAACAGCTAGAGCATGTGATCATGCAATTAAAGAATCAAAAAAGGCAATATAAATTTAATGAAAGAGATTAATTCTTACATCGATCAAAATAAAGATCGATTTTTAAACGAGCTATTAGACCTATTAAAACTACCTTCAATAAGTGCAGATTCAGCTTATAAAAACGATGTACTTAAAACAGCTGAATTCACCGCAGAAAGCTTAAAAAATGCTGGATGCGATAAAGTAGAAATTTGCCCTACCGAAGGTTACCCAATTGTTTATGGTGAAAAAATAACCGATTCCAACTTACCAACGGTTTTAGTCTATGGCCATTATGATGTACAACCACCAGACCCACTTGACCTGTGGGACTCGCCTCCTTTTGAACCTGTAATTAAAAACACCGAATTACATCCTGAAGGAGCAATTTTTGCACGTGGAGCTTGCGATGATAAAGGGCAATTCTATATGCATGTAAAGGCTTTAGAATTTATGACCTCAACAAATCAGCTTCCTTGTAATGTAAAATTTATGATTGAAGGTGAAGAAGAAGTTGGTAGTAATAGTTTAGCTGGATTCGTTAAAGAAAATCACGAAAAATTAGCGAATGATGTTATCTTAATATCTGATACTGGAATGATCTCTAAAGACACGCCTTCTATAACAACAGGTTTAAGAGGATTGAGCTATGTTGAGGTTGAAGTAACTGGCCCTAACAGAGATTTGCATTCAGGGCTTTATGGAGGGGCTGTTGCCAACCCAATAAACGTCCTCACAAAAATGATTGCGTCACTACATGATGAGAATAATCACATCACTATTCCAGGGTTCTATGACAAGGTTGAAGAATTATCTACAGTAGAACGAGCTGAAATGGCTAAAGCTCCATTTAGTTTAGAAGATTATAAAGCTGCACTCGATATTGATGCCGTTTATGGAGAAGAGGGGTATACAACTAACGAAAGAAACTCTATTAGACCTACTTTAGATGTTAACGGAATTTGGGGAGGATACACTGGAGAAGGTGCCAAAACAGTTATTGCTAGCAAAGCTTATGCAAAAATTTCGATGAGACTAGTTCCCCATCAAGATTGGACTGAAATTACTCAGCTTTTTAAAGCGCATTTTGAAAATATTGCTCCAAAAGGCGTTAAAGTTGAAGTAAAGCCTCATCATGGTGGACAGGGATATGTGACTCCAATCAACAACATTGGATATCAAGCCGCTTCAAAAGCCTATGAAGATACTTTTGGAAAAACACCAATTCCCCAACGTAGTGGAGGAAGTATTCCTATCGTTGCTTTATTTGAAGAAGAATTAAAAAGTAAAACTATTTTAATGGGCTTTGGGTTAGATAGTGATGCTATTCACTCTCCAAATGAACATTTTGGATTGTTCAATTATTTTAAAGGCATCGAAACCATTCCTTTATTTTATAAATATTACACTGAATTATTTTCTAAATAACATTTCAATAAGTTTCTTATAATGAAAATCAATATTTTTAAAACACTAACTCCTGTTTTAGTATTATTAATTGCTAGTTGCTCAAATTCTGAATCTAAAAAACAAGTTACAGAAGCAGATTATAAAAGCGCAATTGCTCATATGGATCGCGATCTAAATAATTTAGTTTATGATCAAATCACTAGTAGCAGTTGGTCTGATGAAAACATTTTAGTTTACTCAAAACGGACTAAAGAAGGAAAAGAATTTATTTTAGTAAATCCTAAAACAAAAGAAAAAAAATTAGCCTTTGATCATACCAAACTTGCTAATGCTTTAAACGAACAACTTGAACTACAAACCGAGGCAAATAATCTCTCAATTTCAAGAGTTTCTTATACTACAAGTGACAATAGTATTACTTTTTCGGCAATTGGTTCTACATATGTTTGCAACTTATCTGATTTTTCTATCAACAAAAAATCAGAGATTAAAGTTAATAGACGTCTTGAACATGTTTCTCCAAATGGAAAGCTAGCTGCATATATTGATAATTACAACCTATGGGTTCGTAATCTGGAAACAGATCAAAGAACACAGCTTACTTTTGATGGTGAAAAAGACTATGGCTATGCTACCAATAACGCTGGTTGGATCAAAGGCGATAATGCTGTTTTAAAATGGTCTCCTAACTCTGATAAAATTGCAACCTTTCAACAGGATGCACGTGGTTTAGGCGAGATGTATTTAGTATCAACAAATGTCGGTCATCCAAAGTTAGAAGCTTGGAAACATCCACTACCAGGTGATATTAATGTATTTAAATTAGAACGCGTAATAATTCATTTAGGTAATGCTCCAAGAGTGGTCCGTTTAAATATGGATCCAGATTTTCAACGTGGTACTACAACAGACCACGTAGCTGGATGGACAGGTGAATTGTTAGACGCCAGATGGAATGATGATGGATCTCAATTTGCATTTGTTTCCTCTTCCAGAGACCATAAAATAGCTCATTTACAAATTGCCAATACTAATTCTGGGGCCGTAAGATCAGTTCATAAAGAAGAAGTTGACACGTATTACGAGTCTGGAAACGATATGGAAAACTACGATGTGTTATTCGATAGTAATGAATACATCTGGTTCTCAGAAAAAAGTGATTGGGGACATTTATACTTATATGATCTAACTTCTGGAGAGCTTAAAAATCAGATTACTTCTGGTGAATGGGCTGTTCAGCAATTATTACATATTGATAAGGAAAGTAGAGAGTTATTCTTTACTGTTGGAGGAAAAGATGAAGGCAACCCTTATCACTTATATCTGTATAAAGTAGGGTTTGATGGTAGCAATCTAACTAACTTAACACCAGATAAAGGACATCATTCTATCAACTTTTCATCAGATTACAGCTATTTCGTTGATACTTTTTCTACCACTGAAAATCCTCCCGTTTCAGTATTACGAGATAGAAATGGAGAAAAAATTCTAGATCTAGAAACTGCCGATATAACTGAATTGAAAGTTGTCAACTGGCAACAACCAATTGAGTTCACTGTTAAAGCAAGAGATAACGAAACAGACCTTTACGGACTATTGTATTTACCTAGTCATTATGATGAAAGCACATCTTATCCAGTACTAAATTATATCTATCCAGGTCCACAATCTGGAAGTATTAGAAACTTTGCCTTTAGAGCGGTAAGTAGAGACTATCAAGCTGTAGCAGAATTAGGTTTTGCAGTAGTTGCAGTTAATGCTATGGGAACTCCTGGTCGTTCTAAATCTTTCCATGATTTCTATTATGGAAACATGGGAGATAATGGACTTCCAGATAATATTACAGCCATTAAACAACTTGCTCAAAAATATAAAGGAATGGATATTGAACGAGTTGGAATTTGGGGACACTCAGGAGGTGGTTTTGCATCAACCAGAGCTCTTTTTGCTTATCCAGATTTTTATGATGTAGCCGTTTCAGGAGCTGGGAATCATGACAATCGAAACTATGAGGCAGATTGGGGCGAAAAATGGCAAGGTCTTTTAGAGCGCGGAACCATTGAAGGTAAAACAGATGAAACAACCAATTACGATAATCAGGCGAATCAGTTAATTGCTGGAAATTTAAAAGGAAAATTATTGATCACTCATGGCTCGATGGATAATAATGTACATCCTTCTAGTACCATGTTGGTTGTAGAAGCATTAATTAAAGCAAATAAAGATTTTGACTTTATCTTATTCCCAAATAAGCGTCATGGTTATGGAGATATGACCACTTATATGACCAGAAAGCGTTGGGATTATTGGGTAAAACACCTTCTTAATGCTGAACCTCCAAAAGAGTTTTCTTTAGAGCATTTCTAAATAATAGAATATGAAGAATGAACACCCAATTCGCCTTTTAGAACTAAGTTTAGCAACTTTATTCATTAGTACTTCGGGCGCATTGGGTAGATTCATTGATATGCCAACGCCTGTCACTATTTGGTGGAGGTGTTCTTTAGGATTACTTTTCCTCCTAGTCTTTTCAAAGATTTTTAAGATTAACCTAATCCCGAAAACAAAGAAGGACTTACCTACAATTGCAATTAGTGCTGTTTTTCTTGGCGCCCATTGGATTACCTATTTTTATTCTTTAAAGTTGTCAAATGTCGCCATTGGCATGTTATCGTTATACACATTCCCTGCGATTACAGCTTTATTAGAACCCTTATATATTAAGACTAAACTTGAGATCACTCACATCTTTCTTGGCGCACTGATCATATTGGGGATTTATATTTTATCTCCTGAATTTGACCTTGAAAGTACCCAATTAAAAGGGATTTTATGGGGACTACTATCAGCATTATGTTATGCCCTCCGAATTCTAATTTTAAAGAATCATGCAAAGAATTATCATGGAACAACTCTGATGATCTATCAATTAATTGTTCTAACAATTATTCTAGTACCTGTGATGTTATTTATGGATACTTCAAACATTTCAACACAGTATCCTTATGTAATTTTATTAGCATTACTGACAACGGCTATTGGACACTCACTATTTGTTCATACACTTAAATACTTTTCGGCAAGTTCAGCCAGCATCATAAGCAGTTTACTGCCTATTTACGGAATTTTGATAGCCTACTTTTTCTTAGGTGAAATACCTACACTTAACACCTTTATCGGAGGAAGTTTAATTATGATAACTGTTGTTATTGAAGGTTTACGATCAAGAAAGAAGGCTTAGCAAACTATTCTTTTACAATTTTAAATGCTCCTTCTTTATCCACACTAATAACTTTAATGAAGTACACACCGTTGGACAGATTTGACATATCAATTTCGTTTAACTTTTTTAAAAGTTGTAATTCTAAAACCTTTTTACCTTCAATATTTAGAATTGACAGTTGAGCTTGTTCAATAACTTTTAAGTTAACTTGAAGTTTAGAGGTAACTGGATTGGGAAAAATATCAATTTCATCCTTTGTAAATTGATCAACACCTAACGTATTAAAATTTATACATTCGCTAATTTCAACGCAAGAGTCAGAAGTTACTTCTACAGCATAACTCCCATTTGAAGATGGAGTAAATGATTGTGAGACCTCTCCAGATATTACTGCCATATTATTATCACAGTCTAACCATCTGTAACTTGCTCCTAATTGATTTGAAGTTAACATTGCTCCTCCTATTGTTACAGTGTTATCAACCGCCAACAAACTCCCTTTTGTAGCCATAAATGCTGTAGCTAGTTTGGTTAGATCTGTAAAATAATCCATATCCAAATCTGCAAAACGGTCATTTGCCGTATGATAATTTGGTGTCTGATCATTATTTCCCCATGATTCTCCAACTAACATTGCCGAATAACCTTGATCCCAAAATGGTTTATGGTCTGATAGTGGTGTACCTGGATCTACCACATTAACATTTAAATTCAAACTGGAAGAAGCTAAAACAGCTAGGAGATCATCCTTTAAGGCTATAGAACCTGCAATATTTCTCACATCTATATCAAAAACATTATCACCATCACCATCATACGCCATCATATCTATATTATAAACTCCAAGTATATTATCACCATTAGTACTAGCATTTGCAGCGTAGTTTGCAGCTCCTAATAACCCTTGTTCCTCTTCATCCCAAAATGCATAAATAATGGTATTATCAAAACATTGAGTTGATAAAATTCTTGCAACTTCTAAAATTGCTGCGGTTCCGCTGGCATTGTCATCGGCACAATAATTATTGACAGTATCGTAATGCGCACAAATAATATAAATATCGTTAGGATTGGTCTTTCCTAATTGGGATGCAACAATGTTTCGGCCATTTACACTATAACCAATATCACTAACAGTAATATTACTTAGTGCAGCTAAACGCTCCACGAGATAATCTGCAGCTACGTCATTGGCATTACTTTCTCTATTTAATATTGTAACTGGATTACCATTAACAACAGTAGCATCTTCACCAGAAAACTCTCTGATCACCTTGACTAAAGTATCTTGATTTACACTATTCATCAAATCGGTTACAGTTTGAGAAGCAACCTGAAGTACAGAAAATATACTAAAGACAAGTAGAAAGGTTAGCTTGTTCATTTTTTTGGGATTTATTTCTCTTTCTATATCAAAGATACATTTTTTACTCGATAATGGAGATTGTGATACTCCTAGGCTTACTACAATTGAATTGCTAAAAAAGGGCTCATCTACTAGATAAACCCTTTTACAATCGTATTAAATCAAACATTAAAAATCAACAATCTATGACTAACTAACCTGATAACAATATCTATAAATTGTTTATACAAAATTATTAATAGGCACCCTCTTTTGGTGTAACCAGAGTTACATATAACTGTTAAAATTTCTCTAATCTGTGTATCTAAATTTGGTGTTTACAATTTTTATTCTACATTTGTAGAGTTAATTCTAATATTGTAGAGCAATGCAATTATCAAAAACCGAAGAGCAGTTAATGCAACATTTATGGAAACTGGAGAAAGCTTTTATGAAAGATATTCTTGAAGCTTACCCTAACCCAAAACCAGCAACTACTACAATTGCTACGCTCTTAAAACGTATGACAGACAAAGGTTATGTAGCTTATAATATTTACGGAAAGTCTCGTGAATATTACCCTTTGGTAAAAAAGAAAGATTATTTTTCTAAGCACGTTAACAATCTTATTAAAACATTCTTTAATGACAATGCAACTCAGTTTGCTTCGTTCTTTACTAAAGAAACCAATTTGGATAAAGAACAATTGGAAGATTTAAGAAAACTAATAGATAACGAAATTAAAAAGCGATAAGATGATTCTGTTTATACTAAAATCTACAGCATGTTTACTAGTTTTCTTCGGCTTTTACAAATTAGTATTAGAGCAAGAAAACATGCATCTCTTTAAGAGGTTTTATTTATTGGGAGCCCTAACTTTATCAATTATCATCCCACTAATCACTTTTAAAACATATGTTGAAATTAATCCTATTAAAGCAACCTTAATAAACACGAATGAAGAACTTCAAGCCACTAGCACTTCATTTCTTGAAAGTATTAATTGGACTTTGATCTTATGGATTATCTATGCTATTGGACTATTTGTTTTTGGGTTTAGATTTATTAAAAACTTATATCAGTTAGATTATAAAATAAGACGAAATCCTAAAAAGAAAGATCATAATTTCACAAATGTTTTGCTCAAAGATCTAATTATTCCTCATACATTCTTTAATTATATATTTTTTAATGAAGAAAAGTATGAAGCTAAAGAGATTCCTAAAGAAGTATTTTGGCACGAGCAAACTCACGCAAAGCAAAAACATAGTATAGATGTACTATTTATAGAGCTCTTACAAGTTATATTTTGGTTTAATCCACTATTTTATATTTACAATCATCTGGTAAAACTTAATCATGAATTTTTAGCTGATCAAGGAGTACTAAACAAAGGCGTTAAACCTAAGACCTATCAAGAAACAATTTTGGCATTCTCATCAAATGCTCAACAACCAATTTTGGCTAGCGCCTTAAATTATTCATTAATCAAAAAACGATTTACAGTTATGAAAACTAAAACCACAAGAAAAGCTTTCTGGATAAGAAGCTTTGTATTATTACCACTATTAGCAATTATGCTATATAGCTTTAGTAGCAGAGAAGTTATTGAAAAAGACTTTACAATTGCTAATGATCTAATCCCAGAAGAAAGTTATTTGAATGAATTAGAATCTTTTACTCAAGAGGGAGCAACTAAAGCTCAAATCAAAGAATACAATACACTTGCTAAGAAATTGAACTATGATGATTCAAGGAAAGAAGAGTATATTATCAATAAAAATGATGTTGAACGCATTAAATATCTATATGGTTTAATGACTGATGCTCAAAAGGCAAGTGCTCAACCTTTTCCAAATATTGCTCCACCGCCGCCTACAGCTCCAAAGCCAGTTAGAATTGAGGTAAAAGAAGTTACTCCTCCAAAACCTCCAAAAAGCAAACCTATGAGAATTGAAGTAAGAGAAGTTCCACCTCCACCTCCACCAGTTCCAGCAGACGCAACTCCTGCTCAAAAGGAAAAGTACAAAGAAGCCGTTAAATACTATAAGAAAGCTGTTGAGAAAGCAGCCAAAGTGCAAAAGGAAGTGATTAGAGTAAGAGAAATTAATGATGTCGAAAGAGCCAAGGTTAAAAGAATGAAAGAACAAGTAGCAGTAGAAAGAAAGGTGGCTTTAAAAGAGCGTCAAGCTGAAATGAAACTTGTGAAAGAAAAAATGGCAGAACAAAGAAAGCTTCAAGCAAAAGAGCGCGAAGTTTTGAAAGAGCAACACAGAACAGAACGAATGGATGAAAGACAAGCTAAGGTGATTCTGGAGAAATTAAGACAGGTTGAAAAAAAACAGGCTCAAGCCGATAAAGAAAGACTTCAGGTACTCGAAAAAAAATTGAGAGAAACTGAAAGAAGGGATGCTGCAATTGCAGAAAAAACATTAAGAGAAATCCAAAGAAGGCAAGAACGTGAACGTGCTGCGACCGAAAGAGTGTTACGTCAAAAAGAACGAATTGCGCTAAGAGAGCTAAGAGAAGTTCCACCACCACCGCCACCAAAAAGTCCTATTGAGCATATAAAAGAGATGGATAAAAAAGGTGCTATTTTCTACCTAGAAGGAAAAAAGGTATCTTCAAATAAGGCAATCAAGTTTATAAAAAGTAATAAAAATATAAACGTTAAGACAAACCATTCAGATTCTAAAAATCCTGAAGTTCACATCACAAAGAACAACTAAACATAACTTCTAAAGAACTAAATATTTCTTAAAAGCCCTGTTTTTCAGGGCTTTTTTGTAACAATTCCTCAAAACTTGCGTTCTAATAGACAATCAATCTAATTCAACCAGTTATGTTAAAGCAATTTTTTATTATCTGTTCAGGTACAGATACGGACATTTTAGAGACCTGTTCAAAAGGAGAACAAAACAAATATGCTGGCATAGGTGCCACGGTTTTCTTTACTGCTCTTATGGCATTCATTGCTGCCAGTTATGCATTATATACGGTTTTTGACAATATGTTTGCTGCCATATTTTTTGGTTTTGTTTGGGGACTACTCATTTTCAATTTAGACAGATATATTGTTTCAACAATTAAGAAAACTGGAAACATCATTGACGAACTTATTCAAGCTTCTCCTCGAATTGTATTAGCAGTTATTATTGCTATTGTGATAGCTAAACCTTTGGAACTTAAAATATTTGAAAAAGAGATCAATCAAGTTCTTCTAGAGCAAAAGAATGATTTTACACTCGCAAATCAAGAACAAATTGCGCAACAATACACACCTGAGGTCGAAGCCTTAAATACTGATATTGAAGATTTAAAAACTGAAATCGATACTAAGGAAGCAGAAGTTAACGCTTTATATGACACTTACATAGCTGAAGCTGAAGGTCGTGAAGGAACTTTACTTTTGGGTAAAGGCCCTGTTTATAAAGAAAAAAGAGAAAAACATGATGCTGCGTTAGCTGATCTTCAAGCTCTAAAAGAAACCAATAAATCAAAAATAGAAGCGGCCGAAGCTCAAATTGTTCAGTTAAATGCTGCCTATAATGATCATGTAGCGAACTCTCAACCAATTATTGATAATTTTGATGGCTTGATGGCACGAGTTAATGCATTAGGAAAGTTACCTTGGCTACCATCTTTCTTTATTTTCTTGTTATTTCTGGCAATAGAAACTTCACCAATTTTTGCCAAATTACTCTCGCCAAAAGGAGAGTACGATATCAAATTCTTAGAAGACGAATCAAAACTAAAAACTTGGGCAGAACAACAAGAACATCAGCGTAAAGTGGCATTGAATACTGATCATGTAATTAATGACCGTGTTTATGGTGACATTAGTGAAGAAGAAGAACTATATGCCTACAAAAAGAAGGTTGCTCGTGAACTTATGAAAAAACAGCAAGATGCTTTTTATAAGAAGCAAACCAAACTTTTAGGATAAATTAGATAGGGTTTAAAGTCACTTTTTGTCCTAACCACTCTCGTAGTTTAGCATATATCTTTCTCTTATCATTAGGAGAAAAATGTTTTATCCTGGTACTATGATCACCTCCATCTAGAACCATCATTAAGTGGTCTACGCTAGATTTTGGTGATGGTGCACAAGCTCCCCAAGGATCATACTCACCATAGATATAGAGAATTTTGTCGCCTTTGTTTTCTACATAATCCCTAACTTTTTTAATGTAGTTTGGATTGTACGTTAGATCAACATTTACTGGAGCAAACCTTTTATTGGTAGAACTTTTTACATGTATTAATAAATCTTCTACAGGTTCTAGATCAAATCCATAATAACCAAGTTCAACCATATGTTGGTAGAAAGATGGTAAATAATGATGGAAACCTTTGTCGTTATATAAACCAATTCCAGAAACTTTTAGTAAATAATCCCATAACTCTTGAGGTTTTGTATCAGAATCTGGAATTTCATTACATTTTGCTCCCCATTGCCAAAAAGAAAATGGAAACTCTAAAACCGAATATTCTAAAGCTTCTTCTATAGGTACTTTGGTAAAACTCATTTGCTTTTTTTCTGCATATTCTCTCAATTCACCCAAAACTGCTCCTCTATTTTTCAATACTGCTCTTTGAAATGCTTTTATCTTATTTCTACATTCTTTAGTTCCTACAGAATTTATCAACTCATTAGTTCGAGGATCTTCAAGTGTATTGATTAACGGAGCTACATAAGGAACTGCTACATCGACATCTTTTGGGTATTTTGATTTATAGATCAAGACTGTTTCTCCTCCTTTACTAATTCCTGTTGACATCCATTTTTCTTTGTAGAGCAATTTCAACTTTGCAACAATGCCATGGTAATCGGCTATTGCTTGGTCATTGGTTAAATATTCCCACGGAATAGGATCTGGTCTTGATTTCCCATAAAAACGATATTCAACCATTACTTGATTAGACTCCAAAATTCTACTCAACTCATAGGTTTGAGGTTTTGCATTATAGCCCTCAGTTATTAAAACTGTCGGACTCTCATAGCTACTATGTGAAATGTAAATGTAATGATCAAAACTTCCAGCTTTAGGATCATTATGATCTAAAGGTTGTTTTAATACCAATTGATATGCCTCTTTAAAATGTTCTGCGGCTCTAATATTTGAAATCTCCGCCTTAGGAAATAAAGCCTGCAATTGTTCTTTAAAAGTTAACCCTTCAAGATTAACTCTTGATGATTTGCATGAAGCTAACCCTATTATCAAGAAGAATATGAAGCATCTTTTAATCGTCATAAATTTTAATATCAAAGTAGTAAAGATAGTTCGTGTAAAACGCAGTTGTTGATAGTAAATTATCCAACTTTAGTTAGATTTTATTAAAACACGAATAAAATATTGATGAAACATTCGATTTTCATATTTTTAAAAAATGGATAGGATTGCGCAAATTGACAACAATTTTATTGAGTCAAATACTAATTTCAAAGATTTGGTAAGTCTTCTTAAAATTGGTTTTTCATCTTCAGAAACAATTGTACCAATGCGACATCATCATGATTTTCCTAACCCTACTGTTGGTGCAGAATCCACCCTATTATTAATGCCTGCATGGAATCCTAGTAAAGAAGCTGGTGTTAAGGTAGTAACTGTAAGTCCAGAAAATGGGCAGTTTGATCTTCCTTCAATTCAGGGAACTTATATTTATTTGGATGCTGAAAAAGGTACTTTGAAAGGTATTCTGGAGGCTAAAAGTTTAACCGTGAAACGAACTGCAGCAGCTTCAGCTTTAGCATCTTCCTTTTTATCAAGAGAAAGTTCATCATCCTTATTAATGATTGGAACTGGAGCACTTTCAATCAACCTCATTAAGGCACATGCTTCTGTTAGGCCAATTGAGCAAGTTTATGTTTGGGGAAGAAATGTTGAAAAAGCACGAGCCATTTGTAATAAACTTTCAAACGAAGATTTTTCAATCGAAGCTATCCAAAATGTTAAAGATAAAATTTCTGAAGTAGATATCATTTCATGTGCTACACTCTCAAAAACACCTTTAGTTCTAGGTAAGTACCTCAAACCAGGCCAATATATCGATCTTGTTGGTGCATACCGAAAAGACATGCGTGAAGCAGATAATGACACCGTTCAAAAGTCATCAGTTTATGTTGATACTTTTCAAGGAGGTTTAAAAGAAAGTGGAGATATAGTAATTCCTCTACAAGAAGGTATTCTTTTAGAGAATGACATTAAAGCGGATTTATTTCAACTATGTTCTAATCAAAAGGGAGGAAGGCAATCTGAAAGTGAAATTACTATGTTCAAATCAGTTGGTCATGCCTTAGAAGATCTGGTAGCTGCAAAATACTACTACAATAAATACATTAATGAGTAAGACTTATCAAAATATACTATCTAAAACGAGTTTTAATCCTCCAAATGACTGGTTACAAATAAAGACCATTGACATGCACACAGGAGGAGAACCATTACGAGTAATTGTTGATGGATTTCCAGAATTAAAAGGAAATTCTGTTTTAGATTATCGTAGATACTGTAAAGAACATTACGATTATTTACGTACCTCTTTAATGTTCGAACCTAGAGGTCATGCCGATATGTATGGTTGTATTTTGTTACCTCCCAATGATGATAAAGGCGATTTCGGAATCATCTTTTTGCATAATGAAGGGTATTCTACTATGTGTGGTCATGCAATCATCGCTATTTCTACTTTAGCTGTTGAAATGAACTGGATTAATGCACAAGAAGGTGACAACATTATTAAAATTGATGCTCCTTGTGGTAGAATTACTTCGTATGCTAATGTAAAAAACGGAAAAGTAACCGGAGTTCGTTTTCATTGCGTACCAAGTTTTGTTGTTGGATTAGACAGGACAGTAGATGTTGAAGGATTAGGCTCTATCTCTTACGATCTTGCCTATGGAGGTGCATTTTACGCCTACGTAGATATGGACAAGAACAACTTCAATTTTGATTTAAGCTCAGATTCTTATCGTCAGCTCATTCAAACAGGAATGAACATCAAACAGGCGGTTACGGAAGCTGATAAAGAAATATTACACCCTTTTGAAGATGACCTAAGCTTTCTCTACGGAACCATTTTTATAGATAATAATAAACAAACTTCTGGTACAGATAGCAGAAACGTCTGCATTTTTGCTGAAGGTGAAGTAGATCGTTGTCCAACAGGTTCGGGAGTATCAGGACGAATGGCAATTCATAAAGAAAGAAAGGAAATTGACTACGGTGAAACAATGAGTATTGAAAGTATTACTGGATCAGTATTTAGAGGTTCTGTTGTTTCTGAAGAAGATTATGGTCCTTTCACCGCTGTAATTCCTCAAGTGGAGGGAACAGCTCATATTACTGGAATGCAAACTTTTGTAATTGACCCTAACGATCCCATGAAAAACGGATTTATACTAAGATGAAACTATTTACACTTATATATTTAACGCTTCTTGTCAGTTGTACAACCGATGAGAAAAGAACAGCAGAGAATAATTATCTAAAGTTCAGCGAAAATATCCTTGATTATAAAATCACACCAAAAAACAAATATGATCGTGATGGACTTATGTTTTCTGATCAAGGTGCTTGGTTTGCTTATAGTTTTCCCAAGGATTCAATAAGTATAATTGAAGATTTTTCTGGCCCTTTTTTAATGACTCAGGAAAATGGAAATTGGAGTAGTGCCAGTTTCGCTCCTATAAGAGTTACTACAGGTGATTATCCTATTTATCCCAAAAAAGAAGATTTAATTTCTCAAAGTTCATTTTCCAGTCATTTAGAACAAACCATCCAACTTCGAGGTGTAGTTTTAAAAGAACAGCTAATATTTCTTAGCGGAAACTCAGCTCTTATTCAATATAGCTTTACAAATAATGAGGAATATATTCAAGAAATCAATTATTACTGGGAGAACTTGCCTATTATGGCTGATAGTATAACATTGAAAACTAAAGATAATGAATTAACAATAAGCTCTAAACTAAGTCAAGCTGTTGGGCATATCATTTTTCCTAAAAACACAAATGTCTCATTAACTAATAATGGCTATCAAACCAGCAATCAATCAATAAATCTAAAACCTAACGAAACTAAGTCATTCGTAGTCTCTCAAACTTTCATCTTCCCAGAATATTCTTGGGAAGAAGAACAAAAGCTTATTGCTTCTGTAGATTTTGATTCGGTTATAGAGGCTAGAAAAACAAAAAAGAACGATCAACTAAAATCGCTCATCTCTAAACGCAAGCCTCAATTTCAAAGCAGCATTTATGCTCAGGTTCTAGCAAAAGCACATCTAACCTTGCAAAACAACTGGAGAGTTCCTGCTGGCGAAATAAAGCATGAAGGACTGTTCCCTAGCTACCATTACGTTTGGTTTAATGGATTCTGGTCTTGGGATTCTTGGAAACATGCTGTTGGATTGTCGCATTATGACACAGATCTTGCCAAAAAGCAAATAAAACTTATGTTTGAATTTCAACTGGAAGATGGTTTTATAGTCGATTGTGTATTTCGCGATACATTAATTGAGCCTCATAATTGGAGAGACACCAAACCTCCTCTTTCAGCTTGGGCAGTTGCTAAAATTTATGAAAAGGATAAAGATTTAGAGTTTATAGAATACATGTATCCAAAACTCAAAAAGTATCATTATTGGTGGTACAGTAAACGTGATCATGATAAAGATGGGATTTGTGAATATGGTTCAACCGATGGGACAGCTATAGCCGCAAAATGGGAGAGCGGAATGGACAATGCCATTCGTTTTGATAATGTAGAAATGCTACAGAATGATGAAGGTGCTTATTCTATGAATCAAGAAAGTGTTGATCTAAATGCATATTTATATGCCGAAAAACTTTTCATGGCTCAACTTGCTGAAGCATTAAATTCAAACGATTTTAAAACCTATCTGGAGGAAGCAGAAAAACTAAAACAAATCATTCAAACCCAGTTTTATGACCCTAAGGATGGGTGGTTTTACGACACTAATATTGAAGGGGACTCATTTATAAAAGGAGAAGGTAGTGAAGGATGGACCGCTCTTTGGGCTAATGCAGCTACCCAAGAGCAAGCCGATGCTGTTAAAAATAGAATGATGGATCTAAATAAATTTTACACCAAAGTACCTTTCCAAACAATGAGCGCCGATCACCCAAAGTTTGACCCATTAAAAGGTTATTGGCGAGGACCAAATTGGTTTGATCAATCATATTTTGGAACTAAAGCCTTAAGAAACTATGGTTTTAATGAAGAGGCAGATAAAGCAACAAAGGCTATATTAGCTGGAGCAGAAGGATTACTTGTAAAGGGAATGTCCATTAGAGAAAACTATCATCCTTTAACTGGAAAGGGAGGCAATGCGAAAAACTTTAGTTGGAGTGCTGCACACATAATCATGATGTTATTAGGTGAATAATTATACAGACATAAAAATCTCGATTCCACAAGCTGAACAAATTTTGTTTCAGCTTTATGGTATTAAGGGAAAAGCATCTGAGCTTCCTGGTGAGATTGATTTCAATTTTAGAATTAAAGTAAAAGATGGTGAAGGGTATATCTTAAAGATCTCTCGACCTAATGAAGATGAAAATTATCTCGATTTTCAAGCAAAAATTTTACAACACGTTGAAACTAATGGTAAAAATCTTATTGCTCCAAAAGTAATTAATGACACCAATGGCAATTCAATATCTGAAATTGATGATGAATTAGGTAATAACAGAAAAGTTCGCTTACTTACTTGGGTCCCGGGAAGAATTTGGAGTAGTGTAAATCCACAATTAGATGATCTAAGGTTTAGTTTAGGAGAACAATGTGGCTTACTTACTAAAGCACTACAAGGATTTAGTCACCCTGAAGCTAATCGTGATTTTGTTTGGGACGTAGCGCAATCGTTATGGACTAAAGATCAACTTCATTTGTTTAAGGGAACTGAAAAAGAAATTTTGTCCTTCTACATTAACAGATTTGAAGCTTCCAAAACCCAATATGATACACTGAGAAAAGCTGTAATCCATAATGATGCCAATGATAACAACGTGGTTGTTTCAAGTGATTTGATCAATCCTAAAGTGGTGGCAGCAATTGATTATGGTGATACCATTCATACCCAAATCATTAATGATTTAGCTATTACCTGTGCATATACCATCATGCATCATAACGATCCGTTAGAGGCAGCTTTGCCTATTGTTAAAGGATATCATTCGACTTTTCCTCTTCAAGAAGCAGAACTTCAGTATTTATACGATGCTATTGCAATGCGTTTAGTGATTTCTGTTACTAAATCTGCAATGAATAAAATTGCAGAACCAGATAATGAATACCTGCTCATTAGTGAAAAACCAGCTTGGGAAGTATTAAAAAAGTGGTATGAAGTGAGTCCTGATTTTGCTTTATATGCCTTTAGATATGCATGTGCTTTTAACTCACATCCAGATCAAGATAAGTTTGAATCATGGGTTAAAAAACAACATTTTAAAATTAGTGAGCTATTCCCAACCACAAATATGGATAATGTTCACCCCATTGATTTAAGTGTTTCAAGTACATGGATTGGACATCAAAAAGATTATGGAAATCTAGAATTGTTTGAGTTTAAAGTCGATCGCCTTCAAAAGGAACATTCAAATAAAATAATAGCTGGTGGATACCTAGAGCCTCGCTCCGTTTATACTTCTACTGCCTACGATAAAATAGGAAATTCAGGAAGAGAAAGTCGCACTATCCATTTAGGAGTTGATTTTTGGTTGCCTAAAAATACTCCTGTTCATACTTTATTCGATGGCGAAGTAGTTTGTGCAGTTGATGATGCTGGAGACAAAGAATATGGTGGATTGGTAATCTTAAAACACAGAGTAGAAGATTTTGAATTCTATACACTTTATGGTCATAATACAGTATCGAGTGCAACATCGCATAAGATTGGTGATATCATCAAAAAAGGAGAAAAAGTTTCAGAATTAGCTACCTATCCTGAAAATGGGAACTGGGTACCACATCTTCATTTTCAGATCATGTTATCAATGCTTGATTATGAAGTAGATTTTCCTGGAGTAGCTTACCACAAGCAAATTGATGTTTGGAAAAGTATTTGTCCAGATCCAAACCTGTTATTTAAAATTGATGATCTTCAGAACACTTCAACAGTTACCAATGAGGATTTAATCGGTTATCGTAAACAGCATTTAGGAAAAAGCTTAAGTCTGCAGTACAAAGTACCTATTAAAATGGTTCGTGGTGCTGGACAATATTTAGTTGATCAATTCGGGCAAAAATATTTAGACACTGTAAATAATGTAGCTCATGTAGGCCATGAACATCCAAATGTAGTTGAAGCAGGTCAAAAGCAAATGGCATTGATCAACACTAATTCTCGTTATTTACATGATAACATTAATGAGCTTGCAAAAGAACTTATTGAAACGCTTCCGCCGGAACTTAATGTGTTGCATTTTGTGAATTCTGGGAGCGAAGCTAATGAATTAGCTATACGCATGGTAAAAGCTAACACAGGTGAGCGAGATATAATAGCATCTGAAGTTGGCTATCACGGAAATACCAACATGTGCATTGATATTTCCTCATACAAATTTGATGGCAAAGGAGGCTCTGGTGCTCCAGAACACACACATATATTTCCTTTACCAGATTCCTTTAGAGGGAAATATCGAGGAGAGAATTCTGGTGAAAAATACGCTGAAGAAGTCAAAAAATGCATTGATAAAATCCATGAAAAAGGTCGAGGTGTTGGAGCATTTATTATTGAACCTATTATTAGCTGTGGTGGACAAGTTGAACTACCTGAAGGCTTTCTTGCAAAAGCTTATGAATACACTCGAGAAGCTGGTGGCTTGTGCATTTCTGACGAAGTACAAGTAGGTTGTGGGCGTGTTGGAAAAACATTTTGGGGCTTTCAATTACATGGAGTAACTCCTGACATTGTCACAATTGGAAAACCTCTTGGAAATGGGCATCCATTAGCGGCTGTAGTTTGTTCTCAAGAAGTAGCAGACAAGTTTGCAAATGGTATGGAGTATTTTAATACGTTTGGTGGAAATCCAGTTTCGTGTGCTATCGGTACAGCAGTACTTCAAACTGTAAAGAATGAAGGCTTGCAACAAAATGCTCTTGAGGTTGGTGAATACTTGAAGTCTGAACTTAAAGCCTTATCAAAAGAATTTCCAATAATTGGTGATGTTCGTGGACAAGGTCTATTTCTTGGAATTGAACTTGTGGATGCTAATATGAATCCTCTTGCTGAACAAACCGATTATTTAGCAAACCGAATGAAAGACCATAGAATTTTAATGAGTACTGATGGCCCAGATCATAATGTCCTAAAAATAAAACCACCCATTGTATTCACTAAAGAGAACGCAGAAGAACTCGTTTTCTACCTTAAAAAGGTCTTAGCCGAAGATTTTATGGTAATAAAATACTAACCACATCAATTAATGAAACTAAGATATTTCTTAATACTAACCACATGTCTTATACTAAGCTGTAACCAGGAAACACTTCCCAAAGTTCCAGAACAAACATTTCATTACAATCATGAGATATTCGAGGATAACAGGTTAGAACCAAGAGCATCTTTCTTTGCTTTTGAAAATGAAAGCATTACCAGTAAAGGACAATCCAAACGTTTTTTAAGCTTAAATGGTGAATGGAAATTTCATTGGGTAAAAAACCCAAATGACAGACCTAATGACTTTCATCACATTGAGTATAATGATAAAGATTGGGAAAGTATCCAAGTTCCTGGAAATTGGGAAACACAAGGTTATGGTAACCCAATTTATTTAGATGAACGTTATCCGTTTACAGCAAAATGGCCAAATGTTCCTCAAGACTATAATCCTGTAGGTACTTATCGCAAAATTATCGATTTAGATAAAGAATTTTTGATCGAAGATGTTATTCTTCATTTTGAAGCTGTAAAAGCAGTTTATATCTATGTTAACGGACAATATATTGGCTATTCGCAAGGAAGTAAAACTTCTTCAGAATTTAATATTACTGAGTATTTAAAGGAGGGCAAAAACCTCATTGCACTTCAAATGTATAGATGGACCGATGCTAGTTACTTGGAAAGTCAGGATATGCTACGGATGAGTGGTATCGAACGTGATGTATATTTATATACAAAGCCAAAAACCTTTATTGAAGATTATCATAGTTACACTAACTTAGATGACACATATTCTAATGGAATCTTCAAGGGAAATATTACCGTTTCAAATGAATCTGATATAACAGTCTCTAGACATATATCCTTAGAAATATCTGATAAAAAAGGAGGAGTTTACCTTCTTGAGAATCGTCCAATTCAAATAGACCCAAAATCGAAAATAAGTGTTGATGCATTCTATCAAATTGAAAACGTAGAGCAATGGTCTGCTGAAACACCTAATCTTTATAAAGTAAAAATTTCATTAATAGATTCTTCCAGCTCTCGAAACAATCAATACATAACTAGAAATTTAGGCTTTAAGCGCATTGAGATAAAGAACAGTCAAGTTCTTATAAACGGAAAACCTATATACTTCAGAGGTGTAGATCGTCATGAAACAGATCCTTACACAGGCCATGTTGTTACCAAAGAAACCATGTTCAAAGATATTCAATTGATGAAGCAGAATAATATTAATGCTGTTCGATCTTCACATTATCCTAACAATACTTATTGGTTAGATCTCTGCGACCAATATGGTCTTTATGTAATTGATGAAGCGAACATCGAGAGCCATCCTTTAGCAATTTCTGAAGACACTCAAATAGGTAACGAAATGAGTTGGCTTCCAGCACATATGGAACGAACCAAACACATGTATTATCGCGACAGAAATCATGTGTCGATTTACTCCTGGTCATTAGGAAATGAAGCTGGTGAAGGAGATATTTTTCGATCGACGTATAAGTGGTTAAAAGAGCATGAAGACAATCGAATTGTACAATACGAACCTGCCTATAAAGAAGACTACACAGATATTTATTGTCCAATGTATCCAAAACCAGAATATTTGATAAATCATGGTGAATCAAACTCTGACAAGCCTTCAATTATGATCGAATATGCCCATGCAATGGGAAATTCTGTTGGAAACTTGCAAGATTACTGGGACATCATTGAGAAATACGATAACCTTCAAGGTGGATATATTTGGGATTGGGTAGATCAAGCTTTGGAATACAAGTATGAAGATGGCACGCCGTATCTTGCTTATGGTCACGATTATCATCCAGACCTCCCAACAGATGGTAACTTTTTAAATAATGGCTTAGTAGATCCATATAGAAATCCACATCCTCATTTATCTGAAGTTAAAAAAGTATATGAGCCTGTGCATTTCGAATATCTTGGAAATCAAACCATCCAAATAGAAAATAAGAACTTCTTTACTAATCTTTCAGATAAAGAGCTTCAACTTAGAATTCTTAAAAATGGACAAGTTGTAATCGTAAAGAAAAACATCCCTGTTTGCATTTCACCTCAAACTTCTACAAAAATGAAGCTGGCCGATATTCCAACAATGTTTATGCCTGATAGTGATTATCATTTAGAAATTAGCTTAAATCAGAAAACCGCAACCGATTTAATTCCTGAAGGGTACGAAATCGCTTGGGATCAATTTTTTCTACAGGAAGGAGCAAGAGTTAACATGGTAAGCTTTATTGATGACAATCTAATGCTTAAAGAAAATGACAACCAATATCAAATAAGTAACGAATCAATTGAGTTAAGTATAGATTCTAAATCAGGTGAGATAGCCTCCTGGAAATATCAAGATAAAGAAATTACTAATCAACCTATCAGGCCAAACTTTTGGCGTCCTCCAACAGACAATGATTTAGGGAATGGAATGGATAAATGGGCAAAAATTTGGCAAGATGCCACTTACAGTTATACCGCAATATTGAAAGACAAACCCTTACACATCAATAATCAAGTAGTCTTTCAGGTAGAATATTCCCTTCCAAATATGGAATCTACTTTAGTCGTATTTTATGGAGTTTCAAGAGATGGATCTATTACAATAGACTTTGTTTTTGAACCAACCGATGGTGAACTTCCAAATATTCCAAGGTTAGGAATGTATCTAACATTAAATGATAATTTCAAGAGTGTTTCATGGTACGGAAAAGGTCCTAAAGAAAGTTATTGGGATCGTAAAACTGGCCAGAAACTTGGTATTTATTCTGGTAATATTGAAAATCAATTTGAGCGCTATTCAAGACCTCAAGAAACAGGAAATAAAACTAATGTACGATGGATTGAAGTTTCATCTAATGACATAAAATTAAAAGCATTTGGAAATGGTCTTTTGAATTCAAGTGTATGGCCATTTGCAATGACCGAAATTGACTTTAACAGTGGTGATGCAAAGGCTTCAGCTTCAGGTCTAGTTCCAGTTACTAAAAAACATGGAGCTGATATAAAAATTGGAAATACTGTTCAATGGAATATCGATTTTCTTCAAATGGGAGTTGGTGGTGACACATCTTGGGGACGACTAGTACATCCAGAGTATACTATTCCAGCAAATAAAAAATATTCTTTTACCTTTACCATTCAACCTAATTTTAAATAAACTATGCAAATTCTTACCTTCCTTGGCTTCACACTTATTGTAGCGGTTATTTCTTATTTAGCAACTAGAAAGACGAACGAAGCTTCGTCAGACGGTTACTTTCTCGGTGGCAGAAGTTTAACGGCAGGAGTAATTGCAGGTTCTTTACTTTTAACAAATCTCTCTACAGAACAAATAGTTGGTCTAAATGGTTCTGCATACGAGAGTGGTTTATCTGTAATGGTATGGGAAACTTTGGCTGCTATTGCCATGGTTGTAACAGCTTTATTTTTGCTCCCAAGATACCTAAAAGGAGGGTTAACCACAGTACCTCAATTTTTATCAAAAAGGTTTGACATAACAACAAAAACCTTGACTTCATTACTGTTTTTGACAGGGTATGTAGTGGTATTGCTACCAATTATACTTTATTCTGGATCACTTGCAATTAGCGGTATGTTTAACGTACCTGAATTATTAGGTGTAACCCATACACAATCAATTTGGATATGTGTTTGGGGAATTGGAATCATTGGCTCTATTTATGCGGTTTTTGGAGGGTTAAAAGCAGTAGCTGTTTCGGACTCCATAAATGCTATAGGTTTACTAATTGGAGGTATTTTAATTCCAATATTTGGGTTAATGACCATTGGAGATGGTAACATTTTTGATGGGCTATCTGTTTTAACTACAGAGAACCCAGACAAATTTAAGTCTATGGGTGGCCCTACTGATCCAGTTCCGTTTTATACCATTTTTACTGGTATGATGTTAGTACAGTTGTTCTATTGGGGAACTAATCAGCAAATCATTCAAAGAGCGTTAGCTGCAAAAGATTTAAAAGAAGGGCAAAAAGGATTGATATTGGCATCTTTTATAAAAATACTTGGGCCAATAATTGTTGTGCTTCCAGGATTAATCGCTTATCACTTATTTGAAGGAGGTCTTGATAAAGCTGACGATGCATATCCTATGCTAGTGAATGAAGTACTACCTCCTGCTTGGGTTGGCTTTTTTGCTGCAGTATTATTTGGAGCTATTTTGAGCTCTTTTAATAGTGTTTTAAATAGTTCGGTAACGTTGTTCGGGCTAGATGTATACAAACAACACATAAATAAAGATGCGAACGAAAAGACAGTTGTTAAATACGGAAAAACCTTTGGAGTTTTACTTGCTATTTCGGCAATGTTTATTGCTCCTTTAATTGCAAATGCTGGAAGCCTTTTTGCTTATTTACAAGAAGTAAATGGAATTTACAGCATTCCTATTCTAACAATAATTGTTGTAGGTTACTTAACCAAAAGAGTTCCAGCCATTGCCGCTAAAATCGGATTGGTTTCTGGTTGTTTACTCTACATCTTGAGCCAGTTTATAATGCAGCCTTATTTTGTAAATAAGGCATTAACTGCAGCCAAAGATTCGGGTGTTACCGATGAAGCTGCTTTGGCTTTAGTTAAGGCTGAAGCTTATCCACACTTCTTAGATATTATGGCAATTCTATTCTTATTAAATATTGGAATTATGTTATTAATTGGTAAGCTAAGACCAAGAAAAGAAGCGTATCAGCAAGAATATACCGAACAAGTCGATATTACTCCATGGAAACATGTAAATATTGCGGGTATTGGTATTTGTGTTTTTGTAATTGCAGTTTATATCTACTTCGCTTAAAAGCTTTTTATGAAGAGATGTATCTTTATCTTTCTTATAGGTTTCATGGTTGTTTCATGCGCGGAAAAGACAACAAAACTGATTACAAAAAAACTATTCTATCAATTTTAGAAACGCAAGAACAAGCATGGAATAATTATGATCTTGAAGGCTTTATGGAAGATTACTGGAAAAGTGATTCTCTTAAATTCTATGGAGCTAGTGGTTTAACTTACGGCTGGCAAAAAACCTTAGATAACTATCACAAACGTTATCCATCAAAAGAACATACTGGAACACTAAATTTTAAAATAAACAATATCTCAAAAATTAATGATGGCGCCTACTTTGTAATGGGAGAATACCATTTAACTTGATCCGTTGGAAATTCCAATGGCGTGTTTATGATCATCTTTAAAAAAATAAATGGTGAATGGAAAATAGTAGCAGACACTTCCACTTCCTGCTAAAAAAATAATTAAGCTGCGTCACTTGTTTTAAAATGATCGTATAGCTCTTTATTACCCAAACCCACTATGGTTAACTTCTTGTTTTCGGTAAGAGCTAAATTATGTAGCTTAGTAAGTGCACTTACACCATCTCTATCAATGCCATTAAGCTCTTCGATATTTACGATTAGATTATCAATTTTATTAAAGACGCTCTTGAACGCGTCGTGAAATATATGCAGGTGCTTCTTTGTTAAATTTCCTTTCAACCGAAAGCAGTCATCACAAATACAGATTTCCAGAACCATCGATTAGTGTTTTAGTTTATGAATTAAAGTTGCTGAAAATCAAATATTTAATTAAATATCTTAAAAATTAATTACTTAACTTCTATTTTTCGATGAAAGGTGCAAATCTTAGATTTCAGATGAAATATTTACAAAATGTTTTACATTTAAAGCATGAAACCAATAGTTCGATTAGCTGCTAAAGAAGACCTCCCTATTTTAGACAAATTTATGGATGGGTTAGTGAATGCCGAACGTCCAATGGATCCAACTATTAAGGATGGGAAAGTGGTCTATTATGAACTTTCAAGTTTTATTGATAATGAAGATTCTGCTCTATATGTTGTAGAGCTTAAAAATGAAATTGTAGCTTCAGGTTATGCAAAAATAAAGGGAGACAGGCATTATTTAAAACATGACAAACAAGCATATTTAGGTTTTATGTTTGTTCCAGAAAATCACAGAGGAAACGGTTACAATAAGTTGATAATGGATGCTCTTTTAAAATGGTGCAAGAATAAAAATCTAACAGAAATTCGTTTAGATGTTTATGATATCAACGACGCTGCAATAAGAGCTTATGAAAAAGCTGGATTCTATAAGCATATGATCAATATGCGATTGGATATTAATAATTTTGATCTCTAATACTCATTACTGATTCCAAAAGGATCTTCAATACTATGCATTGGCTCGGTAAACCATTTTGGTCCATCTTTAGTCATGTAAATATGATCTTCATGACGGATTCCAAACTTGTTAGGTACACATATCATTGGTTCATTACTAAACGTCATCCCTGATTCAAGGATGGTTTTATCATTCCTAACAATATATGGCCATTCATGAATACCCAAACCAATACCATGACCTGTTCTATGCGGTAAACCAGGGAGTTCATAATCTGGACCTAATTCATGAGATTCCAGTACTCTTCTGGAAGCATCATCAACTGAAGCACATGTATTTCCTAATTGCGCAGCATTAAAAGCTGCCAATTGAGTTTCTTTCTCAATATTCCAGATTCGTCGTTGTTTTTCTGAGGCTTCACCATAAACATAGGTTCGGGTGATATCTGAAATGTAGTCGTGTAAAACACAGCCTGTATCAATTAGAACTACTTCTCCTTCTTCCAAGTCTTTTGGACTTTTAACTCCATGAGGAAACGAAGAATCAACTCCAAACAACACAATACAGAAATAAGAACCTGAAGAAATTCCATATCGCCTATGTGCTTCATGAATGAAATCTGTTACTTCTTTAGCACTAATTCCAGGTCTGAGTATTCTTGCAGCAGCTTTTTGAACTTCTAATGTTATATTCATTGCATGCTGCATTATGCCAATCTCATTTTCAGATTTTATCATTCTGCATCCAGCCGTGACAGGTTTCGCATCAACTAAACTAAGCCTAGTATTAGCTTGTTGAATACCATTAGTCACAAAAAAAGGAGTTGCCTCATCAATAAAAACGTTTCCTTCCTCAATACCTTCACCAGAAAGAATTTCACTAAATAATTGATAAGGACTTTCATGTTCTTCCCAGCATTTCACTTCGCCTTCAATTACCATAAAATCTAGAATAGTACCTTTTTCAAATTTTGGAGCAATATAGTTGAGTGTTCCATCTTGAAAAAGCACAGCACCAACCATACGCTCGCTAGAATTCCATCGCATGCCTGTGAAATACAAAAGATTAGTTCCTGCATGCAAATACAAAACTGGAATTTTTTCTTCTTTCATCAATCCACAAGCCTTTCTTAATCGCTGCTCAAATTCGTCTTTTTTGATTGGTTCAACGAGGTGTGCTATTGATTTAATAGCTGATAGTTCTCTTTCAATAGTAGAACCTCCTATTCCTAAAGTGTTCATAATTATTAACTAGTGATTACTCATTAATGATTCAATCTCATTAATTTCTATAGGCATTTCTTTGGTAAGATTGATATTACCACTCTTTGTGATTAAATAATCATTCTCTAAACGACAACCAATACCTTCTTCTGGGATATATATTCCTGGTTCACATGTGAACACCATACCTTCCTCGAGAGTTCTGGAGTATAATCCTACATCATGAACATCTAGTCCTAAATGGTGTGCCGTACCATGCATAAAATACTTTTTATATAATGGTCTTTTTGGATCTTGATTTGCCACTTCATTAGCATTTAACAATCCAAGTTTAATGAGCTGTTCTTCAACCAACCTTGCCATTAGTTTTTCATATTCGGCATGAACAACTCCTGGTCTCAATAGTTTACTTCCTTCCTTTAGACAATGCAGAACAGCACTATATACTTCTTTTTGTCTTTCAGAAAACTTTCCGTTTACAGGAATGCATCGCGTAGTATCACTATTATAATTGCCGTAGCAAACGCCAAAATCTAAAAGAATCATGTCTCCATCTTTACAAACATCGTCATTAGTATTGTAATGAAGCGCACAAGCATTCTTTCCTGAAGCAACAATAGGCTTAAAGGCATGACGTATACCTCCAGATTTTGTTAATTGATACGTTAATTCTGCTTCGAGTTCAAACTCCTTAATACTTGGCTTTGTAGCTTTTAAAACCCTTTTAAATCCTTCAACACTAATGTCTGCTGCCCTTTGAATTAATACTACCTCTTCCTCAGATTTTATTTGTCGAAGTCCTCTTGTAAGTTTTGCAACACGGTAATAATCATGTAAAGGATACATTTGTTTGCACCATTTGACCATTCGGTCTTGTCGTGTTTCTTGATCCTTAGTGACACGCTTTAAATGCTCATTGTGTCCTAAATAAAAACCGTCTGCCTCAAAAGCTATGTATTGCAAAAGTGTTTCAAAATCATTTGTCCACTCTACACGTTCAATACCTGAAAGATCTGTAGCTTGTTCTTTTGTGAGTTTTTCTCCATCCCAAATCTTAATATGCTCATTAGTTTCTTTTACAAAAATAATTTCTCTGTTTTCCTCTTTATAAGCATCAGGGTATAACAGTAAAATTGTTTCCTCTTGATCAACACCACTTAAATAGAAGAGATCGTTGTTTTGAGCGAAACCCATAACATCATCTGCATTGGTATGTTTAATATCATTTGATGTTAAAATTGCAATGGTATTAGGTTGCATCTGAGCTATAAAATTAGCTCTATTCTTAATAAATAATTTATTGGGTATTTTACTATAGCGCATTTACTAGAATTTTCTATCCGGACTATAATGAGTAAGATCTAATGATGGCTTTTTATCTGAAATAATCTCAGCCACCACTTTTCCAGTTCCTGGACCCATACTCCATCCCATCATAGCATGCCCAGCAGCTACGGTAAGATTGTCACACTTTTTTGATTTCCCAATATATGCTAATCCATCAGGAGAAACAGGACGCAGACCACATTGTGCTTCAGCCTTCTCTTCTTCTGTTATATTAATACTTGGATAATATCTTTTAATAGCGTTGGCAATAGCATCAACTCTAACTCGATTTATATTGTGGTTAATTCCAGCGATTTCCATTGTTCCCGCAAATCTTGTAAATCCGTTCATTGGAGTAACCGCTGCTTTAGCTTCACACAGAATAGCTGGAATTGTAACTCCTGTTTCTTTTGCAGTGTTAATTCGATATCCTTTTCCTGCCTGCATTAATAAATTCAACCCTAGTTTCTTACTTAAAACACCAGTCCAAGAGCCAGCAGCTAAAACAAACTCATCAGCACTTAATTCTCTTTTGTCTGTGATAATCGATTTGATCTTTTGTCCATTGAGAATTAAATCTTTTACTTTTTCATTGGTATAAAAAGTCACTCCTGTATTCTTCAAATATTGCTTCAAGCTAATCATAAACTCATTTGGTGTGGAATGATGATCGCACTCAAAATATGCTGCTCCTATAGCATCAATCTCAATATTAGGTTCTAATTGCTTAATTTCTTCTGCATTGACTTGTCGAGCTTCCAATCCTAACTCATTTGCCAAATTTGCTGTTTTTACTTCGGCTTCGAGTACCTTTTCTGTTTGGCAAAGCATAAACAGTCCCTTCTTTTCATAATGAGAACTAAAACCTTCTGTTTTTATGATATCATCAAACAATTCTTGGCTAAGAACCGAAATATCTCTAATTACAGGAGCCGCCTTAGCCACATGTTTCGGGGTACAAGATTTGTTAAATGCCCAAGCCCATTTCAAAAAATCAAGATCTAAACGAGGTTTGATATATAAGGGACTTGAGGGATTAAACATCCACCTGATGCCTTTTTTAATCATTCCAGGAGAGGATAACGGAATGATATGACTTGGAGACAAGTATCCAGCATTTACATAAGATGCTCCTCCATCCAAGTTTGATTGATCTACAACTGTAACGTTATGTCCTTCTTTATGAAGATAATAGGCGGAAGTCAATCCTATTATTCCGCCTCCAATTACCACAACATTTTTGCTCATAAGCTATTCCCATTTAAAATTCCAAATAGGTTCTACTCCTAAAAGATGTTCTACAAAATAATTCCAACGCTTCTTGATAAAGTACTTTCTGTAATCTCCAGTATATCCATGACGTTGACTTGGTAAAATTAATAAATCAAATTGTTTATCTGCCTTAATTAATGCTTCAGATAACTTAAAAGTTGCAGAAGGGTTTACATTATCATCTAAACCACCGTGAGTAAGCAATAATTTCCCTTTCAAATTTTTAGCATTTGTAATATTTGAAACCTCTTCATAAGTCTCGTCAATTGGCCAACCTTGGTACATTTCTGGCCACCATGCCTTTTCCATTCTGAAGTCATGGTCAGCCGAACTTGAAACTCCTACTTTGTAAAAATTTGGAAAGGCTAACAATGCTCTTCCTGTATCAAAACCACCGGCTGAATGACCAAAAATTCCAACACGATCAATATCTATCCATGAATGCTTTTCTGCCAGATGTTTGATTCCTAAAACATGATCTTCTAAGTTATTTCCCATGTTCTTGTAAGAATGATCATGAAATTCTTTGGAGCGTCCTGAAGTGCCAAGTCCATCTAATTGCACCACAATGAATCCCAATTCTGCCAAGGACTGATTATCAAACCCACGATTATACGATTTTGGAAAACGTTGCGTATGTGGGCCAGTATATGTAGCATCAATTATTGGATATGATTTGCTAGCATCAAAATTTGTTGGCTTCCAAAAAGCACCATACAATGCTGTCTTTCCATCTTTAGCTGTATATGAAAACGGTTCTGGAGCAATCCATCCTTTTGAAATTGCATAAGAAGCATCTGCTGAAGTTAACTCTGAAATTACCTTTCCTGCTTTTGATTCTCTTAAAACGGTTTTTGTTGGAACAATAATAGTTGAATAATTATCTACAAAATATTTTCCATCCTCCGAAAAACTAATTTGATGATGTGCATTTTCTGAAGTAAGTAAAGTTTCTTTCCCTTTAAAATTAACTTTATACAATTGCTGGTGATATGGATTGTTACCCTTTTCTTTCCCAGAACCTAAAAAATATATAGTTTCATTATCCTCATCTATATAATCAATATTGTTGATATAATAGTTTCCAGTTGTGAGTTGTTTTGTTTGATTTGTTCTTAAATCCAAAATATGTATTTGCCTCCAACCAGATCGTTCTGACAAAAAGATAATTTTTTGCTTTTCCTCTAAAACTCTATACTCAAAATTATCTATTCCAGTATCACTGATCTCATCAATTAAAGTTCGCTCGCTTCCATTGTTAAGATCAATCATTTTAATAGTTTCCTTTAGATAACCTCTCTCTGGTGTTGAAGTAACGATCACACCTGATTTTTCTAAAAATTGAACAGAAGATCCATTGATGTGTGTTGCAGTTGGTAAGCTCGTTTTTATTTCTTTTTTAGAATCAACATTATAGAAAACTGGAGTGATCTTCACCATAGTAGTGTCTCCTGGAGACCCTCTGTAATATGATAAAAGTTTGGGCTTATAAAGTGAATCGATGCTCCAATCTAGTAGGTACATCTTTTCAGCATTTCTAGTATCAACTATACTGGTTCCTATCCATTTAGAGTCTTCAGACCAATCTACAAAAAAGCGTTTTGGACGTTCTCCTTTTTCTCCTTCCATCTTATCATACCAACCATACCAAGAAGCATATTCATATCCTTTTTCTCCTTTTGTACTTAATTGAAACTCCTCATCTGTTTCTGTAGATTTAATAAAGAGATTATAATCTTTGGTGTAAGCAATCCACTTCCCATCTGGTGACTTGCTTTCAAAAGGGTTAATTTCTTCTTTTTTATCTTCTTCAATCTTAAGTAACTCATAAGTTTTAAGATTTAAGGCATACTTTTGACCTTTAGAAATAATGGTCATGTTACCATTTTCTGTTGGTTCAGCACTAGAGACTGAAATGTCATTTGCTTTGACTTCTTTATTAGTAATATCACTTAATGCATTAGCTAGCTTTTCATGATTAAAAAGTAAGTCAGCATTCTTCTTTTTAAATGAAACCGTTTTGTAAGTTTTATTGTCTTTTGAATAGTCGATGAACCACAATCCTGAACCATCTTTAAACCAATTAATTGAAGTATATAAATTGAATGCAGTCTTGTTATTGTAGTTGTCGTACATAAAACTTACTGCACGCGCATAGTCTTCCTTAGTAAGCTCTTGTGCCTGAACACATAGTAGCCCAAAAACAATAAACGGAATGAATATTAGTTTTTTCATCTTGAATGTATTTATATCACCTGAAAACCATGGGCATAAGGATCGTCTTCATCATCAATGACGATGTTATTATAACCATACACTTTTGCCCACCCTTGGATACTTGGAATTATTGCGGTTTTACCATCTAAAGTAGTTTCCTGTTCTATGCGACCAATAAACTTTGAACCAATGAAACTTTCATGGATAAACTCCTCTCCTTTTTTAAGTTTTCCTTTGGCATGAAGTTGCGCTATTCTAGCAGAGGTTCCTGTTCCACAAGGAGAACGGTCTATCGCTTTGTCTCCATAGAATACTGCGTTTCTGCCAGAAGAAGTTGGGTCAATTGGATCTCCGGTCCAAAGCATATGAGACACATCTCGAATAGTATCATTCTCTGGATGGATGAACATATCTGGATACTTCTCGTTGATCTTTTTACGTGCCTCCTGAGAAAACCTAATAATCTCTGAAGCTGTGTACTTATGAACTCCTTCAAAGCTTTTCTGAGGGTCAACTATTGCATAATAGTTCCCACCATAAGACACATCAAAAGTTATCTCACCTAGATCATCAAGCTTAATAGTTAGACCTTCTACTGCCAAATAACTCTTCACGTTGGTTAGTTTTACCCAATCAACTTTTTTCCCAGTTTGCTGATATTCAATTTCCACCAATCCAGCAGGAGCTTCCATTCTAATTTTTCCAGGTACTTTTGGTGTTACTAACCCTTCTTCGATGGCAATTGTAATGGTTCCGATGGTACCATGACCACACATTGGTAAACATCCTGAGGTTTCAATGAAAAGAATTGCAAAATCGTTTAGTGGATTATGTGGTGGAAATAAAATAGAACCGCTCATCATATCATGCCCACGTGGTTCAAACATTAATCCTTTCCTAATCCAATCGTACTCTTTTAAAAAATGCTGGCGCTTTTCGCTCATATTTACGCCCTTTAAATCAGGGCCTCCTCCAGCAACTACTCTAACTGGATTTCCACAAGTATGTGCATCAACACAAAAAAATGTTTTTCTACTCATTTAATTTTTTATTGATGTATGAGTCTATTCTTTTTTCCATAATTGAAAGTGTAACTGTTCCCTCGTTAAGAATCACTTCATGGAATTCACGAATGTCAAATTTTTTACCTAAAGTTTCTTCGGCCTTTTGACGTAATTCTCTAATTTTTATCTCTCCAATCTTATAAGATAATGCCTGCCCAGGCCACGAAATGTATCTATCGGTTTCAGTATTTACTTCATGCATTGAAAGCGCTGTGTTCTCAGACATAAAATCTACCATCTGTTGTCTTGTCCAACCTTTAGCATGTACTCCAGTATCTACAACTAATCTACAAGCACGCCACATTTCATAAGTTAGCTGACCAAACTTCTCATATGGTGTGGTATAAATTCCCATTTCATCGGCTAAATATTCAGAATATAATCCCCAACCTTCGCCATACGCTGAGAGGTACAATCTTCTTCTGAATTGTGGGATTGTTTCTGGCAATTCATTATTCAATGATATCTGCAAATGATGCCCAGGAACCGCTTCATGCGCTGTTAAAGCAGGTATAGTATATAAGGTTCTACTTGGCAGATTATAAGTATTTACCCAGTAGTATCCAGCAGTTGTATCGCTATAAGAACCAGAATATCTTCCTCCTGTGTAGTTAGGAGCAATGGCTGCAGGTACTGGAACAACTCCATAAGGTTTTCTAGGTAAGGTTATAAAGAATCTTGGAAGTTCAGCGTCAATTCGTTTAGAAATATCTCTTGCAAACATTAATAATTCATCTGCAGTTTTAGGATAAAACTGTTCATCTGTTCTAAGAAACTTAAGGAAATCTGCGAACGAGCCTTCAAAACTCAGATCAGAAATGATCTTATTCATTTCAGCTTTTATTCTAGCTACTTCATTCAATCCAATTTGATGAATATCATCAGCAGTATACTTTGTGCTAGTAGTGAAATAATTTATTCTATTTTGATAAAAATCTGTTCCATTTGGTGTTGTTGACACACCTAACCCTTTTCTAGTATTTGGGAAGTACTCTTCTTCAAAAAAAGTTTTGATCTTCTTGTACTGTGCTACTACATTTTTTTGGACGCTAACCTTAGCTGATTTTAAAATGGAATCCTTTAGGTCTTCAGAAAATGTCTCAGGGAGTTTATTGAATGGTTTGTAGAAATCGCTTGTGGTTGCATCAGAAACAATATGCTTATTATAAGTATCATCATAATTCTTAAAAACTACTTTAGGTTGCGCCGTTCCTTTTTTGTAAGCTGCTCTCAATAAATCCAAATTATAATCGACTCTTTGTGGCAATTTGTCTAGTCGCTCAAAATACTTGATCACCTGTTTTTTGTTTTTAAAAGTAGTATTAGCCATCCTACTTAAATTCAAATGAAAGGCATTCTCATTTGTAATTGTATTTAAATAAGTTTCATACTTATTGGCATCAATTTTATCTTGTAGCACAAACAGTAAAAGTTCTTTGGAAATCAATTCAGATTCAGACAAACCTTCATTAGAAACCTGTTCTAGTTCATTCTTGAGTTTCTTTGCAAATTCAGCTTCTGCTTGATAATATTTGGCTGTGTTTTCAACAGATTCATTCCATTCAAAATCGTACTCCCTTTCAGTTTCATACTTTTCAATAATTGCACTTAACTTTTCGCTATTAGACATCTTTAAAAAAGACAATATTCCCAATAGCACTATCAGGGAAAGTAAGATTTTAAAATTTTTCATCTATTTATATTTTTCGATTAGTTAGTTCATTATTTACATTTCTAAGTATACCCAATGGATTTTCATTTTTTAGCTCGTCTGGAAGTAATTGATTTGGCCAATCCTGAAAACTAAATGGTCTTACAAAACGCTTAATAGAATCTACTCCAACAGCTGTAAAACGACTATCTGTTGATGCAGGATAAGGTCCTCCATGCTGCATTGAAGGGCAAACCTCAACTCCTGTAGGAACTCCGTTAAAAATGATTCTTCCAACTCTATCTTGAAGTGCATTAACAATGTTAGAATGTTCAGCAATCTCATTTTCATCCGAAATAACCGTTCCTGTTAATTGTCCTTCGAGATTAGACACCACTTCCTCTAATTCATCTACATTATCACATTCCACTACTAAAGAAAAAGGCCCAAAAACCTCATGGTGTAATGTTGGATTGGTTAAAAAAGTATCACCCTCAACGGTTGAAACAACTTGTCTTGCATAATTAGGTTTCACGTCTGTTTCATAATCTGCTAAGACTGTTAATCCGCTTTGTGCCAAAGCATTTGCTTTATTGTTTTCGTATGCTCCTACTATGTTTGGATGTAACATGCATGAAGGTTCAACTTTTACTATTTCTTCTGCTAGCTCGTTTACAAATTTTGTCAACCCTTGTGATTTTAGCCCAATTATCAATCCAGGGTTAGTGCAAAACTGTCCTGTTCCTAAAGTAATAGATCCAGCATATATTTTAGCTAAAGATGATGCTCTATTTTCTAAAGCATTTGGTAGCATTACTACAGGGTTGATGCTTCCCATTTCAGCAAATACAGGAATAGGCTCTTCTCTTTTTGATGCCAGATCAAATAGTGCTCTTCCACCTCTTATACTTCCAGTGAAGCCAACTGCTTTTACTTCCGAATGTTGAACTAGGGCTTGACCAACTTCAATGTCACTACTATTTAGGTTTGAAAAAACACCATTTGGCATTCCTGTTTTTTCAGCGGCTTTAATTACAGCACTTGAAACCATCTCACCAGTCGCTGCATGCATTGGGTGTGACTTTACAATTACTGGACAGCCAGCAGCTAAAGCAGCAGCTGTATCACCTCCAGCTGTTGAAAATGCAAACGGGAAATTTGATGCTCCAAACACAGCAACTGGTCCTAAAGCTACATTCATTTTACGTATATCTACCTTTGGCAAAGGTTTGCGATCTGGAATTGCTGTATCAATAGATGCATCAACCCAGTTACCTTCTTCCACATGATTAGCAAACGCTCGTAATTGCCCTAACGTTCTTCCTCTTTCTCCCATTGCTCTTCCATTTGGCAAACCACTTTCAGATGAATATACTTCTAACAAATCATCTCCTAAAGCCTCTATTTCATCTGCTATCGCTCTTAAAAAATCTGCTTTTCTAGAGCCAGATGATTTTGAATACGCTTTAAAAGCACTTGCAGCTAATTGAGCAGCTTGATCAACCTCTTCTTGAGTTGCTTCTGTAATTTCCCACTGATTTTCAATATTCAATTTTGGGTTGAACGTTTTAAACGTCTTACTACCATTAGCAGATAATTGATTGCCTATATAATTTTTTCCAGTAATCATTTTTTATTTATTCTTTTTAAGTGTGCTTCAACATCTACAGGTTTATGAATTACTTTAGTTGAAACAGGATATTTATTTAATAGGTTTTGAGGTCTTATTGGTCTTTTTTCAAAACCACCTCCGCAGTTAGGACATACTTGTTGCAACACATTTTCTACACATTCTTTACAAAATGTGCATTCGAACGTACAAATCATTGCCTCACTGGAATCGTGTGGCAATGATCTGTTGCAGTTTTCGCATGTAGAACGTATATCTAACATATTTACATAACTAATTTAATGTTTATATCTAACTCTAACAATGGTAAAAACAAAGCTATCTTCTTTTGAATATTTGAAAGGCTTAACTTATTAAGTCCAGAACTTCAAGTCTTTCTTTTGCCAGAATATATCTTACACGGACATCATCAATTTGCTGTTGAGTTAATTTCTTACCATAAGTTCGAAGCCCTCCAGCGGCATCATTATGATGAATTCCAAAAGCAAACTTAAGGTATTCTAAAAGTAATGGCTGAGCATCCAGATACGATATGGAATTTAAAGCCCGAGAAATTTTGTTTGCCTCAGCCCATTCTCCATTTGTAACGTATTCCTGCATTGTAACACTAGCTTTTGGAAAGATACAACCTACACCTGTAATTCCTCCAGATGCTCCAGCAAGTCCTGCATGAACAGTTACAGTGTCGACACCTGCTAAAACTTTTAAATCTTCGTTCTCTAAGGTTAGAGTTTCAATAATAGAAACATCCATAGTCGATATTTTAAGAGCGGTTACTCTAGGGAGAACAGATAGTCTTTTAAGAAGATCAGTTGAGAGCTCATGATAGCCAGCAGCCTCTGGATTGTTATAAGGCATAATTGTAACGCCTGCATCTTTTGCAGTTGTTTCAGAAAGCGTATAGTACGCATACATTTCTTCTTCAGAAGGAACGGCTTTAGTTTTTGGCGGCATAACCATTACTGTATCCACCCCAACTTTAGCAAGTTCTTCAACGATTTTGGCAAGCTCTTCTTTTGTTTCTGCCGCAGCTCCGCTAATCAATGGGACATTGTATTCTTTAGCAACCTCAGAAAGGGCTTTAAGTAAAGAAAGACGCTGCTTAGTGCTAAGGTAGCTATTCTCGCCCAGAGTTCCAGAACCGACAAGTCCGCTCATTCTACTTCCGCCCTTTCCTTGAACTTTTAAAATACCTGCGGCGTATTTTTGTGTTGCATCAAGGTCAATTTCAAGAGCGCCAGATTTTGACTCTTTCAACCATGTAAACACAGCTGGCATAACGCCATTCCACTCTATACGCATTTTTATAGTTTTTAAATGATAGAGTAAAATTAGAATCTCTTCATAGAATATTTTAATTGTCATTTATCCTATAACAATACAATATTATCCCTATTTTTTTGTTTTCATGAATATTTTGGATTTTATTTGCGAAGTATTGATATAATATTATGTCAATGAGTCGTTTTAAAATGACGAAACAATGAAAGTTTTACCTTTTGAAATTCCAAAACCCACTAAAGACGCTTTGATCTACCAAGAAGATCACGAGTTGGTTTTTTATGACAAGCTGCATCAACATCAAGAAATTCAACTGAGCTATCTTGTTGAAGGAGAAGGCACCCTAGTTGTTGGTGACACTGTGAATCAATACAAAAAAGGGGATGTTTTAGTTATTGGAAGTAATTTACCCCATGTATTCAAAAGTGAAGTGAACGCAAACAAAAAGTCATTAATGCTCACTTTATTCTTTACCCGAGATGGTTTTGGCAAACATTTCTTCGATTTGGAAGAATTACATAGCTTGAACTCTTTTTTTAGACGTGCTGAGAATGGTTTCAAAGTACATTCAGAAACAGAAACCATTGGGACTTTGTTTAAAAACTTAAAAAGAGTAGGGAAACTAAAACGATTTACTACTTTTTTAGAAATTCTTTCTCTGTTGACAAAAGCTAAGAAAACCGATCTTTCCTCTTTTGTTTATGAAAAGAAATTTTCTGCAAATGAAGGGAAGCGAATGCAAGATGTGATTTCCTACACCATGAACCATTACCAAAAACAAATCAATTTAGAAGAAGTTGCCTACGTTGCAAACATGACAAAGAATGCTTTTTGCAAGTATTTTAAAAAGAGAACGAACAAAACTTACTTTAGGTTTTTAAATGAATTGCGAGTTGAAAATGCGAGTAAGGTATTGCTCTCTAATAGCGACCTCTCTATTGCAGAAATAGCAGATAAATCTGGATTTAATAACATTTCAAATTTCAACAGGCAATTTAAGTCGGTTAAAGGGATGGTCCCTTCAGAATATAGAAAGACAAAAGCTATTTAGCCTTATAGGTTAAATAGCTTTTTACAACTAAATCAAACAACAGTTTAGTTGTCATCTGGCGGATTCATGGACTTATGTAGTTCTGGAACAGAACTGTAAATTCTATCACTATGAACTCCAGTTAAATATTTGTCCATTACTTTGCCGTAAGCGTCTTTCTTTTCGTCAGTGTCCCAATGTGCAGCAAACAATCTTCCTTGTTGTGCAATACCTTTTTCAAGTTCAGCTAATGTTTCAGCAACAAAAACTTCAACAAACTCGGTTCTGTCAGCACCATAATAATGGGTTTGAGGGTAATATGCTTTATAATGTTCATTGTTATGTGTAACAACTTCATTGTATTCATTCAACACATCCATAAACTCATTACCTTTCCCGTCTTCTGGAAAAGTAAAATAGCTTGTTCTTACATAATAAATTAATGGAAGTTCTAATTCCTCTAATGCTTTTGCTCCTGGAATGGTAACATATATCTCATCGGAATGCGGAGTAGCATAAAACTTATTTTGCTTCTTTAAGAATGCTGCTCTCTCTTTTTCATCAGGCCATGCTTCTGCCGTTAATTCTTCATTACGCTTAACAGCTTCCTCCATTGCTACCCAAGAAGGATAAACGGTAATAAACAATATCTCTGAACTATCTTCTGTAAAATGATGCTGCAATACTGTTGTAGACAGAATATGTTCATTTTTCATAGTGACCTTTTCATGATATTCCACTTCAGTATCTTTCCATTCATCCATTGAAAAATCCTCAAGTTCCATATTCCAGTGCATGGTAATTACCTCGACATAAAATGTTGGTGTTTCTTGAGCATAAAACGAAGTTGAAATCAAGAATAACAGAAAAGTTACCCTTTTAAAGTAGTAGTGTTGGATGACTTTCATAATTTCAAAATTAAATTAGTATATGATGGTTATTAAATACTATTTAAGTTTGAGGCTCTACCAAAACTCTATTTCATAATGTTCTGCAGAAATTGAAAGCCTTTTAAAGATACAAAATTTATTTTAGTACTCTTCAATCAGGTGAAGCAACATGTGGTTTTTAATACTGTTATATTTTTTTTACGTACTTGGTTATAATAACGATATGTTGTCCATCAACCTTTCCTTCAATATATTCAGGATTGCCATGATCTAATGAAATTCTGCGAACTGCTGTTCCTTGTTTAGCCACCATCCTAGATCCTTTTACTTTTAGATCTTTGATAAGCACCACCGAATCTCCAGCCTGTAAGATTACACCATTTACATCTTTATGAACAGCTTTGTCTGAGTTGTCTTCACCATCATCCATAGCTTTTGCAAATTCCAAAATATCTTCTTCTAAATACATCATATCTAACAAGTCTTGTGGCCAACCTTCACTTTTTAATCTATTAAGCATTCTCCAAGCCATAACTTGTACTGCTTGGTGTTCGCTCCACATGCTATCATTTAAACAACGCCAATGATTTGGGTTTATATTATCTGGATTATTGATTTGATCTAAGCAAACTTCGCAGACTAATAGTGCTTTATTTGCTTCTTCACTTTTGGAAGGAGGAATTACATAAACTTGCAGATTCTCGTTACTACTACAAAGTTCACAACAATCTGCACTTCGTTTTCTTAATTCTCTTTCTAAACTCATGATTGGATTTATTGTTGGGGCAATTTATTATTTGTTATTACAAGTTTTCTAGCTCTCTTTGAAGCTTTTTAGTCATATTTTTCACCACCATTTCATAAGAATGGTCTATTAACTCTAAAATAAATTCATGACGTAATTCTTTTTTGTGTATTGCAATTGTATTCCAATGCTTATTACTTACATAAGGTCCAGCATAAATGCTTTCATATTTATCTCTTAACTCTATGGTATACTCTGGATCGCATTTTAAGGTGATTGATCCCTCTCCCTGATCCCATTTATTTAGCGGTGCCATTACAAACATCTTTCCCATTACCTTAAAAACCAAAGTATTTTCATCAAACGGAAAACTCTCAGTTACGGCTTTTTTACTTAGGCAATGATCTCTTACAACATCAATGTTCATTCTAGCAGTTCTTTGTCTTTATCTTCAATCTCTAAAGCTTTGTAATCAAGTTTCCAGCCAATAGTCTGCACAATATTTTCTATAAGCAATATGGCTTCTAGAGCTTCTTTTTTTGCAGAAGGATAGAGTCCGCTTTCAGGAACCTTTTCTTGTATGTGCTTTTTGGCCTCGGAATGCAAATCTGTAAGATCACTAGCATCAAACCTATTGAAATAACCATCCTTCTTATCATAATAATCTAACGTGGTTTCTATGGAGAGAACCTCAGGTTGTGGAAAATCATTCAAAACAATGGTTTTTGTTCTATTATTGGCTTTAATATTGACCTTTGACAAATCAAACCCAACATATGCTTTAGCATTCACAACTACTAACGCTTTCTTTTTACTAGAAATAAGTTTTAAGAATTTTTGCTTAACATCTGTATAATGATAGATCTCTGCAAAATCTCCTTCAACAGTAATAAACTTGCAAACACTCTTGATTTTATCAAGTAAAATAACCGACTGTGTATTCGTCAATTTTTTTGTTTGTTGAAATTTCAAATACAGGATCCCCCCAGCGGTGGCAAGAACACCAATTATTATTCCTAATAAAGCTTCCATTTTTATTTTTTACCTACGGTTCCTAGATGTGTACGATTAAAAGCATCAAAATACTTTAAACCATAACCAAAAACTCTGTCAAGTGAAGTATGTGAAAACAAAATAACACCTATAAGTTGTATTACTTGACTTTGAAAATAAACTCCAACAAAGTAAACTGTTATGGCTATGCCTTTATGATGAAATACATTATAAGTTATAGCTCCTACTTTAGTATTAACAATATAACCTAACATACCAATATCTGGAGTTAGAATAAGTACTAAAAACCACCACCAACTAAACGTTAATTGATTAAACATAAAGATACCTAAAGCAAACATGCATAATTCCTCAATTTTTAAAGATGTTTTCATTTGCTCTCAATTTTATATAAAATAGGTTTGCTTGGAGTTGCATCATTCTCAAAAGGTGCAATCATGAGATTCAGCAAATACTCACCATCATCAACTGAATTTGGCACAAAAATAAATTCTGTAATGGTAGCATCCATTCTAAGTTTTCCGCTAGTGTTCCAAAAGGCATTATGAGATAGCAACTTACCTTCATCTTTTTCTTTATCAACACTAGGCAAATCTATCAGTAAGTGTTTTATCCCTTTTTCTTTTAAATAAATTGCAGCTTCTTCTAACAAATAGGGAGGATTGGTATTTGAGTAGCGCTTACTTTTCTTCTCAGATAAATTAGGCAATGTTCTAATTACAATGGCGTCTCTTTTCTTATTTCTTAGAGCTGTTCTTAATTGTTTTGCCGATATAAAAAAATCTCCCCCATCACTTTCTGGTGCTACGGTAACCACTTCTGCCACAAAAAAATAGTGCCTCAAGTTCTTGTTTACTGAATGTACTTTTTCTGTTATATGACCTACACACTCTGTATGTGTTATGTGTGAATGTGGGTTAAAATGAATATTATTAAAATTTACAACAGCTCCTTCAGATACTTTTATAACATCTCCATTAAAATCTTCTGGAAATATCTTTGGATCATCAATATACCAAGCATTTATGCTTTCCTTAGAAGTATCTATTGCAATGGAAATATCAATAGGTTTTGATACATCTATTTGTATTTTCCTTGAATTGTATTGAATTGTAGCTATCATAATCAAATATACTTAAATCATAAACATTTCTGATGCGATTCCATCAATTAAAAACTTACCTTTTTGAGTAGCTATTAGCTTCTCAATACAACTCTGATTTTCATCAAAATCACTCGAAGTGACAGTTAGCAAACCTTTATCTAGGTATAGTTTAGAAGTCTTTTTTAAGTGCTGTAGAAATTCTCTCCCAAATTGCGTTTCGACTTTATTAAATGAAACTCCCCAAATAGTGCGTAATCCAGTCATGATATATTCATTAAAACGATCTTCATCTGTTAAGATTTCTATTTGACTAGGCAGAACCTTCTTTTCTAATGCCTGAATATATTTAGCATTATTGGAAAAATTCCACGAACGTTGTTCCCCATTAAACGAATGAGCCGACGGACCAATTCCTAAATAGTGTTTCCCTTGCCAATAGCTGGTATTGTGCTTTGAAAAATACTCAGGTTTTCCAAAATTAGAAATCTCATACTGCACAAATCCATTATTTTCTGCTTCTGTTACCAGATGATTAAAATGTTGTAGCGCCAGCGACTCATCAATTTGTGGATATATTCCTTTGTTTATAAAACTATTTAAAGCTGTTTTTGGCTCAACCGTTAAGGCATAACTTGAAATATGAGGTACACCAAAACCAAATGCTATTTGAAGATTTTGGCTCCACTTTTCCAGACTCATATTTGGGATTCCGTAGATGAGATCAATCGTAATATTATCGAAATTTTTACTTGCTGCTTCTAAACACTTTTTAGCCTCAACCGAATTATGCGCTCTGTTCATTGCTCTTAGATCATCTTCAAAGAATGATTGAATTCCGATGCTAAGTCTATTTATAGGTGTGGAAGTTAAGTCACTTATTCGTTTAGTTGTTAAGTCATCTGGGTTAGCTTCTAAAGTAATTTCCGGGTTTTCAATTATACTGTAATTCTTAAAGACTTCATCAATCAACAATTGCAGTTCACTAGTACTCAATAATGATGGTGTTCCTCCTCCAAAATAGATGGTCTCTACTTTTTGATTTACCAGTTCTTTTTGCCTTAACTGAAGTTCTTTTCTTAAAGCATTAATTAGTTTATCTTTCTTTTTTAAAGAAGTAGAAAAGTGAAAATCGCAGTAATGACATGCCTGTTTACAAAATGGTATATGAATATATATTCCAGCCAAAACGGTTAAGGTTAAACGATTCTGTCGTCATTCTGTTTTACAAAACTCTCCCAACCAGAATATGTTTTACCAACGTTTACTTTCCCTGAATTGTAGAAATGGCAAACTGCTGCTGCAAGACCATCTGTAGCATCTAAATTTTTAGGCAAGGTCTTTAAATCTAGCATACTTTGAAGCATTTTGGCTACTTGCTCCTTACTTGCATTTCCGTTTCCGGTAATTGCCATTTTTATTTTTTTTGGCAAATACTCTGTAATAGGTATTTGTCTACTCAAACCCGCTGCCATAGCTACACCTTGTGCACGACCAAGCTTGAGCATACTCTGTACATTCTTCCCAAAAAATGGCGCTTCAATAGCAATTTCATCTGGATTAAAAGTGTCTATGAGCTCAATAGTACGTTCAAAAATGTACTTGAGTTTCAAATAATGATCTCCATACTTCTTAAGATGCAACTCATTCAGTTGCATAAATTCCATGCGTTTATTAACCACTTTTATAAGCCCAAATCCCATAATGGTCGTTCCAGGGTCAATTCCTAAAATAATACGTTCATTACTCATAAATCACTGCATGCTATTTCTAAATTGAAGACTCAATAAATTAGTGTTACTTTGTAATTACTGAAAAGCTAATTTATGTTAACTGGTTCAGGATTGTCATACAAAACTAAACAATTCTTTTTTGTACTCATTAAACTGAGCATTGTAGTTGGTACTGGGTATTTTATATTTCAAAAACTAACAAATAATCCAGATTTAGATTTTTCCGATTTTGGTGGTTTTTTGGTAAAAAATGACATTTTTACTTCAAAAAACATCATTTTTTTACTCTTTTTAACCATTATTAACTGGTTTTTAGAAATTTTAAAATGGCAAAATTTAGTTAGTGTAGTTAAGAATATTTCTTTTTTCGAATCCTTAAAACAAAGTCTAGCCTCTTTAACCGCTTCTTTATTTACACCAAACAGAATTGGTGATTATGCCGCTAAAGCCATATACTTTGACGGTAAACATCGTGGTAAAATTTTGCTTCTTAATTTACTATCTAACATGGCTCAAATGGGAGCTACATTGTTTTTCGGGATTGTCGGTCTTTTAATTTTCATCAATACCTATGAAGTTGATGTTTCTTATTACAAAATGGTTAGAGTTTTAACTTATGCCATTATAGTTTTGACATTTGCTGGAGTTGGAGCAACTTATAAGAAGTTCAAAATAAGAGGGCATTCTGTTATTGATGTTTTAAACTATGTGAAAAGAATTTCATTAAAGGTGTACTCGAAAAACATACTCCTATCATTAGTTAGATATTTGGTCTTTTCTTTTCAATTCTATTATTTATTATCACTGTTCAATGTTTCGCTTTCGTATTATGATGCTATGATCATCATATCCACCATGTATTTGCTGATTTCTGTAATACCAACCATTTTTATTTTTGATGTTGTTGTTAAAGGAGGCTTAGCAATTTATCTTTTTGATCTTGCTGGAGTCAATAATCTTACTGTATTATGCGTTACTACACTAATGTGGTTGCTTAATTTTGTGCTACCAAGTGTTTTTGGAAGTTATTATGTGCTTAATTTTAATATAAATGAAGCTTTCAAAACCAATCCTGACGACTAAATGATAATTGTTTTTTTTGCACTGGCTGCATCTTATTTATTACTTATTGGAAGTTTTATTATTGGCTTCAATAAAGTTCAATATTTTGCACTTAAACATGTAAGACCTCAACATAAGTTCTCAATAATCATCCCTTTTAGGAATGAAGTAGAAAACCTTCCTAGACTGATAAAATCACTTGAGGATTTAAATTATCCTAAGCGCTTTTTTGAGGTTATTCTGGTTGATGATAACTCAACTGATGATTCACAAGAACTTGCATTACGATTTCTTAATTGCACACAACTAGATTTTCATATTTTTAACAACTCTACAACAAGTGATTCTCCAAAAAAACAAGCAATTACGCTAGGAATTAATAAAGCTCAGCATGAATGGATAATTACTACTGATGCCGATTGCTATGTGCCTAATAACTGGTTGAATGCATTTAACGATTTTTTGCAAAATGAAGAAAAACAAATGATTGTTGCACCTGTAATGCTAAGTAATAGTTCATTAATTTTTGATCAATTTCAAACATTGGAAATATTGAGTCTTCAGGGAGTTACTATGGCTGGTTTTGGTATAAATAATCCAATAATGTGTAATGGTGCTAATTTATGTTATTCTAAACATCTATTCAATTCTTTAAATGGTTTTCAAGGCAATAATACCATAACAAGTGGAGACGATATTTTTTTAATGGAGAAAGCCTTAAAACAAAATAAAGAGCAAGTTGGCTATTTAAAATGTAAAGACGCAATTGTAAAAACAAAGCCTGAAGAATCTTTTAACAAAATGTTGCAACAACGCATTCGTTGGGCATCAAAAAGTACTGCTTATAATAGTTGGAAGCCTAAGTTGATAGGAATGTTCATTTTTGTAATGAACAGTTCAATTATAATAGGCTTATTTTTCACAATTTTTGGTTTACTAAAATGGTGGTTCTTTTTAGTTGTTTTAATCTCTAAACAACTTTTTGATTATGTACTTTTAAGTAAATCTGCTACTTTTTTTGATAGAACAAAAGCATTAAACACCTACTTCTTTAGTAGTTTGATTTATCCTTTTGTTACAGTGTACACTGTTTTTAAAGCTATGTTTTCCAACTATCAATGGAAAGGTAGAACTTTTAAAAAGTAATCGCATTTTAAATTTGATTATCTTTCCAGCTTATGAAACTTTCAAATTATAAAACTTCAAATCCAGCTTTTACAGGATTCTTTTGGGATGGTGATTCTGATAGTTCTAAAAAAATGAGTCTCAATGGAATCCTCATGAAATCTCTAGGATGTATTTTATTAATTGCAATTATTACTACCTATGTCTGGAAACTTTATAGTGACGGAGTAGATGTTAAGTGGTTTACACTTGGTGGCATGCTAGGTTCAATAGTCATAAGTATTGTTATTTCAATTAAACACCATTGGGCACATTTTTTGGTTCCGTTATACTCCATTGCAAAAGGATGTTTTCTTGGAGGTTTTAGTGCTTATGTAAGGGCTCGTTTCCCTGAAATGCCATTCCAAGCAATTGGTGTAACCATTATCACTTTCTTTACTATGTTGGTGCTGTATCAAACCAAAATAATAGTGGTTACTAAAAAGCTTCGAAGTGTAATTATTGTCTCTGTTACTAGTATCATGGTGGTATATTTGATCTCATTTATTTTGAGCTTATTTGGTATTAGGTCCTTTATTTGGGGAACATCTTGGGTAGCTATTGTTTTTAATATCATAGCAGTAATCGTGGCTTCTTTTACACTTTTACTTGACTTTGATTACATAGAGCGTAATAAAAACAAAGCTCCAAAATACAAAGAGTGGTTGGCAACTTGGGGACTATTAGTTTCTTTGGTTTGGTTATATACAGAAATCCTAAGACTGATGCGGAAACTTGCAATTAGGTTTTAGTTAATCAGATAGCAGAACTATAGGAAGTTTAAACTCTGTTTTTACATGTTGACTTCTCTTTATTGCTGGCGAAATTTGAGGTGTACTCGAAATACTTTCTGTTAGATATTTTTCTATTTCAGGAATTTGCTCCAAGGTTTGATCTGAAATATTCATCTCTAAGATAGAAATCTGTCCTTTTTCAGAAATATGGAATTTCATTTCAATAGTATCATTTAAATCTTTAGTAACTACCATTCTCTGAGACTGCAAAGAAGTAAGAATATGATTTGTAAGTGTTGATTCAAAACATTGTTTTCTTGAGTCTTTGGTAGATGAATTGTCACAAGCAGTAAACGATGGGTATTCATCTACTTCGCTCCAATTAAAAGTACGTAGTTCTTCTTGCAATATTTCTTCAGATGATATTTTCTTTTTATCGAAATATTCGCAGGACGAAAAACTAAAAAGCAGTAAGAGAAGTGCTAAGTACTTCATGGTTAAAACTATCACCGAAAAGTACAAATTTTTACTCGATATTCGAGATTTAAATGCTTCGGCAATTTTGTTTAAACACAAAAATATCTTCCCATTAATACCTTGTGGGTTTGCTTCTAAGTAGTTAATTATTTAGTCTTCCTTCAAAAACTGTTCTTCTTTCAATTGTTTAATAAGAAAATCAGCCATTTCATTAAACTTACTCTCTGGAAACTTGATTTTATAGTTTTCAAGTAGTTCAATCTTTGTTTTGATGTCTTTATAGTATCTAACTTTTGTAAAAACTAAATAGAATTGTGCGTTTTCATTTTCAGGGTTCTCCTCAATAGCTCTCTTAAAAATATCTATAGCTTCTTTATGCTTTTTTTGAAAGTTTAAAACTGTCCCCAGTTTTGAGTACTCCTTATCTAGCGCAACATCTTGCATGACTAGCGATAGTCGCATATACTTTTCAGCCTTTTCATAATCAAAAACTTTCTCATAAAGTTCGCCTAAAATAAAGAGATTGTTTACGTTTTCTTTTTCAAACGCAAGAGCTAATTCACCATGTGTAATAGCTTTTTCATACTCCATCATATTTGTATAACAATTGCGTAGCTTTTCATGAATGAACTGTGTTTTTTCGTTTAAAGCAACTAATTTTTCAAACCAGATTGCTGCTTTTTCAAACTGTTTTCTTACGTAATGATTTTGAGCTTTTAAACTAATCAGCTCTTTATTATTGGCATAAGATTCCAACCCAATGTCAATGTAATAGTCTGCAAGCTTATTTTTACCTTTAATTAGGTTATACTTTGCCATTCTATAAATGGCTTTTTGATGCGTTCTATCAAGCTGAAAAGCACTCCAGAATCTATTTTGAGCAGTTGAATCGTTTAAATTTTCAAGAACTAATCCTAATTCATAATGATAGTTAGGGTTTTTATAATCGACATCTATTAGCTCGTGAAATTCTTCTGAAGCTTCTTCATACTTTTTAGTTTTAGAAAGAAGTTTAGCATACTCATATTTTACTAATTCGTTGGTTGAATCCTGATCTACACTTTTGTTATAAAAATGTAGTGCTTCATCGTAATTTCCAAGTCCTATATATGCCTTAGCTATTTTATCAAATACTTTGATAGAATCTGTATACTGTTTATAGGCATTTACAGCATTAGTATAATTTCCTCTTACATAAAGACTGTCTCCAATGACTAAAGCCGAAGACTGCGCTTCGGCTTTTAACACCAAAAAACCAACTATTAATATTGTTATATATTTCAATTTTATGAATTTAGTATGCCATATAAATTTATTCAGTTATTCTTACTTTTTTTATCTTCTATTTGAAAGATAATTGGTAAAGAATAAAGAACTACAACTTCTTTATCGTTATGTTTTCCTGGAACCATTTGGGGAATTGATGAGATCACCCTTTTTGTTTCTTCTTCGAGTGCTGTATGAGGAGCTCGAACTTTTATATCAGTAATCTCTCCTAGCTTATTAATTTTAAATATTGTTGAAATGCGTTGTTTTCCAACCAACCCAAGGTTAGAAGCTAAATTAGCATTGAAGCTTTTCAGCACATGTTTCTGGATTTCTTCAGAGGTGCATTTTTTTTGTTGAATCTTATCCTTGTCCTCACATCCTTTAAAAACAGGAGGCTCATCAATAACGTTGTATGGAACTTCAACTGATTGACCTTGAACTAATTTATTAGAATCTTTAATATTAATCTCTTCTTTATCCTGATCTTTCTTATCATCTATTTGAAAGATAATGGGTAAGGAGTAAGGAACAATTACCTTCTTTCCTTTATGTTTTCCAGGTAACATTTGAGGTAATATTTTAATCACTCTTATAGCTTCAGCTTCAAGATCTGGATGTGTAGCTCTTGCTCTTATACCTTCAATATTTCCTTTTTTATTAATCTTAAACATGACTGCAATACGTTGTCTTCCAACTAACCCAAGCTCATTTGCAAGATCTATATTAAAATTTTCCTGCACATGCTTAGTAATTCCTTCAACAGTACATTTTCTTAGTTCACTCTTGTCCTTATCCTTACATTCTTTAAAAATTGGGGGATTTTCTATTTTCGAAAAGGACACTTCTAAATTAGGATCTGTTAGAGTAGTCGTTTTTGAATTATCTTCTTTTTGCTCATTTACTTTTACGTTTTTTAGCTGCTCCTCACTCTTGGTAGTTATAGACAAGTCCTCAGTGTTTGAGTCTTCCAAAAGAGTTTTGACTAAGTTATTATCATCCTGCTGCTCTTGCTTAATTTCTTGAGCATAGGAAGAAGTATACACTAACATCCCAAGTATCATAGGTACTAAGAATAAGTATTTTAAAAGGTTGATCCTTTCAGATCGGTTTTTTTGTAACATAACGATTCGCTTTTTGATTAATGATTCTTTAAAAAATGTATTGATGAATGAAATATTTTGAGTTTCAAATACCTGAGCTAACAAGCTTTGATAATACTCTTGTTTCTCTTCAGTCTTTAATGCTTCTTGATCTGCAATAAACTCATGCAATGATCTTATTCTATTTTGATACATGTATACTAAAGGGTTAAACCAAAACAATACTCGTAAAACTTCAAAATATAGGAGATCTAGAGTGTGTTTTTGAGTCACATGCACCATTTCGTGTTTAAAAATAGATTGCTGTTCTTCTTTATTTATTTTTTCGCCAATAAATACATAATGGAGAAAAGAAAATGCAGATATACTATTTAAGAGCTTTACCAAAACAATATCACCTTTCCAACGTCTAGGGTTCTTTACTAATAGTTTTATAATATATCCTACTTTAAATACCAGTAGTAATAACGCACACGACGCTCCTAAAATAAAAATGTTTTGAAACGTCCAAAAAGAACCATCCTGAGTTATACCGACTTCTGATAAAACTATCTGATTTGCACTTGAAACATTTCCTATTTCAACTGCAGGAAGTGCAATTAAATAAGCTTGAGGAACAATTTCGCTAAACAAATTTATCTTGATAAGCGGAATAATGAATGAGAGTATAGAAGAAACTAATAGATACGCTCTATTCCAATTAAAAAAAGTTTCCTTCTTTAGAAAAAGGTCGTAAGCAATTAAAAATAATAGCTGGAAAGCTACTACTTGAACTATATATTGTATCATGATTTCTTTTCTTTATTTATTTCTTTAAGCATGGTTTCTAACTCGCCAAGACTAACATCATTTTTCTTTACAAAAAATGACACCATACTTTTAAAAGACCCTTGGAAATAGTTGTCCACTAACTTGTTCAAGGATTGATTACTATAATCTTGCTTTCTTATAACAGGGAAGTAAAAGTGCCCCTTACCTTGTTTTTCATGGTCAACAAAACCCTTATTTTCCAGTATTCTTACTATAGTGGAAACCGTATTATATGCTGGCTTAGGGGTTGGCAAAACGTCTATTATCGCTTTTACATTTGCCTTTTCTAACTGCCAAAGTACTTGCATAATATCTTCTTCGGCTTTGGTAAGCTGTTTCATTTCAACTAAAGTTTTAGTTCTTAATCAATGCAAATATAACTAAATATTTAGTTTTAACTAATTTTTTAGTTTAAAATTTGTAACAAATAAGTACTACCTTCGTCTTACAGTCAAATTTTCTACCTTATATTCATGGATATACTACTAGTTTTTATAGCAGCATTATTTATTGTTCTTGGTATGATTGGGAGTTTTTTACCAATACTTCCTGGACCACTTACCAGTTGGGTGGGATTATTAATAGTCCACTTCACAGATGCTGTACCAATGAATTGGTTTTTTCTCGGAATTTGGCTTGCAGTGGCAATACTCATTTGGCTTTTAGATTATTTCATTCCAGCCATTGGCACCAAAAAATTTGGAGGAAGTAGATACGGAATGATTGGTACTACTATAGGTCTAATTGTTGGGTTACTATCTCCTATTCCGTTTGGAATTATTATTGGACCGTTTGTAGGCGCCCTTATTGGAGAAATGATCAATAAAACTGATCAAGAGAAAGCTGTTAAAGCTGCGTTCGGGTCATTCTTAGGTTTTCTTACCTCAACTTTTTTAAAGTTTGTCTTTTCAATAATCTACTTAGGCCTTTTTGTAATGAAGGTGTGGGAATACAAATCAGCTATCTTCTAAAACGACAAAACCTTATGACCAACATAGTCAGTCATAAGGCATGTCAATTGCTATTAATTCAACAAATAAATTAGAGGGATAATTAATTCTTTCGTTGTCTTCTTCAAAGATAAAGAGAAACACATGATTTAACTTGCGCGAAAACCTCAAACTTGTTACGGAAAAACCGTAATTCCTAGATAAAATGTGTCATTGAGTAGTGCAACTAAAATTGAAAAAGATCAAAATTTAACATTTTAGCTGCTTTTTCTTAAAGAAATCCCTTTTCTCGAGCACTCTTTAATAATGTCTCATCTTTGCCATCTTCAACACCAAAGAGTTCCTTTAAATGCTTCTTTCTTTTCTCTATTGCACTTAAAGACAAATCTATATGCTCACTTAAACTTCTTGTTTTAATTCCTTGTGATAGCAAATGAAGAATTTTACGATTTACATCGTCTAAAAAGATATCACTTTTTATAGTCTTGGTAATAAAACTATTAACTGTGCTACTGTAATATGGTTGGTCATCGATAATACGTTGAAATGCATCTGCCAACTCACTAGAGGTCAAATCACTTTTAATTAACAACCCTTCAGGATCAATCTCTCTAATAATATTTAATATCCTAAACGACTCATTAAACATTGTAAGAATGATCACCTTTGCATCTGGTAAATAAGTTCGTCCTATTTTTGCAAGGTCTTCTCCTGAAGTTATTGCTCCGTCTTTTGAAGCAGGTAAACTAATATCAAAAAACAACACATCATATGGGCGATCACTATTTGCTCCTTTTATAATAAGCTCGTTAGCCATGTCACAATCGTGAGCAATATCAATATCTAAATGTTGATGTGTTTTTTTAGTAGCCACCAAAGTCATTTGATATCCTTCAATAATCATTGGATGATCATCAACCATTAATATGCGTAAATGTTGCTCCATTAAGCTAAGGTGATAGGAATGTGTATTTTTATAATTGTACCTATATCGATTTTAGAGTAAACTTCGGCTTTACCTCCAACATCACTAACTCTGGAATCAATATTTTTAAGACCAATTCCTTTTCTAGCTTTGCTTACATTAAAGCCTTTACCGTCATCTTCGATCACACATAAAATTACATCATTTTTTAATTCAAAACTAATTTTAACCATGTTAGCTTGTGCATGTTTGTAAATATTTTGCATGGTTTCTTGTAGCATTCTGTAAATGTGAATCTTAGTTTTGTTAGGTACTTCTTCCCAAGCAATATTGTCGTCATTGGTAAAGGAGTGTTCTAATCCGTAAGCGGTAGTCTGGGTTTCAATAAGGGTTTTGACTATATCTATAAAACTCGAATCTGCAATAAAATCGGTATTAAGATCATGAGATATCTTTCTAATCTCAGTTTCTATAGTTTTAAGTTCGTTAATATATTGCATTCTTGATTTTGCCGCATCTTCCGTTAGTACCAAATTTAAGCTGTCTAAGCTTAAACGAGTGCCAAAAAGCTTTCCAAGTACACCATCGTGAAGCTCTTCTGATATTCTTTTCTTCTCTTGTTGTCTTCCTTCTTTTATTTTATCCTGCTGAGTTAACATCAAATTATATATCTCCTCATTAGTTTCTTGTTGCTGCTGAATAAACTGGAGCTTTCTATTTCTAGCTCTTTGTGTTATCACCACATAAAGCAGTGTTAGACTAAGAAGTAATCCTATTGAGATTATTAGAAACAATAACCTCTCTTTTGCGAGCTGTTCATTATCAGCTTCTATCTTATCTACTTCAAATCTTACTCGAGCAAATTTGTTTCGAGCTTCACGTTCATTCTTTACTAAACTGTCATTTAATTTTATATAGTCATTAAGATGTTGCTTACCAATGTTATCTCCTTCTATTTTTGATAGTAACATTAATGCATTAAGTGCTACATCATTAGAGCTTGATTCTTTTGCTAACTCATAATTCTCTTTAGCAAGTACTAATGCAGAGTCTTTTCTTCCTATATCGAAGTAAAACTGAGAAAAATCTTCTAAAATGGCCATTTTACCATCCAAATAATCAAGACTATCACTTAACCTATAGGCGCCTTTATATTCATTTTCGATATCACTATGTTCTGAGTCTCCTATTTTAAATTTTGTCCGTGCCACATTACCAAGAACATGTACATATAGCTCGGGACTAACCTGACGCAAATTCGGATCTTCAATTAATTCTTGAAAAACTATTAAAGCTTCTTGTAAATCTCCTTTTTCCGCTATGGAATGTCCTATATTATTTTTTGAACTCAATCTGTAAAAAAAAGGCTGACTCATTTTTTCAGCGATTTCTATACACTTTTGATAGTTTTTAATAGACTCATCATGCTGTCCTAATCTTTCAGAAATTACCGCTAGCAGATTATATAAAGACCATAAAGTATCTAAATTGCCATCATTTACACTAACATTATTACTTCTTGGAAGTCTTTCTATTAAAGAGATCCCTCTTACAGCCGTTTCTTCGCTACCAAGATAGTCTTTAGCCGATTCCTGTATATTGGCCATATTTAACAAAACCTCGCCTTCGTTTTTCAAATCACCTATTTGCTGGTAAACTTTTTGGGCATTATAATAATAAAAATAGGCACTGTCGTTATTGTTCTCTATCATATGGAACCATCCCAAATTGTAATAGTTCTTTCCTATTCTTACAGAATCATTAAGTTTTTTTGCTAAAACTAGACTAGAGTGATTAATTGCTCTAAATTCTTCATATCTATCATAGTATAAATAAAGTCCTGATAGAAAAGTTTGACTTCTCAGTAATGTAGAATCTACACCCAAATGCTTGGACAAAGTCTCAGCTCTTTTCCCATAACGGTGTTGAAGTTCGTATCCTAGATCATAATCTCTGGATAACTCACGTAAGTTAAAAATTGAATCGAGCTGCTTTAGTTGTTCTTCACTTTGAGCAGGTATCTTGAAGAAATTCAATAATAAAAGAAAAAGAAGGGCTCTCTTGAACAACTTTAATAGAATTAATTAATATTCTCAAATTTATAACAAAATTTAGAACTTCTTTAGTAAGAAACTAGTATTAATCATAAACAAAAAAACCCTCTGCCGTTAGACAGAAGGTTTACATAAAGTAGGATATCTTCATACTAGATATCTTGACTTGGTTTTTTGTTCTTTTTTATAACGCTTGCAACATACTCAATTTCAGCTTTATCAACTTTTTGAATAGTGTTTGCTGTAGGTTCAGTTTCTTTTTGTGTACTAGTTCCTGCAATAGTTAAACAAAATACAGCAACTAAGATCAAGGTAATTTTTAGGGACTTCATAATTATCTATTTTATCTTTTGTTTGTTAAATATTATTTACAATTCTGCCTATAACCGAAATTATAGCGAGGGATAAAATGGACTAATTATGAAAACACTTAATTGTGTTTTAAAAATGAGGGAATACAATCACAGAAATAGTAATCGTGGATTAATTAATGGTTCTAAATAAGCATGAGGGAATTATTGGGGCTTATTAGGATTAGTAAAAATAGATATGGAGTCGTCCAGTATTAAAATTTTACGATGAAATGCAACAAATATCCGATAAAATGCATTTTTTGAATATTTTTCCTACAATAAAAATGCGTTTATCTATATTTTAACTCGATAAAAATACTAAAAAAATACATTTTTTAGGCTAAAGCTTTCCTTAGAATTGTGATGGGATGAAATGATTCTTTATTAACTCCATCCTTAATTTGATGCCTGCAACTGGTACCAGAAACCGCAATGATGTTTTCTCCTTCCATATTCTGGATTCTTTTAAAAAGATCTTCTCCTACTTTCATACTTACCTCATAATGCTCTTTTTCGTAACCAAAAGATCCAGCCATTCCGCAACATCCAGAATTAATTATTGATGCTTTGTAATTTACTGGTAGTTCAAGCATCTTTTGAGTATGGGCAATTGTACTCAATGCTTTTTGATGACAGTGCCCATGAATTTTAATGGTTTGTTCAATACTAGTAAAACTATCAGATTTAATATTCCCTTTGTTCATTTCATTTGAAATAAATTCTTCAAATGTAAAAGTGTATTTAGAAATATATTCTGCACCTTTCTTATTATCTGCTAACCTTAAATATTCATCTCTAAAGGACAAAACCGCAGAAGGTTCAATTCCAACCAAAGGTTTGTCTTCCATAATTAAACCTTCAAAAACCTTAACATTTTTATTAGCTATCTGTTTTACTTCATCTAAAAATCCTTTGGAAAGGTAACTGCGCCCACTTTCTGCATGATCTACAATATTCACTTTGTAACCTAATTGGGTTAGAAGTTCAATAGCATCAATGCCAACACTAACATCATAAAAATTAGTAAACTCATCTACAAATAAGAACAATTCGCCATTTACAGTATTTGAATTTATAGGTTTCTTATTTTTTATAAACCATTTCCTAAGTGTCACCTTTGCTAATCGTGGCATTTTTCTATGAGAAGAAATACCGAGTACATTTTTTGAGATATTAGTATTAGTTATTGCATTAAACAAAGCTGGAACCCTATTCCCCAATTTACTCCATTTAGCATTTGCCGCAAATATCTTATCACGAAAAGGCCTCTTATTTGATTTGTAATATTGATATTGAAATTCTGCTTTTAAAGCTGCTACATCTACATTACTTGGGCACTCACTAGCACATGCCTTACAGCTTAAGCACAAATCAAAAACTTTCTTTAACTCTTTATCATCAAATCTGTTTGCTTTATCTGAAGTAGTTAAAACCTCTCTCAGCATGTTCGCTCTTGCTCTGGTTGTATCTTTCTCATTTTTGGTTGCCCTGTAGCTTGGACACATTGTTCCTCCAGCAAAGTACTGCTTTCTACAGTCACCTGATCCATTACATTTCTCTGTTGCTCTCAAAATTCCGAGACTATCTGAAAAGTCTAATATAGTTTCTACTTCTGGTTCTTCCCTATCTGGAAAGTATCTCAAATTCTTATCCATTGAAAAAGCATTAACAATCTTTCCAGGATTAAAAATATTTTTGGGATCAAATACCTTCTTGACTTCTTTTAAGAGTTCATAATTCTTTTCCCCTATCATTAAAGGAATAAACTCAGCACGAACTATACCGTCGCCATGCTCTCCACTAAACGAACCTTTATATTTCCTAACTAATAATGCTGTTTCATGTGTTATCTTCCTAAACAGCTTAACATCTTCTTTCTTCTTTAAATTTAAAATTGGTCTAAGGTGAAGTTCTCCTGCTCCAGCATGTGCATAGTACACCGCTTTCTGACCAAATTTATCCATCATTGCAGTAAACTCTTCAATATAAGCTGGCAAATCATCTACTAAAACTGCTGTATCTTCAATACAAGGAACTGCCTTCTTGTCTCCAACAATATTCCCAAGCAGTCCTAATCCAGCCTTTCTAAGGTTGATCGCTTTGTCTATATCTTCTCCTTTAAGTTTTGGAAATGCATAACCTAGTCCTTCATCTTTAAGGTTGTCAATTATTAAGTCAGCCAACTTTTCTAGCTCTTCTAGATTGTCTGATCTAACCTCTAACATTAAAATAGCTTCAGGATCTTCTTGAACAAAAAATCTATTTCTAGACTGTTCGCGATTATTTTTTGTGCATTCTAAAATCGTTTTATCCATGAGCTCACACATGAACAAATCATGTTTCATAGCATGTACAACTGCTCGCAAACTCTCATTAACACTATTAAAGTGAGCCGCAATCATAATACTGTTAGCAGGCGGCAACTTATCCAACTTTAAAGTAATGGCTGTTGTAAAAGCTAATGTTCCCTCGCTCCCTGAAAGTAATTTGCAAAGATTCAATTGCTTTTTAGATTCCTCAAAAACTTCCGAATTTATTAGAGCATCAATTGCATAACCTGTATTTCTTCTATGAATGCTTTCCTTTGGAAACTCCTTTTTTATTTCCTCTTTAATTTCTTGTGGTGACAACAATTCAAAAAGTCTGTTATATATATTTCCTTCTAATGTTTCTTCTCGTGCTTTCTTCTCAAATTCTTTTTTGCTTATAGATTGGAAACTAGCTTCAGAGCCATCGCTTAAAACACAATCGACACTTAGTACTTTATCTCGTGTAACTCCATACTTAATTGAAGTTGTCCCAGACGAATTATTACCGACCATACCACCAATCATACAACGATTACTGGTAGATGTATTTGGGCCAAAAAACAGTCCATAAGGTTTTAAAAATTCATTAAGTTCATCTCTAACAACCCCTGGCTGAACTTTAACTGTTTGCTTCTTCTCATCAAACTCTAATACCTTATTAAAGTGTTTAGAAACATCAACCACTATTCCTTCTCCAACACATTGTCCAGCCAAAGATGTACCTGCAGCCCTAGGAATCAAAGAAGTTTTGCTGTTATTAGCAAAGGCAATTAATAACTTAATATCTTCAATACTTCTTGGAATAGCAACTGCTTCAGGAATCATTCTATAAGCGGAAGCATCAGTTGCATAAATAGTACGATGAAGTTGATCGGTATAAATTTCTCCCGAAAAACCTGACAGAGAATCCTTAAGATTAATAGCTACTTTATTCAACACTCAATAATTACCGTAAATATAATGATTGAATAATCTTAACTATAGGTGTGGTAAATAAATTTTGTATCTTAGCAGAGTTATAATTTAACACAAGGGATAATTAAATCTGAAGGGTTACTAAAAATAGTAACCCTTCTTCATTTACTGTATTTTAATTTTTCTAGTAATAACTCCTTTCGACGTTTTTAACTTAAGAATATAGATTCCGGAACTTAAAGACACATGAGCTCTATGATTAGTAAAATCTAATTGCCTTATTTTCTGACCTATGATATTGTAAAGATCAGTTCTAAATATCTTTAAATCTTGATTATGATTTACTGCTATTTCTGAAGTATTCTTATCATAATATATTTTCAATTCTATCCCATTAATAACTTCTTCTTCTAACTTCTCTTCTCCTTCTAACTCATTAAAGACTATTGCAAATCTATTATCATATTTTCCCGCGGCTAAAGTTAGCATAAATGGACTTTTTTTAATTGAATGATAATTTCCTGTTTCTTTATCAAGTAAAACTACATCAACATGTTCCTCTACTCCTTCAATACTCTCCATTCTAATGGTAACTATTCCATCTTGGTTAACCTTAACACCTATAGGAAACTCTTGCAGGTGTCTAATTTCATTAACCCCTTGAATTACAAACTTACTATCGTTAATAAGCCAATACATATCTTCTTCATTTACATCAATCATAAATGCGTCATAGCCAATATCAAAGTTAGTTGTGGCTACAGCTCTAGCACCTAATAGTAGTTCTCTATGATATCCTAGAGGAGAATCATAAACAATGTTTAAGGTAGGCTTAACCTGCGCTTCATTATTTATTTGTTCTTGAGCTTTCTTCTTACCACTATTATTGTTTCTTAAAAATTGCGAATCTGTAACAACTTGTTCAGTTATAAATGCCCTTTGGCTATTTTTAAATTCAATGTTACCCCCATTCACGGTTGTAATTGCAGATCCGTTATCATTATCAAATCCATCAAGCTCTGTAGTTACAAAGAAGCCTTGATTAACAGGAATATATTGCCCAGGGACTTTAGTCCCTGTTGCTGGCGACCCTCCATCTGAGGTATTGTTAATTCTATTATCATTTGATATTGCCGCTGTACCACCCGTTAAATTCCTAGTTGCATAACCTCCTACATATCCATTTAGTGCATGGGTATTCTCTTCTCCAAAATGATCCCAGAAATACAATGCTCCGTTAAAAATGGTTCCGTTGGTATTATTACCACCATCAGCAATACTCATATTATCTAGAATAAATTCTGTAGCATCCATAGCAGATGGATAAGGGTTTCCAATTAGTCGATCAACATCTCCAGATGATTTGTCAAGCGGTAAGGTAAAATCACCATTATTTGGCAATCCTTTAAATACATAATTCTGATTCGTTGATATTGACGTAGAACCTGAGGTTCCTTTCATGGTAAAGCCCTCACCAGCTTTAAGTGCTGAGTTTTCATTTATTGCGCTCCATGCATTATAATCATCTGCTGCACCATAAAACGTGTACATCCAGTATGTACTAACTGTTCTAGGTGTTGTTGGTGTATTACTATCTGCAGCAGTATAAGAGTTGTTAAAAGTAAGTGTCGCATAACTAGATGATGTCGTTCCATCATTTAATACTCCTGTTAATGTATGATCTGCATTTGAACTAGAAACTCCTGTTCCTCGCGTTCCTGTATTTCCGCTAATTGGTGCTACAGAAGAAGACCAGTAATTATAATTAAAACCATTGGCAGTACCTTGCTGATCTCGTTCAATATAACCACCACTATCTGCATCCAATACACTTCCTTCTGTTTGTACCAGTTGAGATTCTCCAATAAGATCTATTACTCCGTCAATCTCTAAATAGTTAGTCACGTTTAAAGCTTGACCTGTATTCGTTTCATCTTGAGCATCATTAGGATCCGCAATTGTAAGTGTCCCTGCAGTCTGAACAAGCCCAAAAACAGAGATATCTCTATCACCTGAAGTAATATTATGTCCAATTTGTACGGTATGCCAATCAATTATTGTGCTACCATCTAAGCTTAATGAATTAGGCACCATTACATCAGCATTATTAGACCAAGTTGTTGCTGTATCCCATGCTCCATCAGCTGCAGACACATAAGGTAACGGTGCAGTTTGATCATCTAGCATAGTCTTTGTTTTATTTAAATAGTTTAATCTTATGAAGAAACGATCATCTGTTAAACCTTCTACTGTTGAACCGTAAAAGTTATTAAAGTCATAATAAACTCTTAAGCTGCTCCAAGGTATGGACACTATCTCGTTACTTGAAGCTCCTTGAGGCAGGAGTTTCCCTTGAATATAATCTGTTCCTGAATCATCATATCTTTCAATTTCTTGATTCATTACATATCTTAGTTGGTTTTCAGTTAAAGCAACATCCCATACAACAACTTCATCTATTTCTCCAAGTAAGTAATTTGAGATGTTATCTTTGTCTATATATAGTGCACCAATACTGAAGTGGTTGCTATTTGGAGATGGATGCACAATGTTTTGAACTGATTTATCAAGTACACCATCAACATACAATAATATAGTACCACTATTATAAATAAATGTTGTATGATGCCATTTACCGTCATCTAAATCCATATCAGAAGTATATCTAGGCGTCACTTCATCATCTATATAAACTTCTACATTTCCTATAGGGTTTAATCTAATTTGTAATTTTTCTCCTTTTGCCATAATAGTCCTATCGCTAGCATTTGCAGCACATTTTACCCAAGCTGAAATTGTAAAGTCGTCAGTATTCAAGTTTAAGGCATATTCACCAACCATATAGTCTCCTGAAGCAAAGCTAATAGAATGGTTGTCTGATAGTTTAGCGACTTTACCAAACGTAAAATATTTAGTCCCATCAAAATTATAAAATGTTTGAAGTGTAACTCCTGCATCTTCTGATCTTAAAGGAATGACGTCTATTATATCTCCATTAGCAAAATTTGAATTATCTGCCACTATGAGTGCATATTCCTCAGTACTTGTTTTTGAAAATCCACTAAATGCTGCTGTAGGTATTGTTAAATAAACTGTACCTACATCACCATTAACATGATCATTATCTTCTACTATTTTATATTTTCTATCAATTCTTGTTAATGAAGTAGTGATTCCCGAAGCAATTGTTACCGTATTAGTACTTGAACCAGAAAAAGCACCATTATCATTTCCCCATACCAAAAAATCGCCATCTTTAGTAAACTCACTAGTATTTATACTATTAGTAGCATAAACGCCTCCTAATCCAATGGTAACTTCATTAGTTAAGTTAAGTGTTTTTGATTGTTTTTGGTTTAAATCTGAAATAGAGTCTCTTCCTATTCCTGCTACATGATAATTAAAACCAGTGTTCCCGGAAACATCCCAAACTGTGTTGTCAAAAGAATTTATATAATCTTTCTGCGCTTCGGTTGAAGCACCTAAAGTGACACCATACTTGATAGCCAGGTAAGATTCTACTTTTTGTCTATCTGCAGCACTCAAAACTTCACTAAAAGTAAATACTTCGGCTACTTTTCCATTTAAACTACCTGGTATATCATAATTTCTACCAATCCAATAGTCGCTTCCATCAATCTCCGTAAAAGAAACATCAGAAACATTGCTAGTGGTTTGTAAAACTGAATTGTATAGTATTTCTTGTCCTGTTGGAGATGAAGATGCATTATTCCTAATATTAATTATTCCAGTTCCAGAATATGTTTTGGAGGTGCTTGTTTCGGCATCACCATTAAAACTTCCTCCTTCAGGAACGTCCTGATTATAGGATATTATTTCATCTGTAAACTCTGAAGAATAATTCCCAAGACCTACTCCTGTTTTATCTCCAGCGCTACCTGAATCTGTACCTGCAAATATCGTTTCGCCACTTGATGAATTACTCATTGCAACATCTGGTTGCATCACAATAAATATTTCTTGATTATAAAACCCGCTAATAGGAGTGTCATCATTGTACATATATTGTTCAGTAGCTCCACCATCATTTTCGAAATCAACTACCGGGTTATAATTTATATTTTCTGCAGCTGTATCATAATATGTTGGTTCTTTACCTGTAACAGTAGTTGCATCCTTTCCGTTTGTACCTAGGTCTTCCCAATCGGTAAGTGCTGAACCAGAGGTAACAATCCCTCTGGTAGACTTTAGCCATAGTTTAAAGTTAGCAGTAATACCTCCAGGTCCTGGTATATTTTCATTAAACATTTCGGCAGACACCTTAAAAGTAAAGGTAGTATTGTCTGTATTACTAACACTAATAACAGAAGATTGGGTACCCGTTCCTGCAACTGGTCCTGTAAATGTTACATCAATTACTATATAATAATATGGTTCGAGTCCAGTCCAAGGAATTGGATAAGGAGATGAAACTGCAAAGTCTGAATTAGAACTTGACAACGCTGTTATATCTAAATCGCAACTTCCAATATTAGCAACAGCATATCTTCTAGTAACTACTGCTCCCTCTTCGACAACACCAAAATAGGTGTTATTACTCTCTGAAGTTGTGGTATCTCCATGGAAAATATCTCCAAAAGGGTAGTCTGCACCAAAAACATATATTTCTGGAGAAGAATTTACTTCAAGAGTAAACGTAAAATCTGCTTGATCTTTAATCTCTACTGTTACTAAAGTACTTACTGTTGAACAGTTAGGTGTAATATTCTCAATAGAAAAGTCTAGAAACTTCTTTCCTCCATTGCAACCCTCTGGCTTTATATTTCTTTTAGGGTTATTAGGATCAATGTCAAAACCTGTAGTATTTGATATATCAACATCTTGAATCTTCAATTTTTTACAATTTGAAAAATCAACATTAGTAATTCTAAAATCTAAGCTTGTTCCTGCATTTATAGTAACTGTAGAACCTTGAGTAACAACTGCTCCTCCTAGTACCTCTAATTGCATAGTTTGAGCAAGCGTCTTTTGTCCTATCAAAGACAAAAGGCAAATTACTCCAAAAAATAAGTTTCGAAGTTGGGGCTTCATAGGTTCAAATATTTATTGTTCCTCCAACCTATTTTACCGATAAAAAGCAAATTGACTCGATAAACATACAAAAAATACCGATAAAATGCATGTATTTGTGAAAAAATCAACTTTTTTCAATTACACATAAGATAAAGACTACAAATAATAGTGTTTAGAATCGTTTTTATCTAGTGTTAAAAGTATAATAGTAAAATGATAATTCATCTAGTTATTAATCAACTTTGTTAAAGATAATTAATGAATTATCAATGGTATTTATCAATGGTTTTTCATTTATTATCAATACCTTAGTTAGCATCTCAACTAAAAATAGTAAAATGAAGCGCATATTATTTCTTCTGATTTTCACTTCAATATTTATTAGCTGCAATTCTTCAATCGAGTATGACATTATTATTAAAAATGGAACTATTCTCGACGGAAAAGGAAAAGAATCCTATCAAGGAGATATTGGAATTAAAGATGATATTATTATGACCATAGGAAATTTATCTAATGCTGTAACTCAACGTTCAATAGATGCTAGCAATCTTGTTGTTTCTCCAGGTTTTATTGATCTACATGCCCATTTAGACCCTATTATGAGATTATCAAATTGTGAAAGTCACGTAAGACAAGGAGTGACTACAAGTCTTGGAGGTCCAGATGGATCTAGTCCTTGGCCTTTTGGTCATTATCTGGATAGCTTAGAAAAAATTGGTGTAGGGATGAATGTTGCCTATTTAATTGGACATAATACTGTTAGAAAGAACATAATGAATCTAGACAATAGAGCTCCAACTGAAGATGAGCTTTCAAAAATGAAAGAACAAATTTCAACAGCAATGGATGAAGGTGCATATGGTATTTCAACTGGGCTTAAATATTTACCTGGAAGCTTTTCTAAGGTTGACGAAGTTATCACCTTATCAAAAGAAGCCTCTAAAAAAGGAGGTGTTTATACCTCTCATTTAAGGGACGAGGGTCTTGGTGTTCTTGATGCAGTGAATGAAGCTATTACAATTTCTGAAAAAGCAGATATTTCAGTAATACTAACACATCATAAAATTATAGGTAAACCAATGTGGGGACAAAGTGGTAAAACTCTTGCAATGGTTGACTCAGCCAGAGCCAAAGGACTCGATATTAAAATTGATCAATATCCTTATGCAGCAAGCCATACAGGGATTTCTGTATTGATTCCTGCTTGGGCCAGAGCAGGAGGTAACGATGCTTTTATTGAGCGCGTTTCCAAACCAGTTCTAAAAGATAGTATTAAAGCGGGCATCGTGTTTAATATACTCAACGACAGAGGTGGTGATGACTTAGATCGTGTACAATTTGCAAAGGTAAGTTGGGATAAAAGCCTAGAAGGAAAAACATTAAAGTATTGGTGCGAGCAAAAAGGAATGGAACCAACTGTAGAAAATGGTGCAGAATTGGTCATTGAAGCCCAAATGAACGGAGGAGCTTCGTGCGTATTTCATGCAATGCATGAAAGCGATGTAGAAAACATCATGGCACATCCTCAAACTATGATAGCCTCAGACGGTCGTCTTGTAAAGTTAGGTGATGGTCATCCTCACCCAAGATGGTATGGCACTTTTCCTAGAGTTTTGGGTCGCTATGTAAGAGAGAAAAAAATTATATCTCTTTCCGAAGCGATTTATAAAATGACTTACTTTCCTGCACAATCGATTGGATTAAATGACAGAGGTTTAGTTGCTGAAGGTATGAAAGCTGATATCACAATTTTTGATTCTAATACTATTATTGATAAATCAACTTTTGAGCAACCTCATCAGTATTCTGAAGGAATTCATTATGTTATTGTAAATGGTCAACTAGCCATCGACGATCAAGAATTTATGAATATTAAAGCTGGTAAGGTTTTGAGAAAATCATCTAAAGAGTAGATTACTGAGTCGCAATCATATCTTTAAGTTCTTCAGGAAGTTTTAAATGAGGTAAGTCTTTTCTAGCCTCCATTGACTTTAATTGATCTTTACCATAATTCAAAGTGTCACCATTAAACATTACTCTCCAAATTTTTCCTTTTTTGGATTCAGAAATATATAGTGACCCATCTGGTCCTTCAGATAAACCCATAGGCCTATGCTTTGCATCTTGCATTTGCACAATGGTGTCAACACCTGCAAATCCATCAGCAAAAACCTCCCAATCACCAGAAGGTTTCCCATTTTTAAATGGAACAAACGCAACGATATAACCTCCTTGAGGATATGACCCTCTATTCATAGATCCATGAAAGGCTATAAAAGCTCCATTCTTATAACGAGCTGGAAATTGATCTCCTTTATAAAACAGCAAATCATTTGGTGCCCAATGCGCAGGTAAACCCATTATTGGATCTTTATACCCCTGGGCTTCTTTTTCTCCATCACCACCATATTCTGGAGCTACTACTCTTTTATTTTTAAAATGATCATAGTAGGTGTATGGCCAACCAAAATCATCTCCTTCGCTAATCTGCATGAACTCCTCAGCTGGCAGAACCGCATCTTGCCATTTTGAGTAAATCTTTGGAGCTCTATTATTCAAATAGTCCCTTCCATGATTTACAGCATACAAACTATTATATTCATCATTCCAAGTGATACCAACCACGCTACGTATTCCTGTAGCATATCTCACCCCATCATCTTGGGTTTGACTCAATTTGCTATCATCAAATCTCCAAATACCTCCAAGAAACTCCAATTGTGAGCATGGGTATTCTCCTTTAACTGTCGCATCTGGGTCACTGATGGTCTGTGTTAAATCTTCACAAGCATTTGTAGGTGCACTAAAAGTTACATACATACCTCCTTGGCTATCAAAAGCCAATGATTTTGCATTGTGCCATCTAATGGGGAATCTATCTATCACCAGAATTTCAGGTTTTCCTTCTGGAATCAATTTTGAAGGATCTAACTTCTGTCTATAAATAACTCTCTCTGAACTAAAGTACAAGTATCCTTTATGGATTCGCATTTCTGTTGCAAAACTTCCATCATTAGGATAATCACCAAATCTTTGAACAATATCAGCTTTTCCATCATTATCTGTATCTCTTATGGCAACATTACCTAATCTCCCTTCAGTTATTTTAAGTTTAATATAAATATCTCCATTATTATTAACTGCCAAATGCCTCGAAGGTCCAACGCTATCAACAACAACTAGTGCTCCAAATCCATCAGGTAAAAAAAGCCCTCCATTATCTTTATCTGGTTGAGGAATCACCAATGAGCTTTCATCATTACAACCCATTAAAAAGATTATGATAAAACATTTCAATAAAAAAAATTTGAATTTCATTTAGGTTGGTTGATAAATTAAGTATGCAAAATAGCGAATTCTTATTTAACAAATTCCAATTTCATTAACTCCAAAAATATTTTATAGATTGCAATAGAAAATACCTTTTACAAAGATTAAATTAACTAATAATGAGAGTTTTATCAATTATAAAACCTTGCTTTTTAAAATTTACATTTCTTTTATTCACTACAAGTATTTATTCTCAAAGTATTCCAATTGTTAAGAAAGTAACTTTTGAAGATACTACTCGAGAATATCTACTATACGTTCCAAAAAAATTGTCTGTTAAGAAATCAGTTCCACTTTTAATTTGCTTACATGGTTACGGTGACTCTGCTTATATGTTCATGTATAATACAAAGTTTAATAACATTGCTGAAAGAGAAAATTTTATCGCAGTTTATCCACAAGGAACTCTATTCAGGGATAGTCCATTTTGGAATACGTTAGGTTATGGTAGGAGTAATATAAACGATCTTGGTTTTTTAGAAAGCCTAGTTAAAGATATCTCCAAAGAATACAATATTGACCAATCTAGAATTTATGCTGCTGGCATGTCTAATGGTGGTTTTATGGCAATGGAACTTGCATGTAGTTTAAGTGATATCTTCGCCGCAGTTGCATCTGTCACAGGAACTATGACAAATAAATTATACGAATCATGTAACCCTTTAGAAAATGTTTCTGTATTGCAAATTCATGGTACTTTAGATAGACAAATCTTATATGCTGGAAATAAAGAATGGTCAATATCAGTACCAACACTACTTGAATTTTGGTGTAAAACCAATAAGCTAAATGAGATTCCAAAAATTAAAACTTACAGAGGTAAATCACCATTCAATATCACTAAACACTCCTATTTAGGTGATAGAAAAAATAAAACCGAAGTTGTACATTTCAAAATTGAAAAAGGTGAACATCAATGGTATAATTTTAACTTATCAGACAGTAATACAACCAGTGAACTTGTCTGGAGTTTTCTTTCAAAGAAAAGTAAAAAGTCTAACTAGAATTATAGTTACTTAATTTCTATAGCTTGCAAGTAATCACTATTTTTTGCAATCAATACCATTTCTTTGTCACCTACTTTTATAGTAGACATATCCTTAACATCACCTGGAGCAAAAAATCCACTCTCCATTGAGGTTTGTGGTATAAAATTACCTTGACCATCCCCTAGCATCAATAATCCAAACGCTGCATCATTTCTAGTAGTTTCAATTTCTGAAACATGTAAGTTTCCAGCTAATAAAGCATCTGCATTTCCATCATCATTAAAGTCTCTAACAATAAACCTATTAATACTTGATAATTGCGCCTGAGTTGGCAAATTATGAATAATAAACTTTCCATTATCATTCTCTAAATAGATACTGCTAAAAGATTTGACTTGATAATGCGTAGCTTTTCTCAGATCTGTTTTAGTATAAATATCAACTAAAGTAGCTTCTGAGAAACTTTCATAATCTTTAAATTTACTCTTTATAGCTGGTATTTGCTGAGAAGAGCATTCTCTTCCTCTAACCGGATATTGCTCTCCTTCATTATAATAACTTAAAACTAAATCATTCTTATTGTTTTTATCAAAATCGTTGACAAATAACTCGAAAGGTTCATCTTCAGTCGCTTGATATTTATAATTTAAACCGTTATTCCCTACTAAATAATCCATATCACCATCATTATCAAAATCACCTTGTTCAATACTCCACCACCAAGCTGTTTGATCTTCTGTGATACCCATTTTTTCTGAAATATCTTTAAACGAATCATTAATGTTGACGAACACATGAATTGGCATCCACTCTCCAACAATTATGAAATCTTCTTTCCCGTCTCCATTTACATCAGTTATTACAGCATCTGTAGCCATACCAAAGCTTTTTAGATCTGGAGCAACTCTATCTGTTACATCATCAAATTTAGCATCTGCACTACTTGAAACATTATATAAAATGGTTGAGCTAACCGCTTCAGGGTAATTCCTTGGTTGTTGTCTTCCTAGTACTAATAGATCTTTCTTACCATCATCATTAAAATCAGCTTGATATACCTTTGATCCACTAGTGAAATTTTGAGGCAACGCATCTTTAGCGTAAGTAAAATTTCCTTGTCCATCATTTAGATACAAACGATCTTGAAGCAATTCAGAATTTGCATTAAACTCATAACCGCCACTTACCACATATAAATCATTATCACCATCTGCATCGGCATCAAAGATTAATGCACCAACGTCTTCGTTCATTAGGTGTTGATCAAATACTTTAGTATCTAATTTTTCGAATTTATCAGCCGACTGAACATAAATTATTCCGGCTGCACCAGATGAAGCTCCAATATAATAATCATCCAATCCATCATTATTTAAATCTCCAACTGCAAGTGCTGGTCCAAAATGAGACATTTTATGAGGTAATAGAACTTGGTCAACAAAATCATCATAATAGTTCTCTAAATGTTGATGTTTAGGAAAAACTTCTTCTTCAACTTGAGCAAAAAGCTGACCTTTATTTGTATCAGCTTTTTCAGCTGCTAATGCTTTTTCATATTTCAAAACTAGCTTTTGGTTAGCTTTTACATTAGTTAAGGTCTCTTCTTTTCCATCCGGCCAAACCACTTTTAACTCAGAAACAACATCATCTTGGTTAAGGCCAAAGTGGAGTTCTGGTGCTACAGATGATTGAAAGCCTCTACTTAAGGTTAGCTCGTGCATTTGCGTTTGCGTTTCTGAAGTGACATAAACTCTAGCTCCTAAGGCATCTCTATTTCCTTTCGCTCCTTCAAAACTAACCATCAAATAGTTATTGTTTTCAGAGCTTTTATTTTCAAAGATCACTGCCTCGTCATCTATGTTATTTAAGACAATTTCAAGATCTCCATCATTGTCTAGATCAACATAAACAACACCATTTGAAAAACCCGGAAACTCAATTCCCCATTCTTTATTTACTTGGTCAAAACCAAGATCTCCATCATTGCGGTAAACAAAATTATCAATCTTCTCAGATGGAATCTTTAGTGTTTCTTCTAAGAAATCAATCTCTCCAGGTTTTTTATTGTTGTATTCAATAAAAAAATCTCTATTGTTAATTTCTCTTCGTGTTCCGTTAGAAATAAATAAATCTTTTAACCCATCGTTATCCAAATCAGCAAATAATGGTCCCCAACTCCAGTCTGTTGATGAAACTCCAGCTAATCTAGCCACATCAGAGAAACCAGGGTCTCCATCTACCATTAACCCATTATTCAACTGTAAATTATTTTGCATGTACTGGTAATGAAAGCCAGCATTCACAGTTCCCCAAAAAAGTTGAGGATTCATACTTGCCATGTTTGCTTTTTGTCGCCTGTTATTTTGAGCCATCATATCAACTTGAATGATGTCAAGAAGTTGATCATTATTATAATCAGCAATGTCAACTCCCATACCATAAAATGCCGTATGCGCTGTTAGTTCTTTAACTTTTTCAGAAAAAGTACCATCCCCATTATTGATGTAAAATAAATCTGGAGAACTAAAATCGTTAGAAATATACACATCCGGGTAACCGTCATTGTTTACATCTCCAACTGTTGCGCTAAGTGATAATCCAAATGTTCTTATTCCAGCCTCTTCACTAACATCTACAAATGCACTTCCATCGTTTCTATATAGTTTATCGGTTTCTTCATCTTTAACATAGCCCATTTTAAATTTATAATAGCTATTGGGTGCATTAAATGCTGTTGGAGGATAATTAGCTACATATAGATCAAGATCTCCATCAAGGTCATAGTCAAAAAACGTTGCTTGAACACTATTTCCTATATCAGCTATACCATATTCTTTTGCCTTTTCAGAAAAAGTATTATCTCCGTTATTAATAAAAAGCTGGTTTTCTTTTACACCATCTTTCCCCGCAACAGAACAATAAATATCTAGGAAACCGTCATCATTAATATCTGCCATTGTCACTCCTGTATACCAGCGGTCATCACCTGCTACTCCAGCAGAGATAGAAATGTCTTCAAACTTTAAGTCTCCTTTGTTCAGGTATAACTTGTTCTCAACCATATTCCCAGTAAAGAACAAATCATGTAATCCATCATTATTGATATCTCCAACTGATACTCCTCCTCCCATATACATATATGCATAAGTGAGATAATTTAAAGAATCTGTTTCTGTAAGTGTATTAGAAAAGTTTACTCCTGATTGGTCAGAACCTAATCTATTAAAAACTTTAGAAGTTGTTTTTGTTTCGTTTTCACATCCCATGAAAACTAATGTCAATCCAGCTAAAACTAAAAGCTTTTTCATGAATAAAAAATGGATTAAAGTAGAAGTGTAAAAATAAAAAAACAGAGCGTTTTAATCAACGCTCTGTTTCACTTTTATTTAAAAAATTCAAATAATTATTACCAATCAGGGTTTTGTGTTAATGCACCACCAGATTGGTCAATTGCTCCAACAGGAACAGGGAATAAATTATGTCTAGACTGATAAGCTGAGAACTTTCCATCGTAATTAGATTGATCCATAGTTCTCTTCTCGTTAGTTATGTATTCAGCCATAATAGTTTCTCCGTTACCATATCTTCTAATATCAAATAATCTATGACCTTCCATACTCAACTCTAAACGACGCTCCATACGAACGGCCTTTCTTGCCGTTGCTTGATCAGCAAAAGTTCCATAAGTAGCTATATCATAATTAGCTGCATCTGTCGCTCCACCATCATTGGAAACTCTTGTCATATCTATTGCTCTTTGACGTACTTGATCTACATAACCCACTGCTTTAGCAAGGTCATTTGTTTCAACAGCCGCTTCAGCAGCCATTAACAATACATCTGCATAACGGATAATGTTATAGTTGATTCCTGAATGTTGTTGACCCCAGTTTCCTGATCCTTGATTTGCCGATTCGCCATTATAATAAACATTCTTTTTAGCAATATATGGTCCAGAGATGTCTGAGAATCCTGCACGAACCCAGCTACTACCAGGGTGAAGATCCCAGTTATTGTAGTTAATTCCTCTTCGTCCAATTGTATAATCAATTCTTGGATCTAGTGGCCCAGTATGTGGCGTAAATGCATCTCCTGAAGTAATACCATAATCATTTGTTACATCAGTTTGATTATATGTATCCAACAACGGAAGTCCGGCACCATCAGTCTGGAATGTATTTGCAAGATCCTGACTAGGTTGATAGAATCCACAACACCATCCATTAGGTCCTCCAAAGTTTAATGTACCTCCTTGGTTACCGTTAGGAGCAAATGCCCCACCAGCTGTATCAAAGTTGATAGAAAAAACTGCTTCTGATCCAAGCTCACCTGCTAAGCGGAAATTATCAACAAATTCCGGCAATAGCGCATATGGACCATTATTGATCACATCATCTAAAGTTGTTAAAGCACCTGACCAATTACCTTGATATAACTGAATTTTTCCTAAATAAGCCTTAGCTGCCCAAGAATTTGCTCTTGCCGCTTCAGCTCCTTGACTAGCAGGAAGATTATTTACAGCAAAAGTCATATCTGCCTCTGCCTGTGCCCAAACTGCTGCAGGATCATTATTAGGTTGATTAAACTCAAAATTATCAAAGTTCTCTTTTGAAACAATTGAAGCATATCCATACTGTCTTGCTAATTCAAAATAATAGTGTCCTCTTAAAAAATATGCTTGCGCTAATTGATTTGTAAAAGCAGAAGGATCATCTCCTCCTTCAATTACACTAATCACAGCATTAGATCTATTCACACCTGCATATAATGCACGCCACTTACCAGCTATATAATCGTTACCTGTATTCCAGTTAAATGTTTCGAGGTTCATCAATGTTTGCTGGTCACCATCTGTTGATCCCTTATGTGCATCATCAGAAATAGCATCCGACCACCAGTTGTCTCCTGTTGCTTGCCAACCTCCAGAAACACCAGAAATACCATCCAGCGAACTATAAGCTGCTGTTAATAAGAAATCAATCCCCGCCGGCGTTTGTAATGACGCAGGGTTTAATGAACCAATTTCAACCGTCTCAGTAAAATCATCGCTACATGCTAGTATTCCTACTATCATGAAAGCTACTAAATAAATTTTCTTCTTCATTTTATTAAAATTTAACATTTACTCCTAAACTATAAATACTAGATAATGGATAAGTTCTTTCGTCAACTCCCAAATTAAGTATTCCACCTCCCGCAACTTCTGGGTCAATACCTTGATAATCTGTAATTGTTAATAAATTAGTTCCTTGTAAATAAATTCTACAAGAAGCCATTTTTAGATCTGAAAGTACATTATCTGGTAAACTATATCCTATTTGTAAGTTCTTTAAACGTACAAATGAACCGTCCTCTACAAAATATGAATTTGAATTAATTTCGTTACCAAATAACGACCAGCTCAATGCAGGTAATGTCGCATTTTGGTTAGAAGGTGTCCAAGAATCAAGTACTCTTGTTCCTCTATTACCATTAGGGAATAATGGGAAGTCTTGGAATACCTTGTTACGGTTAATAAGGTCATTACCAACAGAACCATTAAAGAATGCCGAAACATCCCATCCTTTATATTGAGCGTTTAAGTTCAGCCCAAACGTAAAGTCAGGGTGAGGATTTCCAATAAAAGTTCTGTCATCATCATTAACGGTTCCATCACCATTAACATCTTCAAACGTCCAACGACCATTAGAATCAAATCCAGAAATTATTCTTCCAAAATATTCAGATATTGCATTTCCTTCCTCTGTTCTTGTATAAGACCCTGTCCAAGAATATGCACCTCCAATAACCGGAGCACCATCAATTAACTCATTTACTTTATTCTTATAAGCTGAAACATTCAAGTCTGCACCAAAACTAAGACCACTATCGAATGTATTATAATAAGATAAATTAATATCAACACCTGTATTCTGGATCTCACCTAAGTTCACAAACGGTGCTCCAGAATCAATAGCAGTAGTACTTACTATGTTATTGTTTCTAGCAATTAAACCATCAGTAGTAATTTTAAAGAATTCTACTGAGGCATTTACTTTACTATCAAACATACCTAATTCAACACCAAAGTTCTGTGTAATACTGCGCTCCCAAACTAGGTTAGGATTTCCTGGCTGCTGTAAAAACGCTCCCGGAGAAACTGAACCACTACCATCAAAAACATAGTTCGCGTTGTTCTGGTTAAATGCATAGGTAGTAATACCAGGACTATTAATAGGAATATTATCATTACCTAATTCTCCATACGAAGCCTTAAGCCTAGCTCTATTAATAAAAATGTCATCTGGGAAGAAATTTTCTTTACTTAATTCCCATCCTGCACTTACCGCAGGGAAAACATCATCTTTATTATCCTCGAAGAACCTTGAAGATTTATCGTAACGAACCGATGCAGTTAAGAAATACTTAGACGCATAGTTATAATCTGCCGTAGCAAAAAGAGAATATAATGAATTTTGGTTTTCATATGCCCAATCAAAGTTTGCAGGACCAAAGTGATTACTACCGTTTAAAAGGTAAAAATCTGGTGACTCACTAGAAAAATCAGTAGCGGAAGCCTGTTTTCCTTTTGCATTATTTTGAATTGCCTCAACACCGATTAAAGCATTTAATTTATGATCGCCAAAAGTCTTTCTATAGTTCAATGTGTTAGTCCAAGTCCAAGTAGTAATAGTTTGGTCTTGTTCTGCCAGGGTATTGAATCCTCTAGGTTCTGCAGTTTCTGGATTTAAAGGAGTGAAAACTCTTTGATCTATTGATCTAAAACTTCCAGCTAACTGTGTCTTAGCAGTTAATCCATCTAAGATTTCAAGAGACATATAAACATCACCGAATGATCTTAAATTCTTTTGATAATTATCTCGAGCTCTATAAAGTAACGAGTAAGGGTTTTGTGCGTTTGATAAACCGCTTGAGTTACTATATGTACCGGCAAAATTTCCATCATTATCATAAACTGGAACTAAAGGAGAAATTCTCACTGCCATTTCTGATGCAGTTCCTTCACCAAATTGATTCTTTGAATAGGCAACATTTAAATGTTGACCAATTCTAACTTTTCCAATTTTAAATTCATTGTTTACTTGTACATTTCCTCTATTGAAAGAAGTATGCTTTAACACACCATCTCTACTTAGATATCCAAAAGAAACAAAACTCTTGCTACCTTCCGTACCACCAGAAATTGAAACTGAAGTACTTGTTACTGGAGCAGAACGTGTAATTTCATTCCACCAGTTAGTTCCGTTTGGTCTCACATTTACACTAGCAGGTACTCCTTGAAGTGTTGAAGGTATTACAGGAGTAGCTCCACTACCATATTGAGGGTGATTAGGAGATGCTCCATCATTAGCATATGATTGCCAATAAACTTCACCTAGTTGCTGTGCATTTAACATATCTGGATCGCTAATTACACTTTGAGTACCCGTATAAATATCAACAGATACCGTAGTTTTTTGTGCATTATAGCTTCCTGATTTAGTTGTTATAATGATAACCCCGTTCGCAGCACGAGCTCCATATATAGAAGCTGCACCATCCTTTAATACGTTCATCTGATCAATATCGTTTGGATTGATAGCATTAAGAACGCTAGGATCTTGAGTTTGTACACCGTCAATAATATATAATGGTCCAGTACCAGAAGTAAAGGTTCCAAAACCACGTACATTAACATTAGGAGTACTACCTGGAGCTCCATTATTTACTACAGTAACCCCCGAAACTCTACCTTGTAATGCTTCAGCCGCATTCTGAACAGGAACCTTCAAGGCTTCATCTACATCTACCGAAGCAACCGAACCTGTAATTTCACCTCTTGTTTGAGTTGAATAACCAGTTACAATAACCTCGCTCAATTGAGCTACATCTTCTTCAAGAGTTACATTGATCACTGATTGACCATTAACCACAACTTCTTGAGTGACATACCCAACATAACTAAAAACTAGAACACCAGAACCTGCATCGATAGAATAGTTACCATCAAAATCAGTTTGTGTACCAGTAGTTGTGCCTTTTACTAAAATATTCACACCTGCCAACGGACCACTGGCATCAGAAACTGTACCAGTTACTGTCTGAGCGTAAATCACACTTCCGGCCAAAAGGAAGACGGGAAGTAAGAACGTCTTAAGTAATTTGTTTTTCATATTAGATTAGTATTCAAAGTTAATTAAATTATTGTTTAATCGATTAGTAATTTATCAATAAAATATCGTGTAAATTAATGATATCCTGCTAAATTTGCCAATTTTTTTTGCATCCTAAAATTTTAGTATGAAAAATTGGCAAGTTTACAACGAAAACGTTTTCGTAAAATATTTACCCTTTAAAAGAAAAATTTACACTTTTTTACGACTGCTTTTTTTGCAATTTTTAATGTTTCGACACATTAACTGAAACTAAATATTATAATAGTCTCTCCTTAAATGAAATTAATTATACAAACAACATTTAATTGGAGCTAAACGACAAAAAAAACGTGATAAGCTTTTAAATTAGAATCTTAAAACTTTAGTATTAAAGAGAAAGGTAACTACCACTATAGGTGCCGTTAATTACCTGGGCGTCTTTACGTGCAAAAGAAAAAGATAAGCTTATAAAGTTTTCTGTTATTTCATTAATTTGTATGGCTGCAGCCAACAAAAAATTATCTGCCTCTGAATCGTCATCAGACAATAATGCAGTTCCAGTTACGAACTCTCCATTTTCAATACTCCCTTCAACAAATATCTCATAGTCATGTACCTGTGAATAGGTGATCCTTTGAAGTTCTAGGTCTGTAAGATTGAATCTGACCAATGAAACATCTGAATAATCATTCCCAGAGTTTATATCCTCGATAGTTTTATTTGATAATATAATTTCAATATCACTTGGATTGTTATTATTACCTGGTGTTTCGTCATGAATGATTATACTGTTTAATTCATATGGTCTATTAGCGAAGGTAAATCGATTATTTTCAAGGTTAGTATCGAAAGAAAAACCATCATCACCCTCAAGACAACTACTTGTAAAAGCTATTATGAAAATAGCAATACAATATTTAACAAATTTTAATTTCATAGCTTATAATATAGATTTGATAAAGTTAATCATATTTAATAAAAAAAGAGGCTGTTTAAAATAACAACCTCTTTTAACTTAAAAACTAATTCAATTATTGATTAACTGCAGTTTTAGTAAATATACCTGGATCCTCTGCTGGCGCATTGGAATTTGAGTTCAACGCAGTAGTTGAATACGGCATTCTTTCTGGATAAGGTGCACTTGGTCCGTCTTGTAAAAAGTAAGGTACTGAAAATGCTCCGTCTGATTTGCGTAATCTTCTGGCGTCATTGTAAGGCATATGCATACCAAATCCTGAAACATAACGCTCTTCTATCACTTCACGGAGGAAAGCTGTTTTTGGATCAACATTATCTGGATTCTCAACTCCTCCATTATCAAAATCAGCTTCTACAAATGCATCATACAAATATGACATTCCACTATAATTACCATTTACATGGGCTCCTGTATTCATCCAAGCTCTAACATTATTTAGATAAGGAAGCCCATCAGCAACACTACCAGCTCTAGCTGCCGCTTCGGCCATTATTAGTTGATTTTCAAAATAGGTTGCCATATTTTGAGGCTCAAGCTGCTCAATAATACCATCATTAGCACTACCTCCAGAAGAATCAATAGTATAATATCCTCTTCTAGCTGTTTCATCTGTTTTTGCATGGTTTCTTGATAGTGGATTTGTGTCATCAAGAATTTGTAGCAAATAACTTTCGCTTCCGCCACTATTATTACCAATATCTCCAGCTCTAGCACCTTCTAATATTGTCCAGAACAAATTATTGTTATCTGCAAGAGGGTCTGCAAGAGGTTGATATTTCATATCGCCGCTTGCATTTGCAATACCACTTTGTGCAGCAGATAAAGCCGAAGCATAATTCTTTTGGTGTAAAAAGAAACGAGCTTTTAATGTGTTTGCCGCAGCAATCCATTTTGTTTTATCTCCACCATAATATATGTCCTCTGAAATACTTCCTGCACTAGCTGAATTTAATGTACTAATAGCATCATCTAATAGTGCTATTACTTGAGTATAAACATCTATTTGAGGATCAAAAACAGGATCTGAAATTTCAGAATTACCTGCTTCTGAAAAAGGAACATCACCAAAAAGTGAAGCTGCAGTTCCAAAAGCATGAGCCTGAACCACTTTAGCAATTCCAACTAATAGTCCACTGTTTGAATTTTCAATTATATGATTTGTATTAGTTAATACACCAACATATATTGCATTCCATTCTCCATTGGATTCTGCAGTTGATAAATTATACCCATAGATATTTGAATAAAGTGACGAAAAGCCAATTAACTGACCCGTATACATACCACTAATTCGATTAAGATGTCCACAATTTAACTGAACATTAGCTAACATACTACCTGTTAAGAATAATCGTTCTTCAACATCAGAAATAATAATATCATTAGGATTATCATTAATTCCTTCTACTATATCTTCACATGACACTGTAGTAAGTAGTGCCATTGTTATGCATAATATATAAGATATTTTTTTCATAATTTCTTTTTTTTAATAGTTAAAGGCCACTTTAAATAATACCGATTTTGTCTGTGGGTTCGTAAAATAATCTAACCCCAGAGCATTACTAACACCATATTGATTCACCTCAGGATCTATTCCTGGTATATTATTAATGTTAATCAAGTTCCTACCTGTAGCTGTAAACACGATACTGCTTAACCCAGTTTTATTCTGTAACCAAGGCTGATCCATAGTATAACTTAATGACAGTTCTCTAACCTTTGTAAAAGTTGCATCATAAATTGAGAAATTATACGCTTGGTTATCACCAAAACCTCCTCCAATTCCTGTTCTGTACCAAGACTCATCTAGTAGCACTGGTCCACCTCCAAAGTCTTTAACATTTCCTCTAACCGTTGTTCCTGATGGAATTACATTTCCTGCATAATTTACTAGATTTTGAGTAAGAGTAGTTCTATTAGCAGTTTCTTGAGTTGTTCCAAACCTTCTTAATACCCACAAGGTTCTAGGAGAGAAATCACCTCCTTGAGAATGTTCTACAACAACATTTAAATTAAACTTCTTATAACGCAGATCTACTCCTAAACCACCTCTCCAATCAGGATTAGGATCACCCAATACTTCAGGGCTAGGAGTTATTTGTGGGAAGCCATTTGCATCTAAGATATAGCTACCATCAGCATTTTTTTGAGATCCAGTACCAAACAAGACTCCTAATGGATAACCAACAACTGCTCTAGAACTTACAGAAGCACCCGGAGAAAGGTTGATTGATTCTGTTCCAAATAAATCTGTAACCTCATTTTTGTTTCTTGACCAATTTAAGGTTGCTGAAAGTTGTAAATCATCTTCATCGATCGCTTTCCATCCAACGTCAAACTCTAATCCTTTATTTTCCATTTCTCCAAAGTTACCATATTGAGTAGCAAAACCAGATGATGGAGACAAACTAACATTAAGTAAAATATCTTCTATTTTATTCTGATAATACGTAAACCCAAAAGAAAGGGCGTCTTCAAAGAAACGCAGATCCGCACCTAATTCCCATTCTGTTTTGATTTCTGGTTTCAAGTCCGGATTACCTAAATTGTTATCCAATCTAAATCCACCACCAAAAGCGTCAATACTTACTCCGTCACTATAGGTTGAATATGTAAATCCTCCCTCAGCTAAGGTTTCAAAATTATGTGGCCCTGGTTGTACCCCTACTTGTCCCCATGATGCTCTTATTTTTCCAAATGAAATAACATCTGACTCCACAGCAGTTTGTGTAAAATCCCAAGCAGCATCAACTGCCGGGTAAAAGAAACTTCCATTAACAGTAGATGATGCTTCAAGCCCACCAGACATTGTTAAGAAAAACTCATCAGCAAAATCAAAGTTTAAAATACCATATCCACGATTAGATCTTCTATGTGTTTTAAAATTATCAAATGTAGAAGCCTCAGCAGAAGTATTTAAAGAAGTCGTTTGCTTTGTAGAATTCACCAAAAATCCTTGAATCAAACCAGAGTTTCTATTATACTTTCTATCATTATAACTCCAACCAAGGGTGGCCGTTAAATTTATGTTATCTGTAATATCTAAATTAGCTCTACCTATTAAATCGAAGTTCAAATCACGTGTTGCAATTTCATCTTCCTGATATGCTCCATTTAAACGTGCACTACCAGCACTTCCTATTGGGAAGAAATAAATCCTTCTGTCATCAGAAACATCTGCATTACCACGTGCAATTACTTGCAACCAATTAGTAGGTCTGATTGTAAGCTCTGGTGTCATAGTAAATCTATTAACTACAGTTCTAGCCTTTTGTTCATATAATGTCCATAAAGGGTTATTATAACTTGGGTTAGAGCTATTCCCTATTTGTCTTCTATAGGAGCGGTGTCTTCTAATAAATTCTTCACCACTACCACTAGTATATGTTCCTATATAATCTCTTTGATCAAAATCTGGTGCTGTTCTTAAAAGCCCTAACATAACACCGGCAGTATTTGAACTTTGCTGTATTCTATTAGAATCTGTATATGTATAACTTGTTCTAGCGGAAAGATTCATTATATCATTTAACTTGGCGTTATAATTTAATCTCAAGTTAGTACGATCATAATCAGATTCTCTAATAATACCTTCTTGTTGTAAGTTAGAAAGGCTAAAAAAGTATGTATTGCTGTCTGTACCTCCGCTGATTGTTAAATCATTTTGCCAAAATGTTCCTGTTTGGAATACAGAATCCCAGTTTGAATCGACAAAAGTTTCTTGAGAATTTTTAGCCGTTACTGGATAATATACTGTACCATCCGCAGCCGTAAAGAACCCTCCAGAAGTATCAAAAGTATCAGAACCACCAGAACGATCTGGAATGTAGTCACCCCAAGATTCTGCAGTGGTAGAAGTACCTAAAGCAGGAGAACCACTTCTTCCTCTACCATAAGTATTTTGCATATCTATTCTATCAGAAACCTGATCAAAGGAAAAGGTGGAAGAAACTGTTATTTTAGCTTGACCACTTTGTCCTCTTTTTGTAGTAATTACAACTACACCGTTAGCTGCCCTCGATCCATAAATCGCTGCTGCTGATGCTCCTTTGAGAACTGTTATTGAAGCAATATCTGCAGGGTTAATATCATTAAGACGTGATCCCTGAGTAATACCTCCAGATCGTCCACCTGTTAAACCATTACCACCAGCATAAGATGTAGTATTGTTTAATGGAACACCATCAACAATAATTAATGGATCACTCGCTCCTGAAATTGTGTTTGCTCCTCTAATCCTAATAGCACTTCCTGCTCCTGGATCTCCGTTAGAACGTGTGATCTTTACACCGGAAGCTTTACCACTTAAGGCATTAGCTATGGTAGCCTCCCCAGATCTTATTACTTGAGCAGTTTCAACAACGGATGACGTAGATCCCTGTTCGTCTCTATTCTCAGTAAAACCTAAGGCGGTAACCACTACTGTTTCAAGCGTATTATCTAACTGAAGAATGACCGTGTAGTTGCTCTCAGCTGTAATTCTCACTCTTGCAGATTCGTATCCAACATAGCTTACTACTAAAACTTCTCCGTCAGAAACATTGATTTCAAAATTTCCATCGAAATCTGTACTAACTCCGCGAGACGTATTTTCGACAAGAATCGAAGCACCTGGTAAAGGCTGATTGGTCTCATCTAAAACTGTCCCGGTAACTGTTCGTTCTTGTGCTAGCAGGGTAAAGCCTGATAACAGCAAAACAAATAAAGGGTAAAATAGTTTCCTGTTCATATAAATTAATTTAATTGATTAATCTTAATTTGTTAATATTCTCATCATTTCAATAGCTGAAATTTTTCCTATTTCATTAATACGTTCTTTTGGTGTTTGGTCACCTATTTCATAAGTAATTCCTACTGCATTGTGTCCATACAAAAACCAACCTTTTGAAACCGGTTTTGTGCTGTTTGAGCTGGCTTCATTTACTTTATAATCTGGGATATTTGACTCCAAAGCTTTGAACCAATCTTCTGTAAAATTAGGAACAGCTGTTCCTTCTCTAATCTCGTTGGTATAAAATACATCTTCATAAGTAGAATGAAAATCCAACCCTAAAACCAATTTAGCATTGTTGGTTTTTAAGTGTTTATAAATATACTTTGTGGCTTCCCGAATTTCCTTCTGACGGTATACAGACCAATCTCTGTTAGTATCTACTCCGTTTGCATTATGACGCCAATGTCCTAGGTCAACTCCATCTGGATTCATTATTGGAAAAGCAATTACATGATACTTATCTAAGAAAGATTTAGACAATTCAGATACTTTAAGAATCGTACTTAGAAAAGTTTGAAAAGCATAAAACCCCGTAACCTCTGGAGGGTGCTGTCTTGTTAATAGCACCACTACATCTTTCCCGTTGGAATCCCCATTACCAATATTAATCACCGGTAATGTTCTTCCCAAAGTAGAGGTCCCGAATTGACCTAATTGAGCAAAAGCCTCTTTTCCTTTAATTGCATTTGAATACCACTCTCTTACATCTGCTGATGATTGAATTTCTTGAGCAGCAATGCTTACTGGTTCACTAGTGATATCTAATTTTAGTATTGTTCGATCTCCTTTAATAGAAATTCTGGAAGAATCAATAATGCTCCAGTTACCATTTTTCTTAAGCTTTGGAATGTACCTATGACTATAATCTGCCGGATAATTAAACCTAAAATATATTGTTCTAGGAGAACTTGACCATGATTTAAAAGCATAGTAAGCGCTATTATTTATAGGTGCATTCTCCGGATAAAAATAAAGATCCGCTAATGTATCATTCACTTTTTCTACCCTATTTAAGCGGGCGCCATCAAATTCGTTACTTACATAAATTCCAAGATCGTCCAGTTGATAAGTCTTCTTTTCTTGAAGATATATCTCTTTAGACTTTGTATCTACAGGTGTTTCAAATTTAACTTTGCGAGGTGAAGTGCAAGCAAGTACGCAAAGGAAAGTAAAGGGTACAACGATATTGAACCGCTTAAAAGTAGTCATACGTTTTTTTGATTGATTTTTAAATCTAAAACTTTTTTTTTGAAAAAAATTCAATTTTAACAGTACTTTATTGTGAAAAACTTTGTCTTACCAGTTATAAAATAAATTTAAATTATTTTAGCGTCTCCATAAGCATACCAATTTTATAAATAATTAGCATACCAATTTGGCATTTAACTTTAATTACATACTAAGTCAATTAGGCTTTGAAAGACATTCAAAAGCGAGAACAATTTATTTGAATCTATATGAAACTATTAAGAAGGGAATAGAAGAGCAAGTTTTTAAGTCTAATACTAAATTACCACCTTCAAGAATTTTAGCTAAAGATCTCAATATTTCTAGGAGCACTGTAATAAAAGCATACGAAATGCTAGTTTTAGATAATTATATAAACTCAAAAACTGGTTCTGGCTATTATGTAAATGACATTAACGTGTCTTCAGTGACATCATTTTCACTTAAGAAAAAAAGCAAAAACCATTACCCGGTTATTTCAAAACGTGGTCAATCTTTCAAAAAAAATATATCTATAAACATTAATAACTCAGCTACGAAAGGAATTGCTTTTAGACCTGGATTACCACCGTTAGACACTTTTCCTGTCACACAGTGGAAGAATATAGCTCAAGGATATTGGAAATCTGTACGTTCTTCAGAACTATCATATCCAACCAATATGAACTTACCAGAACTACAAAGAAGTATAGCTCATTATTTAAGAATTTATAGGAATATTAATTGTGACCCAAATCATATTATAATAACAACGGGAGCCTTGCATTCACTATCTTTAATTTGTGATGTTTTGGTTGACCCGAACGACGACGTAATCTTAGAAAATCCAACCTTTCCTAGTGCTTCTCAACTCTGCAAAAGCTTAAAGGCTAATATTCATAGAGCTAATTTAGACAATGAAGGTATTAATCTTGAACAGATAAAATCTAAATCTCCGAAGTTTATTTACACCACGCCCTCTAATCAATACCCAACTGGCATTAAAATGAGCTTGAACCGAAAAAAAGAACTTTTAAAATGGAGTTCGGAGAAGAAAACCCTAATAATTGAAGACGATTATGATCATGAGTTTAGTAATTGGAAAGAACCAACATCATCTATATTCAGCTTAGATATTGAAAATAGAGTTGTATACATAGGTACATTCAATAAGTTATTGCATCCTTCTATTAGAATAGGATACATGATTGTTCCTCCTTATTTGTTAGATTCAATTTTAAGTCTTTCTCAACAATCGTATAGGTTCGTTTCTATTGCTTTACAGAAAACCTTAAACAGGTTTATTACAAAGGGATACCTTAATAAGCATATAAGAAATGTAATAAATGTTTCTATAGAACGAAAGGAAGTTTTTTCAACTCATTTTATGAATGCTTTTGAAGATTCAATTAACATCGACCCTAGTAATCAAGGGTTACACATAATTGGCAGGTTTAAACAGAGTATTGATGACAAACAGTTTTCTAAACACTTATTAGAATCAAATATTATAGCCCATCCATTAAGTAAGTATTTTCGAAAGAATAGTATTAATAGAGGTCTAGTAATGGGTTATAGTTCAGTAAACAATAAGGTTATCAAAGAAACCATCGATAAAATGAAAAAGTGTTATGTCAATTTTTTAGAATTATCTTGAGTTATGACTTTGATTTACCAACCAATCCCATAATCCTCTCCAAAATTACTAGAACCTCCCCAAAAACTTCTGTGTTTCCAATCAAAATAAACCGCATTTATTGGTCCTGATGTTCTTGGTCTAACTTCTAAAGAGTATCCCATTTTTCGTAACTGTTCTCTAACATAAGCCGGAGTATCTTCATTAATCAATAATTTTCCTGGTTGACTTTCATGTTTACCAAAAGAACCTTTCATTTGAAAACTATTAATATTGGGTGCCTCAGCTGCCTCCTGAACATTCATTCCAAATTCAACCATATTTAAAAAAAACTGTAGCAAGTTTTGATCTTGCGAATCTCCTCCTTGCACTGCAAATGACAAAAATGGTTTTCCATCTTTTAAAGCGATTGTTGGAGTTAGCGTTGCTCGCGGTCGCTTTCCAGGTTCAATTACATTATAAGGGTTTTCAGATGGATCTAACACAAAACTTTGTGCTCTTTGACTTAACCCAATTCCTGTATTACCAGCAACAACAGCCGGAACCCAACCACCACTTGGGGTAATTGAAACTACCCAACCTTCTTTATCTACAGCTTGAATTGATGTAGTACCATTATATATATCAGAATTAGGAAACTGCTCTTCATGAAAGTTTCCATCTAAACTTCCCACTTTACCTTCTTTTAACTTTTCACTCGACCAATTCTGTAAATATTTTAAAAAAGGATTGTTCTCATCTTGATAAGGATATGGGTCTCCTGGTTTAACCTTACCATCATTCTCCTTCCAATTAATTTCCTTTAATCTCGACTTTGCATATTCTTTGGAGAGTAGTCCTTTCATAGGTTCTTTAGGTTCAAAATATGGGTCTCCGTAGTAAAAATCTCTATCGGCAAAGCACATGTTCATTATTTGATACAAAGTGTGGATATACTTAGTAGAATTATATCCCATAGATTTAACATCCAACTGTTCTACCATGTTTAAGGCTTGAAGCATTACAGGACTTTGCACCCAGGACGTTAACTTATAAACCTCTATATCTTTATAGGTGACCATATCTGGCTCTTCTATTTTAACACTCCAATTAGCAAGATCATCCTTTGTTATTAATCCTCCTTGCTCCTGAACACCCTTAACAAAATCATCTGCTATATCTCCCTTATAAAATCTATTATAAGCTGCGTAAATTGCTTCTTTTCTTGACTCCCCATTATTTAATGCATTTTCTTCAGCCTCAATAAGTTTTTCAAGAGTTTTCAAAAGGTCTTTCTGCACAAAGATTTCTCCAGCATAAGGTGCTTCTCTGTCCTCGCTACCAAGGTTAGTAAGAAATATTTTTTTTGAATAAGGCCATTCCTTTATTCTCTCTTTAGACCCTTCAATTCTCAAAGCTGTTTGTTCTTCCATTGGGTAACCTTCGGCCATTTGAATTGCAGGAGTTAAAACTTGCTTTAAACTCATGGTTCCATACTCTGCTAACATGGTCATCAGTCCGCCTGGAGTCCCAGGTGTTACCGCAGCAAGGGGTCCATATTGCGGTGGGTAATCCATCCCTTTTTTCTTATAAAAATCTGCTGTCGCCCCAGTTGGCGCAACTCCTAATGCATTAACACCTATTACTTTTTTTGTATGTGGATTGTATATTAAAGCCTGAGTTTCTCCTCCCCAAGACAAGACATCCCACATCGTTGAAGTTGCCGCCAACATAGCACAAGAAGCGTCAATCGCATTTCCTCCCTGACTAAAAATGGTTGCCCCAGCCGTAGCTCCTAATGGCTTCCCTGTGATTGCCAACCAATGTTTAGCATGCAAAACAGGCTTTTGTGTTGGCTGAGAAATTCCTGAAAAACTAACTAGAAAACAAAAAAGAAATAAGTATAGAACTCGCATAATATTGATTTTTCCTAAAATTACGGATTTAAGAAAATAAAATAGGCCTTTCTAAAAGAAAGACCTATTATTCATGATTTTCTGAAGTATTTATTCAGCACTATCTCCTCTTCCCAAAAACCAACCAACAACTCCACCAACAATTGCTGAAACGACTATCATTACTAATATATCTACAAGTATTCCAGTCGTATTAGAAATATGCGTAGAACCTAATTGAATCAGATCAAAAGAAGCGCCTATCAAAAAACCTAATAGGGCTCCCGTTTTTGCTCCAGTGGCAAATGTTGTAATATTTGCCCATCTTCCATAAATGACTGCAAAGAGCATGCCCCATGTAACATGACCTAAAATCATTGGAATCCATTGCATCTCGTCATCACCTCTCATTACTCCTGTTGCAGACCCAGAGTTTTCCATAAAAAAATCTGTTAATAGATTTCCGTATAAAAGAAATCCCAACAAAAAAGCAACAACTGCTCCTACTAATCCTGCTGTAAAAATTTTACTGTTTAACATAATAATTTAGTTTTAGTTAGTAATATTCAGTTTAACACTGACCAATTAAAAATACTTAAAATTTCCGAATTAGTTGATTTACAGAATGATAGGGATTTGTTGAATTCTCCTTACCTTTAGTAATCCTAAACTTTTAATCATGAAAAATTTTGCTTTTTTAGTCCTATCATGTTTTTTCTATTTTGGACTTAATGCTCAAAGCCCTATTGGTGCTTGGGAAACATTTCACACTTCCGAAGAAGGAGAAAAGATTAGAACCGTTGTTGTTTTTTCTGAAGGATATCAAGTAGCCACAAACTATAATGCTAAAAGTGGTGCCTTTATTGACACCAATGGAGGATCTTGGTCATTAGAGGGGAAAACCATGACTGAAATAGTTGAGTTTGATACGAGGAATCCAGACAACGTAGGCAATACTGTTTCATTTGAAATTCAAATTTCAGAAGAAGAACTAAGTATTGTTGGCCATGAAATGAAACTAAAAAGAATTGATAATGGAAATCCTGGAAAACTTGAAGGGGCTTGGTTAATGTCTGGAAGGGTGCGAGATGGAAAAACACAAACTAGAGATACGAACAGACCCAGAAAAACCATGAAAATTTTATCTGGAACTCGTTTTCAGTGGATTGCTTATAATACCGAAACCAAACAATTTATGGGCACAGGAGGTGGAACTTACACTACTATTGATGGAAAGTACACCGAAAATATTGAGTTCTTTTCTCGAGATAATTCAAGAGCCGGAGCTAGTTTGGAGTTCAACTTCGAAATGATTGATGGAAGTTGGCATCACAAAGGTTTTTCAAGTAAAGGAGATCCTATGCATGAAATTTGGAGTAAGCGCCAGTAGTTGTTTATTGCAAGCTTAAGTTAGTTAGAATTAATAGTCTTCGATACTATACTTTTCTTTCTGCTCGGAAGAAAGCTTTTGAAAATCCTTTTGTTCCAAGAAATCATGCAAGGGCTTCTCAACTTTTCGGAGGTATACTGTGAATTCTTCTGAACCAATTAAAAAAATATTATATAATGACCATAGCCGAATTAATAAGCCAAGTGTTGTTACCATTATCTCTTGGAATCATAATGCTGGGAATGGGTATGACTCTGGTAATTTCTGATTTTACCAGAATAATAAAATACCCTAAAGCCATTTTAATAGGACTTGCTAATCAACTTGTTTTTTTGCCTATCATTGGTTTTTCTATAGCTATTTTGTTTGATCTAAATGCCGTTACAGCAGTTGGTATTATGATTCTTGCTGTTTGTCCAGGTGGGCCAACAAGTAACTTAATTACTCAAGTATGCAAAGGTAATATTGCATTATCCGTTACCTTAACGGCGATTGCCAGTGTTGTCAGTATTTTGACCATACCCTTTATTTTATCATATGCATTAGAGTACTTCACGAGCCAAACAGATGTCACAATTAAATTGCCAATCTTACAAACAATATTGCAAATAATAGGCATTACAATTATTCCTATTTCAATTGGAATGATCATTCGTAAGAGAAAAACCGAATTTGCAAATCGTATGGAAAAACCAATGCGTATTGCGTCAACAGTAATTTTTATATTGGTTTTCATAGCAGTACTAGCAGCCAATGCAGATAAATTGGTTGAAGGAATGAAAGCTGCTGGAATAGTTACACTAGTATTGAATCTGGCGACTATGGGAATAGGCTATCTCATGGCAAGGTCATTTAAATTAAATCTAAAAAATACAATTTCCATTACAATAGAAAGTGGCATACAAAATGGGACTTTAGCTTTTGTGATAGCAACCTCAATATTAAATAATATAGAAATGGGCATTCCAACAGGAGCGTACTCTATTTGGATGTTTCTAACAGGTGGAATTCTTATGTGGCGTTTAGGAAATAGAAAAGAAACTGGGTCTTCGTAAAGATTTCTTCTTAATAAAAGCATCTTGTTTTGAATCTCTAATAACAAAAAAGCCTTCCTTTAACAAAAACTTCTCATTGGTAAATCCTAATTTGGATTTAACTACGTGAGTTCTAAACTTATTGAACTCAACAACACGACTATGCGTTATTACAAAAAAAAGCCTCAACTTTCATTGAAGCTTTTTGCTGTCTCGTGGCCATGAACACATATTTTATGAATATTTAAATTAACGTTAATCTATTATTTCTAAAATATACATGCTTTAATAACAGTAGTATTGTAATCATTTACTGTGTTAGTTTAAATTTTCTAATTTCCCATTTCTTATTTTTTCCTAATATAGCATAGGCACCATTTGACAAAAGTCTAGTTGTAATATTAGGTGGATGTCTAATAAATTTTTTTGAAAGCGTAATATGTATTGGTTCCGTCATCAAATAATGTAAAATATTACCATTTACATCTATCACAACTTCAAAATAATCGTATGACACCACAGGTTTATCTAACAAATTATTAGTGCCAAGGTTTTTTTTAACTAACTCTAATGCAATAGCTTTAGACTCATTAAAATTTGTAGCGTTTAAAAATTGAGGTTCAATAATGGTTTTACCTGTAGTATTAATATAACCGAAATATGATATCCCATTAAGTTCTTCAGTTATTAAGCATCTTTCATTACTAAATATTGGATAACTTAATGCACCTACTTTACTTAGTACCAAGTCCTCTCTAAAAGCGATAACCAAGTCACCGTTAGTATTAATAAAACCCCATTCATTGCCCTTTTTAACTGATGCAAGTCCATCGTTAAAAGGTGAGATATAATCAATCTTGTCTAAGTTTTGTGAAATTCCGTTTAAAGGAATTAATAAAACCAAAGCGAATAAAGCGACTAATTTTTTCATAAGACCTATTTTTTTGGTTAAACAATTAAAGTTATGACAACCTTATATTTCATACTATGATTTTCGTCATATAAAGGCGTAAATTTGTTCGAGCAAGTATCATTGAGTAACGAATTAACTCCATGGCCGTCTAACTTATAAATTGGAAGGTCTCTAAGAGACGAAATCATCAATCAAACTTATAGCAATGAAATTCTTCACTAACCAATCCCAAAATATCAACAAAATGTCGTCACGATACTTACAATTAATATTACTACTAATCGTGCTGCCTGGATGCTCAAAAGGAATTGAATATACAGAAGCATATATGGAACAAACATCTGGACGCTATCTTTTTAATGAAGAGAACATTATTGATTTATTCTATGAAGATCAAAAACTCTTCTTGAACTGGGGAGAGTCCAAAGTTATTGAGCCTTTGGTATTAGCAGATTCTTCATTCTTTATTGCTGACATCTATCAAAAACTGCGTATTGTTCAACGTCCTGAAACTGGTACTTGGTACTTATCTATAATAGATAACGAAAATGACGAAAAAATCACCTACGATTATATGAAAGTAGCCGATGACTACAAAACGCCAGATATGCATCTAGAAAATGGGGATTTTAAAAAAGCTTTGGAAGGATACCTAGCTATCAAAGCCGAAGACTCCACTAGTGTCTTCTTAAATGAACGCGAACTAAATAGCCTTGGATATCGATTGTTGCGCAAGGAAAAATATGAAGACGCCGTTGAAGTCTTTAAAATGAACGTTGCCCTATTCCCTGAGAGTGCGAATGTATATGATAGCCTAGGCGATGGGTATTTAGCGAGCGGTGACAGCTTACTAGCCTACGAAAATTATAAAAAGACCTTGGAGTTCAATAATTCCAATACAAAGGCAAAAAACTTTGTTGAGGCTTATGATAAGAAGGAGAATTAAGTATCATAAAAACTAAAGACCTCAACTAATGTTGAGGCCTATCTTTTTAGTGATCGTACTATTTTTGGTTTAACATAGATTCACTGTAATATACACTTGATCTAATAATATTTCCTTCATCGTTAAAATCATGTAAATAGAAGACACGCATCTTAATATTTTTGTTATCAGCCTTTCTCTTAAGTCTATAATTCCACCAAGATTGTACTACTCTAGAATCATTTTGCTCATAATGCAAATAATCTGGATAGCCTACCATATCGACACTAACAATCTCAAATTGTTCACCAAGTTTTGCATAACTCTCTTTTTGCTCATCAAGGTTTAAACTCTCTCCTGGAGCCATATGTACAGAGGTAAAGGTCGCTTTTTCGTCAAAGAAACTATAACCTTTCTCAAGATCACTATTTTCAAAAGCACGAATCATTCGTCTTACCTTATTAATATTTTCATGATGTTTATATAAGGTACCATTAGTTCGTGTAGACAAATTATCACCAACAGCTGAATAACTTATCGTATCAATATAACCATACATGCGTAATATCTTATTGTTTTTATCTACAGTGAACATTCTGTACATCGGCATATCAAATTTTACCCCTGTACTTTCATGAACACCTTTTTGTCGTTCCCAAGTTTGTACCCAGACCACATCTTTAAAGTCATCGTCTTTATATTCTAAAGCATCTGGATAAGCGCCCCTTTCACGCTCAATAGAAAAATAGGCTACATTCTCTTTCCAGAAATTAACTTGATTCATGAACTGTTCTTTGCTAGCTCCTTTAGCATCAGGATTTGGGTTTGTTGCTCTAAAGGCCCTGAAATCATCTGCCAAATAGCTACCCACCTTTTCTGCGTCTCCTGCTACATAGGCTTTTACCATATCTTCCACTACCTTAATCGCTGGGTGCTCTTTATAAATGGTTCCATTCTTTGATTTCTGGGCAAACATGACAACTACAAACATCATCATGCAAATTGTAATACATTTTTTCATATCGGTTGGTTTTGATTAAACATTTGGTGAAATCACCACTCCCTAAAAATATGTAGTATGAGTTCAAGAATACTTTTGAGGGTAGGCCTTAAAAAAAGAAAAGAGACAAGAAGTTAAGGTCCTTATTACATAATTGGAGAACTTTAAGATACGAAAAAATAATCTAACCAAACTTGTATTAAGTTGATTATAAGCAAGTTTTAAAAAAACAAAAGCTCCTTTTATAGGAGCTTGATTGTTTTTGGTCTTGCAGAGACTATAGCTTAAAAAAGAAACTAAACACTTTCATAAATATTCTTTTGTTGTTGTGCCTTTCTTAAAGCGCTTGCTTTTTAAACGTTAATCCAGCAGTATTTATACTCACCACTTTTTCATTTTCTACCTTAAAAACACCTACCATTCCACTACCAGGAATCATTTCAAGACGAATGCTGTTCTTTTTAGTAAAAGGTTCAACTGGAGGGCTCTTTAATAATCCCATATGTGCAATTAACTTTCCATTATCAACTTTTAGTGTTAGCGTACCTAAGGAGTTACTAAAGTACGTTCCTTCGTATTCTTTTAGAGGTAATTCCAAATCCCAAGTTCTTTCCGATCGCTTTTGCTTATCTAGAGTACTTTCTTCAAATCGTTTAGACATTAAATCTTTATACTCTATTAATTTATTGTTATAATATGCATCTACATCCTCACGGCCTCCATAATAATCAAAAATATATCCTTCAATTAAGGCAGTAGAAAGTAACCCTACCATACTACTGTTAGCAAATACAGAAAGGCCAACACCATATTTAGGCATAAAAGATATCTTTGCATGAGTGCCAGGAAAACCGCCGTAATGATGGATTAAGGTATCACCTAGGGCAGTTTTTGCAATATTCCAACCATAGGCATAAGCAAATCGCTTCAGTCCAAAAAAGTTACGTTCTTGGGTTGCTTGAGGTTGCTGGCTTAAATGTATAATATCCTTAGGAAAAACTTGAGAGCTATTAAGTTTACCATTATTTAATTGTGCCACTAAGAATTTTGCCATGTCACGAGGTGTAGAGATTATTCCACCAGCAGCATGCATAATATGATCTTGTTTAACTAATTTATGAGCCTTTAGGTCACCATTGATGTTAGCAACTGAATAAGGTGCAGCACTCTTCCAGTTATACTTTTCAACATCAGACATATTAGCTGATGTATTGCTCATTCCTAAAGGATTAAGGACTTGCTCTTTTACAACAGTTTTCCAACTTTTCCCTAATTCTCTCTCCAATATTAATTCAATCACATTGTATCCTAAGTTTGAATATTTAAAGGTCCCATATCCAGACCTTGGATCCACTCTTGTATAATCAATAAAATTCTTGGTTAGATCTTTGTAGGTATACTCACCAGAATACGCTGTTTTAAAAGTAATATTGTTATTTTCTAATCCCGAAGTATGATATAGAAGATCACGCAGATTTACTTTATCCATATTTAACTCAGGTTTAAAATCTACTTCAGGAAAATAAGATGCTATTGATTTGTCTAGATCTAAAATGCCTTTCTCCTCAAGCATTAACATAGCTAAAGATGTAAAAGATTTTGTTGATGAGGCAATATAGAAAGTAGTCTCATCTGTAACTGGTAGTTGCTTTTCATAGTTAGCATAACCAAAATAACCCTCATAAATCATTTGGTCTTCTTTAACTACTGAGAGTCCAATACCGAACTTAATGTTTAGCTCATCCTTAACTTTTTCAATGTAGCTGTTTAGCCTCGTGCTAAACTCTTCATCAGGTGAGGTGGGAACTGCATTTTGTGCATTGCAAGTAATTATACCCGTATAAATACACAATAAAAGAATGTACGTTTTAATAATTGTTTTCATTGTTGATTGATTTATTTTGGTGCTAAATAAGGATAGAAATAAGAAGCCTGAAAATAAAAGGCATAAAAGCAGTAATTATGTGCATAAAGGAAAAAATATGTTAGAATTTTACCATTTACAACCAAAAAACGGTCGTTTGTGACAAAATCTTAATGTTACCTTTTATATCATTTATATTTGTTTAGATGCAATCACAAAAAAAGATACTAATAGGATTAATTGAAGTTTTAGCGCTTTGGGTACTATGCTGGACCTATTTTTTTCCTTTCCTTAAAGGTGCAGAAGATTACGTTTTTATTTATCCTTTTAACCTCAAAGATGGTAGCCTTTATTGGGGAATTAGTAAAAGTATATTAATTACCACCTTATTGTTCTTTGGTAATATCTATTATGCAATTCCCAAATTTCTAAAACGGAATAAATTAAAGGCCTATTTAATGTTCATCGTAGTTCTGTTTTTTGGACTCTTACCTTTAGAGCAGGGACTTGAAGAGTTGATAAAGTATTTTTACAACCTCCCTGGAAACTTTGAAAATGTATACGGCACCGACTACGAGAGTTTACCTATGCGTCGAAGTTTAGCTTTTCCACATATTCTAAGAAATACTGGATTTTTAGCATTATCATTTGGATACAGGTACTTTAAAGATTGGCAACATTTATTAAAAAAACAGACTCGAGAGCAAACGCTTTTAGCTGAAAAAAGAAAAGTAGAACTCAGTTTTTTAAAATCGCAGGTAAATCCGCATTTTCTATTTAATTCTTTGAATAATATTTATGCAATTACAGAACGAAATAAAGATAGTGAAGCCTCTGAAGCAATTACAAAGCTGTCTAATTTAATGCGGTTTATGATTTACGATTCACAGACCGAATTCATTAATCTCTCAAAAGAGATAAAATATATTCGGGATTATATAGAAATACAGCAATTAAGATATGCTAAGGAGGAAGTGATTATTAACTTAAAGATAAACGGGGATGTACAGAATGTAAAGGTGAGTCCATTTATGTTAATTCCCTTTGTAGAAAATGCCTTTAAATATGGTGTTGCTATCCACCAAAGTAGCATTATTAAAATTAGTATTTCAGTAGAAAATGACAACTTACATTTTAATGTAAGAAATAAGATTTTAAATACTGCTAACAATCATGTGTATTCAGGAATTGGAGTTGACAATGTCAAGAAGCGATTACAATTGGAATATATAAATAAGCATGATCTTGACATTAAAAATGATAATGAATACTTTGATGTAAATTTACGCATACAATTCTAGTAATGAACTTAACTTGTGTTATAGTAGACGATGAACCAGGAGCAATAGAGGTATTAACCCAATTTGTAGAACGCACACCAAATTTAAAGTTAATAGAATCGTTTAGAGATCCATTGGAAGCTTTAAGTTTTTTAAAGCAACATACCATTGACCTTATATTTGTAGATATCAACATGCCAACGCTAACAGGTATGGAGCTAGTCAAGATATTAACTAATCCACCTTTAATCATTTTTACAACCGCCTATTCAGAATATGCGCTTGAAAGTTATGATTATGACGCGGTAGATTATTTACTTAAACCCATCTCATATAATCGGTTCTTGGTGAGTATTAATAAGGCACAAAACCGATTAAGAGATTCAGAAAATAAAACACCTCAAACTAGTAGTGATACTATTACTAACGAAGAAATAGTGTATTTAAAAAGTGGTCCTAAAACATTTAGGGTGTCTATAGATAGCATTCTATATTTAGAGAAGGACGGACATTATATCACATTTCATACTTCAGATAAAAATATTGTGGTACGATTAAGTATGAAAGATGTATTTGAAGTAATCCCGAAAGAATTATTTATGCAGATTCATAAATCATATATTGTATCTGTATCTCATGTTAATGTCATAGAAAGACATCGGTTAAAGGTTGGAGATGCGTATGTTCCTATAGGAAAAACCTTTAGAAAAGAAGTGCAAGAATATTTTGAAGCTTAAACACTCCATAAATCAAAAAAGCCTCCCTTTAAGGAAAGCTTCTCATTGGTAAATCCTAAACTGGATTTAACTGCATGAGTTCAAAAAACCTTGAACTCAACAATTCAGTCATTTGTTATGAAAATAAACTTTAAAAAATTTTACTAATCTTTCTTTTTTAATGTTTGTTTATACAATTTATTAGCGATTTCTAATTCATCGAATAACTCCTTCCTTTTTCTCTTAAGATTAACTACAAGTTTGTTATCGCGTATGTTTAATCGATAATATCTTACTTTTTCTATGTACAAATAATAGTTCTTAATATAATTTAGTGTAAAAAGTCCCGCTGGATATAGAGTGAATAAAAAAGCCAAAGCAAAGATTTTGTGAATATACAGAGCAATTAAAATGGTCGAGAAACAGTAAAAGATTAAAAAAACGAACATTCCAAATACAATCTTCATAGAACCCACAAAGTCTTTACGAACAATTACTTTTTTTGATAGAATTTCTGATACCTTATAAGGAATGATATTGCATATAAAACCATATAAGAAAATTGGGAATCCAAAAATAAAATATAGAAAGTCAGACCAAAACTGAAGTCTAAATTTAATGCGTCCTAAATACTTATCTCTTAGCTTTAATTGATCTAAACTTTTGAGATAACTATTTATTTTAGTCTCAAAAATCAAGGTTTCTTTTGGTCTAGTTTTTAAACTGTGAGCCACTGATTTTATAATTTCTTTGGATAACGCAAATTTTTGGGCAGCTCTGTCACCTAAGCTATTTGAATCATTAAATTCGCTGCCATAAAGTAATTCAATTTGCTCAGTAAGTTTATCCAATCTTTCATTTTCTACTATAAGTACTAAATCTTCAAGCTTTTCTTTAATCTTTTCGGTTAGTTTCAAGACTGCTTGTTTGGGATTCTGATGGTATGCATCTCTAAAATCTGAAACATTTATTGACTTACCCACATTTATGAAGACATGGCTTCTAAAATAATGAGGGTTTGAATAGTTAAACCCAAGGGGTACTATTTTTATATTTAATAGAAAATTATTTTGATCTTCAGCACCCAAAGCAATTCGCGCCACCCCAGTTTTAATTTTCCTCAATCTCCGTTCTGTTTTACTGAATCCTTCCGGAAATATGACAAGTGACTTTTGAGCTTTTAGATGATCAAAGCATCGTTGAAACACCGCTTCATTTTTGTAAACTTTGTCTGGTGTAATCTCAGGCCTATAAATTGGAATCATGTGAAAACGTTTAAATATCCAGGCAATGAGATTGGATTTAAATGATTCTCCTCTAGCAAGAAAAAATACTGGCCGTTTTATATGTACTGCCAATAATATAGGGTCCATAAATGCACTATTATGATTAGCTACAAAAATTACAGGGCCTGAATGAGGAATTTGATCTGCTCCCTTTATATTAATGGTTCTAAAATATGCCTCTATAGTGAGACTAAACAGCCATTTAAACAATTGATACAGCACAATAGGTTGTATAAGTTAACATTTTTCTACGGCCAAATCTTGAGAATAAGAAGTCATTGCTAAGTGAAGAGTTTTATTAACAATTTTGACCTTTCAATAAATATATTAATAAATACACCTTTAACAAAAAAGCCTCCCTTTAAGGAAAGCTTCTCATTGGTGACATCCGAACGTATTGGCTTTACTACCTGTTATCTCACTTTTTGAGATAATCAAACCAACATTTTATTTTTCGCCTTCACCTAAGCTTTGATCAATACATGTGGTTGGTGCGGAATCTTCAAATCTGGGAATCTTAGGTTTTAATACTTATCTTTAAGCTTTATTTATAGTACTCATTCCAATAATAGCTATAGAAGTTCCAAGCTATCGTGACAATTATTTCTTATTAATAATGATTAGTCATGAAACATTATCTGCCAAAAAATATTTCATTTTATTTACTTGGTTTTCTTCTTTTAATAAGTTGTCGTAATTCCTATAATGTAAAGCTTGCATGGTTTGGAGAGGGAGCCTACTTAACAGGTGACATCTCGCCTGATGGTGTTTATTTTTCTGATGTAAATTGGAACACCGGTGATTTGATGTTAATTAACATTGAGACTGATGAAAAACAGGATTTAACAGGAGAAGGTTACGATAGTGGGTATGCCTGGACATCATCCTTTTCGAACAACGGTGAACATATAGCCTATGAATGGTATAATTATGAAACGGGCACTCATGATCTAAGACTTTATTCATTTGAAAATTCAAATTTTAAAACCTTAATTCCTGCCAGTGAAGATATTTTATTCCTGGAACCATTAGACTGGTTCCGGAGTAATAAAGCTATTTTAATTGCAAAAAAAGCAAAACATCAAAATTGGGAGTTAGGAAAATTTTCAATTGAGAACGGACAATATGAAACAATTATCAAATTAGACTGGAATGCCCCGGGAGGACTACATCCATATGCCTATCCTCACGCCAGCTTATCCCCTGATGATAAATACTTAGTATTTGATTATAGAACCGAGAATTCGGCTTCAAATAATTTGTATCTGGTTTCTGTTGAAAATGGCTTCAAAAGTGTTCTTTTAAAAAGTAAAGAAGAGAATCGTTTTTTATCGTGGAGCAAAAATGGGAAAGAAGTATTGTTTTATAGTTACAAATCAGAAATTCCTTCTTTATGGAAGTTAAAAGTTATAGATGGCAAATTAATTGGTAATCCAAAAATTGTTGTGGAAGATGTCGCCGGAGTAACTCCAATTGGATATTCTGATAAAGGATTTGTATACAGCATAAGAACCGGAACCCTCAATACCTATATTACCGAATTAAATTTTCAAACAGGAGATATCTTAGCAAAACCCAAACCAGTAGATACTAATTGTTATTGTCGAAATAATGTTGGTGATTGGTCTAAAAATGGAGAATCGCTAATGTTTATCCGCTTTAATGATCTACCTGATGCTAAAGAAAGTATCGTTATTAAATCTTTAGAAGACAATTCGGAACGTGTAATTCATTTTCCCTGGGATTTTCATAATAAAACAGGAACCGTTTCCTGGGTTTCAGACTCCATTGTCTTAATTCATGGTAATTCCCCTAAACATTCAGGTATTCATGCATTTAACTTGAACCAAAAAAAAATTAGTATCCCGGCAGATTATGGAAAAAAGGGATTCTTTCAACGTTTTGAATCAAATTCGAATGGATCTAAACTATATGTAGAAATGAGGTGGCAAAGCCCTGGAGTTGTTGAGTTTGACACAAAAACAGGCGATTCAAAAACAATCTTTGAAGGCGAAGTCATTCCTACCTCTTTGACTGTCTCTCCAAATGATGACAGGCTCGCATATTTACAAAATGACCCACTCACAAAAACTACTAAATTAAAAGTTTACGATCTCACTTCAAAAGAGGTTCAAACTGTTATTGAACAAAAATGGGGAATCTTAAACTCTCCGGTAAGGTGGACTGCAGAAGGAGAAAAAATTCTTGTTGGTGTTACGTTATCTAATGATAAATCAGGACTATGGTCTATTGACACATTTAAAAATTCGGAGCCTGTCTTTATAAATTTGCCAGAGGCAATTCACAATGCGTTAGTTGTTAGCCCTAATGGACAACATGTTGCCTTTCAGAGCGGTACTAGCCCAGCTAATTATTACTTTTTGGAAGGGTTCTAGTCGATGTATTTATAAATGGACGTCACAAAACCCCTTAAATCAAGGTCTGTGCAGATGTCATACGTCAAAGTTCTATTCATTAGTCTATAAAAACAAAAAAGCGTCCCTTTAAGGAAAGCTTCTCATTGGTAAATCCTAATTTGGTTTATTCAAGGAATAAAATGAAAATTTCTAAAAGATCTCCATCAAACTTGAACTAATTAACTTTGAGGCACTAGCCTAATAACCTTAGGTATTCCGCCCAAGATAGAATATTCATAGTACTCAATAAATCCAGATTTATTGACTATAATACCAACAAAAGTAGATCCTTCTTTAAAGATACTGCATGCCTTCCCATCAGTTCCTGAAGTTAAAAATTCTCTATAGGGACAAGCATAACAAATGTAATGTTCATATAATATTTCAACTTCTGCTCCTGATATAGGGTCTCCGGTTACCGCATTAATTATTGTCCAACATCTTTGAAATTCATCACTATTATCATCTTTATTACAATTGAATACAAATGATGATAGTATCAAAAAAAATATTATTTTTTTCATTATTAAGTTTTTCAACTATCCATTATAGAATAATACCTAATAATATACAATGACAATTATCATGGAGCATTTTGTATATTTTTGTTATTTCTACTTCATTGTAATTAGTATTCCTTTCTACTTTATTCATATCACGTACATCAGATTACTTTCCATTAACCTGTAGAAACAAAAAGCCATAAGTGAATTAATTCCTACATAAATCATAAAAATATCAGTGTTTTATCGAATTATGTAGTAATTCATCTTATTCTGCGTCAACGTTTCATAAATTTGATTTAACCCTTAACCTATATGTTATGATTAATAATACTTCATTTAAAGAATGTTTTTTAACGTTTTCCTGTTTTCTTTTAATACAAGCTTCCCTTAGCGCCTTAACATTTTATCAAGATGGAAGTGGTGATTGCGAAAGCGAAACAGCCTTTGCATTCTTAAACAATGATAATGATCCGTTAACCGCAGATGAGCAAAGTACGTGTTTCATCCCAGAATTTAATCGTTGGGGTTGGACCACTTATTTAAACTTTTCTAATGAAACAGGGCAATCTTCTTATACTTTAGATATTTACTCAGGAGCAGGACAATGTGATTTAACCAAAGGAACAGATGTGGGGTCAGTGTCCATCACCTATAATGACGATAGCACGGTAACTTTTGATTATAATTTAGAAGGTTTCCTGTTGAGTGAAGCTCATGTATATATAGGGAGTGATCCTTATCCAATAAAGAATAACGGAAAAGCTACTGTAGCACCTGGAAAATACACCCATACTGATTCTGGTTTTGATCCAGTTGAAGACTATTCTGTTTCTATTCCTTTTCAAGATAGACAGTTTTATGTAATTGTTCATGGCGTAACAAAATCTGCAGAATGTTCTGATTCACCAGATGACGATTGTGTTGACACAGACAGTGATGGTATATGTGACCTAGATGATATGTGCCCAGGTTATGATGACAACCTTGACAATGATGGAGATGGTATCCCAGACAATTGTGATCCGTGTCTAAATGATCCTAACAATACATGCGGTGGTAGAATATCAGAACCCTCCTTTAACACTTACCCTGTGCCATTTATAGATGAAATGAATATTCAATACAAATTTGATTATGACACACCTGTTTTAATAGAAATATTTACAGTTAATGGGGTAAAGGTAGCTGAGTATAAAAACAACTATTCTGTTCAAAAAACTTTAAGCACCGTTAAACTTAAGCCGTCTCATTTAAGCAATCAACTATTGTTTGTTAGATTAACCACCTCAAAAGGTCAATCTATACAGAAAATTATTTCTTCTAATTAAGGATCAGACAAAAATTAGACAAGCATTTTTAACTTAAAATATTAAGGCTCTTACATTTCTGTAAGGGCCTTTTTTATTATTAACAATAACTTTAACTGAAAATAGTTATCTTCTTTTGAATTATCCAAAAGACTTATAATGCTAAAATATAAGGCAAACAAAAAAGCCTCCCTTTAAGGAAAGCTTATCTGGTTTTGCCTCAATTTATATTTTAAATAGACTAATTTCCTCTTTTTATATAATTTAGTTCTAAAATTAACCACCAAATACCTTAATATTTTTTGCTCCTTGAGATAATCCATAAATAATTAGAACAGCTCCTACAATAGCACCAAGAATTATTAATCCTTCTTTACTTTCAGATTGCTTAGATCTTTCCAGTTGAATTTTTACTATTGATTCTGGATTGATAGTATCATAAACTACGCTATTGTTTGCCTGCTTTTGCCCTATCCATTTTCCATTAAGTGTATCAATATCACTATAAACAATTTGCGAATCTGTAGTTTTGATTTTTATCTTTCTATTGAAATTTAATGCATCTGTTAATGTATAACTGCCTTGATAACTTGCTACACAACTCTGTAATATTAATAGCAAAGAAAGTGAAAGGGCTACTAATTTAGAATATAATGTAATGGTTTTCATAGCTTTTGCACTTTTATAATTTCTATAAAGTACTACTTATCAATACATTAAACAATGATATTTGTCATGTGAGCAATTCTAACTTTTCAACTTTAAACTATATTGGAATTTATAAAAACAAAAAAGCCTCCCTTTAAGGAAAGCTTCTCATTGGTAAATCCTAAATTGGATTTAACTACGTGAGTTCAAAACTTATGAACTCAACAACACAACTAATTTTTATTGCTAAAAAAAGCCTCAACTCTCATTGAAGCTTTTGCAATCTTGCGGTCTGGACGGGACTCGAACCCGCGACCCCCTGCGTGACAGGCAGATATTCTAACCAGACTGAACTACCAGACCGTTGCATTATTGCGGTTGCAAATATACACTCCATTTTTTACAACACAAATGTTTTTTAATTTTTTTTCGGTAAAATCGACCTATGCAAATTTTTGTCGTTCTAACATATATGTGGTCAATATTTTATTGAAAGATTTATTAATATCTGCTTCGACATACTTGATCTTATATTGCCCACATCGTAGCCTTATGTTGTTAAAATAATCTGCTACTGCCTTTTCATAATTATCCTTGATGTTTTCTGCATACAAATCAATGTGCTCTCCTGTTTCCACATCAACATAACGCTTTGGTGCATTATCAAAATCAAAGCTTAATTCTTTAGCTTTATCAAAAACATGAAATAAGATCACTTCATGCTTATTATATTTTAAATGCCTTAGTGCATTAAAAAGTTCATCTTGGTCTACTCCAGATTGAAACATATCTGTAAATAAAAAGATCATAGAACGACGATGTATCTTTTCGGCAATCTGGTGTAAGAATTCGTAGGTTTTTGTTCCTCTTTTTTTAGGCTTTTCAGAAACTGTTTTATCTAGTTGTTCTAACAACATTCTATGATGACGATCGCTTCCCTTTTCTGGCGCATAGTAATCGTACTCATCACTATAAATACTTAGCCCAACCGCATCTCTTTGCTTTTTTAGAATATTCATCATAGAGGCAGCTGCTAAAACTGAAAAGCCAATTTTATTGAGAAAGTCTATCGACAAATTCTTAACCTCAGGAAAGTGCATCGAACTACTATTATCGATAATTAAATGGCAGCGTAAATTGGTCTCTTCGTCATATCTTTTCGTAAAGAGTTTATCTGTCTTTGCAAATAGCTTCCAATCTATATGGCGCGTGCTTTCGCCCTGATTATAAATTTTATGCTCCGCAAATTCAGCCGAAAAACCATGAAACGGACTCTTATGCATTCCAGCAATAAATCCTTCTACAACTTGTTTTGCGAGTAGTTCAAGGTTTTCAAAACCTGTGGTCTTATTTAATTCCTGACGTAAGTTCATGATTGATCTAAACTAAAAAAGGTTTGCCTTAATGACAAACCTTTTATGTTTTCTTTTACGTTTTAAAGCTTAGAGAAGTGCATCTAACGCTTCAGCATAAGCTGCTTTAGGTGCAACACCTACTTGTCTTCCAACTACTTCACCATTTTGAAATACTAATACCGTTGGTATATTACGAACACCATACTTAGCTGCAAACTCTTGATTAGCATCTACATCTACCTTTCCTACAACAGCTTTACCATCATATTCTTCACTAATTTGGTCAATAATTGGTCCTACCATTCTACATGGTCCACACCAAGCTGCCCAAAAATCTACCATTACTGGCTTGTCGCTATCTAGCACAGTTTCTTGAAAGTTTGCATCTGTTATTTCTAATGCCATATCTATTATTTTTTATTGTGTTTTTACTTATTTCTCTGCAAAATTAGTCAAATTTTTAACCAATACTTACAACTGTATTATTTGTTTTGTTTATTTCTAAATTGAATTGCGTTATAATTAAAAAAATACGTTTTAATTCAACTTATAATATACATGCTGACCCTTTAATTCTTCTAAAAGTTCTTGTGAAATTTTCACTTTTTGCTTTCTACTTGGCATGTTTAGCTTAAGCTGTTCCTCTCTGTCATAAATCACAAAATTTAAAGCGTGATTGCCTTTATGTAAATGCAATAATTCTTTAATAGAATTTATCTTTTCTGTTTGTAAATCTTTAATATCGAGTTGAATGGAAAGCTTTTTAGCATAACTATCAATCACATCATGAAGCAGTTGAAAATTGTTAAACTGAACTCTAGGATCTCCTTTCTTTCCTGTATCTCTGTTCACCCAACCTTCCTTAATAAAGGCTCTCACATACACAAAACTATTAACCATTAAGAAATGTCTGAATTTCAAATACTCTTCTCCAAAAATTCTGAATTCATAAGAATCAACATAATCTTCAATAGTAAATGCAGCCCAACCTTTTCCTTGTTTACTTACTCTATGTTGTACATCAGTTACTACACCTCCAAAGGTCAACTCCCTATTCACATAGTTTTCTAGATCGTTAAACAACGTTACTTCAGCATTACAGAAAGTAGTCATTTCAATTTTGAAATCATCCAACGGATGACCTGAAATATAAATACCAACCACCTCTTTTTCTCTAGCTAACTTCTCCATGGTTCCCCATTCTTCACAAGGAGGAACTTCTGGTTCTGGTATTTGAACATCGCTAGAATCACCAAATAAACTTACTTGAGCAGAGTTTTCATTTTCCTGATACTTATTAGCATACTTAATGGTTTTCTCTAAAAAAGTTATCCCATCACCAGAATCATGAAAGTATTGCGCCCTATGTGTAGTTGAAAAACAGTCAAACGCTCCCGCATTTGCCAAATTTTCAAATGCTTTTTTATTAGCTGCTCGCAGATCAATACGCTTTGCCAAATCAAAGATCGATCTATAGTTTCCTTCTTCTTTTCTTTGATTTACAATAGTCTTTACAGCTCCATGGCCAACACCCTTAATAGCGCCCATTCCAAAACGAACAGCACCATCTTTGTTCACTGAGAATTTATAATATGATTCGTTTACATCTGGCCCAAGCACATTCAGCTTCATGCGTTTACATTCTTCCATAAAGAAAGTAACTTGCTTGATGTCGTTCATGTTATTCGATAGCACCGCTGCCATATATTCTGCTGGATAATGTGCTTTTAAATAAGCTGTTTGATAAGCGATCCAAGCATAACAAGTTGAATGTGATTTATTGAAGGCATAACTCGCAAAAGCTTCCCAGTCTTTCCAAATCTTTTCTAACTTGTCTTTATCCATTCCCTTTGCAGCAGCTTGCTCAAGAAATTTTGGTTTCATTTTATCAAGAACTGCTTTCTGCTTCTTACCCATTGCCTTACGAAGAACGTCTGCTTCACCTTTGGTAAAATCTGCGAGCTTTTGAGAAAGTAACATTACTTGCTCTTGGTAAACTGTAATTCCATAAGTTTCCTTCAAATATTCTTCTAATTCTGGAAGGTCATATTCAATTTCCTCTTCTCCATGCTTACGTCTAATAAAACTTGGAATATATTCCATTGGCCCTGGACGATACAATGCATTCATTGCAATAAGGTCATCAAAAACAGTTGGCTTTAAATCGCGCATGTGCTTTTGCATCCCAGGAGATTCGTATTGAAATATCCCAACAGTTTCTCCTCTTTGGAATAATGCGTATGTATCTTCATCATCAAGCGGAAAATTATCAGGATCCAACTCAATACCATGTTTTGCTTTTACAATCTTGCACGTATCCTTGATAAGGGTTAAGGTTTTCAGACCAAGGAAATCCATTTTTAGCAATCCAGCCTCCTCAACAACCGAGTTATCAAACTGGGTAACATACAGATCAGAATCTTTAGCAGTAGCAACTGGAACAAAATTGGTAATATCGTCAGGTGTAATGATCACACCGCAGGCATGAATTCCTGTATTTCTAACGGAACCTTCGAGTGTACGTGCTAAATTCACAGTTTCAGCTTCTAGATCATCGCCTTCAGAGATATTCAACAGCTGGTTGATCTTCTCCATATCTTCAGATCTGAACTTAGCTTTTAAATCCTTTTCATCAACTCCAAAAATCTTATTCAGTTTAGACATTGTTGGAATTAACTTCGCTAATCTATCAGCATCATGAAGCGGAAGATCTAATACCCTCGCGGTATCACGAATCGATGATTTAGCAGCCATTGTACCATAGGTAATAATTTGTGCTACCTGATTTGCACCATACTTGTCAATCACATAATCCATTACTCGACCTCGTCCTTCATCATCAAAATCAATATCGATATCTGGCATACTGATTCGATCAGGATTCAAGAAACGCTCAAAAAGAAGATCGTATTTAATCGGATCTATATTGGTAATCCACAAGCAATAAGCAACTACTGATCCTGCCGCCGAACCACGACCTGGACCCACAGAAACATTCATATTTCTCGCTTCACGAATAAAGTCTTCAACGATCAAGAAATAACCAGGGTAACCTGTATTTTCAATAGTAGCAAGCTCAAAATCCAGTCGTTCTTTAATTCCCTGTGTGATTTCGCCATAGCGCTTTTTGGCTCCTTCATATGTAAGGTATCTTAAATAAGCATTCTCACCTCGTTTACCTCCATCAACCAAATCTTCAGCGTCTTTAAACTCTTCTGGTATATCAAACTTTGGAAGTAATACATCTCTAGCGAGTTCAAACGGTTCAATCTTATCTACTACTTCTTGAATATTAGAAATGGCGCTAGGAGTTTCTTTGAAGATCTCCTTCATCTCATCAGAAGATTTAAAATAGTACTCCTGATTTGGCAATCCGAAACGATAACCCCTTCCTCTACCTATTGGTGTTGCTTGCTTCTCTCCATCTTTTACACAAAGTAAAATATCGTGTGCATTGGCATCTTCCTTACTTGCATAATAGGTGTTATTGGATGCAACAAGTTTTACATTGTGCTTTTTAGCCAGCGACTTTAAAACTTGGTTAGCTCTTCGTTCGTCTTCCTGTTGATGTTGCATCAACTCCACATAAAGGTCATCACCAAACAGCTCTTTCCACCACAGCAACGCTTCTTCCGCTTGCTTTTCTCCTATATTTAGAATCTTACTTGGAACTTCTCCGTAAAGATTCCCTGTAAGTACAATTACATCTTCTTTATATTTCTCTACTACAGATTTATCAATTCTTGGCACATAATAAAACCCTTCTGTGTAGGCAATAGAAGACATTTTAGCTAAGTTCTGATAACCATTTTTATTCTTAGCTAACATCACGATCTGATAACCGTAATCTTTATGAGTTTTATTGGTTCTATCATCACAAACAAAAAACTCGCAACCTATAATTGGTTTGATTTCTTTACCATCAAAAGATTCCCCATTTTCTTTTGCCTCAGTTCTTTTAGTCTTTACTGATCTGTTATGATTTGATATCTCTTTTACAAAATGAAAAGCTCCCATCATATTAGCATGATCTGTCAACGCAACTGCAGGCATATTGTTCTTAACTGCAGCACCAACTAGGTCTTTAATACTTATGGTAGATTGAAGTATTGAGAACTGCGAATGATTATGTAAATGAACAAAATCAACATTACCAAGTGAGGCTATCTCTTCGGTTGAAATAGTATCATCATCGACTTGAGATTCTTCTTGCTGCAATCGCTCATTAATCTTAGCTGAAGCCTCTTTTAAATTAATATGTTTTAGACCAATGAGTTCAACTTCAGCTGGATTCTCTTCATTAAATTTCTTAAAGTAGTCAGGCTGAACATCAAGCTCTTCTTTTGTAAACTCTTCTCTTCTTATTAATTCAAGAAAGCATCTTGTAGTAGCTTCAACATCGGCAGTTGCATTATGCGCTTCTTCAAAGGCTTCCCCAAATAAATATTGATGGAGCTCTGTTAAGGTTGGTAGTTTATATTTTCCTCCTCTACCTCCTGGAATTTTACATAACAATGCCGTGTGCTCTGTACATGTATCTAAAACTGGTAATTCTTGAAGTGGAGTAGCAACATCTTCTCTAAAAAACTCGCAACCCATAATATTGATATCAAACCCAACATTTTGCCCAACAACAAAATTGGTTTTCTGAAGTGCTTCGTTAAACCTCTCTAAAACCTCATTTAGAGGAACACCTTTTTCCTGAGCTAACTCTGTAGAAATACCATGAATTTTTTCTGCATCATATGGAATGTTAAACCCATCTGGCTTCACCAAATAATCTTGATGCTCGATGCAATTTCCTATAGCGTCATGTAATTGCCATGCGATTTGAATACACCTTGGCCAATTATCTGTATCACTTATTGGCGCATTCCATCGTTTTGGTAATCCTGTAGTTTCTGTATCAAAAATTAAATACATGCAGTGTTCAATGGTTAAGATATTGTCTATACTATTTTCGCAAAAAACGAAGTGTATAAAAATACATATTTACATCACTTTTCAACAAAGAAGTTATAAACATTTGTAAACAAAAAAACAGCCTATTTTTAACTAAAAAATTATACTTTAGGTCAAAATTTTAATATATGAAACTCAAACTATTTTTCTTTGGAATGCTAGTTATACTTTTTACATCTTGTTCTCAAAATATTCCCTTATATGTGGGCACTTATACAAATGGTGAAAGCGACGGGATTCACAAACTAGATTTCAATACTGAAACTGGTGAGTTAAGTAACTTAGCATTAATGGTTGAAACAGACGACCCTTCTTTTATAAGCTATTCTCCAGATAGAAATTACATGTATGCAGTTAACGAAGGAAGTGGTTTTGTTTCTTCTTTTAAATTAGAAAAGGATGGAAAACTAACTCCAATAAACAGAGTTTCAAGTAAAGGTGGAGCTCCTTGTCATATATCTTTAAATGATGAAGGGAGCAAAGCCGTAGTTTCAAATTACTTAGGAGGTAATATTGCGCTCTACAATATTAACAATGATGGAAGTTTAACTGAAGCTGTACAAGTATTTGATCATAATGCCGAAAACGAAGCTTCCCATGCCCATTTTGCAGAGTTCTTTAAAAACTCAATTTATGTTTCCGATTTAGGTAGAAATGCTTTATATGAGTATCAACTTAAAAATAATGATTATGAATTAAAATCTCCTTCACTGGTTGTTCCTAATGGAAATCCAGGGCCTAGACACTTTGCAATTACCAATGACGGAAAATATATATACAGTATTAATGAATATGGAAATTCGATTGTCTCTATTGAAAAAACCGATAATGGTTATAATCGACTTGGTGAAGATTCTACATTGGATAAAGACTTTCAAGGAGATAGTTATTGTGCCGACATTCATTTATCCAAAGATGAAAAGTATTTGTATGGCTCCAATAGAGGTGAAAACTCAATTGCAGTTTTTGAAAGAGATTCTGAAACAGGAAAAATCAATAAAATTCAAAACATTTCTGTTGAAGGTGATTGGCCACGAAATTTCACTTTAGACCCTTCAGGTAAGTTTCTATTAGTTGCTAACCAAAAGAGCAGTAATATTTCTGTTTTTAAAGTTGATAAAGCGTCAGGGAAACTATCTTTTTTAAATACTATTAAAATCCCCACTCCAGTTTGTCTTCTTTTTTAGCTCATAATGCTCTATTTAGAATTCAATAAAGCATTGGTTTTTAAAAAAATATAGTATATTTGCGCCCTTATTAATAACAGAGGTCGTGAACCTCACTAATTAATTTTTATGCCAGTTAAAATTAGATTACAAAGACACGGTAAAAAAGGAAAACCTTTTTACTGGATTGTTGCAGCAGATGCAAGAGCAAAAAGAGATGGTAAATTCCTAGAAAAATTAGGAACTTATAATCCAAATGTAAACCCAGCACAAATTGATCTTAACGTTGACGGTGCGGTTCAATGGCTTCAAAATGGAGCGCAACCAACTGATACTGCAAGAGCAATTTTATCTTACAAAGGTGCAATGCTTAAAAATCACCTTGCAGGTGGTGTTGCTAAAGGTGCTTTCTCTGAAGAAGAAGCTGAGAAGAAATTCCAAGCTTGGTTAGATGAAAAAGCTGCTAAGATTGAAGATAAAGCTAGTGGTTTAGCTAAAGCAGAAGCTAAAGCTAAAGCGGAAGCTCTTGAAGCTGAAAAAGCTGTAAACGAAGCAAGAATTGCTGCTGCAGCTCCTGAAGTTGAAGAAGAAGTTGCTGAAGAAGAAGCTCCAGCTGATGAGGCTACAGAAGCTAGCAACGAAGAAGAGTAAAAAAATTAATTTTTTATACTTTTAAACCTGATAGCTCTCTATCAGGTTTTTTTATGTTTTTGAATGAAAAAAGAAGATTGCTTTTATTTAGGAAAAATTGTTAAGAAGTATAGCTTTAAAGGTGAAGTTTTGGCGAAATTAGATACTGATCAGCCAGAACTTTATAAAAATTTAGATGCTATCTTTGTTTCCTCTAGAAATACTTTGGTACCATACTTTATTGAAAACTCTCAATTACACAAGTCTGACTTGCTCAGAATAAAATTTGAAGATGTTGAAACCGAAGAAGAAGCAGATACTCTTCTTAAAAGTGAACTCTATCTTCCTCTTGAATTACTACCAAAACTAGAAGGTAATAAATTCTATTATCACGAGGTCATTGGGTTCATTATAATAGATGTTGAATTTGGTAAAGTTGGTACTATAACAGCCATTAATGATTCTACAGCGCAGGCACTTTTTGAAATAGACCGAGACGGTTTAGAAATACTCATTCCAATGAATGACGAGTTCATTAAAGAAGTGAATCGTGAGGAAAAAACCATTACCGTTCAAACACCGCCTGGGCTAATTGACCTATATATTGAATAATGTCAAGTAAACCTTTTAAGTTTAAGCAATTCAATATAGAACAAGATCAATGCGCAATGAAAATTGGTACTGATGGAGTTCTTCTTGGAGCTTGGTCTAACATAGACCATAATCCATTTTCAATTTTAGACATTGGTGCTGGTACCGGAATCGTCTCACTAATGCTGGCTCAAAGAAGTAACTCAGAAGTTATAGATGCCATCGAAATCGATGATTTAGCCTATGAACAGTGTGTCTCAAATTTTGAAAACTCACCATGGGGAGATCGATTGTTTTGTTACCATGCTTCCTTTCAGGAATTTGCTGAAGAGATCGATGATAAATACGATTTGATAGTTTCTAATCCTCCATTCTACACAACCCAATACAAAAGTGAAAATACGCAACGTGACCTAGCACGATTTGAAGATGCTCTTCCTTTTGAACACTTGATATATGGAGTCTCAAAACTACTCGAGCAAAGTGGAAAGTTTATAATTGTTATTCCTTTTTCAGAGGAACAAAATTTTCTCAGGTTAGCTCAAGAATTATACTTGTTTCCTTCTAAAATTTTAAGGGTTAAAGGAAATCCTAGATCTGAAATAAAAAGATCACTAATTGAACTAACCTTTAATAATATTGACGTAAATATTTCTGAATTAATTATAGAAACTGAAAGACATCGGTACACGACTGAATATATAGAGCTAACTAAAGATTTCTATCTAAAGATGTAAGGTTTGCAATTTTCCTTAACTTACAGGAAGATTAATTAAACTGGCAAAACTTCACATCATGAAATTTCTTAGAATTTTTCCACTTGCATTACTTCTTATATTTAGTTCATGTAAAAAAGAAAAAGAAACTACTTTAACTGTAGTTGATGATGGCGATCCACAATTTGCAACTTCAACTAATGGTATGGTTGCTGCGGCACAACCATTAGCAACCCAAGCTGGTTTAGAAATTCTTGAAGCTGGCGGAAATGCTGCTGATGCTGCTCTAGCCACAGCATTTGTTATCTCAGTTGTTGAACCAACTATGAATAGTATCGGTGGAAGAAACTTGGTTTTAGTAAGAAAAAAAGATGGTTCTTTTCAAGGATATAATGGAATGACAGAAGTACCGCTAAGCTATATACCACCTGAAACTCCTGTTAGAGACGGACATAAAACCATAGCAACTCCTGGAGTGGTTGCTTCGTTAATGCGGTTGTATAAAGAACATGGTTCACTTCCTTTACCTCAAATTATGGAAGCTTCTATAAGACATGCGATGGAAGGGTTTGAAATTCTTCCAGGAGAAGCAGCAAGGCATAAAATTGCTCATAAAGCCATGTTAGGTAATGCTGGATTTCGAGGTCAGATGCTAAAGCAAGACTCTCTTCTTTATGAAGTTGGAGAAGTTTTAAGACAACCTGCACTAGCTCAAACTCTGGAAAGGATTGCCAATACCGAAGGTAAAGATTTTTACGAAGGTGAGACGGCTCAAAAAATTGTAGCAGACATGGAGGCTAATGGCGGTTATGTAACTCTGGAAGATCTTCAAAAATATGAAGCTCCAGATATGCGCTACGTAACTACCAATTATCGAGGTTATCAAATTCACACAATGCCTGCGCCATCTGGTGGAGGTTTATTGGTCAAAACACTAAATATCCTAGAATATTTTGACCTGAGTTCAGTCAATGATGCACAATGGGCTGCAATTGTCAATCAAGCCTTGGCAATTTCCGTCAACACCATGGAAACTCATTATAAGGAAGAAGATCTTGACCTTGTTCAAAGTAAAGAATGGGCAAAAGAACAAGCAGCTTCTGTTATTGTCCCAAAAATTGAAACTAATAAAGCGGCTTATAATTTCAATTTAGATGATACCACACTTCTAGTTGATAACACAGATTGGAGTGGAAATACTTGGGGAGAAGATAGTCATCATACCACACATTTTGTTACTGCAGATTGCCAAGGTATGGTAGTTTCTATCACGCAAACAGTTGGTCCTCTATTTGGGTCAAAAGTGATAACTCCAGATTTAGGATTTGTTTATGCATCGACCATGGGGACTTATTTATCAAATTCTGATCAAGCTCCAGGTTCAAGACCGAGAACAACCATTGCTCCAACTGTTGTCACAAAAGATGGTGAAACAGTCATGGTGCTAGGTGCAGCTGGTGGATTAAGAATTCTATCTGGAATTGCACAAACTATTTCTCGACACATAGATCGTGGTTTAGATATTAAAGCAGCTGTTGCTGCTCCAAGAATTCATCCAGAAATGGTTATTGATGAGGAAACTAAAAAGCGAAAATTTGTTGGCACAAAATTTAGTGCAGAATTTACACCAAACAATGGCTGGAAAGCTAATGACTCAATTAGTTGGAAAGAAGCCAATTTTGACGTAAAAAGTATCACAAGATATGGAGCCTTTGCAAGAGTACATGCTGTTTTTTATGATGCTAAAACAAATACTTGGACTGGAGTAGCCGACCCGGATTGGGAGGGAACTGCCGAAGGGCCTGATAAATCAGATTGTGAATATTAACGAACTCTAATCAAAGGGCGTGTTAAACAAGTAGGTCCACCACCACCTTTAACACTAATCTCATCACCTTTATAGGTTTCTACTTTACAACCAGCGTCTACCAATCGTTGTTTTGTTATTGGGTTGCCTTCAACCATTATACAATGCCTTGGAGCGATTGCCAAAACATTACATCCCATGGAATCGAATTCTTCATCTGGAACTTCAACCAAATTGAACCCTCTTGAAATTAATTCGTTTCTAAAGGTTATTGGCATTAATGGAGAATAAACTACTGCTAGATCTTTATCAACAGGGCTTAAAATAGACATTAAGTGAAACACATCTTGTTCTCCTTTATAATGCGGTAATTCGGCAACAATCACTTCAACACCTTTGGGTTCTATTAATTCTTTTAATTGTTTAATCCCCTCATAATTGGTTCTGTACGTATGACCAACAGCAAGTGTCTTCTCGTCTAACCAAGCTACATCACCACCTTCCAAAGTTCCTGGGCTTTGAATTACTCCTAAAATATCAACCTCATGTTCTCCAAAAGTTTTTTCATGTGATTTAGGCTCATTTACTCTTCCTTCTTTACCCATATTACATATAATCATTCCAAAATCTGTGGCAATTGAAGCATCTCTACAATAAATTGAATCAATTTTGGTATTATCATCATATGGGAAAAACTGTAAGCCAACATTACTATCTATTAAGCATTGTTCAAAAGCTTCATATTCATCAATAGATTCGTCAAAATCTGGCCTAGACAAATAGTTAAGATCTTTCCATTGTTCACTTAAATGAATATCTGAGACAAAGGCCTTTTTTGCCGATTTTAAATAGACCGTTTGAAGTTTTAAATATTCGGAATGTGAAGTTATACTCATTAAGTTATTTAAGAAATTTTTAATGCGTAAATTAGAAGCGCTAACCAAATTACAATTATTTTCTGATGTCCTATAATTTTTTTATCGATCCTGATATAACTAAAGCTGAAACTCTCCCTACAAGTTTTTATAAAGATCAAGTAGTATTTGATGCTATTCGTGATAATATATTTTTGAAAACATGGCAATGGATTGGTGACGAAAACCAAGTGGAATTACCTCAAACAGCTCATCCATTTGTTTTGCTAGATGGTTTCTTAACAGAACCTATGGTCCTAACAAGAGATAAAGAAGATGATATTCATTGCCTCACAAATGTATGCACACACAGAGGAAACATGGTAGCTCTAGGTTCTGGAAAGACCAGAAAGCTTACATGCATGTATCACGGAAGAAGGTTCAATCTTCAGGGTGAAATGGAACACATGCCTGAGTTCAAAGAAGCAAAAGATTTTCCTAGAGCCTGTGATAATTTACACAAATTCCCTATTAGGAAATGGGGACCGTTTCTTTTTGCAGGATTAAACCCAGTTTTTGATTTTCAACAAGTAATTGATAAAATGAATGAACGTGTTGGTTTCTTGCCTTTGCACGAATTTAAATATGATGAAACAACTTCGAAAGAGTATCTAGTTCATGCACATTGGGCTCTTTATTGCGACAATTATTTAGAAGGATTTCACATCCCATTTGTTCACGAAGGTTTAAATCAAGTATTAGATTATGGTACTTATACTACTGAAATATATGAACAATGTAATTTACAAATAGGTTATGCTTCTGATGGAACAGACTCTTTTGATCTACCAAAAGATCACATAGATTATGGGAAAGAAGTTGCAGCTTACTACTATTGGGTATTCCCAAATATGATGTTCAATTTCTATCCTTGGGGTGTTTCTGTGAACGTAGTTAGACCAATAAGTGTCAATCGCACTAAAGTTGCTTTTATAACTTACATTTTCGATCCAGATAAATTTGACCAAGGAGCTGGAAGTCAACTTGAAAAAGTTGAAAGAGAAGATGAATTTGTTGTAGAGCACGTTCAAAAAGGTATAAGATCTTCCTTCTATAAAGCAGGTCGTTTTTCGCCTAGCAGAGAACAAGGTGTACATCATTTTCATAGCTTACTCTCTCATTTTTTGAATATCTAAAATTGCTTTCTAAAATAAGGCCTAAGTATTTGCCTTTGCAAACGTTTTCGTTACATTTGTTGCACAATAATTTTTCAAGTTATTTGCTTAATAAAGAGGAGAAATGAAATGAGTATTTATGCGAATTACATCTGACCTCTAAAACAATAAATAATATCAGATGAAACCAGATTTATTTGAAGCTCCAGATTATTATCAACTGGATGATCTTTTAACTGAGGAACACAAATTAGTACGTGATGCAGCTCGCGAATGGGTAAAACGAGATGTATCTCCAATTATTGAGGACTATGCACAAAAGGCAGAATTCCCAATGCAAATTATTGATGGTTTAGCCGAAATTGGAGCTTTTGGACCATATATTCCAATGGAATATGGAGGAGCTGGATTAGATCAAATTTCTTACGGTTTGATTATGCAGGAAATTGAAAGAGGAGACTCTGGTGTGCGCAGTACAGCTTCTGTACAATCGTCTTTAGTTATGTATCCTATTTGGAAATATGGAACCGAAGAACAACGTCAAAAATATCTACCGAAACTAGCGTCTGGAGAATGGATGGGTTGTTTTGGACTTACTGAACCTGATTACGGAAGTAATCCAGGAGGAATGGTTACTAATTATAAAGACATGGGTGACCATTATTTGTTGAATGGAGCTAAAATGTGGATTTCAAATGCACCTTTCTCACAAGTTGCTGTTGTTTGGGCAAAAAATGAGGAAGGACGCATTCATGGTTTGATTGTTGAACGTGGAATGGAAGGATTTTCAACTCCTGAAACTCATAATAAATGGTCACTTAGAGCTAGTGCTACTGGAGAATTGATCTTTGACAATGTAAAAGTTCCTAAAGAAAATTTATTACCTAACAAAACCGGTCTAGGAGCACCTCTTGGGTGTTTAGATTCAGCTCGCTACGGAATTGCATGGGGAGCTATTGGTGCTGCTATGGATTGTTATGATACTGCATTACGCTATAGTAAAGAACGTGAACAATTTGGAAAACCAATTGGTCAATTTCAGTTACAGCAAAAGAAGCTTGCTGAAATGATTACGGAGATCACTAAAGCGCAATTATTGACTTGGAGATTAGGTGTCTTAAGAAATGAAGATAAAGCTACTTCGGCACAAATATCTATGGCCAAGCGCAACAATGTAGATATGGCAATTAACATAGCTCGTGAGGCTCGTCAAATGTTAGGTGGAATGGGTATTACGGGTGAGTATAGCATTATGCGCCACTCAATGAATCTTGAAAGCGTAATTACTTACGAAGGAACTCATGACATCCACCTGCTTATCACGGGACTGGATATTACCGGTTTAAACGCATTCAAATAACATAAACTTAAGTTAAAAACAAAGGGCGAATCTTAAAAAGATTCGCTTTTTTTATATCTTTATTGTGCTATGAAAAGAATTCAGTCTGCCTTTATTCTTTCTATTTCTTTGTTGATTTTTGCTTGCTCTTTGGACAATAATCAAAGTAATGGCAATTCAAATAATGATACCCTAGATGTTACTGAAGAACCAAAAAATGATTCGGAAACAACTTACAGTTTGCTTAGTCTTGGTGACAGTTATACTATAGGACAAAGTGTTTGCTCCTCCTGTCGATTCCCTTCACAATTAAAAGATAGTTTAAATTCTGTTTTAACTAAGAATAAATTTGATTTGCGTATTGTGGCTCAAACAGGTTGGACAACAACCAATTTAATAACAAAGCTGGATGATGAAAATTTAGGCAGTAACTTTGATCTTGTAACATTATTGATAGGTGTTAACAATCAGTTTCAAGGAAAGCCTTTTGAAATTTACGAAACTGAATTTCCTGCACTAGTTGATATGGCCATTGCATATGCAAATAATGATCCTTCTAAACTTATAGTGATTTCTATTCCAGATTATGCCTATACTCCTTTTGGTAATGGAAATTGGAACATAACTAATGGCATTGATCAATACAATGGGTTTGCAAGAAATTACTGCTATAATAACAATATAACTTTTGTAGATATAACAGATATTACTCGCTTGGGACTTGTGCAGCCGGAACTTGTAGCATCCGACGGCTTGCACCCTTCTACAATAGCTTACTCCAAATTTGTAGAAAGATTACTTCCACAAGCGCTTCAAAAACTCTAATTTTAGCTACATTTACCATATGTTTTCGGCAAAAAAACGTTTAAACCGGGCTTTTAAAAATGCCAAGGTCGTTCCGTTCAATGATCAAAGTAAATTTGTCCTTTTTAGTGATTGCCACAGAGGAGATAACAGTTTTGCCGATGATTTTGCTAATAACAGGAACATCTACTTTCATGCCTTAAAACATTATTACAATGAAGGGTTTCAATATTGTGAGCTAGGTGATGGCGATGAACTATGGGAAAATCTTTCATTTGATAGCATCTTGAATGCGCATAAAAATGTGTACATGCTTATGAAGCGATTTCATGATGAAGGAAGATTACATATGATCTGGGGAAATCATGATATGGTCTATAGAAATCCTTCTTATGTTGAAAAACATCTGTTTTCTTTCTTCGATCCAAAAACAGGAAACAATGAAGATTTATTCTGTGACATTAAATATCATGAAGCTATAGTCTTAAAACATTCTGAGACAGGTCAAAAACTATTCTTAACGCATGGACATCAAGCTGATTGGTGGAACTATATTTTTTGGAGATGGAGTCGTTTTTTAGTTAGGGTTCTCTGGAAACCTTTAAATGTAATGGGAATTGCAGACCCAACAAGTCCTGCTAAAAATTATAAAGAGTTAATAAAAGTTGAAAAACGGACCAAAAAGTGGATATCAGAAAACAACAATCTACTAACCATTATTGGTCATACACATAGACCACGTTTTCCAGAACCTGGAGATATTGCATTTTTTAACGATGGAAGTTGTGTTCATCCAAGAAGTATTACAGGGCTCGAAATTGAAAACGGTGCTATTTCTTTAATAAAGTGGGAGATTGCTACTTCTGATGATGGTACGCTTAAAATTGTAAGAGCTCTTCTTGAAGGTCCTCAACAGCTAATTGATTACAGAACTGAAAATTAACTCTCTGGAGCCAATTCAACCTCTAAACCATTCATTTCTGGAGTAATTTGTATCTGGCAACCTAATCTACTATTGTCCTGAACATAAAAAGCTTCACTCAACATAGCCTCTTCATCATCTAGCATTTCTGGTAATTCATGATCTGACTTTACGTAGCATTGACATGAAGCACACATAGCCATTCCGCCACAAACACCAATTGTTCCTTCTGGAGCTAGCTCAAAAGCGCGAACAACTTCCATAAGATTCATTGCCATATCAGTAGGAGCGTCAACATTATGAATAACTCCATCTCTATCAGTTATTGTAAGCTTTACGTCTTGTTCCATTATTTAATAGCCTTTACAACAGCTTTTGGCGCTTCTTTTCTTGATCCGTCAAAACCATCAATTCCGCTAACTGTAGTATATTTTAAAACGTAACGCTTCCCAGGATTAATTATTTGGTAAGCAGCTTGACACATTAAAGTAGCTTCATGAAAACCACAAAGAATGAGTTTAAGTTTTCCAGGATAAGTGTTCACATCTCCGATGGCAAAAATTCCAGGAATATTAGTTTGATAATCTAGTGCATTATTTACTTTAATGGCATTCTTCTCAATTTCTAATCCCCAATTAGCAATTGGTCCTAGCTTAGGAGAAAGCCCAAACAATGGAATGAAATTATCACACTCAACTATAAACTCCTTCTCGATATGTTGAGACTGTTTTACAACAACACCTGAAAGTTTATTATCACCAATTAAGCCAATCACTTCCGCTGGTGTGATTAAGTTTATTTTACCTGCATCTTTTAACTCTTGAACTTTCTCAACAGAATCTAAAGCACCTCTAAATTCATTTCGTCTATGAATCAAAGTAACTTCTGAAGCTACATCTGCTAAAAATATACTCCAATCTAGTGCTGAATCTCCTCCTCCAGCAATTACTACTTTTTTACCTCTGTAAACTTCTGGATCCTTGATTATATAAGCCACTCCCTTATCCTCAAAGTCAGCAAGATTATGAATTAGTGGTTTCCTTGGCTCGAAACTCCCTAAACCTCCTGCAATAGCAACAATTGGAGCTTTATGTTTTGTACCTTTATTTGTGGTTACAATAAAGCTTCCGTCTTCCTGCTTTTCAATAGTTTCAGCTCGCTCCCCAAGTGTAAATCCTGGTTCAAATTGTTTTCCTTGTTCCAACAATTTTTCAGTAAGATCACCAGCTAATATTTCTGGGTAAGCAGGAATATCATAAATGGGTTTTTTAGGATAGATCTCAGAGCATTGTCCTCCTGGTTGTGGCAAAGCATCAATTAAATGGCATTTTAATTTTAAGAGTCCTGCTTCAAAAACAGTGAACAATCCAGTAGGTCCAGCTCCAATAATTAATATATCTGTAGTAATCATTAAAAATTCAATTTATGCGTGCGAAAATAATGGTTCTTAAAGTTCTAAAATGTGATAAATGTCACACAACTATGCTTCAATATTTATAACACGCTCTATTTGAGGCGCATATTTTTTAATGGTCATTTCAACACCTGACTTTAAAGTCATCTGATTAACACTACATCCTACACAAGCACCAAGTAACTGAACTTTTACCAGCTTATCATCTTCAATATCGATAAGTGAAATGTCGCCTCCATCACTCTCTAAAAAAGGACGAATTTCTGCAAGTGCTTTCTCAACATTAACTTTTAGTTCTTCTGAAGTCATGTTTTTATTTTTTAACAGCTGAACATCCAGCCATGGTTGTTATTTTAATTGCTTCTGTTGGAGGAAGATCTGTATTTCTTTTTACCACCTCTTCAACAACATTTCTTGTAAGACTCTCAAATGCTTCTTCAATTGGTGTTCCTGTTTGCATTGCAGCAGGACGACCAATATCTCCAGCCTCTCTTATACTTTGTACTAACGGAAGTTCTCCTAAGAAAGGTACTTTCAAATCTTCTGCTAAGTTCTTTGCTCCTTCTTGTCCAAAAATATAGTATTTATTATCAGGCAGTTCATCTGGTGTAAAGTATGCCATATTCTCAACTATACCCAAAACTGGTACATTAATGTTTTCCTGTTGGAACATAGCCACACCTTTTTTAGCATCTGCTAATGCAATGTTTTGTGGTGTACTCACAACCACTGATCCAGTAATTGGTAATGCTTGCATAATACTTAAGTGAATGTCTCCCGTACCTGGTGGAAGATCAATCAATAAGAAGTCAAGTTCTCCCCAAGCCGCATCAAAAATCATTTGATTTAATGCTTTAGCAGCCATTGGCCCTCGCCAAATTACAGCTTGATTAGGTTGCGTAAAGAATCCTATTGATAATACTTTAACTCCATAGTTTTCAACAGGCTTCATTTTGGATTTTCCATCAACATTAACAGCTAACGGTCTTGCATCGGCTACATCATACATTATTGGAATAGAAGGTCCGTAAATATCAGCATCTAGAAGACCAACCTTAAAGCCCATTTTTGCCATTGTAGCCGCTAAATTTGAGGTAACAGTAGATTTACCGACACCACCTTTACCAGAGGCAATTGCTACAATATTCTTAATTCCCGGAATTGAGTTTCCTTTTATTTGATTTACTGGGTTAGCAGGAGCTTCTACTTTAACGTTCACTGTTACCTTAGCCTTTTCATAAACAAGATCATGAATAACTTTCATGATCTCAACCTCTGTCTTTTTCTTTGCTTGAAGGCTGGGATTCTTAATTGTTATATCAACTATTACCTCATCACCAAATGTAATAACATTACGAACTGCTCCACTTTCAACCATATTCTGTCCTTCTCCAGGAACAGTTATAGATTCTAAAGCCTTTAAAATATCTTGTTTATTGATCTTCATTAATTTAGATTGATTCTAAGATGCAAATATACAGTGAATTGTTCAATTTAAAACCATATTCTATTGAATTGGTTTATGCTCAAATTGGATAGAATTATTAAACAAATTAAAGCTCACTAGAAGGGTTCCAAAAAATCGCTTCAAAATTTTGAATCTGATTATCTATTACTTCAACCCCTTCACTTTCCAGAAGCTGTTGCATTAAGTTGGTTCCATCAAAATGATGTTTCCCAGTTAACAAACCTTTTCGGTTAACCACACGATGTGCAGGTATATCTTTTCCTGTAGAACCATTCATTGCATAACCTACCATTCTTGCACTTCTTGCTGCTCCTAAGTATTTTGCAATTGCACCATAGCTTGTTACTCTTCCGTAAGGAATTAGCTTAGCAACCTCATAAACCTTATCAAAAAAATTAAGCGTTTCTGGTTTCATACTATGATTCCATTAAAATATTACATAATGTAACCACAGCTATAAGACCAGTGATAGAACCAATAATATAATTCATCCCTTTTTGGGTAGTAAAGCTCTTGTCTTTTATTTTATCAAAGAAGAAAATATATACGTACAGCATAATAAATGTACCCATAGCAGCTCCAGCTACATATGATCCTATAATTAAAGAATCAAATGTTAGCCATCCAAAAGATGCCAATGTAATGGTCATATATGCTTGATATGGAATTGGAAAAACATTTAAACCAGACAGCAACATTCCTTGAAAAAACCTGCTTTGTCGACTTTTTACATTAGCGTCTACATCTGGTTTCGGTTGCTTTCTTGCTAATAACAAAAAATAAACGGTTATCAATACAAAAATCACAAAAGCTACCATTTGAAGAATATCAACCACCTCAGGGTGATTACTTAAATACCTCGCAAAAATTGAAGCAATGTAAGTTTGAACACAAACAATTACACAAACTCCAATTGAAAAAACGACGCCATTTTTGGAACCATCTTTAAGGCTAATTTTTGCAGCTGTCATATTTAACAATCCAGGAGGAATAACACCTACAAGTGCAATAATAAGTCCAAGAAAAAAGATGAAAGTAACGTTCAAGCTTACTTAATTTTAAACCTAATATACGTAATTGGTTTGTTTTGCTCTAAATATTGCCTCTCATAAAATGTTTGAATAGCAGTTACCTCATCAGGACTGCCTTCATTTCTATACACATTATGGTTGGCATATAAAACCTCATGTCCTTCCCCATGTAAAAGTCCAAGCGTATAACCATGCATAAACTCACTATCAGTTTTTAAATGTAACAATCCATCAGGTTTTAAAATCTTTTTGTAACGCTGCAAAAAAACTGTATTGGTCATTCTGTGTTTAGTACGCTTATACTTAATTTGAGGATCTGGAAAAGTTATCCAGATTTCATCTACTTCATTTTCAGCAAAAGCATGCTCAACCAATTCAATTTGGGTTCGTAAAAACCCAACATTAGAAATATTCTCTTCTACAGCAGTTTTAGCTCCTCGCCAAAATCGTGCACCTTTTATATCAATACCAATAAAATTCTTCTCTGGAAATCTTTGCGCCAACCCAACACTATATTCACCTTTTCCGCAACCCAGTTCCAACACTATGGGATTATTATTTTTAAAGAATTCTTTGTTCCACTTTCCTTTGAGGTAAAATTCTTTTTCAGTCAAACCTTCTCTGGTTGGCTGAATTACATTACCAAAAGTTTCATTTTCCTTAAATCTTTTCAGTTTGTTTTTACTACCCACTACACTTGATTTTGAGCAAAAATAAACAAATATGTAAGAGATTTAATTATTACTACCTTTGATTTCTTCTGATGAAAAAACGTATTCTAATAGCACCTTTAAACTGGGGACTTGGACACGCCACAAGGTGTATTCCTATTATTAATGCTTTACTTAAATATGATTTCGAGCCAATACTCGCTTCGGATGGAAATGCGCTTGCTTTTTTAAGAAAGGAATTCCCTAATTTGGAATATATTGAGCTTCCTTCGTACAATATTACTTATCCCAGAAATGGGTCTTTTAAATGGCACTTTTTGAAAAAATCTCCATCTATTCTAAGTTCAATTAAAAAGGAGCAAAAAGTGATTTCATCTTTAGTTGACTCTAGAAGAATTGATGGTATTATAAGTGATAATAGATTTGGAGTTTTTAGCAAAAAAATACCATCTGTTTATATAACACATCAATTAAATGTTCATAGTGGAAGCACAAGTTGGATAAGCTCTAAATTTCATAGAAGAAAGATTCATAGATTTGATGAATGTTGGGTTCCGGACACGATTAATTCTTCTCTTTCAGGAGAATTAAGCAATAGTAAAAACATAAAAATCAAAGTCAAATATATTGGTCACCTCAGTAGATTTAAAAAAGAAACATTAGAAACAGAATATGATCTTTTGGTTCTTTTATCCGGTCCTGAGCCTCAAAGAGGTATATTGGAAAATTTATTACTTGAGCAATTAAACAATTTTGAAGGAAATATTGCCTTTGTTAAAGGTGTGATTGAAGATAAACAAACAAAAGTTGTTAATGAAAATATGACTACCTATAACTACTTAAATTCTTTTGAACTCAATGAGGTCATCAATAAAAGTGCTTTATTACTTTCAAGATCTGGATATTCAACTATTATGGATTTGGCTAGACTTGGTAAGAAAGTCTTTTTTATTCCAACACCTGGGCAATATGAGCAAGAGTATTTGGCTAACCACCTTAAAAGCAAAAACATTGCTCCTTTTGCTACTCAAAAAGATTTTAAAATTCAAAGTTTGAGAACTGCAGAAAATTACAAAGGATTTGATCAAATTGCTTTTGAGGAACTTCCAAAGAATTTATTTGGTCTTTTCGAGAGTAAATGAAAATTCACTTCCTAAACCATATTCACTTTCTACATAAATTTTTTCGTGATGCGCTTCAATGATGTGTTTTACAATAGCTAAGCCTAAGCCTGAACCTCCTTCTTTACGAGATCCACTTTTATCTACCCTGTAAAAACGTTCAAACAAACGAGGTATGTGTTCTTTTTCAATACCTTCTCCATTATCGGTTACCCTAACAATTACCTTATTTTTAATCAAGTTTTCAATACTCACCTCTGTTGTCCCATTCTTTTCTCCATATTTGATAGAATTTACAATTAGATTAGAAAGGACCTGTTGTAAACGCTCTCTGTCACCATTTACCATTATTGGATTTCGATAATCCATGTCAAAAGTCAAGGTGATTTTCTTTTTGTTGGCTTTGATCTCAAGAAGGTCAAAAACATTCTTTACAAGCTCTATAATGTCAAATGACTCTATATCTAAACTAAGATCTCCAGCTTCAAGCCTAGTGATCATATCAAGATCTTTAATAATGTAAGTTAACCTTTCAACTCCCTTATCGGCTCGCTCTAGATATTTATCCCTCAACACCTCATCATCTGCAGCTCCATCCAACAAAGTAGCTATATATCCTTGTACTGTAAATAATGGCGTCTTCAATTCGTGAGACACATTACCAACAAACTCTTTTCTATATTGCTCCCGAATCTTTAATGCTTCAATCTCAAGTTTTTTGTCCTTGGCATACCTATCAATTTCTTGAGTAAGTGTGGCCATATCTGTTGTAATCTGGTTTTTACTGAACGAACTTGATTCAAGCAATGTTAAATCATCATAGATTTTTTTTACACGCTTGTAAATGAATTGCTCTACGCGATATTGAATGATAAAGAAAGATACTATAAAACTTACTACTGCAAATAAAAGCAGAGCCCATATGTTTAGTGATTCAATCACGTATAAAAAAACACTCACAAAGAGTGTTAGGAAAGCCGTGATAAATATTGACGACTTAAACGCAAATTTATACGATCTCTTAAAGGTCTTTGCCATTAGCTTACAAACTTATAACCAACGCCTTTTACTGTTTTAAAGGAGTCATCTCCTATTTTTTCTCTTAGTTTTCTAATGTGTACATCAATGGTACGTCCACCAACCACTACTTCATTACCCCAAACCTTGTCCAATATTTCGTCTCTCTTAAATACTTTACCTGGTTTAGAGGTAAGCAAAGATAATAATTCAAACTCTTTTCTAGGCAATACTATTTCCTCATCCTTTAGAAGAACTTTGTACTCATCCCTATCAATCGTTAAATTTCCAATCTTTAGAACGTTATCTTGCTTATCTTCTTCTTTAAAACGTCTAAGTAGTGCTTTTACTTTACTCACTAAAACTTTTGGTTTAATAGGCTTAGTGATATAATCATCTGCTCCAGCATCAAACCCAGCTACTTGTGAATAATCTTCACCTCTCGCTGTCAAAAAAGTTATAACTACATTCTTTAGATCTGGAATGGTTCTTATTTGCTCACAAGCCTCTATACCATCCATTTCAGGCATCATTACATCAAGTATAATTAACTGCGGTTTTTCCTTCTTTGCTTTTTTTACACCTTCCACTCCATTTTCAGCAGTAATAACTTTATAGCCCTCGTTAGATAGATTATAACCAACTATCTCCAAAATATCTGGCTCGTCATCAACTAATAGTATTTTAATATCTTTTTTGTTCATTAGTAAATTATCATCCTTACAATGCGGTAAAGATAAAATTAATCAAAAAGAATAATATTTAGCCTTGTATTTAATAACTTTATGGTAACATGAAAGTTACGTTTACCTAACCTTTTCGATGAATCGTAACTTTTTTTAACATGACTTTGGTATAACTTTTGCAAATGATTTATTAATTTTAACCTTATTGATTTTATAGCAAACCCTATTGTATGAAAAAAAACTACTTAATTAAATACTTATTTATTGCGATGCTTTTTGTTTCGGCATCTGCTTTTTCTCAGTCGAAAGAGGGCTTGTCATCTAAAGATAACATTGAGGGTTTGAACATATTTCCTAATCCTGTAAACAGCGGTAAGGTTTATATAAGCACTAAAAACAATCTGTCTAAAAGTATTGAAATCTATGATGTTCTAGGAAAAAAGGTAATTTCACAGGTTTTATATGGAAATGAATTAAAGATTCAAGATCTTAACCCTGGAGTTTATATTTTAAAAATTAAAGAAGGTAAATCTTCAGCCACACGTAAGTTAGTGGTTAGATAATACTTACTACAATATTAAATTTATGTAAAAGCAGCTTTTTAGCTGCTTTTTTTTATGTTTCAACCTAAATTTCTTACTATATTAGTAGTTCTTAATTAATTAATCTTTTCGTATATGAAAAAACTTTACTTTTTATTGATTGCCCTTACAATCGTCTCTTCTTCATTTGGTCAAACAATTACTGAATTTGAGCCTAACCCTGCTGGAGGCGATCCTCCAAATTCAACCTTTGAGTTAAAGGGCACTCCTAACGCTGGCTTTAACTTATGGATTTTAAGCATCGAAAACGATGGATACAACGGTACTGTAGATAGAGCTACTAATGTTACTGGAACATTTGGAGCTAATGGTCTTGCAGTTGTAACTGTTCCCGATCTTGAGAATCCTTCTTTCACCGTTATATTAACTGACAATTTTACGGGCTCAATTGGAGATGATTTAGATGGAACAAATGATGGCACTCTTGACACATCTTCATTAGGAACCATTCTTGATGCAGTTGGCGTGTCTGATGCAGTAGCAGATGACGCGAGTTTATACGGTGCAGGTCTTGGAGGAGCCGATATATTATTTAATGGTGAGTTTGAACCTCTTTTGGCCTTTAGAGATGGTACAACTGGTGAATGGTATAATACAGTTACAATTAATTTTGGTCAACCTGATGAGGAAGTTGCTGTGTTTGATGCTAGTGGTAATTCAGTAGATAAAGCAGAGTTTGATTCAGATCCTACTACAGGACCAACCTATGGTAGTCCTAATGCATCAAGATCTTTAGCTTCGGCAAAAGAAAAACAGATAGAAGATTTTAACTTATATCCGAACCCAACCTCAAAGAGTTTTGTGAACATTGAGAGTAAGAGTAGTGCGGCAATGGATGTTAAGGTTTTTGATATTCTTGGAAAACAAGTTATTCAGCAAAGAGTAACCAATAATCGTTTGGATGTAACCAATCTAAATGTTGGTGTTTACATCATGAGAGTAGAGCAAGAAAATGCTTTTGCTACTAGAAAATTAGTGATTAGATAATCATTCTTTCATATTTAAAAAAAGCGTTGCCTATGGTGACGCTTTTTTATTTTATATACTTTTGCCCCAAGCCTAAATGATACACAAAAAAGACATATTCAATATTAGTTCTGAAATTGAGTTCAATGAGATAGCTTTAAAAATATTTAAGCATCAATTTGAGAATAATAAGGTTTATCGCTCGTTTTGTGATTTACTTTACAAGCATCCTAGTGCGGTTAACAAGATTGAAGATATTCCGTTTTTACCTATTCAGTTTTTTAAATCTCATAAGGTGATTTCATCTTCAGAAGAGATTCAAGTAACTTTCACAAGTAGTGGGACTACTGGGCAACAAACCAGTAAGCATTTAGTAACTGATCTAAGTATATATCAAGAAAGTTTTACAAAATCTTTTGAGCACTTTTATGGAAAAAATGAAGATTACGTTGTTTTAGCTTTATTGCCTTCATACCTTGAAAGAGAAGGGTCATCATTGATCTATATGGTAGACTCGATGATTAAAAGTTCTAAATCCTCAGAAAGTGGATTCTATCTTAGCAATTTAGCAGTACTTAAAAAGACATTGCAATCTCTTGAATCGCAGAAACAGAAAACACTGCTTATTGGTGTTTCTTTTGCCTTGTTAGACTTTGTTGAACACTACAACATGCAATTAAGCGGTACTGTTGTAATGGAAACTGGTGGCATGAAAGGTCGAAGAAAAGAGTTAATAAGAAGCGAACTACACAACAAACTAAAAGCTGGCTTTGGTGTCGACAACATTCATAGCGAATATGGGATGACAGAGCTTTTATCGCAAGCATACTCAAAAGGAGATGGGATTTTTGAAACGCCGCCTTGGATGAAAGTACTAACTCGTGATCCTGAAGACGCCTTAAGTATACAAAAACAAGGAAAAACAGGAGGAATTAATATTATTGACCTTGCAAACCTCAATTCCTGCTCTTTTATTGCCACACAAGATCTAGGGAAAGTTTATGCTAATGGTGGCTTTGAAGTTCTTGGTAGGTTTGATGAAAGTGATATACGCGGATGTAACCTTATGGTCATTTAAATTAACTCATTTTTAATTAATAAAAAGTGTAAGGAATGAAATATTATGCGTACATACTAATGTAGCATATACTTGCTGCGAAAAAGAAAATTAGGTTGGTTAGTTTTTTGAAGTCTGGTTACGTTACTTCTGTAACCAGACTTCTCTGTTATATGGCCTTTATAATATAAGTATTGCGTTTCCCTTTATTTATAATAACATAAGTCTCATTGATAAGATCTTCTGCAGTAATTTTATAGTCTTCTTTTACCTTTTCTTTATTTACTGAAACAGAATTCTCTTTTAATGCTCTTCTTGCTTCACCATTAGAATTTAAAAAGCTTGTCTTAGCTGCAAGCGCTCCAATCATATCGAGTCCTTCTGTAATTTCAGATTTAGAAATTTCTGCTTGTGGCACGCCTTCAAACACATCTAAAAAAGTTGCCTCATCTAACGTTTGAATATCATTTTTAAACGTCTTACTAAATAATATATTGGAAGCCTTTTCAGCGTTTTCAAACTCATTTTGAGAATGTACCATAACAGTAATTTCTTTAGCTAAACGCTTTTGCAAAACACGTAAATGAGGAGCTTCTTGATGTTCCTTTACTAAACTCACGACCTCATCTTCAGTTAAAAAAGTAAATATCTTTATGTATTTCTCTGCATCTTCATCACTCGAGTTCAACCAATATTGATAGAACTTATATGGAGATGTTCTCTGGGCGTCTAACCATACATTTCCTCCTTCGGATTTTCCAAATTTAGAACCATCAGATTTTGTAATTAAAGGGCATGTAATTGCAAAACCTTTTCCTCTACCTATTCGTCTAATAAGCTCAGTTCCTGTTGTGATATTCCCCCATTGATCACTTCCTCCCATTTGAATTGTACAATTATTATCTCTGTACAAATGCAAGAAATCGTATCCTTGAACCAGCTGATAAGTAAACTCTGTAAAGCTCATTCCTTCAGAGGATTCAGAGGAAATTCTGTTCTTTACAGAATCTTTAGCCATCATATAATTAACGGTAATATGCTTGCCAACATCTCTAATGAATTCTAGAAATGAAAACTCTTTCATCCAGTCATAATTATTCACTAAAACTGCTGCGTTATCTGCATCACTTTCAAAGTCTAAGAAATGAGCTAACTGGTTTTTTATTGCTTCTTGATTATGACGAAGTGTCTTTTCATCCAATAAATTACGTTCACTAGATTTTCCTGAGGGATCTCCAATCATTCCAGTGGCTCCACCAACTAGCGCTACAGGCTTGTGGCCACAACGTTGGTAATGCGCCAATAACATAATTGGCACCAAATTTCCTATATGTAAAGAATCGGCTGTTGGATCAAATCCTACATAAGCGCTTCTCATTTCTTCCATTAAGTGTTCTTCAGCTCCTGGCATGGTGTCATGTACCATTCCTCTCCACTTTAATTCCTCTATAAAGTTCTTTATCATTGGATTTGAAAATTTGAACAAAGATAAATTTTTAGCCCATGATGAAAAAAGAAAAAACACTAATTTAGGTGCATGATTTTAGTTACTGGAGGAACAGGTTTAGTTGGCAGTCATTTACTCTATCAATTGACAAAGACAGAACCAAAAGTTAAAGCTCTTTTTAGAAATAAGGATAAAATAGCTTCTGTTAAGCATGTGTTTTCATACTATACTAATAACGTTGAAGATCAGTTCGCTAAAATTAATTGGGTAGAAGGCGACATTACAGATATTCCAAGTTTAAATAACGCTTTTAAAAACGTTTCTAAAGTTTATCATTGTGCTGCTTTTATTTCTTTTGATGTTAGAGATTATCATAAATTAAGACAAGTAAATATTGAAGGCACTGCAAATGTGGTGAACACATGTTTGGCTCACAATGTAGATAAACTGTGCTATGTTAGCTCCATAGCTGCTACTGGAAAACCCGAAAACAATAGCCCAATAACAGAAAGTACTACTTGGAATCCTGAAGCTTCACATAGTGTTTACGCCATCACCAAATATGGAGGAGAAATGGAAGTCTGGAGAGGAACCCAAGAAGGTTTGAATGCTATAATTGTGAATCCTGGAGTTATTATTGGTCCAGGTTATTGGAAAAGTGGCAGTGGTAGTTTAATCCGATTCGTTTATAAAGGTGTTAAAAGATATACTGAAGGTGTTGGTGGTTATGTTGATATTTTTGATGTTGTAAACCCCATGATTAAGTTAATGGGAAGTAGCACTAATAATGAACGCTTTATTTTAGTATCAAAAAACATATCTTATAAAGAATTTTTCACCAAAATAGCTAACCACCTAGATGTAAATCCACCTTCAAAAAATACTTCAAAAACTTTATTAGCCGTTGCTTGGAGATTAGATTGGTTGAGAGCTCATTTTAGAGGAAAACGACGTCGCTTAACAAAGCATACTGCTAAGAGCTTAATTACTAAATCAATTTATTCTAACAAGAAAGTTATTGATACTTTAGATTATTCATTTAAATCTATTGATGATTCAATTACTGAAGTGTGTCAACTTTTTTTAAAGGACGTAAAGGCTTAGAATTAGGCTTCGATATAGAGTCCATTTTTTTCTTTCTGTCAGATGCACTAGTTCTTTTTTTATCTCTTTCTTGCTTCGCTAGAGAGTCTTGAATAATTCTTTCATTGGAAAGTTTTATTCTAACCTCTTCATAAATTTCTTCATAAGTATCAATGTCATAAGAATAATACTCATTACTTAAAACAAACTGCATACTATCAATTTCATGCTTTTTGAAGATCAACTGTTCAGGAACAATTCCCTTGTCCTCAATAGTTCTTTTATGTGATCCCTTTGCGGCTGTAATTATAGCCATATCATAGAGCACTTGAACCATTTTATCTTTTTTAATAAGATTGCTTGGTTTTTTAGGTCGCTCTATTTTGCTATCGTTACAAGCAAACATAAAAACTAAAGAAAGTATTATATAGCATCCTTTTTTTTTCATCTATCAAAAGTTAATCTTTTGGCCACTTTTTCTTCATTAATATTTCCATTATCATATACCAAACTTCCATTTACAAATGTATGTGTTACAGTTGATTTAAAAGTAGTTCCTTCAAAGGGTGACCAATCACATTTATACAGTATATTTTCTTTACCCACTGTCCATGATTGGTTTGGATTCACAATCACCAAATCGGCAAAATAACCTTCTTTAATATACCCTCTCTTTTCAACGTCAAACAAAATTGCTGGATTATGACACATTTTTTCTACAAGCCTTTCAATGGTAATTTTACCATCATGATATGCTTCCATTAAAGCAACCAAAGCATGTTGCACCAGAGGGCCACCAGAAGGCGCTTTAGTATAAACGTTACTTTTTTCATCTAAAGTATGTGGAGCATGGTCTGTTGCGATTACATCTATTCTATCATCTAATAATGCTTCCCATAGTTGCTCCCTATCGTTTTGAGTTTTAACAGCAGGATTCCATTTAATATGTGTCCCTTTTTCATCATAATCCTTATCTGTAAACCATAAATGGTGTACACAAACTTCAGCAGTAATCTTCTTTTCTTTTAAAGGAATGTCATTTCTAAACAAATCTGTTTCTTTCCCAGTTGATAAATGAAAAACATGCAAGCGCGCTCCTGTTTTCTTTGCCAGTTCTATTGCTTTAGACGAAGAAAGATAACACGCTTCTTCACTCCTAATTATTGGATGATACTTCACTGGAATATCATCTCCATATTTATCAACAAAATCTTGAGTATTCTTTCTAATTGTAGTTTCATCTTCACAATGAACAGCTATTACTAAATCTGTACTAGAGAATATTTTCTCAAGTGTTTCCGGATTATCCACTAACATGTTTCCTGTAGAAGATCCGAGAAATAGCTTTAAAGCTGCAACCTTTGTTTTATCAAGCTTTAAAATCTCATCAAGATTGTCATTCGTACCACCAAACATAAAAGAAAAATTGGCATAAGAAGTTTTTGAAGCTATATCAAACTTTTCTTCAAGTTTTTTAACAGTAGTTGTTTGAGGGTTGGTATTAGGCATCTCTATAAAAGAGGTAATCCCTCCAGCAATAGCAGCTCTCGACTCAGTTTCAATGTCTGCCTTATGTGTTAATCCTGGCTCCCTAAAGTGTACCTGGTCATCAATAACTCCAGGGATCACAAAACTGTTTTGAGCATCAATAATTTTAATATCTAAGTCAGCAATATCAATTTTAGTTCCTATAGTTTTTATATGTTCATTCTCTATAAGAATTTCACCATTAAAAACCTTTCCTTCATTAACTATTCTTGCATTTTTAATTAGCTTCTTACTCATATTAGTTTTTTCTAAATAAACTTTTAAACCTCATTGATATTACACCAAAAATTGCTTCAGAAATAATTCCTCCACTCATTTTTGATTTCCCTTTTGTTCTATCTGTAAATATAACGGGCACCTCAATAATCTTAAACTTATTAAGGTATGCTTTAAACTTCATTTCTATCTGGAAGGCATATCCAACAAACTTTATTTTATCGAGTTTGATACTTTCTAATACATGTCTTTTATAACAAATAAATCCTGCAGTGGTATCTGCTATAGGCATTCGCGTTATAAGTTTTACATATTTTGATGCAAAGTAGGACAGTAATAAACGTTTCATATCCCAATTAACAACATTTACATTATTATCTATATATCGCGAACCAATTGACATATCCGCTCCTTCATCAGCACATGCTTTGTACAAACGAATTAAATCTTTTGGATTATGTGAAAAGTCGGCATCCATTTCAAAAATATAGTTGTACGCTCTTGCAAGACACCATTTAAAACCATGAATATAAGCAGTTCCTAGGCCTGACTTCCCTTCTCTTACTTCCAAAAAAAGTCTTCCACTGAACTCTTTTTGTAATTCCTTTACTTTTAATGCAGTTAAATCTGGTGAGTTGTCATCAACAACCAAAACATGAAACTCCTTATCTAAACTAAAAGTAGTTCTAAGAATATTTTCTATGTTTTCAATTTCATTATAGGTTGGTATGATAACTATGGCATCACTCATCAACAAAAGAATTTTAGCAAAAGTAAGTTTTTTGCTTCATTAATTTTATAGAAATATTCTTCATAATTTAGCATTTATGCTACGTGAGATAATAACGAACGAATGGTACACTATTTTAATTATTATAAGCCTCTGCATTTTAGCTTTTGCAAAGTACGCTTATGCAAATAGATTTAGTGATTTTTTGTCATTAGTTGGCAACTCAAAGTACCTAAAAATATATGCGCGTGAACAAAAATTTATTGATCAGTTTGATTCTCTCTTATTTATCAATATGGTAATCTCGTTGTCTATTTTCACTTTTTTGAGCTATAGAACTTTAGTTACTCCTCTAGATTTTGAAATTACCACGTTTTTGAAATTATTAGTTGGTGTTGGTGCATTAATTTTAATTAAGATTCTTTTAGAACGCTTAATTGGAAGTCTTTTTGAAATTGACCAACTCATAGACGCTTATTTATTTCAAAAAACCAACTACAAAAACTTTATTGGTCTAGTGCTGTTACCAATTAATGTTCTGCTTATTTATTCATTTAATCCTGAACCAATTGTTTTTTATGTGGTTTTCAGCTTAATATTTATCATTATTTCTATTGGATTTATTACATCTTTAAAAACTCATCAAAAAACTATAATCGGTAACATTTTCTATTTTATTTTGTATCTTTGCGCACTCGAAATTGCACCGTATGTAATTTTGTACAAACTATTTATTTAATAGTTACATAGAGTAAAAAGACCAGTCGACCTATGAAAGTGAAAACAATTTTGGTTTCTCAGCCAGAACCTAAAGTAGAGAATTCTCCTTATTTCGACCTACAGGAAAAACAAAAAGTAAAAATTGATTTCAGACCTTTTATTCATGTAGAAGGTGTTGAAGCTAAGGAGATTAGACATCAAAAAATTGATCTAAACAATTACACAGCTATTATTTTAACAAGTAGAAACGCTGTTGATCATTTTTTTAGAATTGCAGAAGAAATGCGATTTAAAGTGCCTGACACAATGAAGTACTTCTGTCAGTCTGAAGCTGTTGCATATTATCTTCAAAAATATGTAGTATACAGAAAGAGAAAGATCTATGTAGGTAAACGTACTTTTAATGATTTGTCGCCTCTAATTAAAAAATATAAGGACGAAAAGTTTTTACTTCCAACTACTGATAAAGTTAAACCTTCAGTTCCTCAACTATTAAATGAATTGGGTGTTAATTGGAAACAGGCAACATTTTACAAAACAGTAATTAGTGATCTTTCTGATCTTGCGGATGTATATTATGATGTTTTAGTATTCTTTAGTCCTTCAGGAATTGAATCGTTATTCCATAATTTCCCTGACTTTAAGCAAAACAATACTAGGATAGCTGTATTTGGGAACACCACCATTAAAGCAGTGAAAGATAAAGGATTAAGAGTTGACATTTCTGCTCCAACCCCTGAAACTCCTTCAATGACAATGGCTTTAGAAAAGTACATTGAACAGGTAAACAAAAAATAAATTGAATTTAGATATAGAAAAGGCGCGATTTCCATCGCGCCTTTTTTATTCATGATATTCCTTACTTTTAAAAAGCATATCTCTGTGGCCCGCCACGTCTAATTTCTTCGTTTGCAATTTCTTCGAACTTCTTGAAATTTTCTCTAAAGGCATTCGATAGTTTAAATGCTGTAGTATAATACGCTTCATCATCATTCCATGTTGCTCTTGGACTTAAAACTTCCGTTGGAACTCCAGGGCAAGTTCTAGGTTGAGCCACACCAAATACTGAATGAATATGATAATCATCATAATTATATAATCCTAAATCGCCATTAAGAACAGCATTGATCATGGCTCTAGTATACTTTAATTTAATACGAGACCCAACTCCATATGGTCCACCGCTCCAACCAGTATTCACCAACCATACATTTACTCCTGCTTCCTTCATTTTCTTACTTAACATTTCAGCATATTTCGCTGGATGCAATGGCATAAATGGTGCTCCAAAACATGCAGAAAAACTCGGTACAGGCTCTGTGATTCCAGCTTCAGTTCCTGCTACCTTAGCAGTATAACCTGAAATGAAATGGTAAGCAGCTTGAGCTGGTGTTAGTTTTGAAATTGGAGGCAACACTCCAAAAGCATCACATGTTAAGAAGAAAATATTTTTTGGGTTTCTGCCAATTGAGGGAGTTTGAATATTTTCAATATGATATAAAGGATAACTAACTCTAGTATTTTGAGTAATGGTAGTATCTTCAAAATCTACAATACCAATGTCATCCATAATCACATTTTCAAGGATAGCTCCCTTCTTAATGGCTCTAAAAATATCTGGTTCTTTTTCTTCAGTAAGATCTATAACCTTGGCATAACAACCACCCTCAAAATTGAAGACAGTATTTTCATTAGTCCATCCATGTTCGTCATCGCCAATTAGTTTTCTGTTAGGATCAGCTGACAAGGTGGTTTTCCCAGTCCCAGATAAACCAAAGAAAATTGCCGTATCATCATCTTTACCAACATTGGCACTACAGTGCATTGGTAAGGTATTCTTAAACACAGGAAGAATGAAGTTTAAAGCTGAAAATATTCCCTTTTTGATCTCTCCTGTATAACCAGTTCCTCCTACAATCGCTCTTTTTCTTGTAAAATCCAGAATAGCAAAGTTATGTTGTCTTGTTCCATCAATTTCTGGATCTGCCATAAATCCAGGAGCATTAATCACTGTCCATTCAGGTTCAAAGGATTCCAGCTCCTTTTCATTAGGGCGAATAAACATATTATAGACAAACAAATTACTCCAAGGGTATTCATTTATTACCCTAATATTGGTTTTATAATTATCATCTGCACATGCATAGCTATCTCTTACAAACACTTCCTTTTCACTTAGGTAGTCTGTAATCTTGTTATACAAGCTTTCAAACTTGTCACTATCAAAAGGAATATTAATATCTCCCCACCAAATTCTGTCTTTCGTTATATCGTCTTTAACAATAAAACGATCCATTGGAGAACGTCCAGTAAATTCACCTGTATTGATAGCCAGCGCTCCTGAAGAAGCTTCAACACCTAACCCTTTTTCAATAGTAATTTGATGAAGCTGATCTGGCGATAATTGGTAATTAATCTTAGCATTTTTGATTCCGTATTTTTCTAACGCAATCGTTTTCGTAAATTGGGTGTTAGACACCATAGTTTTTTTGTTTTAGATGGGTACAAAAATATAAATTTCTATATAAAGCTAACTTCTAAAGCTTCTTTATTCGCTCTTAATCTTTAAAAATTTGAAAAGAAGTATTCCCCAAGTTATAATGAATAAAAGACCTCCTAGTGGAGTTACAAACCCAATGGTTTTAAAGTCAAATGAGGTTAGATCATTAGTTGCTAAAACATAAATAGAACCAGAGAACAAAATAATTCCAAATACTGTTATCCAAAGTATTGTTTTTTTGGTCTTTTCATCAATCATATTAATACACCCAACAATAAGTAGTAAAAAAGCATGGTACATTTGATAACGCACTCCTGTTTCAAAAGTTTCAATTTGATCTGGTGTAATAAGTTTTTCTAAACCGTGAGCAGCAAAAGCACCTAGTACTACAGCTAAACCTCCAAATAATGTTCCTGCAATTAATAAATATTTGTTCATAACTAATTTTAGATTAATAATTTTTATCACGGTTTCATTTATTAATTTCGTGACAAACTAATTGCAAAAATACTCATCTCACCTAACTATGCGAAAGATATTGATTATTGGTGCCGGAAAATCCTCGTCTTATCTAATTAAATATTTTTTAGATAAATCTGAATCAGAAAATTTACATATTACCATTGGCGATATTTCTTCAAAAAATGCCAAGAAACTTGTTGGAGATCATCCCAATGCTATTGCTATTTCATTGGATGTTTTTGATAAACAATCACGATCTGATGCTATTAAAAATTCTGATATTGTTGTTTCTATGCTTCCAGCAAGATTTCATATTGAAGTTGCTAAAGACTGTATCAAGTTTGGCAAAAATATGGTTACTGCTTCATACATAAGTAAGGAAATGCAGGCGCTAGACGCTTCAGTTAAAAACAAAGGACTCATTTTTATGAATGAGATAGGAGTCGACCCTGGAATAGATCACATGAGTGCTATGCAAGTGATAGACCGTATTCGTGATAGAGGTGGAGAAATTGTCCTTTTTGAATCTTTCACAGGAGGGTTAGTTGCTCCCGAAAGTGATGATAATTTGTGGAATTACAAGTTCACCTGGAACCCCAGAAACGTAGTAGTAGCGGGTCAAGGTGGAGCTGCAAAATTTTTACAAGAAGGCACTTATAAATATATTCCCTACCATAGACTTTTTAGACGTACCGAATTTCTAGAAATTGAAGGTTATGGTCGTTTTGAAGGATATGCCAATCGTGACTCTTTAAAATACCAAAAGGAGTACTGCATGGAGAACATCAAAACTTTATATCGTGGCACAATGCGTCGTGTTGGTTTTAGTCGTGCATGGCAGATGTTTGTTCTTTTAGGAATGACTGATGACAGTTATACAATTGATGACAGTGAGAATATGAGCTATCGCGATTTTATAAATGCGTTCTTACCATATAGCCCAACCGATTCTGTTGAGTTAAAATTTAGGCATCAATTAAAGATAGATCAAGATGATATTGTTTGGGACAAACTCGAAGAATTAGACATCTTTAGTAGTACTAAAATGGTTGAGCTAAAAAAAGCTACTCCTGCTCAAATTCTTCAAAAGATATTAATGGACAGTTGGACATTGAAAGAAGATGACAAAGACATGATTGTGATGTACCATAAAATAGGTTACGAGTTAAATGGTAAAAAAGAACAAATTGATGCCACAATGGTTGTTCTTGGTGAAGATCAAACATATACTGCTATGGCTAAAACTGTTGGCCTTCCAGTAGCTATTGCTACTCTCGATATCTTAAATGAAAAGATTATAACTCCTGGAGTTCAGATACCGATTTCCAAGGAAGTTTATGATCCTATTCTGGAAGAGTTAAAAGACTACGGAATTGAATTCAAGGAGAAAAAAGTACCTTATTTAGGTTATAATCCGTTGAACGTTTAAACTAATTATCTAAAACAGTTTTAGTATTTTTATCTTTCATTACGAAACATATCTCTAAATGAAAATTACAAATCAAAAGTTATATATAGATGGTATCGATAAAAAGATACTTCGTGCTTTGATGGAAGATGCACGTACTCCTGTTTTAGAAATAGCTAGACAAGTTGGAATTTCTGGAGCTGCCATTCATCAACGACTAAGAAAACTTGAGAAGTCTGGTTTATTAGCAGGTTCAAAGTTTGTTATTAATCCAAAAGTTTTAGGTTATACTACTATGGCTTTTGTTGGGATTTTTCTTGATAAAGCCATGAATAACCCTGATGCTGTGAAGCAACTAAAAAAAATTCCTGAGGTATTGGAATGCCATTATACAACTGGAAACTGGAGTATCTTAATAAAAGTGCTTTGTAAGGATAATGAACACTTAATGCATGTACTTAATAAGGATATCCAATCGATTACTGGAGTATCTAGAACTGAAACATTTATATCACTAGATCAGCAAATTGATAGACAGATAAACATATAAAAAAAGTCTCCTACTATGGAGGCTTTCAATTTTATTCTCTAAAGTATTTAATCTCTTCCTAGTACTTGAAAGGCCCAATAAACCAAATTTGCCAGAGCTCCAATAGCAGCTACTAAATAAGTTCTTGCTGCCCACTTTAAAGCATCTTCTGCTCCTTTGTATTCTTCTCTAGATACCATATGCTTGTTCTCTAACCAAGCTAATGCTCTGTTACTTGCATCATACTCTACTGGAAGTGTAATAAAGCTAAACAAGGTTGCAAATCCCATCATTGCCAAACCCGCAACAGCAACCCACCAACCTAGACCTAACCCAGAAGCAGCTCCCAATACCAAACCTCCAATCACTAACCATTGTGACATTCCTGATGACACACTTACAATTGGCACTAATTGTGAACGCATTTGCAACCAACTATAAGCCTGTGCATGTTGTACTGCATGACCACATTCGTGTGCCGCTACTGCAGCTGCAGCTGCATTACGCTCGTTATACACTGCTTCACTAAGGTTTACTGTTTTATCTTTTGGGTTGTAATGATCCGTTAAACGTCCTGGAGTAGACACTACTTTTACATCATAAATACCATGATCTGAAAGCATTTTTTCAGCTATTTCAGCACCACTCATGCCGTTTTGTAATCTGGTTTTTGAGTATTTTGTAAACTTGCTTTTTAGTTGATTACTTACCAACCAACTTACTAGTGCAACTCCTCCAATTAATATATAATATCCAAACATGTTTCCTTTTTTAATGAATTATAAATATACTTCTACTAAAGCAAAAACAAAGCCAAATAAAAGTTAAGAAATTTTGTCAGTTTCTAGCTCTTATTTATTGTACCTAATCTTAAAGTAAATAAGAAAAGTATAAGACACTATTGTAATACCATTTGCAATAATTAGGGAAAAGCTATCAATTAAAATTCCGTAAACAAACCATAGTACAATACCCACAAAAAATAAAATAAGCATTGGCATTGATAACGCTTTGGCATTTTTAGTTTTCCAAGTTTTATAAACTTGCGGCAAGAATGCAGATGTAGTTAATACAGCTGCAATTATTCCTATTATTTCAACTTTATCCAACAATATTTACAATCTTTCCAGGTACCACAATTACTTTTTTAGGTTCACGTCCTTGCAATTGTTGTTGAGTTCTTTCATGAGCCATGACTGCTTTTTCAATATCCTCTTTGCTCATATCTAATGGCAACTCTAACTTAAAACGCATTTTGCCATTGAAAGAAATAGGATACTCTTTACTACTCTCCACCAAATGACTTCCTTCAAATACAGGGAAATCAGCTGTCGAAATTGACTCATTATAACCAAGAGCCTGCCATAATTCTTCTGCAATATGAGGCGCATAAGGTGAAACCAATACCAATAAAGGTTCCAATATTTCTTTTGACGTACACTTTTGAGCTGTTAACTCATTTGTTGCAATCATAAAAGTTGAAACTGACGTATTAAACGAGAAATTCTCAATATCTTCCTCAACCTTTTTGATAGTTTTATGCAAAGTTTTTAAGTTTTCTTTTGTTGGTGCAGCAGCATTCACTTTTAAACCATTATCATCAAAATACAGCTTCCATAGTTTCTTTAAAAAGCTATGTACTCCTGTAATTCCAGCGGTGTTCCAAGGTTTGTATTGCTCTAATGGGCCTAAGAACATTTCGTATAGTCTTAAGCTGTCTGCACCATATTTCTCGCAAATGTTATCTGGGTTTACAACATTGTATTTAGACTTAGACATTTTTTCAACGTCACGTCCAACCTTATAAACTCCATCTTCTAAGACAAACTCAGCATCTTTAAATTCTGGTCTCCAGTTTTTGAACGCTTCGATATCTAGTTCATCTGATGAATTTACGAACGATACATCAGCATGAATAGGTTGAACATTTTCATGTACAACCAGACCTTTTGATAAGAATTTATTTTCTCCTTCTACTCTATACACAAAAGCGCTAGTCCCCAATATCATTCCTTGATTGATTAGTTTTTTCGCATATTCATCATGACCAACCAATCCCTTATCAAACATAAATTTTTGCCAGAAACGAGAATACAATAAGTGACCTGTTGCATGTTCACTTCCACCAATATAAAGATCTACTTGTTGCCAATAATTAATAGCATCTTGAGAAAAGACTTCATCATCATTTTGAGGATCCATATAACGATTAAAATACTGCGAACTTCCTGCCCACCCAGGCATAGTATTTAACTCCAACGGAAAGACACTAGTGTCATTTATTTTATTGTTATCAGCCACTTCGTTCTTCACAGTATCCCAAGCCCAAACAGTTGCGTTTCCTAATGGTGGTTCACCTGTTTCAGTTGGTAAATATTTTTCTACTTCTGGCAACTCTAATGGTAGATGTTCAGCTTCAATCATTTGAGGTAATCCGTTCACATAATAAACTGGAAATGGTTCTCCCCAATAACGTTGACGAGAAAATACTGCATCACGCAAACGATAGTTTATTTTCCCTTCTCCCTGACCAATCTGCTCTAACTCATAAATAACACGCTTTGTTGCTTTTTTATAGTTCATTCCGTTAATGAAATCACTGTTAGCAATAACTGTATTCTCTTTGTCTGCAAAAGCCTCTTCACTAATATCTACTCCTTCAAAAATATTTGGAATTGGAATGTCAAAATGTTTTGCAAAATCATAATCACGTTGATCGCCACACGGTACAGCCATAACAGCTCCTGTACCGTAACTTGCCAACACGTAATCTCCAATCCAAATTTGAACTGGTTCTTTAGTAAATGGATGCTCAGCATATGCGCCTGTAAATACTCCTGAAATTGTTTTTACATCTGCCATACGATCTCGTTCACTACGCTTTGCCGTAGCTTCAACATAAGCTTCAACCTGAGCTTTTTGTTCTGAAGTTGTGATCTTTGCAACCAGATCGTGCTCAGGAGCTAAAGTCATAAAACTTACTCCAAAAATAGTGTCAGGTCGTGTAGTAAAAACTTCTATTTCAGCGTCGTGATCTTTCACTTTAAAAGTAACCGAAGCACCAACAGACTTTCCAATCCAATTACGCTGACTTTCTTTAAGTGAGTCTGTCCAATCAATGGTTTCTAACCCTTGAAGTAAACGCTCAGCATAAGCCGAAATACGCATACTCCATTGTGTCATCTTCTTTCTAACCACTGGATGACCACCTCTTTCTGAAACACCATTCACTATCTCATCGTTTGCCAATACAGTTCCTAAGGCTGGACACCAGTTTACCTCTGTTTCAGCTAAATAGGTTAATCTGTATTTTAGTAGAATTTGTTGTTGCTCTTCTGACGAAAATCCATTCCATTCCTCGGTTGTAAAATCAGAAGTATCATCATCACAAGCAGCATTCACATTTGCATTCCCTTCAGCTTCAAAAATCTTTATCAATTCTGAAATATCTTCTGCTTTGTCAGACTCATAATTATACCATGAATTGAATAACTGAATGAATATCCATTGTGTCCATTTATAATATTTAGGATCACTTGTGCGAACTTCTCTAGACCAATCAAATGAAAATCCGATCTGATCTAACTGACGGCGATAGGTTTTAATATTTTCCTCTGTAGTAATGGCTGGATGTTGGCCTGTTTGAATTGCATACTGTTCAGCAGGAAGACCAAAACTATCATACCCTTGTGGATGTAAAACATTAAATCCTTTATGACGCTTGTAGCGCGCATAGATATCTGAAGCAATATAACCTAGTGGATGACCAACGTGTAATCCAGCTCCACTTGGGTAAGGGAACATGTCTAACACATAGTATTTAGGTTTATCTGAATTATTCTCAGCCTTAAACGTTTGGTTTTCTGCCCAATACTTTTGCCACTTGGCTTCAATTTCATTGAAATTGTACTTCATTATCGTCTCTTTTAAGAAGTTGCAAATTTACGGTTTATCTATAAACTGTAAAACCTTTCTTTTCAATAATAACGCACCGTTTATTTACTTTTAATATTAGTTTGTACTACAAATAAGATTACATTTGACTATTAAATTCTAAAAGCAACTAACATTGCCAAAAAGCAACGTCTTTAAAGCGCATTTAGCTCTACTTGGGGCTAACGTTATTTACGGGGTAAACTACATTGTTGCCAAAGGCATTATGCCTGATAAAATTGGGCCTTCTGCATTTGTTTTTATCAGACTCTTGTTTGGCGGAATTCTTTTCTGGATGCTCAAAGCTTTTATTAAAGAGTCGATAGCAAAAAAAGATTTCCCGAGGATCGTTCTATGTGGATTTTTAGGTGCTGCTGCAAATCAATTATTATTTTTTAATGGATTAAACCTAACCTCTCCAATTGACGCTTCGATAATTCTTACTGCCACACCAGTAATTGTTTTGGTACTAAGCGTTATTCTTCTCAAAGAAAGAATTACTTCAAATAAAATAATTGGCATTACCATTGGAGCTATTGGCGCTATTGTTCTAATATGGCATAGCAATTCTGGGGAAGGAACCAGTTCGCTATTAGGTAACGTTTTAGTTTTTTTAAACTCTTCGGTATATGGTTTATACTTAGTGATAGTAAAGCCATTACTCAAAAAGTATCATTCTACTACAATAATAAGCTGGGTGTTCTTGTTCGGGTTCTTTTTTATGCTTCCTTTTGGAATTCCAGATATTGTGAATACTAACTTCTCTGAGTTTACTTTAAACACTTATTTGGTAGTAGGTTTTGTGGTGATCTTTACTACATTTTTCGCATACCTCTTCAATATCTATGCGCTGAATTATGTGTCGCCAGCAGTTAATTCAAGTTACATTTATTTACAACCAGCAGTAAGTTTTATAATGGTTAGTCTTTATGCATATTTACTTAATCAAACAGTGTATGCTCAAGATATTAATGCTACAAAAATTGTAAGCTGTTTATTAGTAATTTTAGGAGTGTACCTTATTAGTAAAACTCCAAAAGACTCTATAGGTTAGCCCTTGCAGCCTTCTCCATAGGTAATAAACATTGATAAGTAAATTTGTTTACAGGAGTTACTATGTCGAGTTGTTTCCCTTGCTCTACGATGTAACCGTTGAAGTTTTTAAGTTCACTAGGCCTTCCTTCCATAAAATCTCGTTGCATTGAAGCTGTAGTGTTATAGTCCATTCTATCAATAATACCTATTGCCATTTCTATATGCTGATTGGTTAAAGCAATACCTTTTGCATTTGCGATAGCCATAATTTCATTAGCCGTTTGATATAACAGTTGCCTTATATTTTCATCTTCTCTCATCGCTCCAAAAGGTGATCGAGTAATAGCTCCCATACCACTTACTGTAGCTATAAACAAGAACTTTTTCCAAATATCAAGATGAACATCTTCAGACAAAGTATTCTTGAATCCAGCTTTATCGAAAACTTCTTTTAGTTTTTGTATTCGCTCTGTATTTGTATTATTGTACTCTCCAAAAACTATTTCAGGTTCATATTCAAAATGCGTGATAACTCCTGGAGATTCTATCTTGCTAACAATCTTGCAAAGTCCAGCCAATATGTTTTCATGAGGAAGTATTTCTCTTAATCGATCGGCATTATCAGCTCCATTCTGTAATGGCAAGACCATTGTGTTTTTGCCAATTACTAGTTTTAGTTTCTCTGCAATAGGTTCTATTTGCCATGATTTAACTCCTAGAATTACTAAATCTGACGAGTCTAATAAGTTATAATCATTAGTAGCCTTTGGGTGAACTGTAAAATCTCCTTTGATGCTTTTTATTCGAAGTCCATTTGCTTTAATTGCTTCTAACGTCTTACCTCTAACGAAAAAAGTAACATCAAAACCTGCTTTTGTAAGCATTCCTCCAAAATATCCTCCAACTCCTCCTGCACCTATTACAACAATGTTCATATGTTTTAGTTATATTAATTACTGATTAAAGATACTTTTATATTTTTACGCTAACAAGATTACCTTTATGAGCTCCTCTTTTGAAAGACATCAAAAACGTCGTTTAATTTCTTCCTATTTCTCTGTTGTTATTAGTATTGCTTTAGTACTGTTTTTACTAGGCCTGTTGGGAATGTTAGTTTTAAACGCCAAGACGATTTCTGATAGTTTTAAGGAACGTGTTGTCATGACAATTTATCTGAATGATTCTGCAAAAGAAGTAGAGATCAATCAACTTGAAAAGAGTTTAGCGCTGGCTTCCTATATAAAAGAAACTGCTTATATTTCAAAAGAAGATGCAGCTGACTTTATGAAAGGTGAGTATGGTGAGGATTTTTTAGATGATGTTGGTTATAATCCACTGCAAAACTCTATTGAAGTAAACCTGAAAGCAGACTTTGTTACAGAACAACGCTTAGACAGTATTTCTCAAGTAGTGTTAACCAAAAAATTTGTTGATGATGCTCGCTATGACAAAGACCTTGTTTCTGTCATGAACAGTAATGTAAAGCGTATTAGTGTTTGGGTATTGGTTATTAGTGCAATTTTCACCTTAATTGCTGTACTCTTAATTAATAGCTCTATAAGGCTTTCGGTATATTCTAAGAGATTTATTATAAAAACCATGCAAATGGTTGGCGCAACGAAGCAATTTATCAGAAAACCTTTTGTTTTTAGAAGTATTCGCTTGGGAATTATTGGTGCAATTTTAGCATTGACAGGAATGGCTGTGGTATTATATTATGTTGACAAGACTTTCCCTGAGTTAGAATTATTGCAAAATCAAATAATGATTATCGGTTTATTTACTGGCGTTTTTATTCTTGGAATAGTCATTACTTGGATTAGTACTCATTTTGCCACACAACGCTTCTTGAATTTAAAAACAGATCAATTGTACTATTAAAACTGCATCTAATCGAAAACTAATAATAAATTAGTTTAAAGCTCGTTAAGCAAAAAACCATCAACATGAAGAAGTTAACCCAATTCAATGTTCCCTTTTTTGCCCTTACTTTTTTTAACTGTTTGCTCATGCATTATTCAAAATCCAAAGCCTGAAGAATGTGAAATTGTTACTACCACCATTAGTAAAATAGTAGAAGGAACAAGTTATGATATCGTATTTGTTGACAAAGGTGGTGATCGTTATTATATTAATCGTGGATTAGAACAAGGTTTAAATTTACAAGATCTTAACGCTTTGGTGTTAAATAAAACTGTTACTTTGCACTTAGCTAAAGTATTGGGTGGAATGGCTACCTCTGAACATATTGCCCAACTAGCTGTAAACGATAATATTATTTTTACAGAGTTTAATTAATAATGGGAGAACAAAAGCGTAAACAGGAAGCAAAAAGCAATTTTATTTTTGGTGAAAAAAATTACAAATTCATGTTTGTTGGCATAGCTTTTATTGCTATAGGATTTATACTTATGGCAGGTGGAGGGAGCGATGATCCTAACGTTTACAATCCAGAGATTTTTAATTTCAGACGTATTAGACTTGCACCAACGTTGGTTTTAATTGGTTTTGGAATACAGATATATGCTATTCTTTTAAACCCGGATAGTAAAAAATAATTTCAATTTTTACTCTTACTTAATCTATAGCTAGTGCTATTTTGATACTTTTGCCCCGTGGAAATCATTGATGCCATATTATTAGGAATCGTTCAAGGACTAACCGAGTTTCTGCCTGTTTCTTCTAGTGGTCACTTAGAACTAGGGAAAGCTATTTTAGGTGACCAAATGGTACCTGAAGAAAGTCTACTATTTACGGTTGTTCTACATTTTGCTACAGCATTAAGTACTATTGTTATTTTTAGAAAAGACATCCTAGAAATCTTAAAAGGACTGTTTTCTTTTAAATGGAATGAAGACACTCAATTTGTTGCTAAAATTGCGCTCTCTATGATTCCTGCAGTCATTATTGGTTTTACCTACGAATCGGAATTCGCTGATCTTTTTGGAGGCAACATAAAATTGGTTGGTTTCATGCTTATAGTAACTGCATTATTGCTGTACCTAGCTGATAAAGCAAGGCAAACAGATAAAAAGGTTTCTTTTAAAGATGCGCTAGTTATTGGTTTTGCACAAGCCATTGCAATGCTTCCTGGTATTTCGCGTTCTGGTGCCACAATATCAACTTCTGTTTTACTTAGAAATGACAAAGCCAAAGCAGCTAGGTTTTCTTTCTTGATGGTGGTTCCTTTAATTTTTGGAAAAATCGCAAAGGATCTTATAAATGGAGAAATTAGTTTTCAAGCAGAAAACATTACTATCCTATCAGTTGGATTTCTAGCAGCATTTATTTCTGGATTAATTGCCTGTACATGGATGATCAAACTTGTTAAAAAAAGTAAGCTGTCTTACTTCTCAATTTACTGTGTAATTGTTGGCTTAATTGCCATTGGTGTTACATTTTTTGCCTAACTATGAAAACTTTAGAAGACTTTCAAAACGGACAAGTTTTACTAATTGACAAACCATTAGAATGGACATCTTTTCAAGTAGTGAACAAACTGCGTTGGCATATTAGAAAAACCTTTGATATCAAAAAAATTAAGGTTGGTCATGCTGGAACATTAGATCCTTTAGCCACTGGATTACTTGTGATTTGCACCGGAAAAATGACTAAACAAATTGACACTTTTCAAGCCAAAACCAAAGAATATACTGGAGCAATTAAATTAGGTGCGACTACTCCTTCCTATGATTTAGAAACTGAAATAGATCAAACTTTCCCAACTGATCATATTACTGAGGAATTAGTTAAAGAAGCTACTCAAAAGTTTGTGGGTACCTTACAACAGTTTCCACCAATATTTTCTGCAGTTAAAAAAGATGGAAAGCGCTTGTATGAGTTTGCCAGAGCTGGTAAAGAAGTAGAAGTAAAATCTAGGACGATTACTATTTCAGAGTTTGAAATCACCAATATTAAAAACTTAGAAGTTTCGTTTAGAGTTATTTGCAGTAAAGGAACTTACATTCGTTCTCTAGCTCATGATTTTGGAAAAGGGCTCCATTCTGGAGGGCATTTAATTTCCTTAAGACGCACGAAAATTGGTGATTTTGATGTGAAAAACGCCGCTACAATTGAAGACTTTATAGAAGGTTTGAACGCATAATAATCTCTCAAACTATTTGGAGAAACCCTTGTTTTAAACTATTTTGAGCTTATCAACGTATATACAAGACCCAAAGTCATACAACTTATGTCTGGTTCAAATACATACAAAGCTTTAATAGCTACTACTTTAGTATCCACCTTCGTACTTTATCTTGGGTTTACCGTGCATATAAAAAAGAAATCTGAATTAGTTGCTGAAACCTTTTACGAAGTAGAGCCAGAAACTGTTGAAGAGGAAGAAAAAGAAGAACTTGAAGATATTTTAAAAAGCTTAGACAATCTTATGTCTAAACCAGCCACCAATCAAGCTTTTAATGAAACTAATAATTACGAAAACGAAGCTCAAAACGATCGCGAATTTGAAGAACAGATGGAAGCTATTAAAAATAGAACCTCAATTGAAGAGTTAAAAGCATCTCAAGAAAACAACTATCTAACAGCCTCAAAGAGTAGTTCTAACAAAAATAATTCTTCTGCTTTTGGCAATATAAATGACATTGTAAATAAACGACTGGAATCTCAAAAAGAAGCTAATTCGGGAGGAGTTAACAAGAATAGCTCTGTTAGTTATTCTCTTGTTGACAGAATGCATACTTTTTTACCAACACCTATTTATTTATGCGAAACAGGAGGTAAAATTGTAGTCAATATAAAAGTAAACCATGAAGGAAATGTCATAGATGCCTACATAAATGGTTCTTCTTCATCAGAAAATGGTTGCTTGATAGATCACGCCTTAGAGTATGCAAAGGCTTCAAAGTTTAATCGTGATCCTAAAAAAGCATCACAATTAGGAACCATTACATTTCTGTTTCAAGGCAAATAGTCGGTTGAACTTCACAAAGCGTATTAACCAACTCATCCATTGTGGTTAAACCTTTATCTCTGTTATACCACACCTGCAACTCTTGCTTGAATTCATCCGTTAACTTACCATGTTCCTTTTTAAAATCATCTACCATTTTAGTGAGCGTATTGGGTCTTGGTCCATAGGTAGTGATTACTTCATAATTTGCATCTGTTATAATAAGTTTAGGAATCGATCTTGAGCCATTAGTTAAAAACCTATCCATCAATTCTTCATTCTCATCTCTAAAAACAATTTTCAAATCAATGCTATCGTTTAAAGAAGCTAATTCATTGAAAACAGGTAGTAAATGTGCTGCATCTCCACACCAGCTTTCTGTAATAACCAACCAAGTAACTTTTGAGTTGAAAGTTTTTATACGCTCGACCAAATCTGATGGAACTTTCAAAGTTTTGTCCCAACGCTTCATACGTCTATTATTAAGCTTAGTATAGTTTATTAGAGACTCTGATTTACTATTTCCACTGGTTGAACCTTCTTCAGCCATTTGCTGAACGTCTTCTCTATATGTTGCATAAGAAACTCCTTTTTCAATATGTTTTTTAATGAAAGAATTCATCATCTTGTTTTAATCTAAGTTTGGCAAATTTAGCTTGCTTTTATTATTAAATAAGTAACATTCGTTACATTAGTAGGGCAAAAAACAAAACCTTACAATGACTAAACATAGATGCCATTGGTGTATAGGAGACCCTCTTTACGAAGCTTACCATGATGAAGAATGGGGAGTTCCTGTTTACGACGACGCAACCCTTTTTGAGTTTTTAACTTTAGAGACTTTTCAAGCAGGCTTAAGCTGGATAACGGTGCTTAGAAAACGTGAAAACTTCAAGAAAGCATTTGACAATTTTGACTACAAGAAAATTGCTAAATACCAACAGACTAAAATAGATTCACTTTTACAAGATGTAGGTATTATTAGAAATAAGTTAAAAGTAAATGCTGCTGTTACCAATGCGAAAGCTTTTATAGCAGTACAAGAAGAGTTTGGAAGTTTCAGCAAATACATTTGGGGATTTGTAAATGGTAAACCGATAAAAAATGAATTTAAATCATTAAATGAAATACCTGCAAATACACCTCTGAGTAATCGAATTAGTAAGGATTTAAAGAAGCGAGGTTTTAAATTTGTAGGCACAACTGTAGTTTATGCTCACATGCAAGCTACAGGGATGGTCAATGACCATGAAACTAGCTGTTTTAGATATAATGAAGTTTAATGATAATGGAAATCTAGATCTTGTTGTTTATATGGAATAAGATCTAACATATGTTGAATAGCCTCAATTCTTGCCTTTCCTTTTCTATTAGCCTTAATAATAATCCAAGGAGCAACTTCGGTATTAGTTTTTTCAAACATAACTGTTTTATACTCTGTATACTCATCCCATAATGATTGAGCACGTTGATCAACTGCGCTAAACTTCCATTTTTTTACCGGGCTTTTCTTAATTTCAGCAAATCTCTTAGCTTGCTCTCCTTTAGAGATTGAGAAATAGAATTTTATTAATCTAATTCCAGATTCAACGATCATACGTTCAAAATGGTTGACCTGATTCATAAAAATATCATACTCCTCTTGAGTACAAAATCCGTTTACAGGTTCAACAACAGCACGATTATACCAGCTACGATCAAAAAATACGATCTTCCCTTCTCTTGGGAGTTGATTAATGTAACGCTGAAAATACCATTGTCCTTTTTCTTCTTGAGTTGGTTTTGGTAAGGCAACTACTCTAAATTCTCTTGGGTTTAAATGTTGTGTAATCCTACGTATTGCTCCACCTTTTCCAGCGGCATCACGTCCTTCGAAAATGACAACTATTTTTTCGTTTTGCTCTACTGCCCAATGTTGCAAATGAATAAGTTCTACCTGCAATTTTTTAAGTCTATTTTCAAAATTTACAGTACGTAGTACCTTAGACATGCTTGAATTGTCATCTAAAAGAAATTGTTTTATTCCTTTCTTACTGTTTAAACTTTTTATGGCTTTGTCTGAAAGTGTCATTTAATCAATTTGCTTTATCATTCGGTGGTAACGTTGTACAATATTTGGGTCTGGTAAGATTGATGCTCCAGAATTGCCTTTTCCATCATAATCAAATCTTGAAAGCACATGTCTTATACTTTCCAATCGTGCTTCTTTCTTCTCGTTAGTTTTTATGATTGTCCAAGGACTAAAAGTGGTATGTGTTTTACTAAACATCTGTTCTTTATAAAATGTATAGTCATCCCATCTACGTTGCCCTTCGCGATCAACCTCACTAAACTTCCATCGCTTTAAAGGGTTCTCTAAACGTGCTTCAAAACGGCTTAATTGTTCATCCTTTGAAATAGAAAACCAAAATTTAATAATGTCTACTCCATCCTCGTATAGCATATGCTCAAACTCAGGTACCTGAACCATAAACTTGTTATACTCATGATTCGTACAAAAACCCATCACAGGCTCAACTACCGCTCTATTATACCAACTGCGATCAAAGAACACTATTTCTCCTGGATTAGGAAGCTCTTTTATATATCGTCTAAAATACCATTGCCCTTTTTCAACATCCGTTGGCTTTGTCAAGGCTACAATGCGCATAGAACGGGGGTTAAGATGCTCAGTAAACCTTCTAATAGCACCACCCTTACCAGCAGCATCACGACCTTCAAAAATTACACAGACGCGTCTTTTATGTTTTGCAACCCATCGCTGCAAATCAACTAGTTCGCCTTGAAGCTTCAATAATTCCTGTTCATATTGAATGGTATAAAGTATTTCTTGATACTTTTCGGGTGAAACCCTTTGTTTAAGAAGCTCCTTAAAATCTTCCTTATTTTCAGCTGCTAAAAAATCTTCTCGTGTAAGCATTAAAATGTGCCTTTTAAATTTCTAATTTCAACATTTTCATGCTGAAAACATATAATGAATATCATTATAAAAACTTAAGAAATTCCACTCTGGGAATTTCTTCTGCGCCTAGACTTTCTAAATGATTAGTATGTATCTGACAGTCTATAAGTTGATATTGGTTCTGTTTTACTAAGGTAATAAATCCTACTTTACTAGCATTATCAATTAATGAAAACATGCTCTCACCACAAAAAACTCCATTTTTAAGATCAATACCATACAAACCACCAACCAACATATCACCTTTCCAAACCTCAACCGATTTTGCCCAACCTTGTTCTTGAAGTTTACAATAAGAGTTTATCATCTCAGGAGTTATCCAAGTGCTGGATTGTCCTTTTCGTTTAACTTTAGAGCATTGTATAACAACATCCTTAAAAGCTTTATTTTGAGTAATCTTAAACTCTTTATTCTTTAGAATTTTCTTCATGCTTTTAGACACCTTCAACTTATCAGGATATAAAACAAAACGAGGATCTGGTGACCACCATAAAATTGGCTGATCTTCTTCATACCAAGGAAATATCCCATTTTGATAAGCATGAACCAATCTATCAACCGATAAGTCACCTCCAATAGCCAATAAACCATTCTCATCAGCTAATTGGATAGCAGGAAATTCTATTTTATCACTTAAGAAGTACACCTTAGAAAAATACTATAATAAAACGCAATAAAAAAGCCTTAGCAAATACTAAGGCCTTTAATGTTTTAATTTAGAATGGTAGATCGTCGTAATCGTCTTCTTTTAAACTTTCAGCTGGTTCAAAAGCATCCATTGGTGGTACCGGCGGTACATCTCCACTTGGTTGCTCTGGTTGCAAACTCTCAATTCTCCATCCTTGAATTGAGTTGAAGTATTTAGTTTCCCCTTGTGGGTTCACCCATTCTCTTCCCCTTAGATTGATATTGATCTTCACTTGTTGACCAACTTGATAGTTGTTTAATAAATCGGTCTTATCTTGAACAAACTCAATCATGATATGTTGCGGATACTGCTCTTCGGTAGTTACAACTACTTCTCTTTTTCTGAATCCGTTACTGCCAAAAGTTTGTGTTTCTCCAATCAACTTAATTCTTCCTTGTACTTCCATTTCTTTATTTGTGATTTATCTTTTTAACTTAACAATAATTTCCATGCACTTTCTACGTCACCAAAGCTTAAGTAGTTTTGTGCAATTTTATGTTTTTCTCTATGTGAGGTCTCTCTAACATTTGGGTAGCGTTCGCTAACATCCTCTAAAAACGCTTCAATTTCATCTTGCGATGGTAATGACTCCACATTTCCAAGCATTCCAAGATCATTTCCAGTTAGTATCATACTGTTTTTTACATGCTCTGGCATTGCATCAACTCCAATCCCTAATGTAGAAAGCGGTTTTGGTATCTCAAAAAAGCTTTTGTTAGCTCTGCTATAATAACTACCTCCAGCTCTAGCCACCAAATCTAATTGTTCTTGATTTATAGATTGATCTTCATTTAAAATTTCACTTGAAATATGCATTTTCACTACTTCGCAAATAATTAAATTACCTGCTCCTCCTTCAGTACCAAGTTTTACAATATCGTTTACTTTACACTCAAATTGCACAGGTGACTCCGCAACTCTAAACGGCTTAACCAGATCTGATCTTAGCATCGTCAATCCAGTTTTTTCAAACTCATTCACACCATCTGCATATTCTGTACTGCTCAATGACATTTGGTGAACAATATCATAATTCACAACATTAATTACTACTTCCTTAACTTCTTCAGTATTTTCCAGCGTGTGTTTAGTAGTGTTGTCTCTAACCCTTCTTGCTGGTGAAAAAATCATTATTGGAGGTTTAGCACTAAAGACATTAAAAAAACTAAACGGTGATAAATTTGGGTTCCCATCAGCATCAATTGTACTTGCAAAAGCAATTGGTCTAGGTGCTACAGCACTCAATAAATAACCATGTAATTTTGGTACAGATATGTCTTTAGGTTCAAACGAAATCATCCTCTAAATTTTGATGAACAAAGTTAACAATCTAAGCGCGAAGTAAAAACCATTTTACTAACAACTAAGGCAATAATATTAACATAATTGCATTATATTTAAAATTGAAATTCAATATCTTTTCTTTTTGAGTAATCGGAATATCTTACGTTGGATAATTATTGTTGCTTCTTTTGCAATTATCTCATTAATTCTTTGGAATACTTATGACTTTTTTCAAAAGTTTAAAGCTGAAGAACGCATAAAAATGCGCACTTGGTCTTTCTCTCAAAGTGACTTTCTTGGAAATTTAAATGACCTTAACGCAGATGTAAATCCGGTTACAACTCACATTCTTACTGATACTACTTTTACAAGTAACCCTATGATCATGGTTACTCCTGAAGGAGGGTTTTCAACCATTAAGAATATTGACACTGTTGGTGTAAAAGATGTAAACACCTATTTGAATAAACTTAGGCTAAAGTTTGAGAAGGAAAATACGCCTATTCAAGTTACCTATGAGGATACTTTATACGGAACCATTGTTTATGGTAATTCGGCTTTATTGAATAAACTAAAATATTATCCGCTTGCACTTATTCTCATTATTGTTTTATTCGCTGCTGTGGTATTTTTCTTTTATCGAAGCTCAAGAGTTGCTTCTCAAAACAAATTATGGTCTGGAATGGCTAAAGAAACCGCGCACCAAATTGGCACTCCTTTGTCTTCTTTAATTGGTTGGGTGGAGATCTTGAAAATGGAAGGTGTTGATGAAGCACATACTAATGAAATTGAAAAAGACATTTCACGTTTGCAAACTATCACCGAACGTTTTAGCAAAATAGGTTCTGTTCCAGCATTAGAAAATTCATTTCTGGTAAAAGAAACCAAAGAGTCTTTTGAGTATTTAAAGTCGCGTTCTTCCAAACTAGTGAACTTTACTTTTGAAGCTCCAGAAGATGAAATAACTGTAATGCTTAACAAACAGTTGTATAGTTGGACCATTGAAAATCTGGTTAAGAATGCTATTGATGCTATGAAAGGAAAAGGTGATCTAACGGTGAAGATCATCCCAACCGATAAGTATGTAAATGTACGGGTAATTGATACTGGAAAAGGTATCTCTAAACAGCTTTACAAAAAAATATTTGAACCAGGTTTTACCAGTAAAAAACGAGGTTGGGGACTTGGCTTATCTTTAGCAAAACGTATTGTTGAAGATTACCATGATGGTAAAATAAAGGTAATACACTCTGAGGTTGGAAAAGGTACTACGATACAGTTATCACTAAAGCAATTATAGATTTGTACTTATCTCCTCAGCAATTGCTTCAAATTCTTCTTTGTCTAAGCTAACTTTATCAATAAAGCGTGCATCATCCATAGCGTTTAAGGGAATCAAATGCACATGCACATGTGGCACTTCTAATCCTATAACTGAAACTCCTACACGTTTGCAGTCAATAGTTTTTTCAATAGCAATAGCAACTTTTCGGGAGAAACTCATTAAACCGTTATAGGTTATTTCGTCAAGATCGAAGATCTTATCAACTTCTTTTTTAGGGATGCAAAGTGTATGTCCCTTAGCATTTGGATTGATATCCAAAAATGCTAAAAAGTCATCAGTTTCAGCAACCTTGTAACAAGGTATTTCTCCGTTGATTATTTTAGTGAATATTGTTGCCATTACTCTCTGGTAATTTCAAGTATATCAAATTTCATCGTACCATTTGGCACTTGAATTTCAGCTACATCTCCAACTTCTTTTCCTAATAATCCTTTTCCAATAGGAGAGTTCACAGAAATTTTTCCTGAAGCCAAATCTGCTTCACGATCTGCTACCAACGTATAACTCATTTCCATACCATTGGTTTGGTTCTTTATCTTCACCGTTGAAAGCACTAATACTTTTGATGTATCTAATTGTGACTCGTCAATCAATCTTGCATTCGATAAGGTTTCTTCAAGCTTTGCAATCTTCATTTCTAACAAACCTTGTGCTTCTTTAGCAGCATCATACTCGGCATTTTCACTTAAATCTCCTTTATCTCTAGCATCAGCAATGGCTTGTGAAGCCTTTGGACGTTCAATATCTTTTAACTGGTTTAACTCGTCTCTTAACTTTTTTAATCCCTCCTCTGTGTAATATGATACGTTACTCATAATTCATCATTATTAATTAAAAAAGTGTTTACAGGTAGTCTATAAACACAAAAAATCTCGTCCACACGAGATTGTAATACAAATATACAAAATATTAGAATACTTACGTTTTTATTGTAAATTACAATGCAATATTTCTACTATGAAAAAGACCCTAATATTTATCTCTACATTACTGCTTTTTGGTTGCAGCAAAAGCAATATTAATAATAGTAATTGTAGGTTTTTACTAAATGTGAATGTTAATCTTCTTTTACCTTTAAGTCTCCCTCAATATAGTCAGCTTCAATTTGCAGGAAACTCGGTAATAGAACCTGGAGGAAATAAAGGTGTAATTGTAATATTTACTGGAACTGATTATTTAGCTTGGGACGCTGGAGATCCTAATCATGCTCCTAGCAGTTGTTCAGCACTTCAAGTTTCCGATTTTCAAGCTACTTGTGGTTGTACAGATGCTAATGAGTATAGCTTGCTTACTGGTCAACCTTTAAGCGATCCTAGTTTACCTTGTGGATTAAAACCATATCGTGTGGAGTTGATTGGGAATGATCTTGTTATAACTAACTAAAAAAACCTCCCCAACAACAGTTGAGGAGGCATTATAATAAATCCCAAAATTTATTTAGAATTTGAGCGTAGCGCCTATTAAAAAATTCATTGTGGCTTGCGGATAATATCCTTGTTCTTCAAACGAAGTAGGTCCACTCCAGAAATTTAAATAGGTATAACCTCTATCTACATACTCTTTATTAAAAATATTGTTTACCATTCCTGTCAATACAATAGACTTAAAAATGTTATTCATTTTTATTTCATAATTGATATTGAAGTCACTTACAAAGTAACCATGAAGTTTTGAAGCTTCGGTATCAGTATTACTCATGTACTGCGAACTCACATACTTTCCTATTAATGCCAATTGTAAATTTTCCTCTGGTGAAAAGATTAGCATGTTGCTACTTATAAAGTTTGGTGAAAAAGCAATGTTAGTATCTCCAAAATTTTGTGGCGCTCCATCTCTTTCAATTACCAAGTCTTTAATTTTATTTTGACTTAATGCGAAGTTAGAGTTCAGTAATAGTTTATCTGAAAGCGAAATATTAGCATCAACTTCTAATCCTAGACGATAGCTGTCATCAACATTTTCTCTTAAATACTCACCAACATTATCAATTGCTCCAGTTAGCACCAATTGGTTATTGTATACCATGTAATATAGGTTAGCATTTAAGGTTAGTTTATCTCCTAAATAACGATATCCAAATTCAAAGTCGTTTAGGCTCTCATGCTCAACATCTCCAGCATTACTTTCAAAATCGTTACGGTTAGGTTCTTTATTTCCTCTTGCATATGAGGCATATAAACTGTTTTCAGAGTTAATCTTGTAAGTAAGTCCTAATTTAGGATTGAAAAAGCTATAGCTTTCATCAACATCAATTGGAACTCTATCTGAAGTTAATCCAACAGTTTGATAGTTTACAAATCTTCCTTGCAGATCAACAAATGCCTTTACCTGATCTGATAGTTTAAAAGTTGCTTTTGAGAATACACTCCAATCAGTCTTGTCTGAAGTGCTGAAATAATAACGATCATTAATCTCTGTACCAGGAGCTAAGTCACTTCCCCAAATGATTTCACCATAATGATCATTTGTATAGGTATTAAATGAAACGCCAGAAATTATCTCTAAACCATTGTCTTTATAAGTTGCATTTCCGTTAACTACATAGAAGTGATTATCTAACCAACGACGAACAATCACGTCACTGTCATCAACAATTAAATTATCATAATCAGAAGCTCCCTCACCATCTTTAAATTGTTCAAAATATCCTTTTCCTCTAGTATAGTTTAAACCAATATTAGTTGACCAGTTTTGGTTCAATTTTTCATTCCAATGTAACTGATAATGATCTTGCCAGTAGTTGTCAGTTTCGTTTTCGTAGGTATACGGGTTTTGCCTTCTGTCTTCTTCTAACTGATCGGCAGTAAGACCATACCAAGCTTGATATGTTTGTTCTTTACCTCCAAAAGTTAATGCTTTAATCAAGGTGTTATCATCTGTATAACTTCCTTGAAGGAAATAAGATTTTAGATCAGTAAAAGCTCTATCAACATATCCATCAGAGTAAATATTTGACAGTCTTCCTGCGAACTCAAAATGATCATTCAGCTTACCTGTCGTGAACTTCACAGTATGCTTTCTTGCTCCAAATGAACCAAACGAATTTGAAATCTCACCTCCTGCTTCTTCCTGAACAGCATCAGTTAAGATGTTTAAACTAGCTCCAAATGCAGCTGAACCATTGGTAGATGTCCCAACTCCGCGTTGTAACTGCATGCTTTCAACCGAAGATGCAAAATCTCCAATATTTACCCAAAACGTTCCTTGACTTTCACTATCGTTGTAAGGTATTCCGTTAATGGTAACGTTAACTCTTGTAGCATCCGATCCCCTAACTCTCAAGTAAGTGTATCCAATTCCTGCTCCAGCGTCTGAAGATGAAATTACCGAAGGCAAATAGTTTAATAACGCTGGAATATCTTGTCCAAGGTTACGTTTTTGAATTTGCTCTTTTTTGATGTTTGAGTGTGTAATAGGTGAAGTAGATTCTACTCTCACTGCTTTTACTAGAACTTCGTCTAGTTTTTCAACTTTTGCCGTGTCTTGAACTTTTTCGTTTTCTTGTCCATAGACGTTGACTGATAACACTAAAAGTGCTAAAAAAAGAAATAAATTTTTCATATCGATTACATTATAATCGAATAAAAAGAGGTAATTATTCTTTTGGTTAATTATTGATTTTAATAAATCTTTTAACAAGACCTTTCGACTGCGCTCAAGGTGACAAATCAAAACGATTTATTTTGCTTTCCTAAACAGCATTACCTGTTCTAGGTTCAATGGGTATGATCTCAGCCACTTATAGGCACCCCTTTTGAGAACGCTTCAAAAGTACATAACAATTCATAATTTTCAATTAAGAATTGTCTTTTTTTAGTCAAGGTTAGGTTTTCGGCGGCTTGACTTCTTGTCAGAATGAAGCTTTTTATCCCTTAATCTTTTAGCTTTAACTGACTTTGGAGTCTTGGTAGCTATTCTTTTCTTTTGTTCTTTTAAACCTTCTTCGAGTATTTGAAAAAGTCTTTCAATTACCAACTGCTTATTCTTAAATTGGCTTCTCGTTTCAGAACAATGAAGTATAAGTTTATTTTCTTTAGAAAGTTTTGTTTTAAGTCTCTCTATTAATTTAATTTTTTCATCATCAGTCAAGCTTTCTGAGTTTTCCAAATCAAACTGCAGCTCTACTTTCGTAGAAACCTTATTAACGTGTTGCCCTCCTTTACCAGAACTTCTTACTGCTTTAAAATTTAGCTCTAATAATAAACCCTCACGATCCACCTTACCTAATTTGATGTGGTGCCTTTAGAAGGTCATTCACGGTTTTTACTGGGTTGAAGGTTAATAACGGAACCTCAACAAAAATTGTATTCCAAAAAGCCATACTTCCATTCCATAACCCTGGACGTTCTAATGCCTTTACATCTTTTCCTGTTTTTGTCTTCATTGTTATGAAAGCTGTACTATGATCAATGTATTTTGAAAGATCAAACTTCTCCCCTTTATAACTCTTTACACTACAGACCAAATCGACAGGATTAAAGTGTGTCGCATTATTTAGAATTGCTTTTTGTTGTCCATCATTCTTATTTATCTGCGCTGATTCAACTATTTGCAATGATGTATTCGCCTGATCATCCATTACCCAAAAAGGTCCTCCACCAGGTTCGCCTTCATTTTTTACCATCCCACAAACTCTTATTGGGCGATGTAATTTCTGTTTTAAAACAACAGTCTTTTCATGAGAAGAAAGTGAATTAAAATCATTATTAAAAGAAACATTCATCCTTTGAGCCAAGAATTGAGATATTTCCTCTAATTGATCATCAGAAACTCTTGTCTCAAGCAAGTGCTCAAAGGTATGAGCTTGATCTCTAATTTCAATTAAAATACCAGCCAAAACCTTTTTATATTTTGCTACTTCATTTTTATATTTCTTAACAACTACATTGTCAATGTTCTTAATAAAAATTATCTCAGCATCAATATCGTTTAAATTCTCAATTAAAGCTCCATGACCTGAAGGTCTAAACACTAAACTACCATCATCTTCCCTAACCGGTTTGTTGTCTTTATCAACCGCAATAGTATCAGTAGCATGTTTTTGATAAGAAAATGAGATATTGAATTTAGTATTGGTTTTTTCTTCCACATCTTCTTCTATGTGCTTAAATTCCTCATCAAACTTGTGATTATGTTGTTCTGAAATCGTGTAATGCAGGTTGGCAACTTTATTTGAAGATGAATACAATGCTGCTTCAAACAGGTGTTCTTCGAAAGCAGTTACCGCATAATCATCATATCGATGAAAAGGGAGTAAGCCCTTAGGGAAAGAAGCATAATTTAGCCTGTCTTCAAACAACATCGTTCTAATAAATTCATATCGCTGCACATCATACGACAACTTATTAAATTCTGGTACGAGCTTATGAATCTTGGTCACTACCTCTTCAAAAAAAGGTAGTTTCTCTAGACCAACTAAAAAAACTGTAAGTTCTTTTACCTTTTTCTTATTGATATAAGAATTAATACTTTCCTTATCAGGGTTGTACTCTTTTAGAAAAGTAAATAGGACTTTAAACATTCTTGTTGCAGCACCTGAAGCAGGAACAAAGTTCACAATCTTTAATTCATTCTGTTTGCTTTCAAATACTTTTATCGTAGCATCTATTTCCTTATCATTAAGTTTAATGATTCCGTTATGTAATGTGGCTGCACCTTTCAGTTTTATAAAAGGAACTCCTTTTTTGAAAAGTTCAATTTGACTGTTTACTCGTTCAACAGTTAATCCTTTCTTTTCAATTTGCTCTATGTCTTCTTTAGTAAAAATCAATTTTTTTTAGCTAGCAATTTATCTATATGTTTTACTGCTTTTTCCAACCTTTCACGTTTTCCTCCTTTTAGTAAAACATATGGTCTGTTATACTTTTTCAAGGCATCTTCAAATGCCTTGAACATGCGCTCTCGTTCATTGGGTTTATCTCGCAAATCATCTGTTTCCCAAGGCACATCAATATAAGTTAAAAAATACAAATCGTAAGAGTTTTCAATTGCATACTTATCTAATACGGGATCACAAGTTCCTGCATAATATGCTTCCGAATATACTTTAGTTTCTAATAAATCTGTATCACAAATTAAAACCGTATCTGTTTTTTTTGCCAAATCATTTTCCAATTTCATTTGACCGATTGCAATTGGCACAAGATCTTCGGGTTCGCAGGTTTTTCGATCATTATTCCATTTATCTTGAAGGTACTCACGAGCATATTCAGGAACCCAAACCGAATTATAGTATCGTGCTAAATGTCTGGAAAGTGTTGTTTTTCCGGTAGACTCTGGTCCAAATAAAACTACTTTTACACAGTTTGAAGGTTGTTGTTTAAGTGTTTCTTCCATGCTAAATAACCAAATATGGCAATGAATGTAAATCCTAAATATTGTAAGCTAGTAAAAGTAAATCCTTTATAAAAATAAAGTGGAACAGAAATAATATCTCCTATAATCCAATAAATCCAATTCTCGAGTTTTCTTCTCGCCATTAACCACATTCCTACAAAGAAAATAGCTGTTGTAATGGTGTCCACATAAGCTACCCAACCATTCCATTTATCAAACGATTTATAAATAAAATAAACAAATAATATGGTTGCTATGAATATACCAATACTATAACGTTTCTCTTTTAAGGTTATTCTCGAAATTGGCGTAACATGAGTAGCATCTACTTTTCGTGTCCATATATACCATCCATAAACACTCATGATAAAATAGTACCCATTGATCATCATATCACCTAATAAACCCCATTTTAATAACAGATACACAAAAATACTTGTGCTAATCATTCCTGTTGGGAATACCAAAACATGGTTCTTCTTTGAAAACCAAACCGATAAAAATCCAAAAATCACAGCAAAGATCTCTAAAATAATATCAATAGTTTCATAATCGGAATACTGCCCAAATAGAACATCAAAAATCTGGCTCATAATCGCTCCTGTTGGTTTTTACAATTTTCATATTTAAAACTACCTGGTCTATATTTTGAAAAGTATCTTCAATAAGCTCAGTTAAAAAAGTCATAAGTGTTTTATACTCGCCATAAACCTGAGTACTCAAAGGGTTTTCAAGAACTTCAAATTCTGAAGATCTCAAAACCTTAATGAATCTTTGAATGGGTAATTCAAATTCATCTTGTAATGGTAATAATGTAAATTCTACCGATACTTCCATTTTACTTTCTTAATTCGTCCAAAAATGATTGATCTTCTTCAAAGGCAGTTCCTATAACTACCATATCTGCTCCACCTGTATATGCATTATTTATTTGAGTTAACGTTCTCATTCCTCCACCAACTATTAACGGTATTTTCAATTTACTTTTTACTTTGGAAATTATTTCTGAGTTTATTGAATGTTTGGCTCCGCTTCCTGCTTCTAAATAAATGAGTTTCATGCCTAATAGTTCTCCTGCTTTCGCAGTATCCGAGATAAGCTGAACGTTTTTTCTCAACATAGGTTTTGTTTCCGAAACTCTTTGTACTGCCGTTTCTTTTCCATTTTCAATAAGCAGATATCCTGTTGGAATTACTTCAAGTTGAGTATCCTTAAGTTTAGAAACTGCTTCCACCTGTTTTCCAATCAAATATTCAGGATTTCGTCCTGAAATTAAAGACAAGAAAAGTAATGCATCTGCCTTATTACTGATTTGAGTAACGTTGCCTGGGAATATTAAAATAGGTAATTCGGTATTCTTTTTTATTTCCGAAATAAAACCATCTATTATACCCTCTTCAACTGTACTTCCACCCACAAAAATATGAGTGATCTTGGTTTGATTTACCTTATTAATCAATGAAGAAGTAGAATGGACCGAAGTTTTGTCAGGATCTATAAGAATCGTTAGTAATTTTTTATTCGATTTTTTGGCAGCTAATATGTCATTGTAAACGCCTTTCATTAAGCAATAACATACGCAAGTGAAAAACCTTCAAATTCTAAAAAACTAGGTTCGTACCGATATTTTTTGTCCTGATAATCAATCCAAGCAACGGTAGTATCATGATCAACCATAAACGGAATTACCAAAAAATGATCCTTGAATACCATTCCTGGAGTAGCAAAAAGCTTATATAATGATTCTTTTATTCCCCAGATGATAGTAAGTCGCCTAATGTAGCAATCGGATGCTTCATCTAAATATTGAAATTCATAATCAATAAACTTATGAGCAATTCTTTTAATCTTTTCACGCTGCATTTCAACATCTATACCTACTTCGTTATCACTAACAATTATAGCTGAAAAATTATGAGAATGTGTTATAGAAATACAGTTCCCGTCTTTTAAATGCGGTTTACCATAATCATCATAAAACAGGTCTTGATCTGTATATCCAACATCACGCAGTAAGTGTCTCACACTCAAAAAACCTTTTTGATGTGACTCACTTTTCATCCCTTGTACGCGAGCCAAACTATTAGATTTTAAATCTAACGGTTGAAACAACTCATCAAAAGACTCAGTAATCTTCCAAACCTTAACAATAGTTTGTGAATTTGGAACGATGGTTTTATAGAGTGGCATTAAATATTCTGAAAGTTATTAATTATCTTTGCACTGCCTTAGGCAAATAAAGTATTTTGGGTAACGAAATTACACTATTTAGAATGCATTCCCAAAATTGCAGAACACTAAAAAAACACTATTTATGAGTACGAAAACAATTCCATTTGTTGCCAATAAAGTAAAGGACATGTCTTTAGCGGCTTGGGGAAGAAAAGAGATTGAATTGGCTGAAGCGGAAATGCCTGGACTTATGAGTTTGAGGGAAGAGTATAAAGACTCTCAACCTCTTAAAGGTGCGCGTATTGCTGGATGTTTACATATGACCATTCAAACTGCTGTTTTAATTGAAACACTGGTGGCGCTGGGTGCTGAAGTAACTTGGAGTTCTTGTAACATCTTCTCAACTCAAGATCAAGCAGCAGCAGCCATAGCTGAAGCAGGTATTGCAGTTTATGCTTGGAAAGGAATGACTGAAGAAGAATTTGACTGGTGTATCGAGCAAACTTTGTTCTTTGGAGAAGAAAGAAAACCATTAAATATGATTCTTGACGATGGTGGAGATCTTACCAATATGGTTCTGGATAATTATCCAGAACTGGTTTCTGGAATAAATGGTTTAAGCGAGGAGACCACTACTGGAGTTCATCGTTTATACGAGCGTATGAAAAATGGTACTTTACCAATGCCTGCTATAAATGTTAATGATTCGGTAACGAAGAGTAAGTTTGATAATAAATATGGTTGTCGCGAAAGTGCTGTAGATGCTATTAAGCGTGCAACAGATATTATGATTGCAGGAAAACGTGTAGTTGTTTGTGGATATGGAGATGTTGGTAAAGGTACAGCTGCCTCGTTCAGAGGTGCTGGAGCTATTGTTACGGTAACTGAGATCGATCCTATTTGTGCATTACAAGCTGCGATGGATGGTTATGAAGTGAAAAAATTAGAATCGGTTGTTAAAACTGCTGATATTGTAATTACAACTACTGGAAATAAGGATATTGTTCAAGGGATTCATTTTGAAGGTTTAAAGGACAAAGCCATTGTTTGTAATATTGGTCACTTCGATAACGAAATTGATATGGCTTGGTTGAACGAAAACCATGGAGATACAAAAGTTGAGATTAAACCTCAAGTTGATAAGTATACAGTTAACGGTAAGGATGTTATCATTTTAGCCGAAGGACGTTTGGTGAACCTTGGTTGTGCAACAGGGCATCCAAGTTTTGTAATGAGTAATTCTTTCACTAACCAAACTTTGGCTCAAATAGAACTTTGGACAAACAAAGACGCTTATGAAAATAAAGTGTATATGCTACCTAAACATTTGGATGAAAAAGTAGCGAAGTTACACCTTGAAAAAATTGGAGTTGAATTAACCGAGTTAAGAGAAGATCAAGCCGATTATATTGGTGTTAAGGTTGAAGGACCTTTTAAACCAGAATATTATAGATACTAGTTTAGATTTCTAGACTGTCAGATATTTAGAACCCTCACAACAATGTGAGGGTTTTTTATTTCCAACAAAAAACCCTTTCTGTTTCCAGAAAGGGTTTTTGATGTATGATTTATAAAAAATCTTAAGCTTCAAATGGATCTATTGAAACAAATGATTTTCCATTTTTCTTTTTCTCAAATCTTACGATACCATCAACTTTAGCATGTAATGTATGATCTTTCCCAGCGTAAACATTTTCACCTGGATTGTGTGCTGTACCTCTTTGTCTTACAATGATGTTTCCAGCTACGGCAGCTTGACCACCAAAAATCTTAACACCTAATCGTTTCGATTCTGATTCTCTACCGTTTTTCGAACTACCTACTCCTTTTTTATGAGCCATCTTATTTCGATTTTAGTTGTTGAACAATTAACTTAAAGCTGCTATTAAATCGGCTTTCTTCATTGAAGAAATTCCAGTAATTCCTTTAGCCTTAGCCATCTCTTTTAATTGAGCAACCGTCATTTTGCTTAAATCTTGAGTAGCCTCTGCTGCTGGTTTAGCTTCTGCCTTTGGAGCTTCAGCTTTAGGTTCAGCTTTCTTTGCTTTAGCAGGAGCTGCTTTTTTAGCTCCAGAAGCAACAATATTTTCAATTTGAATCTCTGTCAAGTATTGACGGTGGCCATTCTTTACTCTATAGCCTTTACGTCTTTTCTTCTTGAACACGATTACTTTATCACCTTTAAGGTGCTTTAGGACTTTTGCTCCAACTTGAGCTCCGTCTATAGCTGGGGCGCCTACAGTAACTTTGTCACCTTCACCAATTAGAAGAACGTTATCGAAAGATACTTTCTTTCCTTCTTCTGTTTGTAAACGGTGAACAAACACTTTTTGGTCTTTTTCAACTTTAAATTGTTGCCCTGCTATCTCTACAACTGCGTACATAGCGTAACGTTTAAAATATTATTAATTAAAAATTATTCAAAAAAATGAGTGCAAATATAAGGCTATTTCATTAAACTACAAATGTTTCATCTCTATTTATTGTTGATTTTGAGAAGGTTTAAAAAGCTGCATAAAAGACAATGTAAGAACTACCGTTGTGCAAAATCCCATTAGTGAAACAATTAAAACAATAGATCCAATTCCGGCTGGAAAATAATCATTAAACCTTTCTAACAACAGTATGAGAAAATCTGGGTTCAATTCTGTAGCATAAAAAGTGAAGAAAATGGTGAAAAGAACTGTGGCAATAAACCCTGTGATTAACCCAACTTTAAATCCGTTAATGTAATTGAAAGCATTTCCTTCTCGGTATTTGTATGATTTTATGGCTTCATAAATTCCAAAGGCCGTAATAACCGCATTAAACAAACTATATATTGGATTAGAATGAACTTTAAATAAAGAAAGTATTAAAAAGAAAGCAATAAGTAAACCACTTATCATGATACCGAATCGAACAGGAAGAGCAAAAGTTTTCATAACCTTGTTGTTTTATTGTTTAAGGTTACAGTTCATTTTAGGTATAATAACAAAGCACTTTAAATTTCGGAAAAAAATGCCTTGTATCCAATTTTTACTTTAAAATCGCTTCTTAAAGTTGTTCATATATGGGAGATTAGTTATTCTTATTAGCCATATAAATTCCCAAAAGTATAAGAATTGTCGCCAAACCTTGTATTACGCTAAAACCTTCTCCGTCTAAAACTCCCCATATTAAAGCAACAACTGGCATTGAATAGGTAACCGAAGAAGCAAAAACAGGAGTTGACATTTGAACTAGCTTGTTAAAAAGTACTTTTGCCATGGCTGTTCCAAAAGCCGAGAGAATAATAACATATCCCACAGACTTTACAAAAGCTTCATTCTGAAAGCTTGCTTTATCTACAAAATCTGTAGAAAATAAAACGATTATCGCAGGAATCATGATTGCGGTGAAATTTCCAACGGCAATGGTAATAGCCTTAACTTCTTGAAGATGTTTCTTTATTATATTCACATTGGTTCCATACATAATGGTTGCCATTACAACAAATCCAGCATAGAGATAGTTTTGATCAGGATTAAGATCTGCCCCTTTCAATATTAGCAATGCAGTACCAATGAAACCAATAATCACTCCAATTATTTGACGTGTTGACGAAGCTATCTTAAATATTGAAAACCCAATAAGAATTGTGTTCAAAGGAGTCAACGAATTTAAAATAGAAGCGACAGCGCTATCAATTTCGGTTTCAGCAAACGCAAACAGAAATGCTGGAAAGAAAGTCCCTATAAACCCAGAAATTATAAGCCATTTCCATTGTTTTACTTTGATATTTTTAAGTGTGTGAAATCCAAAAATGAAGATGAAAATTCCCGAAATGACAATACGAAGTGCTCCCAATTGCAAAGGAGTAAGACCAATTAATCCTTTTTTAATCAGAATAAAAGAACTTCCCCATATTAAGGAAAGAATTGCTAAGTATATCCACTTTTTATTTCCTGGATGCATGCTTGCTCATTGACTATGCAAAAGTGCTAATTTTAACTGCAATTAAAAGTATTTATTAGTAATTTTGTATTCATCACAATACTTATTACTTATGAACACATTGAAAAATATTCTTGCCCTAGTTATGGTTACTTTTTTGGTTGTCGCATGTAAAAATGAAAAGCAACCGGAAGTAAAGACTGTAGAGACTGAAGTTGCTGCTAAAACTGAAAAAGTTTTAAATCCAGACGCCACTTATATTAAATCTGAGTTCACTATTGATGGGATGACTTGTGAAATTGGTTGCGCTAAACTAATTCAAAGAAAGATTGATAAAATGGATGGTGTGAAAACTGTTAAAGTTGATTTTGAAAGAAAGCTAGCTATGGTTGAGTATGACGAAGCTATGGTTGATCACTCATCATTGGAAGCCACTGTTACTAAAGCATCAGACACTTACAAAGTGAGTGATATAAAGAATGTTGATTCTTTCTCAGCAAAAAAGGAATGTAAAGAAGATTGTAAAATGGCTTGCTGTAAAGACAAAACTGAAGCCGAAAAGAAAGCTTGCGCTGAAAACTGCACAAAACCATGTTGTGCTGAAAAAAAGGTAAAGGCATAACTGCTGTTTAATTTTATCTTCTTAATTACCTTGAGACGTTTTTTATTCCCTATTTTTCTTGGTTGCATATTAAGCTGCTCTCAAGTAAAAAATGAATCTCCTCATTGGGTAGACCTTTTTAATGGGCAGAATCTTGATGGTTGGAAAATTCTTGGAGGTTCGGCTACCTATGATGTTATTGACAATACGATTGTTGGAACTTCTCAATTAAACACTTCAAATACTTTTTTAACCACTAAAGAATTATACTCTGATTTTATTCTGGAATTGGAATACAAAGTGGACCCAAGATTAAATTCTGGAATTCAAATACGAAGCAATAGTATTCCTGAATACTATAATGGCAGCGTTCATGGTTACCAAGTGGAAATTGACCCTTCGGATCGTGCGTGGAGCGGTGGAATCTATGACGAGTCTAGAAGAGGATGGTTAAACCCATTGACAAAAAACCCAACAGCACAAAAAGCTTTCAAGCAAAATGAATGGAACAAATATAGAGTTGAAGCCACAGGTGACACCATAAAAACATGGATCAATGATGTTGAAGCAGCTCATTTAATTGATGACGCAACTAGAGCTGGGTTTATTGGATTACAGGTACATGGTATAGGTATGGACTCCACAAAACTTGGAACACAAGTGTCTTGGAAAAACATTAAAATACTTACAGATGATGTTGAAAAACATTCTAGAAAAAGTTCCATCAAACCCATATTAACAAAGAATAACTTGACCATTCATGAAGAAGAATCTGGATGGAAAATGTTATGGGATGGTAAGACTTTTGATGGTTGGAATAGTGTAAACTCACATAGTCTATCAGAAGCTTGGAGAATTGAAGACGGTATTTTAATAGTCAACTCTACTGAAGGAGATCATGATATAATTACCGAGAAAATCTTTGAAGAATTTGAGTTAAAACTAGAATTTAAACTTACGGAAGGTGCTAATAGCGGCTTAAAATATTATGTCAATACATTTGAAGAAGGAGATAATTCTTCATATTTAGGTTTGGAGTTTCAAATATTAGACGATAATAATCATCCTGATGCATTGAAAGGGACTCCATTAGGAAGTAGGACAGTTGGAGGCTTATATGATATTTTTGCTCCTAATGATAAAAAGTATGTGCAACCAGTTGGTGAGTGGAATCGGGTTCTAATAGTTTCAAAAAACAATAAGATTACTCATTGGCTAAACAATATTAAAATATTGGAATACGATAGAAGTAGTGAAACTTTTAAAAATGCTGTTGCTAATAGTAAGTTTAATGGAGTTGAAGGTTTCGGAGTTTCGAAATCTGGACATATCTTATTGCAGGAACACGATAGTAAAGTTTCCTTTAGAAATATTAAAATAAGGGATCTTAAAGACTAAAATTATTTAAATAGCTCTTTTAATTCAGCTTCGGTGTACATTAAACCACTTTTAGGCTTTTTATCTCTAAGCTCTTTTACTTTCTCAATATTTACTCGGTCTTTAGCTCCAGGAAAAGCATTGTTCAAGTATTCGATAATAGCAACAATATCTTCATCACTTATTTCAGGGTTGTTCCCTAACCCAGGCATTGGCGCATTAAAATTATAAAGCTCACCATTTACATGAATAGGTCCTGAAATACCGTGTAAAATTATCGCAGCTAATCGTTCTGAAGGTCCAGTGACATAATCAGATCCCATTAGAGGTGGTGCGATTGCATCTATACCTTCTCCGTTAAATCCATGGCATGCAGCACAAGTTACTCTGTAAATATTATATCCAGCTGTTCTACCGTCGGTACCTGTTTTCCTTTGAACATAAATAGTGTTCTTTTTATCATTATCAATATTTACTAAGGTCTCATTAAGAATAGCCTCAAATAAAGACCCTTCGGTTATGGCATAATTAGTAGCCAAAAATGCTTGATATTCTTTTTCAAGTGAACCTAAGCTGCTTATAATTGCTTCTTGAAAAATTCTGCGATCAACATACTTTTCGGAAAGCTCTTTTAATATTGGAAAGAAAGTATCATTAGACATTTTTGCCCAAGAACCAGTTGTCATTGCAATATAAAGATCAACCTCGGCATCGTTTTTACTTTTTACATCTAATAAAACTGATTGCATTTTAGATACATTTTCAGAAGCAGCAAAATCTCTTAGCAACATTAAACAATGAGCAATCACTTCACTAGAAGTAGTATTAGAAACAATATTAAGTAATTGTTCAAATTCAAGAGCATCTATTCCATTCAGTGTATGCAAAGCATGAATTACTGCAATATTATTTTCATTATTCAAACTCAACTCTTTTAAAAGCTTTGCGGACTTAGAATTATTAAGTAACACTAATCTTTGTTGGGCACGATCACGTAACCATCCATTAGAGCTTTGTAGTGATTTCACTAATTCTGAAATAGACATTTCTTCTACTAAAGGAATCTCAGATTTCATATAATTAGCTTTAGATGCTCTCAATATTCTTCCCATTCCAATAATGGTGTCTACTTTATGCTCTGCTAACAATTTTTGCAAATATGGAGTAAGAAATGCTTTATGTTGAATGATTCCTCGATGCATATCAGCTATATACATATTGCCATCAGGCCCATCAAATAAGTTAACTGGTCTAAAGCCTTGTTCTGTAGAAGCTATAAACTCTTTACCTTCCCATGCTTGGGTTGCAGCAATACTATCAACATCAAAACTTAATATATTTCGTTTTATTAAGTTAGCCTCAGGAGCACAAACAAAAGCATTTTGTAAATATTCATCTGGAAACTGATCTCCTCGATAAACTAAAGGTCCGCAAGCTGAAGTAACATTGATAAGTAAACTATCGCTATCTAAAACACCTTTTTGATATCCTCTGTTTACGTAAGTACGATGTAATGGATATACTCTTTGATTTGGTGTTAATGACTTACTTACAGCTTTTTTTGGCTTGTAGTATTGATTGTTGATTATAGTATTAGGAAATACAAAGTCTCCCACTATTTGTGTTGAGTTATTGTTGTAATAAATACGTCCAAAATTGTCCTTACTAATTCCCCATTGTCCGCGATAAGTAGTTGGTTCTTTAATCCATTTTCCATTTTTACGCTGATATTTAAAATTGGAGTTAGCATTATAAATCCAGTTATCAATATTCATCATCAATCCATTTGGTTGATGCTCTACATTTCCTCCATCAGAGTAAAGTGAATCCACCAAAACAGGATTTACAGGCTTATCATTTTCTATATCAACAAACCAAAGGTTTGGTGGTTCTGCATATAATAAACCATCATACACGTGAGCAATAGCTCTAGGCAATACAAGACTATCTAGGAAAACTTTTACATGATCTGTTATACCGTCGTCATCCCAATCTTCCAAAATCGAAATGGTTCCATTTGGCATTTCACTATCAGTGTCTTCCAGATTTCGCATATAACCTTTCATTTCAACAGTCCAAATTCGACCTTGATTATCAAAAGATATTGAAACTGGGGCTTCAATAAAAGGTTCGGAAGCAGCAACACTTAATTCAAACCCTTCTTCAATGTGGTATCTTTCTAAAGAAACAAATGGTTCTTCGTATTCTTTTTGTTTACAAGAAACTAAAGATATACTTATAAAAAATAAGGCGCTAAAAAGCTTGTTGATCTTCATTAAAAATTCATTAATTCTTCAATCTCATCAGCCGCGATTGGAATATTTCTCATCAAATTAAATGGATCACCTTTTTCTCGAATTACAACATCATCCTCTAGCCGAATTCCCATGTTTTCATGAGGGATGTAAATTCCAGGTTCAACAGTAAACACCATACCTGCTTTCATTGGAGTTTTTAATTCACCATAATCATGCGTATCTAATCCCATATGATGCGAAGTCCCGTGCATAAAGTATTTTTTATATGCTGGCCATTTAGGATCTTCGTTTTGAACATCTGCCTTATCAATTAACCTCAAACCTATTAGTTCAGAAGTCATGATCTTACCAACCTCAACATGATAATCTGCCCAAAGAGTTCCTGGAACTAACATTTTTGTCGCTTCATCCTTTACACGATGTACTGCATTATAAACTGCTCTCTGTCTATCAGTAAATCTTCCATTTACAGGAATAGTACGCGTCATATCGCTAGAATAGTTAGCATATTCTGCACCTACATCCATAAGCAGCATATCTCCATCTTTACACTCTTGATTATTCTCAATATAGTGCAGCACACAGGCATTGAAACCAGAACCTACAATAGGTGTATAGGCAAATCCTTTTGATCTATTTCTAAGGAATTCATGCATATACTCAGCTTCAATTTCATATTCCATTACACCTGGTTTTACAAACTGTAAAATGCGTCTGAAACCTTTTTCGGTAATATCACAAGCCGTTTGAAGTAACTCAATTTCAATTTGATCTTTAACCCCTCTTAGTTGATGCATGATTGGAAAGCTCTTCTCCCATTTATGAGCTGGAAATTTGTCTTTTACCATTTTAATAAAACGGTCCTCTCGAGTTTCCATTTCTACAGCTTGTCTATAGTGTTCATTAGTATTGAAGTAAATTGACTCTGCTTCAGTCATTAAATCAAAAAACACTTTATCAAAATCACTTAACCAATAAACAGTTTCAACTCCTGAAGTTTGAGCTGCTTGTTTTTTATCAAGCTTAGCTCCTTCCCAAATCGCAATATGTTCGTTTGTCTCACGAACAAACAGCACTTCTTTATGCTTTTTTTCTGAAGCATCTGGAAATATCACTAAAATACTTTCCTCTTGATCAACTCCACTTAAATAGAAAATATCTCTGTGTTGGTGAAATGGCAAACTACTATCTGCTCCAGTTGTATAAATATCATTTGAGTTAAAAACAGCTATTGACTTAGGCTTCATTTGAGCAGCGAAATTTGCTCTGTTCTTTATAAATAACTGATTGTTTATTGGATGGTACTTCATGTTCTTTTTATTAGAAAAACAAATGTAAGAATTAGACTTTAAAGGTTCGAATAGACAAACACAATTCGTTAACATTAACAGTCAAAAGTTCGATTGCTCAACGAGTTTATATATATTTGATATCTCGCCCAAAACATATATTTACTAACCAACCATTAAATGATGAATTACAAATTCTTCGTACTATGCTTTCTATTAAGCATATTTTCAATTCAGAATAAACACGCCCAAGTTGACAATGCTGTTTTTAAAAATTTAAATTTCCGTTTTATAGGTCCTGAAGGTAATAGAGCAATTGCCATTGCTGGTGTTCCTGGAGATCCAATGACAAGTTATATTGGTGCTGCTTCTGGAGGTCTTTGGAAGACTACAGATGGAGGTCTAAACTGGCAACCTATTTTTGATGATCAAGATGTGTCTTCTATTGGATCAATAGCTATTACTCCCTCCAACCCAGACATATTATGGGTAGGTACAGGAGAAACTTTTATCATACGTCCTGCTCATGCCACGGGAGATGGTATATACAAGTCAGAAGACGCAGGAAAAACCTGGAAACGAATGGGGCTTGAAAAGACAGGTCGAATTGGACGTGTTATTGTTCACCCAACAAATCCAAATATTGTATATGCAGCTGCTTTAGGGCATACATTCGGCCCGCAACAAGAGCGAGGTGTATTTAAAACCAAAGATGGAGGAAAAACCTGGAAGCGAATACTTTTTGTTGATGAAAATACTGGAGCTGCTGATATAGAAATAGATCCTAAAAATCCAGACAATATCTTAGTTGGAATGTGGTCCATTCATATCAATACTTGGGGACTAAATAGTGGAGGTCCAGGAGGTGGTATTTATAGATCAACCGATGGTGGTGAGTCTTGGGAGAACATGAAAGATAAAGGGCTTCCTGGAGGAAAAGATCATCCTGTTGGAAAAACTGGAGTTGCCATTTCTCATTCAAGCCCAAATATTGCCTATGCGCTATTTGAGATAGAAAGTCCTGCATTATATAGGACTGAAGATTTTGGTGAAACTTGGACATTAATGACTCGTAATCATGACATAAATGAAAGAGCTCCTTACTACACACGAATGCGAGTTTCTACAGATAATCCTGATGAAATATATATTGCCAATGTAAAATTTATTGTTTCTAAAGACGGAGGAAAAACATTGAAGAGTGGCTACTCTGCAGGTGGAGACAACCACGATATTTGGGTCGATCCAACTAATGCGGATCGTATTATGGTAGCACACGATGGGTGCGCAAGTTTTAGTATGAATAGAGGTAAAACATATCAGCGTATTGTTCTTCCAATTGCTCAAATGTATCATGTAGCTACCGATGATCAAATACCATATAACGTTTATGGAAACCGGCAAGATGGTTATTCATATAAAGGACCAAGTAATAGTTTACAAGGGTATATTCCTATTGGTTTATGGGAAGGAGTTGGTGGTTGTGAAAGTGGTTTTGCTCAACCAGATCCTTTTGATAATAATATTGTTTGGTCTGGCTGCTATGACGGAGGTTTAGAACGTTATGATGCCAGAACAGGTCATGCACGGGATGTTCGTGTTTGGCCAGAAGCTGGTTATGGATGGGCACCAGCAAATATGAAATATCGTTGGTATTGGAATTTTCCTCTAGAATTTTCCAGCCATGTAAAACATCGCGTTTATGTAGGAAGTCAATTTGTTCATAAGAGTGATGATAATGGGAATAGTTGGCAAGTAATTAGCCCAGATCTAACTCTTAACATTAAGTCACATCAACAAAATTCGGGAGGAATTGCCATAGATAATTTAATGACCTGGGATGGGGCTGTTTTAATCTCTATTGAAGAATCAAAATTGGAAGAAGGTATCATTTGGACAGGAAGTAACGATGGTCAGGTTCATGTAACTAAAGATTTTGGTAAAGCGTGGACAAATGTTTCAAAGAACATTCCTGACTTACCAGAATGGGGAACTATATCGAACATTGAGATTTCAAGATACAATAAAGGAACAGTATACATTACAGTGGATCTTCATCACATGGGTAATTTCGATCCGTTTGTGTATAAAACTACTGATTATGGTCAATCATGGAAACTGATTAGTAAAAGTGTACCGAAATCAATTCATAGTTTCGCTCATGTTATCAAAGAAGATCCTAAAAAAGAAGGAATGCTTTATTTAGGCGTTGATAATGGACTTTATATAAGTCATGATGATGGAGATAATTGGATGCGCTTAAAAAATAATTTACCTCCTGCTCCAATATATTGGCTAGAAATTCAGGAGCGTTTCGATGATCTTGTAATTGGCACTTATGGAAGAGGATATTATATTCTTGATAATATCTCTCCTTTAAGAGAGTATGTTGATGATACTCAAGATTCTGATGTGCACTTGTTTAGTTTAAGACAAGCTTATAGGTTTCATGACAGACAAAGTATAAAAACTGATGGTCCTAGTATGAATTCTGGTCGTAATCCAGCTTATGGTGCTGAAATTAATTATTATCTTAAAGACACAATACATGAGAAGGTTGAAGTTCAGATTCTATCCCAAAACGATGAAATTATAAGAACGCTAAAAGGAAGTAACAAAGCCGGTATAAACAGAGTGATGTGGGATTTAAGATACGAACCAACTTACAAACCATATTTACGCTCAACACCTCCAGGAAGACCATGGGTTCAACTAAATGGAGAAGGTTGGCGTCCATTAGTTACTTGGGATTTAGATCTTTGGAGAGGGCAATTTGGTCCTAAAGTAGTACCAGATGTTTATAAGGTTAAACTTATTGTGGATGAGCAAGAATTTGTTAGAGATCTTACAGTAGTTAAAGATCCAAAATCTGAAGGTTCAAAAGAAGATATAAAAACTCAAGTAGCACTTTCATTAGAACTTAGAGATGCAATGAATATAGCAGTAAATATGATAAATACCGTTGAAATCATTCGCAGTGAATTAAATACACTTATCCCTAAGCTTAAACGAAAAAAAGATATTGAAAACGCAGAACTCCTTCTAAAAAAGGCTGAATCTGTTGCAGGCTCCCTGTATGATATTCACCTAACAGGAGCTAGAGAAGATGCTTTTAGATCACCAATGAAATTGTATGGTCGTTTAAGTGCCCTAGCTAGTGATCTAGGTGGTCATGGTATAGATTTTAAGCCTACTGAACAACAAAAAGAAGTGGCTTCAATTTTTAATAGTCGACTTAAAGCCATAAGTAAACGGTTCGACACATTAGTCAATGCTGAAGTTGAAAAGCTAAATCGTCAACTTGAAAAAAGTAAATTAAAAATAGAGTTGGATAAAAAGATTAAGATGTAACTATTCATTATAAATCAGAATACAATTTTTTAAGCTCACTTTCTTTAATTGTAATCATGTTGACATCTAAAGTAATTGGTGAAATAGGTTCATTTATTGAGTCTCTTTCAACATTTACAATTTCATCAACAACATCCATTCCCTTGATTACTTTTCCAAAAATAGTATATTCTCCATCTAAACGATGCTCTCCTTCTTTATTTTGAACTATATAAAACTGACATCGTGCGGATAGCTTTTCGGGATTTCCATCTCTTCCTGCACCAAGAGCACCATAAACATGAGTAAGAGAATCAACAAACTCAGGTTCTAGCAAATATTCTGGATCATTAAACCCTTCAGGAGTATCTGGACAACCTCCTTGAGCTACAAAATTTGGTATAACTCTATTAAAACTTAAAGAATCCCAATAACCATCATTCGCTAGCTGAATGAAACTTTCCTTATGTTTAGGGGTTTCATCATACAACCATAATAGGATTTCTCCTTTTGGTGTTTTAATTTGACCAACTTTAAAAGATGGTTCTGTATTACATGATAATATAGCTATTGTAACTAGTAACAGTAGAAGATTTTTCATTATCAATGAGTTTAATTTATCCTTACCTTAATGTGAGATGTTAAAATTACTCTTTTTTGTAAAGAGAGTTGACCATTCATTAAGATTTAAGTATTTTCAAAGTCTCTTTATAAATCCAACCGAATGAAAAATTTTAATCTTTTACTAGTATTCTCATTATTTGTGGTTTTTGGAACTACCGCTCAAGAGAATTCAATAGTTAAAAATGTTCCTTTTACCAATATAGGGCCAACTATAATGAGTGGTCGTGTAGTTGACTTTGATGTCAATCCTGACAATCCAGTGGAGTTTTACGTAGCCTATGCCTCCGGAGGATTATGGTATACCAACAACAACGGAACATCTTTTACCTGTGTTAGTGATACTGCACCAACACAAAATATGGGAGATATAGCCGTTGACTGGAGCAAAGGAACTATATGGATTGGTACTGGAGAGAGTAATTCATCACGTTCTTCATATGCTGGAGTTGGAATCTTAAAAAGTGATGATAAAGGAGAATCTTGGACCAACGTAGGCCTAATAGATTCGCATCATGTTGGACGAATAGTGATAAATCCAAATAATCCTGATGATGTTACTGTGGGTGTTATTGGCCATCTTTATACACCAAATGAAGAAAGAGGAATCTTCAAAACTATAGATGGTGGGAAGACATGGAATAATGTACTTTTCATTAATAACCAAACTGGTGTTATAGATATTAGCGTTTCTCCAACAGACCCTAATACCATGTATGCCGCAACTTGGGAGCGTGAAAGAAAAGCGTGGGATTTTGATGGTGATGGAGAAGGTTCAGGAATCTACAAAAGTACTGATGGTGGAAACTCTTGGAATTTGGTTACCGCAGAAGGAAGTGGATTCCCAACAGGTTCAGGAGTTGGGAGAATTGGATTGGCTGCCTACAATAGTGATGTTATATATGCATTATTAGACAACCAGTTTAGACGCCCAGTGGAAAAGAAACCTGGGAGAAATCAGGGCTTACAAAAAGATGATTTCAAAACTATGTCGAAAGATGAGTTCTTGAAGCTTGATGATAAAAAACTGAATTCTTATTTAAGAAGCAATCGCTTTGAAAGAAAGCATACAGCACAGAGTGTAAAAATGGGAGTCAGAGATGGTAAGTTGGTTCCAAACGATCTTGCGCTTTATTTAGAAAATGCCAATGCTGCTTTATTTGACTCTCCTGTGATTGGTGCCGAAGTTTACAAATCATCAGATGGTGGGAAATCTTGGAATAAAACACATGAAGGTTATCTTGATGGAATGTATAGCTCTTATGGTTATTATTTTGGGATTATGGCTGTTCATACTAAGAATCAAAACAAAATTTACATTGGTGGAGTTCCAATACTAAAATCAGATGACGGAGGGAAGAATTTCTCTTATATAGGGAAAGAAAATGTACATTCGGATCATCAAGCGCTTTGGGTAAATCCTAATGTTGAAGGACATGTAATTAATGGTAATGATGGTGGTGTGAATATTACCTATGATGATGGTGAAAATTGGACTAAGAATAATTCACCTTCTGTAGGTCAGTTCTATGCTATAAATGTTGACAATAAAAAACCATACAACGTTTATGGAGGGTTACAAGATAATGGTGTTTGGTATGGACCTAGCAACTATACGGCTTCTAAGAATTGGGAAGGCGGTGGACAGTATCCATACAAACGCATAGGTGGCGGAGATGGGATGCAAGTTCAAGTTGACAATCGAGATAATAACATCGTTTATTCAGGTTCCCAATTCGGTTACTATTTTAGGTTGAATACAGAGACTGGCGAACGTATAAGCATCAATCCTAAACATGAACTAGGAGATTCACCTTATCGCTACAATTGGCAAACGCCAATTTTGCTTTCTCCACATAATCAAGATATTCTTTATATGGGAGCGAACAAATTGCTCCGTTCTATGGATCAGGGAGAAACCTTTGATGTGATTTCAGGCGATCTTACAACAGGAGGTAAAAAAGGAAATGTTCCTTATGGTACTTTAGCTACCATCTCTGAAAGTCCATTCCAATTTGGAATGATATACACTGGCAGTGATGATGGCTATATTAGCCTAACCACTGACGGAGGAAGTTCTTGGTCAAGAGTTTCAGACAATTTACCAAAAGGGCTTTGGGTTTCTCGTGTTATCGCCTCTCAACATAAAAAAGAAAGAGTTTATGCAACTTTAAATGGTTATAGAAATGACGATTTTAAAGTGTATGTATATGTAAGTGAAAATATGGGTAGCACATGGAAATCGATTACAAATGGAATTTCAGATTCTCCTGTTAATGTAATCAAGGAAGACACTAAAGACGAAAATATTCTTTATCTAGGAACAGATGATGCCGTATATGTTTCTTTTGATAAAGGAGGTATTTGGCAAGCTTTTTCAAAAGGATTATCTAATGCAGCAGTTCATGATTTAGTGGTGCATCCAGAAGCTAATGACCTTGTTATAGGTACTCATGGACGTTCAATATATCGTGCCGATATTTCTGCGCTTCAAAATTATAGCAAAGTAGGAAGTAATGCGATTACTATTTTTGACATTGAGCCAATTCGTTCTTCTCCTCGTTGGGGACGTTCTTTTGGTGCTTTCTTCTCGCTACCTGATCCTTCAAAAACTATAACCTTTTATTCAAGTGCGAAAGCCACACAAGGAGTGAACATATTGTCTGAAGGTGGTGCATTATTGAATTCAATTGAGGTAAAAGCGGATAAAGGCTTCAATTATGCTGATTATGACCTAACCATGTCTAGTGGAGGTCGTGAAGCTTTAATGAAAGAGAACACTAAAGTACGTGTGCCAAAAGCACAAAACGGAAAGTATTACTTACCAAAAGGAAAATACACTGTGCAAATTGGTTCACAACAAGCCATTTTAGAAGTAAAATAAACACTCAAACATAAATGTTAAGCCTGCTATTTAGCAGGCTTTTCTTTCAATTCTCATTGAATTCACTACCCGCTAACTTAAAACCATTCTAAATAAAGAATTTATGACGATTGTTATTGTCTAACAACTAGCCCTGAAGTATTTTTGCGGGAACTTATAAACAAAATACATCATGGGTGGATTTTTTAAATCTTCAATAGGAAGAAAAATAGCCATGGCGCTTTCTGCTTTCTTCCTCATGTTTTTCTTAATCATTCATTTAGCAGTAAATATCACCTCTGTTTTTAGCCCACAATTATTTAACACCTTATCACATTTCATGGGAACCAACCCATTAGTGCAATTAGCACTACAACCAGTACTTGTTTTTGGTGTTATTTTTCACTTTGTAATGGGCTTTATTTTAGAGATCCAAAACAGAAAAGCAATAGGCGTTTCCTATGCTAAAAATAATGGAGCAGCAAACTCCACTTGGGTAAGTAGAAACATGATCTATAGCGGATTAGTAATTCTTGCTTTTTTAGTACTTCACTTTATTGATTTTTGGGTTCCAGAAATGAAAGTGAAATACATTGAAGGAGACATGACGGGGTTAATACCTGGAACGCAAGAGTTTAGATATTACGAAGAATTACAGCATAAATTTTTGAATCCTTATAGAGTAGGGGCTTATATACTTGCTTTTGTGTTTTTATTGCTGCATCTATTACATGGCTTCACATCTGCTTTCCAGTCTATGGGTTCAACAGCAGGAAGAAAGAAAACTTTAATGGTCGTAGGTAAGATTTACTCATACGCAATCGTACTAGGGTTTGTTTTCGTTGCTTTATGGCATCATTTTATTCACCATTAATCTACATAATATGAGTGTTTTAGATTCAAAAGTACCAAAGGGTCCTATTAAAGATAAATGGACTACTTATAAAGATAAAATCGACTTAGTAAATCCAGCTAACAAGCGTTTGATTGACGTGATTGTTGTTGGAACAGGTTTAGCTGGAGGTTCTGCTGCTGCAACTTTAGCTGAGTTAGGTTACAATGTAAAAGCATTTGCGTATCAGGATTCGCCAAGGCGTGCTCACTCAATTGCAGCCCAAGGAGGAATTAATGCCGCTAAAAATTACATGGGAGATGGTGACTCTACCTATCGATTATTCTATGATACTGTAAAAGGAGGCGACTATCGCTCACGCGAGGCAAACGTTTATCGTTTAGCTGAAGTATCTGGAAATATTATTGATCAATGTGTGGCACAAGGTGTTCCTTTTGCTCGTGATTATGGAGGACTTCTTGATAACCGATCATTTGGTGGGGTGTTAGTTTCTAGAACTTTCTATGCAAAAGGGCAAACTGGTCAGCAATTGTTACTGGGAGCCTATTCTGCCATGAATCGTCAGATTGCTCGTGGAAAAATCCAGATGTACAATCGTCACGAAATGTTAGATGTGGTTGTAGTTGATGGAAAAGCAAGAGGAATTATAGCAAGAAACTTGATTACAGGTGAAATTGAGCGTCATTCTGCACATGCTGTAGTAATAGCAACTGGAGGATATGGAAACGTTTATTTCTTATCTACCAATGCCATGGGATCGAATGTTACTGCTGCTTGGAAAATACATAAAAAAGGAGCTTATTTTGCTAACCCTTGCTATACACAAATTCATCCAACATGTATACCTCGCTCGGGAGATTATCAATCTAAATTAACTTTGATGTCTGAGTCTCTGCGTAATGATGGACGTATTTGGGTTCCAAAGAATATGGACGATGTTAAAGCAATTAGAGAAGGGAAATTAAAACCAACTGAAATTGCAGAAGAAGATAGAGATTATTACTTAGAAAGACGTTATCCAGCTTTCGGAAACTTGGTCCCTCGTGATGTGGCATCTCGTGCTGCTAAAGAACGTTGTGATGCTGGTTATGGAGTAAACGCTACTGGTGAAGCCGTGTATTTAGATTTTGCATCTGCCATAGAACGCTATGGAAAGGAGCAAGCAAAAATTCAAGGTATCGATAATCCTTCAGCAGCAAAAATTACTGAGCTTGGAGAAAAGATTGTAGAAGCAAAATACGGAAACTTATTCCAGATGTATGAGAAAATTGTAGATGACAATCCATACAAAACTCCGATGATGATTTATCCTGCTGTTCACTATACAATGGGAGGTGTTTGGGTAGATTATAACTTAATGACTACCGTTCCTGGATTATACTGTATCGGAGAAGCAAACTTCTCTGATCATGGAGCAAACAGACTTGGAGCTTCTGCCTTAATGCAAGGTCTTGCAGATGGTTATTTTGTATTACCATATACTATTGGTGATTATTTATCAGATGATATTAGAACTGGACCAATTTCTACAGATTCTCCAGAATTTGAAGAAGCAGAAAAAGAAGTAAAAGATAGAATTGACTTCTTTATGAATAACAACGGAACAAAATCTGTTGACTATTTCCACAAAAAACTAGGAAAAGTTATGTGGGATAAAGTAGGAATGTCTCGTAACGAAAAAGGTTTAAAAGAAGCAATGGCAGAAATTAAACAAATTCGCGAAGAATTCTGGAAAGAAGTAAAAGTTCCTGGAGATGCAAATGAAATGAATCCTGAGTTAGAAAAAGCAGGTAGAGTTGCAGACTTCTTGGAATTAGGTGAGCTATTTGCAAAAGACGCATTAATGAGAGAAGAGTCTTGTGGGGGACACTTTAGAGAAGAATCTGCAGAAGAATCTGGTCCTCAAAAAGGAGAAGCCAAAAGAGATGATGAGAACTTTGCTTACGTTGCTGCTTGGGAATACAAAGGAGAACCCGCTGATGCAGTTGTGCACAAAGAAGCACTAGAGTTCAACGATATTGAATTAAAACAACGTTCATACAAATAAGAAAGTTATGTCAGGAAAAGGAATGAATTTAACACTGAAAATTTGGAGACAAAAGGGACCTGAAGACAAAGGTAAGATGGTCGATTATAAGGTTAGTGATATTTCAGAGCATATGTCTTTCTTAGAAATGATGGATGTTTTGAATGAACAATTAATTGCTAAAGGTGACGAACCTGTGGCTTTCGATCATGACTGTCGTGAAGGTATTTGCGGAATGTGTTCATTGTACATTAATGGTGAAGCTCATGGACCAGACAGAGGAATTACTACCTGTCAATTGCACATGCGTATGTTCAATGATGGAGACACTATCTATATTGAACCTTTTAGGGCAAAGGCCTTTCCTGTAATCAAAGATTTAGTAGTTGATAGAACTGCCTTTGAAAGAATTCAACAAGCTGGCGGATACATTTCGGTAAACACGTCTGGTAACACGCAAGATGCAAATGCAACTCCAATATCTAAACATGCGGCAGATGAAGCTATGGACGCTGCAACTTGTATTGGTTGTGGTGCTTGTGTTGCTACATGTAAAAACTCTTCTGCAATGTTATTTGTAGGTGCTAAAGTATCGCAATATGCTTTATTACCTCAAGGGCAAGTAGAAGCAACAGATCGTGTTAGAAATATGGTAGCTCAAATGGATCTTGAAGGTTTTGGTAACTGTACCAATACTGGTGCTTGTGAAATTGAGTGTCCTAAAGGAATATCTTTAGATAATATAGCTCGTATGAATAGAGAGCTTATTAAAGCTGCGATTGAATAATTAATCGCCTTGATAACGATTTAATAAAAAAAATCCCTGAGGATTTCTCAGGGTTTTTTATTTAATGTCTCTTTTTATAAATTCTTCTTCCAATTTGCCCAAGTTCCTAATGCTGGAAACAATAATTTTTCACCATCTGTTCCATTAGTTAAGACAATAAAAGCAGATTTACTTTTAATATTACACATAAATCCAGCTTCCCAACCATCATTAGAACCTCCATGTCCAGTCATTTCAAATCCAAATCTACCCATAATCATATATCCTAATCCATAATCTCCATTAGACAGGTCTGAACCTTTTAACATCTGCGATATACTTTCATTATTAAGCACTGGATTTTTATTCCAATGTGCTCTAGCAAATAACATCATATCCTCAATTGTGGTGTGTAAACCAGCTGCAGCCTTAGCGGTGAATCTGAATAAGGGAAGTAAATTACCATTTTCATCATACGCCTCTGCAGTATTCTTAAGTATTTTCTTGTTTATGGTAAAACTTGTATGATTCATATTAAGAGGCTTGAATACTTCTCTTTCCATAAATTTTTCAAATGAAATCCCACTTACCTCTTCAATTAATAATTGCAAAATTGTATATCCTCCACCAGAATATTGCCATTTTGTTCCTGGTTCCATTACAAGCTCCACTTCTTGTTTTTTTATGTTATCACCTGAAAGACTTGCTTCTATAGTAGGTAATTTCGCGTCAGGCAGGTATCCATGATATCCATGTAATGACAAACCTGCCTCATGTTGCAATAACTTTCTAATAGTAATCTTTTTACTATCAAACTCATTTTTATTGATCTTCCACCTTTTTACATAATTCCATACAGATGCATCCAAATTAATTTTTCCTTGTTCTACTAATTTCATAATTCCCCAGGCTGTAAAGGTCTTCGAAATTGAGCCTATATTAAATCCTTTAGTGAAGTCCATTTTAACTTGGTTTTCTTTATCGGCATAACCATAGCTTTTTTTATATGCTATAACATCCTGCTCTAAAACAAACATGTTTAGACCCACAATATTATGGTTTTTCATTAGTTCTGGAAGTAAGTTGTTTAGCTTCAATTCTAGGTTTTCGTTTTTGCTTTGAGCATTTAAAGTGTTCACTCCTAATAGTATTAGTGATACTATAATTAAAATAATCTGTTTCATGTCTTTTGTTTTTATATTTACTTGGGCAAACTTAGAATCTGTATAGGTAGACCTCAATTTTATTTTACTAACAAGTATTCTGTAGTGATTAACTCTATTTATTAGAATCTAAACTGCGTTTACATGGGAAATTTGATTGTTCAAAAGGTTAGCGCTGATGTTCATCAAATGATTCTGGAAAGATTAAACAATGCTCTTATGTTTGACCCAAAATAACATTATGACTTTACGAAAAAGACTATTCGCAGCCCTATCTATTGGAATTATTTTAATAATTCTACGTGTAATCTTTAATGATGCTAAAAGTGAATTACCCATAACTCTAAACATGGGAATTGGTATTACCATTTTATATGCTGTTTGGCTCTATTTATACGAACGTAACATTATTAGAAAACGAAACGCTAATTCTAACTATACCTACATATTCTATGCAGCTTCTATCATATTACTTGTAGTGCTAATTAATACATACAAAAATGAAGGAGGTTGGAAAATGAACACCTTTTCGGTATTACTGCTAATCATCATTTTTCATATTATTTTTAGTTGGTTTTATAATAAATGGAAAACAATTCAGGAGTTAAAAAATGAAAAAGCTAAATCGCAATTAGAGCAGTTAAAAAATCAAATTAATCCGCATTTCTTTTTTAATACACTAAATAGATTGTATTCGTTAATAAAGTCTGATCCAGATCAAGCTCAAGAATACGTACTCAAACTATCCGAGATGATGCGATTTACTATTTATAAAGGTAAAGAGCAAAACGTATTATTAAAAGAAGAAATTGCTTATTTAGACAACTATATTGCTTTACAATCATCAAGATATCATAAACCAATAGCTATTAATTTTATAAAAGAGGTTTCGGATTCTAACTTAGAAATATCTCCATTATTAAATATTATTTTATTAGAAAACGCTTTTAAGCATGGTGTTGAGACCGCATTAGAAAATACATTTATAGATATACACTTATCAGAGGAAAATCAGAACTTTGAAATAAAAATTCAAAACAATTTTGAATATATTGAGTCCTCAAATGATTCTGGTATTGGGTTAAAAAATTTAAAGGATCGATTACAAATTTTATACCCTAATAAACATGAAATAAAACTAGAAACAAAGGATAACGTGTTTGTGGCAATTCTTAAATTAGATCTATCATGATTAATTACATAATTATAGATGATGAAACAGCAGCTCACGAAAACATTAGGCATTTTGCTGAAGACTTCCCTGATTTAAGACTTTTAAAAAGCTGCTATAATGCAATCGAAGCGATTAAATTTTTAAGAGAAAATAATGTTGATCTTATATTCTTAGATATTAACATGCCTAAACTTTCGGGTTTCGATTTTTTAAAAACACTTTCAAATCCACCAAAAATTATTGTTACCACTGCATATCAAGAATACGCTTTAGAAGGATACACACTAAAAGTTAGCGACTATCTCTTAAAACCATTTAGCTTTCAACGTTTTCTTCAGGCTGTAGAAAAGGTTCAAGAAGAATTAAATGTGTATAAAAAACCTATAACTAGTGACAATGAGAGTATATCGAGCTTCTTTTTAAAAGATCAGAATAAAACCTATCAAATCTTTACAAAAGATATCTTATATATTCAAGCTTATGGCAATTACTGTAAAATTCATTTAGAAGAAAAAACTCATGTTTTTAATAAAACACTTAGCTTCTTTGATGATTTACTCTCGGAAGAACACTTTATTCGAGTTCACAAATCATACATTGTTTCGCTAAACCGAATAGAGCAAATTGATGGAAATCGCATATTCATAAAAAAAGAAGTCATTCCTATTGGTAACACTTATAAAAGAAGTTTACAAAAAAGGATTCTGTAATTGTTTAATTTGTGTTTTTATATAAATAGTTTAATCCTTTATAACTTAGAAACAATGACTGATTTTCCATTTTTCAATTGAATGGAAAATGGTTTTTCTTCACTCATCATCTTACGCTGGTATTGGTCTAAAGAACAAAAATCAAAAAATGTTTTTCCATCTATTTTTAAAACCTCATCTCCTTGTCGGATCCCAAGATGCCAAAGTGGTCCATTTTTAAGCAATCCCATAATGACCATCTTTCCTTTCTGATAAATAACAGAACACTCATATCCAGTATATGATTGATTAATTTTAGAAGATGACACTAAAAGTTTCTTGCTTTTTAGACTTAGAAAAAGGGCTTGATCTTTCCAAAGCTTATTTCCAAGCTTTGAAGATTTAAGGTTGTTATAATAGACAATTGGAGCTATAGATGCATTATTGGATTTGCTTTCTGGAAATGCTAATATTTTTGGTTTAGTTGTTGTTAAAATTCCATTAACATCAAAATTGCCCGTATACATTTCTCCTTTAACAAATTCATCCTCATTAGTGAGATTGTAATTACGTTTCGAAATGTTAGAATAACCACCAGAGCCAGTATCTAGAAGAAATTTGAATCGATTTTTTTTACGCCTAAGGTAAACATAAGGGCGATTATCACTAAATGTAAAATCTAGCTCATGCATTAAGTTATTATCCTCTGGGAAATGATTAGAAGGGTACATAATTAGCATTTTCTTTTTATAATCGATTTTCCAGTTTAGCGCTTTTATGATATCAATCCCTAAAATCCCATCAACTTTATGGCACGAAAAAATATCGTTCTTAGGAGTGTTTAAAATCTTATGACCAGTAATTTTTCTACTCCCTAAATTAATTGTACCGCTATTATAAAAGTACATTTTGCTTCGCAAATTGGTAGAAGAAACAACAGTTAAGGTTTTGTTAGTTTTTTTCAATTCTTTTTCAGCCCAATCGTAAGCAACTGTCTGTTGTGCACCTGTATCAAATGCAAATTGTTTTTCAATGCCATTAAAAGATATTGGGATAATGATTAGTCCTAAATCATTTCTAAATGGAATAGTATCTTGAAATTTTTGAGCAGAACTAATAAAGACCGTTAGCAATGCAAAAACGAGAAACAATTGTTTTTTCATAGATAAGAATTAGAAACATTTCTGCTAAGGATATTTATTTGCTTCTAAAATCTATTTGAATATCTCCTCAAGTTTTTACAATAGGAGTAATTGACACTAAACATGTAAAGCTAACTATCTAATTCCCATATAAATAAATTGCTGCGGCTTTAGCCATTTCTCGTTGATTGTGTCCAATTCCTGAGACTACGTGAAGCTTCCAGTTGAAGCTTCCATTCAATTCCTTGGCTTTAGCTTTGCTTTTATTATAAAAATAATTCCCTCTAGAAAATCGGTGTGTGCCTTGTTTATCGATTGTTGGAGACCTTAAAATTAGACCTCCTGTCTCATTTTCATTATCTTCTTCTCCAAGAAAAACAACCAGACTCTTTTTAAATGATTTTTTTAACTGCTCTTCATTTATTGAAACATCTTGCAAGCCAAAAGGAAAATCAGCATTAAAATCTGGAAGCGTATATGAACCTGCATTAGACGCTAAAATTCTATTGGCCTTCGAGTTTGGAAACAATAAAGCAAACCTATGTAAGATTTGTCCCCCGGCAGAATGTCCAAAAATGTCATAAGTCTTTTGCGTGGAACTAACAGTTTTTACAACCATCTCAAAAAGTCTATCAAAATCATTAAACAACCATTGTTCTGAATTCAAATCAACATTAAACCGATCTACCGATTCATCCATGTGAACACGATTGCTTCCTTTTTCAAAGGAGATTCCAGTTTTTAAATCTAGAACTTTAACTATACCTCCTAAATGGTAGGCTGCAAAGTTGTATTGTTCTTCTGCATAAGAAGGTGAAACTATTAGAATATTATACTTTTCTGAAGCTTCAACCCAAGAATCCCTATAATCATCAGCATTTCTTCCAGCTCCAGGAATTACTAATAAAATCTTAGAGTTAGCGTTAAATTTTTTTGGTTTATGATAAAACACCTGAATCGTATCTTGTTCATGACCAATACCACCAAAAATATTAAAATACCCTGATCCTTTATCTATATGCAACTGTGCAAAAGAACTGTTAGCAAAAAATATAAAAACGATCGTTAATACTATTTTAAGTTTCATATTTCTAATTTTTAGAATAAGAATTTAATAAAGTTATCATCTCTTTATTATCTGAAGCATAAGCATGGTACATAGCGCTTTCATCCCCACTACTTATTTTATTAGGATTAGCTCCATGTTCAAGTAATTCTTTTGCAACCCAGTAGTGTTTATTTCGAACAGCATAAATCAAAGGTGTGCCATCTCCTTGCGTTACTTCGTCTACTTTTGCACCATTAAAAATTAGATATTTAACAACTTCTAACTTCCCTTTCTTTGCAGCTGCTAATAAAGCTGTTCCGTTCCCTTTTAAGTTTTTATTGACGGAAGCTCCTTTCCCAATTAAAAACTCAACTAAATCTAAATTACCACTAGAAGAAGCTGCCATCAAGGGTGTTTCATCACTAGCATCGTGTTTTTTAATTCTAGCCCCTGCATCAATTAATAGTTTTGCAATCTCAAAATTGCCTTTTCTAGAGGCCATAACGAGTGGTGTTCTTGGATCACTATATGTGTAAACACAATTAGGATCTGCAGTTTCTAAAAGTTGTTTCACCATGTCAACATTATTAGTTTTTATAGCATTTAATAATGTTGCACAATCATTAGTTTTTGATTGAATCGCGTTAACAGTAGTAGTAACTGTAAAAAGAATAATGACGGTTAAAGTTTTTAAGCTGAATTTAATTAGAGTATTCATTTTTTTAATTTTTGTTTGATTGTTATCTGTTACTTTCTCCCGGACGTCTGGTTTTTGATTTACCCTTTTGGTTAAAACGATACATCAATGTTAGTGTATATTTAGGTCCAAGTAATTTTCTGGTTGAAGTATGGCTAAACCCATCTCCTGTGTTCATTGTAATCTGCTCTTGAGAATCTAGCATATTTCTAATATTGAACGTAACTGTCATCTTATTTTCAAGAAAACTTTTGTTAAGTCCAAGATCTAGCGTATGATTAGCTTTGGTAATGGTTTGCGCACTTTCGTTTCTACCATTATAATTAAAACTAGTTTGCATAGTAATATCAGATGGTAGCTTAAACCTTGAATTAATTCTTGTAAACCATCTGCTATCTTCAAAATCAAAATTTACATTGTTATAAACTCCTTTTTGCTCAAAACCAAAATAGTTAAGCTCACCCGACAGTTGCATCCATTTAAACGGATTATAGCTCATAGAAATCTCAATTCCAATTCTATCTTCGGCATCAATATTAATTGGTTTAGTTACTAAAATATCTTCTTCATTTCTTTCTGTAATAAATTGAAAAGGTGACTGAGTATGTTGATAATAAACAGATGGATTAATACGAAGTTTCCCTATTCTAGTTAAAAATCCTGCCTCTAAAGAATTAGTATATGCTGGATCCATGTCTGGATTACCTTGACGTATTGCATTTAATTGTGCCAACCCTCCAAAAGGATTCAAGTGCCAAAAACTAGGTCTGTTAATACGTCTGCTATAACTTAATTGGGCGTTTGTTTTATCTGAAAACGTGTATGTTAAATGAGCCGTTGGAAATAACTTGGTATATTCTTTAGTGCTTTTAAACTCATCATTTGTATCAGAAATACTAATTTTGGTAAACTCTGTTCTAAGACCAAATTGATAACTTAATTTATTAGATTTTCCAGCATATTGCACATAAACTCCTCCAATTTGTTCTTCGTAGTCAAGTTTATTTTCAATACCATTAAATATTTGCCAATCAGCACCATCAAAAGTTTCGGCTTTATAATCACTTGTAATAACACGTGTCTCTCCACGTAAACCAGTTTCAAAAGTTGAATTCTCATTAATAGGATTTATATAATCTAACTGCAACAAATAGTCTTTACTGCTTTCTATATCCCGTGTTCTGGAAAGTTCTTCGGTTTCTTCAATTGGGGCTGTTTTTTGAGTTCCAAAAGTTTCGTTCTCATCGTCATCCCAGAAATCATATTGAAAATCTATGGTTAGCTTCTTTCCTTCCTTATTAAAGGTTTTCTCATAATTTAATTCTAACTGATTATGGTCCATTGGCTCATGATAAGTCTCACCCCTTACTAAAGAACTGTCCAGAGAGTTCAAGTTGTTAAAATAATTGTAGTCATAATTTACTTTGTTATTTCTATCAATGAGTACCTTATAATAAGCCGCTGTTAATGTACTTTGCTCACTTAGAAAATAATCCAGTCCTACATAGAAACTTGAAACTTTTGTATTTCTATATATATCTGAATATTGATCAAGAACAACAGTATTTCCATCTACCAAAGAATTTTGATTAACATCATCAGTCATTAAATTATCTACAAATCTGTAACCTAATGTTGAGAATACATTTAGCTTATTGGTCTTATAATTTAAGTTCGCGTTGGTGTTGAAATCTGCCCTAACAGAATTACTCATACTTAATGAGCCACTAAAGCCTTCATTTTTGTTTTTCTTAAGTATCACATTAATAATTCCCGCTGTCCCTGCTGCCTGATAACGAGAAGAAGGATTAGTAACTACCTCAATACGTTCTATTTGTTGTGCAGGAATTTGATCTAAGCCATTATTTGCTGCCAGAACAGATGGTTTTCCATTAATAAGCACCGTTACATTTGCATTACCTCTTAGGCTTACACCACCATCTAAATCTACAGCAACCGATGGTACGTTTTCTAATATTTGTAATAACGAACCGTTTTGAGACAACAGATCCTTGCCAACATTAAAGACTTTCTTGTCTAATTTTAAATCTACAGTAGAGCGTTCTGCTATTATTTCAACTTCACCTAAAGATTCTGTATTTACTTCTAATGAAATTACACCTAGATTTAAGTTTTTTTGTAAATCGATATCTATTTCATATGCCTTGTAAGAAATATATTCAATCCTAATTGAATAGTTCCCTTGATTGGCTGAAATTGAAAACTCCCCTTTTTGATTGGTAATAATTCCATCTACTAATTCTCCCTCTTTTATAATTGAAACCGTTGCAAATTCTAAAGGATCTTGAGTTTCAGCATCCAAAACAATTCCTGTTATCTTTTTTGGTAAATTATTGTTGCTACTAAAAATTGTAGTCGAAATAAATAAAAGCATTATTGTAACTAATATGCGTGTCATAAACTGTGTTTTTTAATTGATGCTTCAAAAGTCTATGATTAACACGCACAAATTTTACATAATAGATGAATACAATTTAATTCTAGATAAACAATGAGATGCAACTGACTAGTTAAATTGGTCATGAGAAACCTTAAATTCATCCTTAATAATCGAGTATTCAGGCATAGAGATAAATTTCGACTTATTTTCTATTTATTTTTGAACTATGCAAAACTATATTTCTAACTTATTAGACTACATACAGGAAAGACGCTGGCTTTCACATATATTATTTTGGATAGCTCTACTACTAATCCAATCTTTAGGAATTGAGTCGGCATATAACGGAAAAGAGATGTTTACTCATAAGTCAATCATGTTGATCCCTAAAATGATTGCTGCGTATGCGTTGATTTACTACCAAATTCCAAAATTTTTATACAAACAAAAGTATTTATTGTTTTTAGGTTCATTCATTTTAACGAGCTATATTTTTACAGTTTTTGCTAGAATATTAGTTGTACATGTAGTAGAAGAATTAATAAGACCAAAGCCTTTTGCGCAAGAGTCTGTATATGAAATTCTAACTGACATTGACGCCTTATACGCTCGTTATTATCTGGGCGTTTACTTCCCTGCTTTAATCATGCTAATGTTGAAATTAATTAAGGAAAAGTTCAATGAAAGGAATGAAATAAGGCAATTAGAAAAAGAGAAGGTTTCGGCTGAACTAAGCTTTTTCAAAGCTCAGATTCATCCGCATTTTTTATTCAATACGCTCAATAACTTGTACGTTCTTACATTACAAAAATCTGATAATGCTTCTGAAACTGTTTTAAAACTTTCAGACATGCTTGATTATATGTTGTATCAATGTAACGATGATCGTGTAACTATTGATAAGGAAATAAAGTTAATTGAAAATTATATTGATCTGGAACAGTTAAGATATGGTGAAAGGCTTGAGCTTAATTTTACTAAAGTAGTCGACAACCCTAAAACTCAAATAGCCCCATTAATTTTGGTTTCTTTAATCGAAAATGCCTTTAAACATGGTGCTAGTGGCGCCATCAAAAATCCTCGTATCAATATTGACATTAAAGTAGAAAAAAAACAATTGTTTTTCTCAGTATACAATACAAAAGCAAAGTTAGAACAAGAAGACAAAACCAATTTTAAAAAGGGAATTGGTGTTACAAATACTAAAAGTCAGTTACAATTATTATATCCAAACAGATATAATCTCGAAATTATTGATGAAGAGCTTTCATATCAAGTTAAACTTCGCATAGATTTGTAATAATGAATACCAAGTGCGTTATAATAGACGATGAGCCTTTAGCTATTACTTTAATTGAAGAGCATATTTCTAAATTCTCAAACCTAACTGTTGTTGCTAAATGTAATAACGCTATTGAAGGTTTTGAAGCTTTAAAAGCTCATGAAGTCGACTTGATTTTTTTAGATATACAAATGCCAATGCTTACTGGTATAGAGTTTCTAAAATCGCTAAGCAATCCACCAAAAGTTATTTTTACTACCGCCTACAGAGAGTATGCATTAGAAAGCTATGAACTTGAAGTTGTAGACTATTTATTAAAGCCTATTTCTTTTGATCGTTTTTTTAAAGCAATAAATAAGTACTTTAAATCTGCTGAAAGTAAAACCATTTCTGTTCCTGTTGAGTCTAAACTCGATGCTTCTACAAATCATATTTATGTTAATATGAATAAGAAGCATCATAAAGTTCTCTTTGACGATATTTTATATGCCGAAAGTTTAAAAGATTATGTAAGAATACATACTACCGAAACCAAGATAGTTACTAAGGAAAAAATAAGTGATTTTGAAAAAAAGTTACCTTCACATTTTTTAAGAACACATAGATCTTATATCGTTAACAGTAATAAAATAACTGCTTTTACCTCTCAAGATGTAGAAATAGGTAAGCTTGAAATTCCAATTGGAATAAGTTATAAACAAAACGTTCTGGAGCAATTAAAAAATAGTCCTTAAGATTTATTTACTCATCTCTGCAGTAATTCTTGAAATCATTTCTTGTGCGTTCTCATTTTTTGGCTCTAGTGATAAAACTTTTGCATAATTTGTTAATGCAGATTCATAGTTTTTTGATTCAAAATAGGCCTCTCCTAAACTATCATATACATTGGTTTTGTAAGGGAATAGCTTAGCGTTCAAGTCAAAAATGTAGATGGCTTCTTTAATAGCTCCCGACTTAAGTTTTACATAACCAAAAGTATTTAATTCTCTACTTCCTTTAACAAAATCGGATAATCTTAAAACCAATTCATCTTCCATTTCCAATAAGCTGTTAATACTATTTGCTTTGATCAATCCTTCCAAGTAATGAGCAGCCATATAGTTTGTCGTATACTTTCCTTCTAAAATAGCTTTAATATCAAGTTCAAAAGTGGTTTTAGGGCTCTCTACAATACGGTTTACTTCTTTCCCATCCTTATAAAATATAAATGTAGGGACACGATGAATGTTTAATCCTTTTTCCTCTCCTGTTGGACTTTGTTTATAAGCATCAGCAGTTCTATCAACTGCAATAACCTCTAATTGATCTTTTGGGAATTTAACACTTTCAAGAACCTTATAAAACCTTGGGACTTCACGTTTACTATCACCACACCAAGTGCCAAGAAACACTTTTACCTTATAGTCTTCAATCTGGTTCTTATAAGTTTTTACTAGCCTTGTATTAACTAAATATGCTTCATAATTCTGCTCAAACCAATCATTAAATGGTTCTTCCGTTAAACCTTTCTTGTCTATCTTCCCAAGAAGCTTCAACTTTCCATTTGTTCCTTTAACGGTTTGATTGATGTTTTGACTAATCATTATTTGAGCGCAAAAAAGGATACTTAAAAAAATAACTGTTCGTTTCATAATTGACATTTTTGAGCAACAAAACTATTAGTAGTCACTTCTTATAAATAATTGTTTTTACCTATTACTCTAAAACCTATATCAACATCAAATAGAGCTTTATATTCGTAAAAATGAACGTTCGTATTTACAAAACTGGATTTCGTACATAATTCTTGACGTTTTTGGGTTTTCTAACTACTTTCACACTAAATGAGATTACTTAGTAAATACACATCACAAATTTTAGTTCATATCCTGTTCTGGATGTTGTTCGTTTTTGTATCGTTGTTTTTGTTCTCAGACTTCTACTGGGCACAAAACCCTTTTTTACAATATTTAGCAATTCTTGTAGTAATTGTTTATGCTAATAATCTTGTATTGCTACCATTCTTTGTGAAACGTAAAATGTTTGCTATTTACATTTTTGTGTTTGCACTTATCTCTTTTTTAGCAACACAGCTGTATTGCAACGTATTTGCACAATGTGGTTGTTCTATCATGAAATGCCTAAGTGATTACTTATGGCAAACATTAGTACCATTAGTATTCTTTTCATTTATCTGGGCGCTTTACAGGTTTATTGATAAACAGGAAGAAGTGGAAACTATTAAAAAAGAGCATACCGAAATGGAATTGAAATTCCTGAAATCACAGATAAATCCTCATGTACTTTTTAATAATCTGAATACTATTTATTCCTATTCTATTGAAAAACCAGAAGAAACTCCGGAGTTGGTTTTAATGCTTTCAGACAACCTGAAACATGTACTTTATGAAAGTAATACAGAAACTATTTCTCTTGAAAAAGAGATTCATTTTATAGACAACTATATAAAGTTTCAGAAAATTAGAACCGAAGGAGTTACTAAAATAAACTATGTAAAATCAATTGATAACCTAAATCATCAAATAGCTCCTTTACTACTAATTACTATTATTGAGAATGCATTCAAACATAATTCGTTAGATAGTGAAATCAATATTGAAATTATAGTTAAAAATGGTGCTCTTAATTTAAGATGTAGTAACGCGTATAATGACCATATAAAAGAAGAAAAGGAATTTAAAATTGGTTTACAAAATTTAGAAAAAAGACTCCATTTACTATACAAGGATAAACACGAACTTAAAATAACCAAAGAAGCTACCTTTAATGTGCTTTTAAGACTAGAACTACTATGACCTGCATTATTATAGAAGACGAAATACCAGCTCAAAAAATACTACAGAACTTTATTAGTAAAGTTTCGCATTTAGAATTGACTGGAACTTTTAAAGCTGCAATTGAAGCCAACACCTTTTTACGAAACAATAAAGTTGATGTGATTTTTTTGGATGTTAACTTACCTGATATTTCTGGAATCGACTTTATAAAAACAGTTTCAAATCCTCCTTCAATAATTATGACAACGGCATATCCCGATTATGCTGTTAGTAGTTTTGAGCTCGATACTATTGTAGACTATTTGGTTAAGCCTTTTTCATTAGATCGATTTTTAAAAGCCATTAATAAGCTCAAGACTAAAAACGAGGAAGAAATTTCACCAGTTCCTGAAACAACTAAAAAATCAATTTTTATAAACGTTGATAAAACGCACCATAAAATAGTTCTTGATGAAATTATCTATGTAGAATCTGACAGAAACTATATCACTGTAGTTACCAAAACACAAAAGCTTTCCTATATAGATTCCCTTAAAAATTGGACTGAAAAACTTCCAGAAGATCAATTTATACAAGTGCATAAGTCATACATCACCAACAGTAAAATGGTTAGCAAGATTTCGGGAAATGAGCTATTTATAGGTGATCGTAAAATTCCTATTGGTAGAACCTATAAATCAAATCTTCTTAAACAACTTAAAATTGTTTAATTTTCAGTTTTTCAATTGATATGAACCACCAATCAAAACTCCCCAATCTAGAAACCACAATTTTCTCAATAATGAGTGCATTGGCAAATAAGTACAATGCCATTAACTTATCTCAAGGTTTTCCAAACTTTTCAGGTGATCCGAAGCTGATAGAGCTCGTGACTTCTTATATGCAAAAAGGACATAATCAATATGCTCAAATGCCTGGAGTTTTAAAACTTAGGGAAGCCATTGCCAAGAAATATGATTTACTTTATGGTTCAACCTATCACCCAGAAAATGAGATTACCATTACCAATGGAGCAACACAAGCTATTTTTTCTGCAATAACCGCTTTTGTAAATCAAGGTGATGAAGTCATTGTTTTTAGACCAGCTTATGATAGTTACATCCCAACGGTTGAACTAAATGGAGGGAAAGCAATCTCAATACAGTTGCATAAACCAGATTATAGTATTGATTGGAATGAAGTTGAAAATGCAATCACTTCTAAAACCAAAATGATTGTTATTAACACTCCTCATAATCCTGTTGGGGCAATTTTCTCTGAAGAAGATATGTTGCAGCTTCAAAAATTAACTGAAGGCACCAACATCATTGTTTTAAGTGATGAAGTATATGAACATATTATTTTTGATGGCGAAAAACATCAAAGTGCTTGTCTGTTTCCTGATCTTAAAAAACGAACTTTAATAACTGCTTCCTTTGGAAAAACATTCCATTTTACAGGCTGGAAAATAGGTTACTGCTGTGCACCAAAAGAATTAATGAAAGAGTTTTTAAAAGTGCATCAGTTTAATGTATTTAGCATTAATCATCCAACACAATTAGCAATAGCTGATTATTTGGAAGACCCAAATCATTATCTGGAATTAGGTGCTTTTTTTCAAGCAAAACGCGATTTGTTCTTGAATTTAATAAAGGACTCCAGATTTACTTTTATACCTTCAAAAGGAACCTATTTTCAGGCATTAGATTATTCTAATATTACTGATGAAAATGATTATGATCTAGCAGTAAGACTAGTAAAGGAAAAAGGAATTGCTTCCATACCATTTTCAGTTTTCAACGCCAATAAAAAAGATGAAAATGTGCTGCGTTTTTGTTTTGCAAAAACTGATGACACCATTAAAAGAGGAACTGAAATTCTCTGTAATATCTAGTCAAAAGCTGCATCTAAAATTTCCATGAAATCATCCAGTTTTGAAGGTTCTAACCATCTTGTAATTACCACAATATCTCTTTCTTTGTCTACGACAATGAAATTGCCTCCAAAACCAGCAGCATAATAAATGTTTTCTGATAATCCTTCCCAATGTCTACCCCCTTTTTTATTTAACCACCACATATAACCATAGTTGGCATTTGGTTTAGAAGGAGTAACGGCAGCATTGATCCACTCTTCACTAATAAGTTCTTTATCTTTCCACTTACCGTTGTTAAGAAACAATAATCCAAATCGTGCCATATCCTCAGCCGAAATAAAAATTCCACCTCCAGAGTGACCACCTCCAGTAACCGATTTCATTTTCATTCCGTCTATAACAGTCCAAGCCTTTTCATATCCAAACCATCTCCATGTGGTTGAAGCTCCAATTGGATCCATGATATGCTTCTTTAAAACTTGAGGCAGAGGTTCTCTCCATACATGAGTTAAAGAATAAGCTAATACATTTACACGAACATCATTATATTCCATTACTGTTCCTGGTTCTCTAAGCTCTCTAAATTTCCAATCGTCAATACCACCCGAACGAGGAGGTCTATCTGCCCAATCTTTTCCTCCCCATAATTCACCAGTCCAATCAGAGTTTTGTTGTAGCAGATGCTCCCATGTTATTTTACCATTATGCTCTCCTCCAAAAGTTCCATCCCAAACATAATTCACAACTTTATCATTCATGTTTGGAATCAATCCTTTGTCAAAAGCTACTCCTGCTACGGTCGATAAAAAACTCTTGGTAACACTAAAGGTCATATCTACTCGCTTGGTTTCTCCCCATTTAGCAATGACATAACCATTCTTTAAGATTAGACCTGCTGGACCACCACGTTTTTTTGTTGGGCCTAAAATTTCATGATAAGGCTCTCTTTCAAATCCTTTTAGGATTGCTATTCTCAAATCACGTGCTCCTGAGTATTCATTTGACGTTGCATAGGCTACTGCTTCATCAATTTTAGTTTGATCAATTTTAAAATCAGTTGCAGGTTTCTGCTTCCACTGCTCATTCTTATCAGGAAAATAATAATTCGCTTGAGCATCTATTGAATGAATAAAACCTAATAATAGGGTAACAATAAAAAAACGTTTCATAATTAGTTGGTTTGATTACTTAAAGTTAAAAGAAATATACTAAGAGAGACTGTATTTCATCAACCAATCGGTTTGTTTATCTGCTCCTATATAATATGGATGTGTGCCAAACTTTATAAATCCATAACGTTTATAAAAACGAATTGCTTTTTTGTTCTCTTCCCAAACACCCAACCATAAAAACTCAACTTGCTCCTTTCTAGCTAACGAAATAGTTTTATCAAGCATCTGTTTTCCTATTTGTTGACCTTGGTATTCATCCAAAACGTAAATACGTTCTAATTCCATACCTTCCAGATCTAGCTGTTCAGTTTGGGCATTACCAATGTTAAGCTTTAAATATCCTACAAGATTATTTTCTTTATAAACAAAGTAAAATGCTGAGTCAGGGTTCAATAGTTCTTTCTCAATTCGTTTTGTACTAAAAGCCTTTTCTATGTATGCATTGAAATCTTTAGGATTATTGTCAGCTTCAAAAGCAACAATAAAGGTAGTTCTTGATATTTCAACCAGTGAAGCCAAATCTTCTACTACACATTTCCTAAAAACTAGCGACATAAATGCAATTTAATTACTTTTGGTAAATGCAAGATACTCTGAAAGTCGCAATAATTCAATCGTCATTAGTTTGGGAAAACCCAAAGACTAATAGAGAATTATTTTCTGAAAAAATTGAAAAAATCTCTGAAACCGTTGATCTTATTTTACTTCCTGAAATGTTCACTACAGGTTTCACTATGACTCCTGAAAATGCATATGAAACTATGGAAGGTGAAACTATTAACTGGATGGTTACTATTGCTAAAACCAAACAATCTGCAATAGGCGGAAGTTTAGTTATTAAAGAAAATGAAACATTTTACAATCGATTTGTGTTTGTATCTCCAGAAGGTGTTATAACTACATATGACAAGCGACATACTTTTACACTTGCTGGAGAAGATAAGGTTTATAAAGCAGGTACAGAAAAAGTGATTCTTGATTATATAGGCTGGAAAATTTGTCCTTTGATTTGTTATGATCTGCGTTTCCCTGTTTGGGCAAGAAATGTAGAAGATTATGATGTTCTAATCTATGTGGCCAATTGGCCAAAACCTCGAGTAAATGCTTGGGACACTTTACTAAAGGCCAGAGCTATTGAAAATATGAGTTACTGTATTGGTGTAAATCGTGTTGGAACTGATGATTACGAGCATGAATATGTTGGCCACTCAGGAATTTATGATAGTCTTGGTGAAGAGCTTTGTAAAATAACTGATGGTGTTGAAAAAACGGCAATTGTTGTACTTGAAAAAGAACACTTGAACGCTACAAGAAATAATTTGAAATTCTTAGATGATCGCGACAGCTTTACTGTAGAATAAATTCAACTACCTGATCGTAATATGCCCTAACCTCTTCCAGCTCTGTCATATAACTAACACGTTCTGGTTGTAACTTTAAAAGGTAGTTCCCTGTATCATATTTACCATTACCATTAGTGTCAAAAATAGCGCGCATTTCATATTTCCCTGGGTTAACATCTAAGAAATCGATAGGTCCAGCTTGGGTTGAATATCGCTCCATAACAACTTCACCTTTTTGATCAACCAGTTGCACTATTAACGGATAAACTCCGTTTTGAATATTTACTCTAATGTTCCCATAATCAGATTGTTCTTTGGTTCTGGTATTAAAGTTTAAAGTATCATTCCTGTTATCAAAAAAATCGGAGAATGCTTCTGGTAATGCTTGAATTCTATAGCTGTTCAATTCGGTTTTATTAAACTTAAAACTGTATTGATTTTTTAGTTGGTCAAAACTAGTAGTGAAAGGTACATTTAAAGAGTCCTTGTCTAAAAAAGTAATCTTACTTTCATCTAACCCAACAAAAGGAACATTGCCTTCAAGCTTAAAATCTTCAGTTAACCTTAAGGTTCTAGCACCGGAAGGGGTTACTAGTAATGAATCTTTATCTAAAACTCTGATGTTAACTTTAAGGGTATCTATATACTCTTTATTAGTGACCTTAAATAACAACGAATCTACTTCTTGATCCGGTTTAAACCAATAATATAACGTATCTGTTTCTTTATCTTTAGTAATAATACTTTGAAAATCTTCACTAATATTTGATATAATATCAATTTTCATTTCTTCAGCATTACCTTCATATCCAAAGCCTATCCTGTTTCCAGAAACCAAAAATGGTCTTGTGGCTCTAAAATCTGGAACCTCTTCAAACAAGTTAAGTTCATAATTAGTAGAGTCAGTTGTTACTGAAACAAGCTCTTTTAAAAATCCAATTTTATCTGTTTTAGGTTCAAATGTATAGTTGACATTTTCTTCTTTTAATGCAACCATTAAATACTCTCCAGCTTTTAAATTCTCAAGTAAAAAAGTTGTAGTACTATCAAGTGTGTTTGTTACGTACTTAGGTTTTCGACTATATATTATTGAATCTGTATAAGTAGAATCAACTTCATATAACATCACCGAAACAAATTTGTCTGTTTCCTTTTCCAAAGAATTCTTAACATAACCACCAACACTTAAAGAATCAATATAATCTCCGGTTGAGAAAACATATCTTAGATAAGGAAATGGATTTTCTTCATTGTTATCAACTACACTCGTACCAAAATTAATAGCGTAAGTTGTATTAGGTAATAACGTATCAAGTATCTTAATTGAAATGTATTTACTCGCCAATCCTAATGGAGTAATTTCTGGTTCAGGATCCATCGGTGGAGAAATAATCAATTGCTTTTGTAAGTCTTTAAACTTGACATACTCATTAAAGTAAATTCTTATCTCCTCACCATTGAAGTTGGTTGAAAAGTTTTCCGGTTCAGATCTAATAATAACTGGTGGTTCAACATCCTTTTCTCCTCCAGCTGGTGTTCCTCTATTGGCACAACTTTCGAAAGCAAGAACTAAGCATACTAATAGAAATAAATTAACGAGAAAATTTCGCATTAAATTTGATGTTTAGCGCAAATTAACGACATATTTAGATAAACGAAAAACTTATTGAGCAATTGCCATTGTAACCACACTTATTTTAACATTGGGTGCTTTTAGAAGCTCATTTGCACAAGCCTCAATTGTAGCTCCGGTAGTAATAATATCATCACATAACAGTATGTGCTTGTTTGCAATTAGACTAGGATTAGCCAATGTAAAAACCTCATCTTTATCACTCCATCTTGCTATTCTCTTTTTAAAAACCTGAGTAGATGTAGAAGATGACTTTTGCAATACTTGATCTTTATATGGCACTTCTAAGATGCTTGCAACTTCCTTAGCAAACTTTTCAACTTGATTATATCCTCTCTTTTTAAGTTTTCTTTTATGCAAGGGAACAGGAATAACTATATCAATGTCATTATAATCTCCCATTTCTTTAAGTTCTGTACCCAACCACCCACCAAGAAGCAAACCAATATCCTCATATCCTTTATATTTCAACTTGTGTAAAAGCTGCTGAACTATTCCTTTCTTTTCAAAACGAAGTAAGGCAGTTGCATGTTCCAGTTTTACTCTACCGTAAAGAACCTTTTTAACAGCTTCCTTATTATCAAAATGAAAATTTGTTACAGGCAATTCATGTCTACAACTTGTGCAAACATACTTTTCGTTGTCACTTAAAAAACTGTTACATCCATAGCAAACTTGAGGAAAAAATATGTTTATCAAGTTTTTTATCATTTAAACGATTAAAGTTAGCTGAAACAAACTTAATATATATTTTCGCATACGATTAATCCAGCCAATAATACTTACTATAATAATGATAGTTAACCCTCAATTATTTAACTATAAAATTGTCGTTAGTACACTAACAATTGCGTGTTTTGCGCTTATTGGTTTTTCGTATTACAACCACTCTTCTGCACAGCAACAACAAGATTATTTAAAGCAGGAAAAGAAACTGCTTGAAAATCAAATATCTGAGATCATATCTAGTCATGACGAACTTGGTAGTACCAATAAATTGTTGCAAACAGAATTGGATGCTACTAAAAGAATAGTTGACGAAACTACCGATTCAATGCACGCGCTTAAAGCGAACCTTTCGTTGATAGACACCTATAGAAGCGAATTGTTTAAATTAAAAAAGCAACAAGAAGTTTTAATTAAAGAAGGTGACTCATTCTCTGAAGCTAACTTAGAGTTAATTCGTCAAAACGAGTCTATTTCTAAAATTTTAGAAAAACAACTACAAGTAATTTCTCAGTTAGAATCTGAAAATAAGAATTTAGATGTAGAATTGAAAAATGCCTCTTTAATTACAGCAAATTCATTTAAAGCTACTGCTTATTCTTCTAAAAAGGAAGAAGAAATGATTGTTGAAAAAGCAACTAAAACAGATCATATAAGAGTTGAATTTGTTTTAGCTGAAAATCAATTAGCTACTGAAGAAACTAAAGAACTTTATGTTCAAATAATTGGACCTGATAACAATATTGTTGCAGATAAAGGAGCCATTAGGTTCAATGAATCATCTCTAATATACAGTTCAAAATTAAATGTATTATACACTGCTAATAACACTGAGGTTTTAACAGACATTGAAACCGAAGAGCGTCTGGAACCAGGACAGTATTATGTTAGTGTTTATGAAAAGAATAGACGCCTCGGCGGCACTTATTTTACGCTAAATTAATTCAACTAAATAAATTTTAAATGACCGTTCTATTTAGTTGGAACGGTTTTTTATTTTTGCACCATGGCAAATCAAGAAGATAAGTTTAAGAAAGTAATTTCACATGCCAAAGAATATGGTTATGTGTTTCAGAGTAGCGAAATTTATGATGGTTTAAGTGCTGTTTACGATTACGCTCAGAATGGAGTAGAATTAAAGAACAATATTCGTAACTATTGGTGGAAAGCTATGGTACAAATGAACGAGAATATTGTTGGTTTAGACGCTGCCATCTTTATGCATCCAACAACTTGGAAAGCTTCTGGTCATGTTGATGCTTTTAACGATCCGCTAATAGATAATAAAGACTCAAAGAAAAGATACAGAGCTGATGTTTTAGTTGAAGACTATGTTGGTAAACTTGATACTAAGATTGAAAAGGAAGTTAAAAAAGCTGCAAAACGTTTTGGTGATGCCTTTGACAAGAAGCAATTTTTAGCAACCAACCCTAGAGTCCTTCAATACAAAGAAAAAGGAGAAGCCATTTTAAAACGTTTAGGGCAGTCTCTTGAAAAAGAAGATCTTGCAGATGTTAAAGCACTTATTGAAGAGTTGGAAATAGCTTGTCCATTATCTGGAAGTAAGAATTGGACGGATGTAAAGCAGTTCAACTTAATGTTTGGAACTAAGTTAGGTGCATCAGCAGATTCTGCAATGGACTTGTACTTACGCCCTGAAACAGCACAAGGTATTTTTGTAAACTTTTTGAACGTTCAGAAAACGGGGAGGATGAAGATACCTTTCGGAATTGCACAAACAGGAAAAGCTTTTAGAAATGAAATTGTGGCGAGACAGTTTATTTTCAGAATGCGCGAGTTTGAACAAATGGAAATGCAATTCTTCATCAAACCAGGAACTCAAAAAGAATGGTATGAGCATTGGAAAGATGCAAGATTGAGATGGCATAAATCTCTTGGAATGGGAGATGAATTATACCGCTTCCATGACCACGAAAAGCTTGCTCACTATGCAGATGCTGCGGCTGACATTGAGTTTAAATTCCCGTTCGGATTTAAAGAATTAGAAGGTATTCATTCTAGAACAAATTTTGATCTTTCTCAACACGAAGAATTCTCAGGAAAGAAATTACAATACTTTGACCATGAAGAGAATAAGAGCTATGTACCTTATGTATTAGAAACTTCTATTGGTCTAGACAGAATGTTCTTAGCTGTATTCTCTAACTCTTTACAAGAAGAGGAATTAGAAAACGGAACGACGAGAACAGTATTGAAGTTACCGGCAGTTTTAGCGCCTACAAAAGCTGCTATTTTACCATTAGTAAAGAAGGACGGATTACCTGATATAGCTCGTAAAATTGTTGACGAACTTAAATGGGATTTCTCAGTTGCTTATGATGAGAAAGACGCAGTTGGAAGACGTTATCGAAGACAAGATGCCAACGGAACACCTTTCTGTATTACTGTAGATCATGATACTTTAGAAGACAATACAGTTACTATACGTCATAGAGATACTATGGAACAGAAACGAGTGAAGATTGAAGACTTACGTAACATTATCAAACAAGAAGTTGATGTGCGCTCTTGGTTAATGAAGATGTAAGCTTTTTAATAATAAATAGATAATAGAAAACCTTAAGTTAAAGCTTGAGGTTTTTTATTCCTAGAAATATGCTTTTAATTGAACCGAACCAGTATGAATTGTTTTGCTAGATTCACTTTTCCTTCCAAAGTAATTTAAATTTAAATCTAGAAACTTAGTAAGCTTCTTTTGTGCCAATAAACTCCATGTAAAATTACTTCCTGGTTGTAAGCCTTCCATCATTTGGTAACCGACTGGCGAGTTTGCATTTCCATCAAACTTATTAGAAAAGTAATTAAATTCAGCATTAATCGCTGCCTTTTCTATATTAGCCGTAGAAAATGCTATTCCATATTTATTTTGCTTTAAGGACTCCATCCCTCCTATGGTATTCTCTTTAAAAGCATAATTATAAAACACATCAAACCTTGAATTGTCATTGAATAAATAAGATAGCTTTGGATTAAATCTTGTTTCATCAATCTTAAAGTTCTTACTATCGAAATTTTCGCTAACACTTTCAGTATTTTCAAAAGCTGTTTCAAGACTCATCAACCAAGTATCAGCTATTTTATGGTTAAAATCGAGTTGATGGCTATTTAAATGGTTTTCGATAAATCCAAAACTTAACACACTTTGGAGTTTATTATTCAAATAGGTGTACGATGTTGTATAATACTGCTTACCTCTATTAAAGAATAATATATTCCTAAAGTTTAGTTGTAGCCCTAGTTGATCCTCCGCATTGGTCTCAAAAGGATTGAGATTAAAATTATTACCATCTCGCCTTACTTTTCTGTCAATTAAATAGGAGGTCTGATTATACAAATGTGACCAAAAATTAGGACTGCTTTCTGAATTTGAGCTTAAAATAGAAGGATTAATGGTTAATGTTTGACTTAATCTGTTTTGATGCGTTCTAATAAATATTTGGTTCGGTAACAGTACTCTTATATAAGTTCCCTGATCTTGAAATTGAGCAATTTCAAATTCTTCTAATTCTTGAATTCCATTGTTGTTATAATCAATCCACGTATAAGCACCTCGCCCTGGTTCTACTTCTACATAAGTGAACTCTTGTTGTGGAAGTGTACCTGAGTTGGTATCAAAAACTGTATTCCATAAAACCACTTGTTTAAAAAGTTTTTGGCTGTATTGTAATCTAGAATTTAAAGATTGTTCGTTGTCAATACTTTCATCCTCATTTTTCAGTGTTCGGTAGTTAACATACACTCCTAAATTAGTATTGGTATTTTGTATTAGTTTCGATTTTAAATAATAGGTGTTAGAAGTATTTACTAGCTGCAATATATTATTCTTAATACTGTCATTCACTCTATACTTATAACCCAATTCTACAAATATTTTTGTACTGTCTCCAACTCCTGTAAAAACTTCGTAAGTACTGAATTTTTGACTTTCGGGTTTTAACTCTTGGGTTACTTTATCTAATTGCTCATTACTTTCTAAGGCAACTTTACCTCCAATCCAAGATTTATTTAAATCGTAGATTGCTTTGTTAAAAGAGCGTGTAAAAGTTGATGTTGTAGCAACAGAATTAGTGGTCAAAAAACTGGTGTTTGAAAATATATTCAATTTGTTAAAACTGAAATCTGCTAAAGAAGTATGTCTATTCCCATTATAATTATCAGCATAGTTTAAGTGTTCAAATTTATACGTAAATATTCCTTTTTGAGGATGAGAGACATTAACACCAGAGACAAATAAGCTTTGATTTCCCATTGGTGCTTCTAAATTCCAGTCTCGATTGAATTCAATGTTATACAATTGCTGAATAGTTGCAAAATTGTCATGAATCACATCCCCTTGAGCGAACACATCCAAATTCCATAAACTATCATTTTTAATAATTCTTTGGGTGATGCTTAATTTTCCAGCATAGCCATTGTTGTCGTTATCGTCAATACTAGAAAACAGATTAAGGTCATTCTTACTTGCAGCCAATTCAAACCCAATTTCAGTTTTTTCAGTTGGGTTATATGTTCCATTAATTAGTGCTATTTGCAATTTTATTGGAGCTATTAAACGTACAATAGGCTCATAATTACCTTGTGGAATTCCAGCTACAGGTGCAATGTATTCGTAAATGGTATTGATAGCATTTACAGTACTTACAATATAATTTCCTTGATTTTCACCAACGTTTGTAAATCTAACATTGTAAAGCTCATCGTTAGGATCATTCGAGAATACAAAAGCCTCCACACCTCCAATAAGTTCTTTTCTATATAAGATTCTGTTCTCATTATACGCTTCTTCAATTGCAGAAGGAGCATTCATCAAATCATTATCATCTCCAGCTTGCGAAAGTATATCTACTTGTTCACTAGATAAGTTTTGCTGAAGAGGCTGATTCTTTAAATCGTTCTCTGAATATACAGAAGCCGAAATCTTCAAATTATCATCTTCATAACTCCCACCTCCATAACCCAAAAATCTGGAATAATTCTTATCGCTAAACTGATAATCTACAGTAATTCGCATTTCTGAAGTTACAGGAAATGTTGGATTGAAAATGATTTCTCCTGCGTTATAATCAATAATATAGTCCTTGTTTTCGCCTCGTTGTAAGGTCACACCATTTACTGCAACTGTTTCACTACCTGAAACTATTAAAACAAATAATTCGCCATTACTTCCTTGTAATTTATATGGCCCTTGATTACCTTCTTGTCCAACAAATCTACTTCTGCTAAACTGTCCACGTACCAAAGCTCCCGAAGCAAAAAGTTTACTCTGAGATTCCTCCCCACCTAAATTTGTAGTGATTGATAATCCTTGAACGCGCTTGGAGAATTGAGCAAAATAAGAGTCTGTATTTTCAAGATCAATGTCTCCTGCTCTTATGTTCCATCTATCACTATATAGTTCAATGAACACCTGATCAAATTCATCTAAACGTTGCGAATAACCACTTTCTTGTAATGGTATATTGGCATCTTGAATGGATGCTCTAAGTGAAACTTTATCATTTAACTTCCCCATAATTTGAAGATCAAGCTCGCTATTCAAAACCGAGTTTTGATTGTTGCCAATAGTTACGCCTCTTGAAATACTTCCAGAAGTAATCAAACCATCAAATGGAATAAACTCTTTTGACTCACTTGGCTGGGACAAACGATATACCTTCTCCAGATTGCTCGTGTTTTCAACAATAATACTTTCGTCAAGTTGCTTATATGTTCGTGTTAAGAAATCAGGGAATCTTAAATAGTCAACAATTATAGAATCGGTTCCAACAGGCTTTTTTAAAATCAAAAGTGCTTTAGTAAAGTTAATTTTATAGAATGAAGAATCCAGCTTGACTCCCTCTTTAGTCCTTACTAAAAATCTACTGGAATTAATGCTAACACTATCAACAATAATAGAATCTTTTACTGCGAGTCTTTTGGTTTTATAACTACTATTTGTCTCTTGCGAAAATGCGCAAAAACAGTAAAGAAATGCAAAAATGACAAGAGTAATTTTCATCTAGTAAGGTAAACTAAAAACCTTGTAAAATATTTTGTTGAAAGATTTCGTTAAAACTCATTTAAAATGATAGTGTAAAAGTACAGCATTATTTATTTTAGCTGAAACCAATACTTCAATGAAAATTATATCCTATAATGTTAACGGAATTAGAGCTGCAGTCAATAAGGGATTTATTACATGGTTACAGAGCGCTGATCCAGATGTTATCTGTCTTCAGGAGATAAAAGCCTTAAAAGAACAGCTTGATCTTTCAGTATTTAAAGAAGCTGGTTATAACTATAATTATTGGTTTAGCGCTCAAAAAAAAGGATATAGTGGTGTTGCCATTTTAAGTAAAACCGAACCTGATCATGTTGAATACGGAACTGGTATAGAGTCTATGGATTTTGAGGGTAGAAATCTTCGTGCAGACTTTAATGGTGTTTCTGTTATGAGCTTATATCTTCCATCAGGAACCAATTTAGCTCGACTAGAGCATAAGCTGGAGTATATGGCCATGTTTCAAGATTATGTAAACGACTTAAAGAAAAAGCATCCTAACCTCATAATTTGTGGTGATTACAACATTTGTCACGAAGCGATAGATATTCACGATCCTGTTAGAAATAAAAATGTTTCTGGATTCCTTCCAGTTGAAAGAGAATGGATAGGGAATTTTATGGATAGCGGATTTATTGATTCTTTCAGGTATTTTAATAAAGAACCTCACAATTATAGTTGGTGGAGTTACAGAGCTAATGCGCGCGCTAACAATAAAGGTTGGCGATTAGATTATGCTATGGTAGCAAAATCATTACAAGAAAAGCTGAAGAGAGCCGTTATTCTCTCTGAAGCTGTTCACAGCGATCATTGTCCAATTTTAGTAGAAATAGAATAAACCTAACTTATTATGATTAAAAAAATTTCATTAATAGCATTAACCTTAGTAGTTGTTACATCATGTGTGTCGCCAAAGGTTTACAAAGAATTAGAAGATAAATATGCTAACCTTAAAAAGGAGCACAGACAGTTAAGTGACGATCACGACGCTTTGCAACAAGCTAAAACAAAACTTGAAAATTCGTTAAGTGATCTTCAACAACAATATGACGAAACTGTTGCTAAAAGAGATCAACTGCAAAGTGATTATAACGCTTTAAAATCTAATTATGATAATCTAACAGCATCTTATGATGCGCTTGAAAAAAATAGTTCGGCAGCCATTGCAGATAATGTAAAAAAGAACCGAGAGTTGTTAGCACAATTAGAAGCCAAAGAACAAGCTCTTGCTGCTGAAAACGCACGACTTCAAAAACTGGAAAAAGACCTTGCAGAAAGATCTAGTCGTGTAGCTGAACTTGAAAATCTTATCGCTGCAAAAGATGAAGCAATGCGAAACTTAAAAGATGCCATTTCACGTGCATTAACAGATTTTGAAGGTAAAGGATTAACCATTGAGCAACGTGATGGAAAAGTTTATGTTTCTATGGAAAATAAATTATTATTCAGTTCGGGTAGTTGGGCAGTAAATAGTCAAGGTCGTGAAGCTGTGGTGCAATTGGGAAGCGTTTTAGCTGACAATCCAGACATAGCCGTTTTGATTGAAGGACATACAGATAATGTTCCCTATAAAGGCAACTCACAATTAAGCGGAAACTGGGATCTTTCAACTAAAAGAGCAACAGCCATCGTAAACATATTAAGAGAAAATGCAGCTATAAACCCTGAAAATCTTACTGCAGCTGGTAGAGGTGAATATGCACCTGTAGCAACTAATGACACAGCGGAAGGAAAAGCAAAAAACAGACGTATTGAAGTGATTTTAACTCCAAAATTAGATGAGATCACTAAGCTTTTAAATAATATGTAAAGACTTAATTAGACTTTCGTCTAAAAGCAATTAACCAGACAATCTAATTTATGAAATATACCACCTTACCAACCACTAACATAAAGATTAGTAAAATATGCCTTGGTTCTATGACCTGGGGAAACCAAAATACAGAAGCCGAAGGTCATGAACAATTAGATTATGCAATTGATCAAGGTGTTAATTTTATTGATACTGCAGAATTATATCCCGTTCCAGCTAATGCAGAAACTTATGGTAGAACTAGTGAAATTATTGGAACTTGGTTAAAGAAAACTGGAAATAGAGATAAGGTAGTTCTTGCAAGTAAAATTGCTGGTGGTGGCGACTATACAGCACATATTAGAACGACAGGATTTGCCGAGTCTATTGAAGAAGCTGTAAATGGAGAGCTAAAACGCTTACAAACGGATTATATTGATCTGTTCCAATTGCATTGGCCTGAGCGAGATACCAATCGCTTTGGTATTCGCGACTATACCCATGATTCTTGGAAAGATAATTTTAATGAAGTGTTACACTCACTTCAAAAAGTAGTTGCTACTGGAAAGATAAGGCATGTTGGTCTATCTAATGAAACATCTTGGGGAACCATGCGCTATTTAGAAGAACATAAAGCGCATAACTTACCAAGAATGATTACCATTCAAAACTCATATTCGCTGTTAAACCGAACATTTGAAGGTGGGCTTGCCGAGGTTTCCTTAAGAGAAGATATTGGCTTATTGGCCTACTCACCAATGGCTTTTGGCGTGCTTTCTGGTAAATACATTAAAGGAACTGCTGCTGATAATGCAAGGTTAAAGTTATTCCCTCGTTTTGCAAGATACAGCAGTGAACAGTCAACCGAAGCAGCAAAACAATATCTAAAACTGGCAGAGGCTAATAATATGACACTAGCACAAATGTCACTGGCATTTGTAAACCAAAGACCTTTTGTTACAAGTAATATTATTGGCGCTACCAACTTAGCACAGCTTAAAGAAAATATTGGCAGTATAAATGTTGAATTAAGTGATGAATTGTTGCAAGAAATAAACGCTATTCATAATAGTATTCCTAATCCAGCGCCTTAAACAAAAAATTAATTTAAACAAAAAAGCCTTTCCAAATTGGAAAGGCTTTTTTTATAGTTTTATCTTTTTACCATTTTTATCTAAAAAGTGGTATTCAAGATATGTGTAAGCGTCTCTTGGTAAGATTTTAACCCATTTTTTATGTTCAAAATACCATTTTGAACGTATAGATGGAAAGCCTTTTGTTAAATAGGCTGCTATAAAAGGATGTGTGTTTAAGGTCACCTTTTTATAGTCTTTTTGCATAATTAAGTCCAGATCGTGTTTTATTTTTTCCACTAAAACAATTGGTGCTTCAACTTCTTTGCCACTTCCGTTAGGATTTTCCTCTCGGGTTTTTATGGCCATTTCTGGTCTAACACGCTGTCTGGTTATTTGTATCAATCCAAATTTACTTGGAGGCAATATCTTATGCTTTGCTCTATCATCCTTCATTTCTTCACGAAGGTGATTAAAGAGCTTTCTTCTGTTTTCTGCGCTAGACATGTCTATAAAATCAACTACTATAATGCCGCCCATATCACGCAATCGTAATTGACGAGCAACCTCTGAAGCAGAAATTAAATTCACTTCTAGTGCAGTATCCTCTTGACTTTTGGCTTTATTAGAACGGTTACCACTGTTCACATCAATTACATGAAGTGCTTCGGTATGCTCTATAACTAAATAAGCTCCTTTTGCCATGGACGTTGTACGTCCAAATGAGGTTTTAATTTGCCTTTCAATTCCATATTTTTCAAAAATTGGAATCTTAGACTGATACAACTTAACTATTGATTCTTTTTTAGGTGCAATTTGTTGCACATAATCTTTAATTTGAATGTAAAGCGATTCATCATCAACAATAATTGAAGTAAAGGTGTCATTAAAAATGTCTCTCAAAATAGAAGAGGCTTTATTCATTTCACCTAATACCTTACTGGGATGATGTGCTTTATGTAGCTTTTTACACATTGCGGTCCAACGACCCAACGAGTTTTGTAAATCTCTATCTAGTTCTGCTACTTTTTTGCCTTCTGCAACGGTACGTACAATAACACCAAAACCTTTTGGCGTGATACTTTTTAATAAGCGTTTAAGTCTGTCTTTTTCTGCTCTATCCTCAATTTTTTGTGAAATTGAGATTCTGTCTGAAAAAGGAACTAACACAATATATCTACCTGCTATAGAAATCTCCGAGCTAATTCTCGGTCCCTTAGTAGATATAGGTTCTTTAACTATTTGTACCAGTACAGATTGATTTGATTTTAAGGCGTCATTAATTTTGCCGTCTTTATCAATATCTTTTTCAAATGGGAAATCTTTTAAAGAATAATCTTTAAGCTTACCTGTGCTTACACGTTTAACGAATTTTAAAAGTGAAGGGAGTTTTGGACCAAGGTCATGATAATGCAAAAAGGCATCTTTTTCGTAACCAACGTTAACAAACGCTGCGTTTAGACCTGGAACAGATTTTCTTATTTTGGCTAAAAACACATCACCAACAGAAAAGCTGTTACTCTCTTCATCTCTTTGTAATTCTATTAGTTTTCCATCTTTTAATAAGGCAAAATCAACATTGTTAGAACTAGATCGTACGATCAATTCTTTATTCATCTTGTTAATTTTTATCCATCACTTTATAAGGTGACAGATGGATTAAACATAATATTTTTTGATCACAGGATTTTTAAATCCATAAAACTCTATACTAGTTAGGTAGTAACTATTATGTATGAGTTTAATATCAAAGAACGATTTTTTTAAAACCGAAAAAAGTAGTTGATCAACTACTTTTTCGATTTATTTTTTCTTGTGACGATTAGCTCGTCTTCTTTTTTTACGCTTATGCGTTGCTACCTTGTGTCTTTTACGTTTTTTACCACTTGGCATAGACTAGTGCTTTTTAAATTAATACTTATTTAATGTTTTATTTAACCTCAACATTAGCTTTTACACTCTCTACAAAAACTTTTGCCGGTTTAAATGCTGGTATGTTGTGAGCAGGTATTTTAATAGTAGTATTCTTTGAAATATTTCTACCTGTTTTTTCTGCTCTTGTTTTGATGATGAAACTTCCAAATCCTCTAAGGTAAACATTATCTCCTCCTTCTAAAGAGTTCTTCACTTCACTCATAAAAGTTTCAACTGTTGCTTGTACATCACCTTTTTCTATTCCTAATTTTTCAGAAATTTTCGCTACAATATCAGCCTTCGTCATTATTAATTATTTTTTAGGGTTATCTATTAATTATAAGGGTTGCAAATATATGTATTTTAAATTCAATATTTCAAGCCTAAATCGCTAAAATTTAACCCAATAAACGTTTATTTTTGCGTTTCATGTGAATTTAAGAATGAATTTTAATCAAACTTTAACACACTGGTATTCAGACAACAAGAGGAGTCTTCCTTGGAGAAAAACCAAAGACCCCTATTTTATATGGTTATCTGAAATCATTTTACAACAAACACGTGTTGATCAAGGACTGCCATATTATGAGTCTTTTGTTGCCTCTTTTCCAACAGTTTTTGAGCTTGCTAATGCCACTGAAGAACACGTTTTAAAACTATGGCAAGGACTTGGTTATTATTCAAGGGCAAGAAACCTTCATTTTACAGCTAAACACATAGTGAGTGAGTTTAATGGTGAATTCCCCAATACTTATGATGAACTTATTAAGCTAAAAGGTGTTGGCGATTACACAGCTAGTGCCATTGCTTCCATTTGTTTCAATGAACCCACGGCAGTTGTCGATGGAAATGTTTATCGTGTTTTAGCAAGATACTTTGGAATTGACACTCCTATTAATTCTACCAAAGGAATTAAGGAGTTTAAAGCTTTGGCTCAAAACCTACTACCAAAACAATTAGTTGGTGATTACAATCAAGCCATTATGGAGTTTGGTGCTAGACAATGTAAACCAGCAAATCCAAATTGTGATGTTTGCCCTTTAAATAATAGTTGTTTATCACTTGCAAAAGGAAGAGTTAATAAGCTGCCTGTTAAACTTAAGAAAACCAAAATCACTAAAAAGTATTTCAATTTCTTAGTTTTTGTTTCCAATGACGAGAAAACAATTTTAGAACAAAGAACAAAAAACGGAATCTGGAAAAATTTGTATCAGTTTCCGTTAATTGAGACCACAAAGAGCATTTCGATAAATACATTAAAAACTAATAAATCTTTCAAGCAAATTTTAAATTCATCTAAAGCTAAGATCACATTATATAATGTTGATGAGATCATCCATAAATTATCTCATCAACATTTATACACCAAATTTTGGATTGTTGAAGTTGATCAACTTCCAAAAGTAGGAGTACCTCTTAAAAATATACATGATTTTCCTGTTCCTATTCTTATAGGAAAGTTTATTGACGAATTTAATTTCTAAAGCTTTTTCACTACTTTTAAATAAATCAACAAAAACCACTAATTTTGTGGTTTAATTATATTCTATAAAAAATTATGTCTGGAACACTAAACAAAGTAATGCTTATTGGGCATTTGGGAGATGAAGTTAAATTGCATTATTTTGAAGGAGGAGGTTGCGTTGGTCGTTTTCCTTTAGCAACTAATGAAACCTATGTTAACAAGCAAACTAACGAGCGTGTTACCAATACCGAATGGCATAATATTGTTGTTAGAAACAAAGGAGCCGAAATTTGCGAAAAATATTTAAGCAAAGGTGATAAAGTATATATTGAAGGAAGGATCAAAACGCGCAAATGGCAAGATGACAAAGGCAATGATCGTTTTTCTACCGAAATTCAATGTAATGACTTTACATTCTTAACTAATAAAGGTGAAAGTAGTAATGCACAAATGCCTCAACAGCAAACTTCAACATCAACTCAAAATGTAGTAAATGAGCCGATTGGTGGAGATGATGACGATTTGCCATTCTAGTTTAATTAATTCTATTAAATTTTGGATCCCGACCCCTTTAGTTTAATAATTGCGTTATTTACACTTGATGTTTCTTTAGTTTCAGGATTCGTAATTCTGTTTATACTATTGCTTTGCTCTGCTTTGATATCAGGGTCTGAAGTTGCGCTATTTTCATTAACGCAATTAGATATTGATGAAGGGATTGAAGATTCCAAAGCTATGGAAGTTGTTTCCAAGTTACTTCACAAACCTCAAAAGCTATTAGCCACAATTTTAGTAGCTAACAACTTTATTAATATTGGTGTGGTAATCTTGTTTGCTTATTTAGGTGAACAGATATTTTCCTCTATTACCAATCTTACTTTAAAATTTGTTGTGGAGGTTGTAATTGTAACTTTCCTTATCTTACTTTTTGGTGAAATTTTACCTAAGGTTTACGCAAGCAGGAACAATATTGCGTTCTCAAAGTTTATGGCTTACCCGCTCAAAACTTTAGACGTATTATTTACTCCTATTAGTGGACCAATGCAGGCATTTACAAAGAGCATCAATAAACGTTTAGGGCGTCAAAAATCCAACTTAAGTGTTGATCAATTATCACAAGCGTTAGAGCTCACAAGTGAGGAAGACACCACTAAGGAAGAACACAAAATTTTACAAGGAATTGTGTCATTTGGTAATACAGACACCAAACAGGTAATGCGACCTAGAATAGATATTTTTGCTCTTGATAGCACTATGAAGTATGGTGACATCATGCCAGAAATTATAAAGAATGGCTATTCAAGAATTCCTGTTTATAAAGATAATGTAGATACTGTTGTTGGTATTCTTTATGTAAAAGATCTGTTACCACATCTAGACCGAAAACAATTTGATTGGACGTCACTTTTAAGAGAGCCTTTCTTTGTTCCTGAGAACAAGAAACTAGATGATCTGATGCAAGAATTTCAAGAGAAAAAAGTACACTTAGCTGTAGTGGTTGATGAGTATGGTGGTACTTCTGGTATTGTTTCTTTAGAAGATGTAATAGAGGAAATTGTCGGAGATATTAGTGACGAGTTTGATGACGATGACCTTATCTACTCTAAACTTGATGATAATAATTATGTGTTTGAAGGTAAGACAACTTTAAAGGATTTTTACCGCGTTATTAAGCTTGATGAAGAGGCTATTTTTGAGGAAGAAAAGGGAGAAGCGGAAACCATAGCTGGATTTGTTCTTGAAATATCAGGAAGCTTTCCTAAATTAGACAGCAAAATAAATTTTAAGAATTACGTTTTTACTATTGAAGCCCTCGATAAAAAACGAATCAAACAAATTAAGGTTACCATTAGCTAATGCGAAATATTTTTCTTCTTATTTTAATTGTTGTTTGTATTTCATGTGGTGAAGATCCAGTTCCTAAACCAAAAGCTTTTTTGCGTTTGGATTATCCAGCACACAAATACCAAAAATTTCAACCACGGCTTCCGTTCACTTTTGAAAAAAATGACCTTGCCAGTGTTGTTAGCGACTTAAAAGTTTCTAGAGACGGTAAAACAAAAGGAGTAGATATTACTTATCCTCCACTTAAAGGAACTATTTATTTAACTTATAAGAAGGTTGATAATAACTTAGAAGAATACCTCATTGATGCACAAAACCTTACCCAAAAGCATTCACAAAGGGCAGACGAGATTACAGAACAACCTTTTCTTGATGAAGAAAGCAAAGTTTTTGGTATGTTCTACGAAGTTGGAGGTAATGCTGCATCGCAATCGCAATTTTATGTTACAGATAGCATGAACCATTTTGTGACAGGATCGCTTTATTTTTATGCAAAACCTAATTACGATTCTATTCTTCCTGCTGCTGATTACTTAAAGAAAGACATCCAGCATATTATGGAAACCATTAGGTGGGAACAATAGATTTTTCCTGCAATTATCGCATAAAAAAAGCCCATATTTCTATGAGCTTTTTACCTAAACCACACCAATATTTTAAGCCACAAGCTTAAAAATATAGTTCTGTAATTTCTTTAAAGTTGCCTGCTTTTCTGCAGTTGGAACTAATAAAGAAATATTATTGTTGCTACCTCCGTAAGAGATCATTCTAATTTTTACGTCCTTTAAAACCTGAAACAGCTTAAAAGTATCTGGATGATGTACAATTGAATGCCCAACCAAACACACTATACTTTGATTATTGTCAACTTCAATAATTGCGAACTTTTCTAACTCGTTCACAATTTGCTTCAAGTTTGTATCATCGTCAATAGTCAAAGAAATTGCTACCTCAGATGTTGTGATCATATCAATTGGTGTTTCGTAAACTTCAAAGATCTCGAATACTTTTTTAAGAAATCCATGAGCATTTAACATCCTTTCAGATTTGATCTTGATAGCTGTAATGTTATCTTTTGCTGCAATGGCTTTAATTCCATTTCCAGAATAGTTTCCAGTAATTAAAGTTCCATGAGCTTCAGGATTCATTGTGTTCTTTAAGCGTAAAGGAATATTATCCTCCCTAACAGGAGTTACCGTTTGAGGATGCAAGATCTTAGCTCCAAAATATGCTAACTCTGCGGCTTCTGCATACGACAAGTTTTTAATTGGTCTTGTATTTTCTACATAACGAGGATCGTTGTTATGCATACCATCAATATCTGTCCAAATTTGTACTTCTTCAGCTTTTATTGCAGCTCCTAATATAGTTGCAGTATAGTCACTTCCTCCTCTTTGTAAATTTGAAACCCTACCTTGGTCATCGATACAGATAAACCCTTGCGTAATATAGATTGTAGCTTCTGGTGCATCCTCCAGCACCATATTTAAATGTTGCTTGATATAAAAGAAATCAGGTTCCTGAGTTTTATCAATTCTCATAAAGCTAAGAGCTGGCAATAATGCTGAACTTATTCCTTCCTGAGTTAGAAAGCTATTAAATATATAAGTAGACATTAACTCTCCTTGAGCAACAATTTTATTATCTAATAATTGCGAATAGTTCTCATAAGTACAATCCACAAGGAAATTAAAAATATCATTGATGTAAACTTTAGCATCTTCATTCAATGCTTTATTAGTAAGAAGTTCTTCAATGGTTTTAAAGTAGTGGTTGTGTAGTTTGTTAATTTGTTCTACTGCTTGATCAACTTGTCCATTTGCGATACTTTCTGAAATAGCCACCAAAGCATTGGTAGTTCCAGACATTGCAGAAAGCACTATTATTTTCTGCTGACCATCATCAATAATATTTTTGACATTGGTCATGTTTTCAACCGAACCTACAGACGTTCCTCCAAACTTTAAAACTTGCATCATTAAAATGTTTACTGTACAAAACTAAACCTAAGGCTAACAGAGACACCATATTTGAAAAAATTAGTTTAAATTTGCACGTATTGTTAAATATTTAACATATGAAGACTATTGCCAGTTGTGTTGAAGACATTTTGATCACTCAACCATATCTAGAGGAAGCTCTTTCTAGAGGAATTATTAATTACAGTGCGTTAGCTGAAGAGCTACAAGAACCTATTGGGAATATGCTAAAAAAACCTGTAAAATCAGGTGCAATCATGATGGCTCTTCGACGCTATAATTCACCATTGGTTCCGGGACATTCTTTAAAGATGAAAAAGATCATCAATAATTTAGGTGACATTACTGTGCGCTCTAACCTAACTGATTTTACGGTAAAGAACTCACACACGTTAATTAATAATCACGCCAAAATATTGGATAAGGTTAAGGGGCAGTCAAAATTGTTTTACACATTTACAAGAGGAATTCACGAAAGCAATATCATTATCTCAAGTAGTTTGAAACCCTTTATTATGGAGTGTTTCAAAGACGAAACTTTTATAGCTGTACAAGATGGTCTTTCTGCAATTAGTATTAATCTTCCAGAAGAAAACTCCAAAATTGCTGGATTGTACTATCACTTTTTTAAGCGTTTGGCTTGGGAAGGTATTATTCTTTACGAAGTAGTGTCTACAACAAATGAGTTTACCATTTTAGTGGAAGAAGACTTTGTTGATAAAGCTTTTTCTGCAATTAAACGACTGAAGCGGTAAACTTAAGTTTTTAAAATACAATCAAATAAAAAAGTGAGCCCTAATTAGAACTCACTTAAATATTTTAATTCAAAATAGCGAATTGACCTGATTTTACTTCTGGAAAATCTATTTCAGTTTCTGCTATATGGTTAACATAGTTGGTAAGCGTATTAGCAACCACGTTTAGAATGATTTCTAAGATATCACCATCATTATATCCAGCTTCTTTTACACTAGCTATGTCCTCAGATGTTACCTGACCTCTGTTTCTAGTTATCAATTTTGCAAATTTAAGTCCTGCTTGAGTTTTGGTATCGTTAGCAAAACCTAATCTGCTTTGTTCAGTTTGTTCTTCACTTAATCCGTTCATTTTACCAATAGCCGTATGTGCAGATAAGCAATAATTACAACTGTTTTCTTCTGCAATTGCTAATGCCAATTGTTCTCTAAACTTGTTTGAGAAGTTTCCGCTTCCATTTAATTCTCCTAAACTCAAATAAGATTTTAAAGTAGCTGGAGAGTTTCCAAATACTTTAATAAGGTTTGGAATAAATCCTAACTTATTATTCACAGCATCAAATAATTCTTTTGCTTCTGCAGTGGTGGTTTCTGGGTTTAAGGTTTTAATTCTTGTATTCATAATTTTTATTTTTCGCCCAAATATTTCGGACTTGTTAAACATTTATTTACAATCACAAAGCTCTCTATCTGGATAAGCTTCGTCATATTCTTGATAGCCCCAACAATTAGGGCATTGATCATTCGTATTCATAATTAAATTGCTTTTAACTGATTAATTCTATTCCTTAATTCACTTTCAGAAATTAATCCGTTATGTCTCCCCATTTCTTTACCGTCTACAATATGAACTAAAGTCGGGATGCTTCTTACTCCAAATGCTGCTGCCAATTCTTTATTGGTATCTACATTCACTTTTTTAATTGCTACATCATCATTAAACTCTTCTGCCAATTTGTGAATAGTTGGTAATAATGTTTGACATGGTCCACACCAATCTGCATAAAAATCTAGAAGAACAGATTGGTTATTATTTATTGTTTGTTGAAAATCTTTTTGATCTAATTGTATGTCCATTTTTTCTCATTTTTTAATTACAGTACAAAGATGCGACTGTAATGAGCCTCTAAAAATGGACAAAAGTTCCTAATGCTTGGACAAAGCAGATTTTAGCCCTTGTTTTTAAACTGAAGTGGAGATTGTGAAGTATGTTTCTTAAAGAATCTTGTAAAATATGCAGGGTCATTAAACCCTAAATTATAAGCAACTTGTTTAACAGAACCATCTGAGTATTTAAGCTGACGTTTTGCTTCTAGAATTATCCTCCCCTTTATAAAATCACTAGGTGTTTGTACTCCTATTTTTTGAAAATGTTTGGTCAAAGATTTTGGAGACACTCCCAGCCTATTCGCATAAGTTGTCACCGAATGTTCTGATTTATAGTTCTTCTCAACTAATACACTAAAATCTTTAAACAATTTAGTCTCGGTATCATCTTTCACAACAATATTCTCTTTTTTAATCCTAACAGAATGGACAATAAATTGTTTTAAATATGCCTGTAACATATCATGCTGCGCTGTTTTAGAATGCTCAAATTCTTCTATTAAGCTTTCTAAAATGAAGTTCAATTTAAAAACATCTTCTTTACAGGGTTTAACAAAAGGAGTTTCGTAGATATTGTTAAACAAGACACCATTACATGATACTTCTTTATCGTGAATTTCTATACAATAAAAATCTTGGACAAAAGTAAATTTGTAGGCTTCTTTAATTTTCTCAGATGTTACAGAAAAGATTTGACCTGGAGATAGAAAGATTAACACATTATCATTAAACGAATAACTTTCAAAGTCAATATTATATGTTCCTTTCCCTTCTTTAATCCAATATATACTATAGGAGCTAATTTGTTCAGATTTGTTAAACACGCAAGCATTTTCAAATTGAACTGTGCTTAATGAAAATATATCTTTATATGAATACGTAGAAATATCACGAACAGCCATTATAATTCTTCACTTAAATAATTAGTGATTAAACTTCTGGCTTAGTCGAAAAGTTTTTATAAACATTAACAAGAATAAAAGTAAGAAGTGATGGTAACACCCAGCCTAGATTTTTATCGGCAAAAGGAATGGCATCTTTCAAGCTATTTAACCAATTTGCTTCAATTAAAAAGCCTAAAAAATCTGGAATACTAAAAATAAAAGAAACCAAAACTACACTTCTGAAAACTGTTTTACTTGCAAAACGATCTGGAATTACATTTAAAACGATCAATACAATAGCAAGAGGATAAATAAACATTAAGGCTGGTAAGGCAACGTCAATAATATAATGTACGTCCATCTGCCCAATAAAAATACCAAGCACACAAGAAATTACGGTAGCAATAACATATACTTTTTGCGACTCTTTGAATAAGCCTTTAAAAAAGTCTGCAACACCAACAATTACCCCAACTGCAGTTGTAAAACAGGCAAGGGCTACCAATACACTTAAAAAAGTAGAGCCAATGTTTCCAAGAGTTTTTGTAGCGAGACCAGAAAGTAATTCGGTTCTAACAATATCTTCATTAAATTGAGAATTGTATTTAGCCCCAACCAGAATCATTCCAGCATATATAATAAACAATCCTAGCATGGCCACAATACTCGAGCGTGCAATAATACTTTGCTTCTCTTCAAATGAAATTTCTCCTTTCATATTTAAAGAAATAACAACCACTCCTCCCATTAATAATCCTGCCAAAGCATCGTAGGTTTGATATCCCTCCATAAAGCCACTTAAAATCGGGGTCTTATAAATTGAAGGGTCCATTGCATTTACTGGTGAGAAAATTCCAATAAAAATTATTGCAAGTAAGATGATACCAATTAATGGTGTTAAATACTTACCTAAAATTTGTAAAACCTCATTTCTGTTCAAAGTAAATACAAATACTAAGGCAAAATAAATACTACTTGTTAAAAGTGAACCTGTCTCAAAATATGGAGCAATTGCCATTTCGTGAGTAACAGCAGCGGTACGAGGAATTGGTAAAGTAATTGCTATTGTGTAAACGCATAGACAAAATATAAGACTAAACAATGGTGACACTTTTGTGCCAAAATCTATCATTGTTCCTTGTAAACGCGCATGTGCCAATAAAGCCAACAAGGGTATAACAGTTGCGGAGGCAATAAAACCTAAAGCTATTAACCACCAATCTGGGCCTGAATTCATCCCAATAAAAGGAGGTAAAATTAAATTTCCAGCTCCAAAAAAAGCAGCAAAAATAGCAAAGCCAAATACGAAGGTTTCTTTAGTTTTATTCATTGGTCAGAAGTATCTTTGCTGAAGATAAGGAAATTAGATGAAGCAGGAATTTATTCTATTTAAAAACACCAAAATTTCTTACAGTGATCATGGAAAAGGAGATGCCCTGGTTTTGCTTCACGGCTTTCTGGAAAACTCATCAATGTGGAATGATTTTATTCCACAATTTTCGAAAAAAAACCGGGTTATCGCCATCGATCTCCTAGGTCATGGTCAAACGGAATGTATAGGTTACATTCACTCTATGGAGTTAATGGCGGAAGCTGTTTTTATGGTGCTTAAACATTTAAAAATTAGACGTTCAAAGTTTGTTGGTCATTCAATGGGTGGTTATGTAGCTTTAGCTTTCGCTGAACTTTATCCAGACGCTGTCAAAGGATTATGTTTAATGAATTCAACAGCTAAACCTGATTCTAAACAGAAAAAGAAAAACAGAGATCGTGCCATCAAAGCTGTGAAACAAAATCATAAAACGTTTGTCAGGGTTTCAATTTCAAATTTATTCCGCCCAAAGAACAGACGAATTTTCAATAAAGAAATAAAGCAAGTAAAACAAGAAGCCCTAAAAACTCCGCTCCAAGGTATTGTTGCTGCACTTGAAGGAATGAAAATTAGGCAAGATAGAGAAGCACTGCTTCATTTTGGTCCTTATAAAAAGATGATGATCATAAGTAAAAAAGACCCTGTATTAAATTACACTTCATTAAAAGAACAAGTTGAAAACACAGATACTTTAGTGGTTGAATTACCTGATGGACATATGTCCCATATTGAAAATAAAACAGATTTTACTTACAGTATTATGCATTTCATCGAAAAATTATAGTATTTAATCGTTTATTTGTCTTTTTTTTCTAAGTTTATAGTCCCAATTCTAATAACCTATGAAAACAACTACTTCTAACGCTAATCCAGTTTCAAAACTTTACTGCAATATTTTTGGCCACCAATATGACGTTTCAAAGAATGTTACTAAGCATGTTAAGGAGTACACATGTAAGTGTTGTAAAAGGCAAGTAACTACAGATGGCAATGGTCGTTTAACAGAATTAACACCTACTTTCAAGGAAATAAATACTATTTTAGAAAACATTCATACAAAAAGAATGTTGAGAGTACAGCAAAAAATGTTTGCTACTACAGCTGCTTAATTAATACTGTAAGCGATATTGTTTACTCGCATAAAAACCAACTACTTATCTTTAGTTTTAAGTTGGTCTTTTCTTCTGTTTTCTGAAAAAAAGCATCTAATTTTCTTCATTTTGATGCTTTCAAAGAAAAAAATGAACCCTTCAACGATTAATTATTCGTTAATCATTTTATTTTTGCCAAAAGTTTTACTTTTAATATCCCTCTAATTCATTAATAGCTAAAAACTAAGAAAATTGAAACATCTTTATTGCTCTATATTTGGCCATGATTATGTAGTATCTAAGAATGTTACATATCACGTTAAAGAGTACACTTGCAAACATTGTAAAGAGCAAGTTACTACTAACGGAAATGGTGGGCTTACTTTGCTTACACCTAAGTATAAAGAGATTAATTCAGTTTTAGAAAGAATTCACAACAATCGTTTACGCAAACGTCATATTGAAACTATAGATCTTAGCGATAATCCATTATTCAGGATCGCTAATTGAATTCCAACCCTGAGCTTTTAACTCAATTTTTTCTTCTGCCCTAGTAACTAAGTTCATTCCGGCATTCTTTTCAGTTATAAAACCAATCACCGTTAAATTTGGATTCGCTTTAATTTTAGGATAATCATCTTGAGCAATAGTCATTAATAACTCATAATCTTCACCTCCATTTAAAGCAATTGTGGTACTATCAATATTAAACTCCTCACAAGTAGAAATAACTTGAGGATCTAACGGAATTTTATTTTCGTAAAGATCACATCCAACTCCACTTTGTTTACATAAATGCATGATTTCAGAAGACAAACCGTCACTAATATCAATCATTGAAGTTGGTTTAACCTCTAGATCTTTCAACAACTTTACTATATCTTTTCTAGATTCTGGTTTTAATTGTCTTTCTATAATGTATGAGTAATGATCTAAATCTGGCTGATTGTTAGGATTAACCTTGTACACTTCTTTCTCTCTTTCTAAAACTTGCAGTCCCATATATGCTCCACCAAGATCACCAGTTACTACAAGTAGGTCATTTGGCTTTGCTCCATTTCTATAAACCAGATCTTGTTTATTAGCTACTCCAATAGCAGTAACAGAAATTATCAATCCTGAAGTTGAAGAAGTGGTATCACCTCCAACCAAATCAATACCATAAATTCTGGCAGCGGTTTCAATCCCAGCATATAGCTCCTCCAAAGCTTCTAAAGGAAATCTATTAGATACAGCAATTGAGACCGTAACTTGTGTTGCCATGGCATTCATTGCATAAACATCAGACAGGTTTACCATAACTGATTTATAGCCCAAATGCTTTAGTGGGATATAACTTAAATTAAAATGAACACCTTCTACAAGAAGGTCAGTTGAAACTACCACCTCTTTATTATCAAAGTTGAGTACAGCAGCATCATCTCCAATTCCTTTAACTGTACTTTTTTGATTAACACTAAAATTTTTTGTTAAATGCGTTATTAAACCAAACTCTCCTAAGCTACTTATTGGCGTTCTTTGTGGGTTTTTGTCTTCAATCATGCCGCAAAGATAGACAAGAAAAACAATTTTAATTCGTTAACATTATATCAAAAATTAGACTTTGAAAAAGTTCTGTATCTTTAAAAAAAATATGAAAATGAAAAAAGCCTCAATATCATTCAAGATATTCTTGAACTTAGTTTGTATTAGCTTTCTCATAATTGCATGTAAAACTGAACCTGTTGATACAGCTTCAGAACTAGATCTTGATAACGACGGTATAGAAAACACCCTTGATAATTGCCCTGAGACCTTCAATCCAGATCAGGAAGATCTTGATAATGATAATATTGGAGATGTATGCGATGATGTTGTTGCACTTGACGAAGATAATGATGGCATTGAAAATAGCCTAGACAACTGTCCTACAACTCCCAATCCAGACCAGGAAGATCTTGATGGTGACAATATAGGTGACGTCTGTGATGATTTTGTTGGACAAGCTCCATGTGAAAATGGTTTTGCAGGTAATTACCCATGTGATGACTATGACCTTGTAGCACATATGTCATTAATAGATCTCAATGGTGGTTTAGACGGGAATGATTGTTGGGGATGGACAGACCCAACCAATGGAAACGAATATGCACTGGTTTGTACATCAGGTGGAGTATCGTTTGTTGATATCTCTATTCCGCAAGCACCTGTTCTTTTAGGAACAGTGCCAACAGCGACTTTTGATACTCCGTGGAGAGATGTAAAAGTTTATAACGATCATGCTTTTATAGTAGCTGATAATGCCGGTTCACACGGTATGCAAATTTTTGATCTAACGCGTTTACGAAATGTTTCAAATGCTCCAGAAACATTTGCTCCAGATGCTCATTATACTGGTTTTGGGAGTGCACATAATGTGGTAATAAATGAAGATTCTGGATATGCATATATCGTAGGAACCAGTAGAAGTGGTGTATATCAAGGAGGTCCTTTATTTATTAATATCCAAGATCCTTTAAACCCAATTGATGAAGGTGGCTATGCTGGATATGCACATGATGCTCAAACTATAACCTATAATGGTCCTGATACAGACCATACTGGAAAAGAAATCTTAATAGGAAGTAATGAAGATGAAGTTGTAATTGTAGATGTTACAGATAAAGCTAACCCCCAAGAAATTTCAACAATTAGTTATAGTAATGTTGGTTATACACATCAAGGATGGTTTACTGATGATCTTAGTTACTTCATTCTTGGTGATGAATTAGACGAGGCTAATTTTGGAATGAATACACGTACAATTGTATTTGATTTTACAGATCTTGATAACCCAACTTTACATATGACCTATTCAGGAGAATCAAATGCAATTGACCATAATGGATATGTTAAAAATGATCTGTTTTACCAAGCAAATTATACTGCAGGAGTAAGGTTTATTGACATTAGTGATATAGATAATGCTACCATGAGCGAAATTGGTTTCTTCGATACATATCCAGAAAATAACAACACTTCTTTTAATGGAGCGTGGAATGTCTACCCATATTTTGAAAGTGGAAACATTATCATTAGTGATATTAACAGAGGTCTCTTCATAATTAAAAAAAGTGACAACTAATTATGAATCAAAACATTCGCTTGATCATCCTAAGCCTATTTATTGGCTTAACTTCTTGCTTCAATGATGATTTTGATGACAAGTTTACTTTTAGTGGGCCTCAATGGGCAAAAGTTTTTGGAGGAATGAATGATGATCATGCCTACTCTGTAATTCAAACAACAGATGGAAATTTAGCAGTCTTTGGTTACACCAATAGTATAGATGGAGATGTTACTGATAAAACACTACAGGAAAATGATTATTGGTTAATAAAATTAACAACTGAAGGTGAGATTATCTGGAGTAAAACTTATGGAGGAAGTGGTGATGACAAAGGGCAACAGGTTATTGAAACACTTGATGGTGGTTTTGCTATAGTTGGTTACAGTATGAGTAGTGATGGCAATGGCAGCAATAATGAAGGTTTTCATGATAACTGGATATTGAAACTAGATAGCTCAGGGGAAATTGAATGGGAAAAAAGCTATGGTTTTTCTGGTCATGATCATGCATACTCAGTACTACAAACAAATGATGGTGGTTTCTTTATGACAGGTTTTCTAGATGTAACTGCTTCAGGAGGAGAAGGGAATTCACGAAGAAGACATGGTGTTGGTGAGTTTTGGTGTCATCGTTTAAATACAAATGGTGATATAATTTGGCGTCGTTATTTTGGAGGTACACAAAATGACAGATCATTTAGTGCTGTTCAAGCAAATGATGGTGGTTTTGTCATCACAGGATTTACTGAGAGTAACGATTTTGATATAACAGATAGTAGAGGGTCTTATGATTTTTGGGTCATCAAACTTGATACTAATGGGAACCTGGTTTGGGAAACATCTATCGGAGGTTCGGGAATTGATCAGGGAAGATCAATTGTAAAAACTAACAATAATTCTTATCTCATTGTTGGGAATTCGTTCAGTACAGATGGAGATATATCTCAAAACTTAGGAAATTCAGATTTTTTTATTGCCAACCTTAATGACAACGGAGACATTATTTGGACTAAAAATTATGGTGGTTCAGATTTTGATTATGCTACATCAATAACTCCTACATATCAAGGGTTTTTAGTAACTGGATATTCCAAAAGTACAGATCAGCATTTGAGTACAAATAGTGGAGATAATGATTTTTGGGTGCTAAAAATTGATTCCAACGGTAACATTATGGATGAAAAAAGTTTTGGCGGCTCAGGTTTAGATCTTGCCCATGACATTGTTCAACTTGATGATGGCAGTATTGTTGTTGTGGGTGAAACCGAAAGTAATGATATTGAAGGTATTGAACACAGCGGAATGAAAGACGCTCTTGTCATTAAATTCAACCAATAATTCTTCATAGGAAAAACCTATATATCCATTAAGGAATATAATGTTAGGTTTTCTTTAAAAACACTACATAAATTGTATATTTGCACACTATTTAGAAGTGTTCTATATTAGAAGGTATGATCAAAGTTTCTGAAACAGCAAAAAACAAGGTAAGTAGCCTTATGCAAGAAGATGGTTTTAACCCTAGCACAGACTTCGTTCGTGTAGGTGTTAAAAGCGGTGGTTGCTCAGGCTTAACATATGACCTTAAGTTTGACAAAGAACAAAAAGAAGAAGATAAGGTTTTTGAAGATAATGGTGTCAAAATAATAGTTGATAAAAAAAGTTTCTTATATCTTATCGGAACTACACTTGAATATTCTGGAGGACTTAACGGAACAGGTTTTGTTTTCAATAATCCAAATGCAAATCGCACATGTGGTTGCGGTGAAAGTTTTTCTTTATAATTATAACAATGAGCAAGTATACTGAAGACGATTTAAGAGAGGAGCTTAAAACCAAAGAGTACGAATACGGTTTTTATACAGATATTGAATCTGACACACTTCCAGTTGGATTAAACGAAGATATTGTTAGAGCTATTTCTCAGAAGAAAGAAGAGCCAGAATGGATGACCAAATGGCGCTTGGATGCTTTTAGGACTTGGCAAAAAATGGAAGAACCTGAGTGGGCAAACGTAACTTACGAAAAGCCAGATTTCCAAGCTATCTCATACTACTCTGCACCAAACAGTAAGCCTAAATACGAAAGTTTAGATGAAGTAGATCCTGAACTTTTAGCAACTTTCGAAAAACTTGGAATTTCTCTTGATGAGCAAAAGAAACTAGCTGGAGTTGCAATGGATGTTGTGGTAGATTCGGTTTCGGTAGCAACAACATTTAAAAAGACATTAGCTGAAAAGGGAATTATTTTCTGTTCTATTAGTGAAGCTATTCAGGAACACCCTGAACTAGTAAAAAAATATATTGGAACTGTAGTTCCAAAAACCGACAATTTCTACGCTGCATTAAATAGTGCAGTATTTAGTGATGGTAGTTTCTGCTATATTCCAAAGGGAGTAAGATGCCCAATGGAATTATCAACCTATTTTCGAATTAATCAGGCAGGAACTGGGCAATTTGAAAGAACTCTTGTTATTGCTGATGAAGGTAGTTATGTAAGTTACCTTGAAGGCTGTACAGCACCTCAGCGCGACGAAAATCAATTGCACGCAGCAGTAGTAGAATTAATCGCACTTGATGATGCTGAAATAAAATACTCTACTGTTCAAAACTGGTATCCTGGTGATGCTGAAGGAAGCGGAGGTGTATTCAACTTTGTAACCAAAAGAGGAATTTGCGAAAACAATGCAAAAATATCTTGGACACAAGTAGAAACAGGAAGTGCAGTAACTTGGAAATATCCTTCATGCATACTAAAAGGAAATAACTCTGTTGGTGAGTTCTATTCTATTGCTGTAACTAATAACTTTCAGCAAGCAGACACTGGAACTAAGATGATTCACCTAGGAAAGAATACTAAATCTACTATTATCAGTAAAGGAATTTCTGCTGGTAAATCGCAGAATAGCTATCGTGGATTAGTTCAGGTTAATTCACGTGCGGAAAATGCTCGTAACTTCTCGCAATGTGATAGTTTGCTTATGGGTAATGAATGTGGTGCACATACTTTTCCTTATATAGAAGCAAAGAATAAAACAGCTCAAATTGAGCACGAAGCCACTACCAGTAAAATTGGTGAAGATCAAATATTTTATTGTAATCAACGTGGAATAGATACCGAAAAAGCAATTGCTTTAATCGTTAACGGGTTTAGCAAAGAAGTGCTTAACAAACTCCCAATGGAGTTTGCTGTAGAAGCACAAAAATTATTAGAAATAAGCTTAGAAGGATCTGTTGGATAACCTAAATACTATGAAAAAATTAATCTTTTTATTTGCTTTAGTTGCCTTTATAGGATGCAAAAAAGACGTCAATAAAGAAGGTGAAACATATAAAACTGAAGAAGTTCAAGATAATTCCGAAAGAACTGAAAAGCAAAGTGATGGTCTTACGCTATTAAAAGGGCAATTCATTTACTATGCCGATGCTGCCGTTTTACAAACTCATGTTGATGTTTATGGTGTTATTATCAATGATAAAATGCATGAGTTAAATGAAATGGTTCAAAAACATAAAAAAGTAGACACGGACATGATTCCTGTTGAAGTTCGTGGTAGAATAACACCTAGACCAGAAAATGAAAAAGGTTGGGATTTTAGGGTAGAAATAGTAGAGATTTTAAAAGTGAGTGCACCAGATCCAAATGCTGGTGAAATGATAACTATAGGAAAAGAATAAGATGTTAAAGATTCAAGATTTACATGCAAGTGTAGAAGATAAAACCATTTTAAGAGGTATTAACCTTGAGGTTAAACCAGGTGAAGTACATGCTATTATGGGACCTAACGGTTCTGGAAAAAGTACATTGGCTTCTGTAATTGCTGGAAAAGAAGACTACGAAGTAGATAAAGGAGAAATCATTCTTGAAGGAGAAAATATTGACGAATTAGCAGCGGAAGAACGTGCTCACAAAGGTATTTTCTTATCGTTCCAATATCCTGTAGAAATTCCTGGAGTTTCTGTAACCAACTTCATGAAAACTGCCATCAACGAAACGCGTAAAGCACAAGGGTTAGAAGAAATGCCAGCTAACGAAATGTTGAAGCTTATTCGTGAAAAGTCTGAATTACTAGAAATAGACCGCAAGTTCTTATCTCGTTCATTAAATGAAGGGTTTTCTGGTGGTGAGAAAAAGAGAAACGAGATTTTTCAAATGGCAATGTTAGAGCCTAAATTGGCTATTCTTGATGAAACTGATTCTGGTTTAGATATTGATGCTTTGCGTATTGTTGCTAACGGAGTCAACAAATTAAAAAGTAAAGACAACGCTACTATTGTTATCACACACTATCAGCGCTTGTTAGACTATATAGTGCCAGATTATGTACACGTACTTCATAATGGTAGAATAGTGAAGTCTGGAGGAAAAGAACTAGCGCATCAACTGGAAGAAAAAGGATACGACTGGATTAAAGAAGAAGTGAACGCTTAAGACTAAGCAAATGGAATTGAAAGAAAAACTATTATCATCTTTTTTAGCCTTCGAAAACCAAGTGGATGTAGATGCATATGTTCATGATATAAGAAGTGAGGCAATTAAGAACTTCGAAGACAAAGGTTTTCCAAACAAAAAAGATGAAGCTTGGAAATACACTTCATTAAACAAGCTTTTAAAAGAAAATTATAGTGTTTTCCCTAAAGGAGAAGAAGCACTTGAATATAGTGATGTTAAGAAGTATTTTATTCATGAAATAGATTCTTATAAGATCGTTTTTATTGATGGAAAATACTCTTCTCATCTTTCTGAAACCACACATGATGGTATTGACGTTTGCTTGATGTCTGCTGCTTTGACGAAACCTAAATATCAATTGGTTATTGAAAACTACTTTAACAAAGTAGCTAACGATGATAGTATTACGTCTTTAAATACTGCTTTTTCAAGAGAAGGTGCTTTTATCCATATTGGAAAAAGCAAACTTGTTGAAAAGCCAATTCAAATCTTGCATTTCTCAACAGGAAATGAAGCTGCCTTAATGCTACAACCTCGTAATTTAGTTGTGGTTGGTGAAAATTCGCATGTTCAGATTATTGAACGTCATCAAAGTTTGACTGACAACCCTGTGCTCACTAACGCAGTAACTGAAATCTACGCTCATAAAAGAGCTATCGTTGACTATTACAAGGTTCAGAATGATAAGCAAACTGCTTCATTAATTGATAACACATATATCAACCAAAGAGAGCAGAGTCATGTTTCGGTACATACCTTTGCTTTTGGCGGAAAACTTACCAGAAATAACCTTAATTTCTACCAAAATGGTGAGCGCATTGATTCTACTTTAAAGGGAATAACTATTATTGGAGATAAGCAGCATGTTGATCATAGTACACTAGTGCATCATATAGAACCAAATTGCGAAAGCCATCAAGACTACAAAGGTATTTTTGGTGATAACGCTACTGGAGTTTTTAATGGGAAAGTTGTTGTTGAGAAAGAAGCTCAAAAGACGAATGCTTTTCAAGCGAACAATAACATTCTAGTTAATGATAAAGCGACCATCAACACCAAACCTCAACTAGAAATTTTTGCTGATGATGTAAAGTGTTCTCATGGTTGTACGATTGGTCAATTAGATGAAAGTGCAATGTTCTATTTACGTTCACGTGGTATTCCAGAAAAGGAAGCTAAAGCATTATTGATGTATGCGTTTGCAAACAATGTATTAGAAAGCGTGAAGATTCCTGAGCTTAAAAGACGTATCAACAAACTTATTGCGAACAAATTGGGCGTTAATATTGGATTTGATCTTTAGTTAATCGAAGAAATAATATCGCTAACTAGCCCATTAAAATCCATCGATTTTAATCCCATACGCACTACGATCAAATCTTTCGATGGACAGATATAAACTCGCTGTCCTTGATACCCATTAAAGGAGAAAACATCTCTTGGGACATCTGGTAAAAAGCCTCCTTTGTTCAGCCAAATTTGTGCTCCGTAACGACCATCAGAAGAATTGGTTGGAGTTATTGCATAATCAATCCATTCCTTGTTAAATACTTGTTCTCCATTCCAATTACCTTGGTGTAAATACAACAAGCCAAGTTTAGCCCAATCTCTTACACTTGCCCAACCATAACTAGAACCAACATAATTTCCGGCCATATCTGCTTCAACAACCATAGAATGCATCCCTATTCTATCGATCAAATTCGTGTACCAAAAATCTAGATATTCCTGATGTGAATTAAATTGATCTCGTAGTATTCCTGAAAGCAGATTGGTAGTTCCAGAGGAGTAATACCAACTATTGTTTGGTTCTCCAACCAAAGGTTCATCAATTGCCGATGCAGTCATATCTTCTTCCTGAAATAGCATTTTGGTAACATCGCAAATCGTATTATAATCTTCAACCCATTCCAATCCTGAATTCATTTGAAGTAGATTGCTTATTGTAATCGTACTACGCTCATCATCTTTCCATTCATCAATTGGTGCTGGTTGATTAACATCCATTTTTCCTTGCGATTGTAATACTCCAAAAACAGAACTGGTTATGCTTTTAGTCATAGACCATCCTAACATTCTGGAATCTTCATGGATACCATCAGCATAATACTCACCAATGATATGATCCTTATAAAGCACAAGTATTCCTCTTGTCTGTATACCTTCTGCTGAATATTTCTCAATTGTAGCTTCCAGTTTTTCGTAATCAACATTACTAAATATAGTATCCGTTGGCTCCAAATGTCCAAAAGGATATGGAAGAGCTACTTTTGTAAAATCTCTCTTAGGTTTTATATCATTTGGTTTATAATCATAGTCGTCTGGAACTAAAACAGCTCCTAGTCCATCTCTATAAATAGCTGTTCTGGTATTCAACCCAAAAACTGAAGATGAAGCACTTTTTGCTTCGAAGTCAACTTCATCTTTTGCTAAGTCTACAGGTGAAAAGTTGTTATCGGTACTATCGGTGAATTTAAAATCACGTTCCGCTGTAAATACAGAAGACGCCATACTCTTTGCAGAGTATCCAGAAAGGATGTCAAGTCGCTCAAAATTCAACCAAACCATCACTACAACTCCTAGAATAACAACCAATAAAACCCACTTTAAATACTTCATAAAACTGTAAACGTTAATTTGTTAGTTAGTCAACTGTTAATCAACAAAAGATATTTCCTAATCATTTGTACTATTGCTACCTTTGTTTCTCGAAAATACACACTATGTTTGACGTTTCAAAGATTAGAAAAGATTTTCCAATACTTAACAGAGAAGTTAACGGTAAACCATTAATTTATCTAGACAATGCAGCCACTTCACAAACACCTCAACAAGTTATTGATGTTATTGTAGATTACTATAGTAATTACAATGCTAATATTCATAGAGGTGTACATACTTTAAGTCAGGAAGCAACAGATCTTTATGAAGAAGCTCGTAAAAAAATTCAAGCACATTTTAATGCGGCTCAAGCATACGAGATCATATTTACATCGGGAACGACACATGGTATTAATATGGTAGCAAGTGGGTTTTCAGAATTATTGGAAGTGGGTGATGAGATCATTGTTTCAGCTCTAGAACATCACAGTAATATTGTTCCATGGCAAATGCTCTGTGAAAAGACCGGCGCTTTACTAAAAGTGATTCCGATGAGCGAAGAAGGACAACTAATAATGAGTGAATTTGATAAGTTACTTTCAAACAAGACTAAACTGGTTTTTGTAAATCATATATCTAATGCATTGGGAACTATCAATCCTATTGAAGAAATCATTAGAAAAGCACATGATGCAGGAGCCGCTGTACTGATAGATGGAGCTCAGGCTTGTCCGCATATTAAACCTAATGTGCAGGCATTAGATGTTGATTTTTACGTAACATCCGCTCATAAAATGTGTGGCCCAACTGGAGTTGGAATACTTTATGGAAAAGAAGAGTGGTTAAATAAATTACCTCCTTATCAAGGTGGTGGAGAAATGATTGCAGAGGTAACGTTTGAGAAAACTACTTATGCCGATCTTCCACATAAGTTTGAAGCTGGAACTCCAAATATTTGTGGTGGAATTGCTTTTGGTGCTGCCATAGATTACATGAACGGTTTAGGCTTTGAACAAATAGCTGCTTACGAAAACGAATTGCTAGAATATGCAACTACTAAACTTCTTGAAATTGATGGTTTGAAAATTTTTGGCAGTGGAAATAAGACTTCGGTTATTTCATTCAATATTGGCAATATTCACCCTTACGATATTGGAACGATAGTTGATAAACTTGGTATAGCAGTGCGAACAGGACATCACTGTGCACAACCTATTATGGATTTCTATAAAGTTCCTGGAACGGTTCGTGCTTCTTTTGCCTTTTATAATACTAAAGAAGAAATTGACACTTTTGTTGATGCAGTAAAGCGAGCTGCAATGATGTTAGGATAATTTAAATTAGATATATGAAACTCGGCTTATATTCATTTATATTATTAATGGTAATTACATCTTGTAAAGATAATACTGCTCCCAATCTTTCGGATCATGAATGGGAGGTGATCTCTATAAATGACACTGAGCTTTCAGGTACTCTACCCACATTAAGTTTTGATCTTGAAAAAGGAAAAGTTAATGGTAATGGTGGTTGTAATAATTTCTTTGGAAGTGTTGAAATTATGGGCTCATCTATTAAATTTGGAATGATGGGTTCCACCAAAATGATGTGTATAGACATGACTAATGAAGACTTGTTATTCAATAATTTAGACAAGGTCAATAGCTATACATTCGAAAATGGTCTTCTCATTCTTTCTTCCGAAAATAATGCTGTTAGTTTAAAGCTGGATCATATATCCTCTACACCTTAGTTTTATTAAATATTTGTCTTTTTAACTAAAAAATTTAAGCTTTGATCAATTTTTGTTAATATTTTGTTAAATTTTTAATATATTCCCATCTATTAACACTAAACAAAACTTTGAAAAATGAAAAAAGTACTTTTTTGTATGGCTGCCATTGCCATGATTTCTATTTCTTGTAGTGAAGACACAAACGAAATCTCTCAACAAGAAATCAACATCGATATGAGCGACTTTTATGTCTACACTGATGCCGATATTGATGAAGGAACAAGATCAGCAAATGGCAAATCCAAATCTTGTTACTCAATGGTGAACTTAAATCGCCTGTTAAATGCAAACCCTGGTTTAGAGAAAAAAATGTTTGACATCGAGTATAACACCAGAAAACAAATTGCTAGTAAAAAACCTGACGGCGTTGGTGGTGGAAACGGTGGTGGAAACAATGGTGGTGGAGATGATGATGGTGGAGGAGACCCTCCAGTTGATGATGGTTTAGGACTAATTACTATACCTGTTGTATTTCACATCGTAATGCCAGATCCAAGTGTTGTTACAGATCAGCAAATAGCTGCCCAAATTGATGTATTAAATGATGATTTTAGTGCTAGTAATAGTGATGTTGGTTTAGTCCCTGGTGAATTTACAGGTGTAGTTGCAAACTCTGATGTACAATTTAGCCTTGCGGCAACTCGAAGAGTTACAAATAGTACGGCTTCTTGGGGAACTAATGATGCTGTTAAATACGCATCGCCTGTTGAAAGTCCATCAAGACAACTTAATGTTTGGGTTTGTAATTTATCTAATGGAATATTAGGTTATGCTCAGTTCCCTGGTGGTCCAGCTGAAACAGATGGTGTTGTTTTATTATACTCATCCTTACCTGGAGGTTCAGCAGCTCCTTATAATTTAGGGAGAACAGGCACACATGAAGTAGGACACTATCTAAATCTTCGCCATATCTGGGGAGATGGAAGATGTAAAAGAGATGATTTTGTAGCTGATACGCCAGCGTCAGACGGTCCAAATTATGGATGTCCTTCTTACCCAACAGTTAATTGTCGTTCAAATGACATGACGATGAATTATATGGATTATACAAATGATGCATGTATGTATATGTTCTCTAACGGACAAAAGGAAAGAATGAGAGCTTTATTCGCTTCTGGAGGTGCCAGATCAACGATGCTTCCATAAAAGTAGTCTTAATAAAATTAAAAAGACGCCAACTTTGGCGTCTTTTTTGTATTTTGAATATTCCATAATTTAACGCATATGAAAATTTTGTTTGTATTACTTCTTGCTCTAATTTCAACCAAAGAGTGTAATTCTGAAAAAAAAGAAACACTAGTTGCCCAAGAAGAAACTACAATTGTCTATCAAGCAATTTCAAGGGGCTATTTTGAAGAAATAAAGCTTGAAAACAAAAAGATCACATATTGCAATGACAGAAACCGCAAAATATATGTAACCTATCCTTTTTCCGGAGATGACTGGGAGGACTGCTTAAAATTACTTTCAGATATTGATATAAGTTCGCTACCAACTTTAGAAGCTCCAACTTCTATGCGTGAAGTGGATGGAGCTGCTCATGCTAGCTTAACCATTATTCAAGGTGATCATGAAACTTCATCAAATATCTTTGATCATGGACATCCCCCAGTATCAATAAAACCTTTGGTTGAAAAACTCTTATCTATTAAAAAAGTGGCCATAAAACAATAAGTGTTGTATTTTTGCAGTCAAATTTGTTTGCTTTGACCATTCAAGAAATACAAAACGAAATTGTTGACGAGTTCTCGATGTTTGATGACTGGATGCAACGTTATGAATATATGATAGAGCTTGGTAAGTCTTTACCACTCATTGACGACCAATTCAAAACTGACGACTATATTATTAAAGGCTGTCAGAGTAAAGTTTGGGTTCATGCCAATATGGAAGATGATAAAGTTGTTTTCACGGCAGATAGCGATGCTATTATTACCAAAGGAATTATTGCGATTCTAATAAGAGCATTCTCTAATAGAACTCCAAAAGAAATAATTGATGCAGATACCAGTTTTATTGATGAAATTGGTTTAAAAGAACATTTATCCCCTACAAGAGCCAATGGCCTTGTAAGTATGATAAAACAATTAAAAATGTACGCTATTGCGTATCAAACTCAAGTAAACTAATGGCTACTAAAGAAATAGACACAAATGCATTAGGCGAAAAAATAGTACGTGTTATAAAAACAATTTTCGATCCAGAAATTCCTGTTGACATTTATGAATTGGGATTAATATATGATGTATTTGTAAATGAAGATATGGACGTAAAAATCCTTATGACGCTTACTACACCAAACTGTCCAGTAGCAGAAACCCTTCCTCTAGAAGTAGAAGAAAAGATACGATCTATTGACGAAGTCAAAAGTGCAGAGGTAGAGATTACTTTTGACCCTCCATGGAATCAGGATTTGATGAGTGAAGAAGCGAAACTGGCTTTAGGAATGCTATAAAATTAAAGTATGAAAAAGATTGGTATTGATGCTATATCGTTTTATGTTCCAACACTTAAAGTTGAGATGCAGGACTTGGCTGAACGTAGAAATATTCCGTACGAAAAACTAAATAGAGGCCTCGGTCTACAATCAATGGCAGTTCCAGATGTAAACGAAGATGCTGCTAGTTTTGCTGCTAATGCATTATTAAGATTATTCGAGGATAACAATCTTGATCCAAGGGAAATAGGGAGAATCTACTTAGGAACCGAAAGCGCCGTTGATGGATCGAAACCTACTGCAACTTATGCCATAGAAACTGTTGAAGAAAAGCTTTCATCAACTTATGGAGAACGTTGTTTTAAAAACTGCGACGTTGTCGATATGACCTTTGCTTGTATTGGAGCTGTGGATGCACTGCATAACAGCATGGATTGGGTTAGAGGCAATGAAAACAGAAAAGCTATAGTTATAGCTTCTGATCTTTCAAAGTATGAACTACTTTCAACAGGTGAATATACGCAAGGTGCTGGAGCGGTTGCAGTTCTTATTACTCATAATCCGTCAATTGTAGCAATTGATGATGTTTGGGGCGTAGCAACTAAAAGTGAAGGCGACTTCTTCAAACCTCGTCGTATCTTTAGAAAATCTGCTATTTTAAAGGAAGTTGTAGCTAAACTAAACCTAAATTATTCAGATGAAGAATTAGATGAAATCTTTAGTGATTCAGAATCTGAGTTCTGGAGCGATCCTAATCATGCAGTAGAAGTTTTCAGAGAGGAACCTGTTTTTGATGGTCAGTTTTCTAATCAATGTTACAGCGACCGAATTACAGAAGCTTTTGATCATTTTAATAGCCAAAAAACTACTGATTTCGTAACCGACTGGAATAATTTTGTTTTCCACTTACCTTATGCTTATCACGGAAGACGAATTGTATTTGATAATTGGTTGAATTGGATAAAGAGTAATGGACAATATGATGGGTTAATAGAAGAAGTTGGTGCTTTTGATGAGGAAAATAAGAAAGATTGGCTAAAGCGTGCTTCAAAGTCAAACCTTTATAGAAACTTTGTAACTTCAAAGATTGCTGCTGGTGAAAAAGCTTCTTCATTAATTGGAAACATGTACACTGCTTCAATTTTTATGTCATTACTAAGCTTGTTATGTGATGCACATCTAAACGATCTAGAAATTGAAAACAATACTATTGGCTTTATAGCCTACGGAAGTGGTTCAAAATCAAAAGTTTTTCAAGGTACCGTTCAAGAGAATTGGAAAGGCAAAGTTAAGGGCATTGAATTATTTGAAAATTTGGCATCAAGAACTTCCATTGATATTGACACTTACGAGCAATTACATAAATCGCAATTAGTAAAACCTATTTCTAACGGTGTAAAGATTACAATGACACACGTTGAAAATGGAGAAACCAATAAAGGACTAAGGCGTTACTCAATTAACTAATGGCTGATGAGATTGTAAATAGAGTTGCGAATAGTAGCCTAATGGTATTTGACCTTGAAGACCATTACCCAAGTGGTCAACGAATTCTTTTTGATATTAAGGATTGGCTTTATGAAGGTTTCGTGTTGCGTGAGAAAGAATTTCGCCAAGCTGTGAAAGCGCATGATTGGTCGCAATATCAAGATGCTTATGTTGCTTTAACTTGCACTACAGATGCCATTGTTCCCGCCTGGGCTTACATGCTCCTTTCTTCAAGTTTAGAACCTTATGCTAATACTATTATTAAAGGTGATCTTGAACAATTAGAGTCATCTATTTACCAAGAACTAATTACAGCCATTGATTTAGAATCATATAAAGACAAGCCAGTAATCATTAAAGGTTGTTCAAATAAACCTGTACCTACTAATGCATATTTGATGATGATAAACAGACTTCAAAAAGTTGCAAAGTCTGTAATGTATGGTGAAGCTTGCTCTTCAGTTCCTTTATATAAAAGATCAAAAAATTAAAACATCTAACTTTTGTCAAACTTTAAATAAAACAATTATGAAAAGAAAATTAATTTTATTAGCTGCAATTTTAGGTTTAACAGTTGCCAACGCACAAGAAACCGCCGAAGAAGGACCTAAAGATGGGTGGACAAAAACAGGAACCATTTCTTTCTTACTTAATCAATCTGCTTTTGACAATTGGATTGCGGGAGGTGAAAGTAATATTTCTGGGACTTTAGGCATCAATTACGACTTCAACCTGTTAAAAGGTGACTGGACTTGGGATAATAAGCTTATTGCTGCTTTCGGATTAACAAAAATTGAAGGAGAAGATACTCAGAAGTCTGATGATAGATTAGAGTGGAATTCGCTTTTAGGCCGTAAAGCTTCTGGTAATTGGTATTACTCTGGTTTTCTAAACTTTAAGACTCAGTTTGCCGATGATCTAGACAGTGATACTGACGGACCAACAAAATTCCTTTCTCCAGCTTACTTGCAAATTGGTCCAGGTATGCTTTGGAAGAAGAGTGACAATCTAAAAGTAAATATTGCTCCTGCTACCTCAAGGATAATCATTGTTGACAAGGAATTAACCTTACCTAATAAAGCTTATTTTGGTGTGGAAGAAGGAAAAAGTACACGTTATGAATTAGGGGCCTCAATAAGTGGTTATGCCAAGTTCAACCTTATGGAAAATGTTTCAATGGAGAACATTTTAAACTTATACTCAAACTATCTAGAAGATCCACAAAATATTGACCTTGATTATACAATGAATCTGGTAATGACCATCAATAAGTATTTGTCGGCGAATTTAGCCTTCCAGACCATTTATGATGATAATGCTTTTAAAGGGTTTCAAACCAGAGAAGTATTTGGTTTAGGAGTTAACTATAATTTCTAATCACGAAAACATAAAATTGGAAAGCACCTTATCAGGTGCTTTTTTTTATGCTTCAAATTCGTCATAATCTGGATACAGAAAATGATTATATGGGAAACGTGTTATGTGAATCTTTCTAACCTCATCATAAACACGCTTTCTAAATTCTTCAAGATTTTCTTTATTCAATGCAGAAATGAAAAGTGCATTTCCTCCAAGGCTGGACATCCAGGTCTTCTTCCATTCTTCAAGAGAGTAATTAGCTTTTGTTCTTACTGCTATTAAATCTGTATCATCAAAAGGTTCAGGTTCATAGGCATCAATCTTATTAAACACCATAAGGGTTGGTTTATCTGCGCTTTCTATTTCTCCCAATATTTGATTTACAGATTCTATATGTTCCTCAAAATTTGGATGCGAAATATCAACTACATGCAATAAAAGATCTGCTTCTCGCACCTCATCCAAAGTACTTTTAAATGACTCTACTAATTGCGTAGGAAGCTTTCTTATAAATCCAACTGTATCACTTAACAAGAAAGGTAAATTCTTTACAACCACTTTTCTAACAGTAGTATCAAGTGTTGCAAACAACTTGTTTTCAGCAAATACTTGCGACTTACTAATAGTATTCATCAATGTAGATTTACCAACGTTGGTATAACCAACCAAAGCAACACGTACCATCTTACCACGATTGCTACGCTGAACAGCCATTTGCTTATCTATCTTCTTGATCTTAGCTTTTAATAAACTAATCTTATCTCTTACAATACGTCTATCTGTTTCTATTTCCGTTTCTCCAGGACCACGCATTCCAATACCGCCTTTTTGACGCTCGAGGTGTGTCCACATTCCCTTTAATCTAGGAAGTAAGTATTCACATTGCGCCAGTTCAACCTGAGTTCTGGCATAACTGGTTTGAGCTCTTTGGGCAAAAATATCTAAGATCAAATTGGTTCTATCAAGAACTTTACAATTAAGGATCTTACTTATATTACGCTCTTGAGCTGGAGATAATTCGTCATCAAAAATGGCCGTACCAACTTCATTTTCTTTAATAAAATGCTGTACATCTTCCATTTTCCCAGTACCAATAAAGGTCTTTGGATTAGGCATATCCATTTTTTGAGTAAAACGCTTTACAACTTCTCCTCCTGCAGTATAAGTCAAGAATTCTAGTTCATCTAAATACTCTTTAGATTGCTCTTCATTCTGGTCTTTAGTGATAATACCTATCAGAACCGCTTTTTCTAATGCTATGTCTTTCTTTTCTATCATAAAATTAAGGTGCAAAGTTACAAATTGAAATGCAGATAGTTAGACGTAATGCTAATTAGATTTACTATTTTAGGCTTCAGAATAAATTCTTATCTGTAGCAAATTGAGCAAATCATATTTTACTATCGCCTTTTACAATTTGGAAAACCTCTTTGATACATTTGATGACAAATACACTCATGATGATGATTTTTTGCCAAATTCTGCCAAACGATGGACAGAAAAAAGGTATCGTAAAAAAACTCGGAAGCTTGGTCATGTAATTTCAAGAATTGGCAGAAAAACTACCAATACTCATCCAGCAATAGTAGGTCTAGCTGAAGTAGAAAACAAATTGGTTATTGACGATTTGTTAAATTCTAAACATCTTAAAGACAAGCCATACGATTATGTTCATTACGATTCGCCTGACGAACGAGGAATAGACGTTGCAATGATCTATGATACGACTGTTTTTGAAGTGGTTAGCTCGGAAGTATTTCCTTTAGACTTAATTGATGAAAACGGGAATAGAGATTATACAAGGGATATCCTGATGGTTGAAGGAAAACTAAATGATGAAACCATCTATATTCTTGTAAACCACTGGCCCTCAAGAAGAGGTGGTGTTGAAGAAAGCGAACCAGCTCGCATGATCGCATCTGATAAGGCTCTTGAAATTACCAAAGGAATTAAAGAAAATAACCCAACTGCAAAAATAATGGTGATGGGTGATTTTAATGATGGCCCATTAAACAAAAGTATTAAACGGCTTGTAAATGGTGATTACATATATAATCCTATGGAAAAACTTAAATCACTTAGCAGAGGTAGCTTAAGTCATAAACGTCAATGGAACCTATTTGACCAAATATTATTCACTACCAACTTCTTTGAATACAAAAAAGGAACTCATAGCTTTTCAAAAGCTGATATTTTTGATCGAGAGTTTTTAAGACAATTTAGAGGCAAGTACAGAGGCAATCCGTTTAGAACTTTTGTTGGAAGAAGATACAAAGGAGGATTTAGTGATCACTTCCCTGTGTATATTCATTTAAAACGCTCTTAGGTCTTTTGTAAGAGAACTATAGAAAGTGCTATACATGCAAAAGGAAGTAACCACAACAACCAAATATTATATTCTTGTACATTCTTTTTAGAACGTTTAGCATTTAGTACGTTTCTTTTCTTGCCAGAAAATCCCATCCAGTTTTTAAAGTAGATGAAAATTGAAGCTATAATAAAGAGTGTCCATGCTTTTTCAGAAGACATGGTATCTAATTTCATCTGCTTAAAAAAAGCGCCAAAGAAAACACCTAACAATAGTAATAGTGAAATCTGTAAAAATGAAATGTAGAAAATAGTCACGCTACTTGCCTTTTGCTTAAGCTTAGGCTTGTAGTGGTTAAAAACACTTAGTGCAAACTGATCAAAAACTGTCATAAGTACAATAATAGTAAAACCTGCTGAACTTTAAATAATTAAAGCACACAGCAGGTTTTTTATTCTTTTAAAAAATGTTCTCTAGTTTGTTCCTAAAACTCTAAAGTCATCAACAAAATATGCTCCATCTAAAGTTGTATCATTACCAGAACCAACAAACTTAAATGCAACATATAATGTTCCTGAGTATCCAGAAATATCAATTAGTCCAGAATCCTTAAATGCGTACCAAGAATCATTAATGTTAGCTAGATTTGCTTCAATTGGAATCCAAGTAGCTGCTAAAACATTACTTCCATCATAATCTGTAGAAACAAAAACTTCCAAAGTATTATCAACCGAATCAAGATGGTGCTGTGCAGTTTTAAAGTTTAAGAATTCATTGTCCTGTGCATCCATATCAATACCTGGAGATACTAACCACCCAATATTTACATCATCGTTTGTTCTAAAACCACTAAACTCTGTATAACCATTTCCACTAAAAACTTGCTCTGTCCAAAGTTCTCCTCCTTCTTCAGCAAAATTGGTCCAGTCTGTAATATCAAGATTTGTATTGTCGATTGCTTCTTGGAAATCTTCTTCAAAAATGGTTGTAAAGTCATTAATATCTAATGGCTCGCACTTTGAATCTGCAAGATTAACATCTTCAATACTATTTAATACCAAAACAGTATTACTTCCATTAAAGGTCTTATTAATCACACCTGAAATTGTTCCTCCAGAACTAGTTGGAAGCGGTGTATTCTTAAAACTTGCAAATGCACTTGTTTCCATTGGGAAATAAGTGTAGTCAAATCCATCACAACCTTCTATTAATCTAGAAGTATCAAAATCGTCATTTGGATCTACATATGATTCTCCTGCAAGATCATTTGGAAATTGTACATTTTCAAACATAATGTACATCCCAATATGAGCATCGTTTATATCTGAAAGTTTTAGAGTCATCGGTACTAATGTCTCTGTAACTTCTGATCTAAAAATGTGATTAGGTATTTGATTAGCAGTAAGCTCATCTACTTCATCTCCATCTTCATTAATTTGTCCTCCAATAGTGATAACATCATCTCCAGATCTAGTTTCACCTATGTATAACCCTTGAAGCTTAATATAAACCTCTCTACCAACATTAAATTGGTTATAAGAGTCAACTTGATTTAAAACTACTTTCATTCCAGCAGTTGGGTTAGAAGGATTGTCTTGAATGAAAAATTCCTTATAGAAATTCCCTGTAGCATCTGATGAAGTTACATAACCCTTCACATATATGTCCGACAAAATTGGAGTAACTTGACCAAAGGCAAACTGATTTTTTAAATCGGCGATAGAAATTGGTGTAGCACTGCTATTTAATAAATCGTTCAACATTTGATTCTCTTCATTCCCTAAGGATTCTGGAATTGTAAAATCGTCATCTTGTACACAAGACACCATAGCAACACTTATAATTGTTGCAAGAGTCAAAACAAAAACTCTTTTCATTTTTATAGTATTTAATATTATATTTTTCATAATTATTTTTTTAGAATCTGAAGTAAACATTTAAGAAATAAGTAGTTCCTCTACCATACCAATACTTGGGTCCAAACACACGCGTTGGATTAGCGTTATCATCTCTTAACTCTCTAAAGTTAGCATTTCTACCTTGTTCGAAACCTCCTGTTTTATATTCCTTATCTAAAATGTTGTTAATACTAGCAAAGAATCCAACAAAGTAATCTCCTATTTTCCATGATTTACCACCAACTGCGTTAACAACCATATATTCGTCAAACTCTTCTTGTTTTAACAACTCTCTTGCTAAATCTGGGTCGTAATCGTTAAATGGTAATCCATCACCATCTAGGTAAAAGTTTTCTGTTCTTGTTAATGGGCTAATATCTAAATAGGTATTAGAGAACATGTTTGCCGTAGCACTAAACCACCAATATTCTGGATCACGATATTCAAATCCAACCGAATAAGCTCTTTGTGGCCCTCCAGCAAGTTTATAATCTTTTAAGTTTGCTTCTCCAAAATCTTGAAAACCATTATCAAAATCGTCAGAAGTTAAGATTAGGCTAGGATTATTATCATAGGTATACTGTCCAACCGAAGCAGCTCCTTTTAATTTAATTGTTGGTGTTACTTGTGCTTCAATACCAAGTTCACCACCAAAAAACTTTTTGTCTACGCCTTGTAATATTTCCTGAACAAATGCTGTATTTTCTCCTCCAATACCATCGGCAAAAAAGAATGAAATTTCATTTGCATCTTCAGTTTTTGTGTAATAACCAGTTAATCTAGCTCTCACAATTGGTGAACGGAAAATATAACTTGCATCAACTGATGATATTTTTTCTTCAGTGATTTCATTACCACTAATATCTCCTACCACATTATGGTTTTCTCTTGAATTAGAAAATGTATTTCTAAGTGATGGTGCTTTAGTTATATAAGCTGCATTTACATCAAATAAATGCTTCCCTGTTAATTTATATGTAAATCCTGCTTTTGCTCCTAAACCATTAAACTTGACTTTTCTACCTTTCCCAAATGAGTTATCTGCATAAGCTTCATGCTGATACAAACCTTCTCTTTGGTATTGTGTATTGGTTAAACTACCTGATAGATAAAAATCAACTTTATTGTATTTGAATAATGCCTGAGCGTGAGCACTAAAAACATCTGCCAAAAGGTTGTAATTGTATCTGAATTTATCTCCTTCTCCTGCAACAGCGTCTGGATTTCTAAGATCAAACTGATAACCATCAAAAAAATCTACATTCAAAATACCTCCAGTACTTCCAAGCATATCTGTAATCTTAGCAAAGTTCTCAGACTTTAAGCTTCTATAGTTTAAAGATCCAATAAGTGTAACATTATCATTTAATTCTGTATTGAAGATTGTGTTAGCAGTAAACTGAGAATCATCACTTCTGTCTTCGTATAAAACATATGCTGCATAATTACCTCCAATATTATTGGTGATGTTCGCATCGTAAATTCTACTCCAATCAATCTGACCATTATCTACAAACTCTTGCTGAAATTCGTAGGCTCCTGAAAGGTCACCATCGGCTAACCAATAGCTCGGTAATTTTTGATAATATGCAGGACTTGGGTTAGCTCCTCCCGGAAAATCTAATCTGCTATTCCCTAGCTCTCCAAACTGATAAGCAAAATTTGTGTTAAGGGTCGTTCTATCACTTAAATCCCAATAATGGTTTAACATTATAATTGGCTCTTCTGTACGCTTTATACGAGAATTACGCTTTTCTCCATCTTGCCATCCCCAATACTCATTATACTTTATTCCTTTAAGATCATATACTTCTTGAGTATTTGGTGAAGACTTTCCTCTTCTGTTAGGAGCATAAATACCGGTTATGTTAATACTGTGATTATCTCCTAGTTGTTTTTCAACAGATGCAAAGAATGAATTTGCATCATAAAATGTTCCATCCTGGAAACCTTCATCTCCCCATCTTCTACCAACAGATAATGAATAAGCCCAACCACCGTCAACAACACCAGAAGAATAAGTAGCCATCATTCGGTTAGTATAACTTCTATTTGATGATGAATAAGTAACTCGACCACCTTTTCTATACTGTGATGCTCTAACATTAATATTTGTTGTACCAAGTATTCCTCCAAAATTATAAGCAGAAGGAGCAATACCATTTGTGAATTCTTGGTTTCTTAGTACATCGTTCAGTCCTCCCCAATTACTCCACTGAGGCCTACCGTTGAACATTTTATTCATTTCAACACCATTGATAAGTACTGTTCCGTTTTCAGAATCTAGCCCTCTAACTCTAAAGAAAGATTGTCCAAACTCAAAAGCTGCGGTTCTTAAAAATACATCTCTTGAAGACTGCAAGAGTCCAGAGATATTGTCAGCACCACTGGTATCATCAGATAATTCATCATCAGATAATGAAATGGTAAACATGTCTGCAGAATCTGTAACATCAATCTTCAATACCATATCAGATATATCAACGGTGCTTCCTTCATTTACAACAATTGGATATCTAGCAGTTATATAACCAGCCTTTGCTACATTTAAAACTTGCTCGCCTAAAGGAATATTTCGTGTAAACTGAAACTCTCCATTTGAATTGGTTTTTGTGGTGAATGAAGTTTCTTCAATTGTAATCGTAACATCGGGAATAGGTTGATTAGTGGCTGCATCTTTCACACTACCTTTTATAATAGTTTGCTGTGCAAAAGCTGACGTCACTATAAACACTCCCAATAAAAAAGTGAATACGCTTTTTTTCATTTTAATTTTTAAGGTTAATACTTCTTTTTCCTAGAAAAACTTCGGAATTTTCAAGGCTAACAAATTTACGCTATTTCCTACTAATATTCTTAACTTTGGCCTACAAATTGATTGTATCTTAACAAAGAAAAACATTGTTTAAATGAAAGCGATACGTTTTATAATTACTGCCTTAATATTTACCACATTCTTAAACATTTCAGGTCAAGAAAAAAGAAAATTTAAAGTTCATACCATTGCTTTTTATAATGTCGAAAATCTTTTTGACACCATAAATAACCCTAACAAGTTTGATGAAGCCAGCCCTATCATGGAGTTAAACTTCAATAGAGAAGAAATTTACAAAAAGAAGGTGCAAAATATGGCTAAGGTTATCTCTGAAATTGGAGCAGATGTTTCAAAAAATACTCCAGCTATTATTGGTTTATCAGAAGTTGAAAATAGGCAAGTTGTTGAAGATCTTGCTAACGACCCTGCACTACTACTAAAAGATTATGGGATTGTCCACTTTGATTCTCCAGACGCTAGAGGAATAGATGTTGCATTAATGTATCAAAAAGACTTATTTGTTCCAGTTAATGTGAGTAGTCATGAATTGAAAATTTATGATGACTTAACCAGAAAGCGTGTTTATACTAGAGATCAACTTTTGGTTACCGGTAAGTTAGAAGGTGAAACTATACACCTAATTGTGAGTCATTGGCCTTCACGTAGTGGTGGAGAAGCCAGAAGTAGACCAAAACGTATGGCTGCAGCTAGATTAAACAAACGAATTATCGATTCTTTGCAGGCTATTGATCCATATGCTAAAATATTTAGTATGGGTGACCTAAACGATGATCCAACAAATGCTAGCTTAAAGAAAGTTTTAAAAGCTAAAAAGAATAAAGAGGATGTTGAACTTAAGGGTATCTATAATCCAATGGAATCTTTTTTCAAAAAAGGATTAGGGTCTAATGCGTACAGAGACGCATGGAGTTTATTTGATCAAATTCTAATTACTAAACCGTTACTTGATAAAGACTATTCTTCTTTTAGATACTACAAAGCTGGTATTTTTAATAAGCAATATTTAACCAATAAAAAGGGCCGATATAAAGGCTATCCTTTTAGAAGTTTTGCAGACGGCGGCTTTACTAACGGATTTAGTGATCACTTTCCAGTTTATGTGCATATTATAAAAGAAGTGGAGTAATAAAAAAGCAGCTTAATTAGCTGCTTTTTTATTTTTAAAGTTTATCTAGGCCATACATCCCAAGGGATTCTAGACAAAAAGAACAGTAAAGCGATAGTATAAAAAATAGCTATAGTCTTATACTTTGATATAGAAGTTAGCTTCTTTTTATGTTTAGAATATCCTATGGTTATTAATGCGATTGCAATTAAATTCATTAGTGGGTGTTCCACTAAATAAAGCCTTTGAATACTTTCTCCCATGACATTCCCTTCTGCCCACCAAGAAAACTTTGGTGACACAAAGTACAGTATTATGGCAATTAAGAATTGAATATGTGAAACAATTAAAGCAAATAATGCTATTCTAAAAGATTTAGCACTGTATTCTTTCTTACCAAATAATCCACCTAAAGAATTAATAACGGCCAACAATAGAACAAATAAAACCAAGTAGGCCCAGTAAGAATGTAAGTTTAAAATAATCTCGTACATAGTTAGAAGTTTAGTGACTAAAAATAGTGATTTTAATTCATAAAAAAACCTGCTCAATAAGCAGGTTTTTTTAAAAGTATATTTTATTAGAAGCTATAACGAATGCTAAAGTTCCAAGTTCTTCCAAATCCAAAGAAGGCCTTGTTTCTTACATCAACTCCTTTATAAGTTGCAACAGAACCAGGTGCTGCAAAATAGTTTGTAGCAGATTCTGCTAAGTACTCTTCATCAAGAAGGTTATTAACATTTAATCTTAGGGTTAAAGTATTTTCTTTATCTTCTCCTAAGAACATTTTACCAGTTAAACCAGCATCTACTAAACTGTATGCAGGTAATTGTAATGATCCCATGTGATTTGGATCATCAAAATCTTCTGCATTAATGTCTGCATAAAGGTTATCTGCTTTTCTCCAGTTAACATCGAAGCTAAATCCATCTGTTAAAAATGGCTTAATTCTAGTCCCAACTAAAGCTGTAAATTGAGCAGCATCTCCTACTTTTACTCCATCAAGATAAAGTGTTTCAGTAACAGTTTCTCCATCTATAATAATAGGCTGAGAAGTTTCATTATCAACATAACTAGCAGTTACGCTTGAACCATATTCCCAGTTTCCTACAGATAACATTCCGTTAAACTCAACAAAACGACTTGGAGTATAGCTGGCTTCAACTTCAACTCCCATGTGTATTTGCTCAATTCCTTGCATATTTGCCGTAGCATCTCTCTCCACACCATTTACATCAAATGAAGAAGAGAAAGCAAGGAATCTATCTTTCCAAGAAGTTCTATACAAGTTAACATTTGCATCAAATGTTGATGAACGATATCCATATCCTAATTCTAATCCAAGTACTTTTTCATTACTGTAATCAGGATTAACAGTGTTACCAAAGTTTATGAAAATAGCATCAAACAATGGTTGCTTAGAGTAGTATCCTGCATTAGCAAAAACATTATTATTATCATCAATATTAATGTTTAATCCACCCTTAATATTTCCTCCAAAAATATTTTCCCAATCAGTCTCTTGGTTTTCAGGAGTTTCATTAAAATAATCTATTCTTTTAAATCCTTGAGTAGAAACAGCAGCTTGTACAAAGGCAGAAACATTATCTTTCTTATATTCTAATTGTGTAAATGCTCCTAACCAGCGTACTTTACCGTCATTATAATAATCAATCTTCTCATCATCATCTATACTCTTAAATACGTTCCAAAGACCACTTAAGTGAGAGTTATTAATATCTCCACTTGTAATGAAATTACCAGAAGGCTCATTTGTGTTATCAAAATCAATATAACCACTTGCTCCTAAAAGATTATCTACTCTTCTATAGTGTATTCCTTTATAACTTCTTACATCAACACCAAAATCAAGTGTTAACGTCTCGCTCAATTCAGTATTAAAGTTAATTATAGTTCCAAACCAGTTATGTGAGTTCATAGAAGCTCTACGAGTAAGTCCGTTATTACTTCTATCATTGATATTTCCATCATCTGGTCTTGTGTATTGGTTTCCATCAGAAAATGTAACTGTAGCTCCTTTGTTATAAGCAACAATTTTATCCCACATTACTTCTCCGGTTAATCTATCTCTGAAAATACTGTTTGAAGCAAATCTAAATCCTGGTAAACGTCCAATGTCTCCAGTACCACCACCTCTACCAACAGAAGCATAAACTACAGTTGCAAGTGATGATTTTTCGTTAATCTCCCAATCCCAGTTTATAGATGCAATTGGTTTATGATAAAAATTCTTTCTCCAGTTGAATTCACTACCTCCTAAATACTTATCATTTAAATCGTAATCACTCATATGGCCATGATTGTAATTGTATTTCTTACCATAAGACAGGTAATCATCAATTGTTGCCATATTAAAGAAACTTGTTGTTCTTTGATTGTGTACCTGTGGTGCTCCTGTTACAGTTAACTGTAAATTATGTCCTCCGGTTTCATAACCAAATCCAAGAAAATAACTATACCCTTCAAATGAAGTACCTGTAACATAACCATCACCAGCAGTTCTACTCATTAAAACTGAAGTTGCAAATCCGCTATCCATTTTTCCAGTAGAATAAGATGCTGTAGTTTTTAAATAATTATCATTACCTACCGTAAATCCAATTTTACCACCTTCTTCTCTATCTGTAGTTTTAGTTAATACGTTAATTGTACCACCTACAGAAGAAATTGCTAGTTTAGAAGAACCAAGTCCTCTTTGAACTTGCATACCAGTTGTTACATCACTAAGTCCAGCCCAGTTTGACCAGTATACCCAGCCATTTTCCATGTCGTTTACTGGCACACCATTAATCATTACCGCAGTGTTTCTTTGGTCAAAACCACGAATGTTAATTCTAGAATCTCCAAAACCACCACCAGACTTTGTTGCATATACAGAAGGTGTACTGTTTAAAATTTCAGGTAATTCTTGGTTACCAATTTTCTCTTCAATTTCTGTTGCTCTAATAGTAGACACAGCAACAGGAGTTTCACGATCTCGTGCAAAATCTACCACACCAGTAATAATTATCTCTTCTAGAGCATTATCTGGAGATAAAGTAATTGTTCCTAGGTCAGTATCTCCATTGAAAGCAAGGGTAACACTTGCATATCCAACATAAGATATAACTATTTCACCTGAAGACGCTGATGTATTCAAAGTGAAATTTCCGTCAAAATCAGTAGAAACTCCATTAGAAGTTCCTTTTTCTAAAATGTTCGCTCCAGGAAGCGGAGCATTTAGTTCAGAATCCATTACGATTCCTGTTACTCTACTTTGTGCAAAAGCACTGCTACTAAATACAAATGCTAAAGCAAGTAATAAAAATTGAGTAGTTTTTTTCATACTGAAAAATTAATTTGTTGTTTAGTTTCGGCAAAAATACTTATAAATTCCCATAGTTTATTAACAAACCGTTAAGAAATTTATAGCGTTTCAAGATACAAACATTAATTGAATGTTAACAAATTTTAACTTTCAGCAGTAATTTTAGTGTAAGTGTTAGTTTTTCAGACTCTTATAGTGCTCTATGAGTTGCTTAGTAGAGTTGTCGTGGAGTGTTTGTTTGTTCGAATTAAGTTCTTCTAATACCTTTCCTGCCAGTTGTTTACCTAATTCTACTCCAAATTGGTCATAACTGAAAATATTCCAGACAAAACCTTGAACGAAAATTTTATGTTCATACATTGCGATGAGCTTCCCTAAACTTTCTGGAGTTAGCTTATTTACAAAAATGGTATTTGTTGGTCTGTTCCCCTGAAAAACTTTAAACGGAATTAGTTCATCTTTTTCCTCTTGTGATAAACCTGATACTTCTAATTCCTTATTAACATCACTCTTGCTTTTACCGTTTAATAACGCTTCTGTTTGTGCAATAAAATTTGAAATAAGTTTATCATGATGGTCAGCATTACCATGTAAGCTATGCACAAATCCAATAAAATCTGTTGGAATAATCTTGGTTCCCTGATGAATTAATTGAAAAAAGGCATGCTGTGAATTGGTTCCTGGTTCTCCCCAAACAAGTGTTCCTGTTTGATAGTTGACTGTGTTTCCGTTTCTATCAACTCCTTTTCCGTTACTCTCCATAACTGCTTGTTGCAAATAGGTAGCAAACTGATTTAAGTATTGCGTGTAAGGGATTATTGCCTCACTTTCGGCATCAAAGAAATTGTTATACCAAATACTTAAAAAAGCCAATATAACTGGAATGTTGCTATCAAAAGATTCATTTCTAAAATGATTATCCATCTTCTGTGCTCCTGAAAGTAGCTTTTCAAAATTATCGTATCCAACCGATAAACTAATGCTTAATCCAACTGCGCTCCAAAGTGAAAAACGACCTCCAACCCAATCCCACATTGGGAAAATATTTTCATCATCAATTCCAAAAGCTTTTACTTTTTCTAAGTTTGTTGACACAGCTACAAAATGCTTAGATACGGCATCTTCATCTGCAGTCTCTAAGAACCATTTTCTAATTGTATTTGCATTAGATATTGTCTCTTGAGTTGTAAAGGTTTTTGAAACAATAACAAAAAGTGTGGTCTCAGGGTTTAAATGCTTTATTACCTCATTAACGTGATCACCATCAACATTACTAACAAAATGTGTAGTTAATTGATTTTTATAAAACTTTAAAGAATCTACCACCATCGCTGGTCCAAGATCTGATCCTCCAATTCCAATATTAACAACATCCGTAATAGCCTTTCCTGTATATCCTTTATGCGCTCCACTTACAATTTTGTTAGTGAAGTTTTTTATCTTTTTTCTAACATTATAAACCTCAGGAATTATATTTTTACCGTCAACATACACCTCAGTATCTTCATTTGCTCTAAGTGCTGTATGTAAAACCGCTCTTCCTTCTGTTTGGTTTATTATGTCACCTATAAACTGACTTTCAATAGCTTTATTTAAACCTATTTCATTTGCCATTTCAACAAACAAGTCAATGGTTTTTTGAGTAATTCTGTTCTTAGAATAGTCAACAAAAAAATCGTTCCACTTTATTGTAAAACGATTGGCTCTTTCTTCATCTTCGTTAAACCATTTTGTCATATGAACATCATTGATTTGATCAAAGTGTTCTTGCAACTTTTTCCAAGATTGGGTTTGTGTTGGATTAATATTATTTAATGCCATGAATTTATTTGGTGATTAAATCTTCGTCAGCTAAAATTTGATTGTCTAAAACTTCCATACTATCAATCTTAATTAAATCAACCTCATCAGGAAAATTAATAGCATCTAGCTGCATTTTTGTTGGTTTAATAAACTCTAAATACTTTGCTTTTAAGCTGTCTGAAATTGGTTCAGCCTCAGGAAGTTTTTGTCTAAATGGATCAACTTGTCGTCCATTTTTCCAGAAACGGTAACATACATGAGGTCCTCCTGTGTTCCCAGTCATTCCAACCCAACCAATAACGTCTCCTTGTTTTACATAGTCACCTACTTTTACATTTCGGTTTTTCATATGTAAATATTGAGTACTATAGGTCGCATTATGTCTAATCTTTACATACTTACCATTACCTCTCGTGTAACTAGATTGTGTAACAGTACCACTTGCTGTAGCCAAAATCTCAGTACCCACTGGAGCTGCAAAATCAGTTCCTTTATGAGGACGTACTTTATAACCATAATAGCTATACGACGTCTTAAATTATAACGCGAAGAAACACGACCAAACTTAAGTGGAGATTTTAAAAATGCTCGTCTTAAGTTCTTAGCATCATCTGTAAAATAATCTATGATACCTTTTTCTCTATCTGTTTCAAATTCAAAAGCATAAATGGGCTCATTTTTATGTTCAAAATAAGCTGCTTTTACTTTATGAACTCCTGTATAAATAGAATCGTCAATGTATTTATCCTCATAAATTACTTTGAACCTATCCCCTTCTACTAGTCTATTGAAATCAATTGTCCAAGCATAAATATCGTTGGCCATTAAATTAGCTAGCATTTGGCTTAGCCCTTGATCATCCAGTAACTGTGAAATACTTGAGCCTGGAGCAATAACTCCTGAAGCTTCTTTCTCGACATACTTAATTGGTTTTTTGCTCACATAGGCTTTTGTAATAGAGTCCTCAAAATTTATTACTACATAATCTTCTTTTGAAGGTTGATAAATAAAGCATTGAGCTGTCTGTAAAGAATCTTTAGAACAAAGCAAGGTATATGGTTTACCTACTTGCAATCTTCTGCTAATGTCAAAACTGTCTTTACTGTTTTCAACAATATTATAGATCTTCGGATAACCAATATGGTTTCTTTCTAAAATTACTCCAAAAGTTTCTCCTCTTCTAACGGTATCTCGTACAACCACATAATCATTGAGTTTAAACCCAAATTCATACTTTTCAATCTCCTTCTCAAGAGCTAATTCAGGTTCAACCTCTTCTACTTTTTGTTCTTCTTTACAAGCAACAAATCCTAACATTATTGTCAGGATCAAGCCAAAAAAATAAAGCTTTTTCTTTCTATACATTTTCTCCCCAGTTGTCTATTTCTTCTTTGCTCCAAAGGTCTGGAAAAAATATCCTTTTTTGATACTTTGGATGCATATATTTTTGCCAATCACTACCACCTGTTGCTTCACCATCACCGTCAGGTCCTAAAATATAATGAACAGCCGCATTATAATGTGCCATTACCCATGTTATGTTTACAGTATAATCAAAGTGGCGCATTGCTTTAATTAAGTCTTTATCGTTTTTATCAGATTCAGGAAGTTCTTTAAATCTAGACCAAAGGTTTTTAGTATTATAAACTTTCATGAATGTGATAAACTCTTCTTTATATCTATCTTCAAAGTTGACTAGTAATTTTGACTTTTCTCCAGTTTTATAATCTTTCCCTGCAGCTTGCCAGTATAAATGTTCAAAGGCATTTTCGAATGGTGAATTTCTATCGATCGTGGCTCTAAATCTGTTATCAATCAAGTTGATTAATTCTGTTGAAGCAAATTCAATTTTTCTATACTGTCCACTTTGAAATCCACTAGCTGGAGTTAAAGTATGTCTAAACTTATTGTATTGCTCAACATCCATACCTTCTCTCATAATTTCGAAAGAGGTTGTTAACATATCAAAATAACGACTAACTCGCATCAATTTACCTTCAAAGAACTTTGCTGTCAAATCTTCTTTTTTGGCAACTTGGTCAATCTCCCAAAGAATCATCTTAAACAACAATTCATTTATTTGATGATAGGCTATAAATACCATTTCATCGGGAAATGTTGTACGCTGAATTTGTAAACTCAACAAAGCGTCTGTATGAATGTAATCCCAGTAAGTAATTGAATTAGAATAAAGGAGTCCTTCTAAGTAGTTTTCGGTGTCCTCACTTTCGGCATCATATTTTGCCTGAATTTTACTTAGTAAGTGACTATAATCTGGTTGATTGGACATTATTAATCAAATAGTATTTCAAACGAGTGTTTTAACCCTTTAAAAGCTTCTAAATCTGCTCTTAGTGAACCAATAGCTAAATTGGCTTTTAAACGCAAAGGTATTTTATTTTTATCTGCACTTACCCACAAAGTTAAACTTTCTTCTTCTTTAAACACTCTTCCCGCCATTACATATGGTCTAAACTTAAGGGTCTTTACCTTGCCAAACTTGGTTCTAAGCGTTTCATAACCCAAAAACTTTAGCTTGAAATTGTAATTTTCAAAATCAAAAAACATGGTTAAATTAATCTCATCTCCAGGCTTTATGTTTGAAGTATCATAATTGTTACGTAAATAGTAAAAGGCTGATACCATGTCTTGAACGTTTAGTTCGGTATCATGACTACTTTGTTTATTCTTCTTAATATTATTTACATGTGCCTTTTGGTTGTCATGATCAAACTCAATCTCGAGATTTTTTGTGTGTCCTCCTTCGTTTATATCTCTAATAAACCTGTACGGAAGATTTGTTTCTTTATCAAAATAGGTTTCGTACCTATCTCTAACTTTAAAAAAGGCATTCACCAAACCAGTGGTTTTACCTTTTCCAACTACATGAAATACTGGTTTACTATCATGATATGAGTCTTTGATTTCGAGTGTAGCTTCACCAGCTTTCATCCAGCCACTGTAGCTCATTTTAAACTTAAACCATTCTCCTGATTTAAATGCAGAAACATCATTTTGATTAGGCTCATTAGTCATTTGAGCAAAACTTGATAATAGTAATGCTAAAACAACTAGTATAGGTAGATTCTTTTTCATAAGGACTGTAATTGTATTTAAACAACGATAGCTAACCTTTATTGTTACAACAATAAAAATTACAATTACTATTCCAAAAATATTAAAACGAAAAAACTCTGTCAATATTTCAAGACAGAGTTTTTACCTATTAGGTATTAAATCTTTGTTAAAGAGTTCCTCTGTTTGCTTGTTCTCGCTCAATTGACTCAAACAAAGCCTTGAAGTTTCCTGCCCCAAAACCTCTAGCTCCCATCCGTTGAATGATCTCAAAGAACAAAGTTGGCCTATCTTCTACTGGTTTTGTGAAAATCTGAAGTAAATATCCCTCTTCATCAGCATCTATCATAATTCCCAAGCCTCTTAAAGTTTCAATATCTTCACGTAATTCATGGCTGAACTCGTCTAATCTTCCCGGAACTGCTTTATAATACTCCTCTGGTGGAGTAGACAAAAACTCAACGCCTCTAGCTCGTAATTGTGAAACAGTTTCAATAATATCATCTGTTGCAACAGCTATGTGTTGCACTCCAGGTCCTTCATAAAAATCGAGGTATTCTTCAATTTGTGATTTCTTGATTCCTTCTGCGGGCTCATTAATAGGAAATTTGATGCGTCCGTTACCATTACTCATTACTTTACTCATTAGTGCCGAATATTCCGTATGAATTTGTTTATCATCAAACGAAAGGAAATTCTCAAATCCCATAACATCTTCATACCATTTTACCCATTGATTCATTTCTCCCCAACCTACATTTCCTACCATATGGTCTATATATTTTAATCCTAATGGCGAAGGATTATAGTCTGATTCCCATTTTTGGTAACCTGGTAAGAATGTTCCGTTATAATTTTTGCGTTCAACAAAAACATGTACAGTTTCTCCATACGTATGGATTCCAGCTCTTATAACTTCTCCAAATTTATCTTTTTCAACAACAGGTTCAAAGTATGGTTTTGCTCCTCGTTTTGTAGTTTCCTCATAAGCACTTCTAGCATCTTCAACCCAAAGTGCCACGACCTTAACACCATCTCCATGCTTCACGATATGATTATTAATTGGTGAATTACTGTGAAGTGGTGTGGTTAATACTAATCTAATCTTATCTTGAACCAAAACATAGCTTGCTCTGTCTTTAACTCCTGTCTCCAATCCAGCATAAGCTAAAGACTGAAACCCAAAAGCCGTTTTATAAAAGTGTGCTGCTTGTTTTGCATTACCAACGTAGAATTCTACATAATCTGTTCCTAAAAGTGGAAGGAAGTCTTGTGCTCCTTCAAATATTTTTTCTAAACCGTAGTTTACTGATTTTATTTCTTTACTCATGATTAATCGTTTTATAGTTAATCGTTGAATTATTTTTTGATTTTAAATTACTCTAACCAAGATTTATAATAATCTTCATCAGCTATTTTTAAAGCTTCCTCTGTAACTTTTAATGGTTTAAAAGTATCAACCATTACAGCTAGCTCTACTGTTTCTTTTTTACCAATGCTGCGTTCCATAGCTCCAGGATGTGGCCCATGAGGAATTCCTGCAGGATGCAATGATATATGTCCAGCTTCAATGTCGTTTCTGCTCATAAAATCTCCATCAACATAGTACAATACCTCATCACTATCAATATTACTATGATTATAAGGTGCTGGAATTGCTTGTGGATGATAATCATATAACCTAGGCACAAAACTGCACACCACAAAAGCATCTGTCTCAAAAGTTTGATGTACAGGAGGTGGCTGGTGAATTCTACCAGTTAATGGCTCAAAATCGTGAATTGAAAATGCGTATGGATAATTAAATCCATCATAACCTATAACATCAAAAGGATGTGAAGCATAAATCATCTCAATGATCTCACCTTGTTTCTTAACTTTTATCTCAAAGTCACCAAATTCGTTATAGGTTTCTAATTCTTCTGGACGACGTATATCACGCTCACAAAAAGGAGAGTGTTCTAATAATTGTCCGAACCAATTTCTATAACGTTTTGGTGTGTAAATAGGACTATACGACTCAACAATGAATAACCTATTCTCTTGCGTATCAAAATCTATTTTATAGATCATTCCTCGTGGAATAATTAAGTAATCTCCATATTTAAAATCAAGATTACCATACATAGTGCGCAGCTTTCCCGAGCCTTTATGAATGAAGATCATTTCGTCTGCATCAGTATTCTTGTAAAAGTAATCTTGGGTTTTATCTTGTGGAGCCGCTAATATGATATTACAATCGCTATTCGTCAAAACTGTTTTTCTACTTTCAAGATAATCACCAACCGGTTTCACCTGAAACCCTCTAAACCTATATGATTGAATATTGTTTGCTTTAGCAACTTTTGGAGCAACGCTATATTGTTTTCTAATTTCTTTGACCATTGTTGGTCGTTGCTCATGGTAACTATTGGTTGACATCCCGTCAAAACCTATGGTTCCAAAAAGCTGTTCGTAATAATAATCGCCGTTAGGTTTTTTAAATATTGTGTGACGTTTAGGAGGAATATTTCCTAATTTATGATAAAATGGCATTTTTTATTGTATTAGTTTGAAAATTAACAAATTAGCAGTTCGAAAATAAACCGCTTTAATACTTTAATAAGATACAAAAAAATGCCTACTTATTCAGGGTTTCTCTTGATAAGGTAATGTAAATGAAGTAAATAATCTGCCCAAAAAGGTTCCATCTTCAACAAATATCGTAAAAAATATTAAAACCAGAATCCAAGGTTAAAAAACCACTTTCCGTGATCTACTTCAGGAGACCATGTGTACTTTATTTCAATGGGGCCTACTAGACTTTCAAAGCTATATCCTAATGCATAACCACTAAAATCTGGTGCTGTGAACCACTCTCCATCAACAAAAATATCATCGGCTACGTTTGCATAATTAGCTGCAACATTAAAATGATGATTTTCTAAGAACTCATAATCAAGATTAATTAACCCTTTAACAAAGCTATCTCCTGTTATTGAAATATAATCATAGCCGTAAAACGGAATAAAATTGTTGATGAAATGGTTGCCATAACCTCCTAAAGCAAAGCTTAGTGCATTTACAGAATCTTCACCAACTCTAAATCCTCCTTCTGAACCTAACAGTACAGATAATTTATCTGAAAAGCTAAACGCATAACCTAAATTAGCTTTTGCAAAAGAAAACTGAGACTCATAATCATCGGATGAAGAAGAAAGGTATAAATGGAAATCACCATCAAACAAAAAACCTTTGTTTGGAAAGTATTTATTATCGTAAGTATCTAGTTTGAGCTTTCCAAAAACACTCCAAAAGTCACTATTTTCAAAAATGGTTTCCTCGGCATCAGGATCGGGATCATTAATAACCGTTTCCGATTTAATTTTTAAACGCTTGTGCTCGCCTCCTAGAGTTAAGGCAAAATCTTTTCTAAATAATGTTTGTACAAAAAACTGATTGGTTAGATCACTTAATTCTACCTCTAATTTATTCAATCCTGTTGCATCCAATTCAAACTCATCAAATAACAACGAGGCATTTATTGCTTTATGAAAACTGTTGTATCTAGATTTAAGCCCAACACTCCAATAAAATCCTTTATCTATATAATAATCAAAGTTATATCTTACGTTATCACCTAAAATTAAGTCAAGAGAAGCAGCATCATTATTAAATAAAATTCGCTTTTGGGTGAGATTTAAAAGTGCAGCACTTTTATAAAGATTATCATAATGAACACCTAATTTTAAAAATGTTTTTGTTTCACTTTCTCTTAGATTAGTGATTAAATCATATCCTTCATCAGAAGGTCTAAACTGATATAAAAAGCTATCAAAATTATTCGTGGCAACAAGGTTATTTACTCCTTTACCAAATTGCTCATAACTTATGGTTTCATTAGATTTTAGCTTTAGTTTCCCCAAGACATAAGATCTTGTGTAGTTCTCATTTCCTTTTATAACAATGGTATTGATGTTTATACTATCTGTAGCATGAACACTTAAAGGGACTTTGATTTTTTGACCATTTTTTTCAACCAATTCATTCAATTCGATAGCCTTATCAAGTGCTGCATTTTCTCCTCTCTTTATAATCTCGTCACCTCTATCAAAAGAAACCACAGTAAACCCTTTTATGTCAGGCTTAATATAAATATCTGTCTTTTTAGACTTCTCGCGCATATCTCGAATTGTGCGATAATTATTAATTTGTAGTAATATCTCAGGAGCAGATTTTAGTCTTTCTTTGGTAGCTAATTCATCTTGTACGTCTACACCTATAATAACATCCATTCCCTTAGCTCTTAATTCATCTATAGGATAATTATTCACAACTCCCCCATCAATTAAAATTTGGTCATTTAGTATTACAGGTTGGAACAAGGAAGGCAATGCGCCACTAGCTTTTACAGCTTGAGCCAAACTTCCGCTATCCAAAATTACTGGCTTTCCTGTTTCTATATTTGTTGCAATACATAAGAAAGGAATTGGAAGTTTTTCAAAATCATCTATATCACTTACATGAAGCATTAATCTTGATAAAAGATTAAACACATTTTGCCCTCTGGATAGTGCTGAAGGTATTTGAATTTTTAAATTATTGAAAGGAATTGAAAGCGCGTATTTTTCAGAGTTCTCCTTTTCATAAAAAGTTTTAGAAGCTCTTGGTAATTCATCAGCAATAAGTTCGTCGAAATCTATTCTTTGAAATATTGAATCAAGCTGTTTCCCGGTATAACCAGATGCATATAGTGAGCCAACTATTGCTCCCATACTTGTGCCAGCAATATAATCGACCTTTACACCTAAGCTATCCAATGTCTTTAATGCGCCAATATGCGCCAATCCTTTAGCGCCTCCTCCACTAAGCACTAGTCCTACTTTTGGAGCAGAATCGTTTTGACTCTGTGTTTGAAACATGAGTCCAAAACAAAAACATACGAGCAATAATTTCTTTTTCAATTTTCCAAGTTGTAGTAATTATATATTTTCTTAGCCTTAGAAATTCCTACCACCTCTTCTAACTCATCGAGTTTTGCATACGAAACACGCTTTGCCGATTTAAAATGCTTGAGCAATTCAACCACAGTCTTTTCACCTATCCCTGGAATGGTTTCTAACTCTGTATTTAACGCACTTTTACTTCGCTTATTTCTATGATGCTCGATTCCAAAACGATGCGCTTCGTTACGCAACTGCTGAATAATTTTGAGAGTTTCGCTTTTTTTATTCAAATATAACGGAATTGGATCATCTGGATAAAATAATTCTTCTAGTCTTTTGGCTATTCCAACGATGGCAATCTTCCCTCTTAAATTCAGATCATCAAGACTCTTTAACGCTGCCGAAAGCTGCCCTTTACCTCCATCTATCACAATTAGTTGAGGTAACGGCTGTTCTTCATCCAGCAAACGTTTATAGCGCCTGTACACCACTTCGGTCATGGAGGCGAAATCATCTGGTCCTTCAACGGTTTTAATATTAAAATGTCTGTAGTCTTTCTTACTTGGTTTTCCATTTTTAAACACCACACAAGCAGCCACAGGGTGTGTTCCCTGGATATTAGAATTGTCGAAGCACTCAATGTGTCTAGGTTCCTCGCTCAACCTTAAATCGGCTTTCATTTGTGCCATGATTCTGTTCGCGTGTCTGTCAGGATCAGTTATTTTTATCTGTTTAAGTTGCTCTAACCTATAATATTTTGCATTTCGCAATGATAGATCAACTATATGCTTCTTATCTCCCAATTTAGGAACAGTAACCTTTACATTCTCTCCAAGATTGATTTCAAAAGGCACGTAAATCTCCTTGGACTGAGAATTAAATCGTTGCCTAATTTCAGTAATAGCTAGCCCCAATAGTTGCTCATCTGTTTCTTCTAGCTTCTTCTTTAGTTCTAATGTGTGTGATCTAATAATCGATCCATATGATAACTGTAAGAAATTCACATAGCCATAACTTTCATCACTCGCAATCGAGAACACATCTACATTGCTAATCTTTGGGTTCACAACCGTTGATCTTGCCTGATAATTTTCCAGCACCTCAATCTTTTCTTTTACTTTTTGTGCTTCTTCAAAAAGCATTTCTTCAGCAAGCATCTTCATTTGAGCTTTAAACTTATGAAGTGAATCTTTAAAATTTCCTTTTAGAATCTCTCTAATTGCTTTGATACTTTGACCATACGCTTCTACAGTTTCATGACCTTCGCAAGCTCCCTTACAATTTCCTAGGTGATACTCCAGACAAACCTTGTATTTTCCTGTGCTTATTTTTTCCTGAGATAAATCATAGTTGCAGGTTCTTAACGGGTATAAACCTCGAATTAATTCTAGCAAAGTATAAACAGTTTTTATATTTGTGTATGGTCCAAAATAGTCACTTCCATCCTTTATCAACCTTCTCGTCTGAAAAACTCTTGGGAATCGTTCTTTTTTAATGCAAATCCAAGGGTAAGATTTATCATCCTTCAACATCACATTGTATCGAGGCTGATATTTCTTAATCAAATTGTTTTCAAGAAGTAAAGCATCGGTTTCTGTGTCAACAACTATATGCTTGATCTTGGCAATTTTCTTTACTAAAACCCTTGTTTTACCATAGTCGTGATTCTTAGTAAAATATGAGCTTACACGCTTCTTTAAATTCTTTGCCTTTCCTACATAAATTATAGTGTCATTAGCATCGTAATACTGATAAACTCCAGGTAAATTAGGCAAGGTTTTAAGCTGTATTTCTAGGGAAGTTTCGCTCATTACTCAAAGGTAGGCCAATTCTAATTATTGTAAAAATTCGTTTGTCATTTTTAGTATATTGCGATTAAAACTGCAATGCTATAATGAATATTGTAATCCTTTCTCGTAACGAAAATCTTTACTCTACAAAACGACTTATTGAAGAAGGGGAAAATCGTGGTCATGAGGTTGAAGTGATTGATCCTCTTAAATGCGACCTCATTATCGAACAGCAGAAACCAACTATCTATTATAAAGATAGATATCTTGACTATGTAGACGCAATTATTCCAAGAATTGGAGCCTCAGTTACCTTTTATGGAAGCGCAGTTGTGCGTCAGTTTGAAATGATGAATGTTTTTACAACTGTCACCTCTGATGCTATTATACGTTCGCGTGATAAATTGAGAAGTTTTCAACGTCTTTCGAAAGCCGGAGTTGGTATGCCAAAAACTGTTTTTACTAATTATTCTCGCGACGTAGTTGAAGTAATTGAACATGTTGGAGGTACTCCAGTAATTATTAAATTATTAGAAGGAACTCAGGGTTTAGGTGTAGTTTTAGCTGAAACAAAAAATGCAGCAGAATCAGTTCTTGAAGCTTTTAACGGACTTCAAGCTCGTGCATTAGTTCAAGAATATATTGCTGAAGCAAATGGTTGCGATCTTAGAGCATTAATTGTTGATGGACAAGTGGTTGGTGCTATGAAACGACAAGGAAGAGAGGGCGAATTCAGATCTAATTTACATAGAGGAGGTTCTGCCGAATATGTAAGACTTTCAGAGTCTGAGCTAAAACTAGCTATTAAAGCTGCGAGAGCATTAAAACTCCCTGTTTGCGGAGTAGATATGTTGCAATCAAATAGAGGTCCGTTAGTCTTAGAAATCAACTCTACTCCAGGTTTAGAAGGTATAGAAGCTGCAACTCAAAAAAATATAGCAAAAGCAATAATCACTTTTGTTGAACGAAATAGTCGTTAATGACAAGTCCAAAAAGTCACATATTGCATATTCTTGGGGAAGCTATACCATTAGGTAAAAGCAGAGAAATAAATTTTAATGTTGCTAAACTTCATACGACTACAACTATTGAAGTTCCTGTGTTTGTTGAGCGTTCAAAAACACCAGGACCAACCATTTTAATTACTGCAGGAATTCATGGAGATGAAGTAAACGGAGTTGAAATAGTTAGACAGATTATTGCAAAAGGCATCAATAGACCTAAAAAAGGAACTATAATTTGTATTCCAGTGATTAACATTTTTGGGTTCTTACATAAGGAGCGTGAGTTTCCAGACGGTCGCGATTTAAACCGAGTTTTTCCTGGTTCAAAACAAGGGTCATTAGCTAGTCAAGTAGCTTATAAACTAGTTAATGAAATTGTTCCTCAAGTTGATCTTATTCTGGATTATCACACAGGTGGAGCAGATCGTTTTAACTCTCCTCAAATAAGGATAGTCCCAAATAATGAATCACTTGATGAGCTCGCGCAAACTTTTGGAGCTCCTTTTGTTTTATATTCCAAAAATCTCAATAAATCGTTTAGAAATACTTGCGATAAATTAGGAGTCCCGATGTTGTTATTTGAAGGTGGTAAGTCTTTTTATTTTGACACTAGTGTCACTAATACTGGAGTAAACGGTGCAAAACGTGTTTTACATCATTTTGACATGTTAGCTTCAAAATTTAAAATATCAAAGCCTAAGAAAACTTGTGTTTTTATTGAAGAGAGCAAATGGTTTAGAGCGAAATATTCTGGTATGTTCAGAGCATCAATAGCAATAAATAAACCTGTTGAAAAAGGAGGTGTTATTGGTCACATTACTGATCCTTATGGAAAGTTCCACCATTTCATAAAAGCTCCAAACTCAGGTTTCGTCATTAATGTAAATGAAGCTCCTATAGTTTATAAAGGAGATGCATTATTCAGAATTTCTACCAAACTGAAATCATGACCAAATCCGAGCTCCGAAAAAAACATAAAACACTAAGAAATAATTTTTCATCTGAGCAAGTTGATGAGCTTAGTTTGAATATTGCAAACAAGTTGTTATCATTGGATATATGGAACCATACTTACTATCATTTATTCTTAAGTATTGTTGAACATAAAGAAGTACAGACCGATTTCATCTTAAATATTCTTCATGCTAAGGATAAGGAAGTGGTTGTTTCAAAATCAGACTTTGATACGCAGACAATGACCAATCATCTGCTCACTGACAACACTGTAATTAAAAAGAACCATTGGAATATTCCAGAACCTGTTGATGGGATTGAAGTTCCTAATAATAAAATTGAGGTGGTATTTGTTCCGTTGTTAGCTTTTGACAAAAATGGAAATCGAGTTGGATACGGAAAAGGTTTTTATGACAAATTCTTAAGTTCTTGCTCTGAAGAAACCATCAAAGTGGGCTTGTCTTTTTTTGAAGCTGAAGAATCTATTGATGAAGTTTCAACAAATGATATGCCTCTTGATTACTGTATTACACCGAAGGGAATTTACACGTTTTGAACTTCTCTTACTTCCTGTATTATTTCTCCCTCTTCAGTTTTAGAGAAAGCTCTTTTATTAAAAACTAAAAGTAAGCCCACTCCTGTACTAATAGCCATATCAGCTATATTGAAAACAGGTTCGAAAAAAGTGAAGTATTTACCTCCTAGAAAAGGAATCCATTCAGGAAGGTAACCTTTCCACATTGGAAAATGTAACATATCTACCACCTTACCATGAAGTAAGGTATCATAACCTCCTTCTTCTGGAAGAAACGTTGCTACTTGTCCGAAGCTATCATTGAAAATTACGCCATAGAATACTGAATCTATAATATTACCTAGTGCGCCAGCAAAGATGAGTGAAATAGCTACAATTAAGATTTTTGACCCTTTAGTTTTTATTGAAGTTACTAGCCAATATGCAATTCCAACTACAGCTACTAATCGAAAAGTAGTTAAGATAACTTTGGCTGTTCTATCCGAAACAAAAGAAACAAAATCACTTAGCTTTGCTCCCCAAGCCATCCCATCGTTTTCAACAAATAATATCTGAAACCAAGAGAATACTTCTACACTTTCCTGAAGTCTGAAATTAGTTTTGATATAGACCTTTGATATCTGATCTATAAGAAGAATAACAATTATAAGTATTGAGGCTTTTTTTAAGGACATCAACCGTTTTTTTTGTGAATGACGACAAATATATAAAATAAAAAACGCCTCATTTTGAGGCGTTCTTGTACAATATAATAAAGTATTATTTTTGCATGTTTTTAGCTTCAATGCTCAAGGTAGCATGAGGTACTAACTCTAATCTTTTTTTGTTGATCAGTTTTCCAGTAACACGACAAATACCGTAGGTTTTGTTCTCAATTCTGATCAACGCATTTTTAAGATCACGAATAAACTTTTCCTGACGAATAGCCAATTGTGAGTTAGATTCTTTACTCATTACTTCACTACCTTCATCAAATGCTTTGAATGTAGGTGCTGTGTCATCAGTACCGTTATTATGATCGTTCATATAGGCACTTTTTATTAACTCAAGGTCATGCTGAGCCTTTTCTATTTTTTCGTTTATTAGCGCTTTAAATTCAGCTAAATCTGCATCTGAATATCTGTTATTTACATCTGCTGCCATAATCTTAATGTTTTTGTATAGATAGCTTTGTGTTTATATCATCAAAAGCAATGTCTATACCATTGTTTACTTCATCTTTTATTTTTAATTCTTCGGTTAGTGTCTCGGTCTTAATATAATCAATATTACTGTTAATTGCACTAACAATATTGTCATCCTTTTGGAGGAGGACATCTATTCTATCCGTTACGTCAAATCCTGAATCTTTACGTAGGTTTTGAATACGATTTACAAGCTCTCTGGCAATCCCTTCGCCACGCAAATCTTCAGTTATGGTAACGTCTAAAGCTACCGTTAGGGCTCCTTCGTTGGCTACAAGCCATCCTTCAATATCTTGCGATGTAATTTCTACATCGTCAAGGCCTAATGTAATAATTTTTCCATTAATTTCAAGTTCCAAAGCGCCATTTTGCTCAATTTTTTGGATGTCTTGTGCTGTAAACGTATTTACAGCTCCTGCAATGGCTTTCATATCCTTTCCAAATCGAGGTCCAAGAACCTTAAAATTAGGCTTAATCTGTTTCACTAAAATATCTGAGGCATCCTCCAATAATTCAACCTCCTTGATGTTCACCTCATGCTTGATCAAGCTTGAAACTGCTAAAATCTCTTCCTTCATTTGAGTATTGTCAACGGGAATCATGATCTTCTGCAATGGTTGACGCACTTTGATCTTTTCCTTAGCTCTTAACGACAGCACTAAAGAAGAAATTGTTTGCGCGTTCTCCATTTTTCTTTCTAAGTCCTTATCTACAACAGATTGGTTGTAAACAGGAAACTCAGCCAAATGTACGCTTTCAAAGTTTTCTGTTTGTGTAGCACTTGTTAAGTCTTTGTAAAGTCTATCCATAAAGAAAGGCGCAATTGGTGCTCCTAGCTTTGCAATAGTAACCATACAAGTATAAAGCGTTTGGTATGCTGATATCTTATCTTGCTGGTAATCACCCTTCCAGAATCTTCTTCTGCTTAAACGTACATACCAGTTACTTAAATATTCCTGTGTGAAATCTGAAATTACTCTTGCTGCTTTTGTAGGTTCGTAATCAGCATAGAATTCATCAACTTTCTTAACAAGTGTATTCAATTCAGAAAGAATCCATCTATCAATTTCGGGTCTATCATTAATAGGAATATCTGCTTCGCTATATGTGAAATTGTCGATATTAGCATATAGTGTAAAGAACGAATAGGTGTTATAAAGTGTCCCGAAGAACTTACGTCTTACCTCTTCAATTCCTGCCTCGTCAAATTTTAGATTATCCCATGGGTTGGCATTACTAATCATGTACCAACGCGTGGCATCAGCACCATAAGTAGAAAGATTATCGAAAGGATCAACTGCGTTACCTAAACGTTTCGACATTTTTTGTCCGTTCTTATCTAAAACCAATCCGTTTGAAACTACATTCTTATAGGCAACAGAATCAAACACCATTGTTCCAATAGCATGTAATGTATAGAACCAACCTCTGGTTTGATCTACTCCCTCTGCAATGAAGTTTGCAGGATAGAACTTATTATTATCTATCAATTCTTTATTCTCGAACGGATAGTGCCATTGCGCATAAGGCATACTTCCAGAATCGAACCAAACATCAATTAAATCGCTTTCACGCTTCATTGGCTGTCCTGAGTCTGAAACCAATGTAATTTGATCAACAATATTCTTGTGAAGATCTACAGTTTCGTAGTTCTCTTCACTCATGTTTCCAACCTCAAACTCAGCAAAAATATCTTTTGCCATGACTCCAGCATCAACAGCTTTTACTATTTCTGCTTTTAACTCTTCAACCGAGCCAATGCACTTTGCTTCTTTCCCATCTTCGGTTCTCCAAATTGGTAATGGAATTCCCCAATAACGTGAACGAGATAAGTTCCAGTCGTTGGCATTTGCTAACCAATTTCCAAAACGTCCTTCACCTGTTGACTTAGGCTTCCAGTTAATAGTTTGATTCAACTCAAACATTCTATCCTTTACGTCTGTTACCTTGATGAACCAAGAATCTAACGGATAGTATAAAATTGGCTTGTCAGTTCTCCAGCAATTTGGATAACTGTGTTTATATTTTTCAACCTTAAAGGCCTTATTCTCTATTTTAAGTTGAATCGCTAACTCTACATCAACCGATTTCTCTGGAGCTTCACCATCATTGTAGTATTCATTCTTTACATATTTACCAGCATGCTCGTCCATTTCTGGTCTGAAACGTCCTTGAAGATCAACTAACGGAACCAAGTTTCTGTTCTCGTCCTTCACTAACATTGGTGGAACTTCAGGAGTTGCTTGTTTTGCAACCAAGGCATCATCAGCTCCAAAAGTTGGTGCAGTATGTACGATTCCTGTACCATCCTCAGTAGTTACGAAATCACCTGAAATTACTCTAAACGCATTTTCAGGATTATCATTTGGTAATGCATATGGCAGCAATTGCTCGTATTGAATTCCTACTAGGTCTTTACCAACAAATTCCTTTACAACATAGTAAGGAACCTTTTTATCTCCTGAATTGTAATTTTCTAATTCTGAAGCATCCTCAACCTGAATAAATTTTCCAGCAAACTGCTTCCCAACCAAGTTCTTAGCCAATACAACATTGATTGGTTCGAAAGTATATTGGTTATAACTCTTTACTAATACATAATCGATCTTCGGTCCAACAGTCAATGCTGTATTACTTGGAAGTGTCCAAGGAGTAGTAGTCCAAGCTAGGAAATGAACAGTTCCTTCATTTTGTAAAAAGTCCGGAAGTGTTTCTTCCTTCATTTTGAACTGAGCAACAACAGTAGTGTCAGTTACATCTTGATAGGTTCCTGGTTGGTTCAGCTCGTGTGAACTTAACCCAGTTCCGGCTTTTGGAGAATATGGTTGAATGGTGTACCCTTTGTACAACAGATCTTTATCATAGATCTGCTTAAGCAACCACCAAACACTCTCCATGTATTTAGACTTATAAGTAATATATGGATCGTCCATATCTACCCAATAACCCATTTTTTGAGTAAGATCATTCCAAACATCTGTATAACGCATCACCGCCTTTCTACAAGCTGCATTGTACTCTTCTACTGAAATGGTCTTTCCAATATCTTCTTTGGTAATTCCAAGTTCTTTTTCAACACCAAGCTCAATTGGAAGTCCATGTGTATCCCAACCTGCTTTACGCTTTACTTGAAATCCTTTTTGAGTTTTATAACGACAGAAAATATCTTTAATAGCACGTGCCATTACATGGTGAATACCTGGTAATCCGTTAGCAGAAGGTGGTCCTTCGAAGAACACATACTGTTCGTTGCCTTCACGCGTAGTTATACTTTTATGAAAGATATCATTCTCCTCCCAATAGCCACGAATTTCTTCGGCTACTTGAGGTAAGTTAAGTCCTTTATATTCAGGAAATTTAACGGTCATCATTGGTCATTTTCAATAAGAGTGCGAAATTAAGGAATTTTAGGAAAAATAAAGCGCTTGTAATGAAGGATTTTAAACCAAATAACCAACTAAATCCTCGATCTTAGAAACCATTTGGATTTTAATAGTTGCATTCTTTAAAGAAATCTTATTGTATTTAGAAATAAATATGGTTGAGAATCCTAACTTTTCAGCTTCTAGAATGCGTTGCTCAACCCTTTGTACAGGACGAATTTCACCACTCAATCCAACCTCAGCTGCAAAACAAACATCTCGTAGAATTGGTTCATCCTCATTAGAGGATAAAATTGCAGCAACTACAGCCAAATCTATTGCTGGATCATCAACCGAGATTCCGCCTGTGATATTTAAAAACACATCTTTTGCACCAAGTCTAAAACCTGCTCGTTTTTCCAAAACCGCAAGCAACATATTGAGTCGTTTTGCATTGAAACCTGTAGCGCTTCGTTGCGGAGTACCATAAACCGCAGAACTCACCAAAGCTTGGACTTCAATAAGCAATGGACGCATGCCTTCTAAGGTTACAGCAATGGCATTACCTGAAAGTTCTTCTTCACGCTTTGAGATTAATATTTCACTTGGATTTGAAACCTCTCGTAGTCCTGATCCTTGCATTTCGTATATACCAAGTTCATTGGTTGATCCAAATCTGTTCTTATGTGCACGGAGTATTCTAAATACATGGTTTCTATCACCTTCAAACTGTAACACAGTATCAACCATATGCTCCAGAATTTTTGGACCAGCAATATGACCATCCTTGGTGATATGACCAATCAAAATTACAGGAGTTGTAGTTTCTTTGGCAAACTTTATAAGCTCGCTTGTGCATTCCTTTATCTGTGAAATACTTCCAGCAGAAGACTCCACATAATCACTATGCAAAGTTTGGATGGAGTCAATAATGACTACCTCAGGCTCTAAAGTTTCGATTTGCCTGAAAATGTTTTGTGTTTTGGTTTCGGTTAGTACAAAGCAATTGTCATTGTTTGGGTTGATGCGTTCAGCACGCATTTTAATTTGCTTCTGGCTTTCCTCACCAGAAACATAAAGGGTTCTATATGGTAATTGTAAAGAGATCTGAAGCAGTAAAGTACTTTTACCAATTCCGGGTTCTCCACCTAATAGAGTTAGTGATCCAGGAACAATTCCGCTTCCTAAAACCCTGTTAAACTCGGCATCAAGAGTCTTCATTCTTGTCTCTTGAGCTGAATCAATTTCATTGATTTTCAAAGGTTTTGAAACTCTTTTTGAGGTTGTATCTGAGGTAGATTTCCAATCGCTCTTTTCGACCTTTTGAATAACTTCTTCAACAATAGTATTCCATTGTTTGCAAGTAGAGCATTGTCCTTGCCATTTAGGAAATTGACTGCCGCAACTTTGACAAAAAAATGTGGTTTTTACTTTTGCCATTTAGTATCCAAAATCTCTTTTAATAGCATCAGCTCTATCTAACATTTCATCTTTGGTAATACCTCCAATTTCTTCTAAAATATAAGCAGAACGATAAGTTTTCATTGCCTTTTTAGGTTCTCCTGTTTCTTCATAAAAACGCCCAAGATAATAATGTCCTAGTAAAGTGTCTGGATATTCTTTTCTAGCCATTTTACCTAGTGCTTCATAATACTCAAAGGTCTTATTCTTTTCAATTGCTGCTGCAATGGCTTTAAAATCGTTGACCAATACTTGCTTATCAATGTTAAATAATCCATTGATCGTATTATACTTATCGGTTAGATAATCAACTGGTGAAGTTTCTAGTGGTAATATTTTTTCTTTGTATTCATCACGACTAATAGGCTGAAACACATAAAATATCTTTTCTAGAGCTTTTGGCATTGCATGAGCAGGTAATGAATAGTGTGTTGGTCCTTCAAAATTATCGAACCCATAAATTAATTGGTCATTCTCAATTGTAGCTATACTTTCATTAAGAGCAATAGCATCTTCTCTCAATGGTTTAATGTCATTTGTAGCAGTCGCTAAGTAGTAGAAGTTTTTATTTTCTATCTGACTCAATCTTGTTGGAATATTTTCCATCATTCCGTAAGAAAGGTCAGGGCTAATTGCTATGTAAGCATTAAACATTGGATTTTTTTTCAGCATAAAATAGTTCAAAAAACTAGCTGTTTCTCCATGACCAACAATTACTCTAAAATTTGCCATTCTGTAGTTTTCATTCATATATGGAATAAGTTCCATAACGATGAAATCGAAAAATTCTGCTCCAGTTTCAGCTGGCATATAATTTTGTTCAGAATAATAGGTGTCTGAATCACGAGTGTCAACTTGATTAATTCCCACGATTATAGCTTCAGGCATATCTTCCCAATACGAATAATAATCAACATTTCCTGAAACTATTTCAAATAAATAATCCCCATCTAACACCACAAAAAGTGGATAAGTCTTCTCCTCATTTGCTTTGTAATTACGAGGAAGTTGAATTTTGAGTTGCCTTGAGTTTCCTAGCTCATTAGAATGAAAATCTTCGTAGATGGTTTGAGCAGGCAGTGAAAATAGACAGACAAAAACGAATAAAGTGGTTAGTTTAAATTTCATTTTTTGAACGATTTGAGATTTGATATTGGCAAGGTAATCAAATAAGAGGGAAAAGTAAAGGTCTTATTGAGATACTTCGGAGGTAGTCTTCTTGCTTTTTCTGTTATAAATTGGAAGATAAGCTAACGACAAACCTCCTAAAGCAACAATTAAAAGTGTTTGTGATGCCCACACAATATACCCAAATCCGAAACTAGGTTCTTTCGCTATTCCAAAAATTGAAAAAGCCGCAAAAACTGCAACAGGGTAGGCTCCAACTCCGCCATTTGTAGCGGCTATACTAAAACTTGCTGATATGAATCCAATTAAAATAGCTGCAAATGGAATATTGGTTGTTTCTTCAATTGAAAATGAAGTAACATAAAACATGAGCACATACATTGCCCAAATAAAGAACGTATGAAAAATGAACGCCCATTTCTTCTTCATTTTGAAAATGCTCATGACACCTTCAATCAATCCTTCAATAAATTCGCGAATTTTGAATGCTAACTTAGCTTTACTACGTTTAATGAATAAGATGAATGCTAGAAAAAGAACCAACAGAACTCCAATTCCTATAAAGATTTTATAAGGATCAAATCGTTCAGCAAAAAATTGATAAATAAAATCGAACTCAAGAAATAGCGTAATCAAAATAATGAGAACCATTACCAACATGTCAGCAACTCTCTCTGCGACAATTGTTCCAAAGCTTTTTTCAAATGGAACACCTTCATAATTTGTGATAATTGATGCACGTGAGATCTCTCCTGCTCTCGGAATTGTATAATTAATCAAATAAGCAGCCATAACAGCCATAAAACTGTTTGGAAAACGAAGCTTATATCCCATTGGATGAATCATAAACTTCCAGCGATAAGCTCTTGATAAATGGCTTAAAGCTCCAAAAAGGACTCCCAGTCCTATCCAAAAATAGTTAGCCTCTTTAAAATATTTAGCAAGTTCGGGAAATGAGATTTGAGAAAACGAATACCAAACTAAAGCAACTCCCAAAAGTAACGGAAGTAATATCTTTAGAATAGTTTTTAGTTGCTTACTCAATTATTTTAAGAGATTAGTTTTTTCATCTGGAAACACTAAAGATGGCTTAAATGTATTAGCCTCTTCAATGTCCATGATGGCATAGGTAATAAGTATAAGGGTATCTCCAACAGAAACCTTTCTTGCAGCAGCACCATTTAAGGTAATTTCCCCACTGTTTCTTGGTCCAGGAATTACGTAAGTTTCAAGACGTTCACCATTATCGTTATTCACAATTTGGATCTTCTCTCCTTGAACAATATTTGCAGCATCCATCAGGGCTTCGTCAATGGTAATACTCCCAATATAGTTAAGGTCAGCACCAGTACATTTGACGCGATGAATCTTCGATTTTACTACATGAATTTGCATAGGGCAAAGGTAATTAATTTAGTGCGATATTATCTATAAGTCTAACGTCTCCAGCATACACAGCAATAAACGCACGATATTTCTTTTTCTTAGATTTTCTTTTAATTGGTTTTAAGGTTTCAACGTCTGCAATTGTGAAATATTCTAATTTTAAAAGATCATTTTTAGCAAACTGTTTATCAACCCATTCCATTACTTTCTTAGCACTTTTTGTGCCAAATTTCTCTTTGGCAGATTTTAGTATTTTATAAATAAAAGGTGCTTCGTTTTTATGCTCAGGAGTTAATCTTTCATTTCGAGAACTCATTGCCAATCCAGTTAGTTCTCTGTAAATATCACAACCTACAATATTTACAGGAATATTTTGCTTTTCTACAAGTTTTCTAATTATTTGTAGTTGCTGAAAATCTTTTTCACCAAAGTAAGCATAATCAGGTTTTACAATTTCAAAGAAGCGTTTTACAACTGTTCCAACTCCGTCAAAATGTCCGTCTCTAAACTCACCTTCCATTTCTTTTTCAAGACCATCAAAATTAAAACCTACGGATTCAACTTGGTTTCCATAAATATCATCAACTGTTGGTGCATAGACTATTATGTTGTCTTTAGAAACAGTCTCGAGCAAGCTTATGTCTCTTTCTAATGTTCGTGGATAAGTATCAAGATCTTTGATATTGTTAAACTGTGTTGGGTTCACAAAAATACTTACAAAAACCTTGTCATTTTCAGATAAGGCTTGTTTGATTAGAGACAAATGACCATCATGCAAAGCGCCCATTGTTGGAACCAAGCCAATTGACAATTTACTTGTCTTTAAATCCTGCCAAATTTCAGCAACTTGCTCCTTTGATTTTACAATGTTCACTTTATAAAAAAATTAACAGCGTGCAAACTTAATATATTAAGGTTAATCTGCATAATTTTTGTAATTTTGCGTGTTTTTTATTCTAAAATTTTAAAGCACCTAGCTTATGAAAGATAAAAGAATATTGTATGTGTCCTCTGAAGTGGTACCTTATTTACCCGAAACAGAGATCTCATCAATGTCGTTTGAAGCACCAAGAATGGTTAACAAACAAGGAGGACAAATAAGAATATTCATGCCTAGATATGGAAATATTAATGAGAGAAGGCATCAACTTCACGAGGTAATAAGATTATCTGGAATTAATTTGGTGATCAACGATTTAGACATGCCTCTTATTATTAAAGTAGCATCTATACCTAAAGAGCGTATTCAAGTTTACTTTATAGATAATGAAGAGTACTTTAAGAGAAAAGCTACTCTAACTGATGAAAATGGTAAGCTTTTTGATGATAATGACGAGCGTTCAATATTCTTTGCAAAAGGAGTTATTGAAACCGTTAAAAAACTGAACTGGTCACCAGACATTATTCATGTACATGGATGGTTAGCTGCTCTTTTACCCCTTTATTTAAAAGAGTTTTATAAAGACGAGCCATTATTTGCAGAAAGTAAAATTGTAACCTCAGTATACAATCAAAGCTTTGATGAATCGTTAAATACAAAAATGATTGAGAAGATAAAATTCGACAATATTGATGAAGCTTCAATTAAAGCATTAGAAGCCCCTAGTTATAATAATATTATGAAGGTAGCTGTTGATTATTCTGATGCATTAATTGTTGGATCTGAAACCATTCCAACAGAGTTGGATGATTATTTAAAAAATTGCGAAAAACCTGTTTTAGATTACCAACATCCAGAAGAGTTTGCTGAGGCTTACACTGAGTTTTATACTACCCAAGTTTTAAGTTAAAAATTAATGAAAAAGAAAAATATATTATCTAAGAATATAGCGCTATTAGCTCTTATATTATCTTTATTTATTGCTTGTGAAAAGGATTTTTCAAGTATAAATTCAGATGTGGTAAATTCTGAAAACACAACACATTTTGGTACTGATGTAGTGACATACCCTGTTATTACTTATAATAGTACTATTGAGGCCTTTCAATCAAATAACCTGCCTTTAAATCTTTTGGGGTATTTTAATGATGTGATTTTTGGTTCCTCTACCGCAAATTTTGTATCACAAATGACGCCTTCAGCATATGATCCATCGTTTGGTGAGAATGTTCAACTAGATTCGGTTATACTTACAATTCCATATCTAAGTACTTTAACTAATACAGACGCTGATGGTAATAGTACTTACAGATTAGACTCAATATACGGAAATAGGGAATCATCAATAAAGCTTTCAGTTTATCAAAACAACTATTTCTTGAAAAGTTTTGATCCAAATTCTGAGTTTAACAGTCCTCAGAGATATTATTCTAATGGTAATACATCAGGAGCACTTCCTATAAATTCATCAGATCTGGAAGGAACACTCCTTTATGAAGATGAAAGCTTTATTATTAACGATCAGGAAATTATTTTAACCGAATTAGACGAAGAAGATGAAAAAGTAGAATCTGAAAGAGTTGCTCCAAGTATTAGAGTAAGGTTAGATGATCCTGATGACCCATTAGACACTTATTGGCAGGATACTTTCCTTAATAAAGAAGGAGAACCAGAGCTTAGTAATCAAAATAACTTTTTTGAATACTTTAGAGGTCTTTATTTTAAAGTAGAGTCAGCAGCTACAGATGGTCCTATGATGCTTCTTAATTTTAGAAATACAAGTGCCAATATAACGATTTATTATACAAGCGAAACTGAAGATGAAGAAAATGAAGGAGAACCAATTGAAAATCCTGGTACTTATGTTCTAAATTTTAGTGGAAATCTTGTAAATATATTTGATAATAATTTTGGCGCAATTCCTAATCCTAATCCTGTAACTGGAGATGAGAAATTATACCTAAAAGGGGGTCAAGGTAATATGGCAATTATTAATCTTTTTAATGGTGATGATGAAGGTGAATCTCCAGAGTTTGATGCTTTTAAAAACGACTTCAAAGAAGATGACAATATGAAACGCTTAGTAAATGAAGCTTACTTAGAGTTTTATGTTGATGAAAGTGTTGTTAACAACTCTGAACCTGATAGAGTTTATATTTATGATCTAAACAACAACACTCCATTAATTGATTATTTTCTTGATCAATCTGTAAGTGATCTTACCATTAATGCCAAAATCATTCATTTACCCCCAATCACCGAAGAGACTGATAATCAAGGAAATAAAAAGTACAGAGTTAGAATAACTGAGCATATAAACAATATTATTGTAAGAGATTCAACCAATGTTAAATTAGGCTTAGTAGTAACTTCAAACGTTGGTGCAGTAGATCCTTATCCTCTTTTTGGTGATGACGGTAAAATAATTCCTTCTGGTACTGCCATTTCACCGCAAGGAACGGTACTTCATGGAAATAATTCGTCCGACCCAGAAAAAAGAACTAAATTGACCATTTATTACACAGAACCAGAAAACTAATCAAAATTTATGTGTGGTATTGTTGGGTATATTGGGCATCGTGATGCCTATCCTATTATTTTAAAAGGTTTAAAGCGCTTAGAGTATAGAGGATATGATAGTGCTGGAATTGCATTATACAATGAAGATCATATAAAGCTTTCCAAAACAAAAGGAAAAGTTGATGATCTTGAAAGAAAAATTCAAGATGAAATCTCTACTACAGGCACCTTAGGTATTGGGCATACTCGTTGGGCTACTCATGGAGTTCCTAATGACGTAAACTCTCATCCACATTTTTCAAAATCTGGTGATCTGGTAATAATTCATAATGGAATTATTGAAAATTACGAAGCCCTAAAAAAAGAGTTAATTAACAGAGGGTATTCATTCAAATCTGATACTGATACTGAGGTTCTGGTTAACCTTATTGAAGACATCATGATTAATGAAAATATCATGCTTGGTAAGGCAGTACACATTGCTTTAAACCAAGTTGTAGGTGCTTATGCAATTGCAGTTTTCGACAAAAACAAGCCAAATGAAATTGTTGTAGCAAAGCTAGGAAGCCCTTTAGCTATTGGTATTGGTGATGATGAGTTTTTTATCGCTAGTGATGCTTCTCCATTTATTGAATATACTAACAACGCTATTTATCTAGAGGATGAAGAAATGGCTGTGGTTAGAAGAGGAAAAGACATAAAAGTTAGAAAAATTCAAGACGATTCAATGGTTGATCCATACATTCAAGAGCTTCAGTTAAATCTTGAGCAAATTGAAAAAGGTGGATACGATCATTTCATGTTAAAAGAGATCTACGAACAACCACACGCCATAAGAGACACCTATAGAGGTCGCCTTTCATTGGAAAGAGCTATCATCAAAATGGCAGGTGTTGAGGATAATATGAAAAAGTTCCTTAGCGCCGAAAGAATAATTATTGTCGCATGTGGTACTTCTTGGCATGCAGGATTAGTTGCCGAATACATTTTTGAAGATCTTGCAAGAATTCCTGTTGAAGTAGAATATGCCTCTGAGTTTAGATATCGAAATCCTGTTATCACGGAAAATGATCTTGTTATTGCCATTTCGCAATCAGGAGAAACCGCTGACACCCTAGCTGCAATAAAATTGGCCAAGGAAAGAGGTGCTTTTGTTTTTGGTGTATGTAATGTTGTTGGTTCTTCTATTGCAAGAGAAACTGATGCAGGAGCATATACTCACGCTGGGCCTGAAATTGGAGTGGCTTCAACAAAAGCGTTTACTACTCAAATAACTGTTCTTACTCTAATTGCTCTTAGATTAGCTAGAGCTAAAGGAACCATTTCAAGCTCAGACTTTAGAATGCATATGTTGGAATTAGAAATGATTCCCGACAAAGTTGAAAAAACACTAGAATCTGATGCGCACATTAAAATGATTGCCGATACCTACAAACATGCAACCAATTGCTTGTATTTAGGACGAGGATATAATTTTCCTGTTGCTTTAGAGGGTGCTCTTAAGCTTAAAGAGATTTCATATATACATGCTGAAGGCTATCCTGCGGCAGAAATGAAACACGGCCCTATAGCATTAATTGACGAGAATATGCCTGTAATAGTTATTGCTACAAAAAAAGGACACTACGAAAAAATTGTAAGCAACATTCAGGAGATAAAATCTAGAAAAGGTAAAATAATAGCAATTGTTACAGAAGGAGATACATCAGTTAAAGAGTTAGCAGATCACGTAATTGAAATTCCTGAATCTCTAGAATCACTTTCACCTTTATTAACTACAATTCCACTACAATTATTATCTTATTATATAGCTGTAATGTTAGATAAGAATGTAGACCAACCTAGGAATTTAGCTAAATCTGTAACGGTAGAGTAAGTTTTTCATAATAAAAGAGGGGCTTTACTGCACTTTTTTCAAAAATCATATCGAAAAAATATTATATTAGCACAAGATATATTATGCGTGCATAGTTATTTTTTTAAAAAATATCTTCACGTTGACAAAATATACACCTATATTGTTTTTTAGAAATTAAATCAAAACCCAATATGAAAACTATTATCAAATTATTTTTACTATTCTTTTGTGTTTCTTCGTATGCACAAACAACAGTAAAAGGTAATGTTTCTGATCAAAATGGGCAGCCTCTCCCTGGTGCTAATATTATAGTTATTGGAGCTTCGAGTGGAGCTGTAACCGACTTTGATGGAAACTTTACTTTAACTACAAGTCAAAACCCTCCTTTCACGCTTAGAGCAAGTAGTGTTGGTTTTGAAGCTCAAACTCAAGAAGTAACTTCAAATAATCAAACGATTAATTTTGTTCTTCAAGAAGGTAATGAGCTTGATGAAATCGTAATTTCTGCTTCTAGAACTCCAGAAAGAATTTTTGAATCACCAGTAACTGTTGAGCGTTTCGGTCTAAAGGAAATTAGAAACACTGCTTCAGCTGACTTTTATGATGGTTTAGAGAATTTAAAAGGTGTTGATATTAACACTAACAGTTTAACCTTCAAAGCTATTAACACTAGAGGTTTCGCAACATTTGCCAACTCTCGTTTTATGCAACTAGTTGATGGGATGGATAATTCTGCGCCGGCTCTTAACTTCCCATTGGGTAACTTACTTGGGATGATAGAAACCGACATACAAAGTGTTGAATTACTTCCAGGTGCAGCTTCTGCCTTATATGGTGCTAATGCCTTTAATGGTATTTTATTCATGAGAAGTAAAAACCCTTTCGACCATGCTGGAATAAGTGGTTACTATAAGCAAGGTATCACTTCACAAGATGCGGCTGGAGATAATACCTATACTGATTTTGGTATTAGAGCAGCCTATAAGTTCAGTGATAAATTTGCCGCAAAAGTGAATTTTGGTTATTTAAAAGGAACCGATTGGGTGGCAAATAACCTAACTGGGAAACCTGGAACTGGGGCGACAAGAGCAGATGTTGATTATGACGGAATAAACGTCTATGGAGATGAAGTTAGTACAAATATTAATGGTGTAGCTCAAGCATTGGTTGCATTGGGAATTCTTCCTCCTGGAGCAGATGCACTTGTTCCTTCAGTTAATGTAAGTAGAACTGGATATGCTGAAAGCGATCTTACAGATTATAATGCTGAAAGTATAAAAGCTGATTGGGGACTTTATTACCGACCATGGGAAGATGATTTCGAAATCTCCTATGTTGGTAAGTATGGAACTGGATCTACTATTTATCAAGGTATAAATCGCTATGCAATTGATGATTTTAATATGCAACAACATAAATTAGAAATTAGGAATGATAATTTCTTTTTACGTGGCTATATGACCGAGGATCAAGCAGGTGATTCTTATGATATGGTATTCACTGGAATAAATATTAACAGAGCATGGAAAGATGACACCACATGGTTTGGTGAATATGTTGGAGGTTATTTCCAAGCGTTTGCTGGATTAGTTCCTGGTGTTCCTGCTGGAAATGTTGGTGCGGCTCATGCTGTTGGAAGACAGGCTGCTGATGCTGGAAGGTTTGTTCCTGGAACTCCACAATATATTAGTGCTTTCAATGCCATAACTAATGACCCTGATTTAAGTACTGGCTCTAAATTCCAGGATAACTCTAAGATTTATCATGTTGATGGAAATTACAATTTCTCTCACTTGACAGATGTTGCAGAAATTCAAGTTGGTGGTTCTTACAGAAGATATTCGTTGAATTCCTTTGGAACTATATATACTGATTTTGATGGACCTATTGATTATTCCGAGGTTGGTGTTTATACACAAGTTCAGAAAAAACTAGCTGATGACCGTTTAAAGCTTACTGGTTCTGTTCGTTATGACAAGTCCGAATTATTTGATGGATTTTTCTCTCCTAGATTCTCAATTGGATATACCTTTGGTGAAGAGAGAAATAGAAACTTACGTTTTTCAGTACAAACTGGATTTAGAAATCCTACGACACAAGATTTATATATAGGTCTTGATGCAGGTAGAGCATTGTTAGTTGGTTCTGCTCCTAATAACTTAGATCGTTATTCTGGAAATTATAATGTAAGTCTTGCAGGTCAAGGCGTTGGAGTTCCAGCCACAATTACGCAAACAGGTCGTGCGGCGTATGAAAATTCATATTCTGCAGTTTCAGTACTTGCCTTTGCTGCTTCAGGGAACCCTGCGCTTCTTGAAATTGGTAACCCTAACCTGGTTAAGCCTGAAAGAGTAACCTCTTTTGAAGTTGGTTATAGAGCAAAGTTCAATAAAGTCACTATTGATTTAAGCACATACTATAATCAATATAAAGACTTTATTTCTACAGAAAATGTAATTGCTCCTTATTATGGAGCTGTAGGTGATAATTCATTATCAATATTAGCAATAGCTAACGGAGATTACGAAGTTTACTCGGCATACACTAACTCTAACGCGGATGTAAAGTCTTATGGGGGTTCTATTCAAGTATCTACCAAAATTTTTGGAGATTATGACTTAAGTGCTAATTATACCTATGCTAAAGAAGATTTTGATAAGGCAAGTGATCCTGATTTTGCTACCAACTTTAATACTCCTGAACATAAATTTAAAGCAAGCTTTGGAAATACAGATATGTTCAAAAACTTTGGATTTAATGTTGCTTGGAGATGGAGCGACACTTATTTATGGGAAGCTTCATTTGGAAATGGACAAGTTCCTTCATTCAACGTTTTAGATGCTCAAATTAATTTAAGAGTTCCTAGTTTAAAATCTACATTTAAAGCTGGTGCGACTAATCTTCTTGGAGATGATTATTTCACTGCCTTTGGTACTGGATTTATTGGTTCACAGTACTATGTTTCTTGGACAATAAACAATCTATAAACACTTAATAAAAGTTTATTTTAAATATTTAAAACCCAGAATTTTGTTCTGGGTTTTTTTGTTTTTAACCACTCGATTATCTCCTAAAAATCTAATTTTAAAAAACCTGTTTATTTTGATAGTGTTTGTGCGGTATTTTTAATTAAAAAATATATCTTTGCAGCGCAAAAAATCAGCTGATTTTTGCTTTAAAATTTTAGACAAACAATAAATATAAAAGTAATGTCAAAAGTTACAGGTAAAGTTGCACAAATTGTAGGAGCAGTTATTGATGTTGAATTCGATGCTGGAGCAGAACTTCCTAAGATTTACGATTCATTAGAAATCAAAAGAGAAGATGGTTCAACATTAGTACTAGAGGTGCAATCTCACATTGGTGAAGATACAGTACGTACTATAGCAATGGACTCTTCAGATGGTTTAAGTAGAGGAACAGAAGTTGTTTCAACTGGTAGCGCAATTCAAATGCCAATTGGTGATGACGTTTACGGACGTTTATTCAATGTTGTTGGTGATGCAATTGACGGAATTGGTGATTTGCCAAAGCAAGGTGAAAACGGACTTCCAATTCACAGACAAGCACCTAAGTTTGAAGAGTTATCTACTTCTTCAGAAGTGTTATTTACAGGTATCAAAGTAATTGACTTAATTGAACCTTATGCAAAAGGAGGTAAGATTGGATTATTTGGTGGTGCTGGAGTTGGTAAAACAGTATTGATCCAGGAGTTAATTAACAACATTGCCAAAGGTCACGGTGGTTTATCTGTTTTCGCAGGAGTTGGAGAAAGAACTCGTGAGGGTAATGACTTACTTCGTGAAATGTTAGAATCAGGAATTATCAAGTATGGTGATGACTTCTTACACTCTATGGAAGAAGGAGGATGGGATCTTACTAAGGTTGATAAAAACGTAATGAGAGATTCTAAGTGTACATTTGTATTTGGACAAATGAATGAGCCTCCTGGAGCGCGTGCTCGTGTGGCATTATCTGGATTAACAATTGCCGAATACTTCCGTGATGGAGCTGGTGACGGACAAGGAAAAGATGTACTTTTCTTCGTAGACAACATCTTCCGTTTTACGCAAGCTGGTTCTGAGGTATCTGCACTTCTTGGTCGTATGCCATCAGCGGTAGGTTACCAACCAACATTAGCAACTGAGATGGGAGCGATGCAAGAGCGTATTACTTCAACTAAGAAAGGATCTATTACATCTGTACAAGCAGTTTACGTACCTGCAGATGACTTAACTGACCCTGCACCTGCTACAACATTTGCTCACTTAGATGCAACAACAGTATTATCTCGTAAAATTGCTGAGCTTGGTATTTATCCAGCGGTAGATCCGTTAGATTCTACATCAAGAATTTTAACTCCAGATATTTTAGGTAACGATCACTATGATTGTGCACAAAGGGTTAAGGAGTTATTACAGCGTTATAAAGAGCTTCAAGATATCATTGCTATTCTAGGTATGGAAGAACTTTCTGAAGATGATAAAATGGCCGTAGGGCGTGCACGTCGTGTACAACGTTTCTTATCTCAACCATTCCACGTAGCAGAGCAGTTTACTGGTATACCAGGAGTATTAGTTGATATTAAAGAGACTATTAAAGGATTTAACATGATTATGGATGGTGAGTTAGATCACCTTCCAGAGGCAGCATTTAACCTTAAAGGTTCTATCGAAGAAGCTATTGAAGCTGGAGAGAAAATGCTTGCTGAAGCTTAATTTAATACAATTGAAATATGCATTTAGAAATTGTAACACCAGAGGCCACTTTATTTAGTGGAGAAGTAGAATCGGTTGCTGTACCAGGAGTTAATGGTGAGTTCGAAATGCTAAAAGATCACGCACCTATTGTTTCTTTGTTAAAAGAAGGACATGTAAAGGTTCATGGTAATATTCAGCTTGAAGAAGAAGTTGAAAACAAATTTACTAAAACTGATAGAGGTGTTTGGTTAGCTATAAATTCTGGAACTATAGAAATGAACGATAATAAAATTATAGTTTTAGCTGACTAAAATTTTATTTATAAATATTAAAAAAGCGACGCTTATGCATCGCTTTTTTTGTTTTATCTTATACTTTTATAAATATCTTTTTCCTGTACATCCAATAGGCCAATCCTAAATAAAAAGCAATAACTGTAAGCGCATATAACAACGATGACATTTTATCACTCAAGAAATCGTGCACAAAAATATTGTCATATAACCATGAATGAACATTGGTGTCACCAACTTTAGTTAAATAAAATGACTTAGCTATAAAACTTGATAAAAAGAAAATGGTAATAGCATTCATTCCAGCATACTTAAAAATGCTTCCCATTTTTACCTTTTTAATATCTGTAAGGAAATAAATTACTCCTAAAATTAATGTTGCCCAACCACTTGTTACTAGTACAAAACTGCTACTCCATATCGCCTTATTTATTGGAAACCACATGTTGAGAATATAACCTGATAGTAAAAATCCAGCTGCAGCAAAAAACAATAAACGAACCTTAGTAAGTCCATCAAGTAGTTTACCAATTAAAATTCCCGATAGACATGTAACTATTGCTGGAAAAGTACTTAATATTCCTTCAGGATCGTAATCATCCTTCCACATATGTTCTCCAAGAACACTCAAATCAATAAAATTTGCCCAATTATTAGCAGCCCTATCAAAAGTAGGAGCGCTCCCATCAGGTAATGGTACAAAGCCCATGAAAGCCCAATAACCCAATAAAATGGCAACTCCCATTCCAAGTAATACTTTCCAGTTACAGTTTAAATAAAGGATTGCAGAAATACAGAAAACAATTCCTATACGCTGTAAAACTCCAGGAATTCTAACAGTTGCTAAATCATTAAAAAATGGCATGTAAGGTAAAAACCAGTTCAAAATAAAGCCAAGAGCTAAAAGTTTAAATGTTCGTACAAATATCTTTTTATAAGTCGATTTTATATTAGGCTTATTCTTATATGAGAAATAGATTGATATTCCAACAATGAATAAAAAGAATGGAAATATTAGATCTGTTGGTGTTAAACCATGCCATTCAGCATGTAGTAAAGGCGCATAAACATGGCTCCATGTTCCTGGATTATTCACCATGATCATAGCAGCAATTGTGAAACCACGCAATATATCCACTGATTCTATACGTCGTTTCATAGCTACAGTATGTTAGTTTTAATCTTAGACCACGTTTGTTTTAATAAGTAAGCACTTACTAATGCTGCAACAGTTAAAGAGATAGCTAAGGTAGTTTCTCCATAGATCCAATAGCCTGTAGCAAATAAACAACTATAGATTAATACACAACCTAAAAGCATTGCAAGAATACCCGAAGGCACACTCCACTTTTCATTCGGCATTTCTAGATCAACTCCATCAGCTTCTGCATCAACAACAACTTTCTTCCAACCAGGACCTCCTGGTTGAATCTTTTTATAAAATGAATTTAATACCTCTTTAGATTCCGGTGCTGTAATATAAGTAGCTATTAACCATATTAATGTTGTAACAATAACTACAAACGGAATTTCAAACCATGAAGGAAAAATACCAGACTCAGCTGCAAATAGGAAACCTCCTAATGACGTTGCCTTAATAAGAATAGATAATATCCCTGAGGCAAACATTGCTGATATCTCTGTCCAAGCATTTATACGCCACCAAAACCATCTTAAAATAAAGATCAGTCCTGTTCCTGCTCCAAACAATAATAGCATACCAAATACTTCCATTGCATTTTGCATTAATAAGGCTAATCCTGCACTTAATACCATTAATACTATAGTTGAAATTCTACCTACAACTACCAACCTTTTTTCTGATGCTTCAGGGTTAATTTGTTGCTTATAAAAATCAAAAACTATGTAAGATGAACCCCAATTCAACTGTGTAGAAATTGTTGACATATATGCAGCAATAAGTGATGCTAATACCAAACCTAATAATCCACTAGGAAGTTTAGTAAGCATTGCTGAATATGCTAAATCATGACCAAGCTTATCATCACTTATGTTAGGGAATGCCTCTTGAATACTAGCAATATCAGGGAATACAACTAAAGATGCTAGTGCAACTAAAATCCATGGCCAAGGTCTCAATGCATAATGCATAATGTTAAAGAAAAAAGTTGCTCCAATTGCGTGGTTCTCATCTTTTGCAGCAAGCATACGTTGAGCAATATATCCTCCACCACCAGGTTCAGCTCCTGGATACCAAGAACTCCACCACTGCACAGCTAATGGAATAATCAATAATGCAATAACCATTTCTGTATTGCTAAAATCTGGTAATATTGATAGCTTATCAGCTACATTCTCATTAGTAATCAACGCTTCTATTCCTCCAACTTCTGGTAAATTCACCAAGTAATAAGCTGCTCCTATGGCTCCTGCCATAGCTGTAAAAAACAAAATAAAATCTGTATATACTACACCTTTAAATCCACCCATTGCACTAAATACAACAGTAATTAAGCCTGCACTTACAACTGTTTGCCACGGCTCTAATCCTAACATTATTCCTCCAATCTTAATTGCTGCTAAGGTTACTGCAGACATGGTGATTACATTAAAAATCACACCTAAGTAAACAGCGCGGAACTTTCTGAGAAAGCTAGCTGGTTTACCACCATATCTTAATTCGTAAAATTCCAGATCTGTATTAACATTAGATTTACGCCACAGCTTGGCATATACAAATACCGTAAGCATTCCCGTAATTAAGAATGCCCACCAAATCCAGTTTCCAGAAACACCATTACTTCTGACAATATCTGTTACTAGGTTTGGTGTATCTGTAGAAAAGGTGGTAGCCACCATAGATAATCCTAAAAGCCACCAAGGCATGCTTCTGCCTGAAAGGAAGAATTCTGTAGAATTTTTACCCGACTTTTTAGAAACATAAATTCCGATAAATAAGGTTATAGAAAAAAATAAGACGATTAGGACAATGTCAAACGTGGATAAGTCGACCATAGTTTAGTTAGTTTATTTGCCTAGTAAATTAACAAATAAAAAAACGAGGAGTAAATATTTTCTACCAATAACCTATTTAAGTCGCTAAACATTTGAGTTTAAAAGACAAAATAGTTTAGTCTTTTTCGTTTTCCTTTACATTAAAAATACGCTCTTTTGCAGTTTTTAAATAGTTTCGCCCAATAGGAATCTTTCTGTCTGATAATTCAATTAGATTACCATCTATTGCCGCTATCTTGTTAATTGATATTGTATAAGAACGATGAACTCTAATAAAGTTTGAATTTGGAAGCTCTTCTGTTATAGCTGAAAGTGATTTATGCACAACGTAATCTCCTAAAAAAGTAATGACCTTTATATAATCTTTTAAACTTTCTATATAAAGAATATCATTTAAATTAACTTTTATAAGCTTCTTATTAACTTTTAAGAAAATATGAGGTTCTTGTTGTAGTGGACTTTCTGTAGAAGAATTAGTTACATAAACTTGTTGATATATTTTATTAATAGTCTTTAAAAAACGATTAAAAGGAATAGGTTTTACTAAATAATCAAGAATATCAAGCTCAAAACTTTTTACTGCATACTCTCTATAAGCAGTTGTAAAAACAATTAGAGGTTTATTACTAAGACTTTCTATAAACGTAAACCCTGTCATTTGAGGCATGTTAATATCCAGAAAGATTACGTCAATTTTTTCCTGTTCTAATATACTATATGCCTTTAATGGATTATTGAATGTAGCAACAATCTCAATGTTATCGAAGTTTTTTAAATGATCTTCAATTACATTAATTGCTAAAGGCTCATCATCTATTATAATGCACTTTATGCTCATCTAACAGGTATCTTTAAGTATAATTTATATATATCGCCTATAACTTCAGTCTTCAATTCATAATCATTAAAGAATAATAGGCTTAACCTTCTTTTTGCATTTACAATGCCTATTCCATGCTTTTCTTTGTTCTCAGCATTTGGATTAAAGTTATTAGACAGTTTAAACTTTAAATAATTTTTGTTCACAATTTCAAAACTCATATTGATCTTAACAAAATCATTCTTCCTTAAACCATGTTTAAAACAGTTCTCAACAAAAGATAAAAACAATAGTGGGGGAACTTCCACATCTTCAATATTTCCAGTTATATCTAATTCGCACTCAACACTGTCATTATACCTCATTCGCTCAATATCAATAAAATTATTAATATGATTTATTTCTTGCAACAAACTTGCCCTAGAACTAGTCACCTCATACAGTACATATTGCATCATTTCTGAGAGTTTAATTACTAACCTAGGTGCTTTGTCTGATTTCTTTAACGTTAGAGCATACAAATTATTTAAAGTGTTAAAAAAGAAATGAGGCTGTATTTGTGTTCGCAAATATTTGAGTTCTGTGCTTAATTGTAATTGTGCCAAATCTTCATTTCTGCGTTTTTCAATAGACCAATCAATTACTAATTTAATAGCTGTTGCAAACCCTAAAACATAGAGTTCACCCAAAACAACTGCAATTACATGATTTAGCTCTAAAAATCTTCCTCCATCATCAGCTTCAGGCCAAATTTCTCTAGTAACCAAAAGATAGTTTAACCCAGTTCTAACCAAATAAACCAAAACTAAAATTAAACTTAAATAACCAATATAAGTCCAGTACTTTTTCCTTAATATAAAACGAGGAATGAGATAATAAATATTAACATAAACGACTAATATATGTATTGGAAACTCAACTAGATTTGATTTTACTGAATACCAATAATCATCAAAATAACTTCCCCAGCGAACCACATTGAAAAGAAAATATCCAATCCAAAACAGTATATGATACTTTAGAGGTATCGTTCTATTTATATTATTGCTAAACAGTGAAATAGCTAGAAATTATAATAGTTAACTACATTTAAAACTTGAGCAATTTTAAGCATATAATCACTAAATAACAATTAAATCTACAATAGTTTATTTAGCTAAAACGCTTATCGATAATAAGTTGTCGTCTATATGCTAAAGCAGACCGTTTATATATTTTTTTTTATCTACTAACGCTTATGATATATTTTAGCCATGGATTATCAGCGATTCTTCTGTTTAGAAAACGTTGAAACCTAGTACAATTAATGAATAGTTTTTTTATAAATACCCTTTTTTGATTAGTTTTCTAACAAGCGGAAGAAGTAATTTTTCCGCTTGTTTTTATTACTTAAGTATATCCTAACTTTTAAATAATGAGTGTAGCAATAGCAAATTACAAAGACATAGCTTATACAGAAGCTGGAAAATTTGAAGAAACGAGATTTGAAAAAATCCACAACATTATTTTTGAATCTTCACTTGAAGCTTCAGCTCTAGTTGCTCATGAAATAGCAGCATTAATTAGAGATAAACAGGAGAGAAATGAGAATTGTGTGTTAGGTCTTGCCACTGGTTCATCTCCTATTAAAGTGTATGAAGAGTTAGTAAGAATGCACAAAGAAGAAGGATTAAGTTTCTCTAACGTAATCACTTTTAATCTGGACGAGTATTATCCAATGGATAAAGCTAATATTCAGAGTTATTGGTTCTTCATGCATGAACATTTATTTGATCACATAGACATCTTACCTGAGAACATTAATATTCCTGACGGAAAAATTTCCTCAGAAGATCTTTACCAATACTGCATTGATTATGAAATGAAGATTGAAGCAGTAGGCGGTTTAGATTTTCAACTTCTAGGAATTGGTAGAACTGGACATATTGGTTTTAACGAACCAGGATCTCACTTTAATTCTGGAACAAGAAATATCACCTTAGATCACCTAACAAGAGCCGATGCAGCTCCCGCTTTTTTAGGTATTGACAACGTACCAAGAAAAGCAATTACTATGGGTATTGGTACTGTTAGAAAAGCAAAGCGAATTGTGCTATTAGCTTGGGGTGTTAATAAAGCTGGAATAATCAAAAAAACAATAGAAGGAGAAATTACTTCTAATGTTCCTGCAACCTACCTTCAAGAACATAACAATACTACTTTTATTCTAGATAAAGGGGCTTCAACCGAACTCACCAGAGTAAAAACTCCTTGGCTGGTTTCTTCATGTATATGGACTGATGCTTTAAAATTAAAGGCCACAGTTTGGTTAAGTGAATTAACAAATAAAGCTATTTTAAAGCTAACAGATAAAGATTATAATGACAATGGCATGTCTGGTCTTTTAACTGAAGAAGGTACTGCTTACGATCTGAACATCAAGATGTTCAACAAATTACAGCATACAATTACGGGTTGGCCTGGAGGAAAACCAAATGCAGATGATTCTAAGCGACCAGAAAGAGCTTTACCTGCTAAAAAACGTGTAATAATCTTCAGTCCACATCCAGATGACGATGTTATATCTATGGGTGGAACTTTTGATAGATTGGTAGAGCAAGGGCATGAAGTGCATATAGCTTATCAAACTTCAGGAAATATTGCGGTTTCAGACCAAGAAGCACTGAAATTTGCCGAAATAGCTAAAGCGCTGAACAATAATGCTGTTGAGGCACAAAAAATCATAGACTTCCTTGAAGAGAAAACCGATAACAGTGTCGATTCTCTTGAAACAAGAAAGTTAAAAGGCCTTATTCGTAGAAGTGAATCTTTAGCTGCTACTAGATATTTAAGTCTTCCAGATGAAAATGTTCATTTTCTAGATTTACCTTTCTATGAAACTGGAACTATCAAGAAAAATAAACTTTCACATGATGATATAGATATTATGTGCAGCCTCATAGATAACATAAAGCCACATCAAATTTATGCTGCAGGTGATTTGGCTGATCCTCATGGAACACATAAAGTATGTCTAGATGCATTATTTGCTGCTTTAGAAAAGTTAAAATCTGAATCATATATGGATGATTGCTGGGTTTGGATGTATCGCGGTGCATGGCATGAGTGGGAATCTTATGAAATTGAAATGGCTGTACCAATGAGCCCTGATCAAGTACTTAAAAAACGTCACGCCATATTCTATCATCAATCTCAAAAAGATGGTGTGATGTTCCAAGGGGATGATACAAGAGAATTTTGGATGAGAGCCGAAGAACGTAATCGTGAAACCGCCGAAAAATACCGAAACCTTGGTCTAGCAGATTATGCTGCAATGGAAGCCTTTGTACGTTATCATTTCTAAGAATTGGTCTAAACTAAAATGAAATCTTTGTTTTTTCACTTGTCTTTAGTGGCATTGTGTTTGTCTTCCTGTACTAAATCTTCAGAAAAGTCATTACATAGAAATGATATAGATGGAACATGGCAACTTGTTTATGGAGAAGTCAAGGAAAATGATTCATTGATAATTAAGGATCTTTCTAAAAGCAGTTTCATTAAGATTATTAATGACTCCCATTTTGCTTTTTTTAACCAGGTTGAAGATGATGCAAGTAAATTTTATGGTGGTGGTGGGACTTATAAAATTAATGGAGATGATTACATAGAAACCCTTACTTATACTTCTGCGCTAGATTTTAAAAATCATGAATTTCCTTTTAAAATTGAAATAAAAGGAGACACCCTTATACAATCAGGAGTTGAAGAAATAAAAGAAGCTGGAATTAAAAGGGAAATTGTAGAGAAGTATGTCAGGGTTGGTGATTAGAATTATATTTCTAGATAGATTAAGTTCCAATTTTGCCCTTTAGAATAGTAAGAGTTCAAAAGTCTAAATCCAACCGCATAATGTGCATTCATTGATCTAATATTCTTCTTATCGACCTCAGTAATAATCATATCATATTGAGATTTTAGCTGTCTTTTCATAAAATTATACATACCTCTAAACACTCCCTGTTTTCTAAATTCTTTATCGACACAAATTTGTCCCATAACTATGTACTTAGTTTCTCTTTTTAGACAATCATCTATTTGTTTAAACATAGGTCTCAAAATCTCAATATCTTCCCTAAAGCTTCTTAACATACATAAAGAATACGCTATAACATTTTCATTACTAGTAGCTATAACATGAGGGCATTTAGCATTCATTTCACTTAATATAGCAAACGTATGATGCACAGTTACAAAACCTTCTCGTTCCCTTTCGCCTTTAGAAATTGCAGATGGAATATTTATGTGTTGAAGAGCCAGAATTTGATTTAACTCTTCTGTAGTTTGAGCTCTTTTGTAATTAATATCTTTCAATTAAACTCTGCTTTCTAATCCTTTAATAGATTTTAATTCTACTTTTAAATCTCTAAACATATTTACAATAGAGCTGAGTTTTAATTCATCTTCACTATACTCCTGAGTGTTGATACAGCATGTAAACTCCCAAAGCTCCAATACATCATTCAAATTAACAGTATAAGGTAAATAGATTTTATTGTCTGAATGTAGTATCAATGCACTCTCTTCTTTATAGATACGCTTATACACTAAACCATCTTCTTTAGTAAGTACCACATAAGTTCTTCCGTCTTTTATATTACTAATATCATCTACAAACCTTGCAACTATAAATGATCCGTCTTTTACAGGAAGCATAGAATCTCCTTTTATTGGAAATGCTCTATGTGTTCCTGTTGGAAGGAACGGAAGTTTTATCTTCTCCAATTGCTCAATATATTCAGGGTCTGCATACCCTTCAAGATAACCTGCAGATGCTTTTACTGGGATAATATCAATGAGGTCTTCGTTAGTTTCGTTTACTGTGACTGGAAATAATACTCGTTTATTTCCCACTTCTATAAACGAAGTGTCTTTAGCTGTTCGTAAATCATTTTTTACCAGAATATCTATAGGAATATCAAAGTAATTAGATAACACGATAAGACGCTCAATAGATGGTTCAGACCTTCCTTCTTCGTATGAGCCAACTATAGATCGTGTCCAACCCAGTTCTTCGGCAAATTGTTCTTGAGAACATCCTTTAGACGTTCTAAGGTGACGAATATTTGTATGTATAAATTTCATAATTATTTCAATTGCTACAAATATAGGCAACAATTACTTCAAAATGTAGCTAGTTTTGTAAATAGTTTATGTATCTCAATTGCCACACATATTATAGTCTTCGTTACGGCACTATTAAGCCGGAGCAATTGCTTGCCATTACCTCAAAAAATGGAGTACAAACTTTAGCATTAACCGATATTAATAGCACATCGGCTTGTCTTGATTTTGTTCGTCTTTCTAAAAAATATGATATAAAACCTGTATTAGGAGTTGACTTTAGAAATGGTGCACAGCAGCAATTTGTAATGCTAGCCAAAAACAATAATGGTTTTCAAAACATTAATAACTACCTCTCTAGCTTTTTACATGATGCCACAATTAAAATTCCTATTACAGCTCCTCAGCTACAAGATACTTTTGTTGTTTATCCCTATAATAAAGATTTTAATTACAATCTAAAAGATCATGAGTTTTTAGGCATAAAGCCTGAAGAGCTCAACAGGCTTAAATTCTCTAAATGGAATCGTCTTAGAAGTAAGTTGGTCATTTTAAAAACAGTCTCTTTTGAAAATAGAAGAGGATTTAATACACACCGTTTATTACGCGCTATAGACAATAACACATTACTTAGTAAACTCCCAAAAACCGAACAAGGTAGTGAAAAAGATGCGATGCTTCCTTACAATGAGTTATGCAAAACCTATGAAGAGTTTCCTGAACTTATAGAAAACACAGAAACCATTTTAAATAACTGTTCTATATCATTTGATTTCTCACAGCAAATACCCAATAACCAAAAATCATATACTAAAAGTGAAGCAACAGACTATAAATTATTAGAAAAGCTTACTTACGAAGGCTTAAAGTATCGATATGAAAATCCTGATGAAATCATCTTTAATCGCATTGAAAAAGAGCTACACATTATCAAAGAGAAAGGATTTGTTGCCTACTTCCTAATCAATTGGCGTATTCTAGAATACGCTAGTAGTAAAGGCTATTTTTATGTTGGTCGTGGTAGTGGTGCCAATAGCATTATAGCCTATTTATTACGCATCACTGATGTTGATCCTATAGAACTAGACCTTTACTTTGAACGATTCATTAATCTATTTAGAAAAAATCCTCCAGATTTTGATATCGATTTTTCATGGACAGATCGTGATGATATCACCAATTTTATATTCAACAATTTTAAGAATGTTGCATTACTAACGGTTTATAATACCTTTAAATTTAGAGCTTCTGTACGAGAGCTGGGGAAAGTTTTTGGGCTGCCAAAAACTGAAATGGATATTCTTACAAGAGGGCGGTACAATTTCAATACTCTAGATAAATTATCTCAGCTTGTTTTAATCTATAGCAAACGTATAGAAGGATTCCCTAATTATCTAGGAATTCATGCGAGTGGTATTGTTATATCTGAAAAACCCATTCATTATTACACAGCAACATTTTTACCTCCAAAAGGCTATGCAACCACACAGTTTGATATGGTCGTTGCTGAAGATATTGGGTTATATAAATTTGATATTCTAAGTCAACGTGGATTAGGAAAAATTAAGGATGCAGTTGAAATTGTAAAGTACAATCATCCTGATGAAGAACGTATAGATATACACAATATTAAGCGCTTTAAGCAGGACGAGCGTATTAAAGACCTATTGCGAAATGCTAAAGCTATTGGCTGCTTTTATGTAGAGTCTCCAGCAATGCGAATGCTTCTAAAAAAACTTCGCGTTGATAATTACTTAGGGTTAGTTGCCGCTAGCTCTGTTATTCGTCCTGGAGTTGCAAAATCAGGAATGATGCGTGAATACATCTTGCGTTATCGTTATCCCGAAAGACGAAATGATGCCCACCCTGTTTTGCTAGATCTCATGCCAGAAACTTATGGTGTGATGGTGTATCAAGAAGATGTAATTAAAGTAGCTCATCATTTTGGTGGCCTAACTCTTGGAGAAGCCGACAGGTTACGTCGTGGAATGTCTGGAAAATTTCGTTCTCGAGATGAGTTTTTATTGGTCAAGCAACAATTTTTTGATAATTGCGAGAATAACGGAAAACCAGAAAAACTTACTGCAGATATTTGGCGACAAATTGAAAGTTTTGCCGGCTACGCTTTTGCTAAAGGGCATTCAGCTTCATATGCAGTAGAGAGCTATCAAAGCCTTTTCTTAAAAGCATATTATCCATTAGAATATATGGTGGCTACCATTAATAATTTTGGTGGATTTTACAGAACTGAACTCTATGTGCATGAAGCTAGAATGCATGGAGGTATTATTGAAGCTCCATGCATAAATAACAGTTTTGGTCTCACTTCTATTAAAGGAAAAACCATCTATTTAGGATTTAATCTGTTACATGCCTTAGAGATTAAAACTATTAATAGGATAGTAGATACAAGAACTCGAGATGGTGGCTTTAAAAGTCTAGATGATTTTATAGATCGCGTACCAATTTCTATAGAACAAATATCTATTTTAATAAAAATAAACGCCTTTAGATTTACTGGTATTAATAAACGAGAATTACTGTGGGAAGCTCATTTAAAAATACGTAAGACTCCATTTGAAGAACATATTACCACACTATTTAAAACTGAAAAAATCAACTACAAAACACCTCAACTCTCAAGCACCCTTTTAGAAAATGCCTTTGATGAAATAGAACTATTAGGATTTCCTCTTTGCAACCCCTTTCATTTACTTGAAAACCCTTCAAAAATTCAACTTAAAGCTAAAGATTTAACTAATCACATCGGAAAAAAAATACGTATTGAGGGTTATTTAATCACTACTAAAAACACTAGTACAAAAAACAATAGAACCATGCATTTTGGAACATTTTTAGATCGAGATGGCCATTTTATTGATACTGTCCATTTTCCACCTATAGCAGCAAAATTTCCATTTAGAGGGCGAGGTGTTTATAAAATAACAGGAAGAGTATTGGAGGAGTTTGATTGTATTAATATTGAAGTTATCTCGATGCTCCGACTAGCAACCATTGAAGATCCTCGTTATAGCGATAACACAAAAATAATTACTACATGATTCCAGAAAATAGAGCTATTGTACATATGGACTTAGATACTTTTTTTGTGTCGTGTGAACGCCTGCAAGATCGTCGTTTAATAGGAAAGCCTGTCCTTATTGGTGGAACTTCAGATAGAGGTGTTGTAGCATCATGTAGTTATGAAGCGCGTAAATTTGGGGTACACTCTGCAATGCCAATGCGTATGGCGAAACAGCTATGTCCAGAAGCTATAGTGTTAAGAGGAAATTCTGGTGTCTATACAAAGTTTTCGCAAGACGTTACTGAAATTATAAAGGAAAGCGTTCCGCTTTATGAAAAAACATCAATCGATGAGTTTTATATAGATCTCACAGGAATGGATAAATTCTTTGGTTGTCACAAAATGGCAACTGAATTACGTCACCGTATTATCAAGGAAACTCATTTGCCAATTTCTTTCGGTTTATCTAATAACAAAACCGTATCTAAAATAGCAACAGGAGAGGCAAAGCCCAATAATCAAATTAGAATTCTTAAAGGAACAGAAAAACCTTTCTTAGCTCCCTTATCTGTTAGAAAAATTCCTATGGTAGGAGAAGTTACTTATAAATCTCTTTGTGACTTGGGAGTAAAACGCATTAAAACTGTGCAAGACATGCCTATACAACTTATGCATCGTGTACTTGGGAAAAATGGTTTGAGTATATGGAAAAAAGCTAATGGTATTGATAATAGTCCTGTTATACAATATCATGAGCGAAAATCTATTTCTACCGAACGTACTTTTGACAGAGATACTACAGATGTGAGCAAACTTAAAAGTATTCTTATAGCAATGGCCGAGAATTTAGCCTACCAATTGCGTCGTGGGAACAAGCTCACTGCATGTGTGACTTTTAAAATTCGCTATTCAGATTTTCAAACTTACACACAACAGCAGCGTATTCCTTATAGCGCCATGGACCATAATATCATTCCTGTTGTAATGGATTTATTCAAAAAACTATATAATCGCAGATTACTGGTACGCTTAATAGGAGTAAAGTTTAGTCATTTGGTTGAAGGCGGTCATCAAATTAATCTATTTGAGGACAATGAAAAACACCTCAACCTAAGTATCGCTATTGATAAAATGCGTGAACGCTATGGTGATCGAAAAGTTATTAGTGCTGCAGGAATGGAAGCAAAAAGTATCAGCAGGTGGAACCCTTTTAACGGAGAGCCTCCTCCTTTATTAGCAAACAGAAGACGCTAGCTTATTCCCTACTCCTTAACCAAGCTTCTCTTGCTTTGTTCTGATTTTCAGTAGCTTCAGCATTCATTGAAATGCTATAAGACGGATCGCCAACAAAAGTAACTTCTGTTTCTTTTTGATTTCCTAAACGTTCATAAACAATCTTTACTTTATCTCCAGCCCTGAATTTGTTCAATACATTACTTATATGATCGCTTAGAACAACATCTCCTACTTGAATTATTTTATCTCCATTTTCTAAACCCGCATTATAAGAACTACTTCCTATTGAAGTGTTTCCTGAAATAACATTATTATTATTGATTCTAGCTCCAAATGAAATTTCTTCAAGATTCTGAGTCAATGAAACACCAACACTTTCAAACAAACTCTTCATATCTGGCATTTCGCTCTTGTAGATATAGTTATTAAAAAACTCATCTCCAAAGCCATTCCCAGCATACTCATTAAGTGTATTCTGCAAATCAGAAATTTCATAAGGTATTTCGTCCTTCCCAAATTTAGTCCAAGTAAGCTTCATGTAATCATCTAAGTTCAAGCCCTTCTCACGAAGTGACAGATCTAAAGCCAAGCCTAAAGCACTTCCGTAAGAGTAGTATGAAATAAATGTGTTTCCTCTATTTACAGGATCAACCGAACGCGCGGCATCAACAAAAGGTGCTTGATAACTCATTTCAATCGGGTTAAAGAATTGTCGCCCTGGCGAGTTCCAAACATAATTAAATGTTCCTGTTAATCCACTAATATATCTTTCAGGAGTAATCAAACCAGCTCTACATAGAATCAAATTGGTATAATAACTTGTAAAACCTTCTGCAAACCAAAGCTCACCACTCATATTGGCTTCTTCAAAGTCAAAAGGCTCTAAAGATTGTGGACGAATACGCTCTACATTCCAAGCATGGAAAAATTCATGTGAAATGGTACCAATATTGCGTTCCATACCGCCATCAGCAAGACTTCTTGTGGAGGTACAAATGGTAGAATTACGATGCTCCATTCCATCACCAGAAGCATTAGGAATGTAACAAGTCAAGAAGTAATAATTATCATAATCAAATTCTGGCAACTCACCATAAACTGCTTTTTGTTCTACAACTACTTTCTTTACTTTTTCAAAATACTCATCTAACTCAGCATCAGTACCATTATGATGAAGAACCAGACTTACCGTTTGCCCATCAACATCAAAAGAACGTACATCATGATCACTGATCTCGGTTGGACTATCCATAAAATATTGTAAATCTCTTGCATAGTAAGTATTACCTTCTTTATGCTTTAATTGTGTAGCAACTTTCCAGTTTAAATCTTCGCGGGCATTAAATGTTATTTCAATTTCATCATTAGCCAACTCTGGCGCATACATAAATGTGGCAGGAATATTTAAATGTGCATGTGTTTCGTCAATTTGTGCGTAGGTGCCTCCTCCACGATTAGCGAACAACGTGTACTTTACATTAATAGTTCCATCATGGCCTTTTACCAACCAAGAATATGGATCTGGACGTGTTGCATCCAGTTTGTTTCCTTGTCCGTCAGTAACTTCTACTTCGTACACATTCTTCACAAACTCATGCAATGCATAACGCCCAGGAGAGGTCCGACTCATTCTAAATTCTACTTCTTTATTAATAAGGTTAGTAAACGTAGCTTCAACTTTTGCTTCGTGATGCACAGCATTTTCAAACGAGATTTGATATGTAGAAGAAATACCTTTTGAAATAATTTTCTCTGTACTCCCTTTACAATTGAATACCGATAAAGCGATTAGAAGAACCAATAATCTTTTCATTATATTAATGTTTAAACGCCTAAGATAGTGTTTTTGGTTAAGCGTAAAAACCAAATCGTATTTGTTAACACTACCTACTCTTCTACATACTCCAAAATATCACTAGGTTGACAATCTAAAGCTTTACAAATAGCTTCTAAAGTAGAGAATCTAATCGCTTTTGCTTTCCCAGATTTTAGAATAGAAAGGTTAGCTGTGGTTATGCCGATAATTTCTGCCAAGTCTTTGCTTTTCATTTTTCGCTTAGCCAGCATTACATCAAGATTTACTACTATTGGCATAGATTAGATCGTTAGGTCGTTTTCTTCTTTAAATGTTTTGGCAGACAATAACACTTCACTTTGAATAATAAAAAACAATCCCACGATAGAAATAAATAAAGGTAGCGAAATATCACTATTATAAATTGCTGTAGTACCTGAATTTAGTTTAATTACATAGATTATTAAAAATCCTAAAACACCCAAAACCCCTGACAAGATTAAGAAACTTCCACTTTTATTTAGATTTTTTATAACACTAACAGAAAAGTACTTTTCTGATAACAAATATCTACCAACTTTTCTTAAAAAGTAAAGTCCAACCATAAACAAAATATATGCAAACACTCCTAAAGCCAAAAGAATCCATGATTGTAAAGACCATTCGTAAACATCTAAATCGACTTGATTTATTTTAGTAACACCAAATGGTATGATAATGAATGCTCCTAAAATCCCAAATCCTTGAAATATAAAAAGGATATCTATAAGTGTTTTAAAAATTATGTTTCTTACCATATTTAAATTGTTAGGTCGTTTTCTTGTTTAAGCACTCCACCGTTTTTAATAAAGTCTGAAAAGATTAATAATCCTAAACCAACTAAAATCACTAAAAAAGCAAGAACAGAACTATTTATTAATTCATTGAGATTAACATCTTCTATAGAAATAATGATATATATAATTCTAAAGATCGCAAATAGAATAAAAATTTTACCGGCTACCCTAAATTTAATTTCACTTGTATTATTGAAAAAACCCTCCTTTATTATGTAATTAACACCATGCTGAATCTTAAAAGAACCTACTAAAATAATTCCTAAAAGAGCTGTAAGTAGTAAATTATTGAATTTCCCCAGAATACTGTCGCTAGAAACTTTTGATCCAAAAAAATCAGGAATTACTAAACCAAAAGTTTGTACCCCAATTAAGACCAAGGTCAAAACGTTTATAATTATTAAGAGTCTGTATAAGAGTTTTATTTTTTTCATAACTACAATTTTTAATTATTCATAAACCAATGCACATAACCACAATTATTACAAATGAAATTTTTAGCTTGCTTGTTTGCCCAGTCTAATTTAAAAAAAGTCATCTTTTTAGTATTCATTAAAGTTTCTCTTTCCCAAAATTTATCATGATTACAATGTTTACATTCTAATTTTTCACCTTTTATTATTTTTTGACTTGCTTGTTGCATCTTTATCCTTTTTTCATTCTTAATAATTATACGTTGATTCATTTACCCAATGAAATCCACGATTTATTAATCTAAAATCAGTTTTTGGCTTTCTTTTAAGGTGAATCGAAATAGTATCTCCTTTTAAAACTCCGTTTAAACTTAGCTCTTTAGAATCTTTAAACTGAAATGAAAAATGTTGCTCTAACGAATCCTCTTCTTTTAAAAAAATGAGTTGATTTGGTTTATCACTGAATTGAAAATTATATCTGTCAAAGGTTTCGTTCATTTTCTTTACAGCTGCTTTATTTTTAGAATCGACAATTAAATATCTCCACTGAAAATCATCGGTTAATATAGGTTTCAAAGTGTCTCTGTTTTTCACAAAAATTTGGGTCTCCCAAATACCATAAAGATCTGATTTCTCTTTTAATTGTTCCCTTAAATCAAATTGCACAAAACATTGCACTATTACAATTAGAGTAATTAAAATTTTCACCAATCCTTTTCCTCCAATAATTAATCTTTGAAAATTTTTATTCAATTTGGGAGTAAAGTAGCTTAACTTTTCTGCTGCTTCATTGTTAAAGAATACTTGCTTTATCCGATTCCAATCGACTATAAAGAGAATTAAAGACATTAGCAATAAGTGGAATGAAAATAACTTTACCGGAATATCGTAAGTAAGGTTCATTACAAACACATTGGTCATAATCCCCATAATAATAAAGCTTCCAAGAGTTACTGTCTTACGATTAAGTAATAATAACCCCCCAAAGACTTCCACAACTCCTAAAAAAATGTTGTACATCATTGAATGTCCCATAAATGTCCATGCCAATCCCATTGGGGACATCTCACCAACAGGTTGTAATAACAATTCCAAACCTGCATCCGAAAACTGCCCTTTAAATACTTTTACTAAACCATAAAGCAGCATAGCTGCAAAAAGAAATACTCTTAATATTACTTGAAACCAATAATACCATCGATGATAGGCTATTTTGTCGTTTTTTCTTAATGACCAGATTGCGCTTATAACAGTAGCTAAAATTATGTTCAAAGCTAAACGCACGTAATCGAATGAGCGGTCACCACTACCTGTGCTATCCATATGAAAATCACCTCCCCAATTAAGTATATTCTCTGCGAACCAGCGCAAAGGAGTTTCAAGGAATGGAGCTAGAAACAATAAAATAATGAATAGCGTAAAATAGGAGAATGTAAACTTAAAAAGTATCTCCGTTGGGGCACTCCATTTTTTGATTTGTTCTTCGTAAAGGTTCATTTTTTGATTGATATTAATGATTAATGACAATACAAATATAAATAAATTATTGTAAAACAATAATTTTTTATTAAATATTGATAATATTTTAATCTAAAACTAGTCAAATTAACATATGTTGATTTTTTAAAGATTTCTAATAGTTCTTATAATCTATTTTCTACTTTTGGCGCTTAAATGTTAGGTATGAAACAAAAAAGAAAATTATCATTTCTACTAGCTTTAGTAGCAATAGGTTATGCTTCTTTTGCTCAGGAAGAGCAAAGAGAGGAGCAATTAGATTCGATATTAATCACATCAAGTAGGATCGATATTCCATTTAAAGAAAATTCACGCACAATTACCGTAATTACATCAGCTGAAATTCAGCAAAGTGCTGCTACCAATGTTACAGAGCTGTTACAGCAAGTAGCTGGAGTTGATATTAGAAGACGCGGTGCTGCAGGTATGCAAGCCGATCTATATATTCGTGGTGGAGGGTTTGACCAAACATTATTGTTAATTGATGGGATTAAGGTTGAAGATCCTCAAACTGGCCACCACACCATGAACATGATCTTACCTTTAGAAGTAATTAAAAGAATTGAAATCATAAAAGGTCCAGCAGCAAGAGTTTTTGGTCAGAACGCTTTTACTGGTGCAATTAATATTGTTACCAAAACCGATGCTGATGATGTGAATTCGGTTGGATTTCAAGTAGGCTCTTATGGACAAGAGAATGTAATGGGGACTTTAGGTAAAGATTTTGGTAACAACTCTATTATCGCTCATGCTTCTGTAAATACTTCTGATGGTTATCGTCACAATACCGATTTTAATAACCAGAACTACTTTTTAAAAGGAACATTCAATAAAAACAACACACCAATAAATGTTATAGGATTCTTTACCGAACGAAAATTTGGTGCTAACGGATTCTACGCTTCACCTGCTTTTGTAGATCAATATGAAGAAACTCAAAGTAGTTTGGTTGGAGTTTCTTCAATTTATAAAACAGGCAAATTAACACTAAAACCAAGATTATATTGGAAGCGCAATCAAGACATGTACATTTTTGTGCGCCATAATCCAGCTATTTACCGAAACTTGCATCAGTCAAACAAAGTAGGAGCAGAAATTAATGCATCTTACACCTCAGATGTAGGTGTTACAGGTTTTGGAGTTGATGCTGCCAAAGTATATTTGTCAAGTAATAACCTAGGGCAAAGAGATCGATTTATGCTAACAACATTCTTAGAACATAAATTTCTACTTGCCGATGATAAGTTTGATATCACTCCAGGAGTTGCTGTTACTTATTTCTCCGATTTCGATTTTCATGCTTTCCCAGGTGTTGACTTAGGTTATAGAATCAATGATAATTTAAAGCTTTACGCTAATGCTGGTTATACTTATCGTATCCCAACATATACTGATTTATATTACAGCGATCCAACAACCATTGGTAATGAAAATTTAGATCCGGAAGAGGCAATTTCAGAAGAAGTTGGATTAAAGTATAACAACGGTTCTTTTAAAAGCTCGTTTGCTTTATTTAATAGAGATTCAAATAACTTAATTGATTATGTTAAAGAAAAAGAAGAGGATCAGTGGCAAGCTACAAATATTCAGGATTTGAACTCGTTTGGTTTTGAAGCTAATGTTTCGCATAGTTTTAAAAGCAACGGTTTTCACCAAAACATCTCTGTGGGTTATACTTTTCTTGATGAAGATCTTAAAGACTTAGATGTTAGTTTTTCTAGATATTCTATCAATTCGTTAAAACATCATCTAACAGCAACTTATCGTTCACAATTCGTTAAAAATTTTAAACAGAGTGTCGTTTACAAGTTTGCTCAAAGAACTACAGGAGATAGTTATACTGTTGTTGATTTAATGGGGACTTTAGATCTTAAATCGTTTGAAGTATCCATAATAGCAAATAACATTTTCAATACAGAATATACCGAAACTAGTTTGGTACCAATGCCAAAAGGAAATGTAATTATCGGAGCTACTTATAGGTTTTAAAGTACATTATATTTTTTAGCATTGTACTAACATGAAAACAATACAAGAAAGGCGCCTATGGTTTTATCCAATGTTATTTGGATTAATAGGCGCCTTTCTTGTATTGTTTTCAACTCTTTAAAATTTCTATTACATGGTTTCTTTTTATAATCTATTGTGCAGTGTTTATTTGCTTTTGCATAATTCACTTTAAGTATATTTTCTTCAAAAGACAGACTTTTTAAAAGTATTTATCGTTTTTATACTTTTGTGCCACTATTAAATTAGAAATTTTGAAACTAAATCTTCAGGAAGTTCCTCGTGTTAAGAGCATTACTAAGGAGGAGTTTATAAAGTACTATTTTAAACCACAGAAGCCTGTAATCATTGAACAGTTTATTGAGGACTGGCCAGCTTATAATAAATGGAATCTGGACTACATGAAGGAAGTAGCAGGAGATAAAGTTGTTCCCTTATATGATGACAGACCTGTGAATTATAAAGAAGGATTCAACGAGCCACATGCCACAATGAAAATGAGCGAATATGTGGATTTACTCAAAAAAGAACCAACAAAGTTTCGAATATTCCTTTGGAACATTTTAAAAGAAGTTCCACAGCTTCAAAAGGATTTTAAATATCCTGATTTTGGACTGCGCTTGATGAAAGGGCTTCCGATGTTATTCTTTGGAGGAAGGAATTCGTACACCTTTATGCATTACGATATTGATCTTGCAAATATCTTTCATTTTCATTTTGAGGGTCAAAAACAATGTATCTTATTTGATCAAAAGCAGAATGATTTTCTGTACAAAATACCTCACTCCTTAATTACAAGAGAGGACATAGATTTCGCCAATCCAGACTTTGAAAAGTGGCCTGCTCTTAAAAATGCTAAAGGGCATATTGCAAATTTGCAGCATGGAGATCTACTTTACATGCCTGAAGGCTGGTGGCATTATATGAGATATATAACTCCTGGGTTTTCAATGAGTTTAAGAGCCATTGCCAGAAAACCAAAAAACCTTGGAAAAGCAGTCTATAACATATTTATTATGCGTCATTTTGATAATTTAATGCGACACATAAAAGGGCAAAAATGGATTGACTGGAAAAATGATCAGGCAATTATTCGAACTAATTACAAAAATCAAATTAAGGGATAAGCTCATTTACTTTATCGTACACCATATAGGTTTCCCATCCTCGATACAATAAATAGTATGCTAACTTCCTCTTTTTCTGGTATTTATCTTTTTCTTTTAAAGAATTGAGTCGTTTTTCGGCTAAATCATTGAAAATCTCGACATACTCCGTGTTATCTATTTCTGTAAGTGCTTGATTTATATTAATTTTGGATATGTCTTTTTTCTTCAATTCAGAAGTCAATCGACGTTTGCCCCATTTTTTAAATCTAAGCTTTCCCCTAACGTATGTTTTGGCGAAACGCTCTTCATTTAAGTAGTTATGTTGTATTAGATGTACTAGTATAACATCAATGGCTTGAGGAATCATTTTCATACCTCTAAGCTTGTTAACCACCTCTTGATGACAGCGTTCTTGATATGCACAGTAATGTTCCAATTTTTTTTTGGCCTCATCTACAGTGTATGTTCCTTTTTGAGTCACAGATTCAAAAATACTATTTGATTATAAAACATAGATGCCAAGTCTTAAAAATAAACTTAACATGAAAAAAATTACTTTTTTAATCCTTTTTTTAAATTCGTTTATAGTAAGTGCTCAGATTTTTGAGAACCCTATAACAGGCGGAAATCCAAATACATTTAATCCATATACGAACGGTCAAACGGTTGATCCAAATATAACGGCTACAGGTATTGGAAGAGGTACTGGAATAACAGGTAGAAATGCAGGGGACAGATACAATGCATCTGGTTGGAATACGGCATCATTTGATGATACTGCTTACTTTGAATTTACAATTACTCCTGATTTAGGTTATGAAATTGACTTCAACGATTTCACTTATACTGGTCAGACTTCTGGTCAAGGTCCAATAAATTTTGTTTTTAGAACTTCATTGGACGCATTCTCGACAAATATTGGTACGCCGTCTGCTACTGGAGTTACTATTGATTTATCTGGAGCAAATTATCAAAATATTACTAATGCAATTACATTTAGGCTTTATGCATGGAATGCTGGCAACATTAATGGCACATTTAGTGTAAATGACTTTGCATTTAACGGTACTGTTAACGACATCTCTTGTTTTGGAGCCACGGTAACCACTTGGGGTGGTGGTGGCTGGGATAATGGAGTGCCTACTATTAATGACATTGCTATTATTAATGGAAATTACAATACTTCTGGAGGCGGTGGTCAGGGTAGTTTTTCAGCTTGTTCCCTTGTTATTAATGCTGGAGTTTCACTTACAATAGAGAATGGAGATCATATTGAAATTGAAAATGATATAACTGTAGATGGGACATTGACCGTTAACCCAGAGGCAGCAGTAGTTCAAAACCAAGATTCAGGATTAGTTACTAATAATGGAACTATTACTATAACTAAAACCACAGCGCCTCTTATGAATTGGTATGAGTATACTTATTGGAGTTCTCCTGTAACCAATGAAACTGTTGGCGTTGCCTTAACAGATTCTGACGCGAGCAGACGTTTCTTCTTTAAAGGTGAAAACTTTCTAGATGCTATGACAGAAAACAATAATGACAATATACAAGTTGCAGGTCAAGATGATATTGATGATAATGCAGATGATTGGGCTTGGGCATCAGGTTCAGATACAATGACGCCAGGTGTTGGTTATGCAGCTACGCATTCTGAAGCCGCTTTTGTTGGACCACCATTTTCTACTCCACCCTACCAATTTAATTACATTTATAATGGAGCCTTTAACAATGGTATTATTACGGTTCCAATATATAGAAACGATTTAGAGACTAATGATATCAACTGGAATTTGGTAGGTAATCCATACCCTTCCGCTATTGATGCTGATTTGTTCTTGGCTGCAAATACTCCTACAGATGGAGCTATTTATTTATGGTCTCAAAATACTACGCCTTCTGCAACAACTAATGGTAATGAAAACTTTAATTTTTCTGTTTCCGATTATGCGATAATTAATTCTGGTGGGACTATCGCTGGTGGTGATGGTGAAACTCCAAATAGATATATTCCTTCAGGGCAAGCATTTTTTATTTCTTACTCAAACGCTGCCACTCCTGATGTTGTTAATGGAAATATTAAACAAGGCACTGTTACTTTTAATAATTCTATGAGAGTGACCACTAATAATGATCAGTTTTTTAGATCTTCTGATAAGAAAAAGAGTGAACATAATAATAGACTTTGGATCAATCTAACTTCTGACAACGGAGTATTCAATCAAGCGCTTATCACTTACATCAATGGTGCAACTAATGATTATGATGGTATGGCTTATGATGCTCCTAGAAACCTTTCTTCTGGAGCTGCAGCTGTTCTTTATTCTCTTATTGAAGGGCAAACAAAAAAATTCGCTATACAAGGAAAAGATATCAACAGTATTAATGAAAATGAAGTAGTAAAAATAGGTTTTAAAACAACTATTGATGTGCCTACTGTTTATACATTATCTGTCCCTCAGTTAGAAGGTGATTTCTTAAATAACAACCCTATTGTAGTTAAGGACAACCTTTTAAATATCTCACACAATCTTAAAGATGGTGACTATAACTTTACTTCAGAAGTAGGTGAATTTAACGATAGATTTGAAATAGTATTTAATAACGCTTCTCTTTCTAATGACGAATTATTAGTTGCTGAAAAGACATTATCAATCTTTGAACACAGAAATGGTGATGTACAGTTCAAGCTTAACAGCAATTCTCTTCAAATAAAAAATATTCAGATCATTGATCTGCAAGGAAGAACTATTTATAACTTTAATGTTGCTAAAAATGATAGCACCCATCAGCTTTCAGCACTAAGTCAAACTCCTTATATAGCTAAGGTTACTTTAAACAACAATCAAGCTATAACCAAAAAAGCTGTCAAAAAGTATTAGTTGAGTGCACATCACCAATTATATAAAATAAAAGCGAGGTAAATACCTCGCTTTTTTATTAAATGTACGTAAAATCTTCAAAAAAAGGATTAAGTATTCCTTCTCATAATTCATACTGCTAAAGTATTTTACAGATTTTCCGTATAACTTGTGAGGTTTTTCCGCAAATTCATCACGCTGATTTTCTGTACTTTTGATATTACGCCCTAATTTTATCCCTGAATGACCTTGTTTGATTAATAGCATATGATAAACAAGTTCTATAATTTAGTATTACTACTCTTATTTACATTTGTTGGATATGGTCAAAGTATTTTTCTCAACGAAATAACAGATACACATCCTTCAGCAGATAATCCATATACGAATAGTCAATATGTTGATGCAAATATTACCGTATCTGGAATAGGCCGAGGTTCAAATATTTCTGTACCTTCTGCGGTTCATACAGCGAACATGTATGCAGCCCGAAATTGGTCTGCTACTTTTCATCCAGATGATTATTTTGAATTTGTTTTAACTCCTAATCCTGGTTATCAAATAGATTTTCTAAACTTTATATATGATGGTAAACTAGTTAATTATTATGGTACTCCGCCTGATAATATTTTAGTTAGAAGTAGTCTAGATGGGTTCAATAATAATATTGGCTCTCCCACATTAACAGGAACCAATACAATTGATTTATCAGGATCAAACTACCAAAATATAACCTCATCAATAACGTTTCGTGTTTATGCTTGGGGTGGCGCTTCGACTGGAATTTTTGGAATTGAGCGTTTTGAATTTAACGGTACAGTTAATCCTATACCGTGCTATGGAGCAACTACAACTACATGGAACGGAAGTAATTGGGACAATGGCATTCCCGCTAGCACTAATACTATTGCAATAATTAATGGCAACTATAATACTTCTAATGATGGTGATCAAGATAGCTTTATTGCCTGTAGTTTATTAGTAAACTCCGGATACTCTCTAATTATTGCTGATAACGACTTTATTGAAATTGAAAATGATATAACTGTTGACGGAAACATAATTGTTAACCCAAAAGGAGCAGTTGTACAAAATAATAATGACGCTTTGGTTAATAAAAGTGGTTCAATTACAGTTGAAAAGAAAACTGCACCCATGAGTGTATGGTATGAATATACCTATTGGAGTTCACCTGTAGAAAATGAAACAGTAGGAAATGCACTTAGCGATGCTGACCCAAGCAGAAGGTTTATTTTTAACGGATCCAATTTTTTGGATGCGAAAAAAGAAACTAACAATGATAACTCTGAAGAAGATGGTCAAGACGATATCGATGACAACGGAGATGATTGGGAATGGGTTTCAGGCTCGGAAACTATGATATCTGGAGTCGGTTATGCTGCAACTCACTCCGAAGAGGCTTTTATAGTTCCTCCAGGGCCACCTTCTCCAATTCAATTTAAATACACTTTTAACGGTGCTTTCAATAACGGAGTTATTACGGTTCCTATTTATAGGAACGATTCTGAAACAAATGACATAAACTGGAATCTTGTTGGGAACCCTTATCCTTCAGCAATTGATGCTGATCTATTTTTAGCTGCTAATACAAATGTTGCTACTGACATTGTTCATTCTGGAGATACCGAAGGTGCCATTTTCATTTGGTCTCAAAACACTGTGCCTTCTAGTAATAATAATGGGAATGAGCAAGTAAATTTTGACACTTCAGATTATGCTGTTATTAATGCCATTGGTGAAACTATGGGCGGAGACCTTGAAACACCTTCAAGACATATTCCTTCTGGTCAAGCATTTTTTATTTCTTATGCTAATAATGCCACTGTTGAAACTAGTAATGGAAATATCAAGCAAGGAACAGTTGTTTTTAATAATTCTATGAGAGTGACAACTAATAACGACCAATTTTTTAGGGTCTCAGATAAAAAGAAAAATGAGAGTGCAGAAAAGCTTTGGATCAATCTTACTTCAGACATTGGTGCTTTTAACCAAACGCTTGTTGCCTACGCTAATGGTGCTACAAACGATTATGATGGAATGGCGTATGATACGCCAAAGAACTTAGCAACAGGTGCTTCTTTTTCTTTATATTCATTGATTGATAGCAACTCTAAAAAGTTTGTCATTCAAGGTAGAGATCCTTTAACACTAGATGAAAACGAAGTAGTTAAAATAGGTTTTAAAACAACTATTGATGTACCTACTATTTATACTTTATCTATCCCTCAGTTAGAAGGTGATTTCTTAAATAACAACCCTATTGTAGTTAAGGACAACCTTTTAAATATCTCACACAATCTTAAAGATGGTGACTATAACTTTACTTCAGAAGTAGGTGAATTTAACGATAGATTTGAAATAGTATTTAATAACGCTTCTCTTTCTAATGACGAATTATTAGTTGCTGAAAAGACATTATCAATCTTTGAACACAGAAATGGTGATGTACAGTTCAAGCTTAACAGCAATTCTCTTCAAATAAAAAATATTCAGATCATTGATCTGCAAGGAAGAACTATTTATAACTTTAATGTTGCTAAAAATGATAGCACCCATCAGCTTTCAGCACTAAGTCAAACTCCTTATATAGCTAAGGTTACTTTAAACAACAATCAAGCTATAACCAAAAAAGCTGTCAAAAAGTATTAGTTGGGTTACATACTGTACCTCAATGATACAATCATATTTAGACCAGGAGCAGCAATTCCAGATGCATAAGGTCTATATCTTTGGTTAGTGATATTTTCTACTGTGGCTGTTATAGACGTAGCAGCATTAATTTCATATCTCGATCGAAAGTTAAGTGTATACCAAGAAGGAGAATATGGATTTCCGTTTTTATCCAACGCAAAGATATAATCAACCAATGAGGCGGCTAATTGATTATTAGATAATTCTCCATTATAATCTGCAAAGGCATCCAGCTTTACTTTCCCTATACTCCAAATCAAATGTGTGTTCCCAAATACAGGAGCAACATGCCTAACAGGAACTTCTACACCATCTTTATCTTCTTCTGTGCCTCCAACAATGCTAAACTGTGATGTTAATTTCAGATGTTCATTAAAGTTTACTTTTAATCCTGCTTCAAAACCATAAATCCACGCCTTAGAAGCATTTTGAATTGCTTGAATGTAACTTAACTCACCATCATATATCATTTGGTTTTCCCCATTAATAGAAAAATCTCGTCTTACCAAAGCATTATCTAAATAAGTATAGTACGTTGCCAAATCCAGAACCACATCGTTATTAAAATTAAGAACCAATCCTAACTCTCCCCCATAAGCATATTCAGGTTTTAAATTAGCATTTGGAACGACTACAGAACCAGGTTCTGAATCAAAAACCTTACCTACATCATCTATGTTAGGAGCCCTAAAAGCTGTAGAGGTATTTAATTTCCATAACAATATTTCGTTTGGAGACCAACTCAATCCAGCTGTTGCTGTAAATGCTCCTGTTCTAATATTTGCATTTTCAAAAGGTAGATTCAAAAATTCATTGTTTTCTTCAAAACTAGCATCAATTGCAATGTGATTAAATCTGACTCCTGATTGAAAAGTGAATTTTCTATTAGGCTTAAATTTATAGTTTACATAAGATGCTAACGATTGCCAAGTAGCTCCGTGAGGATACCTGGAAGCTATTGGACTAAAGTCATCTGTAATTATATTTTGTTCTTTACCTTCAGACCCAACAGTGTTATATATATATTCTCCTCCATAGAATATTTTAGCACGTTCTGAAATTGTTCTTTCAAAATCAATATTTGCTGTTAAAACATCTACATTCTCCTCTCTTGTTCTTCTAAGTTCTGAGTCAACATTTCTATCGATCCTGCTTTCTTGAAAATTTTGATAAGCTGCTGTAATCTTTAGTTTGTCATACAAATTAGATTTGCTATTAAGTACAGTCATTTTTAAGTTAGACATAAACCATTTCTGAGGTCCATAATTCCATTCTGCTGATTGTAATTCTCCATCTGTATACCTAATTAGTCTGTCATACCTAGGATAACTCGAAGTTGCAGAGTAATGTAAACCCAAATCATAACTTATCTTCGCACTATGCTTATAATGTACTTTTTCCATGAAGTTAATCTGATTGTAACCTGAAAATTTTTGAATTCTGGAATTACTGTTTTCTTTAATAATATCGCTTCCATTTTCTGCTACAACGTACTCAGGGCGCAAATAATCATTAGGACCATATTTACCCATTTTCACATCATCAAAATCAGTATAACTTAAGCTGGTTAAAAAAGCCCACTTTTTATATCCTAAATTAAAATCTAAATGCCCCGTTTTCTCATTAGATGCACTAGAATACCTAATAATAGAATTAGCATTAAAACTAGCATTTTCATCTTCAGTTAATTTTGGCTTTTTTGTATAGAAATTCATCACGCCTCCAATGGCGTCACTTCCATAGATAATAGATCCTGAGCCTAAAATCACCTCTGTATTTTGAATAGCAAAAGGGTCTATAGAAATAACATTTTGAATATTACCTCCTCTAAAAATTGCTGTATTCATTCTAACATCGTCAACCGAAATAAGCAACCTATTGGTAGAAAAACCTCTAATCATGGGGCTTCCGCCTCCTAATTGGCTTTTTTGAACAAATATCTGTCCTGAATTTTGAAGTAAATCTGCACTTGTTTGAGGGTTGGAGAAAATAATGTCCTCTTCTTTATAAGCAATGATTTTTTGGGGAACCTCTTTTTTGGTTTGTTCAAACTTTGATGCAGATATTACAATTTCTTCAAGATCCTGTGATTTAGATTTAAGATATACTATCGAGTTAATATTATTTTTTCTAAAAACAACTTTTATGAATGAGATATGTTGAAATGTAATTCTCTCGTTTTCTTGGAAAGCATCCAAATTCACTTTACCATCAATATCAGAAATGGTGCTCTTTGTTTTACTACTATTATAAACAGCAACTCCAACAACAGGCTCCTTTGAGGTTTGACTCAAAATAACAACCTCTTGGGCACTTATATTAATGCAGTAAAAGAATAGAAAAAGAAGGTTTAGCTGTTTCATTAGTTAGGTAAAAACTTGATTCAAAACCGCAACAGATTTAGGGTGTTTAAATCCGTCCAAATGTAGTTTAAAATAGAGTAAAATCATACTTAATAACTCACGTTTTTGGGTTGTGTTAATGCTTAGTGATTTACTCTCATCAAATTTTGTACCTAACAACTCTTTAAAGGCTGTTAAATTTTTACCTGTAATACAGTTGTCATTGGTTTTTGAAAGTTGAAATTTTCCTTCTTCCATATTGAAGTAAGGTTGATTTATTGAAGAGGTGTCAGGATAAAACCCTAAATACTTACAAAACTCTAATAAGAAGCTTAAATGAAAGTTTGGATTAAGTTCACTTTCATCAAAGAAAACCAACGAGGATTCTAAAAAATCATATAATAATTCATTCTGCTCTTCTTCAACAACTGTGTTATTTAAGACCTCAGCCAAAAACATTGCAATAGTACTCTTAATAATGCTACTTTGAGTTGATGAAAAATTATAAGCTATTTTTAACTCTTTGAAGTATTGAAGAGATCTCTTTTCTTTAAAATCAATAATAACGTCTAATATACTTAAGGGTTGGAAATATGCCGTTTTAAATTTTCCTCTTTTAGATTTTAAAACACCTCTTACAAGCAATGAAATTGTACCATTCTCTTGTGTATAGCATTTTACAATTAAATCGTGATCTCTGTACTTTAATTTTGATAGGACAATTGCTTTAGTAGCTATAAGCATTATCTAACAATCATTAATTTTAAAACCTTTGTTTCAAGGGAGTCTAAATCTGATATCATTACCAAATACACACCAGAAGCAACCTTATTATTAGCCATATTTCTACCATTCCAATAGGCTGTACCACCATCTATTTCTAAGTTAAATCCTCTGTGACGTTGATTAGTTCTAGATTGAGCTTCGGCTACAAGGTTTCCTTCAATATCAGTTATTTTAATATTGACATTCTCAGTAATATCTTTAATCTTAACCTTGTTAGAAAAAATATCAAATCCTGGTCTTACGGGATTAGGATAAATATAAGCTTCCGCTAATTCTTCCATTGGAGACGACCCACCTGATATAAATGAAAGAAGCCCTTTATCTGTAGCTATATAAACTACTCCATTATTTCCATCAATACTTACGTCATTAACATTATTAGAAGGTAGTGGAGAGTTGTCTTTTGTAAAATGATATATAATTTGTTGTCCATCATTAGATATATAGTAAAGTCCAGCTCCAATAGTGGCTATCCATTTGTTGTTTGAACCATCTACTTTTATATCTGTAATAAATTGTTCCTCCAATAACTCTCTAGCAATTCCATTGTCAAGAATGATAATTGGTTCTGCCACAAGGTTATCGTTTTCAAAAAAGTTTCCTGTATTGTAAAGAACTCTTAATCCTTTATCGGTACCTATCCAAAGTTGATTTCTATTGTCTAAAGCCACTGCTCTAGTGACTTTATCAGGAAGGCCATTATCAGCACTTAGGTTTTTTATAATTGATCTATTTGTGTCATAACCAATTACGCCATGAGAAAAAGAAGCTATAAAAAACACGCCATTAGAGCCCACTATAATTTCTTCAAATCCTAAATTATTTGAAAGAGGATTTGGAGTCAACTCAGAAAAATCATAGCTTCTCCATTGGTTAGTATTTGGATCAAATGATTTTAACGGAGTTCTAATAAGCGAAGTTATTGACCATAAAAGACCATTTCTATCAAATTCCAACCCTGATACCCTAATACTTCTATAATTTGGAGAGCTTGGTAAAACTAAACTTTCAAGTGCGCTATTTGTTTCATCGTATCTGGTTTTTGGTCCGTTATTCATTTCTAACATTCCATCTTGAAACGAACTAATGAAAACCTGATTAGGTTGCTGAGGGTTAATAGCTATATCATTTAAATTCCTCAATCCAAAAACACTATCAAAGGGTGTATTCGTCCATTCTTCTTGATATAAGCGACTTATTCCATATTGTCGGACTGGACCAGGGTTATAAAATAAAGTATAATCTCCATAAGTTGCCCAAACTTGTCCAAATCCAGCTTCAACCGAAAAAGTATTATTCATTAAGGGTCCATCCGGATGAATTTCATCAAATTTTGAAACTTCACTTTCTTCTGTTCTTAACACGCCAAAATCTTCGGTTCCAATATAAATTCCTTCATTTGTTGCAACAGCACAAGTAAAATTAGTATCAAACTCTGTAATAACTACTGGGTTAGCCAATAGAGTAAATTGATCATCATAAAAATAAACTTCATTTCCAACAGTAACTATAAGATTTTCATTTGCTTCCTTAAAATCTAAAGGCAGTGAATTATATGTTGCCAATTGGGTTAGGGTCCCATTTGTTATATCAAAAACTCTTCTGTTATTTCCTAGACAGTATAATTTATCTCCAACTTTTTCAATCCCTTCAAAGTTCCCATTTGTTACCTGTTCCCATTCTTGGTAATCGATTAGGTTTTGATTTGTAAGCAATCCTCTTTTAATTCCCCCACTATTTAAACAAGCGGCATATAGGTTACCCTCAAAAACAGTAGTTTGCTTTACTCTTATCTGACCTCCTCCAGCCCCAATATAATAAGTATCTCCAAATTCTAATCGAGCTAAATCATACTCAGAAATACCAAAATCTGTCGAAACATAAAGTATATCCTCATATTCATTAAAATGATTTATCCTCTTGTTTTCTGATGGAATTGTTTGCTTATCAATGATATCTACTACAGAGATTATTTCTTCATTTACCTCATCAAAAATTTCAATCAACCCATTTTCGAAACCAATTATGAGCAGCTGATGTTCTTCACTGTAGTGAATGGTAGATATCTCTTCCCCTGAAAGACCATCGATTGTAGATGTTTCTTTTAACTCCTTAGTATTTACGTCATAACTAAAAATGGCGTTTTCAGAAGCAGCATAGATTCTACTCTCAGTTTCAACAACATCTTTAATTTTTAAATAAGAAAAATGTCCTTCCCATAAAGAGTTTAAGTTCTGAGCAACTGAACTAAAAGAGAATAAAAAGATGAATATTGAGGCTATTTTACTTTTCATAAGTACAATTCACTTATCAAATATATCTATTATCTAACGATAGTTGATTATAAATCATATAGTGATTATAAAAAAAGCTCTCCAAAAGGAGAGCCTTTACATATTGAAATAATTAAATCTTAAACTATTCCTTGAGCCAACATTGCATCTGCAACTTTAACAAATCCTGCAATATTTGCTCCCCTAACATAGTCTATATAACCATTTTCGTCCTTACCAAACTCTATACAAGCGTCATGGATATTAGACATTATCTCCTTAAGCTTTTCATCAACTTCTGCTCTTGTCCAGTTAAAACGAAGAGAGTTCTGTGTCATCTCTAAACCAGATGTAGCAACTCCTCCCGCATTTGAAGCCTTTCCTGGAGCATATAATACACGAGCTTCTTGAAATAAATGAACTGCTTCTATTGTTGATGGCATATTTGCTCCTTCACTAATTACGAAACATCCATTATCCAAAAGTGTTTTTGCATCATCAGCGTTTAACTCGTTTTGAGTAGCACAAGGTAATGCAATATCACATTTAACTGCCCAAGGTCTTTGCCCTTTGTGGAAAGTTGCTGATGGATATTTATCTACATATTCGCTAATTCTACCTCTCTTTACATTTTTCAGCTCCATTATGAAAGCTAACTTATCAGCATCTATTCCTTCTCCATCATAAATATGCCCTGAAGAATCAGACATTGTCACTACTTTTCCTCCTAGCTGAGTAGCTTTTTCACATGCGAACTGAGCAACATTTCCTGATCCAGAAATGGTAATTGTCTTACCTTCAAAAGAATCTCCTTTAGTTTCTAACATCTTTTGAGCAAAATATACCGTACCATAACCTGTAGCTTCTGGTCTAATAAGTGATCCTCCCCAAGACATTCCTTTTCCTGTTAGTACTCCTGTAAACTCATTTCGTAGTTTTTTATACATCCCAAATAAGAATCCTATCTCTCTACTACCAACACCAATATCACCAGCAGGAACATCAGTATTGTGCCCAATATGACGACAAAGTTCACTCATAAAAGCATGACAGAAACGCATAATTTCGTTATCACTTTTTCCTTTTGGGTCAAAGTCTGATCCTCCTTTTCCACCACCCATTGGTAGTGTAGTTAAACTATTTTTAAATACTTGCTCAAAGGCTAAGAATTTTAAAATACTTAGGTTAACTGTTGGATGAAAACGCAAACCTCCCTTATAAGGACCAATAGCAGAGTTCATTTGAACTCTATATCCTCTATTCACCTGAATTTCTCCACTATCATCAACCCAACAAACTCTAAAAGAAATAACTCTTTCAGGCTCTACCATTCTTAATAAGATATTCTTTCCATGATAAATATCGTTACTAACAATATAGGGAATAACAGTTTCTGCAACTTCTTCTACAGCTTGCATAAACTCAGGCTCGTTTCCATTTCTTTGTCTAACAAGATCTAAAAACTCATCAATTTTGGCTTTCATTTCCATAATTTTGAAATACTAATAATTTATCTGTTTTTAATGACGACAAATATACATTATCTTTAAAAATTAACGCCTTTTTTTTATAAATTCACAATAAGTTTTAAACTAAAAGGGTTATTATAAAAACTACGATGATTATTACAAATTATTACGTTTTGTCGGATTTATTTCATGTTTCGTCGAAGTTTAATATATTTGCTCATATTACGCCTCTTGAGGCAAATCTATATTATGCTTAACCTCAGAAAAATTGCTTTATTTATAGGTTTAATCTGGTTATCTCAGTTTGCATATGCACAACTTGGATTTTCTCATGAGATTGGCGCAATAGTTGGACCTGTTCAATTTAGATCTGACTATGGAGCACGATTAAGCGAAAAGACAAACTTTGGTAATTCTGGATACGGAATAGGATTAGTGCATTATATTAATTTTGCTTATCGAGCAGATTGTAATTGCTACGCTACATACACTTACTTTAATGATCATTTCAAGCTTCGGAATGAAATTTCATACAACAAAACTTATCTGGAACATTTAGGAAAATGGGTTGCAGCAGAAAACACTACTACAAACGCTGACAAGTTAAGAGCTCATACTGGTTACGCTAAAAATTTAGATATTGGTACACAACTCGAGTTTTTTCCAAAGAGTATTCGTGACTTTCAAGGTTTTGCTTATAGATGGGCGCCTTTTATAAGTCTTGGTGTGCACTACACTTACGCCTCACCAGAAGTAAGTACAACCTATGGAGATGGTGATATTATGAATCCAGATAATTTTTATTCGCATTGGGATCCTGGTTCTGTAAATGCCAATTCTGTTAACGGATGGTCTATAGTAACAAGTATTGGGACAAGATATAAATTGAATGTCCTTTCAGATCTTATGATTGACATGAGATGGCAATACTATGGTAACGATTGGATTGATGGTCTTAACCATCAATTAGATTCCAACAAATTTAATGATTGGCTAATTTGGCTAAATGTTGGCTATATCTATTACCTAGATTAAGTCTAATGCCTGTTCTAAATCAGCAATTAGGTCATATTTATCTTCAATACCTACGCTTAATCTAATTAAAGAATCTATAACTCCTGTTTTTTCGCGTTCTTCTTTTGGAATACTTGCATGCGTCATACTTGCTGGATGACCAGAAAGTGATTCAACTCCACCTAAGGATTCTGCTAATGTAAATACTTTGAGATTCTCAACAATTTTTATTGAAGCATCATAATCGTTCCCTTTTGTAGTAAATGATAGCATTCCTCCAAAATCATTCATTTGTTCTTTTGCAATATCATGATTGGGGTGGTCTTCTAACCCTGGCCAATATACCTTCTCAATTTTGGGGTGCTTGTTTAAATATTCTGCAATTGCTCGTCCATTTTCACAATGACGCTGCATTCTAACATGCAAAGTCTTTATCCCGCGAAGTACCAAGAAACTATCTTGTGGACCACAAACCCCTCCACTAGCATTTTGTAGGAAGTAAAGTTTTTCAGCTAATTGTTCGTCCTTAACTATAAGTGCTCCCATAACAACATCACTATGTCCTCCTAAATACTTTGTTGCCGAATGCATTACTATATCTGCTCCTAAATCTAAAGGAAGTTGTAAATACGGTGTCGCAAAAGTGTTATCAACAGCGAACAAAATATTGTGCTTCTTTGCAATATCTGAAACAGCTTTTATATCTATAATATTAAGCATTGGATTGGTAGGGGTTTCAGACCAAATCAACTTGGTGTTCTCGTTTATTTTTGTTTCAATATTGGAGATGTCATCCATTCCAACAAAATGGAACTTTATTCCAAATTTTTGATATACCTTAGTGAACAACCTGTAACTACCACCATACAAATCGTTAGTAGAAATCACTTCATCTCCTGGTTCAAGAAGTTTAATTACCGTATCAATAGCAGCCATGCCAGAACTAAATGCTAATCCAAACTTTCCATTCTCAATACTAGCAAAAGCATTCTCTAAAGCCCTTCTAGTTGGGTTATGTGTTCTTGAATACTCAAAACCCTTATGGCCTCCAGGAGTAGTTTGTGCATATGTAGACGTTTGATAAATTGGAGGCATTACTGCTCCATAAGCTGGGTCGTGTTGTTGACCACCATGAATAGTTTTAGTATTAAACTTCATAACCTTTATTGTTTGCAACAAATGTATATTATAATTCGTTGTATACAAAAAGAATGAATACCTTTAGAGTAAGCCTAAAACTTAAACAGTGAGAGTCAAACACTTATTTTTTCTACTATTGATTTTTACATTTTCGTGTGATGAAATTGTAACTACGAATTTTTCAGAATCATCGTTAGAGTTTAACAAGAATGCTGTTGTTGAAATTAATATTCCTAAAGCTGATGAAACTTCTATGCTAAGTAAAACTATCAATTCAACCATTGAAAATCATATTGCCAATATGTTGAATTTTAGTGAGGAAGAATCTGATACTATTTCATTGGAATTTGCAATCAGTAAATTTGACAAAGAGTACGAATCTTTTAAATCAGATTTTGAGGAGAGTTCTCTTGTTTGGGAAGCTATGTTTGATGGCGAAGTCACATATCATTCTCCAATGGTAATAACCATCGCTATAAACAGTTATTTAAATACTGGCGGTGCACATGGTAATTTGAATATTACCCTATTTAATTTTGATACCTCAACAGGGGAGCTTTTAAGTAATAAAGAATTAATTTCTGATCTCACCTCTTTTTCAGAAATAGCTGAAAAGCACTTTAAAGAGCATACAAATACTAAAGAAGAGTTAGGCGATTACTTTTTTGGAGAGGCATTTCATTTGCCTTCCAATATTGGGTTTAATGACGAAGGTGTTTTATTGTTCTATAATGTTTATGAAATAGCTTCTTATGCAGTTGGTGTCACAGAATTCACAATTCCTTATGAAGAAGTAGAAGATCTATTAAACGTATTTTAGGTTTGTTTTTTAGTAAGGCGCTTCACAATTGGCTCAACAGTAAGGCCTTGACCAATTATTGAAAATGCAACTATTACATACGTAATTACCAAGAACAGCTCTTTATGCATTTCTTGGGTTAAACTTAAAGCTAAGGCAATGGATATTCCACCTCTTAATCCTCCCCATGTCATTATTAAATTAGTGTTAGGAACAAAATCTAACTTTTTTGCAAAAAACTTTATTGGAATCCAAAGAGAAATATAACGAGACATTAAGACTATTGGAATTCCGATTAATCCGGCTAGTAAATAGCTTTTCTCAAGCGTAAGTATTAATATTTCCATACCAATCAATACAAAAAGTATCGTGTTTAAAAATACATCTATAAGTTCCCAAAATTTGTCCACATATGTTTGAGTAATTTCTGACATTGCAGTATCTCTAACCTTATCATTACCTACAATTAATCCTGCTGTAACCATTGCTAATGGAGCAGAAAGATGCATTTCTTGTGCAATTAATGTTCCTCCCATAACAACACCAATAGTAAGTATAACCTCGACTTCATAATTATCTATGGAACGGAGAAGTCTGTAGGCTATATATCCAAGAATCATCCCTAAAACTATTCCACCAATAACTTCAACTGCAAAAAGTTCAACTATTTCTGAAACCTCAATAGCGGCATTTGGAGACGAAGCAATACTAAATATTGTCAAAAACACAACCACACCAACACCGTCGTTAAACAATGATTCTCCAACAATTTTTGTTTCCAATTTCTTTGGAGCTCCAGCCTTTTTCAAAATGCCCAGAACAGCAATAGGATCGGTTGGTGAAATCAGCGCACCAAAAAGTAAACAGTAAATAAAGTTTACCGGAATACCAATGAGACCTAAAGTATAGAACATGATAATTCCAACTAAAAATGTCGACATTAAAACTCCCAGAGTAGCAAAAATAAAAACTGGCCACCTTTGCACTTTTAACTGATCAAAATTAGTATGTAAAGCTCCTGCAAAAAGCAGAAAACTTAGCATGATATCTAATAGCACTGTTTTGAAGTCAATTTTAGAAATAAATTCTTTTTCCCTTAACAATAAGGTGTCATCAAACTGACCTATTACTACAACCACAATTGTAAAAACAATTGTAATAATCATAAGCCCAATGGTTAATGGTAACTTTAAAAATTTGACATTTATATATGCAAAAAAGGCTGATAAAACTGTTAATGTTGCTACTATTGAGAAATAATCCATAATGCTAAAGTGCTCTAAATAATGCTAAAACATACCCTAAATGAATGCCTTCATGAAAAAGGTTAAAACTTATAGCCTCTTCAACATTGTTAATCGTTGTTCCAGTAGAAGTGGTGTATGGTGCATATTCCTTAAAGGTTCCATTTTCATAATCTTCTTTCATCCTTTCAAAAGTTGTAAATATGAGTTTTTTGAACTCCTCTACTTCCTGTTCAGAAGCTGGAACTTCTGGTTTTGTTCCTTTTTTATATTTGGCTACCAAATCATCGCTCACTAGCATAGGTAATCCAGATAAGTTATAAACTAACAATTCTTGGGTGACTATCACGTGAGCAATATTCCAGAAAAGATTATTATTAAATCGTTCTGGAATCTTATTTAACACATCAAGTGGAGTTTCTTTTAAGAACTTATAAAGAAACTTTCTGTTTTTTAGGATGGTATCAAAGGTGAAATCCATATTCTTTTTCTATATAAAATGGGTATTAAATCTAAATGATTTTCTTTGTAAAGTTAATCTTTGTTTATTATGAAAAAAATATACTACCTAAAAACTTGTAATACTTGCATGCGCATTATTAAAGAGCTGAATTTGCCTTCAGATTTTGTATTTCAAGACATAAAAGAAGAAGAAATAACCGTTCCGCAACTAGAACATATGCACAAACTTTCAGGTACTTATGAGTCCTTGTTTAGCAAACGGGCTAAACTTTATAAGGAGATGGATTTAAAAAATCAAGCATTAGAAGAACGTGATTTCAAGCATTATATACTTCATCATTACACTTTTTTGAAACGTCCGGTTATTATAATTGATAATCAAATTTTTGTTGGAAACTCACAAAAAACTATTAAAGAAGCACTAGCTGTTCTAGAATTATTGTAGTTTGTAGTATTCTCATAAATTTTCGACTAAACTGAACGATGCACCAACTGAAAACAGTTACTTACAATAATATTGATGAAGTTTCTTCAGAGGAATGGAACCAACTTAATTGTACAAGCAACGTTTATTTCAGTCCAGAGTTTTTAAAAGCTTTTGAAATTTCAAATCCTCGTATTGATTTCAAATACATTTTTGTTTCTCAAAATGATAAAGCAATGGCTCTAGGCTTAATACAGACGATAGAGCTGAATATTGATGTTATTCTAAAAAACATCAAAATGGCTAATTGGCTAAAAAGAACAATTAATTTTTTCTTCTGTAATAGCATTATCAAGATCATGTTTCATGGTAATATTTTCTTAAGCGGTGAACATGGATTATTTATAAATGATTCAACTGATAAAATAAACGCACTTAATGCAATTGCAAAAGAGATTAATCGAATTGCTAGAAAAACTAGGCACTTGCATGCCATATTTGTAAAGGATTTCTTGAAAGAATCATTACCAATTACAACTCGTTTCGAAAAACACGGATTTGCTCCGATGCACGTTGAGCCAAATATGATACTTTCCTTAGATTCTAGCTGGAAAACCTATGAAGATTACAAAGAAGTACTTAAATCTAAATATCGTGTAAAAGTAAATAAGGCAGATAGTACAAGTGCCAGTTTAATTGCTCGTCTATTTAACGAATCTGACTTTACAACATACAAAGATGAACTTCAACAATTGTATGAAAATACCATTGCTAATGCCAATTTTAATGCCCAAGTATTAAATCTGAATACTTACATACATCTTCGGAAAATCTATCAAGATGATTTCATTGTAAAGGCTTATTTTTTAGGAGATAAATTGGTTGGGTTTTTATCGGCATTGGCAAACAATAATCATTTAGACGCTCACTTTATTGGTCTGGATTACAGCTTGAATAAGGAACATGCTATATACCCAAGAATTTTGAATGACTATGTTAGAATTGGTATTGAAAGACAAGTATCGCATATAAACTTTGGCAGAACTGCTTCCGAAATTAAGACAACCATTGGAGCAATGCCTGTTGATCTTACTTGTTACATTAAGCATAAGCGCCCTTTTATTAATTCAATTGTAAAATTCTTTATCAAGAGAGTTCAACTTAAAGAATTTAAACAACATCAACCTTTTAAAAATAAAAAAGAGGCTGAAAAAGCCTCTTAGTTTATTTTCTATTAGAAGTTAATTATGTCCATGCATTTATTAAACCACCCATTAAGGCCATAGTCACTACCCAGTAACCAACATTTATTAAAACATACTTAGCCGACCTCATTTCAAATAAAGCATTTGTAGCAAAAACAGGTAACACAACAAATAATGCTAGCATAGCACCATGCAAAGCTCCGTGTTTAAACGTCATAAATGCTTCAGTCCCATGAGGATCTGTTGGTGCTCCACCCAACATTACTTCAGGCCAAAGTTTAAAAGCGATTAAAAAAGCAAAAACAAGAGCTAGCCCATAGGTTTTACCTGGATTCATGCTTTTAGCTTTTTCTTCCGTCATTCCTGTTTCCTTCATCCAAGCTGTTCCAAAAACTTTAGGGTTATACCAGATAAATCCGACAACTAAAGGTAAGATAGAAGCCACCACAATGGCTAGCCAATTAATGTCCATTCCTTCCATAATTATATTATTTAGTTTAGTTAATGTGGTATTAAGTTAAGGAATTATTTTTTATGACCCTTTCTATACCAAGTCTTTAGGCTTCCTTCCATAGGCCAAAGTATCTTCTTTAACAAGAATTTTAAAGCTATCAGATTTTGGGAAAGATTTGAATTTACCAATGAATTCTTTAGGCAATATTCCTAGCTTTCTAGTGCTAAGTTTTATAAATGAGAATAAAATCTCAGAGTGCGCTAAATGTCTTCCTTCAACATCGTAAAAATTATGAAAGAACTTCACAAATCTTACGTCTTCGGTATGTCCTGCCATCTCCAAACTAACTCTAATTGGCTTTCCGCTTAACACTTCCCTATAATAATGTATGTGCTCATAAAGCACTATTGGTCCAAGATCGTTATTTGCTAGAATATCAATTCCCATACCATGTTCCGTCAAAAAAGACATGCGTGTATGACTCATATATTCTATGTAGGTTGAATTCCCTAAATGTTTGTTTGCATCAAGATCATTCCACCTTACTTCAAACTCTTTAAAATACATAACATAACTATTTGTGGTAAAGTTAAACTTAATAAGCTATTTAATTATCTTTGCTGAACTTTTAATACAAGCCTATGATACACTCAATGACAGGTTACGGAAAAACTGTTTTGCAGTTCCCAACTAAGAAGATTTCCCTAGAGATAAAATCTTTAAACAGCAAGAACCTAGATTTGAATACCCGAATGCCTTCTGTTTATAGAGAAAAAGAGCTCCACATACGTAAAATTATCGCTAACAAACTGGTTAGAGGTAAGGTTGATTTTTCTCTTTATTTAGAGGTTACTGGAGAAGAAACCTCAACAAAAATTAATAAACCTGTAGTTGAACAATACATTCAACAATTAAGAGAAGTTGTTGATGGTGATTCAACTGAACTGTTAAAAATGGCTGTTCGATTACCTGATGCACTCAATACAGAACGTGATGAAATAGATGATGATGAGTGGAAGGCTATCGAAAAAGGAATTACAGAAACGCTTGAAAAAATAAGCACCTATCGAATTGAGGAGGGAAAAGCTCTTGAAAATGACTTTAAGATCAGGATTAAGAACATTAATGATTTGTTGGAGCAAGTCATCGAAATGGATCCTGAACGCATCGAAAATGTAAGAGAACGTTTAAACCGTGGAATAGCCGAACTAAAAGAAAAGGTTGATGAAAACCGTTTTGAGCAAGAACTCGTATACTACATTGAAAAATTCGATATCACAGAAGAAAAAGTTAGACTGCACAATCATTTAGAGTACTTTGTTAAGTCTCTAAACTCAGACGATTCTAATGGGAAAAAACTAGGTTTTATTGGTCAGGAAATTGGTCGTGAAATAAATACTATTGGTTCTAAAGCAAATTATGCTCCTATGCAAAAGCTAGTAGTTCAAATGAAGGATGAGTTAGAGAAGATTAAAGAACAACTCTTAAACGTTTTATAACATGAGTAAAGGAAAGTTAATTGTATTTTCTGCACCATCGGGCTCAGGTAAAACCACAATTGTTAGACATTTGCTTAAACAAGAAGAGCTTAACCTAGAATTCTCTATTTCAGCAACCTCACGAAGCAAACGTGGAGATGAAGTTGATGGAAAGGATTATTATTATTTATCTGCCAAAGAGTTTAAGACTAAGATTAAAAATGAAGAGTTTTTAGAGTGGGAAGAGGTTTATAGAGACAACTTTTACGGAACTTTAAAAACGGAAGTTGAACGTATTTGGGCGAAAGGCAAGCATGTGATTTTCGATATTGATGTTTCAGGAGGTTTACGTATAAAGAGAAAATTTCCAGACGAAACACTGGCGGTTTTCGTTAAGCCGCCAAGTATTGACGAGCTGAAGATCAGGCTTAAAAAGCGTAAAACAGAAAGTGAAGATAAAATAAATATGCGAGTTGCTAAAGCTTCTGCTGAGTTAGCTACCGCTCCTCTTTTTGATGTCATCATAAAAAATAAGGATCTTGATGTGGCACTAGATGAAGCTTACCGTTTGGTTGATGGCTTTGTAAATTCTTAATGGTAACTATGAATGTTGGTTTATATTTTGGAACTTTTAACCCTATTCACGTTGGTCATTTAACCATTGCCAATCATTTAGTAGAACATAGTGATTTGGATCAAGTTTGGTTTGTAGTTACTCCTCATAGTCCTTTTAAAAAGAAAAACTCGTTGCTTGATGACCACCAGCGATTAGAAATGGTTTATCAAGCAACCAAAGATTATGATAAGCTAAAAGAAAGTAATATTGAGTTTAATCTTCCTCAGCCAAACTACACAGTCAATACCTTAGCTCATTTGGAGGAAAAATATCCCGAAAACAATTTTGCTTTAATTATGGGCGAAGATAATTTGAAGAGTTTTCACAAATGGAAGAACTACGATGTTATCTTATCGCGTCACAAAATCTATGTTTATCCAAGAATATCGCAGGGTATCATTGAATCTAAATTTGAAGATCACCCAAGCATTACAAGAGTGAAAGCACCTATCATGGAGCTTTCGTCAACCTTTATTCGCAAATCAATAAAAGCAGGCAAGAATGTACGCCCAATGCTTCCTGAGGCTGTGTGGAAATACCTTGATGAAATGAATTTTTATAAATAATGGGCAGACAATTAAAGAGCTTAAATCCTAGACTCAACATGTTTATAGAAAATCAAAAGATTTTCTTTGTTGGGACTGCAAGAAGTGATGGTCGTGTAAATATTTCTCCAAAAGGAATGGATGCTTTAAAAGTATTAGGAGAAAACAAGGTAATCTGGTTAAACCTAACTGGTAGTGGAAACGAAACAGCGGCTCATTTATTGGAAAATGACAGGATGACCATTATGTTCTGTTCTTTTGATGAATCACCATTAATACTTCGCCTTTATGGAAAGGCAAAGATTTTTCATCAGAGAGATATGGGCTTTGACAATTATATGACTCATTTCAAACATAAGCATGGAGCTCGACAGATTGTTGAATTAGACATCGATCTTGTGCAAACTTCTTGTGGTTTTGGTGTCCCTTTAATGGATTTTGTTAAAGAGCGATCTACATTAAACGATTGGGCTAAAGAAAAAAGTGATAATGAGCTTGAAGACTATTGGAAAAAGAAAAATACTACTAGTCTTGACGGTCACGAAACAGGTATCCTATAAAAAACCCTAACGCACAAAGTTGGGATTTCATAACTTGAATTTTAATCTTCTAAAGGACGAATTCTTAATAATTGTTATTTAATCATTTACAGTGGAAACACCTTCAAAGTTACCAACAACCAGCACTAATTTTTCTCTTGTAGCTTTAATATAAAAGTCACTAAAATAAGAAACTGCTTAGATAAAGTGCTCTAAGCAGTTTCAAAAACAAAAATACCAACCAAAAATTCTAGTTTAACTTAATATTTATTTACGTGTGTTCACTCTAGGGTTATCCTTCTTTTCTGTCCTTTGTTTACGTTTCTTTTTCGAAGATTTATCTTCCTTACCATTTGTTCTCATAAACTCAATGTATCCTACACCTTCAAATTCGTAAAATGTCCCTGAAGTTGGGTGATACAACTCAATGAGTGCATCATTTATAACGTTCAACTCGAAATATTCATTGTCAAAGAAATCGTAATCTAATGTTAAATTTTTCAAGTAATCATCTCCTTGTACATCTTGTATTCCATAAACTCCTGTATAATCCCAATAAATATTATTTACGTTGCTTACTTGTGCATCCTGAGAGCTTCTAAACGTTGAGTCGTTTCCTCCAGCTAAGAATTGTAAATAATTCTCGTTATCAAACTCGTTCAGTGCTCCTACTTCGCTGGTATAGGTTTTTTCCCAAGCTTCATACTCTTGCAAGAAATAGTGAATGTTATCATAGAATACATAATCATAATCAAAATTACTTCTCTGGTAACCATGCAAGAAATATGAGGTGTCGTTATTAGGGTTGTATAACTCAATGGTATTACTATCTATTTGATACACATCAAAGGTTTCAAAACCATCAATCTCGTGATCAACATCGAGTATCATATCATAAGCATCATAAACACCAACAGGTATTCCGAAACCGTTTCCTTGACTTCCTATACCAACAAGATTATTGTTAGCATATAGTGTTCCTCCTCTAAACGAAATGGTAAAAGCTATTTGCAAAAATGGTGTTTCTCCGTGACCAATAGTTTCATTAACATCAACATACCACAGTTCATGTGAATTTAATAACTGATTTAAAGAAATTGTTGGTTCCGGGCCATCATCAATAATAACCTCAGCATAACACGATGTTAATAAAATTGCTATTAGAGCAAATCCTGAAAGTAATTTTAGCGTTTTCATAGGCTTATCGTTTTTTGATTACAATTTTTTGAATTTCAAATTGTGTGCCAAAAATGTATATCATTGATATAGTGGGAGTTATCAAACTTATAATTTTATGTACTTTTGAAATCTGTAATTAACAAACTTTATGGATTCACAATTAAAATATGCTGTATTAGGTGGTGGAAGTTGGGCTACTGCTATTGTAAAAATGCTTTGTGAAAATCTTGATGAAGTTGGTTGGTATATGCGAAGTGTATATGCGAGGGAGCATATTGAAAAACACCAGCACAATCCAAGTTATTTAAGTTCTGTTGAGTTTCATCTGGAGCAGCTAAAACTAAGCAATGACATCAATGAGATTGTGACCTATGCTGATGTACTTATTTTTGTGATTCCATCAGCATTTATTCATACAGAATTAGAAAAACTAAATGTTGATATTTCTAATAAAATAATTGTTTCTGCTGTAAAGGGAATCATTCCAGAATCTGGACTATTAGTAGGTGAGCATTTTCATGATATTTACAATATTCCTTTTGAAAATATTGGTGTGATTGCTGGCCCTTGTCATGCCGAAGAAGTTGCGCTAGAACGATTGTCTTATCTCACTATTTCTTGCGCTGATCAGGAAAAGGCAAGCACTATTGCAGATGCATTATCAAGCGAGTACATAAGAACCAAAATAAGTGATGACATTATTGGTGTGGAATATGCAGTAATGCTGAAGAACATTTATGCTATTGCAGCAGGAATAGCTCACGGACTAGGTTATGGTGATAACTTCCAAAGTGTATTGATGAGCAACTCTATACGAGAAATGAAACGTTTTATTAAGAAGATGCATAAAATGAAACGTAACATTAATAACTCTGCTTATTTAGGCGATCTTCTGGTTACAGGTTATTCGGTATTCTCTCGAAACCGAATGTTTGGTAATATGATTGGTAAAGGATATACGGTTAAATCTGCAATGATGGAAATGAATATGGTTGCCGAAGGATACTATGCAACAAAAAGCGCTTTCTTACTTAATAAGAAGAATGTAAAGAAAACACGCCTTCCAATTATTAATGCTGTTTATAGCATTTTGTATGAAGGAAAGAATGCTAAAAAAGTGTTTAAAAAACTAACTGAGAAGTTAGATTAAACCTTAACTAATATGCCCTTAAAAATAATTGGAGCTGGTTTCCCTAGAACAGGAACTATGACCTTAAAAAAGGCTTTAGAAACTATAGGTTATGACCAAACCTATCATTATAAAGACCTTATTGCAAACTCATCAAAGCTTAAATATTGGAAAGAACTTGAAAAAACTGGTCAAACAGATTTCGAAACACTCTTTGAAGGGTTTCAAGCTACTGTAGATTTCCCTGGATATCCCTATTATAAAATATTATTGGAGAGGTATCCAGAAGCCAAAGTAATTCTAACTACAAGAGATTTTGAAAAATGGTATGATAGCACTTATAAAACAATTTGGAAATCTGCCCATAAACCTTTAAGTGCAAGAATAGATTTATTTAAAAGAAAAATTTTGAATAGTAAGCTGCGTAATATTTTTAAATGCGTGAAATTCATGCGGCGTGTCTTTTTAAGAAATCAATTCGATAATAAATTTTCAAATAAAGAATACACTAAAGCTATATTTTTTCAGCATATTAATGATGTTGTTACTCATGTCCCAAAACACCAATTATTAATTTATAATGTGGCTGAAGGATGGGAGCCTTTGTGTGATTTTTTGAATGTACCAATTCCAAATGAACCCTTCCCTCACTTAAACAAAAAAGAAAATTTCCATAAGATGGTAAAAGAAATGATTAGTGAAGCTTCAAAAGAAACTAGCTAATATTTTAATTCCATACGTTGAGAACGATATAGTAAATCGGATTGTCCCCAGCCAGGTTTCCTATTCCCTTTTAAATTTTTAAAATATAGTGTAGCTTCAAAGACTTCATCCTTCTTATCATAATTTACTTCAACGATTTTAGCTGAATGGTTTATTTTGGGTGTTGTAAACCCTGAAGTAACTAATATATTTCCGGTGTTCTCCAAATAATCAACATCACTAATTATAGACGAATACAACTCAGCTTTCCTTTCTTTACCATATTGCCATACCTGTTTTACTGTCCGTTCTTGTTCGTTAATCTCATATTCGACCGCTCTAGAGTAATTATTTTCATTATTATAATTTCTATAAAAACCATTATCAAATATCAAAAGATTACCATTGGGTAAGATCTTGGGTGCATGTGGTCCCCATGAAAAATCAAAGTCCTCTAAACTTTTATGTCCATCTTGAACATCTTTGTTATAAGCTCGGTTATTGGAATTAACGGCTGTTAATAAAAATGGCCTAGTATCTAACCCTTCTCCTTCTCTTCCAGATTTACCCCAATTTTTTTTAGGTGACAAAATCCATTTTAATTCATCATCTACAGATACTTTTGAAAGACCTTGGTTTCGTCCAGAAATAATTATAGAATTATCGCTGGTATCAAACGCTAAGCCATTCATATGCAACCAATCTCCCGGTCTTAAAAAATTAACATCTGATCGATTAACATCCAAATGCTTAGCTATGTCCCACTCTCTCAATATTTTTTTAGCCTTTCTACTATACTGAATTATAAAGTCACTGTCTGAAAGCACCTTTTCACCCTCAAGGTTTATATAAGCATCTCGCTTACCAACACAAATTAGTAAGTCACCATTAGGTAATTCCAGCACATCATGATGCATTCCATAATTATTATCAATTTGAACTTGGTTTACAATTTGTCCTAGCATATCGAACTCATAAATCATATGTCTCCCAACCATTAAAACGGTTCCATCCTTCAACTTTTGAAATGGACTAACCATTTTTCCATGAAAACTAAGATCCAAAAACCATCTCACTACTCCTTCATCATCAAATATAAATGGCATTGATCTAAACTTGCCATCATTGGCAAAATGCGCGTCGCAAGCATGCATCCCACTTTCCATTTTGCTTCGATCTAATTTATTTATTTCTATTCTTGGAAATAATTCTGGAAGCATTTGAGTTTGAATACTAATTGTATCAATAACTGTTTCTTCAAGAAAATTTAAAGTCACTTGAACTTTATTCAATTTGTCAGGATATAACCCAACTACTGGAATATGTAAACTATCCGAGAAGGTATCGAACGCTTGCTCAACTGGGTTTTTACCCAAAACTTTGATACTTGCTTTACACGGTTCTTTAGCTATTATTTTTAACTGTGCTGAAAGAGGGGAAATAGCATTAGGGTTTAACTTTGATTCAATCGTATATAACTCTGATTCTCTTTTACAACTAGTTAATAAAAAAGAAAAAATTAAAATAATTTTAATTAAATAATTATACTCTTTAAATGTGGATAGCCTCATGATATATATGTTGGATTGAATTTTGAATATACTTCAAATATTTTGACAAAAGAAATACTCCCCTAGAAAGCTATATAAAAGAGGGATAATTTCTTAATTCTATATACGTTATCAAAAAATGAAACAACAATCAATATCTGTCTTTTTTGTATTTTAACACTATATTTTTTCCTTGTAATGGGCCTGAATGCACTAATAAGAATCCAATTTTTGAATACCATAGGCCAGATTCTAGGCTATATAAAGATGAGCTAATAAAGCAATTTGAAAAGGTTGATCAATCTAATCTTAGAAATTGGTTAAAAAATTATGATGATCAAAATGGAGAAGAATCTTTATTCTTTTATGTTTAAGGAAATGGTTTATGTGCTGTTTTGCACTTGAACGTTAATAATTGGAACAAGTTAGAGCATATAAGAGAAAGAAAAGGTATAGGACATAGAGTTTACTCATCTAACCTTTAGCATTAATCAAAACGAAAGTGGTACCTAATTCGTCTATAAAAGTTTTGACAAAATCATTGATTAATATTTAATATACTTCTTCTGTCTATTTAGTAATTAACTCTTGTATTCTCTTAAAATCATTAATGTTGGGAACATGTTTGGAGTCTTCTAAAAGAATCGCTTGCTTTAAAGAAGGAAATATTTTTCTTGAACGTTTTAACATCTTTCCTCCAGGAAACATTAAATCATTTTCTGCTGCAAAAATGGTAATTGGAGTCTTTAGATTGAAAGCACTCCTCTTAGAAATTACTGGTAATGGAGAAAAATCCATATTGCAGTGCTTAAAACCAGCCGATAAAAATTCTAAAGCAAAATCATCATATTCAGAAAAAAGAGCATCCATTACCCTTTTAATTTTCTGAATATTATTTGTTTTTATAAACTGTTTCAATGGTATGAACATTTTAAGCATTCCTTGTAAAGGATTGCCATTTACAATATAAACAGGAGCGATTAAAAAAACTTCTTTGATAAAGGTTTCATTATATTCTAAAGCTTTTAAGCTGATCATTCCTCCAAAAGAGAAACCAACAAGAGTTACATTGTTTAATTGTAGATTATTGATAATTTCATCTAACCATTTACCATATTCCAAATTTTTTATGTTTAACCTATTCTCCCCACTTTTATTAGGTTGCGCTAAAACATCCACAGCATAAACACAATATTTTTTAGAAAGTTCATGAAAAGTTTCTAAAATTAGTGGAGCACAACCACCAGTACCATGAATAAGTAGTAATGGTGGTAAATTTTGATCTCCGGTTACAATAACATTGGTTAACCCAAATATGGTATCTATCGTTTTTTCCAAATAGTCAATATCTAGTTCGTCCAGCTTCCTTTGATATAAACTTAAAATGTACTCTTTACCCTCTTCTGATTTAAAAAACATAAAAATTTCTTTATCTAATTTTCGTTTAATTAGTTTATAATCTCAAAAACAATAGCCTCCCTATAATCTCCTAGTATACCACTACTTTCTCTGTAAAAAACCATTCTGTCTTCAGATAACTCTGCAAGTTTGTACCATCTAAGGGAAACACCTAAGGCTGTTCCTTCATCATTAATATACCCTCTTGCAAACTCAAGTGTAATGGTCTCATTTAAGAAATATAATTCTGCATCAAATATTTCTACATCTGCAGTAAAAATCCCATCATCGTTAGTACCAAAACACTTTTCTTCACCTAATGTAATGGTTACCTCATCTGTATTAGATGAAAAAGTATACACATCATCACTTACACAGCCAAATTCTATTTCCAGATGATCATTCGGGTCGTAAAAGTCGTTAATAAGTTCTGTAATTCGCCATGATTTTTCAGAGTTACCATGAATTATAGACAAGTCTGTTTCTGGAAATAAAGGAACTAATTCTTCTCCAGAATCGTCACTAGAGCAACTCGAAAACACAAGTGCTGATAATAAAAATGCTTTAAAATTGGCCAGTTTAACTAATTTTTTCATTACTGATTCGTTTTTGATTGTTGATTGATTAAAATTTAATTTTGTTCGTTTTTGACTGTTTTTTAATTAATTAACTATCGCTATATTTCCTTTTTTTCTTCCAGTTTCAATATAACGATGCGCTTCCTTTAAATCATCTAAAGCGTACGTTCTGTCCATAACTACTTTTATTTTTTCTTCTTTGATAAGGGCAACAATATCTTTTAATAGTTTCTTTAAGTCTTCTTTTTTCTTCATTCCAGTAGCCGAAAACTTAGCTCGCTTTGGTTTTATTATAGAAAACCATAAAAGTGATGTACTTAACACAGGTGACATAAAAACACCAGTTGATCCTAATACTTTTTTACATTGTGAATAAGATAATGTTCCAATAGCATCATAAATAATATCATAAGCTTGATTATTCATTGTAAAATCTTGAGTTTTATAATCAATTAACTCGTCTGCACCTAAATCTTTTACCATATCAAAGTTTGATGAACTACAAACAGCCGTAACTCTCACATTCATAGTTTTAGCTAGCTGCACCGCAGCTGTACCTAAACTTCCAGAAGCACCATTTATAAGTATATGTTGTCCTGATTTCAATAGTGCAATCTCTTTTAAAAAGCTGTAAGACGTCAAAACCCCATCACAGTTACAAGCAGCTTCAAAATATTTTTGGTTCTTTGGTTTTTTAACAATTATGGCGTCCTCAGGCATGCATACATATTCTGAATTGGCGCCACTAGAAAACAATATCTCGCCAAAAACTTCATCATTAATTGATAACTTGGTAACGTCATCTCCAATAGCTTCAATTACCCCAGAAAAACCCGTTCCCAATGCTGTATTTTTTGGTTTAAGGATTCCTAAAAATAATCTTGCAAATTTTGGCACTCCTTGACGCATTAAAGTGTCTGCTCTAGTTACCGAAGAAGCCTTTAACTTAACCAATACCTCGTTTATCTTTGGACTGGGTTTTTCGACCTCTATAATCTCGATAACCTCTGGTGTACCGTATGTTTTGTGAATAGCTGTTTTTATAATTTCCATTTAAAAGTCTTAGAACAAATATTGGGCATTTTATAACACTAATTGTGCCATATTATAAATGATAACCTAATCTTAATGTTAAAAAGAATATAGGCACGTTTTGTAACAAAAAAGTCCTCTTTTCTTTAAAATGATTTTGTTGATACTTGAGAAAGTATGCTATAAATTAACATGGGTTTAAAATAATCTAATCTGCAAACTGTACACGTATTAACGGACTATTAAACAATCCGATCAGCGCTTTTACATTCATATGAAAACTGGAAGCCGAGGAGGCTGTAAATTGTTTTAATTCTTCTAGTTTCTCTGAATCATAGTACGCCCCATTTAACAAAACTCCATCAATAGTTTGCGTGTTCTTAATATCTTCTAAAGGGTTGTTATTTAATAAAACTAAATCTGCTTTCTTTCCTATTGTAATAGTTCCAAAATCGTTTAAAGCCTTCGAATATTTTGCTGGTACAATGGTAGCGCTTTGCAAAGCCTCAAGATTTGATAATCCACTTTTTGTAAGTTCGAGTAACTCATCGTGCATGCTAAATCCTGCAAATACATACGAATCAGTCACATCTGTACCTGCCATAATTGGTACCCCCGACTCTTTTGCCATCTCTACTTGCTTTTTAGAAGCTTCAAAAAACTGCTCGCTTACACTTACTCCTTTGGTTTCTAGATTTCTCTTCTTATTATTCTCAGTATCAAAACCCCACCATAATTGCTTTCTTACCTTAGTAATGTATTGTAAGTTTTCGTTTTCTGTAAATGATGCTTTGTGTGCAGATGCCTCGAACTTTAAAGTTTGTAATGTTGGCGTCCAATAGGCTTTTTTTCTCGCCATTAATTGCATTAATTGCTTTGCTTTTTGCTCATCAAATTGTTGTACAATTTTTTCTCTTGATTTTACAAAATACTGCTTCCAGTAAGCTGGGCTTTTTAAACTATCTGCATCTGGAAAGCATTCAGTAAGGAAAATACGCCCGTGTTCAAAGCTTCGTTGTCCTAGATTAACAGACTCTTCTAAACTTAAAAACATTGGTTTATGTCCAGCCAAATGAATTCCATATTGGGTCGCTTTATTTGCCAACTCAATATACACGTCTCTCGGTAATTGCTGATATATTTTAATAAAATCTACTTGCTCTTTCTGATAAAACTGCAAGAGCGAATCTACTTGCTGAGTATTTTGTAACCTGAAAAAGTTAGGAGCATCTGTAGGTATGGCTTTTTCACCATCCATTTGATAACTACTCTGCAACACATATCTTGGTGTTACTCTAGTGTTGTTTTCTAAATCTTTATTCCATTGTATTCGTTCTCTACTCCCAACCCAATAACTATCTTTTTTATTTAGTTGCCCAGACATATCTCTTACTCCAGTTACTCCATTTGCAATGTATAATGGATGATGTAACCATGCTGATTGCTGATTAGAATGTGTATGCATATCCCACAAACCAGGTATTAAAAACTTGTCTTTACCGTCGATCTTTAAGATATTTTTAGAAACATTTATTGGAAGTGAATCTATCTTAGCAATGGTATTCTGTTTAATAAGAACATTTCTGTCTTGTAATATATCTCCAGTTGTAACATCGACAATATTAATAGAAGTTATGATGGTTTCATCATAAGATTTTGGTGTCTCCAGAGATGATGTTGGCCATAGATATGCGCCCAAAAGAACAGCCAATACACTTAAAAGCAGATAAGCAATTACTTTAAGAGTTTTTAATACTATTTTTTTCACTATAAATTCTCTTTAATTCCTTTTCTCCAAAATATTGTTCCAAACAATAGTGTTACAATAGCTAACATAATCCCATATTCTCCTAACCAATGCTCGCTTCCTTCTACAGTTTTTGTTAACGGTGGAAATATTTTTTGCATATATACATTGCTAACAGCATGGAAAATAGCTGCCACCCAAACACTATTAGACTTAAATGTATAATATGTCATTATAAACGAAATGGAAATAATAAACACGAAAAAGCATAAAAGTTCCAGCCATATATTAGATCCATAATATACGATGACAGGCCAATGCCATAGTGCCCAAATAAATCCACTAAACAAAGACACTCCAGTAAAAGAGAACACTTTTCTTAATTCATAAATAAAGAATCCTCGCCAACCAATTTCTTCACCTAACGTAGTTGCCAATGCTCTTACAACTCCAACAGTAGCAAGTAATATAACTCCGAAAATAACAATGAACATTGGAGATAACGATCCTATTCCATATAAACCTACTTCTTCTCCCCATTCTAGTATCATATCTGAGGGCGCAATATTACCAAATCCAAATATCCAGATCAATAAATACGTAATAGATGCATATATCATTGGGATCATGTAGGAACGCCTAATCCATTTAAAATCTCCCCATTTCCAGGGCAATGAGCGTATCATTCTTCCTTTAATTTTTAAAGTAATAAAAGCGGCTAAAGCTGGTGCCCACATTAATCCACCTACATAAATACTGGAAGGATATAACTTCACTATAGCCAAATGAAAAATCGAGCTAAAAAGTGTAAGAATTCCTAAGAAAAGGAAAATAGTTTTCCACGTTTCTTTTCGTTGAGATAATTTTTTTTGCATATGATATTTATAAGTTTTTTGTTTATATCAAATGAGGTATTTTAGCTCGGTTACATTGTCTGTAACGTTACCTATTCGACGTATTAATTTGTACTCTAAAAAAGGTTATAATTAACACTTAAAGTTATTTGTGTTTCTTTTAACTCTTAACTAAATTCCAAAAACTCATTTTACGTCTGGTAGTAAAACCTAACTTTTCATAAAGTTTAATTGCCCCAATATTAGATTCGGCAACATGTAAATATGGGGTTTTACTCGCCTCAAATATTTGATCGGTAGTATACTTAATTAGTTGTTTGGCATAACCTTTCCCACTGTGTTCGGGATGGGTGATAACAGCACTGACTTCTGTAAACTTGTTCATTTTCATTCTTTCTCCTGTTACAGCAATAAGATTGTTATCTTTAAATATCCCATAATACTTTCCTAAATCTGATGTTTGATTATTAAAATATCCTGGTTGAATTAAATTAACGAGATTGAATAAATCTCTTTTCTGACTGTTAGATTTTAACTCAATAATCTGTTCATTTGTTTTAATATCGATAGGTGCTTTTAATATCATCTGATTGCAAATCAGATTTCTTTTTAGCGTTAATTTTCCATTGTATTTTGGTACGTCACCAACTATATAAAATGTTCTAGCTTTTGCAGCATATTTATCAATACAGCCATTAGAATTTTCGAAACTAATAAAACCTCCAAAAGGACAATATTCTGGTTTATAGAATTTTGCACCATCATATTCTATAGAAAACTCACTGTGAACTTCATTTAAAGAATACCATACTGGATTATCTAATTTGCTTGCATCTATCTCCATGCTTCTATATCATAACTTATTGCTACAGGAAGGTAGAAAATAATATTATTCCTTTTTATATAAACTGTATTACGAATGAGTTAAAATAGACGATTATAAAAAGCTTTTGTTACTATTTTGCGACTAACAAATACATAATTAATACTTTACTTTTTCACCTTTCTCTTAGTTCCATATTCTAAGGCGGCTCCAATAGCAATTCCTAATACAAACCATAATTGTATGTTTGATGTTAAATAGCCTGCAATACAACCTAGGATAATTCCTAATCCTAATTTTGCTCCTTTTTCATTCATGAGTTTCTTCATAATTATTAATGTTGTTTAAAATTCGAACAATTTTTTAAAAACTGTTTATCAATAGATTTTGTTATTTTATGCTTGGCATTCCCAGTGTGCAATGTGGTTTTATTCTCTACAAGCATGATATGGCACTCTTCTTTAGAGCTCACTCGATGGTTAATTCCTTTTTTTACAATGTATAAGTCTCCCTGTTGCAAAGTAAAGGGTGGCTTGTTTTCAATTTCAAATAGTAAACTGCCCTCTAAAATGAAAAATAATTCATCTTCATTCTTATGATTGTGCCATGGCACTTCATTACCCTTTATTTTAGCGAGTTTTATAAAGACATCGTTTACTTCACCAATAACCTTGGGAGCAAAATATTCTTTAATATGTGTTAGCTTTTCTGTTAAGTTCATAAATATCTCTTTAAGTTACATTCCAGATTCAGCTAAGTAATAGCCCACCATCGTGAGTGTGTCAAATAAGGCATGTGCAAAAATCACCGGAAACAATTTCCTTTTATTCGCTAAATAGAAAATACCAAATGATAAACCTATAAGTCCTGTAATAAGAATCCCCATAGATCCTTGGTAGCTATGCATAAATCCAAAAATGACAGCTTGTAGAATTAATGCTATTATCCAGCTAGACTTATTTGATCCAAACAGGTTCTTTAAATGATTTAATAAGAACCCTCTAATTAATAGTTCCTCCCCTAATCCTGCACCAAACCAAATTCCAACTATCAAGTATACTAACAATATCAACGGTTTCCCTAAAAAGAAATTAAATTTATCTGCTGCATCAGCTGCTTTTTCCAAACCAAAAGCAGGTTTAAAAACATAGAGTGTAAGTATAGTTATTAAAACAATAGATAAAATGGCTAATATTCCAATTCCTATTTGGGTTAACCAATCTTTATGTCCTTTTGGTAATTGAAGCCCTATACTTTTCCATGTAATACTTCGTATTTTAAATATAAATGTTGCCGCTAGGATACCCACCCAAATTCCGAATGTTCCAGGAGAAGGTAAATGAACATATTCAGCTAACATTTTTGTTCCATGCATGATAGCAAGTACAAAAATAATCTCTAATAAAATACCGGCCTTTTGTTGAATTACATTAGAATTCATATAGTTATTTCTTTAGCATATTTTGCACAAAAATACATTTATAGTATATTTGTGTCAAGTATGCACTAAAAAGTATACTACTGACTAAAAGTATACTATTACTGATAATCAGCTATATAAAAATTTAAAATGAGTAAAAGAAATTCAAAAGCACATTGTGCAGTAGACTACGCATTTAAGAGAATAGGAGGAAAATACAAAGCTAGAGTCCTTTGGGTGATTAGGGATGGGTTTATGCGCTATGGAGAATTAAAAAGAGCGATTATTGGAGTTACTCCTAAAATGTTGACACAAGTTTTAAGAGAGCTAGAAGAAGACGAATTGGTAAATAGAAAGGTATATTTAGAGGTGCCTCCAAGAGTTGAATATTCATTAACGCCAACAGGAGAAGAATTAATACCTTTAATAAAACAACTAAGAACTTGGGGAGAAACTCAAATGGCTAAAAACCCACAATAAATTAATTAAATAGACTTTATTCAAAAAAACTACTTTACCAAAACACCTTTTTTCTCCATCAAAGGAATTAACTGTAAAGCCTTTTCGTTAATAGTGTTTTTTCTGAATAGGTAAGTCTTGTCAAAAAGTGTATTATCTTCAAAAAAGGAGACCTTAAACTCGTTATCTAGTGTCAATATATCCTCATGCACCATTTCGATCTTTGCGAAGCTCTTAGGAGGTAAGGTTTCCAGTTTATGACGCATCGTTGAGGTTTCTTTGTCATGAGCATATCCTCTTGACACAATAAGCAACATTTCTAAAGCAACCTCTTTATCATTGATTATATAGGCGTTCCAGTCGTTGGTTTTATAAACCTTGTTGTACTCTTGCACTACGGCAACATATACATCTTTTACTTCTGGAATTTTAATGTCTGCTTTCAAGACTATAATGCAGATTTAAACTGTTCTAAAAAGCGAATGTCATTTTCACTTAACAAACGAATATCTCCAATTTGATGTAATAACATGGCAATACGATCTATTCCCATTCCAAATGCAAATCCAGAGTAGACTTCAGGGTCAATTCCACAGTTTTGCAATACATTTGGGTCTACCATTCCGCAGCCCATAATCTCTAACCAACCGGTTCCTTTTGTTATGCGATAGTCGATCTCTGTTTCCAGTCCCCAGTACACATCTACCTCAGCACTAGGTTCTGTAAACGGAAAATAAGAAGGTCTAAGTCTAATTTTAGACTTCCCAAACATTTCTGTGGTGAAGTATTGTAGTGTTTGCTTCAAATCAGCAAAGCTTACATTTTTATCAATATACAATCCTTCTACCTGATGAAAGAAGCAATGCGATCGTGCCGAAATTGCTTCGTTTCTATACACACGTCCTGGAGAGATCGTTCTAATAGGAGGCTTGTTATTTTCCATATAACGTACCTGCACTGAACTAGTATGCGTGCGTAATAAAATATCAGGATCTGTTTGAATAAAAAAAGTATCCTGCATATCTCTAGCCGGATGATATTCAGGTAGATTCAAGGCTGTAAAGTTGTGCCAATCATCTTCAATTTCTGGACCTTCACTAACATTAAATCCTATTCTTGAAAAAATATCAATGATCTGATTCTTAACCAATGAAATTGGATGTCGTGCTCCAATTTTTATGGGTTCGCCTGGTTTTGACAAATCTTCCGAACTTCGAGTTTCATCTTCTTTCCCTTCCAGCTCTTTCTTTAGTGCATTTACTTTATCCTGAGCCGTATTTTTAAGCTGATTAATAGTTTGTCCGAACTCTCGTTTTTGTTCGTTCGCTACATTTTTTAACTCAGCATAAAACTCATTCAGCAATCCTTTCTTTCCAAGAAATTTTATTCTAAAAGATTCTACTTCTTCCTTAGTTTGAGCAGTAAATGCTTCAGCTTCTTCTATCAGGTCTTTTATTTTATCAATCATGATATCTTCGTCAAAAATGAATGCAAATTTAGCAATTCTTTATTGTATAAAATCGGTTTCCAAAAAATAGTTCACAATAGCTTCTTTCATCAGTACGCTCTGTTCCCCAGCTTTAAGGTGAGGAAGGGTTTCTTTAGCTTTATAATGAGGCCAACCATTATCATCAACAAAGTCAAACTCATAATACCCATAAGGTTCAAGAAGTTTGCAAATAGCTATATGCATTAAGTTTACTTTATCATCCTTTTTAAACTTTCTATGTAATTGTCCCAGTTCTTGAACGCCTATAAGATAAATAATAGCATCTAACTCGAGTTTATCTCCATCAGCAAATTGAGTAGATAGCTTTTTTACCACTAGCTTCCATCGTTCTTTTAAAAGTTCATCTCTTGACATAATTACTGAAATCTAAAGTTCGCAAAGTTAAGGAGTTACAAAATACTATTGAAACATTGGCGTTATAATTACACTATAGTCTTTGTTTTGAGCTTCTTAAAATAAAACTGTAGGTTTGTAAAGGTCTCGCAAACCTTTTCAATTTATCTAACTACAACTAAATTAAACATATGAATATTTTAGATATCATCTTAGGCGCCCTAATCTTATTTGGTTTAATTCGAGGATTATCCAAAGGGCTATTTGTTGAAGTGGCTTCCTTAGTTGCTTTGGTCGCAGGTGTTTTTGGCGCTATTCATTTTAGTGATTTTGCTGCTGGTTTTCTGGAAAGTAGAGTTGATTGGAGTGAACAATATATAAACATAGCTGCATTTGCAATTACGTTTATTGTGATTGTTGTTGTGATTGCAATGGCAGGAAAAGCATTAACTAAACTAGCAGATTTTGCTGCATTAGGTATGCTAAATAAGTTATTAGGAGGTGTTTTTGGAGCCCTTAAAATAGGGGTAATACTAAGCGTTGCTTTGATGATTTTTAGCAGTGCTAATAGAGCAATACCCTTTTTAGATGAGGAGGACATAGAAAGTTCAGTACTTTATGAACCTGTACGATCAATTGCACCTCTAATCTTTACCAGTATTATTAAAGATGACGATGTAGAAACTGAAGAAACTGCAAGTTCAGATACGATATAAAAAAAGCCGCTATGTAGCGGCTTTTTTGTCAGTATATGTATGTTATTATAACATTTCTACTTTACCTGAAGATAACATATAAACTCCACCAGCAATGGCAATCTCACCATTGTCTTCCATTTCTTTTAGAATTGGACTCTTCTCTCTAATTCTATCCATGGTAAGTCTTACGTTATTTTCAACTGTTTTAGCAACAAAAGCTCCGTTAGAAGAATTTGCTTCTCCTTCCACTTCTTCAGAAGATTGCTTTACAGCTGGAGTTATGTTTGAAAGTAAGGCAGTAATGTTTCCTAATTCAACACCATCACAAGCAGCTTTCACAGCTCCACAAGCTTCATGACCAAGTACCAATATTAATTTACTTCCAGCCACCTTACATGAGTATTCCATACTTCCTAAAATATCGATATTCTCAAAGTTTCCAGCTACTCTAGCTACGAAGACGTCACCAATAGCTTGATCTAAAACTGTCTCAACAGGTACTCTGGAATCTATACATGAAAGAACAACTGCCTTTGGGAACTGTCCTCCAGTAGTTTGCCCTACCAATGCTGCATTATCAACGGTATTCGTTTCATTATTAATAAATCTGTCGTTTCCTTCTAAAAGGTCTTTTAAAACTCCTGAAGGAGTTAAAGCGTCTTGTGTTGCTTTATCTAAAGCATTATTTATATGTGCCATTTTTTTAATTTAAATTAATATTCGTCTTTTACATTTTCTTTTATCCAAGCAACTGCATGATCAAAGTTTTCAAAAATGTGAGATTCTGGAATAAAGTCTGGAATAATATCTATTCGTTCCATCATATATCGTGGCTGTCTCAATAACCCGACAAATAATACTTCAACATTATTTTTCTGCAAATCCTGAAGCATATCTTCCATGGCATATAGACCAGATTGATCCATATATTGCATACGATCTAATCTCATAACTACGTGCGAAGCTGTATCAGGAATTTGTAAGGCTAAAGCTTGAAAATCACTTGTTGAACCAAAGAATAATGGTCCCTTAATATGCTTAATAAACACTTCTTCTTTAAGATTCCCAGGGAAATTCATTTCGTCTTTCCATGCTTCCTCTTTTAGTGGTTTTACATCAGACCGCTCTGCAGTTAAATCTCCAATCTTCTTCATGAACATTAGCGAAGCAATAACTAATCCTATTCCAACAGCATAAACTAAGTCCCAAAGTGATGATAATATTAAAACAGTTAACATAATCACAACTTCCATACTAAATTTAATTGGGCCAAGCTTAATGTCTTTTGGCATTGCCGGAATTGCACGAAGTCCCTTATAATCCATAACACCAATACCCACTGTAATTAATATCCCCGCAAGTACTGCAGCAGGAATCTGAGATGCTAAATTAGGCAGTCCTGGCAACATTAAAATACTAAATAATAGTAGTCCTGCGATCATACCAGATAGTCTTGTCTTACCACCAGAGTTAATATTAACAACGGTTCGAATAGTAGCTCCAGCTCCAGGAATCCCACCAAAAATGGCTGCAATACTATTACCTATACCTTGACCTACTAATTCCTTATTTGGTTTATGTTTGGTCTTTGTCATATTATCGGCTACTATACTGGTTAATAAGGAATCTATTGCACCCAATAAAGCTAAGGCTAAAGCAGTAAAAATGTAAGGTGTAATTGAATTCAGGTCAAAGCCTGTAATAATTTCTAAATTAGGGATAGGCAATCCTTCAGGGATTTCTGGAATTGGTCGGTAATCTAATTTTGCTAACATAGCAATAGCCGACATTACAACCAAAGCAACTAAAGTACTTGGTATTTTTGTGGTAATCCGTTTAAATCCATAAATAATAAAGATGGTACCAAGCGCCAAAATGAACTCGAGCCAATTGATGTTTTTTAATGCTCTCCCCATTACTTTTAAAGATCCTAAAACTCCAGAAGCATTTTTAGCGGCTAAAGTTTGCGACTCTTTCAAAATATCAGCTTCAGTTACTTCTTCAGCTCTATTAATAGTCTCTTTAAAATCTTCTAACACCAAAATTCCTTCCTTTGCCTCATCGGCAATGATATTTTCCAAAATGACATCTTCCGCCTGGACTTTAAATTGATCTACAAATTCAGCATCCTCCTTTGGATAATACCCTACCGCTGGTAAAATCTGAGTAACAATAATAATGACACCAATAGCAGTCATAAATCCTGACACTACTGGATAAGGGATATACCTAATATATTGACCTAAACCAATGGCTCCTAAACCAATTTGCATTAATCCTGCTAATAAAAAAACTGTCAAAATTGCAGGTAATGCTTGATTTACATCTCCATCATTAGCTGCAATTATTCCTGCTATAATTACCATACTTACAGCCGTCATTGGTGCAGTTGGCCCAGAAATTTGTGTATTAGTACCACCAAAAAGAGCAGCGAAAAAACTAATGAAAATTGCACCATATAAACCCGCACTTGGTCCTAAGCCTGAAGAAACTCCAAAGGCTAGTGCTAATGGTAATGCTACAATTCCTGCGGTTATACCTCCAAAGGCATCACCTCTAATATTCGAAAATAAATTTTTCATGTTTATACGTTATATAGATTATTAAAAATAGGGGCGAAAGACATTGCTTTCAATCAAAGTAAATCTATATATGTTCTGGAGGAGGGGAAATATTTTCTGAATGCAATTCTTTAAAAGTATTAAGATGAAAATCACTCTGGCACTTCATTACAAAAAGCGACTTTGAATTCAAGTCTTCATCACTTACAAAATACTTTATCTCTAGTACTTCTTTTGATTCTTTTTCTTCTTTTTCGGTATCGTCATCACCTACTTCAAATATCATTGCCAGTTCACAATTTTTATCAATTAACTGCACGACCGAGGGTGTGGTTATTGCTAAAACCAAAACTATGGAAAGAATTAATTGAATTGTTTTAGTTGGCATATTTTGCTTGGTTAGATGTAAATATACGGTTTTGATGGGAAACCACAGTTAAATAAGATTTAAAGTGATTTTATGTCTATATTTGGAATCCACCCTGTCTTCCCGTCAGAGAGTTTTATTTTTGTCCAGTTTTCTTGATAATGTTCTAAAACCTGAACTTTTGTTCCTTCATGTAACACAAATGCGATTTCACTTCGAAGGTTTGGATCTGTTTTAACCTCAGATTCTTGTGCAAAAACAATTGCTGGTTGGTCTTTTCTATCATATTCAAATTTTTGAAAAGCAAAAAACAACGCCACAACTGCTACAATTAAAGAACCTGAACTTACTACAAAAGCTAAACGTTTCTTCGCTGTAGCTTGAGAGAAGTAATATCCTAAGAATAACAGTACAAACACGATCACTAAAATCACTGATATTAGAGCCCAAACATCAAAACTAAAGGTATTTACAAAGCCTTTGAAGATCTTTGAAAGTCCAACCTCAGGAATAACCTCAATAGCATCAATTGTCATGTTTTGTGCAAATGCCAGATTACTTTTTATCTCCTTATCATTAGGAGACAACTGAAGGGCTTTTTCGTAATAATAGATACTTGGTGCAATCCTATTAAGCTTGTAATAAGCATTTGCCAGATTGAAATATAATTCAGTCGAATGAACTCCACTATCTAATATTCTTTCATACGCAGAAATGGCCTCTTGAAAATTACTTTCGTTATAAGCTTTATTCCCTGCATCAAAAAGTACTTTGTTCTGTGCACTTGCAAAGAATGTAAACATTAGAAATAATATGGAAAATATCTTTTTCAATCTATCTTGCTTGTTTATCTATGGCTGAAATTACATGTGAAGCTTTGTCATAATCCTGCTGCATTTCTACATTGGTAAATGGAGTATACCTGGCCAATTCACAGCTGGTAAGTAACTCCATAAAATTAGTAATTACATCTCCATTAACATTTTTTGAACTTAATAGCTCCTGAATCTTATCTTTACTAAATTCACTTGTTTCTATTCTTAATTTAGACTTCAAGTAATTGTGTAAAGCACGTTCCATTGCATCATAAAATGCTTCTTTATTTCCTAATACTTTTTTGGCTTCACCTAAATACTTTCTTGCTAATTTATTAGCTGTTCTAATTCTATTACCAACAATATCACCTCTTCTTTCATCACTTTTCTTTCGTACAAAAATTGCAATTGGAATGGCTAAAAACGGAACTAGCATTAAACTCCAAAACAACTTAGTTTTAAAAAAGTATGAAGGTTCTTGCGGGACAAAATTGGTTGAAGTTTTAAATGATAAAAACTGACTTGTATTTTGACTAACAGGTTGCTTAGCAGCACTATTATTACTAGCAATAGCAGTATTATTAGTTGTATTTAAAGGGCCCTCCGTGACATCAATAATAAGCTCATCCGACGCAATTGTTTTATAGCTATTAGAATCTAAATCAAAATATGAAAACGAAACACTAGGAATAGGATATTTCCCTTGATATGAAGGAACTATTGTATACGAATCTATAATACTTCCTCGCATTCCAGAAAGGTTTGTGCTCACATTCTCTTTATGTTCTGGCTCGTAAACCTCTAGCGAACTGGGTAGTGTTAGTTTAGGAAGGTCAAAAAGTTTTAAATTTCCTTTTCCTGAAACTTCAACTCTAGCTTGTAATGCCTCAGTTGCTTTAAGTTCATCTTTGTTGGTTAAAACCTTAAAATCGAAGCTTCCAACAGCTCCAGAAAAATCTAAAGGTCTTCCAGCCTCTGGTAATGGTTTAACATTAATGGTTCGGCTTCCAGCCGCTACGGTACGATGTACAACTTGCATTTGTCGGTCTCCAAAAATGTTTCTTCTATTAGTGGGTACTCTTACCTTAATATCCAGGGTAAGGGGTTCTATATTTAGTTTTCCCGTTTTCTGAGGATAAAGAACAACTTTTCTAAGAACCACGTAACGATAGTCTTCACCATCATAAGTGCTATTCACCAGCTTTAACTCTTTTACATCAATATTCTGACTCCAAAAATCTACATATCTAGGATTATCCAATTCACGCCAAGTATCTACTCCTGTATTTGGTGAAATGTAAAGTTTGTAAACTACCGTTATTGCTTCATTTAAATAAGGATTAGTTTTTGAAACCTCAGCTACCAAATGAATATTTTTAGAGGCAATATAGTTAGGGTCATTAGGGTCTTTCGGCTTGTCAATAGCAGCAGTAACTTCTATTGTTAGCGGCAAAGTTTTGTAGGTCTCTCCTTCAATTTCTATAGTAGATTGCCCAATGGTGAATTTCCCTCTTTTCTTTGGTGCTAAAAAATAACTGTAAGTCTTAGAGTATGTTCTAACTCCATTGATCCATGAATTATTAATAGACTGACTAGGGCCGCCGACAACCATAAAATTCTCAAAACTTGGTGGATTAAAATTGTCGCCATCTTTATTCATGACGAAATCGATACGCACGCGTTCATTCATCCCAAGTTTTTTCTTGCTAACCTTAGCCTCGAATGTAACTTGAGCTGAAGCAAAACTTGTTAGTAAAAAAGCAATTATGTAAAGCTTCAGTTTCATTTCTCTACCAATCTTTTTCTGCCTTTATTTTTTTACCTGTAGCTTTTTTAGCGTTTATTTTTTGTTGAACCTTTTTCTCTTCATTATTCATTGCTTCCAACAGGTTCTTTATTTGTTGAGGAGATAATTTCCCTGGTTGTTGTTGAGGCTTTTTCTTTTTATCCTTTGGATCACCTTTTTGCTGGTTATCCTTTTCATCATTAGGATTTCCTTCATCATCTTTTTGATCATCACCGTCCTTCTTCTCTTCTTCTCCCTCGTCTTTATTTTCTTCTTTCTTTTCGTCTTCTTTTTTATCTTCGTTTTCTTCGTCCTTGTCTTCCTTTTTGTCGTCTTGATTTTGATCCTGCTGATTTTTCGCACACTCTTTTGCAACTACAAGATTATATCTGGTTTCGTCATCAGCAGGATTATTACGAAGGGCATTTTTAAAGGCTTCAACAGCTTCTTTACACATGTTTTGTTTCATAAAAGCATTACCTGCATTATGAAAAGCTCTATACTTTTCTTCTTTAGAAGTAGCAGTTTTTGCAGCTTCCAAATGGCGCATTAAAGCTTCGTTATAATTCCCAGTGTTGTAATAAGCATTTCCTAAATTGTAAGACCCATTTACATTGGAAGGCTTCTTTGAAATGGCTTTTCTGTATTCCATTTCGGCTTCAATAAAATCGTTAGAAACTACTTGATTCCCTTCATACACATAATCGTTAGATTTTATCAAATCTTTATCCTTCTCTTGTGCGTGTATAAAAGATATAAGTAGGGTTAATATGATAGTTAAAAACTGCTTCATAGCTGATTCGAACTTGAATTATACTAATTTTTCTATTAAAGTCATCATAAGTTTTCGTTAAATAAATTTAAACGACTTAACCATGCTGTCTTACGCTCTAATAGGAAAACATCAATTATAAGGAAGAATATTCCGAAGGCCAAGAACCATTGAAATTGATCTTCATATTCAGCAATTTCTTTCGCTTCAAATTCTTTCTTATCCATTCTATTTAGAATATTTCTAATGGTTTCTACAACTTCACTCGTGTTATTACCTTTTATGTACTCTCCATTGGCTTCCTCAGCAATCTCAATTAAGGTCTCTTCATTAAGTTTGGTAATAACTGTCTCTCCTTGATTATCTTTTTTATAATTAAGAACGATCCCATTTTGCTTAATAGGTATAGGCGCTCCTTTTGTTTCTCCAACACCAATTGTAAATATCTTTATACCTTCGTCTCCAGCTTCTTCAGCAACATTTATAGCAATATTATTATGGTCTTCACCATCTGAAATAATAATTAAAACTCTATTCGTTTGTTCTTCATCATTATAATAGGTTCTCGCCAATTGAATGGCTTCATCAATTGCTGTTCCCTGTGAAGAAAGCATATCTGTATTCATGCTTTGAAGGAACATTTTTGCTGAAGCATAATCTGTAGTAATTGGTAACTGCGGAAAAGCTTTTCCTGCATAAGCAATAATTCCTATTCTATCACTAGCTAGATTGTTTATGATTTGCGTCACCAGCTGTTTTGCTTTTTCTAATCTATTAGGAGCAATGTCTTCTGCCAGCATACTTTTAGAAACATCGACAGCAAATACTATATCTACTCCTTCTCGTTTCACCGTTTCCAGTTTTGTTCCAATCTTTGGGTTTACCATAGCCATAGACAAGCAAGCAAACGCCAAAGAAATTACAACTAGCTTTAATACAGATTTAAAGACTGATCTATTTGGGCTGAGTCTTTTTAGTAATTGTTCGTTCGCAAATTTTCTTTGCGCATGACGTTTCCACAACTGCACAACTAAGAATAGCACAATAATCACCGGAATGATGATTAAAGTCCAAAACCATATTTTTTCTTCTAATTGATACATTTTTTAAACGAAACTTCTAAATATTGTAAATCGTAACAATAGCTCTAATAACAATAGTAATCCTGCAAGAATTACTAACGATCTATATTTCTCTTCATAATTATAAAACTTGAATTCTTCAATCTCGGTTTTTTCAAGTTTATCAATCTCCTTATAGATTTCTTTTAACTTCTTATTGTCTGTTGCTCTAAAATATTGACCTCCAGTCACATCAGCTATTTCTTGAAGCAATTCTTCGTCAATCTCTACTTGAACTCTTCCATATTGAAACTCACCACTCTGCGCAAAAGCAATAGGCGATAATGCCATTCCGTTAGTACCTAATCCTATAGTGTAAGTTTTAATCCCATACTCTACAGCCAATTCACTTGCTGTATTAGGATCGATAAACCCAGAATTATTTACTCCGTCGGTCAACAATATTATAATTCTACTTTTCGCTTTACTGTCTTTTAAGCGGTTAACAGCTGTTGCCAATCCCATTCCTATCGCAGTACCTTGACCTATAACCGTATTGTACTTAATATCACGTAGCGATCTTAAAACAATGGATTTATCACTTGTTATAGGTGTTTTCGTATAACTTTCCCCAGCATATTCAACCAAGCCAATACGATCATTGGGCCTTCCTTGAATAAACTCGCCCGCTACATTTTTTAAGGCTTCTAATCGATTTGGCTTCAAGTCTTTTGCTAGCATACTTGCAGAAACATCTATTGCCATAACAATATCGATACCACGAGTAGTTTTAGTTTTAGTGGACACATCCACAGTTTGAGGTCTTGCTAACGCTGTAATTAAAAGTGCTAAAGCCAACAAACGAAATAAAAACAATACATGTTTTAACCTTGGGAGCCAAGAGTTGGTCATCTTGAACCCTTTTACACTAGATATTTTAAACTCTGGAGTTTGCTTGTTTCGCTTTAATACATACCATAGTACTAATACTGGTAATGTTAGTAGCAACCAAAAAAACTGTTTATTTAAAAATTCTATTCCTTCTAACATCTACTCTTCGTCTTCTTCTAGTTTTATTAACTCTATGGAGTTTAATATTTTATCACTTATTTGATCTGCATATACATCATCCTCTTCCCAGATCAAAATTACTTGCTGCAAAAGGTTCTCTGTTGTAAATCCTAAGATTACATAGTTTCCTTTAACATTCTTCCCTGTTGGTAATGCAAATGTTGCGGTACCAAAAGTTTTAAGCCCTTCTTGACCATTGGGAGTAATAAACTGCTCGTTCTTAGTAATAATGTTCTGAGCTCCTTTATTTTCTAATTCTTCTAATTGCTGTTCGGCAACTTGTATTAGGTCAATTTGGTTTTGTTGTTCTTCTCCTTGATTTTGATCTTGCTGAAGGCCTCCTGGAGGCTCTTGCTGTCCCATTTTAGTAGACATTACAACAATATCAAGTCCTGAAAGAATTTCACCATATGCGAATACAGCTATTTCCATTTGGCCTTTAAGGTTTTCTGGAAGTTCTATCTCTTTTCTTTCCAGAACTTTAGGAGTAGTAATAATTACACCTGGAGCTCCATACTCGCTAGTCACCCATTCTTTACCTTCTAACAATTCTTTATTTGGATGCCCTAGGATAGTATCCTTTACATAACTGAAACCATAATGTGCACTAAAGCCAATAAAAGTTCCTACCAATATCACGATCGAAATAACAGCAGTAATGATTACTTTTCTACGCTTCTTCTTTTTAGCCAATTCTTCTTGATATCTTATATCGGCTAAAAGCTCTTCTTCTGTAGGTTCTGGCAATGCTTCTTTAACCTGATCAATTTCAAGATCTATGGTTTTTCTATCTATTTGAGCTAAAGCAACATCTGGTTTAGACTTCGCAAATTTTACCAAATCGGCACGCCTTAATATGGTGTCAATATTCTTAATATCGTCTTTACTAAGGTCGATTTGATTTCCTTCACTTAAAAGATGAAGTCTACTAATAAGCTCTTCTGTGGTGCTTTCTAAAGCTCGATCATATACTTTTTCGTCAATATATGTTCTTATAATTCCTGTAAGCTCAGAATAATATTTTTTTAACTCATCATTCTCTAAATAACTTGTCTTATCAAGTTCAACCAAAGCAAGCTTAGCACGCTCATAAGGAGGTAATAATGCAACTTTTTCTTCTTTAGTTAAAGGTTTTTCTCTCCAAATAAACCAATAAAGTAAGAACGCAATAATACCAATAATTACTAGTGTTAGCAGTACATACAACCACCATTTGCTAGCACTTTTCTCTACAGTAGAGATTGGTTTTATATCGTAAAGTGGTTGCTGTGTAGTATCGACTGCTATGTTTCGGACTTCAACCTGAACAGAATCTGTAAAAAACTCGTAATCGCCAATTAATATTTTTTGTCTCGGAATGATATAAACCCCCGAATCAAACTGGGTTAAACCATACTTTTTAATAAGCTTAAATCTGTTATTGTTTTTAGTAGCATCTACCTTATAAGATTCAATCATCTCTAAAGGAAGAAATGTCTGCCCTTCCGGAAAAACAACAAGACTTGAGGTATCAACATCTACTTCTATCTCAAAAGTGATTTGCTGACCAATCTTCACACTTGTTGAATCAATGGAAGACTTTATATTTTGTGAGAAAGAAGCAAATACAAAGCACAGAAACACAAAGGCAAACAATACCTTTTTTCTATTTAACTCCTTATGTCCTAATACTTCTATCATCAAACTTATGACCTTCTTTTAAAATAACCCAACAACTTTTTTACGTAGCTTTCATCAGCTCTACAGTTGATAATTCCGGCTCCCGACTTATTGAAACTATCTTTAAAATAATCTACCCTCTCTTGGTAATATTTACCATAATTAAGGCGTACTTTTTTTGAAGCTGTATTTACCAACATTAGTTCTCCTGTCTCTTCATCTTGCATCTGAACAACGCCTAAGTTTGGAATTGATTCTTCTCCCTTGTCATAGACTCTTATTCCGGTAACATCATGCTTCCCAGAAACAATTTTTAATGTGTGTTGATAATCGTCCGTAATAAAATCTGAAAGCACAAAAACAATTGCTTTTTTCTTCATTACGTTCGATAGAAATTTAAGTGCATTACCAAAATCTGTATTTCTACTCTTTGGCTCAAACTCTATTAATTCACGAATAATTCTAAGTACATGTGAACGCCCTTTTTTTGGTGGAATGTAAAGTTCAACCTCATCAGAAAACAAGATCAATCCAATTTTATCATTGTTTTGCGTAGCAGAAAACGCTAAAGTTGCAGCTATTTCAGTTACAACCTCATTCTTAAATTGTTCTACCGTACCAAACAGTTCTGAACCAGAAACATCAACCATTAGCATCATGGTTAACTCACGTTCTTCTTCAAAAACTTTTATGAATGGTTCGTTATATCGAGCTGTTACATTCCAATCTATATTTCTTACGTCATCTCCATATTGGTACTGACGTACTTCGCTAAAGGTCATACCTCGTCCTTTGAAGGTGGAATGATATTCTCCTCCAAAAATGTGATCAGACAAACGACGTGTCTTGATCTCAATTTTTCGAACTTTTTTTAGTAATTCCTTAGTGTCCATAGGTTTGAATCAACAATAAATTTGCTAACATTAGTTTTGTAGTAGTAGTTGTAATTTATCTAGCTACTAAGGCACTTCAATTTCGTTAACTATTTTATTGATGATATCCTCAGAAGTTACATTTTCTGCTTCTGCTTCATAAGTAATTCCTATTCTATGACGCAGCACATCATGAACAACTGCTCTCACATCTTCAGGAATTACATAACCTCTTCGCTTAATGAATGCGAAACATTTTGCAGCTAAAGACAAATTGATACTACCACGAGGAGAAGCTCCAAATGAGATAAGAGGTTTAAGATCTCCTAAATTGTATTTTTCTGGGTATCTAGTAGCAAATATGATATCTAGAATATATTTCTCAATTTTTTCATCCATATAAACTTCACGAACCGCAGCCTGAGCATTTAAAATCTGCTCTAGTGAAACCACCGGATTTACCTTTTCAAATGCTCCTTTAAGATTTGCTCTAATAATAAGTTGCTCTTCATCAAGCTTTGGATAATCAATAACCGTCTTAAGCATAAAACGGTCAACCTGTGCTTCCGGTAATGGATATGTCCCTTCTTGCTCAACTGGGTTTTGAGTTGCCATTACTAAGAATGGTTTATCTAAAATAAAAGTTTCATCACCAATAGTAACTTGTTTTTCCTGCATCGCTTCTAACAAAGCTGATTGCACTTTGGCTGGCGCTCTGTTAATCTCATCGGCAAGCACAAAGTTTGCAAATATTGGGCCTTTCTTAATTGAAAAATCATTCTCTTTTATATTGTAGATCAATGTTCCAACAACATCTGCAGGTAATAGGTCTGGTGTAAATTGTATTCTACTAAAACTACCATCTACAGCTTGTGATAATGTATTTATGGCAAGTGTTTTTGCTAAACCAGGAACACCTTCTAATAATATATGTCCTTGACCTAATAATCCTATAAGCAATCGTTCAACCATATGTTTTTGGCCAACAATAACTTTATTCATTTCCATTGTTAGCAAATCAACAAAAGCACTCTCTTTTTCAATCTTCTCGTTTATTGCTTTAATGTCAATTGTACTTGTTTCTTCTGTCATATTGTTCATTTTTGAATGCGTGAATATAGCTCGCAATTTTCAACATCGCAAATTGTTAAAATAATTCGGTTGCTGCTGTTAATAATTGGTTAAAAATTCCAGTGTTTATAGGCTATTTTAACGTTTTGTTTGTTATTTTTAAAGCAACAAATCTACTAGATATGACAAATAACAAATTTTCACGAGTAATCTCTGGATGCATGTCCTGGGGTGAATGGGGAAGACAATTTTCATCTAAAGAAATGATTTCCTTAATGCATCATTGTATTGAAAATGAAATAACTACATTCGATCATGCCGATATTTATGGTGGCTATTCAACCGAAAAAGATTTTGGTATAGCCTTTTCTCAAAGCAATATAAAACGAAAGCAAATTCAGTTGATCTCTAAATGCGGAATACAGTATCAGGCTGAAACCAGAAACAACAAGGTTAAACATTATAATTACTCTAAGGACTATATTATTTGGTCTGTCGAGGAGTCGCTACGTAATCTTCAAACCGATTACCTAGATGCGCTATTGTTGCATCGCCCAAGCCCTTTAATGCATCCGCAGGAAGTTATGGAAGCAATCGCGAAACTTGCTCAAGAAGGAAAAATAAAAGACTTTGGGGTGTCCAATTTCACACCTTCTCAAATGGAGCTTATTGCTAGCGAGGTACCTGTTACTATTAACCAAATTGAGTTTTCTATTACAACTCACAGTGCCATGCACGATGGGACATTAGACTATATCCTTCAACACAAAATAACGCCAATGTCTTGGTCACCTTTAGGCACAGTTTTTAAAGAAGATACTGAGCAGACTCGAAGAATACATAAACAATTAGGAGAACTCATAGACAAGTACGAAGCTACCGAAGATCAGTTGCTTTTAGCTTGGATTATGAAGCATCCTGCTGGTATTCATCCAGTGGTAGGGACTGCAAACCCTGATCGTTTAGTAAATGCAATCAAAGCTTCAAAAATTGATCTTGATCTTGAAGATTGGTTCTTGATTTTAGTTGCCAGCCAAGGACATAAGGTTCCATAAAATAAATAATATGAATAAAACAGCTTTAATTACAGGAGCCACCAGTGGAATTGGTCGTGCTACTGCTCATGAATTTGCCAAACATGGTATTAATTTAATTCTTTGTGGTAGACGACAAGAACGATTAGACATTGTAAAAAAAGCTTTAGAGCGTGAAACCGACGTTCATACTTTAAATTTTGATGTTCGCGATAAAGAAGCAGTCAAAAATGCAATTGAATCACTTCCAAAAGAATTTCAACAAATCGATATATTAATAAACAATGCTGGAAATGCTCATGGTTTAGACCCTATTCAAGATGGTAGTTTAGAAGATTGGGATGCTATGATGGATATTAATGTAAAAGGTCTTTTGTACATGAGTAAATATGTAATTCCTCAAATGACTGAGCGAAAGTCTGGTCATATTATAAACATTGGTTCCTCTGCAGGAAAAGAGGTATATCCAAAAGGAAATGTTTATTGTGCTAGCAAACATGCTGTTATTGCAATTACAGATGGTATGCGAATAGACTTAAACCCTTTCGGTATTAAGGTGACAGCAATTAATCCCGGTTTGGTTGAAACCGAATTCTCCCAGGTCAGGTTTAAAGGAGATAAAAAAGCTAACAATGTTTATAAGGGATATAAAGCTTTACAAGCCGAAGACATATCTGAGATCATCTACTTTGCTGTCTCACGTCCTGCACATGTAAATATTGCCGACCTTCTTGTTTTTCCAACTGCACAAGCTAATAGCGTTACAGTAAAGAAGGATCTATAGATGATTAATAAGCGCTTACTCATTAAAAACCTGCTTGCTCATAATGATGAGAATAGTTTTTATGATAAAAAGCGAAAAATTAGTATCTCCGAAAAAGAAGGAAAAGCAAAGTTTTTGAAGCACATTTGCGCGCTTTCAAATAGCAATCCGAAAAATAACTCATATATAGTAATTGGTGTTGAAGATGAAGACAACAAAATAGTTGGCGTCGATTTTTTTGATGACAGCAAGATTCAAAATCTCATCAATGCTTATTTGACCAATCCACCCATTGTTCAATACGAGAATATTCCCTTTCCACATTTACCAGATGATAAGGTTGTTGGACTAGTGACCATCAGGTCAAAGGAAAATGAAGAAATCACTTCACTTCGTCGCAATATCTGGAAATATTATGGTGGTTCAGTCTTTTTTAGAGAAGGCAGTATGAGCATGCCAAGGGTTTTTGATATTGAAATTAAAGATGTCAATTCCGAAATTGTTTCTGCTATAGAAAATCATGCACAAAACAATATTCAATATACATTGGATGGTGTTTTTGATTTTATGAAAAAACGTCAAGATTACAATCCTCAATACAAAGTCTTTAAAGAATATTTTGTGGTTTGCTGGGCTGGACAAAAAAAAGTGGTAAAAAAGGAAGTTTTCTATTCACGTGTTGATATTGAATTAATCAATGAGCAAGTGCGTTTATTCTTTTCAACTTTAGATGAAGTTTCTATTGAATATAACGAAGACTCTTTCAAAATAGTGGAATATGTGAACTTAGGTTTACAAGGAACAGACAAATATTTCAAATTAGAAGAAACTATAATTACATTTAGCAATAACGCCGCTTATAATATTGATACAACACTACTTTTTGAGCCTCCTCAGTATGACAAAAAGGTATTACATCACATATATAATTCGAACAATGCTTTGCTAGAAAGGCTAAAAAAAGGAATAGTGCTTACCAGACATGAGGAAGCCGATTTAAGAAATCTTCCTGTAACTTATCTCATTTGTCACTTTAATGATTTTCCAAATGCTATAGACAAACTGCTTGAGACAAAATCATTCTTAAAAAAACATAATGACGATGTATATACCCTCTATAAAGAAGCTATAAGAATTCTTAGAAAAATAAAATATAATTAAAAAAGCCACTTCAAATGAAGTGGCTTTTTTAATATTTATAACCCTAACTATAAGTCAAATTTAATTCCTTGTGCCAAAGGCAACTCATCAGAATAATTGATTGTGTTTGTCTGTCTTCTCATGTAGATTTTCCAAGCATCAGACCCAGACTCACGTCCACCTCCAGTTTCTTTTTCACCACCAAATGCACCACCAATCTCAGCACCAGAGGTGCCAATATTCACATTAGCAATACCACAGTCAGAACCAGCATACGATAAGAATTTTTGTGCTTCTTTCATACTTTCCGTCATAATGGCTGAAGATAATCCTTGAGCAACTCCGTTTTGAATATCGATTGCGTTCTCTACTTCACCAGAGTACTTAATTAAGTATAATACTGGAGCAAATGTTTCGTGCTGTACAATTTCATAGTGGTTTTCAGCTTCAATGATTGCTGGTTTCACATAGCATCCAGACTCATAACCTTCTCCTTCTAGTATTCCACCTTCAACTAATACATTTCCACCTTCAGCTTTTGCTTTTTCAATCGCTGCTAAATAAGTGTCAACAGCATCTTTGTCTATTAATGGTCCAATATGGTTTTTTTCATCTAAAGGATTACCAATTGTTAATTGCCCATAAGCACCAACAATAGCATCTCTCACTTTATCATAAACCGATTCGTGGATGATTAAACGACGTGTAGAAGTACAACGTTGTCCGCAAGTTCCAACAGCTCCAAATACTGCTCCCGGAACTACTACTTTAAGATCTGCAGAAGGTGTAATAATTATTGCATTGTTTCCTCCTAACTCTAATAAAGACTTTCCAAAACGCTCAGCTACCGTTGTACCAACAATACGCCCCATTCTGGTTGATCCAGTTGCAGACACTAATGGAACTCTAGTATCTGTAGTCATATATTCTCCAACTTTATAATCGCCATTAACGATACAAGAAATACCTTCTGGTAAGTTGTTTTCTTTTAGAATATCAGCAATAATATTTTGGCAAGCTACCGAACATAAAGGTGCTTTTTCAGACGCTTTCCAAACACATACATCACCACAAATCCATGCTAAAGCTGTGTTCCAAGACCATACAGCAACTGGGAAGTTGAATGCTGAAATGATTCCAACTACTCCAATTGGATGCCATTGCTCTCTCATCACGTGACCTGGACGCTCCGATGGAATTGTTTGACCATTTAACTGTCTAGATAGACCAACTGCAAAGTCACAGATATCGATCATCTCTTGAACCTCTCCATAACCTTCTTGAAGTGATTTCCCCATTTCGTAAGACACGAGCTTACCTAGCGGTTCTTTTAACTCTCTTAATTTGTTTCCAAATTGACGAACAATTTCTCCACGCTGTGGAGCAGGAACATCTCTCCATGTCTTAAAAGCAGAAGTAGCTGCTTCCATTACACGATCATAATCTTCTCTTGTCGAAGCTCTAACTGATCCTATTAATTTTCCATCTACTGGAGAATACGACTCAATTAATTCTCCATTAGAAAACCAATCAGACCCTGTTGAAGATCCTTCATTTATAGCTTTAACACCAAGTTTATCAAGTGCTTCTTGTATACCAAAATCGGTTGCTGTTGCTTGCATTTTTTTTAGTTTTTTTGTCTTTTTTGATGGCTGCAAGATACTAATAAAATGATACAAAAAATGGTCTTTCGGTACAGATAAAAATTACCCTATTTTTAACTTTAAGAACAATTTAACAGCCCTAAAAAATCTATTCTTAAAAAAAAGAGCGTAGATATATTAACAAGAATAGGCCTACATCTTGATTTTTTATTGTTTCACTTAAAAATCATGTAATATGTACTACAAAGCATTTATTTTAATGTGTTTGTTCATGGGATATGCACAAGCACAAGACATTCAATATGTAAACGCGGAAAACGGGTTAGCTGTTAGAGAAAATCCTAATCGTGGATCAACTCGTTTAGGTTTACTAGATTATGGAACTGTGCTTGAAATTATTGAGCACACTAACCTTCAACTTGATGTTATGGATAATGGCCAGAAACTTTCTGGTGAATGGGTTAAAGTAAGAAGCATTGATGCTTATGATACCTTTGAAGGTTATGTGTTTAATGGCTTCTTAACAGAAGAAAAGCTTGAGAAAAGATTTAAAGCAACATACGATGAATTTACTGTTCATATAGAAGGTATTACTGAAAAGAAAGCTAAAACAGATAAGATTAATCCAGAATTTGATGGTGTTATTTTTTACACATTTAAGGAAGGTGAATCTCTAGATGGAAAAACAATTCGAGTAAAACATCATCAGGATTTTAGAAGTATTCAGGTATTCCAAAAACATGAGAACAGCCTAGTCATTAATGATGATAAATCACATTGCGATATGATTAACTGGCAACATTACTATTCAAGCTGGAAACCACTCAGAACCATTTCAAGTAATCATCAATTTAAGGGATTAGCTATATCTGAAAAAGAAGCTTCTAGATTTATTGAAGTTGACCTAGAAGAATTTAAACATGTGGTAAATGAAGACTGTGGTGAAGCATGGAGCGAATCAGTAAAAGATGTACAATCCGTTACTGACGACCCTGTAAGCATAAAAACCACAAAAGAATATTTACGTGTGGTAATGACAGATATTGATGGTAATAAAATTGAGAAAGTAATCATCTTTGAAGTACCTTTAAAGTCATTAAAAGAAAAAGATCTTTATGCAAAACTTTAAACCCTATTACGCAGTAATTTTTACCTCAACTCAGACAAAAAACCTTGAAGGTTATTCCGAAATGGCAGAAACAATGGAAAATCTGGCTAGAAAACAAGAAGGTTTTTTAGGAATAAATAGCGCTAAAGGTGAGGTAGGAATTACTGTTAGTTATTGGGAGAGTCTCGAAGCTATTAAAGCATGGAAGCAAAACTCTGAACATTTAATCGCACAACAAAAAGGACGCAACCAATGGTATAGTTGGTATAATACGCGCATCTGCAAAGTAGAGCGAGAATATGAGTTTAAGCTATCTTAAAGGAAAACCTTTTGCCGCCCACCAAGGATGAATTTCTATGACTAACCTTCCAGCTTTTACAGCAGGATCAGCATTAGCTAGACTGTCAGCCATTTGTAAAGTTGGAACGTTATAGATCGTGATTCCCCTAATATCTCCATCATCACCAAAAGGCCCTGAAATATCAGCATAACCTAATTCATACATTTTACCCAGATGTGCTAAATGTGCTTCCTGTATTTTGTTCGCTTCTTCTTCATTTTGTTCACGATTTGGACCTCGTTTTAGAAATGCAATGAAGTATTGTTGCATTAATATAGTGTCTTGCTCTTTTTCGTCGTAGTAATCAAAGATCTGGAAACCTTTAGAAACAAGTTCGTCTTTAATTTGTTTTGCGGTTTTTTGTTGCTCCTCCAAAACTTCTTCCTTTACAGTTTCAGCTTGTTCTTTGCAGCTAAAGCTAAAAACCAAAAGCATAAATAGTAATATTACTCTGTTCATTTATTCCAATTTTTATATGGTGCTATACTTAATTGTGAATTGTAGTACTTAATATCTCCTGTTACTTCTTTTCCCAACCAATTAGGCTTACCAAACTCTTCTTCTTCAGAATTCAACTCTACTTCTGCTATCGTCAAGCCCTCATTTTCTTCAAAAAATTCATCCACTTCAAAGGTATGTTGATCACATTTTATTTTATACCTAAGCTTGTCAATAACTCCTTTCTCACAAAATTCAAGTAACGCTTTAGCATCACTTTTGGTGATCTCTTTCTCCCATTCAAATCTACTCAATCCATCCTCAGATGATAAACCTTTTACAGTTAAAACTCCTTTATCATCTACCAACCTAACTCTAACGATTCTTTCAGGATCCCGATTTAGAAACCCTTGAATTATTCGTTCAACCTTATAAGCTTCTTTTTTAAAAGAATCTGAAGTCACTAAAAACTTGCGTTCTATTTCAATCATTTTACTCAATAAGGTCTAAATTTACAGTATGCACACCGATTTACCAATAAGAAAAATTATTCATGTAGATATGGATGCTTTTTACGCCTCTGTAGAGCAGATGGATAATCCTGAATTAAGAGGTAAGCCCCTTGCAGTTGGTGGTGGCGGAAAACGTGGCGTGGTAAGTGCTGCCAGCTATGAAGCTCGAAAATTCGGTGTAAAAAGTGCTATGGCAGGAGCGTTGGCTGCAAAGTTGTGTCCAGAACTCATTTTTGTACGACCTCGTTTTGATAGATATCATGAAATTTCGAAGCAAATTAGGAAGATTTTTCATGACTATACTGATAAGGTTGAGCCTTTGTCTCTTGACGAAGCTTACCTTGATGTTACCGAAAACAAAAAAGGAAACCCAAGTGCAACATTAATTGCTCAAGAAATTAGAGATCGCATTAGTAGTGAAGTTGGTTTAACTGCATCTGCTGGAATTTCGATAAATAAATTCGTAGCCAAAGTGGCAAGTGATTATAACAAACCAAACGGACAAAAAACAGTCAATCCAGAAGAGGTTCTCGACTTTTTGAAGCAGCTAGATATTAGAAAGTTCTATGGTATAGGAAAAGTTACTGCTGAAAAAATGTATCAAAAAGGAATTTTTACTGGTAAGGATCTAAAACAAAAAACTTTAGAATATCTAGAAGCCAACTTCGGCAAATCTGGCAAGTACTATTTCTATGTTGTTCGTGGACACCACAATAGTGAGGTAAAACCTCATCGTACTAGAAAATCGTTGGCCGCAGAACGCACTTTTTCTGATAATCTTTCTAGTGAAGTTTTTATGTTAGAGAAACTCAATCATATAGCTGAAGAAGTATCTCGTCGTTTAACTAAAAGTAAGGTAGCTGGAAAAACGGTCACTTTAAAAATTAAGTACAGTGATTTCACCTTACAAACCAGAAGCAAAACTTTATCATACTTTATAAGTGATAAGGATTTAATTTTAGATACAGCAAAGTATTTACTGTACCAAGAAAAATTAAAAAATTCGGTTAGACTATTGGGAATTTCAATGTCAAACCTCAATACAGAAACCAAAAAGAAGCCAGCAAAGAAAAGTGTAAGTGTTCAATTGAAGTTTGATTTTTAAATTATTACCTTTCAGCTGCTAACGAATGTTAAAAATGCAAAAATTACTTTCTCTCTTATTCATAATTATTTTTATATTTTCTTGTAATCGAACTTCTGAAAAAGCAGATAAAAAAAATGCTCTTGGAGATACCATTCAAACCTCCTCTGGTTTAAAGTATTACTATCTAAAAAGAGGAGATGGTAAAAAAATAGAAAAAACTTCTAAAGTATCTGTATATACAGATCTATATATGAATGATTCTGATTCTGTCTTTTGGACAACCTCTACAGCTGCAGATTCGCTATTTACTTTTTACCACAAAAAGACTTCCTTAATAAAAGGATTTAGCGAGTTACATGATTATCTGGTTGAAGGTGATGAAGTAATTGCTTATTTGCCTTATACAATTGCTTATGGAAAAGATGGTAGTAGAGGAATTCCTCCAAAGGCTACTTTAATATACAATCCGCTAGTTGTAAAGTCTGTTTCAGAACCTAAAGATCTATTAAGCGATTCTCTTTATGCTATTACTAATAATAAAGGTATTCAATCTGCCATTGAATTCTATGATAAAGTAATGTCTTCAGAAGAAAAAAATTCCTATCATTCTGATATGGACTTAATGGTGAATAATTTGCTGCGATCATTAGGTAGAGATAGTCTATTTGTTGAAGTTGAAGCGTTTTCGAAATTTCTCATGTTAAAAACTAATGATTCAAATCATCAGCGTACCTTAGCATTTCAAGCAGCCTCAGCAGCTGAAGCTCAAATGAAATATAAAGAAGCTATATCGTACTTAGAACCTTGGGCTGAAAAAGAACCTGATCAACCTTGGTGGAAAAATAAAATTGCTGAACTAAATAAGAAATTAGAAAGCAACTAATGTTTCTAAAAACTACAACTCGTAATTTCGGTTACTCTTAAAGTATTAACCATTCCCTTGTCTTGTATTGGCATTGCAGCTAAACTTATAAGCATATCTCCTTCTTCAAGATATCCTTTCTGACAAGCTATTTTGTTTACGTCCTCAATAGTTTCATCTGTACTCACATACCTATCGTAGTAAAATGCTTTTACTCCCCAAAGTAAACTAAGCATAGTCAAAATCTTTTTGTTTGAAGTAAATACCAAAACATGAGCATCTGGTCTCCAAGCAGAAATTTGAAAAGCGGTATAACCACTATTTGTTAACGTTGAAATAGCTTTAGCATTAATCTCGTTAGCCATAAGTGCCGCATGGTAACAAATAGACTTAGTGATATATCTGTTGGTACGAATATGAGGTGGTTTTTGAGGAACTGTAATTAAATGTGAGTCTTCTACACTTTTAATAATATCAGACATCTTTCTAATCACATCTATAGGGTAGTTCCCTACCGAAGTTTCGCCTGAAAGCATTACAGCATCAGCACCATCCATAACTGAATTTGCTACATCATTTACTTCGGCTCTCGTTGGTGTTAAACTTGTAATCATTGACTCCATCATTTGAGTAGCAATAATTACTGGAATTCTTGCCTTTTTAGCTCTTAACACCAGTTGTTTTTGAATAAGTGGCACTTCTTGAGCTGGAATTTCAACACCAAGATCTCCACGTGCAACCATTAATCCGTCACAATAAGCAACAATCTTATCAATGTTTGTAACAGCTTCAGGTTTTTCAATTTTTGCAATAATAGGAATCTTATGTTCAGAATGCTTTTTAATAAGCTCTTCTAATTGCATTAAATCCTCTGCATGACGCACAAAAGAAAGTGCAATCCAATCAACATGCTGCTCAATAGCAAAAAGTGCATCTTCAATGTCTTTTTCTGTTAAAGCCGGCTGAGAAATATTTGTATTGGGAAGATTTACTCCTTTCTTTGATTTTAAAGGTCCTCCCTGAAGTACTTTTGCAGTTACCTCATTTTTTCTATTGGAAGAAACAACCTCAAAAATTAACTTTCCGTCATCTAATAAAATTTTCTCCCCTGGTTTGGCATCTTGAGGAAAACGGTCATATGTCATATAAACGCGCTCTTTAGTGCCTGTAAATCGTTCTCCTGTAGCAAAAATAATCTCATCCCCTACGTTTACCACAACATCTTCCTGCATTACACCAACTCTAAGTTTTGGTCCTTGCAGGTCTGCTAAAATAGCAGCGTTATAACCATACTCATCATTAAGCTCTCTAATCATGTTAATTCGCTGTTTAACATCATCATAGTTAGCATGTGAAAAGTTGATTCTAAAAACATTGGCTCCCTCATCTAGCATTCCTTTTAAAACTTCTTTTTTGCTAGTTGCTGGACCTAAAGTGGCTACTATTTTGGTCTTCTTTCTATTATCTGCCATTAATTAAAGATTAAATTATCTTTCGATTTTAACTGGGAAACATCAACACTAAAAACAGTTGCTATTTGAGAGATTTCTTGAATTTTTTGAACAATAGAACGCTCATTTATATAATCTCCGCCATTATCTATTTTCAAAAAATAGTTTACCCTTTTGTACTCTGCTATTAAATTGTGAGTTCTCAACAATCTATTTTGAGTATCAAATAACGATCCTGTACTGACTACCGCTTCTTCTTCTTTTTTGCATACGTTAGAGACTAGATTCCAAATTGTCTGTTGTTCCAGATCTTCCCATTCGTAAAGAGAATAAGACGATGCTGTATACTTAAAATCAAGATCCTGAGGTTTTCGTTGAAGATTAATTTGCAACTGTTTATTCAAAAGGTAAGCTACTCTATAATCTTCTAACGTACTATGAATTGCCAACAACGAATATGTGTCAACATCAAAATCGTCAACAAGCAATTTGTGTAATGCCATAACGTTTTTAATATGCGCCGTAAATATAGTATTTTAAAGGGTAAATGCTCTAGGTTTAAAGCAATTGATCTGCAAAAAGCAGTACTCAAACGTTGTAGTTATATAGCTAAATAGCACGAAGAATTTCGCTCTGGAAAGCAAAAAATGCTCTTTTAGATGCTTTTTCTTCTGCTTTCTTTTTTGAAGTTGCTCTAGCCTTAGCTATCACTTTGTTGTTTATAGATAATCTAACAGAAAAATGTTTTAATTCGTCTCTTCCTGTATCTTCAAATACATTATAGTTAAATGCTTTCTTCTCTTTTTGACACCATTCAATCAACAAACTCTTATAGCTAATTACTTTACCTTCAAGCTTTTCAATATCAACATGCGGATTGATTACATTTTTATAGATAAAGCTTTCACAATGACCATATCCTTTATCTAAAAAGATTGCTCCAACTAAAGCTTCAAAAAGGTTACCATGAATATTATTTCCAAAATTTCCTTTTGGTATTTTACTTTCAACAAGCTCAATAAGATTTAATTCACGCCCTAATTCATTAAGGTGTTCTCTACTTACAATTTTAGAGCGCATTTTGGTAAGATAACCTTCATCTCCCTGAGGAACCTCATTGTATAAATGAAGAGCTATAACTGAACTTAACATAGCATCGCCAACAAACTCTAGTCGTTCGTAGTTTATTGGTATTCCTTTTTCGTCACGCATATTCATAGAACGATGCGTAAAGGCCTTCTTATAAAGTTCAATTTTCTTGGGTTTAAAACCCAGTATTTTTTCTAGCTGGATAAAAAAATTCCCGTCCTGTTCGGAGCGGGAATTTAGTATGTTACGAATGAATTTCATTCGGGATTTAGTCTATTTTCTTGAATAATACACAAGCGTTATGTCCGCCAAATCCAAAGGTATTACTCATTGCTACTTTAACGTCTCTTTTTTCGGCTTTATTTAGAACTAAATTCAAGTTAGGATCAATATTCTCGTCTACAACCGAATGATTTATAGTTGGAGGTACAATACCATGTTCCATTGCTAAAATTGATGCAATAGCTTCAATGGCTCCTGCTGCTCCTAATAAATGTCCTGTCATAGATTTAGTAGAATTAATACTAATGTTTTTTGCATGTTCACCAAATACTTCGGTAATTGCTTTTAACTCGGCAACATCACCTAAAGGAGTTGATGTACCATGTGTATTAATATGATCTACTTCTTCTGGCTCAATACCAGCATTTTCTAAACAATTTCGCATTACAGCCATAACGCCAATTCCTTCTGGGTGCGGAGCCGTCATATGATGCGCATCAGAAGAAAGTCCTCCTCCAATAACTTCAGCATATATTTTAGCACCTCTTGTTTTAGCATGTTCATACTCTTCAAGAATAATAGCTCCAGCTCCTTCTCCTAATACAAAACCATCTCTGGTTGCATCAAAAGGTCTTGAAGCTGTCTCAGGGCTATCATTTCTTGTAGATAATGCATGCATTGCATTAAAACCACCCATTCCAGCAATGGTAACAGCTGCTTCACTTCCTCCTGTAACTACAACGTCACAATGTCCTAAACGTATATAGTTTAACGCATCGATCATCGAGTTAGCGGAAGAAGCACATGCAGATACTGTAGTATAATTTGGCCCCATGAATCCATGTTTAATAGATATGTTTCCTGGAGCAATATCTGCAATCATTTTAGGGATAAAGAATGGATTGAATCTTGGAGTACCATTTCCAGACGCAAAGTTTAATACTTCATTTTGAAAAGTCTCTAAGCCTCCAATTCCTGCTCCCCAAATAACACCTACTCGTAATTTATTAACCGCATCTAAATCTAATTTCGCATCCGCTATAGCTTCATCTGAAGCAACCATGGCATATTGCGCAAATCGGTCCATTTTACGAGCCTCTTTTCTATCTAGAAAATCGGTAGCGTTAAAGTTCTTAATTTCACAAGCGAACTTCGTTTTGAACAGCTCTGTGTCAAAATAAGTAATAGGCGCAGCACCACTCTTTCCATTAACAAGACCATCCCAATATTCGTCTTTGGTATTGCCAATTGGAGTTAATGCACCTAAACCAGTAACTACTACTCGCTTTAATTCCATAAAATAAAATGTAATTTATTTTGCGTCTTCGATATAAGATATAGCTTGACCTACTGTTGCAATGTTTTCAGCTTGATCATCTGGAATTTGAATATCGAATTCTTTTTCGAACTCCATAATTAATTCAACGGTGTCTAATGAATCTGCTCCTAAATCATTAGTGAAACTAGCTTCAGTAACTACTTCATTTTCATCAACACCTAATTTGTCTACGATAATCGCTTTTACTCTTGATGCAATGTCTGACATAATCTGTAAATTTTAAGTTTTAATTAGTTCGCAAAAATAAAAAACTTTATTTTAAAACGCACTGTTACAATAAAAATGTAATGTAATTTATGAATTTAAAATCTAAGTAATTTGATTTTGCTTCTAATTGTTAATATTTATTCTTTTTTTTGCTTGAACAATCTCAACATTAATGCTGTAAATGAAGCGTGTAGTAATTTTTGCGTCCGGTTCTGGATCTAATGCCGAAAATTTAATTAAGTTTTTTCAAAATAAGGATCATGTATCTGTTGTTCAAGTGTTGACTAACAACCCTCATGCCAAAGTCATTGAACGATGTAAAAAACTAAAAGTGAGCTGTTTGTCATTTAATAGAATAGCATTTTATGACACTTCAGATGTGCTTGATATTTTAAAAATTAAGAATCCTGACCTTATTGTTTTGGCTGGGTTTTTATGGAAGTTTCCTGAAAATATTCTTGATACTTTTCCAAATAAAGTAATTAATATACATCCTGCTCTATTACCGAAATATGGAGGGAAAGGCATGTACGGAATGCATGTTCATGAAGCTATTGTTAAGAATAAAGAAACCGAAACTGGTATCACTATTCACTACGTAAATGAGCATTATGATGAAGGAACTACCATTTTTCAAGCAAATTGCGAGGTAAATTCTGCTGATAATGCAGCTGATGTGGCAGCTAAAATTCACGAGCTGGAAATGGAGCATTTCCCAAAGGTTGTTGAGAAGCTTTTAAATGAGTAAAAAGAACAAATATTACACAGTCTGGAAAGGACATCATACTGGTGTCTTTGAATCTTGGGATGACTGTAAAGCCCAAATAAAAGATTTTAAAGGAGCCCAATACAAATCATTTTCAACCTTTGAAGCTGCTAAAACTGCACTAAAAGGGAACTACAAAGATTACATTGGCAAGAAGAAGAAATTTAAAAGTGAGCTTAGTGAAGCACAGCTCAAAAAAATTGGGCAACCCAATTACCATTCTATTGCTGTAGATGCTGCATCAAGTGGAAATCCGGGTAAAGTTGAATACAGAGGTGTTGACACAAAAAGTAAGAAACAACTATTTATTCAAGGCCCTTTTGAAGAAGGAACCAATAATATTGGAGAGTTTTTAGCTATTGTTCATGGTCTAGCATTACTCAAAAAAAAGAATAGCGACAGGATTATTTATACCGACTCAAAAACTGCATTAAGTTGGGTAAAAAAGAAGAGCTGTAATACTAAGTCAGAGCGCACCAAAAAAAATGAAGCCATATTCGAGTTGGTAGATAGAGCTATTGATTGGTTAAAAAACAATTCTTACACCACTACAATTGTTAAATGGGAAACCAAAGCTTGGGGAGAAATTCCTGCAGATTTTGGCAGAAAATAATGTGTTTTTTGTAGGCTTTAAAATCTTATAAAAATGCGTAAGTTTGCACTGAATTTTTTAAGCACTTTATGGGCAAATTAGTGATCGTGGGTACTGTAGCTTTTGATGCTATTGAAACTCCGTTTGGAAAGACCGACAAAATTCTAGGAGGTGCAGGTACTTTTATAGGGTTAGCGGCATCTCAATTTAATGTTGATTCAACTATAGTTTCGATAGTTGGAGGAGATTTTCCTGAAAAATATTTAGACCTTTTATCAAGTAGAAATATTGATATTTCAGGAATCGAAATTGTAGAAGACGGAAAGACATTTTTCTGGAGTGGTTTATATCATAACGACATGAACTCTCGAGATACTTTAGCAACCGAACTAAATGTGTTAGCAGACTTTCAACCAGTAGTTCCAGAGACATATAGAGATGCTAAAGTTGTAATGCTTGGAAATCTGCACCCTCAAACACAAATTAGTGTTCTAGACCAAATGAACCAGAAGCCTGCATTGGTGGTTTTAGATACCATGAATTTTTGGATGGACAATGCTTTAGAAGATTTGTATAAGGTATTGAAAAGGATAGATGTCATCACTATAAATGATGAAGAAGCTCGTCAATTAACTGGTGAATATTCGTTGGTTGTTGCAGCAAGAAAGATTCATGAAATGGGACCAAAGTATGTTGTGATAAAGAAAGGAGAGCATGGAGCTTTATTGTTTAATAATGATAATGTTTTTTATGCTCCTGCACTACCTTTAGAAGAGGTCTTTGATCCTACTGGTGCTGGTGACACTTTTGCTGGAGGGTTCACAGGCTATTTAACTAAGACTGATGATTTTTCATTTGAAAACCTAAAGAAAGCCGTGATTTACGGTTCTACTTTAGCTTCATTCTGTGTAGAGAAATTTGGCACAATTAGAATGGAAAACTTAAGCAGTTCTGAAGTCCATTCGCGACTTCAGCAGTTTAAAGCTTTAACACAATTTGAAATAGAATTAACATAAACCAACGCGCTCAAATTTGAGCGCGTTTTTATTTAAGAACAAAAAAATGAGTGATGCTATAAAACATGAATGTGGAATTGCCCATATTAGACTTTTAAAACCACTTGAGTACTATAAAGAAAAATATGGAACTGCATTTTATGGCGTAAACAAAATGTATCTTTTAATGGAAAAGCAGCACAATCGTGGACAAGATGGTGCTGGTTTTGCAAGTATTAAGCTAGACACCAATCCAGGAGAAAGATATATTAGTAGAGTTCGTTCAATTCAACCACAGCCAATTCAGGATATTTTTGGCCAAATTAATAACAGAATTAATAAAGTAATCACCGAAAACCCTGAATATGCTGATGATGTAGCAGCTCAAAAGAAACATATACCATATATAGGTGAAGTACTACTTGGTCATGTTCGTTATGGTACTTTTGGCAAAAATAGCGTTGAAAGTGTTCATCCGTTCTTAAGGCAAAATAACTGGATGCATCGTAACCTCATTTTGGCTGGCAACTTTAATATGACCAATGTTAAAGAACTCTTTAAAAACTTAGTCGAATTAGGGCAACACCCAAAAGAATATACAGACACTATTACCATCATGGAAAAGATAGGTCACTTTCTTGATGATGCTGTTAACAAAATATATGAAGATCTAAAAAAAGAAGGATATAGCAAAAGTGAATGCTCTCCTTTAATTGCTGAACGTATGAACGTAGCAAAAATTCTGAAGCGTTCGGCAAAAAATTGGGATGGTGGTTATGCAATGGCAGGTATGTTAGGTCATGGTGACTCATTTGTACTAAGAGATCCAGCAGGAATAAGACCTGCGTACTATTATAAAGATGAGGAAGTAGTTGTGGTAGCTTCAGAGCGACCAGTAATTCAAACCGTGTTTAATGTAGATTATGATGATGTTAAGGAGTTAGATCCTGGTCATGCCATTATTACTAAAAAGTCCGGTGATGTTTCTATCAAAAGAATTCTTGAGCCTTTAGAAAGAAAAGCTTGTTCATTTGAGCGTATTTATTTCTCAAGAGGAAGTGATGCCGAAATCTATAAAGAAAGAAAGCACTTAGGAAAACTTATAATGCCTCAGGTTTTAGAAGCTATTGATAGTGATATCAGAAACTCAGTATTTTCATATATACCTAATACTGCTGAGACCTCCTTCTTTGGAATGGTTGAAACCGTTGAAGAGCACCTCAACCAAAAGAAAACCAATGCGATATTAACAGGTAAAAGAGAGCTGTCTGCAGAAAAAGTAACAGAGATTTTAGGTGAGCATCCACGAATTGAAAAGATAACTATTAAAGATGCAAAATTAAGAACATTTATTACCGAAGATAGCAGTAGAGATGATCTTGTTGCTCACGTTTACGATGTAACTTATGGAGTTATTAAACCAAATGATAATTTGGTAATTATTGATGATAGCATTGTTAGAGGAACAACACTTAAAAAGAGTATCTTGAAAATGCTAGATCGATTAAATCCAAAAAAAATTGTGGTGGTTTCTTCTGCCCCTCAAATTCGTTATCCAGATTGCTACGGAATTGATATGGCAAATCTTGATAGTCTAATTGCCTTTAGAGCTGCCTTAGAACTTTTAAAGGACAATGGGTTATATGATAAAGTAGAAGAAGTATACCATAAATGTAAAGCACAAGTTAATTTTAGAGATAAAGACGTTAAGAATTTTGTAAAAGAAATCTATAATCATTTTACCGATCAACAGATTTCTGATAAAATTTCTGACCTGCTAAAGGACGAATCTATTAAGGCAGATGTAAAAATTATCTTCCAACCTGTAGAGAATCTCCATAAGGCTTGTCCTAAGAATTTAGGTGATTGGTACTTTACTGGCAATTACCCAACTGCTGGAGGTAACCGTGTAGTTAACAGAGCCTTTATCAATTTTTACGAAGGAAATAAAGAGCGTGCATATTAGCGAAAAAATATGTTTTTAGTCTTTTAATCTATGAAATTGAGCCTTTAAACTAAAAAAAGTGCAGTTCATCTAATATTTATAGCCTTTCACCAAAATCAATATACTTTAGTGTCACCATAACATAAGTAGGTTAAGTTCATGGTAGATTTGGGGCAAAAAAAGGTGAACGCTTGTTCACCTTTTTTTATTGAACTTTATTACTCTTCTAACTTCTTGAAAATAACAAATTTATAGCCTTAAAATTTCATTAAAAACGTCGAATTCCTTGCTATTTCTGTGTTTTCACGATTCACGTTTAGCCTAATTTATCCGTAGTTTATCTAATAAATTTAAATAATAGAAATAATCGATATTATATTTACATCACCATAACATAAGTAGGTTAAGTTTATGGTAGATTTGGGGCAAAAAAGGTGGACATCTGTTCACCTTTTTTATTTTAATATACGTACAAAAAAAAGCAACCCTTAAAAGGATTGCTTCATTCAATAAGATATGTTCTAAAAATTATTTGGCCTCAGCGTATCTTCTTTCAACTTCATTCCAGTTAATTACTTTAAAGAAAGCTTCTATATAATCTGGTCTTCTATTTTGATAGTTTAAGTAATAAGCATGTTCCCAAACATCTAATCCTAATATTGGAGTTCCTCCGCAGGTTACTCCTGGCATCAATGGGTTATCTTGGTTTGGTGTAGAACAAACTTCTACTTTTCCTCCCTTATGCACGCACAACCAAGCCCAACCAGAACCAAATTGCGTTGCAGCTGCTTTACTGAAAGTTTCAATAAAAGCATCTTTAGAACCAAACTCAGCCTCAATAGCATCTTTTAATTCACCTGAAAGGTACCCTCTATCTTCTGGGTTCAAAACATCCCAAAATAAAGAATGATTGTAAAAACCACCTCCATTATTTCTAACACCAGCATTAGACATGTCAAGATTTGTTAAAATATCTTCAATGGACTTACCTTCAAGGTCAGTACCTTCGATAGCAGTGTTTAATTTAGTTGTATAACCGTTGTGGTGCTTTGAGTGATGAATCTCCATTGTACGAGCATCTATATGTGGCTCTAAAGCATCGTAAGCATATTTTAATTTTGGTAATTCAAATGCCATAATATTATTTTTTAATTGTTGTTTATTTTCCATTTCAAATTTACAACAATGCTTTAAACTTTATCTAAATAAGTTATTAAGAATACTTATTTTGGTATAAAAATTATCTCTTCTTGAATCAGTCTGCTTTTAATATCTATAACGCTTCTGCTGGTAGTGGAAAAACCTTTGCATTGGTTAAAGAGTATTTAAAGATTCTTTTTAGTTCTAATCAAGATGAAATTTATAAAAACGTACTTGCCTTGACTTTTACCAACAAAGCTGTTGGTGAAATGAAAGAGCGAATAATTAATGCTCTAAAGGAGTTTTCTAATCAAGAAATTCTCTCAAAGCCTAATAGCATGTTCAAGGTATTATGTAAAGAATTGTCAACCTCTCCTGAAATTATTCATAAAAAATCTAACTCGATTCTTGAAAATATAGTTCATAATTATGCCGCTTTTGATGTTTCAACAATCGACAAGTTTACACAACGTGTGATTAGAACCTTTGCTTACGATCTAAATTTACCCTTGAACTTTGAAGTTGAATTAGATACTGCCAACCTTTTAGCAAAAGCTGTAGATAATTTAATAGCAAGAGCTGGTAGAGATAAAATCTTAACAAATTCGTTGATAGAGTTTGCGCTAGAGAAAACAGATGATGATAAAAGTTGGGATGTAAGTTATGACCTTAATAATATTGCTTCGCTTTTAATAAAAGAAAATGATCAACAGTATATTGAACAACTTCAAAGTAAAGAATTAAGTGATTTCAATAACTTAAAAAGAGCGCTGCAAAAACGCACAAAGCTGCTTAAAGAAAACATTATTGCTGAGGCTGTAAATGCTCTTAACATAATTGCTGAGCATCAAGTAGATCATAACTCTTTCTTAGGAAAAAATGGTTATTTACCTTCTTATTTTGTGACGTTGAAGAAGGAGAATTTTAACGTTACTTTCAATAAAGCATGGATGGATAAACTGGAAACACTTCCACTTTACCCAAAAACCACTGACTCTTCTATTTCTTCAGCCATTGATGGTATTCAACCTTCTTTGGTTACGCATTTTAACACTACAAAACAATTACTTACAACTTATGGTTTTTTACGAAATGTTTTAGCCAACATTACTCCGCTTTCTCTTTTAACCGAAATATCCAAAGAACTAAAACTCTTAAAGGAAGATCAAAATCTTTTATTGATTTCAGAGTTTAACAACATAATAAGTAATCATATAAAAGAGCAACCAGTGCCTTTTATATATGAACGACTGGGAGAGCGCTATAAACATTACTTTATTGATGAATTTCAAGATACTTCTATACTACAATGGGAAAATTTGATCCCGTTGATTGATAATGCACTATCAGGAGAAAATGCCAGTGCTATGCTTGTTGGTGATGCTAAACAAGCAATTTACAGATGGCGAGGTGGTAAAGCCGAACAGTTTATTGGGTTATACAACCAAGACAATCCTTTTCAAATAGAAAAACATCTCGAACAATTACCAAAAAACTACAGGAGTGCACAAGAAATTGTTCGCTTTAACAATGGTTTATTTAAACACCTATCCACTTTTGCTTTTTCTAATCCAAGCTATCAAGCTATTTATGAAGATTGCCAACAGGAATCAGTTTTAGATCTAGATGGATACATTAACATCAATTTTCTTGACATCACAAAAGATGATGATGTAGATTTACTTTATGCTGATAAAACACTTCAAACCGTTTATTCTTGTTTAGAAAAGGGCTATAAAGCTAGTGATATTTGTATTCTAACAAGAAAAAGAAAAGAAGGAGTCGCAATTGCTAAATTCTTAACTGAAGCTGGAATTAATATTACTTCGTCTGAAACATTATTGATTAATAATTCTTCAAAAGTTAGGTTTATAATCAATTTGCTTTATTATGTTTCTGACACTAATAACCTTATTAAAAAACTTGAAGTTTTAAACTTCATTGGTAACCAAATTCTGGAACTAAATGATATTCATGAGTTTTATAAACTACATGTAGATCTGCCTATAGAAAAGTTATTTCACGCATTTTCTATTTTAGGAATGAGTGTTGAGTTAGATCAAATAACTCACAGCACTTTATATGAAGCCATTGAATCTATAGTCTATGGTTTTTCACTTAACAAAGAGTCTGATGCTTATGTTCAATTCTTTTTAGATTTTGCTTTTGATTATAGCGCCAAAAAAAACACAAGTATTTCAAACTTTATTGAACACTATAATAATCAAAAAGAGGTTTTATCTATAGTTTCTTCAGATAATCAAGAGGCTATAAGAATTATGACCATTCATAAAGCAAAAGGATTAGAATTTCCAGTGGTTATTTTCCCATTTGCAGATTTAGATATCTATAGAGAAAAAAATCCTAAAACTTGGTTTCCAATTAACGATGAAGAGTTTCATAATTTCCCATTAGCATATGTAAATTATAACAAAACTCTAGCGGATGTTAACGAGCTTGGAGAAGTGTTATATCAAGAAAGGCAAGCCGAATTAGAACTAGACAATATTAATCTTTTGTATGTTGCTCTTACTAGGCCAATTGAACAACTTTATATTATTTCAAACAACCGTATTGATAAAAGTGGGAACGAAAATTTAAAATATTATAGTGGTTTATTAATTAACTATTTGAAACAGCAAGAGTTGTGGAATCCTTCTCGACTTGAATATTCATTTGGCAATAATGAAAAGAAATTGAAAATTCAAGAAAAAGAAATCTCTGTAGTAAAAATTGCGGATTTGATTTCTACACCTAAGCAAGCTAATAATATTCAAATAGTCACAAACTCAGGTGTTTTATGGGATACTGAACAACAAAATGCTATTGAAAGAGGAAATTTAATTCACGATCTAATGGCTATGATTAAAACCGAAGTTGATATTGACATCACATTAGATCATTTCATGGATTTCGGCATTATAAACACAAAACAAGTTGACGAATTGAAAAACCTTATTGATAAGGTCGTCAAACATCCAGACTTAGCTCATTTATTTGATTCAAAAAATACCATTTATAACGAAAGAGAAATAATTACCCCCAAAGGGGAAATTTTACGTCCAGATAGAATTGTTATCAATCCTAGTCAAGAAACAACAATTTTAGATTATAAAACTGGTAAATACAACTACAAACACGAACAACAATTATACTCATATAGTGATATTCTAAACCAAATGAACCAAAATGTAACCAAAAGAATTCTTGTTTACATTAATGATGATTTGGAAATTAAAGAAGTGTAACTTTGTAAAAAAAATTATGTACGGAAATATAAAACAACATCTTCAAAACGAACTTCAAGAAATAAAAGAAAGTGGTTTATTTAAAGAGGAGCGCATCATTACTTCTGCTCAAGGGGCTGAGATAACTCTCAATACAGGTGAAACTGTTCTTAATTTTTGTGCCAACAACTACTTAGGGCTTTCATCTCATCCTGAAGTAATTCAAGCTGCAAAAGACACGCTTGACACTCATGGTTTTGGTATGTCATCAGTAAGATTCATCTGTGGAACTCAAGACATCCATAAAGAGCTTGAAGAAAATATTGCTAGCTTCTACGGAACCGAAGACACTATCTTGTACGCTGCTGCATTTGATGCTAATGGCGGTGTGTTTGAACCCTTGTTAACAAAAGAAGATGCCATTATTTCAGATTCTCTAAACCATGCTTCAATAATTGATGGTGTCCGTCTTTGCAAAGCAGCAAGATATCGCTATCAAAATAATGATATGGCTGACCTTGAAAAGCAGCTTCAAGATGCAACTAACAACGGAGCACGATTTAAGATAATTGTAACAGACGGTGTTTTTTCTATGGATGGTCTAGTTGCTCCGCTTGATAAAATATGTGATCTAGCCGAAAAATACGATGCATTAGTTATGATTGATGAATGTCATGCAACCGGATTTATCGGAAAAACAGGTCGTGGAACACTTGAGGAAAAAGGGGTAATGGATAGGATAGATATCATTACTGGAACCTTAGGAAAAGCTTTAGGTGGTGCAATGGGAGGATATACAACAGGAAAAAAGGAAATCATAGAAATGCTTCGTCAACGATCTAGACCTTATTTGTTTTCTAACTCTTTGGCGCCAGCAATTGTAGGTGCTTCTATAAAAGTGTTTGATCTTTTATCTAATGACACCTCATTAAGAGACAAATTAGAGTGGAATACTGCATATTTTAAAGAAGGAATGTCTAAAGCTGGTTTTGATATTATTGATGGTGATTCTGCAATAGTTCCAGTAATGTTATACGACGCTAAATTATCTCAAACTATGGCAAATAAGCTTCTTGAAGAAGGCATATATGTTATTGGGTTCTTCTTCCCCGTAGTACCAAGAGAAAAAGCTAGAATTAGAGTGCAACTATCTGCTGCTCATGATAAAGAACACTTAGATAAAGCAATTAATGCGTTTATAAAGGTTGGGAAAGAGCTTGAAATAATTTAAAAAGCCTTTATCTATAAGGGTTTTAATACAAAAAAAGCAATAATTTCCTATATTTGTTTTTGTTAATAAATTTTAACAACTTACTTTTGCTTACAATTAACACTTAAAATTAAATTACAGAATATGAAAAATCTTAGCAGATTAATGTTCGCTTTGTTGCTAGTTATTGGTTTTAGCAACGTTAATGCACAAGACGAAAATAATCCATGGCAGTTTAGCTTTGGAACCAATGCCGTTGATTTCTTCCCTACTGGAGGTGATTATCCATTAGGTGGTACTTTTGAAAAATTCTTTGATGTTGACCACTATAACATCGTTCCTTCTCTGTCAACCTTTACTGTTTCTAAGTATATGGGTGACAATTTCTCTTTTGGAGTTACTGGTTCGATAAACAGGATTGAGAATTACGGAGAAGAAAAGTTAGATGATCTAAGTTATTTTGGCGTTGATGGTATTATTAAATATAGCTTATCAAACGTATTCAATTCAAGTTTCATCGAGCCATACTTAGGAGTTGGTGGTGGTTACACTTGGATTGATAAAATAGGAGCTGGTACTTTAAATGGTACTTTAGGATTTAACTTCTGGCTAAGCGAAACTGCTGCTCTTACACTTCAATCAAGCTATAAACACTCTTTCGAGGATTACCTTACTGAGCACTTCCAACACTCTTTAGGTATTTCATTTAAGTTTGGAGGTACAGATACTGATGGTGATGGTATTTACGATAAGCATGATGCTTGTCCTGAAGTTCCAGGTTTAGAGGCATTCAATGGATGTCCAGACTCTGACGGTGATGGTATTGAAGATGCTAAAGATACTTGTCCTAATGAAGCTGGTTTAGCTGAGTTTAATGGATGTCCTGATTCTGATGGTGATGGTGTATCTGATAACAATGATAACTGCCCTAATGTATTTGGTTTAAAAGAGCTAGCTGGTTGTCCTGATGCAGATGGTGATAAAATTGCAGATGGTGATGACAACTGTCCTAATGAAGCTGGTCCTGCAGCTAACAATGGTTGTCCTTGGCCAGATACTGATGGTGACGGTGTTTTAGATAAAGAGGATAACTGTCCTAACGAAGCTGGTACTGTTGCAAATAATGGTTGTCCAGAAATAGTAGTTCCTACTGTAGAAGTTCAAAATCAATTAACTGAGTACGCTCGTACTATTAACTTCAACTCTGGCAAGTCTTCATTTAAGCAGGGAACAGAGTCTACTTTACAAGCAATCGCAGCTATCTTAGTAGAATATCCAAAAGCTAACTTCACTATAGAGGGTCATACAGACAGTACTGGTGGTAAGGCTTTAAACCAAAGATTATCTGAAGATAGAGCTAATGCCGTAATGGATTGGTTAGTAAAGAATGGTATTTCCGCTGCTAGATTAACAGCTCAAGGTTTTGGTCCTGATATGCCAATAGATTCTAACAGAACTAGATCTGGTAGAGCTGCTAACAGACGTGTTGAAGTAAAACTTGCTACTACTAACTAGAAAGATTAGTTAAAAATTATATAGTTAAAAAACGCTTCGAAAATTCGAAGCGTTTTTTATTTTTATACAATGCCTAGTTTTATAAACGATGTACTTGAGAACTTAATCAAACAGGAGACTGAACTTTCTCAGCTTAAATTTATATTACCTAGCAAACGAGCTTCATTATTTCTAAAAAGAGAAATTGCACAGCTATCCTCAAAGACCATATTTGCTCCTGAAGTTTTAAGTATTGAAGAGTTTATAGAAGAACTTTCTCAACTTCAAAAAGTTTCTAACACAGAGCTTTTATTCGAGTTTTATGAAGCATATAAAGAGAATTCATCATCAGAGATTGTTGAACCATTTGATTCCTTTTTAAAATGGGCGCAAATGCTGTTACAGGATTTTAACGAAATAGATCGTTATCTCATTCCACCAAAAAATATTTTTGATTACCTAGAAGCTATTCAAGATTTAAATCATTGGTCGCTAGATAAAAATCAAACCCCTTTAATACAAGACTATCTCAACTTTTGGAAGAAATTAGATATTTACTACACCTCCTTAAATGATAGATTGATAAAAACTCGAAAAGGTTATCAAGGACTGTTATATAAAGAAGCCGTAGAAAACCTTCAATCATATATTCAATTTAATGATGACACCCAACACATATTTATTGGTTTTAATGCCTTAAATACTTGTGAAACTGTTGTAGTTAAAGAGTTACTTCATAACCAGATAGCTCAAATTTATTGGGATATAGATGAATTATTTATGAATAGTAAGGTTCATGATGCGGCTTACTTTTTAAGATCCTATAAAAAAGATTGGTCGTTTTTTAAATCAAATTCCTTTAACTGGACTCATAATTATTATCAGCAACAAAAAGTACTAAACATAACTGGAGTTCCTAAAAATATTGGGCAAGTAAAATACGTAGGTCAACTACTCTCTGAAATTAAACAGAAGAATACATCATTAAAAAATACGGCAGTTGTTTTAGGAAATGAAAGCTTATTAACTCCTTTACTTAATTCTCTACCAGAAGATATTAATAAGCTTAATATCACTATGGGATATCCTTTGCATTCAATCCCGCTAGCATCATTATTTGAACAACTGTTTACCATACATAAGAAAGAGAAAAAGGCGTATTATCATAAAGATGTGGTATCGATCATATCTCACCAATCCATCAGACCTCTTTTTGTTGCAAACGATGAAGATTATTCGCAAGTTGTTTTAGACACTATTTCAACTAATAATCTAGCTTATTTAACTCTTGAAAAATTGAAATCAATTGTTCCAGAAAAAGAAGGTTTAATTGAATTAATTTTCGGCAGCTGGAACAACGATCCAGAAAAAGCCATCTCAAATTGCAGCTCTTTAATATTTCGGCTTAAATCTAAATTACAGTCATCTAAAAAAAACAATCTGCTGCCTTTAGAGTATCTGTTTAGGTTCAATGAAGTTTTCAATCAACTTAAATTGTTACATTCGAAATACAATCATATTTCATCTATAGAGGTTTTATATAATTTGTTTTCAGAAATTCTTAGAAACGAAACATTAGACTTTAGAGGAGAGCCTTTACAGGGTCTTCAAATTATGGGAATGTTAGAATCTAGAGTTCTTGATTTTGATACTGTAATACTTACTTCTGTGAACGAAAATATTCTTCCAGCTGGAAAAAGCAATAATTCTTTTATTCCTTATGATGTTAAGAGAGAAAACGGGTTGCCAACATATAAAGAAAAAGATGCTGTATATACTTATCATTTTTATCGCTTAATACAGAGAGCCAAAGAGGTTCATATTATTTACAATACAGAACCTGATGTTTTGAAAGGGGGCGAAAAGAGTAGGTTTATCACCCAATTAGAAATTGATGGTATTCATAAAATAAAACATCAACTAGTAACCCCAAAAGTGCCTGAAATTAAGGACAGTTTACAGTCTATAAAAAAAACTCCTGATATTATTGAGCGTTTAAATGTTACAGCGCAAAAAGGATTCTCTCCCTCTTCACTAACAGCTTATATTAGAAATCCATTAGACTTTTATTACCAAAAAATTTTGGGTGTTTATGAGCAGGATGAAGTAGAAGAAACTGTGGCGGCAAATACTTTAGGAACCGTTGTGCATAATACTTTAGAAGATTTATATCGTCCGACAGAAGGTTCTTTTCTATCCTTGGATGACATAACTATAATGCGGCAAAAGATAGATGAGCGTATTCAATTTCATTTTAATGATATATACAAAGAAGGAGAGCTTTCTAAAGGAAAAAATTTAATCATTTATGAAATTGCTAAACGGTATGTTTCTAACTTTTTAAATGCAGAAGAAGCCTCATTAACTGAAGGCAACCAAATAAAGATTATTAAGCTTGAAGAAGAACTAAACTGTTTTATGCAGATTGAAGGATTAGAATTCCCAATAAAGCTAGTTGGAAAAGTAGATCGTATTGATGAGTTTAATGGAGTACTTCGAATTATAGATTATAAAACAGGAAAAGTAGAACAGCCTAAAGTTGAAATCGTAAATTGGGAAGACCTAACTACAGATTATGACAAATACGGGAAAAGTTTCCAAGTGTTGATGTATGCGTATATCATGAATTTAAAAAACCCTTTCAACGCTCCAGTGGAAGCTGGAATAATATCTTTTAAAAACATGAAAAGCGGGTTTTTAAAATTCTCTAAAAAAGATCGTGTTGGAAATGGTGCAAGAAAAGATAGTCTAGTTACTCCTGACACTTTAAAAGATTTTGAAAGAGAACTAAAGAGGTTGCTTCTTGAAATATATGATCCAAAAGCTAACTTCATTGAAAAAACAATAGATGGGTGAAAGCTGAAAAGAATATCGTTTTAAAAAGAAAAGGAGACAAACCAATACTAATAGATACATTCTTATCCTCTAAAAGCTTAGATCAGCCTATTGTTATTTTCTGCCATGGCTATAAAGGATTTAAAGATTGGGGTGCTTGGGATTTAATGGCAAAAACTATTGCCGAAGCCAACTTTTGTTTTGTTAAATTCAATTTCTCGTATAATGGCGGGACTATGGATAACCCAATTGATTTTCCAGATTTAGAGGCTTTTGGTAATAACAATTACACAAAAGAGCTTAAAGATCTAAACGATGTTATTGATTGGGTTCAAAAACATTTTAGCGAAAATCCAGTCATCAATACAAATAAAATCTATTTAATTGGACATAGTCGTGGTGGTGGTATTGTTGTAATTAAAGCATCTGAAGATTCCAGAATTAAAAAACTCATCACTTTAGCAAGTGTGAGTGATTTTGGCAAACGAACTGCAACTATTGGTGATTTAGAAGACTGGAAAGAAAAAGGTGTAAAATATGTGCTGAACGGTAGAACAAAACAACAAATGCCTCATTACTATCAATTCTATGAGGATTTTAAAGCCAACGAAGAAAGGCTTAATATAGAGTCCGCTGAAAAACGACTCAACATACCACATCTTATTATTCATGGAGATAAGGACAGGTCAATTTCAATTAAAGAAGCTGAGAATCTACATCTTTGGAATCCTAAAAGTAAACTGGAAATAATAGAAAACGCCGACCATGTGTTTAATACCAAACACCCTTGGACTGTTACTCATCTATCAAATGAGCTAAAATCTACGTGTCAATTAATCTTGGATTTTATTACAGAAAGCAAATAAAAAAGCAACGTAAAAACGTTGCTTAAGTGGAGAAGATCGGGCTCGAACCGACGACCTCTTGACTGCCAGTCAAAATATTTATATTATTGTTGTTTATAATACTTATGTAATATATTGTTTATCAGCATAATAATTATACTTATGTTAGTGTTAGTTTGTATTGGTGCATCTAAATTTTGTATAATTGTATGCAAATCGTATGCAAATATCTTCAGCTAAATGAAAAAAGAGTATTCAATATCAATTTATCATGATACTAGACGAATTAAAAAAAATGGGAAATATCCTGTTAAATTAAGGGTGTATAGCTCTAACCCTCGAAGACAAAAATTCTTGCCTACGGTTTTTGAACTCACAGAAACAGAATTTGAAAACACTTGGTTATCAAAAAAACCAAGAAAAGAATTTAAAGGTTTAAGGTTAAAGCTACAGGGGTTAGAAAATACAGCCAATAGTGTTGCTGAAACATTAACCCCTTTTTCTATTAATGAACTCGTGAAAAGGCTCTACAGAAACAAAAGTGATGGCGTTAAAGTAAATTATCACTACAAAGAATATATTCAAAAACTCAATAAGGAAGACAGGCTAGGAACTGCTGATTCGTATAAGTATAGTGAAAAAGCTATTAAGGGTTATCTCAAAAGTTATAAAAAGACAAATTATAATAATTTAACTTTCTTTGATATTGATAAAGATTGGTTAACTGATTTTGAACAATGTTTAACCAAAAAAGGGTTAAGCATAACCACAATTGGCATATATTTAAAGGCATTGAGGGCTATCTTCAACAAGGCTATTTCTGAAAATGAAATAGACGAAGGGATTTATCCTTTTGGTAAAAGGAAATACCAAATCCCTAGCTCTAAAGGCACAAAAAAGGCATTAGGAACCAAACAACTTAAACTATTATTTGATGCAAAACCAATGAATAAGCAGCAAATAATAGCCAAAGATTTTTGGTTTTTCTCTTATAGTTGTAATGGAATGAACATAAAAGATGTTGCTCTTTTGAAGTTCAAAGATATAGATGAAGAAACCATACGATTTTATCGTGCCAAAACTCGCTTTACATCAAAAACTGATTTAAAATTAATAACGGTTTATCAAAATAATTACACAAATGAATTTATTGAAAAATATAGTAATAAAGATAAAAGCTCTGAAAATTATGTGTTTAAAGTTTTATCTAATTCAATGTCATCTAAAGAACAGCGTGCCAAAATAAAAAACTTCACAAGGTTTGTTAATCAGCACATTAAAAAATTGGCGGAATCTGTGGGTTTATCAGGTGAAATATCGACTTATTGGGCTAGACATAGCTTCGCTACGACTTCTATTCGAAAAGGCGCATCAATGGAGCTTATGCAGGAAAGTTTAGGGCATAAAGACCTTAAAACAACGCAGTCTTATTTTGATGGTTTTGAGGATGAAACTAAAAAAGAATTGGCTAATAAAATAATGGACTTCTAACCCTAAAACCAAATGACAATAAACATATTAGAACACCTCGAAAACATCAAAATCTATAGCGATTATATACATTCAGAATTAGATTCAATTGAAATGTTTTGGGAACAAATTGATAAAGGAAAAAGCATTAAAAAAGACATCGTTAAAACAATTAAATATGAAGTTGATACTAATAATTATGATCCTACTGAAATTGATTTAGAGAGGTTTGAAGAAGAAAGAAGGAGAAAAGAAAGCATAGATTTTTCAGAAGAATATATCAATGCTGTTCGCGGAACTATCGAAACTAAACTAGAATATGACAATGCTGAAATGCCTGAAACGATTGAGATACAAAATATCTATGAAACGATAATTGAAGCAAACGGGAACTTGGAGAGTTATTTAAACACCTCAAAAGATATATTTAACCGATATGTAGAAGTTATTGGGAATGACTTACCCCAATCATTCTTTAAAAAACTAAAAGAAAAAGAGATATTAAGTAATTCGAAAAAGCACAAATTGGATTATAACACCGAAAATGATTTCAGTGTTTTTGAATGGGCAACCATTTTTTATTATGTCTTTGAAAAGAAACTACTCAAACCCTCTAACACAATAAAAGAAGCTTGGGAACAGTTTATGAGTGACCATAAAATTGGTACCACTACAAATACATTTAAGACCAACTATTATTCAGCAAAAAGAAGACTCCACTCAACCCAAGACTACCCTATAAAAAAGCTTGAAAAAATAATGCCCTTTATTGAAAAAAACTACAAACAAGCACTTACTTCATTAATTAATGATAAAGAATTTTTAGAGTACGAACAGGCAGAATAACTACATTTTAAGCTGTTTGGGAGAAGAAGTAACCCTTACGTAACCACTTACACCGAGCTAAGTTGCCCATTGTTTAATGAATTAAAATTAGAACGATGGAGCAAGTATTTATCAGTTTAACATTAGCGGAATTAGAGCCTATCTTTAAAAGTTGGGTAAGAGAGGCGTGTGAAAATCTAAACTTCAAAATCGATAATCAAACAGAGATAGAGAAGTTTTTAGATATTAACGAAGCATCAGCATTTTTAAATCTCGCAGTATCCACTATTTATAGTAAAGTAAGTAAAAAAGAATTGCCTTATATGAAAAGAGGTAAAAGACTTTACTTTTCAAAAACCGAATTGCTAGATTACATAAAAGGAGGGCGGAAACAAACCGTTTCTGAAATTGAAACAGAAGTTCATTCTTATTTAAAGATGGGAGGGGGTAAAAATGCCTAATTTTTATAATTGTGTAAAGGATAATACCGTTCTCGGTGAAATAGATGTTTATACATTTCTTGACTACATTAATAACCCAGACGCCATTACAAAATCGAAGATTGAAATAGCAAGAGCTTTAATATTAGAGGGCAGAAAAAGTGAGTATGATAAAATTAAACTGCAGCTCCCTTGCTTTACTCTTAACTTCTTGTTTAATGAATTAAAAACTAATGCTACAATTAAAAAGGCAACAGGTTTTATTTATCTTGATATAGATGGCAATACAGAAATAAATCTAAACAACTCATTAATCTTTGCTAGTTGGCTATCTGTTTCGGGTCAAGGTAGAGGGGTTTTGGTAAAGGTTAACGGTTTAACTTTAGGCAATTTCAAAACAACATACGTAGCAATAGCCAAAGAGCTTAATATCAAAGCAGATATAAACGCAAATAGAGCAACTCAATATTGTATCCATAGCTACGATGAAGACTTATATATAAACAATGATTCTTTAACGTATGTAGCTAAACCGCATGAGGAAATAACAGTTACCCCCAGAACGGAAATATTGAAAAAAAAGAAAAAGGATAGTACCGAAAAGGGGGTAAATAAAGAATGGAACTATAATAACATTAATGATTTTGATTTTAAGGGTAGGCCATATTTATTCTTCCCTCAAGACAAAGCACCTTTTGCAGTTGCATTCATACCTAAAAACATCCCTATTGGTAGTCGTAATCAAATATTATCCGCATTAGCATATCAAATGAGGGCATTAAACCCTAATAAGTTAGAAAAAGAGTTTATACAATTTATGTTAAATATAAATAGTTCTAGATGTGAAAAGCCATTAGAAGATACTGAAGTAATGAGCATTTCAAAGAAAATATTAAAACTCAAAGAAATAAATCCAATCTTCAATAAAAAGAGAAGAGTACTTTTCAATCCTGATTTTAACCTAACAAAAGGAGAGAAGATAAGAACAGCGAACAAGTTACTTGGTTCCATAAAATCAAAAAAAACTAAAACTGAAATTGAAAGCTGCTTAAATAATTGGAATTTCAAAAATTATGGTAAGGTTACTCAAAAAAAACTTGCTAGAGTATCAAAAAAGAATATTAAGACAATAGAGAAATACTATAAATTCTTCAAAGATGACGTGCAATCTATAAATCAATCTTTTTTTAATCAATAATCCGTCTATTAGCGTATTACCTATTAAGTTTTATTTAGTAATATTCTGCCATTATTAAATTTATTGATATCTTCGATACTCTCCCTGTTTTAACTTTTACGAAGGTTTAATGATATTTATCATGTGGATAACAATGAGTTTATATTAAATTCGTCTCAATCATATATGAATAATAAGAAAGAAGCTGATAAAATTCCAATTATTGACTTATTTGCCGGACCAGGTGGTTTAGGTGAAGGCTTCATGTCCCTAAAAAATGATGAACGAAAGTCTATTTTTGATATTAAACTTTCCATTGAAAAAGATATAAATGCTCATAAAACATTAACATTTAGAAGTTTTTACAGACAATTTGTTAAAAATAACAAACGTGTTCCTGAGGACTATTATAATGCTTTAAAAGAATCTGATTTATCAAAAAGAGAAATTCTTATTGAAGAAATGTTAGATAGCTATGATGAGGGAACTATTGCTAGAAAGGAAGCTAAACTAATTGAACTAGGTTCTGAAAACTGGCCAAGTAAAACTGTGGATAAAATTATAAAAGATCAATTAGGAGATAATAAGAATTGGGTGTTGATTGGAGGGCCTCCATGTCAAGCCTATTCTAATGTTGGCAGATCTAGAGTTGGTGGCATAAATAAGGAAGATCATAGGGTTTATTTATATGAAGAATATTTAAGAATTATAAAGAAACACAAGCCTGCCGTTTTTGTTATGGAAAATGTTAAAGGTCTTTTGTCTGCAAAAGTTGATGGTGAAAAAGTTTTTGACTGGATGAAGAGAGATTTAAAAGTTAGAAACAATTATCAAATTCATTCATTAGTTAAACCAATAACAAAAGATTCAGATTTTCTAATAAAATCAGAAAAATATGGTGTGCCTCAAATGCGACACAGAGTTATTCTTTTGGGGATTAGAAAAGATTATAACCATATGGGAGAATATTTGAATGAGAAGAATGAGATTACACTAAAATCTGTAATAGGCAATTTGCCAAATGTGAGAAGTGGCTTAAACAGGAAATTTACACACTATCATTCAACAGAGGTTTATAAAAATGGTAAACCTAAGCGATTATATAAAAATGTCACTGACACGAGTGCTAATTGGCTAAAGGAAATGTCAATAAATATCAAGCAGATAAAGGTTTGGGGAGAATTGGAATTAAACGGGCTTTCCGATGGTCCAAAAGAAATAGAATTGGGTAAAGGTTCAGAATTTATAAAATCCAGTAATCTAATTTCAAGAAACCATATTTTAAAAGATTGGTATATAGATAAAAGGCTAAAGGGAGTTGTAAATCATGAGTCTCGGACTCACTTAACTCAAGATTTGATGCGTTATTTATTTGCAAGTCTATATGTTGAAAAACACAATAGATTTCCACGTTTAAATGATTATGCCGAACATAGTAAAGATTTATTACCTGATCACGCCAATGCAGCATCAGGTAAATTTGCTGATAGATTTAGGGTTCAAGTTCCTGAGAAACCAGCAACCACAGTAACCAGTCACATTTCAAAAGACGGGCATTATTTTATTCACTATGACGCATCACAATGCAGGTCTTTGACAGTAAGAGAAGCTGCACGTATCCAAACTTTCCCGGACAACTACCTTTTTAGAGGAAGTAGAACAGCTCAATATCATCAAGTTGGTAATGCTGTACCTCCTTATTTGGCGTATCAAATAGCTGAAATAGTATCAAATATTTTAAATCAAAAAAGTGCTTAATGGATATAGATTTTAAAAATATATCCCAAGAAGAAACACCGCCTGAAGCGAGTGCAATGATTAATACTTTTCGAGCTTTTGGCTATAACTTAAGAACTGCTATTGCTGATATAATCGATAATAGTATTTCTGCAAAAGCAGAAAATATTTGGGTTGAATACAAATGGGAAGGTAAAGATTCTTGGGTAACAATTACTGATGACGGTTTGGGAATGAATCTTGAAGAATTGAAATTGGCAATGACACCCGGTAGTAGAGATCCAAAAGATGATCGTGAGGAACACGATCTAGGTAGGTTTGGACTTGGATTAAAGACATCATCGTTCTCTCAATGCAAAAGATTGACAGTTGCAACAAAAAGTCAAGGTTTTAAATTTATTACTAGATGTTGGGATCTAGATTATGTGAACAAAACAAAGAAATGGTCCTTATTAGACTATGTGTCGGACAAATCACTTGCAAATAAGTTAGAGGAATTAAACTCTGGCACAACTGTGATATGGGAAAAGATGGATCGACTAGTTGGTAATGCAAATAAGAACAACGAAGCCGCTATGAATGTTTTTCTTGATGAGTTTGCTTCAGTCGAAGATCATTTAAGCCTTGTCTTTCATAGATATATGGAACAAAAAAAGGTTGCACTTTATTTAAATGGCAATAAGTTAGAACCATGGGACCCATTTTTGAAACAATCGGATGGAGGCCAGCTTGTAGCAAATGAATCCCTAGACAAAGGGCAAGTAAGTGTTAAATGCTATGTTTTACCTCATATTTCTAAATTAACAATTGAAGAAAGGAAAAAGGCAAAAACTGAGGAATGGTATAAACTTCAAGGGTTTTATATATATCGTCAAAACCGTCTACTACTGCACGGTGATTGGCTTGGTTTGTTTTCAAAAAATGAACATTTTAAAAATGCAAGAATACTAATTGACATTCCTAATAAATTAGATCACGATTGGAAAATAGATATAAAAAAAGCGACTGCTACACCTTCTTTTACTGTTAGAAAAGATCTCATAAGATTAGGTAAACTAACTCGGTCTAAGGCAAGTTCAATCCATAAGTTTAGAGGTAATCAGATTATGCTAGATGACACTATCGAATCATTTGATTTTCAATCTGTATGGAAAGCTAGAAAGACAAGAGATGACGCTAGACATTATTATATAAATCAGGATCATCCTATTATCAAGAATTTACTAGAAAAGGAAACTATTTCTAAGAAAGAAATTAAGTCTGTTTTAAAACTTATTGGAGAAACAACACCTGTTGAGTCCATTATTCAATTTCATAGTGAGGAACCAGAAAGTCACGAGTTAAGAAATACTAACAAGGAAATTGAACCAGGGGTTTTAGAATTAGCAAATATTTACTTTTCAGGGTTATTAAAATCCGGAATGACAAGGGAAGTTGCCATTAAAAATGTTTTTAAAATTGATCCATTTAATGAATACCCAGAACTAATAGAACTATTAAAATGAGTAATTTATTTAACAGCGTGCACGTTATTGCTCAAACGGTCTTATCAAATCTTACAAAAGAAATAACAAGAGCTGTTATTGAAGAAGAAGTTGAAAAAATATTAAGCCTTTACCCATCTTTTAGAAACATTGATGTTATATCGTTAATTGATCAGTTAGAACAAGATTCAGGCTTGTCTGAATCAACAATTACTAAATTAAATAATGATGATGTCGAACCATGGCTTTATAAGACAGACGTTGATTTTAAATTTTGGTCTCGATATGAAACCTATCTAAGAATAACCAAACCCTCCTTCCCAATTAGAAGCCTCAATACAAAAACTCATCAAATACTTGATGATTGTATGAATCCTATGGAACCTGGCAAATGGAGTCGAAGGGGTATGGTCGTTGGAAATGTACAATCGGGTAAGACAGCTAATTATGTAGGATTAATAAATAAAGCGATTGATGCAGGTTATAAGTTAGTAATAGTTTTTGCAGGTATTCATAACACTTTGAGAGCTCAAACACAAGATAGAATTGATGAAGGAGTTATAGGTAGAAAAAGTGTTGATCTAATACAAAGAAAAAGATCAAGCAAGTATGGTGTTGGTAATTACTCCTTGTCTAACACTAGGCCTGTTTATTCATATACATCTACACCTTACCCTGTAAAAGAAGGGAGTAAATCCATGAAGCATGGTGATTTTGATATTAATAAGGCAAGAGAATTGAATGTTCCTATTAACGGAACAGATCCAACTGTTTTAGTTGTAAAAAAAAACAAATCAATTCTTGAAAATTTAATTGTTTGGCTTGAAGACAAAGGTAACATTGTTGAAGGCAAATTTAAGAAAGTATCAGATGTGCCTCTTTTGATTATTGATGATGAAGCAGATAATGCATCTGTAAATACAGGTAAAGATGATGACATAAAAACAATTAACAAGTTAATTAGAACCCTTCTCGACTTATTTACCAAAAACACATTTATAGGGTTCACTGCTACCCCTTATGCTAATTTATTCATTCCAAGTAGCTGGAATCGTGAACGAACAACCTATGTTAAAGGTATTGAGTTACCAGTTGGTCGTGATTTATTTCCTAGACATTTTATTATAAACATCCACTCATCATCTGATTATATAGGTGCTGATAAAATATTTGGCTACGAAAATACGATTACAGGAGAGAAAAAAGAGCCGCTTAAATTAATACGTTTTGTAAAAGATCAAGAACCTTGTTTCCCAAAAAAATTAAATAAGGACAATAAAGAAGATTTACCTCAATCGACTTCAGATTTACCAACTAGTCTTAAAGATTCAATTAAATCTTTTATAATATCATGTGCCATTAGAAGGCACAGAGGACAGCTTAAAAATCATAACTCAATGCTAATCCATGTTGCTCTATATGTTTCTTGGATTGATCGTGTTGCTGATATTGTGAATAATTTAGTCTCAAATTATCGAAACCAGATAACGTCTGGTCAAGGATCTATCATTAGAGAACTTGAGTTAATGTTTAACAACGATTTTATTGTAACCACAAAAAACGTTATTGAAAATCTATCATATAAAGACTCAAATATTAGTGAGTGCAACTGGGGAGATGTTAAAGTACACCTTAAAGAAGTTGTTAAAAGAATTGAAGTGAGAGCAATTCATGGAAGAAAAAAAGGCTTGGAATATGAGAATACTAAGGAATTAAATTATGATGATTATAGTGATGGACTAACAGTTATTGCTGTTGGAGGGAATAAATTATCCCGAGGAATTACATTAGAAGGTTTAACTACGAGTTATTATTTAAGAACAACTCGAATGTATGATTCATTAATGCAGATGGGAAGATGGTTTGGATATAGACATGGGTATGTTGACTTATGTAGATTATATACAACAGACCAAATTAGATTATGGTATCGCCATGTTGCAATGGCAACGGAAGATATGCGACAGGATTTTGACGAATTAACGCGATTAAAAGGTGTTAGACCAGATCAATTTAGGTTAAAAGTGATGAGTCATCCAGGAATGCTAAGTATCACTGCTATGGGGAAAATGAGGGGTCATGAAAAATTGAATCTTGGTTTTTCAGGTAAAACACCTCAAACTTTTAATTTTCTAAAAAACAAAAATGCATGTGAAATTAACTATAAATTATTTTTAAATATTATTCGAAATTTCGATAGTCCTATTATTAGTAAAAAAGGAAATAGGATTAACCAATTGCATTGGAAAAACATTAATGCAAATGTGATTTGTGAATTTATCAATGGTTATATAACTGACCAACCAACTATTAATAGTGAAGTTCTAAATGGATATATTAAAGAGCAAAATAAGAAACAAAAACTAATTGAATGGGATGTAGCTATAAGAGGAACTTCTGATAAATATACACCAAAGCAGAAGTTAGATGTTATTCAAGAAAAACTAATGATTAATGGAGAAGAATATCTAATTGGGCGACCATATAGAGCACTAGAAGAAATAGGGGATTATTTAGAAACACCAGGGCGTTCAAATGCTATTCTGGATAAGGCAGCTAGAATGATTGGTCTGGGTATAACAGACCCAAAGACTAAAGAAGATTTGATTAAACAAAAAAGAGCTGAACTTGGTAAACCATTACTTGTTTTATACCCTCTTGATCCAAGAGAGGTTGACCCAGATTCTTCAATACCAATAATTGGTTTCGGGTTAATTTTTCCAACTATTATTAATGAAGCTAAGATAGAATACGCTACAAGACCAGTAGAAGATTTATTAAATGAGCCCCATGTAAATGATGATATTGATGATGATGAAAAATGATATTCAAAATATTTGGGAAAAACTTGAATTAAATATTGCTCAAGATTTTAATAAATTAAGGCTTGAATCATGTTTACCACTAAATTGCTATTTAGCAATATTAAATTCTACGAATACTCGTTGTTTTGAATTAGAGATAGGTAATAGTAAAGTCAAAAGTTTCCAGAAAAAATTTAGAGGCGTTGAAATTTATTTACTTGAGATTAGTCCTAATAAGAAATCAATATTCATCTATTTACTAGATAACGATCTTAGTGAAGTTTTTGACTTGTTTATCGAAGATCTTTTAAAGAATATCGAGGGGTTAACAGATGGTGAGAAAGCATTTAAGGTGATTCAAAATCAATTTGGTAAATGGGGAAAATTATTTGCAAAAATAAAAGGTGAATTACTTTCCAAAGAACGACAAAGAGGACTGTATGGTGAATTAACATTTTTAAATACTCTATTGAATCGATCTAATGATTTTGTTATGACAATTTCTTCTTGGACAGGTCCTGAGGGTTCAAATCAGGATTTCAGTAATGGATTATCAGCGGTAGAAGTAAAAAGCTCTAGGGCAACTAAACCAACAGTTAATATTGCTAGTGAGTTACAATTAGATTGGACCACATTGGATAACCTCTATTTACATGTGATTCATCTTGATGAACTAAATAATGGTTCAGATACTTTAAAAAAATTGATTGAAATGATTAAACACAAAGTAGAAAAACACCCTAATTCATTGCGCTTGTTTGAAGAGAAGTTGGATCTCGTTGGTATTCATTTTGGAGAAGAGAAGCATTATGATGATTTAGGATTTATTATTCGTTCTCAAAGAGCGTATAAAGTCCAAAATGGTTTTCCTGTTTTGATTAATGATACTATTAATAATGACGCAATTCATAATGTAAAGTATCAAGTAGATCTAACTGCTTTAGAGCCTTTTGAAACTGAACTCGAATCTGTTATAAGTAAAATGATATGAGTAATACAAAAACTCAACATACTGATTTTGAATTAGAACAATACACACAGGAAGTATTCCACGAAATAAATTCATTGGCCTATTCTGATGACGACGGAGCTTCAAAAGAGGATAAGTTCACTGAATACATAATGGAAATATTGGCTGAAGCGGGCGAAACAGAAGGCATCAGATTATGTCCCTATGTTAAAGAGAATCGTTTTGAAAATATTGATCTTAAAATTAATGGTTATTCTATTGAAGATGGATTTGAAAGTGTAGATCTTTTTATAACTCATTATTCGGATACCAATGAAATTTACTCTTTAAGAAAACCTGAATTTGACGGATTGTTAAAATGGTCAACCAAATTTTTAAATGCTGCATTGAAAGGTCATTTAGATGAGATAGAACCATCAACTGAAGCATACGGTTTAGCGGGCCTTATGAAAAAGCACAATAATGAATTTATTAGAATAAATATCTTTATTATATCCAATGGTAATATTCCTTTTGACGCTCCCAAAACTAAAATAAAAGGATTTGATGATCTCTTAATAAATGTCCACATATGGGACTTAGAACGATTGCATCGTTTATCGCAATCAAAATATAATCGAGAGCCTATTGAAATTAATTTTAAAGAAACTTTAGGTGTTACTATTCCTTGTCTTGAAATGCCCTCAAAAAATGATCTTTACGAATGCTATTTAGCAATTGTTCCGGGAGATATACTTGCCGCTTTATACAAGAATTATGGCACAAGATTATTAGAAAGTAATGTGAGGGCTTTTTTGCAACAAACGGGTAAGGTTAATCGAGGTATAAGAGATACGATTCGTCATAATCCCGAAATGTTTTTACCTTATAATAATGGATTGGCTACTACCGCGATTGATGTGAAAACTGAGCAAATTGAAGGTCAAAATTTCATTACAAATGTTAAAGATTTTCAGATTGTAAACGGTGGGCAAACAACCGCCTCTCTTTTTCATACATTCAAAAAATTCAAATCAGACCTTTCCGAAGTCTTCGTTCAAATGAAATTGACAGTAATCAAAGATGAAGAAAAAAAGAACGAGATGGTCCCGAATATTTCTCGATATGCCAATAGTCAAAATAAGGTTTCAGAGCTTGACTTGAGTTCCAATAACGCCTTTTTAATAAAGCTTGAAGAATTATCGAGAACGACTTATGCAATTGATCCAGATGATAGAAATAAACAATCTATTTGGTTTTTTGAGAGAGTTAAAGGGCAATATAAAGAGTCATTAAATAAAGAACCTACTGCCGGCAAGCAAAAAGCATTTAAATTGAAATATCCAACCTCTCAGAAGATATTAAAATCTGAAGTAGCTAAGTACATGAATATTTATAATAGAATACCATATCATGTCTCTAAAGGAGCACAGAAGAATTACAATATTTATCTTAGAGAAGCTGAGAAAGAGTTTAAAAAAAAGAAACCTACTCGTATAATGTGGGAAGATATAGTTGCTAATGCCATACTATTTAAGGCAACAGATAAACTTTTTGGAAGAAAGAATCAGGATCCGATAGGTGATACAAATATTAAATCTCACACTGTTGCTTACACCTTGTCCCTCTTGCATGAATTAACAGATGGAAAAATTGATTTAGGAAAAATATGGAATACGCAAGTTATAGATGAATTCTTCAAAATGGAATTAAAAAAGGGTTTAATCTATGTATATAAGTTTTTCACATCATTAAATGTTTTACTTATTAGTGAAGCTGCGAAATCGGAAAAGACTTGGATCAAGTTATTAGAACAAAAAAAATGCCCTTTTAATCTTGAGATTTTAAAACCATATTTAGTTGATGAAAAAGAATACAAACAAAGATATGAGCAGAATGAGGATGATAGTGCAGAAATACGTAAATATGATAATTTAAAGCAGATTTCAGATTTAGGTCTCAGATTCTGGGATGGCCTATTCAAGTATAATATTAGAACTAATATATTATCAAAGTATGAAGATAATATGTTATCAAGTATTCGAAGAAAAATGAAGTTTTCTGGAAATTTTACAGAAAATGAAATTTCAGTTGGAGTTAGGATTATTAAGAAGTTAGAACAATTAAAAGTCAATTTTAAAGATATTACAATTTTAAGTGATCTTGATGAAAGCGAAAGTATTGATCCATCGGCATTGTATAACAGGCTTCTTTTAATTGATAGGTCTAAATGGAGTCAAATTATCGATTTAGGAGAGCAAACTGGAACACTTACTTTTAAAGAGTTAAGTGTAATTAAAACCGTTAGACAAAAGCTTAAAAGAAAAGAAAACATTGACCTGAAAAGAATGAAAATAGTTGATGAGTCTTTAAAAAAGTTAAAGAAATTTGGAATTAAGGTATAATCCAATGTCTAAAAATTAAATTATTATGGCAGAACGTTCAAAAGAATTAATTCAAGTTGGATATTATTTGTCTAAATATGGGAAACAGGATCCACCTAAAAGGTTAGGCACAGATAAATGGAATGAAGCTTATAGAATGTTTTATGATGCCTTAAATGGAGGCAGAGCTGTTTTAGAATTTGAACATAGCTTAAAAAATTCAAGAGATGGTTTTGATAGTTATTTCTCTGAAACCAACAGAGAGGGTTGGAAAGACAAAGACGGTAATCCAGCGCATTTAACTGGATTTTCTGCTGAAGTCTATAGTGAATTTATCAAAAAGGATGAAAATCAAATTTGGTCTATCATCGCAAAATATTTATACATAGATCATAAAATAGAGCAAATTGTTTTTACTGATCTAATAGCAGAAGATATTGCAAATAGTGATTCGAATAGTACAAGAACTGAGGGTGGTATAAAAGTTAGAATATCCAAGACTATTGAGAGAAGCCCTAAATTGAGACAAGAAGCATTAGATATACATGGATATAAATGTCAAGTCTGTAATTTTGATTTTGAATTGACCTATGGTAAATGGGGCAAAGATTTTGCAGAAGTACATCATATAAAACCATTATCAGATTTGAAAGGTGAAAAACATGAAACCAATCCTAAAACTGATTTATCTGTTTTATGTGCCAACTGCCATAGAATGGTTCATCGGAAAAAAGGTATAACGCTTTCATTAGATGAATTAAAATTTAAAATGAAAAAGAATTAAAATATTAGGACAAGAAGGAATGCTTACCAAAACAGACTTTAAGTATTATTTAGATTGTCCAGAATCTATATGGTTATTAAAAAATAAACCAGAAATTTATCCCAAAGGTGAGTTTTCATTATTTACAGAAAAACTAATTAAAGAAGGTTATGAAGTAGAAGGCTATGCAAAACTATTATTTGCAAATGGTTTAGACTTACCAGAATATGGTAGTCCTACGCAAACACAAATAGCACTAACAGATTCTCATAATGTTTACTTTCAGCCATCATTTATTACCAATAAAGATGTATTTGCTCGTATAGATATATTTGAACGATTAACGGATGGTACGTGGCATATTTATGAAGTCAAATCATCTACTTCAATAAAAAAAGACAGAAAGCATAGACAAATAGAGGATGTGTGTTTTCAGAAATATGTACTTACAGAATGTGGTTATTTAGTTTCTAAAGTTTCAATTATTCATTTAAATAAAGAGTATGTAAAACAAGGTAATATAGTTCCTAATGATTTATTGAAAATTACAGATGTTACAGATGCAGTAAATGGAATATATTCAAGTGTAGTCAATCAAATTATTTCAGCTTCAAATTTTATAAATAAAGCCATAATTAATGAAACTGTATGTTCTTGTAAGCATAAAACAAGGTCTAATCATTGTGATGCATTCAAGTATTTTAACACCACGATACCAGACTATAGTATTTATGATATAGGTCGTATTTCAGCGAAAAAAATAGGTTTATTAGTAGATAATGAACAATTAGCAATTATTGATATTCCTTTAGATTTTGAGTTAAATATAAATCAACAAACCCAAGTGACGTCTGTAAAACAAGAGCAACCTATAATCAATCAGGCTAACATTAAAAGAGAGTTAGATAAATTAAACTTTCCATTACATTTTATAGATTATGAAACCTATGCAAGTGCTATCCCAAGATTAGATGGATTAAGTCCGCATAAGCATTTAACCTTTCAAGTATCTATTCACACACTAACAGAAGACAATACCCTAACGCATTTTGAATATTTATTAGATGCAATGCAGATGCCAATAGAGATGCTACAAGCTATGCAAGACTTTACAGGAAATACAGGCTCCTTTATATCTTGGCACGCAAGTTTTGAAATAGGAAGAAATAAGGACTTAATAGAATGGTTGCCACAGTTTGTCAATTATCTTACTTACATTAATGAGCATACGTTTGATTTAGAGACAATTTTCAAAAAAGACTATATAGACTATCGTTTTCACGGTTCAAGTTCCATTAAAAAAGTATTGCCAGTATTATGTCCAGATATAAGCTATTCAGATTTAGATGTTAATAATGGCACTATGGCATTAGATACTTGGGGCAGAATGGTTTTAGACCCAAATTTTAATGAAGATATAGAAGCAACAAGAAAAAATCTTTTAGACTATTGTGAATTAGATACGTTTGCGATGGTTAAGATTTATAAGGTTTTGAGAGATTTAAGCTATAGGTAATATATTACTTTTCCATTTTATAATAATAACTGAAAGGGGTTCCAAAAAATAAATTTTGCTTTTGCATATAGTCTGGTCTTTCATCTACATCTTCGTTTTTAATATCGAGATGAGATATTTGTCTCTTTAAATAGCTTATTTGTTGTTCCCTACATCTGTCTAATTCTTTTAGTTGTCTTATAGTAATACTGTTTTTGTTCAGATGTTTAAATCCATTCGTCCAACATAATCCTTGTTTTAAGTTTGGGTTATTGTAATTGTAAATTGTAACCCTGCCAACAGACATTGATATTAAACGTTGTTCTAAACTGAAAATGATTTGATTTTTTGTTTTTCTTGAATAGGAGTTAATCTTTTCAAGACTTCTATTCTTATCCATACCAAGGGCAAACAACACCTTCTGTATTTCAGTTACTTGCTTAGACTTTTCTTTTTTAAGAGAACTCTTTCTAACTCGCACTTCTCCTTTATAATTAATTTGGTAACCAACAAAAGATAGCCATGGAACATTATCCTCAGATAAATGTTTATTCCCCCAAAAATATGGCTCCTTTGATTTAAAAGTCCAAAAGTCTTTTGCATACGTTTTATAGTTTAAAAACTTCTTTGGCTTATGGTAAAGTAAATATGCTTCGTCAATACCCTTTTTATATTTTTCAAGGGCATCTTTACAAACATCTTTATCTGGATGAGCAATAACCATATCATCACAATATCTGACATATAAAATGTCTTCATAGGATTTCAAGATTGATTCATCAATTTTATTCAATATAAGATTGGCAATAAAGCATGATACTGCATTACCTTGCGGAATTCCTATTCTAAAATCCACCAAGTATCGCTCTCCATGGCGTATTGCTAATTCATTCTTAACCCATCCAAACTCACCAGGCGCAACTCCATTTGTTTTAAAATACTTTGGATCGGAATTTTTGATTAAAACATCCTTGTTAAATGAATATGAATCTAAAAACATCTGAAATAACCTAATTGCTTTGTCAGACACTTTAACTTTAGATTCTTTTAGTTTTTCAATTTCTTCTAAGAATATTTTCTCTAAATATAGATGCTGAACGGTGTCAAAGAATTTTTGAATATCGCATTCAGCTACCCAAAGTCTTTTATTTCTCTTTCTGTATTTTAAAATCTCTACAACTGAATCGTGATGTGATGGTATTACTCCATTTCTTTTAGCTCGAAAAGCGAATGAACAACTATGAAAAGTTTTGTCAAATTTATCGGTAAGATATTTAGCAAAGCCAGAGGTAATGATTTTATCAACCATACTGTATTTTGCTATTGGTCGATAGGTGTACTTGCCATGTTTTACGGATTTAAGCAATGGAAAAATCTCAGGCTTCTTTAATTTATATTCAGAGGTTGTAAGTGAATCAACTTTTGCTCTGATATCTTTACAAAAATTCTCGAGATTTATATACCACTTTTCAGGTTCCTTTCCTGTATTTTCAATTAAAGATTTTTCTATAAGATATGATTTCCACAAGCGTCTAAAATTCTTCTCAATGCTATTGTTTAAAGTTGCTCTTTCATTTTGATTAAGCTTTCTCCAATTTCTTCTTGTAGGAAATAAAGATTGTAATTTTATAAAATCATCATCGTATTGTATCGCTTTAATCTTGTTCGTTCTAGCATGCTTACTGATGTCACGAACCATATGCTTTTTATGTCGTTTATGTGAAATTCTAGCCCGATGCTTACAAAGCATTCTTATAATTGCAGCATCGGTATAGTAATCATCAAACTCTTTCATAAAAAAGGCGTAGACGTAAAATTCAAATGATTGAGATACATTGCCGCATCGTATTGTTATACAAATACAGCAGAGACCATAAGCATCAGGATTATTAGGTTCGTAAATTGTTTCAGCATTTTCGCAGTAATATACCCTACTAGTGCCTTAAGAAAAATTAATTTCCTTATACCTGTTCCACATAATGAGGTTTCCCTCACTCTTATCTACGCCTAAATCAAATATACTATATTTATGTCTTAAAACATGTAGAATAAACTATGATTAAAGTTTCAAAATTTGAGAACATTTTTGCTAAACAAATTTTTGAAAAAGAACTGTTAGAAGAACTTGATTTAATAAAAAGTGGTGAATATAAAGACATAATAACTAGGTGTAGATCGTATACTAGCACTAACGATTATGACTCTTATAAAGCCCTAAAAATTAAGTTACCAATAGTTACGTTTTGTGGCACATTTAAAAATGGACGAAAACTTGAGAATTTAGATATTTATAATAATTTGATGATTCTAGATATTGACCATATAGAAGGTTCTGGGATTTTGGATATAAAAGAAAAATTAAAGAATGATAAGTACCTTTTTTCAGTTTGGTTATCTCCATCGGGAGAAGGTCTGAAGGCGTTAGTAAAATTAGATAGTTCCAAGGATGAGCATAAACATAGTTTTAATTCTTTGAAACAATACTATTTAAACAATTATAACATTGAGTTAGATAATAGTGGCAGCGATGTTACAAGATTGTGTTTTGTGTCGTGGGATGAAGATTTATACATCAATCAAAATTCAGAAGTTTATGAGGATAAATTAATCCCTTCAGATATTGAGAAAGACAAGAAGAAGTATATTCTTCCAAAAAGTAAATCCTTATCAAAAAGTGCTTATGCAACAGAGGGTTTAAATAAACCTGAACATAGAAAATTAGTACAATTGATTATTAAGTTTTTAAAAAGAAAAGATATTTCAATCACTGAAACTTTTGACAAATGGTTTAGAGTAGCTTTAGCTATTTCAAGTTGTTTTAGCTATGATCTAGGCGAGAAGTATTTTTTGACTATTTGTGAGCAAGATAAGGAGCAGCATAATGAACTGGAAAGTATAAATATTCTAAAGTATTGTTATAATAATAGGAGATTTGACCAACACAGCTCTATATCATTAGGGACCGTTGTTTTCTATGCTAAAGAAAAAGGATTCGTAAGTAAAAAAGATAGATTTGAAAATAAAGAAGGTAGGTAAACCTTCCTTCTTCAATATATAATTATCCTATAAAAGGTATATTATCGTCGAGGGGAGTTGAACCCCCACGCTAAAAAAGCACCGGGTTGGTAACCCGACGTGTCTACCAGTTCCAACACAACGTCAAAATGTAATAAATAATAATATCAATTTATTATTATAGCTATTTGAAATAGTAATATACGAAATTGAGGATGTTCGTATTACAAACTCCTTAAATATTTGTTCAATTTGATTGTAACTTTCCTGTCATAAAAGAATCATCGTAATATTTCATAAAAGCGTCTGTTCTGCGCTAAATACCTACTCAAATATTGAGGAGTATTCTCAAAAAAGAAAACCAATATTTTAACCCCACCCCCTTTTGTTTTTTGAAAAAACGAGGACGCATTTTTGGTTTGTTAGCATCATATCCCTTTAATATCAAGGTGTTTTAAGCTTTGTTTTAAACACATATTATAATCCTTAGTGTATTTTGTGAAAAAGAAAAAGGCTTTATCTCTTACTGAATAGATTAAGACAAATAATAAAAGACGTTGAAATTAGAGAGGAAAAGTTTCTTTGAAAACAGCTACTTTAGATAATATATTATAATATTAAATATCTAACTTAAAACTTGTTGTTAAGTAAATATTATTCCTTTAATTGGTACAGTAAGAAGTAAATAATTCTTTTAATATGCAAATTGTATGCAAATAGAAAAAGGCTTTAAAAGAAAAAATCTCTCAAAGCCTCACAATTACTAGTGGAGAAGATCGGGCTCGAACCGACGACCTCTTGACTGCCAGTCAAGCGCTCTAGCCAACTGAGCTACATCCCCTTTTTATTTCATACCTCTTAAAACTAATACAGGAATAGGGCTGTGAAAATCACGCTTCTTAATTACATTCTTTTCCCATTTCTTCATGAAGAATCCACGTTTTCTTCTAACGACGCACAACATATCTGGGTCGTTAGTCTTATAATGCTCTAAAACCCCCTGAAACGTAGTAGCGTTTTCCGTTTTAGTAGTATTATTTACCACGCTTGAAAGCTCTTCCTTAACATCAAAATCCCCATCGTTATAATAAGGTGTCTTTACCAGCAATAAACTAATGAGCGAATCAAAATTATTCTGAATATCTTTTAAAGGGTTTAATACTCCTTCTTTTTTAATTATCGCAGACTTAACCGCCATTAAAATTCTGGTTATTGGTTTAAAAACGGCTCCTTCTGGGACAATAAGTGTAGGGATTTGTGTTCTTTTTATTATTTGTCCAGATGTTTTTCCTAAAAAAACTTCATCTTTTATAGAGGTGGTTCTTGGCTCGATTAGCATTAAATCTATTTCTCCCTTCTTACATGCTAACTCTAAAGTGCTTATTAATTTTCCTTTTAAAACCCTTTTAACTATCTCTACTCCTTTGGTGTCAACTTCATTAAGTAATCCATTTAAGTAATCATTACTTTCTCTTTCTAGAATATGATCTACTTTAATCATTGTTCCTGCTTTAGTATATACATTGTAAACTTGCACAACATATAATCTTGCTCCAAAAGCATCAGCAAAATCTATAGCATACTGTAAATGGCTCTTAACATTTTTAGAAGTACCAACAGGAACTAGAATATTCTTCATAATCAAAAATTTAAAAAGTAAATTTACCCAAAATAATACTGCAAAAGTAAACATTAATAATATTCTCTATTAATTAAAAAGTTGTTATAGCTAATAATTCTAAGATTGAGCACTAACATTTCATTAAAGCAAATAAATAAACTTGCTATTCCAGCACTAATTGCTGGAATATCTGAGCCTATACTTTCAATTACAGACACTGCTATTGTTGGAAATATTTCGGTAAATGGAACAGAATCATTAGCAGCGGTTGGTATTGTAGGAACTTTTATTTCTATGCTTATTTGGGTTTTAGGGCAAACAAGAAGCGCTATATCATCTTTAGTATCTCAATATTTGGGAGCTGACAAACTTGATGAAATTAAAAGCTTACCTGCTCAGGCAATACTATTAATTACATCTTTAAGTATTCTAATAATCGTTACAACCTATCCATTTGCAGAAAATATTTTTAAGCTTTACAACGCCTCTGACCTTATTCTAGATTACAGTGCAGAATACTACCGAATACGTGTTTTTGGTTTTCCGTTTGCCCTTTTCACTATTGCTGTTTTTGGTGCTTTTAGAGGATTGCAAAATACTTTTTACCCAATGATTATAGCAATGGTTGGAACTTTTTCAAATATTGTTCTAGACTTTGTTTTGGTTTATGGAATAGATGGTTTTATCGAGCCAATGAATATTCGTGGCGCAGCTTATGCTAGTGTTATCGCTCAACTATTAATGGCTCTTTTTGCCGCTTATTATTTATTACGAAAAACAGAAATTCCACTTCGTGTAAGCCTTCCTTTTAATAAAGAAATTAAGCGTTTTATACTCATGATTCTTAATTTGTTTGTAAGAACTGTGGCACTTAACGTTACTTTATACTTTGGAAGTGCTTTCGCTACCAGTTATGGAAAGGAGTACATTGCAGCTTATACTATAGCTATCAATTTATGGTTTCTAGGAGCTTTCATTATCGATGGTTATGCCAGTGCTGGAAATATACTTTCTGGGAAGCTTTTAGGAGGAAAAGAATATTCGCTGCTTATTAAATTAAGCAACAAATTAATTAAGTACGGAATTGTACTTGGGCTAATAATGGCAATTATTGGAGGTCTTTTATATTACCCTTTAGGGCGTCTCTTCTCTAATGATCCTCAAGTTTTAGAGGAATTTTATAACATCTTTTGGATTGTTCTTGCAATGCAACCTCTTTGTTCCTTAGCATTTATATTTGATGGAATTTTTAAAGGCTTAGGGCGGATGCGCCACTTAAGAAATGTGTTATTGTTTTCCAGTTTCTTAGTTTTTATTCCAATTTTGTTCCTATTAGATCATTTTGATTATAAACTATACGCCATATTTATTGGAATTACTTTTTGGATCATCGCTAGAGGAATTCCGTTAATTGTAAAATTTAGACAACTATTTTTGCCTCTTTCACAAAAGACGTAACTTTGAACTCTTTAATAAAACCTTTATTCATGTTGTTTTTATCTGCATTGCAAACAGTAGAAGATATTGAAAAGAAAATAGCAGAAGCCCCAAATAGTAGTTATGAAATTGGTGTCTTTATTGGCTCCATGTTACCTTTTATAATTTTGGTTGTTATTGCCTATGCCATTTTCAGATACAATAAAAACAGAATAAACAAAGAAGAGTAAATATGGATATTTTGAATTTTTTAAGCGGAAATGGATTGTTTCTACTATTAGCTTTAGTATTAATAATTGTTTACGCTGTTAATAGACGAAAAAGAAGGTAATGAGCAACATTCGTATTACTAAACAATTTTCTTTTGAAACAGGTCATGCCCTTTATGGTTATGACGGAAAGTGCAAAAATGTTCATGGTCATAGCTATAGATTAGACGTAACTGTTATTGGGCAACCTATTGCAGATAACACCAACGTAAAATATGGAATGGTTATCGATTTTAAAGACCTTAAGAAGATTGTAAAAGAAGAAGTAGTTGATGTGTTTGACCATGCTACTGTTTTTAATAAAAATACTCCGCATGTTGAATTAGCAAAAGAGCTGGAAAACAGAGGGCACAACGTTTTGCTTGTAAACTATCAACCAACCAGTGAAATGATGGTGGTTGATTTTGCTAGTAAGATCAAAAAGCGTCTTCCTGAAAATCTTAAATTGCATTCGCTTAAACTTCAAGAAACGGCAACCAGTTTCGCTGAATGGTTTGCTAGTGACAATGAGTAACCCTAATCACATATCAATTCCTGAAGGAAAGAAGATTTATTTTTCTTCCGATAATCATTTAGGTGCTCCAACCAAAGAAGCTTCGCTTCCACGAGAAAAGAAATTTGTTGCTTGGTTAGACGAAATTAAAAAAGATGCTGCCGCCATATTTCTGTTAGGAGATCTTTTCGATTTTTGGTTCGATTATAAAAAAGTGGTGCCAAAAGGATTTACAAGAACTTTAGGGAAACTTGCTGAGATAAGTGACTCTGGAATTCCAATATATTATTTTGTTGGAAACCATGATCTTTGGATGAATGGGTATTTTCAAGAAGAATTAAACATTCCTGTTTTTTACAAGCCACAAGAATTTGCATTTAACGATACTTCTTTTTTTATTGGGCATGGTGACGGATTAGGTCCTGGCGACAAAGGATATAAGCGCATGAAAAAAGTGTTTACAAATCCGTTTTGTAAATGGTTATTCAGATGGCTTCATCCTGACCTTGGTGTGAAACTAGCACAATATCTCTCGGTTAAGAACAAACTAATTTCTGGAGACGAGGATATCAAGTTCCTTGGAGAAGACAACGAATGGCTTGTTCAATATTGCAAGCGAAAAGAAGCTGAGAAGCATCGTGATTTTTATGTTTTTGGGCACAGACACCTTCCTTTAGAAATTGACATTGCTGCCAATTCTAAATACATCAACCTAGGCGATTGGATTACCTATTACACCTATGGTGAATTTGATGGGAAAACATTCAGCCTTTTAAAGTATTAATCTACCTTTTCGTGAGCTTCTATATCTTTTCGTAAATCAAGTGTTCTTAATGGCTTATTTCTAAGGCTCATTAAACCAACCACTGCAAGAGTTACTGTTCCACCAAGTATAACTGCTAAAGGTGCTCCAAACAATCTGGCTGCAATACCACTTTCAAGTGCTCCAAGTTCATTAGAAGAGCCTACAAACATAGAATTAACAGCTCCTACTCTCCCTCTCATTTCGTCTGGGGTTTTAAGTTGTAATATTGTTTGTCTTACAACCATTGAAATCCCATCAAAAACACCTGAGAAAAACAGCGCTAACACACTTAACCACATTAGTTTCGATGCGCCAAATATTATCATACATACTCCAAATCCAAAAACAGAATTAAGCAATTTTTTTCCCGTGTTTTTCGTAATAGGAATGTACGTTGTTGCTAACATGGTAATAATACTTCCTGAGGAAAGTGCAGCATTTAATATTCCAAACCCTTTGGGTCCAGCATCTAAAATATCCTTTGCAAATACTGCAAAAATCGCAACAGCACCGCCAAAAAGTACAGCAATCATATCTAAGGTCAATGCGCCTAAAATAACCTTGTCATTAAATACAAACTTTATTCCTGCCTTTAAGCTTTCTTTAATAGATTCTTTAGTTTCCTTATTCAAAACAGGCTTTTTGTTTATTTTAAAAACTAATAATAGCGCTATCATTACTAGTATAAAAATGATGCCAAGCGTATAATTAACACCAATCCAAGCAATCAAAAATCCGCCGCACAAAGCTCCAAAAACATTAGCTCCCTTCCATGTACTACTGCTCCATGTTGCAGCATTTGGATATGCTCTTTTAGGCACAATAAGTGCTATCAACGAAAAAATAGTTGGTCCAAAGAAGGCTCTTAAAACACCTCCAAAAAACACCAATCCATAAATCCCGTATAAAATAGAATTTGTACTCCAAGAGGATTCAATTGTTTCTGAGGTTAAACAAAACAACCCAAAACTAATTAATGAAAAGAGCGCAATACAAAGTGTAAATAAGTTTCGTTTCTCTTTTTTATCAACTATATGGCCAGCAAATGGAGCAAGAAAAAAAGCAGGCAAAAATTCACAAAGACCTATTAAACCCAATGACAATGGGTTGTTGGTTAAAGAATAAACTTGCCATTCTATAACAACAAACTGCATTGACCAACCAAAAACAAGTGCAAATCGTACTAATAAGAAAATGTTGAACTCCTTAAATCGAAGTGCTGCGTAAGGATCATTTGTTCTCATACTAATTTGGCTTGATATCCCTAAGCTTTAATTGTAAGTTTACATTTCCATTCCAATGGTTCTCATCTACAGAGTAAACCGCTTTAAATAGTTTTCTGTCGGTAATCAAATTATATTTATCTCCTAACCCAAAACCTATTCCTCCAATCTTATCTGGTCCATTTTGAGTAGCTGTAATTTTAAGGTGTTTTCCTTCTTCACCTACTTGCTTTCCGTAGCCAGTATCTTTTAGTGTATCAGACATAAAAACAGGTGTCATATTTCCTGGACCAAAAGGAGCAAATTGACGTATAATTCGCCAAAACCTATCATTAATTTCAGAAAGTTCGATTCTTGCGTCAATCTTCACTTCTGGAGTTAACAACTGTTCTTCTATGGTGTTCTTTACCACTTCTTCAAAAGCATTTTTAAAAGCTTGATAATTCTCTTCTTTAAGCGTTAATCCGGCTGCGTATTTGTGACCTCCAAATCGTTCTAAATATGCTGAACAAGCTTCAATTGCATTATACACATCAAACCCTGAAACAGACCTTGCTGATGCCGCTAATTTATCCCCACTTTTTGTAAAAACTATGGTAGGACGATAATAGGTTTCGGTTAATCTAGAAGCAACAATACCAATAACACCTTTATGCCAAGTTTCACGATAAACAACAGTAGTAAAGCGTTCCTGTTCTTCTTGTTCTTCAATTTGCTGTAAAGCTTCTTCTGTAATTCGTCTATCTTCATCTCTTCTGTTAGAATTAAACTCTTCTATTTCTACAGCGTATTCAGCTGCATAATTGAAGTCGGTTTCCGTTAAAAGACTTACAGCATGATTACCATGTTTCATTCTACCTGCAGCATTAATTCGAGGTGCTATAATAAACACAACATCTGTAATGGTAAATGTGTCTTTCTTTGCTTGCTGTAGTAGCGTTTTTATTCCTGTTCTTGGAGCTTGATTAATCACTTCAAGTCCATAATAAGCCAATACTCTGTTCTCTCCTGTAATTGGAACGATATCTGCAGCAATAGCTGTAGCAACTAAATCTAAATATTCAATTAGATCGTCTGCTGTGAAGCCTTGATTAGCAGCCAGAGCTTGTATCAGTTTAAAACCAACTCCACAACCACAAAGTTCTTTATAAGGATAATTGCAATCTTCCCGTTTAGGGTCAAGAATAGCAACGGCTTCTGGAATTTCGTTTCCTGGTCTGTGATGATCGCAAATTATAAAGTCAATGCTCTTTTCTTTTGCATATGCAATCTTGTCAATAGCCTTTATTCCACAATCCAATGTAACTATTAATGTAAAATCATTGTCGCTAGCAAAGTCAATTCCTTCTACCGACACACCATATCCTTCTTCATAACGATCTGGAATATAAGTCGCTATGTTATTTGATCTTGTTTTTAAATAGGATGACATTAAAGCCACAGACGTCGTTCCATCAACATCATAATCACCATAAACCAAAATATTTTCTTCATTTTTTAAAGCTTGCTCGATTCGCTCTACCGCTTTATCCATATCCTTCATTAAGAATGGATCATGAAGATCGTCTAGACTTGGCCTAAAAAAACTCTTTGCTTGATCATAGGTTTCAATTCCTCTTTGAACCAATAATGAAGCCACCAGTTCATTTACTTGTAAAGCACCCTTAAGTTCTTCAACCTTTTGAGGTTCCGGCTTTGGCTTTATGGTCCAACGCATTTTTAAGCCTCGTGAAAATGAATGTTTATATGTATAGTAGCAAACCTTCGGAACATTTCCATAACACCGCAATACTTCTCCACTGAAAGATCCACAGCCTTTTTGAATTTAGATTCTTTCATATCCTTTCCAGTGAAATGATAATTTGCTGTAACGGTATGATAGTATTTAGGGTGCTCATCGGTAAGTTCTCCAACCATTTCCATTTTTAGCTCATAATCGGTCACTTTCATCTTATCCAAAATAGAAACAATGTCTATTCCTGAGCATCCAGCAAGGGATGAAAGCATCATGGCTTTAGGCGATAATCCAAAGCGTTCATCACTTCCTTCTACATTAGTATCCATTATCACTGTTTTTCCACTAGGGTTATCAGATTCAAATTGCATTCCACCTTTCCAAATGGTGGTAACTTTATTCGACATATATAAAGATTTTTCGTTACTTGTTTACTTCAAAAATACTATTTCTAAACTTAAAAAAAGAGTAAAATGCCATTAGTTACACCACTCGATCCAAACCATGATGAAGAAACAAAAAGGTTGTCAGACTTCTATAACGAAACCTTAGGGTTTTGCCCAAATTCGGTACTTACAATGCAACGTCGTCCCGAAATAAGCAAAGCTTTTATCAACCTAAATAAAGCTGTTATGGCAAATCATGGACGCGTAACTTCAGATTTAAAACGAATGATTGCTTGGGTAAGTAGTAATAGTACTGGTTGTAGGTATTGTCAAGCACATGCTATTCGTGCTGCGGAGCGTTATGGAGCTGAACAGGAAAAACTAGATAATATTTGGGAATATAGGACACATCCTGCTTTTAGTGATGCTGAACGAGCTGCTTTAGATTTTAGTTTGGTAGCTTCTCAAGTACCAAATGCAGTAGATGCAGCTATTAAAAAACGTTTGTACGAGCATTGGGATGAAGGTGAAATAGTAGAAATGTTAGGTGTTATTTCCCTGTTTGGATACCTCAACCGTTGGAATGACAGTATGGGAACAAGCATTGAAGATGGTGCTGTTGAAAGTGGTGAACAATATTTAGGAAAACATGGTTGGAATAAAGGGAAACATGTTTAATGTACTAAGCTTTTAATTTTTTCAAAATTTCATCAACTAGATTGGATATTTTGTCTTGAGTTTGTTTGATGTCATTTTTTAACGATGCTTCATCTTCAAGCATGTCAATAACAGAATTTGAAGTTTTTAAATACCACTCTTCCCATGTTTTGATAATGTCTATTTGACTTTCTAAAGTTTCGCCGTTCTTTATAGCTAATTTGCTTTGATAAAGTTCTTCATCCAAGCGAGTAATAGCTGCCTGCTCGATATCTTTTAATATCGATATAGCTGAAGTTTTATCTGAATTCAACAATTCAAATGCAATGGCTAACGAACCCACGCTCACGTTTTTAAGGGTTGACTTAGAAACCTTATCAATCCTATCATTATCAGTATGATAAAACTGATCTGTAAAGTGCCAGAACAGCACGCTTGGTATATTTCTTCTTAAAAATGGAACATGGTCACTTCCTCCTTCGTAAGGGTTGGTGTTAACTTCCCAATTGGCAAGCTCACCTTGTTCTTTGAACTTCTTGATTACAAAGTCATTTAAGTAATGTGGTGTCATATCTTCCTTCTTCAAAGGACGACCTCCCCATTCAGTGTGTTTGTCATTTCCTCTCGTCCATATAGCGCTAGGATCAGGCATTTTTTCAATTAAAAAGCTCCCGCCTGTTTTCTCTGTGTCTTCTCCAACCATGTCAAGTGAAATTCCCCATTTAATGTTCTTCGCTCTAATAGAATCGTCTTGTACATAGCGTCGAGTGGAAATAATTTCGTCTCCCCATAAATAGGTTAGGGTTCTCTTTGGAATGAACCTCCCTTCATTAAAAAGTTTAGCTGTTACTGTTGCCATTTCTAAAGCCGCTCCTACTCCTGAAGCATTATCGTTAGCTCCTGGTTCTTGTACATGAGCACTAAACACTAAACGTTCTTCTGGAAGTTCACTTCCTCTAATATCAGCAACAATTGTGAGTTCTTCTGAAGGATAAATCTTTGTTTTTACTTTTACATTAAGCTCTGTTTTCCCTTTAGATAAACTTGTTTTTAATTTCTCCTTAGCTTCATATGAAAGGGCAATTCCCCATGATTTACTAATCGTATCGAGAGGTATTGATCTAAACTGAATAGAAGTTTTGTTTTTCTCTGGTTGTAGGTATGAAGGATTATTATATGTAATTATACCCAATGCTCCTTTCTCTAAAACAACTTGCTTGAATATTCTTGAGGGGTGTGTTTCGGCAAAAACAATTTTTCCTTTTACTTCATATGATTCTAGCTCCTTAACATCATTTACATGAACAACTTCCGCTGTCACTCCTTCCTCTGAAGTACTAAATGAATTGAGTGCAATCATATTCCTATTAGTATCATGACTTAATAGTGAGGTTTCTTCTCCAACAACTGTCACTGTAGCATCTACTGATTCCCAAGTTGGTCTTTTTAAAGGTCGCTTCTCTATTCTATATGTTAAAATATCATCTTCTGTAGCTTTATCCTCATTAACGTATCCCGCTTTTTCAAGATGGTCTGCAACCCAATAAATACTTTTATTAAAACCTGTATTACCAACTACTCGCCAATATTGTTCTACAAAAGCAGTTGTTTCGAATGCTAAGTCTCCCGTTATTTCTTCATTTAGGGTTTTTAAATGGTCATTAGAACTATTCTTGTCATTTTGGGCGCAAGAATTCAATAAAATCAAAAAAATAAAAATTGCTCTTTGCATAAAAGTGTTTATTTGAATTGTAATATTACTGAATTATTTTCTGTACTTGCTTTTTTAAATCGGGAACCACTTCTTCATCAAACCAAGGATTCTTTGTAAGCCAAAATCTGTTTCGCGGAGAAGGATGTGGTAAAACAAAATATTTAGGTAAGTAATCTTTATAGTTAGCCACTGTTTCAGTAAGTGTCTTTTTCGCCTCTTTTTCTAGATAAAAGTCTTGAGCATATTTCCCAATCAAGATTATTAACTCAACGTTAGGCATTAAGTTAAGTAGTTGTTCGTGCCATTGAGGTGCACATTCTGGTCTGGGAGGGAGGTCTCCATTTTTTCCTTTTCCAGGATAGCAAAATCCCATTGGTACAATAGCGAATAACTCTTCATTATAAAACTGCTGGTCAGCAACATTTAGCCATTTTCTTAATTGCTTACCACTGGTATCGTCCCAAGGGATTCCTGAATTATGAACTTTAGTTCCAGGAGCTTGACCAACAATTACAATTCTAGAGTTTGAGTGAGCAGAAACGATAGGTCGAGGACCTAGTTCTAAGTACTTAGAACAAATAGTGCACTGTCGTATATCATTTAAAAGATCTTGCATTAACTAAATGTTTCGACTGCGCTCAACACGACATTACTTTCTTCCAGCTACTACTACTACAATTTCTCCTTTTGGAGGTTTGTTAGAATAGTGCTCAAGAACTTTATTAGCAGTTCCTCGTATGGTTTCTTCATAAAGTTTTGTAAGCTCTCTTGAAACAGAAACTTGTCTATCATCACCAAAGTACTCACAAAAATTAGCAAGTGTCTTTATTAGTTTGTGTGGACTTTCATAGAAGATCATGGTTCGAGTTTCTTCAGCTAATAATTTTAACCGCGTTTGTCTTCCCTTTTTAACCGGGAGAAAGCCTTCAAATACAAATTTATCGTTAGGCAATCCACTATTAACCAAAGCTGGAACAAAAGCAGTTGCTCCTGGTAAACATTCTACTTCAATATTATTTTCTAAACACGCTCTGGTAAGCAAAAATCCAGGGTCAGAAATAGCTGGAGTTCCAGCATCACTAATTAGTGCAATATTAGTTCCTCCAAGCATCTTCTGAACAATCGCATGAACTGTTTTATGTTCATTGTGCATATGGTGTGATTGGGTCGGTGTACTTATTTCAAAATGCTTTAATAGTTTTCCCGAAGTACGAGTGTCTTCGGCTAGAATTAAATCTACCTCCTTTAAAACCTCTATAGCTCTAAAGGTGATGTCTTTAAGATTTCCAATAGGAGTAGGAACGATATATAGTTTTCCCATTAATTAAATCGTCCTTGAATGATTTCCATAAATCGCTCTTCGTACTCTTCTTTTCCTTCCCAATGATTATAATCTGGTTTAATAATGTTTTGGATCAAATTACTAACTTCTTCAAAAGATGAGGAGGTGTTAATCTGTGATACAACACGTTCAAAGTCATTATTGTTACCATCAAATAAATGCTTAATGAATGCCAGCTTATCATTAAGTCCAAAGGTTAATGCCTTTGCTTTAAGTTTATCGTTAAGTGTTTTTTTAGTGTCCTCATTTGCCTTTGAGTCTGATTCTTTTGCTGGCTCAAAAACTGGCATCTCCTTGAAGTCAGCGGTAAGAGTTTCAAACTCTACTACATTGGTCTTGGCCTGAGGGATTACAGACTCAATTAGTGTATCAACCTTCTGAGCTTCTTGAGGCATTTGAGCAACAATATCCTTTATTTTTTCCATCACAGGCTCCATGATGCCATCATCTTCAACTTCATCTAGGTTGACATATATTTTATCTTCAACCTCTATGTTATCACTTACTTTATTATTAAACGCTTGGTCGAGCATACCAAAGAAAGAAGAATCATCGCCAATAGTTGGCATATGCTCCTCAAAATTCTCATAAGCGAACTTTAACACGGAGATTTTTTCATACAAGGCAGAAATTTCATCATGCATTCTCAATACGTCTTCCTTACCCTTCAGCTTAAGAATTCTATGGGCAATACTGATTAATTCTGATTCTAGCTTCTTCTTCATAACTTTTACATTTATTGCACTAATGGTTTTTGTTTTTTAATAAATTTACATCACCTTTATGCAAACGAAATATTCCTTCGTTTTAGTGTTAAAATTACAAAATGTTTCTCGAAAATACAGTAAATCATAAAGAACAATTTGGGTGGATTGAAGTAATCTGTGGCTCCATGTTTTCGGGTAAAACTGAAGAATTGATTCGCAGATTAAAGCGTGCACAATTTGCAAGACAAAAAGTAGAGATCTTTAAACCCTCTGTAGATATACGATATGACGATGAAATGGTTGTGTCTCATGATGCTAATGAAATAAGATCTACTCCTGTGCCAGCAGCAGCAAATATTCCAATTTTAGCTGATGGTTGTGATGTTATTGGTATTGATGAAGCACAGTTCTTTGATGATGAAATAATTCGAGTTTGTAACGATCTTGCCAATAAAGGGATTCGTGTGATTGTTGCTGGGTTAGACATGGATTTTAAAGGAAATCCGTTTGGACCAATGCCATATTTAATGGCAACAGCTGAGTATGTTACCAAAGTACATGCAGTTTGCACCAGAACAGGGAATTTAGCTCAATATAGTTACAGAAAGGCTAAAAGTGACGATTTAGTTTTACTAGGAGAAGTTGACGAATATGAACCTCTTAGTAGAGCGGCTTACTACAAAGCGATGATGCGAGATAAGGTGAGGAGTATTAAAGTAAATGACCCTGAAGAGATCCCTCCTAACATAAAGAAAGCAAATGCCTAGAGCTCAGGAAACAGTATTGGAAATCAACCTAAAGGCACTAACACATAACTTTCAATATTTAAAGTCAAGGCTTGCTGATAATCAAAAATTTTTGGCAGTAGTTAAAGCTTTTGCATATGGCAGTGATGCTCAAATAATAGCTAAGCACCTTGAAGATATTGGGGTGGATTATTTTGCTGTGGCTTATGCACACGAAGGTGTTGCTTTAAGGGATAGTGGTATTACTAAACCTATTTTAGTGTTACATCCTCAACCTGTTAATTTTGAAACAATAATTGACCGTTGTTTAGAACCCAATCTATATAGTTTTAGAACCCTAAAAGAGTTTATTAAAATTGCTTCTACCAAAAAACAAGAAGATTATCCTGTCCATATTAAATTTAATACTGGTCTTAACAGGCTTGGTTTTGGGAGTGATCAAATTTTAGCAATAGGTAATGAACTTAGTTCAGCCAAAGTTGTTAAAGTAAAGTCTGTTTTTTCACATCTTGCTGCAAGTGAAGACTTAGATGAAAAAGCTTTTAGCAAAGGGCAAATCAATGAATTTATTGATATAAGTAGTGCTTTTAAAGAAACCTTAGGATACAAGCCTTTATTACATATGTGTAACACTTCTGGGATCTTAAACTACCCTGAAGCTCATTTTGACATGGTAAGAAGTGGAATTGGTTTGTATGGTTTTGGTAATTCGGAAAAGGAGAGTAAAAATCTGAAACCTATTGCATCTTTAAAATCTGTTGTTTCTCAAATACACACTATCGAAGCAGGAGAAACAGTTGGTTATAACAGAGCATTTTTAAGTGATGCTCGAATTAAAACAGCAACAATACCAATTGGTCATGCCGATGGCTTGGGGAGACAATACGGAAATGGAAACGGGTTTGTTTTTATTAATAACAAAAAAGCATTCATAATTGGTAATGTTTGTATGGATATGGTTATGGTCAATGTCACCAATATTGATTGTAAAGAAGGTGATGAAGTAATCATCTATGACCATGAGTGTCGAGCTGATGAGTTAGCCGCTTCAGTTGACACAATATCGTATGAATTAATCACAGCTATCTCTCAAAGAATCAAAAGAAGCATAATTAAATAATCTGTATTTGATTTTTTTGGTTATTTTTAGACTACCATTAACTAATATTTAAAATTATGCTTAAAGAATTCAAGGATTTTGCAATGAAGGGCAATCTAGTTGATATTGCTGTTGCCTTTGTAATGGGTGCTGCTTTTAATAAGGTAGTATCGTCTTTTACTGGTGGTATTGTTTCACCATTAATTGGATTAGTATTTAAATCAGATTTTAAAGATCAAAAATGGATTCTCCAGGAGGGAGTTGCTGATGAAGCTGGAAATATGACAGGAGAAGTGGCATTGATGTGGGGAGAATTTGTTACCAATTTAATCGATTTTATTATTGTTGCATTCGTAATGTTCTTGATTATCAAAGTCATTAACAGAATGAAAAAGAAAGAAGAGGAAGCCGCTCCAGCAGCACCTCCTGGACCGTCTGACAATGATCTTCTTACTGAGATTAGAGATCTGTTAAAAAAATAACATTATAAAATTTCTTGTTAAAAAGGCTTGTTTTATAAAGAACGAGCCTTTTTTATTGAATAATATTAATTGCCCATTTTAATTAATGCTTACTTTTGCTTTTCAAAAATTGTAAAAAATGAAAGTAGCAGTTGTCGGAGCTACCGGAATGGTAGGTAATGTAATGTTAAATGTTTTAGCAGAAAGAAATTTTCCCATTTCAGAACTAATTCCTGTAGCTTCAGAAAGAAGTGTTGGAAAAGAAGTTGAATACAAAGGAACTTCCTATAAAATTGTTGGTTTAGAAACCGCTGTTTCTATGAAACCAGATGTGGCATTATTCTCAGCTGGTGGTGGTACTTCTTTAGAGTGGGCACCAAAATTTGCTGAAGTAGGGACTACAGTAATTGATAATTCTTCTGCTTGGAGAATGGATCCTGACAAAAAATTAGTGGTTCCAGAAATAAATGCCTCTCAGCTTACAACAGATGATAAGATAATTGCCAACCCAAACTGCTCAACCATACAAATGGTAATGGCTTTGGCTCCTTTACATGACAAATATAATATTAAGCGTATCGTGGTTTCTACATATCAGTCTGTGTCTGGTACTGGAGTAAAAGCGGTAAGACAGTTAGAAAATGAAATTGCTGGTGTTGAAGGTGAAATGGCTTACCCTTACCCAATTGGTCGTAATGCTTTACCTCATTGTGATGTTTTTGAAGAAAATGGGTACACCAAGGAAGAAATGAAATTGGTTAGAGAAACTCAAAAAATCCTTGACGATAGAACAATTGCTGTTACTGCCACTGCTGTTAGAATTCCAACCGCTGGAGGACATAGTGAATCTGTTAACGTCCAATTTGAAAATGATTTCGCCCTCAATGAAGTTAGATCTATTTTAAGTAATACCAACGGAGTTGTTGTTCAAGATAATCCATCAAATAATGAGTATCCTATGCCAATTTATGCTCATGAAAAAGATGATGTATTTGTGGGGAGATTAAGAAGAGACGAGTCGCAGCCTAACACCTTAAACATGTGGATTGTAAGTGATAATTTACGTAAAGGAGCGGCTACAAATACTGTTCAAATTGCTGAGTATTTAGTTGATAATTCTCTTTTGTAAGAAAATATGTAATTCATAGCTAAAATCTAGCTTTTTAACGAATCATAAGGAAAATTTGGTATTATAACTAATTAATTACTTGAGGCTGCGCCTTTTAGGTAAATTAGCTTACCAAATTTTCTATAAATGATTAAAAACTACACATGCTTTCTAGGGCTAATTATGCTCGTTTTCTCCTGTACATCATGTTCAGAAGATGACAGCTATGTGTCTATTCAACCTACTCAAGTTTCACTAGATCTAAATAGTATTCCGTACGAAAATCTGTCTGATTACAACTTCTTCGAGGGAAATATGGCAGACTTAAAACCTGTACACGGAGTACTTCCTTATAAAATTATTAGCGGCCTTTTTATTGATTATGCTAAAGCACAAACGTTCGTGTGGATGCCTAAAGGATCTCAGGCTAAATATGTTGATGATCATTCTTTATTTGACTTTCCACAAGGGACGGTTTTAATTACGACACATTATTTTGAAAATGTTCTCCCAAAAAAGAATACTCAAATGATAGAAACTCGCCTTTTAATAAAAAAAGAAGAGGGTTGGGTATTGGCAAATTACAAATGGAATGATGAACAAACCGAGGCAGAATTCACAACAGATGGGCACTTCATAAACTTGTCTTTTGAAGATATGCAAGAAACAAAAACCGTTAATTATAAGATTCCATCATATAGTGAATGTTTCACTTGTCATAACAAGTATGATGAAATTCTTCCTATAGGGCCTAAACCACAAAACATAAACAGTTCTTTAGCTTTTAAAGATGGGGTTAAAAACCAATTACAAAAATGGGTTGAATTTGGATATTTAGAAAAATCATACCCTAAAAACATAAATACTGTTGTTAACTGGGAAGACGATACCCAAGATTTAAGCCTTAGAGTTAGGTCTTATTTAGATATTAATTGTGCGCATTGCCATTCTGAAAAAGGATATTGTGAATATGCACCTATAAGATTTGAATTCAACAAAACGGAGGAGTTTGCAAATATGGGAGTGGATGTTGCACATACTTTTAGAATAGACAAATCCTTAAGTCATATTGTTTCTCCTGGAAATCCAGATGCTTCTGCTTTATTATTTAGAATAAGCTCAACATTAGACGAATATAAAATGCCAATTATGGGTCGATCACTTCAACATAAAGAGGGAGTCGATCTTTTACAAAATTGGATTAAATCATTAGAAAATAAATAGCTATTAATTATACAGTCAAATCGTTATGAAACAAAATTTACTCTTAATAATTCTCGCCTTCTTTGTAATAGGTGTTGAAGCCCAGACAAGTTCCAATTCGTGTTCTTCTGCAAATGCAGCAACTCACATTACTGGTCCCGGAACTTTTAACGTACCTTCTTTTAATGGAGATTACCCAACTCCATCATGTGCAGGAAGTAGTGTGGCATCTAATGGCGAATGGTTTGCTTATACTCCTTCGTCCGATTATAAGGTTATTGTTTCCTCAGATATAAGTGGAAACAATGGTATAGATACCAGGTTACATATTTATGAAGGGACATGTGGCTCACTAACATGTGTAGCAGGTAGTGATGATGACGGAACTAGTATTTATAGTAGGTTGTCAGTTGCTCAGTTTAACGCATCAGCAGGCACCACCTATTATATTGCTTGGGATGACAAGTACGATCCTAGTGGTTTTAACTTTGAAATAACTGAGCAAGAAACTCAGCCTGTAAGTTTTTCTGCTCAAAGTTTTTCTGCAGATGGTGTTTTTAGAGCTGTAGTTGATATGAATAATGATAATCTTGATGATATAGTATCAATTGTTGCAAGAAATGATAATGGTATTAATGTTTACGATATTAATATTCAAGAGCAAACAGGAAGTGGAAACTTCATAAACAATGATTACATTGTTGGCGCAACTTATAGTGCTTCATGGAGTTTGGCTGCTGGAGATTTTAACAGTGATGGATACAATGATTTAGTATGGGGTAATGGTTCAGGAGTTAATATTATCAAGGCTGTTAATAATGGTTCGTCTTATGCTGTTGAAAAAGAAACATCTGGAGTATTTACGCAAAGAACAAATTTTATTGATATTAATGAAGATGGTCATCTTGACGTTTTTGTTTGTCATGATGTTGAACCAAACGTTTACTACTTAAACGACGGAAATAATCAATTAGATTATTTTCAAGGTGCAGATGTTAATGGAGTTCCTGAAGGGCTAGGTGTTTATCCTTCCGGAGGTAATTATGGTTCTGTTTGGATTGATTACGACAATGATAGAGATATGGATATGTTTATGGCTAAATGTGGTGGTGGAGATGAAAGAAGAACTAACCAATTGTTTAGGAATAATGGAAATGGTTCTTTTACAGAAGTTGGATCAGATGCAGGTTTAGCTGATGTAATTCAAACTTGGTCTGGCGCATGGGCAGACTATGATAATGATGGTGATATGGATGTTTTTATAGGTGGTTATAATGGGACTTCACACAAAATGATGCGCAACAATGGCGATGGTACTTTTACAGATATTACAGCTTTAACCGGTTTAGGCCTTTTTACCTATACAGGAATAGACAATGCCCCAGCAGATTTTAATAATGATGGTTTTGTCGATATTTTTTCTAATGGTAGTATCCTTTTAAATAATGGAGATACAACTAATATGTCCTTTACTTCATATCCTGATATAACACATCGTCATGGAGCAATTGGAGATCTTGATAACGATGGTTTTCTTGACATAGGCACTCATGAAATACTTTACTATAATGATGAAACCAATGGTAATTACCTCAAAATTAATTTAACTCAAAATGGAGAAAAAGGTATTGGAGCAAGGGTTGAAATTACTACTGATTCAGGAACTCAAATTAGAGATGTGAGAAGTGGTGAAGGTTTTAGATATATGAGTAGTTTAACAACACATTTTGGCTTGGGAGATGATACTAATATTACCACTATGAAAATCTATTGGCCTTCAAAAACTGTTGATGTTTTTAATAATATCTCAGCAAATCAAACTATCAATGTAACTGAAGGAGAAACTTTAGGAGATCAAAATCAGGAGTTTATAGATGATTTAGTGCTGTATCCTATGCCAGCTAAAAAAGAACTTTATATTCGTACAAAGTATGATCTTAGTGATGCAATTTATACAGTGTTTGACATCTCAGGAAAAAGCGTTTTAAATAGTAAGATGTCTTCAAACAAAGCAATTAATGTTTCTTCATTAAGCACAGGAACATATTTCTTAAGAATAATGAACGATAATGCTTCTAGAATTGAAAAATTCATTAAGGAGTAAATTCAACAAATAGATTATTTTAATTTAAGCCGTTTAAACCTATTTAGACGGCTTTTTTAATATTACTTTTATCGTTTGAAAAATAAATATGCTTAAAGTAGACAATATCTCCTTTGGTTATGATGAAAACACCGTTCTTAAGAATATTAGCTTTACGGCTAAAGAAGGAGAGCATGTTGCTATAATAGGTGAAAGTGGCTCTGGAAAAAGCACCTTGCTTAAATTACTACAAGGTGAATACGACTTAAGCAACGGAGAGATTCATTGGAATGATAAAAAAATATTGGGACCAAGCTTTAATTTGGTTGTTGGTTATTCATTTATAAAGTATGTAGCTCAAGAGTTTGAACTAATGCCTTACACAACTGTAGCTGAAAACATTGGCTCCTACTTGTCTAATTTTTTCCTCGAAGAAAAACAAAAAAGAATAGATGAGCTTTTAGATGTAGTTGAATTAACCGAATTCTCTAATACTAAAGTTCAATTTTTAAGTGGAGGTCAAAAACAGCGAGTAGCACTAGCAAAAGCCATTGCCCTAAAACCAGAATTAATCCTATTGGATGAGCCTTTTAGCCATATTGACAACTTTAAAAAACAATCACTTCGTAGAAGCTTGTTTAAATATCTAAAAAAGCAAAAAATCACATGTGTAATCGCTACTCATGATAAAAATGATGTGCTTCCATTTTCTGATAAAGTAATTGTCCTTAATAAACAAGAAATTTTAGCCATCGATTCGCCTAAAAATCTTTATCAAAATCCTAAATCTCCATTAATTGCTTCTTTTTTTGGAGAATTTAATTATTTAACTGACTATGGATTGGTTTACGCTCACCAAATTTCGGTTGTAAAGAACTCTAACTTAAAGGCAGAAGTGGTGCAATCATTTTTTCAAGGAAATTGCTATCTCATCGAAGCCATTCTTAATGAACAATTTGTTTTTTTTGAGTCTAGCAGCTCTTTCAAAAAAGGAGAAACTGTTTTTCTATCAATAAATAAACTCTAGAGTTTATTTACCCTTTTCTTATAGATTACATTTCTTTCGCTTAAATAATTCATGAAATAATTAAAACATTCTTCATGTTTTCCAACTAATTCTGGTGGAAAAACCCCTTTCTCGCTAAATAAGCCTTCCAAAAACAGATTAGCAGCAGCTGTAGCGGTATACCCTGTAGTTCTTGACATTGAAGAAACTTGAGTGTCATGACAATACTCATCATATAGATCATAAATTACCTCTTCTTGTTCACCGTCTTCACTCTCGCCCTTTACTGTAACTCTCATTACCGTAAGCTCTTCTTCGTTTTCACCAAGTTTCCATTCATTAAATAAAACTTTACTTGTAAAATCTAAAGGAGAAACCTTGGTTCCTTTAACCTCAATTTCGTCTTCTTCGAAAAATCCGCTTTCCTTAAGTACTTTAATATATTCAACATGACCAGGATAGCGTAATGTTTTTTCCTTCATGTTAGGAATGTGTGGCATTGTATAAATTATAGAACGAAGTCCATCAGAATTGAAAGATTCAAGTGTACCAATATTCTCAAAATCTAAATACTCACAATCTGTTAATGCTTCTCTAACAATTGTTTGCCCGTTTTCAACATACCTTGCTGGTCTTGTGTATTCTTCAATAACATCAACAGGAGAAAATGGTGCTTTATAGGAGAATGGCCATTTTTTAACTTTAGGAAGCCCCCCTACTAGACATTCAAAATCTGTTAATTTCATTTTCTCATTGTAGTAGCCTAAAATAACATTATCCATTCCTGGGGCAACTCCACAATCAACAATTGCTGTTACTCCGTTCTCTTTTGCCAAAGCATCTAAATCCAAAGAATTCTCTGGAAAAAACGAAATGTCAATTACATCTTTTTCTGCTTCAATGATAGCCTTAAGTGTTTCAAATCCCAAAAAACCTGGAACAGCACAAATAACTAGATCAAAGTCCTTTATTGTATTTTGTAGTTTCGTTTTATCTGTTACATCTAGCTCTAAAGCTGAAAGTTCATTACATCTTTCCTTTACTTTATTTAGTACATTTTTACTTAGATCAGTAACAGTAACATCATGTTTTTTGGTCATATCTATAGCCATAGCACTTCCCACCATACCTGCGCCTAGTACAATTATTTTGCTCATAAAATTTTAGTTTAGAAATTAGAATTATTAAATGTGTTTCTTGAACGAAGAAAGTGTTACAATCCTGGGATGAAAACCCAAGGCATTTCACTTGTCTTAATAATTCTCTTTAAAATCATGAGGATAAACTTACTGAAAATTTATGCATAAAAAAACTCCGAAATAATTTCGGAGTCTTTGTTTAGTAATCATATTTCTTATCAATTTCAAAATCTTCCATGAATTTAGTGGTATAATTTCCTTCTAAATAATCTGGATGATCCATTAATTGTCTATGAAATGGAATTGTTGTTTTTATACCTTCTATTACAAACTCATCAAGTGCTCGCTTCATCTTGTTGATTGCTTCTTCTCTGGTTTGAGCAGTTGTAATTAATTTGGCAATCATTGAATCATAGTTCGGCGGAATAGAATACCCAGCATAAACATGCGTGTCTAATCTAACACCATGTCCACCAGGGGCGTGTAATGTAGTAATCTTTCCTGGAGAAGGCCTAAAATCATTATAAGGATCTTCTGCGTTTATTCTACACTCTATAGAATGTAAATTTGGCGTATAATGCTTGCCTGAAATAGGCACTCCCGCAGCTACTAATATTTGTTCTCTAATAAGATCAAAGTCTATTACCTGCTCAGTAATAGGGTGCTCTACCTGAATACGAGTATTCATTTCCATAAAGTAGAAGTTTCTGTGTTTATCAACCAAAAACTCCACTGTTCCTGCTCCTTCATATTTAATATACTCTGCAGCTCTCACTGCAGCAGCTCCCATTTTTTCGCGTAACTCATCAGTCATAAACGGAGAAGGAACTTCTTCTGTTAATTTCTGGTGACGACGTTGAACGGAACAGTCTCTTTCTGATAAATGACAAGCTTTTCCTGAAGAATCTCCTACAACTTGAATTTCGATATGCCTTGGTTCTTCTATAAGTTTCTCCATATACATATCATCATTCCCAAAAGCTGCTTTAGATTCTTGTCTAGCAGAATCCCAAGCGTCTCTTAAATCTTCTTTTTTGAAAACGCCACGCATTCCTTTTCCTCCACCACCTGCAGAAGCTTTAAGCATTACTGGGTAACCAACTTCTTCAGCCAGTTTTTCGCAGTCCTCGTAGGATTCTATGATACCTTCACTTCCTGGAACACAAGGTACGCCAGCAGCCTTCATCGTAGCCTTTGCGTTCGCCTTATCACCCATTTTATCAATCATTTCGGCAGAAGCTCCAATGAACTTTATACCATGGTCTTCACATATTTTTGAAAACTTTGCATTTTCCGAAAGGAACCCATACCCTGGGTGTATTGCATCCGCATTTGTGATTTCCGCAGCAGCAATAATATTTGCCATTTTTAAGTATGATTCACTACTTGGAGCTGGACCAATACAAACCGCTTCATCGGCAAATTTTACGTGCAAACTTTCTTCATCGGCTTTAGAATATACTGCTACCGACTTAATTCCCATTTCTTTACAGGTTCTAATAACACGTAATGCTATTTCACCTCTATTAGCTATTAAAATCTTTTTAAACATACCTGTTGTTTTAAAAATTCAATTTCCAAGCACCAAATTCCAAGAATTGGGTTTTGGGATTAGTGGATTGGAATTTTTAATGAGTTATGAAGGATCTACTAAAAATAATGGTTGATCGAACTCCACAGGTGAAGCATCATCTACTAGAATTTTAACAACTTTGCCTGAAACTTCAGATTCAATTTCGTTAAATAATTTCATTGCTTCAATAATACATAATACATCACCTTCAGAAATAGTTTGTCCCACTTCAACAAACAACGGCTTATCTGGTGATGGCTTTCTGTAGAAAGTTCCAATAATTGGTGATTTAATTGTAATATATTTTGAGTCGTCCTCTGCAGGAGCAGCAGGTGCTGGTGTTTCTGCAGCAGGAGCAGTAGGTACTGGTACTGGAGCTACTGCCTGTGGCACCTGAGCTGCAACCGGAACTTGCTGTACAATTGTGGTTTCAGAATCTGATCCTGTTTTAATGGTGATTTTTACATCATCCATTTCTAATTTAACCTCGCTTGCTCCAGATTTAGCAACAAACTTGATTAAGTTTTGAATCTCTTTTAAATCCATAATTCGCTATTTAAGTTTAGTTAGTTTTCGTTATTAAGAATTGTAGGCCCATTTTAAATAAATAGATCCCCAAGTGAATCCACCTCCAAAAGCAGCAAAAATAATATTGTCGCCTTTCTTTAGCTGGGATTCGTAATCGTGTAAAAGTAATGGAAGTGTTGCAGAGGTTGTATTACCATACCTATGAATATTCATCATTACTTTATTTTCGTCCAGCTCTATTCTTTGAGCAGTAGCATCAATAATTCTTTTATTGGCTTGATGTGCTGCTAACCAAGCAACATCATCTTTAGTAAGGTTATTCCTTTCTAAAATCTTTACAGCAACGTCTGCCATATTAAAAACAGCATTCTTAAATACTGTTCTTCCATCTTGGAAAACAAAATGTTTCCCTTCGTCAAAGGCTTCTTGAGTCATAGGATATGAAGAGCCGCCATAAGTAGCTTGAAGAAACTCTCTTCCTTCTCCATTACTTCTTAAGTATTCATCTTGAACACCAAACCCCTCTTCATTAGGTTCGAATAAAACAGCGCCTGCTCCATCTCCAAAAATGATGCATGTAGCTCTGTCCTTATAATTAATAAAAGATGAATTCTTGTCTGCTCCTATTAACAATACTTTCTTATAACGTCCAGATTCTATGTAACTAGATGCTGTTGACATCCCAAATAGGAAACTTGAACAAGCGGCTTCTAAATCATAAGAAAAAGCGTTAGTAGCTCCAATTTGAGTAGCAGTATATGCTGCTGTGGAAGCAGCTTTCATATCAGGAGTTGCTGTAGCAACAATAACCAGTTCAATTTCTTTTGGGTCTAGACCTGTTTTGTTTAATAAATCTTGTGCGGCTTTTATGGCGAGGTACGAAGTTCCTTTTCCTTCGTCTTTAAGAATTCTACGCTCCTTGATTCCTGTTCTGCTGGTAATCCATTCATCATTCGTGTCAACCATTGTTTCTAAGATCTGGTTTGTCAACACGTATTCAGGCACGTATGCGCCAACAGCTGTAATTGCTGCTGTGATCTTACTCATATTTTTAGTTTAGGTTTGAACAAAAATTCATCAAAAATGACTCAAAATGTCAAAAAAGAGGTGAAAAATATCAATTTTTGATCAAATTTGATGCAAAATAGCAGTTTTTAACTTCAAAAAAAACATATCATAAAAAAAACGCCCACAAGTGAGCGTTTTATTATATGCTTGCATAATACTTATGCTAAATTTTCTTCTTGAGAATTGTCAACTAGCACTTGACCTCTGTAATAAAGCTTTCCTTCATGCCAATAAGCTCTGTGGTATAAGTGCGCTTCTCCTGTAGTAGGACACGTAGCAATTTGTGGTACACTTGCCTTATAATGTGTTCTTCTCTTATCTCTTCTTGTTCTAGAGATTTTTCTCTTAGGATGTGCCATTTTCTATATTATTTATCCGTTAATAGTTTCTTTAATGTATTCCAACGAGGATCAATTTCCCCATTATTTTCTTTTTCTTTAAGGTCCTTTGGACTCAGTTCTTCAAGTTTTGTAAGTATTTCAGAATCTAATGTCCCATCTACAACTCCAGGATGCACCCTTTTTTGTGGCACCCCTAAAACTATAAGCTCATATATATATTGAGCAATATTGATTTCATATTCTGAATGAGGAACGATTAATATTTCTTCATTCTCGTCGTTGTATTCGTTTCCAAACTTTACAACAAGATCAAAACTATTCTGAACTGGTTGATCGTAAGGCTCATTTGTGAGATCACAGTTTACGTTTACAACGCCATAAACATCAAAATGTAACTCTAATAGTGTGGTTTTTTTATTGAAATTAACCGCTACTTCTAAAGCTGCATCATTAAATTCGTCGTACTCAAAATGCTCAAAGAACTTATTATCAATTCTGTACTCGAAATTATGCGTTCCTTGTTTTAATCCTGTAAACTGAATTACAAACTCTTTCAAATGCTTCATCATCACATCTATTTCGAGCGTGCAAATATATAAATTTTTCTTTAGTTAATAAGGGTTATGAACAAAAAAATGTTTATATCTTTTACGCTTGTTTTTGTAGTGGATTTTTGCTTAGTTTTAAATGCTCTTCACGATTTCTAAAAATGCTTATTCCTTTAAATAATGCCTCTTTAAAAGAGCTAGGATCTGCTTCTCCTTTTCCAGCTATTTCATAGGCTGTCCCATGATCTGGAGAAGTTCTTACTTTATTTAATCCCGCTGTAAAGTTTACACCTTGACCAAAGGAAAGAGTTTTGAAAGGGATAAGGCCCTGATCATGATAAGTTGCTATTATAGCGTCAAAATTCTTGTATGAGTTAGAGCCAAAAAAACTATCAGCAGAATAAGGGCCAAAAACTAATTTACCGCTTTTTCTAATTTCGGAAATAGTTGGCCTTAATACTTCGTCATCTTCTTTTCCAATTACACCGTTATCTCCAGTATGAGGGTTAATGCCTAAAACTGCAATTTTTGGCTTTACGATTCTAAAATCCTGAATAAGTGTATTATAAATAGTATCTATCTTCGACACAATTAAATCTTTTGTAATCTTTGAAGACACTTCACTTACCGGAACATGATCTGTTAATAACCCAACTCTAAGGTCATCGGCAACCATCAACATAAGACTATTCCCTTCTAATTCTTGTGACAAATAATCTGTATGACCAGGGAACTTGAACTTATCAGATTGTATATTATGTTTATTGATTGGTGCTGTGACCAACACATCTATAAGCCCATTCTTTAAGTCTCTTGTTGCTGTTTGGAATGATTTTATGGCATAACCTCCAATTTTTGGGTCTTCTTTTCCAAATTCAATATTTACATTTTCTTTCCAGACATTCAATACATTAACTTTTCCGTGAAGCGCCTTTTTAACATCAAAAACACCATTAAACTTGATACTACTATTAAAATGTTTCTTAAGAAATGAAAAGGTTTTAACCGAGCCATAGATAATTGGTGTACAAAAATCTAAAAGGCGCTCATCTTCAAAAGTTTTTAAAACAATCTCCCCTCCAATTCCGTTAAGATCACCTATAGATATACCAACTTTTATTTTTTCTTCTTTTACCATTAAAAATGACTGGTTTGTTTGTAATTTTGATGTGCAAATTTAACTAAATAAACCGTAAGATGTTTACAGGTATTATAGAAGATATTGGAGTAGTCAAAAACTTGGTCGATGATAAAGACAATTTACATATAACCATAGAAAGCAACATTACACCAGAGCTGAAAATTGATCAAAGTGTTGCACATAACGGAGTTTGCTTAACGGTTGTAGCTATAAATAACAGCACCTATACAGTAACTGCTATTAAAGAGACTTTAGATAAATCGGCATTAAAAGATTTACTGGTTAATGATAAAGTCAATCTTGAAAGAGCGATGAAATTAGGTGATCGTCTTGATGGTCACATTGTACAAGGACACGTAGATCAAGTTGGTACTTGTACAAAGGTTCAGGATGTGAATGGAAGTTGGTTTTTTACTTTTGAATACGATTCATCGCTCAACAATATTACTATTGAAAAAGGGTCAATAACTGTTAATGGAGTTAGTTTAACGGTTGTAAATTCTAAAAGAAATAAATTTAGTGTAGCTATAATCCCTTATACTTACGAGCATACAAATTTCAATTCCTTTAAAGAAGGTACAGTAGTAAATTTAGAATTTGATGTTATTGGAAAATATGTAAGCAGATTGCAAGAACTAAGAAATTAGCTCGCTTGTTTTAATTTATGGAGTGAATAATATTTCCAAGCACCATAAGCTAGTCCAACAACCAGTAAGAAAAAAACCCAGCCATCAATAGGAAGCCCAGGAGGTGGAGGTGGTTGATTTGGAGGCGGAGGTGGCTCCATTTGCAAAGCAAAGGCACTGTTGAAAAAAGTAAAAAAAAGTGGGGCTAACTTCATTTTTTTCTTAGTGTCATTTTGATGTAAAATTATGAAAAAATACCAGTTGCCAAAAGAAAACCTACAAAAAACATCCACAATCAACATAAAACATCGATAAAGTGCCCTTTTGTGTTTGATTTTGATAACGACAAACTAAACTAACTGTTAGGAGTTTTCATAATAGTTAAAAACTCCTTTACTATCCCTAATATTGTGCGAAAATAGCTGTTGTATTTCGTTCTTACAATTTTTTTAGGTGTTTTCCTTGACTGCTTTATAATTTAGACCTGCTTTCTCTTTGAAGTCACTTAAAAATAACATTTATTCATCCTTTTTATAAATAAAAAACCACTCAATCTCTTGAGTATTTCAATGCTTATGTAAAGGTTTACTATTTAACTTTTTGAATAATAGTAAGCGATTCACTTACTAGTTCTTGTATTTTTTGAAAGTTGACGTTTCCTTGACCATCCTTTGCAATAAGTTTTGATCCCATCCCTACACATGTAACTCCAGCTTTAAACCATCCTTCTAGACTTTCCTTAGTTGGAGATACACCTCCTGTCGGCATGATCATAGTCCATGGTTGTGGAGCCCTAACTCCTTTAACAAAGTTAGGACCATAGATTCCTCCCGGAAAAAGCTTAACAATTTCGCAACCCAATTCCTCAGCTCTTGCTATCTCAGTTAATGATCCGCATCCAGCAGACCATAATACTTTTTTTCTATTACATACTATTGCAATATCTTCTCTAAGTACAGGTGTTACCACAAAATTTGCACCTAATTGCATATATAATGAAGCTGTACCTGCATCTGTAACAGAACCAACCCCTAAGATCATTCCTGGTAATTCCTTAAGCGCATACTTATTAAGTTCTGCAAAGACTTCATGTGCAAAATCTCCTCTATTAGTAAACTCTAATAATCTCGCACCTCCATCGTAGCAAGCTTTAAGAACTCTTTTATTTATCTCAATATTGTCATGATAGAATAGCGGTACTAATCCTGTATCTATCATTGTTTGCGCTACTTGCAATCGTGTATACTTAGCCATTACTTCGTTTATTTATCTTGCTACTCTACCTGAGGCATCACCTCCCATTAATTTTTCAACTTCTACCACAGTTACCAGGTTAGCATCTCCTTTAATGGTATGCTTTAAACAAGAGGCCGCCACAGCAAAGTTTAATGCGTTTTGGTCATCTTCTGGGTATTTAAGTAATCCATAGATCAATCCTCCCATAAAAGAATCTCCTCCTCCAACTCTATCTACAATATCTGTAATCTGATATTGTGGTGATTCATACATGGTCTTACCATCATATAATACTCCTGCCCAAGTATTATGCGATGCTGAGATAGACCCTCTTAATGTGGTGATCACTTTTTTTGCTTTAGGGAATTTTTCTATCATTTGCTTACATACAGATAGGAAAGCTTCCGCTTTCACATTATGTCCCTCTGTTTGTACACTAATGCCTTCTGGCTTGATACCAAAGTGCATCTCTGCATCTTCTTCATTACCTAATACAATATCACAATAAGAGGTAAGTTCTATCATGATCTCTTCTCTTTTTTGAGCATCACAATGTTTCCAAAGCTTTGCTCTATAGTTAAGATCTGTTGAAATGGTTATTCCTCTTTCGCTAGCAGCTTTTACAGCTTCTAAACAGGTGTCTGCTGAACTCTGTGAAATAGCTGGTGTAATACCTGTCCAATGAAACCATGCTACACCATCAAATACGGCATCCCAATCTACCATTCCTGGCTCGATAGTGCTCATAGCTGAATGTGCTCTATCATAAACTACTTTACTCCCACGAGATACTGCTCCTGTTTCTAGAAAATAAATCCCTAAACGTTCTCCGCCTCTAACGATCTTATCGGTACCAACACCTCTTTTTCTCATTTCCATGAGGGCGCACTCTCCTATATCATTATTTGGAAGTCGTGTTACAAAATCTACAGGAATTCCATAATTAGCCAAAGAAACCGCTACATTAGATTCTCCTCCTCCATAAATTACATCAAAACTGGTTGTTTGAGAAAATCGTAAAAATCCTGGAGGCGCCAACCTCAACATGATCTCACCAAATGTTACTACTTTTTGCATTCTTATTGTTTGACTCACGAATATACCTAAATGTAATTACTCTTGTAAATTATTTAAAACGAAAAAGTCTTTCAATACTTGAGAGGTTTTGTTGTATACGTGGTCTCTCTTTGACTCAAGCCGATCGACTTATTATGCTTTCTGATCTCTTTTGTTCCAGAAATTGATTGGACATACTATGTTAGTGTCGATATTTAACATTAATTACTATATTTAACAAGAATGAAATCCAAATTAAGATTAACATTTATACTCCTCTTTTTTATAATTGCTTCAGTCTGGTCACAAAGTCTTGATGAAAACTACATTAATGCGTGGAAAAAGTTCTATCCATCTAAATCGCTTTCAAAAGGAATTCATTCGTCCATATTCCAATTCGAAGATTTTTCTACGAACAACGTCATTAAATGGCTTGATTTTAATGAACGTTTCCTGGGAGAACTTACAAAATCAGACGCCAATATCGATCCAATCGATGCGCGTTTACTAAAGGTTCAAATTCTATCCGAAATAGATAAGTGGAAAACGCTTTCATTACACAATAGTTCATTGTCTCTGTATGCAAGAGTTATTTCAAATGCTATTGATCCAGTGTTGAAAACCGATTATCTTCTCGTGCCAGAAAAGATTAATTTGATTTGCAAACGCCTCAATGGAGTAACAGAAATGAGTGTTGCTGCTAAAAATAATTTAGACGTAATTCCTGAAGACGATTTAACAGGAGGTATTAAGCTACTTAATTCCACTTTAGAGTATTATAAAAATGAGCTAGGTGAATCTCTCAATAGTGGGATTTATTCATTGAAGTGTGCCCAGTTCGATACGAATCTAGAAAATAGCATCAAGAGCTTAGAGGAATTACTCTCCTTTGCTAACAATAGCCTCGCCCAAAAAGTTTCAAAACCGAAAAAAATTATTGGATACGATGAATATGCTAGACGACTAAAGCTTTACACAGATAGTCAATTAACACCAGAAGACCTCTCGCAGATGGCTTTGCAGGAAATGGAAATTGTTCGTAATCTAATTGGGGATGTTTCAAAAACATATCTAAAAGCAACATATCCTAATGAACCGGTTCCAGATAATTATAATCAGCTTACAGCAAAAGCCCTTGGTGACATGGAAAAAGATGCTCCTTTAAACGCAGAAGATTATCTTAAATTCTGGAGCGAACTTTCAGAGGCGGCTGTTCAGTTTATAGAAGAAAATGATATAGCAACATTGCCAAAAAACAATACACTTCGTATTATGACAGCTCCTGAAAGCGCAGGAGCGGCAGCAAGAATTGGTTGGGTTGCCAGTGCTCCTCCATTTGAACCTAATCCTATTACAACACTTTATTTGCCTTCAATTCCTGAAACACTTCCAAAGCAGGAACAAATTGATTTTTGGGCTTCATTTAATAGGCCGTTTAACCGAATGATTGCCATACACGAATTATTTCCTGGACATTATATGCAACTTAAAATAAGTAGAGAAACTGCACACCCAATTCGCTTATTATTTCCATATGGCATTTATACAGAGGGTTGGGCTACGTTTACAGAAAAAGTATTGCTGGATACTGGATGGGAAAAAGAAAACCACCTGACTTATCTGGCGCATTTACGTAAACGGCTTGAAAACGCAAACAGATCTTACACCTCTGTGCAAGTACATTGTAATGGTTGGAGTCAAGATAAGGTTATGGAATTCTCAACTGAAACATCATTACTTGCCCCTCAATTTGCTAAAAGCCTTTGGGGAAGAATTATGAATTCTCCAATGCAATTAACTTCATACTTTCTAGGAGGAAGTGAGTTTACTAAATTATGGCAATCAGAAAAAGAGCGTCTAGGTGATAGATTTGATTTAAAGGTTTTCATGGATACAATTATGAAAGCTGGCGCTATACCAATTGATGAGTTTTATAAAATCTTTACTTTAACCTTTCCTCACTAATTTATGCAGCGTATTGAAATAAAACCTGGCTACTCTATTTCAAAAGTAATTAAAGGAGGTTGGCATCTTGCTGGAGGTCATGGGCATATCGATCAAAATAAAGCTCTTGAAGATATGTATGAGTTTGTAAAAGCTGGAATTACAACCTTTGATTGCGCAGATATATACACTGGTGTTGAAGAACTAATAGGCAAGTTCAAAGAAAAATACCAGCCTCAATTTCAATCTGGAGAATTGCCTCCAATACAAATTCACACTAAATATGTTCCTGATTATTCTGCCTTAGCTACGCTAAAAAAAGAAGATACCGTTAAGATTATCGATCGTTCATTACAACGTCTAAAGGTTGAACGTCTTGATTTAGTTCAATTCTCCTGGTGGGATTATCAGTTTCCTGGATATGTTGACACTGCTATACATCTTTCTGAATTACAAAAAAGTGGTAAAATAAGATACCTAGGGATCACTAATTTTGATACACCAAGGATTAAAGAATTACTGGATGCAGGAGTTGAAATTACCGCTAATCAAGTACAATACTCATTACTAGATCGTCGTGTAGAGAACAACATGACAGCTTTAGCTCAAAAGTGTTCTATCCCTTATTTGTGCTATGGATCTGTAGCTGGTGGTTTTTTAAGTAATCGCTATTTGGGCATTAAAGACCCAACACCACCATATGAAAACCGATCCTTAACAAAATATAGATTGATTATTGATGAGTTTGGAGGTTATGAGTTGTTTCAAGGATTACTTAAAACATTAAAAACAATCGCCAATAAGTATAATGTTGGTATTGCAGAAATTGCTAGCAAGTACATACTTCAAAAACCAATGGTTGCCGCTGTTATTGTTGGTGCACGAAACACCAAACATATAAGCAGCATGAAAAAATTAAATAATTTTTCATTAGACGATGACGACTTAAAATCGATTGCTGAAATTGTAGATAATAGTAAAGGGCCAAATGGTCCATTTTACGAGTTGGAAAGAGACAAAACAGGGAAACATGGTTCGATTATGAAATACAACCTTAACGAAACTTAAACACGTGGAACTGGATCTGCAAGAAGAAAATAATAAAACACTTGAATTTTATGGAGGTCTTGGGGGAGCATTACTTCCATTCATCATTTTCATTATTGGTGTGGTTATTATTGCTTTATCTGGAGCTCCAGACGAAAAAGGATTTTGGCCAATCCTTATTTTAGCTATTGGTGTAGGGCTCATTTTAGCAAAAGATCGTACCGCGTTTTCAGAGGTTATTATTTCTGGAATGTCCCAAAAAATAGTCATGATCATGATTATGGCTTGGATGCTGGCCTCAATAATTGGAATCCTTATGACACTTACTGGTTTTGTAGAAGCTCTCATTTGGATCTCAGACCAAATGCATCTTAACGGTGCTGGTTTTGTAATTGCAACCTTTGTTATTTGTTGTATTGTGTCCTTATCTACAGGATCAAGCTTCGCAACTATATTGATTTGTAGTCCGTTGCTTTATCCAACAGGCGGAATTTTAGGTGCGCATTTACCGTCACTCGCCGGTGCAATTATTGGTGGTGCCGCTTTTGGCGATTTCATAGCGCCAATTTCAGACACAACTATTGCCAGTGCCCTAAGCCAAAAAGCCAAAATTGGTGTTACGGTTAAAAGTAGAATTAAATATGTTGTTCCTGCTGTTATTCTAGCAATAATAGGTTATGCTATAAGCGCTACATTACTTAATACCAATTCCAGATCACTAGAAACAATGCTTAACGGCCAACCCGAAGGTTTAATTATGTCGGCAGTTCCTGTATTTGTCATTTATTTATTTCTTAAAGGAAAGCATTTGGTACATGGTTTACTATTTGGTTTGTTGTTTGGAACTGCCTTAGGGTTATTTTCTGGGCTTTTAACTATTGAACAGGTTATCTCCCTAGATCTCGAAAATTTTACAGCAAAAAGCTTTGTTATTGATGGTATTAACCGAGCTGTTGGTTTAAGTATATTTACCATACTACTAATGGGGCTCGTTGCAACATTAAAAGCGAGTGGTATTATGACGAAATTGGTAGACTTTTCCGCTATGCGTGCTAAAACTAAAAAACATGCTGAAAGTTGGATTGCAGGAGTTATGAGTGCCGCGGTACTGCTAACTACGCATAGTATTGTAGCCATATTAATGGTGACCGATTTTTCTAATAAAACAGGTGAAAAATTTGGTGTGGCTAAAACAAGACGAGCAAATCTATTAAGCTTGGTTGCATGCATCTTCCCTTTTTTGTTACCTTATTTTATTCCTGTAATTTTAATGGCTAACATGACCAACTCTGGACAAGAATTTGGTATAGCTCAAGTAAGTCCTTTGCAAGTAGGATTGTATAATTTTATGTCTTGGGGCTTATTGATAATAGCCCTGGTGGCTATTTTTTTAGGGTTTGGAAAAACAAAAAACAAACACAATGGCAAACAAAAATAAACTTCGTGAAGACCAGTTTGAATTGTACGATCTTGAAATTGTAGTTGAACAAATAAACGGCAACTGTACTTGCAATATGGCTATTGGCGATTCTTTTTATTTAAAGGGAGGAAAAATTTCTTTACCCGATAAAAGTGATTTTTGTCTTTACGCGCTCCAAAGTACAATACCCTTATTACCCACCAAACAACGGCAAAACAATCCAGCAGATTGGATGGAAACAGATTCTAAAATAACCTGTCCAGATCCAGAATGTGGACTAATTATGAATATTAAACGCATTAAAACCAGGGTTTTAAATCACGATGATGTGAGCGCCATACCATTAAAAAAGGATTAATCTCTTTTAATTAGACTTTTAAAAAAGAAAACCCATACCTAATGCATGGGTTTACAGAGTGATGTGGTCCCACTTGGACTCGAACCAAGGGCCCTCTGATTATGAGTCAGGTGCTCTAACCAGCTGAGCTATGATGTTTACTAGCCTTTGTGATTCCAGTGAACGCGTGTGCTCACTATGTGCACTAATTTAACCTAGTTATTTAATAATTTTTGATTTAATATTAATATGCTCTGCAGTAACAACGAATAATTCATCTTGTTGTACTTTCGTTATTGTTTTTCTAAAGAATTTAATCATTAGTTTCTACTTTATTAAAATAAAAACTACCATTGTCATAACCAATAACCTTATTTGATTCATCTCTCTTAAATGTTAAAACGCTGTTATTCGCATAGTTCTTAAATTTATCTTTTGATATTGGAGTTATTAATAAAAGGCTACCATTGACATTAACAAATAAATAACCATTATGATCCTCTATAGAAAAGTTCTTTCCTGTGGAAGAAGAATATTTACCTTTATAATCTAATTTATCAATTTCATAATGATCAGCATTTATTGGAAAAAAACTAGGTATTTGATTTGTATTATTTAGGACCTCTTTTATTGTTAGGTATAATCCCAAACCTTGAGAGTAAAATTTACCAATAGCAAACTTATAATCACCGAGAACATGCAATCTATAGCCATACACATCATTTTTGTACATTGGATTATTTACAAAATAGTGTAATTTTTTTTCTATACTAACAGAATCCGTTTGGCTAAACCATGTGAAATTGCGATTATAAAATAACCTTGTAGCCAATAGAAATTCAGCCGATGTATGGCGATAGCCTGCAAGCTCTTCTTTTGTATTTATATATTGCCTATTTAAATCATTAATAAGTTGTTCATAATTATCGGGGATGTATTCAGATGATTGCATTAATGTATTAAAGCCCGTATCTGTAACGTAGAACTCCGGATAAGAAAAGAGTATATTCAATGAACTTAGATTTTCCCTATAATCGGGGGTAGAATACATACCATTAATTATACTATCAGCAATAATTCTTCTGTTATCTAATTTGACAATAACATCCTTTGCACGTATTAGATCAAATTCAAGGTCATTAAAAACGCTCTCTAAAGACTTTTTAAAGTTAATATTGGCCTTTTTACTTTCATTCCAATTATTAATGCTCAATGCAATTAAAATACCTATAACCACTAACACAATTTCCCCTATAGCATATTTAAAGTACTTGCCTGTTTTATTTTCACTCATAAGGTTATAGCGTATTTTTCTAAAGAATTTAATCATAGAATTTTGGTTGGTTGTCTAAAAATACAATATTTAACTCACTACTGCTGCTGGCTTGATTTCCTCCAGAGATGAAGGATTACATTTTAAGCAATTTATATTCTGAAACATTATAACATTCGCCTTATAGAGCGGCTATTTTGCATAATACAGTTATAGCTTACAGCTTGCCTGTACTATAACTACGTGTTATGTAAAGATAGCTTTGGCATTAGTGCTGACTTTCTTGACAGGAGTGCATCAATACTGTTTAAAACATGAGGGCGTTGTAATAAGAAGTGCCTTTATATGTTTTAAATAGATTAAAATTAACATTGTACTCGTTCCAGAGAAGCAACAAAGCTATATTAATACATTGTTTACATTTTTTATTTGCTGTAAAAAGTAACAAAATATGTGTGTTTAGAGTACCCTCTTTTTTTCTATAATAAATTAAATTATTGTTTTAAACACAAAAGGTTAATGCTTAATAGTAGCCAAAAAGTACAATATTATATATTTTATCTAGAGCTTCTAGACCTAATTTAAAAGGTCATAGAAGCTCTAATAGAAAGTGTTTTTATTATTTGAATGCTTCTCCAGCTGTAAGTGTAACTTCTTCTGTTATATCATCGAATGTTCTGCCTAAGAATTTTTTAAAATACCTTCCTCTTCTTATAAAATGCGGATTTACAATAAATACCTTCCCCCAACTCTTATGTTCTTCTACTTGTTTATAAGCTAATAAGCCTTCGTCAACCAATCTATCAAGTTTTCTATTAATTTTTGTGCAAACATTTTAAACGATTGCGAGCTATTTGGTGAATTTTCTTTAATGATATTCCGTAATGCCTCAATAGTAAAATCATCGTCTAATGTTAGAATAGCTTTTTCGATTTTGAAGTAATCTTTCAAAAGCTTTAAGTTGAGTAGTTTTGAATTTGGATGCTCTTTAAAAATTCTAGAATGCTCTCTATCCCAGTGATGCTCTAGTATTGAAGTGCCTGAATTAATAGTGTGCACCTTCTTTTGATGTCTAATCTTATAAATTATGTTATAAGTGCCATCAGCTTTTAATCTTCGTGTGTCTAGTGTAGTTTTTACAGTTGCCATAATTAGAAGTATTATGGTCAAAGTTGTGCGTCGTATTGTGCGCGTTTTGCGTGATAAAATAGCAAAAATATCTGCTTCTCTGGAGCAACAGAAATCGTAATAAACAAAAATAACCTGCTGAATATCAACAGGTTATATGTGGTCCCACTTGGGCTCGAACCAAGGACCCCCTGATTATGAGTCAGGTGCTCTAACCAGCTGAGCTATGGGACCTAAATCGGCTGCAATATTACTACTTATTTTAATTCTCTACAAGAATTTAAGGCTTAATTACTACGCTCTTGACATAGCTCTATAAGCACGCCGTTTGTTGATTTTGGATGTAAAAAAGCTATAAGTTTGTTATCGGCTCCATTTTTAGGTGTTTCGTTTAAAACCCTAAAACCTTCCTTCTTTAAACGTTTAATTTCTTTGTATATGTCATCCACCTCAAAAGCAACGTGGTGAATCCCCTCCCCTTTTCTCTCAATGAACTTTGCTATTGGGCTATTTTCATTAGTTGCTTCAAGTAGTTCAATCTTATTGTCTCCAACCTTAAAAAAGGACGTTTTCACACCCTCACTTTCTACTTCTTCAATCTTGTAATGAGGCTCCCCTAAAAGTTTAGAAAAAACCTCATTTGAAGCGTCAATATCTCGTACCGCAATGCCTAAGTGCTCTATTTTCTTCATCATATTACAAAGGTAAGTAAAGATATAATCTAAAACTAACATTCTTTAGTCCAGTGGTGTGGTGATGGGCAGTGGCTTCATATAATTTAAATCTTGATTATCGAGTAAAGCTTCTCTATAAATATCTTACTTTTGCCTCATGGAAAGTCAACGACAAAAAAGAATTGCTTCTGTATTGCAAAAAGATCTTGCCGAAGTATTACAAAATGCGGCTTCTCAAGGCGGAATGAAAGGTGTTATTATTTCGGTAACAAAAGTTCATGTAACTGTCGATCTTTCAATTGCCAAAGTTTATTTAAGTATTTTTCCAACCAATAAAGCTTCGGATCTTTTAGATGGTGTCCAATCTAATTCTTCAAGTATAAAGCACGAATTAGCACAGCGAACCAAGAACCAGCTTAGAAGAATGCCTGAGTTAAATTTCTATATTGACGACTCTTTAGAATATATTGACCAAATTGAACGTTCTTTAAAAGGTCTTGATAACCCGATTGAAAATCCAGACCTTCTCGACAAAAGAAAAAAATCATAATTGAAGTTTCCTTTATATATAGCTAAGCGTTATCTGTTTTCAAAAAGCAGTAACAATGCTATTAACTTTATAACTATTATAGCTGGAATTGGAGTTGTAATTGCTTCGGCTGCATTATTTGTAGTGCTCTCAGGGTTTGCTGGACTGAAAGATTTTAGCTTGCAATTCACCACGCTGGTTGACCCAGATCTTAAGATACTTCCTGCAAAAGGAAAAACATTTCTGCTAACAGAGTCTCAAACAGCTGAGCTTAAAATACTAGATGGTGTTTCTTCTTTTACCAAAGTGCTTGAGGAACGGGCACTGTTAACTTACAAAAGCAAGAATCTAATTGTAACCTTAAAAGGTGTGGGCGAAAATTATCCGCAAGCATCGGCTGATTCAATTATTCTTGTGGGTGATTGGATGGTTAAAGGTACTGATCAGCTCGTTGCCGGAGCTGGAATTGCAAATAATTTGTCTTTTGGCGTTTTTGATTATGACGAAGTAATCAAGGTTTCGGTTCCAAAACCAGGAAAAGGACAATTTTCTTCAGTTCAATCTATTTACAACTCAATAAATGCCGTTAATTCTGGTATATTTTCAGTAAATGAAGATTTAGACCACTCATTGGTGTATGCTAATATTGAAACCGTTCAATATCTTCTAAATTATGAAGAAGATCAATTAAGTGCTGTTGAGGTTTTATTAAATGATGAAGCAGATATTGCTAGTGTTTCAGAGCAGTTAAAAACAATTTTTGGTGATAGTGTAATTATCAAAACGAGAGCACAGCTAAATGATGCTTTATATAAAATGTTGAACACAGAAAACCTTGCTGTTTACCTCATTTTTACTTTAGTATTGATTATTGCATTATTCAATGTTATAGGATCAATAATAATGATGATCCTAGATAAAAAGAAAAACCTTAACACACTTTATAATCTTGGAATTACCATACCCGAAATAAGAAAGATATTTTTTCTTCAGGGAAGTTTAATGTCAATACTGGGAGGGGTTATAGGTGTTATTCTTGGGTTTGTTTTGGTGCTTAATCAATTACACGGTCCAGATATATTGAAGATTATGATCACTCCTACGCTGCCTTACCCAATAGTTGTAAAATTTTGGAATGTTGTCATTGTGCTCATAACCATATCTGCTCTTGGTGTTGTAGCATCAAAAATTGCTTCAGTAAGAATTTCGAAGCAACTAATTACCAATTACTAGCAAACTTAAAGTCAGAGAACTTTTCCTCAACCTCATCAAAAGCAGCAAAAACATCTTTCGCATCATCACTGGTTACCATCTTCATTCTATAAGGTTTAAAATTAGGAATACCTCTAAAATAATTGGTGTAATGTCTTCTGGTTTCAAAAACTCCTAATTTATCCCCTTTCCAATCAATGGCCATTTGCAGGTGTCTTCTAGCTGCCTTTACTCGCTCCAGCATAGTTATGGGTGCCAAATGTTCTCCTGTCTCAATATAATGTTTCACTTGTTTAAAGAACCACGGATTGCCAATGGTTGCTCTACCAATCATGGCTCCGTCTAATCCATATTCATCACGCATTTCAACAGCACGCTCAGGCGAGTCTACATCTCCGTTCCCAAAAACAGGAATGTGCATTCTTTGGTTATTCTTTACTTCAGCAATAGGTTTCCAATTGGCATCCCCTTTATACATTTGGGCTCTAGTTCTACCGTGAATTGAGATTGCTTTGCATCCAACGTCTTGTAATCTTTCAGCAACCTCAACAATTTTTATGGAATCGTGATCCCAACCTAATCTCGTTTTAACAGTAACAGGAAGTTTGGTGTGCTTTACCATGGCATCGGTAAGTTTAACCATTAGGTCAATATCCTTAAGTATTCCAGCCCCAGCACCTTTACTAACAACTTTTTTTACAGGACATCCAAAGTTAATGTCAATAATATCTGGGTTCGATTTCTCAACAATTTCAACAGACTTAAGCATACTGTCTAAATTTGCGCCGAAAATCTGTATCCCAACAGGACGCTCCTTCTCGTAAATATCCAACTTCATAGTGCTTTTAGCAGCATCACGAATCAGTCCTTCACTAGAAATAAATTCGGTGTAAACCACATCTGCTCCTTGTTCTTTGCATAACGCTCTAAACGGAGGATCACTAACATCCTCCATTGGAGCCAGTAGTAGTGGAAAATCTGGCAGTTCTATGTTATCTATCTTAACCAATAGTCTTAAAAAGTTACTTCAGCTTCAATAATTTCTTCTCCTCGCTTTACCTTAACGGTTGTGGTTTGTCCTTCTTCAAACTTGGACAGTGCCTTCATATAACCCATCATATCATCAACCGCATGTTCCCCCAATTGAAGAACCACATCTCCTTTAAGCAACCCTGCTTTGTGAGCTGGTTTATCGTCGGTAATTCCATCAATTCGCATTCCTTTTTCACTATATAAATAGTCTGGGACAACGCCTAAAGTAACTTTAAATCGCGGTGTGTCGCTACTATCATTTTTAGTTTTTCTAAAAGCCAATTCACCATTATCATCAAGATCAGAAATGATGTCAAAAATGAATCCAGAAATAAGATCCATCCCTTCATAATTCAATTTTTCGGAATCATCTCCTGGTCTGTGATAATCTTCGTGTTGTCCTGTGAAAAAATGAAGCACAGGAATATCAGCTAAGTAGAATGAAGTGTGATCAGATGGCCCTACGCCTGATTCATGCTCCACAATTTTAAAGTTGTCGTTATTAGATGAAACCGTTTGCTTGAAAATTGGCGAAGTTCCCGTTCCATAAATGGCTAAAGTACTATCTGCTTTCAATCTTCCAACCATATCCATGTTAAGCATATAGTTTACAGATTCGGTAGCAACGGTGGCATTCTTCACAAAGTAATTAGAACCTAACAGCCCCATTTCCTCTCCAGAAAATGCCATGAACAAATAATTGTTATTTGTATTAGCTGTCTTCAATTTTCCTGCTAGATCAATCATTACGGCTACGCCGCTTGCATTATCATCTGCCCCATTATGAACAGCTTCATCAGCCTCTCTGTATAACGATCCTGCACCTCCATGACCTAAATGATCGTAATGAGCTCCAATAATTATGGTTTGTTCTGCATTGTTGTTTATATAGCCCAACACGTTTCTTCCTGTAACTGTTCCGTCTTCATTTACTTCCGTAAACTGAACTTCAGAATGTGCATCTTGAGTGGGTTTAAACGAGAAGTCTTGAAAATAACCTTCGGTTCCTTTTCCTTCAAGACCAATCTCTTTAAATCTTTTTGCAATGTAATCAGCTGCTAATCTTTCCCCTTCGGTTCCTGTTTCCCTTCCTTCCAGTTTATCATCTGCTAAAAAGACAACGTCTGCTTTTATTTTGTTTTCATGTTTATATTCTTGCTTACAACTTATTAGGATTAAAAAAAACACGAACAGCAATACTTGTTTCATCATTTTAATTTTAATTTTGCGCAAAATTAGCAATAATCTGTTATACATTAATCACATGAAATTAAATCTCTCAATTCTTTTAGTTTTTATTCTTTTCGCAACGTCATGTAAAAATGAGAAAAAAGGTGGTGCTGATGCCAAAAGTGGTGCGACACAGTGGGTTGATTCACTGATCTATCCAGAGGAAACGCATTTTAAATCTATAAAACAAATCACTTTTGGTGGAGATAATGCTGAAGCATATTGGAGTTTTGACGACAAACAAATAATCTTTCAGTCCAATTATAAAGAGTGGGGAGTTGAATGTGATCAAATGTTTTTAATGAATGTTGGAGAAACTTTTAAAGATTCAAAACCACCAATGATAAGCACTGGCTTAGGAAGAACTACTTGTGCATACTTCTTGCCTGATAATAAAAGTTGGGTTTACGGTTCCACACATTTAGGTGGTGATGAATGTCCTCCTGCGCCTTTAAGAAGAGAGGGGAAATATGTATGGCCCATCTATGATAGCTATGACATTTTTGTTGCTGATCTTGAAGGAAACATAACTGCTCAATTAACTAAAGAACCTGGTTATGATGCCGAGGCAACTGTGTCTCCAAAAGGAGATAAAATTGTATTTACTTCAATGCGTACAGGAGATTTAGAGCTTTTTACAATGAACATTGATGGATCCGATGTGAAACAGGTGACTCACGAACTTGGGTATGATGGTGGTGCTTTTTTCTCTCCTGATGGAACAAAACTAATATTCCGTTCTTCACGCCCTAAAACGGATGAAGAGATTAAAGAGTATAAAGACTTATTGGCCGAAGGGTTAGTACAACCAACCAACATGGAGCTTTACATTTGTAATGCTGATGGTAGTGATTTAAGACAGCTAACAAATCTTGGAAATGCTAATTGGAGTCCTTTCTTTCACCCGAGTGGTGAGAAGATATTATTTTCTTCTAATTTCGAATCTGAAAGAGGATTTCCTTTCAATCTATACATGATTGATATTGATGGGAAAAACCTAAAACAAATTACACATGGTGAAACTTTTGATGCTTTTCCTGTGTTCTCGAATGATGGTAAGCACCTAATATTTTCGTCTAACAGAAATAATGGTGGTGGTCGTGACACTAACCTTTTTATAGCAGAGTGGCAAGATTAGTGTTCATTACTTAAACGATCGCGATCATCAGCTGTGGTTGATCTTTCGTTAGTAGAAAGCGCTGAATTTCCAAACTTATATCTAAACCCTAGCCTTATATAACGATCGTCAAGATCAATGTAGCTTGAATTGTTCTGATAGAACGGATTTTCTGGTTCTAGAATTTCTGTGGTGGTGGTCCAATTTTGTCGATTCAATAAATCTGAAATAGCTAACGATAGTACTCCTTTTCCTTTAAATACAGTTTTTCTCAATGAAAATTCGGTAAAGATTGTAGTACCAACATTTTGAAGCCCTTGAACGGTAGAGCCAACATATGTTAAAGTGAAATTAGCAGTTAAACTATTGTCCTTTAAAAAAGACCAATTGTTTTGAAAAATAGAGTAGTTCGCCCATTTATCCCTGTTAATTGTTTCGCTGAATAAAGTTGCTTTATCTTGATAATTAAATAAAGAGTTTGCTAGATACATAAACCATCTATCTGTAACATTAAAAGCAGCTTCCACATCTAACCCCATATCGTTAGTATGATCAATATTAACAGAAGAAAAAGCTAATGTGTTATTAACATTGTCTTGAAACGGAAGTTCAAAAATATTATTCTTTCGTTTTTGATAGTAGACACCTATTGTAAAAATATTATTTATTGTGGTTTCAAGTCTATATTGGTTTATAAAAACAGGTTTTAAATCTGGATTTCCGGCAACAAAAACATTGTCGTTATAATAATTTCGAAATGGATTTAAATAACTATAATTGGGCCTGTCTATACTGCGCTTATAATTAAGGTAAAGGCTTACTTTTTCAGAAAGATCAATTCCAAGATTAAAGGTTGGAAACCATTCTAAATAGTCTTGTTTGCTTCTTTGACCTGTTAGTGCAGACACCCCTTCAATCCTTGTGTCTTCAACCCTAAGTCCAAGACTCAACGACCAGTTTTCCCCGTTTTTATCCAAACTAGTATAAGCTGCAAGTACCTTCTCATCATAATCAAACAAATCTGTGTTTATTGGATCCAATACAAAGTCATTTCCTATTAAATCATAGCGACTTATGCCGCTTCCAGAACTAATGTTTGTATATTTTACACCTATTTCTAATGCTCCATTCTCTCCTGCTGGCTGAGTTAAATCTAACTGTGAAGTAACTATTTCTGTGTCTTGGTTAGACCTTGCCTTAAAGGTGTTGTTTTGAAAAAAACTATTATTGCCTAAAAAGTAATCTGTTTCTACGTTCTGGTTGCGCCTATAGTCATAAGTCGTATAATGTGAATTAATTGAGAGTCTACCGTTGTTTTTAAAACGTTGAACAAAATCGAAATCAAATCCCATATTTTGCTTTTTGTCTCTAGAGGCGCTGTTTGAATAAAAATCAGCTATCTCTGTAGGAATGACAGGCGTAACCTCAGTTGTGCCTTTAATAATTCTTCTAAAGTATGGTAAAAACTGAGTATTTGCTGAAATGCTTACCGTGCTTCGTTTAGCAATATCCCAATCAAAATTCATATTGAAATTATGAGTTTCAGACCATGTGTTTCTGTCAAGTGCTGTTTCCCAATTCTCTGAAGGAAACTGAATAGTCTCTCGATCATTTCTATTGTCTTTTCTATCATTGTAGCTATAGTTGGCAAAAAAGCCAATATTCTTACCTTTAAAATAATTGCTGGTTCCCCAACTACTTTTTGGAAAAACCCCTTGTGTTACATTACTAAAAATACTTCCGTTATAGCCAGAAACCAATGCTTTACTCATCACAATATTGATAACCACACCACTCTCGGCATCATATCTAGCTGATGGATTGGTTATAACCTCAACTGATTTTATATTAGACGCTGTTGTGCCTTCAAGCAACTGCACAACTTCATTAGTAGAAATATGAACCCTTCTATCATTAATATAAACTGTTGGTGCAGATCCTTTTACGGTAATCGCGTCATTTAGAACCAAGACACTTGGTGTGTTTCTTAACACATCCATAATAGTTCCTTCACTCAGTGCTGTTTTTTCTACATTAAAAACCAACCTGTCTACTTTCCGGTCAAGCGTAGGTTTTTCATAAACCAACTCTACTTCAGAAAGTGTTTCAATAGATTCCTTTAAAACTATATTACCAACATCAATATTTTTATCTACAACAACATTTGTAAAGCTCTCCTCGTAGCTAATGAAAGTTGCTTTAATAACGTAATTTCCCTTCTCAATTTCTGAAAATGAAAAACGTCCATTATCATCTGAGGTTGTTCCCGAAATCACCAAAGAATCTTTAGATTGTAACAATAAAATATTAGTGTATGCTACTGGATTGGATTGCTGGTCAATAATTTTTCCAGTAATAGTATATGACTGTGACCAAGACAAAGAAACTGCTATTAAGCAGAGGCCTAACAAAAATTTTCTGAGAATCAAGCTAATTGACATAATAGTTGGTGTTACAAACATATAACATTTGCTTAACATTTGCTTGCGGAAAAACCGTAAACATTATTATTAGTATAAAGCATGAAATAAATTTGTGTACTTTTGCAATCTGATAAAATAGGCCTCTAAAAGAACTGAATGAAAAAGATTAGAAATTTTTGCATAATCGCCCATATCGACCATGGTAAGAGCACTTTGGCAGATAGATTATTAGATTTTACAGGATCTGTTACCGAGCGAGAAAAACAAGATCAATTGCTTGATAGCATGGATCTTGAACGCGAACGTGGCATCACCATTAAGTCTCATGCAATTCAAATGGAATACACCTATAAAGGAGAGGAATACATTTTAAACCTTATTGACACTCCAGGACACGTAGATTTTTCATATGAGGTTTCTCGTTCTATCGCAGCATGTGAAGGGGCTCTTTTAGTTGTTGATGCCGCACAAAGTATTCAAGCGCAGACTATTTCTAATTTGTATTTAGCACTTGAAAATGACTTAGAAATTATTCCTGTTTTAAACAAGGTTGATTTACCAAGCGCAAACCCTGAAGAAGTGACTGATGACATTGTTGATCTATTAGGGTGCGATCCTGAAGATGTAATTCATGCTAGTGGTAAAACAGGGTTTGGTGTAGATGATGTTTTGGCTGCTGTTATTGAACGTGTTCCTGCTCCAGAAGGAAAACAAGATGCACCATTACAGGCGTTGATATTTGATTCAGTATACAACCCTTTTCGAGGGGTTGAAACTTATTTTAGGGTGATAGATGGCTCAATAAGAAAAGGGCAGAACATAAAATTTATCGCAACCGATAAGGATTATTTCGCTGATGAAGTAGGGACTTTAAAGCTTAATCAAGTTCCTAAACAGGAAATAAAAACTGGCGATGTTGGGTACTTAATTACTGGAATTAAAGATGCTCGCGAAGTAAAGGTTGGTGACACCATTACTGATGCTAAAAATCCAACAACCTCAGCTATTGAAGGTTTCGAGGATGTAAAACCAATGGTTTTTGCTGGTATTTACCCTGTTGATACAGATGACTATGAAGAGCTTCGCGCTTCAATGGAGAAGCTACAGCTTAATGATGCCTCTTTGGTGTTCACTCCGGAGAGTTCTGCTGCTTTAGGTTTTGGTTTTCGTTGTGGGTTCTTAGGAATGTTACATTTAGAAATTATTCAAGAGCGTTTAGAGCGTGAGTTTGGAATGACAGTTATTACAACGGTTCCTAATGTAAGTTATCATGCTTTTACCAAAAAACATCCTGATCAGATCATTATTGTAAACAATCCTACAGATTTACCAGATCCTTCAGGTTTAGATCGTGTAGAGGAACCATATATAAAAGCAACAATCATTACTAAAGCTGATTTTGTAGGTAATGTGATGTCGCTTTGTATAGAGAAGCGTGGTCAAATTACGAATCAAACCTATTTAACCACTGAGCGTGTTGAGCTTAATTTTGATATGCCTTTAGCAGAAATTGTTTTTGATTTTTATGATCGTTTAAAAACAGTTTCGAAAGGATATGCTTCTTTCGATTACCATCCTATTGGTATGAGGGCTTCAAAATTAGTTCGTGTAGATATTCTATTAAATGCAAATCAAGTAGATGCGCTTTCTGCTTTAGTTCATGCTGATAATGCTTACACCATTGGAAAAAAGATGTGTGAGAAGCTTCGCCAACTTATCCCTAGACAACAGTTTGACATTCCTGTGCAAGCAGCAATTGGAGCGAAAATTATTTCAAGAGAAACAATTAAAGCGCTAAGGAAAGATGTAACGGCAAAGTGTTATGGTGGTGACATCTCACGTAAACGTAAACTTCTTGAAAAGCAAAAGAAAGGTAAAAAGCGAATGCGTCAAGTTGGTAATGTTGAAATTCCCCAATCTGCTTTTATGGCTGTTTTAAAGCTGAATGATTAATTAACCTATTTATTGTATTTCTAATTTGGCTTACCCAAATAGACTAAAGTGCTTTTTTTGGCGACTTCGTCTAATTTGGCTTCGTTTAAAGACGAAAGTATGTGAATCTCCCCTTTTGCGTCTTTTAAAAATAGTGGGATTTGATCTTCATCTTTATTGAGCCCTTCTAAGAGTTCGAGATATTTCTTTTTATCATTGACTTTTATTTCATTTATCTCAGGGTGCTTTTCAGTTACTTGTGAAAAAGAAACATAATCGTCTGTATGGCTAAATAATCCTTCGCTTGGCTTTTTCGTTTCTTCACCAAGTTCTGAATTAGACACCAACCTAAATGATCCGTTTTCGCCAAACTGAGCGCCGAATTTGTCTACGGCATAATCGTTAATCTCTGAATTTCCTGTGAGTGCCAACAAATAACCTATGTCGTTAAATTCTACATTGTCACTTAATGTCTCAGAATATATGTTTTCTGTATAACCCTCAATTCCGAGGTCGTTTGCTTTATTTATATTGGTTTGGTTGCTATCAACAAGCACCACATGCCTACCATTTTCAATTAAGTATTGGGCAATAATTCTAGATACCCTTGAGGCTCCAATAATTAATATACCTTCCGATTTAGTCAAAAATACTCCAGCAACTCTTGCAAACAATCTTGCTGTAGTAGCATTCAGTAGTACTGTTCCAAGTACAATCATAAAAACTAATGGAGTAATATATTCAGCCCCCTCAACCCCTTGTTTTATTAATTTACCCCCAAAAAGAGAAGCAATACCTGCAGCAACAATTCCTCGTGGTCCTACCCAACTAATAAATAATTTTTCGTTCGTTCTAATTTTTGACCCTTGAGCGCTTAGAAAAACTGCAATAGGTCTTATTAAAAGTACAACCACTAAGAATAACCAAAGTGTTTCCCAACGATAAAGCAACAACATGTCTTTATAGTTTATGTTGGCAGAAAGTAAAATGAAAAGGATAGAAATAAGCAGAACGCTTAACGATTCTTTAAAATAAAGGAGCTCTTTAATGTTTTCCAGTTTACTGTTTCCTATTACCATACCCATCACAACAACAGCGAGCAGACCCGACTCATGAGCGAAAATTTCTGACTCTACAAAAACCAAGAGCACAACAGACAAAGAAGCAACGTTTAATAAATAGTGTGGAATAAACTTTTTATTTATCACAAAAACTAGGGCATGAGCGAACGTAAAACCAAAGGTAGTACCAAAAAGAACGATCTTACCAAACTCCATTAATGCCGTCTTGGTGAACCCAGCTTCGCCACCAACACTAATAAACTCAAAAACAAGTACAGCTACTAAAGCCCCTATAGGATCGATAAGAATGCCCTCCCATTTAAGCACGGTAGAAACATCTCTTTTAAGTGGAATATTTCTTAAAATAGGCGTTATCACTGTTGGGCCAGTTACAATGATGAGTCCAGAAAAAAGAAACGCTAAGTCCCAACTCAAATCAAAGAAAAAATGTGCGGCTACGGCAGCTGCAAAAAAAGTAACGGCAGCTCCAAGCGTTATAAGTTTTGTTATTACTGGTCCAACACTTCGTATCTCACTTCTTTTGAGGGTAAGTCCTCCTTCAAATAGAATGATACTAATCGCTAATGAAACAAAATAGTAAAGGCCTTCGCCTGGGAATAATCCTTTTTTACCATTCCAGATAGGTTCAATCCATTTTCCTCCATCTTCATTAATAAATTCTGCTGCAATTGGACCAACAAATAAGCCAATAAGAATTAAAGGTAGTATGGCTGGTATTTTAAAACGCCATGCTACCCATTGAGCTAAAATTCCAAGAATAATTATGCCTGCTAATTCTACCATAAAAACTTTTGAGTGAAGATAATAAAATACAGCACATTTTCACGGCTAAAGTGTATTCTGACCAATAAATTGTTAAAGATCACTATCATTCGTTAATAGCTAAAATATTCTTAATGTGACTTAAAAAACAAATGTGTTTTTGTTAATTTGCTGTCCCTTATGAATTTATACCCTATAAACGCTGGAAATTTTAAGTTAGATGGTGGTGCTATGTTTGGCGTGGTTCCAAAATCTCTTTGGCAAAGGACCAATCCTGCCGATAGCAATAATATGATTGATATTGCGGCACGCTGTTTGTTAATTGAAGATGGAAATAGTTTGACTTTAATTGATACAGGGATGGGAGGCAAACAAAGTGAAAAGTTCTTTGGTTATTACCATTTATGGGGAGATGATTCTATTGATAAATCGTTGGCAAAACATGGGTTTCATCGCGATGATGTCACCGATGTCTTTATGACGCATTTGCACTTTGATCATTGTGGTGGAAGCATACAATGGAGCAAAGATCGAACTGGCTATGAACCAGCTTTTAAAAATGCCGCTTTTTGGAGTAATGAAAACCATTGGCAATGGGCAACCAATCCTAATAGAAGGGAAAAAGCTTCTTTTTTAAAAGAAAACATCATTCCTATGGAAGAATCAGGGCAACTCAAGTTCACAGAACTTCCTGATGATGATGTCCTTAAGAATTCTGCGCTGGGCTTTGATATTTTCTTTGCTGATGGTCATACCGAAAAGCAGATGATTCCCCTTATAAAATACAAAGGGCAAACAATTGCTTTTATGGCAGATTTGTTACCAACAGCAGGACACTTACCATTGCCTTATGTTATGGGATATGATACAAGGCCCTTATTAACATTAGATGAAAAAGAAAAGTTTTTAAATATAGCCGCAGATAATAATTTCTTATTGTTTTTAGAGCATGATGCACATAACGAAATTATTACTGTACAACACACAGATAAAGGTGTTCGTTTAAAAGAAACATTTAGATTAAAAGATATATGATTATGAAAAGGATTTTAAGACCTCTATTTCTACTAGGTTTTACTTCAATTATACTTTATAGTTGTGGTTCAACTGCTCTTGTTTCTACTCCTATAGCAAACATAGATAATACGCCAACAAAGTTTAATGATTTAACCGAAGCTGAGGAAAAAGTCTGGGGGCATCTAGACTTGGTTAAAGATACTATTCCAGGAATGAGCATTCAAAAAGCCTATGATGAAATCATCAAAAACAGAAAAGGGAAAACTGTTATTGTTGCTGTTATTGACGCCGGAATAGACACTAAACACGAAGATCTCAATGATGTAATCTGGGTGAACAAAAAAGAGGTTCCTAATAACGGAAAAGATGACGATAATAACGGATTTGTTGATGATATTCATGGGTGGAATTTTTTAGGCGACTCCTATAATGAGCAGTTCGAATATGTTCGTTTATTGGTTAGTGGCGACACAAAAAACCCTCGCTATAATGAGGCACAAGAGGAATATAATAAAGAGTCTCAAAAATATGGCACAATGAAGGTTCAATATGAAGCTATTTTAAAACAAGTTACTGAGTCTCATAATGCCATGGCTAAACATTTAAATAAAGAAGACTACACTAAAGAAGAGGTTCACGGAATTAAAACCGATGATCAGACATTAATGCGCGATGTTTCTGTAATCAAGCAAACCTATGGTTTTGGAATAGGTTCAATCATAGAAACCATAGAAGCTCTTAATAAGGATTTGAATGCCGTTATTAAACCACACACCAACATCTACCTCAACAAAGAACTTAAAGGAAGGGAAACGGGTGATGATCCAAACAACTTCTCTCAAACTGGTTATGGAAATGGGAATGTTAATCCAGCGTTAAAAGACGAAAGTCATGGCACACATGTGGCTGGAATTATTGCTGCCGAAAGAGACAACGGCATAGGAATGAATGGTGTTGCTAATAATGTGCAGATTATGTCGCTAAGAGTGGTTCCTAATGGTGACGAATATGATAAAGATGTTGCTTTAGCAATAAGATATGCCGTAGATAATGGAGCAAAGGTTATTAATGCAAGTTTTGGCAAATATTACTCTCCGCACGACGACAAGGTAGAAGAAGCACTTGCTTATGCTTCACAAAAAGATGTGTTGTTTGTTCATGGAGCAGGAAACGAAAGCTTAAACCTTGATAAAAAGGAAAATTTTCCGAATGATAATGATGATGAAGGGAATGAATTTATAGATACTTTTTTGTCTGTAGGAGCTACAACACAAAAATATGGCGCAGACATTATTGCCTCTTACTCTAATTACGGAAAGCAAAATGTTGATGTGTTTGCTCCTGGTTCTAATATATATTCAACGTATCCTGAAAGCGAATACAGTCCGCAAAATGGAACGTCTATGGCTGCTCCTGCAGTGACTGGAATTGCGGCTTTAATAAGATCGTATTATCCTAAGCTTTCCGCAGCGCAAGTGAAGCAAATAATTATAGATTCTGGCCTTCCATTAAAAGCTAAAGTTATTGTTCCTGGAGGTTCGACTCAAGCAAAACCTTTTGCCGATTTATCGAAATCTGGAAAGCTTGTTAATGCCTATAACGCTTTGATATTAGCAAATACGGTTTCAAAAAACTAACTTTACGCGTTTTTATTTAAATTTTTGATTGATAACTAGTTCATTATGAAGCAATTTTTAGCGACTGTTTTTATGTTATGTGTGGTGTTTTCTTATGGAAACAATACCGAAAATAAACAAGAAAAAGAAAATAAACCGGTTTCTACATATTGGCAACAACATGTTGATTATAAAATGGAAATCGATATGAATGTTGAAAACTATCAATACAAGGGAAAACAAACATTGGTTTATACCAATAACTCTCCTGATGTCCTTAACAGGGTTTATTATCATTTATATTTTAACGCCTTTCAACCAGGTAGTGAAATGGACGTGCGTTCACGCTCAATTCTTGACCCAGATAGACGTGTAAAAGACCGTATTAGCAAGCTTAAGCCTAGTGAAATTGGTTATATAAAAGTTAACTCTCTTACTCAAAATGGTAAGGCTGTAAACTATGAAACCGTTGGTACCATTCTAGAGGTAGATCTTGCTAAACCTATTCAACCAGGTGAATCTGTTACATTTAAAATGGATTTTGACGGACAAGTTCCTGTTCAAATTCGTCGTTCTGGTAGAAACAACAAAGAAGGTATTTCACTGTCTATGTCTCAGTGGTATCCTAAACTAGCAGAGTACGACTTTGAAGGTTGGCATGCTGATGCTTATATAGGAAGAGAATTTCACGGGGTTTGGGGTGATTTTGACGTGAAAATTACTATTGATAAAGATTATGTTATTGGTGGTACTGGTTATTTACAAAACCCCAACCAAATTGGACATGGTTATGAAACAGGAAAGGTAAATCGTCCTAAAGGAGATAAACTTACTTGGCATTTTGTTGCTCCAGACGTACATGACTTTATGTGGGGAGCTGATCCTGATTATATTCATGATAAACTGCAGGTTCCTAATGGACCAATGTTACATTTCTTCTATCAAAATGATCCTGAAATTGTTCAGAATTGGAAAAAGCTTCAGCCTAAAACAGCTGACTTAATGGAATTTTTTAGTGAGCATGTTGGAGAATATCCATATAAACAATATTCTGTAGTTCAAGGCGGTGATGGAGGTATGGAATATGCAATGTCTACCTTAATTACTGGTAAAAGAAGTTTTGGAAGCTTGGTTGGTGTTACGGCTCATGAAATGGCACATACTTGGTTTCAGTTTTTGTTGGCTACAAATGAAGCGAAGCATGAGTGGATGGATGAAGGTTTTACTAGTTATATTAGCGGATTAGCAATGAATAAAGTGATGAACAGAAGCAATCCTCATCCAACAGAAGGAGCATACAAATCCTATATTAAACTTGCCCTTTCTGGAAAAGAGCAGCCCCTAACTACGCATGCCGATCGTTATGAGTATAATAGTGCTTACGGGACTTCAGCTTATAGTAAAGGTTCTGTGTTTTTATGCCAGTTAGGTTATGTAATAGGTGAAGAAAACCTGAAGAAAACCATCAAGAAATACTTTGCTGATTTTAAGTTCAAGCATCCAAGACCAATTGATATTATTCGTTCTGCTGAAAAAGTTTCAGGATTGGAACTTGATTGGTATTTGATGGATTTTGGGCAAACCACTAATACAATAGATTATGGTATACGCTTTGTTGGTGGTAGGGGAAATGAAACTTCTATTGGATTGAGTCGTGTTGGTCTAATGCCAATGCCTATAGACATCACTGTTAAGTATAAAGATGGAACCGTTGAGGAATATTACATTCCTTTAAGAATGATGCGCGGTGAAAAACCAGTAAGTAGTAAAACCACAGTTTTAGAAGACTGGGCTTGGACTCACCCATCTTATAGTTTTACTATAGGTCGTCCTCAATCTGATATTAAGTCTGTTGTTATTGATAAAAGCAATAAAATGGCTGACGTAAATAAATACAACAATATTTATAGATCTCTTCCCCCTCCTAAAAAAGAATCGACAGCAACAGCTAAAGGAAAAAATTAACTATTAGCCGCTAAAACTAGCGGCTTTTTTTATACCATTTCAGGTTTTTATACGATGGTGTTTTCGAAGTTCTTTCCCTATTAAATAAATACACGTGTGTAGCGTCTATTTGCTTACTTCTATAGCCAAATAAGTGGAATATTTGTTTTGCTAAATACTTTGTTACTTTCAGGTTTACTCTTAATATTCCTTCTTTTTTATCTTTCCATCTAATCCCTGGAAGTGCAACCAATAAACTGTCCATTTTTATTTTTCTTAAAACCTCAGAAAGCTTTAAAAAGAATGGATGAATTCTTCTAATAATGAAAAACCCTTCTTTTCCCTTTTTTTGATATAGCGGCATAAAAAGTTTTGCCCTTGTTGGTGAAGCAATTTCTTGTCCATTAGATACAGCTAGAACCTCATCTTTTTTAACATCTTGAAAACTCTTAAACGATGGCTTCATTACAAAGTTTTCATCTTCACTTAACTTATATAGATAGGTGATCTCAAAAATGTTTTTTTCGAAATTTGATGCTTCTTTAAGTCTTGACAAAAACATCTCATATTTTGGTACAGTTCTTTTTTCTAATGCTTCTGCATGAATTAATGATAGAAAGATAAATGCCTCATTGTTTGTAACTGCACTAAGTTCATCGTGCTGACCAGATTCAAACCCTAGTGACACATATCCTAGTTGGTTGATATAGCTTAATAATGGTCCCTCTAAATATTCCTCAATACCAAGTACAATTGGCACTGGAAATAAACAAGAAAATTTTCGATTAATTAAAGAGTCATTTATTGTTATAAATGGGAGCGTCTTGCTTGATGTAGTATGAAGATCTATAAAATAGAACGGTCCTTTTTCTTCTTTTAAAATATCTTGAAGGATTTTAAAGAGAATTTGTTGTTCATTCTCTTCAATACTTAGATTTTTTCTCGTATCTAATGTCTCTAAGCGACCATTTATCCAGATCCTGTTTAAGTCATGATTTAAAAAACGTTGGTTTTCTTTTAATGCTTTTAAGTTACCTGAAATACCATAGATTGTTCCTTTTAGGGAGTCTTGATTTATTTTTTCAAATGCCTTTTTTAAAGCAAATACTCCTGCTGTTTCATTGCCATGAATTCCTCCATAAAAAACCACGGTTGGACCGGCTTCCTTACCAACTAATTTCCCAATAATCCTATCTACTTTAATTGTTTCGTTAAGTGCTTTACTAAAAATCTCTATCATTAAAAATCATTAGAGGTTATTATTCCAATCAATCGGTTGTTCATTACTACAGGAAGACTATGAATATTATTTTTTTTCATTAACTCTTTTGCTTCAAAAATGCTTGCTTGTTGATCTATGGTAATCACGTTTTTTTGCATTAAATCTGTAATGGAATCCTGATGTTTACCTAGTTCATTATAATAAGTAATTACATCTGTCCATGAAAGCAACCCAACCAATTCTTTTTCTGCATTAATTACAGGCATATGGTGGAATTTTTTCCATTTCATGATGCTCACCACCAAGTCGATACTATCGTTTTCATCAATAGAAAAAATATCTGAACTCATAAAGTGCTTTACTATTGGAGTTTCAATAAATGCTGAAGATGTATTGGTCTTTAGTGTATTCCATGTAGAAACAGGAAAGCCTTTTTGTTGCTTATCGTAAATCTTAGCAGTAAGTGTTTGAAGTGCTTCAAACCTTTTTTTGGTTTTCAACAAATTACGATAACTCTTCGTCATCCATTCTGCTCCGTTATTTCCAGTTACTCTGTTTTCAATAACTTTCAAATAATACTCAACATCTTTTGGTGCTACTCCCATTTTATACAACCCCTTATAAGCCATTGGTAATAACTCATCTAAAATTAATTTATGGCTAGGGACTAATTCTCCATTCCAATAGAATTGTGTGTTCATACCATATCGAGCCGCATTAAAGAAATTGGTTTTTATATTTCTAAAATCCCACTTTTCATGGATCTTATTATACGCCTTTGGTCTTCCTCTCATTACACCAACCCAAAATACCATATTTGCTATTTCATCTGTTGTGGTTGGTCCTGAAGGAATATATCTGTTTTCAATTCTTAAATGTGGTTTTCCTCCTCCTACCCCATAACATGCACGATTCCATCTATAGACTGTTCCGTTATGTAAGTTGAGCGCTTTAAGTTTTGGTATCTCTCCTTGCTCAATCATATTAACACTATCCTTTTCAAACTCAGTAGTGATCAAACTTCTAAACCTTGAGACATTGTCTCTAAAAATATCTGCAACTGTTCCTGTTGCCCAGTCACTACCAAAACTTACTCTAGATTGTTTTTCGTTGAGTAAGAACGAGTTTGCTCTGGTGTCAACGCTTTGTGTGAATAATGCAATTCTGGTCTCGCTCCACAACTCTTTACCAAATAAAAATGGGGAGTTTGTACAAGCGCTTAAAATAGGCCCAGAAATTGCTTGTGCCCAATTATAACTATCAATGAAATCATCTGGATCTATCTGTAAATGAATTTGAAAACTGGTGTTACACCCTTCCAACATAACTGAATCGTGTAATAAATTCACTTCATCAACACCTTTTATGTGTATATTAAAGTCTTGCTTTCTGGATTCTTTTATGGAATCATTTAATACAAAGTATCGTTGTTTAGGAGTCATATTTTCAACACCTATATGGTTTAAAGTAAGTGTTGGTAAAATTCCTGTTAGTAAGGTTTTTGATTGCTTTTTATTTGCAGCTGCTTCAGCTTTATTTAAAAGCGTTGTTAGTTGTTGCTTTACTTTTGAAAAACAATCTCCATTAAGTTCTACAGGATCTAAGTTTATTTCAAGATTATAGCATCCTATTTCTGTAGTAAAATGATCATCATTTATGTCTTCAAGTATTTCAACTCCGTTACAACCTGGTATGAACTCTTCATCTACTAAACAAAACTCTTGTTCTGCTCCAACACGAATAGGTGATTTTTCAATCATATTCTGCTGTATCATTACATCAAGAGCTTCAATATCTTTTAGTAAATGGTATATATAGTTTGCTCGATCTTTCTTACTAGAAAGCTTTGTAACCTTTAACTCTCCCATCTTTAAAACTGTGTGTTGTTTAGGACATGTTAAATTACTACAAGACCAGATTTTAAAACATGATTTTTATCATACCTAATAGCAGTGTTGTATCTTGCAATCTATAAACGTGAATAATGAAAAATAGCTACTCGAATAAAGAAAAGCTAAAAAGCAAGAAAATAATTGAGCGTATTTTTAAAGATGGTGACTCTGTTAGTGAGTTTCCTTTACGGTTGGTTTTCTTAGAAACCCCTTTTGATGATGACTCCAATATCAAAACCGCTGTTTCGGTTAGTAAAAAACACTTTAAAACTGCTGTTGATAGAAATAGGGTGAAAAGATTGATGCGTGAAGCCTACCGTTTAAACAAACACATCTATTTTAACAACTTTACAACACATTATGCGTTTATGATTTTGTACATTGGAAAAACCAAACCTACATTATCTCTTTTAGAATCTAAGATGTTGGTCTTATTTGATCGTTTTCGAAAGAAGGTAGAATCTTAAAATAATCGTTATGAGAAGTCTATTGAAAAAGAAAGTACTTATTCCGCTGTCTGTTACTGTTGTTCTTATCTCAGGAACTGCATTTCAAAGTGATTTTTTTGAAATAGCAAAGCAAATAGAAATCTTCACTACCATGTTTAAAGAACTCAACATGAACTATGTTGATGAAACTAATCCTGGTGATCTTATGGATACCGCTATTAAAGAAATGCTTAATGATCTTGATCCTTATACTGTTTTCATGAATGAGCAAGACGTTGAAGCAGCTAGAATAAACAGTACAGGAGACTATATTGGCATTGGCGCAAGTGTAAAAACACTTAAAGATAAATTAGTGGTAGTGGAACCTTTTAAAGATTACGCAGCTGATAAGGCTGGTCTTAAAGCAGGTGATGAGATTATAAATATTGAGGGTATAGACCTAACTTCTTTTAAAGGTGATCCTGGTGATTTACTTCGTGGCTCTCCTGGTTCAAAGGTTTCTTTGACTTATAGAAGACAAGGAAAAACAAATACAGCAACCATAACTAGGCAGTCCGTAGAGTCTAAAGCAGTACCATTATATGATAAAGTTAATGATAAGGTTGGTTATATAGCCTTATCTAAATTTACAAGAACTGCGTCTCGAGAGGTTTCAAATGCTTTAAGAGAATTAAAAGCTGATGGTGTTGAGTCTTTAATTTTAGATTTAAGAGGAAACCCTGGAGGATTACTTATGGAAGCTGTAAACATCGTGAATCTGTTTATTCCTAAAGGGCAAATTGTGGTGACAACGAAATCAAAAGTTGAAAAATATAACAAGACATATTTTACACAAAATCAACCCTTAGATTTAAATATTCCGCTTACTGTTCTTATCGATGGTGGTAGTGCATCAGCAAGCGAAATTGTATCTGGTTCACTTCAAGATCTCGATCGTGCTGTGGTTATTGGTACCAGAAGTTTTGGTAAAGGGTTAGTACAAAGACCTAAACCATTAACTTACGGAACTCAATTAAAAGTTACCATTTCTAGATATTACACACCTTCAGGAAGATGTATTCAGGCTCTAGATTATTGGAATCGCGATGAAAAAGGAAATGCAGTAAGAACAGCGCAAGACAACTTTAATGAGTTTAAAACAAAAAATGGTCGATCTGTATTTGATGGAGGTGGAATTCAACCTGATATAGAAATAACTGATTCTAAGCCCTCAACAATTACACAAGCAATAGTTAGTGGTGACTACGTTTTTGATTTTGCAACTGATTATTATTACAACAATTCAGTTTCAGATATGTTGTCTTTTAAGCTTTCTGATGGAGATTTCAAAGATTTCAAAAGTTACCTAAAGAAAAACAAGTTTGATTTTCAAACTAAAACCGAAAAACAACTGGCAAAAGTTCTTGAAACTGCTAAAGATGAAGAAATTGATAAAGAGTTGTCTAGTGATTATAGTCGCATAGTTTCTAGTTTAAAATCTTATAAAGATCGTGCAATTGATGATAATAAATCTCAACTATCCTCTTTGATAGAAAATGAGATTGTTAAACGTTATTTTTACAGAGAAGGCTTGTACGAATATTACCTTGCTCACAATAAAGAAATTAAAACAGCAGTTGATATTTTAAGTAATAAAACCCGATACAATAGTTATTTGAACTAATTTTTGGGGTTTTACATCTATTTTTCAAGGTTTTACAATTTGTTTTAATTTATATTTAAGGAGAGACCAAAGTTACTTAAGGTGAAAAAGTTTTTATTTTTCTTTCTGCTTGGGTGCTACTTCTCACTGGCCCAAACCGAACGTAAACACGAAGTCTACTTCGAGACAGATAAGTATGCTGTATCTGAAACGGAGATAAGTAGACTCACGCTTTTTATTCAAGACCTTCAAAAGAACGATGTTGATAAAATCACCATTTATGGTTTTTGTGATGATCGTGGTTCTGACTCTTATAACTTAAAACTTTCTCAACAGCGTGCAGATGCTATAAAAACGATCTTTTCTGAACATGAAATGGATAATTCATTATTTGGAAGTGTAGATGGTAAAGGAGAAATTCACTTAAAGATCATTGAGAATAGTGATACAAAAACACTACGTAGTTTAAATAGAAAAGTAGAAATTATTGCTCATGTTCATATTCCACCAAGACCAGAAGTAATAAATGACCAACCAACTTACGAAACTGCTTTACAAGGAGAATTAAAAGTTGGTGATAAAGTTGTTTTAGAGAATATCTTATTTAAAACTGGTTATAGTGAAATTCTACCAGAATCTGTAGAAACTTTAGAGCGCATTGCAGAAATACTTAATGAGCGAAAAGATTTCTATTTCACGATACAAGGTCATGTATGTTGTACTAAAAATGATAGGGATGCTGTAGATAGAAAGACTAAAAAACGTAATCTATCAGAAGCAAGAGCCCGATATATTTACTACTACTTAGCAAAAAAAGGGGTGAGTAAAAACAGAATGAAATATGAGGGAATGCGTAGAAAATTTCCTTTAGGTGGTGATCCTAAATTTGATAGGCGTGTTGAGATTGTAATTACTAGAGTGGTTAGTGAAAAACCTTAAGACTTGATCATTGCAATATGAGGAATATCGTCTTCAAGATACTCCTCTCCTATTTCTTTAAATCCTAAATTATTATAGAACTTAATTAAATAAGATTGTGCAGATAGCTTTATGGCTGTTTCGTTAAAATAATCTTTTACTGTTTTAATTGAAGCTTCCATTATATCATAACCATATTTATGTTGGCGCTCATTTTTAGCTACCACTACCCTTCCTATACTAGCTTCATTAAAATAATCTCCTGGTTTAAAAATTCTAGTATAAGCTACTATAGTATTTTCTTTATAACCAATTACATGTATTGCTTTTTTATCTTTTCCATCAAGATCTTGATAAACACAATTTTGCTCTACACAAAATACCTCAACTCGAAGTTGTAATAAACCATAAAGTTCATCTAATGTAAGTTCGTTGTAAGTTTTAACTTTTATATCTATCATAATTAGTCTTGAACAATAATATCTTTAGCATCACATTTACCAAATTCTGGTTGAATATTTACATGGTTAATATCAAACTTATGAAATAATACTTCTTCTATATCAATTAGTATTTTATCAAATTCAGAAAGCAATATATCATTCTTAAAATCTATATGAGCTTCTAAATGTATTTCATCTTCATTTAATTGCCATACATGAACATGATGAACATTTTTTATAGGTTCTAATTTTTGAAGTTCTGCCACAATCTCTTTTATGTAAATATTTTCTGGAGTAAATAACATTAACACCTTATACGAATTCTTTAAAAGATCATAACCAACAAATATTAAATACACTGCAATTACAAGGGTTAACACACTATCTACCCAATACATCTCAAAGTATTTCATTAGTAGACCACCTATTAATACAGCTACACTTGCCAGCATATCTGTAAATAAATGAAGATAGGCGCTCTTCATATTCATATTACTTTCAGAGTCTTTCCTTAGTAATAAAACACTAAAACCATTAACAACTATTCCTAAAAGTGATAGCCAAATGACTAGGTTAGATTCTATTTCCTGTGGATTTTGGAAACGTTCTATAGCTTCAATAATTAAGAAAACAGCTATCACTACTAAAGTTGCTGCATTTACAAAAGCAGCAACTATTTCTGCACGTTTATAGCCAAATGTCTTATTTAAAGAAGCATTTTTTCTTGATAATTTTGCAGCTATATAGCTAATAACTAAAGAAATTACATCACTTGAATTATGTAATGCATCACTTAAAAGAGATAGACTCCCAGATACCAAACCACCTATAACTTGGGCTGTAGTTATTAATATGTTTAGAAAAATAGAGATAAGAAGATTTCTTCCTTTTAGATCTCCATTATAATGGTGAGAATGACTATGCGAATGGTGATGACCCATAAATTAATGCTTCATTTTACTTATAAGACATTTCAATTTATAAAAAGATGCATTAATCTATTAACAACTAATTGGTATTTTATTTACTCTATTTTGATGTCTTCCTCCTTCAAACTTAGTATTTAAAAAGGTTTCAACCATTTGAATAGCTTGTGGTATAGCTGTGTAACGAGCAGGAATACAAAGTATATTAGCATTATTATGTTGGCGAATCAATTCAACAATCTCTTTGGTCCAACATAAACCAGCTCTAACTTCTTGATATTTATTAGCCGTCATTGCAACTCCGTTAGCACTACCACAAATAAGAATACCAAAATCAACATTGTTATCTTTAACATCATTAGCTACAGGATGTACAAAGTCTGGGTAGTCAACGCTATCGTTTGTATCAGTTCCATAGTTGGTAACTTCAATTCCTTTTGTCTTCAAAAATTCTACAATTGCAAATTTGTAATCTGTTCCTGCGTGATCGTTTCCAATAGCTATTTTCATTTATTTATTTTTACTGTTATCAAACAGTTGTAAAATTACGAAATATCAAATCAGGATTCTTATAATTGTTAATGAGCTTTTAATTAGTTGTTAATATCTATTTGTTAATATTAATAAGTTAATTTCTTCAATTTTAAACTTTTTTCTAAGCAAAAATTCGTTCTTATTATCCAAATTAATTTCTTTAAAATAATAGACTAAATATTAACTTCATTATTCAAGGTTATCAACATTATTATTAAAAAATGATATTAAATTTTCATTGTGTTTATAACTTATCAACTGTTGTTAATAGCTAATATGAATCAATTAATTTTTAAGTATTTAAAGGTTAAAATTTTAGTTGATAAAAGGTTATTAAATAGTGAATAAACTATTTTCAAAATAATACTAATAAAAGTTCTAGTATATATTAACAAGCTATTATAATCATCATTTATTTTATTTTAAAAAGAGAAGAAATTGTTATTATAATATTAAATGTGGATAAAGTTATTCAAGCAAGATATTTATGTCTAATATTTAAATGTAGATTTGTTTCATATTTAAATGTAGATGGCAAGAAAGAAAAGGAAAAAACGATCTCATAAAATAGCTAACTACGCTTCCAGTATTCTTAATATTCTTAAATCTGATAGAAATCAAGCTTTTAATTACAAACAGATAGCTGCTAAGTTAGGAGTTAATGATGCTAGTAGCAGAAATAAAATTATAAAAACTCTGGCTAATCTTGCTGCTAAACAAGAAATTGATCAAGTAGATAGAGGAAAGTATAGAGCTATAGTTAATACCCAATATTATACTGGATATTTTGAGTCAACAGCCAGAGGATCTGGTTATGTTATTTGTGATGATTTTGAAGAAGATATACATATCGCTTCCAACAATGTAAATAAAGCCTTAAATGGAGATGAGGTTGAATTATATGTTTTTAAACGAAGAAAAAGAGGAAAGTTAGAAGGTGAAATCACGAAGATTATTAATCGTGCAAAAACAGAATATGTCGGAGTTATTCAAATACATAAAAATTATGCATTTGTAATTCCAGATAATTCAAAAATGTATGTTGATATTTTTGTACCACTTAATAAAACTTTTAAAGCTGAAGAGGGAGATAAAGTACTTGTGAAGCTTGAAGATTGGCCTGAAAAAGCTGATTCTCCTTTTGGTAGGGTTGTTAAGGTTTTAGGTAAACCAGGAGAACATCATACCGAGATTCATGCAATACTTGCAGAGTATGGTTTACCATATGAATTCCCTGTTGAAGTAGAAGATTATGTAAAAAAATTAGATGTTTCTATATCTGAAGAAGAAATTAAGAAACGTCGTGATATGCGAGATATTTTAACCTTCACTATAGATCCTAAAGATGCCAAGGATTTTGATGATGCTTTGTCATTTCAGGTGTTAGAGAATGGTAATTATGAAGTAGGAATTCATATTGCTGATGTTTCACATTACCTAAAAGAAGGTACTATTCTTGATGACGAAGCGTTTGAAAGAGCGACGTCTGTTTATTTAGTTGATAGGGTAGTACCCATGCTTCCGGAAGTATTATCAAACGGGGTTTGTTCATTAAGACCGCATGAAGAAAAATATACGTTTTCTGCTGTTTTTGAGATCAACAATAAAGCTGAAGTTAAAAAACAATGGTTTGGACGTACAGTAACCTATAGTGATGCACGTTTTGCTTATGAAGAGGCTCAAGAAATAATTGAAACAAAAGCTAATCAAATTTCTAAAGATATTTCATTAACTAGTAAAGCTTATAAAGCTGACCAGAAAGTAGCTGATGCTATCTTAAAATTAAATGAACTAGCTAAAATACTTCGTAAAAAACGAATGAGTTCTGGTGCAATTTCATTTGATAAAGTAGAGGTGAAGTTTCACCTTGATGATACTAACAATCCAACGGGAGTTTATTTTAAAACCTCAAAAGATGCTAATAAACTTATTGAAGAATTTATGTTATTAGCAAATAGAAAAGTTGCAGAGTTTATAGGAAAACAAAACCCTAAAAAAATCTTTGTATATCGCGTTCATGATGAACCAGATGATGAAAAACTAGCGCAATTACAGAATATTGTAGGTCGTTTTGGTTATAAATTAAATTTTAGAGATAGAAAAACTGTAACAACTTCTTTAAATAATCTTCTTAAAGATGTAGTAGGAAAAAAAGAGCAGAATTTGGTAGATACGCTGGCTGTTAGAAGTATGAGTAAAGCGGAGTATACAACTCATAATATTGGTCATTATGGCTTAGCTTTCGATTATTATAGTCACTTTACATCACCAATTCGCCGTTATCCTGATGTAATAGCACATCGTTTACTACAACACTATTTAGATGGTGGAAAGTCTGCAAATGAAGACGAGTTGGAAAATAAATGTCAGCATTCATCTTATATGGAAAATTTAGCTACAAAAGCAGAAAGAGATTCTATAAAATACATGCAGGTCAAGTTTATGCAAGATCACAAAGATCAGGAATTTATTGGTGTGATTTCTGGAGTTACTGATTGGGGAATTTATGTGGAGATCATTGAAAATAAATGTGAAGGAATGGTTAGGATTCGCGATATAAAAGACGATTATTACCATTTCGATCAGGATGAATATGCACTAGTAGGAGAAAGAACAAAAAATATGTACCAATTAGGAGAAGAAGTTGTTGTGAAAGTGAAGCAAACAGATTTGGTACGTAAACATCTTGATTTTAAACTAATAGGAAAAACAGAAGATTTATAATAAAACACACTTGGTATAGTTATTGTTCTAGAACCGTTTATTAAAAACTAGCAAAATGAAAAATTTAGTAGCACTTATTTTATTAACCACTTCAGTACTTTCAGCACAAGATGCTATTACGAAAGATGTAGGTGAATTTTCAACGCTTAAAGCTTATGATTTAATTAATATTGAAATGATTAAATCAAAAGAAAACAAGGTTGAAATAACAGGTAGAAATGCAAAAGAAGTTGTTGTTGTAAACAAAAACGGAACCTTGAAAATTAAAATGAAGGTAAAAGAAAGTTACGATGGAAATTCTACCAAGGTAAAACTCTTTTATACTTCAGTAGATGTAATTGATGCAAACGAAGGCGCAGTAATTACTTCAGATGATACTTTTAAACAGTTTGAAATTGAATTAAAGGCACAAGAAGGAGGTAGAATTAATGTTGATGTTAAAACAACAGAAACTGAGATAAAAACTGTCACAGGAGGAATTGTTGAGGTTACTGGAAAAACCAAGAACCAAAAAATAAACATGAATACAGGTGGAGTTTTTAAAGGAAAAGACTTTAAATCAGATACAGCAATTATAAAAATAAAAGCTGGAGGAGAAGCAGATGTTAATGCTAAGGAATTGTTAGATATTAGTATTACAGCTGGAGGAGATGTGTATATTTATGGTGATCCTATAACAGTTAATGAAAGTAGAGCTCTAGGTGGAAGAATAAAGCGCATGGAATAAGCTTTCTAACCATTACTTTTTATAAATTTGTAGGAAACTATCCTACATGCTTGATGATGTATTAACAGCGATTCCTTTCGGAATTATTTTAGCCTTTACAATAGGTCCTGTTTTCTTTGTTTTGTTAGAAACCAGCGCTACAAAAGGGTTTAAAAGTGCTCTAATATTTGATCTAGGAGTAATTCTTGCCGACGTCCTTTTTATTCTAGTCGCTTTCTACAGTACAAACAGGTTGTTAGATAAAGTAAAAGACGATCCAAATGTCTTAATTTTTGGAGGCGTTTTGTTAGTGGCTTATGGTGTAATATCGTTTATTAAAACATCACAATCATTTAGGTCTATAGTAAAGGAATATCATCGTGTTGAGTTTAAAAAGAACTACGGAAAGCTTTTCTTAAAAGGATTTCTACTAAACTTTATAAATATAGGAGTTCTAGCTGGTTGGCTGGGATTCATCATACTTGCAAATACGCTAACAAGTTCGGAAAACGGAGTGTTTGTTTTCTTAACTACCATCTTAGTAACTTATTTTGTAGTTGACCTATTAAAAATTTATGCAGCAAAAACCTTAAGAAGTAAATTAACACCAAGACGTATTTTTAAAACAAAAAAGATAATTGCAATTGTGATACTTGGTTTTGGTGTATTGTTGTTGGTTCAAGGATTTTTTCCAGAATCTTATAAAAAGAATAAAGAACGTATAGAAAACATAAATCCTTTAAATGAAGATTAAAAAAAGCCGCTACTTAGCGGCTTTTTCTTTAGAGGCGTCTAGCGGATTCGAACCGCTGTAAATGGTTTTGCAGACCACTGCCTAGCCACTCGGCCAAGACGCCTAATAAGGCAGCAAATGTAAAAAAAATATCATTCCTACACCATTTAGCCTAGTTTTTTTCGTTTTTCTGTCATTTTTATCGTTACCATCTCTACGTCACCACCTATTGGTGGATTTAACTTAGAAACCGAAACCGATGCTTTTCTAACAGAAGCACTTTCCATAAAAATTCTATCTAAAACCCTTTTTGCAACCGTTTCAAGTAGTTTTGAAGGAATAGCCATTTCTTCTATCACAATCTTATTAAGTAGCACGTAATCAACAGTATCGTTTAAACTATCAGTAGTTGCTGAGCTTTTAAGATTTACTTTTACTTCTAGATCAACTCTGTAGTCACTACCTATTTTAGTTTCCTCTTTTAAACATCCATGATGAGCAAAAACACGAATATTTTCAACTTTTATAATTCCCATTAGTTTGTAAACAGATCAAAAATATTACTTAAAGCACTTGTACTAGCTTTATAGAACTCAGTATAACTACACCTTTCACAGGTTACAGAAGTGAATTTTTTGTTTTGTACATCAAAAATCTTTGACCAAGTCCCTCCTGTTGCTCGCATCTGATCAACAACATAAGTTCTGTTATTACATTTTGGACATTTATAATTAGAATGTTGCATCTTATCAATTTTAATCAAAATTAATCATTCTCTAAAAGAATTATAGCTTTAAAAACGTTTAATTACTTAATTTTGCCAGTCGTTAAATGAAGTAAATCGATCAGCATATGTCTGAAGAAAGAAGATCGCTAAATTTTATAGAGCAAATTATAGAGGAAGATTTAAAAAGTGGACTATCTAAAGAGAAGTTGCGTTTTCGTTTTCCGCCAGAACCCAATGGATATTTACATATAGGGCACACTAAGGCTATAGGAATTAGTTTTGGTCTAGGAGAGAAGTATGGTGCTCCTGTTAACCTTCGTTTTGATGACACTAATCCAGCCAAAGAAGAGCAGGAATATGTTGATGCTATAAAAAAAGACATAGCTTGGTTAGGCTATAAATGGGCTAATGAACTGTATTCATCTGATTATTTTCATCAGTTATATGATTGGGCTGTTCAAATGATTAAAGATGGAAAAGCCTATATAGATTCTCAGACAAGTGAAGAAATGGCTGAACAAAAAGGAACCCCAACTCAAGTTGGAACAAATAGTCCTTATCGTAGTCGGTCTGTTGAAGAGAATCTAGATTTGTTTGAGCGCATGAAAAATGGAGAGTTTAAAGAAGGAACTCATGTGCTTCGTGCGAAGATCGATATGGAAGACCCTAATATGCTAATGCGTGATCCAATTATGTATCGCATTTTGCATCAATCTCATCATAGAACAGGAGATGAGTGGTGCATCTATCCAATGTACGATTGGACGCATGGTGAGAGTGATTTTATCGAACAAATATCACATTCTCTATGTTCATTAGAATTTAAACCACACAGGAAGCTTTACAATTGGTTTAGAGACATTGTTCATGATTATAGCTCTGGTGAATATCCAATGCCACCAAAGCAACGAGAATTCGCTCGTTTAAACCTTAGTTATACCATCATGAGCAAGAGAAAACTATTGCAATTGGTTAACCAAGGAATTGTTAAAGGTTGGGATGACCCAAGAATGCCAACAATATCAGGTTTAAGAAGAAGAGGATATACTCCAACAGCCATTAGAAAGTTTGTAGAAACAGTTGGAGTTGCGAAGCGAGATAATGTGATTGATGTTTCGCTTCTTGAGTTCTGTATTCGAGAAGATCTAAATAAAACAGCAAATCGTGTGATGGCTGTTTTAGATCCTGTGAAGGTTGTAATCACAAACTATCCAGAAGGAAAAGAGGAGTGGTTGGATGCTGAAAATAACCCAGAGGATGAAAATGCTGGAAGCAGAAAAGTTCCTTTTTCAAGAGAAATATTCATAGAAAAAGAAGACTTTAAAGAAGAAGCCGGAAATAAGTTCTTCAGATTAAAATTAGGTGGAGAAGTACGACTTAAGAATGCGTATATCATTAAAGCTGAAAGCGTAATAAAAGATGCAGAAGGTAATGTCACTGAAATACACTGTACGTATTCTGAAGATACTTCCAGAAGGGTTAAAGGTACATTACATTGGGTATCTGTAAAACACGCTGTTAAGGCTGAAGTTAGAGAGTATGACCGTTTGTTTACAGATGAAGCACCAGATAGTCATGAAGGAAAGACATTTATGGATTTCTTAAACCCTAATTCTTTAAAGATTAGAGAAGCATTTATTGAACCAAGTCTTATTGAAGGAAAAGTAGGAGATAGATTCCAGTTCCAAAGAATAGGATACTTTAATGTAGATGATGATAGCACTTCTGAAAAGTTAATATTTAATAAAACAGTAGGACTAAGAGATACTTGGGCAAAGCAGAAACCAAAGCAAAACAATCAAAATCAGCAAAAACCTAATCCACAGCAATCCCAACGAAAGCCAATAGATGTAATTAAACAACTAGGTAAAAAGTATACTAATTTACCTGAGGCAAAACAACAAAAAGTAAAAGCTGAAATATTAAAACTAGCGAACAATGTTGCTTATGAAGAGCTGGAGCCTTTGTTTGGAACAGCGGTAAAGAAAGTTGGTACACGTATTGCAACAATGCTTGCTTTAAAGGTGTTGTTGGAGAATGGTTTGCAAACCAATGATAATATCATAGAATTTATAGAAAAAGGAAAAACAGATTCAAATCAATTATTAGCAGAGATCACAAATGAAATCAATTAAAACCTTTATATTTTTTATTGCTTGCTCATATACTGTTGCAGCCCAATCAGATTTTGGAACGTGGCTTGTATACAAGAACAATGCTAAATTATCAGATAAGTTTACCTTCAACAACATGTTTCAATACAGAAGTTTTGAAGCAGATTTAGATGATGATCATCTTCTAATAACAAGTGGATTTAGTTATGCTCTATCAGCGAACGTTACGGCAGGAGCAGGGTATCGTTTTTTAGATGCAAAAAACAACTTCCTAGAACACGGAATGTACCAGAGCTTAGCTATTAAATCAAAGCTTAACAAAGTCAAGATCACCAATAAGTTTATGATCGAGGAACGATGGATAAATAATAATTTACAATTGCGCTATAGAGCAGGAGTAGACTTTGGTTTTCCGTTATCTGAAAAGGTTGATCTAGTGATTTCCGAAGAGGTGTTTTTAATGAATCAAGGAAACAATTTTAATCAAAACCGTATAACGGTTAAGACAAACTTTAACTTAAGCGATTCATTTAAGTTAAGCACAGGATTAATGCACTGGCAGTTCTCTAATTTACATCGTTGGGTAGCCCAAGTTGTATTAGTGCACAATCTGGACCTTAGAAAGAAAAAGAATTAATAAGAATTTAATTTGGTTAAATTTTCTCTTACCAACTTCTCCCATTCTTTATTTTTTTGAGTATTTAAACCGTGATTTGTTTCTTGGTCGTATTTTCTCTGATAAATTCTACATTCATTCCAAAGAGACTTATATTCAGAGTAAAATACAGAGAACCGACTTTCTTTTTTAGATTTTAACTCTAAAAACCTCTTTCTGATTTTTCTAGCAAATAATTCTGCTATATCGAAGTGAATCTGCTCATGACTAAGTAATTCTTGATCTTTAGAAATAGACCATGAATGTTTTTTATAAAATTTAGCTACAACAGTTATTTTTTTGTAATTAGGCATTCTATCATGTTCGTCAACCATGACATTTTCAGGAATGAATTCTATTTTATAGCTGGTTTTTGCATTTGCAAAAACTTCTGGATCTAGATTGCCTAGATAATCTTTCCACTCTAGCTTATATTCAGGACTCCAAGCAATGGTTTCGTTTTGCTGAGAAAAAGAAATGCTACTACAAAACAGTAGTAGCATTATTAAAATTTCTAAAGAAAGCTTATTCATCAGATTTCTTTCTGTTACGCTCTTTCATTGCTTCACCAATCTGGTTACTAGCAGTAAAGCTTGCTACCATATTGTTTAGCATATCACTTCCTGCTTGAGGAGAGTTTGGTAATAATATTAAGTTACTATTAGTTTCTTCGCCAATTGCTTGCAGCGTATCGTAATGCTGTGTTACAACTATTAGAGCAGAAGCTTCTTGAGAGTTGATACCAACTTTGTTTAATACTTCAACAGACTCTTCTAAACCACGAGCAATTTCACGACGCTGATCTGCAATACCTTGACCCTGCAAGCGCTTGCTCTCCGCCTCAGCCTTAGCCTTTTCAACTATTAGGATTCGCGCAGCATCACCTTCGTATTGAGCCGCTACTTTTTCACGTTCAGCCGCGTTAATTCTATTCATAGCTGCTTTTACCTGTGAATCAGGATCAATATCTGTTACTAAAGTTTTAATGATGTCGTATCCATAGTTTAACATTGCTTCGTTTAGCTCGGTTTTAACGGCAATTGCAATATCGTCTTTCTTAACAAAGACGTCGTCTAACTTCATTTTTGGGACTTCTGCACGCACTACATCAAATACGTAAGAGGTAATTTGATCATGAGGATAATCTAGTTTATAAAAAGCATCATAAACCTTATCGCGTATTACCTTATATTGTACAGATACTTTTAAGCGCACAAATACATCGTCAAGAGTCTTAGTTTCTACAATAACATCTAACTGCTGAATTTTTAAACTTAATCGTCCGGCAACCCTGTCAACTAATGGAATTTTAAGCTGAAGTCCAGAATGACGAATACTTTCAAACTTACCGAAACGCTCAATAACAACAGCGGTTTGTTGTTTAACTATAAAGAATGCAGAAATTAAAATGATTAATCCGAAGAATATCACAGGGATAAATACAAATTGACCCATAACAATGTTTTTAAATGGTTAGAAAATAAATGAATACTAATTTAAGCTATATTTGCCATCAAATGTCACAAATTTTATGAAAAACAAACAGCTTATTTTATTAGTAGTATTAAGTATACTTTTTGTTACAACTATTCAAGCTCAACATAAGCGTTATGCTATAAAAAATGGGTTTAGCTTAGGAGGGGGAATCACTCTTTTTAATCTTAATACCGATAACTTTACCACAAAACAAGGGAATGGTTTTATAGCCACGATGTACACTACTGTTGATATTCCGCATAAATGGTATAATGCGAGCTTTGGAATGCAGATTTCAGAAAACAAGTTTGATGTTTCTGGGAGAATGACGGATGATGTGGCTGGAAATGAAATGATAGAATATAAATTGATGGCAGTGCAGCTTGGATTTTTAATGCACGCAAAGATTATAGGCAGCAACTTAACATTTGATGTTGGTCCACAAGTACAATACAATGGTGATCTTGCATTCTCAAACTCAGAGCAAGAAAGCTATTTTATAAATGGGTATGATAACCTTAGTGCAGAAAGCATTACAAAGCTATCAAAATTTAACCTAAATGGGACCGTTGGTGTTACTGCAGGATTTGGACCTTTAAAAGTAAAAGCGCAATATGTTTATGGCTTTTTAAATACACTGGAAAAACTAAATAAAAACCTTGATCAACCAACCACTTTTAAGGGAAATCCAGAAATGATTGCTTTTTCAGCGATGTTTACTTTCTAAGCAAACATAAAGCTAATAGCGTTATCAATTCGCTTTGTTGCTTCGTCTTTTCCTATCATATAAATAATATCAAACACGTCAGGACCTTGAAGCGCCCCCACTAAAGCCAATCGTAAAGGCATCATTACTTTTCCGAAACCAATTTCATTGCTAGTGATCCAACCCTTGATATTTGACTGTAGATTTTCGACATCAAAAACCTCAATGTTTTGGATTAAGTCTTTAACTGTGTTTAAAATTTCAGATGTTCCTTCTTTAAAAGCTTTTTTAGACGCTTTTTCGTCATAAGAATCTGGAGCTACAAATAAGTATGAAGTTAAACCCCAGAAATCACTAACAAAAGTTGCTCGTTCTTTTACCAAGGCAACCGCCATTTCAATGTAATTCAAATCAATTTCAGTGAGTTCGGACCGAGAAGTCTTAAAAGCTTTAGCGAGCTTATTGTTGTCCTGCACTTGCATGTAATGATGGTTGAACCATTTAGTTTTATCAGGATCAAAGCGCGCTCCAGATTTATTTACCTTATTTAAATCGAAAGTATTTACCAAACCTTCTAAATCAAAAAGCTCTTGCTCAGTTCCTGGGTTCCACCCTAAAAATGCTAAAAAATTAACCACAGCTTCAGAGAAATAACCATCTTCTTTATATCCACGTGAAACATCTCCAGTTTTAGGATCAGTCCATTCTAATGGAAAAACAGGAAAGCCAAGTTTATCTCCATCACGTTTGCTTAGTTTCCCTTTTCCTGTTGGTTTTAGTATCAATGGTAAATGTGCAAACTTTGGAGCTTCCCAACCAAAAGCATTGTATAGTTGCTGGTGTAAAGCCAAAGAAGGCAACCATTCTTCACCACGAATCACATGCGAGATTTCCATTAAATGATCATCTACAATATTTGCCAGATGGTATGTTGGCATTCCATCGCTTTTAAATAATACCTTATCATCTAGAATATTGGTGTCAATCTTAATATCACCACGAATAATGTCTTTTAACTGTAAGGCTTCATCTTGAGGAGACAAAAAACGAATTACATAATCTTCACCAGCACCTATTTTAGCTTGAGTTTCTTCTTTAGAAAGCACCAAAGAATTTACTAATCGTCCTTTTTCACGATTGTGCCAATTGTAAATAAAGGTCTTGCCGTTAGCTTCATGATCTTTTCTGTGAGTATCTAATTGTTCAGCGGTGTCAAATGCATAATATGCTTTTCCTTCAGCAATAAGTTGATCCGCATACTGCTTATATAAATGCTTACGTTCACTTTGTCTATAAGGGCCAAAACCACCATCTTTTCCTGGACCCTCATCAAAAGGAATTCCACACCAATTCAACGATTCTACAATATAATTTTCAGCTCCTTCAACGTACCTTTTTTGATCGGTATCTTCAATACGCAACACAAATGTTCCTTTGTGTTTTTTAGCAAATAAATAGTTGAATAGTGCAGTTCTTACACCACCAATATGTAAAGGACCTGTCGGACTTGGTGCAAATCGCACACGAACGTCGTTACTCATGCTTGGAAATTTGCTGCAAAGATAAAATGATAATCTTTAAAAGAAAGTTAAGCAGCCGAAATCATTTCTTGCGGCACGCGTTTGTTCATTACAGCAAACCATAAAGGAGGTATCAGTGCTAACACCATAGAGGTTGGATAACCAAAAGGCATCTGCGGACTTTCTTCATGACACTCTAAAACCTGATACTTTTTAGAAGATTTATAATGGTGATCACTATGTCTAGTCAATTCATATAAAATGATGCGACCAACCACATGATTAGAGTTCCAGGAATGAATTTCTTTAACACGTTCATATCTACCAGAAGAGTTTTTTAACCGAAGTAAACCATAGTGTTCTATGTAATTAACAGTTTCAAGCAATAAGAAGCCTGTAATTGCAGCTCCAACAGCAAACAACAAAACTGGTGAACCAAAAAAATAGAGTACCACCATAAGATAAGTTACTTGTAAAACAATATACCAAAGCATATCATTTTTGAAAGAAAGAAATGAGCGATTGTTGTTTTTAAGTAGTTTCATTTGAATGTTCCATGCGCCTAGATATTGCCGAAATGTAGAAGTAACCCAAAACGAATAAACGCTTTGATTATATCTTGCAGTTGCAGGATCTTCTTTGGTTGCTGCGTGCAAATGATGCCCATAATTATGCTCTATATAGAAATGCATATAAAGAGAAGGCAATAACAAAGCCTTACCAATAAAACGTTCATTAGATTGTTGACGATGCCCAAGTTCGTGTCCAACATTAATTCCATTACTTCCCAGTACCATCCCAATAGAAAGGGTTAAACCAATAAATTCAAAGTTATTTAGAGGCGTCGTAGATATTGTAAATAGTGCAAAAATTAGAATGCCGTAGACAATGGGAAGATTTAAATAAAGCATCCAATCAAACAATCGGTTTAAGGTTTTATTTTCAACTTCATCCTTACTATAGTTAGTATTGTCCTGTGGAAGCAACAACTCCAATAACGGAACAAACACAAACGAGTAAACAGGTGTTAAAAACACCCAAAAATCTTTTAAGATCAAACCAATTATTACTGTCATTGGTATTGATAATGCGGCTAAGTACTTTAGATCCTTCATTTTAACTCATAAAATCGACTGGTAGAACCACTTATCGAGTTTAACACAATGTTATAAGAAATTAACACCTAAGTTAACAATAAAATTGTAGTTTTATTTGTTGAATGCCTTAAATACTAAGAGGTGAGCAGTTTTGAGCACATACAAAATAAGCTGGAAGCTTTTATAAGAAAGTACTATTTAAACGATCTTATTAAAGGGGTAATTTTATTTTTTGCTATCGGATTGCTTTACTTTTTAGTCACTCTTTTCATTGAATATGCGTTATGGTTAAGTTCAGTAGGAAGGACTTTGCTGTTTTGGGTGTTTATAATTGTAGAAGCAGCTTTACTAATAAAGTTTATAGCAATTCCATTAGCCAAACTTTTTAAACTTCAAAAGGGAATTGATTACAAAGAAGCTTCTCAAATTATAGGAACACATTTTTCTGAAGTTAACGACAAATTACTTAATGTGCTTCAGCTAAAAGAGGACAGCAAAGAATCAGAATTATTGTTAGCAAGCATTGAACAAAAATCTGAAGAGCTCACACCAATTCCTTTTAGGCTTGCGGTTAATTTCAAGAGTAACATAAAATATTTAAAATATGCTGCAGTTCCATTATTGATAATTGGAGCATCTTTTATTTCTGGAAAATACAATTGGTTTAGTGATAGCTATGCGCGTGTTGTTAATTATCAAACGGCATATGAACCGCCAGCACCTTTTAGCTTCTTTATTATAAACGAAGAGTTAAAAACGATTGAGGGAAGAGATTTCACACTTACTGTTAAAACAGAAGGAGAGATCACTCCAGAAAACGCTCAAATTCATTATAACAACGAAAGTTATTATTTAAAATCGTCAGAAGATGGTGCATTTGAATTTACGTTTACACAACCGAGAGAAGATGTTCAGTTTAATCTATCTGCCAATGGTGTTCAGTCTGAGTATCACAATCTTGAAATCATAAACACTCCGTCTTTACTTGGGTTTGATATGGTGTTAGACTATCCTAATTACACAAAAAAACAAGATGAAACTTTAAAGAGTAATGGTAATGCTGTGGTTCCACTAGGCACTAACGTTTCTTGGAGGGTGAGAACGAAAAACACGGATAAAGTTGAGCTAAATAGTATCGACTCTACATATAATTTTCAGGAAGACGGAAATAGTTTCGAATTATCTCAAAGATTATTCAAGTCTTTTGATTATACTTTAAACACCAGTAACTCAGATTTGGCTGATTTTGAAAGTTTGTCGTTTTCCATTAAAGTGATCCGAGATGAGTTTCCAGAGATTAATGTTAAGATGGAACAAGACTCTTTGGACTCACAAACACTTTATTTTTATGGACAAGTAAGCGATGACTATGGTTTAAGTAATTTGCAGCTGGTTTATTATCCAAGTGGTAATGAAGAAGGAAAGCAAACAGAGAAGATTAACATAAGCACATCTAATTTTGATGAGTTTGCAAGTGTTTTTCCAGATCAATTAAACCTTCAAGAAGGGGTTGGCTATGACCTTTATTTTGAAGTATTCGACAATGATGCAATAGCTAATTACAAGGGAACCAAGAGCAATGTGTTTTCGTTTAGAAAGCTTACCCAAGAGGAGCTTGAAGAAGAGCAATTAAAAGAGCAAGGAAAGACCATAGATGATTTAAACGACTCTTTAGAGAAAATGGACAAGCAAGAAGAGGGGTTAAAAGAATTCTCTAAAACACAAAAGGAAAAATCGGAGCTTAATTTTAATGACAAAAAGAAACTTGAGAACTTTTTAAAGCGCCAAAAACAGCAAGATGAGTTGATGAAAAACTTCAACGAAAAGCTGAAAGAAAATCTAGAGGAGTTTCAAAACGAAAAGGAAGATCCGTTTAAAGAAAGCCTGCAACAACGCTTAGAAGAGAATCAAAAGCAGCTAGAACAAGACGAAGAGTTGCTTAAGGAGCTGGTAAAATTATCTGAAAAGATTCAAAAGGAAGAACTTTCACAAAAACTTGAGGAGCTTGCAAAACAAAACAAAAACAAGAAGCGAAGCCTACAACAACTTCTGGAATTAACTAAGCGCTACTATGTTTCAATGAAGAGCGAAAAACTTCGTGTTGAATTAGAAGAGTTATCTAAAGAGCAAGAGGCACTTTCTGAAGAGGACGCTGAAAATAATACTAAAGAAAAGCAAGACGAACTTAATAAGAAGTTTGAAGACATTAAAGAAGAATTAGAAGAATTAAGGAAAGAAAATCAAAGCTTAATGGAGCCAATGGATATCCCTAATGATACTAAAAAAGAAGAGGACATTAAGAAAGAGCAACAGGAAGCTAGCGATAATTTAGAGAAGAAGGAGCAGAGTTCGGATCAACAAAACAAACAGCAGCAGCAGCAAAAAGCAAAGAAAAACCAGAAAAAGGCGGCTGAGAAAATGCGTCAACTAAGTGAGCAAATGCAACAGTCAATGATGAGTGGATCTATGGAACAAATGTCTGAGGATATGGATATGCTTAGGCAGGTTCTGGACAATCTGGTGGTATATTCGTTTGATCAGGAAGATTTAATGGACAGGTTTAAAGGCATTCAAATCAACCACAATGAATATGCTAAATACTTGATCAATCAACAAGGTTTGCGTGAACATTTTGAACATGTTGATGATAGCCTGTTTGCATTGTCGTTACGTCAACCAATGATATCAGAGCAAATAAATAAGGAAGTCACTGAGGTTTTCTTCAATATAGATAAGTCGCTTGAGCAGCTTGCAGACAATAGGCTTTATCAAGGAGTTGCGGCACAACAATATGCTGTGACTTCTGCCAACTCGTTGGCGAATCTTTTAAGCGACATGCTTGATAATATGCAGTCTCAAATGAATCCAAGCCCAGGGCAAGGGCAGGGAGATATGCAGCTTCCAGATATTATTATGAGTCAAGAAGAGCTTAACAAGCAAATGCAAGAAGGATTAAAGAAAAGTCAGGAAGGGAAACCGCAAGAGGGGAAAGAAGGAAAGGAGCAACAAGGTAAAGGGGAGCAACAGCAAGAAGGTGGTGAAGGGCAAAACGAAGAGATGAACGGCGAACTCTACCAAATATATCAACAGCAACAAGAGCTTAGAAAAGCCCTTGAAGATAAGCTTGGTAGGGAAGGGAAACAGGGTTCTGGAGGCAATTTATTACGAGAAATGGAGAATATTGAGCGTGATCTTTTAAATAAAGGCTTCACTAATAGAACGCTTCAAAGAATGAGTAATCTAAAACATCAGCTTTTAAAGCTTGAGAACGCTACATTCCAGCAAGGAGAAGATAATAAACGAAAATCTAAGACCAACACGAGACAATTTGGTGTTCTTTCTTCTGAACAATTGAATAGTGTAAAACGTTATTTTAATACTACTGAGGTTTTAAACAGACAAACCTTACCTTTGCAGCAACATTACAAACGCAAGGTACAGGAGTATTTTAAAAAAACGAATGATCAACTTTAATTTTGAAACAGAATTTAGCTTAGAATCAAAGGATATTATCAGTACTTGGATCTCTGAGGTTATCATCAATGAGGATTGTAAGGAAGGAGAACTTAATTACATCTTTTGTGATGATGAGTATTTACACAAATTAAACATTGAATTTCTTGATCACGATACACTAACTGATATAATTAGTTTTGATTATTCGGTAGGAAAAGAACTACATGGAGATGTTTTTATATCAGTAGATAGAGTTAAAGACAATGCCGAAGATCTTGATGTTAATTTCAATGATGAGCTTCATAGGGTGATGATTCATGGTGTACTACATTATTGTGGTTATAAGGATAAATCTGATGAGGAAAGTAAGGTCATGCGAGCTAAGGAAGACTTCTATCTTAACAAGTTGGAGACAACGTAATTTCTAACGTATATTTGCACACTTTTAAATTAGACACAACAAAATGTTTCACGTGGAACACTTATGAGTTTGTTTTTAGATACATATGATGTTATAGTTGTAGGCGGAGGGCATGCTGGAAGTGAAGCTGCTGCTGCTGCTGCTAATATGGGAAGCAAGACGCTTTTAATAACCATGAACCTACAGAACATAGCGCAGATGTCTTGTAATCCGGCTATGGGTGGAATTGCTAAGGGACAAATTGTGCGCGAGATTGACGCGTTAGGTGGTTATAGCGGAATTGTTAGTGACACTTCTGCTATTCAGTTTAAGATGCTTAACAAGTCTAAAGGACCTGCTATGTGGAGCCCTAGGGTCCAAAGTGACAGAATGCGTTTTGCAGAAGATTGGAGAATGTTGTTAGAGCAAACCAAGAATCTAGATTTCTATCAAGAAATGGTTTCTGGTTTAATTGTGGAAAAAGGAAAAGTTACAGGCGTAAAAACTTCTTTAGGAATTGAAGTAAAAGCTAGAACGGTCGTGCTTACTAACGGCACCTTCCTTAATGGGCTAATTCATATAGGAGAGAAAAACTTTGGAGGGGGAAGAGCAGGAGAAAGAGCAGCAACTGGAATAACAGAACAATTAGTTGAGCTGGGTTTTGATTCAGGAAGAATGAAAACAGGAACTCCTCCAAGAGTAGATGGTAGATCGCTGAATTTTTCTAAAATGATTGAACAACCAGGTGATGAATATCCAGAGAAATTCTCTTATTTAGATAGTACAAAACCATTAACTAAGCAAAGGTCTTGTCACATGACCTACACAAGTCCTGAAGTTCACAACCTACTAAGAGAAGGTTTTTATAGATCACCAATGTTTAATGGTAGAATAAAGAGCATTGGTCCAAGATATTGTCCGTCTATAGAAGACAAGATCAATCGTTTTGCCGATAAGGAAAGGCATCAACTTTTTGTTGAACCAGAGGGTTGGGATACGGTTGAATATTATGTAAATGGATTTTCAACCTCTTTACCAGAGGATGTTCAATTCAATGCGCTGAGGTCTGTTGCTGGATTTGAAAATGTAAAATTCTTTAGACCTGGTTATGCTATTGAATATGATTACTTCCCACCAACACAGTTAAAGCACACCTTAGAAACTAAACTGGTTGAGGGCTTATATTTCGCTGGACAGATTAATGGAACTACTGGTTATGAAGAAGCTGCATCTCAAGGATTAATGGCTGGAATAAACGCTAGTTTAAAAGTTCAAGAAAAAGATGCTTTTACATTAAAAAGAGATGAGGCATACATTGGAGTTTTAATTGATGATCTAATCACAAAAGGAACAGAAGAACCATATAGAATGTTTACTTCTAGAGCTGAGTATAGAACATTATTGAGACAAGATAATGCCGACCAAAGACTTACACCAAAGGGATATGAACTTGGAATTGCTACTGAAGCGCGATTAAAAAGAATGGAAGAAAAGCATGATGCTGCCGAAAAATTTGTCCAATTTTTTAGAGATACAAGTGTAAAACCAGAAGAAGCCAACCCTGTTCTTGAGAATAAAGGATCGAGTTTAATGAAACAGTCTGATAAGATGTTTAAGATATATTCTCGACCTAATATTGATATTAATGATGTTAGAAAACTCAAAGCTGTTGAGGAGTATATTCAAGAGAATAATCTTGACAGGGAAGTAATTGAGCAGGCAGAGATTCAAGTAAAATATGCTGGATATATTGCTAAAGAAAAGAATAACGCAGACAAGCTTCATCGTTTAGAATATGTAAAAATCCCTGAGAACTTTGATTACTCACAAATAAAATCAATGAGTTTTGAAGCGCGGGAGAAGTTGAAAGCAATTCAACCAACATCTGTTGCGCAAGCATCTAGAATAAGTGGTGTTTCCCCTAATGATATTTCTGTTTTGTTAGTGTATATGGGAAGATAATTAAGAAACTGTTCCACGTGGAACACTCAATAAATGAATTCCAAAAAAATTGTTCTAACTGTTAAGGATTACTCTGTTTCAGGAGAGGAGTTTCAGCTACTTTATAATGAAGAACTACAAATGCTGGAGACATTTCCTCAACCTAATGAGGAGAAATTATCTGAGTATTATAAAAGCGCAGATTACATTTCACACACAGATGCAAAACGTAATTTATTTGAAAGAGCGTATCATTTAGTTAGAAATATTGCCCTAAGGAAAAAAGTTAAATTGATTAACCCTCTTTCAGATTCATCAAAGAAACTTTTAGATATTGGATGTGGTACTGGAGACTTTTTACAGGAAGCAAAAAGCAAAGGTTGGGAAGTAAAGGGTATTGAACCAAATAGGGACGCAAGGGCTATTGCAAACTCAAAAACCAATAATCAAGTTTTTGATGTTGATGAGTTATTAAACTTTAAAGAAAATAGCTTTAACGTCATAACGCTGTGGCATGTTTTGGAACACCTTCCTAAATTGAATGAACAGGCAGACCTCTTTAAGAAACTTCTTAAACCTAATGGAGCTTTAATAATTGCAGTTCCTAATCATAAAAGTTTTGACGCGTTCTATTATAAATCTTTTTGGGCGGCTTATGATGTACCTAGACATCTTTGGCATTTTTCTCAAGCGTCAATTAAGAATCTTTTTCAAAGAAGAAAAATGGAAGTTGTGAAAACACTTCCCATGAAATTTGATTCGTATTATGTGAGCATACTTTCTGAAAAATATAAAACAGGAAAGATGAATTTTATCAAAGCTTTTTTTATTGGATTGCGATCAAATATTAAAGCCAAATCTTCTGGAGAGTACTCTTCACTTATTTATGTAGTTAAAAACAAATAAAATTGATTTTAAGAACCTTTCTAATTGTCTTTACAATCAAGACTAACCAATCACCTTAAACAAATATTTTAAGCAGTTATAGGGCTTAATTTTAATCCAAAAGCCATAAATAAAACAGATTTTAAAGATGGTATTCAATAAATTTTATTTATCAACTGAATCATCGTTGTTAATTGCGTTATTCTTCTACTTTACTTTCTTACTTTTGCGCAAAATCAAAATCTTTTAAAATGAAAAGAATATTAGCTGTTGGAATTTTAATGTTGACAATTATCTCTTGTCAGGAAACTCACAAAATTGGATATGTAGATAATTCAGTTTTGATAAACGATTACCAAGAGAAAAAAGATATTGAAGCGAAACTTCAAACAAAAATTGCTGCTTACGAGAAAAGAAGGGATAGTTTAAGTCAAGCTTTTCAACTAGAGTTAAAGGAAGCAGAGGTTAAGGCGAGAAGAATGTCGCAAGTCAATTTGCAAAAACTACAACAAGAATTGCAACAGCGTGAACAATTAATAACACAGCGTTTACAGTTTGAACAACAACAAATTGCACAGGAAAGTCAAACTAAGAACGATTCTTTAATTAAAAAGGTAAAGGACTTTGTAAAGGATTATGGCAAGACAAATGGTTATAACTTTATCTTAGGAAGTAACGAAGCAGGAAGTGTTATGTATGGAGAAGATACATCAGATCTAACACAAGCAATATTAGATGCGTTAAATGCATCTTATAAAAACAACTAAGTAAAACATAATTTAGTTTTGAAGAACCAGACTTTTAAGTCTGGTTCTTTTATTTGTAAAAACTAAGAGCGCTTGGAATTAGTGACACTTTAATATCTCCCATTCCAATAAGCTCACCATCTGCTTGAATAAAGGGTTTAAGCCCCTGAGGTATTCTAATAATAACCTGATCAGAGCTTAAATTCTCTACTTTTCTATAGCTCTTAATCATACCATTATAAAGCTTATGGGTGTTTAGTAGTACATCTAATTTACTAAATTGTTTAGCAATTGTGATGTCAAAAAAACTATTATTATAATTAGAATAATCTGTTAGTTGCATTCCTCCGCCAGAGTATTGGCACAAACCAACCAAAACCATTAGAGAGGAGGTTTTAATTATTTCGTTATTAGCTTCGATTTCAACTTTAAAATTTTTGAAGGAAAACAAACCCATTAATGCGCCTATTAAGTATGAAGCACTACCCAAATGTTTGTATTTCCCAACCTTACTAACTACGTAACCGTCAAAACCAACTCCTGCCAGATTGTTAAAGAAAACAGGGTCTCTTTGAACGCTCAGAAACTCGATCTTACCTACATCCTGAAGAGCAGTTTCTCCATTTTTTATGGTTAAAATTGCTTGTTCAACATCCCTGGGAATATTGTGGGTTTTTATCCAATCGTTTCCGGTGCCTACAGGAATAACACCTAGACTTAATTCCTTAGATTCAAACCTGTTTTGAGTTATAATTCCATTAACGGTATTATGAATAGTACCATCGCCACCAACGCAAATGAAATTTTTAAAACCCTGATTTACAGAGTTATAAACTAATTTAACATTATGTTCAGCGCTTTCAGTAAAAGCGAATTCAAAGCTGAAATCATTAAGCTCTAATAATGATTTAATCTTAGGCCAAAGCTTTTTTGCTTTTCCATTTCCTGAAGTTGGATTAATAATTACAAACCACTTTTCGTCTGCCATTTTATGCAGATTTTTTGTGTAATAGTCTGGTAAGCTTAATAGAAAGGTCGGTTAGAATGATTTTCGAATTTCCGTTTCTCTCAATATGATAAATGGCGTCTTGTAACTCGTCACTTATTTCCATAATGTTGTTACCATGAACAAAAGGAGCAAAATTCTCGAGCTTGAAGTTTTTTGATTTAGGTTGTAAAAACACCAAATCTGTTGCTTGATAATTATACAATAATGCTTGTCTGAAGAAATCGAGACAAAAATTTAAGAACTGTTTTTGTGTTTCACGACCGTTTTTAGCTATTTCTTCACTCCAAGACATGAGATCATGGATAGCCGTTTTATTTCCTTTAGCTTTAAACGCACTTCTAATCCAGAAAATAAACCATTCTTCAAACTGAAGATCTTCACTATCTTGATAAACTAAATCACAGGCTTTATTAAAATTACCATTAGCTTGATGCGCAATTTTTGTTGCCACATTTACATCTAGGCTATATTTTTTAATCAATGCAGATTTAATATCATCTTCAGCAAGAGGAGGAAAACGTAAAATTTGACACCTAGATTTAATGGTGGTAATTATCTGTTCTTGGTCTTCTGCTATTAAGACAAACAGTGTTTTTGGCGGAGGCTCTTCAATTAGCTTTAGTAGCTTGTTGGCGCAGGCAATATTCATTTTTTCTGCCATCCAGATAATCATCACTTTGTAACCACCTTCATAAGATTTCAGCGTTAGGGATTTTACTATTTCATGAGCTTCATCAACACCAATTTGACCTTGCTTATTATCTATTCCAAGTTGTTTGTACCAATCAAAAAGATTACAATAGGGTTGTTCTTTTAATAGCTTTCTCCAATCCTCTAGAAAAAGGTTTGAAACAGGATGTTTTTTAACAGTGTGATTGGTGGCAACAGGAAAAGCAAAGTGCAAATCGGGATGTGAAAGGTTTGAAAGCTTCAAATTACAAGCATTATCTCCTGTATTATTTTCACCAGAATGGTTATTACAAAGCACATATTGTGCATAAGCGATAGCCATAGGTAGTGCTCCAGTCCCTTCATTACCAACAAATAATTGGGCATGAGGTATTCTACCATTATCAACACTACTAGTGAGGTGTTTTTTTAGGTGTTCTTGTCCGATGATATCTGCAAAAAGCATAAAGCAAATATAGGCATGTTTTTAATAAACACTTTTAAGTTTTTCAAACATAAAAAGTCTTATTTTTATGCTTCATAGAGTTATGGGTTCATCAAGCAAAACGTCTAAAGCACTACTTTTCATTCCTGATATTTCTGGGTTTACTGAATTTGTGCATTTCACCGAAATATCTCATAGTAAACACATTATTTCTGAATTGCTAGAAGTATTACTTGATGCAAACACTTCTAATTTACAATTAGCAGAGATTGAGGGAGATGCGTTGTTTTTTTACAAGGAAACGGAAGAGGTCAACGCTAAAGAACTGGAGCCTCAAATTAAAAAAATGTATCTGGACTTCCATACGCATTTAAAACGGTATGAATATGAGCGTATCTGTCAATGTGGAGCATGTTCTTCAGCATATAACTTATCACTCAAGTTTGTGAGCCATTTTGGAGAGATAGATTTTTTACAAGTTAAGGACGACATTAAACCTTACGGGAGCAACGTAATACAAGTACATAGACTTTTAAAAAACAACATTGATATTGATGAGTATGCTCTTTTCACAGATAAGATAAAAATTGAACGAGACGACTTAATCAAATCTAACGCAACCTATGATTTCGGTGAAATTAAGTATAACTATAAAAATTTAGAATCACTAAAAGATGGTTTACCCTATGTTCCGCCAATTCCTTTAGATGTTCCAAAGCATAAGTTATTTTCAATTTCGAGAATAGTCGATTTTCCTATTCTTGACCTTTACGAAATGATAAGCAATTTTGATTATAGATTACTTTGGGTTAAAGGGGTTGATAAGCTATCCTATAAAAAGGATTTGGTTAATCGCAACGGGACAAAGCATAAGTGCTTACTTGACAAGAACAAGGAAGTTAATCAGATTACAGTTTCAAAAAAAGTAGAACCCAACCAATATGTTTACGGAGAATCAACCACTGAGGCGCCCATGATGAAACTTTTAAATATTTACTATGTTCTTGAAAAAACAGATAACGGCACATCTATTTTAGCAGAAGGTTTTGCAGACTTCAAGCTATTAGGCGCTTTGCTAAAACCTGTGATTTCAAAAAAATTAAAAAATAGTATTACAGAAGCGCTAAATGAACTAATATTGCTACTCGATTCTGGATTTAAACTTAACGATCATATTACTTACGATGAAAACGATAAATGACATAAACTTCGAAAACAAAAAAGCATTAATAAGAGTTGATTTTAATGTTCCTTTAAACAGCAATTTTGAAGTCACAGATACCACAAGAATTGTTGCAGCTAAGCCTACAATTATTAAAATTTTAGAAGATGGCGGAAGCTGCGTTTTAATGTCTCATTTAGGAAGACCAAAAGGGCCACAAGAAGAGTTTTCGTTAAAGCATATTATTAGTAAAGTAGAAGAAATAATAGGTGTTGAAGTAAAGTTTGCTAACAACTGTGTAGGAGATGAGGCTGAAGCAGCAGCAGCAAGCCTACAACCAGGGCAAATCTTATTGCTAGAAAACCTACGTTTTCATGAGGAGGAGAAAAAAGGAGATGAAAGCTTTGCTGAGCAATTATCTAAACTTGGTGATGTTTATGTAAACGATGCTTTTGGAACAGCTCATAGAGCACATGCTTCAACAACTATTGTTGCTCAGTTTTTCCCAGAATACAAATGCTTTGGTAGTTTATTAGCAAAAGAAATTGATAGTATTGATAAGGTTTTAAATAACAGTGAAAAACCTGTTCTTGCTGTTTTGGGAGGAGCAAAAGTATCATCTAAGATTACAGTTATTGAGAATATACTAGATAAAGTTGATCACTTGATTATTGGCGGAGGAATGACCTATACTTTTGTTAAAGCACAAGGAGGAGCCATAGGAGAATCTATTTGTGAAGATGACAAGCAACAATTAGCACTCGACATTTTAGCAAAGGCAAAAGAGAAAAATGTTCAAATCCATTTACCTGTTGATGTTGTTGCCGCAGACGATTTTAGTAATGATGCAAGTACACAAGTAGTTGATGTGAACAGTATTCCTGATGGATGGCAAGGATTAGACGCTGGTCCAAATTCAATTGAAAACTTTGACAAGGTGATTAAGGCATCTAAAACCATTCTTTGGAATGGACCCTTAGGAGTTTTTGAAATGGATACTTTTTCAAAAGGAACAATTGCGTTGGGAGACTCTATTGCCGAAGCTACTAAGAATGGGTCTTTCTCTTTAGTTGGTGGTGGTGATTCGGTAGCAGCCGTAAAGCAGTTTGGATTTCAAGACAAAGTAAGTTATGTAAGTACAGGTGGCGGAGCTATGCTTGAAAGCTTAGAAGGAAAAACACTTCCAGGAATAGCAGCTATTTTAAATTAATTTAGATACGATTTTATATAGTCAAGGCGTTTTATTATACCCAAACAAAAGGTATGATTTATAGAGTATTAATAGCATTTTTTTTCGTTCAACTTGGTTTTTCTCAAACTAAGGACACCATAGCTTCAAAAGAGGAAACCACAAGTAAAGAAGCTACAATTATTTCAGATACACTTATTGATGGAAAGTCGTTAGGAACAAAAGAAATAAAACCAATAGATTCTATAATTAAAAGAGCTTTTCAAGATAACAAGCTTGCTGCAGAACTAGACGATAGGTGGTTAAATGAGCTTTACAACGCTTCATTATTTGACACTATTTACAAATCGGTAACCGAATTAGAATACGAGGAGGTTTATTATCCTGAACTTCCAACAGATACTTTAAAGGCAAGATTAGCAAAACTTGACGCTAAAACCCCTTTTAATATTGCCTACAACCCTTCACTTGAAAGTGTGATTAAAGGATATTTAAAAAGAAGGAGAAAACATCTTGAAAAGTTAATGGCGCTAAGTGAATATTACTTCCCTATGTTTGAAAGAGAACTCGATGCTCAAGATATTCCGTTAGAGGTTAAATACTTGTCAATTGTTGAATCAGCATTAAAACCTAGAGCAAGATCACGAGTTGGGGCAACTGGATTGTGGCAATTTATGTTTGGCACCGGAAGAGAATTTGGACTAGAAGTGAGTAGTTATGTTGACGAAAGAAGCGATCCTTTAATGGCAACAGAAGCTGCAGCAAAATATTTAGGAAGATTATACAAAATATTTGGTGACTGGGATTTAGCTCTTGCAGCATACAATTCGGGTCCAGGCAATGTTACCAAAGCCATACGGAGGTCTGGAGGATACGAAAACTACTGGAATATTAGACCACATCTTCCGCGTGAAACAGCAGGATATTTACCAGCGTTCTTAGCAACAATGTACATTTTTGAATATGCCGAAGAACACGGATTTGTGCCTAACAAACCTGAAATTAGGTATATAGAAACAGATACCATAAAGGTGAAACAGATGATTACTCTTGATCAGGTGTCTGAACTTACTGGAGTGCCTATGGAGATGTTGCAGTTTTTGAATCCTTCATATAAGTTAGACATCATTCCATTTATTGAAGACGAAAATTATGTGTTACGTCTTCCTAGAGAATATGTGGGGCCATTTGTTACTCATGAAAAAGAAATTTACGCACTTGCAAAAGCTGAGCTTGACAGAAGGGAGAAGCCACTACCACAATTTTTTGAAACTAATTCAAGAGTTAGGTACAGGGTTAGATCCGGAGATTACTTAGGAAAGATTGCCAGAAAATTTGGCGTAAGAGTTAGTCAGATAAAACAATGGAATGGATTAAGAAGTAATAATATTAGGGTTGGGCAGCGTCTAACCATTTATCCAATAAAACCGGTTTTTGATTCTAATGTAACAGCAGCTCCAGCAAAAGCCAGAACCACAGGAGGAAAAACATATAAGGTAAAGAATGGGGATTCTTTATGGACAATTGCTCAAAAATTCCCAGGAGTTTCAATAGATGATTTAAAGTCTTGGAATAACTTAAGCACTAATAATTTAAAAGCTGGAATGGTTCTTGTTGTAAGCAAGAAATAATTTTAATAACTAAACAAATGAAAAAAATTTTCTTAGCTATATTAAGTATAAGTCTTTTCTTTAATTGTGGAGGTGAATCTACAGGGAAGAGAGTAGTTTCGGCTCCTTCATCAGGAAACATTAATACACTTGCTGTTGTTATAGATAATGATCTTTGGGATGGCAGTATAGGAGAAACAATAAGAGAGATTTATGCAGCTGAGATTTGGGGACTACCGCAACAAGAACCACTATTCTCTTTAAGTCAGATACCGACTGCAGTATTTTCAGATTTTGTAACTAGAAACAGGATTATTCTAAAAGTAGAAAAAGGAAAACCAGCAGATACAAGGTATTTAGAAAATGTATATGCTAAACCTCAAAGAGTAGTATTGGTAACAGGAAACACCAACGCCGAAATAGTTGAACAACTCAAGAACAGCGCGGGAAAAGCAATAGCTATTTTAAAAGCAACAGAAATAAGGGAAAGACAACGAAGAACAGGAAAATCTCTGCTGGTTGACAAACCTATTGAAGAAGCTTTGGGTGTCAACTTGAAGATACCTTCTGCCTATAGAATTGCCAAAAATGATAACGGATTCTTTTGGCTACGAAGAGACATTAAAAATGGCGATGTAAACATGCTTATTTACGAAATGCCATTAAATGCGATAACAAAAGGAGATGATGCTATTACAGATATTATTAGAATGAGAGATTCAATAGGCAAAACACATATACCTGGACCACTTGATGGAACCTACATGATTACCGAAGAAGCCTATACACCATTTAGCGGCACCACAATTATTGATAACAAACCAACTTTTGAAACAAAAAGCACATGGGAAGTTAAGGACGCTTTCATGGCTGGCCCTTTTATAAATTATGCAATTGAAGACGAAGTAAATAATCGCTTACTTGTAATAGAAGGATTTGTTTTTGCACCTTCAATGGGCAAACGAGATTATATTTTTGAATTGGAATCTATAATTAAATCCATTCAATTTAAGTCATAAAAAAAAGCCAGCTTTAAGCTGGCTTTTTTATTATTAATAAGTACTATTCTTTAGATTCTATATTTGCATCATCCTCTTTGCTGGCATCTTTAAATTCTTTAATACCACTTCCAAGACCACGCATAAGTTCTGGTATCTTTTTTCCTCCAAAAAGGAGTAATACAACCACAACTATTAATACTATTTGCCAAGGACCAAGTGCTAAGGGTAACATATATAAGCTCATTTGTTTTTGTTTTGAAGAACAAAGGTAATAATTATACATTAAAAAAACGTTGTATTATCAACAATAGCATAATTTGAAAAACACAATATGCTATTATTTTATTTATTTTAGCGCAAGAATGGAGAGTACATGAAAAAAGGTGAAAAGAAACGAAAACAAATAACAAAAAAGTTACTTCATAAGTACCGTTTGGTAATCTTAAATGAAGACACGTTTGAAGAGCGTTTCGCGATTAAATTAACAAGGCTCAATGTGTTTGTTATTTTCTCTCTTTCTGCTATTGTACTTATTTTGCTAACTACAATTTTAATTGCATTTACACCATTAAGAGAATATATTCCTGGATATTCATCAACCGCTTTGAAGCGCGAAGCAACAATGCTAAATTATAAAACAGATTCACTGCAGCAGGTTATTTATATGAATCAGCAGTATTTAGAATCTATAAAAAGGGTTTTAAAAGGAGACGTAGCATCTGTTGAGTTTAATAAAGACTCTATAATTGAAGCTGCAGAATTAGATGCGCAAAACCTTAATGTTAACCCATCAAGAGAAGATTCATTATTGCGAGAAAAAGTTGATAAAGAAGATAAATACAATTTATTTGAGTCTGCCACAACAAAGGCGAGCTTTGTTTTATTTCCTCCGGTAAAAGGAACGATTAGCGAAGGCTATAATGTGGAGGAGAAACATTATGCAGTTGACATTGTAGTTGCTAAGGACACTCCAGTAAAGGCAACCGCAGATGGCACTATAGTTCTAGCCGAATGGACAACACAAACAGGCTATGTAGTAATTATTGACCATGGCAACGGACTTATTTCAGCTTACAAACACAATGCATCACTTACCAAAGAACAGGGAGACCTTGTAAAATCGGGTGAAGTGATAGCCATTTCAGGAAACACAGGAGAATTGACAACAGGACCACACTTGCATTTTGAACTTTGGAGTGATGGTTACCCAATAGACCCAACTACTTTTATTGATTTTGAATAGATGAACCTATCAAACATAACATCACTTAAGTCGTTATTAGCAAAACCTTTTGCAAAACAAATAAAAAAGAGAGTCGATAAATGGGCTAATAACCCAATAGAGACGCAACAAAAAGTTTTTGAAGAGTTAATTTCGGAGGGAGCACGAACAGCTTTTGGCAAAGATCACGATTTTGTAAGCGTAAACAGTTATGAAGATTTCATAAAACGGGTTCCAATAAGGGATTACGAAGCATTAAAACCATATGTAGAACGTGTTGTTGAAGGTGAGGAAAATGTGCTTTGGAAAGGAAAGCCTATATATTTTGCAAAAACTTCTGGGACAACCTCGGGATCAAAATATATTCCCATTACCAAAGAAAGTATGCCTTCGCATGTTGAAGCTGCTAGAAGCGCCATTTTGCTATATGTTGCTGAAACAGGAAAAAGCAAATTTGTAAATGGAAAAATGATATTCCTTCAAGGAAGCCCAATTCTTGAAGAAGAAAATGGAATCAAACTTGGAAGGTTATCAGGAATAGTTGCCCATTATGTTCCTAAATATCTCCAGAAAAATAGAATGCCTAGTTGGGAAACAAACTGTATAGAAGACTGGGAAACAAAAGTTGATGCCATTGTTGAGGAAACCTTAAATGAAAACATGACCATTATTAGTGGTATTCCTTCATGGGTACAAATGTATTTTGAAAGGCTACAAGAACGCACAAACAAAAAGATTGGAGATATTTTTAAGAATTTCGATCTATTCATTTTTGGAGGTGTTAATTACGAACCTTATAGAGCTAAGTTTGAGAGTCTAATAGGAAGAAGTGTTGATAGCATTGAGTTGTATCCTGCTAGCGAAGGGTTTTTTGCCTTTCAGGACAAGCAAAACGAAAAAGGAATGCTGTTACAGCTAAAATCAGGAATATTTTATGAGTTTGTAAAAGCAGATGAATTTTTTGAAGAAAACCCTAGACGAATTTCATTAAAAGATGTTGAGGTTGGAGTGAATTATGTAATGATCATTTCTACTAATGCGGGGTTATGGGCATATAATATCGGAGACACTGTTGAATTTACTTCAACCAACCCTTATAAAGTTGTCGTAACAGGAAGAATAAAACATTTTATTTCGGCCTTTGGCGAGCACGTAATTGGCAAAGAAGTAGAGCAGGCGCTCAGCGAAGCGATTAAAAACACCAATGTAAAAGTCTCTGAGTTTACCGTGGCCCCTCAGATAAATCCAACAGAAGGACTACCATTTCATGAGTGGTTTATTGAGTTTGAAGATCTTCCAGAAAACATAGATGTTTTAGCTAGCAATATAGATGCTTCACTTCAGAATCAAAACAGTTATTACTTTGATTTAATTCAAGGAAAAGTGTTGCGGCCGTTAATAATTACAAGTGTTAAAAAAGAAGGCTTTAACAATTATATGAAGTCTATTGGTAAGCTGGGAGGACAGAACAAAATACCTAGATTGAGCAACGACAGAAAAATTGCGGATTCTTTATATTCTGGAGGTTTTGTGAATTAGTCGTATCTTTGCAGGTTAAAAAATATATATGAGTAGAAAACATAAAGGAAGGACAAGAGCACAGGAAAGTTCAAATGCTATAGAACGCATGTACATTACGATGCGCCATTTATTCAACAGGGGATTTTATAAACCTATGGGTATTTCTGGAGAAACATTAAGAGAAGCATTACTGCTTCTTAGACCAGAAATTTATGGATCTATAGCAGAAGAAAAGGCTGAACTTGACGGACTTCTTTATGTTATAGACAGGCTACCAAAGGGTATAGAAGAATGTCGTTTTATCAATCTTACCAGTGATGAAGGTTATGGAAGCTCACATTTTGAGGTAATAATTCCACCAAAAAGAAGAAGGAATTGCTACCGAATAGACGAAGAGCAAATGAATATTGAGATAACCAGAGGAAGATCTGAGATATACGATATTCTTACACACCTCACTTTTTTATTTATCGAATCTCACAAGATTAGCAAAAGAGTGATGATTAATGATAAAGGAGCTACTACAAGAGATTGGACAAAACTCGAAAAAGCTATTCATACAGGAAAAAAGCTAACACAAAAAGAAAGAGAAATAGCTATCACGCATACCGGAAATATTCTTGGAAGAACTTTTGAGGAACTAACAGAAGTGTATCCTTCTTTTGCCACCAAAGAACAACCAGACAGATTACTTCATGTTATCTATTGGTTAGGCAAGTTAGCTATTGAAGAAGCTGCTAAAAACGTAAAACGAACCGTTACATTTAGCCCAGTTTTAAGAGAAAGATTAGGACATCATATTCATGGAGAGATTTGGGCAGACAATATAAAGAAGACGCTCAAAGATAATGGGCTATTAGAAAGACCAATTCATATTATTAGTGCCAACCTACATAGTGTCATGAACACAATTCATGCTCCAAAAGCACTAAAAACTTTAGTTAGTAAAAAAGACATTTTTGAAGTTTATGAAAATTTAAGCAATTCAAAGAGTGAACAATTACGAAATAAAGTTACTCAAGAAGCGTTAAAATCTGGAATGATCTATATTAAAGACAGTTCAGGAACTAATATAGATGTTCAAATATTTGACACCGCAAAGATTGATCTAGAAGCAACAGGGTTGAGTTTAGCAAAAACTAGTAAAAAATCAGAAAATCCTGTTATCTTCGTAATGGATTATGCTTTTGGAGAACAAGCGTTTGAAACCATCGACGAATTTTTAAAACCGTATGGGAAAAATGCCTCGAAAGTTCATTTAAATGTTGAGTCGGTTTCCATAATGGGGAAAGCAGGAATATTAGAAGGAGGCAAGGGGGATATAATGATTCCGTCGGCGCATATTTTCGAGGGAACTGCGGATAATTATCCTTTTAATAATGAGCTTAATAAAGACGATTTAGAAGGATGTGGTGTTGACGTTTACGAAGGAGCAATGGTAACCGTTTTAGGGACTTCTCTGCAAAACAAGGAGATTTTAAAGTTCTTTCATGAATCAACCTGGGACGTGATCGGACTTGAAATGGAAGGAGCACATTACCAAAAAGCAATTCAATCTGCAGCCAAAATAAGAAAAAGCATAGATCCAGATGTTAAGGTTCGTTATGCATATTACGCTAGTGATAACCCTTTAGAAACAGGAAGCACATTAGCTTCAGGAGGTTTAGGAACAAGTGGTGTGAGGCCAACATATTTAATAACACGAAAAATATTAGAACAAATATTTAACCAATAATCATGAGCAAAAATCTACCCGAAACCCAACCATCAGAAGAAATAGATTTAGGACAATTATTTAAACTCATAGGAAATGCCTTTGAGCGTTTGTTCAAATTTATAGGAAATATTTTCTATAAATTGTTTTTAGTTTTTGTCTGGGGTGTTTTTTTCGTAAAAAGAAACTTCATTAAATTATTACTAGCTCTAATTATTGGGGCTATTATTGGATTTATAAAAAAGACAACAGAAACACCTGTTTATAAAACCACCACAATAATAAAGCAAAATTACGACACAGGAGAACATCTTTACAATATGATTTCATTTTACAATGACCTTTTTACCCAAAAAGATTCTATTTCCCTAAATAATAGTTTGGGAATTTCAGATGAAATTACTAATGAAGTTTTATCTATTGAAATTACTTCAAATCTCACAGAAAACAGAAGGCTACAATTATATAATGATTATCTTAAATCTTTAGATTCGGTTTTAGCCGTTGAAATATCATATAAGGATTATATAGAAAATTCGAATGACTTTGATTACAATATTCAGAAAATAACCTTAAGAACAGAAAAAAAACGAAATTATTCAGATATATTGAAAACAATTATTAAAAAGATTGCTGACAATGAATTTTATAAATCTCAGAGATCAAAAATAGTTTCAAAATTGTATGCTCAAGACACAGTTGTGCTTCAATCTTTAGAAGAGTCAAAGGCTCTTCAAGAAGTTTATAAAGAAGTGTTAAAAAAAGCAACAGAAAACCAGGATAATGCATCTAGATCTGGCACCACAAACATTACGTTCGAAGGAGAAGATAGCAAAGTAAGTACAAAAGAATATGAACTTATTAAAAGCGATATTTCTTTAAGACGAGAATTAGTTGATAATGAGGCTGATAGAAAGAATGTTGAGGAAATAATTGAAATAGTTTCAATTCAGGAAGGAGATGCTACTTTAGATAATAAAGCTTACCTGTTTGGAATAGAAACCAGCTGGATAATATCTTTAAGCATAAAACTAGGTTTGATTACATTCGTTGTTCTATTATTAATAGAATGTATTAATTATCTAGAACGCTACAAAGAGCAGATATTATAAGATGACTGTTTTAATAACAGGAGGAGCAGGATTTATAGGGTCTAATTTCATTCCTTATTTTTTAAAGGAACATCAAGATATACATGTTGTTAATTTGGATAAGCTCACTTATGCAGGCGAGCTTTCCAATTTAAAAGAAATCAAAGATCATATAAATTATACCTTCGTTGAAGGCGACATTTGTGATCGAGGTTTAGTAGAAAACCTTTTTAAAGAATACAATTTTCAAGGAGTTATTCATTTTGCGGCAGAATCACATGTTGATAATTCAATTGAAGGACCAGAAGCATTTATCCAAACAAACGTGTTAGGCACTTTTACGCTTTTAGATGTTGCACGAAAACACTGGATGGAAGCACCTTTTAAAACAAAAGAGGACTATAAAATGGCTAGATTTCATCATATTTCTACTGATGAGGTTTATGGGTCTCTGGGAGAAACAGGATTATTTACGGAGAAAACCTCATATGCACCAAACAGCCCATACAGCGCTTCTAAAGCATCATCTGATTTTGTGGTAAGAAGTTATTTTCACACCTATGGGATGAATGTGGTTACTACAAATTGTTCTAACAATTATGGCCCGAAGCAGCATGACGAAAAGTTAATTCCGACTATAATCAGGAAGGCATTAAGCAAACAATCGATTCCAATTTATGGAGATGGTAATAATGTGAGGGATTGGTTATATGTGTTTGATCACTGTAAGGGAATAGACTTGGTTTACCAAAAAGGAAAGAAAGGAGAAATGTATAATATTGGCGGGAAGAACGAAAAAACCAATTTGTATATTGCTCATACTATTTGTGAGATTTTAGATGAAGTTGATCCTCAGGAGACATCATATAAAGAATTGATCACTTTCGTTTCAGACAGACCAGGACACGATTTCAGATACGCCATTGACGCCTCTAAAATAGAAAATGAACTGGGTTGGAAAGCTGATGAAAACTTTGAGACAGGTATAAGAAAGACTATAGATTGGTACTTAAAAAAGTATAAATAGAAATGAAAGGAATTATACTAGCTGGAGGCTCTGGAACCAGATTATACCCACTTACTAAGGTAGTGAGTAAACAGCTAATGCCTGTTTACGATAAGCCAATGATTTACTATCCACTAAGTACCTTAATGTCGACTGGTATAAATGAGATTTTAATAATTTCCACCTCTATAGACATGCCTAGATTTAAGGAGCTTTTAGGTAATGGAGAAGCATACGGTTGTAGGTTTGAATATGCTGTTCAAGAAGAACCAAAAGGGCTTGCAGAAGCTTTTATTATTGGTGAGTCTTTTATTGGAGATGACAAAGTAGCTCTAATTTTAGGAGATAATATTTTTTATGGCTCAGGACTTTCTAATAAGCTCAAATCAAGTAACAATCCAGAAGGAGGCATTATTTTTGCTTACCATGTTCAAGATCCGCAACGATATGGTGTGGTTGAATTTGATGCTGAAAATAAAGTGATATCTATTGAAGAAAAACCAATTGAACCTAAATCAAACTTTGCTGTTCCAGGAATATATTTTTATGACAATAAAGTAGTTGAAATTGCAAAAAACATAAAACCAAGCAAACGAGGAGAGTTGGAAATAACCGATGTTAACAAAGCATATTTAAGCCAAGAAAGGTTGAAAGTTCAAATCCTTGATAAAGGCACAGCCTGGTTAGATACGGGAACTTTCCATTCGTTAATGCAAGCCTCACATTTTGTGCAAGTGATTGAAGAACGACAAGGATTAAAAATTGGCTGTATTGAAGAAGTGGCTTACAACCAAGGATTTATCAACAAAGCGCAACTCTTAGAGCTTGCAAAACCACTATTAAAAAGCGGCTATGGGAAATATCTTGAACAATTAATAGATTAGATGATAGCAGAAGAGATATATTTAAAAGGCTGTTTCATTTTAGCTCCAACTACTTATAGAGATCATCGAGGGTTGTTTTTTGAAAGTTATAATCAGCAAGCATTCGAGAAAATAATTGGAAGAAAAATAGACTTTATTCAAGATAATCATTCAGTGTCTAATAAAGGAGTACTTAGAGGCTTGCATTATCAAAAAGGAGAATATGCTCAAGCAAAATTAATAAGAGTTGTAAAAGGTAGTGTATTAGATGTTTGTGTGGACATAAGACCAGAATCTGAAACTTTTGGCAAACATTTTTCAATTATTTTAGATGGAATTGATAATAAGCAATTATTTATTCCTAGAGGGTTCGCTCATGGATTTTTGTCTTTAGAAGACGAAACGATTTTTAATTATAAGTGCGATAATTATTATAACAAAGAAAGTGAAGCAGGCTTAAGATTTGATGATCCTAATTTAAACATTGATTGGAATTTCCCGTTGAATAACTTGATTCTTACAGAAAAAGACTTGCAATTACCAACACTTGAAAGCATTATTAAATGACGAAAAAAGTTTTGGTTACTGGTGCTAACGGTCAATTAGCAAAAACAATAAAGAAGCGCTACTACAAAAAGGCTGAAGGAGTTGATTTTATTTTTCTATCAAAAGAGGAGTTAGATATTACCTACAAGAACCAAGTAGAAGACATTTTTAACGCTAATAACTTTAACTACTGTATTAATTGTGCGGCCTACACAAATGTTGAACAAGCTGAAAAAACTCCAGAAACAGCTTTTCTAATCAATGCAGAAGCAGTCAAAAATGTGGCTTTAGCGTGTAAAGTATCAAACACAATACTAATTCATATTTCCACTGATTATGTGTTTGATGGAGAAAAAGAAATTCCATATACTAAAGACGATAAACCAAACCCAATTAATGAGTATGGTAGATCAAAGCTGCTAGGAGAGGAACATATTCAAAAAATACTGGAAAACTATTTCATAATCAGAACTTCATGGTTGTATTCAAAAGAGTTTGGGCATAATTTTTACAGTACAGTTTTAAATGCAGTGAATAACAACAAACAACTAACTATTGATAATACTCAAAAAGGCTGTCCAACCAATACAAAGAACCTTGCAGATTATATTTTAAGCATCATAGAACAAGATGTATCTTCTTTCGGAATTAAACATTTTTGTGACCAAGAAGAGATGACTTGGTACGAATTTGCCAAAAAAATACTGAGGGAGAAAAATTTAAATACAAAATTAAGCCTTGTAAAAGAGGGGAAATATCATACTTTTGCTAAAAGGCCGAGAAACTCGGTTCTTTTAAACACAAAATGACCCCATAACTATTATAAATGAAGAGAAAAGCACTAATCGTTTTTGGAACTCGCCCTGAAGCCATAAAAATGGCACCATTGGTTAAGGAGTTTAAGTCTAATTCTAATTTTTTCGACACAAAAGTTTGTATTACGGCACAGCATAGAGAAATGTTAGATCAAGTGTTGTCATTCTTTGAGATCACGCCAGATTACGATTTAAATCTAATGAAACCAAATCAAAACCTTTATGGCTTAACAGCAGATATTTTAACAAACCTAAAACCTGTTTTAGAAGATTTTAAGCCTGATTACGTTTTTGTTCATGGTGATACTACTACGACTATGGCTACAAGTTTAGCAGCGTTTTATGCTGGGGCGAAAATATGTCATGTAGAAGCTGGATTAAGAACGTTTAATATGTTATCTCCATTCCCTGAGGAGATGAACAGATCTGTGACAGGAGTAGTGACTAACTTTCATTTTGCACCTACAGATACCTCAAAGAACAATCTTTTAGCCGAAAACAAAAAGGAATCAGCTATTATAATCACTGGGAATACAGTTATTGATGCGCTTTTGCAAAGTGTTAATAAGGTAAATGCAGATAATTATGAGGATAAAGAGGTAAAACACCTCAAAGAAAACCTTGACTTTAATAAGCGAATCATTTTAGTAACTGGACATCGACGGGAAAATCACGGACAAGGATTTATAAACATTTGTGAAGCTTTAAAGGAGATCGCAGAAAACAATAGCGACTGTGAAATTGTATATCCTGTGCATTTAAATCCTAATGTTCAGAAACCAGTTTATGAAATGTTAGATGGAGTTTCTAATATTCAATTGATTGATCCGTTGTCTTACCCAGCTTTTGTGTGGTTAATGGAAAAATCATATTTAATAATCACTGATAGCGGAGGTGTTCAAGAAGAAGCTCCAAGCCTTGGAAAGCCGGTTCTTGTGATGAGAGACACTACCGAAAGACCAGAAGCAGTTGAAGCGGGAACTGTTAGGTTAGTGGGAACAGATAGATACAAAATTGTAAGTGAAGCAAATGGGTTATTACATAACAAGGAAGCATATAAGCAAATGAGTATGTTACATAATCCTTATGGCGATGGAAAAGCCTGTGAAAGAATAGTTGCTCATTTAAAAGAACTAAAAGTAGAATTAGTAGAGTAGTATGAAAAAAACATTTACTCCAGAAGTTGTAATGATTGGCTTGGGCTATATAGGCTTGCCAACAGCAGCCTTAATTGCTCAAAACAAAACCAGCGTTTTAGGCGTTGATATTAACCAAGAAGTGGTTAATACTGTAAATAATGGGGAAGTTCACATTGTGGAACCCGAACTTGATAAAGCTGTTGCCAATGCAGTTAGTGAGGGATATTTGAAAGCGGCTACAAAAGCTCAAGGAGCAACAACATATTTGATAGTAGTTCCCACACCCTTTAAAGGAAAAAACGAACCAGACATTTCTTTTGTTGAAGCGGCCACCAAGGGAATAATACCCTTATTGAAAGAAGGAGATCTATATATTATTGAGTCAACCTCGCCAATAGGAACAACAGAGAAAATGGCAGAGTTGATCTTTTCACAAAGACCAGAATTAAAAGATAAATTACATATTGCATATTGCCCTGAAAGAGTATTACCAGGAAACGTAATGTATGAGTTGGTTAATAATGATAGGGTAATAGGTGGTGTTGATGAGGCTTCTACAGAAAAAGCAACCAAGTTTTATAGCAGGTATGTTAAAGGAAAACTACATAAAACAAATGCCAGAACAGCAGAAATGTGTAAACTAGTTGAAAACTCCTCCAGAGATGTACAAATAGCCTTTGCTAACGAGCTGTCACTTATTTGCGACAAAGCTGATATTAATGTTTGGGAGCTTATAGCATTAGCAAACAAACACCCAAGAGTTAGTATACTACAACCCGGTTGTGGTGTTGGCGGACACTGTATTGCGGTTGACCCTTATTTTATAGTGTCAGACTATCCAATGGAATCTCAAATTATTGGTAAAGCAAGAGAGATTAACAACTATAAATCTTTTTGGTGTGCCGAAAAAGTAAAGAACGCAAAACTTGAGTTTGAACTTAAACACGGCAGAAAACCAAGTATCGCATTAATGGGGCTTGCATTTAAACCAAATATTGATGATTTAAGGGAATCACCAGCTAAATATATTGCCCAAAAAGTATTGCAGAATGCTAATGATGAAGAATACTATATTGTAGAACCTAATATAGAAACCCATAAAGTATTTAAGCTTACTAGCTACCAAGATGCTTTTGATAATGCAGATATTGTTGCGTTTTTAGTTGCTCATGATGAATTTAAAACACTTAAAATGGCTAAGGAGAAAATAATCCTTGACTTTTGTGGTATCATCAAATAGTCCAGTTTAAAACTAGACAGAGATAGACCGATAAATTAAAGTATGTTATTCAATTCTCTAGACTTTGTTGTTTTTTTTCCGATAACATTTATCGTTTGCTGGATTTTATCAAAAAAAGTCATTTTAAGGAATATATTCCTCCTGCTAGCAAGTTATGTTTTTTATGGATGGTGGGATTGGAGGTTCTTAGGTCTTATTTTGTTTAGTTCTATTGTGGATTTCATTATTGGGCGAGCCATTTATAAAGAAGAAAAAGGTACAAGGAGAAAAATACTTCTTTTTATTAGTTTATTTGTAAACATTGGCCTTTTAGGGTTCTTTAAATATTTCAATTTTTTTATTACATCTTTTGTAGATGCTTTTTCTTTATTTGGAAAGGAACTCGAGATATCTACACTAAACATAATACTCCCTGTGGGGATTAGTTTTTATACCTTCCAAACATTAAGTTACACGATAGATATTTATAGAAGAAAATTAAAGCCTGTAGGTAGTTTTATAAACTTTGCAACTTTTGTTGCCTTTTTCCCGCAATTAGTAGCGGGACCAATTGAGAGAGCGTCTAATTTACTTCCACAATTCTCTCAAAAACATGTTTTTCAATATGAAACTATTAAAAGCGGTTTTCTATTAATGGGTTGGGGATTGTTTAAAAAAATGGTTGTTGCAGATAGAGTGGCGCTTATTGTTAATGAAGTATTTAACAATCCAAACAGTTATGGGAGCTCGTCATATGTTATTGCCACAGTTTTGTTTGCATTTCAAATATATTGTGATTTTTCTGGATACTCAGACATTGCTATTGGTGCAGCTAGAACAATGGGATTTGATTTAATGAAAAATTTCCGAACGCCATATTTTTCTAAATCCCTCACAGAGTTTTGGAGAAGGTGGCACATTTCACTGTCTACTTGGTTTAGAGATTATGTTTATATACCTCTAGGAGGAAGCAGAAGAGGAAAATATAGAGTATACCTAAATTTGTTTATTGTCTTTTTTGTAAGTGGTATTTGGCATGGTGCGGCTTGGACATTTGTAATTTGGGGTGCAATTCATGGAGTGGTCATCGTTATTGAAAAAATTACAGTAGATTTTAGATCAAGCGTTTATACTAAACTAGGGTTAATTAGTACCTCTTTTGGGAATAGGCTCTTATTTTCATTGATTACTTTTTTAATTGTCTGCATTTCATGGGTTTTTTTCAGGGCAAATTCATTGGTAGATGCAGTTCATATATTGAATGAAATCTTTAATATTGAAGGATATAAGTGGAATTTTACTACTCCACCAATAGATTATTTTGAACTTAAATCAAGTTTATTTTTTGTTGGGATTATGTTAATTTTGGAAATTTTTCATAACAGATTTAACCTACTTCTCTTTTTAAGAAGACAAGGGGTTGTATTTAGATGGGGCATATATTTAATTGCCATTTTTGTATTATTAATTTTTGGTGTTTATGGCGCTTATGACGACTCGCAATTTATTTATTTTCAATTCTAAGGCAAGTAATGGCTAAACTTTTATTAAAAACAGTTTTTCTTTCTTTCTTAGCATTGATTTCGATCAAGTTGTTAGGTAATCTATTCACAGAAGAAAGAAGAGGAGATATTGTGTGGAATAATTTTTATGAATTACAAGAAGATAATTTAGATGTAATTTTTCTTGGGAATTCATTAAGTTATAGCAGTTTCAACCCTCTAATATTCAATAGTTATTCTGAAATAAACTCTTACAACTTAGGGTTCGCTTCCCAAAACATTAAGCAGGCATATCACGTTCTTAAAGAAGCTTTAGCTTACCAATCGCCTCAAGTAGTAGTTTTAGAAGCGTATACACTTGATATTATTGATAATTCCGAAGAAGACAGATTAGGTTTTAAATTTGAAAATCTTAACTCACAGAGAGTTTCACTTAGAAAGTTAGTATCTATTAATGATCAATTTTCCAGTTTACAAAACAAAGTTAATGCGGCATTTCCTTTAGTTAGGAATCATGATAACTGGCGAGAAATTCATAAAATTCGACAAACCCCTCAAACCAAACCTAAGGAGGATAGATTTCTAGGGTTTAAGGCAACAGACAGAAATTTAGACAAAAAGAAGTTATCAGAAGCTTTAAAGAGATTGCCAAAAACACATAGCTTTAGTGAAGAAAACAAGTACTACTTCGAGAGGACAGTCGAGCTATGTAAAAGAAATGGGATAAGACTTGTTGTGGTAAGAGCCCCAGTTCTACTTAGTAAATATAATGCAGAGTATTATAAAGATGTAAACCTAAACACGAAAGAATTATGTAGTGATTTCAAAATTAGATATATAGATTATAATATTAAGTTTCATGAACTTGGATTAAGCGAAGGTTCTTATTTTGATGGCTTACATCTTAATTACAGAGGAGCTACGAAGATTTCAGAAATTTTATCAAAGGAATTAGACTTTAATCACTCTAAGAAAAAAACCAAAAATCCTACCGCACCAGAAGATTTTATATATTCTAGTAAATATGACAATTTAGCTCAAACTATTTTTAAAGGAGGTTTCAATATAGACAATAATACAATAGTAAAAGAGGTTAAACTAGTAAGGTTAAGAGAGAATGAAATTTCTGTTATTGTAAAATTAGATAAAAGCTTAAAAACAAATGACATAGCGAAGTATAATGTAGGATACTATTTTTATCCAGTTGATTCTGAGGAGACTTTATTGGAAACAGAAAAAGATTTAAAAAGGAAATACACCAGCTCAGGAGGTCCTAGTGTGCCAATGCAATTTAACGACAATTATTATGTAACTTTAAGATCACATAAGACAAAAGTTAAAAAATTCAAAAAAATTAAAATACAACTTTATAACAAAGAAGGCGTTTATGGAGAGAGCCTCCTAATTAATAACATTTTGTTTAAATAAGACTCAAATAAATAAATTATGAAAAGAACATTGTTTACTCTAATAATATTAGTGGGCTTTTTATCTTGTAAAAACGAAAAGAAAGAAGAACCTGTAAAGGAAGAATTAGAGGTAATAGAAGAAAAAAGTATTAGAAAGTTTCCTAAGCTTGAACCTCGCACATCAGATATGAATCTTATTTTTGAAGACGGTTATCTTTTTGACGAAAAGATTCAATTAGATGAAATCTCTGTAGAAAACATTGGCGAAAATCTATATGATATAATTTTTTACTTTAATGATAGTTCTGATTTTGAGATGCTTGAGAATTATAAAATATCATTTAACATGCAACCAAAAGATCCAAGCAAGTTAATGTTAGAAAAAGACAGAAATGCAAAAAGGAAAAAGGTTGGCGCAAAAATAAAAATTGGAATGTTAGACAATATGCATGCAGCAATAATTGATAGTGTTGAACTTGCTCCTAAGGAGTTTAGTAGAATAAAAGTTCATTTATATAATAATGAAGCTGGAGCATTAAATGATAACTTTCTAATTCTAAGAGATATAGTTTTTTATTAAAGATTGGATTTGGGAAGAATTAGAAGCACATCTTTAATTGCACTAGTATTAATTTTTGTTTTTGTTTTAGCCTCTTTTTTTTTATCTAATCAAACGGCAAGAGCGTATGAAACCTTAAACTATGTAATATTTTTAGGGTTATTAATTACGCTAGCTTTTTCTCTCAAGAAAGACGCACTTAAGTTTGTGTTTTCTCCAAGTTTTATAGCTGTTGCTTATTTGAGTATCAACTTTTTTTTAGGAAGCTATCTTTTTAAGAATGATTTAGTTTTCAAAAGGTTATTACCAGATTACGAATTATGGGAGTTTTATGACATTCGAGTCATATTTTTTAATTGCGCAAACTTTGTAATAATAATTTCTTATTTCTTCAAAGCTAATTTTGGATTAAAAACTCCTACATTAATTAAGTTTAATAAGATAAATAAACCTAGTCTATTATTTATTTCTGCAATTTTATTATTGCTTATAGCTCCCTTTCAATTTCCTTTTGCAACAATTCCTAAAAGTATTTTAGCGATAGTGTTGTTTATTTTGATTAGAAGCAAGTATAAGGCTAGAAAAAGAATTATATACTATTTTTTAATTCTCTTATTATTAGCGCTGGTTTCAACACATAGCAAAAGGGAAGCTATTTTTTTAATCCTTCCAATATTATTATTGGAAATGGACAACTTAAAATTTAAGGTGTCTTTTAAGGCCTTTATAAGAACTGCAACTGCAATGTTTGTTGTTGTCTATGCTGTAGTAGCCATGTCCATATTAAGGGGATATGGTGGTTATAAAGCTGATAACTTTTCTGAGGCATCAACCTATGTTTTTGATTATATATCATCAGGCTTTTTCGTTCCAGCAATAGCTAATAATCTTGAAATTTCTTACACCTACTTACATTCTAATAATATAATAGAATATTTAAAAAGAGGAAAGATGGATTATACCAAGGGAGAAACTTTTATTAAACCGTTTTTTATTTTTGTTCCCAGTAGTGTAATTGAGAAGCCTAAAAATTCTATTGGGTATTATACAGAAACTTATGATAAAGAATTTAGGGAAGAAGGAGGGTCTTATCCTGTAAGTTTACAGTCAGAATTTTATTTAAACTTTGGGATGTTTTCACTGATATTAATTTTCCCATTTTTTCTTCTTTGCAACTCCATTTATAAATACATTATTGGGCTTATTAAGTCTAACAGGATTTTAGATTATTTTTATTTGTTATATGGGTATCTAATGTTTCTTACCCTTGTTAGGGGGTCAGGATTAGATATTTTTACAGTTTACATATTAATTTTAATACTTCTATCTTTTGTTTATAAGGTTTTTATTAAGACCTTGTTAGTTAAAGTAAATGAAGAAAAAAGTTAGTAAAGACAGGTTGGAATTCATTCACAGATTGTACAAGATTTTACTATCAGGCTTTGGGTTTCTTATGCCATTTAGTCTGCTTTTAAATATTAACACAGTAATTTTAGTGATGTTGGTTTTGTTATCATGTGCATATGCTATGCATAACAAAAAAAAAATCTCGTTTAGACAACCATTTCGTTTATGGAGCATGATACTGTTTTTTGTAGTTGTATTGACCTCCTTATTTATTACCCAAAATCTAAACAGAGGACTAGAAATAATATTAAGAATGCTTCCAATTTTTTTGTTTGGTATTTGTATGTTTTTTGCTGGTCCAATTTCAACCGTAGATATAAAAGAAATTCTGAAATATTTCATTTATGGTTGTTTACTAGCATGGTTTTTTTGTTTTTTTAGCGCCGTATTTTTTAAAGAAACCTATCCTTTAGCGTTAAGCGAAGGTTTTTCTTATTTTACAACACCTTTAGATTTTCATCCTTCATATTTTGGGATGTATTTTATTTTAGCCTTCTGCATTTATACTAACTTATTTGATTTTGACACGAATACCAAGAAGATAACAATGGCTATTTGTTGGATACTACTTCTGGGGCTATTAATTTTTTTACGAAGCAGAGGCCCCTTAATTGCTTTTGTTCTTATTTCTATACTATTATTGACTTCTTTAATCAATAATAAAGGGTTAATATTCGTTGGAGTTGTTACTATTATTTTGGTGTTATTTAACTTCGAAAAATTCGTGGCGCTACTTTCTTATGGAAGGGAATTAGAAATTGGTCTTGGTGAGAGGTTACAAATATGGAAAAATTCGTTTCAGATAATTAGTAATAATCCCATTTATGGTGTTGGAATTGGGGATGTTCAAGCTGAATTGGATTTGCAGTACTATTTTTCAGGTTTTGATAAAGGGATTGATCATAGATATAACAGTCATAATCAATTTCTACAGACATTGGTTTCATCTGGCCTATTAGGCTTGATAGCTTTACTAGGTATTTTTTTGAGTTTATTGAGAAGAGCTCGTAAGTTTAAATTAATTTATTATTTCTTAATTATTTCTTTGATTTTAATGATGGTCGACTCTGTGTTAATTTTGCAACATGGAGTATATTTATTTGCGTTCTTTGCTTCTTTATTTTTGAAAGTGGATATTTTAGATCATGAGGTTAAATAAAGTCGTTTTTTTTTGGATTTTCTTTGTGGTTAAGACGTCTTTTAGTCAAATAGATGTAGGAAGGTGTTATCAAGAATTAAAAAAAGATTTTTGTTATAGAGTTGTGCAAATATCTCAGAACTATCTTTTACATAGCGCCAATAATGAAAATACAATTTATCTCGTTAACAAAAATAATGTCAAAGTATTTTCATCTTTAAATTATGGAATCATTACTGCTGCTCTGGATGAAAAGGAAAAAAAATTAGCAATAGCATATTACGACAAATCAATTATTGTATATGATGTTGAGACAGAATCAGTAGTATGGAAAAAAAATTACAATACTAAAGTCAATGTATTGACTTTCAATAAAGGCAACCTATATTTTGGATTAGATAGTGGCCAGGTATTTGAACATAGTTTTAGTTTAAACCAAACCAAACTTATTACTCAGCATCAAAGTATTGTTAGAGGTCTCGTAATGCAGGATGAGAGATTGTTGAGTGTTTCTCACGAAGGGATGCTTAAAATAAACAATCTGAAACGAAAAGTTAAAGAAGAACAAAGTGTACAGTTTAGAGAAGTATTAACAGCTATAACTATTTCTCCAGATAAACAAAAAATAATAATTGGAGACCTTTTGGGATACATTCATGTTTTGAACAGCCAATATAGACTTGAAAAAAAGGTAAAAATACACGAAAATCTTATTACCAAACTAGACTTTAAAGATAATGATAATCTCTACTCATCATCTTTTGATAAAAAATTGATAAGTACCAACTTAAAAATAAATAAATCTGAGATTCTGTTTAAAGCCAAAGATTATATTATGACTTTTGATTATTATGACGATAAAATTATTTTTACAAGCAGGGAAGGGGTTATTAAATATTATAATCTGAAGTGTGTAGATTAATAATGAAGTAACTAAAACTTTTTGTGAAAAAACTAAAAGAATATTTTTTATACCTAAAATCCACCAAATTATTAAATGATTCTTTTTGGTCTTTGTTTGGGAATGTTATGAACAAAGGCTTTGCTGTAGTTGCTGGTATAATAGTAGCAAGAGTATTAGGTAAAGAGATTTTTGGAGAATATAGCATTATTAAAAGCACAATGACTTCTGCGGCTCTTTTTTCAAACTTTGGGTTAGTTTACACATCCACAAAGTTCATTTCAGAAAGCAAAGTCAAAAAAAGAGAAGATTTATTTGCCATAATTAGGTATTCGAATAGAATTGTATTGCTGTTTAGTAGTCTAACAGCAGTATTATTACTTGTTTTTGCAGAATACATAGCTATAGCAATTTTAGAAAGCGCATCGTTAGCACCACTTCTTAGAGTTTTTAGTTTGCTTATAGTTGCAAACTCTTTAACCTCGTTGCAAATTGGAATTCTTTCTGGATTAGGAAAGTTTAGGGAGATGAGTCGGATTAACACAATTATTGGCATTACCACATTTATTTTAAGCGTGTTATTTGTTTATTTTTATGGACTTTATGGAGCTTTATGGGCTCTTTTAATAGCCCAAATAATTAATTGGTTCTTAAATCATGTTCAAGTTAAAAGATCTCTTCCTAAAGATGTGGGTTACGTGCAAAAGGATAGATCGTTATTAGCAAGATTATTGAATTTTTCTTTCCCAGTAGCAATACAGGAATCACTTTATTCTGTTTTTAGTTGGATGATATTGTATCTCGTTTTGATAAAATCATCTTTTGGAGAGGTTGGTTTATATAGGGCAAGTCTTCAGTTAAATGCCATGATTTTATTCATACCGGGAATACTACGTAATGTTATACTTTCTCACTTATCGAGTGCAAATGACGAAAACCATAACAAAATTCTTAAGAGTGTTCTAAAAATAAACTTTGGAGCAACAATAATTCCGGCAATTATATTATTTATTGGGGCAGATTATATTTCCACCTTATACGGAAAGAGTTTTACAGATTTGAGTCAGATAATTAGAATTGCTGTATTTATTACGGTTTTTGTTAGTATAAGTAATGTGTATGCCCAAGCTTATATGTCTAAAGGAATGAATTGGACGATGTTGGCTTTTAGGATTATTAGGGATTTAGGAACCATTATTTTGTTTTTACTTTTATTTGAAGCACATAAGTCGGCGGCAAAAACGATGATTTATAGTCAATTGTTATTGAGTTTCGTATTTATGCTGATTATGATTATTTATTATAAAAAACAAAGGAAATAAAGATTGTTTAAACAAAACATAAATAAATACTGGAACATTGCGGCTTTAGTTGTAGCCGTTATTTTTCTTTTTGATTTTATCACCAAATGTATTATAATCTTTGATATTGAAGGATTTAAAAGATATAGTGCAATACCCAAAGCTTTGTTGGAAATAGGAATATTTGCTTTTCTTTTGAAGAAAAAAGCAATTAAACAACCCATATTTACTTACCTCTTGATACTAATATCAATTTTTATATTGAACAATATGATCAAGATACAGCAGTTTAAATGGGAAGATTTTTCATCTAGTCTATATATTTTAAATAAATACTTATATGTTTTCTTTTTTATAATGGCATTTTCCGCTTTAGATGAAGAAAAAAGAAAAAACCTTCTAATTCAAATAAAGGACGTTGTTATTTTAATTGGAATTGTTAATGGATTTTTTATGTTTTTTGGATTATTCTCTCAATGGGAAATACTTAAGGCATATCCATTTTCAAACAGGTTTGGGTATAATGGTTTTTTCGTAAAAACATCTGAAGCTAGTTATTTGTATATACTACTTATTATCGCTACATATTTTGATTATTTAGTTAAAAGAACGAATGGAATTTTATGTCTCTATTTTATATTTATAGCATTTTTATTGGGAACCAAAGCTATATGGATTTTTGTAGGGCTAGTTATACTTCTCCACTTTCTTTATAACGAAAGTAAAGTCGTCAAAAAAGGGTTTATAATTGGTTTAACCTCAGCTGTAATAGTAACACTTTTCTTTTGGACAAAATTTATTGAGTTGATTATTAATGTGTTCCCTTATGGCTCCAAGATGTATCAAGAACATGGAATAATTACAATTTTATTATCAACAAGAGATATTCTATTAATAAATGCTATCGATTTTTTTAAAATTAATGGAACGTGGTTGATGTATTTATTTGGAGGAAACAATTTAAGAGATATAGGGGTAGAGTTTGAATTTATTGACATTTTCCTATTCTTTGGTCTATTGGGTCTGATAGTTTACGCACTATTAATAAAAAGAAGTTTTTTTCACCCCTTATCAAAGAATACTTATAACCAACATAAATTACTATTATTTCTATCTTTAATGTTGGTTGCTTTTTTCGCCGGTAATTTCTTTATGAGTATAATTAGTAGCATTTTTGCATTTGTTATTTTTAGACTTATAGATTTTTTTAATGAAGAGACTCAAATCAAAAAATAAAGAGAAGGAGGTAGTTATACTATATAGGGTAATTCAACATTGGAGAGCGCCATTTTTTGAATTATTGAATAATGACAAAAAGTTAAAAGTTTCTGTTTGGCACGGACCCGACTTTATTGATTCAAAAGTAGTTTCTACCACAAAGCCCTATTCTTTTTTTCGGAAATCCCTTTTTTCGCTAAAGCTAAGGTTTAGATCAAGTAACGGAGAGGTACTAATGCCTTTTAGTCCATTTCTGTTTTTTTTATTGATATATAAGAATCCTGATGTTGTAATAGTTGAAGGAGCATCAAATTTAGCGAACTCGATTCAAGGTTTTATCTATGCAAAATTGTTTCGAAAAAGATTTATATGGTGGAGTTTAGGTAAGATTAAAAACAGGTCTTTTGGCAAATTAAGAACGAAACTAGATATGTTGGTCCAATTTATAGAGCGTAAGTCAGATGCAATCATCTCTTATAGTTCTCGAGGAGCAGAGTATTTTAGATCTATTGGAGTAAAGAAGGAGAATATATTTGTTGCAGTTAATGTTGTCGATACAAAAAAAATTGAAGAAAAAAGAAGTGCCAATATCAGAGATGTATACAACTCTCCTTTTAACTTTACATTGTTATTTGTTGGGGCACTTACCAAGGAAAAAAGAATAGATATATTGATTAAAGCAATGGCCCACTTAAAGGGAATTGAGAATGATATTGGATTATTAATTGTGGGGGATGGGAAAAATAGAAAAGAATTAGAGAGATTAACAATTGAATTAGACATACATAACATTAGGTTTTTAGGGAAAAGAATAGAAGATAATTACAAATTTTTTAATTCTGCAAATTTGTTTGTCTTACCAGGTCTAGGGGGGTTAGCCATATCTGAGGCTATGTGCTACCACCTTCCCGTTTTATGTTCAATTGGAGATGGTTGTGAAGTCGATTTGGTAACACAAGAAAATGGGATAATAGAAGAGCAGATGACACCTCAAAAACTAGCAGCGCACTTAAGGTTTTTTTATGAAAATCAGCAGCTTCTTAAACAGATGGGTGAAAAATCTTATGAAAAAATCAAAAATAAATATAACACTGATACATATTTAAACTCTATTAAAAATGCTATCCATAGTTAAAAACATTGTTCATGCAATAAGAAACAAAAAGCTTTTGTTCTTAAAAAAGAAGGTTAAAATAGGAGCGGGCTTTAGACATGGGAAAGGATGTTTTATCTCCAAAAAGAATACTATTAGTATTGGAGATAATTTTTTCATGGGCAATTATTGTCATTTAGCTTCTGATCTAAAAATTGGGAATGATGTTCTTTTAGCTTCCTTTGTTTCGTGTATTGGAGGAGATCATAAAATTGACCATATTAGCGTAACAATTCGAGAGTCTGGAAGAGATGTTTTTAAAACCACCACTATAGAGGATAATGTATGGGTTGGACAAGGAGTAATTCTCATGCATGGAGTAACTTTAAGGAAAGGATCAGTAATTGCCGCAGGATCGGTTGTTACTAAAGATGTTGAAGAAAATGCAATTGTTGGAGGAAATCCAGCTAAGTTAATTAGGTATCGAAAAGTAAAGTAATGTATAGTTATAAGGGTATAAACCACTATTTTTACATTAATTATGAAACAAATCATACAAGACCTTAAAAAAGGAGATACAATATTAGAGGAGGTGCCAGTTCCACAGATTAAACCTGGACATGTTTTAATTAAAACCACGAGAAGTTTAGTGTCACTAGGAACTGAAAGAATGTTGGTTGAGTTTGGCAAAGCTAATTTTATACAAAAAGCCAAACAACAACCAGAAAAGGTGAAAATGGTTTTAGATAAAGTTAAGACTGACGGACTAAAACCAACAATGAGTGCGGTTTTCAATAAACTAAATCAGCCACTACCGCTAGGATACTGTAACGTTGGAGAAGTTGTAGGAGTAGGCAAAGGTGTTACAGAGTTTCAAATAGGAGATAGGGTTGCGTCCAATGGGCATCATGCGGAGTATGTTAATGTACCTAAAAACCTTGTCGCAAAGATTCCAGATATAGTAACCGATGAAGAAGCAACTTTCACGGTCATAGGTTCTATTGGATTACAAGGTATTCGTCTATTAAACCCCACTTTTAGTGAAACTATTGTGGTTGTTGGTTTAGGTCTTATTGGACTTGTGACGGCAGAATTGTTGTTAGCAAACGGATGTAATGTTATTGGTTTCGATTTTGATGAAGAAAAGATAAGAATAGCTAAGGAAAAGGGAATTGTAGCCATCAATCCTGCCAAGGGAACAGATCAAGTTAAGTTTGTTGAAGATTTCACAAATCAGGTTGGAGCAGATGGCGTTATTATTACTGCAAGCAATAAGAGTAACGAAATCATTTCTCAATCGGCTAAAATGTGTCGAAAAAGAGGTAGAATCATTTTAGTAGGCGTTATCGGGTTAGATATAAGTAGAGCAGACTTTTACGAAAAGGAAATCTCGTTTCAAGTTTCTTGTTCGTATGGACCAGGTCGCTATGATGAATCTTATGAACAAAAAGGGAATGACTATCCTATAGGATATGTAAGATGGACAGAAAAGAGAAACTTTGAAGCTATTCTGAATGCGATGGCTAAAAAAGTTTTAAAAGTACAACCTCTAATTACTGAGAAGGTTTCATTAAATGAATACGATCGTATTTATGATCACATGGACAATTCTAAGTCTATTGCGTCTATTTTAGTCTATGATAATGAATCTGAGCAGGGAACCGTTGTAGCTCTTAACAAAAAGACGTATGAAGCTCAAAAAGGAGTTTTAGGAATTGTTGGAGCAGGTAATTTTACCAGCTCGACTATTTTACCAAGTCTTAAAAAAGCAGGTGCCAATATTAAATACATTGCCAGTTCAGGAGGGTTGACCTCTACAATTATGGCAAAAAAGCATGGCATTTCTAACTCTACTACGGATTATAAAGAAATTTTAAAAGATCCAGATGTAGATTTGGTATTAGTTACTACAAGACATGATATGCATGCACCAATGGTTTTAGAATGTATTGAAGCAGGAAAGAGTGTATTTGTAGAAAAACCTTTAGCAATTAAAAAGGAAGAACTTGAATCAATAATTGAATCTTATATAGATAATAATGTTAATATTTCGGTAGGCTTCAACAGAAGATTTGCTCCTTTAGCTCAAAAAATGAAAGCTTTATTAGGCTCTGATAGAACACCTATGAATATTGTGGCAACAATGAATGCAGGATTTATTCCAGCTGATGTTTGGGTACATGACATGGAAGTTGGCGGAGGGAGAATACTTGGAGAAGCTTGTCATTATATAGATTTATGCACATACTTATCTGGAAGTAAAGTAGCCTCTGTTTGCTTAAATGCAATGGGAGAGAATCCTCAAGAGAATACAGACAATGTTTCTATTTTATTAAAATATGAAAATGGCACAAATGCTGTAATTAATTACTTTGCTAACGGCTCTAAAGCATATTCTAAAGAGCGCGTAGAAGTGTTTTCACAAGAGCAAACATTAATCATGGATAATTGGAGAAGACTTCAAGCTTTTGGTTTTAAGGGCTTTTCTAAAGCAAGTTCTAAACAAGATAAAGGACACTTTAATCAATTCAATGAATTAATTAAGCAGCAAAAAGAAGGGGGAAAACCTATAATTCCTTTCGATGAAATAGTAAACACTACTAAGGCTTCATTTGCCGCCATTGAATCACTTAAAAAGGGCACATGGGTTTCGGTAACTTAATTAGACTAATCAATACACTTAAACATTTAAAGTTTAAGCAAGTGTATTATCGAGTCTATTATATTATTAGAAACAAATATTTTTCACCACCAATAAGTAAAACTCTTACAGGTGAAACGGCACCAATTAATTGGCAATTATATGAGATTTCAACTCAAGAGTCAGTTAACGGTAGAACCTTTTCATTTTTAAATCAATCCAAATTCTTTTCCGATAAGATTGATTGGAATTATGCTAATTATGGAAAACTTTGGACCTACAACTTAAACTATTTCGATTTCTTAAACCAGAAAGAAATTTCTAAAGAACACGGAATTGAATTAATTCTTGACTATATAGCTAATGACGATGTTTTAAAAGATGGGAAAGAACCATATCCAATATCATTAAGAGGAATAAATTGGATAAAGTTTTTGTCTAAAAATAAGATAGTGAACCCAAAAATTGATAAAGTCTTATATAATCATTATCAAATGCTATCATCGAATTTAGAGTACCACTTATTAGCTAATCATCTCCTGGAAAATGGCTTTTCTTTACTCTTTGGAGCATATTATTTTCAAGACGAAAAATTATATCATACTGCTGTGAAAATTTTGAAGGAAGAACTGGAAGAGCAGATTTTAAATGATGGCGGACATTTTGAACTATCACCTATGTACCACCAAATATTATTGCATAGAGTATTAGACTGCATTTCACTAGTTAGTCAAAACAGTTGGCAGAATAGAGAGGTTCTACATTTTTTAAAGGAAAAAGCTTTAAATATGTTATCATGGCTTCATGAAGTTACTTTTAAAAATGGTAATATTCCTATGGTAAATGATAGTGCTTATGATATTGCACCAAGTTCATCACAGTTATTTGAATACGCCAAGAGTTTGGATTTGACATGGAATGGTAATCAAAAACTATCAGATTCAGGATATAGAAAGTTTATTACAGAATCATATGAACTTTTTATTGACATAGGAAATATACAACCACCGTATCAACCAGGGCACACCCATTCTGACACCTTTAATTTTGAATTATATTATAAAGAAACCCCAATATTTGTAGATACAGGAATTTCTACTTATGAAAAAAATGAACTGAGGCAAACAGAAAGGGAAACATCATCACATAATACAGTACAGATTGCAAATTATGAACAGTCTGATGTTTGGGGTGGATTTAGGGTAGGAAGAAGAGCAAAAATTGTTGATTTTCAAGAAACTTCTAAATTGGTAAAAGCTTCTCATAATGGCTATAAAAAATATGGTTTTATTCATGAAAGAAGTTTTGAAAATAAAGACAATGAAATTATGATAGTAGATAAACTGTCAAAACCATCCAATCAGCAAGCAAAGGCATACTTTCATTTACACCCAAGTATTAACAATATAAAGATTAACAAAAATAGCATCACTTTAAATTCAAACATTGAGTTGTTATTTGCTGGATGTGAATCTATAAATCTTGAAAATTATAATTATGCAATAGGGTTCAATAAAACCAAATCAGCAAAACAAATTATAGTTAAGTTTGATCAGACTTTAGAAACCAAAATAAGTTTATGAGGCTACTTTTCTTGACAGACAATTTCCCTCCAGAAGTCAATGCTCCTGCGACTAGAACATTTGAACACTGCAAAGAGTGGGTAAAGAGTGGAGTTGAAGTCACTGTAATTACCTGTGCACCAAATTTCCCAGAAGGCAAGGTGTTCGGAGGCTATAAAAATAAGTTTTATCAACTTGAGACTATTGAAGGAATTAAAGTAATAAGAGTTTGGACATATATAAGTGCTAATAAAGGGTCAGTTAAAAGAATTCTTGACTATTTGAGTTTTATGGCAATGGCCTTTTTAGTTGGCCTTTTTATTAAGACTGATAAAATTTTAGCGACTTCACCACAGTTTTTCACTGCCATAGCAGGAAGATGGTTATCATTTTGGAAAAGGAAACCATGGATTATGGAGGTTAGAGATATTTGGCCAGAATCAATTAAAGCGGTTGGAGCCATGAAGGATGGTGCAATAATTAGGTTTTTTGAGTTCTTAGAAAAGAGAATGTATAAATCTGCAAAAAAGATAGTTGTAGTAACTGATAGCTTTAAAGATCAATTAGTGAAAGTTCATGGCATTAATGAAGAAAAGATTAGAGTGATTAAAAATGGTATTAACCTTGAGTTATTTAAGCCGCAAGAGAAAAGCAAAAAAATATTGAGAGAACTCAATTTAGGAGATAAATTCATCATAGGATATATAGGTACTCATGGAATGGCGCATGCCCTAGATTTTGTTTTAAAGAGTGTACAAAAGATTAACAATCCAGAAATACATTTTCTGTTTATAGGAGGAGGAGCAAAAAAGGAAGAACTTCAGCAACTTAAAGTAGATCTAAACTTAAGTAATGTAACAATGTTAGGAATAGTTTCTAAAGCAGAAATAAAAGATTATATTTCAATTTTAGATGTTGCTTTGGTCAACTTAAAAAAATCAAAGACTTTCACATCGGTTATACCTTCAAAAATTTTTGAAAATGCAGCAATGCATAAACCTATTTTGTTAGGAGTTGAAGGCGAATCAAAAAGTCTTATTGAAGATTACAATATTGGCTTAACATATGAGCCAGAAAACGAGAAGGAATTCGTGAAAAAAGTTGAAGAAATACACCTGTACAAGGATAGTTTTTCTGGTAACTTTGAAAGAATAAAAAAAGATTTTGATCGAAAAATTTTAGCTCAGAAAATGTTAGCATTTGTCAAGAATAATTAATAGTTGTTTAATTATCTTGATTTGAATATGCAGTAACAAAAAATGCTTATTTTTGAAAAAAATAAAATAGGTGCCTCTTTACTATCCCATCATTTTTTTTATCGGAGCTTATTTAATTACATTTTTCACTATTCCTAAGATTATAGGATTAGTAGAATATAAAAAACTAATGGATGAACCCAATAGTAGGAGCTCACACAAAAATGTAACACCTACATTAGGGGGCGTTGCATTTTTTTACACCCTAATTTTGGCGTTGTTTTTTCTTAATAAGTGGGATGAATTTGAAGAAGCTATTTATTTTATACCTGGACTAACTATTTTGTTTATTACTGGATTAAAGGATGACCTTGTTGTATTATCTCCTTTTTCAAAGCTTATGGCACAACTGGTAGCTATAGTATTTATACTTTCTAACGAAAGCTTTGTTATCCATTCGTTAAATGGTTTTTTGGGCTTTTTCGAAATTTCTACTTTCATGTACTACATCATAGGAACTTTTATGATGATAACAATCATAAATGCGTACAATTTAATTGATGGAATAGATGGATTAGCCGCAATTGTAGGGATAGTGATTCTTATTATATATACAGCTATATTTTACATGACTAAGGAGTATTTTTATGTGTTGCTGTGTCTTACGCTTAACGGCTGTTTAATGGCTTTTCTAAGGTATAATTTATCAGATGATAAAAAGATATTTATGGGAGATACAGGATCATTAATTGTAGGGTTTGTTATAAGCGTTTTGACATTAAAATTTTTAGCACTTTCACCAGATTCATACAATGATCTGCCATTTTTATTGGAGAATATTCCATTAATTGCAATCGGAATTTTAATAGTTCCTTTGTTTGATACAGCTAGAGTTTTTACTATTAGAGTAGCAAACAAAAGGAGTCCGTTTTCTTCTGACAGAAACCATACCCACCACATTTTAGTTGATTATTTAGGAGTATCTCACAGGCAAGCAAGTTTTATAATTGGAGGGTTCAATCTGATTTTTGTGTATCTAATAATTTTACTTGGGAGTACTTCATATAATTTTTGGCTTGTTGCAGTTTTGGTAATTACAGCTATAGCTTTGGCATATTTTTTCTTTAGGTATAATTATAGTTTTTCTAACCTAAAGAGAAAAATTAGATTTAAAAAGAAAATTGAAAATATAAAAGGAGTTATAAACCTTGAAAACGGCAATAATTCTGATAAAGGAAAAGAAAAGAATAAATGAACGTAACAGTTGTAGGAACAGGGTATGTTGGTTTGGTAACTGGCACATGTTTAGCTGAAACAGGAAATAGTGTATTATGTATTGATATAGATGAGGATAAAGTAAATAAGATGAAGGCTGGAGAAGTTCCAATCTACGAACCTCATTTAGATGTTTTATTCGAGAGAAATATTAGAGCCAAAAGATTAAGTTTTAGTACTTCTTTAGATGAAGGATTAACCCATGGTGACATTATTTTCCTTGCCCTTCCAACACCTGAGGATGAAGATGGATCTGCAGATCTTTCTTATGTATTGGGTGTTGCAAAAGAAATAGGAAAAAAAATTACTTCTTATAAAATTATCGTAGATAAAAGTACTGTGCCTGTAGGTACAGCCGATAAAGTGGCTGAGGTTATCTCATCTGAAACAGCCATTGATTTTGATGTAGTCTCTAATCCAGAGTTTTTAAGAGAAGGATTTGCAGTTGATGACTTTTTAAAACCAGAGCGCATTGTTATTGGGTCAGAATCTAAGAGAGCAATTGACTTAATGAAAAGGCTTTATAAGCCTTTTGTAAGATCGGGTAACCCAATAATTGTAATGGATGAACGCTCTGCCGAATTAACTAAATATGCAGCCAATTCTTTTTTAGCAACTAAGATCACCTTTATGAATGAGATCGCTAATTTTTGTGAGTTAGTGGGCGCAGATGTAGATAAAGTGCGTATAGGAATGGGAACAGATTCTCGCATTGGAAAACGTTTCCTTTTTCCAGGAATAGGCTATGGAGGATCTTGTTTTCCAAAAGATGTCAAGGCTTTACACAAATCAGGAAAAGATGTAGGATACGATTTTGAGATCCTCGATTCAGTTATTGGAATTAACGACGCTCAAAAACGCATATTAATCCCGAGAATTGACGCATATTTTAAGGGGAATTTAGAGGGCAAAACCATAGCAATTTGGGGATTAGCATTCAAACCTGAAACAGATGATATTAGAGAAGCTCCATCACTTTATATTATTAAAGATCTTTTAGAAAGAGGAGTTAAAGTAAAAACTTTTGACCCTGAAGCAATGCCAAACGTAAAACGAAAGTTTGGTGATCAAATAAGTTATCATAAAGACAAATATGAAGCAATAGAAGGAGCAGATACATTAATCATATGTACAGAGTGGAGTATTTTTAGAACTCCAGATTTAGAAAAACTAAAAAAGGGATTAAAAGAGCCTGCTATTTTTGATGGGCGCAACCTGTTTGAGGTTAAAGACATGGAAGAAGAAGGGTTTTACTATAGTTCAGTTGGAAGAAAAACCACTAATAAGAATTGAAAAAAGTTTTAGTTACAGGGGCTGCTGGGTTTTTAGGATCTCATCTTTGCGATAGATTTATTGCAGAGGGATTTTTTGTAATTGGGATGGATAATTTCATCACGGGAGATAGATTAAACATTCAACACCTTCTTGAGCGCCCCAACTTCAAGTTTATTGAGCATGATGTTACTGAATTTGTTAAGATTGAAGGTGAACTAGACTACATACTTCATTTTGCATCACCTGCAAGCCCCATAGATTATCTGAAAATTCCAATACAAACACTTAAAGTTGGTTCCTTAGGAACCCATAACTTATTAGGCTTGGCAAAAACCAAAAAGGCAAGAATTTTAATAGCATCAACCTCTGAAGTTTATGGTGACCCTTTAATACACCCACAATCTGAGGAATATTATGGAAATGTAAATGCTATTGGCCCAAGAGGCGTTTATGACGAAGCAAAACGTTTTCAAGAATCAATAACTATGGCATACCATAGGTTCCATGGATTAGAAACAAGAATTGTTAGAATTTTTAACACTTATGGACCAAGAATGCGCTTAAATGATGGAAGAGTGATTCCTGCTTTTATGGGACAAGCCTTGAGAGGAGAAGACTTAACAGTATTTGGAGACGGATTACAAACACGATCATTTTGCTATGTTGATGACCAAGTAGAGGGAATATTTAGATTGTTGTTTAGTGATTATTCGTTGCCAGTTAATATTGGAAATCCAGATGAAATTACAATCCTCGATTTTGCCAAAGAGATAATTAAATTAACAGAGACAGATCAGAAAATTATTTTTAAAGAGCTTCCTGTTGATGATCCATTGCAGAGACAGCCAGATATATCTTTAGCTAAAGATATATTAGATTGGGAGCCTAAAGTTTCTAGAGATAAAGGAATGAACAAAACGTTTGAATATTTCAAAGGATTATCCAGTGAGCAATTGTTTAAAAGAGAACACAAAGACTTTACTGACCATATAAAAAGATAGTGAGTACAAATAAGGATGTTAGATACTCAAGATATTTAAGACCGTTTTTAATACTATTTGATCTATGTATTATAAACATTCTGGGTTACTATTTTTTCAATTTTAATGAAGAGAACCTCTATTTCTTTTCCTCAGATACTCTAAATAATAAACATCTTCTGTTTTTAATTTACTCTTCATTATTATGGCTTATTTCTACATATTCTATTAAGTTTTATAATGTATTTAGGTTTACTACTGTATTCAAAATTCTATCACTTTTATTAAAACAAGCTGTAGTTTTTTATTTAATAGTATTCTCGTTTGTAGGATTGTTTAGAAGTATTAACATTAGGGCTTTTGAAGTACTAGAATATATAGTTTTTTGTTTTCTCGCAATTGGAGCTATGAAAATAGTGTCCTACTATTTCTTGAGGAAGTATCGACAACTTCTTGACGGAAACAAAAGAAACATAATAATTATTGGGAGCAATTCTGCTGCCAAGAATTTGATTGATTTAGTCAATTCTCAAACAAGTTTAGGATATAATCTTCTCTCGGTTTTTGACAATAATGTTGATGAATGTCTGGTTTTTATTAGAAAAAATAGAGTAGACGAAATCTATTGCTCAATAGACGAGCTATCTGCACAAGACATTAATAGATTTGTAAAAGAAGCTAGTTTAAATCAGATAGGAATCAAGTTTTTAACTGAAACGGATAATTTGGCGACAAAAAAACTAAAAACAGAATATTATGGGTATGTTCCAATTTTATCAACCCAAGAAAGTGAACTAAATCAAGATATAAATGTTTTTTTAAAGAGAACATTTGATATAGTTTTTTCCCTCTTTGTAATAGTTTTTGTTTTGTCTTGGGTTTCTATTATCCTATTATTCCTGATTAAAATTGAAAGTCGAGGGTCATTGTTTTATAAGCACAAGAGAAATGGATTAAACTATAAAGAGTTTACTTGTTTTAAATTTAGAACACTTAAGATCAATACTAGTCTTAAAGGAGAATATGTAAAAAAGAATGACTCAAGAGTGACTAAAATTGGACGTATCCTAAGAAAGTATAGTATAGATGAGCTACCACAGTTTATAAATGTTTTACGAGGCGATATGTCTGTTGTTGGCCCACGCCCTCATATGCCAGTTTATACTGATAAATATTCAAAAATTATTGACAGATATAGCTATATATTTAGACATAGTGTTAAACCTGGATTAACTGGGTTGGCACAGGTTAAAGGGTATAGAGGAGAGATTAAATCAGATGAAGACATCATTAATAGAATTAAATACGACATTTTTTATATTGAAAACTGGTCATTGATTCTTGATTTGAGAATAATCTTTCAAACGGTTTTCAATATTTTTAAAGGAGAGGAAAAAGCCTATTAAATGGTTTCAATTGTTACACCAGCTTATAATTCTGCCAAATTCATAGAAGATGCTATAGAGTCTGTAATTAATCAGACATATCAAGAATGGGAGATGATTATAGTAAATGATGGTTCTTTAGACAAAACCCAAAGTATTGTTACGAAATATTTAGAGAATGACAACAGGATAAAGCTCTTAAATCACATTAAATCTCAAGGAGCAGGAGTTGCAAGAAATAAGGCTATTGCTGAAGCTAAAGGTGACTATATAGCATTTCTAGATGCTGATGATAAATGGAAACCAGAAAAATTAGAAAAGCAGCTAAGACTTTTAAAAGAAACATGTGCTGTAGTTTGTTTTTCCTCCTATGAACTTATGAATGAAAAAGGTCAATCTCTTAACACTATTGTGGAAGCATTAGATAGAGTTTCGTATAAAAAGCAGTTAAAGTGTAATTATATTGGGAACCTCACAGGTATTTATGATGTGAGAAAACTAGGAAAAGTCTATATGCCCGAAATTCCTAAAAGACAAGACTGGGTGTTATGGCTTAAGGCAATTGAAAAAGGAGGTGATGCAATTGGAATTAAAGAGTCTTTAGCTTCTTACAGAGTTAGGAAAGATTCAATTTCTTCGAATAAATGGAAACTTATCAAACATAACTTTAATGTTTACAGGAAAGTATTAAAATTTGGATGGGTAAAATCTATACGATTTATTTTGATATTTCTCTATGAATATTTCTTTGTAAAATCAAAGCAGATAAAAAAGATTAACCCTTCTCAATAAAGGAAGAAAACTGTTTTAATTTTCCTCGTCCGGATCGTTCTATGACTTCTTTTCTAATAAAATTTAGATCGATATTTGTTCCTAAATAGTTAGTGACTGCTAGCTGAATATCATTTTTTTGATTGTGGTCTAGATTAACTTTTGATACATAATGGATCTCTAATTGATCTATTTTAGTTTGTACAACCTTGATCTCTTTTATATCTCCTGAATCTTCCATTACTGACTTTGTCACATAGTATAAGGCTAAACCTGGAGCTTTCCCTCCGTTTGGAAGCGCAACGTAGTCTTCTTTACGCCCTATAATCTTTTCAAGAATAGCAACACCATCAACTTCATTAATTGCTCCAATGTCACCAATGTCATATCTAATAAATGGATGTGCTTTGTTGAATAGATCTGTAATTATGATTCTACCCTCCTCACCGTATGGGAGAACATTATTTTGATCATCTAAGACTTCAACATATAAGTTGACATCATTTAATATCCATTTACCTTTTTTTTCAAGTGCTATCAAACCAAATTCGGCTGCACCATACTCGCGAGCAATAGGAATTCCAAAAGTTTCAGAAATTAATTGTTTTTCCTCTTTAGAGCACATTTCAGAAGTAGGAAAACAAACCATAAGTGACGGACAAATATCTTTAAGAACTATATTCTTTGACTTTAGATTTTGAGCGAATGAAACTATAACAGAAGTGTATCCAGTAATAAATTCAAACCTCTTTTTTTTGAATATCTGTAGCCAAGAGTTGAAAACCTCTTCAGAAAGATCAAAAACATCAAATCTAAAACGATTACTGAAAGCGTCTTTTAAGCGCTCTTTGATTCTAGGTTTTTTTTCGACAGGAATCCCGTAAAATCGAGCTTGTTTTTTACTGTAGACCTTATACCAATTGTACCATTCATCAAAAACAGCCCATGTCATAGCATGACTAAATTTGTCTTTAGCAAAATAAAATGGATGTCCGCTAGATCCTGAAGTTTTGTTTACATAGCAGTTATTCGGCTTATAACCACTGCTTAATCGTTCTTTTAATGGTATTTGAAGGTCTTGCTTTATTAAAATTGGAAGTTCTTCCCAATGAACAGAAGAATTAACCAAGCCTTTATAAAAAGGATTATTATCTAGATGAAAAGAAACTATTTCCTTCTTTTTATTTTCAATAAAGTCTCTATGTGAATTAACATCAAATGATTGAATTTGCTTTACTAAAGTTTTCGCTTTTTTTAGAGGAAACCCATTTAGTTTTAATGAAAAATCAGTGATGTTCATAAATATATTTTAGCTTTGCAAAACCAAACTTTATCAAGTAAAGATAGAGGTTAAATTTAATAATAGAAAGCAAGTCAAATGAACGTTTTAATACTAGGATCTGGAGGAAGAGAACACACCTTTGCGTGGAAAATTGCTCAAAGCGATTTATGCGATAATTTATATGTGGCACCAGGAAATTCAGGCACCGCAGAAATTGCAAATAATGTTGAAGTAGAAGTAAACGATTTTGAAGCAATTAAGAAGGCTGTTCTTGACAATAACGTAGAAATGGTGGTTGTTGGCCCAGAAGACCCTTTAGTAAACGGAGTTCATGATTTCTTTTTAAATGATTCAGAGTTAAGCCATGTTAATGTTATTGGTCCACAAGCTGAAGCAGCTCAATTAGAAGGTAGTAAAGAGTTTGCAAAAGAGTTTATGTCTAGACATAACATTCCAACTGCAGGATATAAGAGTTTTACTAAAGACAGTGTTGAAGAAGGTTATGCTTTTTTGGAGACTTTAAAAGCACCTTATGTTTTGAAAGCAGATGGGTTGGCAGCTGGTAAAGGAGTTTTAATTTTAAATGACATTAATGAAGCAAAAGCCGAATTAAAACAGATGCTTGTAGATGCCAAATTTGGTAAGGCTAGTACCAAAGTTGTTATCGAAGAATTTCTTGACGGAATTGAGCTTAGTTGTTTTGTACTGACTGATGGGAAGGACTACAAAATTCTCCCCACTGCAAAAGATTATAAACGTATTGGTGAAGGAGATACAGGGCTTAATACTGGTGGAATGGGAGCTATTTCACCTGTTCCCTTCGCAGATGACGAGTTTATACAAAAAATTGAAGACAGCATTGTAAAGCCTACGATTGATGGTCTTCAAAAAGACAATTTACCATACAAAGGTTTTGTTTTCATAGGACTTATTAAAGTCGGGAATGATCCATTTGTAATTGAGTATAATGTGCGCATGGGAGATCCAGAAACGGAGGTTGTTTTTCCTCGCTTAAAATCTGATTTATTAGAATTGCTGAAAGCGTGTGGTAATAAAACTCTTGACCAATTTGAAGTATCGATTGAAGAAAGAGCTGCAGTAACTGTAATGTTGGTTTCTGGAGGATATCCTGAAGCTTATGAAAAAGGAAAAGAGATTACGGGAACAAACGATGTTCATGATTCTATTTTATTTCATGCAGGGGCCAAAAATGAAGGAGGAAAAATTGTTACTTCTGGAGGAAGAGTTATGGCAGTAACTTCTTATGGAAATGATTACAATGAAGCACTAAAAAAATCCTATCAAAATATAGAAAAACTACATTTCGATAAGATGTATTATCGTAAAGATCTTGGGTTCGATCTATAAAAAAGAATGAGAGCTGATGCTCTTATCTTCTTCGTTATTGTCGTTAAACATTTTAAGTTGCTTCATCCAGTAAACAAACGCAACTAAACCTATAATTATAAAAATCCAAGACACAGAATTTGCTGCCCACCAATTATCAAGTTCTAGTGCTCTTAATGCATCTAAAGGAAGAAACAAAAAGTCAACAAATAAATCCTGAATTGCATAAAAAAAATCTTTCATAAGTAGTGATCTTGTATTGTGCGGACAAAAGTACATATTTTTTTCGTTTTAAATTACCCCAGTTTTAAAAAACAACCTTAATTTAAGGGCATAGATAAGTTTTTAGTTTAAGTTGATGATTGCCAGATTTTTTAATACTTCAAAACCAATCCATTCTGTATTAATAGCAGTCTTTTTGCTTTTTGTTTTTTTTGCTTTAAGGGTTGAGGTTATTTTCAATGATTTTAAGTTAAATCAATTGTTTAATGAAACACTTAAGTTTCTTATAGTCATTGGATCGGTTTTCGTTTTAGATTTTTTAGTTCAAAAAAACAAACTCACAAAAAAGAATGGATATGAAATATTAATCTTTAGTTTGTTGATGGTTACCTTTCCTAAAACACTTTTGAAAACAAACATTTTTGTTGCAAATTTCTTTATTCTACTTGCACTTAGGAGAATTATAAGCCTACGATCTAACCTAAGGGTTAAAAAGAAACTATTTGACGCTGCTTTTTGGATTTGCATCGCAGCCTTATTTCATTTCTGGAGTATTATGTTTTTGGTTCTTATTGTCGCTGCAATTTTTTTACACTCCATAACTAATGTTAAAAACTGGATTATTCCAATTATTGGAGCAGGAACAGTCGTTCTTTTAGTCATCACTTACTCCATAATTATTGAAAATGGTTTTGGAAATCTGAATGATTATATTGAGGGTTTTGGATCTGATTTTTCTCATTATAAATCAAATAACCTTTTATTAGTGCTTGTCATTCTATCACTACTTAGTTTGTGGTCAATAGGATATTATATTGTACACTTGGGAAACAAGCCTAAATCGTTTCAACCCTCATTTATTTTGGTTTTAATTGCTTTTATTTTAGGTTTAGGGATTGTTTTGATTACCCCAAACAAAAACTCGAGTGAATTAATTTTTACGTTTCCTGCACTTACCATAATAATTTCTAATTATTTTGAGTCAATTAAAAATAAATGGTTGTCTGAAGGGCTTGTGTTGTTAATGTTGGTACTGCCAGTATTAAACTTAGTGCTGTAACTTACTTCCGTAGGCTAGATCGCCCGCATCCCCTAAACCAGGAACAATATATCCTTTGTCATTTAGGCTATCATCAACCGCCGAAATCCATAAATGAGTGTCTTCAGGAAACTTACTTTGTGCATAATCAACACCTTGTTTTGATCCAATAACGCTTACTACATGCACTTGTTTAGGCAAGCCATATTTAATCAAAGCTTCATAAGTAAGTACCAAAGATTGTCCAGTAGCCAACATTGGGTCAACCAGCACAAGCGTTTTGTCTTGCAGATCAGGACAAGCAATATATTCAACAATTATTTCGAAAGCGTCAGAATTGTCGATATGATGTCGATACGCAGAAATAAAAGCACTATCTGCCTTATCAAAGTAGTTTAGAACACCATTGTGTAAAGGAAGACCAGCCCTTAGTATAGAACAGATAACAACATTGTTAGTTACAATATTAATATCGGCTTTTCCCAATGGAGTTTTCACTTCTTGACTACAAAAGTCAAGAGACTTGCTCATTTCGTAACACAAAATTTCACCAATACGCTCAATATTCTTTCTAAATCGCATACTGTCATTTTGTATTTTAACATCTCGTAATTCAGCAATAAAAGTATTTAATATAGAGTTGTATTGAGAGAGATTATGAACCTGCATTTTGCCTTATTATAGTTGGGTAAAGTTAATTAAATAGGAGTATATTTGCAGTCTAAAATTAAACAGATGTTTTCACAAAAAGCCAATGCGATTTTTCAAGATGCCATCGATACTTATAAAGTACTGAATACTATAGATCAACCTTTTACCAACAAGTATAATAAAGAGGAAGATCTTATTGGCCATTTATTGTACAGAAAGTGTTGGATTGATACTGTGCAATGGGCTTATGAAGATATTATTAGAGATCCAAATATTGATCCAGTTGGAGCACTTGCATTAAAAAGAAAAATTGATGCATCAAATCAGGACCGTACTGATACGGTTGAATTCATCGACAGTTATTTTTTAAATAAATACAAGGATGTTCAGGTTAAATCTGATGCTAAAGTAAATTCTGAAAGTCCAGCTTGGGCGATAGACCGTCTTTCAATTTTAGCATTAAAGATCTATCACATGCACTTAGAAACTGTTCGTAGAGATGCTTCACAGGAGCATAAAGATGCATGTCAAAAGAAACTTGATATTCTATTAGAGCAACGTTTAGACCTTTCTACAGCTATTGATGATCTGTTAGATGATATTTCTAATGGAGACAAGTACATGAAAGTATATAAGCAGATGAAGATGTATAATGACGACGAGCTTAACCCTGTATTAAGAGGAGAGAAATAAATGCTCTTTTGACATTATGTCTACTTTTCCAAAGCATATTCTAATAATTCGATTATCTGCAATGGGAGATGTTGCTATGGCGGTTCCAGTTGTTAGAGAACTAATTAGGCAATACCCAGAAGTAAAGATCACTATTCTTACCAAGTCATTTTTCGCTCCTTTTTTTAGAGAGCTTAAAAATGTTACCATTTATGAAGCAGACGTAAAAGGAAACCATAAAGGAATATTAGGCCTTTATAAACTATCAAAAGAACTTAAAAAACTTAATATTGATGCGATTGCAGATCTGCACAATGTGTTGCGAAGCAATATTCTTAAATTCTTTCTATCTGGTATTAAAATAGTTCAGATTGATAAGGGAAGAAAAGAAAAGAAGGCATTAATTAAAGGAAAATATTTTGAACAACTTAAAACGACTCGCGAACGTTATGCTGATGTTTTCAGAAGTTCGGGATTCGATTTAGATCTTTCAGCTCCCGAATTTCCTAAGAAATCAGAACTGAACGTGAAACTTTCTAACCTTGTTGGGAATTCCGATAATTTAATTGGTATTGCACCTTTTGCCGCATTCAATAGTAAAGTTTATCCATTAGAATTAATGGAGGAGGTAATTTCAGAGTTGAATAAAGAGCACAAGGTTTTACTCTTTGGAGGCGGTAAAGAGGAAGTTGCAAAATTAGTTGAGATTGAAAGTAAATACAATAATGTTGTTAATCTTGCAGGAAAGCTAACATTGGAGGAAGAATTGGATGTAATATCTAATCTTTCCGTAATGATCTCAATGGACTCAGGAAATGGACACATCGCTGCAATGTTGGGTGTTGAGGTTGTTTCACTTTGGGGAGTTACCCACCCTTATGCTGGGTTTTATCCATTTAACCAAAAATCTTCAAATGCGTTGTTAGCAGATCGAGAAAAATTTCCTCAAATTCCTACTTCAGTGTATGGAAATAAATATCCTGAAGGTTATGAAAAGGCTATAGCTTCTATCACTCCAAAACAAGTGGTTGAAAAAATCAATGAGATAATAACGACAACGAATTAAACATCATCGTAATCTACAGTGATCTTAGCTGTAGTTGGTTGCGCTTGACAGGTTAAAATTAATCCTTCAGCTAATTCACTATCGGTTAAAATATTATTTTGACGCATTGTAGCTTCACCATCAGTTATTCTTGCAATGCAGCTACTGCATACACCTCCTTGACAGGAGTAAGGAGCGTCTACATTTTCAGCTAGAGCAACTTCAAGAATAGTTTTATTTTGAGGCATTTCGAAAGTTATTTCCTCATCATCAACAACAACGGTTACTTGCGAATTTCCATCGCTAACTTCTATTACTTCATTTTCAGTATTTGCAGGAGCAGTGAATAATTCAAAATGAATAGCCTCTTTTGAAACACCGTTGTCGGTTAATGTTTCGGTGACATTGTTTATCATTTCCTCTGGTCCGCAGAGATAATAATCATCAATTGCAAAGTCTTTGAATCTGTTTTTTACGACATAATTCACTACGCTTTTCTCTATGCGCCCAAAAAGTGCACCCTCTTCATTAGATTGACTGTAAACTTCCTGAAGATGAAATCTGCTGGGATAAGACTCTTTTAGAGCATTTAATTTTTTGTAAAAAATGGTGTCGCTAGGAGTTTTGTTTCCATAAACAAGAATAAAAGTACTATTTAACTCTTCCTCAAGGAGTGTTTTAACAATTCCTATTACTGGTGTAATTCCACTACCAGCAGCAAAAGCAGCAATTGTTCTTTTTTCAGTAATATCTGGCTCGAAAATAAAGCGACCATTAGGAGTAGCAACATCAATACTATCGCCAACTTTTAAATTACGATTTGCATAAGTTGAAAACACACCATTTTCAACTTCTTTCACTGCAACTGTTAGCAGTCCACTATTAGCTGAAGAGCAGATTGAATAATCTCTTCTAACTTCATTACCTTCTATAATAGCTCTAAGTGTGAGGTACTGTCCAGCTTTAAATTTAAAGATTTCTTTTAACGATTCTGGGACGTTAAAGCTAATACTTACAGCCTTCTCTGTTTCACGAGTAATACTTTGTATAGTGAGTTTATGGAATTGCGACATTGAAATTAATTTTGGCAAAAGTAATGAAGTAAATAGTTAATTTTTAATTTAGAGTGTAACAAATTGACTCATTTTAAAACCTATAGAGCGAACACGACCAAAAAATTATGATTAAACACTTTCTTCGCCTTGAATGGAAGCAATACTTTCGTTCTTCCTATTGGCAAAAAAATCTTCTGATTAATATACTCATGGTTTTTTTAGCATTGTACTTTGTTGCCATATTCTTAATAATGGGCTTATCATTGTATCCTATTCTAAAAAAGCTTTATCCAGATGACGATCCGTTTATTATTGCAAATGGATTTGTGTTCTTTTGGTTTCTAGGAGATTTATTTATTAGGTTCTTTTTTCAGAAACTTCCGGTGATGAGTGTAAAGCCATTGCTAACGTTGCCTATAAAGCGCTCAAAAGTTGTAAACTACGTATTAGGAAAATCTGGTTTTAGCTTTTTTAATTTCTTACCACTATTTGCGGTAATTCCTTTTGGTATTGTACTCATAACTAAAGACTATGATGTTTCCAATGTAATTGTTTGGATGCTAACTATGTTGGTGATTACGCTTATTAGTAACTTTTTAAATTTTATTTTTGAAAGCATTTCAGCCGAAATTGAGTTGTCTTTTCTACCAATAATTGTAACAGTTGGAGGTCTTTTTGCTCTAGATAATTTTAATGTCATCGATTTATCACAATTGTTCTCTCAAGGGGTGCTGTATATTGTTAATAATCCCATTTTCATATTAATTCCTATAGCAGCCTTATTAATTATTTATTATTTCAATTTTAAGATTCTTCGGAAGAAGTTGTACCTGGATAATTCGCTAAAAGTAAAAACATCTGAAGCTAAATCAACTAATTTAGAATGGACAAAGAGATTTGGCGCTATAGCTCCATTTATGCAGTTAGATATAAAGCTTTTAACAAGAAACAAACGCACAAAATCTTCATTATGGATGCTTGGTTTAGGGCTACTCTACGGATTGTTCTTCTATCCGCAGCCGATGTATCGCGAAATGGAATTTATGTTTGCTTTTATTGGTGTTTTTGTAACAGGTATTTTCCTTATGAACTTTGGACAATTTGTACCAGCTTGGGACAGTAGTTATTACAAGCTATTAATGAGTCAAAATATTCAGTACAAAGATTATTTAAGATCGAAACATACTTTAATGGCTCTAAGCGTTATTATATTATTTGTCTTAAGCATTCCGTACGTGTATTTTGGATGGAAGATATTGATTGCACATTTTGCAGCTGCAGTTTACAATGTTGGTGTCAACACCCATGTTATTTTGTTTGGAGGTGCATTCAATAGAAAAAAAATTGCCCTCGATCAAAAAGCAGCATTTAACTTTCAAGGTACCGGAGCTGTGCAATGGCTTATAGGAATTCCTCTTATGCTGATTCCAATGGCTATTTTCGGAGTAATTAATTGGTTGGTAAATTTTGAAGTCGCCATTGCTACATTAATAATATTAGGCTTCTCTGGAATTTTATTTCATCATAAAATTATGAACGCTATAGTGCGTAAGTATCAAGATTCAAAGTATAAAATGATAAACGCATTTAGTCAAGAAAATTAAACACACATCATGATTACAACACAAAATTTATCAAAATCATATAACGGGGTAGAGGTATTGAATATCTCTGGTCTAGAAATTCCAAAGGGACAAAGCTTTGGATTAGTGGGAAACAATGGCGCCGGGAAAACGACATTCTTTAGTCTATTATTAGACCTTATTAAACCCACAACTGGGAAAATAACGAGTAATGAAATAATAGTTAGCAATAGCGAAGCTTGGAAACCTTTTACAGCAGCTTTTATTGATGAAAGCTTTTTAATTGGCTATTTAACACCTGAAGAGTATTTCTATTTTATAGGTGATTTACGAAATCAAAACAAAGCCGATGTAGATGCTTTAATGCAACAATTCGATGAGATTTTCAACGGCGAGATTCTCGGGAAGAAAAAGTATCTAAGAGACTTAAGTAAGGGAAATCAGAAGAAGGCAGGAATTGCCGCAGCACTTATAGGAAATCCGGAGGTTATTATTCTTGATGAGCCTTTTGCTAATTTGGATCCAACTACTCAAATTCGGTTGAAAGAATTTATTAAAACACTAACAGAGAACAGAGATATTACGGTTTTAATTTCGAGCCATGATCTTATGCACGTAACAGAAGTTTGTGAACGTATTGTAGTGTTAGATAAAGGTGAGGTTGTAAAAGATATTGAAACCAGTGAGGCGACCTTAAAAGAACTTGAAGACCACTTTAGAAGTTAGATATTAGGCTGAAAGTCGAGTATTTTTGCAGTTTAATAGAAAAAAGATGGTTATTTTTACATTATTGCATAATATTATGCAGGTCATTTAGTTAATTTACTAAAAACACCAACGTTGAAAGCTTTTAAAACCAAATCTATACTACTACTTTCTGCTATTGCTATTGCTGGATGCTCTCGCAAAAAAGACAGCTTTGTAAGCCGCAATTTTCATGCAGTTACTACCGAGTTTAATATTCTGTACAATGGTTATAATGCCTTAGAGCAAGGTAGAGAAGATCTTAATAGTACTTATTTTGATAGTTATTGGGATATTTTACCGATAGAGCGAATGCAGATTACAGATGAGGTTGCACTACCAGGTCAAACAACTAACGATAATTTTGGCAAAGCTGAAGAAAAAGCAATTAAAGCTATTCAAAAACACGGAATGAACATCAAAGGGAAAGAAAAAAACCCACAAATTGATGAAGCATACATGTTATTGGGAAAGGCAAGGTATTTTGATCAACGTTTTGTGCCAGCTTTAGAGGCGTTTAACTACGTGCTTTATAAGTATCCGGCAAGCGATCAGATTAACCAAGCAAGAGTCTGGAGAGAAAAAGCCAATTTGCGTTTAGAGAATGATGAGTTGGCAATTACAAATTTAAAGCGCTTACTATATCAAGAAGAGCTAGAAGGACAAGATTTGTCAGATGCAACTTCTACATTGGCCCAAGCTTATATCAACACAAAGTCTTTAGATAGCGCAATTACTCAGTTGGAAATTGCCTCTAATACAACAAAAAGCAATGATGAAAGAGGGCGTTATAAGTTTATTCAAGGACAATTGTACAATGCGTTAGAAAAGAAAGATAGTGCTAATCTAGCTTTTGATAAGGTTATTGAGTTACACAGGAAAACACCTAGAATTTATTACATAAGCGCCTACTTAGAAAAAGCAAATAATTTCGATTACGAAAACGGTAACAAACTAGAATTTCTAGAGTTGTTAACCGAACTGGAAGAAAACAGAGAAAACCGTCCATTTTTAGATAAGATCTATTATCAAATTGCACAGTATCACAATACAAATGATTCGGACACACTTGCGGTTTCTTATTATAACAAGTCTTTAAGAGAAGGCTCCCAAGATAAATTCTTGAATGCAATGAGCTATCAAAATCTCGGTAATATGAGCTTCGATAAAACTATCTATAAAGATGCTGGAGCATACTACGATAGTACCATGCAGAACCTCAAGGAAAGCACAAAGTTATTTAGACAAATAAGAAGAAAAAGAGATAATCTAGATGATGTGATATTTTACGAAGACGTTGCTGTTAGAAACGATAGTATCCTTCGTTTAATAAACATGTCTGACGAAGATAAGCTATCGTATTTTACTGAGTTTACTAATAATTTAAAAGAAAAAGCAGAAGCATTAAAAGAGCAACAAGAAGCAGCGCAATTAAAGGCAGATCAGTTATCGAAAAGTGGTCAGAATGCTATCAATCCTAGAACAAATTCTACGTCGACATTTTATTTCTACAACCCAGTAACTGTGGCTTATGGCAAGAACGAGTTTATGCAAAATTGGGGAGATCGTCAATTAAAAGATAATTGGAGATGGTCAAGCAATAGCGGTGCTGTTTCTAATGATTTGACAGAAGCCATTGAACTAGCTGAAGGAGAAGAAAGTGAACTTTTTGATCCACAGTTCTATATTTCTAAAATACCAACAGAGCAAAAAGTAATTGATAGCTTGTCAAAAGACAGAAACTTTGCGTATTATCAATTAGGACTTATTTATAAAGAAAAATTTAGTGAATATCATCTTGCGAAAGACAAATTACAAGCATTATTAAAAAGTAATCCAGAAGAACGCTTAATACTTCCTTCAAAATATAACCTCTTTAAAATCTATGAGCTTTTAGGATTAAACGATGAAGCTAATATTGCCAAGAATGACATTATTAGCAACTATCCAGATTCCCGATATGCGGTTATTTTATTAAACCCAGAGGCTGCATTAGAGGAGGATGAAAATAGTATGGAGAATCTATATGAGTCACTTTATAAAAAGTTTGAAGAGCAAGAGTATGAAGAAGTGATTTCTATGAGTGATGAGTATATCTCACGATTTGAAGGAGAATATTTTGTCCCTAAGTTTGAGTTCTTAAAAACGGTTTCCAAAGCAAGATTAAATGGTTTTGACAGTTATAAGGAAGGACTTAATTATATCGCATTAAACTATCCTAATAGTCAAGAAGGGAAGCGAGCTGATGATATGTTGAAGAACGTTATTCCAATGTTGTCAAGATCAGAATTTCACGATAATGAAGGTTCAAAACACTTTAAGGCGATATATCAGTTTAGTGGAGAAGAAAGAGAAGGGATTGAGGATTTTGTTAAAGAATTAGATGAGGCAATTAAAGCTATTGAATTCTTTGAATTAAGTACTTCTATTGATATGTACAATAGTAATACTATCTTTGTAGTGGTACATGGTCTAAAAAGTATACAGGCAGCAAGAGGTTTTGGAGTACTATTGAAGGATAAAGAACAACATATTGAGCGTGAGCACTTCGGAATTTCGTCACAAAACTACCAGATAATTCAAATTCATAAGAATTTAGAAACGTACCTAAAAACTCTGTAGAAACGATTAATAGCAATAGATATGTTTTCAGATGGTAAACGAGGGAGAGGAGATGCAATGGAATCTTCGTCTCAACAAAACAGAATAGCTCAAGGTACTACCATAGTTGGTGATATTGTGAGCGAAGGTGGATTTAGAATAGATGGTGCGGTACAAGGAACCATCAAAACTCCAGGAAAGATAGTAGTAGGTAAATCAGGAATAATTAACGGAACACTTGAAGGCACTAATGCGGATTTTGAAGGGCGCTTTTCAGGAAAACTTAGATTATCTGGCGTACTATCTTTAAAATCGACGGCATTTATAGAGGGTGAAGTAGAGGTTGGCAAATTGGCAGTAGAGCCTGGAGCAACCTTTAATGCGGTTTGTAGTATGAAAGGTGCCGTAAAAGAACTCAATAAAGGTGAGCAACAACAAAGACCAAGACCAACAACAACCCAAGAAGGAAAATCCGCTTAAGCAAGTAGCTGTTTTATCAGGAATTGGAATTCAAATGGGTGTAATCATCTATTTGTTTGTGCTTTTAGGTAAATGGTTAGATACCAATTATAACAATGGCGAAAAACTGTTTATCATTATATGTACACTGTTGGGTGTGGCAGCTTCTCTATACGTTGTAATCAAACAACTTAACCGAATAAAATATTAAATGAGCAACGTTTTTACTCGCTTTACTTTCAGACTTATAAGTGCATTGGTTATTGCTTTTGGAGCGCACATTTTATTACTTAACTGGTTAGAAAAGCCTCTTTTTAACAACATGATCATTACCTCATATCTGGTCAATGGTGTTTTAGCGATTGCCATATTTGGTTTTTTGTATAAAAAGCGAGAACGTTTTAAAGACCAAATTGGGTTTTTATTTTTAGCAGGAAGTTTGCTCAAATTTGCAGTCTTTTTTATTGTTTTCTACCCTATTTTTAAGGCTGATGGAAATATGTCTGGAATGGAGTTTGCATCATTTTTTGTTCCTTATGCTCTGTGTCTTGTAACAGAAACATTTAGCCTAGTAAAATGGCTAAATAAAATGGAATAAATAAGCTGTCATTTTTCTATCTAAAATCATTCTAAAATAAAGTGCTAAATAGTTTTTGTTTTTGATATAAAAACATACCTTTGCAGCGATTTTTAAGCCACTATTATTTAGAGTGATATGCGAAGAAAAATAACTGTAAAAGCAATAACGTTAGTATTACTTTTAATTTCCTTTACTTCTTATGGAAAAGAAGAGACTCCAAAAGGTGATATTAAGTCTGAAATCAAGGCATATATCGATCATCACTTGTTAGATTCTTATGATTTCGCTTTAACATCGTATACTGATGACAACGGGAAGAAAGTGTATTGGGGTTTTCCTTTACCAGTAATTCTTTGGGATGATGGGTTAAAGGTGTTTTCCTCTTCAAAATTTCACCATGGAGAAACACTTGCTGAGGTAGATGGTAATTACTACAAGCTATATCATAATAAAATATACAAGACAGACGCTCAAGGGGTCATCAACTATGATGCAGAGCATCACCCAACTAATGCAAAACCATTAGATTTTTCAATCACGAAAAATGTAGTGGTTATCTTTTTAGTGGGAGTTTTAATGTTCTTCTTATTTAGAGGTTTAGCAAGATCGTATGCTAAGAACAATGGTATTCCAACGGGAGCTGGTCGTTTCTTCGAGCCAATTGTACTTTACATTCGCGATGACATTGCAATTCCAAACATTGGAGAGAAGAAGTACAGAAAGTATATGCCGTATTTATTAACGGTATTTTTCTTTATCTGGATTATTAATATGCTAGGGTTAACTCCACTGGGTGTAAATGTAACTAACAGTATTTCTGTAACTGTTGCATTGGCATTGATCACATTCTTTATCACGAACTTTACAGGAACAAAAGACTATTGGAAGCACATCTTTGATCCATTAGGCGACTCAATGCCTTGGATAGCAAAGATTCCTTTATATATTATCTTAATACCAATTGAGGTATTAGGTATTTTCATTAAACCATTCTCATTATTAATTCGTTTGTATGCTAATATTAAAGCAGGACATATTGTATTAATGAGTTTAATTGGTTTAATGTTCATTTTTAAGAGTTGGTTAGGTAGTCCGTTATCATTTGGATTAGCCTTTGCTATCTCTTTAATTGAGTTGTTAGTGGCATTGTTACAGGCATATATCTTTACAATGTTATCAGCACTTTATTTTGGTTTTGCTGCAGAAGAGCATGACCATCATGAAGAGGCTCACGCACACTAGTGCGCAAAATTGAATGTTTAATTTTTAAATATATATACTATGGAAATTCCAGTAATGGTAGGTGCAGGTTTAGTAGTAATCGGTGTAGGATTAGGTATTGGGCGTATTGGTGGTTCAGCAATGGAAGCTATCGCTCGTCAACCAGAGTCTTACGGTAAGATTCAAACTGCTATGCTTATCGCAGCTGCATTAATCGAAGGTATTGGGTTCGCTGCTTTATTCGCAGTTTAATCCAGAGATCTAAAAGTACAGTTGCAACGGTTGGTTGCAACTGTACTTAATTAAAAATTAAAAAGATATAACACTATATATATTATGGAAAAGTTATTAGGAGAATTTTCGATCGGATTGTTTTTTTGGCAAACAGTATTATTCTTAGCGCTTTTATTCTTACTTAGAAAATTTGCGTGGAAACCAATATTGAATGCAGTAAGCGATAGAGAAGAAGGTATTAAAACAGCTCTTGAATCAGCAGAGAATGCTAAGAGAGAAATGGAAAACCTTCAAGCTGATAACGAAAAGCTTTTAAAAGAAGCTAGAGCTGAACGTGAGGCTATGCTTAAAGAAGCTCGTGAGATCAAAAACAAAATGATCGATGACGCTAAAGAAGAAGCAAAAGAGGAAGCAGGTAAATTAGTTGCAGCGGCTCAAGTATCTATTGAAACGGAAAAGAAAGCGGCTATAGCAGATCTTAAAGCTCAGGTAGCAAACCTATCAATTGAGATTGCAGAAAAAGTAGTGCGTGATGAATTATCTAACAAAGAAAAACAAGTAAAACTTGTTGAGTCTATGTTAGGTGAAGCAACTTTAAACTAAAGTTATAATGGCAGGAACAAGAGCAGCAATACGTTACGCAAAGGCAGCACTTAGTTTAGCAAGTGATCAAAAAGCAGCTGAAGCTGTAAACAACGATATGATCACAATTGCTTCTACAATTGCTGAGAATGCTGAATTGGATCTAGTGCTTAAAAATTCTGTGATCAAATCTGAGGTTAAAAAATCAGTGTTGGCTGAGATCTTTCCTAAGCTTAACACGATTAGTACCGAGCTATTTAACCTTTTAATTACGAACAAACGAATCGATATTTTGGAGGCTGTAGCTTCTAAATACTCGGAGTTGTTCGACCAACTTAGCGGTAAGGAAGTAGCTCAGGTAACTACTGCTTTCCCAATGACTGAAGATCTTGAGATCAAAGTATTGGCTAAAGTTAAAGAACTTACAGATAAATCTGTGGTGCTTGAAAACGTAGTTGATGAAAGCATTTTAGGAGGCTTTATTCTACGTATTGGCGATAAGCAGTACAATGCAAGTGTTGCCAATAAACTAAATAAATTAAAAAGAGAATTTACATTAAACTAAGGATATTATTATCTAAATAAATAATAAGATGGCAGAAGTAAAACCAGCTGAAGTATCAGCAATCTTAAAACAACAACTAGCAGGATTTGAAGCATCTGCTTCACTTGACGAAGTAGGAACTGTGTTAACTGTTGGTGATGGTATTGCACGTGTTTACGGATTATCTAATGCTCAATACGGAGAATTAGTTGAATTTGAAAACGGTCTTGAAGGTATCGTATTGAACCTGGAAGAAGACAACGTTGGTGTGGTATTATTAGGTCCTTCAAAGGAAATTAAAGAAGGAGCAACAGTAAAACGTACAGAGCGTATTGCTTCTATTAAGGTAGGAGAAGAAATGGTTGGACGTGTTGTTGATACACTTGGTAACCCAATCGATGGTAAAGGACCTATTGGTGGAGACCTTTACGAAATGCCTTTAGAGCGTAAAGCTCCTGGTGTAATTTTCCGTCAGCCGGTAAATGAGCCATTACAAACAGGTATTAAGTCGGTTGACGCAATGATTCCAATTGGTAGAGGTCAGCGTGAGCTTGTAATTGGTGACCGTCAAACTGGTAAAACAACGGTTTGTATCGATACCATCTTAAATCAAAAAGAATTTTATGATGCAGGTGAGCCTGTATTCTGTATATATGTTGCTGTAGGTCAAAAAGCATCTACTGTAGCAAACATTGCTAAAACACTTGAAGATAAAGGTGCTATGGCATATACAGTAATTGTTGCGGCGAACGCATCAGATCCTGCTCCAATGCAAGTATATGCTCCTTTCGCAGGTGCTGCAATTGGGGAGTACTTTAGAGATACTGGTCGTCCAGCATTAATCATCTATGATGATTTATCAAAGCAAGCAGTTGCATATCGTGAGGTGTCATTATTATTACGTCGTCCTCCAGGACGTGAGGCTTATCCTGGTGACGTTTTCTACTTACACTCAAGATTATTAGAGCGTGCTGCTAAAGTAATTGCTGATGATGATCTCGCTAAAGACATGAACGACCTTCCAGATTCATTAAAACCAATCGTTAAAGGAGGAGGTTCATTAACTGCGTTACCAATTATTGAAACACAAGCAGGTGACGTATCGGCATATATTCCAACAAACGTAATTTCGATTACTGACGGACAGATTTTCTTAGAATCTGACTTATTTAACTCTGGTGTACGTCCAGCGATTAACGTTGGTATCTCAGTATCTCGTGTAGGAGGTTCGGCTCAGATCAAGTCAATGAAAAAAGTGGCAGGTACATTAAAACTTGACCAAGCTCAGTTCCGTGAATTAGAAGCATTCGCAAAATTCGGGTCTGACCTTGATGCGGCTACAATGAACATAATTGAAAAAGGTAAGCGTAACGTGGAGATCTTAAAGCAAGCTCAAAACGATCCGTTTACAGTTGAAGATCAGGTTGCAATTATTTATGCTGGATCTAAAAACTTATTAAGAGATGTTCCTGTTAATAAAGTAAAAGAATTTGAAAGAGATTTCATTGAGTTCTTAAACGCTAAACACAGAGATGTTTTAGATGCTCTAAAAGCTGGAAAATTAACTGATGAGGTTACCGCTACATTAACAAATGTATGTAAAGATCTATCAGCGAAATACGCTTAATTAATATCACTCTAAAGAAACATTTAGAGTTTAGTTAATAACATTCGAATACAATAAAGAATGGCAAACTTAAAAGAAATACGTAACAGAATATCATCAGTTTCTTCAACGATGCAGATTACTAGTGCCATGAAAATGGTATCGGCTGCAAAATTGAAGAAAGCTCAAGATGCTATTACTGCAATGCGTCCATATGCTAATAAGTTAACCGAACTTTTACAAAACCTGAGCGCTACCCTTGATGCTGATTCAGGAAGTAAATATGCTACACAAAGAGATGTGAACAAAGTTCTTGTTGTGGCTATTACTTCTAATAGAGGGTTATGTGGTGCGTTTAACTCTAACATTATTAAGGAGACTAAAAGTTTGGCAACTGAAAAGTATGCAAATCAAGAAGTATCTTATGTTGCTATTGGAAAGAAAGGAAATGATATCCTTTCAAAAAATGGTGACGTGATCGTTAATAAGAGCGAAGTATTTGATGATCTTACTTTTGATAATGTTGCTGAAATCGCTGAAGATTTAATGTCTAGGTTTGTTGACGGCGAGTTTGACAGAATTGAGCTTGTCTATAACAAGTTTAAGAATGCTGCTACACAAATTGTAATGACTGAACAGTTCTTACCAATTGTTCCTGTTGAAGGTGATTCAAGTGCGAATCTTGATTATATTTTTGAACCTTCAAAAGCTGAAATTGTTGAGACTTTAATTCCTAAGTCGTTAAAGACACAGTTATACAAGGCTGTTAGAGATTCGTTTGCTAGTGAGCATGGAGCACGTATGACTGCAATGCACAAAGCAACAGATAACGCAACAGAATTAAGAGACCAATTAAAGCTTACTTATAACAAAGCACGTCAAGCAGCAATTACAGGGGAAATCTTAGAAATTGTTGGCGGTGCGGAAGCTTTGAATAATTAGATTGAGCAAAGCGAGATCAAATTTTCAATTTACCAAGCTTTGAATAATTAAGATATAATCTACTATTTTATATATAATGAAGCCTTACTTTTTAGTAAGGCTTTTTTTATGGCATAGCTATTGTTTAGTATCTTTATAAAGAACAAGAATTGGTCTATGAAAGCAATAAAAAAAACAGTATTCATTACTTTGTTATCCTTTATTATAACGGGATTTTCTCAATGTTCTAGTGCGCAAAAATTGCAAGACAAAGCACCTGTTGAGATAACAGAAGTTTATTATCAGCGTTGGGCAGCAGGAGTTAGAGGAGGTGGAGCAGGAGTAAATCTATTTATCATCGCTAAAGATGCTGAGATAGAACTAGACAGTGTTTACTTTAGGGGAAGAGTATGTGTTTTGGAAACTAAACCACAAGATCCTAACGTATATATTGGGAGATTTATAACCGTTAGAGAAAGTTTTGATATTGTTATGAGCGGAGATTCCATTGCTGAATATGGGAACAAATTACCTCCTAAAGATACACCTATTCCTTTTCAACTAGATGTTCATGAATGCGTGATAAGCTATAAAGACGGAAAGAAAACAAAGTACTTTAAGATAGAAGGAATTAAGGAAAGAGAAGTAGAACATTACCCAATGGGTAGAAAACAATGAAACTACAATAACACTTATATACCTCAATTAATGAGTAATATTCATGGTTGCAAAACGTTATGTAATAACGTATTTTAGCCGTCAAACGACCTATTTTTGAGCGCATTTCAAAAGCTTTTTAAGCAAACTTTTATTTATGGGTTAGCTACTGTGCTACCAAGAATGCTAACGTTCTTGCTAACGCCTTTATATACAGAAGTAATGGCTGTTGGTGTTTATGGAAAGGTCTCTATTATATTTTCTTGGTTTGCTATTTTCAATGTGATTTTAGCTTACGGGATGGAAACGGCATTCTTTAGGTTTTTTAATAAGGAAGAAGATCAAGATAAGGTAGTAGGAACCTCTACTCTATCTATAATTTTTACTTCTTTCTTCATTTTTGCGCTCGCTTTCATATTTAAAAATGAGATTGCCGCAATAATAGATATAGAAGTTCAGCATATAAATTTTGTTATCTGGATCTTACTCTTAGATGCATTAGTTATTATTCCTTTTGCTTGGTTACGAGCAAAAGAGCGACCTATCAAATATGCAGTAATTAAAATAACCAACGTAGCTATAAATATTGGGCTTAACCTATTCTTCTTTTTAATTCTAATGAATTTAGTTAAGGAAGGTAACTTCTTTGATTCCATCTATAAAAGTGATTTCGAAATTAGTTATGTGCTTATTGCTAATGTCATTGCAAGTGCAATAACACTGTTATTAATGTTTCCGTTTTATAGTAAGATTAAGTACAGTTTCAATACAAAACTCTGGAAGCAAATGATGCGTTACGCCTTTCCAGTATTAATTGCAGGTCTAGCATATACTATTAACGAAACATTTAACCGAATTTTATTAGATAGCAGCCTCTCTACAGCTGTAGACCCTGAACGTGAGGTGGGAATGTTTTCGGCATGTTATAAATTAGCATTATTCATGACGCTATTTGCCACTGCTTTCCGTTTAGGGATTGAGCCATATTTTTTTAGTCATGCTAAAAGTGAAAATCCACAAAAGAACTATGCAAGAATTCTAGAGTACTTTGTAGTTTTTGGTGCAGTTATTCTTTTAGCAGTCACAGTTTTTTCCGATTTAATAAAAGTCGTAATTATTAGAGATGAAGCTTTTTGGGAAGCCATGTGGATCGTTCCAATAGTTTTAATAGCTAGCTTCTGTTTAGGAATTTATCACAATCTTTCTGTTTGGTATAAGATCACAGATAGAACTAAATTCGGCGCATATATTTCAGTAGTGGGAGCTATTATCACTTTAGCATTAAATATTTGGCTGATTCCTATTATTGGTTATAAAGGTTCTGCTATTGCAACACTTGCTGCTTATGGGAGTATGGTTCTACTTTCTTATTATTATGGGAGAAAGTATTATCCAATACCGTATAATCTTAAAAAAATAGGAACCTATTTAGGTTTATCAATAATGTTCTCAGTCATTTATTTCTATATGTTTAGAGAAAACTATTTGGTTGGAATACCAATGATATTAATTTTTATGGGCACGGTATTTTTATTTGAACGAAAAGAATTAGCTCAACTTTTAAAACACTAACACATAAATGGAAATAAAAATAATTAACAAGTCTAACCATTCCTTACCACATTATGAAACCATTGCTTCGGCAGGAATGGATTTACGTGCAAATATTCCGGAAGCAATAACGCTAAAACCTTTAGAGCGAACTATAGTTAAAACAGGTTTATTCATTGAATTGCCCATTGGTTATGAGGCACAAGTAAGACCAAGAAGTGGTTTAGCAGCTAAAAAAGGAATAACAGTCTTAAATGCACCTGGAACTGTTGATGCAGATTACAGAGGTGAAATTGGTGTAATTCTTGCTAATATTTCTAATGAAGATTTTATTATTGAAGACGGTGAGCGTATAGCTCAATTGGTTATTGCTAAACACGAACGTGCCGAATGGAAAGAGGTGGAAATTCTATCAGACACCTCAAGAGGGTCAGGAGGTTTCGGGAGCACAGGAACTAAGTAAAATTGTTAAAAGCTACTTAAACACGCTTAAAAAGCTTTCAAAATGAGTAATTTTGAGTGACAACATGAAGAGGAAAACCCAAATACTACTTCTTATCATTGGAATTATGTTAATTCCAATAGCTTCTTTTGCGCAAGTTGATTTTAACAAGACTCCAGATGATGATCTAGGAAACGTTGAGGATAAATTCCAAGAAACCTTCTACGAAGCTTTAAAACAAAAAGGAATTGAGAACTACGATCGCTCAATAAAGGCGTTATTGAAGTGTATTGAGTTAGACAACTCTAAAGCTGTCATTTATTACGAACTAGGAAAGAATTATGTTAAGCTGAAAAACTTTGGTGCTGCCGAAGATGCGCTAAAAAAAGCCATTTCTAAAGAGCCTTCAAACGAGTGGTACTTAGATGAGCTTTATGGAGTTTACTATGAGCTTGATGATTACGATAAAGCCTTAAAAACGGTTAAGCAGTTAGTTAAGTTTCATCCAGACTATAAAGAGGATTTAGCGGCATTATATCTTAGAAATAAAAAATTTAAAGCTGCACTTAAGATTCTTGATGAACTTGATAAAGAATTCGGTATTTCAGAATCTAGAGATGCTATGCGCAATCAGATTTATAATGCCACAGGGAATGATGAAGATCGCATTGAAAACTTAGAAGAGCGTGTTGTAAGCAACCCTAACAACGAAACAAATTATTTGAATCTAATTTACCGTTATAGTGAGCAGGGAAATAAAGAAAAAGCTTTTGAAACTGCACAGGAGCTTCTAAAAAGTATTCCAGATTCACACTTAGCACATTTAGCATTGTATAAATTCTATCTAGATGATAACAAGCATCAAGAAGCTATTGCTTCAATGAAAATTGTGCTTACAAGTCCAAAAATTAAAGCAGATGCTAAAACGAAAGTATTAAATGATTTTGTAGGATTTGTTAGAAGCAATCAGCAATTTGAAGAAGATTTGGTTGAGGTAACTTCATTAATTTCGGAAGACGATGGAGGAAAATCAAATAAGGAACTTGGATTATTCTATTTACAAAAAGGGAATAAAGAAATGGCTTTAAAGCATTTAGAAATGGCGATAGAGAATAACCTTGATGATTTTGATGTAATTAAAAATGCTGTTTTACTATACATAGATGCTAAGCAATACCAAAAGGTGGTAGATTTAACTGTGCAAACGTTAGATATTTTTCCCGCTCAACCAATACTTTATTTAGCAAGCGGTGTAGCATTTAACCATTTGAATCGTCCTAAAGATGCAATCGATACACTCGAGATAGGTGTAGATTACGTAATAGATAATGTCCAAATGGAGATAGATTTCTATAGGCAATTAAGTACAGCCTATAGAATGACCAATAATAATACGAAAGCATCAACGTTTTCTAAGAAGGCGGAAGAATTGGTTAAAAAGCAATGAGAAGAGTAATTCAAATATTAGTTTTAGCACTTTTATTTTTTGTTGTGGGATGTAAGACAACAAAAAATGTTGCCTCAACCGGCGAAGTGAATAAGAAGTTATCGTCAAAGCAAATAATAAAAGAACACGCAAAAAACGAGACCGATTTTAAAACGCTTCAATCAAGGGTAAAGGTGGAATATATTCAAGGTGAAATGGAGCAATCACACAGCATTAACCTTAGAATGGAAAAGGATAAAACCATTTGGTTAAGCGCTACGCTTGGTATTGTTAGAGCAAAAATTACTCCAGAAAAAGTTAGTTTTTATAACAAATTAGACAACACTTATTTTGATGGTGATTTTTCATTAATAAGTGATTTATTAGGGACTGATGTAGACTATGAAAAAATACAGAACCTGTTATTGGGAGAAGCGCTGTTTGATTTGGAGTCTGGAAATTATAAATCTAATGTTCACGAAAAATCTTATCTATTACAACCAAAGCGTCAAAGTGCTTTAATGGAAATCTTTTTATTGTTGAATCCATCACATTTTAAAATGGATTCACAGCAAATAGCACAAGAATTTAGCAATAGGTTTTTGCAGGTAGATTATAAAGGATATCAGGAAGTTGACAAGCAAATTATACCTGAAAAAGTAAGTGTTGTAGCCTTAGAAGGAGATTATGAAACGGTTATTAATATGGAATTTAAATCGGTTAGTTTAGACGAAGATCTTAGATTTCCATTTCGTATTCCATCAGGATTTGAAGAAATCGTTATTAAATGATAAATATCCCCAAGCCTACATATAGCTGCTATCTACTTTTCTTTCTTTTATTCAGCATTACATTACAGGCTCAAAGCTCTAAACGCCAGCAGCTAGAAAATCAAAGAAAAGAGTATGTAAAACAAATTCGTCAATTAGAACGATTGATGTCTAAGGGAAAGAAAGAACAGAGAACCATTCTCTCTAATCTTGATAATCTCAATTATAAGATTTCTGTACGACAGAATTTAATAAACATTACCAATCAACAGGCTAATTTATTAACTCGCGAAATAAATAACAATCAAAAGCAAATTACCCATTTGCGAAATCGTCTTCAGGTTTTAAAAGAAGAATATGCTGCAATGATTGTAAAGTCTTATAAAAGCAGATCAGAAGAAAACAAAGTTATGTTCTTGTTATCTTCTACTAATTTCCAACAAGCATATAAGCGATTGCAGTACATTAAGCAGTATGCTAATTATCAGAAAAAACAAGGAGAGGAAATAAAGGTTCAAACTGTTAAACTTCAAGATTTAAATAAAGGTTTGGTTGTGCAAAAGCAGGATAAACAAAAACTTATAGAGGAAAACAGAGCTGCTAAAAAAGAATTAGACAAGGAAGTTTCAGAATTTGAATCACTAAAAGTTTCAATTAATAAAGATTTAAATAAATATCGTTCTGAAATAAAAACAAACCAACAAGAAGTTGACAGAATAGATAAAGAAATAGATAGAATAATAAAAGAAGCTATTGCTGCCTCTAACAGAAAAGCTGGAAAAACAGGTTCAAGTACTTTTGCCTTAACACCTGAAGAACGAAATTTAGCTTCAAACTTTGCAGCTAATAAAGGAAAATTACCTTGGCCAGTTAGAGAAGGTGTTAAAAAAATTCCTTTTGGCACGACAAGGTCTCCAATAGATAGAAATGTAAAGATTAATAGCATTGGGATAGGAATTGCGACTAATAAAAATGAGAAAGTTAGGGCAGTTTTTGGAAGGCGTAGTCTTAGCTATTATGCTTCCCAAAAACGGCAACAATATCGTAATGATAAGACATGGAAGCTACATTACCATTTACAAGAACTTAGAGAAGATTTATGTAAAAAAAGGCGACAAGATTTCTACCAGACAAGAGATAGGAGAAGTACGTACCAATAACTCTTCTGGAGAAGCAATACTTACCTTCGTAATATCAAAAGATGGAAAATACTTAAATCCAGCCTATTGGGTAAAACAATAGACTATACTCTTACAAATACATATCCTTTTTTAGTCTTTCTGTAGTGTTTTCCGTTCCAGTAATAGTATCTCTTTCCTTTTACTACCACAATTTTATGATGCTTTGGAGCAACTTTAACAACTGTACTAGCTTGAGGTCTTACAACAACTCTTGATGCACATGAAGTAAATGAAAGTGCAAAAACAAATCCGATAACAATAAATACGGTTCTCATAGTTTTAGGTTTTACTATAAGACCTTGATACTATAAAAAGGTTTAATTTAAGCTTTTAAGAAGAGCGCTTTAAGCTCGGTTGCATCTTCGGGTTGCATCTTCCCAGCAAGAACCAAACTTAGTTGTTTGCGTCTAAGAGCCCCGTCATATCGCACTTTTTCCTCTTCAGATTCAGGAACAAGAGCAGGAATCTTTACAGGGCGTCCTGTTTCATCTACAGCAACGAATGTATAAATGGCTTCATTGGCTTTAGTGCGTTCACCAGATTCGCGATCGTCAATCCAAACATCTAAAAATACTTCCATAGAAGATTTAAAAGCTCTTGATACTTTAGCTTCAACTGTAACAACACTTCCTAAAGGGACAGCATGTTTAAAGGCTACATGGTTTACTGAAGCAGTAACAACAATTCTTCTTGAATGACGTCTTGCAGCAATGCTAGCCGCACGATCCATTCTCGCTAACAATTCGCCTCCAAAAAGGTTGTTTAGAGGATTGGTCTCACTTGGTAAAACCAAATCGGTCATAATAGTTTTAGAATCTTTTGGGAACTTAGCCTCCATTACATAAACATTTATGCGGCAAAGGTAAGCTGCTTTTAAAAATTAAGGAAGTAAAAACTAATTTAGTTTCTGCACTAATAACCAAGCATCTTTATTATGCGAATTTCTAATTCTGTAGAGCTCACGCTGTGCTTCAGACCTAGTTTCGTAACTGCCATAAACTACTTGGTGTAAGCCATATTTATTTGCACCAATTTTTCTGGCATTAAAACCTTTATTTTGGAGTATTCTTAGTTGTTTATCACAGTTTTCTTCAACTCTAAAAGCTCCAGCAACAATATGAAAGTTGCCACTTTGCTTATCAATATTTAAAGATACTGTTGGTAATGGATTATCAATGATAAAAGTAGCTTCTTGAATTCTGTTTTCAATTTGTTGTTCTGCTTCTTCTTGAGCTAGTTGATTATGAGTTTCTATTTGATTTACATAATAGTTTGAAGCACCAAATCCACCAATAGATAATGCCAAAACAGCTACGGCAGCATATTTGAAGAATGGTCTGTTTTTTCTTTTCTCAGCGGTGATAGTAATAGGAACGACTTTCTCAATCTCTTCAATCTCTTTTTTATAAACTTCCCTTATAACTAGAGGTGATACAAACTGTGTTAAACCAAAAGCATCAGTTAAATAGTTTAAGTGATAAGAAGGTTCAAAAACAATTTTACCTTCATGGTTTAAAACAATGTCGCCAATATTCTTAAAACTTAAGGTTTCACCTTGAGCGAGGTAAGACTTTAAAGACTTCGTTTTTTTAGCAATTTTTTTTACAGCATTTTCATAAGGAGTCTTTTCAACGTCAGCAATATATTTTGCTAGAAGACCATCATTATTTTTTAGTTGTTCATTAAATGAAAGCACTTTTTTTGGAGGGTAAAAAGTGTGATTCTGCTCATCTATTCTGGCTGAAACAGGTTGTGTTAAAAATGCTCCAAAATCTGGTATTACAACACACTCGTAACGGTATAAAAGATCACTGATATAAGTCTCTAACTGCATAAAAACAAAGTTAAAAATTTTTCAACCTGCAAAAAAGTTGGCGTAACTATTTATTAACAATTTAAAATTTAGTTTCTTGTGTATTGTAAACCAATTATATACAATGAATAAGAACGACTTAATTTATGCCTTAGCACTTCAATCGGTTCCCAAAATTGGAGATATTACGGCAAAAAAGCTTATTCATCATTGCGGATCTCCTGAAGCTGTTTTTAAAGAGAAAAGGTCGAATTTAATAAAGATTGATGGTATTGGAAGTTTAGTTTTAGAGGGGCTGGATCAACCACTTTATTTAAAAGCTGCTGAGGAAGAATTAAGGTTTATAGAAAGAAACAAAATAGAATATCGCTACTTTCTGGACGAAAAGTATCCGGATAAACTAAAGCATTGTATTGATGGTCCAATTTTAATGTTTGAAAAAGGAAATATTTTAATTGAAAATCGACCTATTATTAGTATCGTTGGAACTCGGAAAATTACAATGCAGGGAATTGCATTCTGCGAAAACTTAGTTGAGCAATTAGCTCCTTATAACCCTGTTATAGTTTCTGGCTTTGCTTACGGAACAGATATTACTGCACAAAAGGCAGCGGTTAAGAACAAACTACAAACCATAGGTTGTTTAGCACATGGGTTTGACCAGATCTACCCTAAAGCACATAAAAAGTATGTTAGAAATATTGAAAATAACGGAGGATTCTTTACTGATTTTTGGAGTACTGATGATTTTGATAGAAAGAACTTCTTGAAAAGAAATAGAATTATTGCAGGATTGAGCGAAGCAACTATTGTAATAGAATCAGCAGAAAAGGGTGGTAGTTTGGTTACTGCAGAAATAGCAAATTCTTATAATCGAGAGGTTTTTGCTGTTCCGGGTCGCACTACAGATAACCAAAGTATTGGCTGTAATAATTTGATTAAACAACAGAGAGCACATTTACTATCAACACCTTTGGATGTGCCATATATTTTAAATTGGCAACTTGAAAGTTCTGAAAAATCAGTGCAGAAAAAATTATTTGTAGAATTAGATAGAGACGAAAAACAAGTCTATAACTATTTAAAAGAAAATGGTAAAGAGCTATTAGATGTAATTGCCCTAAAATGTAATATGCCAACTTTTAGAATAGCATCTATACTTTTAAATATGGAACTAAAAGGGGTGATAAGGCCGCTTCCTGGGAAACAGTTTGAGATTATCTAATAACCAGTTTTTTCTCTAACTCTTTTCAACACCTCATTAGCAACTTTAGACGCTTTGTCAGCACCAATAGCAAGAGCTTTATCTATTTCATTAAGGTTATCCATGAAATAATTATAGCGTTCTCTTACATCAGCATATTTTGTAATAAGCAATTCAAACAACGCTTGTTTTGCATGACCATAACCATAACCACCGTTTTCGTAGTTAGTTTTCATTTCGGTAATTTGCTCTTCATTGGCAACTAGTTTGTATAAAGCAAAACAGTTACAGGAACTCCAATCTTTAGGTTCTTCAAGAGGAGTGCTATCAGTTTTTATCTTCATTATCTGTTTACGAAGTTGTTTATCTGGAAGAAACAAATTAATAGTATTATTTTGGCTTTTACTCATTTTCCCACCATCTGTTCCTGGAACATACATTGTTGATTCCTGAAGCTTGATTTCAGGAATTACAAATGCTTCTCCCATTTTTGCGTGAAACCTTGAAGCAACATCGCGAGTAAATTCTAAATGTTGTTGTTGATCTTTTCCAACAGGAACTATTTCTGCGTCGTACAGTAAAATATCAGCAGCCATTAGCATTGGGTAAGTAAACAAACCTGCGTTAACGTCTTCTAACCTGTCAGCTTTATCTTTAAAACTATGGGCAAGCTCTAACCTTGAGAACGGAAAGAAACAATTTAAATACCACGTTAATTCAGTTACCTGAGGCACATCACTCTGACGATAAAAAACAGTCTTGTTTACATCTAAACCGCAAGCTAACCAAGTTGCTGCAGTTGAATAGGTGTTTTGGCGTAATGTTTCAGCATCCTTGATTTGTGTTAACGAATGCATATCTGCAATAAAAAGAAATGATTCGTTATCTGGATTATCACTCATTTCAATTGCAGGAAAAATTGCTCCTAATAGATTTCCTAGATGTGGTGTTCCTGTACTTTGTACTCCTGTTAATATTCTTGCCATAACATTTCCCAAGAATGGGAATCTATTTAATTTGTGTTCAATCTGGTTTTAGTGATGACAAAGGTAATTTTTTTGGTAGAATAGCTCAATTAATTTATTTAGATTTGGCAATAATGAAGCTTATTAAGTATCCTTTATTGCTACTGTATCGTATCTGGTTTTATATACTTGTTACCTTACCCATAATAATATTGTTTCCATTTCTTATTACTTCTATTTCAAGAGACAAATGGTATCCGTTCTTTTTTAAACTCGCTAGATTTTGGGCAAAATTTATTTTAATTGGAATGGGATTTATATGGAAGATAGAGTATGAAGAGAAGATGGAAAAAGGTAAGAGCTATATGTTTATTGCTAATCATACTTCAATGACAGACATAATGTTAATGTTAGTTTGTGTTAAGAATAATCCGTTTGTTTTTGTTGGAAAAAAGGAGTTGGCTAAAATCCCTTTGTTTGGATATTTCTACAAGAAAACAAACATACTTGTAGATAGGAGTGATGCCAAGAGTAGGCAAGCAGTGTTTTTAAGAGCTCAAAAAAGATTACAGCAAGGGTTAAGCATATGTATCTTTCCTGAAGGAGGTGTGCCAGATGAGTCGGTTACTTTAGACCAATTCAAGGATGGAGCTTTTAGATTAGCAATAAATCATCAAATTCCAATTGTTCCAATGACTTTTTATCATAATAAGAAACGATTTTCGTTCACTTTTTTTAGCGGAAGTCCAGGAATGATGAATGTAAAAGTCCATAAATTTATGTTTACAGAGGGCTTATCTATAGAAGACACAAAAAAGCTAAATAGAGAGGCTAGAAATCTTATTTTAAAAGAACTTACAATATAAAAAGCCGCTCAATTTGAGCGGCTTTTTAGTAATTATTGCAACTCTTAAGATAGAGGCACAATAACCAACCTAACCAACTAAAACTTTATTAAAATTTATAGCTTAAACCAGTATAAAAGCCTATAAAATACGGTCTAAAATCACCAGAAGTGTTAGTAAACGTATTTATCTGGTACTTAAAAACCGGCTCAAGGTTTAAATTAAATTTTTGCGACATTTTATAGTTTAAACCTAAACCAAGGTTAGCACTATAACTTGTTTTATTAATATTTGTTGCCTCACCAATTAAAGTGCTTTGTCCATCAACTACAGAATAAATGTCATTACTTTCTAAAAATAAAGCACTAAAACCACCAATTATATGAAATCCAAACTTTTTATCAATCAGTTTATATTCTAATTCTAAAGGAACCTCCAAGAAACCTAATTCTTGATCAATAGAAGCATTTAAATGATTAGATAAAACTCCTGGAACCTGACCAAAATGAAAGCTTCCAGCACTTATAAACGATAAATCTTGAGCAGCTTTATTGAAATCTATATTCCTCATAGCCATGACATCAGTAGAAACCTGGATGTTATTGTAAACTAAGATGTCATTTGTGCTATATCCTAATTTAACTGAATTTAAACCAGCTCTAACACTTAAACGTTCATTTATAAAATAACTTGCAGTAACTCCATAACTCATATTACGGTTACTTGTTTTAGAATTATTATCAAATTGCCCATGAATAGACGAACCAGAACCCATGGTGTTAAAATAAACTGGGGCAAGATTTGTTGCAACTCTCCATTTTTTATATTCTTTCTCCTCTTCTTCAGGCTCTTTTTCTGGGTTTTCGGCAGCGGCAATAGCATCGGTTATAGATTCTTTACCATCATCAGTTAAGTCATCAGCTTTTTCTAAGCTTTCAATTTCATTTTGAATATCTGTAGCCTCAGCAACCTTTTTAGTTAAATCAATACTTTCTTTTTGAGGATTAGTTAATTGGCTCGATTCTTTACGAACTAATTGATTTTCTTTTTTAGAATCAGCATTTCTTATTTCCTCTACTTCTTCATGAGTATTTAAATTATCGGCCACCAAACTATTACGATCATTATTAACTGGCTTTGAAATTTCTTCAGCTTTTAAGGACTCGTTTTTTTCATTAATCAATTCTGCTTCATTAGCAGCCTCCTTTTTAGATTGATCAACAAACTCTTCATTTTCGTTGTTGTTTACAGAATTTAAATCCTCAATAATTTCATTCTCTTTCGTGGAAGAATTATTATCTGTAGAGTTTACCTTATCATCCTCATTCTTTTCAGTTTCAACTACTGAATTTTCTCCACCACCTATAGGCAATTCTTCATTGCTTAATATTGAGTTGCCAATTGTAAACATAAGAAGTAACCCAGCAGCAACGCCACTTAGTTTTAACCAAAGAGGAATAATTCGTCTCTTTTTAACTGGGAGTTTACTTTGAATATTTTCCCACAACTGCTCATTTGGAGTAATTTCCAAATCTTTCAGTTTTTCCTGATATAATCTATCTATATTTTTTTTATCACGTATCATAAGGATTGTGAATTTAGTGTCGCTTTATAATTTTCAATCTTTCTCTTTAAAATCATTCTTGCTCTTGCAAGATTAGATTTAGTTGTTCCAGTTGAAATATTTAACATGTTACTTATTTCTTGATGAGAATATCCATCTAAGACGTAGAGGTTAAAAACCAATCTATATCTATCTGGTAATTCTTGTATAGTCAACAATAAGTAATCAATATCTATTTCATCATTTTCAATTTCAACTACTACATCTTCAACATGTTCTTCATTAATTATATCAAGAACACCTTTTCTTCTATATTGTTGAAGAGCTGTATTGATAACAATTCTTTTTAACCATCCTTCAAAAGAACCTTTATTATTAAATTGATCAATCTTATTGAAAATGGTTAAAAATGCATCTTGTAAATTATCTTCAGCTTCTGCATAGTTTCTAGAATATTTTAAGCTTAATGCAAATAATTTTGCAGAAAACAACTCGTACAAGTCGCCTTGCGCAGTAGAATCATTTCTTTGACATTTTTGTATAAGTAGTTCTAAACTCAAATATTCGCTAATTTACTTAGTACTAGTTTGAAATAGGGACTTCATAGGACAAATACAAGTCCTCCCCTTGTTCATTTTCTCCTTGCCAGAACTGAAAAACATAAGAACCTGCAGTACTCTCGCACTTAAATAAGAACGTATTGGTAACTAATTCGTTTACAGGTTCACAAACAACATCGTTTATCTCATTTACAACAGTATTAATTACTGCAATTGTTCTAAAATTCCCTTCAGATTGGTAATACAAGTCACTAAAAATATGACATGTTGTTGGTTTGTAATAAGAATACTCTATAGTATAAACCTCACCAAACTGCATTTCTGTAGGCATTTCAACGCTTTCAATGGGTAAAATTTCGAATCGAAAATCTTCAGTAACTGTGTCATCAATCGAACAAGAAACTAAACACCAAAACAAGATTAAAAAAAGACTTTTTTTCATAATTAAGTTTTTAGACAAACTGTCGGTTATTATTAAGATGCGATATAACCTGAAAGGTTGCGTATATACATAAAAAAATCCCGAGTTTCTCGGGATTAAATTGTTGATTATTTTTCGGCTATAATTTCTTTTATTTGATCCTCGAGCTCATCCATTAAATCTGGATTGTCTTTCAGCATGTTTTTTACTGCGTCTCGACCTTGCCCGAGCTTAGAGTCTTGGTAACTAAACCACGAGCCACTTTTCTTAACAATTTCATTATCTACGGCGATGTCTAAAACTTCACCTACTTTTGAGATTCCTTCACCATACATAATATCGAATTCTGCTGTTCTAAAAGGAGGGGCCACTTTATTTTTAACGACTTTCACACGAGTTTTATTTCCTAGAACACTTCCACCGCTATCTTTAATTTGGGTAGAACGACGAATATCTAGTCTAACGGAGGCATAAAATTTCAAAGCATTTCCACCTGTGGTTGTTTCAGGATTCCCAAACATTACACCTATCTTTTCACGAAGTTGGTTAATGAAAATCATTGTACAGTTGGTTTTACTAATAGAAGCGGTAAGCTTTCTAAGCGCTTGTGACATTAATCGAGCATGCAATCCCATTTTAGAATCTCCCATTTCGCCTTCAATTTCACTTTTTGGAGTTAGGGCAGCAACTGAGTCAACCACAACAATATCAATTGCACCAGATCGTACAAGATTATCAGCAATTTCTAAAGCTTGTTCACCATGGTCAGGTTGAGAGATAATTAGGTTGTCTATATCTACTCCAAGCTTTTCTGCATAGAATCTATCAAAAGCATGTTCAGCATCTATAAAGGCTGCAATGCCACCTGCTTTTTGAGCTTCAGCAATGGCATGTAAAGTAAGCGTAGTTTTACCCGATGATTCTGGCCCATAAATCTCGATTACTCTACCTCTAGGATAACCGCCTACACCCAAAGCAAGATCAAGCCCTAAGGATCCAGATGATATAGCGTCAATATTCTCTACTGCTGCATCACTCATCTTCATTACGGTTCCTTTTCCGTATGCCTTATCAAGTTTATCTAAGGTTAATTTTAGTGCTTTTAATTTTGCTTCTTTCTCGCTGCTCATAGTTATTATTTTAAGTTCAATGTAACTGCTAAAATAAGATATCTTTTATACAATTTCATAACAATACGCAACCTTATTAAAGAATTTGCATCTAATTAATAAATGCGGGAAAATTTAGCTATGAAATTGGTTCGTAATTTAAACACTTTGATAAAAGCAAAGTGTTTTTTTTATGCCAAAAAACTGACTTTTTAAGAAAAGCAGTACCTTTGCGGCTTAAAATATTCTTTTAAACTTAAAAAATTAGTATAGCATGCAACTGTACAATAAACTAAGCGCAAAAGAAAGAGCAGCATTAATCGAGAAAGCAGGTAAAGATCGATTAACACTTTCTTTTTATCAATATGCCCATATTGAGAATCCTCAAGAATTCAGAGATGAACTTTTTATCGTTTGGGATAAATTAGATGTTTTAGGTAGAATCTATATAGCTTCCGAAGGTATAAATGGACAATTGTCATTACCAGCAGATCGTTTTCAGGAATTTAAAGAACACCTTGATACCATTGACTTTTTAAAAGACATTAGGCTTAACATTGCTGTCGAGCAGGATAATATGTCGTTCTTGAAGCTTAAGGTGAAAGCGCGTCATAAAATTGTTGCGGATGGTTTAAATGATGACACTTTTGATGTTACAGATAAAGGTATTCATGTTGGAGCAAAGAAGTTCAATGATTTAATTGAAGATGAAGATACTCTACTTGTTGATATGCGTAACCACTATGAAAGTGAAATAGGCCATTTTAAAAACGCTATAACTCCTGATGTTGATACCTTTAGAGAGTCTTTAGATATTATTGAAGATGATTTAAAAGAGCATAAAGAAGATAAAAACCTGGTGATGTATTGTACTGGAGGTATCCGATGTGAAAAAGCTAGTGCATATTTTAAACATAAAGGATTTAAGAATGTATTTCAACTTGAAGGAGGAATTATTGAATATACACGCCAAATAAAAGAGCAAGAACTTGATAACAAGTTTATAGGCAAGAATTTCGTGTTTGATGAGCGCAGATCAGAACGCATCTCTGAGGATGTTATTGCTCAATGCCATCAATGTGGGAAACCAGCTGACTCGCATACAAATTGTGTAAATGATGCTTGTCATTTGTTATTCATACAATGTGAAGATTGTAAAATAGAAATGAACAATTGCTGTTCTAATAATTGTAAAGAAATACATGCGCTTCCTTATAAGGAACAGAAACTACTTAGAAAAGGACAAGGCAACAGTAATGATATTTTCAAAAAGGGACGTGCAGACTATTTACCTTTCAAAAAAGATTTACGCAATATTTACGATACACTAAAGACCGATAAAAAGTAGATACTATGCAGAACATTGAATTAATGGCACCTGCTGGAAATTTCGAATCGTTACAAGCAGCCTTAGATAATGGAGCAGATTCGATTTACTTTGGGGTGGAGCAATTAAATATGAGAGCAAGAGCGTCTATCAACTTTACTTTAGATGATCTTGAAGAGATATCTAGACGCTGTAAACAAAAAAATGTTAGAACATATCTTACTTTAAACACTATCATTTACGACCACGATCTATCCATAGTAAAAACCTTGATCAAAAGAGCTAAGGAGGCTGATATTACTGCTGTTATTGCCATGGATCAAGCTGTTATTTCTGTGGCTCGAGAGGTGCAAATGGAAGTTCATATTTCTACTCAAATCAATATTACAAACATTGAAACGGTAAAATTCTATGCAATGTTTGCAGACACCATGGTTTTAAGTAGGGAGTTGAGCTTACGTCAAGTTAAAAAGATAACTGAGCAGATTGAAAAGGAGCAAATAAAGGGACCTTCGGGAAGGTTAGTAGAGATTGAGATTTTTGGTCATGGAGCACTGTGTATGGCAGTTTCAGGAAAGTGCTACTTGAGTTTACATTCTCACAATTCTTCTGCAAATAGAGGTGCGTGCAAGCAAAATTGTAGAAAAAAGTATACTGTTATTGATCAGGAATCTGGTTTTGAAATGGAGATAGATAACGAGTATATTATGTCGCCTAAAGATTTGTGTACAATTGACTTTCTTGATCAGGTTGCTGACGCTGGAGTAAAAGTACTTAAGATTGAAGGTAGAGGTAGAGCACCAGAATATGTTGCCAGAGTCATTAAATGTTATAGAGACGCAATAGATAGTGTGGCAAACGGAACTTACGATAAGGAAAAAGTAATTTCTTGGATGCAAGAATTAGAAAAAGTGTACAACAGAGGTTTCTGGAATGGTTATTATCTTGGACAGAAGCTTGGGGAATGGAGTAAAGGCTCAGGATCTCATGCAACACAGAAGAAAGTATATATTGGAAAAGGAATGCATTTCTTTCCAAAAGCTAAGATTGGTGAATTCAAGATTGAAGCTTTTGACATTTCTATTGGAGACACAATTTTAATCACAGGACCAACAACAGGAGCAAAAGAAGTTGAGGTAAAAGAGATGTTGGTTAACGATGAACAAAAAGAAAAAGGCTCTAAGGGTGATGCAGTTACTATTCCTTTAGACTTCAGAATTCGGCCTTCTGACAAACTTTATAAAATCGTAGAAAATAAAGTAGAAGCGTAATGGTTATAATCACATTGCAACGTGATAAATGCATTGGTTGTAATTATTGTGTTGAATTAGCTCCAGAACAGTTTAGGATGTCTAAAAAAGATGGAAAATCGGTATTACTACGCGCAATAAATAAAAAAGGATTTTATACCGTAAAATCAAATGACGAAATGATTTTTGATGATTGTGATAAAGCTGCAAAAGCTTGCCCTGTCAAGATCATTAGTGTTAAGAACATCTAAAGATTCTATCAAGTTTTAAAGTAAGTATAATAATCTTATCTTTACTTTTTTAAAAGGAATATTAATATCCATTCGCAATAGACAGATTATTAGCGAATTCAATATATAGTACATATGGCTTGTAACAGTTGTTCAACTGGGAAAAACGGTCAACCAAAGGGATGCAGGAATAATGGAACGTGTGGAACAGATAGTTGTAATAAGCTAACTGTTTTTGACTGGCTTTCTAACATGTCGCTTCCAAACGGAGAAAAACCTTTCGATTGGGTTGAGGTTCGATTTAAGAACGGAAGGAAGAATTACTACAAAAACACCGAGAATCTTTCATTAAGTATAGGAGATGTTGTTGCAACACAGGCACAGTCTGGTCATGATGTTGGAATGATTACACTTAAAGGAGAACTCGTTAGAGTTCAGATGAAGCGTAAAAAGGTTGACGAAAACCCAGAAGAGGTTTTAAAAGTATACAGAAAAGCTTCCCAAAAAGATATAGATATTTGGCAAAAAGCCAGAGACAAAGAAGAAGACATGAAGGTCAAAGCAAGACAGTTTGCTATTGACTTGAAGCTTCAAATGAAAATTTCTGATATAGAGTATCAAGGAGACGCTAGTAAAGCAACTTTTTACTACACTGCCGAAGATCGTGTAGATTTTAGAGAATTGATCAAAGTGTTTGCAAAAGAGTTCAGAACACGAATAGAGATGAAACAAGTTGGCTTCCGTCAAGAAGCTGCTCGACTAGGAGGTATTGGTTCTTGCGGTCGTGAATTATGTTGTTCTACATGGTTAACAGACTTTAGATCAGTAAGCACTTCATCAGCTAGATATCAGCAATTATCATTGAATCCGCAAAAGCTTGCGGGACAATGCGGAAAGTTAAAATGCTGCCTAAATTATGAATTAGATGCTTATCTAGAAGCACTAAAAGAGTTCCCTAAAACAGAAGTAAAACTTCAAACCGAAAAAGGAACTGCAGTATGTCAAAAGACGGATATTTTCAAAGGCTTCATGTGGTATGCTTATGAAGGCGAATGGATGAATTGGCATAAATTAACAGCTTCTCAAGCCAGTGAAATAGTTGCACTTAATAAGAAAAACAAAAAAGTTGCCAGTCTTGAAGATTATGCAGACGAGCTTATTGAAGACACTAAAATAGATTTTGAGAACGTTGTAGGTCAAGACAGTTTAACACGTTTTGATAGTCCAAAACGTAAAAAGAAACGTAGAAATAATAGAAGCAGAAACAAAAGACGATCACAGAAGAATGCAAAATAGAGTATTTAAGTGTTTAGTAATTCTGGGATTGGTTATAAGTTCCTGCGATTCCAACAGAATTTTTGATGAGTATAAAACAGTGCCAAATCAATGGCATAAAGATTCGATTGTAGAATTTGAAATTACACCACCAGATTCAACAAATGCCTATAATTTGTTTGTGAATCTTCGTAATACAAGTGAGTACAAGTACAGTAATCTGTTTTTAATAGTTGAAATGAATTTTCCTAACGGAAAAAAAGTGAAAGACACTTTAGAGTATCAAATGGCAAAGCCAAGTGGTGAGTTTTTGGGAACGGGATTCTCTGATGTAAAAGAAAACAAGCTTTGGTATAAAGAGGGAGTTGTTTTTAATGAATCTGGAAATTATTTGGTAAGTATTCAGCATGCAATGAGAGCAAATGGACAGGTTGATGGTGTGGAAAACTTAGAGGGAATTACTGATGTTGGATTTAGAATAGAAAAACTTCAAGAGAGTAACTAGCATATGGCAACAGCAAAGAAAAAAAAGAACGTAACGGATTTTTCAAAATACATTCGATGGTTTTGGATACTTTTTGGAAGTGGCGTTTTTGCTTTTTTCATGTTATTTCAATTAGCTGCTTGGGGAGTATTTGGAGAAATGCCAGATCATACAGTTTTAGAAAATCCTAAAACTAATTTAGCCAGTGAAATTATATCAGCAGATGGTGTTACACTTGGGAAGTTCTACCTCAGTGACAACAGAACTCCTGTAGACTATGACGAGTTACCACAACATTTGGTTGATGCTTTAATTGCTACCGAAGATGCGCGTTATCATGATCATGCTGGTATTGATGCACGTGGAACTTTAAGAGCTTTTGCCTATCTAGGTAAAAAGGGAGGCGCAAGTACCATTGCTCAACAGTTAGCAAGACAATTATTTATTGGTACAAGAGATAAAGAGAGTACAACCAATGCAATACTTCAAAAAGTTAAAGAATGGGTTTTAGCTATTAGACTAGAACGTCAATATACCAAAGAAGAGATCATTGCTATGTATTTCAATATCTACGATTTTGGAAATTTTGGTGACGGTATTCGTTCAGCGTCACGCATTTATTTTGACAAAGAACCTAAAGAGCTTGAACTTAAGGAGGCAGCAATGTTGGTTGGGATGTTTAAAAACTCTTCATTGTATAATCCTCGTCCGCATCGAAACCCTGTAGGGACTAAGAACAGAAGAAATGTAGTCTTAGCGCAAATGCAAAAGTATGGGTATATAGCTGAAGAGGTTAAAGACTCTTTACAAGCTACTGAGCTTGATCTAAAATATACACCACAATCTCATGATGATGGTACAGCAACCTATTACAGAGCCTATCTTCAAGAAGAAATGAAAAAATGGGCTAATGACCCAAACAATCGTAAACCAGATGGTTCGAAGTACAGTATATATCAAGACGGTTTAAAGATATATACAACCATTGATTCACGTATGCAGAAGTATGCAGAAGACGCTGTGGCATTGCACATGCCAAAACTGCAAGCAGAATTCTTCCATCAAAACACCAAAAGACGTAATCCAACAGCACCATTTTTAGATTTAACCTATGGAGCTATAGACACGCTGATGGATGTATCCATACGAAGGTCTGAACGTTGGCGTCACATGAAATATGATTTAAAGAAATCTAATGAAGAGATTATCAAATCATTTGATGTTGAGAAACAAATGTCAATCTTTAGTTGGAAAGATGGAGAGGTAGTGGAGATTGATACAGTAATGACTCCTATGGACTCGATGCGTTATTACAAACACTTTTTAAGACCTGGGATGATGGCTATGGAGCCACAAACAGGACATGTAAAGGTTTGGGTTGGAGGAATGAATTATCGCCACTTCAAGTACGATATGGTAAAACAAGGAAAACGCCAAATAGGCTCTACTTTTAAGCCATTTGTATATGCTGCTGCAATCGATCAGTTACACTTATCTCCTTGCGATACCTTACCACGTTCTCAAATTACTATTGAAGCATACAAGTATGGGAATCCAGAACCATGGACACCAAAAAATTCTGATGATGATTACGCAGGATACCTCTCTTTAAAACAGGCGCTTGCTAATTCTGTAAATACAGTTACGGCAAGATTGATTAATGAAATAGGACCACAACCCGTAGTTAATTTAGCTAAAAGTTTAGGTGTAGAGCAGGATATTTTGCCTGTACCTTCTATTGCCTTAGGAACTCCTGATTTAAGTGTATATGAAATGGTTGCTGCATATTCAACTTTTGCTAATAAAGGAGTGTATACAAAGCCAGTTACCTTATTACGTATTGAAGATAAAAACGGAACTATTTTGTATCAAGTTTCTCCTGAAACCAAAGATGTATTAAGTGAAGAGGCCGCTTATGTAACTGTAAATTTATTGGAGGGTGTTACTAAAGGAGGTTCAGGTACAAGATTGCGACATGATTATGCAGCTCAACAGGCTGTGTATAAAGAGATTATTACCGGCTATCCTTATAAGTTTGAAAACCCGATTGCAGGTAAAACTGGAACAACCCAAAACCATAGTGATGGCTGGTTTATGGGAATGGTTCCTAACCTAGTTACAGGAGTTTGGGTAGGAGCAGAAGATAGAGCTGCACACTTTGAAAGTATTACCTACGGTCAAGGAGCTTCAATGGCGTTGCCTATTTGGGCACTGTTTATGAAAAGTTGCTACGAAGATGAAGCACTTAACGTGTCTAAAGAAGAATTTGAAAAGCCTGAGCAATTATCAATCATTATTGACTGCGAGAAACATAGAGATAGCTTAAAGCTATTGCAAAAAGGGCGTTTAGACGACGACCCTGAGATTGATTTCTAAATATTCTCTGCGAACTCAATAAAGAAATCTACTGACTCCGGATTGCGCATCGAATCAATATTGATAGATTTTTCAAGCGGCATTTTTAACAATATCTTTTTAACTGGAGCTTCCATTTTCTTACCACTTATAGTATATGGAATATCGGAAACTTCAATGATCTCATCAGGCACATGTCTTGGTGTGTATTCTGTTTTGAGCTGAGAAGCAATTTTTGCAATTACTTCATCTGTTAAATTAAACCCTTCCTTCATTTTTACAAATAAAGGCATGTAATGTTTCCCTTCGTCCAATTCAAGATTTACAATTAACGAATCTTCAATGGCTTCAATTTTGTTTACAGCTCTATATATTTCACTTGTGCCAATTCTAATTCCATGTCTATTTAGTGTAGCATCTGAGCGACCATAAATCACCAATCCATTTGTTTCAGAGTTGATCAGTATGAAATCACCATGACGCCATTTTCCAGGATAGTCCTCAAAATAACTAGATGTATAACGCTTATTTCCTTCATCATTCCAAAAGTAAATTGGCATCGACGGCATAGGTTTGTCTATAACCATCTCTCCTAATTCATCCTCAATAGAGTTTTCATTATCATCGTAAGCATAAAGCGAAACACCTAATGCTCTACATTGAATTTCTCCAGCATGCACAGCATAATAAGGAGAACCTCCAACAAAAGCTGTACACACATCTGTTCCGCCAGCCATAGAACATAGCCAAACATCTTCTTTTATATTCTCATAAACATATTCAAATGCTTCATAAGGAAGTGGTGCACCTGTTGAGCTAATAGATCTTATAGAAGATAAGTTGTGATTGTTTTTAGCATCGATCTGCCTTTTCATACTCGCCACTAAATAAGGAGCACTAGTACCAAAATGATCGATTCCTACTTTATCTGAAAACTCCCAAAGGGCATCAAATTTTGGATAGGTTGGGCAACCATCAAAAAGTACGATTGAAGCTCCCATTAATAATGCGGATTGAACAAAATTCCACATCATCCAGCCCGTTGTAGAAAACCAGAAATAACGCTCCCCTTCATGTACGTCATTATGAAAGGCCATATATTTAAGGTGTTCAAGTAAAATTCCACCATGCGAATGGACAATGGCTTTTGGTAATCCAGTAGTCCCTGAAGAATATAATACCCAAATAGGATGGTTGAATGGAACAGCTTCAAACTTTAATTTATCACCTTTAGTTTCAAAGATAGTATTGATGTCAATAACGCTGGCTGGGAAGTTGCTCAATGCATCTTTGTCTAAATAGGGTACAATAACTACTTTTTCAAGTGTAGGTAGCTGATCCACAATTCCTTTTACTATAGCTGTTTTATCGTAAGGTTTTCCATTGTAATTGTAGCCATCAACAGCAATAAGAACTTTAGGTTCAATTTGTGCAAAGCGATCTACAACACTTTCAGTTCCAAAGTCAGGAGAGGTACTTGACCAAATAGCTCCTAATGAGTTTACTGCTAAGAATGAAATTGTTGCTTCAGGGATATTTGGTAGATAAGCAACTACACGATCTCCTTTACTAACTCCTAATGACCTCAAATAAGAAGCCATTGAAGCTACTTTTGATTCTAGTTCAGACCAAGAAATCTCTTGGATATTACCACTTTCGTTTCCAAAATAAATTGCGGTTTGCTTAGGATTAGCTTTTCTGAAAATATGCTCAGCATAATTAAGTGTAGCGCCTTCAAACCACTTACAGTTTGGCATTTCATGTGAAGAAAGCACATTGTTATATGGCGTATGACTTTTAACTTTAAAAAACTGCCAAACACTTTCCCAGAACTCGTCAATATTTTCCACTGACCAACTCCAAAGCTCATTATAGTTATTGAACCGTAAGTTATAATGGTTGTTAAGCCAATTGATATAGGCAGTTAGGTGGCTGTTTTTTTTGAAATTACTGGAACCTTCCCAAAGTTTTTTCATTAGCTTTTTAAGTTTTTTTGTAGCTAACCAAAGATAGAAATATTGAACCATTTATATATTGAATTTGATGGTCGATTTTTTACAGTAACAGGTTTGCAGGTTAGGTAGCTAAATAGTTAAATGTTAAAAAAATGTGCATTTCATCGATTAATTATGTATTTAAACTGATTATTTCAAAAAATGTTTCATATTAGCAGTCCCAAATCAACATAATATTTAATAATAGATTACCAAATCTATCATGAATTTAACTTATGAATGTTGCACCAAATCTACCATGAATTTAACTTATGAATGTTGCACCAAATCTACCAGAACCTACTTATAGATTTAAAAAAATTTTAGCACACGTTCAAAACACAAAAAGACTCCTTAGGAGTCTTTTGCGTTTAATAAAGAAACTATTTATGTTGTAATGATTGTTTATATATGAATAATCTCGTCTTTATTTAATAATTCATCACCACGTAATCGCAGTAATACTTGTGCAACTGCAATGGTATCTTGTTCACAGTAATTAATGATACGATCAATGTCTTGGTCATCATAAAAGACCGAATAAACTTGACTACCGTCAATATCTCCTTTTGGAGAAGGTACACCTAAGACATTAGTTAGCAGTTTAAGTGATGTATAGTTTTTATAATCACCAAACTTCCACAACTCTAAAGTGTCTAAGTGAGGCACTTCCCAGGGTTTTTTACCAAAGAGATTTAATTTATAAGGTAAGGTAATGTCATGAATAATCATTCTTCTGGCTATGTACGGAAAATCAAATTCTTTACCATTATGAGCACATAACAAATGTTTGGCTTGACTGAAGTGTGAGATCAACAGATTTTTAAAGTCTTTTAAAATTTTAATCTCATCTCCGTAAAATGAAGTTACTCTAAAAGTTCTAGTTTCTCCTTGAATATTAAAATACCCAACCGAAATACAAATAATCTTTCCAAATTCTGCCCAAATACCAGCACGTTCGTAAAATTCATCAGCGTTAAACTCGTCTTTACGCTGATATTGCGATTTGAGCTCCCAAAGTTCTTGTTTATCTTCATCTAATTCCGAAAAATGTTGCTTTTCAGGAACCGTTTCAATATCCAGAAATAGAATGTTTTCTAGGTTGAGTTTTGAAATCACTTTTGAAAGTATTTTCGTATAAATTTACGAAAATGATTTTAAGTAATCTTTAGAAGAGTTTTTGCTGTTTAACAGGACTCTCATGCCCTAGCAGCCATTTTTTTCTATGAAGCCCTCCAGCATAACCTGTTAAACTTCCGTCACTCCCAATCACTCTATGACAAGGAACCACTATCCATAATGGATTTTTTCCATTAGCATTTGCCACAGCACGAATAGCCTTTGCATCACCAAACTTTTTTGAAAGCTCTAAATATGAAGTTGTTTTACCATAAGGGATGGCTTGTAGGAGTTTCCAAATTTCTTGTTGAAAATCGGTTCCCTGAGGATTGAGTTTTAAGTTGAACTGCTTTCTAGTTCTGTCAAAATATTCACTGAGTTGATAAACACAATCTTGTAGTTCTTCAGGGATGATTTGAGTGATTTCCTCTTCAGAGTCTAAAACCGAAATTGAAGCAATTCCGTTTTCGTCACCAGTTATTTTGGTGATTCCTAAAGGGCAATTAATGAAGCATTCACTCATCTTCCGACTGGGGTTTTTCCTCAATTAATCCCAGACGTTTAGCGCGACGTTCCCAGCTTTTTCTTGCCATCATTTGAAGATCCTCAATATTGTCACTTTCATCCATGATTTCAATTCCAAGAAGTGTTTCAATTACATCTTCCATAGTAACAAGACCACTTACTGAGCCATATTCGTCAACAACCAAAGCCATATGGTTTTTGTTATCAACCAATTGGTCTAATAATTGAGGAATTGGAATACCTCTATTGGTAACAAGAATATTGCGCTTAATCTCAGCTAACGTTTTAGAGTTATTATCGTTCGCCATTTCTTTGAAGATTTCATCTTTCAAAACAAGACCAGTAATATTGTCTAGGTCGTCTTTATAAATTGGAATTCTAGACCAACGCAAATTCTGATTTTCTTTAAAGAACTCTTCTACTGTCATAGATTCTTCAGCAACCTTCATTACTGTGCGAGGTGTCAAAATATCTTTAGCACGAACGTCCTTAAAAGCCAGCATGTTTTTTATAACCTTACTTTCAGATTCTTTAAAAACTCCTTCGTCTTCTGCAATTTGTGTCATTGCATGAAAATCTTCTCGACTTAAAACACTACCATGAGTTGCTTTCCCGAAAAGTTTGGTAAACAATCGTAGTACCCAAATGAGTCCTGTCCAGGTAAAAAAGAAAATTAACCCTTTAAGAACAATTGCTGAAAAGTTTGCTAATTGCTTCCAGTAAGTAGCACCAATAGTTTTAGGTATAATTTCGGAAGCAACCAGAATTAAAATAGTCATGACTGTTGAAACCACACCCACCATTACATCTTCCGTATATTGGATACCAAATATGGTCTTGGTTTCTGTTCCATACAACTCAGCAAAGGCGACTTTTGCCTGCACACCAACTAAAATAGCACCAACAGTATGAGCAATGGTATTAAGCGTTAGAATTGCTATAAGCGGCTTATCGACATCGTTTTTAAGTTCTTCCAGCGTTGCAGCGTAAGCTTTCCCCTCTTGCTTTTTTACATTAATAAAAGTAGGAGTAATGCTAAGTAACACTGCTTCTAAAATGGAACATAAAAAAGAAAAAATTATTGAGATTATTCCGTAGAATATAAGTAAACTCATGGGTTTGGTTTATATGTCAAAAGTACTAATTATTTGGCAATTCTTTTGATGGTTTTGGACTAGTGTAAAATACCCTTTGAAGCTTAGGGCGAATATTTAAATTGTATATGTTTCTATGTGTTCGGCTTGGATACACCCGATTTGAAAGAAAAATAAAAACCAATTCATACTCTGGATCTGCCCATACAAAAGTTCCGGTAAAGCCAGAATGCCCAAAACTTGAAGCACTTACTTGTGGTGCTGGATATGCTTCCTTTATACTCAAGGTGTCGTTACCAATTAAGGGCTTGTCAAATCCTAAACCTCTGCGATTATCATTTTTTGGATATTGAATTCTGGTAAACTCTTCAACGGTTGAAGGTTTAAAGTACTGCTTGCCATTATATGTTCCTTTTTGTATTAGCATTTGCATATAAGTCGCCAGATCTTTTGCAGTACCGAACAAGCCAGCATTACCCGAAACTCCTCCTAATAGCGCTGCATTTTCATCATGAACATGACCTTTTACATAGTCTTTTCTGAAAAGTGTATCCAGTTCTGTGGTAACAATTTGATTGGAAAATTTCTTTGACGTTGGATTATATGTTAATGTATTGCATCCCAACGGATCAAAAAAGTGTTTTCTAATATATGTTTGGTAATCTTCTTCAGAAATATCTTCAATCAATTTTGGATAAATAAGCGAAGCTAAACCAGAATATCGATAGACTTTTTCCTCGGAAACTTCCGAACGTTTAATTTTGCGATAGACTTTATTAACGAATCTATCTTTTACATATAAATTACTGTATGCAGCTTTCGAAAATCGCTTGTGTTCTTCTGATTTCACAAATCGCTTTTTCAATTTTCCTTCCTTCATTACTTCACTCAGAAAAACAATATAGGGTTTCATTCCAGCCTGATGCGCTAAGAGCTCACGTAGCGTTATATTTTTTTTGCCATTACGATTTTTCCATGACTTCCAATAATTACTGAAAGGAGCATCAATGTCAAGTTTTCCTTCTTCGTACAACTTCATTAATGCAGGAAGAGGACCAGTAATTTTAGTTACCGAAGCTAGATCATAAATATCGTCATGAGCTACTTTTTGAATACTATCATAAGTGTGAAAGCCATAGGTTTTATGAAAGACTATCTTACCTTTTTTGGCCACCAATACTTGTGCTCCTGGAAATGCCTTTTGCAAAATGGCATCATGCATTATGGAGTCAACTTGAGAATGAATGTAAAGAGAATCTAACCCTACAGACGCTGGACTATTGTAAGTTAATTGTGCATTTACAAAAATGCTAAAGGACAAAAGAAAAAGAAGAGGAAGTGATTTCATTCAAGAATTATTCTCTTGAAAGTTAAGAAATCAATTTCACAATCTCTTTAGCAAAATAACTTGCTATGACATCAGCACCAGCACGTTTAAATGCCATCGTGGTTTCTAACATTACCTGATCGTGATCTAGCCAGCCCTTTTCGGCTGCTGCTTTTATCATGGCATATTCACCACTAACTTGATATACTGCAACAGGAACATCAAACTCATTCTTCACTTCACGAACAATATCAAGGTATGCTAATCCAGGTTTTACCATAACAATATCAGCCCCTTCTTCAATATCCATTTCGGTTTCACGGAGTGCTTCAAACCTGTTTGCGATATCCATTTGGTATGTTTTCTTGTCTTTTGGGATGTCTTTGATATTTACAGGAGCAGAATCTAAAGCATCTCTAAAAGGACCGTAAAAAGCGGAAGCATATTTAGCCGAATAGCTCATAATCCCTGTGTTGAGGAATCCTTCATCTTCTAAAGCTTCACGAATGGTCAAAATGCGTCCATCCATCATATCACTAGGAGCTACAAAGTCAGCTCCAGATTGAGCATGAGACAAACTCATTTCAGCTAGAACATCAGCTGTGTCATCGTTTATGATAATTCCATTTTCAATGATTCCGTCATGACCATAAACAGAATAAGGATCAAGAGCAACATCTGTCATTACTAACATTTCAGGGCATGCATTTTTCACAGTTTTAATGGCACGTTGCATCAATCCATTTGGGTTTAGTGCTTGGGTTCCTTTATTATCTTTTAGATTATCAGGTACTTTTACGAATATCAAAACAGACTTTAGACCTAAAGACCATAGAAGTTTCACTTCTTTTTCAAGAAGATCTAAACTGTAGCGATAGTAATTTGGCATTGAAGCAATTTCTTCTTTTATACCTTTCCCTTCTACTACAAATAATGGCACAAGAAAGTCATTAGGAGTAATATGGTTTTCTCTTACTAATGAACGAATAGCTTCGTTTTGTCTTAATCTTCTATTTCTTTTTAATGGAAACATCTTAAAACTGTTTATTTGTTGATCCAATCAACAGGATTCTTTAAAACTTCTATTAATTTTTCTTCTTCACTTCCTTTTTCTGGATGATGATCGTATTGCCATTGTACATGAGGTGGTAAGCTCATCAATATACTCTCAATGCGACCGTTTGTTCTTAAACCAAATAAGGTGCCTTTATCATGTACTAAATTAAACTCTACATAACGTCCTCGACGTATTTCTTGCCAATTTCTATGTTCTTGAGTATATGGTAAATCTTTCCTTTTTTCAACAATAGGAGTATAAGCATCCAGAAAGCTGTCACCAACTTCAGTTACAAAGTTATACCAATCTTCTATATTCATAGACTCAGAGGATTTACAATAGTCAAAAAACAAACCACCAACACCACGTGCTTCATTACGATGAGTATTATGGAAGTATTCATCGCAGCGTTCTTTATATTTTTTATAAAATCCGTCATTATGGTGGTCGCAAGCAGTTTTACATACTTGATGAAAATGTATTGCATCTTCTTCGAAGAGGTAATAAGGAGTAAGATCCTGACCTCCACCAAACCAGCTATCTACAATGTTACCTTTAGCATCATACATTTCAAAGTATCTCCAATTTGCATGAACTGTTGGAACCATTGGACTTTTTGGATGAATAACTAAGCTCAATCCACAAGCAAAAAAATCAACATCACCAACGTTAAAATACGCCTGCATAGATTTTGGAAGTTTTCCATGAACTGCTGAAATATTAACGCCTCCTTTTTCAAAAACATTACCATTTTGAATGACGCGAGTGCGTCCACCTCCACCTTCTGGTCGTTCCCATAAGTCTTCTTGAAATTTTGCTAACCCATCTATGGCTTCCAGCTTAGAAGTAATAGTATCCTGAAGCTCTTGTATATATTGGTAAAATTTATCTTTCATTATGCAATTCGTATAATTCCATGTCAATAGGTTCTCGTCCTTTAGGCTTAAATTTATTCTCTATAGTTGCCAGCCAAATAAAACCACATTTTTTAGCAACATAAACACTTGAAAGATTGTCTTTATAAACAAATATCTCAAGTGTTTTCAATCCTAGTGTTTCAAACGCGTGGTTAGATAAAGCTTTAACTGCTTCGGTCGTGATGCCTTTTCCTTCAAACTGATAACCAATAGCGTAGGCAAACTCTCCTCGTTTTTTGTTCCAATCAAGTTCTTTTAGATAAACCAAGCCTACTAAATCATTGTTTTGAGATTCTTTGATCGTATATAAAAACTCTTCGTTTAGCTCAAACTGTTTGGTTTTCTTTTTTGTAAAGTATTTAGCTAAATCAGGTGTTAGGTTTTGCTCTAAAGTTTTTGGGAAATAAGCTTTTAAACGACTTTCATTAGCGACCACAAAATTGCAAATATTCCAAGCGTCTTTTACTTGAATTGGACTTAGATAATATGTGCCAAAGGATATATTCAACCTTCAAATTTATTTCTTTCAGACTTTAAAATCTCTAACGTTTTTGTAGATGCTGCAGTTACAGAAAGCGGTAGTACAAGTATCACTCCAATCACAGGAATTAGTAGGAATAGCATAAAAACGATTCCATTACCAATAGCAATTCCTCGATGCTTGCGAACAAAAGAAACACTTTCTTTGTATGGGAAGTGCCGTTCTAAGGTATAATCCATATTACCAAATCCTGCATAATAAGCTTGAACAACAAATAGCAGTATGGAAGTAAACCACCCAATTATTGGAACGAAACTAACCAAAAGGATTATCAAGGTCAACAATAGTTCCATGAATAGGTTTCTAACATTAATTTTAACACCTCTCCATAATTGTTGATGAAAAGAAGTATCTCTATGTTGATGTTGTCCTTCAAACAAATGTGCTTCTATTTTTTCAGAGACAGGGCTCATAAATGGAGCAGAAAGCGCCATTATGATGTGTTTGTAAAGAATTAATCCTAGAGCTAGGATCAAGATTCCGCCAAAAATTTCGCTGATTACTTCAAATGTTTCTTTGCCCCATTCCCAGATCCAGGCTTTTGAAATGAATTGCCCAATATTATCAGAAAGGCCATAAGCTGAAATACCTATAACTGTAGCAGTTACTACACTTATCGCTATAGGAATAACGAAATAGCGCCATAATTTAAGCTTTGAGATGAGCTCAAATGCACCAGCATAGGCTTTTATTCCGTTGAAAATATTCTTAAGCATTATATTCTTTTACCGCATCGATAAATGCTTTAGCATTATCTAAAGGGATGTTTGGTAAAATGCCATGACCCAAATTAACAATGTATCTGTCTTTCCCAAATTCATCAATCATTTGAGTAACCATTTCTTTTATTTTAGTTGGAGGAGATAACAATCTTGATGGATCAAAATTACCTTGTAAAGTAATATTCCCTCCAGTTAAGTAACGCGCGTTTTGTGGTGAACAGGTCCAATCTACTCCTAAAGCAGAAGCGTTAGATTTTGCCATTTCGCCTAAAGCAAACCAGCAACCTTTTCCAAAAGCAATTACAGGTGCATCATCTTTTAAGGCCTCAATAATCTGATTGATATATTGCCAAGAGAATTCCTGATAATCGGTTGGAGAGAGCATTCCTCCCCAAGAATCAAATACCTGAACAGCATTAACACCTGCTTTTACTTTTTCCTTTAAGTAAGCAATGGTTGTATCTGTTATTTTTTGAAGTAATTGATGAGCAGCAATAGGATTGGTAAAGCAAAATGCTTTGGCTTTATCAAAGTTCTTACTTCCTTGTCCTTGAACCATATAACATAGGATCGTCCATGGAGAACCAGCAAACCCAATTAACGGAATGTCATTATTTAGAAGTTCCTTTGTGGCTTCAATAGCTTGATATACATAATCAAGCTCTATTGTAACATCTGGAACGATAACATTATCTACATCCTGTTGCGTACGAATAGGATTTGGAAGATAAGGCCCAAAATTTGGCTTCATCTGTACTTCAACATTCATTGCTTGAGGGATTACCAAAATGTCGCTAAACAAAATGGCTGCATCCATTCCGTAGCGCCTTATCGGTTGAACCGTGATCTCACTAGCCAACTCTGGAGTACGACAACGAGTGAAGAAATCATATTTTTCACGTATAGCAATAAATTCTGGTAAGTATCGGCCCGCTTGACGCATCATCCATACTGGCGGCCTATCAACAGTTTCACCCTTTAGAGCTCTTAAAAATAAATCGTTCTTTATCATAGTTTTTAAACGTAATTATCGTTTACTAATTCAATGACACTTTCCACCGTAGGAACTTTAGAAATTCTTACGTTTTCAAAGTGTTTTTTTGCTTCTCTAGCAGTAGATTCTCCAATACAGAATGCAATTCCAGATGCATCGTTGTTTTGCATAAAACTTTGCACAGTTGAAGGGCTGTAAAACATGATACCTTCAACAGATTCATCTATTTTTTGAGAATTATATTTTGTGTTATAAGCAATAACTTCATTAATCTCAAAACCGTTCTCTCCTAGAATTGATGGTAAATCATCTAATCGCAAATCGCTACAAAAGTATGTCACTTTATTACCTTCTAGATTCTCAACTAAGTAATTGGCTAAGGTTTTGGCATTTTTTTCAGAATGAGTTACAGGGCCTATTTTTTGTTCAATCATTCTTTTAGTTCTTCTACCAACACAAAAAATATTCTTGAATTTTAAGTTCTCAACTTCAGTATTTAAAATGATGGACTCCACTCCATTTTTACTGGTAATTACCACATTTTCAATTTCGTCTTTAAAAACTTGAGGACTTATTCTATTGGTACTTACTTGAATGAAATCGTTACTCTTTGCACTAACTTTTTTATGAAAGAGTTCAGTTTGAGCAGCAGTAAGTTTTTTGGTTGAAATTATGTTTGCTTGCTTATCTACTCGTTTAATATTATCCATTAAACGCTTTCCTCCTTTAGCAATAATTTCGTCTGCACACTCAATACCTAGATTACCATGTTCTTCCAGAGTTACTTTTTTAGCAACTTCTAATTTTTTACTTCCGTCTTTACTTAACAGAATACCTTTGAAGATAACATTGTCATCTCGTATAATTGCCAAAGCTCCAATAGGAGCTGTGCAACCTCCCTCTAATCGGTTAAGAAAAGTACGCTCTACAGTTGTGCAAATTTCTGTTTCTTTATGGTTTAACTGTGCACATGCTTCTCTAACAAATTCATCTTCTTCAAGAGCAACAACCATTACAGCTCCTTGTGCTGGTGCTGGAATCATCCAATCAAGACCAATAGTGTTTTCTGGTTTTAAGCCTATACGTTTTAAACCTGCTGCAGCAAAAATTGCAGCATTCCAGTCATTATCTTCTAGTTTTTGAAGTCTGGTATTTACATTCCCACGAAGGTCAACTAATGTATGATTTGGATAACGATTCAACCATTGGGCTCTACGTCTTAAACTTCCAGTAGCTACTATAGCATCTTTTTGTGCAAGAAATTCTTCGTTGTTTTTATAAACTAATAAGTCATTAAAATTCCCACGCTTTAAAACAGCCGCTTGAACAATTCCTTTTGGTAAGACAGTCGGGACATCTTTTAGCGAATGAACTGCAATATCAATGTCATGATTTAACATGGCGATATCTAGAGTCCTTGTGAAAATCCCAGTAATTCCTAACTCATAAAGTGGTTTGTTTAAAACCAGATCACCAGTAGATTTTACTGGAACTAGTGTTGTTTTATAGCCTAAATTTTCGAGTTGACTTTGAACGGTTTTGGCTTGCCATAGCGCTAATTCACTATCGCGAGTGCCAATTCTAATGAGTTTAGACATGCTTAGAAGTTTCTAGCTGAAATACTTTTTTTATGAGCTCAAGACTTTCGTCTGTAGGAACGTCGTCATCTTTTAAGTGATGCGCGAAATGATTGGTAATTTTCTGAATAATATTATTACTTATCAATTCTGCCTGAGCTTCGTTGAAATCTGAGATCTTTTTGCGCTGATTTGCTAATTCGGCATCTTTAAAATCTAATAGTTTATGCTTTAAAGCCTTTATGGTAGGTGCAAACTTTCTGGTTTCTAACCAAGCACTAAATTCTTCTTGAACTTCAGAAATAATGTTTTCTGCAAGTGGAATATGTAGCTTTCTATTTTCAATAGTTTCATCAGTAATCTGAGATAAGTGATCAAGATGAACAAGTGATATGTTAGGAATTTCTTTAACATTCTCATTAACATTCTTTGGTATTGAAAGATCTAAAATAAGGAGCTCTTTATTTGATTGCATTAGATGCTTATCAACCGTTGGATTTTGCGCCCCTGTAGCAACAATTAAAATATCAGCTTTGCCAATTTCTTCTTGTAATTGCCCATATTCCTTAACAATCAAATTGAACTTTCCTGCGATCTTTTCAGCCTTATCTTTGGTTCTATTGATTAGGGTAATGTGAGAATTGTTAGTGTGTTTTACTAAATTTTCACATGTGTTTCGACCAATTTTACCTGTTCCAAATAGTAAAATGCTCTTTGAAGAAACGTTAGCAACAGTATTTAAAATATATTGAACAGAAGCAAACGAGACGGAAGTTGCTCCAGAAGAAATATTGGTTTCAGTCTTAATACGTTTACTTGCTTGAATTACAGAGTTTACCAGGCGCTCAAGAAACGCATTTAGTAAATCTTTATTCTTCGATCGAATTGCCGAATTTTTAAGTTGACTTATAATTTCAAAATCACCAAGTATCTGACTATCCAAACCCGAACCCACTCGAAACATGTGAGAGATAGCATCAGCACTCTTATACACGTATGCAACCTTTTGAAATTCATCAACCGTGCCAACGGTGTTATCACAAAGCAATTTTATAAGTTGAAATGGGTGTTGTGCAAAACCATAAATTTCCGTTCGATTACAGGTTGAGGTAACAATAATACTTTCAATTCCAGCAGTTTTAGCTTGGTCTAGTACATTAGCTTTTCCTTCTTCACTTAAACTAAACCTACCACGAGTTTCAGCATCAGCTTTTTTATAGCTTAAGCCAATAGCATAAAAATAAGTTCCTAGCGATGTTTGAGATTGCTGCATACCTAAAGCAATGATCGGCAAATTTAATTAGCTTCAATAAAAAAAAATAACGCTGAAGGAACTTTAAGTGTCGTTTGTGGTTTTTGAAGGGTGTTTTTGTAAAAACTATGATAAATATCATATTTTTGCAGTAAAATCAGGCAGTTTTTAATAACTACTTTAGAATGAATCTAAATAAAGAACAGCATACAGCTGAAAACAAAGAGCTAGAAAATGTCGCTATAGGGACTTTTTCTGAAACTTTAATAGAAGATGACTTTTTAGTACTCACTTGTCAGAATGAAACAAATGAAAATCAAATACTTAGTAAGGAAATTGATCAGGAATTTATCCAGTTTCATTTCTGTTTGAAAGGACTTTGTAAGTTTAATTTCAATGCGGGAAGATATGTTCTTGACATAGTGGAAGAAAACTCTTTGCTCTTATACAATCCACAAAGAGAATTACCAATTAACATTGAGGTTAAGTCAAAAACATGGGTGATAACGGTTTTGATCTCAATTCAAAGATTCCACAGGTTGTTTTCTCATGAAGCTGACTACATTACATTTTTAAGTTTAGAGAATAAGGATAAGAAATATTATAAGGATGGAAAAATTAGTCCATCGATGGCTGTTGTTCTCAATCAAATGATAAGCTATAATCTCAATCCTTCAATGAAGCAATTATATTTTAAGGGAAAAGTGTTTGAGTTATTAAGTCTTTATTTTAACAGAGATGAAGAAGGTGTGAACGAGCAATGTCCTTTTTTAGCTGACGAGTCGAATGTGATAAAGATTAGAAAGGCAAAAGATATTATTATTAACCGAATGGCGGAACCACCAACCCTACAAGAATTAGCAGATGAGATTGGACTTAGTCTTAAAAAGCTAAAGGAAGGATTCAAAAAAGTTTATGGTGAAACAGTTTTTGGATTTTTGTTTGACTACAAGATGGAAGTTGCCAGAAAGTTGCTGGAGTCCGGAGACCTTAATGTAAATGAAGTTGGGCTCAAGGTTGGTTATAGTACCTCTAGTCATTTTATATCGGCTTTTAAAAAGAAATACGGAACTACTCCGAAAAAATATATAATGTCGGTATCTTCGTAAACAAAAACTGCAAAATTGAAAAAAGGAGTATTACTAGTTAATCTTGGCTCGCCAGACAGCCCCGATCCAAAAGATGTAAAGAAATATCTCGATGAGTTCCTAATGGATCCGCGAGTAATTGACGTTCCATTTTGGGCACGAGCGCTAATAGTTAGGGGAATTATCTTAAATACACGTCCAAAGGCCTCAGCCAAGGCTTACAAAAAGATATGGTGGGAAGAGGGCTCTCCATTAATTGTTATTTCAGAGAAACTTAAAAACAAAGTTCAAGAACAGCTCGATATTCCGGTTGCTCTAGCTATGCGTTACGGGAGTATGAGTATAGAAAGCGGAATACAACAGTTAGTAGATAATGGTATCGAGGAGGTGTTTTTAGTTCCTTTATATCCTCAATTTGCTATGGCAACAACAGAAACAATAACTGTTTTAGCGAATGAATTAAGAGTTTCTAAGTTTCCCAATATCAAAATCACCTCTCTCCCTGCATTTTATAATAAAGAAGATTATATAAACGTACTTTCTAACTCCATTGCAGAATATTTAAAAGAAAAGGATTATGATCATTTGTTGTTTTCCTATCATGGAGTTCCAGAAAGACATATAAAGAAACGTGATGTTACCAGATCACATTGCAAAATAAATGGTGAGTGCTGCAATACTCCTTCTAGGGCACATGAGTTTTGTTACAGGCATCAATGCTATGAGGTAACCAAGCAAGTTGCTAAAAAAATGAATCTTAAAGAAGGAACTTATTCAACTTCATTTCAGTCCAGGCTTGGGTTTGATCCTTGGTTGCAACCTTATACAGACAGGACTATTGAACGTTTAGGAAATGAGGGAATCAAAAACATGGCTATAGTAACTCCGGCTTTTGTTAGTGATTGTTTAGAAACGTTAGAAGAAATAGCCATGGAAGGAAAAGAAATTTTCCATGAAGTTGGTGGAGAAGAATTTACAACAGTCCCTTGTTTAAATGACAGAGATGATTGGGCTTCAGTATTGGTAAAATGGATCAACGATTGGAATGATAAATAGTTAAAATTATCCTCAATTAGAAGGAGAATAATTTTAAATTCTTACATTTAGTTTCTTATAACCAAACCAATACATTAACATGCGAATTTCTACTCTATTCATAGCAATAGTTGCATTGCTATTTAGTTATTCCCCAACACAATCACAAAACATTAACGAAGATCAATACAAGGCTTTAGAATATAGACTTGTTGGACCGTTTAGAGGTGGCCGAAGTGCTGCCGTAACAGGTGTTCCGGGGCAACCTAACCTTTATTATTTTGGAGCTACTGGAGGTGGTATTTGGAAAACTACCGATGGTGGTCGAGAATGGGAAAACATTTCTGACGGTTACTTTGGAGGAAGCATGGGAGCTATCTCAGTTTCGAAAAGTGATCCAAACGTAATTTACGTTGGAGGTGGTGAGAAAACTGTTCGTGGAAATGTATCATCTGGATATGGTATTTGGAAGAGCGTAGATGCAGGGAAAACCTGGAAATCTCTTGGACTTGAAAAATCAAGACATATACCAAGGATAGCCATTCACCCAACAAATCACGATATTGTTTATGCAGGAGTTATGGGCAATTTGTACAAGCCAACTCAAGAACGAGGTGTTTATAAAAGTACAGATGGAGGAAAAACATGGCGTAAAACTTTGTTTTCTAATGAACATGCAGGAGTAGTAGATTTACAAATAGACCCAACAAATCCTAGAATATTGTATGCATCTACTTGGCGTATCAACAGAACTCCTTACAGCTTAAACTCAGGAGGTGAAGGTTCAGCACTTTGGAAAAGTACTGATAGTGGAGAAACTTGGACAGAGATTTCTAAACATAAAGGTTTTCCAACAGACACTCTTGGTATTATAGGAGTAAGTGTATCACCAGTAAACAATCAACGAGTTTGGGCAATAGTAGAGAATAAAGATAAAGGCGGACTTTACAAAAGTGATGATGGAGGAGCTACATGGAGTTATGTAAATAGCGACAGAAACTTGCGCCAAAGAGCTTGGTATTATACTAGAGTTTATGCTGACACAAAAGATGTTGACAAACTTTATGTATTAAATGTACGCTATCATAAGAGTACAGATGGAGGTAAAACATTTAGTTCTCATGGAGCGCCTCATGGTGATCACCATGATCTTTGGATAGCTCCTGACAATCCAGACCGAATGGTAATTGGAGATGATGGAGGAGCCCAGGTTACCTATGATGGAGGAGAAACTTGGAGTACATACCATAATCAACCTACTGCTCAGTTCTATCGCGTAACTACAGACAATCATTTCCCTTACCGTATTTATGTAGCACAACAAGATAATAGTACTATTAGAATTGCACATAGAACCGATGGTGGAGCAATTACTGAAGATGATTGGGAGCCTACAGCAGGAGGAGAATCTGCGCATATTGCAGTTGATCCTGAAAACAATGATATTGTATACGGAGGAAGTTACGATGGTTTCCTAACTAGAGTAAATCATAAAACAGGAACCGTAAGAGCAATCAATGTTTGGCCAGATAATCCAATGGGACATGGAGCAGAAGGCATGAAATATCGTTTTCAGTGGAATTTCCCTATTATTTTTTCAAAGCATAATCCAGATAGATTATATACCTTTTCTCAGCACGTTCATGTAACAGAAAATGAAGGACAGTCTTGGAAGATTATTAGTCCAGACTTGACTAGAAACGATCCTGAAAAGCAAAAATCTTCAGGAGGACCAATTACTCAGGATAATACTTCAGTTGAATACTACTGCACTATTTTTGCTGCGCAAGAATCACCTTTGCAAGAAGGATTATTATGGGTTGGTAGTGATGACGGATTAGTTCATGTAACCAGAGATGGTGGACAAACTTGGGATAATGTAACTCCTAAAGGAATGCCTGAATGGATGATGATCAATAGTATTGAACCTAGTGCCTTTGACCCAGCTACTTGCTATGTTGCTGGAACTAAATATAAGACAGGAGATTTTGCTCCTTATTTATACAAGACAAATGACTATGGTAAGACCTGGACAAAGATCACAAATGGGATAAATCCTGAGCATTTTACTAGAGCACTTCGTGAAGATCCAAAACAGAAGGGATTATTGTATGCAGGAACAGAAACAGGTATGTATGTTTCTTTCAATGATGGGAAGAACTGGAAACCATTCCAATTAAATCTTCCAATTGTTCCAATTACAGACCTTACTATTAAAGACAATAGTTTAATTGTTGCTACGCAAGGTAGAAGTTTGTGGATGCTAGATGATCTTACGATTATTCACCAATTATACAATGCTGATAAGAGTAAGAACATTCTGTTTAAACCAAAAGACACTTATCGAATGAGAGGAAGAAGCAGAACTGGTAGTAAGACTACAGGAACAAACCTTCCAAGTGGTGTAATTACCTATTTCAACTTAAATGATTTCAATGAAGATGATAAAGTTTCATTAACTTATTTCGATACTAAAGGAGATACGATTAAAACATTCAGTAATAAGGACAAAAAGAATATGCTGAAGGTTAAAAAAGGAACGAATAAGTTTGTTTGGAACATGACTTATGATGGTGCTGAACGACTAAAGGGGATGATTCTTTGGTGGGCGAGTTTAACAGGACCAAGAGCAATTCCTGGAGATTATAAAGTAAGTTTAAATGTAAATGGAGAAGCTTTAACTCAACCGTTTACCATTTTAGCTGATCCAAGAGCTGAAAGTACATTAGCTGATATGAAACAGCAATTTAACTTTATTAAGGAAGTTAATGAGACTATGGATAATGCCCATAAATCCATTAAGAAAATCAGAACTATTAATGGTAAGTTGGATGCATTTATGAAGCAGTACAAGGGAGATGATAATGTTAAGGACTTGGTAGAAAAAGCAAAAGATCTTAAAGAGCAGTTCTCAGAAATTGAAAAGGCTTTGTATCAAACTAAAAATAGAAGTGGACAAGATCCTTTGAATTTCCCAATTAGATTAACCAATAAACTTGGACATTTAAATTCTCTGGTAAGCATGGGAGACTTTGCTCCAACAGAGCAAGATGTGGCTGTAAAGAATGAATTATCTAAACAAATTAATGATCAGTTAGATAAGTTTAACGAGTTGATTGATAAAGAAATTTCAGCATTTAACGCTGCATTTAACAGTAAACAATTAAACTACCTTTTTATTGAAGATTAATGGAAGTATACAATTATGTAAAATCACTCCACCTAATATTTGTTATTACCTGGTTTGCAGGGTTATTTTACATACCTCGGTTATTTGTTTATCAAATAGAGGCTTTTTATAAACCTTCACCTGAAAAGGAAATTTTAGGAAAACAATTAAAGCTGATGGCTAGGCGATTATGGTTCATCATAACATGGCCATCAGCTATTTTAGCAACTATATTTGCCATTTGGTTGCTCATCATTATTCCTGCGTGGTTAGACCAAAACTGGATGTTGATTAAACTGGTTTTTGTACTTCTGCTATATATATATCATTATAGAACCCATCAAATATTTAAACAACTACAAGTTGATGATGTACGTTACACCTCTAAATTCATGCGTATTTGGAATGAAGGAGCAACAATCATATTATTTGCGGTTGTATTCCTTGTAATTTTAAAAGATAGTTTAAGTTGGGTATTTGGTTTAGTTGGTCTGGTAGTTCTAGCTATTCTTTTGATGTTGGGTATAAAATGGTATAAGAAAGTTAGGGAGAAAAATCCCGAAGCCTAATATGGCTTGATTATTGTTATAATTTGCTATAAATTTATGTATGGCTTCCAAACGTCTTTCCTTACGTTCACGCATTTTTATATACATGATCTTGTTGGTTCTTGTAGCTTCTATTCTTATAGCGGTTGTCACTTTATACCAATACAATGAACAGTCTAAAGATTATCACAGAGACCGACTCGAACGTAAAGAAAGACAAATTCTTTCTAGTATGGATTATGTGCTTAGAGAAACCACATATGAGCGTACTTCAGATCAATTAGGATTAATTTTTAAGGATAAAATTTATCAAATAGCCAATAACTTAAACGTAGATTTTAACTTATACGACTTAGAGGGAAATTTGGTAAAAAGCTCTAATGCTAGTATTGAAAATGATACTATTTCTAGGTGTCTTTCACCAAAAACACTTAATCAACTTAATCATAGCGTTAACAAACGATACGTTGAAAAAAATGAGGTTTTAGGAGGTGATTATCAATCTTCTTATATTTTGTTTTCAGATTATAATGCGAAGCCTTTAGGCATACTTCACTTACCTTATTTTGAAGATGATTCTCTAAATGATTATGAGCTTAAAGAGTTCTTAATACGTCTTAGTTATGCCTATTTTGTAATGCTAATTGTGGCAATTTCGTTCGCCTATTTTGTGTCACGATATATTACACGATCACTAAAGACAGTTAGTGATAAAATGAAGGAAACACGTTTAGAGAAGCGAAATAAAAAAATTGAGTTAGAAGGTGCAGGAGAAGAGGTTTCAGCCTTGGTTGAATCGTACAACAGCATGATAGATGAGTTAGAGGAAAGTGCTGTAAAATTAGCAACCAGTGAGAGAGAGCAAGCTTGGAGAGAAATGGCGAAACAAGTGGCTCATGAAATTAAAAATCCGCTTACACCAATGCGTTTGAGTGTCCAAAGCTTTCAAAGAAAATTTGACCCTAGCGATCCTGATGTTAAGCATAAAGTGGAGGAATACTCTAAGACGCTTATCCAGCAGATAGATACTATGAGTTCTATTGCATCGGCTTTTTCGAATTTTGCAAAAATGCCTGCTCAAAAGAATGAACAACTCAATGTTGTTGAGGTTATTGAATTGGCGTTGGACATTTTTGCTGAGGATAATATTTCCTTCAAAACGGAAGCGAAAGAAATCATTGCCACTTTTGATAGAACACAACTTATTAGAGTTGTTACCAATTTGGTAAAAAATGCAATTCAAGCAGTTCCGGAAAATAAAATACCGGAAATTGGAGTTTATGTTTATCAGGACGACGAAAATGTAATATTCACAGTTAGCGACAATGGTAATGGAGTTTCAGAAGAGAATAAGTCAAAGGTTTTTGAACCCAAGTTCACTACCAAAACCAGTGGTATGGGACTAGGCTTGCCTATGATCAAAAATATTGTGGAAACCTATAACGGAAGTATTACATTTGTATCTGAAGAATTTGTAGGCTCCACATTTAAGGTGAGCTTTCCTAAAAAATAACAAATGTCATACAGCAACATTCTTGTAAATGATCAGGACGCGATTACTACTATTACTATCAACCGTCCCAAAAAACTGAATGCACTTAATAAAGAAACCATTAGTGAACTTCATGAAGCTTTAAAAACAGCAAACAATGATGCTGATATAAAAGCGATCATAATTACTGGAAGTGGTGAAAAAGCATTTGTTGCTGGTGCTGACATAAGTGAGTTTGCCGATTTCAATGTTGCTCAAGGTTCTAAACTGGCAGCACAAGGACAACAATTGTTATTTAATTATATCGAGAATCTTTCAACACCTGTTATAGCAGCAGTTAATGGTTTTGCTTTAGGCGGAGGCCTAGAACTTGCTATGTCATGTCATTTTAGAGTGGCAAGTACGAATGCTAAAATGGGGTTGCCAGAGGTTTCTTTAGGAGTTATTCCAGGTTATGGAGGTACGCAACGTTTACCACAATTGGTAGGCAGAGGACGAGCAATGGAAATGATCATGACAGCTGGAATGATTGACGCTAATCAATCATTAAGCTATGGATTGATAAATCATATAAAAGCCCAAGAGGAACTGGTTCCTTTTTGTGAAAAGTTGGCTGATAAAATAACTAGAAACTCTTCAGTAGCAATAAGTGCTGCAATAAGATCTATTAATGCAGGTTTTGTTGATGGAACAAACGGTTACCAGACAGAAATAGACGAATTTGGTAAATGCTTTGACACCGAAGATTTCGCAGAAGGAACAACAGCTTTCCTTGAAAAAAGAAAAGCTGATTTTCCTGGGAAATAGTTAATCTCTATAGTTACGCTATTTAACTTCCCAACCTTTTCTGTAATCTCTAGTTACCCAATCGTTGGCTTTGTCATAATTGGTTACTTTCATGTTTTCTCCATCCCATAATAGTTTTCTACGACCAGGGAAATCATACGGAGCCCAATCAGTTGGTTTTTTACCATCTTGAAGCACTTTATACTGAAATGCCTTGATGGCTAAATTACCCATCAAAACAGCTTCTGTTAGTGGACCTGAGTATGAGAATGGCGATGAGGTTTTTACACCATCAAGAATACCTTCGACCCAGTTATTTGCATGTCCGTTGAAACCATTTTTAATTCTGGTTAAAATAGGTTCAGGTTTTTTAAAATATTTCATTGTTTTAGATGGAAGTAATCTTGGGTTTCTTGAATACGTATCTGTAACTAATATTCCTTTTGTACCATAGAAAACACTTCCGCCTCCCCAATCACCAATCATTTCACCATCATTTAATTCGTCAGGAAGATCAGGCATAATACCTCCATCATACCAATTAAGATCAACTTTACCATGTTTTTCAGACTCGAATTTCAAACGAACAATAGAAGAAGGAGGGCAAGCACTTGAATAGTTTGCTTCCACAAAATCTCCTGCCCAAACCGTAGTACAACTAGCTTCGGCTTCATAAGGATACCCAAGACCTAAAGTTTTAAATGGTGTTTCAAGAATATGGCATCCCATATCTCCTAAGGCACCAGTTCCAAAATCCCACCAACCACGCCATTTAAATGGCAAATAAGCAGAATGATAAGCTCTTTCTTTAGCTGGACCTAACCAAAGATCCCAATCTAAATGTTTAGGAACAGGTTCGCCAGAATTAATATCTCTTAAACCTTGTGGCCAAACAGGACGATTGGTCCAACAATTTACTTTCTCAACTTTACCAATAATACCAGAATCTAACCACTCTTGAGTTTCTCTTTGTCCATCAGAAGAACTTCCTTGATTGCCCATTTGAGTAACAATTCCCATCTCTTCAGCTACTTGAGTCATAATTCTCGCTTCTCTAATATTATGCGTCAAAGGCTTTTCTACGTAAGCATGCTTTTTAGCTCTCATAAAAGGTAAAGAGATAACTGCATGTGTGTGGTCTGGAGTACCTACTGAAAAGGCATCAATTTCATTAATATGTTTGTCGTATAGTTTTCTAAAGTCTCTATATTTTTTGGCTTTAGGAAAATTTTTGTAAGTGTCTGCAGCGCGATTATCGTCTACATCACATAGCGCAACAAATTTCACTCGTTTTGTCGCATCCAATTCTCTAACAATTCCAGCACCTCTACCACCAACACCAATGCTGGCAACATACAATGTGTCACTAGGCGGTACATGATTGCCTCCTAACACAAAACTAGGAACAATTGTAAAGGCAGCTGAAGCTCCAGCGGTTTGCTTTATAAATTTTCTTCTTTTCATTGTTAGATTGATTAAAGTGAGTTCCGAATTTACAAAAAATAATCAGCAAAAAATGATCAAATTAATTTGAAAAAATAGTAACTTAAATGCGAGTTATTCACTATCATTTTTTCGCATTTTATGAACACCAAATCTATCATTAAGGGTCGTGGTGCCCAACTTAATACACCCAATCGTTTCTTTGAAATACACCACGAAACAAGAGATGATTTTCTAGAATTTTGTCAAAAAGAAGGGGAACTGGCAGATAAGAACAAGACCAAATACCTTGAAGTTTTCCCGAAAACTATTGTCAACAAAGTTGACAGTCCAGATGTTGGGATGATGTATTCTATGAATCCTTATCAAGGTTGCGAGCATGGATGTATTTATTGTTATGCTAGAAACAGTCATGAATATTGGGGCTATAGCCCTGGATTAGATTTTGAAAGACGGATTTTAATAAAAAAAGATGCTCCTAGATTGTTAGAAGAACTACTGAAGAAAAAGACATGGAAAGCTCATCCAATAGTATTATCTGGAAATACAGATTGTTACCAACCAGCCGAAAAGAAGTTTGAGATTACAAGAAAACTGTTAACCATTTTTTTAAAGTATAAGCATCCAGTTGCCATTATCACGAAGAATGCACTTATTGGTCGCGATATAGGCATTTTGAAGGAACTGGCTAAGGATAATCTGATAGGTGTAAGCATGTCAATCACTTCACTATCAGAAGAAACCAGAAGAATACTGGAGCCTAGAACTGCGACCATTAAAAGAAGGTTTGAAACAGTGAAGTTGCTTAGTGATAATGGAGTTCCTGTGAATGTGATGATAGCACCAATAATTCCATCTATTAACAGTCACGAAGTGTTGCCAATAGCAAAGGCAGCTTCAGAGAATGGAGCTGTGGCGATTGCTCATACTTTGATAAGACTCAATGGAGCAATAGGGCAAATATTTACCGATTGGATTCAAAAAGCAATGCCAGATAGAGCAGAAAAAGTATTGAACCAAATTAAGAGCTGTCATGGAGGTCAATTGAATGATAGTCGATTTGGAACCAGAATGAGAGGAGAGGGTAATATTGCTCAGCAAATAAATGATCTGGTTAGATTAGCAAGACATAAATATTTTAAAGAAAAAGGAATGCCAGAACTCAATATAGGGCTGTATGAAGAATATAGAGTTGGTCAATTTAAATTATTCTAAAAAAAAGAGTAGCTCATAGGCCACTCTTTTTTAAATTTCAATTTTTCTTTTCACTTATTGTATTGATACCAAATAAAAAATCCCTGTGATTATTGGTAACGATAATAATAACGCCGTATAATAGATAATGGCATTTTTAGTTTCTTTTGTTTTCATAATATATTTTAATGTTATAAGGAAAGATTAGGAGCAAGCACAAAAGCACTTACCCCTAAAACCCAATAATTGAATACTAACTAAAAACTGTCTTTATTTTTTTAATTCTATTCTTTCTACAAACCTTCGATCACCTGATTTTATGGTAAATACAACCGATTCGTCAGTTAGTTGAGACATGTTATAAACGCGTTTGATATTATTATTAGTGACCTCCTCTTTATATAATAATCTATCTCTATTGTCGAATATTTTTACTTCTATTGGATCGTTTTTTAAAGTAAGATATGTTAACGTTACCTTGTCCTCTTCAGGAGTAATAACAGGTTTAAAGAAAGTATATTCGCTTGTTTTTTCAAAAGCCACAACACCTTTGTTAATAATAAAAGGTTTAATTTGAATGGTACAGTCTTCATGTATTTCAAATTTATAGTTACCACTTGGAAGGGTTGAAAAATCGAACGCTTTTATAAATTGTCCTGCTTTTTTTACTTCGAATTTATATAACAAATAATCATAGGTGTCTTTTATATAAATTTGGGATCCTTCTCTAACAAATCCAAATTTGACAACCGTCGAATCTTCAGAAACCTTGTCTGTAACCTTGGCGTTTGCACTTAGTGTTCCTAACACCAATGCAATTAATGTTGTTTTTCTCAGAATGTTTTTCATAACATGATAAATTAAGTTCTTATGAGGACAAAATTAGAGGAGATGCTTGTGAATAAAAACAGCAGAATTGATGAATATATATGCTATTTTATCGATTAATTTAATGTTAAGAATATATAAAGTTAATTTACCACATAAAATGGTTAAGTTTGGCCATATTATAAGGTTTAATTGTACTTAATTTTGTAAAAAACCAGTTGTGCTAACTAGAAAACCTACATTAGAAAAAGTAACTCCTGCTTTTGGCGAATCTATTAAAGTTCGTTATCATCAAGAAGCTATGAATATAAATAATGCATTTTGGCATTTTCATCCTGAAGTAGAATTGGTGTATGTAAATAAAGGAAGTGGAAAGCGGCACATTGGTAATCATCTTTCATACTTCAACAACAGTATGCTTATTTTGATAGGAGCTAACTTAGCTCACAATGGATTTACCAATAGACTTACTGCTAAGGGAACGGAGACTTTGGTTCAGTTTGACCCCAAAATTTTTGGTGAAACCTTTGCTGGTTTACCAGAAATGAAAGAAATAACACTCCTTCTTGAACGTGCTAAAAAAGGCATCCTTTTCAAACCAGAAACTAAATTGAGAATTGGACCAACTATTGAAGCGCTGCATACCTTAAGTCCGTTTAACAGAATTCTCAAGCTTTTAGAGATTTTACATGATCTTGCCTTAGCAGAAGATTATGAACTATTAAATGTAGATGGATTTGCATTTGAAACAGGAGCTTATGATAATGAAAAGATTGAAGTTATTTATAGATATATAAATTCCAATTTTCAAAGGCATATTACTTTAGATGAAATTGCAAATCAGGTAAGTATGACGGTTCCGGCATTTTGCCGATATTTTAAGAAAGTAACCAAGAAAACTTTTACCAAAATGGTTAACGAATATCGAGTTGTGCATGCAACTAAATTACTTACTGAAAGTCAACTAAGTATAACCGATATTTGTTTTGCTTGCGGATTTAATAATTTCTCACATTTTAATAAACTTTTCAAGGAATTTACAGGTAAAAGCCCTTCAAAATACAGAAGCGAAATAAAACGAATTATTCAATAATGAAGAAAATAGATGCGGCCATAGAGTATTATGCTGGTAGAACTGAGAGAATTCAAAAAAAGATAAACAGTAGCAGTAATTTATCTATTGATCAAATTATCAAATACGGAAAAGAGCTTTCAGTCCTTGAATATAAACTTACGGCCTTAGAGATTGCTAAAGAAAATTAAAGTACTTCCAACTCTTTCTCAAAAACTACTTTTGTCTGTCCAATATCATTAGTATAGACTTGTACAATATTAAAGCCATTCTTTAGGTTAAGTATCATCATTGGCTTAAACCTATTCATAGATTTTGTTCTCATTTTAGAGTATCTTTTAGTCGTCACATTTTCTTCCTGAAGTTTGGCAAGTTGTTTTGCAATTCCTTTTTGTCTATAACTTAGTAGGACCCCACCAACCCAACTGTAAAAAGTAGTTTCATTATAGCGATAACCAATTTTAAACCCTACAAGCATGTCTGAATTATAACAAAGGATGATGAGTACACCTTCTTTTTTATGAATTCGAGATTTAAAGAAATCCAGTTTATAATCATCAAAAATCGATTTATAGACTTCAAGGATTTCGTCCAGTAATTCTTTTGATGGTTGTCCTTCAATAGTATGATATGTTAACTTATCTGTTTCCATCCCATTCGGCGTAAAATTGATCTAGAAACTCTTCCATATACTTATGTCGTTCCTTAGCGATTCGCTTACCAGTTTTGGTATTCATTTTGTCTTTCAATAGGAGCAGCTTCTCGTAAAAATGATTAATTGTTGGGGCTTTTGATTTTTTGTATTCCTCCTTGGTCATATTCAAATTAGGTTGAATATCTGGGTCAAACATCTTTCTGTTCTTAAAGCCACCATAGTTAAAACATCTCGCTATACCTATGGCACCAATGGCATCTAAGCGATCTGCATCTTGTACGACTTGAAGTTCAAGTGAGATAAATTTTTCTCCTGCTTCTAATGACTTATTAAATGATATGTTTTCAATGATCTTAACTACGTGTTCAATGACTGAACTATCAACATTATGCTCAAATAGAAATTCTCTGGCAACTCGAGGTCCTATAGTTTCATCTCCATCATGAAACTTGCTATCAGCAATATCATGGAGTAATGCTCCCAAAGCAACTACCAAATCGTCAACATTTTCACCTTTGGCTATTAGCTTAGCATTGTTAAATACCCTTATGGTATGAAACCAATCATGGCCACCTTCAGCGTTTTCTAATTGCTGTTTCACAAACACTTTTGTAGCTTCAACAAGCTCTTGCTTAGTCATGAATGATTGAATTAGTAACCTTTTGTTCGGCTATTTTAATAATTTCTTTTGGGTCATGTTCACTCACTTTAATAGGCTCATGAGTAGTAAAAGTGATCTTGTTTCCTATTCCTAATGGGAATTGCCCATAACGTACCATTTTCCAAGAATTATTTATGGTTAACGGAACCACATAAGCATTGGGAATATGCTCCATTAATGATAAAAGTCCCTTTTCTTTAAAAGGTTTAGGATTTCCATCACGACTTCTAGTCCCTTCAGGAAATATCACAGCTGCCCAATTATTTTCGCTTACACGTTTTGCGAATTGTTCTATTGCTTTGATTGATTCTCTTGGCTTCTTTCGATCAATCAAAACTGAACCACCATGACGAAGATTATAGGAAACACTAGGAATACCTTTTCCAAGCGAACTCTTGCTAATAAACTTTGGGTGATGCTTACTGAAGTACCAAATAATAGGTGGTATATCGTACATGCTTTGATGATTTGCCACTATGATTAACGGAAGACCTTCTTCAACCTTGTGATTGTTTGTGAACCTGTAGCGCGTACCTAGAAGGTTAGTACTTCGCATTAGCCAAAACTGCAACCACACAACACTTACTTTATGTGCTTGATAACCTAAAACTTTAAAACAAAACCATTGTATAGGATGAAATACAAGAAGTGCTAATCCGAAGAAAATAAAGAAAATAAGCGTTAAAGGATAGGCAATAATTTTTGCCATAGACAAGGTGCTAAATTTTACACTCAAAAATATAGAAACTTAAGCTACTTATACTAATTTACTATTACACATTTTCCATCCTCACAAGCGAGTTCATTTGGGGGGGCAACAAACATACAATCTGAAACTACATCACAACTGTTGTTGTAAGCATCTTCTGCACTGTTATAATCTGCTACTAATATGGCTAAGTAATCGGTATCAATTGAGCTTGAATACACCAAATAAGACCAGGGACCACCACAAGGCTTGCTTCCAAAGGCAATACTCAGGCATTCACTATTCTCAGTACAACTCCCAGAATCAATTAGTTCGTCTATGTCAAGCTTTAGTTCTTGCATTTCTTCAAGATAATCATCACAGGTATAAGGTTCTTCTTCGTGACAAACGGTTGCAGATAGAAGTAATAGAAATGATAAAATATACATTAATTTGACTGGAAGTTTCATGGGCTTTTTTTTAACTAGATGTTGAAATACAAAAAGAGTTGCGTAATAATAACAGAAAACCACGCGAAGAGCGTGGTTACTATTTCATGTTATTCAATTATCAGGTTAACAATGCTCGTTATAAGCATCAACCAGGTTTTCTGCGATTAACTCTGCTGGACGACCTTCAATATGATGACGTTCTAGCATGTGTACCAATTCTCCATCTTTAAATAAAGCCATACTTGGGGAACTTGGAGGGAATGGTATCATATAACCACGAGCTTTATCTGTAGCTTCTCTATCAACTCCTGCAAATACTGTTGCTAGGTTATCTGGTTTTTTATCATTTTGTAAGCTCATAATAGCTCCAGGGCGTGCATTGGCTGCTGCACAACCACAAACTGAGTTTACTACTATTAAGGTTGTTCCTTCCTTAGCAATTAAAGTATCAACTGCTTCAGATGTGTGTAATTCTTCAAAACCAACTTGAGTTAAGTGTTCGCGCATTGGTTTAACTAATTCTGCTGGATACATATATCGTTTGTTTTAGTTTAAAATTTTAGGACACAAAGATACCAATTGTGTAACAAATTTGATTAGCCATCAACTAACAAATATTATATTTGGTCATAAATAAAACTTATAACTTACATGAGTGTATCAAAATGGATAGGCGCCTCGATAGGATGGTCGTTTGGAGGACCCATTGGAGCTATTATTGGGCTTGCTTTAGGAGGAATTGTTGACGCTATGGCTAACGGAAATGGAAGTCCTTTGCTAGGTGAGCAGCAAAGAAGAGGTCAAAGAAGACAAACCAGATACAGGACCCAACCAAGACAACGCCCACAAACGCAGTCTGGGGATTTTGAAGTTAGTTTATTAATTCTTGCATCTATCGTTATTAAAGCTGATGGGGAACAGGATAAAAGAGAGCTTGATTATGTGCGTCAGCAGTTTGTTAATATGTATGGAAAGACCAGAGCAAATCATGCATTTAAGCTGTTCAAAAATATTAATAAGCAACAAAACATTTCGAAGCGACAGGTGTGTATGCAGATCAAGCAAATGATGGACCACCCATCACGTTTACAGTTATTACATTTCTTATTTGGAATTGCAAAGGCAGACGATCATGTAACTGAAGTTGAATTACGTGAAATCTATACCATGTCTGGATACTTAGGAATCAGTTCTAAAGACTTCGAGAGTATTAAGGCAATGTTCTATAACAGCTCTGAAAACTCTTATAAGGTTTTAGAGATCGATAAAAATGCTACGGATGATGAGGTGAAGAAGGCGTATAGAAAAATGGCCAAAAAATACCATCCAGATCGCGTTGCTCATTTAGGTGAAGAGCATCAAGAAGGTGCCGAGGAAAAGTTCAGACAAGTACAACAAGCCTACGAGCATATTCAGAAAGAGAGAGGATTCTAAATGGAATCAAAGTTATTTTGATAAACATTCATGCTTATATCTATACCATGAATGTTGCTTAGTTTGATCTTGTTTCGAAAGATGATTTACTTATATTTTACCACAAACATAGTAGCTTTATGGAAATAATAGTCTATGTTTGCACCGTTCGAATAGAGCACCTTATCAGTTTACAAGGTAGTATTTAGTAATTAGTTTTTCGAGTTTTTCTCTTCTTACCTTTTTTATTTCATCATTACTTTATTAGTTGTTTAAGCATTTAAAGCAATTTGCTATAAAGCTATAACTATGCACTTATTTAGGAGTTAATTGAACAAAATAATATTTAATAATTTAAAATTTAGTAAAGATGCAAGAAGGCACAGTAAAGTTTTTTAACAACTCAAAAGGATTTGGGTTTATTACATCATCAGAAGGAGAAGACATTTTTGTTCACAACTCGGGTTTGATTGATGAGATTAGAGAAAATGACAAAGTACAATTTAGTACGCAACCTGGGAGAAAAGGTTTAAATGCTGTTAATGTAGAAGTTCTTTAAAAAATTGAGCTTCCCAAAGTATAGAGCCTGTTACTTAAAAAAGTGATAGGTTTTTTTTATGGTTTTTTAAGAAAACCAACAAATAATATTGTTAAATTAATAGTTCAAAATAATTTATGGGTAGATCACAACAAACTTTTAATAAGAGTGAAAGAGAAAAAAAACGTTTAAAAAAGCGTGAGGAGAAGAAAAAGAAAATGGAAGCTCGTAAGCTGGAAGCTAAAGAAAATGGGAAGAAAGGTATTGAATTTGCCTATGTTGGTCATGATGGTCAACTAACGGATACACCACCAGATCCATCAAAGAAAATAAAGGTCAAAGCTAAAAGCATAGAGCTTGGTATTCCCAAAAAAACTGAAGAGACTGAAGATTTTGATCCAATTAGAAAAGGAACTGTTTCATTTTTTGACCATTCTAAGGGTTTTGGTTTTATAATTGATTCAGAAACTCAAGAAAAGTATTTCACTCATGTTAGTGGTCTTATTGATAAAATCTCCGAAACAAATAAGGTCTCATTTGAGCTTGAAAAAGGACAAAGAGGGATGAATGCAGTTAGAGTAAAACTGGTTTAAACATTTTTAGAGCTAAGAATCCTTGGTGTTCTTATTTTTTACTTGTTCACTTTCCCAAACTGTAGGACTTCCAAATAATATTTGCCAAGTCATTTTTGGACGCTTTTTAATATCCATTAATAAATCACCCCATGCATGAAATACCAAGTATATAGGATTGAATGAATTAACTGGTTTAGTGATACCATAAATGGCCTGTTCTTTTTCTTCTTTGAAAGTACCGAAGATACGATCCCAAATTATTAGCGTAGAACCATAATTTTTATCTATATAGTCGTCATTAATTGCATGGTGTACGCGATGATGTGAAGGTGTTACAAAAACATACTCAATAGGTCTTGGTAATTTACGGATCAATTCTGTATGAATCCAGAATTGATATAATATTTCAAGTTGATGAACAATAATAAAGACAATAGGATCAAAGCTTAACATGAATACTGGTATGAAAAAAATCAGTTTTAAATGCTGTACCCATGACAATCTGAATGAGGTGGAGAAGTTGTAATAGTTAGAACTATGATGCACCACATGAGTGGACCACCAAAAACGTTGTTCATGTGAAATTCTGTGTGACCAATACCTAACTAAATCTAAAGATATAAAGCATAACATATAAGACCACCAAGTATGAGGTATGCTCCAGGGTGTAAGGTTGTAACATATTACAACTATATAAAAGATACCAACTTTAGTCAAGGCATTAACAAATAGATTTCCAAACCCAATTACAGATGATGCTAAAAAGTCTTTTCCGTGATAAAGTCTTTTTTGCTGTTTTATAGATAAAAAATACTCAAGTGCGACTAAAGCAAACATTAGTGGTGCTGCAATCCAAATTATGGTATTAAAATCTAATTGTAGTAGGGACTCTAAAGTAAGTTTGTCTTTTTCGATGAAGTTATTCTTTACAATTAAACGTAGATTTTCTTTTAATAGTTATAAATATTTTATTAAAAGATTTGAACTGCCAGACTTTTTCAACTTTTTAAGAGCTATTTCTTTAATTTGCCTAACCCGTTCCCTTGTTATTTCAAGTAACTGACCAATTTCTGACAACGTCATAGAAGAAATGCCACCAATACCATAATGAAGTTTAATTATCTCTGCTTCACGGTCAGAAAGTGAATTTATTGTTGTCTCGAGGTCAATCTTAAGTGAATTAACTAATAAAGAAGAATCGGGAGAATCGAATTCATCTGTTTTTATAAAGTTAAGTAGGTTTGTATCGGAATCATCAGATATTGGGGAGTCCATAGAAACTGAATGTTTTGAATTTTTAATGCACAATTCTACTTCTTCGGTTGATACTTCAATAATTTCTGATATTTCTGCTGCAGTGGGTGGGCGATTGTACTTTTGTTCGAAAAATGAAGTTGATTGCTTAATTTTAGCCAGTATAGTAATCTTATTTAAAGGCAATCTTACCATTCTTGAATTCTCCGCTATGGCTTGTACAATTCCTTGCCTGATCCACCATACAGCATACGAGATAAATTTAAAGCCTCTTTTTTCATCATATCTTTTTGCTGCTTTTAACAAACCCAGATTACCTTCATTTATTAAATCAGAAAGAGGTAATCCTTGATTTTGATACTGCTTTGCTACAGAGACCACAAATCTAAGATTTGCATTTGTTAATTCATTTAGAGCTCTTTCGTCACCATTTCTTATTAAAACTGCCAGTTCTACTTCTCTTTCTGCAGAGATTAGATCAAATTTGCTTATCTCGATTAAATACTTGTTTATCGATTCAACTTGCCTAATTGTAATCTGCTTACTAATGTGTAGAGGCTTCATATATAAATGGGGTTTACTTAATTATTCTAACATAAATAAGCTTCTTATTACTTCTTGGATGTTTTCTTGGCTCTATTTCAAATTTGCTAATTGATTTAACTAGTGGAGTTAATTTTTGGAAACCATAATTTCTTGGGTCGAAATTCGGCTGTTTTTTTTGAAGCAAAGCTCCAACTTCACCTAGAAATGCCCAACCCTCATCGTCTTCTAAATCTGAAATAGTAGTTCTAATTAAGTTGATGACCCTTGACGTAACCTTATCAACCTTAGTTTTACCAGTTTTAGCTTTTAAAGGATTAGTTGTATCTGACTCGGAAACCTTTTTAAGAATTTCTAGATAAATAAACCTATCGCATGCAACTATAAAAGGATCGGGAGTTTTCTTTTCCCCTATACCATAAACCATCATACCCGCTTCTCTTAATCGTATTGCAAGTCTGGTGAAGTCACTATCACTCGACACTAAACAAAACCCATCTACTTTTTTAGAATATAAAATGTCCATGGCATCAATGATCATAGCTGAGTCCGTAGCATTTTTACCCGTAGTATAGCCATACTGCTGAACTGGAGTTATGGCATTTTCAAGAAGGACTTTTTTCCACTTGCTTAAACTAGGCTTTGTCCAATCACCATAAATTCTCTTCAAGGTAGGGTTACCATATTTGGCTATTTCTTCTAGCAGCTCTTTAACATATCTTGATGGGATATTATCACCATCAATTAGAACTGCCAAGTGTTGATCACTATTCATAGAGCTTAAATTTCCTGCGAACGTTGATACTGTTGCTTGTATTTTGCCTTAGCAATTTCCTCTCTCCTTCTAGTAGATTTTTTTGTAAAGAATTTGTTATTCTTCACTTGTTGCATTTGCTTAGTGTTTCTAACTTTGCGCTTGTATCGTTTTAAGGCGCGATCAATTTTTTCTCCAGGATTTATGTTTATTACAAGCATCGTTCTCTCTTGATGTTTAAGAATGATTAATTTTAATGTTAAATCAATGCATCATTCTATAAGTTGAACATTTACGGCATTTAAACCTTTTTTACCATGTTCCACTTCAAACTTCACTTTGTCATTTTCATTAATCCTATCGATTAACCCTGATTCATGAACAAAAATGTCTTGACCTCCATCAGAGGTTGCGATAAATCCAAATCCTTTGGTTCTGTTAAAGAACTTAACTGTACCTTCTTTCATAATAAAATTTTTAAATATTAATTGTTTAATGAATACGGTTAAAGTTGAGGTATCAATAACCTTATCATTTAAGTGCATTGAACCCGTAGAATAACAGTACTTTCTTGCTAGCAATAAAAATTAAGATAGAAAGGAGTTAAATGGAAGTATAAGTGTCTTTGCTAAATGAATGATTTCGCTATAAACACAAAGAACCGCATTTAATTTGGGATAATCTAATTAATAAGACCTTACTTTAAACATAAGGTGTTACTCCCTTACAGAGTAGCTGATCTATATACGAAATTGTTCTTGCAATTAATTTTTTCTGAAATCAAAATTACTTTGCTATACACTCAAGCTTATAACCTACACCATGAATGTTACTTAGCTTTATAGTTGAATCTTCATTCAGTTTCTTTCGAAGCTTAGAAATATAGGTGTCTAAACTCCTTCCAACTACCACACCATTATCCTCCCATACTTGCTTTGATAGATCTTCCAGATGAAAAAGGAATCTTACCAGACCATAAAGTGGTACAAAGCATAAACGATAATTTAAATAAAGTAGATGCGGTTAAAGAATATGCTTTTGAACTAATAAAAAATCATTAGATGTACCTATAAAGACCTAATTCTCAACCCAACAAATGCCATTCTAGGAGTCGCTGGTCCGTAAACATAATTGCTATCACGATTCTTTCCAGTATCAAAATCGTCTTGATATGCATTAAAGATATTCTTAACACCTCCGGAAAGTTCGAAACCAGCGTTCCATTTAGGAAGATTAAAAGTGTAGCTCGATTTAAAACCTAGTTCATGAAATGGTTTGGATTCCACATAAGCATCAGTTAATTGCTCTGGTGCGCCAGCAAAATGCGCTATGGTCATGCTTCCTGTATATACATAGTTGATGGTAGTATTAAACTTTGTGCTTGGCATAAATGATAAGGTTGCAAAACCATAGTTGTCAGGAGTACGCAAAAACTTTCGCATTGATGGCAAACCTTCAATATTCTCAACAGCTGTATCAAATTTACTTGACTGAATGTTGAAACCAGCTTCCAGTTGCATTTTCTTATTATAATTGGCACGAACTTCAAATGTTAGTCCTTTTACAGTTGCTCCATCTCCATTTTGTTTTTCAAACAATTCTCCAAAATTATCTTCTCCCAAAGGGGCTAAATAAAAAGCATCTCGCAAATGTGTATAGAAACCTTCAACTGTAAAACCAAAGATATATTTCTCCATTGGTTTGTCATAGTTGATAGAAGCACTCCAGCTGTTAGACCGCTCTTCTTTTAGATCATCAGACAATGAGATTCTTGAAATTCCTCCACCTGCAAAAGCGATATGTAAATCAGTATCGAACGCTTGAGGAGCTCTAAATCCTGTACTCCAAGTGGTCCTAAATTGCAAGTTGTTTTCAGGTTTGTATAGCAAAGAAACACGTGGGCTTAAAATTACTCTATCAACCAAGTTATGTTTATCTGCTCGCACACCAGAAAGTAAAGTGAGTTGTGGTGTAAACTCCCAATCACTCTGGAAAAAAGCAGCATAAGTTTTTGTAGTTTGATCGATAAGGTAGTTATAAGCTTCAATCTCGTCGTTAACGTCATCATAGACATATTCACTCCCAAAGGTTAACACATTGTCACCCTTAATAAAATTGTTTAAACGATGATTGAACTGTACGCCTCCTTGAAAAGTTACGGTTTTTGATATTCCGTAAGGCGGATTTGCTAAATGGTCATCAATATCACTTTGTTCATCTGGGAAGATTCCTGTGTAATGATCTCTATCTGTACGTTGCCAACCTAAGTAAGTGATAAGTGAACTATTCTCTTTATTGAAATTGATTTGATAATCTAAACTTCCCATTAACACATCGTGCGTGCGTTCTTCAGATTGTAGTGCCAAATGAGTATCTGTATCAACCATTTCACCACCATAACGATACTCGTGTAAACTACTAAAACTAGCTTCTAACTTTTGGTTATCAGCAGGAAGTAAGAATCCATTAATACCAAAAGAGGTATTGTCCAATTCTGGTAATTCGGAGTAATTATCAACATTGGCATCATAAGCATCACGCTTACGATTATTAATGAAGAACGAAATTCCAGAATTTTCATTCTTTGAAACCAATGTAGCATTTCCGTTAATGATGTGATCGCTTGCATCTCCTAAAATAGATTGGTACGTATTATTGACGTCAAAGCTATTTTCTTTCGGAATTTTAGTAATAATATTTACCACTCCACCAATAGCACTTGAACCGTAGAGTGTAGAACCACCACCACGAATAGTTTCAATACGTTCGATCATGTTTATTGGAATTTGCTCGAGACCATATAACCCAGTTAACGGACTAAAAATTGGTCGACCATTCACTAAAATTTGCGAGTAGCCACCTGCAAGACCGTTCATACGCAATTGTGTGTAATTACAAGTTTGACAGTCTGTTTCAACTCTTAAACCAGGTTGAAATTTAAGTCCGTCAGCCAATGAGCATGCCTGTACATTTTCTAAAGCTTGACTGTTTAAGACGTTCACAATTACAGGAGAATCGGTTTTTCGTTTGAAAGTTCGGGTTCCAGTAACTACAATCTCATCAAGTAAAGAGGCTTCCTCAAGGTTAAAATTAACTTTTATATCTTGATCGATAATGGTAATTTTTCTTTTCAAAGTTGTGTAACCAGTAAAAGAAGCTTCCAAAGTATATTCGCCTGCTGTAAGATCCTTAATGGTAAATTCTCCATTAACATCAGCTACAGATCCTTTAGTAGTGTTAACCACAAGGATGTTAGCATAAGCCAGCGGATTTCCTTCATTACTTACGATTCCTGATACGTTAAAAGTTTGTCCTAAAAGGCAACTTGAATATATAAACAGAACAAAGAAAATGTTCTTCATCTTTTCTAAAATTTTTACAAAGATAAAATAAAATTTAGACTTGTCTAAAAATTTATTTCAATTACAGTAAATAGTTTATATTTGTTGAAAATTTTTGAAATGGTTACGTTTTCCGAAGAGAACTATTTAAAGGCTATCTATCATTTATCGAAACATGGAACGGTTTCGGTAAGCACCAATGCTATTGCTAATAAAATAGAGACCAAAGCTTCTTCGGTTACAGATATGGTCAAGAAACTTGCCGATAAAGACTTGGTAATTTATAAGAAGTATCAAGGTGTAGAGTTAACAGAAACGGGAAGACTTACTGCAACCTCAGTAATCAGAAAACATCGTCTTTGGGAAGTTTTCTTGGTAAATAAGTTGAACTTTTCTTGGGATGAGGTTCATGAAGTGGCAGAACAATTAGAGCATATTAGGTCTGAAAAACTTACCGATCAATTAGACGCATTTTTAGATTTTCCAACTCAAGACCCTCATGGAGATCCAATTCCCGATAAGTACGGAAACATGAAAAAGACAGATAAAGTTTTACTGTCTCAAGTTGATGAGGGAGAACAATGTTTGTGTGTTGGAGTAAAGGATTCGTCGGCAACTTTTTTAAAGTATCTGGATAAGCACGGTATTTCTTTGGGCTCTGAAATAAAAGTAGTTTCAAAGGAGTCCTTTGATGAATCTATGATTCTGAAAATTGCCAATAGCGAAATGACCATTTCAAAAGAAGTATCGAATAACTTATTTGTAAAAATTATATAATGGATCAAATACTAACCTATTTTGAATCAATTGACCCAATTCTAGGAGCCCTTTATGCTTCATTGTTTACCTGGATTCTTACCGCAGCAGGAGCAGCGTTGGTGTTCTTTTTTAAAGGAATGAACAGAGCAGTACTCGATGGAATGCTGGGTTTTACTGGAGGAGTCATGGTAGCTGCAAGTTTCTGGAGCTTATTAGCACCAGGAATTGAAATGAGTCCTGGAGAAGGTTTTGTAAAAGTGATCCCAGCAGCAGTTGGATTTGCTTTAGGAGCGTTGTTCCTATTTGGAATGGATAAAGTACTTCCCCATTTACATATTAATTTTAAGGAAAGTGAAAAGGAAGGAATTAAAACACCATGGCATAGAACAACCTTATTAGTTTTAGCAATAACACTTCATAATATTCCTGAGGGATTAGCAGTAGGCGTACTTTTTGGTGGAGTAGCAGCAGGAATTCCTGAAGCAACCATTGGAGGTGCTGTTGCCCTAGCACTTGGTATTGCCATTCAAAACTTTCCTGAAGGATTGGCTGTTTCGATGCCAATGCGTCGTCAAGGAGCTAGTAAGTTTAAAAGTTTTTGGTACGGACAAATGTCTGCCATTGTTGAACCAGTAGCAGCTGTGGTAGGAGCTTTAGCTGTAACTTTCTTCACACCAATTTTACCATATGCACTAGCTTTTGCAGCAGGAGCAATGATATTTGTTGTAGTTGAAGAAGTAATTCCAGAAACACAAAGAGATAAATACACAGATATCGCTACCCTTGGTTTTATAGGTGGTTTTATCATCATGATGACACTTGATGTTGCTTTAGGTTAAACTGTTTGAAGCGGGAAGAATTATTACTAACTTTCTAGCTTTAAACTAAACCAATAGCAATGAAACGTTTTATATTATGCTGTGTAGCTGTAATGGCTATTCAGTTCACTTATTCACAAGACAAACAATCTTTTCAACCACTTGATGTTTTTCAGTTAGAGCATGCTGCCGATCCTCAAATTTCTCCTGACGGAACTCAAATTGTGTATCGCAGAAGTGGATTTGATATCATGAAAGACAGAGGTAAAGGTAACCTTTGGATTGTCAATACAGATGGCAGTAATCATAGAAAATTAACGTCAAGAGAAGTCAGCGAAAGTGGAGCAAGATGGTCGCCTTCTGGTGATCGCATTGTTTTTAGTAGTTCAACAAATGAAGGATCAGAGATCTACATTTATTGGGTAAAGACAGCGGCTATTGCTAAGATCTCGCAATTAGAAGGTTCTCCAGGAAGCATTACGTGGTCTCCTGATGGCAAGCATTTAGCATTTACAATGTTTGTTCCTAAAGCACCTCCAGTAGTAGTGAAAGGACCAAAAAAACCGCGAGGCGCAGAATGGGCAAAACCTGCAAGAATAACAGATCGTTTAAAGCATGAGGCAGATGGTCGTGGTTACATGCCAACTGGATTTACGCATATTTTTATGATTCCTTCTCAAGGAGGAACTCCAAGACAAATAACAAGCGACAACTATAGTCATAGAGGGATTTCGTTTTCACCTAACGGAAAAGACATCTATTTTTCTTCAAACAGACATCCAGATTGGGAGTACGATTTTAGGAACAGTGAAGTGTATAAAGTAAATGTTGATATTAAAAAGATAACACAGTTAACCTCTCAACAAGGTCCAGATCACTCTCCAACCGTTTCACCAGATGGTAAAATAGTTGCATTTTTAGGCTTCAAGGATAAGGTGCAAACCTATCAAACTACAAAACTGCATTTAATGTCTACTGATGGATCTAATCGAAAAATGATCTCTGGGAAATTAGATAGAAGTGTTTCTAGTATATCTTGGGCAAAAGATGGTAAAGGATTGTATTTTACTTATGATGACAAGGGAAATACTAAAGTTGCTTATATAAGCACAGGAGGATCAGTTAAAAAATTAGCAGATAATCTTGGAGGGAACACTATTGGAAGACCTTATGGCGGAGGTTCGTATTCGGTTGCTGATAATGGCACAATCGCTTACTCATATACTACTCCAGTACATCCTGCCGATATTGCAGTTTTGGCTGCAAAACAAAAGAATCCAAAAATCATAACCGATCTGAACTCAGATGTGCTCTCCTATAGAAATCTAAGCAAGGTAGAAGAAGTATGGTATAAAGCAACTACTGACGGAAGAGATGTTCAAGGCTGGGTTGCTTATCCACCAAATTACGATAGTTCGAAAAGTTATCCCTTGATTGTAGAAAATCATGGAGGTCCAATATCGAATTATGGTGATCGTTTTTCACCGGAAATTCAGATGTATGCTGCCGATGGTTATGTGGTGTTTTATCCAAACCCAAGAGGTAGTACAAGTTATGGTGAAGAATTTGGTAACTTATTGTACAACAACTACCCGGGAGACGATTATCAGGACGTAATGGATGGCGTGGATCATTTGGTGAAGAATGGAATTGCTGATAATGATAATTTATTTGTTACTGGAGGTAGTGCAGGCGGAATTATGACTGCATGGATTATTGGAAAGAATAACCGTTTTAAAGCTTCTGCGGTGCATAAACCTGTAATGAACTGGATAAGTAAGACACTTGTGGCCGATAACTATTTTGGATATGCTAACTCTCGTTATCCTGGACAACCATGGGAAAATTTTGAAGGCTACTGGAAATTCTCGCCGATATCATTGGTAGGAAATGTAGAAACACCAACGATGGTTATTGTTGGGATGGATGATCTTAGGACCCCTCCAAGCGAAGCAAAACAACTATATCACGCATTGAAACTTAGGAAAATTGAAACTGTATTAGTGGAACTACCAGGAGCTTCTCATGGTATTCAAAGAAGACCAAGTCAAATGATCAGTAAGGTGCAACACACCTTAGCTTGGTTTAATAAGTATAAAGATTAATTAACATCCACAGCCATCATTCCCACAAGGTTTGGTGGCTTTTTTCTTTGGAGTCCAAATAAACTTTCGCACCAAAAACCCAACAGCGATTGCAACTGTAATGATAACTAATATGGTTTGAATGGTGTTATTCATTTATTTTAAAAATTGAAAAGCTATTAGAGCAGCTACATAAGCAATTGTGGTCATTCCAATTAACTGAATCATTGGCCATTTCCAGCTATTTGTTTCTCGTTTAACAATAGCTAATGTACTCATGCACTGCATTGCAAAAGCATAGAACAAAAGTAATGATATTCCAGATGCTAAGGTGAACACCTTACTTCCGTCGCTATAGGTTTCAGCTGCCATTCTACTTTTAATAGTGTCTTCGTCCTCATCGTCATTAGCACTCCCAACGCTGTAGATTGTTGCTAATGTTCCCACAAACACTTCACGAGCTGCAAAGGAGGTGACCAAACCAATACCTATTTTCCAATCGTACCCAAGAGGTTTAATAACTGGCTCAAGTGTTTTTCCAACAATTCCTATATAAGAGTGTTCCAACTTATAAGAAGCTACTTTATCATCAAATTCGGTTTCAGAAATATTAGGGAATTCGGTTTCTACAATAGTTTCAGCATTGTTAAAGTCTTCTCCTGGTCCATATGAAGCTAACACCCAGAGAATAATAGAAATAGCTAGAATGATCTTACCAGCTTCAAACACAAAGGTTTTCGTCTTTTCTATAACTGTAATCATCACATTTTTGAAGAGTGGGACCTTATAACTTGGCATCTCAATAATAAAGAAAGATCGCTTTCTAATTTTCAAAATTTTATCGAGAATATATGCAGCAAAAACAGCTGCAGCAAAACCTAAAACATACAATCCCATTAAAGTAAGTCCTTGATAGCTAAAACCAAGAATACTTCCTTCAGGAATAACTAATGCAATAAGTATAAGATAGACAGGAAGTCTGGCAGAACAAGTTGTAAACGGAGTTACCATTATGGTAATAAGACGTTCTTTCCAACTTTCAATATTTCTGGTTGCCATTACTGCTGGAATGGCGCAAGCAGTACCTGATATTAATGGAACTACGCTCTTTCCGCTTAAACCAAAACGACGCATAATTTTATCCATAAGGAACACTACACGACTCATGTATCCACTTTCCTCTAAAATCGATATAAACAAGAACAAAAAGGCAATTTGAGGAATAAAGATGACCACACCGCCAATTCCTGCTATAATTCCGTCTGCAAGTAAGCTGGTAAATACTCCTGGAGGTAAGGTGTCATTTACCCAATTGGCTAAAGCAGCAGTTTGGGCATCAATAAAGTCCATGGGTACGGTTGCCCAATCGTAAATGGCTTGAAAGATGAGGAGCAGAATCATAAAAAAGATAACATAGCCCCATACCTTGTGCGTTAATATACGATCTAACCTACTTCTTAAATCTTTTGCTTTTGAATGATCAATGCTTAGCCCTTCTTTAAGTACATTATTGATGAACTGATAACGTTTTATGGTTTCCTTTTGCTGAAGACGTTTTATTTCAGCATCAGATTTTGTTCTGAAAGAAGAAATATCTGGAGCATTTCTTGACACTTTCCCAAAATTCACATCTTGACAGATCACCAACCAAAGCTTGTAAACATCTTGTTTAGGAAACGCCTTTTGTAAGGAATCGAAATAAGGTTTATCAATAGAAGAAGCATCTAAACAAGGTTCTGAAGAAAGTTGACGATGATTTTCAATGAGTGCTTTCAAATCATCTATTCCCTCATTTTTTCTGGTACTTATTAATGCAATCTTAGTTTTTAACTGTTCTTCTAAATGAGGAATATTTAACGAAATTCCTTTTCGTTCCATTATATCGGCCATATTAATAACCAGGACAGATGGAATTTGCATGTCCTTGATCTGTGTAAAGAGTAATAGGTTACGCTTTAAGTTCTCAACATCAGTAACAATGACAGCAACGTCAGGGAAATCTTTATCATTTTTATTTAAGAGAAGCTCTACTACCACATTCTCATCCATAGAAGAAGCATTGATGCTATAAGTTCCAGGAAGATCAATGATATGTGCTTTAACTCCTCTTGATAGTTTACAGACACCCTGTTTTTTATCTACAGTAATTCCCGGATAGTTTCCAACTTTTTGGTTTAAACCTGTGAGTGCATTGAAAACAGAAGTTTTTCCCGTATTCGGATTTCCAATAAGCGCAACATTAATTTGTTTACTCATCTACTTTTTCAATTAAAATTAATGCCGCAGTTTCTTTTCTGATCGCTAAATGACTTCCATTAATGTTGAGGTATATAGGATCTGAAAAAGGAGCTATTTGTATGAGCTCTACTTCATTTCCCGGCAAACATCCCATTTCTAAAAGTTTTATTGGAATTGCATCAGAAGAACTGTCGGTGATAATTCCGCGTTCCCCTTTTTTAAGATCTGCAATTGTGAAAGCCATTCTTATTTAGATTGATTTTAAAGAAGCAAAAGTAGTAAAAACTATCAGTCTTTATAAGATGCTTTTAAGGTTTTTATATCGTTGATAAGTCTTTCAATCTCTTCTAGATTCGTACCATCGTAAAACCCTCTTATTTGACGCTCTTTATCAACCAACATAAAATTTTCGGTATGAATCATATCAAAAGGGCCACCATCACCATCATCTTTAACAGCTAAATACGATTTTCTGGCAAGTTCATAGATCTGCTTTTTATCTCCAGTTACTAAATTCCACTTTGAAGCATTTACATTTTTTTCCTTCGCATATCGTTTTAATTGCGCCACAGTGTCAATTTCTGGAGTTACCGAATGTGACAACAACATAACTTCCTTATCGGTAATAAACTCTTTTTGAACAAGATGCATGTTCTTTGTCATGATAGGACAGATAGTTTGACAGGTGGTAAAGAAAAAATCGGCTACATATATCTTGTCCTCGTAATCTCTTTGCGTAATGTTTTTTCCATTTTGATTTATTAAACTAAAATCGGCAATCTTATGGTATTTCTTTTGGTGCTGAATGGTGGTATCAACTAATTCGGTACTCACGTGTGCAGGCTGGTATACGGGAAGAACTTTTTTAGGCTTTAATATGGAATAGAATATTGAAATTATGATTATTGATAATATCAATAAGCTTATACCGAAGAATTTAAATTTCTTAAAAAAGGATAACATTAATCAGTTTCAAATTTGAGCACAAAAATACGACACAAACTTGAAATGAACTTATAAATAATACTTAAAACTAAACTCAAACGTTAAACAGAAACTAATAAGTTTTATAATATTCTTTTAAAGTTTTACTTTTGCCGATTATAAAAAATACTGATTAGAGATAGATGGAGTTTGTTATTAAGATTTCTCAATTTTTACTAAGCCTTTCATTACTTATAGTTTTACATGAGTTAGGGCACTTTATTCCTGCAAAAGCTTTTAAGACTAGAGTAGAAAAATTCTACTTGTTTTTTGATATAAAGTATTCATTATTCAAGAAGAAAATTGGAGAAACTGTTTATGGTATTGGCTGGCTACCATTAGGAGGTTATGTAAAGATCTCAGGAATGATCGATGAGAGTATGGACAAGGAGCAGATGGCGCAACCACCAAAACCTTGGGAGTTTAGATCGAAACCAAGTTGGCAGCGATTAATAATCATGCTTGGGGGAGTTACGGTTAACTTTATTCTTGCAGCCATCATTTATATTTTCATGGCGTTTGGATATGGAGATGTTGATATTTCTAACGATAGTGTTAAGGATGGTTATTTAGTAGAAAATCCCTTATTAAACGAATTAGGACTACAAACGGGAGATAAGATTTTAGCAATAAATGAATATGAGATTGTTAATTTTTCAGATCTTAAAAAATATTTTCTTGAAGCTCAGGTAATTTCTATTGAAAGAGATGGAGTAAAACAAGAAATACAATTACCAGAAGATTTTTTAGGAAAGTTAAGTACAAGTAAGAGCAGAGGGTTCTTCGAACTAAGATATCCATTTGTTATTGGAAGTGTTTCAGACTCTTCGTTAAATGTTGGAGCTGGATTGGAAAAAGGTGATGTTTTTAGAACTATAAATGGTCAAGAACTTAAATACTTTGATGAGTTAGCAGGGCGATTAGCTGAGCTTAAGGGACAATCAATTCAAGCAGAATTGTTGCGTGGTGACGAAACTATCTCTAAAACACTTCAGGTAGATGATAATGGCAAGCTAGGTATTTATGCTGGAGGTTCCTACAGTGACATTGAAAGGCTTGGATATTATAATATAATTGAAAAACAATATACGTTTGGTGAAAGTATTGGAGTTGGTCTTACAAGATTTACATCTCAGATTGCATCTTACTGGACACAGTTGAAACTTATCTTTACACCAAGCACAGGGGCTTACAAAGGTGTAGGTGGATTTAAAGCAATATTCGACATTTTTCCAGACTCATGGAGCTGGCAGTCTTTCTGGAATATTACCGCATTCTTATCCATTATGTTGGGTGTATTAAACCTATTGCCAATTCCTGCTTTAGATGGAGGGCATGTGATGTTCTTGTTATATGAAATGGTATCTGGAAGAAAACCTGGAGATAAGTTTATGGAGTATGCACAAATGGTAGGATTCTTTATCTTAATTGCTCTGGTGTTATTTGCCAATGGTAACGATATTTTCAAGGCTATTTTTAATTAAAAATTTTAATTATAGTGTTTGCAGAGAGTAAAAAATAATATATATTTGCCCACTCTTTAAGAGAAACACTCCTCCTTAGCTCAGTTGGTTAGAGCATCTGACTGTTAATCAGAGGGTCCTTGGTTCGAGTCCAAGAGGGGGAGCAACCTAACAAAAGTTCAACAGAAATGTTGGACTTTTTTTGTGTCCAAAACTCACCTTTTAGAATTTCAGTATCTTTAGAATCAACTAACTTCTTACGATTAGAATAAAGCTAACGCAAGAACTTTGAACTCAATAACTAATGAAAAATAACTCGACTAAACTAATAAGTGGCTTCAGTACCAGCTGTGCAATGGGAATTATTGGGATGTTCATTGGTGGATTTATTGGAGCTAGTGCAGGGTGGAATATTGGTGTTCAGAATGGTTATCGGGCTGGTGATTCCATTTTAGCTGTTATTGATGCTGCTGGAGGTCTTCTTGTTGGAGCGGTTGCAGGACTAATTATTGGAGTAGTATTAAATCTAATCTTAATACTTCTCAAAAATCGCAAGTAAATCTAGTATCTTTAGATACCACCCAATTTCTTATGATTAAATTCTTTAGGAGCATACGACAACAATTGTTATCTCAGAATAGATTTAGTAAATACATGCTTTATGCTGTTGGTGAAATTATTTTGGTTGTTATTGGGATATTAATTGCATTACAAATTAATAATTGGAATGAAACACAAAAGACCATTCATTGGGAAAGACGTTTCTTGACAGACTTATTGAATGAGATCAAAACAGACTATGAGCAATTAAGTGAAGTTTACAAGAAACAATCTGATAAAAGAGCTGCCAGTCTTAAGGTTTTAGAATTAATTGAAAATAATAGTCAGGAAGACAAAGGCGTTATTGATTCTATTTATACATTTTCTCAACAAGGTAACATGACTTTTTTTCCAACAACAGGGGTTTATGACTCTGGTACTGCGGCAGGAAAAATTGAGAACATTAAAAATGATAATCTTAAATATGCAATCATGAATTTGTATAATCGTTATTACAATCGTCTAGTATATAATGGTGAAGTGTTAGATGGTGTTGTTGGCAAAGTAGATTGGGAACAGAGAAAATATTTTAATAATTCTACAGGGGAAATAAAATCATGGGAAGCAATTCAGGAATATGAATTTAGTGGTCGATTGAGACATTTAATAAGTCAAAATGAAGTTTATAGCAATATTGCTAAAAGAAATTTAGAACGTATGAGGGAGGTAATTACCTTAATTAACCAAGAATTGAATATTGAATAAGCACTTCCTTGAAGTGTTTTTTTATGCTCAAAACTCACCATTTAGATTTTCAGTATCTTTAGGTACCAACCAACTTCTTATGATTAAATTCTTCCGCAAATTACTCTATAACTTCTTCTACACTACCACACTTTAGCATAACATCGCCAAAATAAGGATTCAACACCTGTTCCTCCTTACTTATCCAAAATGCTCCATTGTTATTATCAGCCATTGGGCAAAACTGTAGGTATAGCTTATCACTTACTTCATCAAAGTTCCTAACCATTTCTATCAGCTTATCTGAAATCATTTGAAACTCTTTGCGTTGATGCTCTAGGCTAACATTTTCATTTATTCCTTTAGAAGTTTTATGTAAAACAGACCAGTAATTATGAGTTTGCTCTCTTTGACTTACTGGTATTTGTTCTAACACAGTTCTAAATTCCTCACTTTTAGATGATGCTAGCGCAATATTAGATTGAATTAAAGCATCTTTCAGGTTGATATAAGCTTCAATAACAGGTTGAAATGATTTTTCCACAATAGTATTAAAATCAACTTTTTTCATCATCATTCCCATTTTGCCACCTTCATTATTATTCATCATTGATTTTTTACCTTGAAGCTGTGCAGAAGCATCAACTGTAAATGTCCCATTGGTAACAATCTCATCACCATCTTTTAAACCATCAACAACTTCATATTCCTCACCTATCTGCTTTCCTAAGGTGACTTCTTTCATTTCAAAAATAGGCTCGTCAGGGTTAGTTTTTACATATACAATTGAGCGCTCTCCAGTCCATAACACTGAAGATGAAGGGATAGTTACACTTTCATCTAAATTGTTTGACTTGCTTTCAATAATTCCTTCAATAAACATACCTGTTTTGAGCTCTGTACTTCTATTGTTTAATACAACTCTAAGGTCAACCGTTCTTGTTTGTAGATTCATTGTGGGGTTGATGAAATCAACTTTCTGTTTATATTCCTTATTAGGATTGGCATTGGTGGTAATGGTAATATCTTGTCCAGTTTTAAATAGTTCTATCTGATTTTCATATACATCAAATACCGCCCAAACAGTATTTAAGTTAGTTATCTTCAACAATGCTTGACCTTGATTTACATAATCACCTTGATCTACTAGTTTTTCAGATACAGTGCCTGAAACTGTTGCATAAATTGGGAAATTCTGTATCACCTTTTCAGTAGATTCAATTTGTTGAATTTGCTCATCTGTAATTTTCCAAAGTTTTAATTTATTAAGAACAGCACTATAAAGTTTTGGCTGTGATTCTTTTAATGAGGACGCAGTAATTAACTCTTGTTGTGCCGAAACTAATTCTGGTGAATAAATTGTTGCCAATAGTTGTCCTTGTCTTATTTGCTCACCTACAGAACTTATATTTAAATTCTCTATGCGTCCAGAAAAATAACTTGCTTGTACTAAATTGGCATCTTCATTCTCATGTATTTTTCCCGAGAGTTTAATGAAGTTACTTTCAGCATTACCGTTACCGACAATAGAAGTTTGAATATTAGCCAATGCCATTGCATTCTTAGTCAATTTAAATTCATTAGGACTTAAACCATCTGCACCAGCTTCGGCTGGAATTAAGTCCATACCACAAATTGGACAATCACCAGCTTCTGGTTGCATAATCTGTGGATGCATTGAACACGTCCACATTTGATTTTCTGAAGCCATCTCCGAATGATTGTGCATTGATTCGTTGTTAGATGAGTTACCAAAGAATAGCCAACCTAAAAGCAATCCTGCTATCAATATTCCTGTATAAATCACATATTTTTTCATAACTATTATTGTTTAATTATAAAAGGAAACTCAATTTTCATCTTTTCCCATGCCAACGAAATACTTCCGTTTTGATCATCTACAGTATTGATTTTATACTCTAAATGCTCTACGGATTCTTCTAGATATATTGGCTTAACTTTAAACCTAATAACATCCTCTTTTTCATCATATTCATCTTTACCATGTTGATCCCAATTGCTGTTGAACATTATAGTCCATTCTTCTTTTGAAGGAATTGTAAAAAATCCATACTTCCCAGCGGGTAATATTTCCCCATCAATCTCTAAATCTTGATTGGTCTCAACCCATGTAGCCATATGTGCTCCTGCTTGCCAAACCTGATCATATGCCAATAAGCCGCCAAATATAATCCTGCCTCTTACTCCTGGTGATGAATAATCTATATGAATATGTGCATCACCTATTGTTACCATTGTGGATGTATGCGGACTTAAAGGCTTCTTCTTTGTTGATTCATCTTGAGTCTCCTTAACTTCCTGATGTTGATGCACTTCTTCCTTTTTTGTTTGCTCCTTGCATCCTACTAGCAGAAGTGCAAAACATAATGTTATTATTAGTTTTCTCATAATTTTTAATATATGTGCTTATCAGTTTACATTAACTCTTTACTATTCAAGGCAACACTAACTGGTTAATGCTGCCTATATCTTAAACATTTTAGTGGGTATGACCATCAGTATTATGGTCTTCATTTTTTACGTATGCCATACCACAAGTTGGACACTCTCCTGCTTTATCACTACCACTTCCTTCACAATGCATTGGACATACATAGGCTGACGCAAACTCTTTCTTTTCTGTTTGCTCTGTCTTGGTAGTTGCTTCTTCTTTTTTATCTCCTTTACACGATACTGTTGTAAGCACCAAGCTTAAAACCATGATCCCTAAAATTGTTTTTACTGTTTTCATTTTGAATTGTGTTTATAGTTAATATTTAATTGAATTTTAATTAGTTAAATAGTTGATGATTGTTCTCTGTAAGTAATAGTTCTTAATTGACTCTATTTGATTCATTTGAAATTTTAGTTGTAATTCTTGAACATCTAAAACGTCATTAAAATTAATAGTTCCTGTCTCATAGCTTTTCACTAAAATAGTTTCTGCATCTTTCGCTTGCTTCAAATTTTTAGTTTGGGTATCATAACTTATTTTTGATGAGTTACTGCTTTTGACTGCTTTATCAAGCAAAGTTTCTAGTGTGTTTAATCGACTTTCTTTTTGAGCTAAAATCTCCTGTTGTTTTAGTTTGTTTTGTTTCGATTTGGACTTAAACTTGTTATTAAAAATTGGTATAGAAACATTTACCATAGGCATAACAATGTCCTTCCCATTATCGCTAAAGTTCATATTTGGGCGCTCTGAAACAGCTATATAATCCAAACCGAAACCTAGCATTGGACTACTTTCTTTTTGATTTAATAATTCAGACTGTTCTACAGATGTGTAGAGTTTGTCGTATTTTAGTAATTCAGGATGTAAAGCAAGATTATCTGAATTAATTAATTCACCCTCTATAGGTATAACTAGCCCATTATCGATGACCAATACAGTGCTTTTATGTCTGTTAAGTAGTTTGTTAAAAGCTGTTAGTTCAGCCAAATAATTTTGTCCAAGTATTTGCTTTAATTGTTTCAACTCATTTTGTCTCATCTGCAATCGTAATACATCAACTGCCGATGCTTTTCCAACTTCAACAGAGGTTAATGCTAACTTTTCATAGGTGTTGAGTAATTCAATATTTTCATCTAAAACAACTTGCTTTTCTTTTATAGCATATAAGTTGTAGTATGATTGTGAAACAGAAGCTATCAGTTTCCTTTTTACTATGGTGATGTCTTCATAAGCAGCATCAGCTAAAGAGTTAATGTAATTCTCTCTTGCTGTTATAGCTCCAAATGAAGGTAACATTTGCTTTGCTGAAACTTTAAACCGTTGTGCTCCTGTTCTTGTTTCTGGTTCGCTAACAAAGTAACCAACACCTAATTGCGTATTTGGTAATGTATTTGCTTCATTTACCTTTTCTTTTGCTACCTGATACTTCAATTCAAAAGTTTGGATTTCAGGATTATTAGCTAATGCTTCATCAATTAAAATGTTCAATTGCTGAGCATTTGAAATACCAAACGCTGCAAGCGCAAAAAGTATGATATATAGTGTTTTCATCTTAATTTGTTTTAAGTTGTAATTCTTGTTTCCAACTGTATAAAACAGGCACTACAAAAAGTGTGATTAATGCGATTAACATACCTCCAAAACTTGGAATTGCCATTGGAATCATAATATCACTTCCTCTTCCAGTTGATGTCAAAACAGGTAATAACGCTAATATGGTTGTGGCCGTAGTCATTAAGCAAGGACGAATACGCTTTGTACCTGCTTCAACCACTGATGCTCTAACTTCTTGTTTTGTTTTGGGTGAATTTCTATCAAATGTTTGTGTTAAATACGTTGCCATAACAACACCATCATCTGTAGCAATTCCGAATAAAGCAATAAATCCAACCCAAACAGCAACACTTAAATTAATGGGATGCATTTGGAATAAATCTCGAAGATTCTCACCAAAGAAATTGATGTTTAAGAACCAATCTTGACCGTATAACCAGATCATTAAAAACCCTCCTGCAAAGGCTACAGCTATTCCTGTAAATACCATGAATGATGTAGCTACCGAACGGAATTGAAAGTACAGAATTAAAAAGATGATAATTAAAGCCAATGGTAAAACTACAGATAGTGTCTTTTCTGCTCGCAATTGATTTTCATACGTTCCAGTAAATTGATAATTGATACCTTTAGGAACAACCAATTCACCCGAATCAATTTTAGACTCTATTAAATCCTGTGCATTTTCAACAACGCTTACTTCGGCATAATTGTTCAGTTTATCAAACAATACATAGCCTATTAAAAAGGTGTCTTCACTCTTAATTACCTGCGCTCCTTGTTCATATTTTATAGTTGCTATTTCACTCAAAGGAATAGAGCTTCCTTTAGCAACAGGAACATAGATATTCTTTAAATCTGTTGGGTTTGCTCTTAATTCTCTTGGATAACGTACTCTAACACCATAACGCTCTCTACCTTCAACTGTTTGTGTTATTTCCATACCACCAACAGCTACCTTTAGGACATCTTGCACATCTTGAATTGAAATACCATAGCGACCTATTTTATCTCTATCAATATCAATTAATAGATAAGGTTTTCCAACAATTCTATCTGCAAATACAGCTTCGGTTTTAACACCTTCAACTTGCTTTAAGATACTTTCTAACTCAACACCAAAGGCTTCAATTTGTTTTAAATCTTGGCCTTTAACTTTTATGCCCATTGGTGCACGCATTCCAGTTTGAAGCATTACCAATCTGGTTTCTATAGGCTGTAATTTAGGTGCTGAAGTAACCCCTGGTAATTTGGTTACTCGTACAATTTCCTGCCATATATCATCAGCAGAGTTTATTTCAGGTCGCCAATTTCTGTAGAACTCTCCATCATCATCTTCTATTAACTCTTTTGAAGTGATTTCAGGCATTGTAACAGCATCTTTTGAATAGTTAGAGTTCGTTACTGTTGAACCGTTTTTTAGTTCAAACAAACCATCCTTGTTAACTTTATAACGCTGGCGTTCTCCACCATTATTTAACATATATTCAGGCTTATACTGAATTAAGTTTTCATACATGGATAAAGGTGCTGGGTCTAATGAAGATTCTACACGACCAGCCTTTCCGACTACAGTTTCAATTTCTGGAATACTGGCTACTGCCATATCCAGCTGTTGTAACACACGTTTATTTTCATCAACACCAGAATGCGGTAAAGACGTAGGCATTAAAAGAAATGAGCCTTCATCTAAAGAAGGCATAAATTCTTTACCTGTATTCTTCATAATTAAGAACCCACAAATAACAATGGCTGTTGGAATAGAAAGGAATAACAACTTATTAGCTAAAGCCCAATTTAAAATACGAGTATAATATCTTCTGAATACAGTAAATACACCCAACAATCCAAAACAAATAACACCAACAAAAATAAGGTTCCAGAAAATACTTTTATCTACACCTAAAGGTCTCCAATATTCTGCCAATAGAAATACTATTGCTAAAGCTGAAATTATAATATTAATAAGATTAGTCTGCTGTTCTTGTATTCTACCTTGAAGCTTTAATATTATTGTGACTCCAAAGGCAATTAAGATAATACCAAGCCAATACCCAAAAATGATTGCTGTAATTCCTAATAGGATTAAAAGCCCATTTAAAGCATAGTTAAAGCTTTGCTTAATATTTTTCTTTTTAAAGAGATAGGCGGCAAATGGTGGAATTAAAAACAACGCTACTAATATGGATGCTACAAGTGCAAAGGTTTTTGTAAATGCCAACGGTCTAAATAGTTTTCCTTCAGCACCAATCATTGTAAACACAGGAATAAAGCTGATAATGGTAGTTAAAACAGCTGTGATAATTGCTCCTGAAACTTCTGATGTGGCATTATAAACCACTGTATTAATTGGCAGTTTTTCCTTATTGTCATCCAAATGCCTTATTATGTTTTCTGAAAGAATAACACCAACATCCACCATTGTTCCAATAGCAATAGCGATTCCTGAAAGTGCTACAATATTAGCATCAACTCCAAAGAGCTTCATTGCTATAAATACCATTAAAACAGCCACAGGAAGTAAGCCAGAAATTAGGACTGAAGCACGTAGGTTGAATACCATTATGATTATCACTAAAATGGTGATCAAAATTTCCAAAGTCAACGCTTCATTGAGCGTTCCTAAAGTTTCTTTGATGAGTTCTGTTCTATCATAGAATGGTACTATAGTAAGTTGGGATGTTCTTCCATCTTTTAATTCTTTTGAAGGCAATCCAGAACTAATATCATTAATTTTTGCCTTTACATTATTGATGACTTCCAAAGGGTTAGCTCCGTATCTCGATACTACAACACCACCAACGACTTCAGCACCTTCCTTATCTAAAATACCACGTCTTGCTTTTGGTGCAAGTGATACCTTAGCAATGTCTTTTATTCTAATAGAAGTATAATCTTCAGATGATACAACTGCATTTTCTATATCAGTAATAGACTTGATATAACCTAAACCTCTTACTAAGTATTCGGCTTGATTAATTTCAATAGTTTGTGCACCAATGTCTTTGTTACTTTCCTTTACTGCTTTTACAATATGATGTAGCCCAATATTGTATTGACGCGTTAACTCTGGGTTAACATCAACTTGGTATTCTTGTACATATCCACCAATAGAAGCTACTTCTGAAACACCGCTTGCAGAAGACAGGGCGTACTTTACGTAATAGTCTTGAATACTTCTCAATTCATGTAAATCCCAACCACCAGTAACATTTCCTTGTTCATCTCGACCTTCTAAGGTATACCAAAATATTTGCCCTAATCCAGTGGCATCTGGCCCTAAAGAAGGTTTTACGTTTTCAGGTAATAAGTTACTTGGTAGTGAATTCAGTTTTTCAAGTATTCGACTTCTACTCCAATAAAATTCTACATCTTCTTCAAAAATGATATAAATGCTTGAAAATCCAAACATGGATGAACTTCTGATAGTTTTAACACCAGAAATCCCTAATAAGGATGTAGTTAATGGATAGGTGATTTGATCTTCAATATCTTGAGGTGAACGACCTTCCCATTTAGTGAATACTATTTGCTGGTTTTCTCCAATATCTGGGATGGCATCTACAGCAACAGGATTACTTGGTAAAAAACCTGTATCCCAATTAAAAGGAGCATTAACGGTTCCCCACCCAATAAAAAGTGCGAGAAGCAATACGGCAACAAGCTTATTTTCTATTAAAAATTTGATGCTTTTATTTAGCATAGCGTTTGATAATTAAACAATTAGACATTGGTGTAAGGAAAACACCGAATACAATAAATTATCCTAATGACACCTAGCCATTGGATAACATAGTCTAATGTTTAAAATCAAATTAAATAAACCTCATCAAGTTTTTGTATGTCCTTGACGACCAGAGGTGGTTTGTAGGTTCTGTGAGGAATCTTATTTTCATCAAATCCTTCAAAAAGGGTGATATAAGTATAAACCAATGAAGCAATAAATTGTTGTTGTTCAAAAGTTAGCTTGTCAAATGACAGTTGCAGTTCATCCTGACCATCAATAGCTAGCTGCTTATCACTACAACAATTCTTTTTCATAATTGAACAGCCATCTGTAGTAGGATTTTGCATTTCCATACCACACCCTTTCGCTTTTTTGAAAACAGCTGTTTCAACTAAAGTATTACCACAATAATGCATGTTAATTGTAAATGACATAGTAGAGAACAACACTACAAAAGCCATCAATAAAGACATTATTTTCTGAAATACTTGTTTCATATTGAGAACAAAGGTAGAAAAAATCTATTCAACCAGAGTTAGTTTAACTTGTACTTAAGAATTTGAAACTAAGGTAACGAGCAAACTTTACCACTAAATTTTACTCAGATTTATGTATTTATATTACAATCAAAAAGGTTCTTTATTGACAAGTAAATGGAATTAACTTGTCAAAACGGGTTTAGATATTAATATTCTATATTATATCACTGATTTACAGTATTTTAAATCCTTGGTTCGAGTCCAAGAGGGGGAGCAAAAGACAAAAGTTCAACAGAAATGTTGGACTTTTTTTGTTTCCACAACTTTCTTCTAAATTGAGTATATTGTTTTAATAAGCCCAATTTAAAATGTATAAAAGCACCTTTAAGATTGAGAAAATGGATTGCCCTTCTGAGGAGCAATTAATACGTATGAAGCTTGAAGGAGATTCAAATATTCAATCCTTAGAATTTGATATTGCTAATAGGTTATTAGGTGTAATACATAAACTCAAGGATGACAACATTTTTGAAAACTTAAAATCTCTAAAGTTAGATTCAAAGATAGTTTCTATTCAAGAAATAGAAGATTATCACGAGTTAAATGAAAATAGTAGTCAAAAGAAAATGCTATGGCAGGTATTAGCTATTAACTTGTTGTTTTTTATCATTGAAATGGTCACAGGATTGATAGGTAATTCTATGGGGCTAATAGCTGATAGCCTTGATATGCTGGCTGATTCCATTGTTTATGGGTTATCTCTAATAGCTGTTGGAGGAGCAATAATATTGAAGAAAAGAATTGCAAGAATTAGTGGTAATTTTCAATTGATATTAGCTCTAATAGGCTTATTTGAAGTCCTTAGAAGAGTGGTAAAATTGGAGATGATAGTAGATTTTAAAATGATGATGGTCATCTCTTTTCTAGCTCTAATTGGAAATGTTATTTGTTTAAAAATACTTCAGAAAAATAATAGTCAAGAAGCACATATGAAGGCTAGTATGATTTTTACATCTAATGATGTAGTTGTAAATATTGGAGTCATGCTAGCAGGATTACTTGTGTATTTAACCAGCTCTAGAATACCTGATTTAGTAATCGGATTGATTGTCTTTATTATAGTTGGAAGAGGAGCAATTAGGATATTACAACTTTCAAAGTGATATAGTTTTGCCAAGAGGGGGAGCAACCTTATAAAAGCTACACTTATTGTGTAGCTTTTTTATGCCTAAAACTCACCATTTAGATTTTCAGTATCTTTAAGAACCAACCAACTTCTTATGATTAAATTCTTTAGGCGGATACGTCAGCAACTGTTATCTCAAAATAGATTTAGCAAGTACATGCTTTATGCAATTGGAGAGATAATTTTAGTTATTATTGGTATTCTCATTGCATTGAACCTCAATAAGAAAGCAGAACAAAAACAAGCTGAAGCTAAAGTGGATGCTATTTTAGAAGATGTCTTAAAAGAACTAGAAATAGATATAAATGAAGGAACTAGATTAATTTATGGATATAGATTGGAAGATTCCCTGTGTAGTTTAGTGTTGAATAAAAAAGTGACTCTTGATGATTATTTAGCTACAGGAGAGAATGCTTGGAGATTAAGAAGTTTAGTAACAGGTTGGAATAACTATGAAATTAATGATGATGCCTATAAATTACTAATTGATAATATTGACGTTATTCCAGATGGCTATAACCAAGTAGTCACTTCCTTAAAAAAATTACATAATAAATTTAAGCCAGATGTCGTAGAATTTAATCAAATGGTAAAAACACTAGTAAACAGGAATTTTGATGATTATCAAGAAAAATTTGAATGGTATGGTAAATCTGATTCTATTAGCAATATGGAATTTATAAATTATATGTTGCATGACTTCAATTACATAAATAAAGTAAAACGCCATCAAGTTGAAGCTACTTGGACGCATAGAGGTGCAATAGCAGAATATAGAATGGGAGCTGTAATAGCTTATAAAGAAATTGCAAAGGTACTAGACAAATCAATTGACACATTAAATTTTATTATTAGTCTGAAAGCCTTACAAAAGCGTGTTGGAATATACAGTAATATAAATATACCTGAAGATAGAATCGAGTTGTTTTTAAAGAAGGGCTATCTTGTAACTAAAGAAATGGACAAATATTTAAATCATGTTATTCCTCTTGATTCTGATAATGATTTTTATTTAGAATGGAATGGATTGGTTCGTTTTAAATCTTCAGATAATAAAAACTTTATGACTATTTATATAGGGCATGAGGCCAAAGAATATATTAAGGTTGATGAGAAACCGATAATTAACTATGATTAAATTCTTCCGTCAAATACGTCAACAACTTCTAGGAGAAGATAAAACAGGGAAATACTTTAAGTATGCCTTAGGTGAAATCCTATTGGTGATGATAGGTATTTTGTTGGCACTACAGGTTAATAATTGGAATGAGAGGCAGAAAGACATTGCACAAGAACAGGTAATTCTTAAACAACTCAAAGCAGATTATAAGGCAAACTTACTTCAATTAGAAAACAAGATTGAAATGAGGCGTAAATTAATTAATGAAAGCCTGAATATTTTGGAAATTACTGCAAATGGTTTAATCATTTCTGAGGACTCGCTTTCAAACATATTTGCAACCTTCTTCATGGACCCAACTTTTGACCCTATCGAAAATGATGTTGTAAATTCAGGAAGTATCAATTTAATTAGAAATGATTCATTGAAGCTAATGCTATCTCATTGGACATCTGATATTGCTGCCTATAAAGAGTCTGAAATTATTCAACATGACCATTATATATCTGAAATTATTCCCTACATGAAGGAAGTTGGAATTATGCGCAATGTAAATCATGTATTTTGGGAAGCCCAAGAGCTTAGGATGGGTTTTTTGGATAAGGGAAAAAATGACAAAACCTTATCACTTGGGAAAAGCATCAACAAAATTGATGTTGAATCCATATTAAAGGATTCACGACTTGAAGGGATTGTTACATTTATATTTACGTTTTCTCAAGTTTGTAATTTAGAAGGAGAGACGTTAAAAAATAAAATGCAAAAGATTATAGAAACCATTGATAGTGAAATAGAATAATCTACTCTTTATCTAAAAGAAAAACAACCAATACAAAACCACTCATTATTTGGGTGTTTTTTTTATGTCTAAGACTTGTTTTAAGGAGCTTAAAAAAGGCAAATAGCTACAGTTTGTCGAAAATATACTTTGTCCATCATCTAAATCATAGTGAGTATCGTATAATTTAGTATACTACGTTTCTAAAAAATAAGCAGTTATGAAAAAGATTAGACTTTTTATTTTATTAGCTCTTTCCTTTGTTATTTATCAAGGGTGTGTTGATGATAGTGGAGATGATACTTCCAGAATTAAAATAAAGTTAGTTGATGAACCTGGAGACTATCTTGAGGTTAATGTTGAGATTATAGATATTCAATATAGATCTACTGAGGATGAGTCATGGAATAGTTTTTCTCCATCTAGCGGATATCCTATTAATGTGGATTTAACAGAACTAATAGCTGGAAATAATCTTTTACTTGTTGATGATGTAATCCCATCAGGAATGATTAAGGAAATGCGTCTTGTTTTAAGTGATAATAATACATTGGTAATCGAAGGAGAGGATGGCGTAGCTGAGGAGCCAATTCATTTGGATACTCCTAGCGCACAACAATCAGGATTAAAGTTAAATCTAAACGAAGAGCTGGAATCAGGGTTTTCATATACATTTATATTAGATTGGGTGGTTCAGCAGTCAATAGTTAAGGCTGGAAATTCAGGGAAGTATCTTTTGAAACCAGTAATTAATGTCATGATAGAAGTTAATTCAGGGTCTGTTAGCGGTACGGTCATAGAAACCATAGACGAAGCCCCTGTAGCAAAAGAAAATGTTACTGTTGAAGTATATACATTAGATGATGTGTTGGCTACAGACACTATGACTGATGAAAATGGGAATTTCTTAGTTCAAGGGCTTGCAGCAGGGAGTTATAAGCTTAAAATAGCCGTTGAAGGTTATGATGCATATGAATCAGATGAGCTTGCAGTTACAGAGGGTGAAGTATTGGATGTTGGGACAATTGAATTGATTGTATCGGAGTAACGATATAGATATTATACCAAAAACAAAACCACTCAAGAAATTGGGTGGTTTTTTTATGCTCAAAACTCACCATTTAGATTTTCAGTATCTTTAGGTACCAACCAACTTCTTATGATTAAATTCTTTAGAAAAATACGCTATAACCTTATGAGTGAGAATAAAACAGGCAAGTATTTTAAATATGCAATTGGTGAAATCCTATTGGTAATGCTAGGTATTTTATTGGCGTTACAGGTTAATAATTGGAATGAGGAGAGGAAGGATAGAGTTGAAGAAATAATAATACTTGAAAGCTTAGATAAGAATTTAATTCTGGCAAATGAACAATCAGATTCTTTAATTTCCTCTGAAAAGTATTCTAAGGGGGTTTTATTATTAGTTCTAGGAATAGACTCTATTAATTCAATTCTAGATAGCAATTCTATTTCAGCTAAAATTTTCAAAGATGCATTTTGGAATTTGGAAAGTGATATACCCGTTATAAATACTTACATAGAACTTAAAAATACCAATAAATTAAGCCTTATAAAGAATCACGAGATTAAAGAAAAATTCACAAGTTTAGAAGTAAATTTAAATGAATTAGAGGGTATGCTTGATGACAGATTAAATGTTCAACAGATTCGCATAGATGATATAGCTGAAAATGAAGTCAACTTTATTCCTTTTATAAAATCATCCATACCAACAATAAATATTGAAAAAGAAAAGCAAAATAATTTTGAATTAATACTCAGTAACCAACGCATTAGAAATCTTTTAGGATTGAAATTAAATATGACACAAGATGTATTGAATTATAGAGAGAATTTAGATAATGACATTAAAGATTTAAGAATGCTTATTGAAGCAGAATTATCTAAGCATAAATAATGATTCACTTTTTTAGACATATCAGACAGGGATTATTATCACAAAATAGATTTAGTAAGTATATGCTATATGCTGTTGGGGAGATAGCTTTAGTGATGATAGGAATTTTATTGGCATTACAGGTAAATAATTGGAACGAGCAACGAAAAATTAATAATGAAATAGAGCGTGTTTTGACCTTGTTTGAACAAGAACTCGAAACTAATATCAAGGAGTGTAATTCTTTCCTGCGATATGGTTATGTTATGGATTCCATACAGGGGTTATTCAATAAGGAGCTAGTTACTCCAGAAATGCTTAGAGAAAACCCCGGACTCATGTACCGGGATTTTGGAACTAGAACCATAAATTTTCTTGAGGAACGCTTAAATGAGCTGATTTCAATGGAAAAGCGAATGCCAAGGCAGTATCAGCATATTATTCCTCAGCTTCACGTATTGAAAACCAGAATCGAGTCTCAGAAATATTGGGAAAGTGAAGCTCTTAAATTAGCTATGTCAAGGGAGAAGGAACGTATTGATGAATTGCCTTGGGCCTATAAGGAAGATTCTCTCTCTGTTGAAAAAGCTATAAACTATGTCTTGAATAACCCGTTTTACAGAAATAAGGTCAGGCATTATTATAACTTGCAATTAGATGAAAACGTTTGGGATGCCTCCCTGATCAGGACGAGTTCTGTGGCACTTTTATGGAAAATAAAAATGATAAGGAAAAAAGACCATGAGCCAAACGTAAAAGAATTTTTTAAAGACCTTCAGCTAATTCCACTTCTTGAATACGACTGCATGGATACCCCATATAAGTTAAAAGAAGTAGGTTTCAGAAGGAATTTAATTATTTACAATCATACTAAGGACAGCACCTTAATTAATATTCTGGATTCTCTAGGTCAAACTGTTACTAGTGGAAAGATACCACCTAAGAGTTTCCTGCTGGGAGAAAACAGTTTGGAAGATGAGTATTTTATTGGAATACAAAAGGATGGTGAATGTTTAAGGGTTTATAATTTTTATAAGGAAGATTTTTTATTAATTGAATAGATACCAAAAGGATGAACCAAATTCCATTAAACAAGTCGTGAAAATCGAAGATTTGAACTAGGAAAGTCAACTCCCATCGCAAAGGTGGTAAAAAGACCACCAATGAGTGCTGCTATTATAGTTTCCCAACCAAATTTAGGACTAGGTGGAATATATCCTTGCGAAATAAAAGTCATGCAAATACCAATAGCCAACGATAGAATAGCTGTCCATTGATATAATCTCAAACCTTTTATTATAGGCGTTTGCACTTCACCTCGATAGGCCTCTTCAACAAATCGCCCGATACCTGTGAGTATCAAATAAAGACCAAAAATGAACGAGCAGCTATAATTACTTATTAAAAGGGAGAGTAATATAAAACCAATAACTATCAGCGATATTATAGAGTAGAGAGGTGTTGGATGAAGAAGTTCACCTTTTAGGTTTGATACCCCACAAACCCTTGATCGGTAATGATAGTATCGAATTCCAATATATGGGTGATTAGTTTTACCTCCATGACAGCAGCCATTTACTAGACATCGCAACCGACCCATGGCTTGCACCCATGGCATGACCACCGAAATGGCTCCAATAATTACCCAAACATCGTACCCCATTAAGGAGACCGCTAAACTTGCAAAAATTATACCTACGAGAGCACCATAATACCCAAAAGGGCGTTTTAGTTTTTCCGAACCTTCAATAATTTGTGCCCAAAGTGCTGAAAATAAAATAACTACTACAGAGAACACAAGAATACTCCATGCGTAATCATTACCTACAAAAACTCCTATAAGGCATATTCCTAGAAAAGTTCCTACACCAACATAAATGCCGTGATTTATAATTCTCAATTTACCAAACATCCATTCTTTCCATGAATTAGCAATTATTTCAGTTTTTTTTCTAACAAAACACCATATTTTGAAATACTGGTCAGATATAAGGAACAATAAAATAGAACCACTCAGATGATAGACGAAATTTGCAGAGAAGCTCAATTGTATTAAAATAAGTACTAAGGCAATTATTAAAATCAAAACTCTGAGCTTTCTAAATTGGCTAAAAATTATTCTTGTAGATATTAGAATTAAAAATACAGGGACAAAATAGATAGAATATCCCTTAACCATTATGAAATCAGCACTTATATCGTTATAGAATAAAATACAAAAATAGTAGATACCTAACGCCAATAAATTTTTTATTACCCAATCTCGAAGAAGATCACTATTCTTAATTATCAAAGGAACTATTAGAATAAATATTGTGCATAATAATATTAATGAAGAATGTTTACTAAACACGTATAATATGGTGCTATTTTCTAGTGGTTGTTTTGGTAAGCTAAATAACAATGTGATAATATAATTGCCTAATATTAATGGTGTAATTACTAATAACAGTGCACTAACTCTACGACTAAAATTAGGGATAGAATTTGATCTTTTAGGGAGATCAAAAAAAGTAGTATATTTTGAATTTGGGAATCTTTCTCTTAAATCAATTGCTTCATAACCAATGACTAATGCTATTAGTGATAGTATTGTCACAGGAGTAACCAGCCAAAGGCCACTTGACGATCCGGTTAATATAAAGTATCCAATAATAAACAACCCAAATCCAATATAAATCGGGTGTCTAAAAAAATAATAGGGGCCACTTGTCACTAGTTTAGGAGGAGGAAAAGCATTCATTGGCAGTCCTTTTCCCACTCTTATCAAATAGAACATACTGCAGCTAATAAGATATATTCCAACAATCGCAAATACCCATCCTATATCAATAGAATGAATGATTGGTAAAGCTATTTGATCAGCTGTTTGTTTTGCCCAAAACCATAGTATTACTGGTACAATAATCAGGAATAATAATGCATATAAGGTTTTATTAATAAGGGTTCTCATTTAGTAGTCATTTTATAGAAGAAAATAATTATTGAAGTAAGAAAAAACACAAGTCCGTAAAGGATTCCACTAATTGATGTAGTGATGGACGAATAATCTGTAAAAGCTGAAATAATTGCTGTTTGAGAAGGATAATATGCTGGGAGGTATTGTATAATTATTTGATTTTGTGCTTCTGCATAAAACAAAGGGTTCTGTAACCATCCCACATCAATGTTTACCAGAAGTACAACCAATAATATTCCTTCAAGATCGGCTTTGAGAAGACTGCCAACCAGTAATCCATAACTCCCATATACAAAACCTATAATCATTAGTCCAAAGATGAAGCGTATAAGATTGTCAATTGTGTAAAATGTGTTTGTTAGAAGCCCTACGTATATAGCAATTAAAACAATTATTAATAACAACACTAACATTATTGAAGTGATGATTTCTACGGGATGGTAACCACAAACTATGAGCCTTCTGTTTACCAAGCTGTTTTTTTGAATTAGATTCAAGGCTAAAAAAGCAACTAAAAATCCACATGAAGCAACAGCGAAGAAAACAAAGGAAATTCCCTTTTCACTTATATGTACAAATAACTCTTTATCTAAAGAAGCCAATTGAAATGGAAGGACTCTATCGGAAGCTGTTAATTCTACTATCGACAAGAACACCATTGGTATAATCAATAATAAAACAACAACAATCTTTTGACGAACGAGCATCTTTAAGATCATGATGAGACTTATTATGACTTTCTTTAATTTCATTGTAATACCCCATTTTTAATTTCATATAGATGATCCAATCTTTCTACCTCACTTAACATATGGGTAACAATAAGAATTGTACTTCCGCTATTACGCATTTTATCGGTATAACTCCAAAATTTCAAATAGGTATCCCAATCAAAACCACTGTATGGTTCATCAAGTATTAAGAGGTCAGGTTGATGGAGAAGTGAAATTGAAAGGTTCAATTTCTGTTTTGTGCCGCCACTTAAATTTTTTATTCGCTCATTTTCGTATTTTTTGTAATTGAAATGAGACATCAACTCCTCGCTTTGTTTTTTACTTTGTTTATCATCCAAATTATAGGCTGAAGAAAAATATATAAAATGTTCTTTCACTGTAAGATGTGGGAATAACATTAAATTTTGAGGACAATAACCTATAGTTCCATTTTTTATAATGCGACCTTTTTGTGGTTTTCTTAAACCTACGATGATATCCATTAAAACCGATTTGCCAGAACCATTTTCTCCTACAATGCCAACAATGGTTTTAGCATTTAGGTTCAGAGAGATATCTTTAAGAACGGTCTTCTTTCCAAAAGATTTAGCAATATGTTCTAATATTAATATCATTTATTTTTTGAGGTACGAAAATCTACCCATTCGTGAATAGCATATCCTTTTTGAATTAACTTGTTTCTTTCCTTAAAATCACATTTGCTTAACCACTTGTAACTTTTAGCCATTAAAAAGCTAATTGGAATTAGTTTCTTGAACCCAGGAAGAAAATTAATGAGCCTGGTAACTACATTCAGTATCTTATTCTCCGATTCAAGTATGACACTTCTATCTAGGTTTAAGATGAAATCCTTTTCTTTAGAGCTAATAATATGGTCTTCGATTATGCAATTATGTAACTTTTCTCCATTTAGCCAAACCCATTGAAGGTGTTTTTCTTCTCGTAATTCAATCCAAACCAAGGTGTTGTTAGCAGTATGAGATCTTCCCCAGCGTAATTCTTTCATCGGAATTAGCCATGGATATGCAGTAAGAATCAAACGTTCTGCATATCCAGTTCCCTTTAATTCTTTACCATTTATGGATAGGTTCACTTCGGAAACCGGTTGGTAACATTTCCAATCTAGATAACCGTTGTCCGAATTGTATATTTTACTTTCTATAGGTGCAGCTTTTTCAATCCATTGCCCGTCAATTTCATATTTGCTGTCTCCCCAATAAATTAATTTCTCCTTTCGTATTGGTAATTGGCTATTTCCAAAGTGTGAATTTACTTTGGTACCACTTTCAGGATGATAGTTAATCCAGCTGGTATAACCAACTGTAAACCCAATCCAGGATAATTTTGCAGAATAAAAAATCATAGCCTCTCCATTATCACTAACGAAATCTAAAAACCATTTATCTAGATAGAAACTTGACTTTCCCAATATCTTTTAATTAATGTTTATAGTCGAAATAACTTTTTTGAAAACTTTCTTTGCTGGGATCTCATACACTAAGGCAAAAGTCCATTTTTCTAGAAGTGAAAATCCTCCCCCTTTTATTTTATTATGATGTTTTTCGAGTAGCATTATGCCTTTTTTAGCTCTTCCCAATAACCACTGATCTATTTTTTCTGAGGAAGAACTATTAAGGTCACTTTGCGTTATTTTAAATTGCTCACATTCTTCTTTAGAAATATTGACATAGCCAGCAGCCAGGTCGTCTTTAATATCCTCAATATCATATTGGTATCGGCATGCAACTCCCAAAGGTTCAAGAAGCAAATATTTGTCAGGATCATCCTTAAAAACTTTTAAAGTAGCTCTTATAGTACCTCTTATATCCAATAGGTGAAAATGATGATTAAGTACCTCTTGAGGAAATACAATCATTTTATTTCTTCTTTTAGCATCAAATAAAAGTGACTCTAGAATGTCTTTGGTTTCCTCGGTAAAATCTTCACCAAATCTTTTAGCTAACTTAAAACAATAGAGCATAAGATAATCTACTTCATCTTTTGGATTCGTTTGGTTTTGTGAAAATTTAATTTTGTCCTTAACAAAATCAATTTCGTTCGCATAGCATGCGGGTAGTGGAGCATCGCCATCAACAATATCGTCTATATAACGCATTAAAACATAATAATACTCCAAGAATTTTCCGCGAACTGGGGCAAAAGCTATGTATTTAAAAAAACGCAGATATCGCAAAAAAACACGATATTTCCACCCCCTTGTTTTTAGCATGTGAGTAAAAACGAGATTTCGCATTTTTGATGGGTCAGTTGGTTTCTGTATCTTCAAAACAAATCTTTATAATGTGATAAAGTGAGGCATTTAGACAATCTATTAAATTTAAGAAAAAAAGTATTGCAATAATAATTTGGTATAGACCAAAAATTACCAAAACTTGGTGACTTGTATTTAAACAGTTTCATTATTTTGATGCACATTTATAGCATTAATTAACCTTCTTGGTTCGAGTCCAAGAGAGGAGCATTTTAAATATTAAAACTGTTATACTATTATAGTGTGACCGTTTTTTTATTTTAGTGAAATGAAATACGTATTTACTTTCTTCGTCACTTTATTTTCACTAACAATATATGGTCAGACTGAACGGTTTAAAAAAGTGGACTCTTTAATTGATGCAACTATTAAACGAGATTATCCAGGACTGGGCGTTGGGATAATTAAAGATGGATCCGTAATTTATGAACGCTACAGTGGCTTGTCAAATCTCCAGCATCAGATTCCCTTTAGTGAAAAAACGCGATCAAACATAGCGTCCACAGCGAAGCAGTTTACCGCATTAATGATTTTAGATTTATCACTAAACGAGCAACTTAATCTCAATGATGATCTTAACAATTACTTGCCTAATTTATTTAATAAAGCAAATTCTAAAGTTAAGATAAGGCACTTACTTAATCACACAAGTGGCATTCCTGAGTATGTTAATTTGCTAGGTGAAGAAGGTCCGGTTTGGTGGAAGCACGTTGGTCTTGATAATGGTGACATCATAGAATTATTAGGGAAACAGGATGCATTAGAATTCGAACCTGGATCTAATTATAGTTATAGTAACTCCAACTACATTATTCTTGCTGAAATTATTGAAAAGGTCACTGGAAATTCCTTTACTGAGTATTCTAAAAAGTTTTTTCAAAGTTTAGGGATGCATGAAACCGCTTTTGTTGAGCGCTACATGAGCGTGATTCCTAACAGGGCGAATCCTTATTCCGATTGGGGAAGAGGCGAATGGTGGGAAACCCCAACAGTCACGAAAATGAGTGGTGATGGATTTTTATTCACCACCCTTAGAGATCAGCTCAAATATGAACAAAAGCTGCAGGTTGATCGTGACAACCTACTCTTAAAACTAAGTCAAGAACCCATATCCAATAGTGAGATAAAAACCTATGGTTTTGGACTAAAACTGCAGGATCGCTTAAATAGACAAGCCGTACATCATGATGGTGCTACCTACGGTTTTCATTCTCAAACCATCCGTTTCCCAAACGAAAAATTAACTATTTTCATTTTGAGCAATAATGGAAATTTTAGAAGCGATTTGATGGCAGATCAAATAGCCAAATATTTTCTTTAATAGAAGATATTTTTCTGATACAACTTTAGATTAAAGGCGAGTAACATATACATGACCACTCAATTTCTTGGGTGGTTTTTTATTTCTAACTAAAGGGCTTGAATGTAATTACGAAAGAGGTTATGCTCGATTGAATTTTTAACTAGAAATAAAAATCATACTAGGGACTAGTCCCTAATTCAACCTACTGTTTTAGTGGATTAGCTCGATCTATAGAATACATTTGTCTCAACATAAAGAAATGAAATCATGAATCAAAAAACAATTGTATTAGTACTGGCTCTTCTTTTTACAGGAAGTTTAATTGCTCAGGATAAGAGAACCATTAAGGTCATAGTACCTAATAAAACAGACGAAGTATACATTACCGGTAATCAAGAATCTCTCGCTAACTGGGACCCAGGGACCGTTAAGATGAATAAGATCTCAGATTATGAGAGAGCTATCACGGTAGATCTTTCCTACCCTGCTGAATTCAAATTCACCAAAGGCGATTGGAGCACTGAGGGAATCATCAAGCAATTAAATGACAACCCTAATCAAAAAATACAAACAACAACATCTAAAAATATTTTTACTATTAAAGGATGGAGCAACGACATTGACCGAGAAGCATTAGGTCTATCTTATGATGTCACCTTTGTTCCTTCAAAATATGTAGTGGACGGAAGACAAATAAAAATTGCACTTCCTAAAAATTATAATCCAAAAAATAAATATCCTGTGTTCTATATTACAGATGGAGCGTCTCGAAATTTTGAGGTCGCTAAAAACTATTTAACCAGCATGGCCAGTGCACCTTATGAAATTATCCCAGAAACAATTTTAGTAGGCATTGTTCATGGAAGCCATAATGGTAAAAGTAATAGAAATGAAGATTTAGATGTGTACTATGGTAAAAGTGGTAACGAATTTAAAGATTTCCTTTTTGAGGAATTGATTCCTTATATCAATGAAAGCTACAGCACCTCTGGATTTAATGTAATGATAGGCCATTCAAATGGAGCAGAATTGAACCACTATTTATTTTTAGAAAAAGAGAATCCTTTTCGAGGATTTATTTCCATATCCACCAATTTTTTTGGAAAAAGAAAAAACAAAGATGTAGACATAAGAATGGGAAAAACGATGAAAAACTACGAGGGTAGTGACTTCTATTATTTTGTCGCAAATGCTACTTATGATTCACCAGATAGGATACAGGCAGGAGATGAATATGAAAAAATGCACAAGGCCAATGCGAATCCTAAAATTCAATTCAAAAAGAACTTGTACACCAGAAATCACAATTCATTAGTACCTGAAAGTTTATTTGATGGGATACGATTCGTTTACAAAGACTACAAACTTTTAGAAAAATACCAAACCTTTTATGACTATAGAGATCATTACTTATCCGATATGGAAAAACTATATGGTATACAAACAAATTATAGTTTAAATGATTTAGAAAATGCATTAATGCATATCATAGAAACAAAGAATGAAAAAGAGCTAGATGAATTACATGCTTTTGTTGAAAAAAACAAGCTATGGCAAAATCCGGTTATGACAGAACCTGGAGGGTTTGATGAAATGAACAAGGGAAATTTTTATATGATGGCTGAATCCTATGAGAAAAGTGCAAGAGAATATACTAAAGCATTAGATCAACTTAAGATTACTGTAGAACCCGCCGTTTATTACTATAATTTCGGAAACATTCTTCGAAGTTTTAAAAACACTGAGAAGTACGGTGAATTAATGGTCCTTCTCATAAAAAGTAGAGATAAACTAATTAATAATCCTCAACTTTTGGGTAAGGGTAGTAAAAGTTTGCTTCTAAGTCTAAATTACGAAATCGCCAAACTATCTGCTGAACATAATTTAGCTAAAAAAGAAGGTAAAAAAGCGTTGATTTATTGTAAAGATAATTATAAGAAGAATAAATTCTTTACTGAGGAAGAACTTGAAGCATTTCGATAAAATTGAATGGATACAGATTGATTATGAAGAGCTAACCATCTAATTTCACATGGAGAAGCCCACAAAATAATGTGGCTAAAAACAACGGTTGTTAGCCACATTTTAGATTTGATTACAAACTGAAATTCTTTACTTTTGAATTTCAGGTATGAAACGCATCCTATTTACTTTCGGATTTGTATTCTTTGCAGCTGGCCAATTCTGTTTTGGCCAGTATTCTATTTCAGGATATTTAGATACTCCGATGAAGAATAAAAGGGTGTATTTAAGCCTATTGAAGTATAATGAAGATAGCACTATTTATTTAGATCAAATCCTAAGCTCCACATTAACAGATAGTCTGGGTTATTTTTCTTTCGAAGGACAATTACTTTCTAAAAAGCACGCCTTATACCGTGTCCATTCCAGAGTTGATGAGGAAGGAAGTGCCATGCAAATGTCATTTAATGAAGATTTAAAGAATTTGCACAATTTTGTATTCTCAAATCAGGATACCATTTTTTTTGCAAGAAATAACAAGTATTGGTTTTCGAGCAACACCAACACAAATCCTGTAGATGAACAGTGGCAAGAGTTTAGCAACTATGCTTTTGAATTAAACAGAGAACTCGCTTCTGTAACAGACTTCGAACAAAGAAATCAGTCTTCTATTAAAGTGCTGTCCGAGTTAAAATCATATGCCCTTAATAAAGAAGTGCATCCTTTGGTGACATTGATTTTGCTTTCAGGTGTTCAGAAAGACTTTCTTAATGAAGACTTTTTCGACGATACACAGTTTTACATGAAACTTCAAGACAGTCTGAATGGCTATTACGAAAATTCGAGTTATGCAGAGCAGTTCAAGGAACTAACTATTGATCTTTCAAAAACTGAAACACGACTAAAATTAGAATTATATAAACGATTGACCTATATCTTAGGAGCTCTTGGTATAATATTATTGATTGGCGTGATCTTTTTGCTAGTTAAGCTGAAGCAGAAGAAACTTCAATATGACTCGCAAGGAAGTATTAACTTAACCAAACAGGAAGAACGTATTGCTGAGCTCATTATTCAAGATAAAACCAATAAGGAAATAGCTTCCGAACTCTTCATTTCTTTGAGCACTGTAAAAACGCACATTCGTAATATTTACGCCAAATTGGAAGTGGGTAATAGACAAGATTTTATTGAGAAAATAAAAAATCATCCTAGGGATTAGTCCCCAATTCAACCCCAATATTCACAGCAGTTATCACTACTCACTTATACATTTGCATAATAATCATGTAAAGCAAATTAAAAAAAGATAACCAGATGAAACATTTACTCGCAATATGCATACTGCTATCTGTCTATTCAGTTTCCTCATTTGCACAAGAAACGCATATGAATACTTTGAATGAAATGCGGCAGAAACAAATTGAAAACATCAACAACCCTGAGCTCTGGGACATGGAACGAATGAAGCAGGACATAGATAATACAAATACTGTCTTACCATTACGTGATGGTGCCTTCCCTGTTCCGCACTATAACCTATTAGGCCCTTATAGAGGAGGTGGATGGGTTAGTAACACCTTTGCCCGATCAGTTTCTGATTACAGGCTCATGGTTGAAGACAAAGAAGTTGTTTTTTCAAGTTTTTTTATTGGGAATAGTGAATTCTATAAAGAGAAAGACAGAAATCGAGTTTTTTTTACCATCATTTCGGTTATTGATACGGTCAATACAAAGAAAGCAGCATTAGCGCCGACCACTTTTCTTTCAAGAAACCATCCGGACTATGGTGGAGAAGGTTCAATTATAACTAAAAATGATAGAGTTGACTACGTTACTTTTACCACACCCGATAAAGGTAGTTTTGCTGTTGTAAATATGAGACTTTTTCATCTCGAATATGGGAATATTATTATTGTTGCTCCCCAAAAGGATGGCTCATTTAGGTCACTTCAAGTAAAGAGTGAAAGTGTTAACAATGAAGAAATATTTGAGCACATCAAAAACTCTGTATTAAAGCAGGATAATGTGGTTCAATTTCTCACCGATGAGGGTGTAATATAAAGGGTTTAAACGATTGTATTAGCTAAGAAATATTAATAAAAATAAGGCTAATAACAATTTAGTTAAAAAACTCCACAAAGCCACTCATTACTTGGGTGGTTTATTGTGCTGAAACTTACCATTTAGAATTTTTGTATCTTTAGAGAACACCCTCCTATGATTCAATTCTTATTCAAATAATTTAAATTTAAAACATTATGAAAAAACTTTTTACAATTATATTCCTTGTTTTGGGAATACTTAGTATTAATGGACAGGAAGAAGATGAGTTTAGGATAGGTTTAGATTTGGGATATGTTTTTGCACAAGGTGGTGGAGGAATACTTTTTAATATTGAGCCAAAATACAATATTACCGATAATTCTAATATAGGGATAAGATTTGGTACAGCAGGCTCATCAAGTGACTTCGATACAGAATTAGATGCTAATCTAAGTATTTTAGGTACTTATGATTATTATTTTTATAATGGACATTCATCTGCTTCACCATTCTTGGGAGGAGGCTTAGGATATTATATATTGGGTGAAGTTGATAATACCGTGAATTTAGGAGAGCAATTTGGGGCTATTATAAGAGGGGGTGTTGAGTTCGGAAAGTTTAGATTAGCTTTAGAATATAATATACTTCCTAAAACAGACCTAGAATTGGGCGAATCCATAAAGAATAGTTATTTAGGAGCCAGTATTGGCTTTTATGTAGGTGGTGGAAAATGGAAGAATTAAATACTAAAAATGAATGTATTTAAACTATACAAAGCCACTCATTATTTGGGTGGTTTTTTTGGGCCTAAAACTCAACATTAAGAATTTCAGCATCATTAGGAACCAACCAACTTATTACAATTAAATTATTTAGACGTAGGAGAAAGGGGTATTAACACAGTATAGATATAACAAGTATCTGCTTTATATTACTGGGAAGATTTAAGTTGTTGTTGTGGTTTCATTTTTTATGATAAGATAAATTTATAGGAAAAACGGGCAAACCATAACTATTTAGAGAAGAAGAGTTCACCCATTTTTGCCTACAAATAACTAACCAACCTAACTATTATTTGAAAGAATTTCCTAAACCTAGTGATCTAAAAATTCATTCTGTGAAATTTTAGTTGACTGTGCAATTAGTTAAGTTAGAATGTAGATATATGTAGATAAATGGTATCTGTAATAGTGTAACCTACAAGAATACTTAAACTAAAATGTAGAGAGCGATATTTTTTAAATAATGCATTATTAGTCCTGCGACGAAAAAATAAAGCTTATTTCATTGCTATTCTTTAATCCAATCGAAAAATTTATTCTTGATGTTTAACTTTTCTTGTTTAATGTAAGTGATAAAAGCTTCGGCCACTATAGAGAGCTTTTTGTTTTTTAACCATACGAGATTCCATTGGGTATGCAAGGGCAATCCTTTACATGGAATTATAGATATTTCTCCTATATCTATGGCGTTTTTAATTCCAATAATTGGCATGATTGAATAACCTAAACCTGCAATAACAGCTTGCTTTAGTGCCTCATTAGAGGTGAGTTCAATTTTTTTTGTGGCAGGGAAGTTTCGCCCTTGAATAAATGTTTCCATAGCATTTCTTGTGGCCGATCCTACTTCTCGATAAAGTAATGGCTCTTTTTCGAATAGGGTTGCAGGATTAACCTTCAAACTTTGAACACGTTCTGTAGCACCAACAAGATAAAGGCTGTTTTTTAAAAGTGGGAGTTTGTTTAATTCTAGATGCTCAGGAAGTACTGAGACTAGCGCAAAATCTACTTTGTTTTCTTCAAGATCACGTATTACATTTTGTTTATTCGTAACATCCATGGAGAAATCAATTTCGGGATGATCATTCACAAAACCCGTGAGATAATAAGGCATTAAATATTTGCCAGTAGAAACTATAGAAATGGAGAGCTTACCAGCTAACTTTCCTTGGTAGAGCTTTGTCTTGTATTCAATAGAAGAGACTTCTAATAAAATTGTTCTAACTATTTGAGCGATTTCTTCACCAAAAGAGGTAACATAAAGTTTTCTTCCAATGACTTCGATTAATGGTAAGGGAAATTGTTCCTGAAATTTTCGAAGTTGGATTGAAACCGCTGGCTGTGTTAAGAAAAGAGATTCGGCAGCTTTCGTTACACTTTTCTTATTTACCACCTCGAGGAATATCTGAAGCTGATTTAAAGTATAATGCATAAAATATATTTATGTTAATAATAATAAATATAAATAAAAATATATGAATTATTTGACTCAACTTTGCAGTGTAATTTAAAATTTAAGTAGTAATGATGATTTCAACAGAAATAGCACACGACCTAAAATTAATTGACGGTGAGTTTACCCCATCAGAAGCTTTAGATATTATAAATGGGTTAATTAAACAGAAAATTAATTTTCACAAAGTTCATAGATTATCAATGTTTGAAGGAGATGTAAATTGCGATACAAGCATTGACGATAATCGTGTTACTCAATTATTAAAAAGTAAAGAAGATTTTAGAGCCTTTTACAAAGAGGCCAAAGCACTAAACAAAAGTATAAAAGTTAGTGGCATATTGGAATTTGAATTAATCGATTGATTTGTTCTTGCATCTATGATTAAACTCATAGTGTACAAAGTTGTTTAGGCCCTCTCACCAAATTTTTGAATTAGGATAATTTTGGTGAGAGGATAATTAGTTTTATACCACCCATTAGGGTGGTTTTTTTGCGATTACATCTTACCATTTAGAAATTTAGTAACTTTAATCGACTAGAATTTCAAAAGGATGGCTAGTGAACGATGTGCAGGTTGTTTTGGTACTGGTAAAGGAGTAAATGGAGGCTATTGCATCTTTTGTTCCGGTACGGGCTCCATTTGGGTTCCAGATAAAACCAAGTACTCATCCAATATTGGTTATGGAAAAAAATCCAGAAGTAAACGATCTTCTTGGTTAGATAATGCCTTTGAAGATAATTTGGCTGAACTTACGGCAATCCTGGTTTTCGGAATAATTATGTATAAAGGGTTTAAAATGACCGAAACAAATTGGTATGTTACTACAGCCATCGGAATTTTTGCAGGCTATATAGCTCACCAATTATTAAAAGGCCCTTTGCGCCCCTTGGGCACATTGTTAAAGTATTTATTTTATCTAGCATTACTTGCACTTTTTATCTACGGGATATTTAAGGTAATATGATTATTTCGAGGGTAGTAATTAACAATTACTAATTGTTGATATCTCAAGTTTTGCTTGGGTCATGTCGATTTTTTTAAGACCCACCTCGTTGAATTTTAATAAATTTAGAAGAATATTGGGATTCAATGAAAAAAGCGATTTGTTTATATCTGATTAGTTTATTATTCAATGCAAATAATTTACAAGGGCAACAAGTAATCGATTCATTGTTTGCTTACAACCTAAAAACCCCCGTTTACCCTTTTAATAAGGGACCAATTGTTTTAATTGATGAATTTCATAACAATGATATGTCACTTAATAATAGGATGTTACCTTTTATAAAAGTTTTGATAGATGATGGTTATCGTGTAAAACCCTTAAAAGATGCAATAAGTAGATGGTCTCTAGATAAGGCTAAATTACTCGTTATAATTGGAGCACTACATAAAACAAACGTGAACAATTGGAAATTACCAACACCAGATGCGATTAGTGATGTAGAGGTGAATGAGTTATTACAATGGATAGATAATGGGGGAAGTCTGTTATTGGTAGGAGATCATATGCCATTTCCAGGGGCTATAAAAAATCTTTCCACAAAATTGGGAGTTGATTGGTATAATGGTTTTGTTATAGACTCGATAAATTGGGGCATGTCAATATTCTCAAAAAAAGATGGCACATTGAGGCATCATCCTTTATTGAATGGACGTAGTTTAAATGAAAAAGTCAACTCGGTAGCTACTTATTACGGTAGTGGGTTTAAATTGAAAGACAGTTCTATTACTGGATTATTTTCTTTCAATAATAAGGACATAGTATCTTATCAAACAAAAGAGGCATGGAAAATGGATACTAGTACTAGTGTTTTAGAATCAGACGAACTGTTTCAAGCTGCGGTTATGAATAAAGGAAGAGGTAAAGTTGCTTTGATAGGTGAGGCTAGTTTATTTTCAGCTCAATTGGTAGGAAAGGATAAAAATCCTGTAGGTGTTAATTTTAAAAATGAAAATCAAAACCTTCAATTTGTTTTAAATTTATTCCATTGGTTATCAGGTTTTTTAGATTGATAAAATCTCAAATATTTATGAATTGGATTAAAGAATATATAAAAAATTAACATCTTATTAACCAACACTTTATTTATTTTGTTTAATCTTTGGATAAAATAAATAAACAAAATGTTCAATAAATTTACAACGCCTGATAAAATTTTATTCTTTTTAGCATTTGCGTCACTGCTGTTTTCTGAAATTTTATTCTTCACTGGAGATAAAGAAGGTTCTCAGTTTATAGGACTATGGGTTCCAACTATTTTAGCATTTGGAATTTATTTGAAATTAATAAAGATTTCCAAAGATGACTGAGCTAATCCCATTATTTGCAGCAGCCGTTACAATTTTATTTGGAGTTGCATTTTTTTTAGTACTGCAAGAATTTAAAAATAACAAGTGATGACACCAGAGCTTACAATCATTTTAAAAATATTGATATCGTTGAGCATATTAAATGTTTGGCTCATACGCTTCAATCGTAGCTCCATATGGAGAGGAGGTAATAGTTTAGACATGAAAGGTGAATTCGAAGTCTACGGTTTACCAAATTGGTCGGTAACTCTTGTCGGGTTTTTAAAAGTTGGTTCAGCCATAGCTTTAATTGGATCTATTTGGTATGAGTTTTTGGAGAAACCTTCTATATACATGATAGCTGTTTTAATGATTGGGGCAATTTTTATGCACGTTAAAGTGGGAGATCCGTTTTTAAAGTCAATACCTGCCTCTATTCTTTTTATAATTTCTTGTCTTTTAATTTCAATATAAATGAGAAATAAGAAATTTATATAAATGGAAGACTGGATTCTTTTTGTGGCAGGCTTAATTACCCTACTTTTTGCCATTACATTTTACCTTTATTTAAAAGAGATAAATAAATCACAGTAATTTCATATTTCAAGCCGCCAAACAGTTTATAACCTGCTTAAAAAACATATTGAATCACGTTTAATCAATAGATTTTGAAATTATTGAGGAATTAACATTATTTGATTTTTTTAGAAATTCTAGGCACTTAAGAGCAATAATTAAAAAAAAATTAACAAAACGTTAACATTTTTTACTATCTTAAGGCATATTCATTCTAAATAGCTAATATACTATGAAAACTGTTTTATCAATTGTATTTTTCGTACTCGCTCTCAACTGTTATTCTCAAAAAATAGAAATACCAGACAAGAATTTTGAACAATTGCTAGTAGATCTTAAAATAGATTCCGATAAAAAAGTTAATGGGTATTTATTAAAAAGTGATGCTTTATTAGTAACCTCTTTAGATATCTCCAACTCTAGTATTAGGGACCTAACTGGGATCGAGTCTTTTACTTCCTTACAATATTTATATTGTTATGATACGCAATTAACTAATCTCAACCTTAAGGAAAATATTAGCTTAATAAGTTTATTGACAAACGTTAGTAACGTAATCTATCCAAATGAGACATTTTGGAAGATGGATTGGTTTGATTAAGTAGAGAATGAATCTTCTTTTGGCGTTTTTTGGAGTAATGTTGATGATGACATCTTTATGGATAATCAGCATCATAATAAAGAACGTTAGTATAGTTGATATTTTTTGGGGCGTAGGATTTATTGTAGTTAGCGCAATCTATCTTTATCTTGATCAAGAAATTCAAGCTAGAGATATATTAGTTTTTGTGTTAGTTGCGATTTGGGGATTACGACTTTCTCTTTATTTGCTATATCGTAATTATGGAAAACCTGAAGACTATAGATATCAGGAATTTCGAATAAAATATGGAGCGCATCGATACTGGTGGTTTAGTTTCTTTCAAGTATTCTTATTACAGGGTTTTTTAATAACTATAATTTCTTTACCTCTTTTAGGCGTAAGTTTATATACCCATACAGATCAGCTTAATTTTATTGATTTTCTCGGACTTGGTATCTGGATAGTTGGATTTTTGTTTGAAGCAATAGGTGATTATCAACTTACAAAATTTAAGTCAGATCCTGTAAACTATGGGAAAGTACTTGGTAGCGGACTTTGGAGGTATACTAGGCATCCTAATTATTTTGGTGACGCTACAGTTTGGTGGGCATATGCGCTATTTGCGATGGCAGCTGGCGCATATTGGTATATCATAGGATCAATTGTAATGACTTATTTAATTGTGCGCATATCTGGTGTGGCATTACTCGAACAATCTTTAAAAAAACAGAAACCTGAATATCGTGAATATATTCAGAGGACAAGCTCTTTTTTCCCTTGGCCTCCAAGAAGATCAAAGTCATGATAGATTTTCTAAAGAATAATATATGGCTTGTTTTATTTGTTATTTGGGGCTTACCCTTAACCCATTACAGAAGTAAGTTTAGAAAGATTGTGTATCAAACCAACGATTGGAAAATCAATGTTAAACCAGTTTTTTTAAAAGAATTGAAAGGTCTGTTTACAAATATTTTTCCGAAAAATGAAGCTTATTTAAAATCTCGCAACTTCTATAGATTCTATTTGATTGTCTATACCCTTCTATTTATTCTTTATAGAATTTTTGCCTAAATCGTAATGTTTCTGCTAAAAGTCAAATTATTCACTACAAAACCAAGTATGTTAATGTTTTAATAATACTTCATGTTTTTGTTTAACAAATTCATATATTTGATAAACAAAACTAACTAAAGAGTTATGAAACATTTATTTACACATTCTGTTTTGATTGCTGTTTTTTTGCTCACTGCTAACATTACAGTTGGTCAGGAATTTCAAGGTAAGGCCTATTATTTCTCAAAATCTAGCATGGAATTAGGTAGTTGGGGAGCACGATTGAGCGAAGCCCAAAAGAAGCAAATCCAGGAGCGCTTAAAAAATAGGTTAGAGAAGACCTATGTATTAACCTTCAACAAAGAAGAGTCTTCGTTCAAGGAAGATCAAAAGCTCGATGCGATATCGGGAGCTACAGATTCTTGGGGTAAGAATTTCTCACCTGGAGAACAGTATAAAAACATAAAATCGAACGAATTTGTGCAAGTACAGGAGTTCTATGGAAAGCAATTTTTGGTTAAAGACGAATTACAAAAAATAAATTGGACCATGTCCAAAGAAAGTAAGAATATAGGAAACTATATGAGTCTGAAGGCTACCGCCAGTATCCCGAAATCGGAATTAGAATGGTATAATTTCTCATGGAGTGATATTAGAAATGCCGACAGTGAGTCAGGAGATGAAGAAATGGTTGAGGTTACAGCTTGGTATACACCACAGATCCCTGTGAGTATGGGGCCAAGTGAATTCTGGGGCTTGCCAGGACTTATTCTTGAGGTAAATATGAATAATACAACTATGCTATGCTCTAAAATTGTTATGAATCCAGAAGATAAAAATGAAATTGAGGCACCAAAAAGAGGAAAGGAAGTAGCAAAAATGGAATATAAGGAGATCATTACCAGTAAAATGATCGAAATGAGAGATAATCGTGGTAGGCGTAGAAACTAAAAATAAGACTTTCTATAAGTCTATTTATCAAAAAACAATTATGAAACGTATAGCACTGCTACTATTGTTATTCATTCAGGTTTCTTATGCTCAAGTAAAGTTAGAAGGTGTAGTAAAAGACTCTATTGGAAATGTATTGGAGCTGGCTAATGTTATTGCTATTAACCAAGAAAGCATGGCTCTAGAATCTTTTGCTATAACAAATGAGAAGGGATATTTCTTCTTAACGCTCGGTAAAAATGGAACATATGAGCTTCAGGTAAGCTATGTGGGGATGAAAAATTATGAAGAGATTATTAAAACAACCGAGAAGAACATTTCAAGAGACTTTATTCTGAAATCAGATAACAGTCTTGATGCGGTAGAGTTAACCTATGAGATGCCCGTAACGGTTCAAGGCGATACTTTAGTTTACAACGCAGATTCATTTAAAAATGGTGCGGAACGGAAACTTGAGGATGTTTTAGAAAAACTTCCTGGTGTAGAGATTAACGAGGATGGTCAGGTTGAGGTAGAAGGTAAAGTTGTGAACAAATTAATGGTTAATGGTAAAGATTTTTTTGATGGTGATACCAAAATAGCAACTAAAAACATTCCTTCTAACGCCGTAGATAAAATACAAGTATTGCGTAATTATTCGGAGGTTGGTCAGTTAAGAAGTGTAACGAATAATCAAGATAACATTGCGTTAAATATAAAGTTAAAAGAAGGAAAAGAAAATTTTTGGTTTGGCAATGTTACTGCAGGAGGTGGATCGTCCCCAGATGAAACGCTCTACTTAGCACAGCCTAAACTTTTTTACTATAGTCCAAAATTCAGCTTAAATTTTATTGGAGACCTTAATAATACGGGAGAGATTGCATTGAATCGGCGTGATATTAGGAATTTTGGTGGAGGTTTTGGTTTTCGTGCACCAAGTAGAAGTAGCGGGACCAATATAAATCTTGGAGATAACAGTTTAAATTTTATAACAAGTCAGAATAATGCGCAAAGAGTTGAGAATAAGCTTGCAGCCACAAATTTTAGTTATTCTCCAAAGAAGTCACTAGATTTTAGTGGTTTTGCAATATTTAATGTAAGCCGTTTAAGGTCTAAAAGATTAAGTTTTAAAAGATATACCGATTCCGATCTTGGGATACCGGATGAATCTACCGATGAAACGAGTAGAGAAGCCTCCGATCAAGGAGTAGTAAAACTTAGCACCTCATTTAAACCTAATTTTAATAATCAGTTAGATTATGACATTATTGGGAGACTTTCAAAAGATAGTCAAGATCAAATTTTTTCGTCATCAGTGCTAGGCAATACCATCCAATTAGATGAGGTTACGCCATTTAGCATTAATCAAAGCTTAAACTATTATTTTACACTTGACGAAAAAAATATTTTTGCCCTAGAAGCGCAACACTTAATTAAAGATGAGGATCCGTTTTATAATGCTTTATTACCTAATGACCCAAGTAATAACAATGATCCAGATCCTCAAAACAGGGATGCCTTCGATACAACTGCGGAAGCATTAGGGCTTAATCAGGGATTGAATTTCTACGATCTTGGACAGAATAGACGAATAAAATCGCATCAATTAGACGCGAAGCTTGACTATTATTATATCATTAATGCTAAAAGCAACTTGAATTTGACCTTAGGAACTATCTTAAGTACACAAAAATTTAGGTCAGATTACTTTCAGTTTTTAGAAAATGGTTCAAGATTCGACCCAACACCAGCAATAAACGACGGTAAGGGGGAAAACAATACAGAATATAATTTTAGTGACATTTATTTAGGATTTCATTATAGGTTAAGAGCCGGGAAATTTACCATTACACCAGGGTTCTCTTTACATGCTTATGGTAATAAGAATGCACAGTTTAATGAAGAGTTCAAGGATAATTTCTTTAGAATATTACCTGATTTCGAAACCAGAATTCAAATCAAGAATAATGAAAGTCTAACTTTTAGGTACGAGATGCGTAATCAATTCACGGATGTAACTCGATTGGCTCAAGGTTTAGTATTAAACAATCTTAATAGTATACAGTTTGGTGAACCAGAATTGCAGAACGCCTTATCGCATAACGTTAGTCTTACATATGCTAGTTTTAATTTATTTAATTATACCAATGTTTTTGGTAGGGTTGCGTACTCAAAAAATATAGATCAGATTAGAAGCTTAACCAATTTTGAAAATGTTATTACCACGAGCACATTTTTCAATTCGAGTTTTGCGGACGAAAATTTATCTGCTTTTACTAGAATTCAAAGAACTTTTGGTAAGATTCGAGCATCACTTAACTCTAGTTTTAACTACAGTAAGATAAATCAGTTTATTCAAAGCAGGCAATCTGTTAACGAAGGCTTCACTCAAAGCTATACTCCTAGTTTACGTACTAATTTTAAAGTAGCGCCTAATGTAAGTGTAAGTTATAGATATAGTGTTTCAAGAAATAATCAAGGAACCAACAAAACAGTGTTTTATACAAACGCACCCTCAATAGATTTTGATGCCTATATATGGAACTCCCTTACTCTTAGAAGCGATTATAGCTATGTCGAACAACGAAGAAGTGGCGCAGAGGCAGAATCGTTTCAAACCTGGAATGCTTCAATGGCATATAGAAAAAATAGAGACGCTAAATGGGAATATGAAATTAGGGCTACAAACTTATTGGATATTGATTCTAGATTAAACAATAATGCCAATAATTTATTTGTTGCTTCTTCTGAAACATTTATACAACCGCGATTTGTGACTTTTAGAGCAATTTATACCCTTTAATAGATAAATAATATTTAACAGTTAAACTTGAAAACATATGATGAATAAAACAAAAGAAAAAAATCATGGTCTTAATGGTTTTTCGATTGATGAAATTGGAGATGCGCATTTGTTTACTGGTTTAGAAACACCTTTAAAACCGAATGCCTTTAGATTGACCAATAAAGAGAAAAAAGAAAAAATTGCTATTCTCTTTGAAGAAATAATGGATACCCTTGGACTAGATCTTACTGATGACTCTTTGAGAGGAACTCCGGAAAGAGTTGCGAAAATGTATGTGGACGAAATATTCTCAGGCTTAGACCCTAAGAATAAACCGAAGGTAGCATTGTTTGAAAATAAGTATCAATACAACCAAATGTTGGTTGAAAAAGACATTACATTTTATTCTAATTGCGAACATCATTTTGTACCTATAATAGGTAAAGCTCATATTGCCTATGTTTCTTCTGGTAAGGTTATTGGTTTATCAAAATTGAACCGAATAGTTCAATATTATGCGCAAAGGCCACAAGTTCAAGAACGACTTACAAACCAAATAGCAATGGAGTTGAAAAATTTGCTGGATACTGAAGATATTGCTGTGGTAATAGATGCGAAGCATTTGTGTGTGTCGTCCAGGGGAATAAAGGATGATACGTCCAGAACCGTAACAACATATTACGGTGGAATATTTAACTCGGCGCAAAAAGTCGCAGAGTTTCAGAATTATTTAAAATAAGAATCATGGATATTATTAAAATTGCTAAGGAATTTGAAAGAAGAGAGCACTCTTTTAAAAATCCAATTGATAGAATTAGGGCATCACATGAAGTAAAAGAGATTATTTTAGTTTTAAGTGAAATATATGAGATGGGTCATGATCCTGTCATTATGGATTTAATTAAAAGATTAATGGCAACTAAAAAATCTATTGAAAGAAAATTAAGATATAAAAGACCAGTAGTATGATGTCATTATTTAAAACTAATAAGACCTTAAAGGATCCATTAAAAGAGTTTTACAGTATAGAAATTTTGAAATTAGATGGAAGTCCCTTAGACCTTAATGAGTTTAGAGGAAAATATATCCTAGTGGTAAATGTAGCATCCGAATGTGGGTTTACCAATCAGTATGTTGGCCTAGAAAGATTGTATAAAACCTATCGAGATGAACTTATGGTTATAGGAGTTCCTTGTAATCAATTCGGGAATCAGGAACCGGGAAATTCTATTCAAATTCAGAACTTTTGTGAAAAGAACTATGGAGTGACTTTTACTTTGACCGAAAAGATAAAGGTTAAAGGAAAAGAACAACATGAACTATATAAATGGCTAACAAAAAAAGAAATAAATGCAACTTTAGACTCTTCGGTTAAATGGAATTTTCAAAAATACCTATTGAATCCCAAGGGACAACTTGTAGATGTGTTTTATACAGCTACAAAACCAATGAGTTCTAAGATAACAAAGCATATTAAGTAATTGAAATATTTAAATGAAAGGAGTTTGGGCCTTAATAGTAGTTTTTATTGTAATTAATTTTAGTGGACTAGCCATCGGTAATTGGTTAATGAATAACGGACCTAATACTTCATGGTATCTTTCCTTAAATAAAGCTCCTTGGACGCCACCAGGATGGGTTTTCGGAGCAGCCTGGACAACTATAATGATTTGCTTTTCAATTTATTTAGCTTATCTCTTTAAGTTGCAATACTCAACTTTTGTTTTAGCTTTATTTCTAGTTGAATTCGTACTTAACGTTAGTTGGAATTATATCTTTTTTAATCAGCATCTAGTATTATTTGCACTTATAGTTATTTTGTTATTAACTAGTTTGATCTTTTACTTGTTCTTCACCTTTAAAGCAAACGAGATGCTGCAATTTAGATGGTTGCTGTTACCCTATATGTTATGGCTTTGTATAGCAACATCATTGAACTTATATGTGCTAGTACATAATTAAAATGAAGCTTTTTACATTACATACTAAACAGTGCTTACCAATATCATTGGATGAGGCTTGGGAGTTTCTTTCTAGTCCTGAAAATTTAAAAACTATAACGCCAGATTATATGGGTTTTGATATACAATCTGGAGCCGATCGAGAAATGTATCCTGGGCAGATTATAGAGTACGTAGTTAAACCTTTACTCGGAATAAAGACCAAGTGGGTCACGGAGATCACTCATGTTGTGGACAAGCATTATTTTGTGGATGAACAGCGTTTTGGTCCTTATGCTTTATGGCACCATAAACATTTTTTAAAACCTATAACTAATGGGGTAGAAATGGAGGATATTATTCATTATAAACTTCCTTTAGGAATTTTAGGCGAGATCGTTCAACCATGGTTAGTTAGACCAAAGCTTGAAGAAATATTTGATTATCGCAAAAAGAAATTGATTGAGTTGTTTGGTGAGTATAAAGAGGCTAGGTAATTCTAATCTATTTCAATTATTTTGTGAAACAGCGTAAAACTCTCCAAGAGTACCAACTCCTCCTCCTACAATTAGACCATACCAACCAAAACCAATGAATGCAAGAAAACCACAAAATAAGGTTAACGCTAATACTGTTTCTGTTTTTGAACTTTTAGCCTTCATGTTTAAGCTTTAATGTATTACTGAAGTCACAAAATCCTTGTAACGATTTGAAAGTATATTTTACATAAAAACTTCTTTTAGAATTTGAGTATCTTAGAGATATACTATTTTTTAAATGGCAAAAAGAGATAAATCTTGGTTACGTGTTTTAATAGAATTGCTAGAAGCTTTTTTTAATAGCTCCAGAGAAACCTCACGACCAAGAACGTGGAATCAACATGTAGTACCTTATGAAGATGGTTGGGCAGTACGACGAGAAGGCAATAAACGTATAACTTCAAAACACCGAAAGCAAAGCACTGCGATAAGAAAGGCTAAAAGTTTAGCAAAAAAGCACAAAGCTCATTTAATTATTCATCGTAGTGATGGAACGATTAGAGACCGTATTGACTTTGATTAAAAAAATATTGATTGAACGGCTTCTATTTATCGATCTTCACCATAAACAGGAATCATTCTTGCACTTAAGTCTGGTTGTTCCATATCCTTATCTAACGGGAACATTGGTCTCTTTATGCGTTTGTAACCTAAGCGTTCAAGGTCTTGGTCAACTCCACCAGGAGTTAATGCCATGGTCCAATCAGCTCTCATATTGTAAAGTTCTGGCACCAAATATCCTATTTTAACAATAACAATATCTGTCTCTCTTGGGTCTAATCCTAGATTGGTGAAATCGCGCTCTCTATGGTAGGGTTTTCTCTTTTTAGTTACAATTACAGAAACGCTTCCTACTTGAACTACCACTTCTGTTTCAGCATGTTTGTCGCCATGTTCAATACTTTTCACAGTTCCAGATAACAAGATAGGTGGAGCATACCTGTTATCTACAGCTGCTCCAACATTTGCTTCAACTTTCCCTCCAATACCAACTTCAATAGCTTTTTCAACCAACTCTGGTCCAGGAATGGAAGCATAAATAAGTGAAGGACCGTCGTCTGACTTAAACTCTTCCCGATTCAAAATTTCGTTAAGTGTCCAAGTAACATCACCAGCTCCTCCTGCAGTTGGGTTATCTCCCATATCACTAATAATATAAGGGAGCTTTTCACTTGCTAAAGCTCTATCCAGGCATTCGTCCAAAGACGCCACCGGAGCAACAAATTCAAATTCATTTCTAGCGTCCCAAAAGCTTTGCGCCAAAGATTCTGCTGCGTTTGTCACTTGAGTTTCATTATCACCTGTAACCATAACTACTGCATGATTTCTTGGTTCGTCTGCCCAAGCATATCCAACCCAAATTGCTGCATCTATTACTCCTTCCTGTTTTGTAGCAGGATTGACTTTAGCATATATGCTTTTTCCAGGATCAATTCTTGTGCTGGTTTTTTCTCCTGGCAGAAGAATTGGTAAAGGAACCCAAGCTTTATAAGGAGGCTTTCCTTTGCCGCTATTAAGTCTATCAATCAAATTGTCAACTGCTCGCTGTTTTGATTCCATAGCGTCTTCATGTGGAGCCATTCTATAACAAGTAATCAAATCTGTGTTTTGCGCTAATCTTTCAGATACATTTCCATGAAGATCCATACAAGTTGATATCATAGTTTCCGGACCAACTATTTTTCTAATTCTAATAATCAGATCTCCTTCAGGATCATCAATTCCTTCAACGCTCATTGCGCCATGAATGTCAAAGAATAATCCATCGTATGGTAAGCTTGCTTTTAATCGGTCCAACGTTTTCTTTACAAGTGATTCGTACGCTTCACGAGTAACAATTCCACCAGGTAAGGCATGTCCTTTTAATGTTGGGAACCATGTTGCTTTTTTAAAATATGTTGAATCTGAAAAGAAGGGATATAAAGAAAATACATCATCATCAGTTTTTGCATGAAAAGCTGGTTCATGAGTTTTGGCAGGCGAAAAAGTACTTGATTCAATAGCAATACCTGCAATAGCTATTCGTGGAAGTTCTTTTTCATTTGAAGAGCAACTTAGAAAGCAAATAATAAATAGAGAAGCAACTATGTTTTTCAGAAAGTTCATACCAAGGATTTTATAATTGGAATTACGTGATGTAAAGTACAAATTTTTAAAAGGACAGATTTTCAGTATCTTTAAGAAACACTAAAACCACCTAATCATGAAAAAAGTAATTTTTGTATTCATGTCCCTAATCGTAATGTCATGTAATAATACTGCGGATAAAACTGTTGAAGAAGTTGAGCCATCTAACAGTGATAGAGTTATGGCAATATATGATGCCTTTGCCATTGGAGACATTGATACGGTTCTAGCAAATTTCACTGAAGATATTAATTGGAACGAAGCTGAAAACTATATTTATGCAGATGGCAATCCTTATATTGGAAAAACGGCTGTTCTAGAAGGAGTGTTTGGACGTGTAGGAGCAGAATGGGAGTATTGGAATCTAGCCAACACCCAGTTTGCAAATGTTGAAGATGACAAAGTATTGGTAACCGGACGTTATCAAGCGAAGCATAAAACAACTGGAAAATTAATAGATGCACAATTTGCACATCTTTGGACTATGAAAGATACCTTGGCATCATCATTTCAACAATATGCAGATACTAAACAAGTAGCTGAAGCAATTATCTCTGATGAAGAATAACAAAGGCCTTTTAGAAAGGGTGAAAGCAGAAATTAAGTAAGAGCAATTTGAAGTCCTTCAATTAATTGGTCTATTTCATCTTTACTTGTATAGTGCACAAATGATAACCTTAGTACTCCAGGATCTAGTTCAATATTCATGTCAATTAAAGGTCTCACAGCATAAAAATCTCCATATCCAGGCATGAGCTTATGCTTGACCAATGCCTTATAGACTTCTTTTATGCTTTTGCGTTTTGGTATAATAGCTACAATAGGAAGACGATTATCAGTTGTTTCAGGCCCTACAATTTGCATATCTTCTCTGGATCTTAAAAACTCTAGTAATGGTTCTAGTAATTCTGTTTCATGTACTCTAAACAACTTTCTTAATACATCATTCTTTTTATTAGGAGTTGTGGTTTGGTTAAAGTGATGCTCATAAAGCGCATCAAAGTAATCAATTACCCCATTAACAGATGCTATTTGAGCATGATCTGGTCCTGCAGGAGTAAACATACTTCTTGTAACTCCTTCCTTAAAATAATGAGATTGATTACTCATTTTGCTCATCAAAGAATCTTTTATATACATCAAACCTAAATGAGGGCCAAAGGTTTTGTATAGTGAGAACATATAGATGTCAACTTGCAAATCCTTTAAATCAGGGAATCCGTGAGGAGCATATCCTACTCCGTCTACCACAGATAAAGCTCCAGACGCCTTTGCTAAAGCACTAATTTCTTTAACGGGGTTGATGTGGCCAATGACATTGGAACAATGAGGGTAAGCTATCATTTTTGTTCGATCTGAAATAAGAGTTTTCAGTTTTTCAATAGACAAAATACCTGTTTTACCATCAACATGCCATTCAATTATTTTGACACCTCGGTTTTCTAAACGTCTCCAAGCTCCAGCATTAGCCTCGTGATCTTGACAAGAAACAATAATTTCATCTCCGTTTTCCCATATTGGACGCAATGCGTTTGCTAGTACATATACATTTTGAGTGGTTGACGGACCAAAATGAACTTCTTTAGCATCAACGTTTAAATAAGAAGCCATTCTACTATAGGCATCATCCATCAATTTACCAGCATGTAAAGAAGCAGGATAAGGGTAATAAGGTTGCACCTTATTTTTCATATAAAAATCAGTCAATCTATTAATGAATTGGATGCAAGGATAAGAACCTCCAGCATTTTCAAAAAAAGCCCAACCTTTTAGTGATTTTTCTTGGAATGCAGGAAATTGAGAACGCACAAAATCTAGATCTAATGTCATATTTAAGAGAATATATATTCAAAATAATTTAGACCTAAAAGGTAAGAATTAGAAAAGAATTAAGGAAAATCAGTTCAAAGAGATATTCTGTATCTTTAAAGAACTTAAAATTGATTGAAAAACAATTTCTTAAAGAAAAGTGAGCAAAAGACCAGGAATTTTTAATGATGTTATAGGGCCAATTATGAGAGGCCCTTCAAGCTCTCATACAGCTGCTTCATGGCGTGCTGCCAAAATAAGCATGGACATTTTGAATGAACCTCTTAAAAGGGCAGTTATAGATTTTGATAAGGATGGAGCTTGGGCTCCAAATTATAGAGAGCAAGGAACAACGATTGGGATTGAAGGAGGATTATTAGGGCTTGATATGACAGACGATCGTATAAAGAATACCGAAACAATTTCTGAGGAAAGAGGAATTTCTATTACTTATGAGGTGAATACTTACCTAACCAATCATGTTAACACCTTTAGGTTAAAACTAGAAGGGACGAATGAAAAAAAATCAGTTATTACTGCAGTTTCCTTAGGTGGCGGAGCTTTTGAAATTCGAAATATTGATGGATTTGAAGTGAGTATTAATGGAGGGTCATATGAGTTATTATTGTTTGATGCAGATGACAATATTCAATTAGAAGATATAAGCGCTATATGTTCAGGAGGTAAATTGATTAAAGACTCTTCTGTCGAAAATAGACGTTTGATTCAATTACGATTCTCATCAAAGGTTCCTGATAGTATTATCAATGAACTTCGAGAAAAAACTTCTATTAGAGAGTTAATCACCACCAACCCAATATTACCAATTGTACAGGGTAACGAATCAGAACTTCCTTTTTTAACAGTTGCCGAACTCATTGAGTTTGCAGAAAATAACAATATGGATTTAGCTGCTATGGGATTGCTTTACGAACAATGTCAAAGTGGGTTAGACAAAGCCGAAGTAAGAGAGCAAATGAAATACATTGTTGATATTATTGAACAAAGTATTAAAACAGGTTTATTAGGAACTAATTATGAGGATAGAATTTTGCCTCAGCAGTCGCATCTCATAGAAAGAGCAGCCCAAAAAAGAGAGATTTTAGATAACTCTATAGTCAATAGAATTATTGAAAATGTTTCAGCAATCATGGAATCTAAAAGTGCAATGGAAGTGGTAGTGGCTAATCCAACTGCTGGATCTTGTGGTGCTGTTGGTGGAGTTTTAAGAGCAGTTGCAGTTGACATAAATGCTTCAAATGAAGAAGTCCTTCAGGCCTATTTTGCAGCTGGAATTATAGGAGTTTATTTTGCAATGGGTCCTGGATTTTCTGCAGAGGAACATGGATGTCAAGTGGAGTGTGGCGCTTCGGCTGGTATGGCTGCCGCTGGTATTGTGCAGTTATTTGGAGGAACAGTTAAACAAGCTATTGATGCAGCTTCAATGGCAATTCAAAATATGATTGGGTTGATTTGCGACCCCATAGCAGATCGTGTTGAGGCACCTTGTCTTGGGAAAAACGTAAGCGCTGCTATGAATGCTTTATCTTCAGCAACAATGGTTAGAGCTGGTTATAATGCATTAATTCCATTAGATGAGGTTATTCAAACTGTATCAACTGTAAGTTTGCAAATGCCTACATGTAATAAATGTACTGGAAAAGGAGGTTTGGCAATTACTAAAACAGCCTGTGCATTGAAAGAGCAGATGGCATTAAAGAGTAAGGTAGCAACTTAAATAATTAGCTTAATCATTAGATTTTCTAATTGCACTTTAATATGTGTATCTTTAATTTTTAGGTATGAAGTATACATCAACAATTTTAACGGTTTTTCTAATTGTATTAATCATTGCTTGCCGAAATGAAAGTAAATGTAGAGATGCTGCTGTTACAGGAAATTTTAAAGATCTAAATGGGCTAGACGGTTGCAGAATGATCATTGAACTTGAAAATGGAGATAAGCTGAATCCCGTTAATTTGGAAGCGATGAATGTTGAAGCAGTTGACGGTAAAAAAGTTTTTTTGACTTATACAAAACTTGAAGATGCAATGAGTATTTGTATGGTTGGAGATATGGTCGAAATTACATGTATTGAGGTTCAAGACTAGTATTGTTCTATCAAATAGTTTTAAAGTCGTTTCACCAATCATTTAGGACGCTTCACTTAAGTTAACGTGTAGAACCTTTGTTTTTAGTCGGACATTTGTTGAGTAAATAAAAAACAAACGTCATGAAAACATTTAAGAATACATTTGGAATAAGCATCATAGTTTTATTGCTTAGTTTGTCCGTACAGGATGTGCAAGGACAAAAACGCACGAAAAAGAGTAACGATAGAGGTGTAAGAACAGAAAGAACTTATGATAATAATCGTGTTGGGAACAATCATTATAGATACAATGATCGTTACAGAACACAACCAATAAGAAGACATCCTCACTATAGATATCCACACCATAGAAGAGTGGTGAGAACATTACCAATTAACCATGTTCGAATTGTTTATAGAGGATTACCTTATTTTTATTATTCTGGGTTATATTATACGATGTATGGTGATGAGTATATAGTTGTATTGCCACCTAGAGGATTTAGAATTGGAGTATTACCAGTAGGATATGTAAGAGTTGTTGTAGGACCATCGGTTTACTTTTATCATTCAGGAGTATATTATACTGAAGCAACAGTAACAAGTGAAGATGAAGGAAAATATGAAGTAACTTTACCACCTGTTGGTGTAGTTGTAAATAAGATACATGAAGATGCTGAATTAGTTTATATTGATGGGAAAGAATTTTATGAGTATAACTACGTAATGTATAAGCAAATAATTGGTGAACAAGGAGAAATCTTATTTGAAGTAGTATATAGCAAAGAGAATTAACAGTTAAAAAGAAATTAATACAATTAGAATCAGATGAAAAAGACAATTAAATTATTCGTTATTGCCCTAATGGTTGGATCATTAACTTACGCTCAAAATACTCGTGAAGCAATAAACAACACAAAACAAATTATTGAAGGTAAAAAGTTGTTAGAACGTGATGAAGCAGAGTTAAAAGGATTTAGAGCAAAATTAGGGATGTTAAAAACTGCTGTTAATAAGGATAACCAAGCTGAAGTGAGAAAATTAAAAGAAGATCTTGTAACTGATATGATGAGAGAAGTGGAGCAAAGTGGTGTAAAAGCGAAAAAAGCAAGATTAGAAATTGCTCAAAGTTCAGCGGAAGTACGATCTGACAGAAGAGAAATAAGGGACAATAGAGAAGATTCTAAACGTGGACGTTATGATCGTCGTGATGATCAAAGAGATATGGCTAGAGATCAAGCTAATAAGAGAGATGATAAACGCGATAGAAGAGATGATATCAGAGATTTACAGCAAATAATTGATAATGCTGAAAAACAGGCTAAACTTCTTCAGGCAATAAAGAACTATGATTTTACTTTAGACACACCAGATAAGGAGGCATATATAGCGAGAAAGAAAATGGTTAAAGGAACATTTAATGAATTTATAGGAACTTTAAAAGCTGATATAGCTGCTACAAAAAGAGAGTTGGCTGAAGATAATCGTGAGCGAAGAGAAGACAGAAGAGAACGAATAGACGATAGAGAAGAACGAAAAGAGGTAGATAGTAAACGTAGAAGAATTAGAAACTAAATAAAAAAGGTGCTTAACAAGCACCTTTTTTTCATCCCTTTTCTACCGCATAAATTTTAGTTGTTTCTGTTTTGCCTTTAAGAGTCGTTTGATCAACTTCTTTAAATGTAAAGTTTTGGTTTTTTTTAGTCGACTTCCAAACCACTTCTGAAATCAAAAACTCCTCATTATAAACTTTACAAAGTCCTTGAATTCTAGAAGCAATATTCATTGTATCTCCATGGTAAGCTATCTCTTTTTTTAAGCTTCCAACCTCAACTGTGGTAACAAGACCTTGATGTAAACCTGCCTTAAATTCTGGAACAAGACCATAGCTGTCTGTATAATATTGTTGGCGATCTTCCAAACGCTGCTTATAACTATAGAATGCATTAAGACTATTAATAACAGTTGTATGATTAGTTGTGTTCTTCAATTGCCATGTTAACACAACTTCATCACCTACGTATTGATAAACATTGGCTTTGGTGTTTTCCAGAACAGATAAGTCGTAAAAGCAATCTTGTATTAAGGCACTATATTTAATGTGCCCTAGTTTTTCAGCTATTAAAGTTGAAGATCTCAGATCGAGAAACATAAACAATCTAAGCTCTTCTTTAGGATGATAGAACCTACCTGTAATCATCTTTATTAAAGTATCATGACCAAATAGCTTTCCGAGATAGAGGACAAAAATTATTAAACTGTTTATAATTAATGAATAAAGCAGATTAACCCCAATGGTGGCGTTAAAAATAAACTCGGTAAAACTTAAATTTGGAATTGTTTTAGAAACCTTTATTAAAAAGTACAAAGCTATATATATAAACAGCATGACTGTTATATGAACAATTAAAGCACTAATAAATAATCTTCTAAACGATACTTTTTTATTAAAAATATATTCGTAATAGTATTGCACACTTCCAAATACAAATCCAGCAATAATAGAAACTACTAGTATAAAAAGAAGATGATTAAAACCGGTCTGCTCAACATTTATAACTTCTAATGAAGCTTTTATACCACTAATCCTAATTAGTCTCCAGACCATAAGGGATAAAAACCACCCAGAGGCAAAAATCAGAATGTTTCTAAACCAGTTTGATGCCATTATAGAGCATTAGCATAGTGGTCAATTCGTTCTCTTAGTAATTCTGCCCAATAAGTCAAAACTGCTCTTGTATTTCCCATTCTACTAAATGATTTTAAATAGCCTCTATCTTTTCTGTTATCCATAGCTTGACCAAGTAGCTCGTTTGTTTGAGAATCCACTACACGCATCTCAATCCCAGCGCCTCCTTTAGCTCTTCCAGAAGCAGAATTAATAGCCGCCGAAATAGGAAATATATTAGCAAAAACTCTACCAGGAGTAACTTCGGTAATAGCAATTTGCATTCTGGCTACATCTTCTCCTGGCTCGTCTACGACTAAATATTCAGGTTCCAGATTTTTTATAATTTCTTCCTTAAAGAATTTGGTCAATTCATCAAGTTTTTCTTTATCAACCTCCTTCCCTCTACCTTCTTCCGAGAACATAACTACAACATCATTAATTATAAACTTTCTGTATTTTCCTCGTTCAAAATTGGGGCTTATATAAGAAAGCATACGTCCTGTTCCGCTCTCCTCTAAATTGTCATAAGATTGAAGAAACCCAGATTGTTTTATTTTGGGAAGGCAACCTAACAAAGAAAAAGTCACCAGGAGTATTGTGTAAATGGAAATTTTTCTTTTCATATTGTTCAATTTATCCAAAAATAAAAAAATTCACCTGGTTTTTTAAACACTTCACATATGCTTTTAGAAGCTTCAGTTAAAAACATCAATTCTAACATTAATTGCCATCGTAGTTTTGTCTCATCAAAAACATAAAAAATAAAAACATGAGAACAATAGGATTAATATTAACATTAGGTTTAAGTATTTTATTATTAGTTACAATGTCGTTTACAAAAAAGATTAATAATGACATACAATCAATTAGTAAAACAGAGAATGCTCTGGAAATGAAGTTAGCTCTAACATCTTTAGTTAACATGGATGTTGAAGATTCTGTTTATGAAATTGAAGACATCTCTGTGATCGAATTAGAAGAAGAAGTAACACTGGAATTTGACACAAACGCATATCTACCGTCAGATTTCAATCCTTATGAAGGAATGAATACTTACGAAGAGTTACTATTTGAAGAAAAGATCGCTTTATCAAAAATTATTGATTTTTCTGTTGAACAGAAAGAATTAAAAATTGAAGACATCAAGATAATTGAATTGGAAGAAGAATTAGATGATGATCTTTTGCTAGAAAGTATTAAGAAACCAAGTCTAGGAATGACTATTGGTGATCAAAAAAACATAGATGCTATAAGTATTGCTTATAAGCAATTAGAAACACTAAAATTTAGTGAGATATAAGTTCTAAAGTCTTTGAATTTTGATTAATAGCAATTTACAAGGCTGCTCTCTAACAAGTGCAGCCTTTATATTAACCGAGAATGGCTTATAAAAAATAAATACCTTTGTTATGCCAACAATAAGAGCTATAGTAACAACTTATATTTTGCGAGATACTGTTATAAAACAAAAATTACTGGTTAGCATTGCAGCATTAATTTCAATTTTGGTGAACTTGCCAAGGTTTCTTCAATTGTACGATTTATTTCAAAATATAAATGCTAACAAACTAACACCTGTTTCGGCTTCTGATGTTATAGTACGCACTGTTTTTCTGTTGCTATATTCTTGGCTTGTTTTACAGATAAACACCAATTGGAAAGACTTTATAAGTGCTGGAGATAAAAGAGTAAAAAAAGCAATTATTGTTACCATTAATGTTATAGTATTAGTTTTTGGGTTGATGCTATTTAAATTCATTTACAACCTCATTCTAGCTAATTCTATGACGTCAGCGGACACTAATTTGCTATATTTTGTCTATGTAATTATTACCATAATTATAATGTTTGTCGCAAACATTTTAAGGTTTCAAAGCTTACGTGAAGCTGATTTAGTAGAGAAAGAGCAACTAACTAGGCAAAACTTGCAAAATGAACTTTCAGCTTTAAAAAACCAGATTAATCCTCATTTTTTATTCAACTCTTTAAACTCTTTAAACTCCTTAGTACGAGGAAATACTGAAGCCACAAAATTCGTAAACAAGTTGTCTTTTATGTATAGGTATATCTTGCAAAGTGGCGATCAAGATCTTGTATCCCTTAAAGAAGAGTTGAAGTTTTTAGATAGCTATTTATTTTTAATTAAAACAAGATATAGAGATAAGTTTAGCGTTGAAATTAATATTGACGAACAATGGTTAAATTATACCATTCCAGTACTTTCTCTTCAGCTTTTAGTGGAGAATGCAGTAAAACATAATGAAATCTCTAAAAGCAATCCCTTAGAAGTAAGACTATATGTTGAAGATAATGCTATTGTAGTTGAAAATATTATAAAACCTAGAACTACTTTTGTTGAGAGTACGGGAAAAGGATTAGCAAACATAAGCAAGCGATATCAAATGCTTAAACAACAAGACATATCAATATCGAAACAAGACAATATCTTTAAGGTTAAATTACCATTAAATTAAGACACATGAGAGTAATCATAGTTGAAGACGAAGTTGCTGCTAGTGAAAACCTAACATATATATTAAATCAAATAGATCCTTCTATTGAGATAGTGAAAATTTTAGATTCGGTTGCATCTGCTGTTTCATATTTTAAAAGCGGAGTGGATGCAGATTTAACCTTTATGGATATTCATTTAGCTGATGGGTTATCATTTGAAATATTTGAGCAAGTAGACGTTAAGACTCCTATAATTTTCACTACTGCTTATGATCAATATGCTATTCAAGCTTTTAAGGTAAATAGTGTAGATTATTTGCTGAAACCTATCGATGAAGATGAGCTCTCAGATGCAATTAACAAGTTTAAAAATTCTACCAAAACAGCTCCACAGCTAGATCAATTAAAAGTCATTTTGGGTGATCTAACTCAGGGTAAAAAATCATATAAAACCACATACTTAGTTCAGAAGCGAGATGAACTAATTCCCTTAAAAACTGACAATATTGCTTTCATCTACATTGAAACTGGAATAGTTAAAGCGATTTCAGATAAGAATAATACTTACATTATTAATAAAAAGTTAGAAGATATTGAAGCAGAGTTAAACCCTAAGATTTTTTTTAGAGCTAATCGACAGTTTATTATTAATAAAGAAGCTATTGCGAACATTAAGTTTTACTTCAACGGGAAGTTAATTGTTAACACCAATCCACCTGCTCCTGAGCGCATTGTAGTAAGTAAGGCGAAGGCAAGTGAAATTAAAGATTGGGTGAATAGTTAGTCAATTGACGCAAAGAGTACGAGTTAACCTATTTTTAATATTGTTAAATTTTTGTTAAATTCGGATTCATTTTTACGTATATTAACTCTCAAAAGAAGTTCTTAATTCATGCATAGAATAGCCATACTTTTAGTTTTCATTTTAGTTGGAATTCAAAGTTACTCTCAAAATTTTAAGATTGGTATTTTAACAGACAAGCTTGATGGTAGATCAACTCCTCTTTTAAATCAACTAAAAGAGGAAATTAAAGCAGTTGTAGGTGAAGACGCTACAATTAATTTTTCTCAAGAAAATGTTTTGAGTAATAATTTCAATTTAAAATATGCACTAGAAAATTATCAAACCCTGCTTAATAATGATGTAGATATCATTATTGCTTTCGGTGTTGTAAATAATAGTGTAATATCGAAACTTGGCACATATGAAAAACCTACGATCGTATTTGGGGCACTAAGTGAAGAATTAAGAAACAATGAAACTACAGCCACGCACATTAACAACTACACCTCATTAATAACCTCTCAGTCTTACTCGGAAGACTTGAGGCTATTGAAACAATTAGCAAATCCTAAAATAGTTGGGATTGCTGTTGAAGAGGCATTTTTGGAAAATTTACCTATTAAAGAAGCTTTTGATAGAATAATTACAGATCTAGATCTTCAAATGAAATTCATTGCATTTGAAAATTTGGATGACATCACAAATAATCTTGAAGCTATTGACGCCTTATATTTGGCTGGTGGGTTTTATTTGAACGATGAAGAAATAAAAACTCTTGCTAAAGAATTAATAACTAAAAAATTACCCTCTTTTACCGCAAATCCTGTAATTGATGTTCAAAATGGATTGTTAGCAACTAATCATAATCAGTCAGAATTAAATCAAATTTTTAGAAGAATAGCTCTTACTGTAGAATCTGTTGTTAATGGCGAAAATTTGAGTGAATTGGATACTATGTTAGAATCAAGAAATCAATTAACTATTAATTTTAATACTGCCGAAAAAATAGATTTACCTTTAAAGTATAGTTTAATTGCAACAACTAGTTTCATTGGTGATCCAAAAGAAGTTGTTGCTGATAAGATTTATAATCTTGTAAGTGTGATGCAAGAGGCTATTTCAAAAAACTTAAAGTTAAAAACGGTAGAGCAAGATATTAGCCTCACAGAAAAAGATATACAAATAGCAAAAAGCAACTACCTGCCGAACCTTACTGCGGGTGCCAATAGTACATACATCGATCCAAAATTAGCAGAAGTTGGAAACGGTCAAAATCCCGAGTTCAATACTACGGGCAATTTAACTTTACAGCAAACAATTTTTTCTGAATCTGCAAATGCGACCATTAGTATTCAGAAATCACTTAGAGCTGCACAAGAAGCCAATTATAATAGTGAGGCTCTTAACACAGTCTTTGATGTAGCAAACGCATATTTTACAGCACTTATTTTAAAAGCAAATCTTTCTGTTCAGAATCAAAATCTCGAATTAACTAAATACAACCTTAAAATAGCGGAAGAGAATTTTGAGGCCGGTCAATCAGGAAAATCCGATGTATTACGATTTAGATCAGAAATGGCACAAAATACACAACAAATGGTTGAAGCCATCAATCAATTGGAACAAGGCTATTATGCACTCAATCAATTATTGAATAATCCTATCAATACTAAAATTGATGTAGAAGAAGCGGAGTTAAAAGAAGGGATTTTTAAAAATTATAATTACGAACAGTTAGGGCAGTTCTTAGATGATCCTCGATTAAGAGATCCATTTGTTAAATTTCTGGTAGAAGAAGCTTTTAAAAATGCCCCCGAATTAAAAGCTATTGAGTATAATTTAGAGGCAACAGAGCGAAGTAATCGCCTTTATGGAGCAGGACGTTTTTTACCATCAATAGCATTACAAGGACAGTATATCTATGAATTTTCGCGCTCTGGCGCAGGATCTACATTTCCGCCTAACTTTCCAGCCATTCCAGATGGTTATTACACATTTGGTTTAAACGTTTCGTTACCACTATTTAATCAAAACAAACAGAACCTCAATAAACAGATTGCTTCCATTCAGAAAAATCAACTAGAAATATCTAGGGATAACATTAAACTCAATATTGAACGAAATATTAATGACGCTGTGCTAGAATTAGTAAACCAAGTATCAAATATTGAACTCTCCAGATTATTTGAAGAAACAGCTGAAGAAGCCTTAGATCTGACACAAACTTCTTATGCAAATGGTGCAGTTAATATCGTGCAGTTACTTGATGCACAGAACAATTATTTGCAAGCACAATTGGCAAGTGCAAATGCAGCATATAATTATTTATTAAGCTCCATGCTTTTAGAACGATCATTAGGATTGTTCTTTTTACTAGAAGAGGAAGAGGAACGTGAAGCCTTTGCCCAACGCTTTTTAGAATTTATGCAAAAAAATGATTAAACAACATAATATGATTATCGAGATGCTAGTAAATCGAATCTTAAAAATTTCTTGTCTTTTAACGATACTCCTTTTATATAGTTGTGGAGAAAAGGTAGCTGAAGAAGCAGTAGTTTTGAGGCCAGTAAAGTTTGCAGAAGTATCCTATTTAGGAGGAGAGAAAGCGCGCAGCTTCAGTGGTACTGCTCAAACCGAAAAAATAATTAATCTCAGTTTTAGAAGTAATGGTATTATTACCACTTTCGATTTAAAACTAGGTCAAGAAGTTAAAAAGGGACAGTTACTAGGTAAACTAGATAATGTATCAGCTCGCCTAAGTTATGAATCGGCAATTGAGCAAAAAAATAGTTCAGAATCTCAGATGAACACTGCCAAGTTATCTTTAAATCGAATGCGCAAGTTGTATGAAAAGGGAAGCGCATCATTAAGCGATTATGAATCTGCTAAAAACTCATATAGAACGGCCGTAGCTAGTTTTGAATCAGCAAAACGTAGTGTAGCTATTCAACAGGATCAGATACAATATGGCTATTTGTATGCCCCAGAAAACGGTGTAATATCTGCAGTAAATGCTGAGCTTGACGAGAATGTGGCTGCTGGTAATGTGGTAGCAGTATTAAATGCAGGGACAACAATTGAGATCTCTTTGGGTCTACCAGAATCTGTGATTAATGCGGTTAAAAAGGATATGAAGGTTAAGGTGTCATTTTCTGCAATCGCCGATGAAACTTTCAACGCTGTAATTACTGAGGTATCACCAGCTCTTGATGCTAATACCTCCACCTATCCTATTACTGTAATGGTTACAGATACTGACGAAAGGATTAAAAGTGGTATGGCAGCAACTGTAAATTTTGAGTTTGTTGATGAAGATTTATCTAAAGATATTCTTGTAGTTCCAACAAATGCAGTTGGTGAAGATTCGAATGGAAGATTTGTCTTTTTGGTTGATGATAGTGGCAATAATGTCACCGTAAAAAAGCAAACTATAAAGATTGGGGAATTTACACCGCAAGGTGTTCAAGTAATATCCGGGCTCAAAGTAGGACAAAAAATTGCCACCGCAGGATTACAAACTTTATTGGATGGACAAGAAGTAAAACTAAACTAGTTTAAATGAATTTAGCTGAATTTTCTATAAATAGAAATCGTATTACATTCACAGTATTAGGTACTATTCTGATTATGGGAATGGTTTTTTACCAGTCTTTATCAAGAGATAGTATGCCTCCTTATACTGTTCGTGTAGCCTCTGTGGTTTCTTCTTTTCCCGGTTCTAGTCCTGAGCGAGTTGAACAGTTAGTAACTGATAAAGTTGAGAAGACTGTTCAGGAATTACCAGAGTTAAAAAAGGTAAGCAGTACCTCTAGATCAGGATTATCCGTAGTCACCGTAGAATTAAAAGATCAAGTAAAACCTGAAGATTTACAGGCTGTTTGGGACAGGTTAAGACGTAAACTAAGTCAACTACAAGGATTACCATCTGGGGTTACTCCAGTACTAAATGATGATGGGCTGGGAGAGGTTTTTGGCATCTCAGTTGGTCTCTTGATGGATGGTTTTACCTATGCAGAAGCCAAAGAATATGTTGATGAAATTAAGGATGATTTTATTAAGCTAGATCTTGCAGCAAAGGTTGAAATTGGTGGTGTTCAAGATGAACGCATATTTATAGAGTTCGATAATTCTAGACTGAAGGAATACGGTTTATCTGCATCTAAACTTCAGAATATTATAAGTAATACGAATATATTGAGTTCTGGAGGACAAGTTAATCTTGGTGCTGAACGTATAATTTTAGAACCAACAGGAAATTTTAATTCGGTTGAAGATATTAAGCAAACTTTAATTCCTGTCGGGGATGGTTCACAATTAGTCTATCTAGGTGATATTACGAATGTTCGTAAAAACTACATAGATCCTCCTAAACAACTCGTAACAGTGAATGGACAAGAAGCCATTTCATTACATATTAGCCTTAAAGAAGGTGCTAATATTATACAATTAGGCACTGATCTTAATGAAATTATGAAGGAGTGGGATAAACGACTCCCTATTGGTTTAGAATTAACACGTTTGTCCTCACTAGATACATATATAGACAACAAGATCAGCGATTTCATTGTTAACCTTATACAATCTATTACAATTGTACTAATAGTAATGCTCTTATTCCTCGGACTAAGAACGGGAGGTATTATTGCAAGTTTAATTCCTATGGTAACCATCATGACTTTAATGCTCATGGGAGTAATAGATATGGGATTAAATCAGGTTACGCTTGCTGCGTTAATAATGGCATTGGGTATGATGGTTGATAATGCAATTGTAGTTGCGGAAACCATTATGGTTAAAATGGAAAACGGTATTAATGCGAAGAAAGCAGCAATAGATGCTTGTGGAGAGTTATTTACTCCATTACTCATTTCAACTTTAACCACTTCAGCAGCCTTCTTAGCATTCTATCTTGCAGAATCAACCATGGGGGATATTGTGGGCCCAATCTTTGTGGTAATCTCACTAGCATTATTATCATCTTGGATAATTGCACTAACAGTAATAACACTTTTATGTTTCCTCTTCTTGAAAGTTACTCCGAAATCTGAGCGAAAGCAAAGTGTTATTGATAAAGTTATTGGACAACTAAAGCAATATTATAAAAACTTAATTCTAATTGCACTTTCATATAAGAGGTTAGTTTTATTCGGAATAATAGGTACATTCTTTTTATCTCTCTATGGTTTTGGATTTATTTCTTTTGTATTCTTCCCTGATAGTGATAGAAATATGATCACTGTAGATATCAATTTACCGCAAGGAACACGAATCGATGCCACTAAAGATGTCGTAAAAGAAATAGAAGAATATATGACGAATGAACTTGTGGTTAATGAATCAAGGGCAAACGGCATATCAGATTGGTCAGCCTACATAGGTTCAGGACCTGAATCATACGATTTGGGATATTCGCCCGATGAACCCGATCCGAGTTATGCGCATATCCTAATTAATACTTCAGAGTTTATCTATAATAATGAAATGGTTGAGAAGTTAGACGAATATTGTTTTAACTCATTCCCAAATGCAGATATTAAAGTTGGACTCTTAGGATCTGGTGGTGGTGGTACACCTATTGAAATTAAAATTTCGGGAGAAGATCCTGACGTCCTTGCCAAACTCTCTGAACAAACCAAGCAGAAGCTCAGCTCTGTTAGCGGAACCAAAAATGTTAAGGATGATTGGGGTCCAAAAACTAAGAAATTTGTAGTTCAAATTGACCAGAACAAGGCGCAACTAGCTGGTGTTACTAATGCAGATATTGCTACCTCTTTACAAACTGTTTTGGATGGTTTTAAAACTGGAGAATATAGAGAAAATGATAAGTCTATTCCTATTTTAATGAGAAGTAGTGATAGTCAGCAGCAAACACTATCATCTATTGAGACATTGAATATTTATGCTCAAAATTCAGGTAAAAGTGTTCCACTAATACAAGTTGCTAGCATTGTTCCTCAGTGGCAGTATGCAAAGATTAAAAGACTCGATATAGATCGAACCATAAATGTAAGCAGCGAATTAAATGCCAATGGTAATGCATCGGCTATTATGAAAGAAATATCACCTTATATGGAAGAAGTATCTAAAGATTGGCCAGCAGGATATGCTTACAAATTTGGAGGTGATTCAGAAAATACATCTGAAAATATGGGAGCGGTTATAAAATATTTACCGCTTTCAGGATTTATAATTATTTTACTACTGATTATTCAATTTAACTCTGTAAGAAAAACAATCATGGTGGCATCGACAATTCCACTGGGTATTATAGGTGTTGTTATTGGTTTATTAATTTTTCAAGAACCTTTTGGATTTATGCCATTTTTAGGAGTAATCTCTCTCGCCGGAATAGTAATAAATAATGCTATCGTACTTATAGATCGAATACAAATAGAAGAGACCGAACTTAAACGACCAATTGAAGATGCAATTATTGCCGCTTGTCTTCAGCGTTTTAGACCAATTCTCTTAGCTACATTTACAACAGTGTTAGGGTTGATTCCATTATATCTAAGTGGAGGAGAAATGTGGGAAGGGATGGCAGTGAGTATAATGATTGGATTATTATTTGGCACTGTAATCACCTTATTATTTATCCCTTCATTTTATAGTATTCTGTTCAAAGTCAATTATAAGAACTACCAGTTTGATGAATCTATAATGGAAGATTAATAGATTAATGCTAGATAAGTTTTTTCCATATCGATTTGAGTTATTTTTAATTACTCAGTTGATTATTTTATTTGGATCGATTTTTATTTCTGCTGAGTGGTTTGACTTATGGGTAATGCCGTTCTTTCTATTATCGAATCTTTTCGCAGGGATAATACTAGTTTTGAATAGAAAAGGTTTGAGCAGGTTACTATTATTGTTGTTCTTTTTGTCCTTGACTTTATTAGTACTTAACCTTATTAATAAAGAATCGTCAGATACAACTAATTACTTTAAATTTGGAGCATATTTTCTATTTTATGCCGTAGTAACTCTTGAAATTATAAGGCAGGTATGGCAATCTAAAGTTGTACAAAAAAATGTAATATTAGGATTAATTAGTGGTTATATTTCTCTTGGATTATTATCATTTTTTACGTGTCTAACGATTGAGATTATTTATCCCAATTCATATTCAGGATTGAATCCAAGTCTAGAGATTTCTGACCAATTGATGTACTATGCCTATATTACGTTGATGACAATTGGCTATGGAGATATTTTACCAATTACTCCAATCGCGCAAAAAGCAGCGATTTTGATTGGTCTAATTGGTCAATTCTACCTAGTTATTTTAACGGCAATTGTGGTAGGTAAATATTTGAGTCAGCACACAAACAATCGATAGAAATAGAAATGAAAAATAAAATTATTTATTCAATACTTTTTTGCGTTTGCATGACGACATATGGTCAAAAAAGTACAAAGCAAATAGAAAGGGAGAAAAATAAAATAGATACTTTATATACGTATAAGGAAAAAGAGAATCTTCAAATTATGTTTAATAATGAGGTGGCCAAAATGAGATTATCCGAATCTAAGAGCGCTGATTATTTTAATATAATTACTGGCTACGGATTTGATATGCGACGTTTGGACGATTTAGATAAAGGGTATTCTTCAGATGAAATAAAAGTGGAGCTCAATAAAATTATCAATAAGATGAATACTGAAGTAAAAGATTTACTCAACAAACGTCAGTATATTATTCATTTAGAGAGTATGAATAAGTTGCTTTATTCTATCTATTCAAAGTGGAATTGGAAACAAGAAGATTAATTGATTTAGCTATGAGAAAAATTATTATAACACTTAGCGCATGTCTTTTAGTTTCATTTATAAATGAAGCACAAGAACTTTCACAATTATTTAAAGATGTAAGTAGTTCTGTGGTTTTTATTGAGATTGAGAGCTTCGATTATTCACAAATGACACTTGATCCAGAATCCATTAACTCAGAGTCTTTGGGCTCAGGAGTTCTGGTTTCTAATGATGGCTTAATATGGACTGCTTCTCATGTAGTTCAAGCAGCAGAATTAATTACTGTTGAATTTACTGATGGCGATGTATATGAGGCCGTGGTAATAAGTTCTAATCCTAACGCCGATGTTGCTCTTATTAAAGTCAAAGAGGGCTTCCAACTTAAAAATAAAAGAGTAGCTTCAATTGGAGATTCTGATGCTATAAATATTGGTGAAGATATTTTTATTGTTGGCGCTCCTCATGGTTTAAAGCAATCGCTTTCAAAAGGAATTATTAGCGGAAGATTTGTTCCTGATAATTTAAGTAATGATTTTGAAACGGTTGAATTCTTGCAAACAGATGCTGCAATCAACCCTGGGAATTCTGGAGGACCAATGTTTAATATGAAGGGAGAAGTTGTAGGTATTTCTAGCAGAATTTATTCTAAATCTGGTGGTTTTGAAGGTATTGGTTTTGCAATTTCTTCAAACGTAGCGGAAAAGTTATTGTCGAAAGAGCAAAACTCCTGGACAGGAATGGAATCTATGCTACTAACTAAAGACATGGCATATTTACTTAATGTTCCTCAGCAAGCTGGTTTGTTGGTGCTTAGTGTGTCCTCTAAAGGTTTAGGTAGTAAAATTGGATTGAGAGGAGGAGTAATTCCAGCCCAAATTGCAGGAAAGAGTATTTTACTTGGAGGTGATGTAATATTGGAGATTGCAGGAATAAAGTTTGAGCATAGGAATTCGTCTTACCTTATCAAACGAAAAATGAATACTTATAGTAAGGGAAGTAAAGTTCCAATAACAATACTTCGTGGTGGAGAGGTTATAAGATTTGAGTTTCCTAAACAGTAAAGAATAAAACTAAATAAAGCCAAAGGGTTAGTCTATAGACTAACCCTTTTTTTATGCCCTTTTCGTCTTACTATTTGTTTAAGTCACTTCACATTTAATTATGGTCGTTTCACCTTAATACTCAGTAAAAAAGGTAGATATGCGACGTAAATTTGAATAGAAATTAAAGCAAAGAACTATGAAAACAGATTTATTAAACATCAACGAAAATTTTAAAGTTGATTGGGAAAAGATAGAAGAGTTAGAGATGAAAATGGAAATGGAAGTAATGGAGAATTATAAAAAGAAAATGAATTCAAAACAATAAAACCAATAGAATTATGGCAGCAGTAGCATTAACAGTAACACTAGGTTGGATGATCGTAACATCGACAGTGGCAGTTTTTAAATATGCAAAGAGCGTATTTATAAAGAGTTAAAAAATTAATAAACACTAAAACACAAAGTCATGAAAAGTTTAAAATATATAGGATTAGTATTAACGGTATTTACATTGGTAGGATGTTCATCTACCGTAAAGGTTAGCGACACATGGAAAGATGTAAAACTAACAGATGTTAGGGAAAAAAAAGTAATGGTAATCAGTAAAACTGAAGACATTATAGTAAGAGAGCAAATGGAAAGAGATATGGTTGAAGGGTTAAAAAATGAAGGTGTAGAATCTATAAGCAGTATTACAAAATTTCCTTCGCTAAGTTCAGATAAGAAATTGTCTAAAGAAGAGATTTCTGAATTGAAAGGGGAACTTCAAAACGAAGGTATAGAACTAGTACTATTAAGCGTGTTAAAAGATGTGCAAGAATATACTAAAACAACAACTTCTGGAACAGGATATACAGTAAGTACAGGTCCAGTATTCTATAGAAGAGGGTATTACAGAAGTTTTTATAGATTCTATGGGGATTTCTACTACAACAGCGGAACAGAAACATCAGTAACATCGCAAGGGAAGAAGTATATAATTGAGACTATTATATATGATCTTACACAGCCAGAACAAAATCAATTGATGTCTGTAATTACAACAACGATTGATAATCCGGAAACACTGGGAACCACTTCTGAGGACTTCTCTAAAAAGGTAATTAAAGAATTAGTAAAGTAGTTTTTTTCATAATGTTTTGATTGGTTAGTTGAAAGAGCCACTTCTATTAAAGAAGTGGCTCTTTCTTTTAGTTAACAATCATATTAGTCATTATATCTTTCGTAATATAGTTTACTAGAGGTCCAAAAAAATGTAAAGTGAAGCGTCAAATGATCTTCACTAATTTCGAGGATTTCAAAATTCCTAGAGAATCCCCAAGGATCAATATTTGCTCTAAAAGTCTTTTCAAATTCTCTCCAACTAAAAGGCCAATATTCCCAATCTCCAGAAGCTTCATAATATCCAGTAATATTTCCATAAATGAAATGAAGCTCACCATTTTCAGTATAATCGCCCCAATCAGGGTCATTAGCTATAATTTTATCTTCCATCTTGAATTCAATTATAGATTCGTAATTTGGAAGAGTGAATTCTCCAAAATCATCACTCCCAAATGCATTTTGTACTAATGTTAGTTTCCATTTACCTTCTAACATTTGAGTGGTTGTCAATTCTACTGTTTCAATTTCTTCATTATCGCTACATCCCATAGTAAATTGGCACAAAATTAAAATGAAGATTGTAAACTTTATTGCTTTCATTTTGAATATATTTTAGTTGATTATAAGCTATAATCACTGAAGAATTCCCATATTATTTCACTGGCATCTATATCAAAATTCATAGGAAACAGTAAATGAGCATAATCTGCATAATAATCTCTAAAAGTTTCACTCCCTGGCCAAATATGACCACCACCTTCAATAATTACAAGCTTGAATATGGCACCTGTTGAGCAATCTTCGTAAGAATGTACCTTAACCGAACTATTATCATTAGTATCTAGATCCTCTAAAATGTCTTCGGTGTAACTAGAACTGCAATTAGCTTTTGCTCTCCAGAACGAAACTAGCTCTTCAACTGATGCTTGATGACCTTCGCAACTATTAAAACCAGTGTACGAAATTATTTGATCTGCTGTTCCATGTATTTGAATTATTGGGACTGCTCTTGAAGGGTTACAGTAATTATTCATCAAGTCCTCATTCATTGTTCCAGCTACAGAAGCAATTGCTGCAATTTTATCGCTCAAAGCACAGGCAAGATTATAGGCTAAGTAACCTCCATTTGATAATCCTGATACATAAATACGATTAGGATCAACTTTATAATCAATGATAATCTGATCAATTAGATTGTCAATAAAACTTACGTCATCAGGCTGATTAGTGACATTTGCGTTCCAACGGTTTCCAGAATTAAGACAAGTTGTAATGTTAAGGGCTTGTGGCCATACCACGATAGCATCATTTGTTTCAGCTATTTCTTCAAAACTTGAAAATAGTCTTTGATCTTCTTTGGTTGACAATGCTCCATGTAAATCAATAATGACAGGATGATTACTTGAAGAAATAGTATGGGATGAAGGTAAGAAAACGTCGTAATATCTACTCGTATTATCAACTGTAATCATCAAATTAGATTGAAAACCTTTTACGCATAAATCAGGGCATTCTATTGAACATGATTGACATTCATTAACTTGATTATTATTGTTTGGATCGTCATCTCCATCATTACAATTAAACAATGTTGTTATTAAGATGGAAGTAAAAACGATAATGTAAAAGTTTGCTCTTTTCATGACTATAAAATTTTGTTTATAGCAAAGATCATTTCATATGTGTTTTGTGGTCTTGACTATTGTTCCAATTCTAAGGACTATTGTTCCAATTAGCGTAAACACTAAGATGGAATAAGAAAAAAGGTGTAATTTGAGATTGATTTTATAAAACAACAGATATCAACTTTAAACAGGACATAAGGGTTATACTAACTATTTGTGCACTTATTACTACCGTACTAGGCAATGCGCAAAAAGTATATCAATTTGAAGGATTTATTTTTGAGCAGTACCAACAAGAAAACGGATTGTCAAGTAATAGGGTTACCACTATTATTGAAGATTCGTTTGGTTTTATTTGGGTTGGAACAAACAATGGTTTAAATATTCTTGATGGCTCAAGCATAAAAATTTATAAAGATTACTTAAACGAGAACAATGGTTTTAGAGGTAAAGTTGTTACTGCAATTCTAGAAGATGATCTGGGAAATATTCTCTGTGGGACAAAAGAAAACGGGCTAAATTTTCTTAACCGTAAAAATGAAAACTTTGTAAATATTTACGAACCGCTTCTAAGTAATGCTGCCTCAAAGCAAATTAATTCTATTACGCAACTGGAAGAACGTCAATTTATTCTTGGCACAGATAAAGAGTACATAACGTTTGATTTAGATCAGTCTGGAAGCATCTCTAATGTCGAATTGACTCAGATTAATTTAGATGACAAAGAATTTATAAAAGAAATTCTTTACATAAATGAAGCTATATATATAGCTACTAACAAGAGAATTCTCAAGGAACTTCCTAACGGGTTTGAGCTAATTTTTGAACATCCTTTTATTAATAGAGTTAAAATTCTTGAAGATAGTTTATGGGTGATAGCAAGGAATAGAATAGGGGTATTCAATTCAAGTCTTACTAAGGTGAAGTGGGTAGATTATACTATACCAAAGAAGTTTTGGTATGGAACAGATTTTGACATTGATGATGATAATTATCTATGGATAGGATCTAGACGAGGCATTTCTAGATTGAAATTAAGTGAAGAATTAGATGTAATATCAATCAAAGAAATTGAAAGTACTGTCTCTTCATTTCATGTATACGTTGACAAATCTAATAATATTTATGTAGGTGCAGGAGGCGAGCAAGGATTGGTAAAATTAGATTGGAAGCAATATCAGTACGATTATATATCTCTTCCAAGTGATTTTAATGATAAATACATACACTCCTTTGTTCAAGATGATAATGGCAAATATTGGATAGGAGGACGTAATGGAATTTTCCATTATGATAGCAATGCCAAAGCATTTCATAAATTTAATAATGGAAGCTATCAAGGATTAAACAGAAGAATTACGGGTTTTGTAAAAGGAGAAAATGGCGAAATATGGATTGGAACCTCTGATGGTATTGCACAATTTAATGAAGCCAACAACGATTTTGATTTGTTTGCACCGAATAACAATACGTCATACGGCTTTATTTATCATCTTAACTTAGATAGGGATCAAAACCTATGGTATTTATGGAAGGATAAGCTCAGTAAAATGGATGCCAGCACCAAAGAACGAACAACCTTTGACAATCTTCATTTAAGTAATATTTACATCGATAAGAATAATCTGCTTTGGACAGTTAGCGAGAACACGGAGATTATAGCTTTTGACATTTCGGGTGATAAGCCAATAAAACATACTAGTTTTTCATTAAATCTTCCTGTTTATGACGTTTGGGGTATTATTTCAGATGATTTGGAAAGGTTATGGATTTATACAAAAAATGGTATTTACGTTTTTAGTATAACTGAAGGAAAAATTATTCGTCATCTCAATGAAGGCAATGTTTTAAGTAATGACGAGATAGGGGGAATTGTTCGTGATTTAAAGGGTAATCTTTGGGTAAAGCAATATTTTACTCCCACAATATGCATCGATCCAAGAACCTTTGAGGTCCTAGAATACTCGCCTGAATGGATGCGATTAATGAATGGAGATAACAATTATGTGGGGCCGATTCATATAAATGATGATGGTAAGGTTTTTACAGATGGAATAGGTGGTTTTTTTGCGTATCATCCAGATGATTTAAAAATTGAGACGGAGCCACCAAGGGTGGTTCTAAATGAACTAAAAGTTAATAATGAGGCAGCGTATAGCAATTATTTAGGCACAGCAAGTTTAGAAGCCATAGAATTCAATCATGAGGAAAATTCATTGGAGATTGGATTAAAAAGTATTAATCCAGAAATATCCCAGCATACACAATACGCTTATCGATTATTAGGAAATTCAGATGAGTGGCAATATATAAAAGAGTTAGATAGAGTAGTTTTTAATACGTTACAACCAAATAATTATGTTTTTCAAGTGATGAGTACTAATGATGGTTCTGTTTGGAGTGATCCAAACTCATTAATCTCTTTTGAAATTTTCCCACCATGGTGGAGAACAACCACAGCCTTAGCGATTTATGCATTGGCTCTTTTTGGACTTGTTCTTTTGATATATCGAGTTCAATTAAATAGAAAACTAGCTGTTGCAGAAGCCAATAAGCTTAAGGAGGTAGACGATTTTAAGAACGAATTCTACAATAATATCACTCACGAGTTTAGAACCCCACTAACTGTTATCCTTGGACTATCGGAGAAGCTGGAAAAGAATTCAGGAACAATCATTGAGAGAAATGCTAAACAATTACTGAACTTGGTCAATGGCTTATTGGAAATTGGACAAATAGAATCTAATAGTGCCAAATTAAATGTTCAGAGTCATGATGTAATCAAGTATACAAAGTATTGTTTAGAATCCTTTGAATCGCTAGCAAAACAAAAAGGAATAACACTATCATTTACCACAAACAAAGAAGAGTTAATACTAGATTATGATGAAGATAAATTTCAACTAATACTTAATAATTTATTCTCAAATGCTATAAAATTCACTCCTGAAAACGGATTAATAGAAGTTTCGGTTATTGAACATGAAGACATTATAAAAATTGTAGTAAGAGATAATGGTCATGGTATCCCAAATGATCAAATTGATAAAGTTTTCGATCGCTACTTCCAAGCCAGCAATAATAAAACTAAGGATGGTTCTGGTATTGGATTAGCACTATCTAGAGAGTTAACACGATTGATGAATGGAAACTTAACAGCTTTTAATAACCCAGATGGTGGATCGAGTTTTGTCTTAACTTTTCAAAGCAATCAAGAGCTCACTGTTGCAGGCAGTATGGAGGAAGTAAATGAAGAGCTTACTTTTTTTGATAGTGATAAAAATGTAATTCTTGTAGTTGAAGATAACATTGATGTAAGGAATTATGTTGTGGATACCATTGAAGAGTCTTATGAGGTGCTAAAAGCTACAAACGGTAAAGAAGGGTTGGAAAGTGCATTACAAAAAGTTCCAGACCTTATTATTTCGGATGTAATGATGCCAGAAATGGATGGTTATGAGCTTTGTGAGGAAATAAAAAAAGATAAACGGACTAATCATATACCAGTGATTTTGCTAACCGCAAAAAGCGACCTGAAATCTAAAATATCTGGAATCGAACATGGAGCAGATGCTTATCTTGGGAAGCCATTTAATAAAAAAGAGCTTTTGGCTCAAGTAAAAAACCTCATTGAGGTAAGAGAGCAACTAAAGAAAAAATATGCCAGAGAAGTAGGTATTGAAGATACAACGATTACAGATCCTTTTCTAGAAAAAGCAAGAACACTAGTGCTCAAAAATATTGATAATGAAGATTTTGGAATCAATGAATTATGTTACGAAATTGGAGCAAGTAGAACGCAAATGCATAGAAAACTTAAAGCGCTTACAGGTTTGTCAACTTCAATATTTATAAGAGAGATTAAGCTAAACCAAGCTTTTAAAATGCTTTCAACTTCTAGTTCAACCGTATCCGAAATTGCCTATTCTGTAGGTTTTAGTGATCCAAATTACTTTTCAAAGGTCTTTACAGAGAAGTTTAAAGAATCGCCATCTGCATTGAGACAAAAGGTCTAATTGGTTAAACTATCGAAATTAAGGTTGTTGATTTAAAACAGCTTTTTTAGAATCAAAGTCCTGTGGGTTCAAACTATTCAAATTAATTTCAGAATAGGAATATTTGAATTGCATTCCCATCTGATCAAATGTTGCATTGTTAAACATTTTTACGCTATCCTTTTCTTTCCAATTTTCAAAATAGGTAGTTACTGTATTTCCTTGATTGTCAATTTCAATGTCAAATGCTAATGGTAAATAAGATTCAAAGTCATAGTAGAAGTTTACCGGTTTGTTTAGGTCGTCTTCGAAACTAACTTTCAAAGCTTTTTCATTACCAAAATCTACTATTCCATTAAATGTAGGGTTGCTATATCTGGTTTCTGGCCAAAGGCTTAACCAATGTAACTCATGAGATTTTGCAAACACCTTTAAATTGTCATTAAGGCTATCATAAACTGTTTCAGAAACAACATTTTTACCCCAAGACTCTTGACCGTGTTTAAAAATAGTATGACGGTCACCACTTATCTGCTCCATTCTCCCGTTTTCTTTATTAGAATAGATGAGAGTTGTAAATGAATTATTTTCAGGGTCAGTACAATCAGCTAATGCTGAAATTGAAGTTATAACCTCATATTCTCCTAAACTGTTTCTAATCTCATCCAAAATTGTACTCGTAGTAACCAAGTTATTGGCTTCAGTATTAACTGCGCTTATGATTTTCCATTCACCTTCAATTTTTTTTAATGTGTTTTGCCATGCAACAACCCATAGAATAGGTTCATCATTTAATCTTCCTTTTACTAAAACGCTACTACTATAAGTTGCTAAAGAGGCGTCATTAGAAACTTCTATAATGGGTTTGCTTATTGTTTTTAATTGAGCAAACTCCATATTGTTCAAATATTCTTGAGTTCCCGAAATAACTTCACTTTTGTTTACTCGACTTATTTTTCCATTTCTTATATCGATCCAAGAATTCGCATTTGGTTGATAAAAAGTCTGAGCATCTTTATCGAGATGTGCTTGATGGACACTTTCGATTTGTTTCTTTATTAAGGTTTTCTCTTTTTCTATATCTATTGTTGAATTGCACGATAAGATGACGAGGCTCGAGATAAAGAGTAGTTTTTTCATTTGAGTTTCAAACATTTAGCCTAAAGATAAAGGCAATGTTTTATAAAGACAGTTAATTAATGTTAATGTTGTAAATCTTAGTATATTTAAATGTGAAACCATTCCTAATTCTACAACTTAGACCAATCGATGAAGCTTCTAATAACGAATTTGAAGCTTTCTTAGAGTATGGAAACTTATTAGAAGGCGATGTGCATCGAATAAGAATGGAAGAAAATGGTATTCCAATACTGAATTTGAATGACTATTCTGGTGTTATAGTGGGAGGAGGACCGTGTAACGTCAGCGATAATCATGAAGAAAAGTATGATTATCAAAAAGTTTTCGAGCCTCAACTATTAAAGCTGTTAGAAAGAATTGTACAGACTGATTTCCCTTATTTAGGCACTTGTTATGGTCTTGGGATATTAAACGCGTATTTAGGAGGAAGTGTCTCTAAAGATAAATATTCTGAAAAAGTCGATGCAGTTCAGATAAATATATCAGATGAAGGTTTGAATGATGATTTATTAAAAGATATCCCAATAAGCTTCATAGCTTTTGGAGGGCATAAAGAGGCTTGCCAAAACATTCCTAATAGTGCAGTTTTATTAGCAAGCTCGAATACATGTCCTTATCAAATGATTCGAGTAAAGAACAATATTTATGCAACACAATTTCATCCTGAGTTGGATTTGAATGGAATACTAGTTCGCATAGAAGCCTATAAAAACCATGGGTATTTTCAGCTATCTGAAGCTGAAAAACTATCAGAGCAAGTAAAAACTTATGATATTGAATATCCTAGTGTGATCTTAAAACGTTTTGTTCAAAAATATAAGTGCGTATAGTTATTTCTTCAAATAAAAATCATCACCTCCAATATCGATATGCGACAAATTTCCTAAAACATCCAAATTCACACTCACCAACATTTCTCCCCAATACTTTTTATTAAAAACTACTTGATAGGTATTATAATGCCAATGTTTTACATTCCCATAAACTGTATCATTCAAATTGAATTTTAGGCTTCCATTGTCGAAAGAAATCTTCACCCAACCATATTGCTTATTCACATAAGTTCCAATAAGCTTATCTTTTTTTAACGATGGAGAAGTATTGGCTATTGGCTCAAAATTCGGTCTTGAGTTTTCTTCAGGATGATAAATAGGGTAAAGTTCTTCACTCCAATTTCTAGACAGTTTTCCCTCAGTAAATAAATCAAAGACCGCATACATAATGGCATGACGTAACTCTACATGATCTAGATTACCCATTACGTATACTCCAACTTCATCTTCTGGAATCATACCAGCAATAGCAACCATTCCTGCTAAACTTCCAGTGTGAAATTGCACCATCTTTCCTTTGTAATCGTGTTGGAACCATCCCAATCCGTAGGTGGTGAAATTTGGCTTGGTTACTAGTCGAGTAGGGTAGAATTGTTCTTTAGGAACTATTTGATGCACTTTAAAAAGTTCATTAAAATTCTTTTCAGAGAGTAAAACCTTACCATTTACCTTACCATCATTCAATAAGAATTGAATCCATTTACCAATATCGTCAATAGATGACCACATAGATCCTGCTGGTCCAATTGCGTCTGCACTGGTTTGTTCAATTTTGGTTATTTCTCCATCAATTTCATAATGAGCATCAGCTTTGTTTGTAATATGTTGAATAGAACCTAAAGTAGCATGAGTATTAGTCATTCCTAAAGGATCGTAAATTCGTTCTTTTAAGAACACTCCCCAATCTTTACCACTTACTTTTTCAATAACTTTTCCTGCAGCTAGATAAAAAATATTCTGATAGATAAAACTTGAACGTAACGAATATGTTTTCTCAACTTCACGCATTTTATAAAGCACACTATCGCTAGGTATCTTCATTTGTCCCCATAAGTAATCGGTGTTGCCAATTCCAGTTCTGTGAGTAAGCAAATCGATGATGTTTATCTCTCTGGTTATATAAGGATCTTTAAGTTGAAATTCTGGCAGGTAATCTATAACCTTATCCTCCCAACCAAGTTTGCCGTCGTCCACTAGCATAGCTAAACCGGCAGCCACAAATGCTTTGGTAGTACTCATGCAACCAAAAAGGGTATTGTTGTTTACAGGTTGTTGGCTGTCAATATTTGTTACACCATAGGTTTTGGCGAAAACTATTTCACCATTTTTCACCACAGTTACAGCTAGACCTGGAGGTTGCCATTTTTCGATGCCTTCAACAATAAAATTGTCTAAATCTTTTATTTGTTTTGAATAAGATTGAGCATGTAAAACAAGCGAAAAACAAAATGAGGCAAGTAGATAAATAATGCGAACTTTCATAAGAGTGATTGGTTGGTGTGAGGCTTTAAATTACAAATTATTATGGTAATTAAACCAGTCGCTTATATAGGCAAACAAAAAAAGAGCTTTAACAAAGCTCCTTTTAAAAATGTCTTTATGTTTAATACGTCTACTTAATGTTTCTTTTTAGAGGTCCTCATTCGATGATGTTTCAGGACTTACTTTATGTTTCATTAAAGCGTAGTACGTTATATCATTTACTTATAAGACACATTATTTTAAAAAAAGTTACATACGGTAGTGTATTCTTACAAGAGAAATTATTTCTATATTTATTTCCATTCTAACTAAACTACATTTCAATGAGTTCAAGAAGACAATTTTTAAAGCAATCTGCTATAGCGGGAGCAGGAATTTCTATGTTACCAAATTTGTCATTTGGTTTATCAAAAAATAACTATAAAGATGTCCTTAAAGTAGGATTAATTGGAGTTGGATTAAGAGGAACGAATCATCTAAACAATGTGTTATTAAGAGAAGATGTTGAGGTTACTGCAATTTGCGATATTGATCCTGCCAGAATTACTATAGCGCTTGATAAGATTTCGGAAAAAGGTAAGAAAAAGCCAAAAGTATTTGATAAAAGTGATTATGCTTACAGAGATCTTTTGGATATGGAAGATGTTGATGCAGTTATTATTTCAACACCCTGGTTGTGGCATACACGTATGGCCAAAGATGCCATGTTAGCTGGGAAGTATGCTGGCTTAGAAGTTTCTGCTGCTAATACTATGGAAGAGTGTTGGGATTTGGTGAACACACATGAAGAAACAGGAACGCATTTAATGATTCTAGAGAACGTTAACTATCGTAGAGATGTGTTGGCTGTGTTGAATATGGTGAAACAAAATATTTTTGGAGAACTTGTTCATTTTAGATGTGGTTACCAGCATGATCTTCGTTTTGTCAAACTTAATGACGGTAAAACCGCTTATGGTTTAGGAGTTGAGTTTGGTGAAAAAGGTATTTCGGAAGCAGCTTGGAGAACACAACACTCATTATTACGTAATGCAGATGTATATCCAACACATGGAGTTGGACCTATAGCTGTGATGTGTGATATCAATAAAGGAAACAGGTTTTCTTCTATTTCTTCTAATGCATCAAAGGGGATAGGAATTCATAACTATATAGTTAAACATGGAGGCAAAGATCATCCTAATGCAAAATTAAAGTTTAAACAAGGAGATGTTATAACCAGTACTATTGAAACAACCAATGGAGAAACCATTATTGTAACCCATGATTGTAATTTACCAAGACCATATTCTTTAGGCTTCAGGGTTCAAGGGGCAAATGGTTTATGGGAAAAAGATGGAGATAGGATGTATATAGAAGGACAGTCTAAACCACATCGTTGGGATTCATCAAAAGAATGGTTAGAAAAATATGATCATCCACTTTGGAAAAAATATGGAGAACATGCAACAGGAGCAGGACATGGAGGAATGGATTTCTTTGTAATTCACGCCTTTGTTGAATCTGCTAAAAGGAACATTGCACCTCCAATGGATGCTTATGATGCAGCAGCTTGGAGTGCGATCACACCACTTTCAGAAGTTTCGATAGAGAATAATGGAGAGCCACAAGATTTTCCTGATTTCACTAGAGGAATGTGGGTTAAACGTAAACCATACAACTGGATGAAGGATACCTATTAATTCCTCATCAAATCAAATCTTCTGGAATATTTAATAGTGATACTTTGATTGTTTAGTCCATCTAAGTAATCATCGTCTTTAATAATGTTTACTACCACAAACAATCCAGTATTAGCTTCTTGAAGCCAACCAAAACGTGCATTCACAGAGGTGATATTGGATACATTGTTGTTTTGAATTAAACTTTGTACAAACATTCTTGGTGTAAAAGAATAGGACAATCGTGCACCAGTAACTATAGCAGTGACATCTCCGTTAGGGAGGTTTAAGTTATTGTGACTATAAGTAAATGAAGAGTTGAATTTATCTCCTAGTCGAAATTTAACAGTTCCACTATGCGTAAAACGCTGACCACCAAAATAACCTCCAATAACACTACGACCACTAAAAGATAGTTGCTTATTAGCATTAGTCATGTATACCAACTGAAGCTCCTCATGTTTATATATTCCAGGGTCTACAGTAACTCCTGATAAAGGAAAAGCTTGTTGTACTCCTTCTTGAGTAAAATTAATTCCTGTATGTACTTCAAAACCACTTTTCCATTCCCAATGATTATCAACATGCAAAAAGCTAGTGATCATGTTATCATCAAAATCCCAGTAACTTCTATAAGATACATGAGGTCTTATTTCAAGAATATTTCCCCAGTTTTTAGGGCGATGTGCTTTAAAGATTAAAAATTCTGGCTTTTTAAAGTGAGGTCTTTGAAGAAATCCAACTTCCGGATTAAAACCTTCGCCAACTTCCGTATAAGCAGCTGTTAACATCCAACCATCCCAATTGTAGTTTGCGGCTAGCTTAAATGCATGATCTTTTTCATCAATATCTGGAGTTGTGCTTTTTGCAAGAAATCCTGTAATGTCTGCTTTTTTCCCCAATCCCCATTTACCATCAACAGCATAAACCCGATTGTAATCATCATCTAAACCACCCATGCCAGAACGATTAATAAAAATTCCACCTAGTGAAGATCTACTTGCTCCAAAATCATGATTAACTCTAGCAACAGTAAAATTGTTTTGTTGAACCATAGCTTCTTCAACATCATCAGTAAACATACTTAAAAAACCAACATTTGTTTGTCCAACTTTACCAGAGAGACGCGCTCCACCTATTATAGGAACCACTTCTCCTTCCTCTCCAATCCCAATTCGCCTGCTAAAAAACAGATCAACTTCTCCTGGGCTTCCTACGGTAAATTGACCAGCATTCTCTAAAAAGAAGGGTCTTTTTTCAGGGAAAAACAGATTAAACCTATCTAAGTTTACTTGTTGATCATCTACTTCTACTTGAGCAAAATCAGTATTATAGGTAAGGTCTAAAGTTAAACTGGGAGTGATGCTGTATTTTACATCCAATCCTGCTTCAAAGTTGGTGTCAGATTCAGAAGGATCTACAGATTTATCATTAATAGCTTGACCAAGTATGTAAGGAATAATCTTTAGATTTCCTGGATTTTTTAAATTCAAACCATGAACTCTTCCAGCCATTGACAACCTTTTAATATCAAAACCAAGTGGAAGAGAAGCCCAAAAAGCCACCTCACGATTCTTACTTATGTTACGCTGAAAATTGATTCCCCAAGATTGATTCTCTCCAGAACTAAAACGAAGTGACCTAAAAGGTATAGCAAATTCTGCACTCCAGCCATACTCTCCAGCCTCTGTTTTTACTGTCCATGAAGCATCCCAATTTATATTAGTTCCACCAATAACACCACCTTGCTGTTGTCTATTTTGGTTAAAGTTTCCTTGCCCTTCATTATCAATTTGTGCATCATATTCCATTCCATTAGAATTGGTCCCGAATAAAAACCCATTTTGTCTATCGTTATATGTGTCAATGATAAATAGAAAGCTATCTTCATCACTTAGGTCAGAATCTCTTCTATTATCTGATACTACTATATTTTCTGAGGTTGAATCGTAACATACAACTGCAACATAGAGCATGCTTTGTGTATATGCTAAACGCACTTCGGTTTTTTCAGAAACTGGAGCTCCAAAATTAGGGCGTAATTGTATAAGCTGATTGATTGGTTGAATGCTTGTCCATAGTTCATCATTCAGAACATTTCCATCAATTACAGGATCTGAACTTAATTGAGTTGCATTAAACGAAGGACGATCATTTTGAGCTATTAATGAATAATTAAACAATAGTAGGAGCGTCGCTATACAAACGATAGATAGTTTTCTTTTCATAAAGTTGGTTGGTTAGGTGAAAACTTTTCGAATTTAAATATAGTTAAAAACAAGATTAAATATCACTATTCTGATGAAATGCCTAACTATTTAGAATAAATTCAAACACATTAATTCTTTGTTAAAACATTTAATGTAGCAAGTAATTTTAGTAAATTTATTGACCCTCCTCTATTTGGGCTTATAGGAACACTAATTAAAAATCAAAATAATGCCAACGTACAACTTAAAAATTAACGGAAAATCACATGCCGTTGAAGTAGATGCTGACACCCCTTTATTATGGGTGTTAAGAGATCATATTGAACTTGTAGGTACGAAGTATGGATGTGGAATTGGGCAATGCGGAGCTTGTACAGTACATGTGAATGGAAATGCCTTGCGAAGCTGCATGCTTCAGGTTTCACAATTACAAGGAACTGATATTGTAACCATTGAAGGGCTTTCTGAAAATGGGGATCATCCTGTTCAGGAAGCATGGAAAGAAATTGATGTGCCACAATGCGGCTATTGTCAATCAGGACAGATTATGACTGCAGCGGCATTGTTAAATAATACACCAAACCCAACAGATGAGGATATTGATGCTGCAATGGATGGTAACATTTGCAGATGCGGAACTTATGTGAGAATTAAGCAAGCAATCAAAACAGCTTCAAAACTATAAACTAAGAAATCATGACAAAGGTAAAAACACAATACAATCGTCGATCGTTTTTGAAGGTTTCAGCTGCAGCTGGAGGAGGAATGCTTATAGGGTTTAGTTGGTTTACAGGGTGTGTTTCTGACGCAAAAGTTGAAGAAATTGCAATTCCTAATGAATGGTTTGAGATCAATGGTTATATAAAAATTGGTGACACAGGATTAGTTACTATTTATTCACCGAACCCTGAAATTGGTCAGAACGTAATGACTTCAATGCCTATGATTGTGGCAGAAGAGTTAGATGTTAATTGGGATAATGTAATCGTAGAGCAAGGTTCTTTAGATGAAGATGCTTTCACAAACCCTCAGTTTGCAGGAGGTAGTCTTTCTATTAGACTTGGCTGGGCTCCTTTGAGAACAGCTGGAGCTGCAGGAAGATATATGCTATTGGAAGCCGCAGCAAAAGAATGGGGAGTTGAAGTAGCTGCTCTAACAGTAAGTAATGGAGTTATTAGTGAAGTGAATGGCGAACGTACTATTGGTTATGGTGAAATAGCTTCAAAAGCAGTTGGTATTGAAATTCCTGAAGAGGTTGAACTCAAGGATCCTAAAGACTTTAAACTAATAGGTAGCTCTCAAAAAAATGTGGAAGGATCAAAAATTGTTACTGGTAAACCACTTTTTGGATTAGATTTTAAGAAGGAGGGAATGCAACTTGCAATGATTCAACACCCACCAGCTTTTGGGATGAAGTTGAAGGACTTTAATGAGGATGAAATAAAGAATATGCCTGGAGTAAATGATGCTTTTATTATTGATACTACATCGGAGCAATCGTCTTGGACTTATATTGAAAAAGGATTCCATCAACTTATTGCTATTGTTGGGGATTCAACATGGCAATTAATGAAGGCTAAACGAGCTATTAAGGCAAACTGGGAGCAATTAAGTGAATTGGAAAATTCTGAAATGCATACTAAAAGATTAGAAGATGCATTTGTTTCAGGAAATGTTGAACAATCTCGAGCCGATGGTGATGTGGATACTGCTTTTAAAAATGCATCAAAAGTAATTGAGCGGACATATAGTTCACCTTTCCTACCTCATAATACGATGGAACCAATGAATTTCTTTGCGAATGTGACGGATACACATGCAGAGCTTATTGGCCCTACCCAAACACCAAAGGAGCTGGAAACAGTAGTGTCTAAATTATTAAATATACCTATTGAAAATATTACGGTTGATATGACACGTATGGGCGGAGGATTTGGTAGACGACTCTATAATCATACTGGAATGGAAGCTGCGGCTATATCTAAAAAAGTAGGAGGCCCTGTGAAACTTGTCTATACCAGAGAAGATGATATGACACAAGGCACTTATAGACCACCATATATTTCAAAATATAAAGCAGGCTTAGATGAAAATAATAGTTTAATTGCATTCTCTATACGTGGAACGGGTTTACCAGAAGGACCAGTATTCCCACATCGATTCCCAGCAGGTACAGTTGATAATTACCTAGCTGAAAAAATAGGAGCCGATACCAATGTTACTACAGGAGCTTGGAGAGCACCAAGATCGCACTTTACAGCAGGAGCTGAACAATCATTTTTAGATGAGGTTGCTGAAGCGGCAGGTAAAGACCCAATTGATTTTCGTTTGGAGTTGTTTGACAGAGCAATAAACAATCCAGTGGGGGAAAAATTTGGAGAAAATGTAGCGCGTCGCTATGCAGGTGAAAGATTCGATTATGATGCGAAACGCTATGCAGGTGTTTTAAAATTAGTCAAGGAAAAATCTAATTGGGGAGAAAATATTAGTGGCGTGCATAGAGGAGTAGCAGCTTATTTCTGTCATGGTTCTTACGTAGCAGAAGTTATTGATATGGTTATGGTTAAAGGCTTACCAAAGGTTAAAAAAGTTTGGTGTGCGGTGGATTGCGGAATTGTAATTAATCGCGATGCAGCAGTGAATATGGTACAAGGAGGAGTAGTTGATGGTATTGGGCATGCTATGTATAGCCAATTAACTTTTAGCAACGGAGCACCCAACGAAAATAACTTTGATAGATATCAATTAATGCGTCATTCTCAGGCACCTGAAGAAATTGAAGTTTTCTTTGTTGAAAGTGATGTTGCACCAACAGGATTAGGAGAACCTGGGCTCCCACCAGCAGTTGGAGCATTGGCAAATGCAATTTATCAAGCAACTGGACAAAGACTTACTGATCTTCCTTTTGCGCCTCAAATTAAAGCGCAAATGCCGCTAGGTTAATAAGGTTATATGACTCACGAATTTAAAGACATAGTTAAAGCCCATCTTTCAGCTAAGAAGGATGGGTTAAAATCTATTTTGGCAACAGTGGTCGATCTTGATGGATCTTCATACAGAAAACCAGGAGTTCGCATGTTGATTCTAGAAGATGACACCATGATTGGAGCTGTGAGTGGTGGCTGTGTAGAAAAAGATATACTTAGGCAATCACAATCCGTTTTTCAAGATGGGAAAGCAAAAATGATGACCTATGATGGGCGTTATCGTTTGGGTTGTGAGGGGATTCTTTATATACTTCTTGAAGAGTTTAAACCAGAAGATCGATTTTTCAAAGCGTTTGAAACATCGCTAGAAAGAAGAGAAGACTTTGAGATTATCCATTACTATACAAAACAAGTTGGAATGATTGATGGACTTGGGAGTGTATTAGTCTTAGGTGGAAAGCAATATGCTGTTTCTCAAGTTAGCGTGGATGAAAAGTTGAGCAGGTTCGAACAGGCTATGCCTCCTTGCTTTAAACTTATGATTTTTGGTGCTGAACATGATGCAGTAAAGCTTTGTCAACTTGCTAGTTATAATGGATGGGAAGTAACAGTGGTTACTGGGCCTTTAGAATCTAAAACTATTAATGATTTCCCTGGAGCAGCTAATTTCTTTTCTGCTTCTCCAAGTGACATTGAATTGCATAATATTGATAAAGAAACTGCAGTAATCTTAATGTCACACAATTTTGCAAATGACCTAAAGTTTTTAATTGAATTAAAAGATACGCGACCGACCTATGTTGGGATGTTAGGCCCTTCGCATCGAAGGGAAAAACTATTATCTCAATTCATGGAGTATTGCCCTGATGTTGAAGAAACGTTTTTAGAACTCATTCATGGACCAGCAGGTTTAAATATTGGTTCAGAAACACCACAGGAAATTGCGATTTCAGTAATTTCAGAAATCCTATCGGTTGTTCGGAAACAAGTTCCAATGTCATTAAAAGAAAAGACTGGAGGAATTCACAGTTAGTTACTTGTCATCTAAAGGAAAAATAGCAATTTTAGTCTTGGCTGCTGGTGGTTCATCGAGAATGGGAGAGCATAAACAACTTCTGCTCTGGAAGAACAAAACCCTTGTTGAAAATGCTGTGCAATCTGTTTTGGGAGTAAGTAGAAGTGATGCTTATGTTGTACTTGGAGCAAATCACAAACAAATTGAGGAGGTTTTAAATCCTTATAGTGTAAAAACCATATATAATCATGATTGGAAGCAGGGATTGGGAAATTCAATTGCATGTGGAGTAAAACATGTTAAGGATTTAGAATATGAAGGTGTTTTGGTTATGCTCGCCGACCAACCTTTAATTACCTCAGAGGATTTAGAAGGTTTTATAATTGAATTTAAAAAAGGCAGTAAGAGCATTTTAGCTTCAAAATATGAGAATGACAGCATTGGAGTCCCAGTAATTTTCGACAAGAGTTATTTTGTTGAACTAACTCAACTCAATGAAGATAAAGGAGCAAAAACAATTATAAAGAAGTACTCAGAAAAAGTAATGACAATTAACTTGGGTAATAAACTAGTAGATATTGACACTAAGGAAGCCTATCAAAAACTTTTTGAGGCTAACCACCAATAGAAATCATACTACGATTTTTACCATGCAGTTCTGGGGAAGCTAATTTTTCAGGAGTATCCATTCCGCCTCGTGTTTTGAATTTCTTCACAATTGAGGGCTGAATGAATGTAGTGATATCTTTTCCTTCTCTAAATGGTGTTAACAGATCAGTTTCTGTATTTGAGAACAGGCAATTTTTAATTTTCCCATCAGCAGTTAATCGAATACGATTACAGGAATCACAAAACGGATTAGTTACAGAGCTTATAATAGCAAATGTACCTTTAAATCCTTCTATTTTGTAGTTTTTAGAAGTATCATTTGGAGCATCTTGTAAACGAATAACCTTTTCAATATCAAAAGACTGATTAACAGAATTCATAATATCTTGATAGGAAACTAACTTTTCCATATTCCAGCGATTACCATCAAAAGGCATGAATTCAATGAAGCGAATATTTACATTTAGATTCCTTGTTAGATTAATAAAATCAATGATTTCGTTGTCGTTGAATCCTTTTATTAAAACAGCGTTTATTTTTATTTCAAACTCTTCCTTAATCAGTAATTGAATATTATCCCAAACCTTTTCGAAGTCGTTACGTCTTGTTATTTCATGGAACTTTTTGGCATCAAGAGAGTCAAGGCTTACGTTAATTTTTTTGATGCCACAACTTTTCAGTGTTTCTATGTATTTATCTACTAATACAGCATTTGTGGTTATACCTAATTCTACAGGGAGTTTAGCTAGTTTTTCAAGGACAACGCCTACATCTTTTCTAACAAAAGGTTCACCACCTGTTAAACGTATTTTAGTAACTCCATGATCTACAAATATTTTAGCAATATCATAGATTTCTTCAAAAGTCATGATGTGCGAACGAGGTACTAATTGTACACCTTCTGCAGGCATGCAATAGGTACATCTCAAATTACATAACTCTGTTAAAGAAAGGCGTAAATAGGTGTGTTGTCTCCCAAAAGAATCGGTTAATATTTGACTATTATTTTTCATTAATCGTGTCTAGCTCCTTTCAAAATTCCGAATACATGTAATACTGCAGGAAAAACAGCTTCCATTGATTCTTTTGCTCCATTAGTTGACCCTGGGAGTGCGAAAACCAATGTCTTATTGATGGTTCCAGTCACACTTCTTGAAAGCATAGAATAAGGAGTTCTGTTTTGACCATAACTTCTTATAGCTTCTTCAATTCCAGGAATACGTCTTTCTATCAATTCATTCAAAGCTTCTGGTGTTACATCACGCTTTGACAATCCTGTTCCGCCAGTAAAAATCACTAAGTCAAACCCTTCATCAACATAATGCTGTGTTTTCTGCTGAATGATCTCAACTTCATCTGGTATAATTTCATATGCCTTTACAGCAACCTTGTTCTTTTCCAAATTAGCGATTATTACCTTTCCTGCTTTATCTTCTTTGTGTCCTGCCGAAATAGTATCAGAACATACAATAACTGCTGCTGTTAATTCATTACGTATTTTATTCCCAAAATCAGATTTTCCACCTTTCTTCGTAAGTAGTTTTATTTGATGTATTTCAACGCCTTTATCAATAGGTTTCAACATATCATACATGTTTAAAGCAACCACACTGGCTCCATGCATAGCTTCTACTTCAACACCAGTTTTGTAAATGGTTTTAATAGTGCATAGCACAGTAATTTCCAACCCATTTATTTCGTAATCAATACCCGTAAATTCAATTGGCAAAGGATGGCAATCTGGTAGCAGATCAGGAGTTTTTTTAACTCCCAGCAAACCTGCAGCTTTACTCATAGCAAAAACGTTTCCTTTAGGAACGGTATCGTTTTTTATAGCTTCAATAGTTTCTGGTTTGCTAACCTTAACTATGGCTTGGGCTGTAGCTACACGAAGCGTATTGTTTTTATGCGTTATATCTACCATTTTCTAAGAATTTACTTTCCACTGATGTGTTTCGTCCTCAAAAATTTCTTTACCATAAACAGGAACTTTGGCTTTTATCTCTTCAACTACATATTCAAGTGCTTTAAACACTTCTTTCCTTCTTGGTGAAGAAACAAATACAAACAAGCAAATTTCACCAGTTTTTACAGTTCCCAGACTATGGTAAATATGCATGCATGTTAAGTTGAATTTTTCAAAAGTCGCCTCTCTAATTTTATGAAATTCGACATTAGCCATATCTTCATAAGCTGTATATTCTATTGCAGCTACCACTTTTCCTTCTATTTCATCAGCACGTACCTGTCCAAGGAAAATATTATGTGCACCAATACTCCTTTTACTTTGGTGTTTAGCTATTGAATCGGCTATAAATTCTGAAGAAATAGCCCCTTCTTTAAATACGTTCTTTGGTTTTCGTTCTTTCATGATTCTATATATTGTTTTTCCAGAGCTTGCGCTCCTCCCTTTAGACTATAACTATTGGTGAAATTATTATTTTTAAGTATATCTACTGCGGTTTTACTACGTATTCCTGATTGGCAAAAAACGATAAGGTTTCTATTGATAGGAATTTCTTTTATTCTAATTTCTAAATCTTGCAAAGGAATATTAATTAATCCTTCAACAGAGACTTTTGGTCGCTCATGAGCTTCTCTAACATCTATAAATTGAACATTAGCATAATTTGATAATTCACTCACTGAAACTTCACTATTGTTGGAGCAGAAAATGTTAAACTCTCTTGATTCAAAACTCACTTTGCTAACTAATACTCTGTCAATTTCAGATTGATTCTTTTGAATTTTAAGTATGTAAGATGATGCAGTTTTAGAATTGTAACAAAGTAATTTTCCAGATAGTACATTATCAAACTCCAAAATCATCTTTAATACTTCATTGGCTTGCATAGTACCAATAATTCCAGGGAGCACTCCTAGAACACCAATTTCTGAACAGTTCGGAATAGCTGACTGTTTTGGAGAATTTGGAAACAAACATCTGTAACTAGGACCATTGTTAAAGTTGAACACAGAAACTTGACCTTCAAATTTGTAAATGGCACCATAAACAACAGGTTTATTTGTGATTATTGCGGCGTCATTGATGAGGTATCGTGTTTCAAAATTATCTGTTCCATCCACAATAATGTCGTATTGGCTGAACAACTTTAGAGCATTCTCAGGAGATAGCATTTCTGAATACGCTTGAATCTTGATAGTTGGATTTAGATCTTCTAATCTGCTCTTAGCAGCCAATGCTTTGTTTTGTTCAATGGATGAAGTTCCAAACAAAATCTGTCGCTGTAAGTTTGACTCCTCAACTATGTCATGGTCTACAATTCCAATCGTTCCAATTCCAGCCGCAACTAAATATTGAAGCACAGGACAACCCAATCCGCCAACACCAATAACCAGCACTTTAGCATCAAGTAGCTTTTGTTGACCTTCTTGACCAACGTCAGATAAAATAATATGTCTGTTATATCTGTTCATTTTTTATCCTCCTGAAAATGGAGGTAATAACGCTATTTCCATGCCATCAATTAAATGGTTATTCTCAACGATTTCTTGATTTACTGCTACTTTGAAATCCTTGTTAGCTAATTCAGGATATTTTATCGAAAGTGCCTGCAGCAACTCACTTGTTGTAGCACCTGAAAACTGAAATTGCTCATCAGTGCATCCAGTTAGTTCAGTTAATAGTCCAAAATATTTAATCTGTAATAACATGCGCTACTTTTTTTAGTTGTTCGGGTGTGTTGATGTTGAACAATTGTGTTTCAAATCTCTTGTCGAGATTAATCGTTCTTAGTTTTCTTGAAGCTACAAACTCACGAACTCTGAGTTTACCTTCTTTAATCCACTGCTCAGCTTCTGAGACACAAGTTTTATGATAAATGGCTACCAAAGGCATCGTCTTGTCATTGCTTTTTGTTTGAATTATATCATGCTCATTTGAGTAGTTTTTTAGAAGTTCTAATATTAGTTCAGAATCAATCATTGGTACATCACAACTTATCACTAAATTGACTACTGTTTTAGAATGATATAATCCAGTAAAAATACCACCTAGTGGACCAACATTTGAGATAATGTCATTATATCTTTTTAAACCAAATACATCGTGTTTTTCATTATCAGAAATAATTATTGACTCATTTACATGTGGTTTTACAGCTTCTATAATATGTTGAACAAAAGCAGTATTATTAAGTTTTGTTAGCCCTTTATCACTTCCCATTCTTGTGCTTTTCCCTCCTGCAAGAATAATTGCTGTTATGTTTTGTCTCTTCTTCATTACACAAAAAATAATTTAACCGAAGCGATTATCATGACTATTGCCAATAAATATCGTAGAAGGGCATTATTAAATTTCTTACTTCCATGATAGCTTCCTAAAAAACCTCCAACCAATGCAATTCCTACAAGAATAAAACTATCTGACGAAACTCTAACCCCACTACTAAATTGCCCTAATAAACCAGCAGAAGAATTCACGAGAATAAACAATGCTGAAACAGCTGCAGCTTCTTTCATTTTTCCCCAATGTAAAAGAAGAATAATCGGAGTTAAAATAATTCCTCCGCCAATACCAATTAATCCAGAGAAAAAACCTATGATTCCTCCTACAACTAGTCCTTGCCAAACCTTCACATCCTTAATGTAATCAGTTTCTCTTCCAAAAACATTAAACATTTTTAAAATTGCAAAGACCAATAACACAGCCAATATTTTCTTATAAATGGAAGCGTCAACTTCTACCATTCCACCTAAAAAAGCTAATGGAATAGAAGCAATTGCAAATGATAAGAAAAGCCTTTTATTAAAATAGCCAGCCTTATAATAATGATAAAATGCAATACCTGAAACGAAGATATTCAGCAATAAAGCTGTAGGTTTCATGGTCTCAGGGGCAAAAGAGAAAAGCGCCATTAAAGCTAAATAACCACTAGCACCACCATGACCAACACTAGCATATAAAAAGGCTATTATTGGTAGTATGAAAAGAAAAATTGTGATATGCTCAATATCAAAAATCATTATACAGCTGTTTCTTCATTTCTTTATCTAAAAATTTCCAACAATTTTTATTTACAGTGTCAAAGGCATTAACCAGAGCCTTCCCATAAGGTGTTAAACTAGCACCACCACCACCTCTACCACCTCTACTTGTGGTTATTACTGGTTTTTCAGCTCGTTTATTTAATGCGTCAATTAGTGACCACGCCTTTTTGTAGGACATCTTCAAAGATTTTGCAGCTTTAGACAATGATCCTGTTTCATCAATTGCTTGCAATAAAGCTACACGACCTTCACCAAGTAAAATGTTTCCATCTGCTTCAATCCAGATTCGGCTTTTAATTTTATACTTCATATTTCTAGTTTATTGGAAGTAGAATTACATCAACAGCATCATCAATTTTGATTTCAAAGATAGATTCAGAGATGTATACTAATGCATTTGCTAAAGCAAACGTGTGTATCATTGAGGAGTTTTGACCTTCTAATATTTGTACTTTATCATTATTATAAATAGCCTTCAAAAATTGCGCGCGATCCCCTTTCTTTTCAAAACTTGAAGTAGATGCAGCGGTAACTTTTTCTAATTTAAACTCCAGATTTCCAGATAAGCGTTGTAGTGCAAGATTCACATAAACATAAAAACAACTCAAAGCAGATGCTGGGTTTCCTGGAAGCGCAAAAACATAGGAGTCTTCTTTTTTACCAAAGAATAAAGGTTTTCCTGGTTTTTGTTTGACTTTATAAAACAGTTGTTCCACGCCTAGCTCTAAAAGTGCTTTCCCTACAAAATCGTAATCCCCAACGGAAATACCTCCAGAAACCAATAACATATCATGCTTCTCGAGCATTTCTTTAAGTAAACTGAAAGTGCTTTCATAATTATCTTCTACAGTCCTAATCTCAATATTTGAATAACCAAGACTATTGAGCGCTGAAACTAACATTATGGCATTACTCTCATAAATTTGACCATATTCCAAAGGTTCTCCAACTTTAGCAAGTTCATTTCCTGTCACGACTAGTCCTATGGAAGGAGATTTGTAAACGTCAACCTCGGTAAGACCTAAGGAAGTTAAAAAAGCAACTCCTGCAGCATTTAACTTAGTGCCTGCTTTTAATGCTATATCTCCCTTTTTAGTTTGTTCACCAAGTGGTCTGACATTTGCGTTATGTGCTACTGGACGATTTACTGTTAACTGTTTACCCACAACCGTTGTATGCTCTTGAATAATAATTGCATTTGCGGTATCAGGCACAGGAGCTCCAGTAAAAATTCGAGTAGCTTCACCTTGTTTTAGAATAGGTTGATGACTGTCTCCAGCTTTTACTTCATCAATTATTTCATAATTTAATTCATCATGTAAGTTGACCGCATAACCATCCATTGCAGATTGTCTGAAAGGAGGCATGTTAATTTGTGATGTAATGTCTTTACTTAAAACTTTTCCGTAACCATCACTAAGAAGTATGGTTTTAGTATACTTAATTACTGAAGTGTTTAAACTTACAATTTCTAATGCTTGTTCTACAGAAATCATTATTGCGTTATATCTCATTAAATATAACGATTATAATAAACATAGCCAATACTTGAGGAACAGTTTAAATACAAATAGAAATATAGTAAAGTTTGTCATAATTGTGATCTAATATTGGTTTATATAGAAAACTTTATTAATCCAAATAAGTTATTAAAACTGACTTTTGTCATTGTTTAAAACTTTGAAAAACATTAAAATAAGGCTACAATAAAATTATGTTTAACCTTTAAAACTTAGATTATGACACTTACAAAATTTAAGAACAGACGTTTTCCTTGGTTTTCATCTGAGTTTTCTAACTTTTTGGGAGAAGATGATTTCTTCAATGATCGTTTTTGGTTAAGAAAGGTTCAAAATGAACCAGCTATGAATATCAAGGAAACAGAGACTGAGTACCAAGTAGAACTTGCTGCTCCGGGATTATCTAAAGAAGACTTTGAGATTTTTATTGATAACGGTTATTTGAACATCTATGCCGAAAAGAAAACAGAAACTGAAAGTCAAGAAGATAATTACACGAGAAAAGAATTTAGCTATAATTCATTTAAACGTTCATTAATGTTGCCTGAGAATGTCAAAGAAGACGATATTAAGGTTACTTATGATAAAGGTGTTCTAAAGTTTAACTTAATTAAAGTTGAAAAGACAATGGAGGGAATGCCAACAAAGCGAATCGAAATTGAATAGATGCTAAAGTTGAGAGACAAAGCCGACAGTTCTGTCGGCTTTTTTTATTTGTATGAGTTTTGTTTAAATTATTATTTTTGACAAACTCAAATCCTACGAGCTATGTTAGATGACTTTTTGTTCAACGTGAACTATGGACTCAATCATGTACTTGATATTAACGGATACGACCATGTGCTTTTCTTGATGGTCCTAACTGTACCCTATGTTTTTAAAGACTGGAAACGTGTAATTATATTGGTTTCTACCTTCACATTAGGCCATACTTTGTCGCTTGTTTTAGCTGCTTATGACATTGTTAGTATCAATGGGTCATTAGTTGAATTTTTAATTCCATTAACCATCCTAATTGTTGCCCTATACAATGTTTTTACAGCAGGTAAAAAAGCTAAAGAGCAAAAAATTGGTGTCCTTTTCCTTTCAACTTTATTCTTTGGTATTATTCACGGACTTGGTTTTGCAAGAGAATTTAAAATGTTTATAGGTAAGGCAGAGAGTAAATTAATGCCGCTTATAGAATTTGCTTTAGGAATAGAAATAGCGCAACTTATAGTAGTATTTGTCGTCTTATTTTTAGGCTTCTTTTGTCAGACGATATTTAGGTTTTCAAAGCGCGATTGGATGATGGTAATGTCATCAATTGTTGTAGGTTTAGTAATTCCGATGCTTATTGAAAGTGATCTTTTCTCATAAATTGTGAAATCCTTATAAAAGTTTGGTAAAACTTTAACGTTACTTCACTAGTGTAGCTTTTAAAGTTGCTTATATAATCATTACATTTGGTTTTTACGAAGTAAAATAGACGCAAAGTATTATTGTTAGAATAAATACTTAATTGTTAATGCCAGAACAAAAACAGTTAAAATACGATAAAGCCTATTTAAGAATGGCTCACGAATGGGGAAAGCTGTCTTATTGTGAGAGAAAGCAGGTTGGAGCTATTATAGTAAAAGACAGGATGATTATTTCTGATGGTTACAATGGTACACCCACTGGCTTTGAGAACTTTTGTGAAGATGAAGAAGGGTATACAAAATGGTATGTCTTGCACGCTGAAGCAAATGCAATTTCGAAAGTGGCATCTTCTACGCAATCTTGTAAAGGAGGAACGCTTTATATTACATTATCTCCCTGTAAAGAATGTAGTAAGTTAATTCATCAAGCCGGAATTGTTAGAGTTGTTTTTACAAAAGCGTATAAAGACACCTCGGGAATAGAGTTTTTAAAGAAAGCAGGGATAGAAGTGAGTCACGTTACAGATTTAGATTAAATGAATATCAATAAAAAATATCTGCCCATAATTATAAGTGTTGCAATTTCACTTGGTATATTCATTGGAGGTAAACTTAGCTTCAATGATAAGTCAGATAGATTATTTACTACTAATTCTAAAAAAGACAAGCTTAACAGGCTTATTGATTACATAGATTTTGAATATGTAGACAAGATAAATACAGATAGTATAGTTGATGTTACTGTTAATAGTATTCTGGATAATCTAGATCCACACTCAACCTATATTCCAAAAGGAGAACTTCAAAGGGTAACCGAAAGTATGAAAGGTGATTTTGTTGGGATTGGAGTTAGTTTTTACACCTATAGAGATACAGTTACTGTAATTAGGGCGCTTGAAGGAGGTCCAAGTAAAAAAGTAGGTATTAAGGGAGGTGATAGAATAGTACTTGCGGATGGAGATTCTATTTTCGGACCTAGGTGGACAAATGAAGATATTGTGAAGAAATTAAAAGGGGAAAATGGGTCAAAGGTTAACCTAAAGGTTTACAGAAGAGGAGAGTCGGAACTTTTAAACTTTAGGGTAAAACGAGGAGAAGTGCCTATTCAAAGTGTTGATGCGGCCTATATGTTAGAAGATGATCTTGGGTACATTAAAATTAATCGGTTTGCTGAATCAACCTATAAAGAATTTAAAAAAGGTCTAACCGAATTGAAAGATAAAGGGGCTACAAGATTAGTACTTGATTTACGTGATAACCCTGGAGGATTCTTAAGTATAGCTGAAGACATAGCTGATGAGTTTTTAGAGGACGATAAATTAATCCTCTTTACAAAGAATAAACAAGGAAAGATAGAGAAGAGCTTCGCAACAAAAAAAGGCGATTTTGAAGACGGAGACATTTTTGTACTAATTAATGAAAACTCTGCATCTGCAAGTGAAATCATTGCAGGAGCACTTCAAGACAACGATAAAGGTACCATTATAGGACGACGTTCTTATGGTAAAGGGTTGGTACAACGAGAAATGGCATTAGGTGATGGGAGTGCTGTGAGATTAACAGTATCAAGATATTATACGCCTACTGGAAGGTCAATTCAACGCTCCTATGATAATGGTAATGAAGATTATTACCATGATTATTACAAGCGTGTTGATAATGGAGAATTATCAGATGCGAGCAACATTGAAGTGGCAGATTCATTAAAATTTACCACGCCAAAAGGTAAGGTAGTTTATGGTGGTGGAGGTATTATTCCAGATGTGTTTGTTCCTATTAACGAAAAGATGGAGAACTCGACTATTAATAGGATTTTGGCTAGTGGAATAATGAGTTATTTCGTCTTTGAGAATCTGGATAAAAATCGAAAACGATTTGAAGGAATAACACAGCAAGAGTTTGTTGATAATTACAGAGTTTCAGAAGAAGAATTAGAAAGATTCACAGCTTATTTGGATAGACGTACACGATACAAAATAACCTTTGTTGCTTATGCCGAAGAAGTGAAGCTTTATCTAAAAGCAACACTTGCAGAGCAGCTTTTTGGAAGCGAAGCCTATACCCAAGTAATCAATACTAACGATTTAATGTTAGATAAAGTTAGAGCGTTAGGACGAGGTTTAGACTATTAAATTTTATCGTGAACTTTGGTATGTTTTCCATCGTTCCAAAGTGTTAAAATATCAGTGGCAACATGTGCTCCACTACCTGAAGCAATTGCAAATTGACTTCTCCATCCTGCTAATGTACCAGCTACGTATAGGTTCTCTTCAACTAAATGATTAGTGTTCTTTAACCAAATTCTGTTTTTCTCTTTAGCAGCTCTAGGGTGAGGTTCGATATAGTTTGCTAAACCTTTAATAGTAATAAGGTCTGTATAGCCAACAGCAACCACAACAATTTTGGTTTTATAACTTCCTTTGTTAGTGACTACTACAAAATGATCTTGGTTATTAATTAGCTCACGCACTTTTTCTTTTTCAATTTGCTCTATTTGAGGATAGAGTGATGCTAATTGCTCTTTTCCACTTTCAAGAATAGAAGCTCCAGTGGTTCCTGGTACAATTCCTAAAACATTATTAAATAAAGCTGTTTGTAAATGCGAACTTTTTTGATGCGTAATAATACCAATGTGTTTATTACTAACATAAGGACGCTCTTTGGCAGATCCTAAAACTAAAGCACATGACATGCCAGCAGCGCCAGCACCAACAATAATTACATCAAACATTAGCGTTTCTTTTTAACAGTATCATCAATTTTTTTGGAAACCTTTAAAATTGCCAATAAAAGAATAGCACAGAAACCAGCTAATACAGTGATAGCTGCTACAATACTCTGGTCTCCAAATGGATCGGAAAAGTCAATTTGAGTAAGATTGAAGCCTATCAGAAGAATAGCAACAATCATCAATACATTAATAAAGTGTTTCATTACAATAACATTTTAATGTTAGAGGTAAATAGTTTTACTGCAATAGCCAACAAAATTACACCGAAAACTTTTCGAATAATACTAATACCGTTTTTTCCTATAAATCTTTCAATTCTTGAAGATGTTTTTAACACCACATAAATAAGTAAAACGTTTAATATTACTGCAATAATGATATTTTCAATGTAAAATTCAGCTCTTAAAGAAAGTAAGGTTGTTAAACTTCCAGGGCCTGCAATTAAAGGAAATGCCAAAGGGAATACTGAAGCTGTAAGGGCAGTATGTTCATCTTCTTTATACAGTGTAATTCCTAATATCATTTCTAATGCTATAAAAAACAAAATAAAGGCACCAGCTACTGCAAAAGAGTTAACGTCAATACCAATAAGTTTTAAAATACTTTGTCCTAAGAATAGAAAGAGAATCATGATAACACCTGCAATCAGTGATGCTTTTTCACTTTGTATGTGCCCAACTTTTTTACGTAAATCTATAATTATTGGGATGTTTCCAATAATATCTATTACGGCAAATAAGACCATAAAAGCCGTAACAATTTCTTTAAGACTTAAATTCATTTGCTTACCTGTTAATTTTCGGCAAAGGTCGATATTTATAATATAATTACAATACAATTACTACTATATTTGTCACATGTTTCAATTAGGAAAAACCATAGTTTCAGAAGACATTATAGAGAAGGATTTTGTATGTAATTTAAGCGCATGTAAGGGAGCATGTTGTGTTGATGGTGATGCAGGAGCACCTCTTGATAAAGAAGAGGTAATAATACTAGAAGAAATTTATCCAAAGGTAAAACCCTTTTTAAGAAAAGAAGGGATTAGAGCTATAGAAAAACAGGGTACATCTATTACGACTGAAGATGGAGATCTAGAAACACCTTTAATTGATAATGCTGATTGTGCCTACGTGATTTTTGATGAAAATGATACAGCTTTATGTGCTATTGAAGAAGCTTATAATCAAGGAGAAGTAACATGGAAAAAACCTGTTTCATGTCACCTGTACCCTGTAAGAGTGAAAGATTATAGCGAATTTTCGGCGGTGAACTACCATAAATGGTATATATGTGATGATGCATGTAGTTTGGGTAAAGAACTACAGGTGCCTATTTATAAATTTGTAAAAGAAGCTTTAATCAGGAAATTTGGTGAAGACTGGTACTTTGAATTGGAGAAGATAGCTTTTTCAATGAAGTAGATTACTTTTTGTTTAGAGTAGGATTTTTATTAATTTTAGAAAAGACAATATAAAGTGATTGTGGAGAGTCACTTTTTTTGATTAAGTGCTATTAATCAACTTATAAAAGCTAGGGTTTCTCTAGCTTTTTTTACCTCTCTTCTAGGTGCATAAAATTTAGATCAACTTCACTTTTTTGTTAACTTTTTAAAAATCAATTTTTTGAAGTTGTCAAGTATTTCATCGAAGATTTTAAAAGTTGATGTTTTATGAAAACCCTTATAAAATAAGGATTTCTTAAATTTATCACACTATAAAACGCTGAAAATCAAGAGAATAACTTTATTCTGTAATTTAGAGACGTGTAAGATTATACGCACTCGTTGTTAAAAAGTCGTTAACAATGTTTATAAAAATGACTTTCATTTTTTTAACCTTTTTTAAATCTTTGTTGAAGACAAAAAGAGCAATTAGATTTTTTCAATTATTTGTTCTGAAAAATTTCGATTTGATCAATCGAAATTCTGGTTAAGATTTAAAAATCAAAGTTAACATAAACAAAATTAAACAAGCCTGTTTAATGGTTTAAGCGCCATTAAATATAATGAGGTTCAGGGGAGTTTTTTTGAATAAAATTAAGAAACAGTTCGTCTATATTTAGATTTTTATTGTTGTATAAAATGGGAATTACACAAATTATTAAACGCGATTATGGCACTAGTGAATTTGTATTAAACAAAATCACTAATGCAATAGAAAAAGCAATGATGTCTGTAAATACGGGCACTAGAAGAGATGCTGAAGAGATTTCTCTAAATGTATATAATGCACTTTTAGAGATTAAACAAAAAGAACCTCTTTATATCCCAACTGTTGAACAAGTCCAAGATCTTGTTGAAGACAAGTTAATGGATAGCGCTTTCCACAATGTAGCCAAAGCTTACATTTTATATAGAGACGAGCAAGCTAGAAAAAGAAAGACAAACATCTTTGAAAAGCGAATCAACTTAAAGCCTTATGAATATCCAAATCTATATGAGTATGTAAATGCTATTAGACATTCATATTGGATTCATACCGAATTTAACTTCACTAGTGATATTCAAGACTTTAAAACAAGTTTAAATGCGGTAGAAAGAAATGCCATCAAAAATACTATGTTGGCAATTTCTCAAATTGAAGTAGCGGTAAAAACATTTTGGGGAGATGTATATCACAAAATGCCTAAACCAGAAATAGGGTCTGTAGGAGCAACATTTGCGGAAAGTGAAGTACGCCATCACGATGCTTATTCACACTTGTTAGAAATACTTGGTTTAAACAACGAGTTTAAAAACTTGAAGAAAAAACCAGTGATCATGAGGCGTGTGAATTACTTAGAGACAGCTGTTAAAAATGTAAAAAGTGAAGATAACAGAGAGTTCGCAGAGTCTATCTTATTATTCTCATTATTTATTGAACACGTATCACTATTCTCTCAGTTTTTAATCATTATGGCTTTTAATAAGCACAAAAATGTACTGAAAGGAATCTCTAATGTAGTAGAGGCAACTTCTAAAGAAGAGCAGATACATGGTGATTTTGGAATAGATGTTATTAAAATTATAAAGCAAGAAAACCCAGATTGGTTTGACGATGCTCAAATACAACTAACACAAGACTTATGCTTAAGTGCATTTGAAGCAGAAAGTAAAATTGTGGATTGGATTTTTGAAGACGGAGAGTTGGACTTTTTGCCGAAAGCCGTAGTGAATGAGTTTATTAAAAACAGATTTAATCAATCCTTGGAAAGCATAGGCATAGAGAAAGTTTTTGATATTGATGAAGAGTTAGTTGCTGAAACTGAATGGTTTGATGATGAAATTATTGGAACAAAACACGGAGATTTCTTCGTGAAGCGATCTATAGCATACACAAAAAGAAGTAAAAGTATAACCCACGAAGACCTATTTTAATTATTATGGAGAACAAACTGGCCACCAACCACCAAGCCCTAGAAGTATCGGAAAAAGACCTACTAGTACAAGCAAGAAAGACAGCCTTACAATCTGAAAAATTAGTTGAACAACCAGAAATTAAATGGTTAACGGAGAATAGCCGTAAGTTTTTAGAATCAGGTTATTTAACCGATGGAATAACACCAGAGGGACGAATTAGAAATATTGCTGAAAATGCAGAAAGAATTTTGAAGATAGATGGGTATGCAGATAAGTTCTATAACTATATGGCAGAAGGGTATTTTTCTTTAGCATCACCAGTGTGGTCGAATTTTGGAAAACAAAGAGGTTTGCCAATTAGTTGTTTTGGATCACATATTGCTGATGACATGGGAGATATTTTGTTCTCACAGTCAGAAGTTGGTATGATGTCTAAGTTAGGTGGTGGGACATCTGGGTATTTTGGAAAATTACGTCATAGAGGAGCTCCAGTTAAAAACAACGGAAAGTCTTCAGGTTCTGTTCATATCATGCAGTTATTTGAAAAGATGGTTGACGTAGTGAGCCAGGGGTCAGTTCGTAGAGGACGTTTTTCTCCATACTTACCAATTGATCATCCAGATATTAAAGAGTTCTTAGAAATAGGTACTGAAGGAAACCCAATCCAGGAATTAACACATGGAGTTACAGTAAGTAATAAGTGGATGGAAGAAATGCGTGATGGCGATGTTGAAAAGCGTAGTGTTTGGGCTAAAGTATTACAATCTAGATCAGAAATAGGATATCCTTATATCTTATTTAGAGATAATGCAAACAATAATGCAGCAGACGTATATAAAGACAAGAACATGGAAATTTACGCAAGTAACTTGTGTACAGAAATCATGTTACCATCAAATGATGAGTGGTCTTTTGTATGTTGTTTGTCATCTATTAACTTATTGCACTACGATAAGTGGAAAGATACTGATGCTGTAGAGACGTTAACTTATTTCTTGGATGCGGTAATGGAGGAGTTCATTACTAAGTTAGAAGTATATAGAGACTCAACTGATCGTGATGATATGTTAGCATTCAAGTTTATGGAAAAGGCATATAACTTTGCTAAGGAGAACAGAGCTTTAGGATTAGGAGCTTTAGGATGGCATTCGTTATTACAGTCCAAAAGTTTGGCATTTGATAGTCAAGAAGCTTTTAACTTAAACTATGAGATCTTCAAAACGATCAAGGAAAAATCATATAAGGCCTCTGAAGAGTTAGCAATACGTTATGGAGAGCCAAAAGTATTAAAAGGTTATGGACGTAGAAATACAACCTTAAATGCTATTGCACCAACAACGTCATCGGCATTTATTTTAGGACAAGTATCACAAGGTATTGAACCAATTTGGTCTAACATTTATGTAAAAGACATTGCAAAGATTAAAACAACTATCAAGAACCCATTCTTAGTAGAATTGCTTGAGGAGAAAGGAATGAATACACCAGAAGTGTGGAGAAGTATTCGTGATTATGATGGTTCGGTACAACATTTAGAGTTCTTGACAGAGCATGAAAAGAATGTCTTTAAAACATACCCTGAAATTGATCAGTTAGATGTAGTATATCAGGCAGCAAGTAGACAAGAACATATAGATCAAGGGCAATCTATTAACGTGATGGTACATCCAGATATACCTACAAAAGATTTGAACAACATATATATGACTGCTTGGAAAATGGGAGTTAAGTCTATGTATTATCAACATAGTATGAATGCTGCTCAAAAGTTTAAGCAGAAAAAAGAATGTACAAGCTGTGAGGGCTAATTAGCAGCATTACATTTTTTAAAGTTTACTGAACTTAATCTATAAGGGCCCAAAAACCATGAGAATCAATGGTTCTGTTCATTAAATTGATGTTTTCCCTCAAGGCATCAAGGAAAAGAATAGAACCGTTGGTATTAAGTGTTAAAGATAAAAGCAACTCTATTGAGTTGCTTTCTTTTTTAGTTTAAGATATCTGTTCCTAAATATTTATCGTCTTTGTTGTAATACCAAGCTCTGGTTTTTGGCATTTTTATATCATTAATGGTTTCTTCGCCAGTTAGCAATATGTATTCACCCGTGTCATCTTTTTGAACACCATTTTCATCTTGCCTAAAAAACTGATAGATTTCCATAGCATAAGTTTCAGGATCAAAATAAAAATACCAAATATCTGTCCCTACTTCTTCATCATAAGTAGCTTTTAGAGCTAAATAGTCTTTCCCATTGAAGTTTTTAGTTTCAACCGCTTCATCTATAATGGTTCCAGGATCTTTTAATTTCATAGGTAAGCCATATAAATAGCTATAATAATTCTTATACATTTCCCCTCGTTCACAACTTAAATTATTTGCTTTTGCAATAGAGTCTGATACATTTTTATCGCCATTAAGACTAAATACGCATGTGTTTTTACCTAATAAATATCTGGTGGTTATAGTATCTCTTGTGGCAGTTAACTCAAAAATATCTTCAGGAAGATTAATAGTAATATCACTAACTCTGTTAGATTGATTGGGAGTTTCCATGGTGACAGTGAACGAACCATTAAAGGAGTTCCAATTATTATTTGGGTCATGGTAACTTATGGCTCTATCTAATAATTTTTCACCTGTAAGTGTGCTGTCACACGAGGTCGTAAGAATAAATACTGAAAAGAAGTAGGTGATAAAATGTCTCATTGAAGATGTTGTTTTAATGTTATGACTTTTGTCATAGCAAGTTAGTAGTTTTTTCACTTATATTTAATCTCATAATTTTGTAGTCGACAAAACTAACTAGCTTATGCAATACGGTTTTACTGATGTGCTTCAACTTCTTGGAGCATTAGGAGTATTCTTGTTTGGTATGAAAGTGATGAGTGATGCACTTTTAAAACTGGCAGGAAATAAGATGAGGTCTATTCTTGCTACAATGACCTCTAACAGATTTTTAGGCATTACTACTGGATTCTTGATTACGTCAGTAATTCAATCTTCTTCTGCAACCACTTTAATGGTGGTAAGTTTTTCTAATGCTGGACTTTTAACACTAACCGAAGCCATAAGTGTGATTATGGGCGCCAATATTGGTACTACAATTACCGCTTGGTTGATCACTATTTTAGGATTTAAGGTGAGTATGAGTGCTATTGCATTACCATTGGTTGGATTTGGTTTTGCTTTCACTTTTGCCAAGAAAGAAAAGACAAAGAATATAGGTAGCTTTATTATTGGGTTTGCATTAATTTTTATTGGATTACAATTCTTAAAAGAGGCAATGCCTGATATCAAGAATAACCCAGAGATACTTGCCTTCTTATCAAAGTATACAGATCTTGGTTACCTGTCCATTTTATTATTCTTACTAATTGGTACAGTTTTAACGGTTGTAATTCAGTCTTCAAGTGCGACAATGGCGTTAACTTTAATTATGACAGCTCAAGGTTGGATTCCTTTTGAAATGGCTGCCGCCATGGTATTGGGTGAGAATGTGGGGACTACTATTACCGCTAATTTAGCAGCTATTGTTGCCAACTACAAGGCGAAACAAACAGCAAGAGCGCATTTAATTTTTAACCTTATTGGTGTGTTATGGATGCTGATTTTGTTTTATCCTTTCTTGAAGTTTATTGGTTGGTTGTCTGTTGAGTTTGGATCGGAATCTCCATATATTACGGCGGGAGCAATACCTGTGGCTATTTCATTATTCCATACAACATTTAATATTTGTAACACTTTCTTATTGGTATGGTTTGTAAAACCTATTGCTAGAATTGTAGAGCGAATGGTTCCAGAAATTGCAATGCCTGAACGCGCAGTTGAAGAACCAAAGTTCTTGAGCGAAAGCACTTTAAAATATCCAGAAACAGCTGTAGAATCGTTACTAATGGAATCGAGGTACTTATTTAAGAATCCAATCTTTGAAATTGTTGCACATGCTGTAAACTTGCATCGAAAAGATATTAAATCTGATGTCAAACTTAGAGAACTGGTAGAAAAATCTACAGTAGATCTTGAAGCAAATGTTCGTGAATTGTATTATTCTAAGGTAAAAACTATCTATGGAGAGATTATTCGATTTGCAACTACCACCCAAAACAGTTTAAACTTAAGTAAGAAACAATATAAGATAGTGTCTGATATCATGGTAGCCAATCGCAAAATGATAGAAATTGTTAGAGATTCAAGAGAACTAAATAGAAATGTTGTTCTTGTAATGAATAGGGATAATGAAAATTTAAAGAAGGAATATGATAACTTCAGAAAAAAAGTCGCGAGAGTACTCCGAGTAATCTATAAGTTTAGAAAGGGCGAAGAACTTGATGTTCAATATGCAAAGTTGACTAAACTAAAGAAAGAGGCAAAGAAGAATATAAGGCACAGCAATGTTTCTATAGATAAGCTTATTCGAGAGGAACTTATTAGTGCAGAATCTGCATCATCGCTTTTTAATGACTATTCTAATGTGAACGATATAATTAAAAAACTTATTGAGGTTGCAGAATTGTTATATAGTAAGAAGGATTCCATTTTAGATACTAATGGCAATGTAAATGAAGCATAAAAAAAGCGCCTTGAATAAGGCGCTTTTTTTACAATATAAAGTTGTTTTTATTCTGACTTTTCTTCTTCATCCTTTTGGTCTCCCTTTTCAGGTTTAACCTCTTCAACTTCAACATTAATTGTTGCAGGCTCAACCGAACTATCATGAGATTGATAATACTCCTCCAACAAATTCATAGTCGCAACTAGAAGATCTTTTGTTTCAAGTAACAAGCTAAAATATAACGTTGTATTTTTAGGACTAGACTCTTCAGTTCTTGTACGTTTAACCTGTTTTTTGATCTTATCTTTTACAAGGTCCGAAACAATTTTCTTTTCAGGAAGAATTGCACCTATCTCATCAAATGAACCAGACTTAAATGCCTTTTCGGTATCACTAAACAAAATTTCGAGCTTATCATCAATTTCCTTAAGCTCCTTAATTTGATTGAACTTAAGTTTTTTGTGATTATTGTTTATGTGTTTATGACATACCTTAGAAATATACTCTAACGACTGTGCCATGTCTTGAAGATATCCTAAAACATTGATGTAGAAACCACTTGCTTCAATACTTGATTCATCTAGATTCTTAATGAAGAAGAAAATGTTATCACGAAGATCATCTACTTCATCAGATAATTTTACTACTTGTTTTTTACTCTTTTTAAGTAATGAAAGGTCTTGTCTAGCTAAACCAACAACAGCATTAGAATAAATTCTGTTAGTGCGCTTAACAACATTTCCAATGTTCTTTGCACTTTCTTGAATCACGCCTTGTAATGAACTGCTTTCTGCTTTTGTTAAGCTATCTTCGTCCTTAACCTTAGTAGACTTATTTTTATGCGATTTATAATTTCTATATAAAAGAACAACTGTAAGCAATAATAGAATTGGAATCATAACCTTTGGATTCCAGTTAATCAAGAATACAACGGTACCAGCTGCAAAAAATGCTCCTATTGCAGTACCAAACCATCCGCCAATTACATTGAAAACTCCTGCTACACGATACACTGCACTTTCTCTTCCCCAAGCTTTATCAGCTAACGATGTACCCATAGCAACCATAAAAGTTACATAAGTAGTAGAAAGAGGAAGTTTCATAGAAGTAGCTATAGCAATTAGAACACCTGCAACCATTAGGTTAACCGAAGCTCTAATCATATCAAACGCTGGTGCATCTATACTTTGATCTTTTGTAAGAACTATGTCAGGTTTTTGAAAACTCTTGGTAATACTATTACTAATTGATTTTGGTACAATTACACCAAAATAATTTGATAATTGAGTTGATCCTTTTACCACACTTCTAGATAATCTGTTTGGCTCAAATTTTTCGTGTGTTTCTCCTTGTCTAGAAAGACTAATCTCAGTTTCAGCAACAGTTTTGGCTTTTTTAGAGAACCAAAGTGTAAGTACCATGATACCTCCTGCGATGAATAATAACATTGGTTCAGCAGGTACTTTTTTGTCAAGAACATCCATTGTCATTGTCAAGTCCATTCCGGAACCAGCCCATGCTTCATATGAGTGATATGCTGCCATAGGAACACCAATAAAGTTAACCAAATCGTTTCCTGAAAATGCTAGCGCTAATCCAAAAGTACCAACAGCAATTACAAAAAGTAATACGGTCTTTTTAGTAATCTTTTCAAAAATAAATGAGAAAACAGTCCAGAAAACAAAACTCCCTAGAATGATAAAAATCTCATTTCCTTCTAACATTCCTTTAAGGTCATTGTAATAAGGAGTTCCTTTAAGTCCTTTTAAGAAAATAAAGTATGTTATTGCGGTTAAAGCTACACCTCCAAAAACAACACCAAAATTCTTAACTCTTTGCTCATAGTTAAAAGTAAAAAGTAGCCTAGAAACCCATTGAACTATTGCCCCGACGGTAAATGCAATAAAGACAGAGAGTAGTATTCCACTAATAATAGTAAGTGCAGTCTTTGTATTAATGTAAGTTCCTAGATCAGCAAAAGTTTGCGTATCTGATGCGCTTATCTTTATTAATGACATTACAACAGCCGCACCTAATAAGTTAAATACGATCGAAACAGTGGTTGATGTAGGTAAACCTAGAGTGTTGAAGAAATCAAGCAATAAAATATCGGTAATCATAACGGCCATGAAAATGAGCATGATCTCTCCAAATTCAAATTGAGCTGGAATGAAAATACCTTTTCTGGCAACCTCCATCATACCGCTTGAGAAAACGGCTCCAATGAAGATACCAATACTAGCAACAATCATAATCGTTCTCATAGAGAGAACTTTCGATCCAATAGCCGAATTAAGGAAGTTAATAGCGTCATTACTAACCCCAACGATAATGTCTGCAACTGCTAGAACAGTAATTGCAATCAGCATTAATAAGTAAATATTATCCATGTTTTTTAGTTCAAATAAGTTTACAAATATCTTTAAACAAGTTCGGTTGTAAGTTACCTAATTGTTATCGTTTTAAAAATGAATATCGAATCCTAATCTAAAAGTAATATTATCTTTTTCACCATCTACTGTAGTATAGCTTAGATCAGATTGAACTTTCAATTTATGTCCAACAATAAATTTGTTTAAACCTAAAGTATATTGTTTGGTTGGAAGTGCGTTGGTAACAGATTCATAATCTACCGTTGTAAATCTACCAGCTATTTCATAGTTACTTTTAAATAAATAACCAGCTTGAAGGTTTAAAGCGTTACCTGTTAAAACGATATCACCTGTTGGGGTAACACCATCTGCTTCAGTTGCTATTTCTTCATCGGCAGTACGTTTAGCATATTCAGCCATAAGTGAAAAACCATCATACTTGAACATAGCATCTGCAAAAATGGTAGTCTGGTCTGTTTCATAAATGGAGCCATCAGTTCTAATCATGTAGTCTCCAGCAAAACCTCTTTCGCGTACTGCTCTTTCATTATAATTGTATGTAAAACCAGCCATTAGTTTTGGTGAAGATTCACGTTTTAAATCAGACTGACTATAGTCACCCTTTGATTGAAATGTCCCAAATGGTAAAAGCTCAAGTCGAGCAGTATATTGTAAACCACCTTCGTTGCCTTCGGTTACATTACGGCCTTCTCCCTGTGAAAGGGAAAATTTTTCACGCATTAAGAAGTTTTTTCCTAGTTTGGTTTTATGTCGTAATTGAATTCCTAAATCACGATCTATATTAAAACGGCTATTTAGTAAAGAACGGTCTATTAATTGTAGATTAGCTGAAGACACGACACGTTCAACGTTTCCAGGTAATTTTGTTTGTCCAGCCCATAACTCCCAGTTTTCAGCAAAATTCCACATGAGAACCGCATCTAATATGTATCGGGGTGTATTTCGGTTAAATTGATTTGCTCCTGAGATATCTCTATTAGATAGCCCTAATTCAATTTTATATTTAAGTTTAGGTGAATATGCAAAACCATCAAACTTTAATCGAGCTCGTCTAACAATAAAGTTATGATCTGGACTTCCATATTGGTCACCATCATAATCCCATGAAGACATTGAACGAACTTGAAAACGAGGTGCAAATTTCACACTAAAAGAACTGTCTTTTGCTGTAAAGTTAATTAGTCCTTTACCAAAAGAGGTATCGCTAATTTCTTGAGCGTTAATAAACGTAAGGGTAAAAAACGCCACAAGAGCGCTTAAAAATCTGAATTTCATGTTTAGTATTAGTTTTTTGTCGCTGCAAAGAACTAACACTAATGTTAAGTAATCGTTAATTGAAGTTTAACCTTTGATAAAAAAAAGACTGCCTTGGCCAAAGGCAGTCTAATTAGAATTCATGATAATGTAGTCGACAAAAACTAATAGATTATATGAAATACTAAACATTTTGTCTTAAGACTTAGCAAATATGCGATTTACGCATAACCTTATTGTAATGCCAATATTAATTAAACATTAAGCTTTGGAGTTAAAAACTTAACATTGGTAAATATCTGTAAATCAATATTTTAAAATTTCAATGTTAAATTAACGTTACGTAATTATTGCTTAAATGTTAAGTAATCGCTATCTTAGATTATATAATTTAAAACCCCGTAATTATGAAACGAGCATTTTTTATAATGGTCTTTTTAATTTGCACGGTATCTTTTGCTCAGCAGGAGAGAGATTTAAAGCTCAACGAAGGTACAAGCCTTATTGAAGTTACTTACTATCATGACAATGGAGTTGTAAGTCAAACAGGAACTTACACTTTAGATGGAAAGTTACATGGAGAATGGTTAAGCTTTAACGTACAAGGTAAAAAGGTTGTTTCGGCGAATTATGATAATGGGGAAAAAGTCGGCAAATGGTTTTATTGGATAAATGAAACCTTAAAAGAAGTAGATTATAGTAATAACGCTATCACAAATGTTACCACTTGGCGAAGTGATAACCCTCTTGTTATAAGAGATTAATAGTGTACATTACTCTGAAAAATAAAAAAGCCACCTTTAATGAGGTGGCCTTTTTTATATATAAAGGTTAGGGACTATAAATCTGCCTTCTTCCATGTCCATCCAGAAACATCTAGAGGAGTTGCATCTTTACCTGAGTTAAGTGTATATTTTTTTGTTTCTCCTTGAAGTAGCGTTGCATCAGCGTCAGCACCTTCTATTTGTACATTTGATAAGGCACCACCATCTTTCATATCCAGATCTACATCGTATCCAGATAAGTGTAAACCAGTTATTGTACCGCCAGATTGCTTTTTAAACTGTAGTGCTGTACCACCAACAGATGAAACCGCCGTTATGTTGCTGAAAGTTGGGTTAGCATTGTCTTTATCTCCCTCAAATACTGTTGAGAAACCGCCAATGGTATGTGATATATATGCATTGGTCACAGAACCACTCCACTCCTCAGTCCAATCTATAGAATCATCATCATTGTTTTCTAAGTATAGATTTGAAACTTCAACTGTACCACCAAAGAACTCAACACCATCATCAGCTCCATTAATTACTGATATATTTTCAACTTCAGTATTAGATCCTACAGCATAGAAAGAAACTCCATTGTATTGAGACTCTGAGTTAATTTGAGCACCAGTTCCTTTAATAACTAAATATCTTATATGGCCAGAATCATCAGCATCATTATTTCCACCATAAATGAATCCACCAACTTCAGCAGTAGCATCAACACCAGCACTAGTAGTAGCGTCTCCACAGATTGTAAGCCCTCCCCAATCTCCTGCATTGGCATTTGCAGAAGATATCACTACAGGATTATCAGCTGTACCATTAATCTCTATTTGACCTCCTTTTAATACAGCAATATAAACACCTGTACCACCATCTCTTGCAGTAATTTTTGTTCCAGCAGGAATGATCAATTTTCCACCGTCTTGAACAATATATGCTGAGTTTAAGATATATGGAGTAGAAGCGCTAAGTGTTACTTCGCTAGTAATTGTTCCTTGCAGAATATTACCATCAAAATTAAGATCTGTATCGACCCAATCAAAATCTGTTATGTCAACGGTCGCAGGAACGTTAGAACCATTAACTGCATAGAAATATTTCCCTTCATCCTCTGGATTATTCTCAGGATCTGTAATTGCTACTGGTGAAATACCAGCTTCAAAAACAACATTAGCTATATCTCCACCATCTTTCATGTCTAATTCAACATCATATCCAGATAATGATAATCCTCTAATGGTTCCTCCTGATTGTTTTTTAAATTGCAGTGCAGTACCACCTACAGTAGAAACTGCTGTAATGTTTTCAAAAGTTGGGTTGGCATTATCTTTATCTCCTTCAAACACCGTTGAGAAACCAGCTACTGTGTTAGAAATGTATGCATTTTCAACGCCTCCATTCCATTCCTCAGTCCAGTCTATAGAATCGTCATCGTTATTTTCTAAGTATAAATTAGATACCGACACAGTGCCTCCAAAAAACTCAACGCCATCATCAGCACCATTGATCACAGCTAAGTTATTCACAACTGTTCCTGATCCTACAGCGTAAAATGAAACTCCGTTGTATTGAGATTCTGAGTTAATTTGAGCACCTGTTCCTGTAATTTGTAAATATGAAATATTACCAGAACTATCGGTGTCATTATTACCTCCGTAAAGGAAACCACCAACCTCAGCAGTGGCATCAACACCAGCGCTTGTAGTAGCATCACCACAAATTGTTAAACCTCCCCAATCTCCAGCATTACCATTTGCAGAAGACATGATAACAGGGTCAGCTGCATTACCATTAATAAATATTTGTCCACCTTTTAATACGGCAATATAAACTTCGGTACCACCAGCATCCGCTAATATTCTTGTACCACCTGGAATAGTTAAACTCCCTCCTTCAGAAATAGTAAATTGACCAGTTAGGTTGTATTGAATTCCAGAATTTAATGTGTAACTCTCTGTTAAGTTACCTTGCATAACTCCGTTATTTAGATTGTCAATGACAGCATCAACTGGAGGAATAATTGGATCTGGATCATCACTAGTACTACATCCAGTAACTGTTCCTAGAACTACAATTGACATTAAAATTTTGGTAAATAAATGTTTCATTTTTTTGGTTTTGTATTTTTTAATTCTCTAACAAAGAAAGGTCTTAGAGGTTGTTTTAGTTTTAATTGAATATTAAACCTAGGTTACATTTCTTAACTTTTTTCTTGCTAATGTTAGCTTAAGGTTAATTAGAATTTATAGGTTAAACCGACGCTTATCTGACTTCCCTTTTTGTAGGATTGAACAGTTTCGTTACTGGTACTTACAACATTATCATTGGCATCAAAAACTGTAATTAACTGAGTTTGTTTTATTTCAGGGTTCACCAAATTTCTTCCTGTAATTTTTACTGAAAAGTGTTCGTTAAATTGCTTACTAACAACCATGTCTAGGGTTACAAATCCTTTTTCGATAATTTGGTCGTTAAATAAAGTAGCTCTGTCTGCAAAAGATTCTGGAGCTCCTAATGCAAATACTTTGTCAGAAGAGTAGTTTCCGGTTAAAGTTGCTACCAGTGGTTTATCTGTTCTGCTATTATAGCTAAAGGAACCGTTTGCAATAAAGTCTGATGCTCCTTGAAGATCTGATTCTGTAACATCTTTATATTGAAACTCTTCAAAAAGGTCTTGGTTAAACCACATCTGCGTAATGTTTGCAGTAAAATTCACAAGACTCTCTTCATCCTCATTTTCAATAATGTTGATTCTACCTTCAACTTCTAAACCAAAAATGTTTGCTTTTTCTCCTGTATTATTAAATTGAAAGATTCCTGCAGATCCTCTTGCTTGTGCTAAGTTGATAGGGTCTTTTATGTTTTTATAGAATGCCGTAGCTGAAACTAATTCGTCCTTACTGATGAAGTATTCCCACTTTGTGTCAATATTAAAAATTGAAGATTTTTCAATTGCTGGATTACCTTTAACGATACGTCCTGTAGGAGACACATACTCAAAAGGCGCGAATTCTTTAAATTCTGGAAGCGTTTGTGTTAAACTAGAAGCCAAGCGAATTGAGTTCTTATCATTTAGCTGATATTTTAAGTTAACACTTGGATATAGCTCTGTATATTCTTTAGTTAAAGTTCCAATACGTGGAGTTCCAGTTTCAGGATCAATGAAGTTTTTAACGTTCCAAGTAACGTTTATCTCGTCCCTTTCAAAACGTAAACCAACATTTCCTGAAAATCTTTTGTTAAGTCCAAAATCTAGGTTTGCATAACCAGATAGTATTGTTAAATCGGCCACATAACGATCTGGTTGTTGTTCTCTTAAAATTAATTCTGGACCGCTTGACGTGTTAAAATTATCTGCAATAAAAGTGCTTGAAAAATTATCAACAGAGTTTGTGATAAAGTCTCTTGCTGCAACTCCAATGAATTGCGATTTAAAGTCTCTTTCCTTATATCTATAATTTGCTCCTACATTAAGTTGAAATGGGTGTTCTTCATCTTCATCCAAAGTTCCAAACTTGTGGGTGTCTGCAATGAAACCATTGTATTCAAAATCTTCGATTTTCTGACTTGATTTCCTTTGTTGAAAATCTCCAACAAAAGCATAAGTAACCTCTGTAGGGCTTAATATGTTTGCTTCATTTCTTATTCTATTAGGCTCCTCGGCAAGTACAAAATTATATCCTCCTGCCCATGTAAGTGTATTTCTTTCAGAAAGCTTATGATCTCCCATTAACTGGTTAATAAACATGTTAGTTTGTTTATAGTTTTGATCTCTTACAAAAGCTCCATCTTCTTGTGGTTGTTGGTCAAAAACATAACCAAGACCATCTCTACCACCTTCATAAACATTATCAACTCCTTTATTTACAAAAAGATGGTTGTATGCAATTTTGTGGTTATCATTTAGTTTAATATCACCTCTTATATAAGCTGTAGTACTAATGTTAGACTCAAACTCCTCAACATTAAATTCATCATCTAAGATGTTAGCTCTATAACTTTTAAATAGTCCTTCTCTGTACTCGAAAGATTGTCCATGAGAACCTGTAAAAGTTAATGACAATTGCTTGCCTAGAAAATCAAACTTATGAGCTCCATTTATAGAAAAGCTATAATTTGTTGTATTATCTTGTACTAATGGATCCCAGCCTTGATAAGTAATTAGATCAACCAAGGCATATTGCTTTTTATGAAAACCTAGTGTCACGTCATCAGTTATTATGGTCTTTTTGAAATCTCCATCTAATCCTACTACTGCCGAATTTAATCCGGCTCCTACACCTATAGAGAACCCTTTTTTGGAGTAACGCTTAGATGTGATATCAACATTTCCAGATGCTTGATCTGCATAATTTGAAGTTGCATACGTTTTACCAATACCAACATTATTGATCAAGTTTGTGTCAAATAATGAAAGGTCTATATTCTTGTTCTGTACATCGTCTGATGGAATAGGTAATCCATTCATTGTAGTTGATAAATAACGATCACCAAGACCTCTAATATAAATATCGCCAGAACCTTCACTTTTGTTAACTCCTGATATTTTTGTAGTCGCAACAGCGGCATCAGAAACACCAATTTGTGATAGCCTTTCTGCTCCAATACTTTCTTTAATATTTACTGCTTTCTTCTGCTCAAGCAGCAATGCTACTTCGCTTTCACGTCTGGTAGTAGTTGTAATTACAACTTCATCTAAAGATGCTGCACTTGCAGCCATTGGTGCGTTAACTTCAGTTACTTTGCCAGCAGTTACTTCAACAATAATCTCTTGAGTTTCATAACCAACAAAGCTATATACAACTGTATATGTTCCAGGATCAAGATCTTCAAATGCATATAACCCATCAAAATCTGATGTTGTACCTGTAGTTGTTCCTTTAATTAATATGTTAGCGAATGCTAGTGGTTCGTTATTGTATTCTTTATCAGTTAATTTTCCAACAATAGAACCAGTGTTTTGAGCATACATTGAAGTGGCTAAAAACACTAAAAATAGTGAGATAAAATTATTCATTAGTTTTTGTAAATTTCGACAGCACAAAGAAACCTACACACTGTAAAGAAGAGGTTAATCACAGGTTAAAACTCAGTAAGAAAAGCGTTATATAATTGTTACCAAAACGAGCATTTCTTTATGTGTTGGAAACAATTATTTAACATTCAAAATATGTATCTTAGGCCTTCAAAATTTCTACTATGAATTGGGAGCAATTATTATCACTTAAACGTTATGGAGATACCAATAAAAGACTGCGTAAAGAGCAAGATGAAACACGTCTAGGTTTTGAGGTTGATTACGACAGGATTATCTTTTCATCAGCGTTTAGAAGCTTACAGGATAAGACTCAGGTAATCCCACTTTCTCAAACCGATTTTGTGCATACTAGACTTACTCATAGTTTAGAAGTAAGTGTGGTTGGACGTTCGCTAGGAAGACAAGTTGGAAAAAGAGTTCTTGAAAAATATCCTCATTTAAGAGAAATTCATGGTTATCAAGCCAATGACTTTGGAGCCATAGTTGCGTCGGCTGCCTTAGCTCATGATATAGGAAACCCTCCCTTTGGACATTCAGGAGAAAAAGCCATTGGTCAATTCTTTTCTATTGGTAATGGAAAACATTTTAAAGATTTACTAACTGAAAAGCAATACCAAGATCTTTGCGATTTTGAAGGAAATGCTAACGGATTTAAAATAGTAACACAAACCCGAGAAGGTAGAGAAGGAGGACTTAGGTTGAGCTATGCAACTTTGGGAGCCTTTACCAAATATCCAAAAGAATCTCTACCAAAGAAGCCAACATCGGATATTGCTGATAAAAAGTATGGTTTTTTTCAAGACGATAAGATTACTTTTTTAGATGTTGCTAACGAACTTGGATTGAAACCAACTCGTGTTGGTACTGATATTAGTTTTTCAAGACACCCTTTAGCATTTTTGGTAGAAGCTGCTGATGATATTTGTTATACCATTATTGATTTTGAAGACGGAATTAATTTAGAGTTAATCCCTGAAGAATTTGCCCTTGAATACCTATCCAAAATCATCAGAAGTAATATTAAACCAGAGAACTATTATGGACTCTCCACCAAAGAAGACAGAATTGGTTATTTACGTGCTTTAGCTATTGGTTCATTGATTGAAGAAACGGTTTCTGTATTCATGGAAAATGAAGAATCTATTTTAAACGGAGATTTTTCTACCGCGTTATTAGACAGAAGTACTTATGAAGCACAGATAAATGATATTATTAAAATTAGTGTTGAAAGGGTTTATCAATCTAAAGAAGTTATTGAAAAGGAAGTTTCAGGATATGCGGTGATAACAAAATTATTAGACACTTTTATTACTGCTGCCAATAATACTTTTGAAGGAAATGCTTCAAGTTATGATAAATTGGTTATGACAATGTTTCCAGATACTATTGATGTAAAATCTGATGATCTTTACGACAGATTGTTAGGAGTTAGTCATTATGTTGCTTCACTTTCAGATAGTAACGCGATTTTAACCTACAAGAAATTAATGGGGATGAATTTATAGCTTGTGAAGTAGTTTTTCAATCTTTCTTTGGATGCTGTGACTATCTAAACCAATGGATTGTTGAAGTTCTTTAATAGTACCATGTTCAATAAACGCATCTGGTACTCCATGAATTTCTATCTGGTTTTTATAATTGTGTTTAGCAGCAAATTCTAAAATAGCAGTTCCCAACCCACCTTTAACGGTTCCGTCTTCAACAGTTACAACTGCTGAGTGTAATTGAAATACTTGATGTAATAATTCTTCGTCTAAAGGCTTTAAGAATTTAATGTCGTAATGCGACACATTTAAACTCTCAATAGCATCTGAAACATCATGAGCAATTGCACCTAAACTTAGAATAGCAACGTCTTTTCCTTGCTTCAATTGCTCTCCTTTTCCAATAGTTAAAGACTTAAAAGGCTCTTTCCAATTGGTCATTTTTCCATAACCTCTAGGGTAGCGAATTGCAATTGGTTGCTCAAGACCAAGTTGAGCTGTAAACATAATATTTCTTAGCTCTACTTCGTTTCTTGGAGCGAAAACAATAAGGTTAGGAATGCAGTTTAAATAAGCCAGATCGAATACTCCATGATGTGTAGCACCATCTTCTCCAACCAAACCAGCACGATCTAAACAAAAGATAACAGGAAGCTTTTGTAATGCCACATCATGAATCACTTGATCGTAAGCGCGTTGTAAAAAAGTAGAATAGATATTACAGAAAGGAACCATACCTTGTGTAGCCATACCTGCGGCCATGGTTACAGCGTGTTGTTCGGCAATACCAACATCAAAAGCACGATCTGGAAATTCATCCATCATATATTTGAGACTACTTCCTGTAGGCATTGCAGGAGTAATTCCAATAATCTTATCATTTTGTTCTGCGAGCTCTACAATGGTTTTTCCAAAAACATCTTGGTACTTGGTGAACTCAGAAGGTGCTTTTTTAATAAGTTCACCTGTTGTTGCATTAAACTTTCCTGGAGCATGATATTTTACTTGATCTTCCTCGGCTTTTTTAAGTCCTTTCCCTTTGGTGGTAATCACATGTAAAAGCTTAGGTCCTTTTATATTTTTTAATCGTTCTAACTCTGAAAGTAAAAGATTTAAGTCATGACCATCAATAGGACCAGAATAATTAAATTTTAGCGCTTCGAAGATATTATCTTGGCTATTTGATCCTTTTTTCACGTTAGTTAAATATTGCTTTAAGGCACCAACACTAGGGTCAATACCAATAGCATTATCGTTTAAAATAATCAAAATATTTGCATCAGTTACTCCAGCATGATTCAATCCTTCAAATGCCATTCCGCTAGCAATAGAAGCGTCACCAATAACAGCAATATGATGTTTATTTTCTCCTTTAAGTTTTGAAGCGATCGCCATACCTAAAGCTGCAGAAATTGAAGTGGAGGAATGACCAACACCAAAAGTGTCATAAATGCTCTCCTCTCTCTTTGGGAAACCACTAATACCACCAAACTGTCGGTTGGTATCAAATTGCTCTCTTCTACCTGTTAAAATTTTATGCCCATAAGCTTGATGACCAACATCCCAAATGAGCTGATCTTTAGGTGTATTAAATGCATAGTGTAATGCAACAGTTAGTTCAACCACTCCTAGACTAGCACCTAAATGTCCTTCTTTGGTAGCAACTATGTTTATAATAAATTCACGAAGTTCTTTAGCTACTTGAGGCAACTCATTAGCTGAGAGATTACGCAAATCTTCTGGAGAATTTATATGATCTAAAATTCTGTTAAGCACCAAGCAAAAGTACAAGTTTGAAATTGTATTTTTACTTGCCAATTGAGATTTAATGCAATGGAAAATATTTTTGATGACACATATTTTATGAAGAAGGCACTTCAAGAGGCCGAAGCTGCTTTTGAAAAAGGTGAAATTCCGGTTGGTGCTGTAATTGTTATTGATAACCGAATTATTGCCAGAGCACATAATCTTACCGAAATACTCAATGATGTCACAGCACATGCCGAAATGCAGGCTATAACTGCAGCAGCAAATTTTCTAGGAGGAAAGTATCTTCAAAATTGCACATTATATGTAACCTTAGAACCTTGTCAAATGTGTGCTGGAGCCTTGTATTGGAGTCAGATAAGTAATATTGTTTATGGAGCTAAAGATGATCAAAGAGGTTGTGGTGTAATGGGAACGAAATTACATCCTAAAACCAAAATAAAAGGAGGCGTACTAGCCGAAGAAGCTTCAGCATTAATGAAGCGATTTTTTATTGAGAAAAGAAATTTGAATTAGATTTCATCCATAATACAGGCAGTATATCTACCTAATTCGACTTAAGTAGTTAATTTTTAGTAACTTTAAGAGAAATGGTTTTAAGAAGTTACATAAAGATTTGGGCTTTCATTTTCACTTTTTGCTTAGTTAATTCTTGCTCAAACGATGATGACGATAATGGAGCTACTTTTTCAGCAACACAATTTGTTGATCCAAGAGATGGACAGACTTATGATATCGTTACCATTGGTACACAAACATGGTTTGCCGAAAACCTAAATTATGATTTGGGAGATAATTCCTCTGTTTGCTATTTTCTGGATGATACCAATTGCTTTATTTATGGAAGGCTTTATGAAGGAGATATAGCTCAAACTGCTTGTCCTGAAGGTTGGCATTTACCGTCAGTAGAAGAATACGAAACGCTATTTGATTATTTAGGAGGAATAGAAACTGCCCACGTTTTCCTTGCTCCGTTTGCGCATCAACAAGGGCAAGAGATAGGATTTAATCTGTTGGCTGCTGGACGTCATTTTGGAGATTGGTTTGATCTGGGTGAAATAGGATATTATTATACGTCTACACCCGGAGGTTTTCCAAATTCCTATCGTAACATGATTTACTATAAGAATAACGATGAGGTTACGCTAACTGGAGTTTCAAGTTCAGGACTAAACCAGAGCTGTAGATGCATTAAGGATTAATTGTTGTAATCCCTCATTTTATCAATATTCTCTTTTGTGATCATATAATCCTTAACGTCCTTATCTTTCCATCGGTAATAAGAAAATAAAGGAAACACAACAAAGAAGAGTCCTACGGCTCCAAAACCTATTAGTTTTTCAAAATAATCAACTTCAAGGAAGAACCCTGAAATGATACATCCTGCTGAAGCCAAGAACAATATCCAGATAAGATATTTCACTTTACCTTATTCCTTTAGGTTTAATTTTAAGTTCAGTTCATCCAACTGTTCACGGTCAATATTAGCAGGAGCATCAATCATTACATCTCTTCCAGAGTTGTTTTTAGGGAACGCAATAAAATCTCTAATAGTTTCCTGTCCTCCTAAAATAGACACTAATCTGTCTAGACCAAATGCAATTCCACCATGTGGAGGAGCTCCATATTCAAAGGCATTCATTAAGAAACCGAACTGAGCCTTAGCTTCTTCTTTTGTAAATCCTAAATGATCAAACATGATAGATTGTGTTTCCTTATCATGAATTCTGATAGAACCTCCACCAATTTCGTTTCCGTTTAACACAAGATCATAAGCATTTGCCTTAACCTCTCCAGGTTTAGAATCTAATAGCTCTATTTGTCCTGGTTTTGGCGATGTAAATGGGTGGTGCATTGCATGGTAACGTTCAGTTTCTTCGTCCCATTCTAACAAAGGGAAATCGATCACCCAAAGTGGTGCGAATTCATCTGGTTTTCTTAACCCAAGACGTTCAGCCATTTCCATACGCAAAGCACTCAGTTGTGCTCTTACTTTATTAGTTTCACCAGAAAGCACACAAATTAGATCACCAGCTTTAGCTCCAGTTGCTGCAGCCCAATTAGCTAGATCATCTTGATCGTAGAATTTATCTACAGATGATTTATATGTTCCATCTTCATTACATCTTACATATACCATTCCCAGAGCTCCAACTTGAGGACGCTTTACCCAATCAATAAGCTTATCTATTTCTTTTCTTGAATACGAATTACCACCAGGAATGGCTATACCAACTACTAATTCGGCACTATTAAAAACATTGAAATCTTTATGCTGCGCTACATTGTTTAACTCGCCAAACTCCATTCCAAACCTAATGTCTGGTTTATCATTTCCGTAGCGCTTCATAGCTTCATCAAATGTCATTCTTGGGAAGTCAGCAACATCAACACCATTAATTTCTTTAATTAAATGTCTTGTTAACCCTTCAAAAGTATTTAGAATATCTTCTTGCTCTACAAACGCCATTTCACAGTCAATTTGGGTAAACTCTGGTTGTCTGTCAGCACGTAGATCTTCATCTCTAAAACACTTAACAATTTGAAAGTATTTATCCATTCCACCAACCATCAACAATTGTTTGAAGGTTTGAGGTGATTGTGGTAATGCATAAAATTGCCCTTCGTTCATTCTAGAAGGAACCACAAAATCACGAGCACCTTCAGGAGTAGATTTAATTAAATAGGGAGTTTCAACTTCTATAAAATCTTGCTTTGAAAGATAGTTTCTAACTTCTTGTGTTACTCTATGACGGAAAATTAAATTCTCTTTTACAGGATTTCTTCTAATATCAAGGTAACGATATTGCATACGTAATTCTTCGCCACCATCAGTTTCATCTTCTATTGTAAAAGGAGGTAAAATAGCTTCGTTAAGGACATTTAATTCAGACACTAATATTTCAATATCTCCAGTTGGAAGATTTGGGTTTTTTGAAGCACGTTCTATAACTTCTCCAGTTACCTGAATAACAAACTCTCTTCCAAGAGTTTTTGCATTAGTCATAATGTCTTTTGGTGTGCGCTCTTCGTCAAATATTAATTGAGTGATTCCGTATCGATCACGAAGGTCTACCCAAATCATAAATCCTTTATCTCTTGTCTTTTGAACCCAACCAGCAAGTGTTACTGTTTGACCAATAGTATTCGCTCTTAATTCGCCACAATTATGACTTCTATACATGCTTAAAAATTTTGATGTGCAAATTTAGTGAAGTAAATAAAAACCCTCAACAAATGTCGAGGGTTTTCTGTTATTAATCCTTTTTATTCTGTTATATAAAAAAGACTACTGAACAACAACTTCGTTAGAAGCTGTTTTTTGTCGTAACCACATTTTAAATCTTGTAATTAGATAAAAAAGTATTGGCACTATAATTAGTGTTAAGAAAGTCGCAATAAGAAGCCCAAAAATTACAGCCCAAGCTAAAGGACCCCAAAATACTACGTTATCTCCTCCAATGTAAACATTAGCGTCTAGCTCACTCATTAAGGTGAAGAAGTTAATGTTAATACCAATAGCAAGAGGAATTAACCCTAAAATGGTTGTAATAGCTGTTAATAATACTGGACGTAAACGCGCTTTACCACCTTTAACAATAGCTTCAAATAGAGTGTCTTTATCTACAAAGTTATCTTTATCAATATTCAACTCTACTTTTTTACGGTCAATAAGAAGCTGGGTATAATCCAGAAGTACTACTCCGTTATTCACCACAATTCCTGCCAGTGCAATAATTCCCATCATGGTCATCATAATCACGAAAGACATATTAAACATTATAATCCCTCCAAATACGCCAATAAAACTTAGGAATATTGCAAACATGATTATTCCTGGTTTTGACACCGAGTTAAACTGGAAGATCAAGATGAAAAATATCAACGCTAAACCTGTCATAAATGCACCGTTTAAGAAACTTTGCTGCTTCTGCATTTCTTCTATTTGACCAGTGTAATCAATTTTCACACCTTCAGGTAATTCTGTGAAAGATCGCATTTCACTTTGAATTTGATTTACTATAGCTGCAGGATCTATAAATCCAGGAGCTAAAGCAGAGTACAAGGTTACAACTCGTTTTATATCTCTATGCTTAATAGAGCTAAATCCAGAATTGTTTGTTGGACTTACCAAAGCAGAAACAGGTATGGTTTTTACCTGACCAGAACTCATATCCCTAAAGGTTATTGACTGATTAAAAATGGCGCTTCTATTGTATCTGTTCTCCTCATTAAAGCGCACATAAATATCATAATCTTCACCACCTTCTTTATAGATTCCTGCTTTTGAACCAAAGATCGAGTTTCTTAGTTGCTGCCCAACTTGTGCCGCACTAACACCTAATTCACCAGCCTTTTTACGATCAATAGCAACTTGCATTGATGGTTTATCTTTGTTTACATCAATCTTTAACTCATCAATACCTCCAATATTTTTTGAGTTGATGAAGTTTCTCATAGCCTCAGCTGTAACGATAAGCTCATTATAATCATCCCCTTGAATTTCTATGTTTATAGGATGACCAATTGGAGGTCCATTTGCATCTTTCTCTACAGAAATTAATACTCCAGGGTAAATACCAACTAAAGCTTCCTGCACTCTTTGGCGCATTTCTTCACTATCTAAACCTCTACGATATTTAAATTCACGCATTGATGCTGTGATCTTAGCTTTGTGTGGCGTTTCGGCAGCAGATCCCATATCGGTTTGAGGATTTCCGGAACCTTCACCAACTTGAGAAACCGAACTTTCTACCATAAAGTTATGATCACCATCCATGTATTGAGAGCCTTCCAAGATGGTCTTCACTCTATTTTCGATAGCTGATGTGATAGTATTGGTTTTCTCAATATCAGTTCCTTCAGGGTATTCTATATAAACAATGATTTGGTTTGGAACGTTATCTGGAAAAAATTCGGTTTTAGTGTCTCCACTTGCTAAAGAAGACCCAAAAGCGCCCATCGAAATAAATAATAGAATGGTAATTCCGCCAACTAATATATAAGGAAGACGACCAGTTAAAGCGCCTCTTAATCTTTTTTCGTACCAATTTTCTAGTCTTACTAAAGCCCCATTTTGGAAAGCGTTAGCCCATTTTCTTAAGAATAACCTATACACCCAAAGCATTACAGCTGTAAAAACCATTAAAGTTCCAAGTCCTTTATAAGCTCCACCAGTAAAGAAAACGAGGAGTCCAAGAACTACCATTACTGAGGTCATGATAATGATTTGTTTTAAAGGCATGTCTTTGTCCTCAACTCGCATGAATTTTGAAACGAGTACTGAGTTAAAGAAAATAGCAACGAATAATGACGAACCTAATACCATTGATAAGGTAATAGGAAGCAGTTTCATGAATTCTCCCATAACACCAGGCCAGAGACCAAGAGGTACGAAAGCGGCAACTGTTGTTAAAGTTGAAATGATAATTGGGAAAGCAATTTCACCAATTCCTTTTTTGGCAGCTTCTTTTCTACTCATACCCTCCTCGTCCATAAGACGATAGACGTTTTCAACAACCACAATACCATTGTCTACGAGCATTCCGAGTCCCATAACTAGACCAAACAAGATCATTACGTTAAGTGTGTAGCCAAACAGGTTAAGCAACATTAATGACATAAACATAGACATTGGGATTGCAAACCCTACGAAAATTGCATTTTTGAACCCCAAGAAGAACATTAATACTGTTACTACTAGAATTACTCCAAAAATGATATTGTTTACCAAGTCGTCAACTTGACCAATTGTTTTTGGTGATTGGTCGTTTGAGATGTTTACAGAAAGATCCTTAGGGAATACATTTTCAACTGCATCATTTACAATTTCATGAATTTGTTCGGCAGCTTCAACCATGTTTTTTCCAGCACGTTTCTTTACATCAATCATGACTACAGGGTTCCCATCTTGACGTGCATATGTTGTCTTATCTTTTTCTTTAAAAGTTATGCTTGCAATATCCTTAAGGTATATTGGGAAATTGTTTTCAGATTTTACAACAAAATCTTCTAGCTCTTCAGGTGATTGGATCTCTCCTAATACACGAATAGTTCTTCTTTGTCCGCTTGCAATTAAGTTACCAGCTGACATGGTCATGTTACCTCCATTAATAGCGTTGATCACATCATCAAAACTAACTTTAGAGGCCATCATTTTGTATATGTCTACAGCAACTTCAACCTCTTTTTCCTGTGCACCGCGTATAGGAGCTTCTTTAATTTCAGAAAGGTCTTCAATTTCGTCCTGTAAATATTCAGCAAATTCTTTTAAACGCTGAATAGGATAGTCACCAGTAATGTTAATGTTAAGAATTGGCATCTCTTCAGACATACTCAATTCAAATACATTAGGTTCTACTTTGGCTCCATTAAAAATTGGCCAATCTTCAGAAGCTGTTTCTGTGTCAACTTCATCTTTAACTTTTTGTTTTGCTTGATCGACAGTAATGTTTTCATCAAACTCTACAATTACCATTGAGTAATCTTCCTGAGAAGTAGAAGTGATCTCTACAACATTACTTACCGTTTTTAACTTGTCTTCAAGCGGATCTGTAATTAGCTTTTCTATATCTTCGGCAGTATTGCCAGGATATACCGAGCTTACATATATTTTGGTTTCGTTTATTTCTGGGAAATTCTCCCTTGGCATTGCATAAAAAGCGCCTACACCAAGAAATAGAATAACAGCAATTAACACATAAATGGTGGTTGAATTATTAATTGCCCAAGAAGATAACGGAAACTCTTTGTTAACCTTTTTTTGCTCTTTAGTCATCTTCTATATCTTATTCATTAATAATTTCTACATCCTGACCTTCTTTCACACTACGAGCGCCCTCTTCTACGATGTCCATTCCAATTTCCAAACCAGAAAGTATCTCAATGTTATCTCCCTGCGATCTGCCTGTTTCAATAATTACCCGTTTAGTTTTACCAACATTATTACCGTCTAATTCTTCAACTATATAAACGTATTGTTGTCCTTGGGCGTTCTCTGAAATTACGCTCAATGGAATCATAATTGCTTTGTTGTTTGTATAATCATTGATTTTAAGTTTAGCAGTAAGGTTCGGTTTTACCATACCATCTTTGTTTGGTACATCGACTTCTACTTTAAAAGTTCTGTTTGCAGGATTGATAAAACTTCCTGCTTGACGTATTTTTGCGTCTACTTCTTTACCAAGTACGGGAAATTCAACTTTTACTGTTTTACCATTTGTAACACTAGTTAAGTAAGCCTCAGGCACAGCAGTTTCAATATACATGTCCTTTAGATTTACAATTCTCATAAGTTGAGATGAACCAGGAGCAACTACGCTTCCTTGCTCTGTAATTACATCATCAATAGTGCCTGAGAAAGGAGCTCGTACTTCGGTTTTAGCCAATTGACTTTTCATTTGATTTACAGCTTTTTCCTGTGCTTCAAATGTTGATTTAGCTTGGAGATACTGAATTTCACTTCCAATTTTTTGATTCCAAAGACGCTCCTGACGTTCAAAAGTAGTTTTAGCCAAATCAGCCTGAATTTGTAATTGTGCAAGTTGTTGTCCTAAACCACCATCATCAATTTTTGCTAATAATTGCCCTGTAGAAACGCGCTGTCCTTCTCTTACATATACATTGGAAAGCACTCCACTATATTCTGGAAAGATGACTAGGTTTTGTTTTGTTGAAACACTTCCTTGTAACTCTAAGAAATGATTAAAGGTTTCTTCCTTAGCCTTAAAAGTGGTGATTTGCGAAAGTTTCTTATTTGTGTCTAATTTTTCAATCTCAGCATTTAATAGATCTAACTGGTTTGATAGCTCTAATTGTGCTTTTTCAACTTCAGATTTCTTCGACTTTATTGTAGCAAGATCACCTGAAGCGATTATAGACTCAACCGATTTGTTTTTCTCACCACCTCCACAGGAGATAAGTACGATTGCGATGATTAATAGTGAAAATATCTTTTTCATGTTTTAAGTGTTCTATATTTTTTAATGATTGATTTTAATTTTTTGGTATTTCGTTTAATACGGTTTCTAAGTCAGCTTTATTATTAATAACATCTAACATGGCTTGTAAATACTCTTGCTGTGATGTATATAATTGTGTTTGCGCTTGTCTTAAATCAAAGCTTGAAGCAATACCTTCAAAGAATTTAGTTTGATTTTTTTGCTCAATACGTTCCGCAAGATTTAAGTTTTGTTTTTTGTTCTCATAATCTTCAATAGCAAAACGATAGTTGCTCTTTGCTTGAGAGATTTGAAGACGAAGCTTTTGCTCAGTTTCAATAAGGTCATCTTTCGATTTTTCTAGATTGATTTTTGCGCGTTGCGTTGCAGCTGTTCTTCCTAGTGAACTAAAAATAGGAATGTTAAGACTTACGCCAAGTAACGATGACCCAAACCATTGTTGCTCACTTTTAAGAAAATCGAAATTATTACTATTTCCTGCGTAGCTAGCATTAATAAAGGCGTCTAGAGTTGGTAATGCTTTACTTTTTTCAAGTTTCAGTAATAACTCTTTAGAGCGTGTATCGTTAGCAGCAATGCGATAATCTATAGTACTCTCTACATTTTCATCAGCATCTAAAAGACTTAACACAATGTTTTGAGAGGTTAGACTCTCTAAAGAATCAGATAGCATAACATTTGCTTCAATCTCCAGTCCTAAAGTGATATTTAACATTTGATAAGCTAATGTTTTTAACCTATTTGTATTGTTAAGACTACTTTCAATACCAGATAAGGTAATTTGAAGTTGTTCAACGCTTTCTTCTTCTGTTAATCCGTTTTCGTAGATCTTTGATGTTTCATCCAAATTCTTTTGTAGCACTGCTATATTGCGTTCAAGTATATTTACACTTTCTTCTGCTAAAAGAACATTTCCATAGGCGTTGATTACTGCTTTTCTAACTTCCAGATCGGTTTTTTCCTTAGCATTTTCTGAAATTTCTAAAAATACTTTTGCGGATTGTAAACCTACTAAGTACGAACCATCAAATATTTTTTGATTCAATCTAATGGTTGCGTTCATGGTTTGTGTAGTACCAAAGGTTACCTCAGCAAACTCCCCTGGATTTCCACCAAAGAACTCTGCTGGAATCAAAGAAACTTGTTGCTTTAACCAGTTGTTATAATCTATGGTTGCACTAATTTGAGGCAAACCAGTTGCAGTAGTTTCCCATTTTTGCTGTTTAGCTCCTTCAATATCACGAGCGGCATTTTTTGATGCTCTATTGTTTTCAAGAGCATAATCTATGGCTTCTTGTAAACTAAAACTTGTAGTATCCTGTTGTGCGAAACTCAAGCTTACGGTAAGTATTAAAAATGATAATACTAGGTTCTTTTTCATGATTGTTTATTATGATTGATTTTTATTAAGTTCTTGTTCTAAAACAGAGTGACCATATAAAGTTGCAATTGCACGAGTATGGTATTCTAGAACTTTTAACTCAGCCTTTAATATTTCAGAAAGTGGCAGGTTTTGGAAAAAAGGGCTTTCATGAATACCAAAGACTAATATGAAATAGAATTTCATGATCATGTCCTTGTTAATATTTTCCCGATACAATTTTTCCTCTATTCCTTTTTCAAGATTTTTTGTAAGGCAGTCACTAAAAGTACACATCTCACGCTCCATGAGCTTTGTAAAGGTTTCTGGGTAATATTTTTTTAGTTGAAACATTGGGGATGACTTTGCATTTTTAAACATATTTTTAAACACATTTTTAATAGCAAAGTTTTCTTCGATGGCATTGTAACCTTTCTGTGTTATTTCTTCAATAATCTTGTCAATGGCTTCATGTACATAAGTAACCGTCTCATCAACCAAGTGATCTTTATTGTCAAAATATTTGTAAATAGTTTTTTTGGAGATTCCCATTTCGCGAGCAATATCGTCCATTGTCACACTCTTAAAACCATATTTTAGGAACATATCTCCAGCTTTATCTATAATTTTTTCGCGCATACGAATTGTAATTTAGGAGTGCAAAAATACAAACGGAAACTTTCTAAACAAAAATAGTTTCCAAAGTTTTACAATTATTTAACATTAAAATTTTAGAGAGGTATTTTTAATGCGTTGAATTCGGTTATTTTTGTGATATGCAAACCATAGAACAGTATCAGAAGGCATTTGTCCATTTCTTAGAAGAGAGCTTACATACTAAAGACCCTAAAAATTTATACGAACCCATAAATTATATTCTGAAGTTGGGAGGGAAGCGGCTACGACCAGTGCTTACTCTTTTGACTACAGAGTTATTTAATGGAAATTACCAAGACGCTCTTGAGGCGGCATTGGCAGTTGAGGTTTTTCATAATTTCACTTTGATTCATGATGATATTATGGATGATGCCCCGTTGCGAAGAGGTAAAGAAACTGTTCACGAAAAATGGGATGTGAATACTGGAATTCTTTCTGGCGATGTCATGTTGATTAATTCGTATCAGCTTTTTGAGGGATATGAAGGGAAAATATTTAAGGAGTTGGTTTCGCTTTTTAGTAAAACTGCTGTTGAAGTTTGTGAAGGGCAGCAATATGATGTTGATTTTGAAACTCGAAATGACGTAACCATCAACGAGTATATCAAAATGATAACCTATAAGACTTCGGTTTTGGTAGCGGCTGCAATGAAAATGGGAGCTATTATTTCTGGAGCATCGAGAGAAGATCAGCATAACATCTATGAATTTGGGAAACATCTAGGAATTGCTTTTCAGTTACAAGATGATTATCTAGATGCTTTTGGCAATCCAGAAACCTTTGGCAAGCAGATTGGCGGAGACATAATTGAAAACAAAAAAACATATCTCTATTTAAAGGCACTCGAAAATGGAGAAAGCAGTAATCAAACTAAATTGATCTCATTATTCAATTCTTCTGATGTACGCGAAAAAGTTGAAAAAGTAAAACAAATTTTTATTGATTCAGGCGCTGATGAGGAAACAAAAAAAGCGATCGCTTCTTATACAACAAAAGCTTTTGATATTCTTGAACAATTGGACATTACTGAAGATAAGAAGAAAATTCTGAAGGATTTTGGAATGTCACTTATGAATAGAACAGTTTAATGAATTTGCCTGCTACTTTTGACGACCTTGTTCAAGATGTTAACGATGTTGGTCTGTATAAAAAACTGGTTGCGCAATTAAATAAAGACTTTCTATTAGCCAATATTGATCTGGACTTTGATGAAGATATTCTTCCGTCCAGTTTGAAGTTGATTTTACATGAAACCATATATCAACTTATTCAAGAAAAATTTGCTGATTACCTAAACCTACTTTATATAATAGACGTACCAGAAAAAAAGGTTAAACAGTTAGACGGTAGCGATGTCGTGCAAATGTCGGAACAAGTTTCCTTTTTAATTCTGCTTAGAGAATGGCAAAAGGTATGGTATAAGAATCAGTATCGTTAGAAGTCTTTCTTTTTTGACTTCCTAACTATTCTTAACATAGGTAGTACCACCCAAACACAAAGTACTAGAGTTGATATTATAAATCCAAAATTGGTTCCAAAGAACTTCTTAAAAATTGCCCCTGTATAACCCAATAATGCAGAGATATCAAGTTTTAATAGAATTAAAGTTCTTGATAGATCTATTGGATTAAGCATTGAGCCAACTAATGAAAGTTTATCTAGAGGATAAGCTTCAAAAATCACTAATGTCATTAAGAAAAGACCATCGTAAATAACGGCCAGGAACAGCCATAATAGAATTGCATACCCAAATCCTTTTATTTTGTTTTCATTTGACAATGCAATATTGAAAGCTAAGGCGGTAAAAATGAAAGTTAAAAATGCTCCAGTGATCAGTAATAATGAAAAATCCCAAATAACATTTGATTGAAACAAACCGTAAGCAATAAATGGGATACCCAAACCAATGATTAAGCTCATAGAAAGTGAAAGAGCAACACCCAAATATTGACCAAGAAATATTGAAGTACGTTTTAAAGGTTGTGCCAATAGCAACTCAGTAAATTCTTTGGAGTTATAATAATACATCACACCAAAAATGGTTCCTATTAATGGGACTAGTACAATGATTACATTCATTAATGTGATTACTGCTTTTGAAAGGTCATTGTTTAGGAATAGTAGCACTGCACCAAGTAATAAATAAAAGCCTAAATACACGTAGCTCCAACGGCTTCTCATCAAATCGTAAAAACTATATTTTAATATTTTAAGCATGACTATTATTCTTTAAAATTGATGCAATGGCATGTTCAAAATCGGCTTCCTTGGTTTTTTCTTTGAGGGCACTTATAGAGCCTTTAAAGTAAATGTTCCCTTCAAGCAAAAAGACAATCTCGTCTGACACTTCTTCAACAAAACTCATGATGTGAGAGGTAATCAAGATGGTCTTTCCTTTAGCTTTTTCTTGTTGAATGAGGTCTTTTAAGCTTATAAGAGAAATTGGATCAAGGCCAGTTGTAGGTTCATCTAAAATAATGAGTGGGCTTTCAAACATAAAGGTCAGCACAATGTTTACTTTTTGTTTTGTACCACCTGAAAGTGTACCCAATTTTTTATTTAAAAATGGTTCTAGCTGAAAGAGCTTTATTAGATCTTTGTCTTCATTAGTGTCTCCTCTTAGATCCTTAATCATTTTAATAAGCTCCTTAACCTTTAAGTTACTTGGGAAGTTGGCAATCTGTGGTAAATAATCTATTTGATTTCGGTATGAAGCTTGGTTTTTAATATTCCTTCCAAGAACTTCTATGGATCCTCTGTTTGGAATGACCATTCCTAAAATTACTTTAATAAGGGTTGTTTTTCCAGATCCATTTGGGCCAAGGATAGCGAAAATTCCACCATCTTTGATCTCTAGATTAAGGCCTTTAAGCACCTTGTTTTTTCCAAATCGTTTATGTAAATTTTCGATTATTACCATATTATTTGTTTCATTTTAGGAGCTTCATCTAAAAGATTATCTGGAGTAAATACAGGAGACACTTTTTCTGAAAAATCTATAATATCAATAAATAGACTTCTTAATAAAATAATAGTTTCCGGAGTTCGATTCACTATATAAGAGAATAGTTTAACAGGTCTATATGGAACATCTCCAAAACCATCTTTGTCAAGATCGTAACCTGTATAATTGCTCCAATAGTTATTATCGAATGTGTTGTCGTTTACTTTGCTGTTATACGAAATGTCGAATGAGTTATACAGAAAGTTATTCTCTGTAAATGAATTGGTATAACAGGCACCACGTACTTTTACCGCCCAACCGTTATTTTTGAAGTCGTTGTTCTTGTAGACAATTCTGTTAGAACCCTCTACATTTATTCCAATGGTATTTTCTTCAAAAGTATTGCGTTCTATTTGAGCATCGTTGATCTCTTTTAACAACATTCCGTAAGATGCGCTTCCCCAATTTTTTCTAAACGTGTTGTGAGTCATTTTTATGTTCTTAGAGAACATTACGGCAACTCCAGCACCATTATCTTCAAAAAGATTGTCTTCATAAACATCGTCGTTAGAGAACATAAAGTGAAGCCCATAACGGAGGTTTTTTGAGCTCGAATTGTTCTTTATTATGCAATCATCAGAAAACTCTAAATAAATACCATCACGAACACCTTGTACATAATTATGTTCAATCTCAATGAAATTACTGTACCATAATTGGATACCATTTCCTGAATTATGCTCTTCCTTAGCTTCTCCAATTATTTTATTGTGAAAGATTTTTCCATGTTTAGATTTTTCAATGTAGATGCCAAAGAATAGTTTCTCTAGCACAATGTTCTTTATCACAAAATTCTGACTTTTCCGAACTCTAATGGCAGCATAATCCTCAGTATAACTTATTCCAACATTAATAATGAATAAACCATCAACCGTTACCTTGTCTGAGATAATGGTCATTATTTCACCCTTCTTTTCACCATCAATTATCGGATAATTCTCGCCAATAATAGTTAGAGGTTTATCGATGATAATAGTATGCTCTCTATAGGTTCCTGATTTTATATAAATGGTATCATTTGCGCTAGCTTGAGCAATAGCCTCCTTAATAGATTTGTAATAACAAGAACTACAAACTTCAAGGGTTTCTGCATGAGCTTTTGACCCAGATAGAAATATGAATAGTAATGCTATTTTAAAAAAATTGCTCAAACCTTAAATATTACAATGTTATATATTTTGCTGACGATTTATCTAGTTACTATAAACTTGCTGTTTTCTAAAGCGACCATCCAATGTATTTCGTCTTTAGGAATGGTAAAATGCTGGTGTTTGCTTAATATAATTTCATCACCATCAATACAATAAGTTACTGTCCCTTCAAGTACTAAAAGTTGTGCCGTTATGGGTGTAATGTGCTTAGGCATTTGTGCACCTTTTTCCAGACAGACCACAAACTGTTCTAGGTTAGCATCTTTTATAATGGTCTTTTTTTGTAAACCTTTATAATCTATTGTATTAATTAAATTGTTTAGTTCCATCATTTTAAATGCTCTTTAAGTTCTGTCCAAGAATAAAGGGTTCCGCCTTTTTCGGTTTTTAGTTTTTCAGCTTCTTCGCGAGTAGTTAATGCCGAAAGGAAGGCACCCATAGGACTTGGAATATTGTCGCTAATTATAAAAGTTGCTTGAGTAGCATCTATTAATGATTCAGCTTTTAAAAAGTTGTTGCTTAAGTAAAGTTTGATTTCTGAATTATCAAATTCTTTCATGAAATTGATCATACATTCAGTAGCGTCAAACTTATAGATCTTTCCCTTATGGGTAACAACTTCGGCAGCATGAACTTTATCCACGATGGTCATTTTGCAGAAGTGACATCCATCAACTCCATACTCAATGGGTTGAGGACCTACTTGACACCCTATTAAGAGGAGGCAAGTAATAATTGAGAGTTGTTTTAGTGTTTTCATTTTTTAGTGTTTTAGTGTCTCTTTTATAGCTGATGCTATTCGGAAGAGAAAACCCGATTCTTTTTGCCAATTTTAAAGGCAACAAATGATAAAGCCATACCTATTCCCAAGAAGATTGCTCCTAGCTGCGGATATGAATGTGCTTTAAAGTTCAGTATATCTTTAGATCCAAATAGCGGTGGCTGGAAGCCCATTTGTGTTCCATCTGGATTTGTAAATTTCATAATAGCTTTTGGGTCGAGGTTATGACCGTAATCATGTTCCCATAAATAGAAATCGTAAAGTCCGGCTGCACTTAGTGTACACATCAGTATAAACCATGCAAGGAACCATTTGTAATTTCCTTTAAAACCAATTAGCAGCCCAATAAATGAAGTAATCATAACTCCCATTGGGAAGATTTTAAACTCAGGGATTGCTTTTGGGATATATTTCATTCCAACGTAATGGTTCATGATATTTATGTTTTTGATATCATGTGGATTAGCATCCTTAAAGTCATTTATATGAATGTACATTCCTAATGGTTCAGGATACTGTGGCGCTTCCAACGTTATTTTCCATAAAGGAAAAAGAAACAATGCTAATGGAAGAATAGCAGCAACAATCATTATAATATTCGACCTTTTCATTCTATGTGTTTTAAAAGTGTGGGCTTCAGTTTTCTAGTGATTTTAAATAAAAGGCGAGGGCAAGATACACCCTCGCCTAATCAGGAAAATAAACACTAAAACAAAATTCTCCTAACTATTAATCTTTAGTCTTCTCCTAATGACCAAGACAGCTCTATGTTAGAATTTCTTGGAGATACTCTCACGTAACCTTGCATTTCCTGATGCAATGCCGAACAGAAATCTGTACAATAGAATGGCCATACACCAACTTGTTTAGGTTCCCAGGTAAATGTCTCAGTTTGTCCTGGCATGATCAACAATTCTGATGTGTTTGCGCCAATCATACTAATTCCATGAGGCACGTCGTAATCTTGCTCTAGGTTGGTAACGTGGAAATAAACCTTATCACCTACCTTGATACCTTCAATATTATCAGGAGCAAAGTGACTACGTATAGTGGTCATGTATATATGTACTTCGTTTCCGTTTCTCACTACTTTAGTGTCTGCTTCACTCTTTGCTGCGTAAGGGTGATTGTTCTCTTCAAGTTTGTAGATTTTTGTCTGATTAGGTTTCACTAAATCAGCAGCAATACCTGCAGCATAGTGAGGCTCACCAACCGTTGGAAAATCTAACAGCAATTCCATTTTTTCTCCAGAGATATCATATAACTGTGCAGATTGAGTTAATTCTGGTCCTGTTGGTAAGTAACGGTCTTTAGTAATCTTGTTCATACCAACTACGTATTTACCAAATGGCTTTCTAGAGTTTCCTCCAGGAATCATTAAGTGACCAATTGAGTAATACGAAGGTTTTCTGTCAATTACTTCCCAAGTACCTAGTTTCCACTTAACAATTTCAGAAGAAATAAAGAATGATGTATATGCATTGCCTTCGGCATCAAATTCTGTATGTAATGGGCCTAATCCACCACTCTTAACGCTACCAGCATTAATTGCTTCGAAGTCAAGTACAGGAATACCATATGCTTCACCAGTAAATTGTTCGTTTTCAATGGCTGCCATCATTTTTGAAAATGAGTGAACAGTAACATCGGCCGAAAGTTTACCAGAACCTACAATATACTCACCAGTTGGATCAACGTCACAACCATGAGGAGATTTTGGAGTAGGTAAGAAGTAAATAGCTCCAGGAACTTCTGTAGGATCTACCATTAATACCTCTTTCTTCATTGTTGTGGTTGCCATATGTGTATGCTCATCATATACGTTATGCGCATAATTCGCCGGCATCATTTTACCACCACCATTATTAACATATTCTTCAATTTTCTGCCAGTTAATAGCAGCTATAAAGTCTTTATCATTTTGAGATGCATTAACTTCTAAAAGCGTATGAGATTCTTCAGTGTTATATGTTGTAAAGAAGAACCATCCGTGAGAATCACCACGTCCTGGATGCGCTTTGTCATAGTCAAATCCAGGCATCAATAATTGGAACTTAATATTCATTCTACCAGTTTCCTGATCTACTTTGATAAATGAAATAGTTCCTTTGAATTTTCCTTTGTATTCTTTAATTGAAATATCTTGTTGCGGTACGGGAACAGCAAATCTAGTTCCTGCTACTACATACTCAGTGTTTTCAGTAATGTAAGAAGAACTGTGGTTACCTGCACTATTTGGAATTTCAATAACTTCGGCTGTTTCAAAAGTAGAAAGATCTACTCTTGCAATACGTGGCGTGTTGTTACCATTAACAAACACCCAACGACCATCTAATTCACCATTTGTTTGTGAAATGTCCGGATGATGTAAGTCGTCCCAAGGCACGAAACCATGAGAGGTTTCAAGCAATGGTTTTGTTTCTTCGTTGTATCCATATGCTTTTTCTGCATCTTGCGAGAAAACAGGAATTACCTTGAACAATCTACCGGATGGTAAACCATAAACAGATAATTGACCGTTAAATCCTCCAGAGATAAAAGCATAGAATTCGTCATGCTCACCTGGTGCTACGTAGACTTTTTCGGCAGCACTAGATGTTAATGCGCTTCCATTGGCACTAGATCCATTGTTACAAGAAATGAATACAAATACCATTGCAGTTAGTGTGGCACCTATTTTAAAAATTTTCTTCATTGTTTTGATTTTAGTTTATTGTGTTTAATTTTCAGGAACAATTACTTTGTCGACTACGTGTACAATTCCGTTTCCGGCGGGTACACTTGCTATAATTTTAGCGCCACCAACATAAACGTCATCACCTTTTACTTCAACAGGAACATTAAGGTTACTGGCTTGACCAAGCTTTTTAAACTTTTTCAAAAAGTCCTTAGAATAATTACCTGGAGTAACGTGATGTTTAAGAATGTGAGCTAGCTGATCTATATTTTCAGGTTTTAATAATGTTTCTACAGTACCTTCAGGTAATGCAGCAAAGGCATCGTTAGTAGGTGCAAAAACCATCAATGGTCCTGCATTTACCAGTGCATTTTCAAGTTTGGCAGCTTGCACTGCAGCAACTAATGTAGAGTGATCTTTAGATCCGATAGCGATATGTAAAACGCTAGGTCTCGATTCGTCGTCAGTTACAAATGCTTGACCAGTTCTTGGTTCTTCTGTGTCAAGGTTTGCAGCTTTTGTTGTTTCCTGCTTTGCTTCGTTTTTGCAACCTATAAGTAAGATGACAAAAATTATAGTTAGCAAGAATTTAAGGTTAATCTTCATATCTATTGTTATTTTAATGTTCTGAAATATTCTAGTACCGCTCTAGCATCTTCCTCAGAAAGGCTTTGATTAGCCATAGGAGAGCCATTAAACTCAATCAGTAATTCCCTTGCTAGAGGATCATTTTTAACCATTCCTTCTGGGTCAAGAATCATATTCATAACCCATTCTGGTGTACGTCTATCCATAATACCATCTGGTGCTGGGCCAATAAATTTTTTCCCTACTCGGTGGCATGCTGTACACATTTTATCGAATACATCTTTACCATGAGTTACCATGGCTTGATCTATTTGAGAATGAATTTCAATTGATGTAATAGGTCCTACTCCTTTACTAGTAAGATCAACCGTCTCAGAAGCCTTAGTAATATTAGTTACAGCTTTTTTTTCGGTTGACTGTTTTTTAAGTTTTACTGTTGAGGTTTCTTTCTTTTCTTCAACTCCTCCACAGCTTAGAACCAATAGTGCTATTATAAGAGTTGCGAATTTTAGTGTTGATTTCATGATTTTGAAGTTTAGTCTCACAAAAATATAATTGGAAATACAGTTAAAATATGACAAAAATCATATTTAGGATAAAAATATCTTTTTTATATTAGCGTATTAAAAACATAATACAAATGCTTTCTAATTCTTCAAAGTATGCAGTAAAAGCGGTTCTTTATTTAGCCATGAATTCTAATTATGAGAAGAGGGTTATGGTTAAAGATATCGCTGAACCAATTAATGTGCCACAGGCTTACATAGCGAAGCTGTTACAGGAATTATCTAGAAGCGGTGTTATTTCCTCAATTAAGGGCCCTAGGGGAGGTTTTTATTTAAGTGAAAAAAATAGAAACGGAACTTTAATGGATGTTATAAGTGTTATAGATGATGAGAGCAAACTTAGTTCTTGTGTTTTAAGTATAGAAAAATGCAATGCCAAAAAGCCTTGTCCACTTCATAATTTGGTAAGTCCAACGATGACTATACTTTTAAAAAGTTTCCGTGAAACCACAATTGAAGATTTTTCAAATCAGATCCGTCAAGGGCTGGTTTTCTTACCATTATAAAGTTGGTAATTTTACAATAAATAGTTCCTATTTATAAAATCAAAAGAAAAAGCGTTAAATAGCTTCCATAAATACTTAAAAACTACATTGGATTTTAGCAAAAATTGTATTTTTGACAAAATTTTCTCTAAGGGAGAACAGCGCAACATAAATAATGGATAAATATTCCTTTTTAAACGCAGCACACACAGCATATTTTGCTGAGTTATACGAACAATATTTAGAGGATCCAGATTCTATTGAACCTAGTTGGAAAGCCTTTTTTCAAGGCTATGATTTCGGTAGTGAAAGTTATGGTTTGACAGGTGAGATTGTAGAAGGCGTTTCAACACAAATACCAGAACATGTTCAAAAAGAATTTCAAGTTGTAAAACTAATTGATGGATATCGAACAAGAGGACATTTATTTACAAGAACGAACCCTGTTCGTGAGCGTAGAAAATATGCTCCAACTTTAGAGATTGAAAATTTTGGATTATCACAAGCTGATTTAGATACAATATTTAATGCAGGAGAAATTTTAGGCATAGGGCCTCAGTCTCTAAGAGAAATTAGAAAACACCTAGAAGCTATTTATTGTGAAGCCATAGGTGTTGAGTATATGTACATTCGTCAACCAGATGAAATTCAATGGATTCAGGATAAGCTGAACAAAAATGATAATCATCCAACCTTTTCTGTAGATCAAAAAAAGCATATTCTAAGAAAATTGAATGAAGCAGTTTCTTTTGAGAATTTTTTACATACAAAATATGTTGGTCAAAAGCGTTTTTCACTAGAAGGCGGTGAATCACTAATTCCGGCGCTAGATGCAGTAATTGAACGAGCAGCCTCATATGGTGTAAAGGAGTTTGTTATGGGGATGGCTCACAGAGGGCGCTTGAGCACTCTTACTAATATCTTTGGAAAATCTGCTAAAGATATTTTTAGTGAGTTTGATGGAAAGGATTATGAGGAAAAAGTGTTTGATGGAGACGTGAAGTATCACCTTGGTTGGACAAGTGATCGAGCTACAGATAACGGAAATCAAATTAACTTGAGCATTGCTCCAAACCCTTCGCATCTAGAAACAGTTGGAGCAGTAGTTGAAGGAATTACAAGAGCTAAACAAGATAGATCATACTCAGAAGACTTTAGTAAAGTTTTACCTATTGTGGTGCATGGTGATGCTGCTATTGCTGGACAAGGTTTGGTTTATGAGGTTGTTCAAATGGCCAAACTAGATGGTTACAGAACAAACGGAACCATTCATATTGTGGTAAATAACCAAATAGGTTTTACAACCAATTATCTTGATGCACGTTCAAGTACATATTGTACTGATGTTGGTAAAGTAACATTGTCTCCAGTACTTCATATAAATGCTGATGATGTTGAGGCGGTAATTCATGGTGTGACATTCGCCTTAGACTTCAGAATGAAGTTCAAGCGCGATGTTTTTATCGATCTTTTAGGCTATAGAAAGTATGGTCATAACGAAGGAGACGAACCCAGATTTACACAGCCAAAATTATATAAAGCAATTGCTAAGCATAAGAACCCGAGAGATATCTATGCAGAAAAACTAATTGCCGAAGGTATTATTGACCAAGCATATGTGACTAAGCTTGAAAAAGATTATAAATCTTCTTTAGAAGAAGAATTAGAAACTTCAAGACAGCAAGATAAAACGGTAATTACTCCGTTTATGCATGAGCAATGGAAAGACTATCCTAGAGTCAAAAAAGCAGAAATGCTTGAAACCATTGATACTTCTTATTCTATTGATAAACTTGAAAAAATCGCAGATGTAATTTCTTCTTTACCTGAAGACAAAAAGTTCATAAGAAAGATACAGCGATTAGTTCAGTCTAGAAGAACCATGTATGATGAAGGTAAGTTAGATTGGGCAATGGCAGAGCATTTAGCTTACGGATCATTGTTAGAAGAAGGTTTTAATGTTAGAATCTCTGGACAAGATGTAGAGCGTGGAACTTTTTCTCATAGACATGCAGTTGTAAAGGTTGAAGATAGTGAGGAAGAAGTTGTGTTGTTAAATAATATTGGTGACGATCAAGGAGAATTCTTTATTTATAACTCGTTGTTATCAGAGTATGGTGTTTTAGGTTTTGACTATGGTTATGCCATGGCAAATCCTAAGACTTTGGCGATTTGGGAAGCTCAGTTTGGAGACTTTAGTAATGGAGCTCAGATCATGATTGATCAATACATTTCATCTGGGGAAGACAAATGGAAAACGCCAAACGGAATTGTAATGCTACTTCCTCATGGTTATGAAGGTCAAGGGGCTGAACATTCTTCGGCAAGAATGGAGCGTTATTTACAGTTATGTTCTAAAGACAATATGTTTGTGGCAGATTGTACGACTCCAGCTAATATATTCCATTTGCTAAGGAGGCAAATGAAAGCTAACTTTAGAAAACCACTTATTGTATTCACGCCAAAAAGTTTATTACGTCACCCAAGAGTAGTTTCAACTCCTGAAGAGTTTGCAAACGGATCTTTCCAAATGTTGATCGATGATGCTTCTGCTGAGGTTTCAAAAACTAAAACACTAGTTTTTGTTACAGGTAAATTTTATTATGATCTACTTGAGGAAAAAGAAAAGTTAGGAAGAGAAGATGTGGCATTAGTTCGATTAGAACAATTGTTCCCATTACCATTAGATGAGATAAGAAATACTATATCAAAATATAATAATGCTACTGATGTAGTTTGGGCCCAAGAAGAACCTAGAAACATGGGAGCTTATGGACATATGATGATGCATGTTGAAGAGGCTAGAAACTGGAGAGCAGCTACAAGACGTTTTTATAGTGCACCTGCAGCTGGTAGTTCGACGCGTTCTAAAAGACGTCACCAAGAAATAATAGATTACGTTTTTGATAAGACAAAAGACAATCAAAGAAGATAAAATAACATCAAAATAAAAGTTTATACACGATGATTTTAGAAATGAAAGTTCCATCACCTGGAGAATCGATCACAGAGGTTGAGATTGCCCAATGGTTAGTTGAAGATGGTGATTATGTAGAAAAAGATCAAGCCATTGCTGAGGTCGATAGCGACAAAGCAACTCTTGAATTACCTGCAGAAGTTAGTGGAACAATAACATTAAAAGCTGAAGAAGGTGATGCAGTTGATGTTGGACAAGTAGTTTGTTTAATTGATACGAGTGCAGAAAAACCTGAGGGTGGAGCGACAGTTGAAAAAGTTGAGAAAGTAGAATCAGCTCCAACACAGGCTGTTTCAACTCCTGCCAATCAAACTTATGCAACAGGAAGTGCAAGTCCTGCAGCTAAAAAGATATTGTCTGAAAGAGGTATTGATGCGGCTTCTGTTAACGGAACTGGAAGAGATGGTCGCGTAACCAAAGAGGATGCTGTAAAAGCTGTTCCTTCAATGGGAGAAAAAGTTGATGTTGAAGGTAGAGGAGTTACTCGTTCAAAGCTCTCAATGTTGCGTCGTAAAGTTGCAGAAAGATTAGTTTCGGCTAAAAATGAAACAGCAATGTTAACAACGTTTAACGAGGTTGACATGTCTCCAATTTTCGCTTTACGTAAAGAGTACAAAGAAACTTTTAAGGAAAAGCATGGTGTAGGTCTTGGCTTCATGAGTTTCTTCACTTTAGCCGTTGTAAGAGCATTAAAACTTTATCCAGCGGTTAATTCAATGATCGATGGGAAAGAAATGGTGAGTTATGATTTTTGTGATATTAGTATCGCAGTTTCTGGGCCAAAGGGATTAATGGTTCCAGTAATTAGAAATGCTGAAGACTTATCTTTTAGAGGAGTAGAATCTGAAGTTAAGCGTTTAGCAATTAGAGCTCGTGACGGACAGATTACCGTTGATGAAATGACAGGTGGTACATTCACCATTTCAAATGGAGGAGTTTTTGGTAGTATGTTATCAACTCCAATCATCAATCCACCACAAAGTGGAATTTTAGGGATGCACAATATTGTTGAGCGACCAGTTGCTATAGATGGAAAGGTTGAGATTAGACCTATTATGTATGTTGCGTTATCTTATGATCACAGAATTATTGATGGACGTGAAAGTGTTGGATTTTTAGTTGCAGTTAAGGAAGCTTTAGAAAACCCGACAGAATTGTTGATGGACAACGATATTAAAAAAGCACTAGAGCTATAAAGCGAAAGGTAATAAATGTAAAAAGGCGCATGTTTAACATGCGCCTTTTTTAATTAAAACTAACTAACAAGTTAAAAGAGAGCGCCACAATAATTGCAGTGATTAATCCAACTAATAAAATATTGTGCCAAAACCTGTTTTTAATTCTCATATCAAAACATGGGGTTTAGGCAAGAGAATTAAAAAACGAAGGCTCCGGTAAAACAAAACCTAGAGCCTTCAATAATTCTCCCTAAGAACTAATTAATAGCTAGGGTAAATTTCCTAAATAAAGGAATACGAAACAATACGTAATGTTACGTATTTTTTAAGAAAGTGCGTCTTGATTTTCTTTAGCCCAAACAAGTAAGTTGTTATAATGTGACCCTATAGGTAATTTCTTGATAATGTTTTCTTTATGCTTTTCCACGGTGCGATTAGAGATGTTGCAAACCTCAGCAATCTCCTTTGCTGTCTTGTTTTGAGCTATCAGTTTTAAAATTCTTTTTTCAGAAGGAGTTAGTTTGTTTAAATGAACCAGGAGATTATTGTTTTTAGAGAATTGAGCTTCAATGTCTTTACTAAAATAAGGAGCGTTTTTAATAACAGATGCTAAGCAGTTTTCAATTTCAACAAGCGCCGATTCTTTTAATAAATAACCATAAATGTTGTGCTGTTTGGCTTCATGATAAAACACACTGCTCTTTTCAAATGTGATTAATACGATCTTCGTCTTGATTTTATCCTTGCACAGCTTCGCTATTTCTATTCCTGTTAGCTGAGGCATTCTAATATCTAGAATTGCTATGTCTGGTTGATGTTTAAGAATAAGTTTGTAAGCTTCTTTGCCATCATTGGCACTTGCGACAATAGTGTATCCTTTTTCCTCCAGAAAGTCTTGTAGCCCTTTTAAAACTAAAGGATGATCATCTGCAATTAAAATAGTTGGATGCATTGAGGGATTTGGTTAATGCTATTAATTAGACCTTAAGATATAAATATTTCTTTTTGTAGTCTATTACTGCATCTCCTTTTTTCAGAATATCTGCTCCTATAATGCCATCAACAGGTTTTGACTTATGATTAACAAGTGCAGTATTTACATGCACTAAATTAAAAAGAACTAGCGAAACTTTTTTCTGTTTCCATTTACCAATCTTAACGTTATTTTTATTAGAAATTTGAGTTTCCATTTCAGTAGCACCAGCGCCAGCAGCCTTAACATCAGATGCCTCAACCTTAAGATTAAAATTATCTATACTATCAAAACCTATACAAGAGTTAGAGGCTCCAGTGTCTAAAATAAACCTTCCTTTAACTCCGTTGATAGTAGCTTTAAGTTCAAAATGATTGGTTTTAGTAAACTTTAGTTTGACACGTATGTAACCCTTTTTTGATAGTAAATTCTGTAACGTCATTTTAACTAATTATTAAACTTCAAAAGTACATGAATTTTTTTGTTCATAAGTTCATAAAGACCAAATGAAAGAAATTATATGTAGTAACTAAGTGAACCTAAACTTGCATTTTTCTTTAATCAAAATTTAGTTTTTACAGAAGAAATATAATAATACAAAGTGTACTTTTGCATCATGATTATTACAGATACGCATACACATTTATATATTGATGCTTTTGATGAAGACAGGGATGAGATAATAAAAGAAGCTTTAGCTAATAATATTTCAAGGTTTTTTCTTCCAGCTATAGATTCAGCATATACTAATTCTATGCTATTGCTAGAAGAGCAATATCCAGAAAACATTTTCTTAATGACGGGATTACACCCAACTCATGTTAAAGAGAATTATAAAGAAGAATTGCAGCATGTAGAAAATATGTTGGCAGAAAGAGAATTTGTTGCAATTGGTGAAATTGGTATCGATCTGTATTGGGATAAATCTACTTTAGCAATTCAGCAGGATGCATTTAGACACCAAATAAAGCTTGCAAAAAAACACAAGCTTCCAATAGTAATTCACAGCAGAGAATCTTTTGATGAAATATTTGAGATCTTGGAAGAGGAAAAAGGAGATAACCTCTTTGGTATCTTTCATTGTTTTACTGGAACGTTAGAACAAGCTCAAAGAGCAATTGGTTATAACATGAAGCTAGGAATAGGAGGAGTAGTTACTTTTAAAAATGGAAAGATCGATAAATTCTTAGATCAAATAGATCTAAAACATATTGTTTTAGAGACCGATGCTCCTTATTTGGCACCAACTCCGTATAGAGGAAAACGTAACGAACCCAATTATATATTAAATGTGCTGGATAAGTTATCATATATATATGGTGTAAGTTTTGCAGAAATTGCTGAAATTACAACTGCCAATTCAAAAGCTGTTTTTAAAATTTAGAAATGAAAGTGCCAAACATACTATTAATCTATACCGGAGGAACCATTGGGATGATCAAAGACTCAGAGACTGGTGCACTACGTTCATTTGATTTTAATAATTTACTAGACAAAATTCCGGAATTAAAACTATTAGATTGTTCAATAGAAACTGTTTCGTTTGATAACCCAATAGATTCCTCAAATATGAATCCAGATTATTGGACTCAAATTGCAGGAATAATTAAGCATCATTATACCACTTGCGATGGTTTTGTGGTACTTCACGGAAGTGATACAATGAGTTATTCGGCGTCGGCTTTAAGTTTCATGCTGGAAAACTTGAGCAAGCCTGTGATTTTTACTGGTTCGCAGTTACCAATAGGAGATTTGCGTACTGACGCCAAAGAGAATTTAATAACTTCAATACAAATAGCTTCTTTACAAGAAAAGGAAGCTCCGATTATTAAAGAAGTATGTCTTTACTTTGAATATAAATTATATAGAGGTAATAGAACCACTAAAATAAACGCTGAACATTTTGAGGCGTTTGCTTCTTTAAACTATCCTGATCTTGCAGAATCGGGTGTTCATCTTAAGGTAAATAAAGCACAGCTATATAAACAAGATCATGGTAAAGAACTAGTAGTTCACAAGAACCTTAATAATAATGTAGCTATTGTTAAAATGTTTCCAGGTATTTCAGGAACAGTTATTAAATCTATTCTTGACACTCCAAATCTACAAGGAGTTATTTTAGAAACTTACGGAGCAGGAAATACTACTACCAGCGAATGGTTCATTGACCTACTTGAAGAGCATATTAAGAAAGGGTTGTATATTATTAATGTAACCCAATGTTCAGGAGGAAGCGTTATCATGGGTCAGTATGAAACCAGCACGAGCTTAAAAGAAATTGGAGTTATATCAGGAAAGGATATAACAAGTGAAGCAGCAATTACTAAGCTGATGTATCTTCTGAGTAAGAATTTACCATCTACAGAATTTAAAAAAGCTTATGAAACTTCACTTAGAGGTGAGATGAAGGAAAATTAACGAGCAAAATTTTAGGGTTTAAAGTTTTTTTCGTTATTTGAGCCGCTGTAACTAAAAAATGAGGTTATAGAGAGGTGGCCGAGTGGTCGAAGGCGCACGCCTGGAAAGTGTGTATACGTCAAAAGCGTATCGAGGGTTCGAATCCCTTCCTCTCTGCGAAAGAGAGTATTGCAAATTCCCTAGCTGAACACCGTAAACTCTGCATAAAATTTAATTTTTTAATTACAATTTTTTTATATCTTTAACGCTTTAACTAATAAAATTAAGATCAAGAACAATGAAAAGATTATTTTCTATTCTAGCCATCGCAGGTATTATGGCATTCGGAACTGTAAATGCTAATACTTATGCGAACACTACCACATTTGTTAACACCTTTGTTTCGGCTCAAGAAGATGGAGCTGCTGACGCTTCGGGTGAGGATGTTGGATTTCACCAAGAATTAAAGAAAAGATTTATTGAAGGTGGACCTGGATTTATGGGTATTGTACTATTATGTTTAATTCTTGGATTAGCAATTGCTATAGAAAGAATTATCTTTTTAAACCTTTCAACTTCAAACTCTAAGAAACTTACTCAAAATGTTGAAGAAGCACTTGCTTCAGGTGGAGTTGAAGCTGCAAAAGAAGTTTGCAGAAATACTAAAGGGCCTGTTGCCTCTATTTTCTATCAAGGATTAGATAGGGCAGACGAAGACATTGATGCTGCTGAAAAAGCTGTTGTAGCTTATGGTGGTGTACAAATGGGACAGTTAGAAAAGAATGTATCTTGGATCTCATTATTTATTGCATTAGCACCAATGTTAGGGTTCATGGGGACAGTAATTGGTATGATTAATGCATTTGATAAAATTGAAGCAGCAGGAGACATGCAGCCATCACTCGTAGCGGGAGGTATTAAAATTGCACTTCTTACTACTGTGTTTGGTCTGATTGTTGCTATTATATTACAAATATTCTACAATTACATTGTTGCTAAAATCGATAGCATTGTAAATGATATGGAAGATGCGTCAATTTCATTGATGGATCTACTTGTAAAGCACAAAAAATAATATTAATAACAACAACTTAAATCATAGATAATTATGAATTTGCAAAAAATAATAAAGATTGTTGCAGGTATAGTTGGAGTTATTGCCATTATATTTTTAGTGCGAATTATTGGAGTTGGAGATGATGCTATTAAGACATCTTCAGAAGTACAAGATAGTATTGTAAGTCCGTTTATGTATATTGCATACATTACACTTGGAGCAATTGCTGTATTAGTACTATTATTCTCTTTGGCCAATATGTTTACTAACGCAGCAACATTAAAGAAAACATTAACCAACGTAGGGGCGTTTGTGCTCTTAGCAGCAATAGCTCACTTCGGGTTTGCTAATGGAGTGGAAACTCCGCTAAGAGATGGAGAAGTTCTTTCTGCAAGTGGGTCTAAATGGGTAGGAACAGGGTTATACCTATTCTATTTCTTGGTTCTTATTGCAGCTGGAATTATGTTATTTACTGGAGTTAAAAAAATGATTAAGTAATTATGGCAAAAAGATCAGCACCAGAAGTTAATGCTGGCTCAATGGCTGACATTGCATTCTTACTGTTAATATTTTTCTTAGTAACTACAACTATGGAGAAGGATTCTGGGATTAGCCGTAAGCTACCTCCTATGGAAGAATCTGAAGAAGATGTAGTAATCAAGCAGAAGAATATATTTACAGTACTGCTAAACAAACACGACCAGTTGTTGGTTGAAGATGAATTAATGGAGCTTAAAGACCTTCGTAAAGCCGCTGTTGAATTTTTAGATAATGGTGGGTCTACTGATAATGATGGTAATCCTTGTGATTATTGTCAAGGTAAAAAAGATCCTTCATCATCAGATCACCCTGATAAGGCAATTATTTCTTTAAAGAACGAGCGTGAAACATCATATGCTATGTATATATCTGTTCAAAATGAATTGGTAGGTGCATATAATGAGCTTCGTAACCGTAGAGCTTTGCAGATTGGACCTCAAAAAGGTTTTCAAGACATGAATTTTCAGGAGATGCAAAAAAATGCGAAAGATGTTAACTGGCCAGGGAACAAAGAAAAGTTGAAAGAAGTGATAGACCAAATAAAAGTGGAATATCCTCAGAAACTATCTGAAGTACAACAATAATTTAAATTTTAAGCTATGTCTAAATTTAAAAAGAAAAAAGGCGGAGATTTACCAGCTATTTCTACTGCTTCATTGCCAGATATTGTATTCATGCTATTATTCTTCTTTATGGTGGCAACTGTAATGAGGGAGAATACATTAATGATAGAAAACAGATTACCAAGTGCGGATCAAATTGAGAAACTTGAGAAGAAGAATTTGGTAATGTATATCTATGTTGGAAAACCAAGTTCTCAGTATAAGGCTAAATATGGAGATGAAGCAAGAATTCAATTAAACGATAACTTCTCTGAAGTGAGTGATGTTGCGGCTTTTATTCAAGCTGAGAGAGCTTCTAAAAGGGAAGAAGAAATCCCTTATTTAACCACTTCTTTACGAGTAGATAGAGAAGCAAATATGGGAGTTGTAATGGATATTAAGCAGGAGCTTAGAAAAGTTAATGCTTTAAAGCTTAATTACACAACCACACAAGGAGATATCTCCAATAACCAATAGATAGGTAATCTTAATTTGTTATATATAGAAAGCACTCTAATTTTAGAGTGCTTTTCTTTTTGTCTTATATTTGAGTCGTCTTATGAAGAGATTCTTTTTATTTATTTTTTTGTTTAGTTTAACTACGATAGGTTGGGCGCAATCCGATTTTTCGGTAGAGGAGAGATTGAACGATAGTATTGATACAAAGTATAAAGAGGATCAATTCTATTTCGGGGTAACTTATAATGTTTTGGGGAATATACCGGATGGAGTTTCACAAAATGGATTCTCGAGTGGGTTCCATCTTGGGTTTATTAAAGACATGCCCATTAATAAAGAACGTAATTGGGCAATTGGATTAGGTTTGGGGATATCAACCAATTCAATAAATCAAAATTTGAGAATTATAGAAGCCAATAACGCATATAGCTATGAAATTTTAGCTAATGGCAGCTATTCAAAGAATAAATTTTCACAACAATTAATAGAAGTACCTTTTGAGATTAGATGGCGATCATCAACGCCATCTAGTTATAGTTTTTGGAGGGTGTATACTGGATTTAAGCTAGGCTATTTATTAAGCTCGTCAAGTAGGTATAAGGATCCAGATGGTGAGATTAAACTAACCCAAATAAGCTCTTTTAATAAATTGCAATATGGATTAACACTCGGAGTTGGTTACGACTCGTGGAATGCTTATTTACATTATAATATCAATCCTATTTTTGATGATACGGTTAAAGTTGAAGGTAATAATATTGAGATGAACCTCATTAAAATAGGAATTATGTTTTATATACTATAGCCAATAGTTTAGCATAATTAGCTGTGGAACTATGCCAATAAATACTCCCATTAATAGTTCAATATTATTATGAGCTCGCATATGAAGACGAGAGGTTGCCACAGCTCCAGCAATTAGAATAATTAAAACTATTGAACCCATAATATTTATGTTATAGTGGATACTTATCGCTACAAAGAACATAAAAATTCCAGATACGGCTATCATATGGATGCTTGCTTTAAACATAAAAATAGCAAGGATTAAACAAGTTAAAGTGGAGAGTAAAATGCCAATGAAAAAACAATAGAGCTCTATGATCTCATTCTTAGGAAGAATGCGCTCTACAATTACAAAAATTATAATGCAATTTAAAGCTAATGGCAAGATGCGTTCTTTAGCAGTAGGCAAATGAACAGTCTTTACTTGTCTAAAAGCCTTAAGCAGGAAATAAAGCATAATAGGTAGCATTACAGTAAGTAATCCAATTGAAAATATTTTGGCTTTAATTAAATCTTCAGGTAAATACCTTGGTGATTTAGAGAAGAAAAATGCAGTACCAATTAAAGGCATGAAAAGAGGATGAAAAATATACGATATGCTCTTTAGGAACGAACTCACTTAAATTTGCTTTCTTAATCTTGCAACAGGAATATCTAATTGTTCACGGTACTTTGCAACGGTTCTTCTCGCAATTGGATATCCTTTTTCTTTTAATAGTTTTGCCAATTTTTCGTCGGTAAGTGGTTTACGTTTGTCTTCCTCTTCGATAACTGTTTCCAGAATCTTTTTAATCTCTCGAGTAGACACATCTTCTCCTTGGTCATTTTTCATAGACTCACTAAAGAACTCCTTAATGAGTTTTGTTCCATAAGGAGTATCTACATATTTACTATTGGCAACACGAGAAACTGTCGAGACATCCATTTCAATTTCGTCCGCAATATCCTTTAAGATCATTGGTTTTAACTTGCGTTCATCACCAGTTAAAAAATATTCTCTTTGATAATGCATAATAGCACTCATGGTAACAAAAAGTGTTTGCTGACGTTGTTTAATAGCTTCTATAAACCATTTAGCAGCATCTAGTTTTTGCTTAATGAATAAGACTGCATCTTTTTGTGATTTAGATTTATCTTTAGACTCTTTATAGCCTTTGAGCATGTTATTATATTCCCTCGAAACGTGTAATTCAGGAGCATTTCTACCATTTAGAGTTAACTCTAATTCACCATCAACAATTTTAATTGTAAAATCAGGAACCACATGCTCTACTATACGATTATTTCCTGAAAACGAACCGCCTGGTTTTGGGTTTAAACGCTCAATTTCTAAAATAGCATCCTTGAGTTGAATTTCGGTAACATCAAATTTTTGAAGTAATTTTTGATAGTGCTTTTTAGTGAACTGTTCGAAAGCTCTGTCAATTATATCTTGCGCTAATTCAATATTGGGATTTCTAGATTTTCTTTTTAATTGAATACTCAAGCATTCTTGCAAACCGCGTGCACCAACGCCTGCTGGATCTAATTGTTGAACAATACTTAAAACGTTTTCTATTTTATCTTCAGAAGTGTAGACATTTTGAGTAAATGCCAAATCGTCCAAAATATCTACTAAAGAACGACGTATATATCCACTTTCATCCACACTACCCACTAGAAAAGTAGCAATTTGCTCTTCATCTTCATCCAATCTAAAGGTACTTAGCTGATTTAGTAAATGTTGCGTAAACGAAGTGCCAGAAGCATAAGGTACACTCTTGTCGTCGTCATCAACACTATAGTTATTGGCTTGCATCCTGTAATCAGGAATTTCATCATCGCTTAAATATTCATCTACATTGATATCTTCGGCATTTATAGAATCACTATCACCATAATCATCTACATTATCAAAAGTGTCGTCTAAATCATCACTTTTTTCTTTGCCGCTTTCAAGTGCAGGGTTTTCCTCTAGTTCTTGTTTTAATCTTTGCTCAAAAGCTTGTGTAGGAAGTTGAATTAACTTCATCAACTGGATTTGCTGAGGAGATAATTTTTGTGATAATTTAAACTGTAGATATTGCTTAAGCATTGTACTATTTGGGTTTATATAAAAATAAAAAAAACAATCTACATTAACAGTAAACGAAGATTGTTTTATAGTTATTTTTCTAGCTTAAATTTTAATTAAAATTCAGCATTTTGAGGTGTTCTTGGATAAGGTATTACGTCTCTAATGTTACCCATTCCAGTTGCAAACATCACTAAGCGCTCAAAACCTAAACCAAAACCAGAGTGAACTGCTGTACCATACTTTCTCAGGTCCAGATACCACCAAAGTTCGTCTTCCGGAATATCTAAAGCAGCCATTTTCTCTTTTAAAACTTCAAGACGTTCTTCACGTTGACTTCCACCAACAATCTCACCAATTCCTGGGAATAAGATATCCATTGCCCTTACTGTCTTCCCATCTTCATTCAAGCGCATATAGAAAGCCTTAATATTAGCTGGATAATCAAACAATATTACGGGGCATTTAAAGTGTTTTTCTACTAAATAGCGTTCATGTTCACTTTGTAGGTCAGCTCCCCATTCATTTATTAAGTACTGAAACTTCTTCTTTTTATTAGGTTTTGAATTTCTTAAAATATCAATGGCTTCAGTATAACTTACACGTTGGAAGTTGTTGTCAACAACAAAACGTAACTTCTCTGTTAACGTCATTTCACTTCTTTCAGCTTGAGGTTTAGACTTTTCCTCTTGAAGCAAACGCTGCTCTAAGAAAGCAAGATCTTCTTTATTGTTTTCCAGAATATAACCAACTACAGATTTCATAAAATCCTCAGCTAGATCCATGTTTCCGTCAAGATCTAAAAAAGCTACTTCAGGCTCTATCATCCAAAACTCAGATAAATGTCTTGAAGTGTTAGAATTTTCAGCTCTAAAAGTTGGTCCAAAAGTATATACTTTACCTAATGACATGGCATATGTTTCGGCTTCTAACTGTCCAGAAACGGTTAAGTTAGATTCTTTTCCGAAGAAATCTTCAGTATAATTCACTTCTCCATTTTCATTAAGCGGAGGATTCTTAGCATCTAAAGTACTTACACGAAACATTTCACCTGCACCTTCTGCATCATTGCCAGTAATGATTGGTGTATGCATATAGTAAAAACCATTTTCATTAAAGTATTTGTGAATAGCAAAAGATAAGGACGAACGTATACGCATTACAGCACTAAAAGTATTTGTGCGCGTACGTAAGTGTGCATTTTCACGTAAAAATTCAAGCGAATGCCTCTTTGGCTGAATTGGGTACTCTTCTGGATCAGAATCTCCTAAAACTTCAATTGAGTTTACCTGCACCTCAACACGTTGCCCTCTACCTTGACTTTCTACCAATTGTCCTCTTATATGAACAGCAGCTCCTGTAGTGATTCTTTTTAGAGTTGCTTCGTCAGTATTTTCAAAATCTACTACACACTGGATATTATTAATAGTAGAACCGTCATTTAAAGCTATAAATCTGTTAGCTCTAAAAGTTCTTACCCATCCTTTAACTTCTACATCAACTAATGTTGTTTCTTGTACCAGTAATTCTGAAACTGTACTTGCCTTCATGGTTTTTAAATTTAAGCTGCAAAGATAATATATAGCGAGCAGTAACAGTAAACAGTAAGCGGTAATTTTAATTAAAAACCAATGTTTACTCTACTTTATTAAGATTGAAACTCACAATGTGAAATAGATTCACGTCATACTTTTGTAAATTAGTGCAACTTAATAACCATTAAATTATGAAGTTTCCGGTTATAAGAGTACCAATATTAGTAAACATTTTAATTACAATTATTTCTGGATTTCTTAGTTGTTTTGGATTATTATTTGGATTAGCACATATGTTTGAAGGAAGAAATCCTAATATTCCAGATTCTGAGCATTTAAAAGGGGTGATTGCTGTTATAACCCTTTGTGTTTTTGGAGTCTTTTTTTTGATAGTAACTATGGCCTCAATCAGAGGAATAATTGAAAGGGGTAAGAATAAGAAATGATTCTAAACAATTTCGTGTCACATGTTCAAAAGTAAAAAGAATGTAAACTATTTATCTCCGTTCTTATCTTCTTCAGGGATAATTCTAAAGTGAGGTTCTTTTAATACTTCTTTATTAGCAATGCTACGTTCTAATGACAACAATAAGGATGGTAAGAGAATAAGATTTGATAACATTGCAAATAGTAAAGTTGCAGATACAAGAGCTCCTAAGGCAACAGTTCCTCCAAAGTTTGAAATAATAAATACTGAAAAACCAAAAAAGAGTACAATTGAAGTATAAAACATACTTACTCCTGTTTCTCTAAGCGCAGCATAAACAGATTGCTTAATTCTCCAGTGATTTGCCTTAAGCTCCTGTCTATATTTTGCCAAAAAGTGAATAGTGTCGTCTACGGAAATACCAAAAGCAATACTAAACACTAAAATGGTAGATGGTTTAATTGGCACGCCCAAATAACCCATTAAACCAGCAGTGATTAGTAGAGGTAATAAGTTTGGGATTAATGACACGATTATCATTCTAAACGAACGGAACATATATGCCATAAATAACGAGATCAAAAGGATTGCAAGTGAAAGTGATAGTATTAAATTGTTCACTAAATACTTAGTTCCCTTTTGAAACAAGTATGCTTTACCTGTAATGGTGACATCGTATCTGTCAGCTGGAAGTTCTTTTGCTAATTTTGCTCTAAGATCTTCTTCAATGCTTTCCATTCTATCAATACCAACATCTTTCATGAACGTTGTAATACGAGCATATTGACCAGTACTATCAACAAAATTCTTTAGCATATCAACATCACTATCTGAGTTTTTAGCATAAGAGAGAATAAAACTATTCTCTTGAGAAGTTGGCAGCTGATAATATTTTGGATTACCGTTATAATAAGCTTGCTTAGAATACTTCATCAAACTCACTACAGATATAGGTTTTGATAATTCTGGTGTTTCTTCTATAAGCTCTTCAACAGCATTCATACGCTTAAGTGTAGAAAGCTTCATAACGCCTTTCTTTCTGTTGGTATTCACCATTATTTCTAGTGGCATGATACCATTGAACTCCTCTTCAAAAAAGCGAATGTCTTTAAAAAATTCAGCTTTTTTAGGCATGTCTTCAATTAGGCTACCTGAAATTTTTATCTGATAAATACCAATAATACTAGTAATGAGAAGAAGTAGTGCGGTGACATAAATAGTTATCTTTTTATGTCTAACCATATACTCCATCCAGTCAACGATTTTGTTTATCCAACGCTTATTTAAATGCTCTAAATGTTTGTCTTTAGGCATTGGCATAAAACTGTAAATGATAGGAATACTTAAAAGGCAAAGTAGAAAGATTCCAAGAATACTTAATGATGCTACTGTACCAAACTCTTTAAGTAGTTTACTTTCTGTAATGATAAAGGTAGCAAAACCAGAAGCAGTAGTAACATTGGTCATTAAGGTGGCGTTCCCAATTTTGGTAATAACACGCTGTAATGACTTCGCTTTATTTCCATGCTTGTTTACCTCATGTTGATATTTATTGATGAGAAAAATACAGTTTGGAATTCCAATCACGATTATCAATGGTGGAATTAAAGCAGTTAAAACAGTAATCTCATATTCTAGTAAACCAATAATCCCAAAGGTCCACATCACACCAATAAGTACAATGCACATTGAAATGAATGTAGCCCTAAATGATCTGAAGAAAAAGAAAAATATTAAAGACGTTATTATTAGAGCAGCACTAATAAACATACCAATTTCGTCAATAATATTCTGAGAGTTTAAGGTTCGTATATAAGGCATTCCAGATACACGAACATCTAAATTATTACGCTCTTCAAAACTTTCAATTTTGGGAATAAGTACATCTGCAATAAAGTCTTTACGGGCAGAAGTATTTACAATTAACTTGTTTAAATAAAGCGCAGATCTAATTGTTTTAGTTTCTTTATTAAATAAGAAATTGTCGTAAAACGGATATTGCTCAAATAGTTCCTCTTGTAACTTATTGACTTCTTCAATCGAGTGGATAGAATCCTGGATAAATGGTTCAAGATCGAACTGTTCTTTTCTTGTATTCTTTACAAGTTTTTGGAGATCATTGATTGAGACTACTGTCTCAATTTCTGAATAGTCTTTAAAACTTGAAGCTAGATTGTTCCAAGAGTTTAAATTTTCAACAGTAAAAAGAGCATCATCTTTTACTCCTAAAACTATTAAGTTTCCTTCTTCACCAAAAGTTTCAAGAAACTTATTATATTCTAAATTTACGCTGTGTTCATCAGGTAGTAGGTTAGCTTCAGTATAGGTAAAACGCATTTTATCCCATTGCATGCTGAAGAAATAAGTAGCAGCAATTATCACAATAATAATTCCTATTCTGTTACGCAGAATTAATCTTGCGATAGCTTCCCAAAAACCAACTGAAAATAGTTTTGTCATCTAAAAAATAATGGCTGCAAAGGTAGCTAAAATGAACATATAAATGTGGTTAAAACAAGTATTTAACCATTATTTATCAAGGCTAATGTTAAAGGTGAATTTAATGGCAATATTGTCTTCAATCGTAGGTAAATGATATGCGCCATAACGATAAGCAAAACTAAGCCCGAAACCAAAAAACAATTTGTTGATCTCGAAACCAGATTCGGTAAAGCCTTTATCCAAAGTGTTGAAACTAATTTGCTCATGACGTTCAGGATCTTTCATGGTTCCGACAGCATATCTTGAGATAAGAACCAGTTCTGGTTTAAACCATGGTGTAATTTTAAAGGGAGCAAATTTGTGTTTGAATTGAAATGTTGCAAACTTATCAGAAAAGAATTCATTAAAGTACATAGTTTCAAAACTGTTGGTTCCAGCCACTGAAAATCTGTTCCAAATAGTTTCTTTATTAACGTTGTTTGGGTAAGCATGATACATATGAGTTAATGGTGTGTTCTCACTTGTAATTCCTGTAGTTAAAACCAGCTCAGTAGAAGAACCCTTAGGGTAAGTGAACTTTTGGATTGCTCTAAAATCTACTTTAGCAAAATTCAAATCACCACCTAAGACTCCTTTTAAACTTTTGGTATATTGTAAAGTGAACTTTGGGAAGCCTTCTTTGATTTCTTGAATACCTTTTTCAGAGTAGTTAAAATCACTAAAAGGACTCCATTGCCATGAAGTTTTAAAGTAGGCAATATCAAAACTCTGGTAAATTCCGTCATTACCAAGATTTAAAGTATAATCATAGGTAGTTGAAATGTCGCTTAAAGCGAATTGGGTTTCAGTAACTATTTTTGGGTGAAGTTGATGCTCAATAGAAAGTGATTTAGTTACATGCTTATGAAATAGATCAATGTTTATTAATCGAGGCTCGAAGAACTGAAAGAACCTATCATCAGTCAAGAAGTTAGAACTTCCTGTTTCTTGAAGATCATTGGTGTATGTGAGATGAATCCATGTGTTTCCCTTTTCAGAAATTCTAAATCCTCCACCAAAACTATATTTATAAGCTTCATCCAAGAATCCATATACCAAATATCCCTTTAACTTAAATTTATCAGAAAGATTGTTATTGGTAACACCCCCTAAACCAGTTCTAAACCCTTCATATTGATTGTACTTAATTAAATAACGAAGATCAAAATTGAAGTATTTAGTAGGGAAATATCCATTACCAATATACTTGAACAGTTCTGCTTTTTTTATGGAATCTTGAGCCGATTCAGTGCGTTCTGATGTAGACTCATCCATTTGAGCTGAACACAATAATGCACTAGAAAGGAATATGAAAAAGAAGAATTGTTTCATTGAGGCTAATTACAGCACCTACTATAACATAAAAAAAGCGACTTTAGTGTCGCTTTTAATTAAACTGTCATAATTTCTTGCTCTTTTACTTGTAAAAGCTCATCTATTTTCTTGACATAATTATCTGTCATTTCTTGAATATCGATCTCTGCATTACTCTTTAAATCTTCAGAAGCATCATCTAAATTTTTCACGTCATGGTTGGCTTCTTTACGAGCATTTCTAACTCCAATTTTAGCTTCTTCAGCTTCATGTTTCGCTTGCTTAGCTAAATCACGACGGCGTTCTTCTGTTAAAGGAGGAACATTAATAATTACACTTTCCCCATTATTCATTGGATTAAAACCTAAGTTAGCAATCATTATAGCACGTTCAATTTCTTGAATCATACTTTTTTCCCAAGGTTGAACAGTTATTGTTCTTCCATCAGGAGTATTGACATTAGCAACCTGACTTAAAGGAGTTTGTGATCCGTAATATTCAACCATTACACTTCCTAGCATTGAAGGACTTGCTTTACCAGCTCTAATATTAACAAACTCTTTTTCCAAATGCTTAATAGCATTGTTCATGGCTTCTTTAGTAGTGTCTAAAATAAATTGAATGTCTTCGTTCATCTTTCTAATTTTTACTCGATAATCGAGATTTATTTACTTCGAGGGTTGGCTCGAAATTATAAATTTATTATCTAATAAACGTCTCTTTATTTGCATAGAGGGCGTTTACTGATTGTTTCCAAAAACTAAGCCAAAATAAATTTGAGGTTATAAGTTAACTTTAGTTCCAATATTTTCGCCAGAAACTACTTTTAAAAGGTTTCCTTTTTTGTTCATATCAAATACTATAATTGGCAACTTATTCTCCTGACTTAACGTGAATGCAGTTGTATCCATTACTTTAAGTCCTTTTCTAAGTACGTCGTCAAAACTAATATGATCAAATTTTGTTGCTGCCGAATCTTTTTCAGGATCAGCAGTATAAATTCCATCAACACGAGTGCCTTTTAAAATCACATCAGCTTCAACTTCTATAGCTCTTAATACTGCAGCCGAATCTGTTGTAAAATAAGGATTCCCTGTTCCGCCACCAAAAATCACTACACGTCCTTTTTCCAAATGACGCATTGCTTTACGTCTAATAAAAGGTTCAGCAACTTCATTTATTTTAATGGCAGTTTGTAGTCTTGTTGGTACATTGGCGTCTTCAAGAGCACTTTGTAGTGCTAGGCCATTAATTACTGTTGCAAGCATTCCCATATGATCACCTTGCACACGATCCATACCGTTGCTAGCACCTGCTACTCCTCTAAAAATGTTTCCACCACCTATAACAATGGCTACTTCTACACCTAATTCAGTTATTTGTTTTATGTCTGAGGCATATTCAGCTAAACGCTCTGGGTCAATACCATATTGACGGTCTCCCATCAAAGCTTCCCCCGAAAGTTTTAAAAGAATTCTTTTGTATTTCATGTTAAGTTCGAAAGTTTAGCAAATATAACATACAATTTTTTAAATAGATAGCCTTGAATTTATTAATTTTAGTCAGCTTATATCAAAAAAAATGTCATGAAAAGACTTATTAATTATTTAAAATGTATTTTGGTTTTTATTGCTTTGATTAGCTGTACTTCAGACGACTCTAATACTGAAGGGGTTGGAGTAGGTCCTGGGACACAAAATATTAGAGCAACATATAAAATCACTTTTGAGCCTATTTTTTCAACTCAGTTTCACCCAACAGATTATCCCGATGATGCTCAGTTTATTCAACCTTTTATTATTGTTCACAGTGAAAATACAGAAATTTTTTCTGAGGGAAGTTTTGCAAGTGATGAGCTCGAACAATATGTTGAAGATGGAATAAAAACAGGGCTAATTCAAGCAAATGCTGGAAGTGAGTTAGCTCCAACATCTGTCTTATCTGTTTTGGACAACGTCGGTCCTACGGAAACAAAGGAATATACAGTAACTGTAACTCCAGATATGCCATATGTGACCTTTGTAACTAAAATTTCTCCAAGTCCTGATTGGTTCTTAGGAGTAAATTCCTTTTACGTTGTAAATGATGATGATACTCTTGTGGAAGAAATGACCTATGGATTATACGCAATGGATGCTGGAACTGATGGTGGTACAACATATCTTTCAGATGATATTGAAGAAAGTTCGGTAATTACGTTAAGAAAGGGATATCCTTTATCTACAGTGGCAAACCAGACTGGAAAAGCGCTTGGGGCCTTAAAGTTTGAGAGAGTACATTCTAACTAGCACTATATGAATAATGGAATAAAAAAAACCGTGACTTTTTGGTCACGGTTTTTTATTTATATAAGATATTTATTATCCTAATGCAACACGCTCAAAAGCTGTTACAGCAACATCACCATACGATTTTACGTAATCAGCAACACTTACTTTACTGTCTTTGATAAATGCTTGGTTTACTAAGGTATTATCCTTGAAGAAACGTTTAAGTTTACCTTTAGCAATGTTATCTAGCATAGCTTCAGGTTTACCCTCAGCACGTAATTGATCTTTAGCAATCTCGATTTCTTTTTCGATTACTGAAGCATCAACACCTTCTTCGTTTAAAGCAATTGGGTTCATTGCTGCAGCTTGCATAGCAACATCTTTAGCAGCAACCTCAGCACCATCTACATTAGCAGAAAGACCTACTAAAGTAGCAATCTTGTTTCCAGCGTGAATATAAGATCCTACAAAAGGAGCTTCTAATCTAACAAATGCATTGATGTCTAGTTTTTCACCAATTACACCAGTTTGCTCAATTAATTTTTCAGCAACTGAAATACCATTGAAATCTGCGGCTAAAAACTCTTCTTTAGTAGCATGATTTAATGCAACCTCAGCTAATTCATGAGCTAAGTTTACAAAGCTTTCGTTTTTACCAACGAAGTCAGTTTCACAACCTAAAACTATTGAAACACCAACAGTTTTATCTGCACTTACTTTAGCGATAGCTGCACCTTCGGTAGATTCTCTGTCAGCTCTTTTAGCAGCAACTTTTTGTCCTTTTTTACGAAGAATCTCAATTGCTGTATCAAAATCACCTTCAGCTTCAACTAAAGCTTTTTTGCAGTCCATCATTCCAGCTCCAGTAGCTTTTCTTAATCTATTTACCTCTGCGGCTGTTATTTTTGTCATAATTTCTATGCGTTGTTTTTTTGTAAAATTTATTCTTCTTCTTGAGTAGCAACAGGAGTAGCTTCAACTTGAGCTTCTGCTTTTGGTGCTTCTACAGCTGCACCCTCAGACTTAGCTTCTTTTTCAGCTTTTCTATCTGCAAGTCCTTTTCCTACTGCTTCACTAACACGTGTTAAAATAGTATTAATCGATTTTGAAGCATCGTCGTTTGCTGGTATAACATAATCAACTTGACGAGGGTCAGAGTTGGTATCAACCATTGCAAAGATTGGAATGTTTAATTTTTGTGCTTCTTTAATCGCGATATGCTCACGTTTAATATCAACTACAAACAAAGCTCCTGGAAGACGTGTCATATCAGAAATAGAACCTAAGTTCTTTTCTAACTTTGCTCTTAAACGGTCAACTTGAAGACGCTCTTTCTTTGAAAGTGTATTGAAAGTTCCGTCTTTTTTCATTCTATCAATAGAAGCCATTTTCTTAACAGCTTTTCTAATAGTAACGAAGTTGGTTAACATACCTCCTGGCCATCTTTCAGTAATGTAAGGCATGTTTACATTTCCTGCTTTTTCAGCAACAATGTCTTTTGCTTGTTTTTTGGTAGCTACGAATAATATTTTTCTACCTGACGCTGCTATCTTGCTTAGTGCTGTGCAAGCTTCATCTAATTTTGCAGCAGTCTTATAAAGATTAATAATATGGATACCATTACGCTCCATATATATGTAAGGAGCCATGTTTGGATCCCACTTTCTGGTTAAGTGCCCAAAGTGAACACCACCATCTAATAATTCTTTTACTTCTACTTTTGCCATTTTGTAATAGTTTACGTTCTGTTGAATTAGCAATGATTAAGTGGTCATTTTAATTCGCCTTAACCATTTAGATGCTAAACTAAATCCTGATTCTTTTGATCATGGACAACAAAAACTGGTTTAAATTTCTTTTAATATTAACGTTTAGAGAACTGGAATTTCTTACGAGCTTTCTTCTGACCGAATTTCTTACGCTCTACCATTCTTGGGTCTCTTGTTAATAATCCTTCAGGTTTTAAGATGCCTCTGTTTTCTTCATTTAACTCGCACATAGCACGAGAAAGAGCTAAACGTACAGCTTCAGCTTGACCTGTAGCACCACCTCCATATACATTTACTTTAATATCAAAGTTACCTTCGTTGTTAGTCATTGCTAACGGTTGATTAACCTTGTACTGTAAAGTAGCAGTTGGGAAGTACGTGTTTACATCTTTTTTGTTCACAGTGATGTTTCCTTTTCCTTCTGAAACATACACACGTGCAACAGCCGTTTTTCTACGACCAATCTTGTGAATTACTTCCATTAGTTAACGTCGTTTAAGTTAATTGTTTTTGGTTTTTGAGCTTCATGACCGTGCTCTGCTCCAATAACAACTTTTAGATTACGAAATAGGTCTGCTCCTAATTTGTTTTTAGGTAACATTCCTTTAACTGATTTTTCTACTAATCTTGCCGGATCTTTGTCAAACATTTCATTAGCAGATAAAGTTCTTTGACCACCTGGATAACCTGTATGACGAACATATGTTTTGTCTGTCCATTTGTTTCCAGTTAAGTTGATTTTTTCTGCGTTGATAACAATTACGTTATCTCCACAATCAACGTGCGGTGTAAAGCTAGGTTTGTGCTTACCTCTTAAAAGTATTGCCACTCTAGAAGCAAGACGCCCTAACGTTTGTCCTTCAGCATCAACCAAAACCCACTCCTTGTTTACAGTAGCTTTGTTAGCTGATTTTGTTTTGTAGCTTAATGTGTCCACACTAATTAAATTAAAAATTAAACATTCCTCTCTCAAAAAGAGTTTGCAAATTTACAATTATAAATTTGATTAGCAAGCACTAAGGAGTGTTTATTTTTATAGGGAGTACGAGCTGATTTATAATGAGTTATCCTTATTATAAATGTTCAACTTTTCTTAAATGGAAAATGGGTTTAAACTAAGTTCTTTAAATTTAGTTATTAAGGAATAGTTTCACTTCCTAATGATAAAGGAAAATATACTTTTTTATTAAAGGCAACTTATAGATTTGTTTTCCAATCTAATCAAGAATTCTAGGAAGTTTCCCTTGCTTATATTTCTTTCCAAATCCTGAATTGTTAGGAGTATATGGTTCAACAAAATCTAAATTCAAATTATCTGGAATTTCTTTATCTAGAGCCCAATAAATTCCGTTAAGTGCTAATTGACGCATATTTTGATTTTTCCAATCGAACGGATGCCCCAATGTTGTAAAAAACACTTTAGAATTACCTTTTTTACCATCGTAAGATTTCGTCCAAGCTACTGGATTGGTGAGCGGAAATTTGTCAAGCCTATTGTTTTGTTCGTGACCAGATTTTAAAGAAGTTCCTTCTAAAAAAGGATCACTATCACCATATAATTTCCAGTCTCCACCATCGACATGATATAACCATGAATAAGCTTCAAAAGGAGCTACATTTTTTGCAACAGGATGGTTTTTATTGGTTATAGTAACCTTGGTTAATGGATGTTGTCCATCATCAAAATGTCCATGATGAGTAATCCATTGTTGGCCAAACACTTCGGTTGGCCACTCGTTGTTTAAATGAGTTTTTGTGGAATCTTTTTTGTATAAAAATGCATGTGTTGTGGTTCTAAATCCAACCATAGGTTTTCCAGATTCGGCATAGTTTATAATGTATTTTAACTGCTGATCTGGAAGTGCTCTAAAGCGTGTGAACATTACCATTAAATCTGCGGTTTCTAAAGCTTCTAAGCCTTCTATATGATCTGAACGATTTGGATCTATAAATCCAAGAGAGTCTAAAGAATAACATAGCGTTACTTTTGCATTAAGTTCTCGTTTTAAAATTTGAGCCAACATTGGCATTGATTCTTCTGATCGATATTCTTCATCACCAATAACAAAAACAATATGAGGTTGATACGTTTCTTTGGTTACACATGAAAGTAAAAGCACCAATACGACCGTACTTAGGAACTTGTATAATAATTTCATCATTGTTTTAATTTAATTCTTGAGGTGAATAAAACCCTTTTTTATCAGCAATTTTGTCACGTAATTTTTTTACATCTTCTTTTAAAATTGGAGCTCCTTTGTTACCAAAAGCATTTTTAATATATGTTAGAACGGCAGCCATCTCATCATCATTTAACATGCCTTCAAAAGGGGTCATAGGTACTTGACCAGGATAATCTTTTCCTAAAACAGTTATAGGTCCTTGCAGCCCTTTTAAAGTAAGTTTAATTAGGCGTTCATCGTCGTCTAAAACCCATTCGCTATTTGCTAATGGCGGAAAACCAGAAGCAGGTAATCCTTTTCCATCTATTTGATGGCAGGTACTGCAGAAACCTTCTTTCTCATAGATAGATTTACCGTGGCGATATGTCTCTCTTAATTCTTCCGCTAAATGTTCTGGGAATACTTCTTTTACTTCAGGAGTTATTTCTAAAGTCCCAGTAAGTCTATGTTGAGCAGATAAAAAAGTGTTTAACATCCAATCATCTAGCTCATGTTGCGCTGCAATATCCAAAATAGATTGTCCCGTTTCGGTTGGTAACCAGGATGCAGTTACAATGGCTTCAAGACGTACTCTACCATGAACATCATTTGCCGCATTCTGTAATAATTCGTTTTGATTTTTTAGTAAATGACCGTTGTACCTAAGTGCTCTTACAGCGGCAGCTCTTACTCTAAAATCTTGAGCATTTAAAGTGGCAGACAGTATGGATTCATCAATAGCATTTAATCCCCAAGAAACCCAAAGAGCTTCGAGCAAGTATCGCTCATAGTTTTCATTGGTACTGTCAAGTTTTTCGACCCAAGTTTGTAGTGCATTAATCACTTCTTCAGGATTCTTTCCTCTTAATACACGTTTTGCTCTATAGCGTGTTCTGTATTCAGGAAGTTTCAGCGTTTCTAAGGTTTCTTCAATGCTTAATTTTGTGAAATCAATACGTTCAACTAATGGTCTACTAGGATAGGTCACTCTATAAATTCTTCCATGTGCATGATCTCTAAACGGATCTCTCGCATTGTGCTGCATGTGGCCAATTAAAATATTGTGCCAATCGACAAAATATAGTGATCCATCTGGAGCAAACTCAAGATCTACAGGTCTAAAATTGGTATCGTCACTCCATAAAAGGTCTTGTCTATGTGCAGTTTTATATCCTGTCCCTTCATCTTCAATTTGATGTTGTTTAATACCTAAATAACCAATAGCATTACCTAAGAGTATATCTCCTTGAACTTCATCTGGAAAATGTCTGCTAGACACAAACTCTAAACCAGAGGTTGGTCGAACTTTGTCAGATTCTGGAGCGAGATCTCTGGATTTAGGAGCAGATGTTCCATAAACATTTTTTATTTGAGAGGGCATCATCCACCTAATAGCTGGTCCTGAGGTTTCCAAAAAGAAGTCTTGTCCATAATCATCAAATGCAGTACCCCAAGGATTCGGAATAGCTATTTGAGCAACTCTTTCTAGATGTCTTCTTACGGCATTGAAGCGAAAAAAACCACCATTAGTTGCTCTGACCGGGCCATAAGTAGTTTCAATATTAGAATGTAAAAAGACGCCTTCTCCCATGTAAATAGCACCAGAAGGATCAGCACAAAACGCACTTATTACATGATGTGTGTCGTGATCATCAAAACCACTTAATATAATTTCCTTTGTATCAGCTTTATCATCACCATTGGTGTCTGAGAGCAAAATCAAATTGGTTCCTTGTGACACATAAACTCCTTCAGGTGCAAGTTCAAATCCTACAGGAATATGCAAATTGTCTGCCCAAATTTTGGAAACATCTCCTTTACCATCATTGTTGGTGTCTTCTATAATCAAGATCTTATCGTTTGGCTTACTATCACCAGGTTTATAGTGCGGATATGTTGGCATTACTGCAACCCAAAGCCTTCCTTTATTATCAAACGATATTTGAACTGGATTTGCCAGTTCCGGGAAATCAGTCTCTGAAGCAAAAAGCTCTAGCTTATAACCATCAGCAACATGAATTTTATCAATTGCATCTTGACCATAAAGATATTCTCCACCTCGACCATAGTCACCAGGTTGATAATTGGTTTCAACAGGCGGAAGCTTTGAAGTCTTGGCATCTGCTACTTTCAGGTCTTTTACAATGCCCTGAGCAGCATTCCAAATAGCAGTATCTCTAATTGCAGTTAGCTCTCTAATCTTTTTAAGCTCGAAAGGGTAGTTATCCGGTCCAAAAGGATCGTAACGTCTCCCAAAAACATGTACACCGTTGGGGATTTTAAAATCGTTATGCCACATCCAGTTTTTCTCTAATACCGCATTGTGAACCAGCTCATGATGCTTTTTAGAATATTCTGTAATCCCAAATAATTGATCATTTATTGTTTTTGCTAAAAGCTGGTACCCTTTTTCATTTAATTGTAAACCGTCAATAGTGAGTTGATCGTTATTGTCATCATACCACTTCTTTGAAGCTTCAAACAAATCAATAAATGCAACTTCATTTTCAAAGGCAACTTTGCTCATAATTTTTGTATAAGCATCAAGTTTTTTATTGGTTTCAATTCCCTTAGGCACGTCTAATTTATCAGAGATGTCTTCAATAGCGGTAGGAGCAACCAACACAAGTTCTGGAACAGATTTACCATTATATATTTGCGTCTTTGTATGATCTATAAAAGCCTGTAATTCTGATTCTATCAATTCAGGAATTGACATCATTTCAAATGCTTCATTAAACCCGAAAAAAGCTACAATAAGATCCGCTTTGTGCGTTGTTAACCACTCATCAGGATAGTTGAGGTGACCTTCACTGTGAGAGTTCTTAGCATTTTCCGTTTGAAACTTTTCCGCGCCATCAAACGTCCAAGGTGTGTTTCTTCCAGAATGTGGTCTAAACCCAGGTGTATTGCCACCATCTCCCATATTCCTTATGTATAGTGAACTATCTGGGTAGCGTAAATGTAAATCGGTCTCAAAAAAACCATAATTCATCATTCTGGACGGCAAATTGTTGCCAATTAAAATAATGTGTTGGTCTTTACTAATTTGAATTAGAGGAGTTTGGTTGATTGTACAACTACTTAAACCAAGTGAAAAAATAGCTGAAATTAAAAAATAGCGAAGGTTCATTAAAAGCATTTTTGAATAACAAAATTGTAATTAAAGTTATTCTAATTTTGGAAGTTCACAAATTTCTGAGGTTAAAGGTAGCGAGGTAATATTTTTATAGCAGTTTTCTTTTGTTACCATTTTAATTATTTAAACAACACCTAATATTAGAAGTGTTTTAATGCGCTTTATAAATTATTGTAAATAGTAATTATTTCGAATAGAAGGCATTTTTACCAATTACAAGGTTAATCAATAATCTAATTATGAAATATGTAATTAGTATAATGATAATAGGACCAAAACTGAATCTGAAATGTAAATCATCAAATGGCCAAAAAACCTTATCAATTAAGGGTCCTAATATTGATATATATAGTAGAAGCCAAATTCCAATAGCAACTACTTCTATAATTAAACTTTTTTGACTCAAAATTTTCTGTAGAATCTTTTTTACAAGAATTACAACAATAAATAATGATAATATTGCAGTAATAGTAAATAGAAGCCAATACCAAGGATGTTCTTCAAATGTAGAACCATTTCTACCAATATGTTCAAAATAATCATATACTGAATATATGACTACTAAAGTCATTAAATAGGCTATTGGATATTTAAATAATTTTTTAATCATATCTAATACTTACAATTATTCGTGTATAGTTAGTTGCTAGTCTCGCGCAACTAATTTACCAAAAGGAAACCGAACCTTAGTGAAATTGGAAGGATTTTCCGAGTAACAAAGCTCCTAGCAAGTTTATTATGCATGTTGTTCTTGATAGTTAATCTCTAAAGAAAGGAAAACTAAAATAGAGATCGATTTGTAACATTTTGAAATTGATCTAGGTTTCTAAAAATTAATTTAAATGAATAGAAACAGATTTAACACTAAATAACACTAGTTAATTGTTCTAATCATTTTTTTATTTCAATTTTGAGAAAAATTAATACAACTCATGAAGCAATATTCTACAATTTTTCTAATTTTTTTGTCTATCTGTTTTACTTATAGCAATGCTTTTTCACAACAGATGAAGCCTGTTCAAGTAGATTCACTAATTGTTACATCGATTAAAAATGATGTATGGATTCCTTTTATGGAATCATATAGAGAGTTAGATGCAAAAAAACTTAAATCTATTCATTCTCCAGATATTATTAGAGTCTCAATAGGGATGAATAAGATAGAATCTGGCTCAGATTATCTCGATAATCTTGAAACTTTCTTTCAAAGAATTAAAAAAATGAATAGGCAGATGGATATTACATTTTCTATTGTCTCTTCGGCAACCACTGAGGATAAGGTTTATCAAACAGGGTACTATGTTTTTAGCTCTAAAACAAAAGATGAAGAGCAATTTGTGCCAAGAGGTTTTTCTTCTTTTAATGTAATGCTAACAAAGGATAAAGTTAGTGGAAGGTGGAAAATTTCACTAGATTCTGATAAGCAAGTCCAACTTACGTTAGAAGAGTTTATGAAGTCAGGAACAATTTATGAGTTAGATGAATAATTGGAGTTACTTTTTTTTGGTCTAATTGTTCAGGACGTTCTTGTGTATGACCTGATTAGGTATCATATTTAAGATGTCAAAATTGATGGAGTTATCGGGAAATAGTCAGATTTTCTCGTACCTTCCTTAAGGGGCTTCAACCAGCTTGGGATATATATGTTGATGCCGGTATGTTTAAATTAGAGTTAATTTCTTATCCAGAATAGTTAGCAAAACTATCCATTATAGTTTTCCACCAAAGCCAGGAATCAGATCTGTACATAAGGACATGTTGAATAACAAGAAAGACGAGAAAAGGAAGGTAAGTAATCTTCATTTCCTTTTTGTTTCTCTCTTTCCAAATAATTATTAAAAGTGTCAATTCTATGGCCGTGTAGGAATAGGTAAGGGCCTGATCAAAGTTAGAAGCAATTCCAAATGTAAATAAAAACATCCTAGCCAGAGCCGGCAATAAAGGACCAAAAATCGTGGCCACCATAAACCTTGAATGCAGCATCAGTTTCTTTCGATAATACAATGCGAATGCATATAATAGGGCAAAGCTTAAAAGGGTGCACGAGTCAATAAAAGCAAGTTGATAAACTAAATTAGGTGGATAATTTTCCTGTCCTTGAATCATCATCTTCATCATTATTACTCCACAGACAACAATAGTAGGAACTAATATTAATGAGGTCCAACCCAAGTATCTATGAATTTTCAGCTTACCTTTTTGAAACAAATAAGGCTGAACAATAAGTAAAATCATCCATAAAGTAGCACTAATTCCATGAACATGATATGGGAGAGTGAAATCACTTAATCTGGTGAAATAGGTGGTGCTAAACCCTAATAATACTGCTACTAAACCTAAAGTTAAATAAAGATGTGCATATCGATAGAATTTTTTTCTAGCCATAATTTTCTTCTAAATCACACCAACGATTTTGCATAAAATGTGTTTTATTACATTGTGTACAATCTTGGTAATAGTTTTATTCATAATATTCAACTATACTGATATGAGGTGCTTTATTTTCTAATGCCTTTTTTATATAATAGCGATGATGATATCCGACAATGAGCATAAATCTTTTATTAGGTAAATTGTCTATAGTCCTTATGATATTTTCGACCATTGCATTATTTCTATCATAGTGTTCAAATTGCTCCCATTTCTCAAAATAGTGTACGAGTGAAATAGAGTCACCTTTAGAGTCAAGTATTTGTTCAGAGAACTCATCATGTTTACTTACAATTTTCATCATCTTAGTGTACTGATAATATTTGGCACTATCTAAAATAGCATCAGACTCTTCATTATTGATAGCCTTTAGGTTGGCTGTTGAAAGACTGTCTATCATACCCCAATAATTAGCAAATCTACTCCAAATTCGACTTTCTTCAGCATCAAACTTGTTCAACCGACTGAGTTCATTAAGCTTTTGGTATACCTCATTGGCTTGAGGATATAGGCCCTGTTTAATCCTGTATTCATTTCTGCCTTCAAATTCTATAGGCCTCAAAACCGTTTTCGGCTTATCTTCTAAAAACATTGAAACCGCCTGATCTTCATTTTCTTCGTATTCAACCTTTCTGTTGAAGTCAGAGTCAAAACTCACAGAATCCCTTTCCATTAATATTACTTGAGGTTGAACTTTTTTTATCGCAAGGTAAATGGAGTCTTCATTTATTTCAGATGTAGGAAAATGAACTGAACCTAAAATTGTCAATTGTTTAGTCCTTTTCTCTTTACACCCAAATAAAACAACTATTGAGATTAGTATAAATATTCTTTTCAATGTGCTCATTTTATTATTTTCAACGGTTTTATGTACGCGGTGTTGCAGCTTTTGCTGGCAATGAACACCGCTCACATTGTTATCGATAGTTTTCTTTTTTAATTTAGTGTGCTTCTAACCAATTATCGCCTATATCAAAGTCTACATTCAATGGAACTGCTAATTGATAAGCGTTTTCCATTTCAAGTTTTATCAATTGTTTCATGGTTTCAAGCTCTGGTTTATATACGTCAAAGACCAGTTCATCATGAACTTGCAATAACATTTTGGTTTTGTAATTACCCTCTTCAAGCTTATTATGAATATTGATCATGGCAATTTTAATAATGTCTGCCGCACTACCTTGAATTGGTGCATTAACCGCATTTCGTTCGGCGGCTCCTCTAACCACGGCATTCCTGGAGTTGATGTCCTTTAAGTAACGACGTCTGCCTAAAACGGTTTCTACATAACCATTTTCTCGGGCAAAAGCAATTTGTTTACTAACAAACTCGCGAAGTTTTGGATAAGTCATGTAGTATGTATCAATAAGCTCTTTGGCTTCAGAACGGTTTAAGCTGGTTTGGTTACTTAAACCAAATGCTGAAACACCATAAATAATTCCAAAATTTACGGTTTTGGCATTACTACGCTGTTCCCTGGTTACTTCGTTTAAAGGAACATTAAAAACCCTTGCAGCTGTTGAGGCATGAATGTCTTCTCCCTTGCTAAATGCGTTAATCATATTTTCCTCTTCACTAAGAGCAGCAATTACACGAAGTTCAATTTGAGAATAATCTGCTGCAAGTAAAGTATACTCTTCATTTCTCGGGATAAACGCTTTACGCACTTGTCTTCCTCTTTCAGTTCGAATAGGAATATTTTGCAAGTTAGGGTTATTACTGCTCAGGCGTCCAGTTGCTGCAACAGTTTGCATATAATCTGTATGAACATGTCCTGTTTGTTCTAAAACCTGAGTTGGAAGCGCATCCACATAAGTGCTTTTTAGTTTAGAAAGCCCTCTAAAATCTAAAATATTCTGAATGATATCGTGATCTTTCGCTAAATACCTTAATACGTCCTCAGAAGTTGAATATTGTCCTGTTTTTGTCTTTTTTGGCTTATCGACTAACTTCATTTTTTCAAACAAAATAACACCTAATTGCTTTGGAGACGCAATGTTGAATTCTTCTCCAGCAGCAGTATATATTTTTTGTTCTAATTGTTTAATGTCGTTATCTAGTTCTTTTGAAAGTGAGGCTAAAAACGGTTTGTCAAGATTAATACCTTCCAACTCCATAGAGGCCAATACCTTTACCAATGGTATTTCTAGCTCATCAAACAATTTTTTGGTATTAGCTTCTGTTAACTCTCCTTGAAAGTGTTCTTTTAGTTGTAGTGTAATATCAGCATCCTCAACCGCATATTCGGTTTGTTTTTCTAGCGAAACTTCCCTCATGGATAACTGATTCTTCCCTTTTTTACCTATAAGTTCTGTAATTGAAATGGGAGTATAGTTAAGATAGGTTTCAGATAGTATATCCATATTATGTCGCATATCTGGATTGATCAAATAATGAGCGATCATCGTGTCAAACAACTTTCCTTTAACTTCAACTCCATATTTTGCAAGTACTTTAATGTCATACTTTAAGTTTTGCCCAATTTTTTCTATACGTTCAGATTCAAAGAAAGGGCGCAGAACTTCAATAATTTCTTGGGTTTCCTCTTTATCCTCTGGGAAGGGGATATAGAAACCTTTTCCTTGTTCCCATGAGAAAGCAATTCCGACCAATTCAGCTACTATTGGGTCAATTCCTGTAGTTTCTGTATCAAAACACACCGAAGATTGTAGCATTAATTTTTTCATGAATAGCTCTAAGGCTAACCCAGGAATAATACTCTGATAGAAATGAGCAACCGTTGCGTTTGTATTTCTGGTATGTGTTTGGGTGGTTTCTGAGGTGTCATTATCATTACTGTCAAACAGCGAAAATTGCCCTGCTCCGGCAGTTGAGGTCTTCTTTGACTTTTGAGACTTCTCCGTTCCGCTTGAAGTAACAGTTTCTTTTGACTCTTGGCCTACAGCAAAGGTTTTTAATAGATTATCGGTGAGTCGCCTAAACTCTAATTCCATAAAAATCTGCTTCACCGCTTCAATATCTGGTGTATTTAATTCAAAATCTTTTTCATCAAATTGAACAGGAACATCTAGTAAAATGCGCGCTAGTTTTTTTGAAAGCAGACCTAATTCGGCATTGGCTTCTACTTTTTCTTTCATTTTTCCTTTTAGCTCATGTGTATTGGCTAAAAGCCCTTCCATGCTACCATACAATGCTAAGAATTTTTTAGCTGTTTTATCACCAACTCCTGGTAATCCTGGAATATTATCGATGGCATCTCCTTTCATACCTAAAAAGTCAATCACTTGTTCCGGGCGTTCAATTTCAAAATTTTCCTGCACTTCTTTAACCCCCCAGGTTTCATAGCCTCCACCAAAACGAGGACGATACATAAAGATGTTCTCACTAACCAATTGTGCAAAATCTTTATCAGGCGTAACCATAAAGGTTTGATAGCCTTGTTTTTCGGCTTGTTTTGCAAGTGTCCCTATAACATCATCGGCTTCATAGCCTTCTTTAACCAAAATAGGAATGTGCATTGCTCTTAGTATTTGCTCAATATAAGGTACCGCTATTTTAATTGCTTCAGGAGTTTCGTCACGATTGGCTTTGTACTCTGGGAACATCTCATTTCTGGCAATACTTCCTCCTTTATCAAAACAAACAGCAAGATGATCTGGGCGTTCACGTTTAATAACATCTAAAAGTGAGTTGGTGAATCCTAGAATTGCTGAAGTATCTAGACCTTTTGAATTAATTCTTGGATTTTTTATAAAAGCGTAATATCCTCTAAAAATTAAGGCATAGGCATCTAGTAAGAATAAGCGTTTTTTAACTGACATATTTGATTGGCTTGAAGTTTATAAAACTACAAAACTTATGTGGTGAATAAAAAAAGAGTCGCACATAATGCGACTCTTTTTAGCTATCTACTATTCGTTAAAAATGAATTTAACCTATTACAGTTGCTTTACGCTTTAACTGTAAACTTTTTATGTATGCCTTAACATCAATAATATCATTACTTTTCTTGAAGTTAAGATCTAAATTTTGTTTTCTAGGATCGATTGTAATTTTGTCGTATTTCTTAATAGTAACTTCTTGCTTAATTGAAGCTTTGACCTCAGTTTTAGAAGCTGAAATTTCAGTTTTTGTATCGTTCTTTGCAGTTGCGAAGAAAGGAACGATTAAAAATGCTATTACTATTAATACTTTGTTCATGATTTGGGTTTGTTTCGGGAACAAAGTAAAGGCACCCAACAAGTTAGCTTCCCAAAATTTTGATGAACTGCAAGGAAAAATAGTTTATTTGACTAGTACTACTCAAAAACATCGACGAAATGCACAAATTAAGAATACTTGATAACTATTTTATGTGCATTTCATCGAGTACAAATATTCTTTAACGTAGATGTTTAAAGGGCTTAGTGCCGTTTTTTGGAGATTTTTAAAGTAAGAATTAGATGACGCGTTTAATTTCTCCGATGAATGAACTATGTTGTCTCAATATAATGGTCAGACTTAATATTTTCATTAACACCATCTTGAAACTTGGTCATGCTAAAACCACTATGAATAGAATAATGACCAGTTTCTCCTTTTTTATTTATTGCGATATAGCCAACTTGAAAGTTCTTATAATTACTATTTGGTTTATTAACTATTCTTTTAATAGCTTCTTCACATGCTTCTTGGGGTGATCTTCCCTGACGCATTAACTCAACAATTAAAAAGCTGCCTACAGTTTTGACCACTTCTTCTCCCATTCCTGTTGCCACAGCTGCTCCAATTTCATTATCTACAAATAAACCAGAACCAATAATAGGAGAGTCACCAACTCGACCTGCCATTTTATAAGCAAGACCACTTGTTGTGCAGGCACCAGAAATATCACCATTTTCATCCATTGCCAACATGCCTATGGTATCGTGGTTTTCTATATTAATAATCGGCTTATACTCTTTTTCTTCTAACCATTTTTCCCATTCTTTTTTTGATTTTTCAGTTAAAAGGTTTTCTCTTTTCATTCCAGACTCTACTGCAAACTGTTCAGCACCTTTTCCAGCTAGCATAACATGAGGCGTTTCTTCCATCACTTTTCGAGCAACTGTAATTGCGTGAGTGATGTTTTGCATATAGACTACGGAACCGCAGTTTCCATTTTTGTCCATCATACTAGCATCAAGCGTAACATTACCATCTCTATCTGGACGTCCGCCTTTACCAACGGTTTGATTGTTTTCGTCTTCTTCCTCCACGTTACACCCTTTTTCTAAGGCATCTAACAATCCTAATCCACTCTTTAAAGCTTCACCTGCTGTTTCCACAGCTCTTTTCACGTCCCATGTAGCAATTACTAGTGGAAGTGAAACTGATGCCTGAGCTCCACTTGCTGAAGTTTTTTCTTCAGCTTTTTGTTCTTCACAACCTATAAGACTCCCTCCAATGGTTAGACCAACTCCTGTTAATGATGCATTTTTAATAAAATTTCTACGTTTCATGAATAATAATTTGCTGTTTAATTGATGGTGATTTCCTGTCCAAATTGTAAGCGGTAGCCATTAATGTCATAAATAGCAAACTCGCGCATACCATAATCAAAATTTTCTATTGGGTAACAGATGTCTACCTTATCTTTTAAGATTTGCCATAATACATCAACATCGTCTGTATTAATGAATAGGCTTCCTGTCATATAAGTTTCTGGATGTTTTTCTTTATAAAATCGGGCAGAAAACATAATCGTTACATCGTCTTTGACAATCACAGCCCATTCATCATCTTTTCTGTCCACACATGTAAAATCAAGAATTGTTTCATAAAACGAAACTGTTTCATTCATATTCTCAACTTCAAGCAAAGGAATAAGTGCATTAAATGGCATGTAAATAGGGTTTTTTCTTTCTAAATAATCTGAATTAATTATTTAGAAAGATAGTAAATCTTAAGGTATAGTTAAATAGGTTTTAACAATTGAAGTTGAATGTTAAAATGATTTATATTTGATAAAATTGTACTATGATTAGATGGTTAATCTTCATCCTGGTTTTTGCTGTTATTGATATTTACGCATATCAGGCGTTTAGAGCTACCTTTAAGAACAAATGGGTCAATATTGCCTATGTGGTTATTTCTGTTATTGTACTTGGCAATTTTATTTATCATTTGGTGACCCTTGATAGAAGCGCTGGATTACAAACTAAAATTAATCTGGCTATTGGTTTGTTCTTAACTATATATATTCCAAAGATTGCTATAATGATACTAATGTTTGGAGAAGATATCATTAGAGTGCCTCAGGCATTATACCGTTATTTTTCTACAGGAGGAACAGCAGAAACAGGATACTTGCCCTCAAGAAGAACGTTTATAAGTCAATTAGCCCTTGGTATTGCAGCAATACCTTTTGCTTCATTTTTATATGGTATGGTAAAAGGAAAGTATAATTTTAAGGTGCTTAAGTACACGCTACACTTTAAAGATTTACCTGATGCTTTTGACGGTTACCGTATCACTCAAATTAGTGATATTCACAGTGGAAGTTTTGATAATAAGGAAAAGATTGAATATGCTGTAGACTTAATTAATCAGCAAGCCTCAGATGCTATTTTATTTACAGGTGATATGGTAAATAATATGGCAACAGAAATGCTTCCTTGGAAAGATACATTTTCTAAGTTAACAGCTAAAGATGGTATGTTCTCGGTTTTAGGGAACCACGACTATGGTGATTATGTGCGTTGGGATACAACTGTACAAAAAGCAGACAATTTAGAGCAACTTAAAACAATTCAAAAAGAAATTGGTTTTGACCTTATGCTCAATGAGAGTAGATTTATTGAAAGAAACGGTCAACGAATAGCAATTGTTGGAGTAGAAAATTGGGGAAGAGGTTTTAAGCAGAAGGGTGACCTTAAAAAAGCTTCGGAGCAATTAAATGGTGACGACTTTAAAATCTTATTAAGCCATGATCCAACTCATTGGCAAGAACAGGTTATTAATGATGATTATCATTATCACTTAACTTTAAGTGGACATACTCACGGAATGCAATTTGGGATAGAAATACCAGGACTTATAAAATGGAGTCCAGTAAAATGGCGTTATAAATATTGGGCTGGAATTTATCAAGAAAAAGGGCAATACATTAATGTAAATAGAGGCTTTGGTTTTTTAGCTTTTCCTGGACGTGTGGGGATTTGGCCAGAGATAACAGTTATTGAGCTTAAAAAGGGATTGGAAGAGGCCTAATTGCAAGGAAATGTTATATTTGTAATAGTACGTTTGATCTAAAACTTTAAAATATGTCAAAGTTTGGAGAATTAATAGATGTAAATATTCCAGTACTGTTAGATTTTTTTACAGAATGGAATGAGCAATCTGTTGCTATGCATCCTGTTTTACGTGATGTTGCTGCAGCTTTAGGAGATAAAGCCAAAGTAATTAAAATTGATGTAGAAAAAAACAAAGAACTCGCAGAAGCACTGCGTATTAAAGGACTTCCTACATTAATTATCTACAAGAACGGAGAAATGAAATGGCGTCATAGTGGTGAACAGGACGCCAATACGCTTATTAGTCTTATTCAGGAATACGTTTAAAAGTAAATCCTTTTTCAGTAAAATGTTGTAAAACCTCGGGAAGTGCATATTGCATGTTCCTTAACGCTTTTACACTGTCATGAAAGACAACGATACTTCCTTTTTTAGCATTATTGAGTACATAAGATGAACATGCCTCTGGAGTAATGTCTTTACTCCAATCAATAGGGAGAACGTTCCACATTACAATTTTATGACCTAAATTTTGAAGTGCTTTTATTTGCCGAATCTTTATTCTACCATAAGGAGGCCGAAAGAGTTTCGATCTTGTTGAATGCGCAACCATAACCTTATCACATTCCTTTACATTAGCTAAATAATCTTTAGTATTGGTAGCCCAACCTTTTAAATGATTATAGGTATGATTACCAATACCATGTCCTTCCTCTTGTAAACGTCTAAAAACTTTGGGATTTTCCTCAATATTCTTACCAATGCAAAAAAAAGTGGCTTTTGCATTAAAGGTTGCTAGTTGATCAAGAACCCAATCTGTAATTTCAGGCGTAGGACCATCATCAAAGGTTAGGTAAATGGTTTTCTCATTAGTATTAACCTTCCAAATCAATTTTGGAAACAACAATTGCACAACAATTGGAACCTTTTTAGGAAGATAAGCCATTACTGAGTTGTATCGATAGGTATAGTTGTGTCGGTTGGAATATCAGGATCATTTAACTGAGGTGCTTCTTCTGTTTCCCCGGTGAATAATCTGATAAAGTTGTTGTACTTTTCCATTTCAGCCCTAACAAACTCCTCTTCTTCATAAGTAAACAATAAATCAATTAAACTTCTATAACGAGCTATATCAGTTGATATTTCATCAATTAATCGTTCCTGATTTTCTTCTGGAATACCGCTAAAATAAGTAAGACTTTCTTGATACTTTTTAGAAACTTCTCCATATAATTGACGCCCTTTTTCTTTTGCGTCAACCTCATAATAGGTACTTATATATGGCTCTAGAAGGGTGTAGTATCCAAATATGTCAACAGGCATTTTTTCCATTGCTAAATCTGCTATTTCTTCAGCTTTGTCATTATCACCTTCGTTGATTAGCGTTTCAATCAGTCTAGCTAAATTCCCTCTATAAGAAATTCCATTTTTTCTAGATTCTACGTCATGGTAAATATCTGTTCCACTATTTCCCCATGTCCAATCTTTGACCTTTTCATACATCAATTCACTATCAATACGACCCATGTCAAACGGATTTGCCTGATCAACTGGAGTCCTTATAGGCACTAACTTATAACAAAGACCATCAAGCTGTAAATAGTTTTTCATCCATATATAATCATCATCGCCAAAGGCGCCACCAGTAAAATAAATTGGACGCTCCCAATTATTATTGGCAACAATATCTAACATGAGTAAACGGTTTTTATAAAGATTACCTGAAGTAATTCTAAGATCGATATAAGGAACGATCTCATCAGCATCCTTAGGTTTTACAATACCATTTTTTAGTACGGATTCTTTGTCAACAGGAATCCTTAGATTTTTAGTTGGTAAATAGTTAGAATTTAGATCTTGACGTCTAAATTGATTCAGATCATATCCTTCTTGTTCAATAACATATCTATATTTTGCTCTAGGATTATCACTAGTTGCAAAATTCAAGGCTTCTTTAATGTCTAAGGCTATTGAATCAGGAAGTACTTGCTGAATTGGTAACACATCACGCGTTCCATATTTGTACTCATCATGAGTTAACTGTGAAGGAATAGGTTCACTCTCATAGGCTTGACGTTTCATTTGATCGATGTACCAATCAGTTTGAAAAAGGCTAGTATTAACAACTCTTACGTCTGTTCTTACACCTTCAATCTCCTGCAAATACCATAACGGGAATGAATCGTTATCTCCAATACTAAACAATATGGCATTTGGTGCACAGGACTCCAAATATTTACGAGCCATGGAAAGGGCTGTTTTCTTCCCTGAACGATCATGATCATCCCAATTATTAGCGGCTAAAATCCCAGGAACCAATACTAAGCATGCTAAAGTAACTACTGGTGCTAGAAGTTTTTGTTTTGTGAAAGCACTTAAAAAATTATAAATAGCATATACACCAAAACCAATCCAAATAGCAAACACATAGAAAGAACCTACTACTGAGTAATCACGCTCCCGAGGTTCAAAAGGTCTTACATTGGTGTATACCTGAATGGCTAAACCTGTAAACAAAAAGAATACGAGCATTACCCAGAATAACTTCTTATCACTATTAAAAACGAAGAAGAACCCTATTAAACCTAATATAAGAGGTAAGAAATAATAGGTGTTTCGTGCTTTATTATTTAATACATCACTTGGTAAATTATCTTGTGGAAGCCCTAAATGCATTTCGTCAATAAAATTGATGCCACTTATCCAGTTTCCATGCATGTCGTATTTACCTTGAATATCATCTTGTCTTCCAGTAAAATTCCACATAAAGTAGCGCCAGTACATATACCCAAGTTGGTATTCTAAAAGGTAAGCTATATTAGTTCCGAGCGATGGTTTTTCAATATCTAAATATCTAGGACCATAAGTTCTAAGAAAGGTCGAATACTGTTCGTAATCTATCTCACCATTATTTACTCTACTCATGAAATCAGACACCAAACTCCTCACTTCATTATTCATTTGATATTCTGGCTTTATCTTAAAGTTTAAAAAGCCAGTATACATCATATAGTTTTCGGCATGCTCAGCACTCCACATTCTAGGTAATAGTGAAGCATGATCTGAGTTATAGTTATAAGAAGCACCTTTATAATCGTTTACGATTACATATTCACCCTTTTCATGATCTTTTTCATATTTAGGTTTGTCATCTCTGTAAGGATCGTTTGCATCTAAACCTGAATATTGTTCAGTAAATTGAGGTCCAAAAAACAGATAGGTTTTAGGGTATTGTTCTAAGTTATAGTATGCTAATAATTCTCTTGCGCTCGAAGGATCATTTTCATTAATAATAACATTTGCGTTTGCTCTTATAGGAAGCATAATCCATGATGAAAAACCAAGAATTACAAATGTTAAGCAGAGAATTGCTGTATTAATATGTTTATATTGTTTTTCTCTGGTGTACTTTAAACCTAAGTAAATAGCACCAACTAATATTATTAACGCTATAATTGACCCTGAATTAAACGGAAGTCCAACACTGTTTACAAAGAAAATCTCAAGAGCACTAAAAAAACGTAAAATGTTTGGTGCTAATAACTTGAAGATGAATAATAGAATTGCTATTACAACAGCATTAGCAATAATAAAATTCTTAACTGTGATTGTTTTATAATGCTTAAAGAAGTAAATAAGCCCAATAGCAGGAATTGTCAATAATCCCATAAAGTGCACTCCAAACGAAAGACCAACAATAAATGAGATTAAGATTAACCATTTATTTCCCCTTGGCTTACCCATATCTTGCTCCCAACGTAATCCTAAATAGAACATGACTGCCATAATAAGAGTTGCCATAGCGTAAACTTCGGTTTCAACAGCGTTGAACCAAAATGAATCGGTAAAAGTGAAAGCAATACTTCCAACAAAGGCAGAACCCAAAATAGCTTGACCTTGGTTTGGGGTCATTTCACCACCTTTAACAACCACTTTTTGTAGTAACATCGATATTGACCAGAACATAAAAGCTATAGTAAAAGCACTAGATGCAGCACTCATCATGTTAAGCATCATTCCTATCTGAGAAGGATCGGTTGCGAAAAGTGAGAAAAAAGCACCTAACATTTGAAATAACGGAGCTCCTGGTGGATGTCCAACTTGCAACTTAGATGAGGTTAATATATATTCTCCAGCATCCCAAAAACTAACTGTTGGTTCAACAGTTAAGCTGTATACAATAAGTGCAATTAAAAAAGATAACCAACCTAAAATGGTATTCCATTTTTTAAAGTTGAACTGTGTCATAAATCGTGTTTTGTTACTGTTGGCGAATTTAGCAATAAATAAATTACGCTAAAGCGTTTTTAAGTAAACGTTAAGTATTGGACGTTATTTTCTTAAAAAAATGCTTGTGCAAATAAAACTTTGTTATAAATTTGCACCCGCCTGAACGATAAAAGTTATTTTTATTGGTCAGGTCCTCATTTAAGGTGATGGCCCATGGTGTAACTGGCAACACGTCTGGTTTTGGTCCAGAAGAGTCTAGGTTCGAGCCCTAGTGGGCCAACAAGAAATCCAACTTTTTTTGAGTTGGATTTTTTATTTACAATCGCCTTTTAAAAGGTACTATTAGCAATAATAAATTGACCTTTTAAACCTTTGCAAAAATCGAATATAATGTCGTATATTTGCAGCGTTGTAAGAAAAAAGATAAATGAGGGGACGAGAAGTCCCCTCTTTTTATACTTAAAATGTTTAGAGAAAAAGTAACAGAATTATTAGATCAAGCTCTCGAAGAACGTCAAGATTTATTCTTGTTGAGTTGTGATGTGTCAGAAGCCAATTCAATTAAGATAATTATTGATGGCGACAACGGAGTTCTTGTTGAAGATTGTATGTTTATTAGCAGAGCTATAGAACATAACTTAGATAGAGAAGAGCAAGATTTTTCTCTTGAGGTTGCCTCGGCAGGAGCAACAACTCCTTTTTCGCATAAACGTCAGTATAAAAAGAATATTGGAAGAACTCTTGCTATTAAAGCGATAGATAATCAAAAATTTGAAGGTACACTTTCAGAGGCCAATGAAGAAGAAATTGTACTGACTTGGAAAGCACGAGAGCCAAAACCAATTGGTAAAGGAAAAGTGACCGTAGAGAAGGAAGCTAAACTTCCTTACGAGAATATAATAGAAGCAAAAGTTAAGATAAAATTTTAATCCAGAATTATTATGGAAAATCTTGCGTTAATTGAATCATTTTCAGAGTTTAAAGACGATAAATTAATAGATCGTGTAACCTTAATGGCGATTTTAGAAGATGTATTTAGAAATGCACTAAAGAAGAAATTTGGGGACGACGATAACTTTGATATTATTATCAACCCAGATAAAGGAGATTTAGAGATTTGGAGAAACCGAATTGTTGTTGCAGATGGTGAGGTTGAAGATGAGAATCAGGAGATTTCGTTGTCAGATGCTCAAAAGATAGAGCCTGATTTTGAAGTTGGTGAAGATGTATCAGAAGAAGTGAAGCTTATTGATCTTGGTCGTAGAGCTATTCTAGCTTTACGTCAAAACTTGATTTCAAAGATTCACGAGCATGATAATACTAATATCTACAAACAGTTTAAAGATCTTGTAGGAGAAATTTATACTGCTGAAGTGCATCATATTCGTCATAGAGCAATCATTTTGTTAGACGACGAAGGGAATGAAATCATTTTACCTAAAGACAGACAAATTCCTTCAGATTTCTTTAGAAAAGGGGAAAATGTTCGTGGTATTATTGAGAGTGTAGAGTTAAAAGGTAATAAGCCAGCTATTCTAATGTCAAGAACTGCCCCTGCTTTCTTAGAGAAGTTATTTGAGCAGGAAATTCCAGAGGTATTTGATGGATTGATCAACGTAAAAAATGTAGTACGAATCCCAGGTGAAAAAGCAAAGGTTGCTGTAGATTCTTATGACGATAGAATTGATCCAGTTGGTGCTTGTGTTGGTATGAAAGGATCACGTATTCATGGTATAGTACGTGAACTTGGTAACGAGAACATTGATGTGATCAACTATACAAACAACCTTCAATTATATATAACAAGAGCCTTAAGTCCAGCAAGAGTTACTTCAATTAAGATTGATGAAGAAGCAAAACGCGCCGAAGTAATCTTAAAACCAGAAGAAGTAAGTAAAGCAATAGGTAGAGGAGGTCATAACATTCGTTTAGCAGGTCAATTAACAGGATATGAGATTGATGTATTTAGAGAAGGAGTAGAAGAAGATGTTGAGTTAACTGAATTCTCTGATGAAATCGATGCTTGGATCATAGAAGAACTGGCAAAGGTTGGTTTAGATACAGCTAAGAGTGTACTTGAGTTGGATACAGCTGATTTAGTTAAGCGTACAGACCTTGAAGAAGAGACAATTGAAGAGGTGTTTAGAATTCTAAAGGAAGAGTTCGAAGATTAAAAAAATATTATATCTTAGGTGGATAAAGTCTAACCTGCTGCCAGGTAGAATTTCACCCAATTTGTAGAAGATAAAACCGAAACAGTAAGAGTTACTGTTAGATATTTATAAAGGCAATTTATGGCTGGAACAATTAGATTAAATAAAGTACTTAGGGAATTAAATATTTCTATTGACCGTGCTGTAGACTTCCTAGAGTCTAAAGGCGTTCAGATAGAAAAACGCCCTACTACAAAAATTACAGCAGAAGTGTATGAAATTCTTGCAGGTGAATTTCAAACCGATGCTAGTAAAAAAGTTGCTTCAAAAGAGGTAAGTGAAGCGAAGCAGAAAGAAAAAGAAGCACTTCGATTACAGCGAGAGCGAGAAATTGAAGAAAAACTTAAAAAGGAAGAAACCTCTAAGCAAGAAGTTGTTAAGGCCAAAACAACATTACAAGGTCCTAAGCAAATTGGAAAAATAGACTTAGAAGCACCTAAAAAAGCTGAGCCTAAAAAAGAAGAGGTTAAAGAAAAAGAAGAAAAGAAGGAACCTGCTGCTAAAAAAGAACCTGCAAAGCCAAAAGTTGAGGAGCCTAAAAAAGAACCTGCAAAGCCTAAAGAAGAGAAGCCTGAAGTAAAAGTAGAAGCTCCAAAAAAGGAAAAGATTACTGAAGAGCTAGAGGTTAAGGAGGAAAAGGTAAAAACACAATACCAAAAACTTACGGGACCAAAGGCTACTGGTGAAAAAATAGACCTTTCCGTATTTGCAAAACCTAAGAAAAAGAAGGAAGAAAAGTCTACAGATAAAGGTAAAGCTGCTTCAGCAGATGCTAAAAAGAAACGTCGTAGAATAAGCAAACCAGGAGGTGGAAATAATAACCAAGGAAATCAGCGACATGGTGGACAACAAAGAGGTGGTCAAAGAGGAGGACAGAAAGGTAGAGGAAGACGCCCACAAGTTGTAAAAGAGGAGCCAAGTGCAGAAGAAGTACAAAGACAAGTTCGTGAAACCTTAGAAAAACTTCAAGGGAAGTCTAACAAGGGTAAAGGAGCAAAATATAGAAGAGAGAAAAGAGAGCAACACAGAGAGCAGACAGAAAAAGAATTACAGGCACAAGCAGAAGAAAGCAAGGTGCTTAAAGTAACTGAGTTTGTAACTGCAAATGAGGTTGCTACCATGATGAATGTTTCGGTAACACAAGTAATATCTGCTTGTATGTCTTTAGGAATGATGGTTACCATGAATCAGCGTTTAGATGCTGAGACATTATCTATCGTTGCCGAAGAGTTCGGATATAAAGTAGAGTTTGTAACCGCCGATATTGAAGAGGCTATAGAAGAGGTTGAAGATAACCCAGAAGATCTACAAGAACGTGCTCCAATTGTAACAGTTATGGGTCACGTTGATCATGGTAAAACTTCTTTACTTGATTATATACGTGAAGAAAATGTAATTGCTGGAGAATCAGGAGGAATTACACAACACATTGGTGCTTATGGAGTAACATTAGATTCTGGTCAAAAGATTGCTTTCTTAGATACTCCTGGTCACGAAGCCTTTACTGCAATGCGCGCTCGTGGTGCTCAAGTAACAGATATTGCAATTATTGTTGCTGCTGCAGATGATGACATCATGCCGCAGACTAAAGAAGCAATTTCTCATGCACAAGCTGCAGGAGTGCCAATTGTTTTTGCAATTAATAAGATTGATTTACCAACTGCAAATCCTGAAAAGATTAAGGAAGGATTAGCAAATATGAATTTATTGGTAGAAGATTGGGGAGGTAAAGTTCAATCGCATGATATTTCGGCTAAAGTAGGAACTGGAGTTAAAGAATTATTAGAAAAGGTATTGCTTGAAGCTGAACTATTAGAACTTAAAGCTAATCCTAATAAGCCAGCTCAAGGAACTGTTGTTGAAGCGTTTTTAGATAAAGGTAGAGGTTATGTTTCTACAATATTGGTGCAAGCAGGAACACTAAGAGTTGGAGATTATGTTCTTGCTGGTAAAAACAGTGGTAAGGTGAAGGCTATGCACGATGAAAGAGGAAATGATGTTGCTGAAGCAGGCCCTTCTACACCAGTTTCAATTTTGGGATTAGATGGTGCGCCACAAGCAGGTGATAAATTCAATGTATTTGAAGACGAACGTGAAGCAAAACAAATTGCTGCAAAACGAACGCAACTTCAAAGAGAACAATCGGTTAGAACACAGCGTCATATTACCCTTGATGAAATTGGTAGACGTATTGCTTTAGGTGACTTTAAAGAATTAAATGTAATTCTTAAAGGTGATGTTGATGGTTCAGTTGAGGCATTGACCGATTCATTTCAAAAGTTATCAACCGAAGAAATTCAAGTTAATATTATTCATAAAGGAGTTGGAGCGATTACAGAAAGTGATGTATTATTAGCTTCTGCTTCTGATGCTGTTATTATTGGATTTAATGTTCGTCCAATGGGTAATGCACGTCAAATTGCAGACAAGGAAGAAATTGATATCAGAATGTATTCAATTATATACGATGCTATCAACGATCTTAAAGATGCGATGGAAGGTATGCTTTCTCCAGAATTTAAAGAAGAAATTACGGGTACAGCAGAAATTAGAGAAACCTTTAAGATTTCTAAAATTGGAACCATTGCTGGATGTATGGTAACTAATGGTAAGATATTTAGAAATTCAGGAGTGCGACTAATTAGAGAAGGTGTAGTTGTTTACACTGGGGAATTAGCTTCATTAAAGAGATTTAAAGATGATGTAAAAGAAGTGTCTAAAGGATACGATTGTGGTATGCAGATTAAGAACTACAATGATATTAGAGAGCTTGATATTATTGAAGCCTTCCAAGAAGTTGCAGTTAAGAAGACACTTAAGTAATTAGTGAATAGACAAAATAAAAAAAGCGGCCTAAGGCCGCTTTTTTTATTTATGATTTTTAAGGTTCAAGTTTTTCTTTTTTAGGTTTAAAAATAAAGGCACTATTGAACGCTCTTTTTATTCTTTGTAAGGCTCTATCGGCTTCTAATCGAGTTTTAAAATTACCAACCCAAATCTTATAGTTTGGGGTTTCATAACGCATATAAGTAGACCAATCAGAAAAAGTTTTCCTAAAATCTTCACGAGCTTTAATAGCACCATTTCTGTTGCCATTAAAAATCTGAATTCTGTAGTTTACTTTAGTTTTATTTACCTCTTTTTTTAATCTTATTAAAGTTTCAATGTCTTCATCTTGATTAACAGCAACTGTTCCTTCTTGTGCATTAGTAAAAAACATGAAAGATACTGAAAATAAGCAAGTTAAAATAAGATTTTTAGCGTTGTTATAGACCATTATTTCTGGTATTTCATGCAAATGTAAAGTATATAAACTTAAACACTATAATTTTTATTATTTAGAATCCTTATAAATTAGATATTAACACTTATCTAACATTTCCAAAATCGACTATAAATGTTACTTTTGTGCGAGATTTTTATAACCGAATATTGTGCTTTTTTGTATGAAAAAATCGTACCAAAGTATAGAAGGTAATTCAACTAACGATATGAAACAGGTGATACACCGTAAATTAACCAACAAATTTCTTCTTTTAGGGTTAATTTTTTTACTGGCTTTTTCAACATCTTTATTTGCTCAAGAGGGTGATCCTACTAAAGGAAAATCATTATTTAATACGAATTGTGCGGCTTGTCACAATTTGGATAGAAAAATGACAGGTCCTGCATTGCGAAATGTTGAGCAGCGTCTAGCCGATGATGAAGGATTGGATAGAGAATGGTTAGCTGCTTGGATTAGAAACAGTGCCGCTGTTGTTAAATCTGGAGATGCTTATGCAGTTAAAATTTATGCAGAGTATAACAATGCTGCTATGACTCCAATGCCACAATTAACAGATCAGGACATTGCGGATATTTTAGCATATACTGCTCAAGAGAAAGCTCAACCAGCTTCGGCTGCTGGGGTTTCTACTCCTATAGCAACACAGCAAGAAGGAGGTATTTCAAATGAGTTAATCCTTGGTGCATTAGCAATATTATTTGTGTTGTTAGCATTGGGGTTAATCATGGTTAATCGTACACTTCGTCGTTTTGCTGCTGCAAGCAACGTTGAGATTCCTGCGGAAGACCAAAGAAAACCTCTTTGGAAAGCATTTGTACAAAATCAGTTCTTAATGTTGGTAATGGCAATATTCTTCTTGTTGTCAAGTGCTTATTTTGCTTATGGTTACTTTATGCAATTAGGGATTGATCAAGGTTATCAACCGGTACAACCAATACATTTCTCTCATAAGATTCATGCTGGAGACAACAAGATAGATTGTAAATTCTGTCACTCCTCAGCTAGAGTTAGTAAGACATCTGGTATCCCTTCGCTAAATATTTGTATGAACTGTCATAAATCTATTTATGAGGTAGCAGAAACAACTGCTACTACCGAATATTCAAAAGAGTTCTATGATGGTGAGATTAAGAAGTTATATGCTGCTGTAGGATGGGATGATGTGAATCAAGAATATACTGGAGATACCCAACCAGTTAAATGGGTAAGAATTCATAACCTTCCAGATTTTGCTTATTTCAATCACTCTCAACACGTTTCTGTTGCAGGTATTGAATGTCAAACTTGTCACGGACCAGTTGAAGAAATGGAGATCATGTATCAGCATGAATCTCTAACTATGGGATGGTGTATTAATTGTCACAGGGATACTAATGTTAAGGTGCAAGACAATGAATATTATGCAAAAATACACGAAGAGTTATCAAAAAAATATGGCGTAGAACAACTAACTGCTGCTCAAATGGGAGGGTTAGAATGTGGAAAATGTCATTACTAAATTATTAAAAGAAGTTAATTCATATAATATGTCATCAAACAAGAAATACTGGAAGAGTGTTGCAGAGCTAGATAAAAATAATAGCGCTGAGATTGAAGCACTACAGCACAAAGAGTTTGTGCAGGAAATTCCTGTGGATGAGTTTTTAGGTGATAAAAACACTTTAGAGTCGTCATCAACTACACGTCGTGATTTCTTAAAGTATGTTGGTTTTAGTACTGCTGCTGCTTCGTTAGCCGCTTGTGAGGGACCAGTAAAGAAATCAATCCCGTACGTAGTGCAGCCAGATCAAATTATTCCTGGTGTAGCAAATTATTATGCGACGACAATAGCAAACGGATTTGACTTTGCGAGCATTTTAGTAAAGACTCGTGAAGGACGTCCTATTAAAATTGAAAATAATGATTTAGCTGCTGCAAATGGTGATGCAAATGCTAGAGTTCAAGCATCTGTCCTTGATCTATATGATAGCTTAAGAGTAGCAGGACCTATGAAGAATGGGGAAGAAAGCTCATGGGTTGAGTTCGATGCGGATACTGCACAATTACTTAATGGTATCAATGCAGCTGGAAAAGACATTGTGTTATTGACACAAACTTTTGCAAGTCCATCTACTTCAAAATTAATTGAAGAGTTTAGTGCTAAATATGGAAACGTTCGTCACATAGTATATGATGCTATTTCTGAGTCTGCTGCTGTAGAGGCATATAAGAATAAATATGGTGAAAGAGGATTAGCTAATTACGATTTTTCACAGGCCTCGACTATAGTTTCTATTGGTGCAGATTTCTTAGGTGATTGGCAAGGCGGTGGATTTGATTCAGCCTATGCCAAGGGACGTATTCCAAAAGATGGGAAAATGTCTCGTCATATTCAGTTTGAATCTAATATGACATTAACTGGTGCAAATGCTGATAAACGTGTTCCATTAAAGCCAAGTGAGCAAAAACAAGCATTAGCTAGTTTATATAATAAGATAGTAGGTGGTTCAGGTAGCTCAAACTTACCTGTACATATTGAAGAGGCTGTTGCTAAAGCAGCATCTGAATTACAGAAAGCTGGAAGTAATGCTGTTCTACTTACTGGAGTTCAGGACGTAAATGCACAAACGGTTGTTTTCGCAATCAATGAAGCTTTAGGCAGTAAAGCATTCGATCCTAGCACACCTATTAAAACAAGACAAGGTATTAATAGTGAAGTTACTCAGTTAGTAGCAGATATGAATGCTGGAAAAGTTGGAGCATTAATTATGAGTGGTGTGAACCCAATGTACACATTATCAAATGCTGCCGATTTTGAGGCTGGTTTAGCTAATGTTAATATGACAGTAGCATTCTCAATGAAAGAGGATGAAACATCTACGTTAGTGAATTATTTGGCTGCTGCTCCTCACTACTTAGAATCTTGGGGTGATTTTGAAATGAAGAAAGGACATTATGCGCTTTCTCAGCCTGCAATCAGATCTTTATTCGATACAAGACAGTTTCAAGATGCATTATTAATGTGGACTGAGAATGATAAATCTTACCACGATTATATTAAGGAGAACTGGGAAGCAAACATTTTAAACGAAGGTAATTGGAATCAGGCACTTCATGATGGTGTGTTTGTTGGAGCAGGAAATGAAGAAGTAACAGAATCTGATGATGAAGGTCAAACAACTGTTGATGCTGGAGCTGCTGCAAGAGCATTAGCAAGTACTTCTTCAAACGGAATAGAGTTAACGTTATATTCTAAAACAGGAATGGGTGATGGACAACAAGCAAATAACCCATGGTTGCAGGAATTCCCAGATCCGTTAACAAGATTAACTTGGGATAATTACTTAACCGTGTCTGAGGCTGATGCAAAAGAATGGGATTTATTCTTAGACCCAAGTAATTTCTTTTCTCAAAGTAGTCATGATGCTACTGGAGGATTAAATGGTAAGTACGCTGAGGTTACGGCTAATGGAGTAACCATTACAGTTCCTGTAATCATACAACCAGGTCAGGCAAAAGGTACGGTAGGTCTATCATTTGGTTATGGTAGAACTTTAGGCATGAAGTCTGAAATGCAAACAGGTGTAAATGCATATCCTTTATATGCAGACTTCAACAATGTACAAGAAGTTACAATTACATCAGTAGGTGGAAAGCACGAGTTTGCTTCAGTGCAAATGCACAATACCTTAATGGGTCGTGGAGACATCATTAGAGAGACGACTCTTGAAATTTTCAACACAAAAGATAAAGAACATTATAACCCGGTTCCTGTGGTTTCATTAAACCACAAAGAGACTCCTGTTAGTAAAGTAGATCTTTGGGATGAATTTGATCGTTCAATCGGGCATCACTTCAACCTTTCTATTGATCTGAATGCTTGTACAGGATGTGGGGCTTGTGTGATTGCTTGCCATGCAGAAAATAATGTTCCTGTTGTAGGTAAAGAAGAAGTTCGTCGTAGCCGTGATATGCATTGGTTACGTATAGATAGATATTATTCATCTGAAGACTCATTTGAGGGAGATAACGATAAGAAAGACAATATTAAAGGTTTAGGAAGTTCATTATCTAGCTTTGGTGAAATGGAAAGTCCGTCGGCGAATCCGCAAGTGGCATTCCAGCCAATTATGTGTCAGCACTGTAATCATGCTCCTTGTGAGACTGTTTGTCCAGTTGCGGCAACATCTCATGGTCGTCAAGGACAAAACCATATGGCATACAACCGTTGTGTAGGTACGAGATACTGCGCTAACAACTGTCCTTATAAAGTACGTCGTTTCAACTGGTTCTTGTATAGCGAGAATGATGAGTTTGATTTCCACATGAATGATGATCTAGGACGTATGGTAATCAATCCAGATGTTACTGTAAGATCTCGTGGTGTAATGGAGAAATGTTCTATGTGTATTCAAATGACACAAAAAACCATTCTTGATGCGAAACGTGATGGTAGAGCTGTGAAGCCAAATGAGTTTAAGACAGCATGTTCTGCAGCTTGTAGCTCTGGAGCAATGGTGTTCGGAGATATTAATGACAAAGAGAGCGATATATCAGCGCTTAAAGATGATAATAGAGCGTATCACTTACTTGAAGCAGTAGGTACAAGACCAAATGTAGTGTACCAAACCAAAGTAAGAAATACTAACGAAGCATAAATAAATTAATAAAGAAACAATTATAAAAGGATTATGGCGTCTCATTACGAAGCACCTATTAGAAGACCTTTAGTTACAGGCGAAAAATCGTATCACGATGTTACTGTTGATGTGGCAAGACCTGTTGAAGGTAAAGCTAACAAGCAATGGTGGATAGTATTTTCTATTTCTCTGGTTGCTTTCCTTTGGGGAATAGGATGTATCATTTACACAATTTCTACAGGTATTGGAACTTGGGGATTAAATAAAACCGTAGGTTGGGCTTGGGATATTACTAACTTCGTATGGTGGGTTGGTATTGGTCACGCAGGTACACTTATTTCTGCGGTACTGTTATTGTTCCGTCAAAAATGGAGAATGGCAATTAACCGTTCTGCAGAGGCGATGACAATCTTCTCGGTAGTGCAAGCAGGTTTATTCCCAATCATTCACATGGGTCGTCCTTGGTTAGGATATTGGGTATTACCAATTCCAAACCAGTTTGGATCACTTTGGGTTAACTTTAACTCACCACTGCTTTGGGACGTATTTGCGATCTCAACATATCTATCAGTATCATTAGTATTCTGGTGGACAGGATTACTTCCTGATTTCGCAATGATTAGAGATAGAGCTGTAAAACCTTTCCAAAAGAAGATATATTCTTTATTAAGTTTCGGTTGGTCTGGTAGAGCTAAAGATTGGCAACGTTTTGAAGAAGTATCATTAGTACTTGCAGGTTTAGCAACACCATTAGTACTTTCTGTACATACAATTGTATCATTTGACTTCGCAACTTCGGTAATCCCAGGATGGCATACAACAATATTCCCTCCTTACTTCGTTGCAGGTGCGATCTTCTCAGGATTTGCAATGGTAAACACACTACTTATTATTATGAGAAAAGTGTGTAACCTTGAAGATTATATTACTGTACAACACATCGAGTTAATGAATATTGTAATCATGATTACAGGGTCTATTGTAGGTGTGGCATATATTACTGAGTTATTTATTGCTTGGTATTCTGGAGTTGAGTATGAGCAATATGCATTCTTAAACAGAGCAACAGGACCTTACGCTTGGTCTTATTGGGCGATGATGACTTGTAACGTATTCTCTCCACAGTTTATGTGGTTCAAGAAACTAAGAACAAGTATTATGTTCTCGTTCTTTATCTCAATTGTAGTAAATATAGGAATGTGGTTTGAGCGTTTCGTAATTATTGTTACATCACTACATAGAGATTACTTACCATCTTCTTGGAGTATGTTCTCACCAACGTTTGTTGATATAGGAATATTTATTGGTACTATTGGGTTCTTCTTTGTATTGTTCCTATTATATGCTAGAACATTCCCAGTAATTGCGCAAGCAGAGGTAAAAACGATATTAAAATCTTCCGGAGAAAGATATAAGAGATTAAGAGAAGCAGGTGAAAGTTTAGTAGGAACTGGATCTGATGAAAGAACTTCTGGAGATAAGTCTAAAAAAGATAAAAAATAAGATAGCATATGGAAGCTACAAAAGTAATTCACGCTATTTATACAGATGATGATGTATTAATGTCAGCCGTTAAAAAGGTTAAGGCAGAAAAGCATCATATTGAAGAAATATACACTCCATTTCCTGTTCACGGATTGGATAAAGCTATGGGATTAGCACCAACAAGGTTAGCTATAACAGCATTTATGTATGGGTGTTTAGGTTTAACGGTGGCAATTACAATGATGAACTTCATCATGATCGAAGATTGGCCACAGAATATCGGTGGTAAACCAAGTTTTAGCTATTTAGAAAACATGCCAGCATTCGTTCCAATTATGTTTGAAATGACGGTTTTCTTTGCAGCGCATTTAATGGTAATCACTTTTTACTTAAGAAGTAGAATGTGGCCATTTAAGAAGGCTGAAAATCCAGATCCAAGAACTACTGATGACCATTTCTTAATGGAAATTGGAATTCACGGAAACGAAAAAGAGTTAGAAAAGCTACTTACTGAAACAGGAGCTGTTGAAATTAATATTGTAGATAAAGAAGCGCATTAATATGAAAGGCTTAGTTAAAATATTTGTATTGGTATTTATGGCGAGTTTGGTAGTTTCTTGTAAAAAAGATTCTAGACCAAACTATCAGTTCTTCCCTAACATGTATGAATCATCGAGCTACGAAACTTATGGTGAGTACGAAATATTTCCAGATGAGCAATCAGCTATGTTACCTGTTGAAGGAACTATAGCAAGAGGATACTCATTAATGGAGTACGGAAGTTCTAATGAAGAGTTTGAGCGCGCGAAAGTTGAGTTACTAAATCCGTTAGACTCTGCGCAAGTTGATCTAGATAGAGGTAAAGAATTATATGATATTTATTGTGGTATTTGTCATGGTGCCAAAGGTGACGGACAAGGAAACTTGGTGAAAAAAGAAAAGATATTAGGTATTCCAAGTTATGATGACGCTGGAAGAGCTATTACTGAAGGAGGAGCATACCATACTATTTATTACGGTAAAAATGCCATGGGTTCATATAAGAACCAACTTAATGAAGAAGAGCGTTGGCAAGTTATTGCTTATGTGATGAAGTTAAAAGCAGATTTAGAAAATTAAGATTTAGATAAAGTTATATAACGATATGTATACGTTTTCAAACCGATTAAAAATATTTTCTGTTATTCTAATCATTCTAGGAGCAGGATTATGGGGTACAAGTTATATGTCTTCACACGTTACTGTTGAAGAGGTAAAGACTATGCTAGCTGAAGAAGCATCACATGGAGGCGGACATGGCGAAGCAGCTCATGGAGCAGCTGATGCTCATGGTGAATCTGTAGATGACCATGGTGATGAGCATGCAGAGCATGTAATGCACCAGATTCATAACAGACCTTACTCTGCTCTTTATGTGGCAGCGTTTTTCTTTTTTATGATTGCTTTAGGAGTGCTTGCATTTTACGGTATTCAATACGCTTCTCAAGCAGGATGGTCACCAGTACTATTTAGAGTCATGGAAGCTATTACATATTATGTGTTACCAGGAGGTATATTGGTGTTGTTAATTGCCTTATGGGCAGGACCACATTTATTTATCTGGATGGATCCTGAAGTTGTAGCTCATGATGAGTTAATTCAAGGTAAATCAGGATTTCTTAACAAAACAGGGTTTATCATAAGAGGAGTAATTTTCTTAGGAGGTTGGAGTTTGTATCGTTACTTCTCTCGTAAATTCTCTTTAGCTCAAGATAGTGCTGATGATAACAGTAACTTTAAAAAGAACTTTCGTATTTCAGCGGCATTCTTAGTATTCTATATCTATACAGAATCTATGATGTCTTGGGACTGGATTATGAGTGTTGATCCACACTGGTTCTCAACTTTATTTGGATGGTATGTATTTGCTAGTATGTTTGTAAGCGGAATTACAGTAATTGCATTAATTACTATTTACCTAAAATCTAAAGGACTATTAGAATTTGTAAATGATAGCCATATGCATGATTTAGCTAAATTCATGTTTGCTATCAGTATATTCTGGACGTACTTATGGTTCTCACAATTTATGTTAATCTGGTATGCAGATATTCCAGAAGAGGTAACCTATTTTGTAACTCGTATTGAAGATTATAAATTGCCATTCTTCGGAATGTTAGCACTTAACTTTATATTCCCATTCTTAGTATTAATGAATAGTGACTATAAGCGTATTCCTTGGTTTATCGTGATGGCTGGTATTGCTATTTTAGTAGGTCACTATGTTGATGTTTATAATATGATCATGCCTGCAACTGTTGGCGATAGATGGGGCTTTGGTATGGCTGAGTTTGGAGCTGTATTCTTTTTCCTTGGGTTATTCTTGTTGATAGTGTTTTATGCACTGTCGAAAGAGTCGCTGTTGGCAAAAGGAAATCCGTTTGTTAAAGAAAGTGAGCAATTCCATTATTAATAATTATTAAAAAGTAAAGACGAAGAATAACAATGACTGCTTTATTAACAATTATAGTTTTAGTTTCTATTACAGTTGCTATTTGGCAAATGGTAAAGATCTTCGATTTAGCTAATGCTAAAAATGAAGGTTCGCAAGTTGCTAGTGACAAGGATAATAGAGTTAATGGTTACTTAATGATGGGCTTTTTGGCTTTTATTTACATCATTACCATAATAAGTTGTGTAAAATGGGGGGATTTACCTTTATTATCTAATTCAGCTTCAGAGCATGGACCTCAAATTGATAACTTGATGGTAATCTCAATGATACTCATCTTTATAGTTCAAACATTTACACAGTTTTTATTACACTATTTTGCCTTTAAGTATAAAGGAGAAAAAGGTAAGAAAGCGCTATTCTTTGCAGACAGTGCTAAGTTAGAGTTCATTTGGACAATAATACCTGTTATTGTGCTGGCTGGATTAATCATGTATGGATTGTTCACTTGGTCTGATATCATGAACTATGAAGAAGAGGAAGATGCTATTGTGGTTGAATTATATGCACAACAGTTTAATTGGAAAGCCAGATACGCTGGAGAGGATAATGTTCTTGGAGATGCTAATGTAAGATTAATTGATATTGATAGAGCTAACATTCTTGGAGTGGATGAAGCAGACCCGAATGCACAAGATGATGTTATAACTACGGAGTTACACTTACCGGTTGGAAGACAAGTAATCTTTAAAATGCGTTCACAGGATGTATTACACTCAGCATATATGCCGCACTTTAGAGCCCAAATGAACTGTGTTCCTGGTATGATTACAAATTTCTCTTTCACACCAACAGTTACTACGGCCGAAATGAGGCAAACTCCTGAAATGGCAGATAAGGTAACTAGAATTAATAGGATTAGAACTGAGAAAAGTGAAAAGCTATTAGCTAAAGGTGAAGAAGCATTAGAACGTTATGAGTTTGATTATGTATTGATCTGTAATAAGATTTGTGGAAAATCTCATTACAACATGCAAATGAAAATTGTTGTGGAAACAGAAGAAGAGTACCAAGCTTGGATGAGTCAGCAACAGCTATTCAAAGACTCATTGATTCAAAATTAATTTAAACAGAAAGAATAAAACTTATATAGATTATGTCAGCACACGCAGATACTCACGATCACGAAGACCACGGACATCATCATAAAGAAACTTTTGTGACTAAATACATTTTTAGTCAAGACCATAAAATGATTGCTAAGCAGTACCTAATTACTGGTACCATCATGGGAGTCATTGGTATCATCATGTCACTATTGATACGTATGCAAATTGCATGGCCAGAAGAACCAAATGCAATTTTTTCAGCATTACTAGGTAAATGGGGACCTGACGGTGTAATGGATGCTGATATTTATTTGGCGCTGGTGACCATTCATGGTACAATCATGGTGTTCTTTGTACTAACTGCAGGTTTAAGTGGTACTTTTAGTAACCTTTTAATTCCGTTACAGATTGGTGCACGTGATATGGCATCAGGATTCCTTAATATGGTTTCTTATTGGTTATTTTTCCTGTCAAGTGTTTTCATGGTGTTATCTTTATTTGTTGAAGCTGGACCAGCTGCAGCTGGATGGACTATTTATCCACCGTTATCAGCATTACCATTAGCACAAGGAGGATCAGGAGCAGGTATGACACTTTGGTTAGTTTCTATGGCAATTTTCATTGCATCTTCTTTATTAGGATCTCTAAATTATATCGTAACTGTTATTAACTTGAGAACTAAAGGAATGTCTATGACAAGACTTCCATTAACAATATGGGCATTCTTTGTAACGGCTATTATTGGTGTAGTTTCATTCCCAGTTTTACTATCTGCAGCACTATTATTAATAATGGATAGAAGCTTTGGAACATCATTCTTCTTATCAGATATATTTATTCAAGGTGAGGTGTTACACTATCAAGGAGGTTCACCAGTATTATTTGAGCACCTCTTTTGGTTCTTAGGGCATCCAGAGGTATATATTGTAATACTTCCGGCAATGGGAATTGTATCAGAAGTAATGGCTGTAAATTCTCGTAAACCAATTTTTGGTTATCGTGCAATGATTGCTTCAATATTAGCTATTGCATTCCTTTCTACAATTGTATGGGGACATCATATGTTTATTTCAGGAATGAATCCATTCCTAGGGTCAGTATTTACATTTACAACATTATTGATTGCTATTCCATCAGCAGTGAAAGCATTTAACTGGATTACCACTCTCTGGAAAGGTAATCTCCAGATGAATACAGGAATGCTATTCTCAATAGGCATGGTTTCTACTTTTATAACCGGAGGTCTTACAGGAATCATTTTAGGAGATAGTGCTTTAGATATTAATGTTCATGATACCTACTTTGTGGTAGCTCACTTCCACTTAGTAATGGGTATTTCTGCATTATATGGTATGTTTGCTGGTATTTATCACTGGTTCCCTAAGATGTTTGGTAGAATGCTGAATAAGAATTTAGGATACATACATTTCTGGGTAACAGCTGTATGTGCTTATGGAGTTTTCTTCCCAATGCACTTCATAGGTATGGCTGGATTACCAAGACGTTATTATACAAATAGTAACTTCCCGTTATTTGATGATGTATCTGATGTGAACGTGATAATCACAATATTTGCACTTATAGGTGGAGCGTTCCAATTAGTATTCCTTTGGAATTTCTTCTATAGCATTTTCTATGGAAAGAAAACAGTTCAAAACCCTTGGAAAGCTACTACATTGGAATGGACAGCTCCAATCAAACATATTCACGGTAACTGGGAAGGAGAAATTCCTCATGTACACCGTTGGGCATACGATTATAACAATCCACAACATGATGAAGAGTTTGTACCTCAAGATGTGCCGATGAAAGAGGGTGAAGAAGAGTTACACCATTAGAGCTTAGATTAGTTATATAATATATTTAGAGCCTCTCTTTTTAGAGAGGCTTTTTCTTTATATTTGGGATATGAACGAAAACCTAGATCCAACAACTCAAAATTTTTCTTCAGAAGAACGTGATATAGAACGTGCTTTAAGACCTTTATCATTTGATGATTTTTCTGGTCAAGATCAAGTATTAGAGAATTTAAAGGTGTTTGTTGAGGCATCTAATATGAGAGGAGATGCGTTAGATCATACGTTGTTTCATGGTCCTCCTGGATTAGGGAAAACTACACTAGCACATATACTATCTAATGAATTAGGAGTTGGTATCAAGGTAACTTCTGGACCAGTTCTGGATAAACCTGGTGATTTAGCTGGGTTACTTACTAATCTTGAAGAACGAGATGTTTTATTTATTGATGAGATTCATCGTTTAAGTCCAATTGTAGAAGAATATCTCTATTCTGCTATGGAAGACTTTAAGATTGATATTATGATCGAAACAGGACCAAATGCTAGAACAGTACAGATCAATTTGAATCCTTTCACCTTAGTTGGTGCAACAACACGTTCAGGACTATTAACTGCTCCCATGCGAGCACGCTTTGGTATTAGTAGTCGATTACAATATTATGACACGGAGTTATTATCAACTATAGTCCAAAGAAGTGCAGGAATACTAAAGGTCCCAATTTCAATGGAAGCGGCTATAGAAATTGCAGGAAGAAGTCGAGGAACACCAAGAATAGCAAATGCCTTATTGCGTCGTGTTCGTGATTTTGCACAAATAAAAGGTAATGGAAGTATTGATATTGAGATTGCAAAGTTTAGTTTAAAAGCACTTAATGTTGATGCACACGGACTTGACGAAATGGATAATAAAATACTTACCACTATCATCGATAAGTTTAAAGGCGGTCCAGTGGGTATTACTACTTTGGCAACTGCTGTTAGTGACAGTGCTGAAACCATTGAAGAAGTTTATGAACCTTTTTTAATTCAACAAGGGTTTATTATTAGAACACCTCGTGGAAGAGAAGTAACAGAACTCGCTTATAAACACCTCGGAAGAATAAAGGGAAGTACTCAAGGAGGGTTGTTTTAGTTGAGTTAATCATGACACTTAAACAAACGCATACACAACTTATCAAAACCGAAGCTAAACACCTCGATTTTTTGTCTTATAATATCATTAAAATGGATTTAAGCTCTTTGGTTTAACCGTTTATCTTTTAAAATCTACTTTTCAACTAATTACCTAATATTTTAATTAGTTCAACAATTTTTTTGTAAGGTTTTTAAATCTACTAAGTAAGTTTGATAGATTAATTAACCCATTCAAAATGAATAATCTACGAATAACCAAGCTATTGGCTTTGTGTTTGATATTGTCTTTTTACTCTTGTGAAATGAACAATGAAGAGTATGTCGATATTACTTATCAAACTATTTTAGAGGATCAAATAGCAGATATATTTGGCTCTAAGGAAGCATTGATTTTACCTGAATCTTCAAACTTCGGTGCTATTCCAAATGATTTTAATAATACAATTACTTCGGCTAAAGTACGCTTAGGACAATTGCTTTATCACGAAACAGGATTAGCTAAAAATCCAACAAAAGAGCAAGGTATCAATACGTATTCTTGTGCAAGTTGTCATCACGTTGCTGCTGGTTTCCAAAGCGGACTTTCTCAAGGGATTGGTGATGGAGGAATTGGTTTTGGGTCTTTTGGGGAAGCAAGAACAAAATCACCAGATTATGAAGAATCATCATTAGATGTACAACCTATTAGAACACCAAGTGCTTTAAATGTAGCTTATCAAGATGTAATGTTATGGAATGGACAATTTGGAGCTAAAGGAACTAATGCAGGAACAGAAGCTAATTGGACGGTTGGGACTCCAAAAGAGGAAAATAATTTAGGTTTTGAAGGAGTAGAAACACAGGCAATTGCTGGTTTAAAAGTACATAGATTAGTTATTGATTACGATTTTATAATGAACTCAGAGTATAAGTCATTATTTGATGATGCGTTTTCTGACATCCCAGATAATGACAGATATACTAGAATAAATGCAGGACTTGCAATTGCAGCATACGAGAGAACGCTTCTATCTAACCAAGCTCCATTTCAATTATGGTTAAAGGGGGATGATATGGCAATGAGTGATAATGAAATGCAGGGAGCATCAATTTTCTTTGGTAAAGGAAAATGTTATACATGTCACTCTGGTCCTGGTTTAAACGGTATGGATTTTCATGCGCTGGGAATGAATGATTTAGCCGGAGCAAATATTATGACTGTGGTAGATGAAGCCACTAAAAAGGGAAGAGGAGGTTTTACCGGAAATAGTGATGATGATTATAAATTTAAAACTCCTCAATTATATAATTTAAAGGATGTTGGATTTTTAGGTCATGGAAGTAGTTTCCTTTCAGTAAGAGAAATAATTAGTTATAAGAATAGTGCTATTCCTGAAAATACTGATGTACCTCAAGATAAATTGTCAGAGCAGTTTGTGCCTTTAAATTTAACGGAACTAGAAATAGATTTGCTTACATCATTCTTAGAAAATGCATTGTACGATCCAGATTTAGTAAGATATATACCAGAGAGTCTACCTTCTGGGAATTGTTTTCCTAATGCTGATTACCAGTCTGTAATGGATATGGGATGTAATTAAAATATAGTAGATCAACTTTTTTGTTGCAATTTTGTAGCTTAGACACTTGAGAAGTTGATCTTTGATGAGCAAAACAAAACATACACAACTTATCAAAACCGAAGCTAAACGCCTCGGTTTTTTGTCTTGTGGAATTAGTAAAGCTGAGTTCCTTGAAGAAGAAGCACCACGATTAGAAAGATGGTTAGAAAAGAATATGCATGGAGAGATGCGTTATATGGAGAATCATTTTGACAAACGTTTAGACCCAACAAAATTGGTTGATGATTCTAAAAGTGTAATTTCTCTTCTACTGAACTATTACCCAAATCAAGAACAAACTACAAGCAGCTATAAGCTATCTAAATATGCTTATGGAACAGATTATCACTTCGTAATAAAAGAAAAACTTAAAGAGTTACTTGAGTTTGTAAATAATAATATAGGAGAAGTTTCGGGAAGAGCTTTTGTTGATTCTGCTCCTGTGCTAGATAAGGTTTGGGCAGCAAGATCAGGATTAGGTTGGATAGGGAAACATAGCAACCTGTTAACTCAGCAAGTAGGATCGTTTTATTTTATTGCTGAACTTATAGTTGATTTAGAGTTAGACTACGATACGCCAACAACAGATCATTGTGGTACATGTACTGCATGCATTGATGCTTGTCCAACACAAGCAATAGTTGAGCCTTATGTCGTTGACGGAAGTAAATGTATTTCGTACTTCACTATTGAATTGAAGGATAATATTCCTAATGAGTTTAAAGGGCAATTTGATAATTGGATGTTCGGATGCGATGTATGTCAGGATGTTTGCCCTTGGAATCGCTTCTCTAAACCTCATAATGAACCTTTATTTAACCCTCATCCAGAGTTGTTATCTATGACCAAACATGATTGGGAAGAGATCACTCAGGAAACATTCAGTAAAGTATTTAAAAAGTCGGCCGTAAAAAGAACAAAATATTCTGGACTAACACGTAATATTAAATTCTTAAAAGAGGAATAGATTATTTCGCTATTAATTAGAACATCTTACCTTTGCAAGTTCAAAGCCAATCAAAATGAGTAAGGAGAGCAAACGTAGAGAAGCCTTAATATATCATGCTAAACCCAATCCGGGAAAAATTAAGGTGGTACCAACCAAGAAATATGCAACACAAAGAGATCTTTCATTAGCGTATTCACCAGGAGTAGCAGAACCTTGTATAGAAATAGAGAAAGATAAACGCAATGCTTATCGTTATACAGCTAAAGGAAATCTGGTAGCTGTAATTTCAAATGGTACTGCTGTACTGGGATTAGGAAACATTGGTCCGGAAGCTTCAAAGCCTGTAATGGAAGGTAAAGGGTTACTCTTTAAAATATTTGCAGATATAGATGTTTTCGATATAGAAGTTGATACTGAAAATGTTGATGAGTTTATTGAAACGGTTAAAAATATTGCTCCAACATTTGGTGGGATCAATTTGGAAGACATTAAAGCTCCCGAGGCATTTGAGATCGAAAAGCGTTTAAAGGAAGAACTTGACATTCCAGTAATGCATGACGATCAGCACGGAACTGCAATTATTTCTGCTGCTGCATTATTAAACGCACTAGAGATTACAGGAAAGAAGATAGAAGAAGTAAAGATTGTTATTAGTGGTGCTGGAGCTGCGGCTATTTCATGTTCAAGATTGTACCAGTCTTTTGGCGCAAGAAAAGAGAATATGGTAATGCTTGATAGTAAAGGCGTTATTAGAGCAGATAGAGATAACCTTACTTCTCAAAAAGCCGAATTTGCCACAAATCGGAAAATAGACACATTAGATGAAGCAATGGTTGATGCCGATGTGTTTATTGGGTTATCTACCGCCAACATTGTATCACCAGAAATGTTGAAGGCTATGACAAAAGACCCAATAGTTTTTGCGATGGCTAATCCAGACCCTGAAATTGCTTATCAATTAGCAGTAGATACACGTGATGATATTATAATGGCCACTGGAAGAAGTGATCATCCTAATCAAGTTAATAATGTTTTAGGTTTCCCATTCATATTTAGAGGAGCATTAGATGTTAGAGCTACTTCTATTAATGAGGAAATGAAAAAAGCAGCTGTAATAGCTTTAGCTGATATAGCTAAAGAACCAGTTCCTGAGCAGGTGAATATTGCTTATGGTGAAACTAGATTAGCTTTTGGAAAAGATTATATAATTCCTAAGCCATTTGATCCAAGATTAATTGGAGTTGTTCCTCTTGCGGTTGCAAAAGCAGCAATGGAAAGTGGAGTAGCTACCGAACCTATTACAGATTGGAAAAGATACGAAGATGCATTGTGGGAACGACTAGGTAGCGATAACAAGATTGTGAGATTAATGTATGATCGTGCAAAATCTAACCCTAAGCGTGTAGTTTTTGCTGAAGCAGATCAATTAGCAGTTTTAAAAGCAGCGCAAATAGCACATGATGAAGGTATTGCAACACCAATTCTTTTAGGGCGTAAAGACAAGATTGAAGCATTAATGCAAGAAATAGAGTTCGATGCAGAAGTACAGATAATCGACCCTAAATCTGACGAGGAGTTGGAAAGAAAGGACGCTTACGCTGAAAAGTATTGGGAGGAGCGTATGCGAAGAGGCATCACGATGCACAAAGCTAAAAGGTTGATGCGTGAGCGTAACTATTATGCCGCTATGATGGTAAATGAAGGAGACGCTGATGCTTTAATTTCAGGATATTCAAGAAGTTATCCGGAAGTTGTAAAACCGATGTTAGAGATTATTGGTCTTGACAAAGGAGCGTCCAGAATTGCAACAACCAATTTATTAATGACCAAACGAGGACCACTTTTTTTAAGTGATACTTCCATAAATATTGACCCAACTTCAAAAGACCTTGCCAAAATTACCCAAATGACTGCAACAACAGTTAAAATGTTTGGTTTAGAACCAATAATGGCTATGATTTCGTATTCAAACTTTGGTTCATCAGACAATGAAAGAGCAAGTAAGGTTAGAGAGGCAGTAGCTTACATGCATCGCTCTTATCCAAATTTAATTGTCGATGGAGAGTTTCAAACAGACTTTGCTTTGAATAACGAAATGCGTAACGATATTTTTCCACATTCAAAATTAGCAGGTAGAAAAGTCAACACGCTTATTTTTCCTAATCTGGATGCTGCAAACATTACGTATAAGCTTATAAAAGAGTTAAATGAAGCTGAAAATATTGGTCCAATAATGATGGGATTAGCTAAACCAGCACATATTTTACAACTTGATGCAAGTGTGGATGAAATAGTAAATATGACTGCAATTGCAGTGATTGATGCGCAAAAAAAACTAAAAAGAGGCTAAAACATAGGTATTCTGTAAGATTATCCCGTTAAATTGTTTGATTAATTTAGTACATTTGGAGCGTTAACTAAACCAAATCTATGATAACGCATATCCAGGGAAGGCTTGCGGAAAAGAATCCTACCGATGTTGTGATTGATTGTAATGGTGTTGGCTATCTGCTTAATATTTCATTACATACGTATTCTCAAATACCCAATCAAGAACAGGTAAAACTCTTTACACATCTTCAGGTAAAAGAAGATTCACATACATTGTATGGGTTTTCTACACTTGGTGAGCGTGCTATCTTCAGATTATTGATCTCTATTAGTGGTATTGGTGCGAGTACAGCTCGAACCATGTTATCATCACTAACCCCTAAACAAATACGAGAAGCTATTGCAACAGAAGATGTGGCATTAATTCAATCTATAAAAGGAATAGGATTAAAGACCGCGCAACGTGTTGTGATAGAGTTGAAGGACAAAATTTTGAAAGCTTACGACATTGATGAAGGAATTACTTTTGAAAGCAATACTAACAAAGATGAAGCGTTATCTGCTTTAGAAGTTCTTGGGTTTGGAAAGAAACAATCTGAACGAGTCGTCGATAAGATTGTTGCTAGTAACCCAGAAGCTAATGTTGAAGCTATTATAAAAGAAGCCTTAAAAAATTTATAACTGATTTTGAAAGCCACCAACAAAAAATCTAACATACCTACTCTCTTTTACATACTCTTTAGTATGGCGTTTTTATTGAGCACTGTTTCATCATATGCTCAGCAAACAACTGTAAGAGATTCAACAAGTACTACTTTTTCTTTTAATAATTTATTATTACCTAATCCTAATAGTATTGTTTCTAAATATACTTATGATCCAATTACGGACAGATACATCTACACCGAAAATTTAGGAAGAATCAATATTAATTATCCGTTGATTTTAACTCCAGAGGAGTTTAGAAGGCTAGTAGCTCAAGAGAATATGAAGAGCTATTATAAGGATAAGATTGATGCTTATGATGGTAGGAAAACTGGTTTAGATGATGCACAAAAGAATTTAATACCCGAGCTTTATGTAGATTCAGATTTCTTTGAATCAATTTTTGGAGGAAACACCATAGAGGTAATCCCACAAGGTTCTGTAGAAATGGATCTTGGGTTTTTATATACAAAACAAGATAATCCATCTTTCTCACCAAGAAACAGAAGTAATTTCACGTTCGATTTTGATCAGAGAATAGAACTTAGTCTTTTAGGAAAGATAGGTACACGACTTCAGGTGAATGCTAATTACGATACGCAGTCTACCTTCGACTTTCAAAATGTCATTAAACTTGAGTACACGCCTACTGAAGATGATATTATTCAAAAGATTGAAGTTGGTAATGTTAGCATGCCTTTAAATAGCTCATTAATTACAGGTGCACAAAGTTTATTTGGTGTTAAAACACAATTACAATTTGGTAAAACAACTATTACAGGAATCTTCTCAGAGCAAAAATCTGAGAGTAGAACTGTAGTTGCACAAGGTGGAGGAACACTTCAAGAGTTTGAGTTCTTTGCGTTAGATTATGATGAGAACAGACACTTCTTTTTAAGTCAATATTTTAGAGATAATTATGATGACGCTTTATTGACGTATCCATATGTTAATTCACCTGTTCAAATCACCAGAATTGAAGTTTGGGTAACAAATAGAAACAATCAAACAGATGATGTTAGAAATATTGTAGGATTACAGGATTTAGGTGAATCTGATCCAACAAAAATAGGTTCTGCTGTAAACATTTTAGCAGCTCCTGGAGCTTATCCAGACAACTCGAATAATGCATATGATCCAACAAATATTGGTGGAGCTGGTTCTCAAATAACCGAAGCCATAAGGGATATAGCAACTTCACAAGCTGGAATACTTGTTCCTGGAGTTAATCAAGGAATGGATTTTGACAAACTTGAGAACGCAAGAAAACTTCAACAAGGAAGTGAATTTACACTTCATACGCAATTAGGATATATTTCTTTAAATCAGCGTTTGCAAAATGACGAGATTTTAGCAGTTGCGTTTCAGTTTACCGTTGGAGATCAAGTATATCAAGTTGGAGAATTTGCAAATGATGGTGTAAATGCTACCGATGTTTCTGTAGATGGCGCTACAGGAAATACAGTTGTGGAAAATAAAGGTTTGATCTTAAAAATGCTGAAGAGTACAGTAACTAATGTAGATCAACCTATTTGGGATCTAATGATGAAGAACATCTATCAGGTTCCTAGTGCTTTTCAATTAGATAGAGAAGATTTTAAACTAAATATCTTCTATACTGAAACTTCCCCTTTAAACTATATTACTCCTGTTGATGGGACTCCGTTTCCTGCACCAGGACCTGGTGAAGATGCTTTAGAAGAAACGCCATTATTAAGGGTATTTAATTTAGATAAGTTGAACTATAATAACGACCCACAATTTAACGGAGATGGATTCTTTGATTTTGTGGACGGAATTACAGTAATGCAACGAAATGGGAAGATTATTTTCACTAATGTTGAACCTTTTGGGCGATACTTATTTGATGTATTAGATGACGATGGCAATCCAACAAATAATGATGCAGACTATAATGACCCAACACAATACAACCCTAATCAGGAAAAGTATGTTTATGATAAGATGTACGTGTCTACAAAGACCGCTGCATTAGAGGATGGTGAAAAGAACAAGTTCCAAATGAAGGGACGTTATAACAGTTCTTCAGGTGGAGGAGGTATACCTTTGGGAGCGTTTAATGTTCCTCGTGGATCTGTAAAGGTAACAGCTGGAGGAAGAGTGTTGGTTGAAGGAGTAGACTATACGGTAAATTACCAGATGGGAATTGTGGAGATTTTAGATCCTGCTTTGCAAGCTTCTAATACTCCTATTCAAGCAACGGTTGAAAATAATTCAGTTTTCGGACAACAAACACGAAGGTTTAGTGGAATTAATATTGAGCATCAGTTCAATGAGAATTTCTTGGTTGGTGCAACCATGTTAAACCTTAACGAAAGACCAATAACTCAAAAGGCTACATACAATGCTGAGCCTATTAACAATACTATATTTGGGGTAAATGCTAACTTCTCTACCGAGGTGCCATTCTTTACAAGATTGGTAAACAAATTACCGAACATTGATACAGATGTTCCTTCTAATTTCTCGGTGAGAGGGGAGTTTGCATATTTATTACCAGGAGCACCTAAAGGAGCAGATTTCTTAGGAGAAGCAACATCATATGTTGATGATTTTGAAGGTACTCAAAACAATATTGATTTATTGTCACCAATTTCATGGCACCTTTCAAGTCGTCCTCGTGAATTAGGGCGCGTTTATGCAGAGGGACCTGAAGATGACAACGGAATACAAAATGGTTTTGACAGAGCATTATTAAACTGGTATACCATTGACCCTATTTTCTATAGTAGTCAGCGTCCAACAGGAATAAGTGACAATGATATGTCTAACCTTTATTCAAGACGTATTTTTATAGATGAGATATTTCCACAACAAGATATTGTACAGGGACAGCCAACAATAATTCCCTCTTTAGATCTTGCTTATTATCCGGAAGAACGTGGACCTTATAATTTTGACCCAGATGCAGCAGATGATGTATTAGATAATCCAATTGATTCTTGGGGAGGAATAACTCGTCAATTAACATCTACAGATTTTGAACAAGCAAATGTTGAATATGTTGAGTTTTGGTTACAAGACCCTTATTTAGATAATACTTCAAGCTTAGGAGGTAAACTTACAATAAACCTTGGTAATATATCTGAAGATGTTTTAAAAGATGGTAGAAAGCAGTATGAAAATGGGTTACCAGAAGATGGAAATATAAGCATGTTCCCTCAAACAGTTTGGGGAGGAGTAGTCCCACAAAATCAAGCTTTGATCTATGCATTCTCAACACTAGGTCAGGAGCGAGAGAACCAAGATGTAGGTTTAGATGGTTATGATGATACAGAAGAAGCTTCAGTTTTTGGAGGAGCCTTTGGTGCTGACCCAGCAAAAGATAACTACACCTATTTCTTAAATACTGAAGGAAATCTTTTTGAGCGTTATAAGCAATATAATGGTCTAGAAGGAAACTCACCAGATACGTTTACACAAACAAACCGAGGTTCAACTACAGAACCTGATGTGGAAGATATCAACCGAGATAACACAATGAATACCATTGATAGTTATTTTGAGTACGAATTAGACATAACACCTACTTCTTTAGCTAACCTAAATAATGGTTTGATAAGAGATAGAAAAGAGGTTAATGTTACTTTACCAAATGGAGATACAAGATTAGTAAGATGGTATCAGTTTAGAATTCCTCTTACGGCCTATACTGATGCTATTGGAGGGATTTCAGACTTTAGATCAATTCGTTTTATACGTATGTATCTTTCTGAGTTCACTGAGAATACAGTAATGCGTTTTGGTTCGTTTGACCTTGTAAGAAGTGATTGGAGACGTTATCAATTATCTTTAGATGACGAACCTAATAATGATGCTGATGGAACTGATTTTAGTGTTGGTATTATTGGAATTTTGGAAAATGATGGTCGTTATGTTTCACCTCCAGGAGTAGTAAGAGAGCAACTGAATAATAATAACACTTTAGTAAGACAAAACGAGCAATCTTTAGTTGTAAACACTTGTAAACTAGAACCAGCAGATTCAAGAGCTGTGTTTAAGAATATTAGTGTTGATATGCGTCAGTTTAAGAAGTTGCGTATGTTTATTCATGCTGAAGACGGAACAGCAGTAGGATTAAATGATGGTGACGCAGTAGGGTTTATAAGAATGGGTAATGACTTTACGCAGAACTTCTATCAGATTGAAATTCCGTTAACGGTTTCACCTTCTCTTTCTACAAATGAATTTGATGTTTGGCCTACAGAAAATGAGATCAACCTTCCTGTAGAGGTATTGGCGCAAATAAAAGCAATTGGTATTCAAAACGGATCCCTCGGTAATGTTGATCCAACATTTTATAATGTTATTGATGGTGTATTAGACGATACTCCTGTTGGAGAATTCTCACCTAGGAATATTGGAGAGCATCGTGTTTCTATAAAAGGAAATCCAAACTTTGGAGATATTAGAACTCTAATGGTTGGTATAAAGAATCCTAATGGTCCATCAGGAGGTCCAGATGTTTGTGCAGAAGTTTGGTTTAATGAATTACGTTTATCTGATATGGATAACGAAGGAGGTTGGGCTGCTGTTGCAAGTATGGATACTAACTTTGCAGACTTTATGGACATTAGTGCTACTGGAAGAAGAAGTACTACAGGTTTTGGAACTATTGAGCAAGGACCAAACGAAAGAAGTCGTGAGGACATTAAACAATATGATGTAGTTGCTAATGTTGATTTTGGGAAGTTGCTTCCGCAAAAATGGGGAGTTCAAATTCCTTTTAACTATGGACAAGGAGAAGAAATAATCACTCCTGAATATGACCAGCAATACAAAGACATTAAATTAAATGATCGCCTAAATACTGCAACATCTCAAGCAGAGCGAGATGCTATAAAAGAACAATCTGAAGATTATACAAAACGCCAAAGTATCAACTTTATTGGTGTTAGAAAGCAACGAACAGGTGAAGCCAAACCTAAGTTTTATGATGTTGAGAATTTAACTTTCAACTACTCATATAATAAGGTTGAGCACAGAGATTTTGAAATTGAAAACTCATTAAATCAAAATGTAAGAGTTGGAGCTAATTATAACTTTAGTTTTGATCCTATAAGGGTTGAGCCTTTTAAGAAGAATGACTCGTTATTTAAGAGCAGGTACTTAAAAATTTTAAAAGATTTCAACTTTAACTTGTTACCATCAAGTATATCTATTAATACAGATTATGTGCGACAATTTCATAAGCAAAGGTTTAGAGAACTTGACCTTGGTGGAGGTAATATTGGTATAGATGAACTGTTTAGACGTAATTACACTTTCGATCTTCAGTATAACATCAATTACAATTTAACAGATGCTTTAAATCTAACATACTCAGCATCAAATAATAATATTATTAGAAACTACTTCATTGATGATAATTTAAATGGAGCTCAAGATCCTACGTTAGATGTTTGGGATGGTTTCTTTGATGTAGGAGATCCTAATAGACAATTTCAACAGCTGGGTGTAAACTATGAAATACCAATAAATAAAATCCCAACTTTCGAATTTATTAGAGCATCTTATGCTTATACAGGAGATTTTATGTGGCAAAAAGGGTCAGACCTTTATGGTAATCTAGAGATTGGAGGTACAACTTATAATCTTGGTAACTCTATTTCAAACGCCAATACACATACCTTGAATACTAGCTTAGATATGAATCGTTTATACAGCTATTTGGGGTTAGTGAAAAGTGGAGCAAATAATAGAGCTAGAAATACAAGAGGAGCTCCTCCTGGACCAAATCAAAACCCAAATAGTTCAGAAGCTAAAAAGAACGGGCTGCTTAATGCTGGAATTGATATTTTAACCAGTGTTAAACGCCTTCAAATAAACTATACTGAAAGGAATGGAACGTATCTTCCTGGATATATACCAACACCTGGATTTATAGGCACTTTTAAGCCTACATTAGGATTTACCTTTGGTAGCCAAAGTGATATTAGACATCTGGCAGCAAGAAAGGGATGGTTAACAGTATTCCCAGAGTTTAACCAGCAATTTACTCAAGATCAATCTAAAGTGTTAGATTTTTCAGCTAGTGTAGAACCAGCTCAGGATTTAATTATTGACCTTACTGGTGGAAGAAATTATTCGAAGAATATTACAGAAAGCTTTAATGTTTCTGATCTAGATAATAACGGAGAGCTTGATTACAATCCGTTAATAAATAACTCTTTTGGGAATTTCAACATTTCAATGCCAATTATAAAGACGGCATTTATGAGCAGCGACGAAAATGGTTCAGAAGCGTTTGACGACTTTAGAGCAAACAGATTAACAATTGCAAACAGGTTAGCAACTCGAGCTGGAATAGATATTAATAACCCTGCAAATTTAGATGCTGAAGGTTATCCGTTAGGGTTTGGTAAAACCAATCAGGCAGTTTTATTACCAGCATTCTTATCTGCTTATACAGGGAAAGATGCAGAAAGCGCTAAACTTGGAGCTTTTAGAGACATTCCAATTCCAAACTGGACATTGAAGTATACAGGTTTAATGAGATTAAAGTGGTTTAAAAAACACTTTAGACGTTTCTCTGTAACACATGGATATAATTCAACCTATACTATTAATCAGTTTAGATCTAACTTAGATTATAATGCTTTTGATCCAGCTTTAGATTATGCCGCTCAAAATCCAAATACTATTGATCAAGCTGGAAATTATAAGAACGAAACCCTATTCAGTGCAGTGTCTTTAACAGAAATGTTTAGTCCACTTATAAAAATTGATTTCGAAATGAAGAACTCTATGAAGATTCTTGCCGAAATTCAAAAAGACCGACGTTTATTCTTAAGTTTTGATAATAACTTGCTAACAGAGATAAAGGGGAATGAGTATATCATTGGTTTAGGTTACCGAATTAAAGATGTAAAGATTCGCTCAAAACTAGCTGGTTCAAGGCAAATTATTACTAGTGATTTAAACATGAAAGCAGACATATCTATTAGAGATAATAAGACCATTATTAGATATCTGGATTTAGATAATAACCAAGTAACTGCTGGACAAACCATTTGGGGACTAAAGTATACTGCAGATTATGCATTTAGTAAGAACTTAACAGGAATCTTCTATTTTGATTACAGTTTCTCAGAATATGCAATTTCTACTGCATTCCCGCAAACCTCTATTCGTTCAGGAATAACTTTACGATATAACTTTGGAAATTAGATAAAAAACTAACATATTTACCAAAAATTATATCTAATTAATTATGAATATTCCAGCTGAATTAAAGTACACCAAAGATCACGAGTGGGTAAAAATTGATGGTGATGTAGTAACTATCGGGATTACTGATTTTGCTCAAAGTGAATTAGGAGATATCGTTTATGTTGAAGTTGAAACTGTAGATGAAACCCTTAATGCTGAAGAGGTTTTTGGCACAGTTGAAGCTGTAAAAACTGTTTCAGATTTGTTTTTACCTGTATCTGGAGAGATAACAGAGTTTAATGAATCTCTTGAAGATGAGCCAGAAAAAGTAAACGCTGATCCTTATGGTGAAGGTTGGATGATCAAAGTAAAGTGTTCAGATACTTCAGAATTTGACACCTTGCTTTCAGCAGATGACTACAAGGCTTTAATAGGTGGTTAATAAACACCTGTTTTTGTTTGCTGCAATTGTCTATTCAATTGTACTCACCTCTGTTCTATTAGTGCCAAACCACGGAATACCTTATTTCGGCACTAGTTATGAGGATAAAATATATCACTTAGTAGCTTACGGATTGCTTTGTTTTTTATGGACAAAAGTATTTTTAGCCTATGGCATTAAAAGAAGTATTTTATTAGCTTTAATTCTTTCAATTGTTTATGGTACAGTTATTGAGGTGTTACAAGGGTATTTAACCGATACCAGACGTACTTCAATTGGAGATGGTCTAGCAAATGGTGTCGGAGCAATAATAGTTTCTCTTATTTTAACAATAAAGCAGAGAACAAGCGTTAAAAAATTATAAACCCTTGCTTTTTTAGCAAAATATTGGTTAATTTACCGATCTCGAAAAAAACAATAATTTATGGAACCGAAGAAGAATCCTAAAGCAGACATTAGAAGAAACAGCTCGCTTTTCTTTGCTGTTGGACTAGCATTAATGCTATTAATTACTAATTATGCCATTAATTATAAGACTTATGACAAAGAAGCCATTGATATAGGTCAATTATCTATGGATGAGTTAGATGATGAGGAAATTCCAATCACGGAGCAAATTCAAACTCCACCACCTCCACCACCACCTCCTGCTGCGCCTGAGGTTATCGAGATTGTAGAGGATGAGGAAGAAATTGAAGAAACTGTAATTGAGTCTACTGAGGTTGAAGAAGATACTGAAATTGTAGAAGTAGAAGAAGTAGAAGTAGAAGAGGTAGAAGAGGATGTTGAGGTTCCTTTCCACGTAATTGAAAATGTTCCGGTTTATCCTGGTTGTGAAAAGGGAAATAATGAAGCTAAGAAGAAATGTATGTCTGAAAAGATTCAGAAGTTTGTGCAAAAGAAGTTTAATACTGATCTTGCTGGAGACTTAGGATTAACTGGAAGACAACGTATTTCAGTTCTATTTAAAATTGATAGAGAAGGAAACATAGTTGGTGTACGTTCTAGAGCACCACATCCAAGATTAGAAAAAGAAGCGGCACGTGTTATCAACTTATTACCTAAAATGAAGCCAGGGAAGCAAAGAGGAAAAGCGGTGACTGTACCTTATTCTTTACCAATTATCTTCCAGGTTCAAGATTAAATAGTTTTACATTATATATTGAAAATCCCGTTACATATGTAACGGGATTTTTTTTGGTATGTTTCTTGTGTCTATTCCATAACATTAACATTTCAAAACAATAATTATGGAAACAAAAAAGAATCCAAAAGTGGATGTAAGACGAAATAGTGCTATCTATTTTGCAGTAAGTTTAGCGTTAACGCTATTTTTTGCCAATTACTTTATCAACTACAAAACTTATGATAAAGAACTTCTGGACCTAGCCGTATTGTCTATGGCTGATTTAGATGAAGATGATATTCCTATCACCAATCATCTAAAAACTCCACCACCTCAAAAGAAGCCTCCTGTAGTTCCAGAAATAATTGAGGAAGTAGATGACGATGATGATATAGTAGAAACACTAATTGATGCAACAGATCTTGATGAAGATACTAAGATAGTTGATGTTGATGATGTTGCAGATGTGATTGATCCACCAGAAGAGATAAATGTACCTTTTACCGCAATAGAAGATGCACCAATTTTTCCAGGTTGTGAGAGGAAAAAAGATAAGGATAAAAAAAAGTGTATGTCTGACAAAATTACCAAACATGTTCAAAGAAAATTTAATGGAGATATTGCTGGTGAACTTGGTTTAAGCGGAGTGCAAAAAATTTATGTAATGTTTAAAATTGGAAAGAATGGAGAGATTGTAGAAGTACAGTCAAGAGCTCCACATCCAAGATTACAAAAAGAGGCAGAAAGAGTTATTAATATGCTTCCTAAAATGAAACCAGGAAAGCAAAGAGGAGTTCCCGTAAACGTGCAATACTCATTACCAATAATTTTTCAGGTCCAGAATTAAAACAACCAAATATTATAAATCAAATCCCGCTACATTGTAGCGGGATTTTTAGTTTTTGAATCATAATATTAACATTTCAAAACAATAATTATGAACAAAAACGTATTATAAATCTACAAAAAGTTCGTTTTAGATTTATGATGTTATGAATGAACATTCTATTATCTGTTTAGGAGGAATTTTTAATTCAACATCAAAAAGTAGTATCTTTCACAAATCAAAATTGATTGAAGCATCTAATGAAAAAATTGTTCCTACTTACATTTAGTTTCCTTTCAATACAACTATTTGCACAAGATTTAACTAATTACGAAAAAGCTCCTATTTTCCCTAATTGTGAAAACGAGGAAATAGCAAATTTAAATAACTGTTTTACTGAGCAGTTAGCTTCTTTTATATATAACAATCTTAGTATTCCGCAAATAGTAAAAGACGATAATTATAGTGGAGATGTATTTGTACTGTTCGAAGTAACTAAAGAAGGAATTTTTAAAGTGATATATATAGATGCTACTTACAATGAGCTCAAAGAGTCTATTAGGAATGTATATCAAGAACTTCCTAACATAAAACCAGCAACTTATAATGGTAGACCAATTTTTAAGCAGTATTCATACAGAATTAAAATTCCTTTAGAAGATCCATCTCAAATTAAGATTGATGAAATTCAAAGTGCTGATGATAAACAGCTTTCCGAACTAGAGCAGAATGCTAAGAATGAGCTAGATGACTTGAATGCTTCTATAAAACCATATTCAGATAATGAGTATAGTAGTACTTTAAATATTCCTTTTAATCATAGCAGTTATTCAAGGTTTGATAGAAGTATGAACTTAGTTGGAACCAACAGTCATACGGCTTCTAAGCCTTTTTTATATAACGAGGTTGCTAATTATTACGATCTCAAAAACGCAAAAGATGAATTGGTAAAAGAGTCTGATTCTTGGTGGAACCGCAAACTGTTTAATGAGCATTTAGTACAGCTACAAGGAAAGGATTATTGGTTCACTTTTGACCCAATTTTTGACTTACAAGTAGGTAAAGATTTTGAGGCCGATTTTAGTTCTACATTTAATAACACAAGAGGGTTTTATATTCAAGGTGGATTAGGAAAGAATTTAAGTTTTTCTGCTTCGGTGTATGAGAGCCAAGGGCGATTTGCTCAATACTTTAATGAATATGCTGAAAGTAAAGGGCAACCTGGATCTGTTAACGAAATAGCCGTTATTCCTAGTAGAGGAATTTCTAAAAGATTTAAGACAGATGCTTTTGATTATCCAGCCGCTGAGGCGTATTTATCGTATTCACCAGCAAAATTCATAAACCTTCAATTTGGTCATGGTAAAAACTTTATTGGTGATGGTTATAGGTCGCTTTTACATAGTGACGTGGCAAGTTATTCTCCATTTTTAAAATTAAACACAAAGTTTTGGAAGATAAAATATACCAACACATGGATGTGGTTAAAAGATATAAGGCCTGAGGTGGAGGAGGACGGAGCATATTTGACCAAATTTATGGCAAACCATTATCTAAGTTGGAATGTATCAAAACGATTAAATATTGGGTTATTTGAGTCGGTTTTATGGACCAATTCAAATGATAGAGGGTTTGATATTAATTACTTAAATCCAATCATTTTTTATAGAGCTATAGAATTTGAGACTGGTCAAAATGCTGGAAATGCTATTGTTGGCGCAACTGCAAAGTACAAGTTTAATGATAACGTAAATGTATATAGTCAGTTTGTGTTGGACGAGTTCTCACTAAGCGATGTAAAAGGAGGCAACAGAAGCTGGAAAAATAAATATGGTTACCAAATAGGAGTAAAGTATTATAATGCCTTTGACGTTGATAACTTATACCTGCAATTTGAATACAATCGTGTGCGACCATACACCTATTCGCATAACACTATTGTGTTGAACTATGGTCACAATAACCAATCAATGGCACATTTATGGGGAGCCAATTTTAGTGAAGCCATTTTTATAGGGCGATACAATTACAAACGTTGGTATGCAGATGCTAAGTTTGTTATTGGGTCTAAAGGCTTTGATTATAATGATGGAGTTGATGATTTTAGTTATGGTGGAGATATTTACAGAGATTATAATGAAAGACCATTTGATGAAGGAGTTGAAGTTGGGCAAGGTATTAAAGCCAATATCTTTCATGCCGAATTGCAATCGGGTTATTTAGTAAACCCAATGACCAATCTTAAACTCTTTGCCTATTTAAGTTATAGAAACTTCGATCCTAGTGATGTTACACCAAAGACTTTTGGGAATAGCACCTTATGGTTTAGCTTAGGTCTTCGTACAGACCTATTTAATTGGTATTTTGATTTTTAGTTTTTTGACAAACTCTGATAAATAGCTCTTCTAATCTTTTCTGAAGTAATAAATCGCCAACCATAATTTAAGTCGTCATACTTTTTGGTAATGGTACTGTTACTTACAACTTCATCTTCGGTTTTGCCTTTATCAATTTCTGCTTGCACATTAGCCCTTAGCTCTTTCAGCATTACTAAGAATGAAGAATATTCAGCTTTATTTGATACGCTTCCATGTCCTGGAATAATTTTGGTCTCATCATCAATAAGCATTAAGGCTTTTTGTACAGCATTTATATAACCATCAACACTTCCGCCAGAATTCACATCTATATAAGGATATCTTTTATGGAAATAATTGTCGCCAGTGTGTAACACATTACTTTCGGTAAAATATAGCAGCGCATCACCATCTGTATGTGCATTATCTACATGAAAAACGATTACATGTTCGCCATTTACATAAACGCTTAGTTTGTCATTAAATGTAATGACTGGTAATCCATCTTTACCACCTTCAACCAAACGCTTACGTACATTATCATGAGCAATGATCTTAGCTCCTTCTTTTTGCATATTGGCATTTCCGCCTGTATGATCGCCATGATAGTGTGTATTTACCACATAAACTAGAGGTTTGTCGCTTAGCTTTCTTATAGCTTCTAATATTTTAGGTGTTAAGCGTGCAAACTGATCGTCAATTACAAATACACCATCTTCACCAACTGAGACTCCAATATTTCCTCCTTGTCCAGTAAGCATATATACATTATCAGAAAGCTTATCAGTTTTGATGACCACTTCATTTTGACCTATTGTATTATTGAAGAAAAATAAAGACAGAGCTAGTGATAGATATTTGAATCGTTTCATTGACTATGGTTTTTAGAATAATGTTCAATAAATATACTAAAACTTACATCATACTAAATAATTGGAATTACTTTTGTTTAGCATTGCTCAAATGTATTTTTAAAAGTATCTTTGCCACCCAAAACAGTACTCCTAAGCAACCAATGGCAGAAGCGTCAAAATCTTCTATTTCAAATACTTCGGTGATAGCAAATTTTAAAGAGATCACGAAAATACGACTTTCTATGAGTGTTGTATTTTCATCTCTTGCTGGATATTTGTTGGGAGCGGAAATAGTAAATATTTACACCTTATTACTCCTTGCTTTTGGAGGCTACTTTATGGTTGGAGCATCTAATACTTATAACCAGATTATTGAAAGAGATTTAGATGCTTTAATGGAAAGAACAAAGAACAGACCAATTCCGTCGGGAAGAATGTCTGTACGTTCTGCGTTCATTTTGGCAACTGCTTTTACCATTTCAGGAATTGCAATTTTATACATCATCAATCCGCAAACAGCAATGTTTGGGGCTATTTCAATATTTCTGTACACTAGTGCTTATACTCCGTTAAAAACAAAAACTCCTTTATCGGTTTTTGTTGGAGCAATCCCTGGAGCCATACCGTTTATGTTGGGTTGGGTAGCAGCGACAGACGATTTTGGCATAGAACCAGGAACTTTGTTTATGCTACAATTTTTCTGGCAATTCCCACATTTTTGGGCTATTGGCTGGTTCTTACATGACGATTACCAAAAGGCTGGATTCAATTTGTTACCTACAGGAAAACAAGATAAGGCAACAGCAATGCAAGCCATTTTATATACGGTTTGGACGATTATAGTGTCAATTATTCCAGTATTTGGATTTACAGGTGAATTACATTTAACTATTGTTGGAGCTGTTGTTGTATTTTTAATAGGGTTGGTAATGTTGTATTATGCTTTTCAACTCTTCAAAAAAATGACAGTGGTAGCAGCAAGACAATTGATGTTGGCAAGTGTGATATATATTACATTGGTGCAAATAGTTTACGTTTTAGATAAGTTTATACGATAATATGGATTTAACGCAAGGAACAGTACAAGAAAAAACCAAAAGAGCTAAAAAAATGATGCTTTGGTTTGGTATCATTTCATTGGTAATGTCTTTTGGAGGGTTGACAAGTGCTTTTATAGTTAGTAGCTCTCGTGAAGATTGGTTAAAAGACTTTCAACTTCCCGAAGCATTTACAATTAGTGTGGTACTAATCGTATTAAGTAGTATCACTTTTATCATTGCTAAACGAGCGCTTAAAAATGATAAGAGACAAATAACTTCAATTTTCTTGCTATTAACATTAGCTTTAGGAATAGCTTTTATTATAAGTCAATTTGCAGGATTTAATCAAATCATAGAACAAGGATATAATTTTACAGGACCAACTAGCAATATTACAATGTCCTATATCTACATTATTGCAGTAGCTCATATAGTACACGTAATTGCTGGTTTAATTTGCCTATTGGTGGTAATTTATAATCATTTTAAACAGAAGTATAAACCTACAGAAATGCTTGGTTTAGAACTGGCTGCAACCTTCTGGCATTTTGTAGATATACTGTGGATTTACTTGTTTTTCTTTTTATATTTCTTTAGATAAATAAATTGATTATTTTTGTGCAATTTTAAAAACGAAATTCATTTATGGATACTACTGCTGTAAGCACTGGAACTGAAGGAAAAACCTGGGGTGGAGGTAACAAACCATTAAATGCAAGTTATGGGAAAATGATGATGTGGTTCTTCATCGTTTCTGATGCATTAACTTTCTCAGGATTCTTAGCAGCATACGGTTTTTCAAGATTTAAGTTTATAGATTCATGGCCAATCGCCGATGAGGTATTTACTCACGTTCCGTTTTTCCACGGAAATTATCCAATGATCTATGTAGCATTTATGACATTTGTTCTTATTATGTCATCTGTTACCATGGTATTAGCTGTAGATGCTGGACACCAATTAAAGAAAACTAAGGTAACGTGGTACATGTTCCTTACTATTATTGGTGGTTTAATCTTCGTTGGATCACAGGCTTGGGAATGGGCAACTTTCATTAAAGGTGATTATGGAGCAATTCAAACAAAAGGAGGAAATATTCTTCAATTTGTTGATACCGAAGGAAAACGAGTAGCACTTGGTGATTTTGCAATTGCAGATGCTCATAGCGATCGTATTCAAAATGAAAGTAAAGAAGGAATCTGGTTCCAAAGTGAAGGAACACTTCCGTCATATACAGTAGAAGAAGTAATTGCTGGATTTGAAGCGAGCAATAATGTATTGGTTCGTACGCAGATCATCAATGAAGAAGGAGAAAAAACAGTGCTGTCAAGAGCTGAATCGTTAAGACAGCTGAAAGAAAATGGAAAAGCAGTTGTAGAAGGAGCTAACTTACAGGTTAATGAGTATGGTTCTCCATTATTTGCTGACTTTTTCTTCTTTATAACAGGGTTTCACGGTTTCCACGTATTTTCAGGTGTAGTTATTAATATCATTATTTTCTTTAATGTTATATTAGGAACTTACGAAAGACGTAAGAGCTACGAGATGGTTGAAAAAGTTGGTCTTTATTGGCACTTTGTAGATTTAGTTTGGGTATTTGTATTTACATTCTTCTACCTAGTTTAATTTTAGATAATATAATTTAATATGGCTGGTCACGCACATAAATTAGAAATATTAAGAGGTTTAATTAAGTTTAAATCAAACACTCAAAAGATCTGGGGAGTTTTAATCTTACTAACCATTGTAACGGCTGTTGAAGTTGTTTTAGGTATTTACAAGCCAGAAGCTTTAATGGGTACATTCTTGAGTATGAAATTACTTAACTGGATATTCATCATTTTAACAATTGTAAAAGCTTACTATATTACTTGGGACTTCATGCACATGCGTGATGAAACAAAAGCATTACGTCGTGTTGTGGTTTGGACAGCCGTATTCTTGATCTTATATCTTGTTGCTATCTTATTGGTTGAAGGAGACTATGTGTTTGAGGTATATAAGTCAGAATACATGAAACGTGATTTTTAATCAAATTGATGTTAAAACATAAAGAGAAAGGCGGTATTTAGTACCGTCTTTTTTATTTTTGCAATATGGCAAAACGAGGCATTAAAAAAACAATTATTCTTTCTATACTGTTCTTTCTTCCAGTATTGTTTTTACTATTCCTTTACCCTTCGAAGCATAACTACAATACTTTAGATACTGTAAAAGGGGAAGTTTTGGAATTAAATAATTTTGTGGATGAAGATGAGCAAGCGGTGAAACTGAGTGAGCAAATAACTGTACTGGCCTTTCTTGGCGCTCAACCAATGAGTAGAATAACCGAGGCAGCAAACCTTAAAGAACTAATTTACGAGAAGTTCAAAGGTTTTAAAAAGTTCCAAGTTATAGTTATCCTTCCAAAAGAAGCCAGAGAGGAGTCGACCTTACTTAAAAAAGAGTTGCTTAAATATGATGAACTTAAATATTGGCATTTTGCGTTTGGTCATGAGTTAGATATTGAGAACGTTTTTAGTAGTTTAATATCAACCGAGATGTTGGATACTAATTACGCTACAAGTCATGTATTTATTATCGACAAGGAAAGAAATCAAAGAGGGAGAAAAGATGATCGAACAGATAACGAAATTGAGAATAACGAAACTGTTTACGGATTAAATTCTTACAACTGCATTAAAGTGGCAGAGATTAAAAACAAAATGAGTGAAGATATGCGCATTTTGTTTACCGAATACAGACAAAAAAGAAAGGGTAATTTTAACTCAACCTCAAGAAGAGGAGAAGATATAAAGGGAGATGAGCAAAACTAATTATTCATATGTAGGGATCGCTTTTATTGTATTGGTATTTGGGATTCTATTTGTTCCAAAGATTATTAATAGAATCTCGAATGACGATATCACAAGAGAAGAGAGTAGAAGTAAAAAAGCAAGTACGCAAGTAGATAATAATGAAGAACTTGCTTTTTTAGAGATAAATGGCGTACTTAAAAAAGTTCCTGATTTTAGTTTTACAGATCAAAACGGGAATACTATCACCAATAAAGATTATGACGGAATAGTATATTTGGTTGAATTCTTTTTCACTACCTGCCCAACAATTTGCCCAAAAATGAGTAAGAATTTAGTTCAAATTCAGAATAACTTTCAAGGTTATGAAGATTTCGGGGTTGCTTCATTTACTATTAATCCAGACAACGATACTCCAGAAGTACTAAAGAGGTATGCCGAAAATTATGGAATTACGAATCCAAACTGGCATCTAATGACTGGAGACGTTAATGAAATATATAAGTTGGCTAACGAAGGATTTAATTTATATACTGCTGCTGATGAAGATGCCGCAGGAGGTTTCGAGCATTCGGGCAATTTTGCCTTGATCGACAAAAACGGATTTATTCGCTCAAGAAGAGACGCCTTTGGGAACGCCATGATCTATTACAATGGAATTATTAGTGAAGAGGAACGTTATGATGAAGACGGAATTGAAGAAGAAATTTCAATGTTGAAAGAAGATATTGTTAAACTTTTAAAGGAAGATTATGAGTAAATCTAATGAATCAAAAAAGTATAATAAATGGATCATTGCATTGTCTATACTTATTCCAATAGTTGTTGCTGCGCTATTTAGAGTTAAATTAGACCTTGAATTACCCGTTTTTTTACCACCTATTTATGCAACTATTAATGGTTTAACGGCTTTAATATTAGTGGTGTCATTTGTGCAGATTAAAAGAGGAAACAGAAAATTGCATGAACGATTAATGAAATTGGCAATTTTATTATCTGTTCTGTTTCTTGTGATGTATGTATTGTATCATATGACTAGTGATTCGACCGCTTATGATGGTAATTATAGAGCAATTTATTTGATGATTCTAATTAGTCATATTGTTTTGTCGGTTGCAGTGATTCCTTTTGTACTTATTACTTATGTTAGGGCAATAACTAATGATATTGAAAGGCATAAGAAAATTGCTAAAATCTCATTTCCACTTTGGCTGTATGTAGCTGTTTCGGGTGTGATAGTTTATATAATGATTTCACCTTATTATTAGTTTATATGAAATCAAGGCTCTTCATTTTTCTTTTGTCGTTTTTCTTTTTTTTGAACACAAATGCTCAGTGCGCAATGTGTCGCGCTGTACTTGAAAGCGAGGAAGGACAAAAGACGGCAGAAGGTATAAATAATGGGATTGTATACCTTATGACTATTCCTTATATCTTAATAGGTGGCTTAGGTTATTTTATCTACAGAAAACTCAAGCAAAACTAATTTTAACATTTAATTAAGGGTATTGGTGTAACAAAACTGGACTTTTGCAGTCTAACTTTTGAAGTTTAAAAAAAAACACTAACTACACCATGCTAAAGATTAAAGATCTTCACAAATCCTATCCTATAGGAGATTCCAGTCTACATGTATTAAAAGGAATAAACCTTGAAGTTGAAGCGGGAGAAATGGTTGCCATTATGGGATCTTCAGGTTCGGGTAAATCGACATTGCTGAATATCATTGGTATTTTGGATTCTCATGATTCTGGAGACTATACCTTAGATGGTGTTGAAATAGCAAACTTAACAGAAAAGAAGGCTGCAGTCTATAGAAATAAGTTCTTAGGATTCATATTTCAATCTTTTAACCTAATTACTTATAAAAATGCTCTAGAGAATGTAGCACTACCGCTATATTATCAAGGACAGAAAAGAAAGCAACGTCAAGATAAAGCAAAATTTCATTTAGAAAAGGTAGGACTGCTTGATTGGGCAGATCACTTACCTAATGAGCTTTCAGGAGGACAGAAACAACGTGTTGCTATAGCTAGAGCTTTGGCGGCTGATCCTAAGTTGTTATTGGCAGATGAGCCTACAGGTGCTTTAGACACAACCACTTCTTATGAGATAATGGATTTTTTACAGGAGTTAAATGATGAAGGTAAAACGTTGTTAATTGTAACACACGAAGAAGACATTGCAGAAATGTGTAAACGTATTGTACGCTTGCGCGATGGTGTAATTATGGAAGACAAAAAAGTAACACAAGTAAGAGCTTCACAGTATGTTTGATCTTGATCTTTGGCGAGAAATATTTCAAAGTATGAGTAAAAACAAGACAAGAGCAATCTTGTCTGGCTTTACTGTTGCTTTTGCTATTCTGTTATTCACAATTCTTATTGGGATAACTAATGGCCTCTCTAACACATTTGCTGAAGCAATGGGAGATGATGCTATTAACGCTATTTTTGTTCGTACAGGAAGAACAACCAAAGCTTATAAAGGTAATCAAGCAGGTAAGCGTATTCAATTAAAGAATGAAGATTTCGACTTTATTAATGAGAAGTTTAGGAATAAAATTCAATATAGTACAGTAAGAATTTATAAGAATTTAACGGCTACTTATAAAAACGAAAAGGATAATTATTCAGTAAGAGCTGTTCACCCTGACCATCAGTTTTTGGAGAAGTCGATTTTAAGAGAAGGACGCTATGTGTCACAGCTTGATATTCAAAATAAAAGCAAAGTTGTTATTATAGGGCAATTAGTTAAAGAAGACTTATTTAAAAAGGAAGATCCTCTTGGAAAGTATATTAGTTTAAGTGGTATACAATATAAAGTAGTTGGTGTATTTGGAGATGAAGGTAATGACAATGAAGAACGTATTATCTATATGCCAGCAACTACTGCGCAGCTACTTTACGGTAATAACGATTATGTTGATCAAATTAATTTAGGCTATAGCCCTGATTTAAGTATAGATGAAGCAATTGCATTTGGTAATTCGTTAACCAAAAGATTAAAGGATAGATTTACTGTTGCACCAACAGATCAAAGTGCCATACGTGTTTTCAATATGGCAAGTCAAAATAAAGGTGTTACAACCTTTGAGAATGCATTGGCTGGTATTGTTCTGGTAGTAGGATTAGGAACTCTCATTGCAGGAATAGTTGGTATTAGTAATATCATGATATTCATTGTTAAGGAACGAACAAAAGAAATTGGAATTAGAAAAGCATTAGGTGCGCCACCGCGTAAAATAGTTGGATTGATATTAGTAGAGTCAGTTTTTATTACAGCTTTAGCTGGATATTTAGGATTAATAGCAGCAGTAGGAGTTTTAAACTGGGCGAGACCACATTTAGAAGATTATTTTATAACCAATGCAGGAGTAAGTATGAATATTGCAGTTTCTGCCACTATTGTTCTAGTGCTTGCAGGTGTTATAGCTGGATATGTTCCAGCAAAGAGAGCATCAAAAATTAAACCAATTGTAGCCTTAAGAAATGATTAAATTCTTATTTGATAGAGATACTTGGCAAGAGGTGATAGACAGTATGAGCAAGAATAAGCTTCGTACTGTAATTACTATGATTGGTGTTTGGTGGGGAATATTGTTATTAGTGGGATTACTTGGAGCCGCTAGAGGTATTGAAAATAGCTTTAATCGTCAGTTTAACGATTTTGCTACAAACTCGGTGTTTATTTGGGGACAAAGTACGAGTAAACCTTTCAAAGGATTCCAGGAAGGTAGGAGAGTACAATTAAAATTATCTGATGCCACACGTATTGAAGAAAATGTTAATGGTATTGAGTTTGTTGTACCAAGAAGTCAAACCAGCAGTTTTGTAGTTAGAAACTTGCTTTCTGGTACTTTTAGTGTTGCAGGAGATCTTCCATTATTAGATGTAGTACAAAAGAAGAGATTGATTAAAGGACAGGGTCGTTTTATTAATCAAGCTGATATGGATGAAAAGCGAAAAGTGGCTGTTATCTCGGAAGAGATCTACAAGCAACTTTTTGAAAAAGATGAGGATCCATTTGGAAAGCTGATTAGAATTAATAACATCAATTTTGCTGTAATTGGAGTGTTTGAAGCAACACCGTTTGGAGGCCCTCAAACGGATATTCATATTCCATTTTCAACCTTTCAACAAATATATAATCGTGCTGATAATATAGGTTGGATGATGATTACTGGTAAACCAGAATATAATATTAAGCAAATTGAAGCTGATATTAAGTTATTACTTCGAAACACTCATCGTATACATCCAACGGATCAAAGAGCTTTTGGAAGTTTTAATCTTGGTGATGCATTTAACGATATTGTAGGATTTCTTAAAGGAATGCAATTCTTAACATGGTTTGTTGGTATCGCTACATTGATTGCTGGAGTATTTGCCATTGGGAATATTCTGTTAATTACCGTAAAAGAACGAACAAAGGAAATAGGTGTAAGACGAGCGTTAGGAGCTACACCATTTGAAATAAAAAGACAAATAGTTGTGGAAGCTGTATTCCTTACCCTAATAGCTGGTATAATGGGAATAATTAGTGGAGGATGGATATTGATATTAATAGATAATGTTGCTGGACAAGGTGATGATGCTACGTTTGTTAACGCATCAGTGTCCATTGCCATTGTAATGGTGGCGTTATTAATACTTGTGACTTTAGGAACTATCATAGGGTTAATACCAGCATTCAAAGCAACAAGTATCAGACCAATAGAAGCATTGAGAGAAGAATAAAAAAACCAATCATAAACACAAATGAAGAAAGCAGTTAAAATTATTATCGGAATTGTATTAGTAGTACTATTGCTATTGGTATTAAAGTACTTTAAAGATTCAAATTCAGCTGAAATCGTGGATTATCAAACCGAAGTACCATACTTCACATCAATAATGACTAAAGCGGTAGCTACTGGGAAATTAAATCCGGAGGAAGAGATCGAATTAAAGCCTCAAATCTCTGGAATTGTTGACCAGATCATGCTTGAAGAAGGAGATTTGGTTCAAAAAGGAGATTTGATAGCTAAAATTAGAGTTGTTCCTAATGAACAAAGTTTAGTTAGTGCCAGAAGTAGAATTAACTCTGCTAAATTATCACATGATAATGCCAAGGTATTATACGACAGAAACAAAGATCTATTTGATAGAGGAGTAATCTCTAAACAAGATTTTGAAAATAGTGAACTCAGCTATAACCAAGCAAAAGAATCACTTACTCAAGCTCAAAATGATTATCAAATCATTAGACAGGGATCATTGTCTGGAGGAAGTTCTGCAAATACTAACATTCTAGCTCAAATTTCAGGAACTATATTAGAGATTCCGGTTAGAGAAGGAGACCAGGTAATTGAGAGTAATACGTTTAATGCTGGAACAACTATTGCAACTGTTGCAGATATGAGTAAGATGATCTTTGAAGGAAAAGTTGACGAGTCTGAAGTTGGAAAGATTAAAGAAGGAGAAGATATTAAAGTAGTGTTGGGCGCACTTAATGAGCAAGAGTTTCCGGCAAAATTAACTTTTGTTGCTCCAAAGGGAATTGAAGAAAATGGAGCGGTACAATTCACAATTAAAGCAGACGTAAAAGTTGAAGTTAATGCCAACATTAGAGCAGGGTATAGTGCTAATGCCGAAATTGAATTAGAAGCAAAGGACAGTGTTTTTTGTATAAAAGAATCACTATTACAGTTTAATCGTATTACAGAAAATCCGTTCGTTGAAGTTCAGCAAGAAGACGGTAAATTTAAAAAAGTAAATGTAGAGCTTGGTCTTTCAGATGGTATAAATGTAGAAATTGTTGATGGTCTAAAAGAAGGAGATAAGGTTAAAGTTTGGAACGAGGCTAAAGAGGAAGAAGAGGAAGAAGATAACTAAGATTTAATATGAAATCAATGAAAATTAAGTTAACCATATTTACACTTTTAATAGGAATCTCATCTTTTTCTCAAACAAAGAAGTGGTCGCTAATGGAGTGTGTAACACATGCTGTTGAGAATAATATTTCAGTTAAGCAAGGTGAGAATACTTTGCTGTTAAATGAGCAAGATATAAAAGCGGCAAAAGGAAATTTTTTACCGTCATTTGGTGCAAGTGTATCCCAAAATTTAAGTTTTGGTCAAACAGAGCTATTTCCTGGACAGTTTATAGATAGAACGAGTTATTCTGCAGGTTTTAGTTTAGGTTTATCCCAAACAGTTTTTAATGGTTTTAGAAATACATATTTTGCTAAACAGGCACAGTTAACTAAAGAAACTAATGAGTTAGAATTAAACCGAATTAGGGATGATATTTCTTTAAATGTAGCTAACTCTTATTTAAATATTTTATTTAATAAGGAACGTCTAGATGTTGCTAAGGCTCAGTATGAGTTTTCTCAGAAACAGTTAGAGCAAATTCAACAGTTAGTGGATTCTGGCGTGCAGCCAAGAGCCGATATATATGATGCAGAGGCTACCTTAAGTAACGATGCACAGGCAGTAACTGTAGCACAGAATAATTACAATTTAGCCCTATTGTCTATGTCTCAACTACTTCAAGTTCAGTTTGAAGGGTTTGATGTGGAAGTTATAGAAATAGATACACCTTCAGCAGAATTAATGTATTCTGATATTAAGCCAATATTAAATTATGTATTGACAAACAGAAACGAGATAAAAGTTGCTGAAAAGAATATTGAAAATGCTGAATTAAATATTGAAATTTCGAAAGGTGGTTATTATCCAAGCGTTAGTGCTAGCTATGGTTTTGGAACCAATGCATTCTTTACTAATTTAACCGATACTGAGGCAAGTTTTTTTAATCAATTAAATGATAATAAAGGTCACAGTATAGGATTAAATCTTAGCATACCAATATTTTCTAGATTCCAGAATAAGACTTCAGTTGCTAAGTCTAAGATTCAGGTAGAGAACTCAAAACTACGCTTAGAACAAGCTAAATTAGATCTAGAGTCTATTATTCAAAGAGCATTTACTGATGCCCAAGCAGCTCTAAAAACTTATGTGGCAGCACAGAAATCTTTAGCATCACAACAACTAGCTTTCGATAATGCCAAGGATAGATATGATCTAGGAAATATGAACGCATTCGACTTGGAGCAAGTGCGTATTAGATTGATAAATGCGCAATCATCATTAATAAATGCTAAGTACGATTTTGTTTTTAAGACAAAAGTTTTAGACTTTTACCTCGGAAAGCAAATCACTTTTTAATTTGAGTCATATACTTAATATAGAAACTGCAACAACAAATTGCTCAGTCTCTCTTTCCAAAAAAGGAGAGACTGTTGTTTTAAAGGAGGATTATAGCAGTAGTTATTCACACGCTGAAAGGTTACATGTTTACATAGACGAAGTATTAAGAGAAGCTAATATAACTACCGATAAGCTCGATGCAATAGCAATAAGCAAAGGTCCAGGATCGTATACTGGACTTCGTATTGGAGTTTCCTCTGCAAAAGGATTATGTTATGCTGCTAATAAGCCATTAATTTCTATATCTACTTTAGAAGCATTGGCACATCAAGTACAAGAGGAAGGAGGAACTATTATTCCTATGCTTGATGCACGGCGCATGGAAGTCTATTCGGCAGTATTTGATGCAAACCATTCTCAAATTAGAGAAACTCAAGCTCAAATATTACATGCAAATATTTTTGATGAATACTTAGAAACGAGTAAGGTTTATTTTATTGGGAATGGGGTAGAAAAGGCTAAAGAAATTATTAACCATTCTAATGCAATATTCATAGAAGATAAGCTTCCTTCTGCAAATGAGATGAGTTCACTTTCGTATACAAAGTATAAAAAAAGCGACATTGAAGATGTCGCCTATTTTGAACCATATTATCTAAAAGATTTTATTGCTATAAAACCTAAATCTTAAGCTTCCTTTTTAATCTCTACTTGATGTGGGAATGGAATTTCAATTCCAGCCTGATCAAGGGCAATTTTTACATTTTCAGTAACATCAAAATAAACATCCCAATAATCAGCAGATTTACACCAAGGTCTTACTGCAAAATTTACAGAGCTATCTGCCAATTCTAATACATTAACAGTAGGAGCAGGGTTTTGTAAAACTTTAGGATTTGAAGTAAGTACATTCATCATAACTTCTTTGCTTTCTTTGATGTCTGAATCATAACTTACACCAAAAACCAAATCAACTCTTCTGGTTCCAAGAGAAGTGTAATTAACAATATTACCATTAGATAATGCTCCGTTTGGAATTATAATTTCTTTATTGGACAGTCCAATAAGCTTAGTAGTAAAGATATCAATTTCTTCTACGGCTCCTATTTCTCCTTGAGCTTCAATTAGATCTCCAATTTTGAAAGGTTTAAATATCATAATCAGCGTACCTCCTGCAAAATTAGAAAGTGACCCCTGAAGTGCTAACCCAACTGCTAAACCAGCTGCACCAATAATTGCAGCAAAAGAGGTTGTTGCAATACCCAGTTTAGCTATTACAGCAACAAATAATAATGCTTTTAATGCCCAGTTAAACAAATTAGAAAGGAACTTTACAAGTGTTTCTTCTACTCTTTGTTTTCGCATTACTTTTTTAGTTGCCTTAGTTAGTAACTTAATAATAAAGAGACCAACTACAAGAAGTATCAATGCATAAATTACTTTTGGTGAGTATTCTACAATCAGTTTAAATATCATGTCAAGATATTCTTGAAATTTTTCCATGAATTTTAGTTTATAAAAATTAGTATTAATGTTATTAAAGCAGGTAAACCTTGAATAAAAAATAGCTTTCTCTTTTTTGTACTATAAGACCCATAAATTCCTGCAAAGGTCACACACCCTAAAAAGAATAATTGAAATTCATTCGAGTTTAACACCAAACTAAAAATTAACCCAGCAGCCAGAAAACCATTATATAATCCTTGATTAGCAGCAAGTACTTTGGTTTCTTGTGCAAATTCTTCAGATTTTATACCAAATGCTTTTATACCCTTAGGCTTTGTCCATAAAAACATTTCTAGTACTAAAAAATAGAAATGCTCTAAGGCAATTAGGCAAATGAGTATTTTTATTAGAGTATCCAATGAATTTTAATCTAGAATCAAAGGGATGGCCTTGTCTACTTCAGAAACAGGAAGTTTACAAGCTTTATTAACGCAAACATAAATATAAGTTTCTCCTTCTATATATCTGTTTTTTAAAAGTGGTAAATCATTATCCTCAGTACTTCCAATAATTAATTTATTGGGTAGATAAGTTTGATTAAGTTCTTTTATCTTTTCTTTTGCTTCTTTTCCAACTACAGCAACTTCGTAGTAATTATTTGAAAAATTGAGCATCAAATCTAACCAGTTTGAGAAAGTTGAAGGATATTGCTCCATTTCTGGTAAGACATTATTAAGCATTGTTTTAGAAGTGTTTAAATAAGCTTCATTGTCAAAATAATGAGATAGCTTCAATAGGTTTTTGGCCATTATAGAATTACTGCCAGCTATTACATTATCTCTATACTCAATAGTTCTAGAAACTAAAGCTGAATCTTCATCCGAAGTAAAATAGAACATCTTACTACTATCTTCAAAAAAGTGATCAAAAGCATAATTGGCCAAATTTCTAGAATGCTCTAGCCATTGCTGCTCTAGTGTAAGTTCATAAAGAGCTATAAAGGCTTCAATTGTTGCTGCATAATCCTCTAGATATCCATTGATAGTGCTTTTACCATCTTTATAAGTATGATACAATCCTCCATCTTCTTTAAGTTGTTTTCCAATAATAAATTGAGCGTTCTTTTTAGCAATATTTAAAAAATCTTCTTCATCAAAAACACGATAAGCATCAACATAACCTTTTATCATAAGAGCATTCCATGAGGTCAATGCTTTGTCATCTAATCTTGGTCTATCTCGTTTAGCTCTTTCTTTTAGCAATAATGTCTTCCACGAACTAATTTTTTCTTCTAAAAGAGTACTATTAATAGTATGGGAGGTTAATATTTCATCATCAGATTTGGTTCGTATCAATACATAATTATCATGTTCCCAATAACCATAATCATTGATATTGTAATAGTCAGAGAAAAGATTAAAATCATCCCCTAAAAGAGACTTTAATTCTTCTTCTTTCCAAACGTAAAAAGCACCTTCTTCTAATTCACCTGAATTGGTCTCACTATCAGCGTCTAAAGAAGAATAGAAAGATCCATCATCATCTGTTAGTTCACGTTTTACAAATGCTAAGGTTTCTAAAACCGTAGTTTTATATAAAGGATTTTTAGTAATCAAATACGCATCGCTATAGAGACTTACTAATTGAGCGTTATCGTAAAGCATTTTCTCAAAATGAGGTACGTGCCATTTGTCATCCACAGAATAACGTGAAAAACCACCGCCTATATGATCATAAACACCACCATAGGCTATTTTGGTTAAGCTATTATTTACATAAGTTTGAAGTGCTGTATCATTATTTTGATAAGCTTTACGCATTAAAAAATGTAAATTATTGGGCATCATAAACTTTGGAGCTCTTTTCGCTCCTCCCTTATCATGATCAAAGTCTTGAGACCAAGTAGTCACAGCTTTCTCAACAAACTCTGAAGTGAACACAGCTTCGTTCGTATTCAAATTAACTACATCTAACGATTTAATGCCCTCTTCTAATTGGTTAGCATATTGTTTTAACTTTTCAGGTTCATCATTGTAGACTTTTACTATTTGATTAAGCGCACTCATCCATTGCTCTTTCTGAAAATAAGTACCTCCCCAAACTGGTCTTCCGTCCGGTAATGCTACCACATTTAATGGCCATCCACCACTTCCTGTAAGCAGTTGAACTGCATTCATATATACTTGATCAACATCTGGTCGTTCTTCTCTGTCAACTTTTATATTGATGAAATTATCATTCATTACTTGGGCAACTAGTGAATCTTCAAAACTCTCTCTCTCCATTACATGACACCAATGGCATGCAGCATAACCAACACTAATTAAAATTAATTTGTTGGTTTCTTTTGCCTCAGCTAAGGATTCATCGTTCCAAGCTTTCCAGTTAACAGGATTATGTGCATGTTGCAACAAATAAGGGCTGGTTTCGTTAATGAGGTCATTAGTGTATTTATGTGTCATTTGTTCTGAAGAATTTTTGTTGCAAGACACAAGCGTTGCAAGAATCAATATGAAAATAGTCTGTTTTAGCATAGGTTCAAAAGTACAAAAATGGGTATAAAAAAAGCGTTCTTTAACAGAACGCTTAACATAAAAAGTATATGTTTGATTACTTAGTCTTAGCCATTAATAGCCTCAACAGTTTCTACCTGACCAGATAGCATCTCTTTGAGCATATTTTCAATACCATTCTTTAATGTAAAAGTAGAAGATGGACAACCACTACATGCACCTTGTAAAATTACTTTTACCTTTTTGGTCGTAGCATCGTATGATTCAAATTGAATATTTCCACCATCACTTGCGACTGCAGGTTTCACATACTCTTCTAAGATATTCACTATTTGTTTTGAAATATCATCGAGCTTTTCAAAACTTTGCTCTAACTGCGCTTCTGTTTTTTGTTGTTCTTGCGCTGCGCTAGCTGCAACAGCTTCTTTTCCATTTTCAAGAAAAGTGCGAATAAATTCTCTAAGCTCTAAGGTTATATCTTGCCATTCTGCAATATCATATTTGGTTACAGACACATAGTTTTCATCTATAAATACTCCTTTCACAAAAGGAAAATGAAACAACTCAGTCGCTAAAGGAGAAATCTTAGCATCATCAATTGAGGTAAATTCAAAGGAAGTTGTTGCTAACTTCTTATTGCTTACAAATTTTAATACTGCCGGATTTGGAGTACTCTCGGCATAAACTGTAAATGGTACTTTCTTTTTATCATTCGTTGTTACTACTATTCCACCTTCACTTAAATAGTTTTCTATTTGTTCGCGCACTTCTTCCTGTACATCTTCCCATTCAACAATATTATAGCGTTCAATAGCAACAAAGTTTCCAGAGATATATACTTTCTTTACAAAAGGAAGGTGAAAGAGTTGTTGTGCTAAAGGAGAGTCTTTAGCGTCATCAATATTATTGAATTCAAAACTTTGATAATTTGTCAAGAAAGAATCGGCTTCAAACTTTAGTATAGTTGCGTTACTGGTTTCTTGTATAGCAATCTTAATTTTCTTCATTAGAACTATTTTTTGCAAAAATAATAAAACATATATGGAGTTATATATATATTTGAAGATAGATTGTGTTAATGTGTATTATAGTTATTAACTTAATATTCAGCATATTTGCATAGCCGTGAACTAAAAAATTTAAGATTGAAGAAGTTTTATTTACTACTTATAGCTCTTTTTTTGTTGCTACCGTCCCAGGCACAAGAAGGTTTACCGATTTATTCTGATTATTTAACAGATAATTATTATTTGATCCATCCTTCCATGGCTGGAGTTGCTAATTGTAACAAATTAAGGCTAACTGGACGTCAACAATGGTTTGGGCAATCCAATGCTCCTAGTTTACAAACACTTAGTGTTAATGGTCGCTTTGGTGAATCTCCTTCCGCTTATGGAGCGATTATTTATAATGATAAAAATGGGTATCACTCGCAATCTGGAGCGTATTTAACTTATGCGCATCATATTATGTTTTCTAGAAATCCAGTTGATTTGAATATGCTGTCTTTTGGGTTAAGTGCTGGAGTAATTCAATATAAACTAGACGAGAGAGAATTTTTAGCAGATGGTTTTGATCCAATTATTTCTGGAATAGAACAAAGTGCTACGAATTTGAATATAGATTTTGGATTTTCATACCACTTCTTAGATTTTTACGCACATGCTACAGTAAAAAATGTACTTGAAAATCAAGGGATAAACTTCAACGAGCAAGGATTGAGTTACAGTAATTTAAGAACATACCTTCTTTCCGTTGGAAATGTTTTTAGTAGTCTTTATAACGATTGGAGTTACGAGCCATCAATTATGTTTATGCATCGCGATGCTACTAAAGAATCATCTATTGATCTTAATATCAAGGCGTATAAACAAATGGAATTTGGCCAGCTTTGGGCTGGATTATCCTATAGAACCAGTTTTGATGGAGCCGAATTCTTGAACGGAACCGGAGTTAGTAGTCAAAAGCTACAATACTTTACTCCTTTAGTTGGAGTTAATTATAAGAATTATGTTTTTGCTTATACGTATTCGTACCAAGCGAACTCTGTTGTATTTAACAATGGAGGGTTTCATCAAATTACTCTAGGCATTAACTTTGGTTGCCGACGAGAGAAATACGATTGTAAATGTCCTGCAATAAACTAGAATAAAAAAACCAGCAATTTTGCTGGTTTTTTTATTCTAGTTTATTGCGAATCTTGCTAATAGTTTTTCTTGAATGATTATTTTTTTAAAATCGATATCATTTATTACTTCTGAATCTTCCATAGAAATACCCTGAGCTTTATAATAAGCTCTTGGTGTATATGTATTGCTTGTTTCTTGAACATACAATGCTTTACCAATACTTTGATTAATGGCTATAGCATAGTCGGAAGCTTTTTGTTTAGCCTGTATAAGAGCTTTAATCTTGGTTTCACGTTTAAAGTCTTCCATCTCTGAATGATCAACCCTAATTATTGATATGTTTGAAACATCAACCTCATCGAGCTTTTGGTAAACTAAGGCTAGTGTCTTACCGTCATTAACTAGGAGCTGATAACGTTTGGTCTTTAAAAGATCATTATTTGCTAAAAACCTTTTTTTATAGTATCCGTTAAAATCATCAATCGATAATTGCTTGTCAATATCTATATTGCATTCACGTAGTTTAGCTAACATTTTGTTTTCTTGCTTTTCTATGCTAATTCTACCTTTTTTTACATTTTCACTAAGAATGATCCTAACATAAATCTCGTTGGGAATAATTTCTGTTTCAGCTTGCCCAATTACTTCAATATATGGTTGATCAATAAAATTTTTCTGACTATTCTGTGAAAATAAGATACTTGAAAACGTTAAAGCAAACACCAGAGTTAAAAATGATTTCATTATAACAAAATTTAAGATTTGGTTATTAAGAATCAAAACGCTTGCCAAAAAAGAAAGATTTAGGAATTATTTCTGAATACTTATCCAAGTTGAATATATTTGTTTGAAAGAATGCTTAAAATATGCCAGTAATTAAACCAGTAAAAGGTAAATCTCCAATAATACCTGAGGATTGTTACATTGCTGAGAATGCTACAGTGGTAGGAGAGGTGATTATGGGAAATGAATGTAGTGTTTGGTTCAATGCGGTGATTAGAGGTGATGTGCATTACATTAAAATGGGAGATAAAGTTAATGTGCAAGATGGTGCAGTTATACATGCGACATACGAAGTTTCACCGACAAATATTGGGAACAATGTTTCTATTGGCCATAATGCCATTGTACATGGTTGTACAATTCATGACAATGTCTTAGTAGGTATGGGAAGTATTATTATGGACAATTGTGTAATAGAAAGTAATAGTATTATTGCTGCAGGAGCTGTGGTTACTAAGAGTACAAGAGTTGAAGCTGGAAGCATTTATGCTGGTAATCCTGCAAAGAAGATAAAAGACATCAGTAAAGAACTTATTTCAGGAGAAATAGATAGAATTGCCAATAATTATGTGAAGTACTCTAGTTGGTTTAAAGAAGACTAAAAATCTAGGTAATTCACATTAACAGAATTGCCTAATAGCTGTGTCATTACTTCTGTGCCTGCATTAGAAAAAAACTGATTCGTCGAACTATTGATTTGAGTATTAATCAATCCATTTTGTTTTAAAACTACTTCTGTCTGTCTAGCTACAGCCTCTCCAGAGTCAATAATTTTAACACCTTTAGGTAGCATTTCAAGCAATAACGAAGTGAGGTAAGGATAGTGTGTACAACCAAGCACCAAATGATCTATATTAGCTTCTATCATAGGTTCTAAATAAGAAGCTAATAATGTTTTCATTTCATTTGAATGTAATTTTCCAGATTCTATTAATTCTACTATTCCATTTCCTTCCTGTTCTACAACTTTAATATTACTTGCAAAAGCATTGGAAGTTTTTGAGAATAGAGAACTACTTAAAGTGCCTTTGGTTGCCAAAATACCAACCGCATTAGTTTTGGTCTGGAGTGCAGCTGGTTTAATAGCTGGTTCAATGCCTATAAAAGGAACATTATGATTAGCTCTGAGGTAATCTATTGCATTTGTAGTTGCGGTATTGCATGCTACTACTATAAGTTTACACCCTTTTTCAAGTAAAAATTCGGTGTTTTTAATGCATAGTTTAATAATGCGTTCTTTTCCTTTTGGACCATAGGGAGCATTCTTGCTGTCTGCTAGGTAAATGGTAAACTCGTTTGGAAGTAGGTTATGGATTTCTTTCCATATGGAAGTTCCTCCAACTCCAGAATCAAAAATACCTATTGGCTTTCTCATAAAACAAAAATAAAAAAGCTGCCCATAAAGACAGCTTTTAAACAATTATTTAAAAGTTTGGTTTTTTAGAAACCAAGCTCTTTTTTAACGTCTTCCATTAAATCTTTACCATCTGCAAGTATTACACCTTGTCCTTGAGTTGAATCAAGTACATAATGAAAACCTTGTGCTCTAGCAACTTTTAAAATAGCTTCTTTTGCCTTTTCAGTAATAGGTTTTAAAAGATCGAATTCTTTCTTTTGGAGTTCCTGTTGAGCTGTTTGTTGAAATTGAGCAATACTTTGTCTCATTCCAGCAACTTCTTCAACTCTTTTTTGATTTTCTTCTGCAGTTTGTGTTGCTGCTTCTGCATCATAACGCTTTACTTTTGCATCATATTCGTTCCCCATATCCTGAATTTGAACCTGATAAGTTTTACTTAACTTCTCAATTTCAGCTTGTGCAGCTTTTGTTTCAGGCATCGCTTGAACAAGTTCTTGCGTGTTAATATGAGCAACCTTACTTTGCGCGTTCATGATGCTTGTACCTCCTATTAAAAGTACAGCTGCTAATACTAAGTTCTTTAATTGTTTCATTGTAATTGTGTTATAAATTGTAATCTGTTAATTATTATTTTTCTTTTTTGCGTTGTTAATACTGTCTTTTTCCCTTTTTTGAGCTTCTATTTTGGCTTTGCGTGCTTCTATAATTTTTTTCTTCTTATCCTCTAAAGCTTTCTTTCTAGCTTCTTTGTCACTTATAGTGCTTTTCCCAGCACCATTTTTAGCAGCCTCTTTCTTAGCCTTTTGAGCTTCTAATTTAGCTTGTCTGTCTGCTAAAATCTTTTTCTTTTTATCTTCTAAAGCTTTCTTTTTTGCTTCAGCAGGACTCAGTTTTGGTTCCTCAACTTTTTCAGTCTCTTCTTTAACTTCGCTCTTAACCTCTTCAGCCTTGTTTTCAGCTGTATTAGCTACTTCTTCCTTAACTTTTTCAATCGTTTCTGTTTCCTCAGCTTTTTCAGCTGTTTCATTTGTTGTTCCGTTGCGAGCATTTAACTTTTCTTGTTTGGCCTTTTCACGAGCTTCAATAATCTGTTGTTTTTTCTCTTCAAGCGCTTTCTTTTTAGCTTCACGATCTGCTAATTGCTTTGCTCTTCTGTCTTCAATAGCTTTTTCGCGTTCGGCCTTTTTATCGGCTAGCGCTTGTGCTCGCGCTTCTTTACTATTGTCAGTTTCTTCAGGAACAATCTCTTCAGCTTCAGCTGTTTTTCTTTCCTTTCTGTTTTGCGCCTGAGTACGTTTAGCGGTTCTATTAATTGAACGTAAAACCTGATCACTTATATCATAACGATCAGCAGAATAAAGCATTACCACGTCAGCCGATTTGTCAAATACAAAGTCATATTTTCTAGCAGTAGCAATTTCTTGCACAGCAGTAAATATCTGATCTTGTATAGGCTCCATAAGCTGTTGACGCTGAATCATAAGGTCACCATTAGGACCAAAGCGTTTTTGTTGGTAATCAAGAATTTCAGTTTCTTCAATACTTATTTCTTCCTGACGTTCTTCAATAAGCTCAGGAGTTAACAAAACACTTTCAGCAGTTAATTGCTTTTTCTTTTGATCAACTTCACTTAATCGTTTTTCGATCTCTGCTTTCCATCTATCAACTTTTGACTCTAATTGTGTTGTAGCATTTTGATATTCGGGAACATTTTGTAAAATATACTCGGTATCAATATACCCAATTCGTACACTTCTTTGTGCGTAGGTCGTGAGGCTAATAATGGATGCTATAGCCAGTAAAAAAAGAACTCTAGTTTTCATCCGTATATGTTTTTAAATAATTGTTTTTTAAAAAGTTAACACTAACAGACAAATAGTTTTCGATTTGGATGCGAGCGCTAATATTTATCAAATAAACGAAATATATTCTGAAAAATTTTAACGCACTAATTAAATCGTTAAACTGTTACAGTTACCCCGTAAATAGAAAATATCATGCCAAACTTTAAAATTGCTGTCCAATTATAAAGTGTGTCTCCCATCCATGTTTTTGAGTTTGCCCTGGTAACGGATCGAAACCATGAGCAAAATCAATACCTAATAAACCAAATGCTGGCATGAATAATCTAATACCTAACCCAGCAGAACGTTTAAGGTTAAATGGGTCAAAATCTCTAAAACTATTAAAGGAGTTACCACCTTCTAAGAATGCCAGAGCGAATATTTTCGCTTGTTGTGATTTAAGCGTAATTGGATAACGAAGCTCTAATGAAAATTTGTTATAAATAGAACCTCCATCCTGAGTGGATAATGATTGGTTAGGGTATCCTCTTAACGCAATTGCTTCACGACCATCTAAACTATATGTTCCTAAACCATCTCCACCAAGGAAGTAACGTTCAAATGGAATTATTCCTCTATCATTATTATAAGCACCTAAGAAACCAAATTCAATACTAGGTTTTAATACCAAATTACCAAAAACACTTTGGTACCAGTCTGCTTTGAATTTTATCTTATAAAACTCTAGCCAATTAAAACGTTCCTGATCTATTTCTCCTATTCTATCTGCAGCATCATTTCTATCCGCATCACTTAAAGAAGTATTGTCTCTAATTGCTTCCTGATCCTCTCTCTCATTCTGCAGAGCAGCATAATCAACGCCGTCAAATAATGAATAAGGTGGGCTTAATTTTGCTGAAATACTCCAACTAGATCCAGAAGTAGGATAGATTGGGTCTGTAGCTGTGTTATTTCTACTTAACCCAATAGTATAAGCTAAACTTTTAGATTCTCCATCACCAAATGTAAATAGTCCAGTATTATAGTTGTTTAGATCATAATGTTGAAAGCTTATGGCCTGTGATAAAACAAAAAAGTCATCTGGCCAGCTAAGGCGTTGCGCTAAACCAAAAGAGAGACCTGTAATATTAAAACTCCTACTTTTATCTGCTCTTCTAGTAAATGGATCGAACAAGAATTGTTTCGTATGTGAAATGGAGCTCGAGAAATTCACTGGCTTTTTGCCACCTAACCAAGGCTCAGAAAAAGAAAAGCTATAGGTCTGAAAAAATCTACTTGCCTGTAAACGAAGAGATAATTTCTGCCCATCACCCATTGGAATTGGTTTATAAGCTTCTTTCTTAAATATATCCTTTATCGCAAAATTGCTAAAAGAAAGCCCTAGTGTACCAATGAAACCTCCACCTCCGTAACCACCTTGTAATTCAATTTGACTTGATCCTCGCTCAACTACAGAATAGTTAATATCAACAGTTCCTGCATTAGGATCAACGTTTTCAAAATCTGGTGTAATTTGTTGTGCATCAAAGAACCCTAATTGACCAAGTTCACGAATGGTTCTAATCACTTGTGCTTTACTATATCTTTGCCCAGGAAGTGTTCTAATTTCTCTATAGATTACGTGATCGTTGGTTCTGTCATTTCCACTTACCGATATTTTATTGAAATATGCGGGTTTACCCTCGATAATTCTGATTTCCATGTCGATGACATTACCATCTGCACTAGTTTCAACTGGAGTGATTGTAGAAAATAAATATCCATTGTTTTGATACCAGTTTGTAAGGTCATTAGCGTCTGGTTTCGTTTGGTCACTAATTCGTTTTTCTAATTCTACTCCATTATAAGTGTCTCCAGGTCTTATTCTTAGAATACTGTTTAAGAGCTCATCAGAATAAGAAGCATTACCAACAAAATCTACTTTACCGTAAGTGTATTTTTCTCCTTCTGCGAGATCAATGGCGAGGGTAATGGTATTATCATCATTGTATATTAAGCTATCACGTAAAATTCTAGCATCTCTATAACCATTCTCTTTGTACTTATCTACAAGGCTGTTTAAATCCTCTTCAAAGTCAGCTTCAATATATTTTGAACGTTTAAGAATACGAATTGGATTCTTCCTTTTAGTATTCTTCATAGCTTTTCGAAGCTTTTTATCTTTCAGCTTCTCACTACCAGTAAAAACAATGTCACGAACTTTAATTTTTTCTCCCTTATCTACCTTAAGATTCATATTAACTCGAACCTTGTTAATAGAGTCTTTTACTTCGGCGGTAGAAATTAGAACTTTAGCATTTAAATACCCTTTTTTTCTATAAGAGCTTTCAATATAATTCTTTGTAGTTGTTATTAGATTTTCGGTAACTTTTACACCTGATTGGAGTTTGTTTTCCTCAATGATAGATTCCTTTTTAGATTTTTTCACACCCTCAATAGTAATATCTTTTAATTCAGGGAGGTCAATAAGCACTATTTCAATATCTGCAATATCGCCATTAAGTGTGTAGAAAATATCAATACTACTAAAAAGGTTTGATTTCCATAACTTTTGTACTGCTTCTGCAATTTTAGAACCTGCTTTTGTAGGAACTGTTATTTCATCTCCTTCTTTTAAGCCAGAATATGTGATTACTGTTCCTTCACTAAAGGAAGTATTGCCAGTTACTTTAATAGCCCCAATTTTATAGGTTTTGTAGTTTATAGGCGCATCTATTTGAGCCGATAAGTTTAAACTGCCAATAAAAAAAGCAATAAATAAAAGTCTAGTAATTTGTTTCCCCAATATATAGTTAGCTAAGTTGTTCGCTAGTTTTTCCAAATCGTCTTTCCCTTTTTTGATAATTTACTATAGCCTCATACAAATATTCTTTTGTAAAATCAGGCCAAAATACTTTAGTAAAATAAAATTCGGCATATGCAATTTGCCATAAAAGAAAATTACTTATGCGCTGTTCACCACTTGTTCTAATTAATAAATCTACGTCAGGTAAATTTTGCGTGTAAAGATGCTCATTTATAACTGATTCATCAATTAATTCGGGCGAAATTATGTTATTTTTAACTTTAACGCTAATTTGTTTAACAGTATTTATTAACTCGTCTCTCGAGCCATAGCTTAAAGCTAGCGTTAAAGTTAATCTTTTATTGTTTTTTGTTACCTCTATAACATCTGTTAACTCTTTGTATACTTGAGATGGAAGCGCTTTTAGGTTTCCAATAGCGTTAAGTTTGATGTTATTTTTTTGAAGTGTATTTATTTCTTTCTTTAAAGAAGAAATAAGTAATTTCATTAGTGTTTGAACCTCTAATTTTGGTCGATTCCAGTTTTCTGTTGAAAACGCATACAGTGTTAAATTTTTAACACCTAATTCGGCACAACCTTCAACTACCTTTTTGACAGCTTTTGCTCCTTTTTCATGACCAATCACTCTTAGTTTACCTCTTTCTTTAGCCCAACGCCCATTACCATCCATAATTATGGCAATATGTTCTGGCAAGTGGTCTAAATGTATTTGGTCTTTTATACTCATTCCAGAAAATCGCAGTAACAAGGTTTTCGAGCAAAGGTATAAGTTAGGGTTATCCCAGTAAACATATACCAGTCATTGTTATTAAGGTTCCCAAAGCTAAACTGTTGTTGTAACCAATCTGCATCCGGTACACTACCATCAAGTTCATCGGTAAATGTATAACGTGCTCCTATTTCAGCAGCAATCAATAAATGATCTGTTATTGTTGCCTTGTAGCCAACTGCTAATGGAATGCCAACAGCCCAACTAGAAGAATTTTCAAAGGTTTGAACACCATTGTTGAAGTAGTTATTATCGTGTTTACCAAAAGAAATCCCTGTAAAAAGGTATGGTGTAGACTTGAATCCTTCATAATGAAGATTAAAATCAAAGAAAGTAAACTCCATACCAAGAGCAATTTCTAGCAAACTTTCGGCATATTTAAAATCTCTCTGGATCCTTCTTGGATCATCAGATTTTGAATCTTCTGCATTTAGTTCTGTGTGAATAATAGAAAGCCTATATGAATGTCTGGGGCTTCTATTCCATTTAAAAACGCCACCAAAAGCAGGTTGGTTAGGTGATATATATTTAGTAGAGCCAACATCTCCAATTAAATTACTTCCACCAGCATATAGCCCAATTTCATAGATTTGAGAAAAACTAAATTGGCTAATTAAAGCGCACATAATGAAAACGACAAAATGCCTCATAGATGTTCAAAAGTTTGCAAATATAATAAATCTGTTGAGCCTATTATAATTTGTTGTTAGTATTACTGATAAACACTAATTGAAGTAAAATATTGTCTAATTACGTTTATCTTCTCCCCAAAGAAGTTTTTTGCGGAGTGTGTTTAAAAAGCTTTCATCATCTAGGTCAATCATTTTAACCTTAAAATCGGCTTTTTTAACGATAAGTGTGGTGTCTTTATCAACGGTTGCAATACGGGAGTCTAAAGAAACCAAGTAACTATCTTCTCGCCCACTTATTTTCAATCTTATTTCTGTAGAGTCTTCTATAATCAATGGTCTTGCGTTGAGGTTATGGGGAGCAATAGGCGTGATAGTGAGGCTGTGAGTTTCAGGCATAATCACAGGTCCTCCACAACTCAACGAATATCCAGTCGAACCTGTAGGTGTAGAAACGATTAGTCCGTCTGCCCAATAAGAGGTTAGGTATTCTCCATTTAAGCTTGTTTCTACAGTTATCATAGAGGTGGTATTCTTTCTGCTTATTGCAATTTCGTTTAAAGCTGATGGGAAATAGAATAGTCCTTCATCTTCAGGTTCAAAGCTAACAGATAAAAGAAGTCGATTAGAAATTCGATAACGCCCTTCAACAATATCATTTATTGCTTTTTCAATGAGATCTTCTTGAATGGTGGCCAAAAAACCAAGTCTTCCTGTGTTTATGCCAACAATTGGGATACCTAAATCACGTATATAAGTTACAGCTCTTAAAATAGTACCATCACCACCAACACTAATTAGAAGATCAAAAGTAGCGTTTAAAGAGGTAAAGGTTTTGAACCCTTTTAAATCAACTTTTAATTCGGGCTCTTCGTTAACCGAATTAAAGAAGGCCTCTTCAACGTGAACATCAAACGCTCTTTCTGAAAGTACATTAAACAAAGTCTCTATAGGTTCTAAGGAGTTTTTTTGATAAACCTGTCCGTAAATAGCAACTTTCATATACTACATGTTTAAATACTTATTTAAATAGTCAGATCGTTCTTTGAGATTTTGTAAGAATGCATCTTCTTCATGTCCTGAAACTATATTGTAACCGTAACGTCTATAGGTTTGTATAATTTCATTAAGACCAGTATTTCCAATCTTTAATGTAATTTGAACCATATCATTTTTGATCTTAGAGATAAAGGCTCCTAAAAGCTTTCCTTTGTTTGATTCTACTATTTGACATGCTTCACTAAACGAATAATCGTTATAGTTTTTCTCAACAATTAGTATTCCTCCTGGTTCTGAGAAGAATGGTGTCAGATTAAAAAGTGAGATAATATCGTGTAATTCGTAATAACCTAAATAAGTATTGTCTTCACTCAAAACAGGCATTATATTGGTATCCTTTTCAGCAAAAGCTTCTAAAACATCAAGCCAGATAGTAGATTTTCTAACATAAAACCCTTCAAGAGTATACAAATACTCAGTTATTGATTCGTCAGCATCAAAACAATGCGCGTCTGTTTCTGATAAACATCCAATATAAATCCCATCTCTTTGAATAGGAATGTGAGAATATGTTAATTGGTTAAAAACATCTTGAGCTTCTCCAATATTATCAGTGACCTCTAAAGGTTTAACATCATTTATTATGTACTCACTTAATGGCATTAATGCTGTTTTGTATTTAATGCAAATTAATTAAAAATAAGTACAATTAGCGTAACTTACTTTGTATTTTTGCTGCTAAATTTCACAAAATGACTAAGCTAAGTGTTAACATAAATAAGATTGCAACATTACGTAATTCAAGAGGAGGAAATACACCCAATGTAGTTCAATTTGCTAAGGACGTTCAGGAGTTTGGAGCCGAAGGTGTTACTGTGCATCCTAGACCAGACGAAAGGCATATACGATATCAAGATGTTCATGATCTTAAGCCCATAGTTTACACAGAATTTAATATAGAAGGAAACCCAATTCCTAAGTTTATAGATTTAGTATTAGAAGCTAAGCCTACCCAGGTTACTTTGGTTCCAGATGCTGAACATGCCATAACATCCGATGCAGGTTGGGATACCATAAAGCATAGAGCCTTTTTGCAAGAGGTCATACAAGAGTTTAAGCAAAACGGGATTAGAACTTCCATATTTCTAGATCCAGTTCTTGAACAAGTTGAAGGTGCTAAATTAACTGGAACTGATAGAATTGAGTTGTATACTGAAGCATATGCACATCAATATGGTTTAGGCAACAAAGAAGCAATAGAGCCTTATACAAAATGTGCTGAGTTGAGCAATGAATTAGGATTAGGTGTTAATGCTGGTCATGATCTTTCATTAGACAATATTCAGTTCTTTAAAGAAAATGTTCCAGGATTATTAGAAGTTTCTATTGGGCATGCTTTGGTTTCTGAAAGTCTTTATTTAGGCATTGAAAATGTTGTTAATATGTACTTACATAAACTTCAATAATGTTACTAAACTCAAATATTATTGGAGAGGGAACTCCTTTCGTGATTCTTCACGGTTTTTTGGGAATGGGTGATAACTGGAAAACACTTGCAAAACAATTTAGTGATCAAGGTTTTCAAGTACATTTGGTAGATCAACGTAATCATGGTAGAAGTTTTCATCATAATGATTTTGATTATGAGGTTTTAACTGATGATTTAAAAAATTACTGCGATTTCCATGATTTAGAGAACATTATTCTATTAGGGCACTCTATGGGAGGAAAAACCGCTATGCTTTTTGCAACTCAATTTCCGCAATTAATTAAAAAATTGATAATTGCAGACATAGCTCCAAAGTATTATCCTATTCATCATGATACTATTTTGACAGGACTATCTGTTTTGGATTTTGAAACCATTAAAAGTAGAAAGCAAGCAGATGAAATACTGTCTCAATACGTTTCAGATTTTGGAACAAGACAATTTTTATTAAAGAATTTGTATTGGGTTGAAAAGGGAAAGTTAGGACTTCGTGTTAACCTTCCAGTTTTAAAAGAAAATGTAGGTGAGGTCGGCGAAGCTTTACCAATCAATTATAGTTTTGAAGGGGATACACTGTTTTTAAGAGGCGATAAGTCTGAATATATTGGGCCTAATGATGAGTTCCTAATAAAAATGCAATTTCCAAGTGCTGAGATTCAAACAGTAACTAACGCAGGTCATTGGTTACATGCCGAAAATCCAAAAGAGTTTTATAATTATGTAACAGATTTTATAAAGTAAACACCAATCAATTAGTATCTTAGAAAAGATTTTAAATAATTGATTTATGAAACTTTTAATGAAACTTCTATTAAGTGCACTAGCGGTAATTATTTTGGCAAAATTATTACCTGGAGTACATTTAGATAATTATACTACGGCCATTATTGTAGCTGCAGTTATAGCTATTCTCAATGTTTTGGTTAAACCAATATTAATCATTTTCACACTGCCAATTACAATACTTACTTTAGGGCTGTTCTTATTAGTTGTTAATGCGCTAATCATACTTTTTGCAGACAAATTAATTGATGGTTTTTCGGTATCAAGTATATGGACAGCTATTCTATTTAGTTTGCTTTTATCATGCTTGCAATCACTACTTTATTCTATACTAAAAGAAGATAAAAAATAGACTGAATTTCAGGCTCTTAAAAACTTTGTTCAGTTGCAAAAATGTCGTACTTTTGCAGCCAATTTTTACGTAGCAAAATGAATATTACAAGAGAAAACATCGATGAGTTAAATGCAGTTGTTAAAGTTGCAATTGAGAAAGACGACTATGCAGACAAGGTTCAGAAGATTTTATCTGATTATAGAAAAACTGCAAACATCCCTGGTTTTAGAAAAGGACATGTCCCAATGGGATTGGTGAAAAAGCAGTACGGAAAAGCTGTTTTGGTTGATGAGGTAAACAAATTATTACAAGATGCACTTAATAAATATTTAACTGAAGAAAAGTTAGATGTTTTAGGGAATCCGTTACCAAAGGCTCAAGATGATCTAAATTGGGATGCTGACGATTTTACTTTTGAGTTCGAATTAGGATTAGCTCCTGAATTTGATGTGAAGCTAAAAGGTAAAAAAGCAATCACTCATTATAATATTGTTGCTGATGATAAGATGATAGATGAGCAGGTTGAGAATATTCAGAAGCAATATGGTAAGTTAGTTGCTAAAGATGAAGTTGCTGAAGGTGATGAGGTTACGGGAGCTTTTGTAAATGAAGAAAAAGAGATCGATAACACTGCAACTTTTGGTTTAGATAAGATCAAAGGAAAAGTAAATGCTAAGAAGTTTATTGGTGCTAAGGTTGGAGATACTTTAAAATTAAAAACTAAAGGCCTTTTCAATGATGATCATGATCTAATGCACTATTTAAAAGTATCACATGATGATGCTCATGGATTAGAAGTTGATGTGACTTTCACTATTACTGAAGTAAATACAAGAGAACTAGCTGATCTTGATCAGGAGTTATTTGATAAGCTTTTTGGAAAAGATAACGTAAAAACCGTAACTGAGTTAAAAGATAAGATTAAGGCTGACGCTGAAAGACAGTTTGTGCAACAATCTGATCAGAAATTATTAAATGATGTTACAGAATATTTAGTTGAAGGAACAAAGTTTGACCTTCCTGCAGAGTTTTTACAAAGATGGATGCAAACCGCTGGTGAAGAACCATTAGATGAAACTCAAGCTAAAGAAGAATATGAGAAGTCTGAAAAAGGAATTCGTTATCAGTTAATTGAAAGCAAATTGATAGTTGATAATAATCTTCAAATCAATTTTGAAGACCTTAAAGCATACGCTAGAGAAATGATTAAAGGGCAAATGGCTCAGTTTGGTCAAATGGATCCTTCAGAAAAGGAGTTAGATGATATTTCTGCAAGAATTTTATCGAACCAAGAAGAGGTTAAACGCTTGTCTGAGCAATTAACAAGTCAAAGACTTTTAGAATTCTATAAGGAGAACGCGAACATAAAAGTAAAGGAATTGTCTTACGAGAAGTTTGTAAAAGAAGTTTATGGTTAATATTTCCATAGAATAAATTGAAAAAAGGGAGCTTAAATAAGCTCCCTTTTTTTATGCGATTTCGTTGAACTCTAATTTGGGAGCCAGTTTCTTTTTTTTGTATTGAATACGTTGCATTTCACGTAATATCTTATCGAGCATTTTTACTGCTTTATTAATATAATACCCTTTGTTTAGCATAACACATTCCGCCCTGTTGGCCATTGCAGCGTCTGTAATCTCAGATCTTGTTGGAACACCTTTTTTGGCTAAACTTTCTAGTACTTGTGTAGCCCATATATCTGGAATATGTGCGGCTTCGCAAAGCTTTAGTATTTCTTCTTGTATTACTGCAAAATTTTTCCACCCTGTTTCAATGGCGAGATCTCCTCTGGCAATCATTACACCAACAGGGTAATTTTCCATTGATTTTAAAAGAATACTTGGTAAGTTCTTGTAAGCTTCTTGTGTTTCGATTTTAAGAATAATACCTAATTGCGCATTTAAAGATTTAAACTCTCGAAGTAAATCTTCCACATCATTCTTTGTGTTAACAAAAGAAAAGTTTACAGCATCAGCATATTTAGCAACAAAAGCTAGATCTACTTTGTCCTTGGAAGTTAATCCGTTTATTTCAAGTTTACTCTCAGGAAAATTAATTCCCTTTTCTGCTTTTAAACGACCTCCATTTTTCTTTGTACTGGTAATTTCTATTAGAAGATGATCGGTATTTTTTTCTTTAATAACTCCTTCTATTTTACCATCATCAAAAAATACACTTTCACTAACATTCACATAGTTGAAAATCTCAGGTAACGTACACGATATGTGTGCTATTTTTATAACTTTTCCATCTTCGTTCAAAACAGAAGGCTCACCAAGTATATTGGTGTCTTGATCAATTCTAAGAATATCTCCTTCAAATAGATAAATGATCTCCTCTAATGGTAAAATTTCATGAACACTGTGTATTTCAGAACTAGATTTGTTTTCAAGAAAAACATTTAACAAGGTTCCGGTAGTTACAAAAGCAGAATCACTGCATGTTGCCCATCTTCCAATTCCTTCCTTTTCCTCAATAAGAAAACGACATTTCTTGTCTCGCGCATCCTTAAAAACAATGTAGGAGTCTTTTTTTGTTTTCTTAAGCCATTTTTTATTAACAGGGATTACGGCATCAGCTTCTTCAGGTTTTGGAGGTAAAATTCCGTAAGGAGCCAACCATACTCTTGCAGGACTAACTACCTGACCTAAATTATTTCGTTTAGGTTTTACATGAATAACCTTAGGTCCAGGTTTCATTTTTCCGGTTCTAATTTTAGGACCACCTAAATCCATCATAATCTTGCAGTCATAATCAGTGCTCTTAATATTATCAATTATCTTTTTCCAAACAGTTTCATCGTCATGTGCACAATTAATTCTTGCAATGTTCATCCCGTTTTTAAGGAGTCCATGAGATATGTCTTTATCCTCGGCGGCTATTGTTGGTTGAGTAACCATAATCCTTGTCTGACGTTTCTTAGGGGCACGACCAAAAAGATCGTCAGTATTCCTGTCAAGAATTGCTTTAGCTTGTTGTCTATTGATATACTCACTGCTAGTGGGTTTCTCAACAGGATTTTTTAATAGACTGTCTATAATGGTCTTGATTACTAGAAGACTATGCATCACATTGCCTTCAAGTTCAGAAGAACCAGATAATCCAAGATCTCTGAATTTTTCTTGAATCTGATTATTATCAAAAGTTCTAAATGCCAGATAATGAATAAGGTTTCTAGCACTCTCGGTATAATTAGGATGAACAGCTTCTAATTGAGACTGATAACGCGTTTCAAATTCTGATATTTTCTGAAAAATATGGTTAATTTGAAGATTGATATCTTGAAGTAATACCTTGTCAAAAATCATAGAAAGTTAATTTCTGCAAAAATAATTCATTTTGCCAGCACTTAAGAAAGATTATGAGTTAAATAAGCATTACCATTGATAAGCTATTTAAAGTAGAAGTTCTTATATTTACAAATTCAACTAGTAAAGAAATACCCATGGACTACGGAAAAGAATTTGAAAAATTTGCAATAAAAGATCAAGGTATAAGTAGTACATATTACAATAAGATTATTAGTAGTATGTATCCAACAAACTTGACTCCTAACATTATAGAAGAACGTCAAATGAACATTGCCATTTTTGATGTATTCTCGAGATTAATGATGGATCGTATCATATTTCTTGGAACAGGAATTAACGACCAGGTTGCTAATATTATACAAGCTCAGTTATTATTCTTAGAGAGTACAGATTCTTCTAAGGATATTCAAATTTATATTAACTCTCCAGGAGGAAGTGTTTATGCAGGTTTAGGTATATACGATACCATGCAGTTAATAAAACCAGACGTGGCTACCATTTGTACTGGTATGGCTGCTTCTATGGGAGCTGTTTTGTTATGTGCTGGGGAAAAAGGAAAGCGTAGCGGATTAACACATTCAAGAGTAATGATCCATCAACCACTAGGTGGTGCTCAGGGTCAAGCAAGTGATATTGAAATTACTGCTCGTGAAATATTAATCCTTAAAGAGGAGTTATATAGAATTATAAGTAAGCATTCAGGTCAAGATTACGATAAGGTATATGCTGATAGTGATCGTGATTATTGGATGAAATCAGAAAAAGCTCTAGAGTACGGTATGATAGATGAGATATTATCTCGCAATTAATAAGATTTAATCGAAACCTTTAAATATGGCTAAGGAAGAATTAGAATGCTCGTTTTGCGGACGGAAAAAGCCTGAAACCAACTTACTCATTGCTGGACTTGATGCGCACATTTGTGACAGATGTATTGAGCAAGCACATGGTATAGTTGTAGAAGAGTCTAAACAAATGGACTCTGGCGATCTTTCAGCAGAACTAATGTTAAGGAAGCCTCAACAAATCAAAGCGTTTTTAGATGAGTACATAATAGGACAAGAACACACCAAACGTGTAATGTCTGTTGCTGTTTACAATCACTACAAGCGTTTATTACAAACCCCTACAGATGATGATATTGAAATTCAGAAAAGTAATATTGTCATGGTTGGGCAAACGGGAACGGGTAAGACCTTAATGGCTAAGACAATTGCAAGAATGCTAAATGTACCTCTTGCTATTGTTGATGCAACAGTGTTAACAGAAGCTGGTTATGTTGGTGAAGATGTTGAAAGTATTTTAACACGCTTACTTCAGGCAGCCGATTATAACCTAGAAAAAGCTGAAAGAGGGATTGTATTTATTGACGAAATAGATAAAATTGCTCGCAAGAGTGATAACCCTTCCATTACTCGTGATGTTTCTGGAGAAGGTGTTCAGCAGGCACTTCTTAAGTTATTAGAAGGAACGGTTGTTAATGTGCCACCTAAAGGAGGAAGAAAGCATCCAGACCAAAAATTCATTGAAGTAAATACAGAGAATATTTTATTTATTGCTGGTGGAGCTTTTGATGGTATTGATCGTCATATCTCGAAAAGGCTGAATATGTCTGCAATTGGTTATAAAGCGTCTCACGATGGTGAGATCATTGATAAGGATAACTTTTTGCAGTATATCATTCCAAAGGATTTAAAAGATTACGGATTAATTCCTGAGATTATTGGTCGTTTACCAGTGTTAACGCATATGGATCCTTTAGATGCTAACACACTTAGAGCAATATTAACTGAGCCTAAGAACGCAATTGTAAAGCAATACAAAAAATTGTTTGCAATGGATGAAATAGATCTTAGCATCACTGATGGAGCCTTAGATTATATTGTCGAAAAAGCAATAGAGTATAAGCTTGGAGCCAGAGGTTTACGTTCACTATGTGAAGAAATCTTAACAGATGCAATGTTTACCCTTCCTGGAAGTGAAGAAACAAAATTGAATGTTACAAAGAGTTATGCCGAAGGAAAGCTCACAAAAACAAAACTTAAAAAGTTAAAGGCAGTTTCCTGAGTATAAACTCATATGAATAAAAGAAACCACTCCTCTCAGAGTGGTTTTTTATTTTGGATTTTAATTAATTTTTGCAGAAAAGTCTTTAATGTTTTTTTCTTAGTGCACACTAAAAGTAGTATTAATATTCAAAGCTCAAAAAGTCTTTTGGCAATTTTAGATGAATAACTCTCATTTTTCGTTCAAAGAAATAGCGATGCTTGTTTTTATCGATAAACAGTAGGGAAATTAACTATTAAGTTTAAGAAGTTCATTAAGATAATCTCGAGAATTTGATAATCTAGGGATTTTATGCTGTCCGCCTAACTTATCGTTTTCCTTGAGCCAATCATAGAATAATTGAGGTCTCGCCACATTAATTTTAGGTCTATTCAAGGTCATGTTATTATAACGCTTTGCTTCATAATCAGAGTTCAAAGATTTTAATGCGTTATCAAGCAGTTCATTAAAGTAGTTAATATCGTTTGGAGGTGTTTTAAACTCGATCATCCATTCGTGGGCTCCTTTTTCATTTCCTTGCATAAAAACAGGAGCAGCTGTATAGTCAACGATTTCAGCTTTAGTTTTCTCACAAACTTTCTTCAAAGCTTCTTCAGCATTTTCGATTATTAATTCTTCACCAAAGGCATTAATGTGATGTTTGGTTCTTCCTGAAACTTTTATTCTATAAGGATTTAAAGAAGTAAACCTAACCGTATCTCCAATTTTATAGCGCCATAATCCAGCGTTGGTGGTAATGATGACCGCATAGTTTACATCTTTTTTTACTTCACTTAACGGAATCACTTTTTCCTGAGGAGTTCCATAAGTATTCATTGGGATGAATTCATAAAAAATACCATAATCAAGCATTAACAACAGCTCGCTAGAATTGTTCTGATCTTGTATAGCAAAGAATCCTTCAGAGGCATTATAGATTTCATAATACCTAAAATCGTTACGAGGTAAAATAGTTTTGTATTGATCTACGTACGGAACAAAACTAACACCACCATGAAAATACACTTCTAGATTTGGCCAAATATCAAATAGGTTATTCTTTCCTGTAGATTCTAAAACATTGTTGAGTAATACCAACATCCAAGAAGGCACACCTGCTAAACTGGTTACATTTTCATTTATGGTCTCATCAACAATGGCTTGCATTTTATACTCCCAATCACTCATCAATGAAACCTTATTGCTTGGGGTACTGCTAAACTCAGCCCAAAAAGGCATATTATCAATTAGTATTGCAGAAAGGTCACCAAAAACGGTTCCATTTTCTTTGTAAAGTTCTTTACTTCCTCCAAGGCGCAGACTTTTACCAGTAAAAAGCTGTGAATCTTCATTATTGTTAAGGTACATGCATAATAAATCCTTTCCTGCTGCATAATGACAATCTTCTAGCGACTCCAAGCTAACGGGAATAAATTTACTTTTGGCATTGGTGGTTCCGCTAGACTTTGCAAACCATTTAATAGGAGAAGGCCAAAAAATATTTTGTTTCCCTTGACGAGCCAACTCTATCATGTCTTGAATGTCTTCATAAGCTGAAATGGGAACACGCTCTTGAAAGGTTTTGTAATTATCAATAGAAGCAAAATCATATTGCTTTCCTATTTGGGTGTCCCTGGCAGTTTCTATAAGATCGAGAAGTAATTCATTTTGTACTTCGTTTGGGTATTTTAGAAACAATTCAATTTGATGAAATCGTTTTTTTAAAAACCAGGAAGCAATAGAATTTACTAAAGGAATTGACATGGATTAGCTATCTTTACTCACTAAGTGAGATTATAAAACTCAAATATCTATTTCTATAATTTTGAGTTTCTCTTTAGTGATTTGCGCAACTAAAATAACAAAAATTCACATGCATTACCAAGGTGTTTTAACAAAAATGGAAACTGAATTTGGACAACCAATACAGTATTTTTTAGTGTTTGAAAATGATTTTATAAATATGAATCAATTACTTAATAAAACCATTAAAATGAGTTTTGTTGAGTATCAATGTCTTGGGTGTGGATTAAACAAATTTGTTTATAGACAAGGTTTTTGCAAATCTTGTTTTTATGAAGTACCTCAGGCGGCAGATTGGATTATGCGTCCTGAGTTAAGTATGGCGCATTTGGGGAAAGAAGATAGAGATTTAGAGTATGAAAAGAAAGTTCAGTTACAACCTCATATAGTGTATTTGGCAAATTCTAGTAATGTAAAAGTTGGTGTTACTAGAAAAACCCAAGTGCCTACAAGATGGATAGATCAGGGAGCGCACGAAGCTATAGAAATTGTTGAGGTTCCTAATCGTTATTTAGCAGGAATTACTGAAGTTGCGTTGAAAGATCATATAGCTGATAAAACTCAATGGAGAAAAATGCTTAAAAACGAAATTGAAGATGAAAATTTGCTTGAGAAGCGAGATGCTCTAAAACAATTTATTCCTGAAGAAGTCAAGGAATATTTTATTGAAAATAATAGTGAGACCAATTTAGAGTTCCCTGTTCATGAGTACCCTGAAAAGCCTAAGAGCCTCAATATTGAAAAAGCTGAGGAATACACAGGAAAACTTGTTGGTGTAAAAGGCCAGTACCTAATCTTCGAAGACCAAACCGTATTTAATGTCAGGAGTAATGAAGGAAGAGTTGTTAAGATTGAACTAGTCTATTGATAACTCCTCATTAACCTTAAGTTTAAAACGCTTTCTAAACAACCAAACTCCCAAATATAAGAAAGGAGTATCTATTGCTGCTACCATTACTTTAAAAAGGAAGCCCGCTATTAGTAATCCAGCAAACAAACTCCATTCTATTTCACCAAAACTACAAAGCAAGAATAAAACGGTAAAGGTATCAACAAACTGGGATAAAAAGGTGGAGAAGTTGTTACGTAACCATAAGTGTTTACCTCGAGTTAGTTTTTTCCAGAAGTGGTAGATGTGTATATCAATAAACTGCGCCAATAAATAAGCCATCATACTTGCCAAAACTGCAATAGCTGTACTCCCAAAAACTGTGGTGTACATCTCGTCTTTTACTGGTGACCAATCGGTAGCTGGAACAACATTAGCAGTATACACAATGAGCATGGAAAAGAAGGAGGCAAAAATACCCATCACTACTACTTGATTTGCTTTTTTCTTTCCGTAGATCTCGCTTATTAAATCGGTTATTAAGAAGGTGATAGGGTAAGGCAGAATTCCTACCGAAATCTCAAAAAGTTTAGTGCCAAAAATTTCGGTATCAAAAGGATACCAATAAAAGAACTTCTTGAAGATCAAGTTAGAAACCACCAATGAGGTAATAAACAAAGCGCCTAAAAGCATATAGATTCTTTGGGCTAATAGTTTATCTTTTGCAGTCATTGAAATTGTGGATAAATACGTAAGGTAAATATAAAAGAATAAATTTTCTTTTACTTATTTTGCTTTTCCTATGAACCAACCACAACAAGTTTATATCTCATTAGGGAGTAATCAAGGCGATAGATTTAAGAATCTACAAAACGCCATTGATCAAATACATATTACGGTTGGTAACATTAAGATTATATCTAAGGTATATAATTCTCCAGCTTTTGGGTTTAAGAGTGACGACTTTTATAATGCTTGTATTTTGGTTGAGACCGAAATGAAACCTAACAAGCTAATGAAAGAACTTTTGAGGATTGAAAAGAGCTTAGGTAGATTAAGAACCAAGGAAAAGGAATATCAAGCTAGAATCATTGACTTAGATATTTTACTTATTGGTGATCAGATAGTCGATACAAAAACACTTCAGGTACCGCATCCTGAAATGGAAAAGCGAAGATTTGTACTGAGACCACTAAATAATATTGCTCCTAAGGTGGAACACCCTAAATTAGAAACTACCATTTCTGAGTTGTTAGATAGCTGTGAAGATGAAAGTGAGCTTGACGATATTAATATTTGGTTAAAGAATCCAAGCAAAAGCTTTAATTTTTCGAAGCACAATTATATAGCTATTGAAGGAAATATTGGTGCCGGAAAAACAAGTTTAGCAACTAAAATTTCACATGACTACAATGCTAAATTGGTATTAGAACGTTTTGCGGATAATCCGTTCTTACCAAAGTTTTATAAAGAACCACAACGCTATGCATTTACCCTGGAAATGTCGTTTCTCGCAGATCGTTATCAGCAAATTAGTGATGATCTTTCACAGTTAGATTTATTTAAAGATTTTATTGTAAGTGATTACGATGTGTTTAAGTCACTCATTTTCTCGAAGATCACCTTGCCTGAGGATGAGTTTAAGTTATACCGAAAGTTGTTTTACTTAATGTATAAAGACATTGCTAAACCAGATCTTTATATTTACTTATACCAGAATACCGAGCGACTTCAGGCGAATATCAAAAAGCGAGGTCGTGATTATGAGCAGGAAATAGAAGACGACTACTTAGAGAAGATCAATGCTGGGTATCTAGAGTTCTTAAAGAATCAAACCGAGATCAATGTACAGATCATCGATATCTCAGATAGAGATTTTGTAAAGAACAGAGCCGATTATTTATGGTTATTAAATCAAATAAGTAAAGATGTTACATAGTGTTGTTAAGTCTTTAGGTATTTAATTATTGGTAGAAGGCAAACATGTTGTTATAGCCTGCAAAATTCTTTGATTTCCTTTGTTAAAATGTTATTGTCTAGGCTATGTGCAATTGACCAATTTTCACAAGCAAATTCCATTTTTTCTTGTTTAAAATAACTGTGACCCAATAAGAAGTAATATTTCGCTTCCATATGATTTCTTCTAATTGCTTGGATAAATTTGAAGTTAGCTTTTTTATAGTTCTCTTGCTTATAATCCTCGGTACCACTTTTAAAAAAGGCTTCTCCAATAATTTTATCGGTTAATACCTTTTTCCCTTTTCCTGCAATCTTTAAAGGGAGAACAGTATAATTAGAAACATATTCACCACCTATCTTTGAAGCTTTCCATTTAGGCATATTATAGAGATGCTCAATTATAGTTGAGTCCATTTCTTTAGTTCCATGAATAATTATATCAACTTCATTTACTTTGCCCTCTTCGTTTATCTGAATTATGGCAAATGTCTTGTCATATAAGGCGATATATCCTTTTGAAAAATGGAAGTCCAATTTCTTCATATACTCAGCTAATTTTTTTTGACCTCCAATATATGTGGCAGGACTATATTGTTCTTCTAGGAGATTTGGAGTTATATTTTCTATTTTATTTTTAATGCTTCCATCTTCCTTATACCATGTCCATTTTCCGGTTATTTCACCCATTTCGAAAATTGCAGATTTGGATATCTCTCCTGTTATCCAGTAATTGATCTGGTTTCCATGTTTTTTATTGTCCTTATAGGTAACAGTACGAGATAATTTGCCATTGGGATAATAGTCATTAAAAACACCTGTTTTTTGTAGTAGCTTTTTATCCATGTACTTTCCCGATCTAAATAAAGAATCATTTAAGTAATAATCATTAACAACCCAAATATCTCCTTCGTTTTGAATTGTGCGCTTATATTGCCCATATAGTTTGGAGCTCTTTTCTCCATTAAACTTTATATAGTATGTCTTTAGTTTTTGAGAATGTACATTTAATATAAATAAAATGGCTATCAAGGATATTGCAATTCTTTTTATAGAGTTGCTTTTACTAATACGCATAATTTTGTGATTTTAATTTTACACCAAGAAAAGATATAATTTCAAGTTGATTCCTAAAAGGGAAAAGTAAAGTTAGTTAGTTAAAGTATTAATTTTCCAAGCTAAGATTGTATTTTACAAAACAAATCCCAAAGCACCACACCACAACTTACAGAGATATTTAAGGAATGTTTTGTTCCATATTGCGGAATTTCAATAACAGTATCACTTGCACTAACTACTTCTTGCGACACACCCTTTACCTCATTACCAAAAACAACAGCATAGGTTGTATTTGGTTCAGGTTTAAAGTTGTCTAACATGGTTGCATTTTCTGCTTGTTCAATAGCCAGTACTTTAACATTGTTTGTTTGAAGCTTGTTGATGATGTCAATAGCGTTTTCAGCATATTCCCAAGCAACAGAGTCAGTACTTCCCAATGCTGTTTTATGAATGTCTTTATGAGGTGGAGTTGCAGTAATACCACATAAATAGATCTTCTCAATAAGAAAAGCATCACTGGTTCTAAAAACACTCCCAATGTTATTTAAGCTTCTAATATTGTCTAGAATAACTATCAGTTTTGTTTTTTCAGATTGTTTGAATTCATCTATCGATAAACGATCTAATTCGCTATTTTTTAATTTCCTCATAGTTGTCAACAATTGTAGATAACTTAAAGCTTTAGGGCTTCAAAAAGCATGAAATATTGGTTACTTTAGCGTTTCTGCCTTTGTGCAAAAATAAGACAAATAAAACTTCATATCATTGGCTAAAAAAGCAAAAAAAGTAACTCCATTAATGCAGCAGTACAATGCGATTAAAGCAAAGTATCCCGATGCTATGTTACTTTTTAGAGTTGGAGATTTTTATGAAACCTTTGGTAAGGATGCTGTTAAGGCTTCTAAGATTCTAGGAATTATTCTTACCAAAAGAGGTGCAGGTAGCGAGAGCGAAACCGAACTGGCAGGTTTTCCACATCACTCTATTAATACTTATTTGCCTAAGCTAGTTAAAGCTGGAGAGCGCGTTGCTATTTGCGATCAGTTAGAGGACCCAAAGCAAACCAAAAAGATTGTGAAACGTGGAGTGACCGAATTGGTAACTCCTGGAGTTGCTTTAAATGATGAAGTGCTTCAAGCAAAATCCAATAACTTTTTAGCCTCGGTTTATTTTGGGAAGTACATTGGTGTTTCTTTTTTAGATATTTCAACTGGAGAGTTTTTAACCTCACAAGGTAATGCGGAGTATATTGATAAGCTGCTGCAGAACTTTAGTCCGAGTGAAATTCTAATCGAAAAACAAAAGCGAAAAGAGTTTGTTGAAACCTTTGGAAGCAATTATCACACCTTTTATTTAGAAGATTGGGTGTATCAGGATGATTATGCAAACGAAACTTTATGCAATCACTTTCAAACCAATTCACTTAAAGGTTTTGGAATAACCGATTTATATGAAGGCATTGTTGCTTCTGGTTCTATACTGCATTATTTAGGAGAAACGCAGCATCATAAATTACATCATATAACTTCGGTTAACAGAATAGCCGAAGATGAATATGTCTGGATGGATCGTTTTACCATCAGGAATTTAGAATTATATCATTCCACAAACGCTAACGCAGTTACGCTTTTAGATGTTATCGACAAGACTTCTTCGGCAATGGGAGGGAGAACATTAAAGCGTTGGTTAGCACTTCCTTTAAAGAATGTAGAAAAAATAAAAAGCCGCCACGAAGTGGTGAATTTTCTGCTTGATAATGAGGTAACCCATCAAAAGATTCAACATCAAATAAAACAGGTTGGAGATATTGAGCGATTGATTTCTAAAGTCGCAACTGCTAAAATTGGCCCTCGTGAAGTAATTCAATTAAAAAATTCTTTGGAGGCTATTGTTCCTATAAAAGCGCTAGCATCTAATTGTGATAATGATGCCTTGAAGGTTATTGGCGATAGTATCCAAAGCTGTGATGTGCTTCGTGAAAAGATTAAAGAAACTTTAAACGAAGATGCTCCTATAAATGTTTTAAAAGGAAATACCATCTCATCTGATTTTTCACAGGAATTAAAAGAACTTAGGGACCTTGCTTTTTCTGGGAAGGACTATTTAGATAAAATGTTGGAGCGCGAGAGTGCGCGAACAGGAATTCCGTCACTTAAAATTGCTTCTAATAACGTTTTTGGCTATTACATAGAAGTTAGAAATACGCATAGAGATAAAGTTCCAGAAGAGTGGATAAGAAAGCAAACTCTTGTCAATGCTGAGCGCTATATAACCGAAGAGCTTAAAGAGTACGAGTCAAAAATTTTAGGAGCGGAGGAAAGAATCTTAGCCATTGAGCAACAACTTTTTGCAGAATTGGTAAACTGGATGAACCAGTACATAAAACCAGTACAGCAAAATGCACAATTAATTGGAAATTTAGACTGTTTATGTGGGTTTGCACAATTGGCTAAAGAGAACAATTATGTGTACCCAACTATTGACGATAGTTTTGATTTAGAGATAAAAAATGGGCGTCATCCAGTAATTGAAAAGCAATTACCATTAGGCGAAAGTTATATTGCTAACGATCTGTATCTGGATAGAACATCGCAACAGATTATTATGATCACTGGTCCGAATATGTCTGGTAAGTCTGCCATTTTACGTCAAACAGCTTTAATCGTATTATTAGCGCAAATAGGCAGTTTTGTTCCGGCGGAAGCAACCAGAATAGGTCTGGTAGATAAAATATTTACAAGAGTAGGAGCAAGTGATAATATCTCGATGGGTGAGTCTACCTTTATGGTCGAGATGAACGAATCTGCTTCTATTTTAAATAATATCTCCGATAGAAGCCTGGTATTGCTTGACGAAATAGGAAGAGGAACAAGTACCTACGATGGTATTTCTATTGCATGGGCCATAAGTGAATATTTACATGAGCATCCTTCTAAGCCAAAAACGCTGTTTGCTACACATTATCATGAGCTCAATGAAATGACCGAAACCTTTGAGCGTATTAAGAACTTCAACGTATCGGTTAAGGAGTTAAAAGATAATGTACTGTTCTTGCGTAAGCTTGTAGAAGGTGGAAGCGAGCACAGTTTTGGTATTCATGTAGCTAAAATGGCTGGTATGCCGCAACAGGTAATTCATAGAGCTAATAAGATATTGAAGCGTTTGGAGAAGTCGCATTCTAGTGAAGAGTTAACCAATAAGGTAAAATCTATCAATGATGAGATGCAATTGAGTTTCTTCAATTTAGATGATCCTCTATTAGAAGAGATCAAAGATGAAATATTGCATATAGATATTAATACTTTGACTCCTGTAGAAGCCTTGATGAAGCTTAATGAAATTAAGCGCATGCTTCAAAAGAAAAAAAGAGCATAAAAAACCACATCTTTTTTAAAAAAGAGCTTTGCTATTATCATAATTGTGTTAAATTTGCATCCGCAATCGCAAGATTGAAGTTCTTTAAAATGCGAAAGTAGCTCAGGGGTAGAGCATCACCTTGCCAAGGTGAGGGTCGCGGGTTCAAATCCCGTCTTTCGCTCTACACTGTTAAAATATACCAAGTTGCTGAAGTGGTGGAATTGGTAGACACGTTGGACTTAAAATCCAATGGACATTATGTCCGTGCGGGTTCAAGTCCCGCCTTCAGTACAAAAGCCTTACTCGAAAGAGTAAGGCTTTTTTGTTTTATTCTCTTTTTTATTGAACTTCAATACAATTAATTTTGACCATATCACCTACCATACAAATACTCATTGCATCTTCAAGTTTTGTATAAGTCAAAGAAACTTTTTGACCATCAACAGCTTCAACATTTATTTCTTCCCGATTAATAGGATTTAGCTTGTTTCCATTATCAAGCTCAATGATCATTCCACAACCGTCTAGCCCGTTTAGATCTTTAAAATGTCCCGTTGCAGCATCATTACCACATTTACTTTCATTACCACAACCCATAATTAATGCAATTATAAAAACCGATAAAATTGTTGATTTATACCTCATACCTAAAAATTGAAAACTAAAGATACATTTATTACAAAGAAAAAGCCACTTCAACTAAGAAGCGGCTTTCCCAACTAACCAATCAAATCAAAACATTATGAAAAAACTATTTATGTGTTTTTGTTTTACAAGACAAATGTACATTGGTATTAAAAGTTTCATTACCACTTTTGAAGTGAAACGTCCAAACTTAAAATTGAAATGACCTTATGAATATTTGAATCGATTTAGCCAAAAAAAATAGCATCACGAATGGTGATGCTCTTTTAAAATTAAGCTTTTTGGGGTTAAAGAACTTAAATTATTAGCTCTTAAAGGTTGTTATTTTTTGAAGCGTAACGCTCCTGTTTCAATCTTGATAGCTGTCTTTGCCAAAATAGTAAATACAAAAGCTCCTAATGCCCAAATTCCAAGAGTTACACCTATCTCTACCATTGTTGGAGTATACTCAGCAATCTTACCGTATGGTCCAGGAATGAATCCTGGAACGATCAAACCAAAGCCTTTTTCTATCCATATTCCAATAAACAAGATCAGGCATGCAAAAAATAGGATTCTAAAGTTGTTTCTAAGCTTATGGAATGTAAGTAATACTGTAGCTATAACATTTAGTGTTATGGCAGTCCATATCCAAGGCAGTAGTGCTGTTTTACCATCCAGACCAAAGAACAAGTAATAAGCACTTTCACTATGGTGTGTTGGAGCATAAAACTCTTTAAACAGCTCTGAAATTAACATGATCAGGTTTATCTGAGCAGCAACAGTTACCACCATTGCTATTTTCTTGATGGTCTTGTCTTTGATCTTAAACTCGGTATATGTTCTAATAATTGCCAATACTAAAATGATCAATGCAGGTCCAGCAGCAAATGCCGAAGCTAAGAAACGAGGCCCCAATAACGCATTATTCCAGAAAGGTCTTGCTTGTAATCCCTGATATAAAAATGCGGTCACCAAGTGGATAGCTACTGCCCAAAATACAGAAATCAATGCCCCAGGAATATATACACTAGTCTTCGCTTTTTTACCTTGATAATGTCTGAAAAGGATATATAATGGAATACTAATGTTTAAAAACAAGTATCCGTTTAGTACAATTACATCCCAGGTCAACATGGAGCTGGGAAAATTAAAGGTTCCAATGCCTGGAATCATATGCCACAGTACTGATGGCCCACCCATATCAGCAATTACAAATGCTAAACACATGATTAATGCCGCTACTGCTATTCCTTCGCCAATAAGTACAGCTTGCTTAAAATCAATATCCTTTAAAACGTAAGTAGGCATTACCAGCATTACTGCTGCAGCTGCAACACCAACTAAAAAGGTAAAGTTAGATATATATAGTCCCCAACTTACTCTATCAGTCATTCCTGTAACACTAAGACCCTGATCTAATTGGATAGAATAGCAATACATTCCAACAAGCATTACAAAAGTTAGTACTGCCATCCATATATGATACTTTCTAGAACCATGAGTGGTAACATCAATACTATCTTTTATTAAGCTCCAAAATATTTTTAAACGTCTCATTAGTTATTATGCTACTTTAAATTCTTAATCCATAAAATACCAGAACTTAGGCTCTGTGCCTAAATCTTCCTTCAATCTAAATACCTTTTTATTCTCCAACACCCAACGTATTGTACTATCAGGATCCAGCAAGTTTCCGAAAATTCTGGCTCCTGTCGGACAAGCTTCTACACATGCAGGGTTTTTACCAGCTCTAGAACGCTGCACACAGAAAGTACATTTTTCCATCACTCCTTTCTTACGCATTCGGTTTCCAAGGTAGTGTTGGTTCTTGTTTATATCTTCTTCTGGAACTTCTGGTTTACTCCAGTTAAACCTTCTTCCATCATAAGGGCACGCAGCCATACAGTAACGACAACCTACACACCAATCGTAATCAACAACAACTAATCCATCTTCTTCTCTCCAAGTTGCCTGAACCGGACACACATCTACACATGGAGGATTATCACAATGGAAGCATTGTGTTCCCATATAAAAATGCCCTTCAGCAGGAACTTCATGGTAATAGTTATCATCAGCTTCGTTAAAATTAAAGCCTTTACCATCTTTCATTTCATGAATTCTGATGTATTGCATTTGTGAGTTTCTGTCTTGATTGTTTTCTTCCACACAAGCGCTTACACAATCCATATAGCCTTGACATTTAGAAATGTTAAAGGCATAGCCAAATAATACATTTTTGTCGGCATCTGTTGAAGACATATTAAGTGTCTTACCTGTTCTAATTTCATAGGAGCGTACTAATCTATCAACTGTTGCTTTCTTTTCATCTTTGGACATCAATTTATAGTTACCTTTAAATTGTTCCTCCCAATCAATTTGTGCTTTTTCTTTGGTTTCATCTCCAGAAAGCATACTGCATGAGGTACTCACAGCTCCAGCTCCAATAGCTAAACTTGCTGTTAATTGCTTGAAAGCAGTACGACGACTCATCTTAACGTCGAAGACTTGCTGAAATCCATCCTTCTTTTCTTCCTGTATAGAAACATCATGAGAGCCACAGCCTCCTTCAGTTTTACCACATTGACAAGAAGGTTTAACAGATGGTTTTGATCTGTTTAAGTTTAGAGAAAACCATTTTTTATTTTCGCTCATATCTTAGATGCTGAATTCAAATTATACGTTACTATCACTATTGGCGCTCTTCCAGTTTTTGAGTATTAAATCTAGCAGGCCATTTGGTTGCAAGACCAGGATCATGCGGATTATGACAATTCACACAAGTCAAAGAAGCACGTGGAGGTGCCCAACCACCTAATTGCTTACCATGTGCGCCACCTTTCCAATCTTCAAATTGTTTAGTATGGCATTGGCTACACAATTGATAGCTTTTATTAAAATCTATACTATTTCCTGTTAAACTATGCAGGTTGTCCATGTCATTTCCATTATGGCAAGTAGCGCAATTCATGGTATTGATATCTGCATGTGCTAGTTTAATATCCCAATGTGCTTTTTTACCATTAGGTAGGTTTTGCATTTGTTCTACAGGTTCAGTATGGCATTCCGTACACGCATACGATTTAATTTGACCTTTACGATCAGGTATTAAAAAAGTGTGATGCCCTTCACTTATTTCAATAGTTTCAATATCTCCATAATACAACTCTGATGTTACTGAAACACCTTCGTAATGTTGACTTTCAGCTTCTATCTTATCTGTAATACTATGGTATTCGTCCTCATGCGTTTTACAAGACACACAAACGATCAAAAGTGCTATTATAGTCAGAATTCTATTCATTGTATTGGCTTCTTGTAAATTGAGGAACGGAATGATTTTCTTGTTTTGTCGGTACATGACATTGACGACAATTAATACGCTCTGGATGCGTCACCCTTATTTCTTTAGGTGCACTAGGTCCAGCATGACATGACAAACAATTTTCTCGCATTTGTATTTGATGTGGAATTGCTGGAGGACTTCCAACCAGCGAATTATTACCGCCAACATCAGGAGCATCAGGTTTTTTGAAATTAGTTCCTTTAAAAACTGTTTGGGTCATTTCTGCAACATGACATTGACGACAATTTACCATTTCAGGATGTGGAACTACTGGTGTATAAGCGTTAAAATTTTCAGTAAAGCCTCCATTTTGATGACATTGTAAACAGGTGTTTTCACCCATGCTTAATTCCTCCTTAACAGGATGTGGAATACTAGGTGGTGCTCCGTGATATGCTCTGTTTTCATAATATGTTGCCAATGTACGTTGATGCGTTTCATCTATTGGCATATTGGCATAATCTAACGCATACTCAGAGCGATCAAAAACTCCAGTTTCTGAAGGAATAATTGGCACAGGGTTATTATTCTCTAAAGGAATATAAGCCTCCTCCAATCCTGATTGATAACTATAATTCCAAACATAAATGAAACCAATAAACAAAAGCACAAATAGCGATATGATTCCTAATCTTTTCATCCTTATGCTTTTTCTACTTTAACTGCACACTTTTTATAATCTGGTTCTTTAGAAATAGGACAGAACGAGTCTAAAGTAATTTCATTGATAAGCATATTCTCATCAAAGAAAGGAACAAATACATGATTTGGCATTGGCACACCTCTTTGATTAACCGAAGCTGGTAATACTATATCACCTCGACGTGTAGTAAGCTTCACCTTATCACCATTTTCAATTTGCATGCGTTTTGCATCTCCTGGATTCAGTTCTACATATGCTGCAGGCATTGCTCTATGTAATACAGGAATACGTCTGGTCATTGATCCAGTATGCCAATGCTCTACAACTCTACCCGTATTCAACCAGAATGGGTAATCGGCATCTGGCTCTTCAGCTGCTGGCTCGTAAGGTCGTTGCCATATTACAGCTTTTCCATCTGGTTTTCCGTAGAAATGGAAATCTTCACCATTGCTACAAGCTGGATCATATTTTGAATTAAAGCGCCATTTTGTTGGCTTGCCATCAACATATGGCCACATCATTCCAGAATTTTCTTTTAGCACTTCTAATGGTGCCATGTTATGTTTAGGGTTATCGTGATGTCTTCTATACTCTGTATAAATCTCTTCAACATGCGTATCCTCTTGATAATAGAACTGCTTTTCGTATCCCATTCGTTTTGCTACTTCAACAAGCTGCCATGTATCACTCATTGCTTCACCTGGTGGTTGTACCATTTGTTCGAAATACTGTGTTCTACGCTCAGAGTTTCCATACATACCTTCACGCTCTACCCACATTGCAGATGGTAATATTACGTCAGCAATATCTGTAGTTGGAGTTGGGTAAATATCAGATACTACAATGAAACGTCCTTCTTTGTTTGCGCCATCTCTGTAGCGTTTTAATTTTGGCATGGTCACCATTGGATTGGTAACCTGAATCCACATAAAACGAATATCACCTCTATCTAAAGCTCTAAACATTTCAACAGTATGATAGGTTGGTTTAGGAGCAATATTTTCTACAGGAACGTCCCAAATTTTTGCTGCAAATTCACGATGTTTCTCATTCATTACCACACCATGAGGTAATTTATGAGTCAATGTTCCCACTTCTCTTACTGTACCACAAGCACTTGGCTGTCCTGTTAATGAGAAAGGACTATTTCCTGGAGTTGAAATCTTACCTGTAAGCAAGTGAATGTTATAGACTAAGTTGTTTATCCATGTTCCGCGAGTATGCTGATTCATTCCCATACACCAAAGGGACATCACTTTTTTATTAGGATCACCATAGTAGGCAGCCATATACTTGATGTCCTTTGCAGAAACACCAGAAATACGCTCTACTTTCTCAGGTGTATAATCTTCAAGGAATGTTTTATACTCTGCAAATGAAATTTTTTCAGCTTTGTCAGCGAAAGCAAATTTATCCTCAAGTCCATATCCAATATTGGTAAGTCCTTTGCTAAAGTTACAATGCTTGTTTACAAATGATTCGTTAACCCAGCCTTTCTTGATAATCTCGTAACAAATAGCATTTGCTACTGCAAGATCTGTTTGCGGTTGGAATAGAATGGATTTGTCAGCTGCTTGACTTGTACGTGTCGTTCTCGTAGCAAAGTCAATAATCTTTGCTCCTCTTTTTAGACGCTGATCTAGTAATCTTGAAAATAATACTGGATGCATTTCTGCCATATTATTTCCCCATAACACAAACACATCAGCATGATCTATGTCTTCATAACATCCCATTGGTTCGTCCATACCAAATGATGTTAAGAATCCTGTTACAGCACTTGCCATACACAAGCGAGCGTTAGCTTCTACATTATTCGTCCCAATACAACCTTTAAATAACTTAGATGCTGCATAACCATCAGGAATAGTCCATTGACCAGAACCATACATGGCAACTGAATCTTTACCATGTTCAGCGATGGTATCCTTCATTTTTGAAGCTATAAGGTCTAAAGCTTCATCCATGGATGCTTCAACATAACGACCGTTTTGTTTAACTAATGGTTTTGTTAAGCGATCTTTACCATACATAGCAATAACCGAGTGATACCCTTTTACGCAACACAAGCCTTTATTTACTGGCGAGTTGGTGTCTCCTTTTACGGCTACAGCTTTTCCGTTTTGAACACCTACCATTACACCACAACCCACTCCACAAAAACGACATGGTGCTTTTTTCCAATCGAGATCAGCATCTTTTGGGAGACCTCTTAATTGTTCTTCGGCAAATAATATTCCTGGAAACATAGCTGCCGCTGCAGTCATAGCTGACAGGGTTGCCATTTTTTTAATAAAAGTTCTCCTATTAGTTATAGAGTTATACATAGTTACTTAATTGAATTGGTATTATAGCCAGAAACCATAGCCAGCAATTTTAAACTGTCTATGGTTTCTAGTTTTTGTTTTAATTTATATTCATCTGCCTTGGTTTCAGTTTCAGTCACTAAAACGAGTACATCTTTGTTTTCGGCAGGTATCACTTCGCACTCTTGTAAGGAATTCAATGCTTTTATGAGCTCGTCTTTCCTTCCATCATGCGGATGCGCTAAATAACTTATTATCGGCATATTTTGATTGGTGTTCTTCCTTTGTAAAATACGAATTTTTAATTTGAACTCGAGTTAAACAATGTTGGGTTTACCACTATCATTACCCATCCCCAACTATTGCTGTTCCCGTCAAAGTTGTTCTTTAAGTAGTCCATTCCATCAGAAGCAAACATCTGTGAATATCCAGCCTTAAGTGTTACACTTTTTTGTAATTTTTGAGTGAATACTAAATCTAATTCTGTTCCTAATTGCGTTTCGTCAGTATCGGCTAAATCAGCAGAAGTTGAGAAATTATGAAGTGCCACATTTAGGTTAGATTTTGCTCCAAGTTTGAAGTTTGAACTAACATAAATATCAGTCAATCCAACGTTGTTTGTATGGTTTCCTACATAGAAATAATCCATCAATCCATTGAATTTATGGTTGGTTCCATAGAAAGGGGTAAATGCTTTGTTCTCTCCGTTTGAAGGGGCTTCACCATCGTTACCACTTTGAATTTCTAAACCAATTCCAAGTTTTACTTTATCTGAAGCTTTATAGCTTGCATCTAATCCAACAAGGTAAGCGCTTAAATCATTATCTACGACGTCTTTACCAAACTGATAAAATAGATTTGAACTTAGATTAAAAGCACCTTTACCAAACTTTAAGTGTGTTCCTAATGTTTGGCTGTATCTAGTCTCGCTATTGTCTGGATCTGCATCAATATACTGACGACCATTATTTAGTAATAAGAAGCTTCCGGAGAAGTTATCCCAATCATTATGTAACCATGCGTATTGGAAACTCTTGTATGTATTCGTTGTTAAGATGTTTCCAGTTAAGGTCTCACCATCTTGATTAAATGCTAGACCAAGGTCAAGTTTGAATTTTCCATCTTTAACTTTCAACATAGCCACGTCATGGCTTCGTCCTTGTTGTGCCCAATCGACATTACCAAAGATGCGAGAATCATTATAAACAATTTCTTGACGACCAACTTTTAAAGCTACCGATTCGCTTAGCCCTATTTGCGCCCAAGCTTGATGTAATGAAAATCCGTTTTTCCCTGATGTATTCAATTGAGGGGTGTCCCCCCAAACTCTAATATCCTGTAAACTTAAATAGAACATCAATTGTTCTTGAGTGTAGCCAATATTTAATCGAGATCTTTGCGATACGAAAGCAGATGCATCTACATCATCTGGGAAAAGAGTTTTAAATCCGTGTCGATACTCAAAACGCGGTTTAAGTTGAGCATCAATTTTTAATTGCGCATTAACATTTGTAGCTATTACAATTGCTAAAACTGTTATTAATGATTTGATTAGTTTCATGTTTTTAAAAATTTGATGGTGCTAAACTAGAACACCATTATCAGTAAAAACATGATATTTGTCATCACATCAGTTATATGTTTTTTCTACAATAAGTATATGTAAGGAATTAAGGGATAGACTTTGATCCACTTAAGAATTGTCTTCAAGATTAAATCGCTCTTTAATTTGTGCGTTCATTTTATTGAGCCAATCTTGATGCTCTTGTATTTGATTTCTGCGACTTTGGAGAATTTTGCCCTTTTCTTTGTTAGCTTTTTGGAGTAACGTTCTTCGCTTTTTGCGTATTTCTTCTTTTTGGCGTTCTATTTTTGCTCTTCTCTTTTCTTTATAAGGTTGAATTAAATCTGGAAACCAGCAATATAAATACATGACTCCAAAAAAAAGAGCCATAGCCAGTAACATTTTTAGACCATTCATAATTGTTTAGTAATTAGAAGATACCCAAGCGATTGTATCTTATTAAATATACAAAAAAAAAGGACGAAAAATTGAGGAGCACTTAATTAGTACTTAAATAAGTTGTAATCTTAGCAACTGCTCCTTGATTTTTAATAATGTAAGCTTCGTTTTCTTTGCCTGCGCTTTTACGTTTGGTTTCATCAAGAATAAGTTCATTTAAGATATTGGTGAAAGCACCTTGATCTGATATTGAAAAGAGTCCGCCCAGGTCTAACATGTCATAGGCTTCAGGAAAGTTTTTAAAGTGATTGCCTATTATTATCGGCACACCAAAAACAGCGGGTTCTAAAGTATTGTGAAGCCCACTAGTTCCTAAGCCACCACCAATATAGGCGATATCTGCATAGCTGTAAATTTTTGATAGAATACCAATAGTGTCAACAATAAATACATCAAAATCAGACAAAGATTTATCTTCCTTTTCAGAATATAATACTACTGATTTGCTAATACTAGATTTAAGTCTTTCAATCTGCTTCGGCTTTATATTATGAGGAGCTATAATGAATTTCAAGCCTTTATGGCTTGAATTATTAATGTATTCTACTAGAAGTTTTTCTCCTTCAACCCATGTGCTTCCAGCTACTACACATAATTGATTGTTTTTAAATTCCGAAATAAATGAAAGTGTATTATCAATATTTAGTTGATTAGAAACACGATCGAATCTGGTGTCACCAGAAATGCTAACATTATTGAATCCATACTTTTGTACAAGTTTCAAAGAAGGTTCGTTCTGAACGAAAATATGATTGAAAGCATTGAGGTATTTTCGCATCCAAGCACCTTGAGGCTTAAAGAATACTTGGTCTTTTTTGAAAAGTGCAGAGATCAAAACAGATTTAATTTTTCTTTGCTGTAATTCTCTTAAATAATTAGGCCAGATTTCATACTTAACAAAAACAACAAGCTTCGGATTGATAAGATCTAAAAACCTTTTTGCGTTTGTTGCTGTATCCAAGGGTAAGTACACCACGCAATCAGCAATTGGCGAATTCTTTCTAATTTCATAACCAGAAGGAGAAAAGAAACTCAAAATAATTTTATGAGCAGGATATTTTTTTTTGATCTCTTCAAAAACAGGAAGCCCTTGTTCATATTCACCTAGCGACGCGCAGTGAAACCATATGGTTTGATCATCTTTAGATATATTACTTTTTAAAATATAAAAAGTTTGCTTTCTACCCTTAACGCCCAAGCCTAGTTTATGGTTAAAGTTGCCAATGATTCTTAAATGAAAATCTGCAATATGAGTTAATATGTTATATAGAAATCTCAAGAAAGAAATTTGAAGCTAAAATAATGTCTTTCATTTTAAAATCATTGTAGCCACCACACTAATTTTGTATTTTCGCAATCATTGTAAAAAGCTATTCTTGAGATGAGAAAAATTCAAATGGTTGACCTTAAAGGTCAGTATGAACAAATAAAAAGTGAAGTAGATAATTCGGTTCTTGAAGTCATTGAATCTACAGCATATATTAATGGACCCAAGGTTCATGAATTTCAAAAGAATTTAGAAGAGTATTTAGGTGTAAAGCACGTTATTCCATGTGCTAATGGTACTGATGCCCTTCAAATAGCTATGATGGGACTTGGATTAAAACCAGGTGATGAAGTAATTACAGCAGACTTCACCTTTGCTGCAACTGTTGAGGTTATTGCTCTTTTAGGACTGACTCCAGTTTTAGTTGATGTAGAGCCAGACACATTTAATATAGTTCCAGAAGCTATTAAGAAGGCTATTACTCCAAATACTAAAGCCATTGTACCAGTTCATTTATTTGGTCAATGTGCCGATATGGAAGCCATTATGAATATTGCTAAGGAACACGATCTTTTTGTGATTGAAGACAATGCGCAAGCTATAGGTGCAAATTACACTTATTCAGACGGATCCAAGCGGAAAGCGGGAACAGTTGGGAATGTTGGAGCTACCTCATTTTTTCCTTCAAAAAATTTGGGATGTTATGGAGACGGAGGAGCTATCTTTACGAATGATGATGAATTAGCGCATACAATTAGAGGAATTGTAAATCACGGTATGTATAAGCGATATCATCACGATGTAGTAGGTGTAAATTCGAGATTAGACTCTATTCAAGCTACGATACTCAATATAAAATTAAAACGTCTCGATGCATATAACAAGGCTAGACAATCTTCTGCAAAACAATACAATGAGGCTTTTGAAAATATACCAAATATTATTACTCCTACGACCGTAAACAGAGGTTGCGATAATATTTGTGACAACTGTGATTGTCATGTATTTCATCAATATACTTTAAAACTAAAGAATGTAGATAGAGACGCATTAGTTCAACACTTGAATAACAATGGTATTCCATGTGGTGTATATTATCCTATACCTTTGCATAAACAAAAGGCATATGCAGATTCAAGATATAATGAGGAGGATTTTGTGGTCACAAATCAGCTTGTAAAAGAAGTTATTTCTTTACCAATGCATACTGAATTGGATGACGAGCAAGTAGCTTTTATTACAAGTACGATTATTTCGTTTGTGAACGCGTAGTTTTACAGGTTACTTCGATTAAAATTTATAAATTAGAAGCTTATAATTTCTAATCAATCAATCATGAAGAAAATATTTTTCATTCTAGCTCTAACGCTTTCTTGTACAATTACTGCTCAAGACCTTTATTTACATTGCGGAAAACTAGTAGATACAAAAAACGGTAAAGTTCTTAAGAAAAAGACTGTTATTGTCTCTGGTAAAAAAATTAAATCTGTTGCTGATGGATTTATTACGCCAATAGGGAAAGAAGACAAAATTATTGACCTAACAGATAAAACTGTAATGCCTGGATTTATTGATATGCATGTGCATATTGAAAGTGAATCTAATCCTAGAGCATACATGAACAGATTTACGCAAAATGAAGCGGACGTGGCTTTTGGGTCTTTAAAGTTTGCAAAAAGAACTTTAATGGCGGGATTTACAACGGTTCGCGATTTAGGGGGAAGTGGAGTGAATATATCATTACGCGATGCAATTGCTAAAGGAGAAGTAAAAGGACCAAGAATCTTTACTGCAGGAAAAGCCATTGGAACTACTGGAGGACATGCTGATCCAACTAATGGAGTAAGAAAAGAGTTGAAAGGAGATCCAGGACCAAAAGAAGGTGTTATTAACAGTGTAGATGATGCGAAAAAAGCGGTAAGACAACGTTATAAAGACGGAGCTGATAATATTAAGATTACTGCAACTGGAGGTGTTTTAAGTATGGCTAAAAATGGTCAGAATCCCCAGTTTACAATAGAAGAAGTAAAAGCAATTTGTGAAACTGCTAAGGATTATGGTATGATTATAGCAGCTCACGCACATGGGGATGAAGGTATGCGACGTGCTATTATTGGGGGCGTAACTACCATAGAGCATGGTACCTTAATGAGCGAAAAGACTATGGAGTTAATGATTGAACATGGTACTTATTATGTGCCAACTATTACTGCTGGTAAAAAAGTGGTCGAGAATGCTAAAAAGCCTGGGTATTTCCCAGCAGTTATTGTACCTAAAGCATTAGAGATTGGACCTAAGATTCAAGAAACATTTGGTAAAGCATATAAGAAGGGTGTGAAGATAGCTTTTGGTACAGATGCAGGAGTATTTAATCATGGAGAAAATGGTGAAGAGTTCTTTTATATGGTAGAGGCTGGAATGCCTGAAATGGAAGCTATCCAGTCTGCAACGATTACTAATGCAAGTGTTTTAGGAATGGATGCTGAATTAGGACAAATTACTGAAGGCTTTATAGCAGATATAGTTGCTACGGATGATGATCCTACTAAAAATATAAAGACCACAGAGAATGTGACTTTCGTGATGAAAGAAGGTAAAGTATATAAAAAGGATTAAATAAAATACGTAAATAAAAAAGCCGCAACTTAGTTGCGGCTTTTTTTATACTGTTTCTTCGGCTATAGTTTTCTTTTTATTAAAAAAGCTCGCCCATAAAATCAATATCATTCCTGTTGTTACAGACATATCAGCAATGTTGAAGATACCTGTTTGCACAAACCCAAGGTCTATATGAAGGAAATCGGTAACTGAACCATACACAAAACGATCAAATACATTTGCTATCCCTCCACCTACGACACAACTAAACCCAATTAAAGAAAGTTTGTCCATATCTTTTTCCTTAATCATGTGAATAACAACAAGGCTAAGCACAATTGCTGGAACTACAAGTAATAAAATTAGTTTTGCGGTATCGCCCAAATCACTTCCCATTCCAAGGAAAGCACCTTCATTTTCAACATTTCTTAAGGTGAGAAAATCTCCAACAATTTGAGTTACACTGTTTGCTTCAACAGATGCTCTAACCCAGAATTTTGAAATTTGATCAAGGCCAAAATTAGCGGTAATTAAAAGAGCAATGAAAACGTTTCTTTTCATCTATTTGTTTTTTCGTGATGAATTAATCTCCAAAGGTTGCAGATTGCGTTTGTGATTCTCTATTTATTTTTTTCACTAGCCCTTGGAGTACTTTTCCAGGGCCAACTTCTGTAAATAAAGATGCTCCATCAGCAATCATTTGTTGTACAGATTGTGTCCAACGCACAGGAGCAGTTAATTGAGAAATTAAGTTTACTTTAATCGCATTTTCATCAGTTACTGCAATAGCTGTTACATTTTGATAAATTGGACAACTTGGTTTGCTAAATGTAGTTGCTTCAATTGCAGCAGCAAGCTCTTCTCTTGCAGGCTCCATCATAGGTGAGTGGAAAGCACCACCAACAGGTAATACTAATGCTCTTCTTGCTCCTGCTTCTTTTAAGGTTTCACAAGCAGTATTTATTGCTTCAATTTCTCCAGAAATCACTAACTGCCCAGGGCAATTATAGTTGGCAGCCACAACAACACCTTCAGTTTCCTTACATACATTTTCCACAACATTGTCTTCTAAACCTAAAACAGCTGCCATGGTGCTAGGTTGTAATTCACAAGCTTTTTGCATAGCTTGAGCACGTTGAGAAACAAGCTTTAGCCCATCTTCAAAGTTTAAGGTTCCATTAGCAACTAATGCTGAAAACTCTCCAAGTGAATGTCCAGCTACCATGTCTGGTTTAAAACTGTCTCCTAGAGTTTTTGCAAGAATTACTGAATGTAAAAAGATTGCAGGTTGGGTAACTTTAGTTTGTTTCAAGTCTTCCGCAGAACCTTCAAACATAACATCAGTAATTGAGAAACCTAAAATATTATTAGCGTTCTCGAATAATTCTTGGGCTAAAGGTGAGTTTTCGTAAAGATCAAGTCCCATACCTGAAAACTGAGCTCCTTGACCAGGGAAAATATATGCATTCATTTAGTCTAGTTTTAGAGATGCAAAAATAGAATTTTTAAATGAATGCTTTAGCGCATTAAAATATATTATTTATTGTCTATTTCTTTGATGACTTTAGCAGGATTTCCTGCAATAAAAACATTGTCAGGGAATGATTTAGTAACCACAGCACCAGCGCCTACAACTACATTGTCACCTAATGTAACTCCCGGACAAATAGTGGCATTTCCACCTATCCAGACATTTTTACCAATAGATACAGCTTTAGCAAATTCACGACCGCTATTTCTAGGATCCGCTTCTAAAGGATGAGTGGCAGTATAGATTTGCACGTTGGGACCAAACATACAACGATCACCAATAATAACTTCCATTACATCCAGTATACAGCAATTAAAATTCATAAAAACATGTTCACCTGCTTTGATGTTATGGCCATAATCACAAAAAAATGGAGGTTCTATGAATAACCCTTTTCCTGCATCAGGTATTAACTCATATAAAACTTTAAAACGTTCTTTAGTGTTTTCATCGCCTATAGAATTAAATTTCTGAAACAAAAGGCGAGCATTTTTACGCTCTTCAACCAGTATTGGATCGTATGGGTTATACATTTCTCCGTCTAGCATTTTTTGTTTTTCAGATTTCTTCATAAGACTTTTAATTAAATCGCTTTTATATTTATTTCTGTTTACAAGCCAAAGGAATCATAAATCACAATTTTATCAAATAAATGCCCTACTTTTTCTCTAAACACATCATGAGCCTTTTCAGTTTGATAACTATCTTGATCCTCTTTAGATGCAAAGGTTGCTATATAGCAATACGTATAGGAGTTATCCACAATGTCCCTATTAGTATTAGCAGGTGATCCCAAGTGTGCAGATTTTATGTAAAGAGAATTTTTAACCATTGTTTGTAAAGCACTTTGGAAGCTGGTATGAACAGTTTCATTGTTAGGCTCTTTTAACCAAATCAATACAATATGAGCAAATTCACCACCAATTGTTTGGGTATTTTCAAAAAAACTATTGTTAAAAGTTTCAATGTTATTGCTACTTAGACCTTCATCATTGTTGGTCGTTATATCTTGTTCAACAGTTTTGTCTTTGGTTTGGGTGCATCCTAAAATGAGCGAGGTCAAAAGAAGAATTAGAAATTTAGTTTTCATGAATTGAAGTTAATTTTTAACATAGGTGATAAAAGAAAACGCGTATTGATGTTTTTCGTCAGCTTCACGAAATTCACGGTTAGTCTCCTTCCAATTGTTTGGGTCTATTTCAGGAAAAAAAGTATCACCTTCAAAAGTGTGATGTACTCTAGTTAGTTCAATTTTATCAGCAAACAGCAATGCTTGTTTGTAAATCTCACCTCCACCAATAATGAATGGTTGGGTATCTTCTTTTGCTTTATCTATCGCATCTGCCAGAGAATTAACAACGATTACGCCTTCTGGAACATTATAATTTTCTTGTCGTGTAATTACTATGTGAGTTCTATTAGGTAGTGGTTTTGGAAAACTTTCAAAAGTCTTTCTTCCCATAATAATGTGATGCCCATTGGTGAGGTTCTTAAATCGTTTCAAATCATCACTTAAATGCCAAATAAGTTGATTGTCTTTACCAATAACATTGTTTTCAGCTGCTGCGACTATAATAGTAATGCTTTTAGTTTTTAAATCTTCGTTAGAAAAAGACTCTTTTTGTTCATTAAAAACTTCTGACTGAGCGATTAGCTTTTCTTCTTTTAAAAGCTCTTGTTTTAGTTGATCTATTCTGTTTTGTTGTTTAGATACCAGCTTATCTAACTGATTTTTTTCCCAATCTTTACCCATGAATTTATGAGTAACAAAAACATTAAAAAGGTGATAAAGAAAAAAGAATAACCAAATTAGAATTGCAAATAAAAACCACTCTTTACCAAAAAATTTTATGTCCTCACCAATACCTAGAAAAGTATTTGCAATAATTAAAAAAACAGACCCTATTAAAAAAACTATAAAATGGGTAAATAGACGTTTTTTTTGACGTACTCTTCTTTGAGCATTTTCAATGAGTTCGAGTTGATCCTTATCTATAGTTGGAGTGCTTTTTTTCTTTCCTAACATAACCAAAAATTGTAAATATAAAGGTAGTCGTTTTTCCGAAAACGTTGTAATTAAAAAATGTATTCTTCATTTGGTGATTTTCGCAAACGTTTTCGTATTAAACTTTCTAGTTTTCAACAAATTAAGCATTGTTAACTTGTAAAATATTTAGCATAAAAATTGTTGAGTTTAAAAAAATGTAAGCTCAATTTTATTAAAATAATAATTCTTCATTGATCGTATTGCTTTTCGTTTGAAGTACTGTTATTCTTCTATATTTTTACCTCGAATTTTAAAGCTAATCATTATGGCAATTAAAAAACAATACCTTAAAAGCAAACCAGTATGTAAAGTAACATTTACAGTTCCTGCAGAGGAGGCCAACGAAGTAGTAGTAGCTGGTAACTGGAATGAGTGGAATGCAACAGCAGAACCATTAAAAAAATTAAAGAACGGGACCTTTAAAACTACTGTAGATTTAGAAACAGGATCTTCATATGAATTTAAATATATAGTAGATGGACAATGGCAAAACGACGAGCAGGCCGATGCTTATGCTTGGAATGAATTTGCAACAGAAAACGGAGTATTGAATCTTTAATACTCATAATTTGTTATGGAAATGAAAAGGGCTTTCAGTATTGAAAGCCCTTTTTGTTTAATTATTGTTTAATAAATCGTTTGACTCCTTTTTTACCTTCAACGTTGATTTCTATAAAATATAAGCCGGTGTTAAGAGAGCTCACATTTAAGCTTTCATCTTTCAAATCTCCTTGAGTAATAGTTTGTCCTAATATATTATGAATTCTATAAGTAGCATTTGCTCCAAGACTATTGGTAAGCTTTATGTGAAGATCCTCTTGAACAGGGTTTGGATATAATTTGATACTCTGACTGAAGTTGTTTTCTTCTAAGCCCAAATTGCTTGTAAATTGGCTAGTGAACATTCCGCGACCATAAGTAGAGGCTAGTATTACATTATCAGCTGTTCTTAGGTCTAAGTCCATTACTTCAACTTCGTTCATCCCATTATTAACCTGAGTCCAAGTTGGGGATCCTTGAGTGTAATCTAAAGTAGCCCAAACACCTAACTTAGTCCCTATAATAACTTCATTAGGTTCCAGAGGGTTTTGCAAGATACATTTAACAGGAAGATCTGGTAAGTTGCCTTCTTTTGAAGACCAAGAAGTTCCTCCATTATTTGTAAACCAAACGCTTGTAACACCATAATTAAACATCGTAACAAATATTTCATTTTCATTCTCGCCAAATTCTATATCAGAGATACTACCAACAAATGCTCCGGTTATGTCATTCCAAGAAGGAGCAACTCCACCGTCGGCATTATCAATTCTAAGAAGTCTTCCATTTTCAAGACCTACAAATAATTTTGTAGCTCCTCCAGTAAATGGAGAGACTTTAAAAGCTGTAGGCGATCCATTTAGTAAACCGTTAGTAAGCATCGTGTTTACAACACTTACTGCGCCACTTTTTAAATTGCTAGAACGTTCAATTCTATAGGTGTTTGAAACCGTTGCTCCCGTTGCACATACAAAAGTTCTATAAGAAGCATTTGAATATAAAATATCCAGATTTTTATCTAAAGCTGCTTCATTGATAAAGCTACCAGGGTCTGAGTTACAATTAGGTGCTCCAATTGCTGGCGGCGTTGAAGTAGTAATTGGGTAAAAAGTACTTGGAGGAACAAGCGCGTAATGCGTATTTCTAGGATATGCAGTTGTAATAAAACTTGCATCAGTATCAATTTCAGAATAACCACCGTCACCACCAGTAATGTCAGTAAATCCATTAATACCAGCTCCACCATCTTGAAGTAAAGGTGTTCCATTGTCTTGAGTACCACCAATAATGTCATCGTTTGCACCGCCAATTACAGAAGAAATGTCTCCATAATAAAATTGAGTTGTTGCATAGTCTTTACTTCTTAAAACTATTGCCGTGGTGCTTGTTGATGCTAATGTTATATCATCAGTATAATATATGCCACCATCGGTACCAAAAGCAAGTTTATTACCATTTCCAGCACCTGGTCTAAATACTATGGCTTGTTGATCGGCATGTACAAGTGAAACACTTAATAAATTCATGTTCGCGTTATTGGCCCATTTAGAAATCTGACTCCATGTTGCCCCATTATCGGTTGATCTAAAAAGATTGATACCGCCAATTATTAAGTTATCACTAGCATCAGCTTCAATTTCTAGGTCATAAAATGCTTGCCCTCTGGTAAAATCTGTTGCAGGAATACCTAAATCAGCATCATTTGGTTCAGTAGTTATTTGTACAGGAGTTGTAAATGCATCTGTAGTTGTCCAAATATCAGCTTGACTGTTAACGTTTGCTAAAACCCAAAGAGTATTTGCACTATTTTGCGAGGTTTCTAATTCTGTTCTGTTTGCGTTAGCAATAGTATGCATTAATGTAAAACTAGTTCCGTTAGTGGATCTATAAATTTTTCCACCTGCAAATCCCCAATTACTTCTTGTGGTAGTAAACCAGATATTGTTATTAATATCTATCTCAATATCATTTGGGTTTGAAGGAGAGCCATTGGCTTCATTTATTGTAAATTTTGTCCAAGAAGCCCCATTATTTACAGACTTATATAGCCCTTGTTCCTGTAGTCCATGAAATTGACTAGGAGAGCTTGATTCCCCATAAAAAGCACCAGCTATGGCAGCATATAGTTCGGTGTTCCCACCTCCAATATCTCTGGCAACCAGATCATTAACATAAAAGATCCCTTGAATCAATTGAGAACCTGACATTCCAGTATATCCTCCAAGCACATTAGACCAAGTAACGCCACCATCTGTAGATTTCCAGATGCCAGTCCCTACTCCATCTCCAGAAGTATAAGATTCACCAGAACCTAAATAGAACGTGTTAGAGTTATTTGGGTCAGAAATAATTACGACTACGGAAATATTATCTGGAATACCAGCCACTCGACTCCAGGAAGAATTAGCATCAGTAATATCATCATTTACCCATAAACCACCTGAAACACTTCCTGCGAATACCCTTGTGTAATCATCAGCCGGATCAAGATTCCCAGAATCGTTGGGATCAAACATAATAGCTCTTGTTCTGCCAGGAATATCATTTGGTCCTCGTTCTACCCAAGGGTTACTGCCATCTCCACCAACCCCTCTTGAAAGAGCTCTTTCAGCTCTTAAATTTTCTTGAAGCTCACTAACTTTTTCGGGCATAGGGCGTCCAGTTCTTGGATCCAGCGTAAGCTCCCATTGTCTTTCAAAATAACCATTTGGTGGTAGCCCCTTTGATTTACGTTCCTTTTTAGATAAGTGACTAAAATTTTGAAAAGGACTATTTTCTAAATGTTGTTGATGTAAATGCCTTAATTCATCTACAGATAATTCTTGATCTATATATTCATAATTAGCCTTTTCATTTTTACAAGATTGAAAAGAAAAAGCAATAAACAAGAAGGTTATACCAAGAAGTAAAGGTTTTTTCATAGTTACAAGTTTTAGTATTTATCATAAAAAGGTTAAGGACTAAGTTATGATAAATGTCGACGAATAGCAAAATATATTCGATAACACGTAACTATACATAAAACTAATTTCTAAACTGCTACAACTCCTTTTATATGAGGATGCGGATCATAGTCTAGTAATGTAAAATCTTCGAAAGTAAAATCGAAAATATCTTTCACATCTGGATTTAGAATCATTTTTGGAAGTGGACGAGGGTCTCTTGATAATTGAAGATCTAATTGCTCATAATGATTGCTGTAAATGTGGGCATCGCCAAAAGTATGCACAAATTCACCAGCCTCATAACCACAAACCTGTGCCATCATCATGGTGAATAAAGCATAAGAAGCAATGTTAAAAGGGACGCCTAAAAAGATATCTGCACTGCGTTGATAAAGCTGACAGGATAATTTCCCATTAGCTACATAGAATTGAAAAAATGCATGACAAGGAGGTAGAGCTGCCTTACCGTTGGCTACATTCTCACTAAAAGAAACAGAAGTGTCTGGTAATACTGAAGGGTTCCAAGCAGAAACTAACATACGGCGACTGTCTGGATTAGTTTTTATCATGTGAATGACTTCTTTGATCTGGTCAATTTCATCGCTATTCCAATTCCTCCATTGATGCCCATAAACAGGACCTAGATCACCGTTTTCATCAGCCCATTCATTCCAAATGCGTACACCATTTTTGGTAAGGTAATCAATATTGGTATCACCTTTTAAAAACCAAAGTAGTTCATGTACTATAGATTTTAAATGCAATTTTTTAGTGGTAACCATAGGAAAGCCTTCATTTAAATCAAATCGCATTTGGTAGCCAAATACGCTTTTAGTGCCTGTTCCTGTGCGATCAGCTTTTTCATTTCCATGCTCCATTACATGCTTTACCAAATCTAAATACTGCTTCATAATTTCCTTTTTTTTGGACGAAATAAAAGTAAAAAAAAGCTCCAAACGTAAAAGTTTAGAGCTTATTTTTTATCTAAAAAGTTATTAACTAAAAACTCTTCATAAGAGTAAGTTAATAATCGTGGTAATTCACCATTATCCAATAATCATTCCTGCAAGTAGCGATGCAACGGTTCCTCCTATAAGCGCTTTCATTCCAAATTCTGATAAGGTTTTTCTTTGCCCAGGAGCTAACGATCCAATGCCTCCAATTTGAATACCAATAGAGGCAAAATTTGCAAACCCACAAAGCATATAGGTTGCCATGATAATAGATTTTTCATAGTTCAAGTGAATAGCATTCGCTGCATCTTTAAGATTAGACAATTGTATGTAGCCCACAAATTCACTAGCTGCTAATTTGATTCCTAATAATTGCCCCATTAAAGCCATATCCTCTTTAGCAACACCAATTAACCACATTAATGGAGCAAATGTGTATCCTAAAATAAATTCTAGAGAGAATTCAGTGTAAGAGGTGTTTGCTGCAACCCAATCATTGAGTGCAGTGACATCACCAACCCATCCCAAAATTCCGTTGATCATTGCGATAAAGGCTAAAAATACTAGAAGCATAGCACCTACATTTACAGCAAGTTTTAAACCTTCTGTTGTTCCGTTTGCAATGGCATCTAATATATTAGAACCAATGTTTTCTTGCGTAACCTTAATTTCAGAGTTTATATCTTCGGTTTGAGGATATAAGATTTTAGCTATTACAACTGCACCAGGAGCAGCCATAACAGAAGCTGCTAACAAATGTTTTGCATAAAATATTCTAAGAGCTTCATCTTCACCACCTAAAAACCCAATATAGGCAGCCAAAACACCACCAGCAACTGTTGCCATTCCACCAATCATGACCAGCAAAATTTCAGAACGGTTCATTTTTTCTAAGTAGGCCTTGATCATTAGTGGAGATTCCGTTTGTCCTAAGAAGATATTTCCTGCAACACTTAAACTTTCAGCTCCTGATATTTGTAATACTTTGGTAAGCAACCAAGCTAATCCTTTTACGATCTTCTGTATAATTCCTAAGTAGAAAAGAACAGAGGTCAAGGCTGAGAAAAATATAATAGTTGGTAATATTGAGACAGCAAAAGTCATTAAAGAATCTGCTATTTCATTAGTTGAAAATGAAGCAAATAAAAACTTGGTTCCTGCCATTGTAAAATCTAAAATGGACACAAATAACCCTCCTATCCATTCAAAAATTGCTTGCACAAAAGGAACTTTTAACACACCAATAGCCAAAATTAGTTGGGCAGACAAACCAAAACCAACGGTTCTCCAATTAATTGCTTTTCTGTTTTTACTTAACAGAATAGAAATAGCTAAGAGTACTAACATCCCTAAAGCTCCGCGAAATAAACTACTCATTGAAAACCCTTGACTAGGAATTATATCTGGACTCATTTCTTGAGTATAACCTGAGGTAATTACAAAAAAAATAGCTACAATAGCTAAAATGTATTTTTTCATTAGACCAATTTTAAGAAGAACAGGAGTTTAATAAATGCCCGTCATTAGTTAGTTAATCTAAAAAGCAAGATAAGGATTTATTTTTACCGAGAAAGGTAATTAACGCTTAGAAATTTCGTCACGAATTTTTGCTGCTCTTTCATAATCTTCGTTAGCAACGGCTTGATCCAAAAGTTTATGAAGCTCATCAAGCGATTTTCCAGCAAAAGTTTCAGAACCTGATGAAGTTTCAATTTCTTCGGCTAAAACTTCATCAATTAAAATATTGTCATCCTTATGCTCTTCTTCGTGTTTCGGATTTACTTTTAAATAAATTCCAGCTTTATCTAGAATGTTTTTATATGTAAAAATGGGAGCTTGAAAACGAAGCGCCAAGGCGATAGCATCACTTGTTCTGGCGTCAATAATTTCTTCAATTTTATCACGCTCACAAATTAAGCTTGAATAAAAAACACCATCAACAAGTTTATGGATGATTACTTGTTTTACAACAATGTCAAATCTGTCGGCAAAATTCTTAAAAAGGTCATGAGTTAATGGTCGTGGAGGTTTGATTTCTTTTTCAAGAGCAATGGCTATTGATTGTGCTTCAAAAGCTCCAATAACTATTGGCAGTTTTCTGTCTCCATCCACCTCACTTAAGATCAAGGCATAAGCACCATTTTGGGTCTGGCTATAAGAAATGCCTTTAATATTTAGTCTTACTAAGCTCATAACATTTAAAACACAAAGAACTGTTTAAATTCGGACTTTACCAACTACATTAAGTAGATTTAAGATGAACAACTACAATTTTCGCTAAAAGTAAAATGTAATGTTTAATGTAAAGAGGGGAAATTAAACAGTCCTTTAATAATTACAAGTTATAAAATTTAAGCGTTTTGAGCTTTAAATTCTTTCAATTTTTCGATTAGATGTGGTACAACCTCAAAGGCATCACCAACTACTCCATAGTCTGCTGCTTTAAAGAAAGGTGCCTCTGCATCTGTGTTAATTACAACCTTGACTTTAGAAGCATTGACACCAGCTAAATGCTGAATTGCTCCGGAAATTCCAATAGCTATATATAAATTTGAAGCAACAGGTTTTCCTGTTTGCCCAACGTGCTCACTGTGAGGTCTCCAACCAAGGTCAGAAACTGGTTTTGAACAAGCTGTAGCCGCTCCTAATACTTCTGCTAATTCTTCTATCATTCCCCAATTTTCAGGTCCTTTAAGTCCCCGTCCACCAGAAACAACAATGTCTGCGTCTGCAATAGAAACTTTGTCGGTAGCTTTATCAACTGATTGTACACTAACATTAGAGGTTGTTAATGAAGGGCTGAATTCTTCAACGGTTGCACTTCCAGAAGCTTCAACTAAACCAAAAGCGTTGCTTGATAGACCGACAAGCTTTATATCTGTATTGATTTCTGTAATATTGAAAGCTTTATTTGAAAAGGCGGTTCTTTTTACGGTAAAGGGTGAAGTGCTTGCTGGAGCTTCAACAACGTTAGAGGCATAACCAGCATCTAATTCAATTGCTAATAATGGGGCTAAATATTTACTATCTGCACTAGAACTAACAACTACAACACTAGCGCTTTCTTTTTCTACAGCTTGCTTTATTGCGTTTGCATAAACTTTTGCGTTAAAGTCACCAGCGTTATTGATATTTAAAACTTTGTCAACACCATAGTTGCCTAATGCTGAAATATCATTTGCGTTAAAAGCTACAGCACAAACACTCGTTCCCATTTGATCTGCAATAGCTTTTGCATAAGAAGCAACTTCTAATGCACCTTTTTTAAATTTTCCTTGATCTGATTCTGTATATACTAAAACTGACATTCTTTTCTCTTTAAGTGATTAAATTACCTTGGCTTCGTTATGTAATAGATTGATCAACTCATCCAGACTATCTGGAGCAACTAATTTCACAGCCCCTTTTGCGGCAGGTTTTTCAAACTTAACTGAAGTAGTTTCAACTGAAGCTTCTACAGGATCAACAACTGTTAAAGGTTTTTTACGAGCCATCATGATTCCTCTCATATTAGGAATGCGTAGATCACTTTCTTCCACCAATCCTTTTTGTCCACCTAAAACTAAAGGTAACGAAGTGGTAACGGTCTCTTTTCCTCCATCAATTTCTCGAGAAGCAGTGGCACTTGTTCCTTCAACTTCTAAACCAATACAATTGTTTACAAAATTAGCTCCTGTTAAGGCAGCTAACATCCCTGGAACCATTCCACCATTGTAGTCAATAGATTCTCTACCAGCAATAACTAAATCGTAACCTCCATTTTCTACAACTTTAGCAAGTTGTATTGCAACTGCAGAGCCATCTGTTGCTGGAGTATTTACTCTAATTGCTGCATCCGCACCAATAGCTAATGCCTTACGTAAGGTTGGCTCTGTTTCCTGTCCACCAACATTTACAACATCAACTGATGCTCCTTGTTTTTCCTTAAACCACATTGCTCTGGTTAATCCGAATTCATCGTTTGGATTAATCACAAATTGTACTCCATTAGTATCAAATTTTGTATCATTTTCTGCAAAATTGATCTTTGAAGTTGTGTCTGGTACATGGCTAATGCACACTAAAATTTTCATAGTTTTTTATTTACGATTGATAGTTGTTTTTTTGAGCTTACGAAGGTAATTAAATTTATAATAATTTCCTATGCGTGCATAATAAATTTTTTAACCTTAAGAAGCCATAATAATATGCTAATTATTGTTATTTTTGCTGTTCGAAAAAATAATGTAAATGAAAACAATTCAGTTTAGAGAAGCCGTTTGCGAAGCGATGAGTGAAGAGATGCGAAGAGACGAGAGCATCTATTTAATGGGAGAAGAAGTAGCGGAATATAATGGTGCTTATAAGGCTTCAAAGGGAATGTTAGATGAGTTTGGCCCTAAGCGTGTCATTGATACGCCAATTGCAGAACTTGGTTTTGCGGGAATTGGAGTAGGATCAACAATGACAGGTTGCCGACCAATTGTAGAGTTTATGACATTCAACTTTTCACTAGTTGGAATTGATCAAATTATAAATAATGCAGCTAAGATCAGACAAATGTCTGGCGGGCAATTTAAATGCCCTATTGTGTTTAGAGGGCCAACTGCTTCTGCTGGTCAATTGGCTGCAACACACTCACAAGCATTTGAGAGCTGGTACGCAAATTGTCCTGGGTTGAAGGTAGTCGTGCCTTCAAATCCTTATGATGCTAAAGGATTATTGAAAGCTGCAATTCGTGATGACGATCCAGTAATTTTCATGGAAAGTGAACAAATGTATGGTGATAAAGGTGAAGTACCAGAAGGAGAATATATTCTACCAATTGGTGTAGCAGAGATTAAGAGAAAAGGTGATGATGTAACTATCGTTTCATTTGGAAAGATAATTAAAGAAGCATACAAGGCAGCGGATGAATTAGAGAAAGAAGGAATTTCTTGCGAGGTTATCGATTTACGTACTGTACGTCCGTTAGATATTAATACAATATTAGAATCGGTTAAGAAAACAAACAGATTGGTAATTCTTGAAGAAGCGTGGCCTTTTGGAAATGTTTCTACTGAGATAACATATCAAGTTCAAGAACAAGCATTCGATTATTTGGATGCACCTGTACAAAAGATTAATACAGCAGATACACCAGCACCTTATTCGCCAGTATTATTGGCTGAATGGTTACCTAACAGCAACGATGTTGTAAATGCTGTAAAAAAGGTAATGTACGCATAAAATAAACGACTATTTTTACGTTATATATAAACTTCATTAGCAAAATTGTTGATGAAGTTTTTTTTAAGATGAAATTTAGATTAACAGTTTTCTTTTTTTTAGTAGCTATTGCTCTCTCTTGGGGACAGTCAAAAGTTGGTGGACATATTTTTGATGGTAATGGAGACCCAGTTGCTTTTGCTAACATTGTTTTTAAAAGTTCTTCAGAAGGTACGATCTCTAATGAAAATGGGCGCTTTTATCTTGAATCAGATGAAACATGGGACGCCATTGTAATCTCGTTTATTGGGTATGAAACTCTGGAGGTTCCACTTACTAAGAAAGTTAATTTCGATTTAAAGATTACACTTAATGAAGAAGCTGCAGAATTGGATGCAGTGGTTTTAGTTTCTGGCAAACAGCCTAAAAAGAACAATCCTGCTATTGATATTCTTAGAAAGATATGGGAACGTAAACGTATGAATGGACTTAAACAGTTCAAACAATACGAATACGACAAATATGAAAAAGTAGAGTTCGATATCAACACCATAGATAGTTCACTAATAAAGAGTAAACTATTTAGAGGGATGGAATTTGTGTTCAATCAAGTAGATACTTCAAGGGTTACAGGTAAGACCTATTTACCAATGTTTATTAACGAAGCTGCCTCTACCGTTTATGGAGATAATACCTTAAATAAGGAAAAGGAAGTTCTTAAAGGAAACAAGAACTCAGGTTTTAATGATAATCAAGTGATTATCGATTTTGTTGATGATCTGTATTCAGATTTTAACGTCTACGATAACTATCTGAAGTTCTTTGATAAAAGTTTTGTGAGTCCATTGTCAAAAACAGGAATCAATACCTACAATTATGTTTTATCTGATAGTACGTTTATTGAAGACAAGTGGTGTTATAATATTATTTATTATCCAAGACGAAAAAACGAGCTTACTTTTAAAGGAGATTTTTGGGTAACGGATTCTACATATGCAATAAAAGAAATCAATCTTCAAGCAACAAAAAGTGCCAATATTAACTGGGTAAAAGAGATCTATATAGAGCAAGAGTTTGAAATGCTTAACGATTCTTTATTTTTGGTTACGCGCGATTATATGCTTTCTGACTTTGCTTTTAGTAAAAAGGAAAAGAGTAGAGGTGTTTATGGTAAACGAACTACGCTATTCAATAACTATAAGTTCGATATTCCTAAGGAGAAAAAGTTCTATGATGAAGAAGTGTATTATTATGATAAGGACGTGTACGATCGTGATGATGCCTTTTGGGAAACCAATCGTTTGGAGGAGCTAAATAAAGACGAACGAGGTGTTTATAAAATGCTCGATACACTGAAAACAGTAAAGAAGTTTCAGCGTATGTATAACTTAGGAAGTATCTTATCATCAGGTTATATTGAGTTTAATAGCTTGCCGCTTGATTATGGTCCAATTTTTTCAACATTTGGGTTTAATGAAGTTGAAGGAATGCGCCTAAGAACGGGTGGAAGAACCTATTTCGGAAGAAATGATATTTGGCGTTTAGAAGGATTTTTAGCTTATGGTTTTAAAGACGATAAGTTTAAATATGGTATTTCAGGTAAATGGTTAATAGATAAAAAGAAGCGTCTTATAATTTCTGGTGGTAACAGGAGGGATGTGGAGCAAATAGGAGCTAGTTTAACCACTTCAACAGATGTATTAGGAAGGAGTTTGGCATCCTCTTCAGTTGTTGGTACAGGAAACAATGATAAGCTTACAACAATTAACCTAACTAGCGCTGCTATTGAGATGGAGCCATGGCGAAATGTTGTGCTGCGATTGGGTGGTAACTATCGAACTTTGGAATCTGCCTCACCTACTTTTAGTTTAGATTATTATGGTGAAAATGGTGAGATAGCATCTGAAATCAAGCAATACGAGACCACATTTTCAGCATATTACTTTCCTGGTCGAAAAATGACAGGTTTCGGGGTTGAACGCTATGAAGCTAATGATGATTTTGCACGTTTGTTCGCTCAAATAAGTATTGGCGATAAGGGTATGTTCAACAGTGATTTTAATTATACCAAGTTACAGTTTTCGTATTTACAACCCTGGCAGATAGGTGGTTTTGGTCGCTTAACATCAACCATTGAGCTTGGGAAAACTTATGGCGAAGTTCCTTTAGGACTTTTAAGTGTTGTTCCAGGAAACCAGACCTATTTTTCGATTTACAACACCTTCTCGCAACTCGATTTTTATGAGTTTGTTACAGATACTTATGTTTCATTGCATTTAGAGCATAACTTTAACGGAAGATTATTTTCTAGAATACCATTATTACGTAGACTCAACCTTCGCGAAATTGTAAGTGTAAGAGGAGTTTGGGGTGAACTCTCAGATAAAAATATTGCGTTAAGTGAACCATCTAATATTCCATTAATAGCTCCCAATAGTGAACCATATTGGGAATATAGTTTTGGTGTTGGTAATATCTTTAAGATCTTTCGTTTAGATTTTAATTTTAGAGGTAATTATCTGGATAATCCTGACGCCAGAAAATTTGGGATTACTGGGACTTTTGGATTTCATTTTTAAAATTTCTGAACACTTTTTATTCTTAACTATCAGAATTATTGTTAATTAAAGCATTCAGTCCAAGGATGGGGCCAATTGCTAGAACCATAAAAAGATAATTCGAAGGAATTAAATCTTGCAGTCCACTAAGTAGCTGTATACTAATTATAGTAATAAAAAACCCGATGCAATTAACGATGGTCAGTGCGGTGCCTTTAATACTTGCTGGAGCATTATGAGCAACTAAGGTTGAAAATAAAGGTGAGTCGGCAATAACTACCATTCCCCAAAAGAATAGAAAACCAATAAATATAACTTCCGAAGATGTTTTAAAGAGTAAGGGCGAAACCAAACAACATATGCACGACAGAAATAATGCTACAGAAGCAGTTTTTTTTACACCATGTTTATGGGAAATGTGACCACTTAATACACAAGCAATTCCACCTATGGCAATGATTAAGAATGATAATAATGGAATATTAAAATTAGCGTCGACATTTAGTGATTGGTATTTGGCAAGAATGACAGGAATAAAAGCCCAGAACGCATACAACTCCCACATATGTCCAAAATAACCAAAAGCGGAAGCTCTAAATTCTGAATTATTAAATACCTTAAAGAATGCAGAAAAATTAAAAGTTAAACTTCCTTTTCTAAAAGGACCATCAGGAACCAATGTAACCATTAAGACACCTCCTAGTATAGCTAAGGTCGAAACTGCTACTATTACAGCTTTCCAAGGGAGTGCTCCTGTAATATCTTTTAATAAATGTGGTAATGAAGTTCCAACTACCAAAGCACCCACTAAAAACCCAAGAGATTTACCTAAATTCTTGTCAAAATAGTCTGCAGCTATTTTCATTCCTACTGGATAAATTCCAGCCAGAAAAAAGCCGGTAAGAAATCTAAAGATAAGAATCGAGATAAGGTTGTTATTGTCTAGGGTAACTCCTAAGTTAAATATAGCTCCAAACAAGGCGCTAATAAAGAATACTTTAGAAGGAGAGAACCTATCAGCAATTGTAAGAATAGCAAAGCTTAAAGTTCCTATTATGAATCCAAATTGTACAACAGAGGTTAAATGTCCAAGGGCCGCATTATTTAGATTAAAACTGCTAATCAAATCACTCATTACTCCGTTCCCGGCAAACCACAAAGATGTACAGCAAAATTGAGAGAAAACAATGATTAAAAGAATTAGTTTAAGATTTTTCATCTTGATGGTCTCAAACTTTCATTGGGCAGAGCGTTATTTTACTCACCTGGTTTATATGTTTTCTTAGCACGTTTCTCTACATCAGCTCTATAATAGGCAACATTTTTAAACTCACAATCAGCGTATGGTTGTGCCTGGTCATCAAAATGAGGAGAATCAGGATCACCACTTTGCCCACCAGCTAATATGGTTTTAGCTTTTACAGTATCTCCAAACTCAACAACTGCCACAAAACTGTTTCCTGAAGTTCCATATTGACGTTTGGTGTTTTCACCAAAGCGTGTTCCATAAGATGCTAATGCTCCCCAAAGCCCTGAAGCCATACCAACAGGAATACTTGGTTTAGTGTCGTCAAATTGTTGAACTATATCTCCATCAATTCTCTGGTAACGATTAAACTCTCCCCAAGGTGTGTTCCAAGAACCGAAGTCTTCTTTTAATTTATTTAATGCAGACTGGAAAACCTCAAGGCGTTCTGAAAACTTAGAAGTTTTACTCATATAATCAAATCTTCCTAATCGAGAGATACGTTTGTTACCTTCCATGGTCGGAATCTTTCCGGATTGCATGTAGCTATTTAGATAGAATTGCGCTAAGGTCATCCCAACCGATTCAACACCAACTCTAAAATCCCATTTCTTTAAAACAGCAATAGCCTCTCTTGCTTCTTGACTACTTATTTGTTCACTGTCGGCAGCTTCTAATAATCCAGCAATTATCAAATCTGCTCCTGGTAAATAAGTGTCATACGCTAATTCAATTAAAGAGTCTAGCGTAAGATCGTCAGCTTCTTGCAATAAAGGAATAGCATGCATGCCTCTAAAGTTCTCAGGGAAAGAGGTCATATATTCTGGATAATCTTCTTTTTTCGGACTATACTCCGCAGCACTTGTAAAAGGTGTGGAGTTGCAATTTTGTATCCAGCCATTTGGAGGATTCAGTACTAAAATATTGTCTTCCAGATCGTGTAATCCATTCCAATCTGTTTCTGGGTTACTACCATCAACAGGTTTTGTGTAATCAAACTTTTCATTACGTTTTGGAATAAAATTTCCATGGTAATACGCAATGGTTCCATCTGTATCAGCATATACAGTGTTGTTAGATGAATTGGTGCGTATATCCATCATCTTGTAGAATTCTTCATGATTCGACTTTTTTGTTCTGGTAAAAGACTGCTCTAATGCTTTTATAGGACTCCACATCAATGCTGTCGACACCCATTTATCATCATTAGCATGAGTTACTGGACCATGGTGTGTACGATAAATGGTAAAGGTTTTGTCTTGAAAAGTTTCACCAGATTTATATTTCAAGGTCACTTCCAAAGAATCAACTGGACGTACTTCATCACCATATTTATATGAAGTTTTAACTCCTTCTTTTATAATAGTTTCCTCAAATTCGTCTATAATATCAGTTCCGGTTGAGGTGTGCATCCAACCAGTTTTATCATTGAATCCTTGATACACAAAAAACTGTCCCCAAGTTACAGCACCATAAGCATTCAGCCCTTCTTCACTTACCACATGAATTTCACCTCTAAAGAAGAAAGAAGTATGTGGATTGATAAGTAACATTGCATTACCAGATTTTGTTTTATCACCTGAAATAGCAAATCCATTAGAACCTCTAGGTTCATCATCTTTTAATCTAATCAAACCGTTGTCAACAAAAGCTAAATCATTATCCTCACCATAGAAGTCTTTGATCTTTCTAGTTGAAACACGTTCAATATCACCACCAATAGAACCTTCACTAAAATACATTGGCATCCATGGCTCAAAGCGAGTCAATAGTTTTGGTTTTACTTCAGGATGTGTAAACAGATAATAATTAATTCCGTCCGCAAACGCGTTACATAGATCTTGTAACCATTTAGGTGCATTATTGTAGTTTTCTATGGCTTCTTCTTTGGTCATATATAATTGAGCACGAAGATCACTGTATAATGATTTTTCGCCTTCTACTTCTGCTAATCTTCCAATTGCCCAAATATAATTTCGCTCTACACGATTAAAATCATCTTCGCATTGTGCATAAAGCATTCCGAAAACTGCATCAGCATCTGTTTTACCATAAATATGTGGAACACCAAAGTCATCTCTAACAATCTCAACATTTTCAGCTTGAGCCTGCCAACGTCTTTGTTCTTCAGTTAGCTGAGGTTCAGTTTTACAACTGGAAATTATAAGTGAAATGAGTAATAAAGTGAATACCTGTTTCATAATGAATCTAGAATAGAAGTTGATTGGTTGTTTTGTTTCTATGATTTTCGAAGGTAACTTATTTTTCATATAAAATCAAAGTGTAATTAGTTGATTAAACCTTAAAGTATGTCTATCTTTGCACTCCCAAAAAAAGAGCATAACTATGAGCAAAAAGAAAGATGTAACTTTTGATGTTTTAATTGAAATCCCAAAAGGAAGTAGAAATAAATACGAATATGATTTTGTATTGAACAAAATTCGTTTTGACAGAATGCTATTTTCATCAATGATGTATCCTGGAGATTACGGATTTGTTCCGGAGACTTTAGCATTAGATGGAGATCCATTAGATGTATTGGTAATGGGAACAGAGCCAACATTCCCTATGTGTGTAATGGAAGTAAAACCAATTGGAGTTTTCCATATGACTGATGAAAAGGGTCCAGACGAAAAGATTATTTGTGTACCAGTTTCAGACCCAATATGGAGTAAGCGCGAGGACATAAAAGATATTAACCCTCATAGGCTTAAAGAGATAGAGCACTTTTTTGAAGTATATAAAGATTTAGAAGAAAAGAAAGTTGATGTTGGTGGTTGGGGAGATGCAAAAGAAGCTGTAGATATCTACCATAAATGTGTGAAACGCTACGAAGAGAGTGATCATAAAAAGAACAGAACGTTTACTATTTAAACGTCTTACAATAAGAGTATAAAAGTCATTTTTATTGCAAAAAAATGGCTTTTTTTTATATGCTTTATTTTACTATTTTTAGCGGATTCAAAAAATAAACAACAAAATAACTAACAAATGGAATTATTAGTAAAATTTTTACCTGCTTTTGGTGTCTTAGCTTTACTATTCGTTTTCGCAAAAAACGCATGGGTATCTAAGCAAGAGGTTGGTGATGACAAGATGGCTAGAATTGCCAAAAATATTGCTGATGGAGCAATGTCTTTCTTAAAAGCTGAATATAAAATTCTTTCAGTTTTTGTAATTGCTGTAGCAATCTTGTTATACTTTAAAGGACAGTCTGAAGCTGGTTCTAATGGTATGGTTGCCGTATCATTTATAGTTGGAGCTATTTGTTCTGCACTTGCTGGATTCATTGGAATGAAAGTAGCCACAAAGGCAAACGTTAGAACTACTAATGCTGCAAGACAATCATTAGGAAAGGCATTAGAGGTAGCTTTTGCTGGAGGTGCTGTAATGGGACTTGGTGTAGTTGGATTAGGTGTTCTTGGTTTAAGTGGACTGTTTATGATTTATAGTGGACAAGGATGGGAAATTTCAGAAGTACTTAATGTATTATCTGGATTCTCATTAGGAGCTTCATCAATAGCATTATTTGCACGTGTTGGTGGTGGTATCTATACAAAAGCTGCAGACGTTGGTGCTGACCTTGTAGGTAAAGTTGAAGCTGGTATTCCAGAAGATCATCCATTAAACCCAGCTACTATCGCAGATAACGTTGGTGATAATGTTGGAGACGTTGCTGGTATGGGAGCAGACCTTTTCGAGTCTTATGTTGGATCTATCATTGGTACCATGGTACTTGGAGCATTAATTATAACTCCAGAATTTGATGGTTTAGGTGCTGTGTATTTACCATTAGCACTAGCAGCTGTTGGTATTGTAATGTCAATTATAGGAACATTCTTTGTAAAAGTAAAAGAAGGCGGTTCACCACATGCTGCTTTAAATATTGGTGAGTTTGGATCTGCTGGATTAATGTTGGTTGCTTCTTACTTTTTAATTAACGGATTCATTCCTGCTGAAGCTACCGCTGAATTATCATATGGAGCTATGGGAGTATTTTATGCTACAATCGCTGGTTTAGTTGCTGGTTTAGCTGTAGGTAAAGTAACCGAATATTATACAGGTACAGGAACAAAGCCAGTAAACTCTATTGTAAAGCAATCTGAAACTGGTTCTGCTACAAATATTATTGCTGGTTTAGGTGTTGGAATGATGTCTACGGCAATTCCAATCATATTAATTGCTGCTGCAATTTTAGTATCTCATCACTTTGCTGGATTATATGGTATTGCAATTGCTGCTGTTGGTATGCTTGCAAACACAGGTATTCAATTAGCTGTTGATGCTTACGGACCAATTTCTGATAACGCTGGTGGTATTGCTGAGATGAGTGAATTACCAAGTGAAGTACGTGAGCGTACAGATAAATTAGATGCTGTTGGAAACACAACTGCTGCTATTGGTAAAGGATTTGCAATTGCTTCTGCTGCGTTAACTGCCTTAGCATTATTTGCTGCTTTTATGAAGACTGCAGGTGTTACAGCTATTGACGTGTCTCAACCAAAAATTATGGCTGGATTATTAGTTGGTGGAATGTTACCATTTGTATTCTCTGCTTTGTCAATGAACGCGGTAGGTCGCGCTGCAATGGCAATGATCGAAGAGGTACGTCGTCAGTTTAGAGATATTCCTGCTTTAAGAGCTGCTCTTGATGTAATGAATAAGTACGACTCAGATATGTCTAAAGCTTCTGAAGAAGATAGAAAAACATTTGATGCTGCTGATGGTGTTGCAGAATATGATAAGTGTGTTGAAATTTCAACAAAAGCTTCAATTAAAGAAATGGTTGCTCCAGGTGTATTAGCAATTGTTGTTCCTGTAGCAATCGGATTTATTGGAGGTGCTGAAATGCTAGGAGGTTTACTTGCAGGTGTTACCACTTGTGGTGTACTTATGGCAATCTTCCAATCTAACGCTGGAGGTGCTTGGGATAACGCTAAGAAAATGATCGAAGAACAAGGACGTAAAGGAACAGACGCTCATAAAGCTGCTGTTGTAGGTGATACAGTTGGAGATCCGTTTAAAGATACTTCTGGACCATCATTAAACATCCTTTTAAAGTTAATGTCTGTTGTTGCATTAGTTATTGCTCCAAGTATCGCTTTAGATAGTGCTGAAGCTATGGCTTATGCAGAAGAAGCTCATAGAACTGAAATTAAGAAAGAAGTTTCAGTGAAGATGGAGAAGAATGATGATGATACTGTGAAAGCTATTGTAACAACTACAACTACTGAAAATGGAGAAACTACTACTGAAGACAAAGTTTTTGAAGGAACTGAGGAAGAGGTTAAAGCTAAGCTTGATGCTCTAAAGGAAGTTGAGGTAGAAGTTGAAGGAAAGAAAAAAGTAGTTAAAAAGGTGATTGAAGAAGTAGAAGAAACAAAGTAAATACCTTCTTTAATTTATAATATAAACCACGCCATTGGCGTGGTTTTTTTGTTAGATAAAATATGTAATTTCATAATCTAAATTATGCTTTATATGAAACTCAAAATTTTTATTGTCATACTGCTTCTAAGCTCATTTTCTATTTATGGACAGAATGATACTTCTGATACTACTCAAAAGGTAATTTTAATAACTCTTGATGGTTTTAGGTGGCAAGAATTATTTGGTGGTGTAGATTCAGTTTTAATGGAAAGCGATAAATATACAAGTGGTAAGGATGAAATAAAAAGTAGATTTTGGAGAGCATCAAAAGAAGAAAGTAGAAAGGCGCTTATGCCTTTTGTATGGAGTAAAGTTGAAGAAATAGGGCAAATACACGGAAATAGAAATTTAGGAAGTAAAGTAGACTTGGTTAACAAACATTGGTTTTCTTATCCGGGCTATAATGAAATACTTTCAGGTATTGTTGACGATGAACGTATTGATAGTAATAATAAAATTCCTAACCCAAATAAGACAGTTCTTGAATTAGCAAATGAAGATGAAAGATATAGAGGAAAAGTTGCTGCTTTTGCTAGTTGGGATGTGTTTCCTTTCATTGTTAACGAAGAAAGAAGTGGAGTGCCAGTAAACGCAGGTTTTGAGTTGGCAAAAGGCGATAACCTTACTAAAAATGAACTGTATTTAAACAAACTACAACAAGCAACTCCTAGTCCTTGGAGCACTGTTAGATTGGATGTTTTTGCACATCATTTTGCAATAGAATATCTTCAAAAGGAAAAGCCTAATTTAGTTTATATTGCTTATGGTGAAACTGATGATTTTGCTCATAATGGAGACTATGATGCCTACTTGAAATCGGCTAATGTGACCGATGGTTTTATAAAAGAACTTTGGAGCTTTGTGGAAAATGATCCTTACTATAAGGGGCAAACCACGATTATCATTACTACAGATCACGGCCGTGGAACAGAACCAATTGATACATGGAGAGGACATGGAGCAAGTGTAAATGGTGCAGATGAGGTTTGGATTATAGCCTTTGGAAAAGAGATAAAACCTGAAGGAGAAATTCAATCTAACTCTCAGCACTATTCTAATCAAATAGCAGCATCTGTTGCTAAACTTTTAGGAATAACATTTAATCAGGGAGGTAAAGTTTTAGATTTTATTGGCAGAAAATAAAAAAGCCTCCATTTGGAGGCTTTTTAGTTATTAGAAATGCTTTATTTCTTTTTAGGTTTAGCTCTATTCATTTCGGTCATGTCAACACTTGTAGCCTCAACACCTAATAAGTGCTTACTAAAATAGTCTGCTTTCATCCAGAAGAAATACTCAGTCATATTTCCAAAACCATGACGTTGTCCAGGCATTAACATAAAGTCAAAACGTTTGTTAGCTTTTATCAATGCATTTGCCATTCTAATGGTTCCTCCAGGATGTACATTGTTATCTACGTCACCTGTCGTTAGTAACAATTTACCTTTTAAATTTCCAGCTAAAGACTGATTCTTGTCAATCATATATTTATACTTGATGTTCCCTTCTGCATCTTTTTCTTCTTTAATACCATGATGTGTTTCGCTCCACCAGCTATTATAAATAGAGTTGTCATGATTCCCAGCTGAAGAAACTGCTACATCAAAGAAATCAGGATATACTAACATTGCAGCTGTTGACATGAATCCTCCACCAGAGTGACCAAAGATTCCAACCTTTTCAATATCGATATAATCGTATTTATCAGCCAATTGTTCAGCAACATATTTTTTATCGGCTAAACCATAATCTCTTAGGTTTCCATATCCATAAGTATGATACCATTTAGATCTTGCTGGATGCCCTCCTCTGTTACCAAGAGTGATTACGATAAATCCAACTTGAGCCATTCTATCAGTTCGGTTCATACGAGCAGAGAACGATTTACTTACAGCCTCTGTTTGTGGTCCAGGATATACATATTCAATAAGTGGATACTTCTTGTTCTCATCAAAATCAAAAGGTTTATACATCACACCATAAATGTCAGTAATTCCATCATCCGCTTTCATTTTAAAAGGCTCTGGGAATTTATAACCAGAAGCCATTAGCTGGGAAAGGTCAGCTTCTTCAAGTTTCATTACTAATCCACCACTACTATTTCTTAGTTCAGATTGTGGAACTGTATTCACTCTTGAATAGTTGCTTACAAAATATTTTCTGGAGTCTGATACACTTACCGAAGTATTAAAATCTCCAGCATTTAGGTTTTTTAATCCGGTTCCGTTAAGATTAATCTTGTACAAATGAGCATAATAAGGATCAATACTCTTGTCAACACCGTTAGCGGTAAAATAAACAGTACGTTCACTTTCGTTTATACCTTGAAAAGTATCTACGTGATATTCGCCAGAAGTAACTTGACGTTTTAAATTGCCTTGAGTGTCATATAAATAATAGTGTCCCCAGCCATCACGTTCAGACCAAAATAACATTTCACTTTCGTTGTTAAAAAGCCTAATCGCCTTTCCACGATTTTCGATATATACATTCGAGTGTTCGTTAATTAATGTGGAAACTTCACCTGTGTTAATATCAGCAACATGAACGTCTAAGCGTTTTCTGTCTCTGCTAATAGTGTTAAAATAGATCTTTCCTTTTTTAGATAATAATAAGCGAGGCTTGTGTTTGCTTGGATCGTTTTTCTTATAGGAATGGCCATAAATACTAACACTTTGCTGAACAGTTGTATCTAATTTTATTTCTGTTTGACTCTTGGTAGGAATATCAAATATCTCAACATAAGTCTTATAGAATTCCTGCTCTCCAGCCATATGATACTTATACGTTTCTAATGTTGGTCTGTCATTAGCAGTAGTATTAATGACCCAAAGGTCGTCAATATGTCTTGAATCGGTTTTTTGATAGATAAACTTCTTGGAATCATGAGACCAAAATCCAAAAATTCCTTTTCTATCGTCTTTCTTTTTTTCTTTATCAATGTTATTTTGACCTCGACCACCACTACCATAACCGAAGTGTTCTACACCATCAGTAGTCCATTGGTGTTCAACAATTGTTGAGTCTTTTTCATCTTCAATAGCTTTAAGGAAGTTTTCTTTGTCCATCCAATAAAGATTATGATGCTTGGAGAATAAGACTATAGAACTATCAGGAGCAACATTTGCCCAACGCATTCTTTTTTCATCTTCATTTTCATTGTCAATGATCGTTAAGCCATTTCCGCCCAAACGATATTCAAGGTGATACACCTTTTTTTCCATTTTTGGTTTCTTCTTTTTCTTTGCCTTCGTAGTGTCCTTTTTCTTTTCTTTAGCCTCGACTTCTTCATTAGAAGTTACCCTGAATCTAATTGCAGTATTATTCTTTACAAATTCAAAACTGAACCTAGGTAAGTGTTTTGCTTCGTATGGGTCTTTAGTAATCTCACTTAGCCATTTAGCCATTTTTGCATTGTCAAATAGCTTTGCCCTTGTACGTCTGTCTGGATCAACGATGTAATAGTTAGAACCTTCGGTCGTTTTGTACTGATACCAAAATTTATTTCCAGTATTTAACCAGTTTGGAAAAACTGATGTTGAATGTACCATTTTGCCGATTTGCTCTGGTGAGTATCTTGAAGCTAATCTGTAATTAGGTTCTGGTGTTTGATCTTCAGAATTGTCTTGTGCAGAAATGAGGGTCGTACTTAGCATTAAACTAAGTAGAAGTATTATTTTTCTCATTATATTAAGTTGTTTGTGGTTGTTAATAATTGTCTGTAGTACAGTTGAGGAGCTACCTTAGTCAATTTTACAGTAAAAAATAATTTTGACTTCTAAAGTAATAAATACCTTGAAACAACTTAATGTTTTTGCAAAGAAATAGAATTAATTAATCCGTTTTAGGTTATAAACTCTAGTTAGCTGTGTTGTAGTTGTGGTACCATCAGCTTCTGTTTCGGTTTCATGCGAGTTAATCGAAAACTCCATGGTGTCTTCGGTTAGCTCAGAAATGTAACAACGAATATTATTCCCTTCAATTTCTAAAGTAACTTGATGTCCCGTTCTATCCCAAATACCTGCTTCATCCGCTGTTAAATCTCCAAAATAAATAATTTCTTGACCATTGTCTTGTGTAATGAAATGATCAACAAAAAAAGAACCATTTAGAGAATAATTGTTCGGACTTTCTGTAAATGACATTGTAATGTTAAGATTCCAGCCAAATCCTCTAAAGCGAGTTATATCATGGTCGTTTTGAAAAATAGAGGTTGTTACTCCCTCATATTCATATTTTTCAACATTCCAAACTCCAGCAAGTTTTCCACTGGTGTCACTTTCATCAATTTCAAAGTCCTTAGAGCAACCGAAATTGAAAATTAAAAGAATAATTAGTGTGGTTTTATATAGCTTTTTCATAGCATTATTGTTTAAATGCTACTACAATATAGCTCAAAATCAGATAAAAAGGAAAAATTTTAACAAACTCATAAGAGTTTGTCTTTTAAAAAAGACCGTGAATTTCAGCGTCAATTTTATTGATGATACTACCAAGATCTTCCGGATTATCCACAAAGTCGAGATCATCAACATCAATAATAAGAAGCTGGCCTTTCTCATAACCATGTATCCAAGCTTCATATCGTTCGTTAAGGCGACTTAAGTAATCTATACTAATGGAGTTTTCATAATCACGTCCACGCTTATGTATCTGATTTACCAGATTTGGGATAGAACTACGTAAATAGATTAAAAGATCAGGACCCTGCACCAACGATTCCATCAACTCAAATAATGACGAATAGTTGCTAAAATCTCTATTGGTCATTAAACCCATTGCATGTAAGTTAGGAGCAAAAATATGAGCATCCTCGTAGATAGTCCTGTCTTGAATAATATCTTTACCACTTTGACGAATTTGCAATACTTGGCGAAAACGACTGTTTAAGAAATATACTTGTAAATTAAAACTCCAACGCTCCATTTGGTTGTAGAAATCATCTAAATAGGGATTGTCTACAACATCCTCTAATTGAGCTTCCCATTTATAGTGTTTTGCAAGTAATTTTGTGAGCGTAGTTTTTCCTGCGCCTATATTTCCAGCAATTGCAACGTGCATAGTTTTAATCAGTTATTAGTTGGTAACGATGTAAAAATTCGTGATCGTAAATATACAAGGTTTCATTGGTTACAAAAAACTGATTTATTAACAATTCCGGAAGTTTAATTGGTATAGTTTCTTCCTTATTTTTAGGTAAAAAATAAAGTAAATTTTTCCTTTGAAGAACGAGATTCCCACGAACCTGCTTTAAACTGGAGAATCCCATGTTTTTAATTTTTCTAACAACAACTCCAAAGTAATTAATGCAATAAATAAACTGGTCTGTGAGCACCCAGCAATTATTATAATCACTATCCAAACTTTTTACTTTTCCAGTAATTGGTAACGAGGTGAGAATAGTTTTTAGTGAAATAAAATCAAACAATTCTAACTGTCTGGTATTTTCATTGAATAACCAAATATTGTTATTGTAAGCAGTAGAGATATGACTTATTATGCGTTGCGGTTGCAATTGATTGAAGTAAACCTTAGTAATTTCGGCTAATCTATTATCTAAAATTACCGCAGTATTAAAATCTTGGTAAAATAGATTAATCTTTAATGGGTTAAGAACGTCGACTGATGAAAGTTCTCCAAGTTGCACATTACTGTATGAAAGGTTACCATAACGAGCTTTTAAGGTGAACTCATTATCTATAATAAAATATTCTTGATCAAAATTGTCAATACTTACATATTCACTAACTTGAATACTGTTTTTGTCAATAAAATTAGTTTCAATAGTTGATTGAGACCAGACAAATACCGACATTAAAAAGAAAAAATATTTTATGAATTGCATTTGGTTAAAGCTACAAAAATCAAACCAATTCTAACCAATTAGCTTGTAACCAAAACCACGAACATTTACTATTTGAAGTGTGCTATCTGCTTTTATTTTTTTTCTGAGCTTGGTGATATAAACGTCCATACTTCTAGCGGTAAAAAAATCGTCCGTTCCCCAAAGTTTATTAAGTATAAGTGATCTATCAAGTACTTCATTCTTGTTCTTGATAAGGTGAAATAACAAATGAGCTTCTCTATGTGTTAGTTGTACTTTTTCTTCTTCTTGATACTGTAGTGTTTGCTTTGGAAAATCGAAAGTGAAGTCACCAATCTTTAGTATTTCTGTACTCTTTTGAAGCTTGGTCCTGTTAAGTAGATTATGAATTCTTACGATAAGCTCCTCCATACTAAAAGGTTTTTTTAAATAATCATTTCCACCAATAGTAAACCCTTCAACCACATCTTGAGTTTGCGATTTAGCTGTTAAAAAGATAATGGGAATGGAATCGTCTTCCATTCTTATTTCCTTGGCTAAAGTAAAACCATCTTTTTTTGGCATCATTACATCGAGCACCAATAGTTCTGGTTTATCAGTTTTGTAAACATGATAGGCTTTTTCGCCATTTTCGCATAACAAGACATTAAAATCTCTGGTCTCCAGACTTTCTTTAATGATCTGTCCTAATGCTGGCTCATCTTCAGCTAATAATATAGTAGTCTTACTCATTTGGAATGGAGATTTTAAATGTTGTCAAGTTATTGGAAAGATCTACGCTAATTGAACCGTTATGTTTCTCTATTATTTTTTTTGTGTAGTACAATCCAATACCAAATCCTTTTATATCATGGGTGTTACCCTTAGGTATGCGATAGAATTTTTCAAAGATTTTTTGCTTGTGAATTGGCGATAGGCTTTTTCCATTATCGCTAATTTCTACATTAAAACCGTTTGAGAGTTGATTCAATTCTACATTTATTTCATGACCTCCATATTTAACGGCGTTGTCAATTACATTATTTAAAGCATTCTCAAAATGAAATATATCAACTGCACCATATATCTCATCATTTTCACTTTTAAAAGCTATTTTTTTGGAGGTTGATAACGAATGCTTCTTCACTAAAGCTTCAACAAGATCCACAATATTTATTTTTTCTGTCTTAAGATCTAATTCTTCACTATCTAAAGTTGCAGTTTCAAGTAGTTTTTCCACCATAATATTAAGTTTGTCTAACTGTGTTTTAGACATGTCTAAGTAAGATGAGGTCTTTTCTTTATTGTTTATTACATTAAAATTCTTAATGCTTTCGAGAGCAACACCAATAGTAGCAATTGGAGTTTTAAACTCGTGGGTAATATTACTTATTAGGTCATTTTTTACTTCTGCTAATTGCTTTTGGTGTCTAATAATGTTTAACAAATAAAACAGACAGCCAATAACCACCAAAACGAGCAAAATTGAAATTAAGATTCCACTCAATCCTCTTTTTAAAATTTCTAAAGTAGAATTAGAAAAAATAGCAGCAACCTGATTGTGAGCAGTTAAAAATGGCGATTTAGAAACGATATATAGTGACTTCTTTGAGATATCATCGAAACTTAAGGAATCATTAAATATATCTATTAATTTTAGCTCATGAGTTATGTCTAAACTCTTGTTGTTTATTTCAACACCAAAAAGAGAATCAATTTTTTCTAATTCAAGAACATCATTGGTTAAAGAGATAACCACTTTAGAAGTTAATCTTTCTAAATTTTCGGTTACTATGGAATCTGGTTGAAATTTATAATGACTAAGTTCAAACTTTCTTTTAGTTGAATTTGTTAGATTATTTCTTTTTAGCCTCGGAAAATGATCACCTTTTATACTAGTTAAAAGTGAATCTGCATGCATACCTTTATAAACGACCACATTATCAGAGTCTAAGGTAATGCCTAAAGAATCCAAATCGGTAATCTTTTTAGATGAAAAATCCAATACTCCTATCAGGCTATCGAACATGGTATAACGACTATAAACACTATCATGTTGTCTAGATTCAAAGGCAAATCCAATAGTTTGTTCTTCAGCAAGTTGTGCATAGTATTTTTCAACAGCTTGGTCTAAACTTAACTGAACATCATTAATTAATTGCTGCTTATTTATCTCATAGTTCTTATAGTTCCAATATACTTGAATGCCTATAGTTCCTATAATAACAGCAACAATAACATAAAGAATCCATTTGTATCTGGTCTCATTCATGCTTCAAAAGTAAATGTTAAAGTTGGTTAAAACCAATCAGTTAACACTAGTTAACACTAGTTAACTGTAAAATTGTAAATTGGAAGAGATATTTGTGTCATCAAAAATTTTAATCAATAAAAAAAATGAATGCACTAACAAAATTTACAGTCTTAATAGTAGCACTAATAACTACTTCTGTAATAGCACAAGATTTTCAAGGAGTGGCAACTTACAAAACTCACAGAAAACTCGAATTAAAACTAGATAGTACTCAAATGGGAGGCGAAATGTATGAACGCATGATGGCTTCGCTTAAAAAACAATTTGAGAAGACCTATAAATTAACATTTTCAAAAAACGAATCGTTATATAAAGAAGAAGAGCAGTTAGAATCTCCTCAACCTCAAGGAATGCAAATAGTAGTAGCCCAGGTTGGAGGTTCTGATCTGCTTTACAAAAACACTCAAGAAGGTCGTTATGTTAATCAAAACGATTCTTTTGGTAAAATGTTCTTAATTCAAGACAAAATTGAAAAACTGGATTGGCAATTAGGAAGTGAAACCAAAAATATTGGAGATTATACTTGCTATAAAGCTACCTTAAAAAGGGAAAGAGAAGTAAGAGAAAGTGGTGTAAGTATTAATGGAGATAAAGAATTTGATGATACACCTAAAATGGAAGAATATGAGGTTGTTGCTTGGTATACGCCACAAATCCCTGTTAATAATGGCCCTGAAGAATTTCATGGTTTACCAGGTTTAATTCTTGAAATTAATGATGGTTCACAATCTATTATGTGTAGTAAAATTGTACTTAACCCTAGTGAAAAGGTTAAGATCGTAGAGCCTACTAAAGGGAAAAAAATATCTCAGGAAGAATATGACGAGATCATGGAAAAGAAGATGAAAGAAATGCGTGAAAGATATCGTCATGATCGAGAAGGAGATGGCCAAAGTTTTGAAATACGTATTGGTGGATAAATCTGAATCTAAACACTAAACCTATATCGTGGATTAAACCATTCATTGTTATATTAGTCTAACACATGTTAAAAATATTTAACATGACTGTAAAACCAATAACAATGAAATCAATCTCAAAAACTATTTTCACAAGCTGTTTAGCTTTAATAACCTCTATAGTTTCTAATGCTCAGGAATTTCAGGGAGAGGCGCACTATTTTTCAAAAACGACTGTCGACATGGATAATTTTGGTGGTCGACAAATGAGTGAAGAAATGAAAAAACAAATAGCTGAACGCATGAAAAGCATGTTTGAGAAGTCGTTTGTTCTAACTTTTAATAAAGAAGAGTCTATTTATAAAGAAGAAGAAGTTTTGGAAGCACCAGGTGAAGGAAGAGGAAGAGGTTTTAGAATGATGGGAGCTTTTTCGGCAGGACCTCAATACAAAAATGTAAAAGACAACTTGATGCTTGAGGAAAATGAATTTTTTGGAAGGCAGTTTTTAATTAAAGACGAGTTATCACAATTAGAGTGGAAGCTAGAAGGAGAAACAAAGCAAATTGGGCAATATCTTTGTATGAAGGCTACCGCAGTTAAGAAGTTAGACGGAATGGATTTTACATCTTTTAGGAGAAGAGGGCGAAACAATGAAGCGGAAGAAACCAAAAAAGATTCAACCAATACAGCCAAAGTGACTGATGAAATTGAGATACCTAAAGAAATAGTTGTAACCGCATGGTATACTCCACAAATACCGGTAAATCAAGGTCCAGGAGAGTATTGGGGGTTACCTGGTTTAATTTTGGAGGTTAATGCTGATAGAACTACCATTTTATGTTCGAAGATAGTGATCAATCCAAAAGGAGAGGCAGTTATAAGCAGACCAGAAAAAGGTAAAGAGGTTACACGTAAAGAGTATAATGAGATTGTGAAAAAAAAGACCGAAGAAATGAGAGAGATGTATGGAGGTCGCGGAAGACGAGGAGGTAATAGAAGAAACTAACCAAATTCATTAATCAAAAAAATCAACTAAAAACATTTATGAAACAGTTAATAACTACTATAATTTTATTAGTAGCAGGTACGACCTTTGCTCAAGTTAAAGTAGAGGGAGTTGTAAAAGATAGTATTGGCAACCCTTTAGAGCTTGCTAATGTGATAGCAATTAATCAGGAAACAAAGGCCTTAGACTCTTACGGAATAACTAATGATGAAGGAAGATATCGTTTAAATCTGAAATCTAATTCTAAGTATAATATTCAGGTTAGTTATGTAGGCATGAAATCTCTTGATGAACCATTTGAAACAGCAGATCAAGATCTTATCAAAGATTTCGTCTTGAATCCAGATAATTCTCTGGATGCTGTAGAACTTACTTATGAGATGCCAGTTTCTGTTAAGGGAGATACATTGGTTTATAATGCCGATTCCTTCAAACAAGAAACCGATAAAAAACTTGAAGACGTTCTTAAACGATTACCAGGAGTAGAAGTAAATGATGAGGGAGAGATTGAAGTAGAAGGAAAAGCAGTGAGTAAGGTAATGGTAGAAGGTAAGGATTTCTTTGATGGAGATACAAAACTAGCAACGAAAAATATCCCTGCAGATGCACTGGATAAAGTTCAGGTTTTAAAAAATTACGACGAAGTTGGACAGCTGCGTAATGTGAGAAGTAATGAAGATAATATTGCCATTAATATTAAGCTCAAAGAGGGGAAAAAGAATTTTTGGTTTGGTGAGGTTACGGCAGGAGTTGGTCCGGATGAGCGTTATATAGCACACCCAAAACTATTTTATTACAGTCCTAAAGCAAGTATTAATATCATTACAGATTTTAATAACATTGGTGAATTGCCATTTACTTGGAGAGATTATTTCAACTTTACAGGCGGTTTTAGAGGCGTAAATAGAGGCAGTGGAACCAACTTTAACGTTGGTATGAGCGGTATGGGTTTTTTAATGATGCGTAATAATCGTGCTAAAGCAATCGATACAAAATTTGGAGCTGCAAATTTTAGTTATTCACCAAAGAAAACTTGGGATTTAAGCGGATTTGCAATTTACTCAGGAACACGAACAGATATGGAAGAAATGAGTTCCAGGGTTTATACACAAACTGATGGTGGTCAAGCACCAGCTCCAGATGAGATGACCGAAAGTAAAACGCATCAAAAAAACGATTTGGCTTTACTAAAGCTTAGTTCAAGTTATCGTCCAAATGCTAATAACCATTTTGACTATGACGTGTTTGGACGTTTTTCTAAACAATCTGAATTTAAGGATTTCTTCTCTTCGGTCCTAAATAATATCGATGAAACTCAAAGACAAGATCCGTATAGTATTAATCAGAATTTAAACTATTATTATACCCTAAACGAAAAGAATATTTTTGCGTTTGAAGCACAACATTTATGGCAAAATGAAGATCCGTTCTATAATGCAGCGTTAGAGCAGTCGCAATTGTTCCAGTTTTCAGATGTTTTAGGGTTAGATCAAACACAATCTGGTTATAATGTTGCTCAAGACAAATTAATAAAAACTAATAAGTTAGACGCTAAAGTAGACTATTGGTACGTACTTAATCAAAAGAGTAACCTTAATTTTACTTTTGGAACCTTATTTAGTCGTCAGGATTTTAATTCTGAGATCTTCCAGATTTTGGACAATGGTGGAAAGTATGAATTAACAAATGCTCAGACAGATGTAATTAATGACGTTAGATTCAATTTTAGTGATGTTTATCTAGGGTTTCATTATCGTGTAAAAACAGGGAAGTTTACATTTACACCTGGTTTTTCTATACATAGTTATGGTACCAAAAATCAACAATTTGGTAGTGAATACAGTGATAATTTCTTTAGAGTACTACCAGACTTCAACATGCGTATTCAACTTAAAAAGAGCGAAAACCTTAACCTAAGGTACAGCATGCAAAATACGTTTACAGATGTTAATCAGTTGGCCGAAGCATTGGTGTTTAATAACTACAACTCGTTGTTTCAAGGTAATAGAGAGTTAGAAAATTCTTTAGCACACAATATTAACTTAAGTTACTTTAGTTTTAATATGTTCAATTATACTAATGTTCATGGTTCTATAAACTATAGTAAACGCATGGATCAAATTAGAAGTCAGTCGGAGTTCTTAAGTATTCCAGGAGCAAATCCAGGAGATCCAGATGTACCAACAACAAACAGATTGTCAACACCATTTAATTCTAATTTTGCAGATGAATCGGTATCTGCAAATGCGAGATTCGAACGCACTTTTGGTAAGATAAAAGGGGCTTTAGGAGGAAACTTTAACTATTCAAAATTCAACCAATTTGTAAATAATGAACGAAGTGTAAATGAATCATTTACACAATCCTATAATACAAGATTGAGTACCAATTTTAGAAATGCACCAAACCTTGAAATAGGCTATAATTTAAGTGTTAACGAATATGATCAAGGTAGAGGAAAGAGTAAGTTTTATACGCACAGTCCGTTTGCTAATTTTGATGCCTACTTCCTAAAAGGATTCACGTTTAGAGCAGACTATTCATATTTTAATTATAAGAACGAAACAGAATCGTTAAATACCTATAGTTTCTTAGATGCCAGCTTAGAGTATCAGAAAAAGGATAGTAAATGGGAATACAGAGTTGGAGTTACTAATTTGCTCGACACTAAATCTTTAAACCAAGACAATGCAAATACCTTGTTTACAAGTACCACAGAGTACTTTATACAACCAAGATATGTGGTGTTTAGTTTGAAGTACGATTTATAAATTTCCCCTCTAATTTAAAAGAGCCTTAATTTTTAAGGCTTTTTTTATTGTTAAACTTTAGGTTGGTTATTTTATTCAGACCTCATATTTGTATATTAGGCATCTTAAACTAAATTTTTAAAATAACCAATCTATTTAATAATGAAAAGTACTGTAAAATTACTGTTGGCAATAATGCTATTGGTTTCGGGTACACTTTATGCTCAAGATAAAGACCCTGTTATCGAAGGAATGATTAAAGAAGCTAACGAAAACTCTCAATTAGAACGATTAGCCCATGAACTTTTAGATGTTATTGGACCACGACTTGTAGGAACACCGCAAATGGAACACGCAAGCCAATGGGTAATAAATCAATATAAAGAATGGGGAGTAGACGCACGACAAGAAAAATATGGTACTTGGCGTGGTTGGGAACGAGGTGTTACACATATTGATATGGTTTCACCACGAGTACAATCGTTAGATGGTACGCAACTGGCATGGAACCCAGGTACTTCAAGTAAAGGTGTAACTGCCGAAGCTGTTGTGTTGCCAGAGAATATTGCAGATGCAGATGCATTTAAAGCATGGTTACCGGCTGTAAAAGGAAAGTTTGTGCTTATTTCTATGAATCAACCAACAGGACGTCCTGATTATAATTGGGAAGAATTTGCGACTGAAGAATCTTTTACCAAAATGAAGGATGATAGACGAGCGCAAACTGAAGAATGGAGAGCGAATATTAGAAGAGCAGGCCATACAAGTCGTACATTAATTCCAGCGCTTGAAGAAGCAGGAGCAGCGGGAATAATTTCTTGTAATTGGTCTAGAGGTTTTGGTGTGAACAAAATATTTAGTGCTAGAACCAAGAAAATACCAGCTGTAGATATGGAATTGGAAGATTATACAATGCTTTATAGAATGGCAGAATACGGTAACAAGCCTGTTGTGAAAATAGTTGCTGAATCTAAAGAACTTGGTGAAGTGCCAACTTTTAATACTATTGGAGAAATTAAAGGAACTGAAAAACCAAACGAGTATGTTATGTTATCAGCGCACTTTGATTCGTGGGATGGTGGTACTGGAGCAACTGATAATGGAACAGGAACTTTAGTAATGTTGGAGGCTATGCGTATTTTAAAGAAAATATACCCTAATCCAAAACGAACCATTTTAGTAGGCCATTGGGGAAGTGAAGAGCAGGGATTAAATGGTTCTAGAGCTTTTGTTGAAGATCATCCAGAGATTGTAAAAAATGTTCAAGCATTATTTAACCAAGATAACGGTACAGGTCGTGTTGTAAATATTTCGGGATCTGGATTTTTACATGCTTACGACTATTTGGGACGTTGGTTGCATGCTGTGCCAAGAAGTATTACCAATCATATAGAAACCAGCTTTCCAGGAAGTCCTAGTAGAGGAGGAACTGACCATGCATCGTTCTTAGCTGCTGGTGCACCTGCATTTAATTTAAGTGCTTTAAACTGGTCCTATTGGGACTATACGTGGCATACAAATCGTGACACATACGATAAGATAGTCTTTGATGATCTAAGAAATAATGCTATTCTAACGGCTATTTTAGTTTATATGGCATCTGAAGATCCAGAAAGAGTCTCAAACGAAAGAATGGAAATGCCAATTAATCCAGGAACTGGAGAGCGCCGCGAATGGCCAGCGCAAAGATCTCCTAATAGAAAAGGTGGTCAATAAAAATCAAAACCCTTCACATTGTGGAGGGTTTTTTGTTTCATTTTAATTAACGTTTAGTATACAGAATCTAGCCTACCAAAAGTTGGTTATTGTTATATCTAAAGTATTCGCTGTTTTAGATTTTTAAACGTTAAATTCATTATTCTCATAAACTATTGGCCCTTACAGCTTGTAATTTGGATCATGACTATCCATTATTTGTTTTGCAATTTCTTGAAGGTCCGTATTGAAACTTGTATCATAAGAAAAAGTATTTAGATCGACACCGTATATACTATTTAGCCAGATGAGTGAACCTGCCTCTCTAATGATGTCTCCTTGATGTCCCTTTAGATCAACAAATAATGAAGTTGCCTGCGGACCAAATCGTGTAATATCATCCAACAATTCATTATTCATATTCATTTGATCCAACTTAATTGATGACCATCCCGTTGGTATGGTAAAAATTTTTGTTGAAGGAAATTCAACGCGTAAAATGTCTACCATCTCATTGTGTACTATATCATTAACAAAATAATCATTCAATTCTTGTATCGTATCAAACCCGAATTCTTGCGCACGTTGTTCCCAATCAGCAGGAAAATCAATTTGTGGTATCGCTATAAAGATGGTAATGTTTGGATTGTTTTGTAATGCATAGTTTATCCATGCACGATGTCCTTCGGTTCTGTCTTCAGGTTCATTGCCGGCAGTCATTCCAAAAATATCAATATTTCCTTGATCAAGAGCTGCTTTGATTTGTTGGTTTTCACTACTATTTGAATCATTCCAAAAATTGATTGGTCTTCCATTGTCCCCTCCACGAGTAATTCGAGTACTACTATGATTTTCAAATCCGGCATGAATCGCCAACTCATCAAGTTTCTCTGCATAAGGTCTAAAAAAACTATTCCCTATGAGTAACATATTATATCCTTGTTGATTTTCTACTATTGGTTCGTCATCCTTGTTGCATGATAGAAACACTATCATTAATGCAACAATCCATATTTTTTTTCTGTCCATAAAAACTATTTTTTGATTTTAGACTCAAATAGGCTTCGTTGGTTTAATTACATTTACAGGTAAAAAAACAATTGTCTTTAGATCTATTATGTTTATGACTACAATAAATATGTAATATTCTTATAAATGGTTATCAAAAAACTAACAAAAAAACCTCATAACTTAAAAGTTATGAGGTTTTAATTATAATATCTTAAATAGGTTATAAGGTGAAAGCTTCCTTCACTTTATTTACATAATCTAGTTTCTCCCAGGTAAACAGCTCAACATCTAACTTTTTTGTTTCTCCGCTTGGAGACTCAAAGGTTTTGGTAACAGTTTCACTTGGTCGTCCCATATGCCCATAAGCAGCTGTTTCGCTATACATTGGTTGACGAAGTTTTAAACGCTCTTCAATGGCAGCTGGACGCATATCAAAAATATCAGCAACTTTTTCTGCGATTTCGCCATCGGTCATATTAAAAGGGCAAGTACCATATGTGTCAATAAATATTCCCATAGGCTCTACCACACCAATAGCATAACTTACCTGTACTAATACTTCATCACATACACCAGCAGCAACTAAGTTTTTAGCAATATGGCGTGTAGCGTAAGCAGCACTCCTATCTACTTTACTTGGATCCTTCCCAGAGAAAGCACCACCACCATGTGCACCTTTTCCGCCATAAGTGTCCACAATAATTTTTCTTCCTGTTAAACCAGTATCTCCATGAGGGCCACCTATTACAAACTTACCAGTTGGGTTAATATGATACGTAATATCATTGGTGAACAATTCTTGAATTGCCTCAGGTAGCTTTGCAACTACACGAGGGATTAAAATCTCAATAATATCCTTGCGTATTTTAGCTAGCATTGCTTGGTCTGTATCAAAATCATCATGCTGTGTAGATACAACTATGGAGTCGATGCGCTGAGGTACATTATCGTCACTATATTCAATAGTTACCTGACTTTTAGAGTCTGGTCGTAAATAAGTAATTTCTTTATTTTCTCTGCGTAAATTAGCCAACTCTATAAGAATTCTATGTGCAAGATCAAGCGCTAAAGGCATATAGTTTTCAGTTTCTTTAGTAGCGTATCCAAACATCATTCCTTGGTCACCAGCTCCTTGCTCTTCTTTAGAAGCTCTATCAACACCACGATTGATATCATCAGACTGCTCATGAATAGCTGAGAATACGCCACATGAGTTTCCATCAAACATGTACTCGCTTTTGGTATATCCAATCTTGTTGATAGTATCACGAGCTATTTTTTGCACATCTAGGTAAGTATTTGATTTTACCTCTCCAGCCAATACAACCTGACCTGTAGTTACTAAAGTTTCACAAGCAACTTTCGATTCTGGATCGAAGGCTAAAAAATTATCGATCAATGCATCACTTATCTGGTCTGCAACTTTATCTGGATGTCCTTCAGACACACTTTCCGAAGTAAATAAATACGGCATACGTATAGTGTTTAAGTTTACTATTAATCAGAAAAAAATGTTGATTGCTTGGTCGCTAGAGGAGTAGAGTAATTACTGCTTTAGCATTTTTTTTTGAGGTCGCAATCAGATCAAATTTTTCCTCTTTATTTCGAGGCAAATGTAGTTAATCTAGACTAACTAAAAAATGGTTTTAGCATAAATCGAGTTTTGACCGAAAAAAAATCTAAAAACCGATCTTAGAGTTGCTGTTTTTAGAAAAATATCCTCTATTTATAAGTTTATAAAAACCTAATTTCAACCTAACTCAAGAAATGTTGTATTAAGATCCTGAAGGTTTTGCAGTGCAATTTTCTAAAACATAGATATATTCACCATAATCTTTTACCAAGTATAGGTTTCCGGTAACGGTAATAATATCATCGGTTTCAAACTTTGTCTTATTATTTTGATACCCTACAAGTTCAATAACCGTTTCAGGACCAACACCAGTGCAAAAAAAGCAATTTTCAAAAGGAAATCTTGAGAGCATGTACCACGAAGCTTCTGCACCTATATCTAAAAAATAGCCTTGAACGGTAACTTGTTTTCCTTCAACATCTTTTAGAGATAACTTTTCCTTGTAGTCACTTTTTGTAGTAAGAGTTTCTTTGTGATATACAGTAGTGAGCTCTTTCCAAGTTAATTTCATTTGGCTAAAAGCATTCGTATATAACAAAGTAAAAAGTAAAAGAAACAATACAGATTTAACTTTCATGACTGATGATTTTTGAAATATCCATTTTAAAAATTGGGCGTATGGCTATTACAGTAGCTATTACAATGAGGCCAAATATAAACAATAATAATACCAAAATATCTTGTTGATATTCTAGTAGATATAGTTGTTGTTTGTAAGTGTTTTTTATGGCAGAAAATATTGCTTGAAGTCCAAAACTGGCCAATATAAGTCCTGCAACGAAACTAAAAAGTCCAACTAATAGGCCTTCGGCAAAAACAAGTAATATAAGTTTGTTTCTACCGGCGCCATATGTTCTAATTAAAGCTAATTCTTTAGCACGTTCTTTAACCATTCTATATAAACTAACAAACATGCTAATTCCCGATACCAGGAAAATAGCAAATGCTATCCAAGTAATAGCTTTAGTACCTATAGCGGTGAGTTTAAATAGTTTGTCTAGTTGATACTTTGGTATTGCTGCTTGAAAAGGTGTGTTTTTATTAATACTTCGTGGTAGACTAAGTAAACCTCTTTTGTTACCAAATTTCACCAGTAGAGCCGTAATTTCTTCATTATCATGACTGTGATTGTCGCTTTCAATACCATCTTCATGTTCATGCATATGCCAAATGCTTTCTAAATCTGTTAGAATTAATCTGTCAATTACATTTTGAGTGGGTTTTAAAATTCCAACGACTTTTAATGGGTGATCATCGTGACTTTCAATAGCATCTTCAATCATACCATGCGAACTATAAAAAGTATCTCCTATTGTTAAGTTTAGGTTTTGTGCTACAGCATTCCCTATAACAACTTCGTGTGATGTATTAAAGAGAGTTCCAGTTTCAACACTGGTTTTATGTAGATCAATAAAACTAGTGGTAGTACCAACAATTTTATAGCCTTTATAATTATCACCAACTGAAATAGGAATAGCTTCTTTTATATATCTGTTTTTTGCTATTTCTTTTGCTTCGTTATATGAAATATTTCCTGTTGGGTTATCAACATGTAATACTGCTGAAAGCACAAGTTGCAAAGGACTTCCTTTAGCGCCAACAACCATGTCAACACCATTTAAACTTTGATTTAATTGTGATTCAAAAACCTTGTTTAACTGTTTTACACCAAGAAGCAAAGCAATACTTAAGGAAAGTATTAAAACCGTTAAAAAAGTTTGTAACGGTTTAGTGATAATATTTTTGTAGCTTAACTTGATTATGTTCATAAAACAAGGGTGTTTGAAAATGAACTTTTTATACGATTATCATGAGTAATGATAATTAAATTGGCATTCGATTTTTTTGCCTGAGTTTTTAAAAGATTTATAACCAGTTCACTGTTTTCATCATCCAAACTAGAGGTAGGTTCATCAGCAAGAATAATATTTGGCTTATGAATAACACCCAAAGCAATGCCTAAGCGTTGTAATTGACCAGTACTTAAGGTATTTGGTTTTTGGTTTTTTACAGAAACCAGATCCAATTGATTTAAAATGTTCTCGACAGCTTCTTTTTGATCAGTAATGCCACTAAAATACAATCTGGCTTGCAAATTTTCATAAACAGTTAATGATGAAATAGCAATGGTGTTCTGAAAAATAAGACCAATATTTTGTCCTCTAAAAGCATCCAATTTTTTAGTATTTATCTTGGTAATATCTTTCTCATTAATAATTATAGAACCTTTATCAGGACTTAAAATTCCTGCTAGCAAATGTAAAAGTGTAGTTTTACCAATCCCTGACTTGCCAAGAATTAATAAAGATTGATCATCGTTTAGTTCGATATTAGGAAAACTAAATGAAGATTCTTTAGTATAAGAAAAAGAGACATCTACTGTTTTAAGCATAAGAATTAAAAAAGGAAAGCAAATATAATAAGTAGATATACTCAAAGTAAAAAATTAAGAAAAGATTTGCTTTATAAAAAGTAATTGCTATATCTTTGATTCAACAAATGAAGAAACAATTAGTACATATCATTTCTATTATTGTCGTGGTAATTAACAACCAACGATAAGGGAATGGTATAATAATTTAAAAGATATTGAAAGCCTTCCCATCCGGAAGGCTTTTTTAGTTATATGAGAAATATAGTTATCATTATTAGCATCGTCATTATTAACTCAAGTTGAGTTGATACAGATAGCTATTTCATTAAAGGAAGCCTGTATCAAGTTGATACAGGTTTTTTTGTGAAAAAATTAATTATTGGACATCATAAAAAATAACACTTAAAACATTGATAATCAAATAAATAAACTAAACAAAACTAAAATGAATTTAAACTTAAAGAATTATGAATAAAACAATGAAACTGTATGAAAAATTAATTTCGAGCCTTCTAAGCTTCGCTTAGTTGGAAAGTATGCAAATAAAATGAACAAACTCAATAAATATAGCAGCAGATTAACTCAGGACGAATCACAACCAGCATCACAAGCAATGTTGTATGCAGTTGGTTTGACTGATGAAGATATGCAAAAGGCGCAAGTAGGAATTGCCAGTACAGGTTATGATGGTAACCCTTGTAATATGCATCTTAATGGTTTAGCGGCTGAAGTAAAAATAGAATGTAAAATTGCTGGTCTTGTCGGACTAGGATTTAACACCATTGGAGTTAGTGATGGAATTTCTATGGGAACTTCTGGAATGAATTATTCCTTAGCTTCTAGAGACATTATAGCAGACTCCATTGAAACGGTGATGAACGCGCAAAGCTATGATGCTTTGGTTTCAGTAGTTGGTTGTGATAAAAATATGCCTGGAGCAGTAATAGCTATGCTTCGCTTAAACAGACCATCCATCATGATGTATGGAGGTACCATTGCATCTGGAAATTATAAAGGAAGAAAGCTGAATATCGTTTCAGCTTTTGAAGCTTTAGGACAAAAGGTTGCTGGCGAGATAGATGAGGATGAGTATAGAGAAATCATCAAAAGAGCAATTCCAGGAGCAGGAGCATGTGGAGGTATGTACACCGCAAATACCATGGCATCTGCAATTGAATGTATGGGCTTTTCATTGCCTTACAACTCTTCAATTCCTGCCGAGAATCCTAATAAATTATCGGAATCAGAAAGAACAGCTAGAGCTATCAAAAACTTGCTGGAGCTTGACTTGAAGCCATTAGATATTATTTCAAAAAAATCTATAGAGAATGCGATAGCCTTAGTAAATGCTTTAGGAGGATCTACCAATGCAGTATTGCACTTTTTAGCAATTGCTCATGCAGCTGATATCGATTTTACACTTGAAGATTTCCAAATGGTTAGTGATAGAACTCCGCTGATTGCTGACTTGAAGCCATCAGGAAAATATTTGATGGAAGACGTTCACGGAATTGGTGGTACGCCAGCGGTAATGAAGTATTTATTAGATGCTGGTTATTTACATGGAGACTGTCTAACAGTTACAGGAAAAACTTTAGCTGAAAATTTAAAGGATGTAGAACCACTAACTTTTGAAGACGATCAAGATGTGATCTTTCCAAAAGATAAAGCTTTAAAAACATCTGGAAACCTACAGATACTTTATGGAAACCTTGCTTCTGAAGGTGCTGTGGCAAAAATTTCTGGTAAGGAAGGACTATTGTTTGAAGGGAAAGCTGTGGTTTTTGATAGTGAGCAAGAAGCCAATACAGGAATTTCTAATGGTGAAGTTGAAAGAGGAGATGTAGTCGTGATTCGTTATGTAGGACCTAAAGGCGGCCCTGGAATGCCAGAAATGCTAAAACCAACTTCATTAATCATGGGAGCTGGTTTAGGAAAATCAGTAGCACTTATTACTGATGGTCGTTTCTCTGGAGGAACTCATGGATTTGTAGTTGGTCATATTACACCAGAAGCACAATCTGGAGGAACCATTGGATTATTACAGACTGGTGATAGAATCAGAATTAGTGCCGAAGACAATTCAATCAATGTGTTGCTTTCAGATGAAGAATTGGAAAAAAGAAGAGCTAATTGGGTAATGCCAGAGCTTAAACATAAAAAAGGAATATTGTATAAATACGCAAAAACAGTAGCATCAGCATCTAAAGGATGTGTAACTGATGGATTTTAATCTATAGATTATGGAAACAAAAACATTAACTAATAATAAATACTTGGCACAACCAAAAGAGCGTATTACAGGTTGCGAAGCAGTCGTAAGATGCTTAATAGCTGAAGGTGTCGATGTGCTTTATGGGTATCCAGGAGGAGCCATAATGCCAGTTTATGATGAATTGTTTAAATACCAAAAGGAAATTCATCATGTCTTAACACGTCACGAACAAGGAGCTACGCATGCTGCTCAAGGATATGCCAGAATCTCTGGTAGAGTTGGAGTTGCTATGGCAACTTCAGGACCAGGAGCTACAAATTTAATTACTGGAATAGCAGATGCGCAGATAGATTCTACTCCAATGGTGTGTATAACAGGTCAGGTACCTTCTCATCTATTAGGTAGTGATGCATTTCAGGAAACTGATATCGTTGGTATTTCAACACCAGTTACCAAATGGAATCATCAAATTACTAATGCAGAAGAGATTCCAGAAGTAATGGCCAAAGCATTCTATATTGCTAAGAGTGGTCGACCAGGACCAGTTCTTATTGATATTACTAAAGATGCTCAATTTCAAGAATTTGATTTCGAGTATTATAAATGTGAAGGAGTACGTAGTTATAAGCCAGTGCCTAAAGTAGATGAAACTAAGTTGCAAGAAGCAGCTGATCTAATCAACAATGCTAAAAAGCCATTAATTGTTTGGGGACAAGGAGTATTGCTTGGTAAGGCTGAGCAAGAGTTTAAAGCTGTAATTGAAAAAGCAGGTATTCCTTCGGCATGGACCATTATGGGAGCGTCTGCAATACCTTCAGATCATCATTTAAATATTGGTATGGTTGGGATGCATGGTAACTATGCACCTAACGTTCTAACCAACGAATGTGATGTGCTGATAGCAATAGGAATGCGTTTTGATGATCGTGTTACTGGGAAATTAGATGAATATGCTACACAAGCAAAGGTTATTCATTTCGAAATTGATCCAGCTGAGGTTGACAAAAATGTTAAAACAGATGTCGCTGTTCTTGGAGATTCAAAGGACAGTCTAACAAAATTATTGCCTTTGCTTAAAGAGAATTCGCATACAGAATGGCTCAAAAAGTTTAGAGAACTTGAAGCTATTGAGTATGAAAAAGTAATTAAGAATGACCTTCACCCTACAAAGGAAGGGTTGACTATGGGAGAAGTGTTGAAAGAGATCAATAACTGTAGTAATGGAGAAGCTGCAATAGTTTCAGATGTGGGTCAGCATCAAATGATTGCTTGTCGTTATGCAAAGTTCAACCAAACACGAGGAAATATCACTTCAGGAGGACTTGGTACAATGGGATATGCGTTACCAGCAGCAATTGGTGCAAAAATGGGTAATGAAGAGCGTGAAGTAGTAGCGATAATTGGTGATGGAGGTTATCAGATGAACATACAAGAGCTAGGAACCATTTTACAAACTAAAGCAGCTGTTAAGATAGTAGTTTTAAATAATGAATTTTTAGGAATGGTGCGTCAGTGGCAACAACTTTTCTTTGATAGGCGTTATGCTTCAACAGAAATGGTAAACCCAGATTTTATAACCATTGCTAAAGGTTATCATATTGATGCAAAACGTGTAACAAAACGTGAAGATTTAGCTTCAGCAGTTAAGGAAATGATGGATTCTCCAGATGCTTACTTCTTAGAAGTTTGTGTTGAAAAAGAAGATTGTGTATTCCCAATGATACCTTCGGGATCGGCAGTTTCAGATATAAGACTAGAATAATTATGGAACAAGAAATAAAACAATATACGGTTTCGGTTTATACTGAAAATAATATAGGATTACTGAACAGAATTTCAGCAATCTTCCAGCGAAGACACATTAACATTGAGAGCATGAATATCTCTCAATCGGAAATTGAAGGAGTTTCACGTTTTACCATTTTGGTAAATATGACCGAAGATAGAGTTAAGAAAATTATTGGTCAAATAGAAAAACAGATTGAAGTGATCAAGGCATATTATCACACTGATGACGAAACAATTTATCAAGAGTCATGCATGTTCAAGATCAAGTCTGATTTATTATTTGAAGATCGCCAAATTCAAAATATCATTAAAGAAAGCGGGGCAAAAATTGTAACTGTAAACCGTGAATTCTTTGTATTGGAAAAATCGGGAAGAAGACATGAAATAGAGCTTCTTCATAGAGAACTAAGCACTTTTGGAATTATGCAGTTCGTACGTTCTGGACGTATTGCCGTGACAAAAGATGAAATGAGAATAAGCGAAATTTTAAAAGAGTTTCAAGAAGAATATTAATAAAGAAATACAACAAAAAAGTATAGCAATGGCAAATTATTTTAATACACTTTCATTAGGACAAAAGTTAGATCAATTGTCTAAGTGTAGATTTATGGAATCTTCAGAATTTGAAGACGGAGTTGAAGCCTTAGTTGGTAAGAAGATCGTAATTGTAGGTTGTGGTGCTCAAGGGTTAAACCAAGGGTTAAACATGAGAGATTCAGGATTAGATATTTCTTATGCGTTACGTGCAGCAGCAATAGAAGAGCAAAGAGCATCGTACAAAAATGCTACTTCGCATGGATTCAATGTTGGTACATATGATGAGTTAATTCCAACTGCAGATTTAGTATTGAATCTAACTCCAGACAAGCAGCACTCAAATGTGGTTGATACTGTAATGCCTTTAATGAAACAAGGAGCAACATTATCGTATTCACATGGATTCAATATTGTAGAAGAAGGAAAGCAAATACGTGAAGATCTTACAGTAATTATGGTAGCGCCAAAATGTCCAGGAACAGAGGTTCGTGAAGAGTATTTAAGAGGATTTGGAGTTCCTACCTTAGCAGCTGTACACCCAGAAAATGATCCAGAAGGAAAAGGATGGGCACAGGCTAAAGCTTATGCTGCAGCAACTGGAGGGCATAGAGCAGGTGTATTACAATCATCATTTGTTGCTGAGGTAAAAAGTGATTTAATGGGTGAACAAACCATTCTTTGTGGTGTGCTTCAAACAGCATCTATCTTATGTTTCGATAAGATGGTTGAAGAGGGAGTTAATCCTAATTATGCAGCAAAATTAATCCAATATGGATGGGAGGTAATTACCGAAGCATTAAAGCATGGTGGAATTACTAACATGATGGATAGATTGAACAATCCTTCTAAGATAAAGGCATATCAATTATCGGAAGAACTAAGAACAATTTTAACTCCATTATTTGAAAAGCACATGGACGATATCATGTCTGGTCACTTCTCAAAAACAATGATGGAAGACTGGGCTAATGACGACATAAATCTTTTAACGTGGAGAGCGGCAACTGGAGAAACTAATTTTGAAAAGACAGAAGCTACTTCAGAACCAATTTCTGAGCAAGAGTATTTTGATCATGGAGTTTTAATGGTTGCTTTCGTAAAGGCAGGAGTTGAGTTAGCTTTCGAAACAATGGTCAACTCAGGAATTATAGAAGAGTCTGCTTATTACGAGTCTTTACATGAATTACCATTAATTGCAAATACAGTTGCAAGAAAGAAACTATACGAAATGAATCGTGTGATTTCTGATACTGCTGAGTATGGATGTTACTTATTTGACCATGCAGCAAAACCATTATTAGAAGACTTCATGAAAACGGTTTCAACAGATGTTATTGGAACAGCTTACGAAACTAAAAATGATGTGGATAATGTCGAGTTAATTGAAGTTAATGACGCTATTAGAAATCATCCTATTGAAGCAACTGGCAAAGTGTTGCGTCAAGCAATGACAGCAATGAAGCGTATTAAAACAGAAACTGAAGCAGCAGTTTTATCATAAGATTGGAAACAAAAACAACATATTTTCCAAGCCTAAAGAGTATTGAAGCCGCATCGCATAATTTACGTGATGTGGCTTCGGTAACTCCGCTTATGGTGAATATCCAATATTCTAAAAAAATTGGATGCAATGTGTTGTTTAAACGTGAGGATTTGCAGTCTGTTCGCTCTTATAAAATTAGAGGAGCTTATAATAAGATTTCCTCATTATCTGATTCAGAATTACAAAAAGGAATTGTTTGTGCAAGTGCTGGGAATCATGCCCAGGGAGTAGCACTTTCATGCAAACTATTAAAGATTCAAGGCACTATTTTTATGCCCGCACCAACGCCTAACCAAAAAATAGAACAGGTTAGAATGTTTGGCGAAGAATTTATTGAAATTGTTCTTGACGGTGACACTTTTGATGATTCCTATCATGCTGCTTTAGCAGAATGTAACAAACAGAATAAAACCTTTATTCATCCTTTTAATGATGAGAAAGTTATTGAAGGTCAAGGTACTGTAGGCTTAGAAATTCTGAGTCAAACTAATGAACCAATAGACTATATTTTCATTCCTGTTGGAGGAGGAGGTTTAGCTTCAGGACTCTCTGTAGTATTCAAACAGCTATCGCCACAAACTAAAATTATTGGAGTTGAACCAGAAGGAGCGCCTTCTATGAAAACTGCAATTGATAAACAAGGGGTTGTAGAGCTGGGAACTATTGAAAAGTTTGTAGATGGAGCAGCAGTACGAAGTGTTGGAGAAAAGACTTTTGCAATTTGTAAAGAGAATTTAGATGACATGATCACAGTTTCAGAAGGGAAAGTGTGTGAAACCATTTTAGAACTTTATAATCGTGATGCTATAGTAGTGGAGCCTGCAGGAGCATTAAGTATAGCTGCTTTAGAGCAATATGCTTCGGTAATAGAAGGAAAAAATGTTGTTTGCGTGGTAAGTGGAAGCAATAATGATATAACACGTACTGCCGAAATAAAAGAGAGAGCACTTCTTCACGCTAATTTAAAGCATTATTTCATCATTACATTCCCTCAACGGGCTGGAGCTTTGCGAGAGTTTGTGGTTGATATATTAGGACCAACAGATGATATCACTCATTTTGAATACACCAAAAAAACCAACAGGGAAAATGGAGCTGCAGTAGTTGGTGTTCAATTAAAATCACCTTCAGATTTAACTCCTTTAATTGCTAAAATGAAGGCTAATAACTTTTATGGCGATTACTTAAACAATAAACCAGAATTGTTTCAATTTTTAGTTTGATTTTTAGATCAGCTATTAGTGCGTTAGTCATTCCTTAATGATTCTTAAAAATAGGCTATAAAAAACTGAGGATTTCATAAATATTGGCTAAAACTCAATAAAACAGTTTGTTATTAAAATTTTATTCATAGTTTTACACCAATGAATTCACAACAAAATAAAATACGTACGTTTTCACCCGAGTTGCTACGCCGCAACCGCCGCCGCTGTTAATACTTCAAAACGGCCCTCAACCTATTACGTAATTTTATTTCATTCATTTTGTACATACATATTCAAATATTAAAAGATCAGATAGCAACTATTTCAAGAAATAGTAAAGTTACTCGTCGTCGTTTTCCACGTCGCCCGTAAGGGTGTGTATATGTTTTGGAACTAGATGAGTTCAGTTCCGTTTTCAAACTCAATAATCAAAAATCTCTTTTTAATCAATTATAAAATAATGGATATCATTATTGCAAATAAAACACATACTAGTTACGCAAATCTAATTTGTGATACCATTGCTGATGCTGCAAAAGTAAGAGGTACAGGAATTGCCAAAAGAAAACCGGAATATATCATTGAAAAGATGGAGAAAGGTAATGCTGTAATTGCGTTGGAAGACAATGTTTTTGCTGGCTTTTGTTACATAGAAACTTGGGGACACGGAAAATTTGTAGCCAACTCAGGCTTAATAGTTCATCCAGATTTTAGAGGTCAGGGATTAGCTAAAAAAATAAAGAAAAAGATCTTCGAGCATTCCAGAGAAAAATTTCCAACTGCGAAAGTTTTTAGTATTACAACAGGTTTGGCTGTAATGAAATTGAATAGTGACTTGGGTTATAAACCAGTAACTTTTTCAGAGTTAACTGATGATCAATCATTTTGGAAGGGTTGTCAAACTTGTAAGAACTATGATGTGCTGCAAAGGACTAATCAAAGCATGTGCTTGTGTACTGGAATGTTGTTCGATCCAAAAATCCAAGGAGCTAATAAGGATAAAAAGATTAAAGAGAAAGTCTTTAACAGACTTAAAAGAATTAAAGAATCAATGTATTTAAAAAATAAAAAGAAATGAAAAAGTTAGTTCTAGCATATAGTGGCGGACTAGATACATCTTATTGCGCTGTACATTTTTCAAAAGATTTAGGTTATGAAGTACATGCAGTAAGCGTAAACACAGGCGGTTTTACTTTATCCGAAATTCAGGAAATAGAAGAGAAGGCCTATGCAATGGGTGTAAAAACCTATAAGAATATTGACGCGATTGAGTCGTATTATCAAAAAGTAGTCAAGTATTTAATCTATGGAAATGTTTTGAAGAATAACACCTATCCATTATCAGTGAGTGCCGAAAGAATAGTACAGGCCATTGAAATCATTGAATATGCAAAGAGTATTAATGCTGATTACATTGCTCACGGAAGTACAGGTGCAGGAAATGATCAAGTGAGGTTTGACTTAATATTTCAAACACTAGCTCCAGAGATCGAAATTATAACACCTATTAGGGACAATGCTTTAACCAGACAAGAAGAGATAGATTATTTGGTTGCGAATGGTGTAGATATGTCTTGGACGAAAGCTAAATACTCTATCAATAAAGGATTATGGGGAACAAGTGTTGGTGGTGAAGAAACTTTAACTTCTAATCAACCATTACCTGAAGCAGCTTACCCTTCGCAATTGCAAAAAGAGGGTAGTGAAAAAGTTACGCTAACATTTTCAGAAGGAGAATTAGTCGCTCTTAATGGGGTGAATAATTTACCTCAAGATAATATTGAAAAGTTAAATGATTTAGCATCGGTATTTGCCATTGGAAGAGATATTCATGTTGGAGATACTATTGTAGGTATTAAAGGAAGAGTTGGTTTTGAAGCAGCTGCGGCTAGTATTATAATCAAAGCGCATCATCTTTTGGAAAAGCACACGCTTACTAAATGGCAGCTACAGCACAAAGACTATTTGGCAAATTGGTACGGAACGCATTTACATGAAGGACTGTTTTTAGATCCTGTAATGAGAAACTTAGAGGCTTTCTTAGAAAGTAGTCAGCAACAAGTTTCAGGAGATGTGACCGTTACTTTAAGGCCTTATCATTTTTCTCTTGACGGAATTACATCAAATAACGATTTGATGTTAGCCAAGTTTGGAAGTTATGGTGAAGAAAATAAAGGTTGGACAGCAGATGATGCCAAAGGTTTCATTAAGATTTACGGGAATCAAAGTAAAATCTATCAAAGTGTAAATTCATGATTAAAGCAGGAATTATAGGAGGAGCAGGTTATACTGCAGGAGAGTTGATTAGAATTTTACTTAATCATCCAAACGCAGAAATTGATTTCGTTTTTAGCACATCAAATGCTGGAAATGCGTTGAGTGTGGTGCACCAAGATTTGGTTGGAAGTACCAAATTACACTTTACAGATACGATCAATCCATTGGTTGATATTGTGTTTCTGTGTTTAGGACATGGTAATTCCAAAAAATTTTTACAGCAAAATCAGTTTTCAGCCAACACAAAGATAATTGATCTAAGCAATGATTTCAGACTTACAGCAGATTCAGTTTTTGAGGAAAAAGAGTTTGTTTATGGATTACCAGAGTTAAATAAAGAAACAATTCAAAAAGCTAACTATTTAGCAAATCCAGGTTGTTTTGCAACGGCAATTCAGTTAGCTATTTTGCCATTGGCAGAAGCTGGTTTGATTAAAGACGATATTCACGTAAACGCAGTAACAGGAGCAACTGGAGCAGGAACTTCCTTGTCTTCAACGACACATTTTACATGGAGAGACAATAACTTCTCGTATTACAAGCCATTTACACATCAACATTTAGGAGAGATTAATCAGTCTATCGATCAGTTGCAATCAGGTTTTGAAAATGAGGTGATCTTTATGCCTAATAGAGGGAATTTCTCTAGAGGGATCTTTGTAACCATGTACACCAAATTTGATGGAAGCGTTGAGGCTGGTATTAGCTTATTTGAAGAGTTTTATAAAGATGCTGAATTCACCTTTTTGTCAGATCAAAACCTACATTTAAAGCAAGTAGTTAATACCAACAAGTGCTTGATTCATGTACACAAGCACAATGATAAATTATTAATTACCAGTTGCATTGATAATTTACTAAAAGGAGCTTCTGGGCAAGCAGTTCACAATATGAACTTAATGTTTGGATTGGAAGAAACAGAGGGATTACAATTAAAAGGAACATATTTTTAGTTATGAAACCGTCGTGTTGCATGCGTCAAATGTTGAGATGATTATTAAGACAGTTACATGTGACAATAAAAAACAATAAAAACGAACACATGAAAATAGCCATTATAGGAACAGGAAATTTAGGAAAGTCGATTGCGAAAGGTTTGATAACCACTGATGCAGTTACAAGCCTTTATCTAACGAAAAGAAATTTAAAATCATTAGCTGATTTTGAAGGGTACAACAACGTGTTTTTAACTTCAGATAATGTTGAAGCAGTTAAAAACTCGGATATCATAATTTTTGCAGTTCAGCCAGCACATTTTGAAGGAGTTTTAAATAGTATTAAATCTGAATTAACCGAAAAGCATGTGCTGATCTCCACAATAACAGGTTTTTCTATTGCCAAAATGGAATCAGTTGTTGGAGAAGATCAATTTATTATTAGAGCAATGCCAAATACGGCAATTGCAGTTGGAAAGTCAATGACTTGTATTTGTACTAACGAGAAAGGAGCTGAACGAGTTAAGATTGCGGAGGCTATTTTCAACAGATTGGGTACATCAATCATTATTCAAGAAAGTTTAATGCAAGCTGCAACAGTAGTTTGTGCTAGTGGAATAGCATTCTGGATGCGACTTATTAGAGCAACAACTCAAGCCGCGATTCAGTTGGGATTTGAAGCTAATGAAGCTCAAGAATTAGCAATGCATACTTGTGAAGGAGCAGCTAATTTGTTGATCACTAACGGGAATCATCCAGAGCAAGAGATCGATAAAGTTACCACTCCAAAAGGTTGTACTATTGAAGGGTTGAATGAAATGGAACATAAAGGTTTAAGTTCTTCTTTGATCCAAGGAATGGTGTCTTCGTTTAATAAGATTAACAGCATAAAAACAGATCAACTATGAGTCTATTTAATGTCTATCCCTTGTTCGATATTACTCCTGTAAAAGCTAAAGATGTTTATGTTTACGATGAAAACGAAATTGAGTACCTAGACTTGTATGGAGGTCATGCCGTAATTTCAATTGGGCATTCACACCCAAGTTATGTTAAGAACGTAAGTGATCAAGTGGCTAACCTTGGTTTTTATAGCAACTCTATTCAGAATCCTTTACAAAGGGAATTAGCCGAAGAGATTATTAAGCAATCTGATTGTGAAGATTATGAGCTGTTTTTATGTAACTCTGGGGCAGAAGCCAATGAGAATGCATTAAAACTAGCTTCTTTTCATACTGGAAAGAAAAAAGTCATCGCTTTTAAGAATGGATTTCATGGAAGAACTTCTGCCGCAGTTGCTGCAACAGATAATGCAAAAATTGTAGCTCCAATTAATGCACAGCAAGAAGTAGCGTTTGCGGATTTTGGAAATTCGGAACAGGTAGAAACTATCCTAAAAGAAGGTGATGTTTGTGCTATTATTGTAGAAACTATTCAAGGAATTGGAGGCTTGGATGAAGGCTCAACAGAATTTTATCAATCACTTGAAAGTCTTGCAACACAATATGGAGCACTATTAATAGTCGATGAAATTCAGTGTGGATTTGGAAGAACAGGTGATTTCTTCGCATTTCAAAAACATGGAATTCAACCAGACATTATTTCTATGGCTAAAGGAATGGGAAATGGATTTCCAGTTGGAGGAATTTTAATTCATCCAAAAATTGAAGCTTCCTTTGGTTTGCTTGGAACCACTTTTGGAGGGAATCATTTAGCTTGCGCTGCTTCGTTGGCTGTTTTAGAGGTTTTGAAAATGGAAAATTTATTGAATCATGCCAAAGAGATGGAAGCATATTTTAAGGAGCAACTTAATCAGTTTTCACAAGTAAAAGCCATCAAAGGTAGAGGTTTAATATTAGGGCTAGAATTTGATTTTCCTATTGCTGAACTTAGAAAAGATTTAATCCATAACCATCACATTTTTACTGGTAGTGCTAAGAATCCTAACTTGTTAAGGATCTTACCTCCATTAACGGTTCAGCTAAAACATATTGACCAATTTGTGAGTGCTTTAAAGAAAGAATTGTCATGAAAAATTATATAAATATAGCAGACATAGAAAACTTGAAAGAGTTGCTTCAAGAAGCTCATAGTTTAAAAAAATGTCAGTTTCAATTTAAAGAGTTAGGAAAGAACAAAACATTGGTGATGCTTTTCTTTAATTCAAGTTTGAGAACAAGATTGAGTACGGAAAAGGCCGCCAAAAATTTAGGGATGGAAGTTTCTATTCTCAATGTGAATGATACTTGGAAATTAGAATATGACGATGGAACTGTAATGAATTTAGACAAAGCAGAACATATTAAAGAAGCTGCTCAAGTTATTTCTCAGTATGCAGATATTATTGCAGTAAGAGCATTTCCAACATTAGAAGATAAAGCTAAAGATGAGTCGGAATTTGTGATAAAAAACCTAGAGAAATATGCTTCTGTTCCAATTGTAAATATGGAGAGTGCCACAGCGCATCCATTACAAGCCTTAGCTGATGCCATAACCATTGAAGAGAAAAAGACGACGAAAAAGCCTAAAGTGGTTTTGTCTTGGGCACCGCATCCAAAAGCGTTACCTCATGCTGTAGCAAATTCTTTTGTGAAAATGATGAAGGAGCTAGAAGTGGATTTTACTATTACACATCCAGAAGGCTATGAACTGGATGAAAATATAACACTTGGTTGTACCATAACCAATGACCAGGAAGAAGCATTTACAGATGCAGATTTTGTGTACACGAAAAACTGGAGTAGTTATAAAGATTATGGTAACGTATTGTCAACAGATGAAAACTGGATGATCACTAAGGACAAATTAGGAGCTGCAAAATTTATGCATTGTTTACCAGTAAGAAGAAATGTGGTGGTTGAAGATGCAGTTTTGGATAGTGATAATTCAATTGTAATTGAGCAGGCCAATAACAGAACCTATTCAGCACAAATAGTATTGAAGAAAATTTTGGAGAATCTATGAAAGTACTCAAAGTAGTTAAAATAGGAGGGAACGTCATTGATGATCAAGAAGCTTTATCAACTTTCTTAAAAGATTTCAGTCAATTGGAAGGGTCAAAAATTTTGGTTCATGGAGGTGGAAAACTAGCGACAAGACTTGCAGAGCAAATGAACGTTTCAGTTAAAATGATAGAAGGTAGAAGAATCACGGATGCTGAAACCTTAGATATCATCACTATGGTATATGCTGGAAAGATCAATAAGAATATTGTTGCTCAATTACAGAAGTATAATTGTAACGCTATCGGCTTTACAGGAGCAGATGGAAATTCAATTGTTTCTCATAAAAGAGAAATAAAAGCCATTGATTATGAATTCGTTGGAGATGTTGATAAAGTAAATCCCGAAATAATTTCAGTTTTACTCGATAATAATGTGACTCCTGTTTTTTGTGCAATTACACATGATCAAAATGGACAATTATTAAATACGAATGCTGATACTATAGCTTCAGAATTGGCTATCGGGTTATCTGAATTATATGAAGTCGAATTACATTATTGTTTTGAAAAAAATGGAGTGCTCGCGGACATCAATGATGACAATTCAGTAGTAGAAGATATCAATCAAACTAATTATCAAGAGCTGAAAGAAGAAGGCGTTATTGCAGATGGAATGATTCCAAAACTGGACAATTGTTTTCATGCTATTGAACATAAAGTAGGCAAGGTTTGCATTGGAAAACCGGAAATGCTTTTTAAGAAGAATATAAAACACACAATAATACAATGAATTTAGAGAGTTTGACATCTGAAGCAATTAAGCTGCTTAAATTGCTAATAGAAACGCAATCTTTTTCTTCTGAAGAAGATCAAACAGCACTATTAATTGAAGATTGGTTTCAAAAGTTTGAGGTTGAATACAAAAGAACTCAAAACAACGTTTGGGCTATCAATAAATACTTTGATGAAAGTAAACCAACCTTGTTATTGAATTCACATCACGATACAGTCAAGCCAAATAAAGGATATACCAAAGACCCTTTTAAAGCGATAGTAGAGGACGGAAAGTTATTTGGATTAGGAAGTAATGATGCAGGAGGCTGTCTCGTTTCGTTGATAGCCACATTTACCTATTTCTATACTAAAAAGAACTCGAAATACAATTTAGTGTTAGTAGCTTCAGCTGAAGAAGAGAGTAGTGGACCAAATGGTTTGAATAGTATGTTGAAAGTTATTCCAAACATTGATGTAGCTATTGTTGGAGAACCAACCCTTATGAATTTAGCTGTAGCAGAAAAAGGACTTGTTGTCTTTGATGCTAAAGTAAAAGGGACTCCAGGGCATGCAGCACATCCAAACGATGATAATGCATTATACAATACTATTGAGGTGTTGAAGTGGTTTCAAGATTATAAGTTTGAAAGACCTTCTGAAGCTTTAGGAGATGTGAAAATGACGGTCACACAAATTAAAGGTGGAAAGCAACATAATGCAATTCCTGCTGAGGTTGAATTGGTAATTGATGTTCGAGTGAATGATGCTTATTCTAATCAAGAGATTGCAGATATTTTAATTGCCGAATCCCCTTGTTCAAGTATTGCCCCAAGAAGCTTAAGATTAAATTCATCGAGTATTCCAGTAGATCATGAGTTGGTAAAGGCTGGAATTGCAATGGGTAGAAGTACGTATGGATCTCCAACACTTTCAGATCAAGCAGCATTGAGTAGTCCATCTTTAAAGTTAGGACCTGGAGATAGTACTCGATCGCATAGTGCAGACGAATTTATTTATATAGCAGAAATAGAAGAAGGAATACAGATTTACGTTGAATTACTTAATCGAGTAATTGTATAAAACAAATAACAACAGAATTATGAAATTGTGGGATAAAGGATTTTCGGTAGATAAACACATTGAAAATTTCACTGTAGGAAACGATAGAGAAATTGATTTACATATTGCCAAATACGATGTAATTGCATCAAAAGCGCATGCAAAAATGTTGGCTAAGATTGGAATCCTTACTGAGGCTGAATTAGATCAGTTGTTAGAAGGACTTGATATACTTGCAACTCAAATTGAAGAAGGATCATTCATTATTGAAGAGGAGTTTGAAGATGTTCATTCTAAAATAGAAGCTGAACTTACGCAGATGTGTGGCGATGTTGGGAAAAAGATTCATACGGCCAGATCAAGAAACGATCAGGTTTTGGTTGCTTGCCAATTGTATTACAAAGAAAATCTGTCGCAGATTAAATCACTAACAAAAGAGTTTTTCGAGACTTTATTGGCTTTAGCTGAAACTCATAAGGATAAATTATTGCCAGGATATACACATTTGCAAGTAGCAATGCCTTCATCGTTTGGTTTATGGTTATCAGCTTATGCAGAAACATTAATAGATGATGTATTCTTATTAGATGCAGCTAGAAAAACAATCGACCAAAACCCATTAGGGTCAGCTGCTGGTTATGGAAGTTCGTTTCCAATTGATAGAGAGTTTACAACAAAGGAATTAGAGTTTGATACGTTAAAGTATAATGTAGTTGCAGCGCAAATGGCAAGAGGGAAGAGTGAAAGAACAATTGCTGCAGCTCTTGGGAGTTTAGCCAATACTTTGTCTAGATTCGCTATGGATATTTGCCTGTATATGAGCCAAAATTTCGACTTTATTGCTTTCCCAGATGAGTTAACTACAGGAAGCAGTATCATGCCTCATAAAAAGAACCCAGATGTATTTGAGTTAATTAGAGGAAAGAGTAATAAGATTCAAGCGTTGCAATCAGAAATGGTGTTGATTACTAATAACCTTCCAAGTGGATATCATAGAGATTATCAGTTACTAAAGGAGAATATGATTTCAGCCATTGAAGAGATGAAAAGTATTCTATTTATTTTCAATTTTTCAATTCAACAAATGGAAGCAAAGGAGGTGAATTTGAATGATGAAAAATATAAGTATTTATTTACCGTTGATTCTATAAATAATTTAGTTGTAGAAGGGAAAACATTTAGAGAAGCATATCAAGAAATAGGAGGAGAAGTTCAAAATGGGACTTACAAACCAGATACTTCCAAAAAACACTCCCATATTGGCAGTATTCATAATTTATCATTGGAAAAAATCAAGTCAAAATTTCCAGAATAGCTTTATAAAATTTAAATTCGTAAACAATAATAAAACACTATAATGAAAACACTGAAACACTTATTATTAGCCGTTTTTTCACTTGCTTTAGTTGCTTGTGGAGGAGAGGAAAAGAAAGAGAAAGAAACTAAGGTTAAAATTAGCGACACTAAGGTTGAAAAGAAAGTAGATGAAAATGTTAGCAAGGTAGTTATTGCTGGTAATGACATGATGAAGTTTGATAAGACCGAAATACGTGTAAAAGCTGGGAAAAAGGTAAAACTTACTTTACGCCATATTGGGAAAATGGATGTTAATGTAATGGGTCATAACGTAGTAATATTAAAACAAGGGGTTGATGTTATTGCTTTTGCCGCAAAAGCTGCTACAGAGAAAGCAAATGGATATATCCCAACAGATTCTAAAGATGTAATTGCTTATACCGAAATGATTGGAGGAGGTCAAACTACTACTATTGAATTTGACGCTCCAGCTGCTGGAGAGTATGACTTTATTTGTAGTTTCCCAGCTCATTATGCAATGATGAAAGGGAAGTTTATAGTAGAATAACTTCTATAAAATATTAAAAATTACTGGTTAGACGGTAAGCTTCTATAACTGCAAGCTCGCCGTCTTTTCCTTTTATAGAGTTTCCATGTTCCATTCCAAGAATACCATCGTAACCTTTGCTGTGAATATGTTTGAAGACATTTAAATAGTTTATCTCACCTGTAGTTGGTTCATTACGCCCAGGATTATCACCAATTTGAAAATATGCTATTTCATCCCAACAAGTATCTATATTAGGGATTAAATTTCCTTCCTGAATTTGTTGATGATATATATCGAATAAAATTTTGCACGAAGGTGAGTTAACAGCTTTACATATTTGAAAGGCTTGTGGTGATTCGGTTAAAAATAGCCCTGGATGATTTCTGAAATTTAATGGTTCAAGAACCATAACAAGATTATGAGGCTCTAGAATATCACAAGCTCTTTTAAGGGCTTCTACAACATTTGCAGTTTGATAATCCTTATTTAATCTTAGGTCTACATGACCAGGAACTACAGTCATCCATTTAGCATTTACTCTTTTTGCCACTTCAACTGAAGTACGGATATCATTCAGGAATTCATCTAAATAGTCTTGCTTTCCAGAAGCAAGGTTAGGTTCTTTCCAATAAATTTTATGAGCAACAAAAACACCCATTTCCATGTTATTGTCGGACATTAACTTTGCAACGGCTTCTTGTTCCTCAACTGTACGTCCTTTCATACCATTATCTTCCAGAGCCTTGAATCCTTGATCAATCATGAACTTGATTTGGTCTAAAAAGTTATCTCCAGCATGATTTTTAAACATACCTACATGAGGTGCAAACTTCATTTTAAAAGTAGCTGAATTTTCACTGCTAGAATTAAGTGAAAAAGACGATAAAGGAGTTGCAGTAATTGCAGCTGAGGTTAATAATCCATTTTGAATGAATTTACGTCTTTTCATAATTCTAAATTTAATGGTCTAGTTCTAATATCTTAATATCTCTAAATTCTACAGGATGACTCTCGCTTTGTAGAGCAATGTATCCTTGAGTAAGTAACTCACCTTCTTTTTCTGGGAAGGTGTTATATCCTCCTCCAATCACAGGGTTCGAATATGACATTACTTCTTTATTATTTATCTTATGTGTAATTAAGGTGTCTGTAACAACCACTTCCATGTCTACCCAAGATTCATCATATATTGTTTCAGATATAGATGAAATACAATGATCTTTAACAAGTTTATTGTTGATTTCTACGTGAGTTCCTGGTGTGCACAAATTACCTGAAGGTCTTTCTTCTCCTTCCTTTAACCCACCTAAAAACTGAACTTCTAGACAAACTGGAAATTCCTGATCTAGACCGATGCTTTCAGGAGATTGTGAATGAATCATTACGCCACTATTTTTATGTGCCCAACTAGGGCCACCATTTAATTGTTCGCCTGTGAAACGATATTGCATCTTCAGTCTATAGTTGTTGAAAGGAGCTTTGTAAAAAAGAAGTCCGTACTGATTTGTAAAGGAGTCATACTCTTTATAAGAAACGCGAATTACGCTATTGTCAACTTGAAAAGTATTGAATACATTATCATTAAGTTCATAACCATTGATCTTGACAAGCCAATCATCAAGATCTTTACCATTAAACAAAGAGACCCATTCCTTTTTAGGATGGGTCTCTTTATTATTTTTGCAACTTGTTAGATAGCAAAAGCTAAACACAAAAATTGCTATAAGAACAAAACGATTCATTTTACAATGACCAAGACTTTCCACCGGTGAGCTCCTGTAAATCTCCACAATACGCTTGTCCTGGAATAGGGTCATAAGGTAAAATAGTCTCGCCAACTAATTCAGAATTTCTATAAGCCCAAATACTTTGACCTTTAATTTGATTTAAAAATTGAGAATTTGGATTGTCAGCTCCTTCTTCACCTCTTAGCTTCATATGATTGTCTAAAAGATCTTTGTAGTTATCTTCTGTTAGCTTACTAATATTGGTTCCATAGTTTTCTTTCACCAAATTCAGCAACGATTCCATAGCTTTTCTTGACTGCGCTTGTTCTTCTTCCATAAGCACCTCATTTACATATTTATCAAGAAATTCTGCAACATTTACTTCTGATGCAGAAGGAGTGTCAGTTTTTGGTAAAATGGTATCAGTAATTCCTTTTAATAAAGCTCCTTCTTCACTTGTGAAAAAAGATGGTTGCCATGATGTAGCATCACTTGTACAGCTTTGAAGTATGCTTAATACCGAAGGTGTTGCAACTGCAATTCCAGCTGCAATACCTATATTTTTTAATGCTTCTCTTCTTTTCATTTCTTTATTAGTTTATAGAGTACCATTTTTTAATTGCTCTGCAGCATGATTAGCTGCTCTTGCAGTAAATGCCATATAAGTGAGTGATGGGTTTTGACAACCTGAAGAAGTCATAAATGAACCATCTGTAACATAAACATTCTTACAGGCATGTACCTGATTCCATTTATTAAGAACCGAAGTTTTTGAGTCATGTCCCATTCTTGCAGTTCCCATTTCATGGATTCCTAACCCAATTGCGTTTCCAGGATTATCATACCCATATACATTTTTAAATCCAGCGGCTTCAAGCATTTTTATAGCTTGTTCTTGCATGTCTTTACGCATTGCTTTCTCGTTTTCTCCAAAAGCAGCATCAAAAGTAACGGTTGGTAATCCCCATTCGTCAAGTTTATCATAATCAAGATACATTCTGTTACTATGATCTGGCAAACATTCACCAAATGCAGTAATACCCATTCCCCAGCCTCCAGGTTTAAGTATTTCCTCTTTTAGCTCGGATCCATATTTCATTTCAGCAACAAGGTCAGATGTTGATCCACGACCAGCTCCACCTTGAAATCCATATCCTCTTATAAAGTCTTTTGTGTCTGACTTACCATCACCTAGATTTCTAAATCTTGGAATGTAAATCCCTCCAGGAGGACGCCCTTTTACATATTTGTCGTCATATCCTTCTATGCTACCTCTTGCTCCAACTTGAAAATGGTGGTCCATAATATTATGTCCTAACTCACCACTATCGTTTCCTAATCCATTTGGAAAGCGATCCGATTTAGATTGCATTAATATAGAGGTAGAAGCAACCGCTGAAGCACATAAAAAGATCACTTTAGCATGGTATTCTAGTTTTTCTTTGGTTTCAGCATCGATTACTCTAACTCCAGTAGCCTTAGCAGTTTTTTCATCATAAATAACCTCATGTACAATGGAGTGAGGTCTTAATGTCATATTTCCAGTTGCTTCCGCTGCTGGTAGTGTTGAAGAGTTACTACTAAAATAAGCACCATAAGGACAACCACGCATACATCTATTTCTGTATTGACAAGTACTACGACCTAGACCAGGTTTAGTTCCTTCTGTAATATGAGCAACACGACCATTAGTAACGGTTCTATCCATTTTATCTTTAACGTTGTCCCTAAAATGTTCCTCAACGCAATTTAAAGGCATTGGTTTTAAGAATTTACCGTCTGGTAATTGAGGGATGCCTTCATTGCTCCCTGCAACACCAATATATTCTTCTACTTTATCGTACCAAGGAGAAATGTCTTTGTAGCGAACAGGCCAATCAACCGCAATTCCGTCTTTCTTATTTGCACTAAAGTCTAAGTCACTTAATCTGTAACTATGACGACCCCACATTAAAGAACGACCGCCTACATGATATCCTCTTATCCAATCGAACCTTCTGTCTTCATTGTATGGATGCTTTTGGTCATCAACAAAAAAATGTTGACGCGCTTCGTGTGTCACATAACCTGTGCGATGTTGTTTAGGTTTTTTCTTTTTTGTTTCTCTTGTAGTAGCTCCATTATTAGGCATATCCCATGGGTCTAAATGTGCAGTATGATAATCCTCAACGTGTTTGACCATTCGTCCACGTTCAAGAACCAAAGTCTTTAAACCGTTTTCACACAATTCTTTAGCGGCCCAACCACCAGAAATTCCAGTACCTACCACAATTGCGTCATAAAGCTCATCTTCACTTGCGCATAAATAGTTCATATTAAGTTAGTTTATTAATAGTTAGAAGAATAAGTTTTTTAAGTCAAAAATGTACGACTTCTTGCCAAATTAATTATTTTGCACTGTATTAGTGTTCAATTTTTTTCAGTGAAGATAAATATACAAAAAATAGCACCTTTCGAAGCTGATGGAACGGTTTATCATGCCGATACTTGTTTGCCATTGGTAGATGCTGTGGAGAGGAAGAAGTTAAAATTTAAAGCTTTGGCAAGATATACCTATCCTGGAGATAGACTGACCGAGGATACATTGGGTCTAAATAGCGTTGGTTATTGGGATGCTAATGAGCCTCAAGATTGGGGCTTAAATTGGCATAGAAATGAAGGTATAGAAATACACTTTCTAGAATCGGGAACAATGCCTTATGCGCAAGGAAATATAGAGACTGAGTTGCAACCAAATTTTTTAACAATAACAAGGCCTTGGGAAGCTCATAAAGTTGGAAATCCCAACATTGGAATGGGTAAATTCTATTGGGTGATTATTGATTTGGATGTGCGCAGACCACATCAAAACTGGGTCTGGCCTAATTGGATCGTTTTAGCACCTAAAGACTTAGATAGATTAACCACTATTTTAAGGCAAAATGAAAAGATGCTTTGGAAGGCTGACAATAGAATTAGAGAATGCTTTCAGCGGATTGGTAAAGCGGTTGACAGCGATCAAGATGGGAGTAATTCTTCCAGAATTAGACTTTTAATTAACCACTTGTTAATTCTTTTATTAGACTTGCTTGATGCTGAGGAAGTTGAGTTAAATGAGCAGCTTACGGATAGTTCTAGGAGTGTGAAATTATTTCTTAAAGAACTTGATAAGAATTTAACAGAATCATGGACCATTGAGCAAATGGCCCAATCAGCTGGTGTTGGTTTGACCAGATTTACGCATCACTGCAAACGAATTACCAACTTAACTCCAATGCGTTACCTTATGATCAAGAGGCTGGAGCTTTCAAAAAAGATACTTGTTTCACATGAGGATTTAAGCGTTGCTGAGGTAGCTTTTAGTTGTGGTTTTTCTACGAGTCAGTATTTCTCAACTGTTTTTAAAAAGCATGAAAAATGCACTCCTATTGAGTATCGAAATAGGGTTCTACAATTGGTAGATTAAAAGATGTTTTCTTACAGCTTTATTTGTTTGATTTTTTTCACTGAATAAAAACAAACAATTTTAGGAAGCTATTTGCTTATTTTCACTACTCACAATTTTTCATATTTAAATTTTTACAAATGAGACAAATAGTTAAACCACTAGTATACACTATACTTTTTTCTTTTTGTGTGCTGGTAAGCTGCAAGAATTCAGAACAAAAGAAGGAAAGTTCAGAAGATACAGCAGAAACGGAAACAGCCCATACACCATTTTTTAAATTGTCATTAGCACAATGGTCTATGAACAAAATGATCAGATTTGATAGTGTTAGTCCTTATACATTTGCTGCAAAAGCAAAGGAATGGGGATTTGAGGGGATTGAATATGTGAGTCAATTATACACTAGAGAGTTGGCTAAGTACGATAATGTTGAAGAAGGAATGAAAGCCATTGTAGAACGTTGCAAACAAGAAAGCGAAGCAGCAGGCGTAAAAAATGTATTGATCATGGTTGATCGTGAAGGAGATTTAGCTTCTCCAGATGAAGCTGCAAGGAATCAGGCGGTAGAAAACCATAAAAAGTGGGTGGATGCAGCTGCAGAATTAGGTTGTCATGCCATTAGAGTAAATACAAGTGGTACCAATGACCCAGCAGAGTATTTAGCTTCGGCACAAGACGGACTTCGTAAACTTTCAGAGTACGCAGCTACAAAAAATATTAATGTAATTGTTGAAAATCATGGAGGCTTGTCTTCAGACGCTCCAAAATTAGTTGAGGTGATCAATGCTGTTAATATGCCAAATTGTGGAACATTACCAGATTTTGGAAACTGGTGTATAACCTGGGGAGAGAATGGATGTGATGAAACCTATCCAGATATGTATGATGGACTAGAAAGATTAATGACTGTAGCAAAAGCAGTTAGTGCGAAAGCACATGATTTTGATGCCGATGGAAACGAAACTGAAAAAGATTATGTCAGAATGCTTCAAATTGTTAAAGATGCAGGATATACAGGATATATTGGTGTAGAGTATGAAGGTGAGAAGTTGGGTGAAGCAGAAGGAATTATTGCTACTAGAGATCTATTGATCAATGCTGCAAAGAAAGTTAAATAGCAAGAATTATGAATCGATTTGTTAAAGTCCTTGGTTTAATTGCTGTAATGCTGTTTGTTGTTACTTCATGTAAGAGCAATACAGATAAGAGTGATACTGAGGTAGTAGAAGCTGACAGTAATGCTAATGTTGAGCAAGCTCCATTTTTTAAGCTATCAGTTGCGCAATGGTCAATGCATAAAATGATTTGGGAAGGAAAAGCTAGTCCATTTGATTTTGCTAAAAAGGCGAAAGAATGGGGATTTGAGGGTATTGAATATGTAAGTGGTCTTTATAACGAAGAATTAAAAAAGTACGAGTCTTCTGAAGAGGGGATGAAAGCAATAGTTGAACGTTTAAAAGAAGAAAGTGTAGCGGCAGGTGTTCAAAACCTTTTAATTATGGTTGATGGTGAAGGTAATTTGGCAGATCCTGACGAAGCGGTAAGAACTGAGGCTATTGAAAATCATAAAAAATGGGTTGATGCTGCAGCCGAATTAGGATGTCATTCAATACGAGTAAATACATTTGGAACTAATGATCCAGCGTTATGGGAAGTTGCAGCGGCTGATGGTTTAAGAAGACTTGCAGCTTATGGAGCTCAAAAGAAAATAGCAATTTTAGTTGAGAATCATGGGTGGCTTTCATCTGATGCGCCGCTTGTTATGAAAGTAATTAATAATGTAAATAGTGATTACTTAGGTACACTGCCAGATTTTGGGAACTGGTGTGTTAAAAGAAAAGATGGAGAACTTTGGGGAGAATGTTTAGAAGAATATCCTGATATGTATGATGGTATTGAAAGAATGATGACAAAGGCACACGCCGTAAGCGCAAAATCATATGATTTTGATGAAGCTGGTAATGAAACAAAAATTGATTATAAGCGAATGCTTCAAATAATAAAGGACGCTGGTTACACTGGATATATAGGTGTAGAATATGAAGGTGGTAGATTGGGTGAGGAAGAAGGAATTATAGCTACAAAAGAACTTCTGATTAATGCATCAAAAGAATTAAACTAAAAAACTAACTAACTAATGAAAACTAAAATACAAGCACAACTATCATTTATGATGTTCCTCGAATTTTTTATTTGGGGAGGATGGTTCGTAACTCTAGGCGCATTTCTTGGAAACAACTTAAGTGCAACAGGAGCGGAAACAGCAATGGCTTATTCAACGCAGTCTTGGGGAGCTATTATAGCACCTTTCATTATTGGCCTAATTGCAGATAGATATTTCAACGCAGAGAAGATTTTAGGTGTACTACACATTATTGGTGCAATTTTAATGTATCAGATGTCTCAGACAACAGAATTTAGTGGATTTTACCCTTATGTTCTCGGATACATGATTTTATATATGCCAACATTGGCGCTTGTAAATTCGGTTTCTTTCAATCAAATGAATGACCCTGCAAAACAATTTCCAATGGTTAGAGTATTTGGAACAATTGGATGGATCATTGCTGGACTTTTGATCAGTTTTGCTTTTAAATGGGATTCTATTGAGAATATTGGTCAAGGGATGCTATCTAACACCTTTACAATGGTAGCAATTGCGTCTGCTGTTTTAGGATTGTTTAGCTTCACATTACCAAAAACTCCTCCGAGTACTAAAAAAGGTGAAAAGGTAACCATATCTGATATATTAGGACTTGAAGCATTAAGTCTTTTAAAAGATAGAAACTTTCTTATTTTCTTTTTGTCTTCAGTATTGATTTGTATTCCACTAGCATTTTATTATCAAAATATAAGTCCATTTTTAACAGAATTGAAAGTAGAAAACTCTACAGCTTGGGCTTCTGTTGGACAAATTTCCGAAGTAGGTTTCATGTTGTTGCTTCCGTTCTTTTTTAAGAAATATGGGTTCAAAAAAACAATTCTTTTCGGAATGTTAGCATGGGGAATTAGATATGCCTTATTCGCTTATGGAAACGCTGGAGATTTATTCTTTATGTTGGCTATTGGAATTGCGCTACATGGAATATGTTATGATTTCTTCTTCGTATCAGGGCAAATATATACCGATTCTAAAGCCGGAGAAAAAGTTAAAAGTGCAGCACAAGGATTAATTACATTGGCTACTTACGGAGTTGGTATGCTAGTAGGCTTCTGGGTTGCTGGTCAAATAGTTGATAAAAATGCTTTAGCAGATGGTACTCATAGTTGGCAAGATGTATGGACTTTCCCAGCGTTGTTTGCAATTGGAGTGTTGGTTGTGTTTGCATTATTTTTTAAAAATGAAAAAGTAGAGTATAAAGCTTAAGAGTTTACTTAATGAGTAATAAAATAAGATTAGGAATTTTAGGAGGAGGAGGAGATTCTCTTATTGGAATTGTACATAGAATTGCTTCTTCAATGTTTGACAAGTATCAAATTATTGGAGGCGTATTTAACCCGAATTGGGAAGAAAATATTGGATTTGCAAGAGGGTTAGCTTTGCCAGAAGATCGAATTTATCTTGATTTTGATAAAATGATAGAGGAGGAGTTGAAACTTCCAGAAGATCAAAGAATACAAGTGGTATCCATATTAACACCTAACTTTTTGCATTATCCTATGGCAAAAAAGTTACTAGAAAACGGATTTAATGTCATTTGCGAAAAACCAATGACCACTACTTATGAAGAGGCTAAGGATCTTAGAGAAACTTTAGCTAATTCAGGGACTATTTTTGCAGTTACTTATACTTATACTGGATACCCAATGATTCGTCAGATGCGTCAAATGATTGCAGATGGTGCTATCGGCCCAGTTCAGAAAATAGATTCGCAATATTATCAAGGTTGGATCAACCCGATAATTCATGATCCAGTACAACGTGCAAATACATGGCGTTTAGATCCTGATAAAGGAGGAATTAGTTGCTGTATAGGAGATATTGGGACACATGCCTTTGATATGATTGAGTATGTTACAGGTCTTAGGGTTAATGAAGTTTTAGCTGATCTTAATTACGTTTATGACGATAATGAGATGGATGTTGATGGAACAGTTTTGTTAAGATGTGATAATGGAGCAAAAGGTCTAATAAGAGCTTCTCAAATTGCTTCTGGAGAAGAAAACAATTTCAGAGTGAATATTTATGGTAAAAAAGGTGGATTAAAATGGGAACAGGAAAACCCAAACTATTTATACTGGATTCAAGACGGTCACCCGATAAGAGTTTTAAAACCAGGAAACTCATATAACAGTGAAATTAGTCTTGACGGAACCAAATTGCCTCCAGGTCATCCAGAAGGTATTTTTGATTCTATGGCAAACATTTATAAGGGTGTTGCAAGAGCAATTAATGGAGAAGAGTATGATCATGGAGAATTTCCAACTATGATTGATGGTGTGAGAGGTATGAACTTTATTGAGTGCGTAGTTGACTCACACAAAAATGGCAACGTTTGGACAAAAATTGACGATTAATTAAATGAAAACAATAAAAGGACCAGCAATATTTTTTGCGCAATTCATGGATGATAAAGCGCCATTTAATTCTTTAGATGGTTTATGTAAATGGGCTAGTGATCTAGGTTATAAAGGAGTACAAATACCAACAGATCCTACTCTAATAGATCTTTCGTTAGCAGCAGAAAGTCAGATCTATTGCGACGAGTTTAAAGGAAAGGTTAATAGTTATGGTTTAGAGATCACAGAGTTATCAACACACATTCAAGGGCAATTGGTAGCAGTTCATCCAGCCCATGATATTATGTTTGATGCCTTCGCACCAGAGCACTTAAAAGGAAATTATAAAGGGAGAACAGAATGGGCTAAACAGCAAGTAAAAGATGCTGCAGTTGCTAGTGGAAGACTTGGACTAAAAGCACATGCTACCTTTTCAGGGTCATTATTATGGCCAGCCGTTCATCCATGGCCACAGCAACCTAAAGGGTTAGTGGATATGGGCTTTAAGGAGTTAGCTGAACGTTGGAAGCCTATATTAGATGTTTTTGAAGATAATGGCGTGGCTTGCTGTTATGAAGTACATCCCGTAGAAGATATTCATGACGGCGATACGTTCGAAAGATTTTTGGCGGCTGCAGGTAATCACAAAGCTGTGAATATTTTGTACGATCCATCTCATTTTGTGTTGCAACAGTTGGATTATATTCAATATATAGATCATTATCATGAGTTTATTAAAGCCTTTCATGTAAAAGACTCAGAATTTAACCCAACGGGAAAGAAAGGAACCTTTGGAGGATATAATGATTGGAGAGACAGAGCTGGAAGATATCGTTCTCCAGGAGATGGTCAGGTAGATTTTAAGACCATTTTCACAAAGCTTACAGAATATGGTTGTGATGTTTGGGCTGTCCTTGAATGGGAATGTGTTATAAAAAGCCCAGAACAAGGAGCCAGAGAAGGAGCACCATTTATTAAGCGTCATATTATTGAAGCTACAGAAAAAGCTTTTGATGACTTTGCAGGAAATGATGTTGATGAAAACCAACTAAGAAAGATTTTGGGGATGTAATATGTACAAGTTCTGTTACTTAATAATTGTAGCCCTGTTATTCGGTTGCAAAAGTGAGGAGGATTATAAGATAGTAGATGGATGGACAATCTTATTTGATGGAAGTTCTTATAACCATTGGCGAGGTTTTCAACAAGAAGAGATGCCTGAGGAATGGATCATTGATGAAGCTGCAATGGCTTATATTCCAAATGAAGAAGGAGGGAATACAATAGTAACTAAAAGAAAGTTCACCAACTTTGAGTTGTCGTTAGAATGGAAAATTTCTAAAACTGGAAATAGTGGTGTATTTTGGGGAGTAAATGAGGGTGAAAAATACTCAGTAGCTTATCAGACTGGACCAGAAGTTCAGATCAGAGATAATGAAATGAGTGATAATGTATTGGTGTTGCCAAAACATAGAGCTGGAGCAATTTTTGATATTATTGCTCCTTCTGAAGATGTTACAAAACCTGTGGGAGAATGGAATCATTGTTTGATCACGATTAATTATAAAACCAATAGAGCTAATGTGGCAATGAATAATGTTGAGGTGTTAGATTTTCCTTTAGAAGGAAAGGAATGGAATACTATGTTAGAAAACTCTAAGTTTATTGGTTGGGATGGATTTGCTTCACATAAGACAGGTCATATTGCTTTGCAAGATCATGGCAATAATGTATGGTATAGAAATATTAAAATAAAAGAATTATAATCTATAAAGGATGAAAAAGTTATTATTAGCATTCATGATTTTAACCTTTGTTATAGGGTGTAAATCAAAAGAAAAAGAAGCAGTTGTTGAAGAAGAAACTGTAACTGAAAAAGTGAAAGTGACCGAGGTTGCTGCATCAGGAGCAACCAATAATGATGACTGGATTATTCTGTTTGATGGGACCAATTATAATAGTTGGAGAGGATACAACACTGATGAAATGTATTCTGAATGGACTATCGAAGATGGAACAATGGCTTTTACTCCTGGAGAAGAAGGAGGAAAGAACATTATAACTAAAGAAAAGTTCAAAAATTTCGTATTGTCTTTAGAATGGAAAATATCACCTAAGGGCAACAGTGGTATTTTTTGGGGAGTTCACGAAGATGAAAAATTTGGAGAGGCTTATCAAACCGGGCCAGAGATTCAAGTGTTAGATAATGCAGAGCATCCAGATTCTTTTGTGGCAGAAGGAACCCACAAAGCAGGTTCATTGTACGATATGATTAAGTGTCCACCAGAGTTAGTTAATCCAGCTGGAGAATGGAATCATGTATTGTTAGAAATCAATTATGATAACAACTTAGGAAAATTACAGATGAACGGAAAAGAAGCGTTCACCTTTCCGCTTTATGGAGAGGGTTGGGACAAGATGATTGAGAACTCTAAATTTAAAGGTTGGGAAGGTTTTGGAGAATATCATGAGGGGCATATTGGACTTCAAGATCATAGCGATAAAGTATGGTATCGCAATATTAAGGTTAGAAAAATTTAATAGATTGAATACTTGCTAACGTATGTGTTAGTTTTTAAAGAGCCTTTATAAAGGCTCTTTTTTCATTATATCTGTTTAATTTAATGACTTACAACAATTTTTAATCAATTAATATGAAACGATTAGTTTTATTTTCGGTAGTATTTGTTTTAGCTTTTTCATTGATGCAAGCGCAGACAGGAAAGGTATTTGATAAACTATCTCATTCAAGTAAAATCTTGAAAATGGACAGAAATTATGCTGTCTATTTACCACCAGATTATGATAGTTCACAACGTAGTTATCCAGTTTTATATCTATTACATGGTGCTGGAGATGATCAAACAGGTTGGGTGCAGTTTGGTGAGGTTTTACATATTACAGATAAAGCCATAAAGGAAGGAAAAGTAACACCTATGATTATTGTAATGCCTGATGCTTTTACGACTAAATTGGGATATTTTAATTTACCAGATGGCAGTTGGAATTATGAAGATTATTTCTTTGAAGAGTTAATGCCCTATGTAGAGCAGAAATACAGAATTAAGAGCGAGAAACGTTATCGTGCTATTGCTGGCTTGTCCATGGGAGGAGGAGGTTCATTTATGTATGCACTACATCGCCCCGACCTATTCTCATCTGCGTGTCCGTTAAGTGCTTATATTGGACCTGCCACATTTGAAGAAATGATGGACGGATTTACAAACTTCTATAAAATTAGTGTTACTAAAAAGGAAGCTGCACCGTATTTTAAAAGGCATAATGCACTAGAGTTAATAAAAGAAATGACCAAAGAGCAGATTGAATCTGTGCGTTGGTACATAGATTGTGGTGATGACGATTTCTTATTCGAAGGTAATAGCTTGATACATATAGAACTAAATAAAAGACAAATAAAACATGAATATCGAGTTCGAGATGGAGCACACACTTGGACCTATTGGCGTGAATCACTTCCCGAAGTTTTAAAGTTTGTCTCAGACGCTTTTCATCAGTATTAGCTTGTAATTAATACGCCTAGTTTAGGTTACTTTCAGAGTTGATTGTAACAATTGTTTCATTTATGTATCCTTAGTTTAACTAACTATACCACTAAGCATGCTTAAGCATGCATTAATTAACCAAAATTTTAGTTTATGAAACAACAACTACTTTTATGGGGTATAGTCTTGTCATTATTTGCATGTAGTACTCCCAAACAACTTACTCTAGATTCAATTTTTAATAGTCATTTTGATCATAAAATGATTTCAAGCGGACCTAATTATCCTGATTTCAACACCAGAAAAGATAGTATAGACCTTTTTTTAATCTCACTACATGAAGGATATACCAAGGAAAAATTCATGCAAAAAGTTGGTTGGAATGATAGCGATTTACAGGAAAAAATTAATCTGTTAACCTCAAAGCAATGGCTCACAGGAATAGAAGATTTATATCCAACAGTTTTTATTGCTAACACTGAACAAGGAAAGTCACTTTTTAACTACAGTTTACCCATAGCGTTAGAAATTGTTGCATCTATTGAAAGCCAATTACATGCTATAAGATTAGAATATGAACAATTAGACTTAGCAAAAATATATAGTTTTGAAGCCATGTCATTCCTCATATTAAGCAATGTACTTTTAGATAATTGGCAAATAAATAATGTAGAAAGTAAATTTTTAAAAGCACCAAAGCGTCCAGAGCGTCACGGAAAGAATTATTACTATGCATTGTTTCAGAACGAATCTTATCCAAAGGAGGCATTTGGTATCTATGGGAATCAATACAGAAGTATTAATGACTCTTTAACAATTGCTGTCTATGGTAATAACAGAAATTTGGTAACTAGTCAATTAAATGATTCTGTATTTGTTGAGGATTTAATTGAAAACTTACCTACAATCAACGACAGTGATAATCAAAAACTTTCATTGATGGCTGATAACTTTTCAGCAAAACTTATTGAGATTTTAGAAACGAATCTTGCTTACAGTAAGCATGCGTATAGAAACATGGGCTATGCAAAGGCTATTAGTTTTGAAGAGTTTTACATTTGGTGGTATCATTTTATCTATACCAAGGCAACTAATATGTTAGAAGAGAACGGATTGTTAGCAGTTCCAGAAACAGGTAATTTCTATTATACAATTAGTAATTAAAAAAAGCGTACTTATTAAGTACGCTTTTTCGTTGCTACTATTAATCTAAACGTTGTTTGTTAAATGATGGTAGATTGTCCCAAATGAATATTCTTAAAGTTAAGATTAGAGTCATTTGGATGGGTAATATAATCCTCTATAAAATCTCCAACTTTACTTGTTGTGATATTGTCAAATTTTGCATTAATGTCTGGTGTGGTAATGTAAAGCTTTAGTGATTTGTCAACACCAGTTCTTATCATATTTGCTTCCTTATGAAGTCCCATATGGTCTAGTAACATGGCTGCTGATAAAATAGATGCTATAGGATTAGCAATACCTTTTCCTTTTGCTTGTGGGTATGATCCATGAATAGGTTCGAACATAGCATATTTATCACCAACCGAAGCAGATGCCAATAACCCAATAGATCCTCCAATAACACTTGCTTCATCGCTAATAATGTCACCAAACATATTCTCAGTCAGTATTACATCAAATTGTTTTGGATTAAGTATCATTTGCATTGCAGCATTATCAACAAATAAGAAATCCAGCTCAATTTCTGGGTAATTTTCAGCCACCTCTTCAACAACTTTTCTCCATAATCTGGAACTCTCCAATACATTGGCCTTATCAACAAGGGTTACTTTATTTTTTCTCGTTTTTGCAGCTTTAAATGCTAAATGGGCAATTCTTTCAATTTCGTGTCGAGAATATTCACAAAGATCAGAGGCAGTGTTTTCATCCTCACTTAGTTTTTTTTCTCCAAAATAAATACCTCCCGTAAGTTCTCGATAGATGTTTATGTCTGTATTCTGAATGATATTCTTCTTTAAGGGAGATTTGTCTAGAAGCGTATCATATGCTTTAACAGGACGAATATTTGCAAATAGTTCCAGCTCTTTTCTAAGCTTTAAAAGCCCCTGTTCTGGTCTTACTTTAGCCGACGGATTATTGTCGTATTTAGGATCACCTATGGCACCAAATAGTATAGCATCTGTATTTTTGCAAAGCTCTAATGTACTTTCAGGTAAAGGGTCGCCATGGTTATCAATTGCAATTGCACCCACAGGAGCATAAGTGAACTTGAAATTGTGATCAAACTCAGTAGCTATAGCTTTTAAAACCTTAATAGCTTGATCTGTAACTTCTGGTCCAATACCATCACCTGGTAAAACAGCAATGCTTAAATTCATAAACCTTAAACAATTTCCTTGTAAACTTTACTTGTTTCAATTATTTGATGAATATCATTATCATCAATCTCTTTCTTCTTATCTGCAAAAGCTAAAAAGTTTTTATACACTTCATCTAATTGAAGCTTGGTTAATTCATAACCAACATTTTTAGCTCTATATGCCAATGCAGCACGTCCACTTCTAGCAGTCAATACAATAGCAGATTCGGTAACACCAACATCTTTAGGATCAATGATTTCGTAAGTTTCACGATTTTTAATTACTCCATCTTGATGTATTCCTGAACTATGAGCAAAGGCGTTAGCTCCAACAATTGCCTTGTTTGGTTGCGTGTAAATTCCCATGCTATCTGAAACTAATTGACTAATACCATACAACATTGATGTGTTAATATTAGTGTCTAAGTTTAAGTAAGGATGTTGTTTCAAGATCATCACAACTTCTTCCAAAGCTGTATTTCCAGCACGCTCACCAATTCCGTTAATAGTACATTCAATTTGACGTGCGCCATTAATTACACCTTCTATAGAGTTTGCGGTTGCCAACCCAAGATCGTTGTGACAATGACATGATAAAATTGCTTTGTCAATCCCTTTTACGTTTTCCATCAAATACTTCATTTTTGCACCATACTCGTGAGGTAAGCAGTAACCAGTAGTATCTGGAATATTTAAAACCGTAGCTCCAGCTTTGATAACCTCTTCACATACACGAGCCAGATAATCATTATCAGTTCTTCCAGCATCTTCCGCATAAAATTCTACATCCTCAACAAAGGTCTTAGCGTATTTTACAGCTGCAACAGCACGCTCAATAATGTCATCTCTGTTGGATTTGAATTTGTGTTGAATGTGAGAATCTGAAGTTCCTATTCCAGTGTGAATTCTTGGTTTTTTGGCTTTTGCTAATGCAGCACCAGCAACTTTTATATCATTTTCTACTGATCGTGTAAGCCCACAAACTGTAGCATTTTTAACTATTTTGGAAATTTCTTCAACCGATTTAAAATCACCTGGGCTTGAAACTGGAAATCCAGCTTCAATAATATCAACACCTAATTGATCAAGCTGTTCCGCAATGATTAATTTTTGTTCTGTATTTAGTTTACATCCAGGGACTTGCTCGCCATCGCGAAGCGTAGTATCAAAAATTTGAACGTTCGTATTAGACATTTTGCAAAATATATTTTCTAATTGTTATACGAATTTATATTTTGGAGTTATCAAAGTAATTAATTGAGTTCTAAACATTACGATGTTTAACCTGATTGGTTAATATTTAATCTTCTAAAAATCAAATAGATACATAGTATTTTACACTATGACTAAAGAACAAAAAGATAACCTGTTTGTATTGATAAAGTCGCTGTCAAAATCTGAAAAGAGACAGTTCAAACTTTATGTTGGTAGATTAGGTGTAAATGAAGACTCAAAGTTTTTACAACTCTTCAATGTTCTAGAGAAACTTCCAGCTTATGATGAAAGGGTAATATTGAACAAAGGAATTGTAAAAAAACAACAGCTCTCAAACCTAAAGGCGCATCTTTACAAGCAAATACTTATAAGCTTAAGATTAAACCCATCACACCAAAATGTGAGAATCCAAATTAGAGAACAACTTGATTTTGCTACTATTTTGTATCATAAAGGGTTATACAAACAAAGCTTGAAAATTTTAGATAAAGCAAAGGCATTGGCAATTGCTAATGAAGAAAAGAATGTTGCTTATGAGATTATTGAGCTCGAAAAAGTAATAGAATCGCAGTATATAACTAGAAGTTTGAGCAATCGAGCCGATGAGTTAACCATTCAGGCAAGAGATATTAGCAAGCAAAATGTTTTGGCAAGTAAGCTGTCTAATTTGTCTTTACAATTATATGGTTTGTTTCTAAAAACAGGTTATGTAAAAAACGATGAAGAGTTTAACCGAGTTACAACATATTTTCATAATCGCTTACCTAAATACGATATTAATGATTTAGGATTTAGAGAGAAACTATGGTTATACAAATCGTATTTGTGGTATAGCTTTTTAATTCAAGACTTCAGATCATGCTATAGATACTCAAAAAAATGGGTGGATCTTTTTCATGAAAACCCTTCAATGATTAAGCTAAATCCAGTTTTCTTTCTTCGAGGGAATCAATATTTACTTGAAGCACTATTCTTTATTAAGCATCACGATAAATTCAAGAATGCTCTTGAAAGTCTTGAAAGTGTGACTTCTCAAGATAGTTTTCCAAAAGATGACAATGTAGAGAGCCTTACTTTTTTATATCTCTATAACAACAAGTTCAATTTACATTTCATGGAAGGCTCATTTCATGAAGGACTACCTTTAGTGAATGAAGTTTTAGATGGAATAAAAAAGCATAGAAGCAGACTAGATGAGCACCATATAATGGTGTTTTATTACAAGATTGCTAGCTTATACTTCGGAATAGGAGAGAATAGAAAAAGCATTGAGTTTTTAGACAAGATAATTAGTAACCGTTCACTTGAAATGCGAGAAGACCTTTTGTGTTTCTCGAGAATTTTAAATTTAGTTGCACATTATGAGGCTGGACTCGATTATAATTTAGATTCCTTGATCAAGAGTACCTATAAATTCTTGATCAAAATGGAAGACTTATACGAAGTGCAAAAAGAAATGATCAAATTTTTACGTGGTTTAGGAGATATTTATCCACACGAACTAAAAGGAGAGTTCAAAAAACTACTTGAAAAATTAAAGCAATATGAAGATCATCCTTACGAAAGAAGAGCATTTTTATACCTCGATGTAATTTCTTGGCTTGAAAGTAAAATAGAAAATAAATCGGTAGATTTAATAATTAGAGAAAAATTTCAAGCATTAAACCCAAAAAATTAAAATATTTAGAAAAATATTTGGTTATTAAATTTTTATAACTGAATATTTGCAGACACAAAGTTCAAAGACTTATTGAGATGTTATCAAGAAAGGTGGAGGGAATAGACCCTGTGAAACCTTAGCAACCCTTTAGCTTTTAAAGAAGGTGCTAAATTCTACCCTTGTTCTAGTTTTAGAATTATATTGGATAGATAACTAAAGAAAGTTTGCTTTCAGCAAGCTTAAATTTCTTATAACATTTTTCTATTAAGTACATCCTCTAGGATGCATTTTGACTTTTTAATAATTATTAATTCTAAAAAGTAAAGAAAAATGAGTACACAAAAATTTGCCACAAAGGCATTACATTCAGGTCACAATGTTACAGCTAATGCAGGAACGCGAGCTGTTCCTATTTACCAATCAACAGCATATGTTTTTAATAACACGGAGCATGCTGCTAATCTTTTTAATTTATCTGAAGCAGGAAATATCTATACAAGGATTAACAATCCAACAAATGATATTCTAGAACAGCGTTTAGCCGCTCTTGAAGGAGGTATTGCTGCAGTTGTTACAGCTTCAGGAACATCTGCAATTTCAACCACTTTGCTTACACTTTTAAAAGCTGGTGATCATATTGTAGCTTCAAATAGTTTATATGGAGGAACTTACAATTTGCTAAGTGTAACTCTTCCTAGACATGGTATTACTACAACATTTGTTGATCCGTCTGATCCAGAAAGTTTTGGAGAAGCCTTACAAGAAAACACTAGAGCAATTTTTGTTGAATCACTTGGGAACCCAAAACTTGATGTTTTGGATATTGAAGCAATTTCTGTTCAAGCTAAAACTGCTAGAGTGCCATTAATAGTTGACAATACTGTAGCAACACCTTACTTGCTAAATCCCATTGAACATGGAGCAAACATAGTAATTCACTCACTAACTAAGTATGTTAACGGTAATGGAACAGCATTAGGAGGAGTAATAATTGATGCAGGAACTTTTGATTGGGCAAATGGTAAATTCCCAGAATTTACTGAACCTTCAGCAGGATACCATGGATTAGTTTACGCCGAAGCTTTAGAAGCTGCTGCGTTTATAGCTAAAGTAAGAATTGAAGGATTAAGAGATTATGGTGCAGCTTTAAGCCCTTTTAATGCATTTCAAATAATTCAAGGATTAGAAACCCTAGAAATAAGAATTAAAAAGCATAGCGAAAATGCTTTAGCTTTGGCAAAATGGCTTCAAAAACAAGAAGAAGTAGCATGGGTAAATTATCCTGGGTTAGTTACGAGTCCATATAAAAGTTTAGCGGATAAATATTTACCTAATGGACAAAGCGGAATTGTAACATTTGGAGCAAAAGGAGGTTATGAATCAGCCAAAACCATAACCGATGAAACCAAACTATTTTCGTTATTGGCAAATATTGGAGATACTAAGTCATTAATTATTCATCCGGCAAGTACAACACATCAGCAATTAAGTGACAAAGCTCAAGAGTCTACAGGAGTTACAAAAGACCTTATAAGGCTTTCAGTAGGGTTAGAAGATATTGAAGATTTAAAACAAGACCTTAAAGAAGTGTTTAAACTGGTTAGTCCAGTGGCTGTTGGATAATAAGAAAAAGCAAGCGTTAATGAGTCGTGACAGAGCACATATTGAAATTTTAAACTATACTACTGTAACAGGAGTAATATGCAAAGAGCTTAATTTAAGTCATCAGTTTTTTGGAAAACCTTTGGGTGAAGCTCCTGTTGTTTTAGTTAATCATGCACTTACAGGGAACAGTAATGTTGCCGGAGATTCTGGTTGGTGGAGAGATCTTATAGGTGAGGATAAGGTTATTGATACCAATCGCTATACAGTATTGTCTTTTAACATTCCTGGGAACGGTTACGATGCGTTCGTAATTGATAATTATAAGGATTTTGTAGCTAGAGATGTGGCTAAACTATTCTTGATAGGGCTTGAAGAACTGAAAATTGAAAAATTATTTGCAATTATTGGAGGTTCATTAGGAGGAGGTATTGCTTGGGAAATGGCTGTGTTAAATCCAGAAATTACTGAGCATCTCATTCCTATCGCTACCGATTGGAAGTCTACCGATTGGCTTATTGCCAATTGTCAGATTCAGGAGCAGTTTTTAAATAATTCCAATAATCCTGTTCATGATGCGCGCATGCATGCTATGTTATGTTATAGAACACCAGAGTCGTTTAAAGAACGTTTTCAGCGCACCAAGAATGAAGACCTGGAAATGTTTAATGTAGAGAGCTGGTTATTGCATCATGGTAAGAAATTGCAAGAACGTTTTCAGTTATCTGCATATAAATTGATGAATCAGTTACTCAAGACTATTGATGTAACCAAAGACAGAGAGGCAAATTTTAAAGTGCTTGATTCTATCAAAGCTAAGATTCACATAATTGGTGTTGATTCTGATTTGTTTTTTACAGCGGATGAAAACAGAGAAACACAAAAACAATTAGCATTAACACACCCAAATGTCACCTATCATGAGATTAACTCAGTACATGGGCACGATGCTTTTTTAATAGAATACAAACAATTGGAAAAGATTATTGAAGGAGTTTTTAAACCTGAAACGGCAAACAAACGAATCAAAGTATTAAAGTTTGGAGGTAAATCCTTAGCAAATGGTAAAGGACTAGATCGTGTTATTTCTATTATTGAAGAAAAGGTACGACTAGGAGATAGGATAGCCGTTGTGGTTTCGGCTCGTGGGAATGCAACAGATGAACTTGAGGCAATTCTTGAAAAAGCTGTTAGAAATGAAAATTATCAAGAACAACTCCAAGCTTTTAAAGATTACCAAATAGAAGTGTCAGATAAGGTAGATTGCTCAACCGAGTTTGAAAGACTTGATAAATTATTTGAAGGGGTAAAATTACTTGGTGATTATAGTAAAAAGATAAAAGATGAAGTGTTGGCTCAAGGTGAGTTATTCTCGGTAAAACTAATTACTCAATTGCTTAAAGACAGAGGTGTAAAAGCCAAGGCTACTGACGCAAGAAACCTTATTAAAACTGATACTAACTTTGGAGACGCGCAACCTTTAACTAAACAAACCAAAGAAAAGGTACTTGAACACTTTAACAATTATAATGGAGAAACAGTAAATATTGTTACAGGATTTATTGCTTCAAATGCTAATAATGAAACCACTACTTTAGGAAGAAATGGAAGCAACTACACAGCCTCCTTACTAGCTAATTATCTAGATGCTGAAGAGTTACAAAACTACACACACGTTAACGGAATTTATACAGCGAATCCAGACCTGGTAAAAGGAGCAAAGAAGATAGAAGAATTATCATTTAATGAAGCTAATGAGTTAGCAAATTTTGGAGCAAACGTATTGCATGCTAAAACTATTATTCCATTAATCGAAAAAAATATAGCACTTCGTATTCTTAACACCTTTAATCCCGGTGATAAAGGAACGTTGATTACTGCGAGACAAAGTTCAGGAGGGATTAAGTCGCTGTCGGTTTTAGACAATGTTGCATTGGTAAATCTTGAAGGTCGAGGTTTATTGGGAAAAGTTGGTGTAGACGCCAGAATATTTAGAGCCTTGAGTAACCATAATATTAGTGTAAGTATCATTTCTCAAGGCTCTTCCGAAAGGGGGATTGGGTTAGTAATAGATGCTGATAAAGCAGAACAAGCTGTGATAGCTCTCGAACGTGAATTTGAAAGCGATTTCTATTCCAAAGACGTAAATAATATTGAAATAGCCGATGATGTTTCGGTAATTTCTATTGTTGGTCAGGATTTGAGTAATTTTCATAAGCCATATAACACATTGATAAGAAACCAAATTGTTCCTTTACTGTTAAATAATACAGTTACTGGGAAGAATGTAAGTTTGGTTGTGAGGAAGAAAGACCTTAATAAAGCACTAAATGTAATTCACGGAGAAATCTTCGGAATTTCCAAAAAGGTAAATCTTGCGATTTTTGGTCATGGGTTGGTTGGAGGAACCTTGATCGATCAAATTATTTCTTCTGCTAATGATATTGAGAAAAGAAAAGGAGTAAAGCTTAACATATTTGCCATTGCAAATTCAAGAAAAGTATTGCTGGATGAAGATGGTGTGAACGGGAACTGGAGAACTCAAATTGAATCAGGAAGTGCTTATACTATTGACGATATTATAGCATATGCCAATGAACATCATTTGGAGAATTTGATTGCAGTCGATAATACGGCAAGTACAGCATTTGTGGACAGCTATATCAAATTGGTCGAACATGGATTCGATCTGGTATCCTCAAACAAAATTGCTAATACTATTGGTCTGGATTTCTACAAAGAGTTGCGTGTGCATTTAGACAAAAACCAAAAACGATATTTGTATGAGACCAATGTTGGTGCAGGTTTACCGTTGATTGATACCATAAGAATATTGCATCTTTCAGGTGAAAACATTACACGTATTCGAGGAGTATTCTCTGGATCATTGAGTTATTTGTTCAACAACTATTCGGTGCAAAACAGACCATTTTCAGAAGTGCTTCAGGAAGCAGTGGATAAAGGATTTACAGAACCAGATCCAAGAGAAGATCTTTGCGGAAATGACGTTGCAAGAAAATTATTGATCTTAGCAAGAGAGCTCGATTTGCATAACGAAATAGATGATGTAAACATTCAAAATCTTATTCCAGAAGAGCTGAGAGAAGTTCCAAAGGAGGACTTTTTAAAGTCATTTTCTGAAATGGATGAACAATACAAATCTTTGAAAAACGATCAACAACCAAATCATGTATTACGTTATATTGGTGATCTCTATGGTGACCTATCTGATGATAACGGAGCCAAACTTGATGTAAAATTGGTTTCGGTTGAAGAAAGTTCGCCATTAGGCGCTTTGAGAGGGTCAGATTCTATATTTGAAATTTACACCGAATCGTATGGAGAACAACCCTTAGTTATTCAAGGAGCAGGAGCAGGAGCTAAGGTAACTGCCAGAGGAGTTTTTGGAGATATATTAAAATTAGTAGAGTCTAATACTGAAAGATAAAAGAACAATGAGCAATCACAAGCAAGAAACAGAAGTAATTAGAACGCAACTAGAACGCACGCAATTCTTAGAGCATACAAGTCCAATGTATTTGACTTCAAGTTTTGTATTTGAAGATGCTGAAGATATGCGAGCTTCCTTCACTGAGGAAAAAGTGCGTAATATTTACAGTCGTTTCACGAATCCAAATACCTCAGAGTTTGTGGAGAAGGTTTGTAAGCTGGAAGGAGCCGAAGATGGTTATGCTTTCGCCACAGGTATGGCTGCTGTGTTCTCCAGTTTAGCTGCATTGTTGAATAGTGGTGATCATATTGTTTCAGCACGATCAGTATTTGGTTCAACGCATACCTTGTTTACTAAGTTCTTGCCAAAATGGAATATCACTACAAGCTATTTTAAGGTGGATGAGGTTGATAAAATTGAGAGTTTAATAACTCCAAATACTAAAATATTATATGCCGAATCACCAACGAATCCAGCTGTTGATATTATCGACTTAGAATTGTTAGGTGAGATTGCCAAAAAACATAATCTCATTTTAGTTATTGATAATTGTTTTGCTACACCTTATTTGCAAAAGCCAATTAAGTTTGGGGCTGATATCGTAATTCATTCTGCCACGAAGTTGATGGATGGTCAAGGTCGTGTATTAGGTGGAGTTGCAGTTGGTAGAGCGGATTTAATAAGAGAGATTTATTTGTTCTCGCGTAATACAGGACCAGCATTATCACCTTTTAATGCTTGGACACTGAGTAAGAGTTTAGAGACTTTAACTGTGCGTGTAGATAAACATTGTGAAAATGCATTAAAGGTTGCTGAATTCTTGGAAGCGCATGAAAAAGTGAATTGGGTAAAGTACCCATTTTTAAAATCACATCCTCAATATGAAGTAGCTAAAAAGCAGATGCTAAAAGGAGGCAATATTGTTGCATTTGAAGTTAAAGGAGGCGTAGAAGCTGGACGTAAATTTTTAGATGCTATCAAGCTATGTTCACTTTCAGCTAATCTTGGAGATACCAGAACTATTGTAACGCATCCTGCATCAACAACGCATAGCAAATTAAGTGTTGAGGATAGATTGGAAGTAAGTATTACAGATGGTTTGGTACGTGTATCTGTTGGCCTTGAACACGTTGATGATATTATAGCCGATTTAAAGCAGGCTTTGGAAGGTTAGGTATTTACCTTATCTTCGTACAATGCTTTCCGCAAAAACAAAATATGGTATCAAAGCCTTAACCTTTATGGCAAGACAAGAGGATAGGTCTCCTGTTCAAATTAGTACGATAGCTGAGAGCGAGAACATTTCTCATAAATATTTGGAAAGCATTTTACTTACGCTTCGTAAAGCTAGATTCTTAGGTTCTAAAAAAGGTAAAGGTGGAGGTTATTATCTGCTTCGTGAACCTAAGGACATTAAAATGGTAGAAGTCATGCGCGTGTTGGAAGGTCCAATAGCTATGGTACCTTGTGTGAGCCTTAACTGGTACGAAAAGTGCGATGATTGCCCAGACGAAAATGCTTGCGGAGTACACAAATTAATGATCGAGGTACGTGATAGTACCTTAAACATCTTCAATAACAAGTCCTTAGCAGATTTGATATCCTAAAAATTTCTACCCTTTTTTTTAGAAATCGATAAAAATGCGAAACATAGCGATTTTTGGTTCATAAAAATTCTTAAAAAACTTTGATAATTAAATTTTTGTAATACATTTGCATTATTAACCTAGTAATCCGATAGGGTAATAGTAAAATAAAAAATAGTAATGATTATAGATAGCTTTTTAAATGTTCAGCAAAAACAAAAAACTGAAGAGAAATCAAACGACGAGAAGATCAAACGTAGTTTTGCAAAGACTATTAGTTGGCGTATTGTTGGTACCGCTGATACAGTAATTATCTCATGGCTGTTAACTGGAACATTAACATTAGCATTATCTATTGGAGCAATAGAATTAGTGTCAAAAATGATTCTGTATTTCTTTCATGAAAGAGCATGGAATCAAATTAAATGGGGAAAGTGATGAGCTTAGAACTAGAAAAATTAAATAAGGAATTAGCTAGAAAATCACCTATTGAAATTGTGCAATGGGTGCTTAACAATGCTAAACGTCCAGTAGTAACGACCAACTTTAGACCTTACGAAGCAGCTATACTTCATGTGGTGACTCAAGCACAACCAGATGTAAAGGTTATTTGGTGTGATACTGGATATAACACACCAAACACCTATCGTCATGCCGAGGAACTTATTGAGCAATTAAATCTAAATATTCAGTTATATGTTCCAAGACAAACATCTGCACACAGAGATGTTGTTTTAGGTATTCCTGATGTTGATGACCCAAAACATAAAGTATTTACAGAACAGGTGAAACTTGAACCATTCAAAAGAGCAATGAATGAACATCAACCAGATGCTTGGTTTACAAACTTACGTAAAGGACAAACGAGTTTTAGAGATAGTATTGGAATACTATCATATGCCGCTGATGGGACCTTGAAGGTAAGTCCGTTCTACAATTTTTCAGATGAAGAATTAGATATCTATCTGGAAGAACATAAACTTCCAAATGAATTTAAATATTTCGATCCAACAAAAGTATTGTCTAATCGCGAATGCGGATTGCACGCCTAAACAAATTTACCATGAGTAGTACAGTAAACATCAATCCTTTAGAAAACGAAGCTATCTATATCATTCGGGAAGTGGCGGCACAGTTTGAAAAACCTGTGTTGCTGTTTTCCGGTGGGAAAGACTCGATAACCTTAGTAAGATTAGCGCAAAAAGCGTTTTATCCAGCTAAGATTCCGTTCCCATTAATGCATATTGATACGGGACATAATTTCCCTGAGACCATAGAGTTTAGAGACAATCTTGTTAAAGAACTTGGTCTTGATCTTATAGTTAGAAACGTTCAGGACTCTATTGATCAGGGAAAAGTAAAAGAAGAATCTGGCAAGTATGCCAGTAGAAACTATTTGCAAACAACAACCCTTTTAGATGCAATTGAAGAGTTTGGCTTTGATGCTTGTATTGGTGGAGCTCGTCGTGATGAAGAAAAAGCGAGAGCAAAGGAGCGTATCTTTTCGGTTCGTGATGATTTTGGACAATGGGATGAAAAAAATCAGCGCCCGGAGTTATTCGATATGCTAAATGGGGAAATCGAATTAGGGCAAAACGTTCGTGTATTTCCAATTTCAAACTGGACAGAGTTAGATGTATGGTCTTACATTGAAAAAGAAGACATCGATATTCCTTCAATTTACTTTGCGCATACACGACCAACTTTTATTAGAGATGGACTTATTTGGTCATCAAATGATGATGTGGTGTATCGAGAAGAAGACGAATTAGTAGAAGATCGCTTGGTACGCTTTAGAACCGTTGGTGATATGAGTTGCACAGCAGCAGTATTGTCTTCGGCAACAGATATTTCTTCAGTAGTTCAGGAAATTAGAGAATCCTCTATTTCAGAACGTGGTGCGCGAATCGATGATAAGCGCTCTGAAGCAGCAATGGAAAAACGTAAACAACAAGGATATTTCTAAAATAAAGTAAAAGATGAAAGTTTTAAAAATAGCAACAGCAGGAAGTGTAGATGACGGAAAGAGTACTTTAATTGGACGTATTCTTTATGACACAAAATCACTTACGAACGATAAATTAGAAGCCATAGAAAGAGCAAGTAGACAAAAAGGATTTGACTACTTAGACTTTTCTTTTGCAACAGACGGTTTAGTGGCAGAACGTGAACAGGGAATCACTATTGATGTAGCTCATATCTACTTTTCAACACAAAGCAAAAGTTACATCATAGCTGATACTCCTGGTCATGTTGAATATACAAGAAACATGGTGACAGGTGCTTCAACTTCTCAAGCAGCAATTGTTTTAATAGATGCAAGAAAAGGTGTGATCGAACAAACAAATCGTCACTTTTTTATCAATAACCTATTGAGAATAAAAGACGTAATAGTTGCCATAAACAAAATGGATTTGGTTGACTATTCTGAAGAGGTTTACGAAAACATCAAAAAGGATTTTGAAAGTTTAATGGAGAAGCGTGATTACCAAGATCAGACAATAACTTTTATTCCTGTTAGTGCTTTAAAAGGTGATAATGTAGTTCATGGATCAGATAATATGTCTTGGTATAAAGGACACACTCTGTTAGAGCATTTAGAAGAATTGGATAATGAAGATATTTATAATACAGGAACTCCAAGATTTCCGGTTCAGTATGTAATTCGCCCGAAGACCAATGAGTTTCATGACTTTAGAGGTTATGCTGGAAAGGTGTATGGAGGTGATCTAAATGTTGGCGATGAAGTAGTGGTGTTACCATCGCAAACCAGTTCCAAGATCAAAGAGATTTATGCTTACGATCAAGCTTACGATACCGCAGCTAGAAGGTCTTCGGTAACCATTACACTTGAAGACGATGTGAATATTAGTCGAGGAGATATGATCGTTAAGAAAGATGATCTTCCAACTATTGATAAGCAATTTACTGCAACGGTTAGTTGGATGGATGCAAAGCAATTAACAAACGGAGGAAAGTATATTTTGCAGCATGGAGTAAATAAGGTGCTAGCAAGAGTAGAAAAGATCAATCACAAGATTCAACCTGATTATTCAGGAATAGAATCTGATGTTGATAATATAAAAATGAACGATATCGCATCTGTAACTTTTAAAGTAAACAGACCAATTTTTTATGATCCATTCAAAGAGCATCGTACTAATGGTTCGTTTATATTGATCGATTCACAATCAAATAATACAGTAGGAGCAGGATTTATTCAATAATGCTTCAGTAAAAAACAAGCTAAACCAACATAACGAAACGAGTTTAAAACCTCACCAAAATAGAGAGGAAGGGAATCATAATGCAAAGTTTTAGAACGGAAATAGAAAACCCAATTGTTGAAAAGGACATTATCGAATTAGAAAAGAAGATTCGATTGTTCAAAGAAGGAAATATAAACGAAGAACGCTTTCGCAGTTTACGACTAGCTAGAGGTGTTTATGGACAACGACAATTTGGTGTTCAAATGATTCGTATTAAGCTCCCTTATGGTAAGGTTACAGGTAACCAATTACATAGAATTGCGGACGTTTGTGATGAATATTCTACTGGAAATTTACACATAACTACAAGGCAAGATATTCAAATTCACTATGTGAGTTTAGACAGGACACCTGAGTTGTGGGCTGAACTGGAAAAGGATGATGTTACCTTACGGGAAGCATGTGGTAATACAGTAAGAAATGTTACGGCTAGTGAAACTGCTGGAATCGACGTTAACGAACCCTTTGATGTTACGCCTTATGCACATGCTGTGTTTCAGTTCTTTTTACGTAACCCTATCTGTCAGGAAATGGGACGTAAATTCAAGATGTCCTTTTCATCTTCAGATGATGATACCGCGTTGAGTTACATTCATGATCTTGGGTTTATTCCAAAAATTGAAGATAATCAAAAAGGTTTTAAAGTAATGTTAGGTGGTGGTTTAGGTTCACAACCACGAAAAGCTGATGTGTTATTTGATTTTCTACCTGATTATAAGCTAATTCCAATAATTGAAAGTGTGTTACGAGTTTTTGATCGTCATGGTGAACGTGCAAAACGATTAAAAGCAAGAATGAAATTCTTGATAAAAAGTATTGGTTTAGAAGCTTTTGTGAAACTAATTGAAGAGGAGCAGGCAGCTTTATCAAACCAGAGAGTAGACATTGATACAACAAATTATGATCAGCCAGTTGACCTTTCAAATATTTCGCTTCCGGAAAATGTAAATATAGACCAATCAGCGTTTGAAGCTTGGAAAAGTTTAAATGTAATTCCACAAAAGCAAGAAGGCTTATTCGCAATCGGAATCAAAGTACGACTTGGAAATTTCTCTACTGAGAAAGCAAGAAAACTAGCCAATTTAATAAAGGATTATGCAAACGACGAGCTACGTTTTACATTACGTCAAAACATTTTAATTCGTCATGTTCAGGAAGCTTTGTTGCCATATTTCTATCAGGAATTAAAGAAACTAGACTTCGTTGATCTTGGGTACAATTCTATAGCTGATATTACTGCTTGTCCAGGAACAGATACATGCAACTTGGGAATTGCGAGCAGTACTGGAATGGCAAATGAGTTAGAGCGTATTCTGGTTTTAGAGTATAACCATCTTATAAAAAGTAAAGATGTGACCATTAAGATTAGTGGTTGCATGAATGCTTGTGGGCAACATAATATGGCGCATATTGGTTTTCAGGGAATGTCAATTAGAACAAAAGACAAACGAGTTGCACCAGCAGTCCAAATATTACTTGGAGGTGGAGTTTTAGGAAACGGAGAAGGAAGATTTGCCGATAAGGTAATCAAGCTTCCATCTAAAAGAGGTCCTCAAGCTTTAAGATTACTTCTAGACGATTATGAAAATCTAAAGTCTGATAGTGAAAACTTCCTTGATTATTATGACAGACAGGGTGAAAAGTATTTCTATGGGTTATTAGTGCATTTAAGTTCGGCTGAAAATTTACAGGAAGAAGATTTTATTGACTGGGGAAATACAGGAAAGTATGTGCAGGCTGTAGGAGTTGGAGAATGTGCTGGAGTAGTTATAGACTTGGTGGCAACACTACTTTTAGAGGCTAAAGAAAAAGTTGATCTCGCTCAGGATGCATTTCAAGAAAAACAGTGGTCTGATGCTATTTATCATGCCTATGCATCTATTGTAAACGGCGCAAAAGCACTTTTAGTTGCTGAAAATAAGAAGACCAATACACATGCTGGAATTATAGATCAATTTGAAGAATTATTCATAGCAACAGGAAAGATAAAACTAGAGACCAGTTTTAAAGATCTAGTATATGAAATAAAAGAGAATGAACCAACGGAACTATTTGCTAAGGAATATATAGCTAAGGCAACGAAGTTTTTTAGTGACTTAGAATTGTACCGTCAAAGTGAATTGAAACATGCAGTTTAAGAAGACCCCAAAATTAACATTAGTAGGAGCAGGTCCTGGAGATATTGATTTAATTACAGTTAAAGGAGTAAAAGCTTTGGCTGAGGCAGATGTAGTGTTATACGATGCCTTGATAAATCCTGAATTGTTGGAGTATGCTCCAAAGAGAGCGATTAAAAAATTTGTTGGAAAGAGAAAAGGATTTCATCGTTATTCACAAGAGGAGATCAATCAGCTCATCGTTGACTATGCCTTTTCAAATGGTCATGTGGTGCGCTTGAAAGGAGGAGACCCATTCATATTTGGAAGAGGAAGCGAGGAGATAGATTATGTTGATTCCTTTGGAATTGAAGCAAAAGTAGTTCCTGGAATTTCATCTTCTATATCAGTTCCAGCAACTCAAGGTATTTCATTAACAAAAAGAGGAGTTTCCGAAAGCTTTTGGGTAATTACAGGAACTACTTCAGCTAGCAAATTATCGAAAGATGTTGAGTTAGCCGCCCAATCTACGGCAACAATAGCAATCCTAATGGGAATGAGTAAACTTCCAGAAATAGTAGAGTTATTTCAACATTATGGGAGAGGTGATGAAGCAGTAGCCATTATCCAAAATGGAACCCTCCCAAACGAAAAAGTAGGAGTAGGGACTATCAACAGTATTGTTGAAGAAGTTGAAAACAAAAAGCTTTCAAATCCAGCTGTAATTGTAATTGGAGATGTTGTTAAACACAGCCATAAATTAAAGGAATTTTACACTGAAGTAATCATCAATCAAAAAACGAATGGAAAGAAATAATTTATATCCAATATTCTTAAAAGTACATCTGTTAGAGACGTTAATTGTTGGAGGTGGAAATGTTGCTCACGAGAAATTGACATTCTTGCTGAAGTCAAGTCCACATGCCAATGTTACTATGGTAGCTACTCATTTTAAACCAGAAGTTAAAGCTTTGGCAAAAGAGTTTGATATAAAGTTGATTGCTACAGCTTATTATAAGGACTTTCTTATTGATAAACACTTGGTAATTGCTGCTACAAATAGGTTCTCAATTAATTCCACAATTCATCGAGATGCTAAAGAAAGACATTTGTTGGTGAATGTTGCAGATACTCCAGACTTGTGTGATTTCTATTTAGGAGGAATAGTTACTAAAGGAAATGTAAAGATTGCCATTTCTACCAACGGAAAATCTCCAACAATGGCAAAAAGATTACGTCAGTTCTTTGAGCAAGTCATTCCAGACGAGATAGATAAGCTGGCTCTTAATTTAAACAGATTTAGAAAAGGAATTCAAGGTGATTTTGATCAAAAAGTAAAAGAATTAAATGCCTTGACTGAAGATTTAATAATTGAAAAAGAAAGATTGCTAAAATGATTAAAACAGACATACTTATAATTGGAGCAGGTCCTACTGGACTGTTCACAGTTTTTGAAGCAGGTTTACTGAAGTTGAAGTGTCATTTAATTGATGCTTTAGCACAACCTGGAGGTCAGTGTAGTGAGATCTATCCTAAAAAACCTATTTATGATATTCCTGGGTTTCCTGAAATATTAGCAGGAGACCTTACCAAGAATTTAATTGAACAATCCAAACAGTTCGAACCTGGATTTACCCTTGGTGAACGTGCGGATACAATTGAAAAGCTTGAAGACGGTACCTTTATTGTTACAACCAATAAAGGAACAAAACATCACGCTCCAGTTGTTGCTATAGCTGGAGGTTTAGGTAGTTTTGAACCGCGAAAACCATTGTTAGATAATTTGTTAAAGTTTGAAGATAATGGAGTGGCTTATATCATTAAGGATCCAGAAGTATATCGCGATAAAAAGGTGGTGATTGCTGGAGGTGGAGATTCTGCACTTGATTGGAGTATTTTTTTAGCTGATGTCGCTTCAGAAGTTACTTTAATTCATAGACGAAACGAGTTTAGAGGTGCTTTAGATTCCGTTGAAAAGGTTAGAGAGTTAAAGCTATTAAATAAAATCAATTTGATAACTCCAGCGGAAGTTACTGCACTGCATGGTGAAGAACATCTCGAAGCAATTACTGTAACAAAAGAAGATCAAGAAGAGATATTGATAACAGATCATTTTATTCCGTTGTTTGGATTATCTCCGAAGCTTGGTCCAATTGCTAATTGGGGACTAGAGATAGAGAAAAACGCCATTAAAGTTGATACGTTCGACTATCAGACTAACATACCAGGGATTTTTGCCATTGGTGATGTAAACACCTATCCTGGAAAGTTAAAGTTGATATTGTGTGGTTTCCATGAAGCTACATTAATGTGTCAATCGGCATTTCAGATTATCAATCCTGGGAAGAAAAATGTATTAAAATACACTACTGTTAGTGGTATTAACGGATTTGACGGAACACGAAAAGAAGCTCCAAAGGCTGTCGTGCAAGCCATAAATGTTTAGATGATGTCTGATGTAAGAATCAATGTAAAAGATAGAGAAGGTGTAATGCATGAGCTCCTAGCTCCGACAGATATGGCAATGAATCTTATGGAAGTGTTCAAAGCATATGAATTACCTGTTGAAGGAACCTGCGGAGGAATGGCAATGTGTGCTTCATGTCAATGTTATATTGAGTCCAGCCATGAGCTAAACGAAATGCAAGATGATGAAGAAGCCATGTTGAGTGAAGCATTTTATGTCAAGGACAACAGTAGATTAGGATGCCAAATACCAATTACAGATGAATTACACGGATTAGAAGTAGAATTGGCTCCAGATTATTAAATTAGCAATACAAATTAATAGTATAATGAACTTACCTACCCCAAAACAAGTAAAGAGCATTTATAAAATTCGCTTAAAAGACGATATTGCCAACTTCACAAAAATTCTTTTTTATGGATTGTTTGATGCAGAAGATGTACGCGAAAAAAAACTGAATAACGCAGGAAGATTGTTTCTGGAGATTACTTCAACTTTAGCGATTGAAAATGCATTGGACATATGGAATGACTTTTCATCTAAATTTCCCGAACTAAGGGATAAACTGGATAAGGATGCTATTGCTATAGAGCAACATGATCCTGCAGCAAAAAGTTTAGAGGAGGTATATTTGGCTTATCCTGGATTTCACGCCATTGCTGTATATAGATTAAGTCATGAATTGTTTAAGTTGGAACTTCCGGTAATCCCAAGAATGATGAGTGAGTATGCTCATAGCATTACAGGAACAGATATTCATCCAGGTGCAACTATTGGTGATTCTTTTTTTATTGATCATGCCACAGGAATAGTGATTGGCGAAACTTCTGTAATAAAGAATAACGTCAAAATATATCAGGGAGTTACCTTAGGAGGTATTCAGGTTAAAAAAGAATTAGCAACAACCAAGCGTCATCCCACTATTGAAGACAACGTTGTGATCTATGCAAATGCAACTATTCTTGGAGGAGATATTGTCATTGGAGCAAATTCTATTATTGGAGCAAATGTTTGGATAACGACTTCAGTTCCTGAAAATTCGATTGTAACTAACCAAATGGAAAACAAAATCACCAAGCGTAAGTAAGTTATGGGTAGTCGAATAATTGATCAAATTGGTAATACACCACTAGTTGATGCTTCCAATCTCATTAGTAAAGAGAATGTAAGATTATTGTTAAAGCTTGAAGGAAATAACCCAGGAGGTAGTGTTAAAGATCGTCCTGTTCTTAACATGATTACCGAAGCTTTAAAAAGAGGAGATATAAAGGAAGGAGACACTTTAGTAGAGGCTACAAGCGGAAACACAGGAATTGCTCTAGCTTATATTTCCAGAGTTTTTGGCTTACATATGAAGTTGATCATGCCTGAAAACTCAACAAAAGAAAGGGTTGATACGATGAGAGCTTACGGAGCTGAAGTGATTTTGACTTCTAGCGACATTGGAATTGAAGGCTCTAGAGATCTTGCTATTAAACTTCAAGAAGAAAAGGGATATACACTGCTTAATCAGTTTGAAAATAATGATAACTGGAAAGCTCATTATAAAACTACTGGACCTGAGATATATAATGATACCAATGGTGAAATTACACATTTTGTTTCGGCAATGGGAACAACAGGGACTATTACTGGAACAGCTACTTTTCTTAAAGAAAAAGATCAAAACATAACTATTGTTGGTGCGCAACCAAAGGATGGATCAAGAATTCCAGGAATTAGAAAATGGTTGCCAGCATATGTTCCGGGAATTTTTAATCGCCAATTAGTAGATCAAATTATTGAAGTGAGTGAAGAAGAAGCAAAGGCAACTACACAAAGGTTAGCACGTGAAGAAGGAGTATTTGCAGGAATGAGTAGTGGAGGAGCTGTTGCTGTTGCCTTAAAGTTTGCTGAACAACTTGAGCAAGGTACTATTGTTGCAATAATTTGCGATAGAGGAGATAGGTATTTGTCTTCAGATCTTTTCGCCTAAAATTCTACAAAAAAGTTGAGGTAATTAAAATTATATTGCGTTACTTTGCGCAGTTCATTAATATTATTGATGTTATCACGAAAGGCAGAGGGAATAGACCCTGCGAAGCCTTAGCAACCCTTTAACTTTAAAGAAGGTGCTAAATTCTACTGGAAAAACCAGACAGATAACCAGAAGTAATTCTCACTACTTTTCATGATGACATATTGATATAATTATTTATCTAAGATGTCGGCTATTAAGCAAATTTTACAGGAACGAATTTTAGTATTGGATGGAGCCATGGGTACTATGCTTCAGCAGTATAATTTTACAGAAGAAGATTATCGTGGTGAACGCTTCAAGGATTTCAAATTTCCACTAAAAGGGAATAATGATTTGTTGTCAATAACTCAACCAGAAGCTATTGCGGAGGTTCACGCTAAATACTTTGAAGTAGGAGCAGATATTGTAGAAACAAATACATTTTCTGCTACTACAATTGGAATGGCTGATTATCATATGGAGGATCTTGCCTATGAAATCAATTTAGAGTCAGCTAAAATTGCGAAAAAGGTTGCAGATAAATTTACCAAAGCAAATCCTGAACAACCAAGATTTGTTGCTGGAAGTATTGGTCCTACCAATAAAACAGCAAGCCTTTCTCCTGATGTAAATCGACCAGAGTATCGTGCGATAACCTTTGAAGAGTTAAGAATAGCTTATAAAGAACAAGTAGAGGGATTGCTAAATGGAGGTGTTGATATCCTATTGGTTGAAACCATTTTTGATACACTTAATGCGAAAGCTGCATTATTCGCTATTGAAGAGGTTAAGGAAGAAAGAAATATTGATGTTCCTATTATGGTTTCCGGAACTATTACTGATGCTTCTGGTAGAACATTATCAGGACAAACAGTAGAAGCATTTTTAACTTCAATGTCTCATATTCCTTTGTTGAGTATTGGGTTCAATTGTGCTTTAGGAGCCCAACAATTAAAGCCCTATTTACAAAGATTAGCTCGTAAAACAGATTTCTTTACATCTGCTCACCCAAACGCAGGATTACCAAATGCTTTTGGAGAGTATGATGAGACTCCTAAACAAATGCAACAGTTTATTGAGGACTATCTCCAAGATGGACTTATAAATATTATTGGAGGTTGTTGTGGAACCTCACCTGCGCATATAAAAGCTATTGCTGAGGCAGCTAAGAAGTATCAACCTAGAAAGCTTGAAACATATGCCTGAAACAGCAACTAAATATTTAATCTTATCAGGACTGGAACCTTTAGTGGTAACTCCAGAAAGTAATTTTATTAATGTTGGTGAGCGTACCAATGTTACTGGGTCTCGTAAGTTTTTAAGGTTAATCAAGGAAGAGAAATTTGAGGAAGCATTGGATGTGGCTCGTCATCAGGTTGAAGGTGGAGCTCAGATCATTGATGTGAATATGGACGAAGGAATGTTAGATGGCGTAGAAGCTATGACAACTTTCTTAAATCTAATTGCTTCTGAACCAGATATTGCCAAAGTGCCGATCATGATCGATAGCTCCAAATGGGAGATTATTGAAGCTGGTTTGCAAGTGGTACAAGGAAAATGTGTGGTAAACTCAATCAGCTTAAAAGAAGGGGAAGAAGAGTTTATACGTCAAGCAAAACTGATTAAGCGTTATGGAGCTGCAGTTATAGTAATGGCTTTTGACGAAGTTGGTCAAGCTGATAATTATGAACGCAGAATCGAAATTTGTAAACGCTCTTACGATGTCCTAGTCGATCAAGTTAATTTTCCTCCTCAAGATATCATTTTCGATCCTAATATTTTTCCAGTTGCCACAGGAATGGAGGAGCATAGAAAGAATGCTCTAGACTTTTTCAATACCACAAAATGGATTAGAGAAAATCTACCATATGCTAATGTTTCAGGAGGAGTAAGTAATGTGTCTTTCTCATTTAGAGGAAACAATGTTGTTCGTGAGGCAATGCATTCTGCTTTCTTATTTCATGCCATTAAAAATGGAATGAATATGGGAATTGTAAACCCAACAATGTTGGAGGTTTATGATGAAATCCCAAAGGATTTACTGGAGCATGTAGAAGATGTTTTATTAGATCGAAGAGACGATGCAACAGAGAGATTGTTGGACTTCGCCGAAACCGTTCGAGGAATAAAAAAGGAAGATAGTGCCAGTGTTCAGGAGTGGAGAAATGGTCCTCTGCAAGAACGCATTACTCATGCCTTGGTAAAAGGAATTGACGCATTTATAGAAGAAGATGTTGAAGAAGCGCGACAATCGGTTACAAGACCATTAGAAGTTATTGAGGGTCATTTAATGACTGGGATGAATGTAGTTGGAGATCTTTTTGGAAGTGGAAAAATGTTCTTACCTCAAGTGGTAAAATCAGCTCGTGTAATGAAAAAAGCTGTGGCTTATTTACAACCATTTATTGAAGAAGAAAAAGATGGAGCAGTACAATCTGCAGGAAAGATATTAATGGCAACCGTAAAAGGAGATGTTCATGACATTGGAAAGAATATCGTTAGCGTTGTATTAGGTTGTAATAACTACGAGATCATTGATCTTGGAGTGATGGTACCACCAGAAAAAATAATTGAAACTGCTAAACAAGAAAATGTTGATGTAATCGGGTTGAGTGGTTTAATTACGCCTTCGTTAGATGAAATGGTGTATGTATCTCGAGCAATGGAAAAAAATGATTTTGATATTCCGTTGATGATTGGAGGTGCTACTACTTCAAGAGCTCATTCTGCTGTAAAGATTGCACCTAATTATTCTAATACAGTGGTCCATGTTAATGATGCATCTAGGGCAGTAACAGTAGTTGGAAACCTATTACAAAAGAATAATCGAGTTTATAAAGAGCAGATTCGAGAAGAGTATGACAAGTTTCGCGAGCAGTTCTTAAATAGAGGTAAGCGAAAAGAATATATTTCTATTGAAGAAGCAAGAAACAATAAGTTTCAAATTGATTGGGAAACTACAGAGATTGTAAAACCAAATCAGTTGGGAGTTCAGATAATTGAAGAGTTTGATATCAAAAAGTTAGAGAACTATATTGACTGGTCACCTTTCTTTAGAAGCTGGGATCTTCATGGGAAATTCCCAGAGATATTGAATGATGAAATAGTTGGAGAGCAAGCTTCCGAATTATTCAAAGACGCTCAAAAAATGTTACAAGATATATTCGAGAATAGTCTGCTAAAGGCTAAAGCAGTTTTTGCATTGTTTCCTGCAAATACTGTTAACGATGGCGATATTGAATTAACGCATGAAGGAAATAAATATTCGTTTTTAACCCTTCGTCAACAACTCAAAAAACGTGAAGGAGTGCCAAACTTTGCACTTGCAGATTTTGTTGCTCCCAAAGAAAGTAATAAGCAAGATTATATAGGGTGTTTTTGTGTAACAGCAGGATTTGGAACGAAAGAACTTGCAATGCAATTTGAAAAGGAACATGATGATTACAGTTCGATTATGATCAAAGCTTTGGCTGATAGATTAGCAGAAGCCTTTGCAGAATATTTACATGAGCATGTTCGCAAAGATGCTTGGGGCTACGCTTCAAAGGAAAATCTTTCAAATGAAGAATTGATCAAAGAAAGTTACAAAGGTATTCGTCCAGCTCCAGGGTATCCAGCTTGTCCAGATCATTTAGAAAAGACCACTATTTGGGAAGTTTTAAAAGTGAAAGAAAACATTGGAGTTGAACTTACTGAAAGTCTTGCAATGTGGCCGGCAGCAAGTGTTAGCGGATACTATTTTGGAAGCCAAGAATCGAAATATTTCGGATTAGGAAAAATTAAAGAAGACCAGTTAAAAGATTATAGTAAAAGAAGAGGAATAGATTTAGAAGAAGCCAGGAAATGGTTGAACCCAAATTTAGCAGATTAAAAGAATGAAAATAACAGATCATTTAAAGAAAGCGGAAGGAAAGACATTATTTTCTTTTGAAATTATCCCACCAAAAAAAGGGAATAGCATTCGCGAATTATATAAAAACATCGATCCATTAATGGAATTTAAACCTCCTTTTATTGATGTCACTACTTCTCGTGAAGAATATGTATATATTGAAAAAAATGGACTTCTAGATAGAAAAATTACTAGAATGCGTCCAGGAACGGTTGGTATTTGTGCTGCTTTAAAGCATAAGTATGATGTGGATACTGTTCCTCATGTTTTGTGTGGTGGATTTACCAAAGAAGAAACCGAATATCTATTGGTTGATTGTCATTATTTAGGTATAGACAATGTAATGGCATTACGAGGCGATGCGATGAGTCATCAAAAGTATTTTGAGGCCTCTAAAGGAGGACATAAATTTGCTAAGGATTTAGTTGATCAGATTCAAGGATTGAATAACGGAAAGTATCTTCATGATGTTATTGAAGCCAATGATAAGGCTGATTTTTGTATTGGTGTTGCTGGTTACCCAGAAAAGCATATCGAAGCACCATCTTTACAATCTGACTTAAAAAGGTTAAAAGAAAAGGTAGATACTGGAGCTGATTATGTGGTAACTCAAATGTTCTTTGATAACAAAAAATATTTTGAATTTGTCGAAGCAGCAAAGGCCGCCGGAATAAACGTTCCAATAATTCCAGGTATTAAGCCCATTGCAGTAAAACGTCATTTGCAATTATTGCCACAAGTATTCAAAATTGATCTTCCAGAAGAGCTGATTGCTGAGGTAGAAAAATGCAAAGACAATAAAGCAGTGAGACAAGTTGGAGTTGAGTATTGTATTCAGCAGTCTAAGGAATTACTTGATGCTGGAGTTCCTGTTTTACATTATTATTCTATGGGAAAAAGTGATAATATAAAAGCGATTGCACAAGCAGTTTTTTAATTATTCTTTTACCTTTGACTTGAAATCAAGTCTATTAATGTACCGATTCTTAGCTTGCTTATTACTTGTTTGTACTCAAACAACTGCACAAGAACAGTCAAACTTACCGAAGCATAGTTTTGATGTTAATTACACTTCTGGTAATATAACATTGCATAACAATGCAATTTTGCATTTAATTACTGGTCATCCTCAAGGTGCCATTATTAGTTGGAATAGAAAAACCTTTGGTGAGGAACGATGGCAGCAAGAATATAAATATCCAGATCTTGGTGCATCATTTATATACCAAGATTTAAAAAATCCATATCTGGGAAAGAATGTTGGTTTTTATGGGCATTATAACTTCTATTTTTTTAAGAGGAATATGATGTTTAGGATTGGACAAGGGTTGGCAATGACATCAAACCCTTATGATAAAATAGACAACCACAAGAATAATGCATTTGGTTCTAAATTATTGAGCAGTACTTTTTTAATGCTTAATTATAAAAAGGAACGATTGCTTCGAAATATTGGATTTCAGGGAGGCTTGTCAATTGTTCATTACTCAAATGCAAATGTAAAAGCACCAAATACAAGTATAAATGTCATTGCACTTAATGCAGGTTTAACTTATGATTTTTCAGAAGAGCATATAGAAAGAGTAGCTTCTGATTTTGAAAAATTCACAGAACCATGGAAGTACAATTTTGTATTTAGAAGCGGTATAAATGAAAGTGATATTATAGGTAGCGGTCAATTTCCATTCTATATTTTTTCTGCTTATGCTGATAAAAGGATAAGTTATAAAAGTGCCATTCAATTTGGAACAGATGTTTTTCTTTCTAACTTTTTAAAAGAATACAACAAACATCAAGCAGCAGCTTTTCCTAATAGAAATTACGATCCTAATGCAGATTATAAGCGTATAGGACTATTTATAGGTCATGAACTGTTCATCAATAAACTATCATTTGTGACGCAAGCAGGTTATTACGTTTATTACCCTGTAGATTTTGAAGGTAGAGTTTATTTAAGGGCTGGACTAAAAAGATATTTTGGAAAAAAATGGTTTGGAGCTGTGACTGTTAAGGCGCATGGAGCTGCCGCCGAAGCTGTTGAATTTGGAGTTGGTATACGATTATGAAAAAGATAGTCTTCATATTATTAGTTTTAATGCTTTCATGTTCAAGTGAAAATGCAAATGACTGCTTTCAAACCACAGGGGAAATTATTCAACAAGAAGTTAGTGTCCCTGATTTTGATGAAATTTTAGTAAATCGCGATATAGAACTTGTCCTGTCAGCAGGTGCTGAGACTAAAGTAATTATTGAGACAGGAGAATATCTTTTAAGTGATATTGAAGCAAAAGTTATTGATAATAGACTAGAATTGACCAATGATAATACTTGTAATTATGTGCGGGATTACGGAATTACAAAGGTGTTTGTAACTGCACCAAATGTTGGTGAAATTAGAAGTTCATCACAGTTTGATGTGAGTTCTCAAGGTGTTTTAAATTATTCGTCGTTACGATTAATTTCTGAAGATTTTAATAATGATGATGTGTTTGCTGTTGGTGACTTTAGATTAGATGTTGATAGTGAAGAAATTATTATCACTTCTAATAAGATATCTTCTTTTTATATTTCGGGGCAAGCTGAAAATTTACACGTTGCATTTTATGGTGGTGCTGGACGATTTGAGGGGTCAAATCTAGTAGCTCAAAATGTCTCTGTTTTTCATCGTGGAAGTAATGATATGATCGTAAACCCACAGCAGTCAATTTCTGGAGAACTTAGAAGCGTTGGAGATGTTATTTCAATGAATAGACCTCCAACAATAGATGTTGAAACGTTTTATACAGGGAGGTTAATTTTTAACTAACTCAAAAGCTTGTTTAGCAATTTCTAACTCTTCATTAGTTGGAATTACAAGAATCTTTACTTTAGATTCTTTAGTATTCACCTCCCTAATATCTTTTGATCTCAGTGCGTTTTTTTTATCACTTAACTCAATGCCAAAAGTATCAAGGTCATCGCAAACAAGTCTTCTTATGAATTCAGAATTTTCACCAATTCCTGCAGTAAAAATAATTGTGTCTAAACCATTAAGAGCTGCTATATAGCTTCCTATGAATTTTTTGATTCGGTAGGCATTCATATGAAGCGCCAGTAAGCAATCTTTATCTCCTTTTGTGGCTTTAGCTTCAATATCACGAAGGTCACTGTGTCCTGTTAAGCCCAACATTCCACTTTGCTTATGTAGTAAATTATTGATTTCGTCAAAAGAGTATCCCAGCTTGCTATTTAGATAAAAGATAACAGAAGCGTCTATGTCTCCTGCACGAGTTCCCATGATAAGCCCATTTACTGGTCCAAAACCTAAGCTATGATCGATACTTTTACCATCTTTAATAGCAGTAATACTACAACCATTTCCGAGATGAATAGAAATGATCTTGCTTTCTTTTGCACCTAAATACTCAATCGCTTTTTCTGAAACATATTTATGACTGGTTCCATGAAAACCATAAACCCGTACACCATGTTCGGTTAAAAATTTATTAGGAATAGCGTATTTGTATGCAACTTCTGGAATACTTTGATGAAAAGCAGTGTCAAAAACGGCTACTTGTTTAGCTTGAGGGAAAATGGTTTCGGCTACCTCAATACCTTTTAAGTTAGGAGGATTATGTAAAGGAGCAATATCAAATAAACTTTTGATCTTACTTTTAACCTCTTGAGTAATTAATCGGGTTTTTTTGAAATGGCTTCCTCCATGAACAACACGATGCCCTACAACATTAATTTCGTTGGCAGAGGCAATAATATTAAACTTCCTATCGAGCAATCTCTCAGAAAGCAGCTCAAGTCCTTGTTGGTGATCTTTTATTCGTAATTCGTACTCAAATTTTTCATGATCAACTTTTAGTTCAAATTTGGCATCATCAAAACCAATTCGTTCAATTAGTCCAGAACAAATAATGATTTGTTCTGGCAATTTAAAAAGCTGAAATTTAATAGATGAGCTCCCAGAATTGAGTACAAGTATTTTTTTCATGTTATACATCTTGGGCTTGAATTGCTGTGATTATTACTGTGCTAAAGACATCATCAGTTGTACAACCACGACTTAAGTCATTTACAGGTTTGTTTAGGCCTTGAAGCATAGGTCCAATGGCTAATGCACCTGTTTCTCTTTGTACTGCTTTGTAAGTGTTATTTCCTGTGTTCAAATCTGGAAATATAAGTACGCTTGCTTGTCCTGCTACTTCAGAGTTAGGAAGCTTTTGTTGCCCTACTTTCATATCTACCGCAGCATCATATTGTATTGGTCCTTCTATTTTTAGATCAGGATTTTTAGCCTTTACAATTTCGGTAGCTTTTCTAACATTTTCAACGTCTTCACCTTTACCTGAAGCACCTGAAGAATAAGATAACATGGCAACTTTAGGTTCAATACCAAAGTCGGAAGCTGTTTTAGCTGATGATAATGCTATTTCGGCCAGCTGTTCAGCATTTGGGTTTGGATTGATTGCACAATCACCAAAAATAGAAACACGGTCCTCTAAACACATAAAGAACACAGATGAAACAATAGAGGCATCTGGTTTTGTTTTAATGAACTGCAATGCTGGACGCAAGGTGTGTTGTGTAGTATGAACTGCACCAGAAACCATTCCGTCAGCATGACCTTTGTAGATCATCATGGTTCCAAAATAAGAAACGTCGCACATCATATCTCTAGCCATGGCCAAATTCACATTTTTGTGTTTACGAAGCTCATACAATGTTTGTGCATAATTTTCAAAATGTTCAGATTCGGTTGGATTGACAAGGTTTACTTTACTTAGATCCAGAGGAATATCAAGTGCTTTAACTTTTTCTTTAATTTTTTCAATTTCGCCAATTAAAGTAAGGTCGACCACTTGTGCTGCAATTAATCGAGCTGCAGCAGCTAATATTCTTTCATCATTACCTTCTGGTAGAACAATATGTTTTTTGTTTTGAAGTGCTTGCTGTAATAATTTGTACTGAAACATTCTTGGAGATAAACTGTCTGATTTGAAAGTGATAGACTTCTCTACAAGCATATCAGTATCTACATGCTTTTGAAAAGCAGAGATAGATGTTCTTATTTTTTCGGTATTCTCAGCGTATATCTTAGACTTGATATCTCCTATGGTATTAGTAACCCAATAAGTTCCGCCTTCTACACTTATTATTGGAACAATACTAGAGAGTCCTTCAATAAGTTTTAAAATTGGTTCTTCAGGCAATAACGAACCTGTAAGTATGATTCCTGATACTTTAGGATAATTTTTAGAAATATTTGCCTGTAATGCTCCTAAAATAAGATCTGCTCTGTCACCAGGAGTGATAACAATAGTATTGTTTTTTAGATGCGTGAGGTAATTGCGTAACTGCATAGCACCAACACCAAAATTCTCTATCTGATTGTTAAGAAGGTCTTTTCCAAAAAGTACTTTTCCATCTAGTGTTTGCACAATTTCCTTTAGCGTAGGATTTGAAAGCTTCTTAATTGTTGGAATTGCTGAAACAGAAGTATTAGAAGGAATACGTTTTAGTAACTCTTGTTTTAAGCAATTAAGGTCTTCTTCTTTTACCTTATTGGCAATAACCGATAGTACTTCAACCTCTTCATTAAACGTATCATGAGCTAACTGAATGCTATCTGCAACTTCTTCGACATTTTTACCTTCACCATGAGCCACAATAATCGTTGGTAAACCAAGATTTTTTGCTATTAGAATATTGATGTCAAAATCTAGAATTGAACTTTCGTGTGAGAAATCGGTTCCTTCAACTAATACAAAATCAAATTGCTCTTCAAGCTTTTTATACTTGCCAATAATGGTGTCTATTACTTCACCCGATTTTCCTTGATTGTAAAGGTTAAGTACTTGATTTCGTGTGAAAGCAAAACACTTTTTATAGTTGATGTCTAGCTCAAAATGAGAGACTACTGTATTAATATGATTATCCCGTTCGCCTTCTTTTAGATCATCAATAATAGGTCTGAAATAGCCAACTTTAGCAGTTTTACCCAACAACATTTGCATGAGCCCTAATACAACAACCGACTTACCACTATTGGCTTCAATTGTTGCTACATAAATACCTTTGTTCATACTTCAAATTTAAGGAAAGCAAAGATATTCTAACACATGTGTTCAATACATGATAAAACTCATATTTTTTTGGACTTTTCAATTAGGAGGTAAGTTCTCTAAATAAACTCTCCAAACTGGCATTCTTTTGATTAAGCTGAAGTATTTTTAATTGGTTGTCATGAGCAAAATCGAATACATGCGAACGCATATCTTCGGTAGTGTCAAAAGTGATCTCATAAATGAGGTCATGTATACATGCTACTTTCACCACATGAGGAATGCTTTTTAAGAAAGCTTCTTCAACGCGATAATCAAACTCAACATTTACAACCTGCTGTGAACCTTCTTTTAGTTCTTTTAATGTTTTATCCGCAACGATTTCACCTTTATTTATAATAATTACGCGATCACACATAGCTTCTACTTCTTGCATAATGTGAGTAGATAAGAAAACAGTTTTTTCTTTACCAATGGTTTTAATAAGATTCCTAATATCTACCAGTTGGTTGGGGTCAAGACCAGTTGTAGGTTCATCTAAGATCAAAACATCAGGATCATGTAACAATGCATTTGCTAATCCAACACGTTGTCTATAACCTTTTGAAAGTTGTCCTATCTGTTTATGCACTTCAGGAGTAAGTCCGGTGAGTTCTAGAACGTCATCGATTCTTTGTCTATCCACACCGTAAACTTTTGCGTTAAAATTAAGATATTCTTTAACGTACATATCTAAATATAAAGGATTATGTTCAGGTAGATATCCAACACTTTTTTGAACATCTTCTTTATTAGAAGTTACATCAAAGTCATTAACAATAGCACTTCCATTTGAAGCCGAAATGTAAGTAGTTAGAATTTTCATCATGGTAGATTTTCCAGCTCCATTTGGACCTAAAAAACCAACTACTTCAGGCTTTTTTACTTCAAAACTTATATTGTTTAGTGCCTTTTGTGTTCCGTAAACCTTAGTGAGCTTTTGTACTTTTATGGACATTTAAAAAAGATTTGGGTAAAAATAAACATTAAATAAAATTATAAGGCAATTACTTGCTAATCTTCAAAAATTTATGCATTTCATCAAAAAAAATGTATCATAATTTTGAATTGTAAAAATAATAATTACTTTAGCCACTTCAACAACAATGAGAACAGTAAACTTTACATATTATTGGTTTTATTTCTTTTTTAACGGAAGAAACGAGACTTTGTATATGTAATTTATTAAAGATAAATTTAAATGTAAGTCTCGGTGTAAATCGAGACTTTTTTTTTGAACATGATTTCATCGGTAGCCATACAAGGAGTAAAGGGATCAAACCATTATATTATTGCTAAGCAGTACTTTAATGACAATGTTGGTATTAAAGAGTGTTTGACTTTTGACGAGGTTGTAGATAGTTTAGTTGCTAAGGAGTGTGATGCGGCAATTATGGCAATAGAGAATTCGATCGCTGGATCTATAATTCCAAATTATGCTAGAATTGATAGCCAACATTTACATATTGTTGGTGAGCAATATCTTGATATTCAGCATAACTTAATGGCACTTCCAGGTCAGCAAATCAATGATATTAAAGAGGTGTATTCTCATCCTATGGCGTTGTTGCAATGCAAGAAATTCTTTAAAGATTATCCGCATATCAAACTTGTTGAGGACAGAGATACAGCAGAAGCTGCCAGAAGAATACATGAAAAACAGATAAGTGGAATTGCTGCAATTGCACCTACAATGGCTGCAGAAATTTTTGAAGTAGAGATTTTAGCTAAAAGTATTCAGACAATTAAACATAATGAAACCAGATTTGTAATTGTAAAAAGAACAAACTCTGAGATCCCTGAACATCAAATTAACAAGGCTTCAATTAAGTTTCAATTAGACCATAAACGTGGGAGTTTAGCTACCATTTTAAACGTAATGAGTGATTGTAAACTTAATTTGACAAAAATCCAGTCGTTGCCTATTATAGATACACCATGGAAGTATGCATTCTTTGTTGATATAACATTTGCTTCTTATGAAGATTACGCTAAGGCAAAATCAATTATGACCATTATGGCTGAAGATTTTAAAGTACTCGGAGAATATGTAAATGCAAAGCTATGATAGAAGTTGCTAATAGATTACATACCGTTGAAGAATACTACTTCTCAAAAAAATTAAGAGAAGTAAACATCATGAAAGCTGCTGGTGCTCCTATTATTAATTTAGGAATAGGCAGTCCAGATTTACAACCTCCAACTAAAGTTGTTTCTGCAATTGTTGAAGGTTTACAAGACGAAGCTGCTCATAAGTATCAAAGTTATCAAGGACTTCCTGAACTTCGAGAGGCTATGGCTTCATTTTATCGTGATCAGTTTCAGGTGCATCTAAGTCCTATGACAGAAATTCTACCATTAATGGGAAGTAAAGAAGGAATTATGCATATTTCTATGGCATACCTTAATGAAGGTGATGAGGTGCTTATTCCTAACCCTGGATATCCTACTTATCAATCAGTAACAAGATTGCTTGGAGCTAAACCAGTTTTTTATGAGTTGGATGAAGCTAATGGTTGGCTGCCAGATATTACAGCTTTAGAAAAACAAGATTTGAGTAAAGTAAAGTTAATGTGGTTGAACTATCCGCATATGCCAACAGGAACTCAAATTAGTTATAAAGTTTATGAAGAGTTAGTAGATTTTGCTAAGAGGAATAATATCTTAATTGCAAATGATAATCCATATAGCTTCATTTTAACCGATTCTCCAAAGAGTATTTTAAACATAAAAGGAGCTAAAGATGTTTGTGTAGAGTTAAACTCATTGAGTAAAACTTTTAATATGGCTGGTTGGCGTGTTGGAATGGTATTGGGAGATGGTAAACATATAAGCAACATTCTGAAGGTTAAAAGTAATATGGATTCTGGAATGTTCTACGGAATTCAGAAAGGAGCTATAGAAGCCTTGCGTTGTTCAAAATTATGGTATCTCAGTTTGAATAGTGTTTATGAGCAGCGTAGAGAATTGATATGGAGGCTGGCAGAAGCACTAAACTGTACTTATGATAAGAACGCTTCAGGCTTATTTGTTTGGGCAAAACTGCCACCACTAGTAAAAGCAGAAGAATACATAGATGTGATATTAAAGAATAATCATGTTTTTATTACACCAGGAACCATTTTTGGGAGTAAAGGTGAAGGATACATCAGATTTTCATTATGCGCATCAACCGAAGATATTGAAGAAGCTATAGCAAGAGTTTTATGAAAGAGATATATGTAATAGGAGTTGGGTTAATTGGCGGAAGTTTGGCTTTAGATATAAAGAAGCTAGACCCTTCGGTAACCATTTACGGTATTGATAATAATGAAGAGCATCTTGATATTGCATTAGCTAAAAATGTTATTGATAAAAAGGCAAATCTAGAAGATATTAAAAATGCCGACTTAGTAATTGTTGCTATTCCAGTTAATGCAACTGTAAAACAGTTACCAAATATTTTGGACATGGTTAGTGATGATACTGTGGTGGTTGATGTAGGGTCTACTAAACAAGATATATGTTTAGCCGTAGAAGAGCATCCAAAACGTAGAAATTTTTTGGCAACACATCCAATTGCTGGAACCGAGTTTTCAGGTCCATCTGCTGCCTTAGAAGGGTTGTATAAAGGTAAAACAAATATCATTTGTGAAGTTGAAGAGACAGCTTTTAAGTTACAGGAAAAAGTTTTGAAACTTTTTGCAGATATAGGAATGCGTATTCGCTATATGAAGCCTAAATCACATGATAAGCATATTGCTTATATGTCTCATCTGTCGCATATCAGTTCATTCATGTTGGGGAAAACAGTTATTGAGCAAGAGAAGAATGAGCGTGACATTTTTGACATGGCAGGAAGTGGTTTTGAATCAACTGTTCGATTAGCCAAGAGTTCACCTGAGATGTGGACACCAATTTTCGAACAAAATAAAGCTAATGTCATAAAGACGTTAGAAGAGTACATCAACAATCTTTCTCAGTTTAAAAAACTAATGGAGGATGATGATTTTGAGGCTATTAATAAAGAAATGAAAGACACTAATTATATAAAACAAATCCTTAAAGGAATAGCTTAAATTAAATGCTATGGAGAACAAAAAAGAACTTAGAACATGGTTAGATAATTTTGGATTAGAGCATCCATTAGTGATTGCTGGACCATGTAGTGCAGAAACCGAAGAACAAGTATTAAACATTGCTCATCAGTTAAAAGATACTGATGCAACAGTATTGAGAGCTGGTATATGGAAACCAAGAACAAGACCTGGGAACTTTGAAGGAGTTGGAGCGCTTGGTTTAAAATGGATGCAGCGTGCCAAGGAAGAAACAGGAATGCTAATTTCTACGGAAGTTGCAAATGCCAATCATGTGGAACATGCCTTAGAACATGATGTAGATATCTTGTGGATTGGAGCTAGAACAACTGTAAGTCCGTTTATTGTTCAAGAAATAGCTGATGCTCTAAAAGGTACAGACAAGCCTGTATTGATCAAGAATCCTGTGAACCCAGATCTGTCACTTTGGTTAGGTGCTGTTGAGCGTTTTTATAAAGCTGATGTTAAGAATTTAGGTGTGATTCACAGAGGATTTTCAACCTATCAGAAAACTAGATATAGAAATAATCCTGAGTGGCAATTACCAATTGATCTACAAAACAGATTTCCAGATTTACCATTAATTCTTGATCCTTCGCACATTGCTGGGAAGCGTGATATAATTTTTGATCTATGTCAAACAGGTTTAGACTTAAATTTTGACGGACTGATGGTAGAGACACATCATGATCCAGATAACGCATGGAGTGACGCTGCACAACAGATCACACCTTCTGATTTGATACAGTACATGGATGATCTAAAAATTAGAAAAGAGACTTCCGCTGAGGCAGAGTTTAATAATAGCATCAATACACTTCGTACTCAAATTGATGTTATAGATCATCAATTAATTGAGATTTTAGGAAAGAGAATGAAAGTTTCAGACGGTATTGGTAAATTGAAGAAAGCAAATAACGTTGCAGTTTTACAAACAAAACGTTGGAATGAAATTTTAGGTAAAATGATTCTTGAAGGAGAACAACATAGTTTAAGTGAAGAGTTTGTGCTAAGAATGTTCAAAGCTATTCACCAAGAATCTATTAATCATCAGGAAAAGATATTTAAAGCAGATTAGTTGTAAATAAAAAAAGGAGCGTTAAACGCTCCTTTTTTTATTCCTTATTTCTTTTGAAAATATATCGAGTTATAAAAATACCATTACCATCATCTTTACCAGCATTACTTTCAACAGCACTTGTTACAAATGCTAACTCCCAACCCTGAGCTACCATATCGTTTATTTTTGAAGAAACCAACACATCGTTAGCCGCAATATTTTGAAATCTAATCCCTCCTAAGTTATAGAAATTAAGAAGTTTAGTCTCTTCAAAATTCTTCACCCGTATATCACTTCTTTTAGATTTATTTCGTTTATCTTCTTTTTTATCCTCAGATCTTTCAGAGGAGAATTCATTAAAATCTCTTTGATCATCTGAAGCAATTAATCTTGAACGCCCAAGACCTGCGGGAACAATAGATTCTACACTTGTAATTATTTTATACTCGACTTGAGCATTTACTTCACTATATAATATAAAAACCAATAATAAAGGGAATAAAATTTTTTTCATGTTTTTTGCTATAAGAATTTAAGTGATCTAAGATAACTTTTCTTTCTAGAATATTGTTAATTTGTATTCGCTATATTTTAATGAATGACAGGGCTCGTTTATAAATCTACAGGAAGTTGGTATACCGTTAAAACTTTAAACGGGAAGGTTTATGAATGCAGAATCAAAGGAAAGTTTAGGCTCGAAGGTATTAAGAGTACCAATCCTATAGCTGTAGGTGATTATGTGGAGTTTGAACTTGAAGCTAAGAATAACCAAGAGACAGGAGTCATTACGCGTATTCAGGACAGAAAGAATTATATCGTAAGAAAATCGGTAAACCTTTCAAAGCAAACACATATTATAGCAAGTAACGTTGATCAGGTGTTTTTGCTCATTACTATCAACAATCCTGTTACTTTTACCAGTTTTATTGATCGTTTTTTAGTTACCGCTGAAGCCTACTCCATTAAGGCTATTCTTTTGTTTAACAAGATTGATACCTATGATGAAGAAACATTACTAGAGGTAAAGTATCTAGCCGCATTATATAGGAGCATAGGTTATGAATGTATTGGTATTTCGGCCGCCACAGGAAAGAATGTAGATAAAGTTAAACAGCTCATGGAAGGAAATGTAAGTATGTTTGCTGGTCATTCAGGAGTAGGTAAGTCCACTTTGGTAAACGCTATTGAGCCTAATTTAAATTTACGTACTAAAGAAATTTCAGAACAGCATCAACAAGGTCAACACACTACTACATTTGCTGAAATGTTTGACCTGAGTTTTGAAGCAAAGATTATTGACACTCCAGGAATTAAAGGTTTTGGTGTTGTTGATATGGATAAAGAAGAAGTAGGGGATTATTTTCCAGAATTTTTTGAACTCAAACAGAACTGTAAGTTTAATAATTGCCTTCATCTTAAAGAGCCCAAATGTGCCATAAAAGAAGCTTTAGAGAATGACGAAATAGCATACTCTCGTTACCGAAGCTATTTAAATATTCTGGAAGGTGAAGATGAGCATTATAGAACCGATAACTACGATCAATAATGAAAGCAGTAATACAACGTGTTTCAAGATCTAGTGTAACCATTGAAGGAGAAAAAGTGGCTGAAATTAATTCAGGACTTATGGTATTATTAGGAATAATAAATGAAGATACTCAGGAAGATATTATTTGGCTTTCAAGAAAAATAGCAAACCTCAGAATCTTTGGAGATGAGAATGGTGTCATGAATAAATCTATCTTAGATACGGATGGAGATGCTATAGTAGTAAGTCAATTTACATTACATGCTAGCACTAAAAAAGGGAACAGACCAAGTTATATTAAAGCTGCAAAACCAGATGTTGCTATTCCAATTTATGAGAGCTTTGTAAAACAGTTTGAACAAGATTTAGGTAAAAAAGTTCAGACAGGAGAATTTGGAGCTGATATGAAAGTTGAATTATTAAATGATGGACCGGTAACAATTATAATAGATACTAAGCAAAAAGAGTAATGAATATACAAAACGCACAAAAAGAAGTAGACAACTGGATAAAAAACCATGGTGTTCGTTATTTTAATGAGTTAACCAATATGGCACAACTTACCGAGGAAGTTGGTGAGGTAGCGCGTATTATTGCTAGACGCTATGGTGAGCAAAGTGAGAAAGAGAGCGACAAAAATAAAGATCTGGGAGAAGAACTTGCCGATGTTGTTTTTGTGGTTCTCTGTCTTGCTAATCAAACAGGAGTCGATCTACAGGAAGCCTTTGATAAAAAAATGGCTATAAAAACAAAAAGAGATCACGATAGACATCATAATAACGAAAAGTTAAAGTAAATTTGCCTGCTTAATATGTAAGTGGAAATTTATAATGGATATCGCACTTCAAAAATCTAAAATAGCCAACCAATCTTTTATAAAGATAACTGGCTCCAAAAGTGAATCGAACAGGCTGTTGTTGCTGAAATCATTGTTTTTAAACTTAAGTATTGAAAACATTTCCAATTCAGATGATTCAGTTTTAATGACAAAAGCATTGAATTCTGATTCTAACTTGGTTGATATTCATCACGCTGGTACAGCAATGCGATTTTTAACAGCTTATTTTTCTATTCAAGAAGGTAGTGAAGTAGTGTTAACAGGTTCACAGCGCATGCAAGAGCGTCCTATTAAAATACTTGTTGATGCTTTGAGAGATCTTGGTGCAGAAATTACTTATGAAACCAATGAAGGTTATCCTCCAATAAGAATTAAAGGGAAGAAGTTAACCAAGAATAAAGTTGAATTAGCTGCAAATGTAAGCAGTCAATATATTTCGGCTTTACTTTTAATAGCTTCCAGATTAGAGCAAGGTTTGGAGTTAACTCTAAACGGACAAATTACCTCAACACCTTATATTAAGATGACGCTTAGTTTGCTGGAAGAAGTAGGAGTTAAAACTAGTTTTGAAGGCAATACTATTACTATTTTTACAGTTGAAAAAGTTCAATCAAAAACTTTAGTTGTTGAGTCTGATTGGTCCTCGGCTTCTTACTTTTATAGTATAGTAGCTCTCAGTGAAATTGGTACAGAAATTACGCTTTCAGCATATAAAGAGAATAGTTTACAAGGGGATTCTGTTTTAGTAACTATTTATAAGGATATGGGAGTAGAAACTAAGTTTCATAACAATCAAATTACGCTTACTAAGTCAGCTAACTGCCAGCTACCATCTGTAAATTACGATCTTACCAATGCTCCTGATATTGCCCAAACTATTGCAGTAACTTGTGTTGGATTGGGAGTAGGATGTCATTTAACTGGACTGCATACATTAAAGATTAAGGAAACTGATCGATTGGTGGCTCTTAAAACTGAGATCGAAAAATTTGGAACGAGCGTTGAGATCACTGATAAAACATTGACTATCGATAAAGTATCATCATATAACTCAAATGTTTCTGTTGATACATATCACGATCATAGAATGGCAATGGCTTTCGCTCCTCTCGCGTTAAGAATTGGTTTTACAATTAATGAGGCAGATGTAGTTTCTAAATCATATCCAGATTTCTGGGAAGACCTTCAAAATATAGGTTTTTCTTTTACGCAGTCTTAGCTTAACATACTGAAATATATATTTTCAAGTAAAAAGTAGGGTAAATACTTGACAACGCCTATGTCGAGATTGTATATTTGCCACTTTCTTAAAAATAAACACCGAATATGAAATTATCGCACTTCAATTTTGATCTACCTACAGAACTATTAGCAGAGTATCCTTCAGAACATCGTGATGAAGCAAGATTGATGGTTTTAAACCGCAAGGAACAAACTATTGAGCACAAACTATTCAAAGATCTTATCGATTATTTTGATGAGGATGATGTAATGATACTTAATAATACAAAGGTATTTCCTGCAAGATTGTTTGGTAATAAAGAAAAAACTGGAGCGCGTATTGAGGTGTTCTTATTACGTGAGTTAAATGCTGAACAACGTTTATGGGATGTTTTAGTAGACCCAGCTCGTAAGATCAGAATAGGTAACAAATTATACTTTGGTGAAGACGAAACTTTAGTTGCTGAGGTTATCGATAATACAACTTCAAGAGGTCGTACGCTTCGTTTCTTATACGATGGTTCTTATGGAGAATTTAGAGATAAATTAACCCAATTAGGACAGACACCACTTCCAAAATATATTAAAAGAGAAGTAGAGCCAGAAGACGAGGAGCGTTATCAAACTATTTATGCTAAAAATGAAGGAGCTGTTGCAGCACCAACTGCTGGTTTACACTTTTCTAAGCATTTATTAAAGCGTCTAGAAATTAAAGGAATTGACTTTGCAGAAGTTACTTTGCATGTTGGATTAGGAACTTTTAATCCTGTTGAGGTTGAAGACCTTTCTAAACATAAAATGGATAGTGAAGAAATTGTGATCAATCGTATTGCTACTGATACAATTAATAACGGGTTAAAAGAGAAAAGACGTATTTGTGCTGTTGGTACAACAGTGATGAGAGCTATAGAAAGTTCGGTTTCTTCTAGCGGAACACTAAACGAGTTTTCTGGTTGGACAAACAAGTTTATTTTCCCTCCATACGATTTTAGTATTGCTAATTGCATGGTCACTAACTTCCATACACCAAAATCAACTTTACTAATGATGGTTTCAGCTTTCGCAGGTCACGATTTTATAAAACGTGCTTATGATGAAGCTGTTAAAGAAGGCTACAAGTTTTACAGTTATGGCGATGCCATGTTAATCATATAAAATTAGGCCTCGTTAAACGAGGCTTTTTTGTCTGCAATGTCAATTACAAAAAAAGATATTCGAGCACTTTCAAAAGAGCAACTTCGTGACTTCTTTGTTGGTCAGGGAGATAAAGCTTTTCGTGGTAATCAAGTATACGAATGGCTTTGGCAAAAGTCTGCACACAGTTTTGACGATATGACCAATATCTCTAAACAAACAAGACAAATGCTTGAAGATAATTTTGTGATCAATCATATTGAGGTTGACAGTTTGCAGCGCAGTAATGACGGAACGGTAAAAAATGCTGTTCGCTTGCATGATGGTTTAATTGTTGAATCGGTTTTAATACCAACCGAAACTAGAACGACAGCTTGTGTTTCTTCACAAGTAGGTTGTAGTTTAGACTGCAAATTCTGTGCTACTGCAAGATTAAAACGAATGCGTAACTTAAATCCTGATGAGATTTACGATCAGGTAGTGGCAATAGATAAAGAAAGTCGTTTATATCATAACAGACCGTTGAGCAATATTGTATTCATGGGAATGGGAGAGCCTTTAATGAATTATAATAATGTATTGAAAGCCATTGACAAGATCACTTCTCCAGAAGGTTTGGGTATGTCACCTAAGCGCATCACTTTGTCCACTTCAGGAATTCCAAAAATGATCAAGAAAATGGCTGATGATGATGTAAAATTTAACTTGGCAGTATCATTGCATTCTGCTATCGATGAGGTTCGTACTTCCATTATGCCATTTAATGAAACCTTCCCATTAAATGAACTGCGTGAATCCTTAGAGTATTGGTACGCTAAGACCAAAAGAAAGATTAGCTACGAATATGTGGTCTGGAAAGGTGTAAACGACACCCAAAAAGATATCGATGCATTAGTGAAGTTCTGCAAATATGTTCCGAGTAAGGTTAATATAATTGAGTACAATCCAATTGATGATGGGGACTATCAACAAGCCTCTCAAGAAGCCCTAGAAAATTATATTGCAACTTTAGAGAAAAATAGAATTGTGGTTAATGTTCGCCGAAGTAGAGGTAAGGACATTGATGCGGCTTGTGGGCAATTGGCAAATAAATCTTAGGAATTGTTACTGTAAACTTTATCTTTGGTTTTCCTTATGAAGATCGTTGAACAAATAAAAGACCCAATAGCTTTCGAGATGGACCTTTTTGAGCAAAAGTTCCAGCTCTCAATGTCTTCAAAAGTTGCACTCTTAAACCGAATAACCCATTATATTGTAAATAGAAAGGGAAAGCAAATGCGACCTATGTTCGTTTTCCTTACAGCAAAAATGTTGAATAATGGCGAGATAAGTGAACGAACCTATAGAGGAGCTTCAGTAATTGAGTTAATTCATACAGCTTCTTTGGTTCATGACGATGTTGTTGACGATAGTAACCGTCGTCGAGGATTCTTTGCTATCAATGCACTTTGGAAAAATAAAATTGCTGTATTAGTAGGCGATTATCTGCTATCTAAAGGAATGTTGGTATGTATTGATAACAATGATTTCGACCTACTAAAAATTATCTCCGTAGCCGTTAAAGAGATAGTAGAAGGGGAGTTGTTACAAATTGAAAAAGCACGTCGCTTAGATATAATAGAAGAGGTATATTACGAGATCATTCGTCAAAAAACAGCAACTTTAATTGCTGCTTGTTGTAGTTTAGGAGCAGCATCCGTAAAACCAAATACTCCGGAAGTAGAAAATATGCGAAAGTTTGGTGAACTTATTGGTATGGCTTTCCAGATCAAGGATGATTTATTTGATTATGGAGAAGAAAAAATTGGTAAGCCAACAGGTATAGACATTAAGGAACAAAAAATGACCTTACCACTTATTCATGTGTTGAATAACTGTTCTAAAAAAGAAGCCAATTGGTTGATCAATTCTATCAAAAAGCATAATAAGGATAAGAAGCGTGTAAAGGAGGTCATACAGTTTGTAAAGGATAATGGTGGACTTGATTATGCTATTGCCAAAATGAAAGAGTTCCAAACGGAAGCTTTACAATTACTACAAAACTATCCAGCGTCTAAATATCGTGATTCGCTAGAATTGATGGTGAATTATGTGATTGACAGGAAGAAGTAGAATTACTTTATTAAGATTTAACTTCAATTACCATCTCTATTTCTACTGCCCAATCATTTGGTATTTGCATTCCAACAGCAGATCGTGCATGACCTTTATCTGGGAATAATTTATTAAGAAAATGGGTTGCACCATTTATGACACCAGAAGTATTTGTAAAACCTTCTCCAACATTCACCATTCCAAGAACTTTTACAATACGAACAACTTCATTAATATCAGCTACGGCGCCTAGGGCTTGTAAGCATTTATAAGCGCAAACTTCTGCGGCTTTATAAGCTGTTTCCATATCTACATCTTCACCAACTTTTCCTTTAGCTCCTTCACCATTCAAAAGTGGTGTTTGCCCTGAGGTAAATACTAGATTACCTACTTTTACCGCTTGTTGAAAATCCAATACTTCTAAATCAGCAGGTCGATATTGGTAACCCAATTCTTTTAATTTTTCTACAATCATATTATTTAAGTTTGAATGTTGTTTTATACTTAGCCTTAAGTACGTTAACGAAGTTAGGCGTTTATTCTTTCAAATTCAATATAGTCGAGGCATTCATATTTATTCTAAATTGCACTTTTGTAAAAATATTTTCAATCTCATACAACCATTTGCATAATTGTTGCGTCTAGGTAAATAGAAGATCAAATGAAAGATCCATTGAAAGTCATTCAACTTTATAAAAACGAAGCGCAGCTAATAAAAAAAGCGAAGCGAAATGATCGCGAAGCACAACATAAGTTGTATGAGTTGCATGCGTCAAAAATGTTAAGTATTTGTCGCTATTATATTAGAGATGTACAACACGCTGAAGATGTGATGATAAAAGGTTTTTTCAAGGTGTTTACAAAGTTGAGTGGTTATTCTGGAAATGGAAGCTTTGAAGGTTGGATGAGACGAATTATGGTAAATGAAGCCATTTCGTTTTTGAGAGCAAAAAAAAATATAGAGTTCAGTACTGAAGAGGTTACCGTTCCAGAGCATACATCCAATAATATTAATACAGCGTTAGAAGTTTCAGAGATACAGCAACTTATAGATGATCTTCCAGAAGGTTACCGAATGGTATTTGTAATGTATGCCATTGAAGGTTATAAACATAGCGAGATATCAAAAATGCTAAACATTAGTGAAGGCACCTCTAAATCGCAGTTATTTAAAGCAAGACAATTATTGCAACAACAGCTAACCAAATTAAATAAGATAAATAATGGCACCAATGAAATTTGAAGACAAGTTAAGAGAGCAGTTAGAAAAGCGCCAATTACAGCCAAGTTCAGATGCTTGGAATAAGTTAAGTGAGCAATTAGATGCTCATGAAACAACAAGAAATAAGAAAGCATATTGGTGGTTAGGTATAGCAGCAAGTTTAGTGGGTGTGCTAATGCTTGTGACTTTTTTAAATAAAGATGTTACAGAAACTCTTATTGAACCTGTATTAGTGGATACTGAAAAAAATAGTAGTCCGATTAATGTAGTTAAAGAGAATAACATACGAGTTGTTGAGGAAAATGTTCAGGAAGTAGAAGTTATTGACAAAGAAAATCCAAAGCAAAAAGAAGATAAACAAACAACTAGCCAACCAACTTTAAAGAAGAAAATTCAAGTAGAGCAGCAAAAATTAATTCCTAAGGATATGGAAGAAGCTGTTGCTGAAGTAGTAAAGAAAATACCTCAGGATGAAAAGACGAAAGAACCATTAAGCTTTGAAGAACAAAAAGCTAAGGAAGTAGTAGCTCAAATAAGAGCATTACAAAGTACAAAAGAAGTAGTTGCTGATGCTGAAATTGATGCTTTATTAAATGCTGCCCAGAAAGAAATAGAATTAAAGAAGCTTTACAATGAAGCCACGAATAAGGTAGATGCCAATGCACTATTACAAAGTGTAGAAGACGATTTAGAAAGATCGTTTAGAGCTCGAGTTTTTGAAATGCTTAGTTCAGGATATCAAGAATTAAAAACGGCAGTAGCTGAAAGAAACAATTAAAAAAATCAACAATCAATTAATAAACGAACAGTGATGCAAACAATTACCAAACTAGTGTTAATATTAGTAATCTCAGTTGTAAGTCTTAATCAAACTTATGCGCAAACAGATACTTCTGACACTTCAAAGATTTCAAAAATTGAAAGCCTTAAAGCTCAAAAGGAGCATATTAAACTTGAAGAACGCGAACTCTTAAAAGCTGAGGTGGAATCCATTAATAAACGGTTAGATAGTGGAGAGATCACACAAGAAGAAGCTGAAAAACTTAAAAAAGAAGCTGCACAAAAAAGAGCTTTAAACATTGAGAATAGAATAGCAATAATAGACAATAAAATTGCACTCCTTCGGCGTAGTGAGGGTAATACCTTAAATACTGATGATGAAGATGGTTATATTTTCAGAATAGGAGGGAATAAAGATGAAAAAGATAACTTTATTTTCTTTGGGAAGAGAAGTCATGATAAACCAAGGCGTTATGATAGAAGAACCTCTAGCGATATGGTGTTAGCGTTTGGATTGAACAACACACTTATTGACGGAGAGTCTTTAGACGATTCGCCCTATAAAATTGGAGGCTCGAGATTTTTTGAAATAGGTTGGGCTTGGAAAACCAGAGTGTTTAATAATTCAAATTGGTTGCGTTTAAAGTATGGTTGGTCAGTTCAAATTAATGGACTAAAACTAAAGGACAATATGTATTTTGTTCAGGACGGAGATGAAACCAGACTTGAAGAGTTTCCAAATAACTTGAGCAAAGCAAAATTGAGTGTTTCTAATCTTGTATTCCCAGTTCACTTTGAGTTTGGACCTTCAAGAAGAATTGATAGAGAAAACTATTTTAGATATAGCACAAGACGTCAATTTAAAATGGGATTAGGTGGTTATGCTGGGTTTAATATTGGAACTAGACAAAAATTAAAGTATACATCTGATGGCGATAAGGTGAAAGACAAAATAAAGCGCCATTATAACACCACAGATTTAGTGTATGGATTAAGCGGTTATTTCGCTTTTGATGATACAGCAATCTATGTAAAATATGATATGTCGCCTTTATTTAAAGATCAAGCGATAGATCAAAACAATATATCCATAGGACTACGCTTTGATATGGATTAATACTGATTAACTAATTTGTTTTCGATTTTTAAAGCCATTGATTTTATCAGTGGCTTTTCATAATTATGTCCTCTTAATATGTGTTTTAAAACATAATTCATTTTACTTACTTTTACATTCTTCATTACGCGTTAAAATGATATCGAAATCGACCATAGATAAAGTTTTTGAAACTGCTCGAGTAGAGGAGGTGATAGGCGATTTTGTAAACCTTAAGAAAGCAGGAAGTAATTTTAAAGGGTTAAGCCCTTTTAGTGAAGAGCGTACGCCTAGTTTTATGGTGTCTCCGGTAAAACAGATTTGGAAAGATTTTTCTAGTGGTAAAGGGGGAACAGTGGTTTCTTTCTTAATGGAACATGAGCATTTTACCTATCCCGAAGCCATTAAGTACTTAGCAAAAAAGTACAATATAGAAATAGAAGAAACAGAGCAAACCGATGAGCAAAAGGAAATAGCAAGTGAACGTGAAAGCATGTATTTGGTAAGTGAATTTGCAAATACCTATTTTCAAAATACAATGCATAAAACAGATCAAGGAAGATCTATTGGTTTAAGCTATTTTAAAGAACGAGGGTTTAATGATGATACAATTGAAAAGTTTCAATTAGGATATTCGCTTGATGAGTGGCAAGCCTTTACAGATGAAGCGCTAGGTAAAGGGTATAATATAAAATATCTTGAAAAAACTGGACTCACTATTGTTAAGGATGAGAAACACTTTGATCGTTTTAAAGGACGCGTAATGTTTCCTATCCATAGTATGTCTGGACGCGTACTTGGTTTTGGCGGACGTATTCTTGGGAATAATAAAAAAGCGGCTAAATATTTAAACTCTCCAGAGAGTGATATCTATCATAAAAGTAAAGTGCTCTATGGTATATATTATGCTAAGCAGAGTATTGCTAAAGAAGATAATTGCTATTTGGTTGAAGGTTATACAGATGTTATTCAATTTCACCAAAAGGGAATTAAGAACGTGGTTTCCTCTTCAGGAACGGCGTTAACCTCAGAACAAATAAGACTAATAAATCGTCTTACAAAAAACATCACTGTTCTTTTTGATGGTGATGCTGCGGGGATTAGGGCATCACTGAGAGGAATAGATCTTATCCTTGAGCAAGGAATGAATGTGAAAGTTTGCACCTTTCCGGAAGGAGAAGATCCTGATAGCTTTGCAAAACAAAACTCTACCGAAGAGCTATCAATGTATTTAGATACCAATGCAAAAGACTTTATAGCATATAAAGCATCACTCTTAATGGAGGAAGCTAAGAACGATCCTGTTAAGAAAGCTTCATTAATTAGGGATATGGTAATGAGTATCTCTAAGATTCCAGATAGAATTCAGAAAGAAATATATGTTCAGGAGTGTGCTCGAATTATGGATATTAGTGAGGACGTACTCTTTAGTACACTTGCACAAATTGGGAAGCGCGAATTAAATGAAGCTAACAAAGCAATAAAGAGAGAGCAGCAGGCTTTTGAAGTTGTAAAAGTTCAAGAAGCCAAAAAGAAAGTTGATGTTCAATATGAGTTAGAAAGAAAGATTATTGAATCACTTTTATTGTATGGTAATAGAACCGAAGATTTTGAGGATTTAGTATTAAGAGAGAATGAAGATGGTGATTTAGAACTAGAACCTGTGGTGCATCAAGCTAAGGTTTTTGAAAAGATATACCTAGATCTTCAAGATGACGAAATGGAATTTTCTAATGAGAATTTCAAGCTCTTATACTACACAATTATAGATACTCTAAATCAAGATGATAATTTTAGCCTTAAGAGTTTTGTGAGTCAAGTCGATCCTAAAATTGCTGACGAAGTCACTCATATTCTGATGAATGATGAGCGCTACAATTTACATGATTGGGAAAGTAAAAATATTTATCCTAAGACTAAAACTCAAAGCGTTGCACAACTAGTAAGTGAAACTATTTTAAGTTTAAGATGTTTCTTAATTGAGCAAAAGGTGAATGAATTCAAGCTAGAAACTCAAAACGAATCCGCTAATTCTAAAACAATTTTGGAGGACGTAATGAATTACTCTAACCTAAAAATGTTGCTTTCAAGAAAGCTTAACCGAGTACTTTAATTATCCAAGCTCTAAATGTCTTGCCTGATTAACTAAATCAACTAAATTAGTAACATTTAGTTTCTTCATTAATCTAGCTTTGTATGTACTTACAGTCTTTTCATTAATGTCTAGCTCTAATGCTATTTCCTTATTACGTCTACCAGAAGACAGTAATTTTAATACTTCAACTTCACGAGTAGATAGTTTTTTGTACAGTCTGCTAGGTTTGTTTCCGCGTTCATCAAACGCCAAACGTTGAGCCAGATCATTACTAATATAAATACCACCATTATATACTTTGAGTATGGCATCTTTAATGGTTTGTGTGCTTACGGTCTTAGCTAAATAACCAGAAGCACCTGCTTTAATCGTACTTACAGCATAAATTTCTTCAGGATGTGTACTAAACATAATAACCTTCACATCACTGTATTCCTTCTTTAATGTTCTAAGGGCTGTAATTCCGTTAAGTTCAGGTAAGTCGATTTCTGAGAGAACAACATCAACATCATTATGTCCAACAAAATCAAAAAGCTCTTTTCCAGTGGTTACACTGCCAATAACCTTAATATCTGGCGAAGTGTCAAAAAGCATTTTGAGTCCGGTTCTAATGATAGGGTGATGATCTGCAACCAATACCTTAATCATGATCAGTGTTTTTTAATTAATAATTAGGAAGCATAAACTTAAATAGTTAAGTCTATAGATTAATGTGGAGATAGCTTAAAGTTACGAAAAATTGTGTGAAAAGCCTTATTTTGACGTCAATTTTCCTTTTTAGTGTCTATATTTTTCTGGGATCTCGCATACAGGAATAGGAATCATTTTATGCTTATTGGCTGAGTTATAGCGTTTAAAAATTTTAAAAACTTCTTTTTCTCTACCATTAAAATCATTGGCTGTTTTTCCTTTGTTATCCATATTCATGGCCCATTCTAATTCGTCGTAATTGGCGCCTATTTGGTCTTCGTCACTTCTTGCGTCTCCAAAAAGACCATCACTTGGAGCAGCTTTCATTATAGACTCTGGAACTTCTAAATACCCACCAACTTTATAGACTTCAGATTTTAATAAATCGGCAATTGGACTCAAATCAACTCCTCCATCTCCATACTTGGTATAAAACCCAACTCCAAAGTCTTCAACTTTATTTCCCGTTCCTGCAACCAACATTCCTAATAAACCAGCATGGTAATAAAGGGTGGTCATTCGTAATCGAGCTCTAGTATTAGCTAATGCCATATCTACAACTTCTTGCTTTCCATCAAGAGAAACCTCTGTTTTAAATTCTTCAAATACTGGAGTAAGATCTATTCTCGCATCTTTAACATTTGGGTAGCGTTGCTTTAATCCTTTAATATGTTCTTGAGCTCTGGTTACATGACTTTTTGCTTGATGTATAGGCATTTCAAGGCATAATACATCTAAGCCAGTTTCGGCACAAAGAGTTGATGTTACAGCAGAGTCTATTCCTCCAGATACTCCAACTACAAAACCATTTACGCTTGCATTTTCAGCATATTCTTTAAGCCATTTTATAATATGTTGAGTTACTTTTTCAGTATTCATTTTAATAAGGATTTTAAAACAAAGAATAGTACCTTTGCCCAACAAAAGTAAACCAATAGGATAATTATTAAAAATTAAAATCGTTTAAGTTTGATATCCTAATTCTTATGAACAGATTCCCTGCTATTTTCCTTTTTATTTATTTGGTTGTAATGTCTTGTAATAGTGAAAGCAAGTTAGAAAAAACCATTTCAAAAATTGATATAGACCTTGTTGTAGAACGTTTTGATCAAGCTTTTACTAATGCTACTGCTCAAGATTTACCAAAGCTGAAAGAAACGTATCCTTTTATGTTCTCAAAAAGGTTTCATGATTCTATTTGGTTGAATAGGATGAAGGATACTTTACAAATAGCCCTTAGTAATGAAGTTGAAAAAGCTCATGGAAATTTAGGGCAAACCGAACTAGAAATTGAAAATTTATTTAAGCATTTAAAATACTATTATAAAGCGTTTAAAACTCCTAGAGTTATTACAGTTGCTGAATATGTAGATTATAGAAATAAGACAATTGTTACAGATTCTATAGTTTTAATTTCTCTTACTAATTATTTAGGAGCAGATCATGAATACTATCAAAACATTCATCAATATGTTGCCGAAAACTTAAAACCAGATCAAGTGGTTCCAGATTTGGCAGATAATTATGCAAGAAAGAGTATTTATCAAAATAGAAGGAAAACTTTACTTGATGAAATGATCTATTCTGGGAAGGTCTTATATTTTAAAGATATGATGTTGCCTACTATGAGTGATGAAAGGAAAATTGGTTATACTACTAATGAATTAGAATGGGCGAGTTTGAATGAAGAGAGTATTTGGCAATATTTTATAGAACGTGAGCTTTTGTTTAGTACAGATAACAAACTTCCGGGAAGATTTATTAATCCAGCTCCATTTACCAAGTTCAATTTGGAACTCGACAGTGAATCTCCAGGTAGACTAGGACAATATTTAGGTTGGCAGATAGTGAGAGCTTATGCTGATAATAATGAGGCATCGTTGCAAGATATTTTAAGTTTAGATGCCGAAACACTTTTTAATAATTCAAAATTCAAACCAAGAAAATAATGGCTGTAAAAACTTCAAAAATTGAGTTAAATGTAGGGTTAGATGACAACAGAGTTCCAGAAAAATTAAACTGGACAGCTGAAGATGGAGGTATTAAGAACGAAGAAGCCAAAGCAATGTTACTTTCTGTTTGGGATCATAAAGCTAAGGAAACACTTCGTATTGATCTTTGGACCAAAGATATGCCTGTTGATGAAATGAAACAGTTCTTTCATCAAACATTAACTGCAATGAGTGACACTTTTTTAAGAGCAACACAAGACGAAAAAATGTCGGCTACAATGAAAGATTTTTGCGACTATTTTGCTGAAAAATTAGAGCTAAAGAAATAATTTTAATTCTTTTTTTCTAGAGACTCAACCCTTCCTTTGTAATAATCACTTCGGTCTATACTATAAGCTTTCCTAGCAAATTTTAAGGCTGATTTAAAGTCATTTTCTGCTTCATAAAACTCTGCCATAGAATCATGAATGTTAGCACTTTCAGGGTAATATTTAACACCTAACTCAAAGAACATTTTAGACTTGTCTTTTTTCTCCATATGTGTATACATATATCCAAGTCCGTTGAATAAATCTTCTGGATAGGGAGGAACAGCATAGCCAAAATGAGATTGAAGTTTATTAGCTCTATAATTAATTATTTCGAGCAAATCATCTTTTGAGGTTTCAGGTGAATTGAATTTGTCCATATGCTCCATTTCGTACCATTGGAAAAGTGACTTTAGACCATCTAAGATTGAAGGTAACGGAACGGTTCCGTGTAGGTCTTTTGGATAAAATTTCCAATCGAATTCTAGACCGCTATTGTTGTTGTTTTTAACTAGGTTAGACAATTGAATTATTGAGCGTGCAAACAATGTATAATCTGAGGTGTCTTCCATAACATTGTCAATTGTTATTTCAGAATTTTGCATGTGAAGCTGGCCGCTTAGTGATACAAATAAAGATTTACTGTTAAAATTTGTTTGCTTTAAAATATCTTCGGCTTGCTTTAAAAGTTTTTGATCGTCCCAGTACAAAGTAGGATCAATTGCTAAATAATTTGAAAATAATTTCGGATGATGAATTAGTGTGTTTATGGTGAATAAACCTGCATAAGAATGACCAATTAAGGTTCTATAACTGGTAACTGCATAGTTGCTTTCTACATAAGGGATTAACTCTTCTTCAATAAATTTCAAGAAATTATCTGATTCACCATTTTCTTCAGTAAAAGGCATTCCGAACTTGGTTGTTATTTTAGTAGGAGTTAGATCTCGGGTTCTATTTTTATTATTGGAAATTGCTACCAATATCATTTCTGGTAAATAGCCGCCATGATAAAATTCGTAAACAGTATTTACTGCTGGAAGAAGTACTCTTCCATCTAAAATATAAATCGTAGGGTATTTTCTGTTATTATCTGGAGAATAGCTATTAGGTAGTTGAATGTGAATCTCTCTATAATCGTTCAAAGCATTAGAATAAATGCTATCCTTAACTCCAATTTTTTGCAAAAATGTTTGGTCTTGAGCACTTAATTGAAAAGTGAATAAGCTTAAAATAGCTATAAGCAATAGTTGTAATCTTTGGTTGGTCATGATATTTTGTTCAAAAATTTAATCACAAGGTTCAATCAATAAGTATGCCATAATAATTGTTTTTCATTAAAGATAAATGAAGCGTTTCATAATTCACTATCTTTAAGAAAATCTAACCACAATGAAAAAACGTGATTTCCTAAAGAACATGTCACTAGCTGTTTTGGGAGCCCCTTTATATGGAAGTACCTTAGCCTCTTGTATAGAAGATACAGCCAATACGACAGCAAAACAATTGGCCAGTAAAGAAGATTTTTGGCTCAAAGTACGACAAGATTATAAGTTAAAACCAGATTATATTAATCTGGAAAGCGGTTACTATAATATTATTCCTCAACCTACTTTGAATGCAATGATTGAGCATGCAAAATTGGTTAATTATCAAGGTTCTTATTATATGCGTACTGTACAATGGGAGAACAAAAAGCGGATGACAGAAAAGCTAGCTGCAATTGTTGGGAGTACAGCTAAGAATGTAATTATCACAAGAAATACAACAGAGTCTTTAGATATGGTTATTAAAGGAATGGACTGGGAAGAAGGTGATGAAGCAGTTTATGCTGAGCAAGACTATGGAGCTATGAAAGTAATGTTTGAGCAGGTTTCAAAACGTTTTGGAACTAAAAATGTAGTGGTTTCAGTGCCAAATCATCCAAAATCTGATGAGGAGATTGTTGAGTTGTATGCTAGAGCAATTACACCAAAGACAAAATTGCTTATGGTGTGCCACATGATTAACATCACAGGCCATATTTTGCCAATTAAGAAAATTTGCCAAATGGCACATAGCAAGGGTGTTCAAGTGATGGTTGATGGGGCACATTGTGTAGGTCATTTTAGATTTAACATTGAAGATTTAGAATGTGATTATTATGGTTCCAGTTTGCATAAATGGTTAGCAGTTCCATTAGGAACAGGCTTATTATACGTTAAAGATGAACATATAGATACTTTATGGCCTTTATTAGCTGAACATCATCGTGAACCTGGTGACATATCAAGATTAAACCATATAGGAACACATCCAGTTCATCATGATCTCACTATTGAAAATGCTATTGAATATTATAATATGTTAGAGGCAGAAAGAAAGGAAGAACGACTAAGATATTTGCAAGAGTATTGGTCAAGTAAAGTTAGAAGCCATCCTAACATAGTTCTTAATACACCTGAAGAATCGCATCGTGCTTGCGGAATTGCCAATGTTGGTATAAAAGGAATGAAACCAGGAGAAATGGCTAAACGATTGTTAGATGAATTTCAAATTTTCACGGTTGCCATAAATAATACTAATGTGAAAGGATGTAGAATCACACCTAATGTATTTACAACAACAGAAGAACTAGATATTTTTGTGAATGCATTAAAGGAAATGGCTGCTTAATTAGGTGGAGGTAGAAGTGTATAATGTGCGTGAATACAAAGCCATTCGTCATTTTCTTTAACAAATATTCTGGTGGATTTACCTCTTGATGCAAATGGCTCACCATTTGTTGTTCCATGGTCTTTCCAATAGTAAGTTATCCAAGCAACATCACCTTTAATTGTTACTATTGGTTCTTCCATTTCGGTGTGAATGTTAGCAGATGTTTCTATCCAGCTTTTAACACCTTTAACTTCAATCTCTTTACCAAGTTTTATAATTGAATCGTACTCACCAAATTGTGAAAAATCTGGATGCACGTAACTAGCGTAGGTATCAATATCTTCATTCTCAATTGCCTCCCACATTTTTATAAGTGTAGTTTTAATAGTCTCTTTTTCTTTGGAGATTTCTGTGTCGTTTATCAAAGCTGAATCGATCTGCGAAGCTTCATTACAGGCAGAAAGAAGTGCTAAAAAAAGTAAACAAATGATGTATAGATTTTTCATAGTAAGGTTACCATTCATTAATTCGGTTAGAGTCAAGCTTAATAAAAATAAACAGTAAAATGGTAAAACCCCAAAGACTAGAACCTCCATAACTAAAGAATGGAAGCGGAATACCAATTGTTGGTATCAATCCCATAACCATTCCAACATTGATCAGAAAGTGAATGAAAAGAATTGAAGCAACACCATAACCGTAAACACGACTAAATTGTGATTTTTGTAATTCTGCTAGGTGTAGTATCCTTATGAGTAGTAGGACAAACAAAATAACCACCGTACTACTGCCTAAAAATCCCCATTCTTCGCCTACTGTACTGAAAATATAATCGGTATGTTGTTCTGGAACAAACTTTCCAATAGTTCTTGTTCCTTCTAAAAAGCCTTTTCCAGTCAATCCACCAGCACTAATGGCCTTTTCGCTTTCATTAAGATTATACAAAATGGTTTGCTTCATCTGCTCAAGCTTCTCAGGATCTTTTTCTAATCGTAACCAAAGACTAATTCTGTCCTGTTGATGAGGTTGTAAAATGCTCTTATAAAAAAACTGAACGCCAAAAGAAAAAATGACACAAACAAGTGTTAATATAATTGGTTGTAATAAAGACTTCTTTCTTTTTTTAAACGTAAAGTGATGGACAAAAACAATTAAAGTAACTGCAATCGCTGTTACCAGTACTGAGAATTTCAGAGTTAATACGGCAACTATTAAAATAGCAAGACCAATGAAAAGATACACCTGAGGAATACCTTCTCTATAAAAAACAAAGAAGAAGGCAGCATATACTATAGTACTTCCAGCATCATTTTGTAAAACAATAAGAATGGCAGGAATTATAATAATTAATACCGCCTTTATTTGATCTTGTAAGTCTTTGATGTTGGTTTGTAAGTCGCTTATATATTTTGCTACAGCTAATGCAGTCGCTGCTTTTGCGAATTCACTTGGTTGTAAAGTCATTCCTCCAAACGCATACCATGATGTGGCGCCATTTACATTCTTTCCGAAAAGGAATAGACCAAGAAGGGAAAGAAGTGAAGCAAAGTAGATAATACTAGCAAATCGCTCATAGAATTTAGCTTCAATTGATAAGATGAGTATGATAAGAACAAAGGTGAGTCCAATGAAGACTAATTGTTTGCCGTATGGCTGACTCATATCGAGATAGCTGGTTACTTCTCCTGATAAGGAAGCCGAAAAAATGTTCACCCAGCCAAATCCAACTAAAAGCAGAAACAGGATAATGGTTATCCAATCAATCTTGAAGTTTCTAGTTCGATGTAGGCTCATTATTTGTCAGTTGGTTCTATCTTGGTTGCTTTGATACGTTCGTAATCCTCAACAGTCATCATTCGAGTTCTTGCATTAATTTCAAATGGTTGATCTAAAAATGGCTTTTCATATTCATGCTCTAAAGTGTAGTTCATTACCCAATTTTCAAGATCTGTTCTTGTGATTTCTTTATTGATGTATTTTTCAATCATTAAGCTGGCTATTCTTCCAGCAAAACGTGCTCCATAATATCCGTTCTCCACTAAAATTGCTAATGCTATTTTAGGATCTTCTTTTGGAGCAAAAGCAACAAAAATAGAATGATCTGTTAGCTGTTTACGTTCACCATTGACAATTCTAAAATTCTCTGCAGTTCCTGTTTTTCCGCAAATTTCAATTTCAGGAACATTTAAAAACCATGCGGTTCCTTGTTTTGGAACGCTATACACATCATGCATTCCTTCTATAACAGGTTCAAAGTGCTGTTTGTCAATAGATGTTTCGTGTCTTGTAGTGTATCTTGAAGGAATGGTGTCACCTTCAATTTCCTTAATTATATGCGGTTTGTAATAATAACCTCTATTAGCTATGGCAGCTGTCATATTAGCTAGCTGAATTGGCGTAACTAATATTTCACCTTGTCCTATGGAGTTTGAAATGATCGTAGTTGCTCCCCATCGAAAATCAGGATACCATTTATCATAATATGCACCGTCTGGAATATTTCCAGGTTGCCCAACCGAAAGATCATAACCAAGATAATTACCAAGACCAAAGCTTTTGATATGGTTGCTCCAAACATTCATGGCTTCTCCAGCATCATCATATTTTTCAATGGTTTTTCTAAAGGCATTTGCAAAGTAAGAGTTACAAGATTTTGAAATTCCGTTGTTCAATACTCTAGTTCCTGCTCCACAATGGCAACCCATTGGTCTTCTTCCTCCATAATTATAAGCACCTGTGCATCTCACCGAAGTACGTTCGTTAATAACTCCTTCTTGCAAAGCAGTTAAAGCGATGAGTGCTTTAAAAGGTGAACCAGGTTCGTGCATTCGCTGCAAACCTTTATCAATAAGTGGGAAGTGAATGGTGTCTCTGTAAAGCTTAGTATAGTTTCTAGATCGTTCTCTTCCAACAAGTAAATTTGGATTATATGACGGAGCAGAAACAAGACTTAAAATCTCACCAGTTTTAGGTTCTATAGCTACAATACCACCAACTTTATTTTGCATTAAATATTCTCCATATTCTTGCAGCTCTGCATCGATAGTAATGGTGATATCTTTTCCAGGAATTGGAATTGTGTCTTTGGTTCCTTCTTGATAAGGACCAATGTCTCTATTAAAACGGTCCTTTTGAATAAACTTTACACCTTTAACACCTCTAAGTTGGTCTTCGTAGGAGATCTCAATACCTTGTTTTCCTTTGATATCACCCATTCGGTAGTAACCATCAGTATTAATCTCTGATTGGGTTACTTCAGCTGTATACCCTAAAACATTTGCTCCAATTGATGTTTGATAATCTCTTAGAGAACGTTTTTGAATATAAAAACCTTCAAATTTTCGCATCTTTTCAGAAAGTACTGCATAATCTTCTTTTGAAAGATGTATAAGGAAAGGGGAAGGAAGTCTTGGAGAATATCGATAGGCTCTTTCGTATCGTTTTATGAAATCTTCTTTCTCAATTTTTAGCAGTGAACAGAACTCTAAAGTGTCTAATGGTTGCACTTCACGAGGAATGACCATGACATCATAAGACGGTTGATTTGCAACTAAGAGTTTTCCGTTTCTATCATATACATAACCACGTTTTGGATAGGTGAAAACAGTTCTAATAGCATTATCTTCATAAATGTTGTAAGAAGTATTAGAATACACTTGCAAATAGAAAAGTCTTGCCACAAAAGTGATTCCTACTAGAACAACTATCGAAACGAGTAAAAGTTTTCTCATCTAGATCGCCTGTTAAATAATATGGTTATTAAAAGACAAAGTATCAATGTAAAGATACTTGAGAATAACGACTTTTTCAGTATTAAAAGTACTTTAGAACTGTTAAAAATCTCAAGTGTAAAAAGAACTAAATGATGTATAAATATCAAGATGGTTAAGTAGGTGAGTCTTTGTCCAAAATCAGTAGTGCCAAACTTTATAGTTTGATGTTCGTAGATAGCTCCAAATGAGAATTTCAAAACTACAGGACGTATATATGCAATCAACACACTTGCCCCAGCATGCATGCCTCCAGAATCAGAAAAAAGATCAACGCTTAATCCTAAAAAGAAAGCTAAAGTAATTAGCAACAAGCGGTCATTCTTTATAGGGTACAATGCAATAAACAAAATATAGATATATGGATTAATATACCCGAAGAAATTAATATGATTCAATATCAAAACCTGTACTAAGACAAGCACAATAAAACGAACAATATTTAGAGTAACGCTATTGTTCATCTGGATTGTTTAGTTTTGAAATCTCCTCTGCATCTAAATTTTCTATAATATATACATGACCAATGCTTGTCATATCATTGAACAATGCAACATCTATTTCAAAATAGTTTTCAGTTTCATCTTCCTTAAAAGAAGTAATGGTGCCAATAGGAATACCTTTAGGAAAAATAGTTGATAGACCTCCTGTAATTATTGTATCACCAACCATTACCGGTGCTTGTTTTGGTAAATCTGTAAGCTGAGCAATGTAAGGTGAACTTCCATTCCAACTTAAGGTGCCAAAGTGATCAGTTTTCTTCAATTGTGCATTAACTCGAATATTTGAATTTAAAATAGACATTACACGTGCATACTTGTTTGAAACGTTGTCAATTATTCCAACAATTCCTTGAGAGGTAATTACTCCCATATCCTGTTTAATGTTGTCCCTAGTTCCTTTGTTGATTGTTAGGTAATTATTGGTGTTAGAATAACTGTTCTTATAAACCCGAGCAGCTTTAAAGTTAAATTGATCTTGAAGAACACCTTGGTAGTTCACTATTAAAGTGTCTTTATTAGCGTTGTAGAGAATTGATTTTAATCGGTTGTTTTCTTGTTGTAACAATTCATTTTCCTTCTTCAAACCAAAATAACCACTAATGTTGTTAACTGATTCATAAACGCCTCCAGTTAAAAAGTTAGCAGAATTTATAAACTTACTTTTATGATAAGAGTGTGACTGAAATGTCAAAAACAATGATATAGAAAAGAGCAACAAGAACAAAAGAAAGGTTTTGTTCCTTATAATAAAATTGATTATTTGTTGCATGAGTTATCCTCTATTTGATCAACACGCTTTTATACTTCGGAAGGTTTTTAAGTACAATTCCTGTACCTCGTACAACAGCTCTTAACGGATCTTCAGCAATGTAAACAGGAAGATCAGTTTTTTGAGATAAACGCTTGTCTAAACCACGAAGCATCGATCCACCACCTGCTAGATAAATTCCCGTATTGTAAATATCAGCAGCTAATTCTGGTGGAGTTTGAGATAAGGTTTCCATCACCGAATCTTCAACACGCAAAATAGACTTGTCTAGTGCTTTAGCAATTTCACGATACGAGATTTGTACTTGTTTAGGTTTTCCTGTCAATAGATCTCTACCTTGAACGCTCATTTCGTCTGGTGGTAATTCAAGATCTTCAGTTGCAGCACCAATCTGTATTTTAATTTTCTCAGCGGTTCTGTCTCCAACATACAAGTTATGTTGTGTGCGCATGTAGTAAATGATATCATTAGTAAATACATCACCAGCTACTTTTACCGATTTATCACATACAATTCCTCCTAATGCAATGACAGCAATTTCTGTAGTACCACCACCTATATCAACAATCATATTTCCTTTAGGTTGCATGATGTCAACTCCAATACCAATAGCTGCTGCCATTGGTTCATGAATTAAGTATACTTCTTTACCATTCACTCTTTCAGCAGATTCTTTTACTGCACGCATCTCAACCTCTGTTATCCCTGACGGAATACAAATTACCATTCTCAGTGCAGGAGCAAATAACTTCTTTTTAAGTGCAGGAATGTTTTTGATAAACATACTTATCATTTGCTCACTGGCATCAAAATCGGCAATTACACCATCTTTTAATGGTCTAATGGTCTTGATGTTTTCATGAGTTTTCCCTTGCATTAAAGCTGCCTCTTTTCCAACTGCAATTATCTTTCCAGATATTCGGTCTCTAGCAACTATTGAAGGGCTGTCAACAACAACTTTGTCGTTGTGTATAATAAGTGTGTTTGCGGTTCCTAAGTCTATAGCAATTTCTTCGGTTAAGAAATCAAAAAATCCCATGTGCGATTATAAATTATTTGAGGTTGTTTGTACAAAAAATCGAATAACTGTAAATGTAATAAAATATACGTTACGATTGGGAAAACAGACTTTGAAATAAACGACTTTATTTTCGGCCAATTTCTAGTGCTTAAAATGACGTGTTCCAGTCATCACCATGGCCATATTTTGCGCATTGCAATAGTCAATACTTAATTGGTCTTTAATGGAACCTCCAGGTTGAATTACAGCAGTTATTCCAGCCTTTTTTGCTATCTCGACGCAGTCAGGGAATGGGAAGAACGCATCACTAGCCATAACTGCTCCATTTAGATCAAATTCGAACGATTGTGCTTTGTGAATTGCTTGATTCAATGCGTCTACTCGACTTGTTTGTCCTGTACCACTTGCACAAAGTTGTTTGTTCTTTGCAAGAACGATAGTGTTTGATTTTGTGTGCTTACAGATCTTAGAAGCAAATAATAAGTCTTCTAACTCACCATCAGTTGGAGTATTATTAGTAGCATTTGATAACATGTCTTTAGAATCACTAACGTTATCTTTATCCTGAACTAAAACACCATTCAAACAAGTTCTAACATTAGTTTGAGGTAAGTCAATATCGTTTTGAACCAACAAGATTCTATTCTTTTTGCCTTTTAAAATTTCTTCTGCTTCAGCATTAAATGAAGGTGCGATAACTACCTCACAGAACAGTTTGTGAATTTCTTCAGCAGTAGCTTTGTCAATTTCAGTATTGCTGATCAATATTCCACCAAAAGCTGAAACAGGATCACCAGCTAAAGCGTCTACATATGCTTGGTGAACTGTGTCTCTTTGTGCTAAACCACAAGCGTTGTTATGTTTTAGAATGGCAAAGGTTGGCGCTTCTCCTTTAAATTCGTTCATCAAGTTTACAGCAGCATCAACGTCCAATAAATTGTTATAGCTTAATTCCTTTCCATGAAGTTTTGTGAACATTGCATCAAAATCTCCATAGAAAAACCCTTTTTGGTGAGGATTTTCTCCATAACGCAACACCTTACCTTGAGTTTCGCTGATCTTTAGAACTGTTTCTTCTTGATTTTGGTTGAAGTAGTTGAAGATTGCACTATCATAGTGAGAAGAAATATTAAACGAACGTGTTGCAAAACGTTTTCTATCTTCTTCTGAAAGCTCACCGTTCTTTTCAGTGATCAACTCTAAAAAGTCTGCGTAATCATTAACCGAAGACACACAAACAACGTCTTTATAATTTTTTGCTGCAGCACGAATTAGAGAAATACCACCTATATCAATTTTTTCAATGATATCCTGATTGCTCGCTCCTGAAGCTACAGTTTTTTCAAAAGGATATAAGTCAACAATTACTGCGTCAATTTGAGGAATCTCGTAGGTCACTAATTCAGCAACGTCTTGAGCATTATCCTGACGATTTAAAATACCACCAAATATCTTTGGGTGTAGGGTTTTTACACGACCTCCAAGAATTGAAGGATACGAAGTAATATCTTCTGCAGGAACTACATTTATACCTAGATCATTAATGAATTTTTGTGTTCCACCAGTAGAATAAATGGTTACACCTTGTTCGTCTAATTTCTTTACAATTGGTGCTAAACCATCTTTACTGAAAACCGAAATTAAGGCTGATTTTATCGTCTTATTATTGCTCATGTTGTTGTGTTGTTTGTTAAAGCGCAAAAGTAGCAATTAATGTCAAAAATTGAAGCTATAAAAAGACGAAAAAAAGAAGATTTTTTAACGAAATAAGAGAGTTATTAACATCTACAAAATTCCAGCAACTTTACTACAAACAAATTCCAGAAAGCGTTCGTCAGTTTCAGTAAAAGGATCAATGGTTTTTGAGTCAATATCTATTTGTCCAATGTTTTCACCATTTACAAAAATTGGTATCACAATTTCAGATTTTACAGTGATACTACAAGCAATATAATTGTCTTGAGCCTTTACATCAGGAACCACAAAATTCTCATTACTTACAGCAACTTGACCACAAATGCCTTTTCCAAATGGGATAATGGTGTGGTCTGTTGGCTCGCCTACGTATGGACCTAGTTTTAACTCTTCTTTATCACCATTTCTAAAATAAAACCCAACCCAATCATAGTGATCTACATTGGCTTCCAGAAGCTTGCAAATGTCATACAACCGATTTTCAACAGTTTCATTGTTGTTTGAAACTATTTCAACTACATTTGGTTCAAGAGATTTTAAATCCATTCGATAAAAATTTTTGTAAAAGTATTTAAATCAAGCCAATTTGAAAACGCTTTTTGCTAAATATAAGTCGGTAATAAAATTTATACTTACGTTTTTGTTAGTATATGCAGTTTTATCGGTTTCGTATAAGTTTTATCTTGACTTTTCTAAAGGTTCAAAATACTACCCAGATTATGTTACCAATCTTACCGCTTTACAAAGTGAATCACTTTTGGAGACAGTTGGTTATGAAGCGAGAACCGAACCACATCCTGACGAAGCTTCCATGAAACTTATTATTAACAATAAATATGTTGCTCGTGTAATTGAAGGCTGCAATTCATTAAGTGTTATAATTCTATTTATATCATTTATTGTTGCGTTTTCTGAACGATGGAAACCAACATTGTTATATTTATTGGCTGGAAGTGTTTTGATCTATGTGGTAAATTTAATTCGAATAGTTATTCTTTCAATTGGGTTATATCATTACCCTTGGCGAAGGGAAATACTACATACAGTTATATTTCCATTGATCATCTATGGGATGGTATTTTTGCTATGGATGTTTTGGGTGAATAGGTATGCACGATTAAAGAAACAGAATGGGTAAATGGTCAAAATATATATTACTTTTTGTGCTTTTCTTGCTGCTAGTGTTAATACGCTATTTTGAAGATTATTTCTTCTACGATCCCTATTTACAATTCTTCCAAAATGACTATTTGTATATTGATTCTCCTAGGCGAGAAACTTTGAAGTTAACTCTTTTTACAAGTCTAAGGTTTGGGTTGAATTCCATAATTTCCCTAGCTGTACTTTATGTTATTTTTAAGAGTAAAAGCATGCTGAAGTTTGCTGTGTTTATTTACACCACCGCTTATATTTTTTTGCTGGCAGCCTTTTTGTACTTTGTGATAAACCCACGTCAAGAAGACTATTATTTATTCTTTAATATTCGAAGGTTTTTAATTCAGCCAATTATTTTAATAGTCTTATTACCAGCTTTTTATTATCATAAACTTCAACGGTAAGGTGTTAATCATTTTATAAAAAAGGAGAGATAAATTTCATTTTTAGTAATTTTGCATAGTGATTAAACAAATGGCACATAAAGTATTCTCAATATTCATGGCAATGTTGGTGATGTTCTCTACAGTTTCGTTAACTGTAGAAAAGCATTATTGCGGAGATACGCTTGTTGACGTTGCGGTTTTCGAAGAAGCAAAGAAATGTGGAATGGAAAGTAGCAACATGCCAGTTGAAGAAATTACAAAAAAGTCTTGTTGCAAAGATACTGTCGATCTCCTTGAAGGACAAGATGAGCTTAGAGTAAACAGTTTTGATGACTTAGATTATGAGCAACAACTCTTCGTCACAACGTTTGTTTATTCTTATATTAACTTATTTGAAGGATTACCACAACTTGTGGTGCCTCATAAAGATTATTCACCGCCCAATCTAATAGTTGACATACAAGTGTTAGATCAGGTCTTTCTCATTTGATTTTAGGATTTTTCCCTTTTTACAGCCCATTTTATGAATGAGGTTGCAATCTATTTTAACCTAAAATCAAAAACATTGAAAAACATATTATATATATTATTATTGCTTCCCTTGCTGGTAGTTTCTCAAGAACAACTATCTGGAATTATATTGGAAGCGAATGATGAAAATAAAGAATTACCATTACCTGGAGCCAATTTGCATTGGTTGGGAACAACCGTTGGAGCAGTAACAGATGAAGATGGTAAATTTACAATAGCTTATAAAGCTGAGTACACTAAGCTAATTGTAAGTTATGTTGGCTTTAAAACAGATACAATAACTGTAAACCAGCCAAAGTATATCAAACATTGGCTGGAGTCAACTGATAATCTTGATGAAATTACCTTAACGGGAAGAAAAAAAGCTTCTGCTACATCATATATAGCTTCAGAAAATGTGATTAATATTAGTAGTGATGAGCTATTAAAAGCGGCTTGTTGTAATCTATCTGAAAGTTTTGAAACTAACCCCTCAATTGATGTGAATTTTGCTGATGCTATTTCAGGAACGCGCCAAATTAAAATGTTAGGGTTGACAAGTCCTTATATATTAATAGCTACAGAAAATATACCTTCTATAAGAGGAGCTTCTCAAGCCTTTGGTTTAACTTTTATTCCTGGAACTTGGGTAGAAAGTATTCAAATTACTAAAGGAGCAGGAAGTGTTATTAATGGTTACGAGAGTATAGCAGGCCAAATAAATGCCGAATTGCAAAAACCGATTAAGGATGATAAACTTTTTGTTAACTTATATGGAGCAGTAAATGGTCGTTTAGAGCTCAATACTCATGTTAATACTCCTGTTACTGATAAGTGGAGTACAGGAGTTTACATACATGGAAATATAAGAGAGAAGAAGTTTGATAAAAATGATGATTCTTTTTTAGATATGCCATTAGCAAAACAAGTCAATGTCATGAATCGTTGGCAATATACTGATTTGGAGAAGGGATTAGTTTCGTTCCTAAACTTTAAATTTCTTACAGATGAAAAGCAAACAGGAGAATTAGATTTCGATCCTGATACAGATAAGATGACCACAAATGCTTGGGGAAGTGAAATTGACACAAAAAGAATCGAGCTTTCAGCTAAACTTGGTTATGTAAACCCAGAAATTCCATATCAAAGTTTAGGTGTGCAATTTGCTTATAGTCATCATGATCAAGATTCTTATTTTGGATTAAGAAATTACGATATACTGCATAACAGTGTTTATGCAAACGTGGTTTATAATTCAATAATTAGTGATTCTAGACATAAAATAAAAACAGGAGCTAGTTTCACTTACGATCATTATGATGAAAATGTGGAAGCAGCGCTTTATGAAAGGTCTGAAAGATCATTTGGAGGGTTCTTTGAGTACAGTTTTGATAATCTAGATGCCATTAACTTAACAGCAGGAGTTAGAGTAGATCATCATAATTTAATTGGAACATTTATTACTCCACGTTTTCACATTAGATACACACCTTGGGAAAAATCGGCATTTAGAGCCTCGTTTGGTAGAGGAAAGAGAACAGCTAATATCTTTGCAGAAAATCAAAGAATGTTTGCTACATCAAGAGTGTTAAATATTTTGAATACTGATGGAGATGTTTATGGGTTAGACCCTGAAAGTGCCTGGAACTATGGGTTTTCTTACCTGCAAGGATTTCAGTTATTTGGTAGAAAAGCAGATCTTACCGTTGATTATTACCGAACTAATTTTGAAAATCAAGTAATTATTGATTATGAAACGCCAACAGAAGTAAACATTTATAATCTTGACGGAAAAAGTTATGCTAATAGTTATCAAGTTGAATTCAATCATAACACGTTTGAGGGCTTTGACTTGAGAATGGCATATAAATATTATGATATTCAAACTGATTATAACTCAGGAAAACTTGAAAAACCATTAACTCCTAAGCATAGAATATTTGCTAATGCGTCGTATGAAACTCCAATAAAAAATAATAGTCGTTGGAAATTTGATGCAACCTTTAATTGGTTAGGAGAACAACGTTTTTACAGTACTTTAAGTAGCCCTGTAGAATACCAATTACCTGAGTATTCAGATACTGTTTCAACGCTTAACGCTCAGGTGACCAGAGTATTTTCTCCAAAATTTGAAGTATATTTAGGTGGTGAGAATATTACAAATGTTAGACAAGATAATCCAATAATTAGTGCGGATAATCCATTTGGTTCTTATTTTGATTCAACTCAAGTATATGGTCCAATTTTTGGTAGTATGTATTACGCAGGATTAAGATTAAAATTAAATTAAAAATTTTTGAATTATGAAAAATGTAATTATAGTAGTGTTAATGTTATTTGGGGCAACAGCTTTTGCTCAAAATAAAAATGCTAGAGCCTCGTTAGAAGTTGATGGGGTTTGTATGATGTGTAAAGATCGAATTGAGAAAGCTTGTATCACAACTAAAGGTGTTAAGTCGGCAGTTTGGAATGTAAAAACGCATGAGTTAAAGTTGATTTATGACGAACGAAAAACAGACCTAAAAGCTATTCAAAAGAATATTGTTGCAGTTGGTCATGATACTAAGGCGATGAAAGCAACTGATGAGGCATATAATAGTGTGCATGCATGTTGTAAATATCGTGATGAGGAAGTTCAAAATGATCACAAAGGAGAAGGAAAGACTAACGGAAATAATAATCACTAAATAATCAGATCATGAAAAAACCAATTTTAATATTATCATTATTTCTCTCATTTGCTGTTGTTTTTACATCTTGCAAAGGAGAGAAGAAACAAGAGCACTCTGAAGAAGTGGAAATGCATGAGAGTAATGCCGCTGATGCTGCTGATATCGCAATGAATTATGATTATCAATGTCCTATGGATTGCGAAGATGGTAAAACTTATAGTGAAGAAGGAGATTGTCCAAAATGTAAGATGGCTTTAAAAAAAGTTGAAAAGGAAGGTCGTGATAATGATCAAGGACATGAAGAAGATGATGATAGTGAAGCCGAACATGATAGCGATCATGCAGATGAGCACTAAAATATTTAAAACCGAAGTTATGCGCTTCGGTTTTTTTGTTCTTGCTCTTCTGGTGAGTTTTGGTTGTGAGGAAAGTACGGATAATAAGGCCCATGATATAGTAGAGAAGAGTGTTGAAGAACATGGAGGATTAGAAGCTTGGAGAAACGTAAAAACTTTGAGTTTTGATAAGACCACTATATTATTTTTAGAAGATGGAAGTATTGAAAGGAGAATAGATCAGCGTCAAACTTTTCATTTTAAACCAACCTTAAAAGGAACGATTGAAAATTATAAATCACCTGAAAAGAGTAGTTACACTTATGATGATAACAGTTATTTTAAAACTGAAAATGATTCTACCTGGCAAGTAACAAATCAAAAAGAAATAGATGCTTTAAGCTATTCTTTCTTTGCAGCTCATTATGTTACTTGTCAGCCCTTTGAACTCTTAAGTGAGCATGCACTATTAACTTATGGAGGGGAAACTACTATTAATGATAGACAATGTTATATCATTAATGTTTCTTATAAAGGAGATGGTGAAGATGCTGATAAATGGTCATATATATTTGATGCTCAAACTTACGATCTCGTTGCGAATAAGGTGATTTTAAGTGACCATACTAGTTGGATAGAAAACTTAACCTATGATACAAGCACAGGCTTAAAGTTTAATGAAAAGCGAAAAAGTTATAGACTTAACAAACAAGGAGAAAAAACGTATTTAAGAGCAGAGTATTTTTATTCTAATTATTCAGTGACTTATTAATTCTCCCAAAAAGGTAAAATGAAAACAAAAAAACGCTTCAATCAAATTGAAGCGCTTTAAAATTTATCTTTGGTGATTTATCACTACATCATTCCTGGCATTCCACCACCTCCCATTGGAGGCATAGCAGGAGTATCTTCTTTAATGTCTACTAAAGCACATTCAGTTGTCAAAATCATACCAGCTACAGAAGCCGCATTCTCTAAAGCAATACGTGTTACTTTTTTAGGATCAATAATTCCTGCTTTAAGCATGTCCACATATGCTTCAGATTTTGCATCATAACCAAAATCATCTTTACCTTCGAGTACTTTTGCAGTAACTACACTACCTTCTCCACCAGCATTTTCTACAATAGTTCTTAATGGTGACTCAATAGCACGAGCAACAATTTGAATTCCTGTTACTTCGTCTAAGTTGTCTGTTGTGAGACCTTCTAAAACTGACTTTGCTCTAACTAAGGCAACTCCACCACCAGCAACAATACCTTCTTCTACAGCTGCACGAGTAGCATGTAAAGCATCATCAACACGATCTTTCTTTTCTTTCATTTCAACTTCACTAGCAGCACCAACATAAAGTACAGCAACACCTCCAGCTAACTTAGCTAAACGCTCTTGAAGTTTTTCTTTGTCGTAATCGCTTGTTGTAGTTTCAATTTGAGCTTTTATCTGGTTCACACGACCTTTAATATTTTCAGCATCTCCAGAACCATTAACAATAGTTGTGTTGTCTTTATCAATTGAAACTGTTTCAGCAGTACCTAACATATCAAGATCAGCATTTTCTAAAGAGAAACCTCTTTCTTCAGAGATTACTGTTCCTCCAGTAAGGATAGCAATGTCTTCTAACATTGCTTTTCTTCTATCACCAAATCCTGGAGCTTTAACTGCAGCAATTTTAAGTCCACCTCTTAGTTTGTTTACTACTAAAGTTGCTAGTGCTTGACCTTCAACATCTTCAGCAATAATTAATAACGGTCTTCCTGATTGTGCTACTGGCTCTAAAATTGGTAAGATTTCCTGTAGGTTTGCAATCTTCTTGTCGAAAAGTAAGATGTAAGGATTTTCAAGATCTGCGGTCATTTTATCTGCATCAGTTACAAAGTAAGGAGAAAGATATCCTCTATCAAACTGCATACCTTCAACCACGTCAACATAAGTGTCAGTTCCTTTAGCTTCTTCAACAGTAATTACTCCTTCTTTTCCAACTTTACCAAAAGCCTGAGCTATTAGTTCACCAATAGTATCATCATTATTTGCAGAAATTGATGCTACTTGCTGTATTTTTTCAGAAGAATCTCCTACTTCTTGAGATTGTTTTTCAAGATCGTTTGAAATAGCTTTTACTGCTTTGTCAATACCACGTTTTAAATCCATTGGGTTTGCACCAGCAGCAACGTTCTTTAATCCCTCTTTTACTATAGCTTGAGCAAGTACAGTTGCAGTAGTTGTTCCGTCACCTGCAAGATCATTGGTTTTAGAAGCTACTTCTTTTACCATTTGAGCTCCCATGTTCTCAAGTTCGTCTTCTAACTCAACTTCTTTTGCAACAGAAACTCCATCCTTTGTAACTTGAGGAGCTCCAAAGCTTTTACTAATAATTACGTTACGTCCTTTTGGACCTAATGTTACCTTTACAGCATTTGCTAATGCATCCACACCACGTTTTAGACCGTCACGTGCTTCAATATCAAATTTTATATCTTTTGCCATTTTGTTTTAGTTTTTTAGTATTAAACAATTGCAAGAATATCGCTCTCTCGCATCATTAAATAATCTTTTCCTTCTAGTTTTAATTCTGTTCCTGCATATTTTCCATAAAGAACAGTGTCACCAACTTTTACAGTAATTGGTTCATCTTTAGTTCCAGGGCCAACAGACACAACATTACCTTTTTGTGGTTTTTCTTTTGCGTTGTCTGGAATAATAATCCCTGAAGCTGTTGTAGTTTCAGCTGCTAATGGTTCTATAAGAACTCTATCTGCTAATGGTTTAATGTTTAAAGCCATTTGTATTATTATTTTTTAATTAATTATTAATGTTTTAACGCTTACGCGTTATTCTAAAATTGTGCCAACCAAAAGTAACTGACAAACTTGCAGCATTGTGGCACAAACTATTGAAAACAAAAAATGCCAACTTTTAAAGTTGGCATTCGTATATTGTTTTATAATAATTCTTAGTTTGAAGTAGAATCTGCACTCGTTGCATTAGCAGGAGTAGCAGTATCAGCGTTATTGTCAGTTGTAACAGGAACTTGCTGTGTAGTGGTGTTTACATCATTTTGATCTAATGCTTTAGATTCAGCTGTACCATTACCAGTTCCAATAGCAACGTTGGATAAAAGGATTAATGCAATTAATAAAATTGCTAATGTCCATGTACTTTTATCTAAAAAGTCGGTTGTCTTTTTTACACCACCTAATTGTTGTGTTCCTCCGCCTCCAAAAGTAGAAGCTAAACCTCCACCTTTAGGATTTTGTACCATAACTACAACTACTAAAAGGAACGCTACAATAACGATTAGGATTAAAAATATTGAAAACGTACTCATTGTTCTTTATTATTTTGTTCTTGTAAATCTTTTATTGCCCGAATTTGGTCTGCAAAGAAACCACTTTTTTCTGGATATTTCAAACTTAAAATTTTATAAGACTGAATTGCTTTGCTGTAGTTTTTCTGCTCTACATAAATTCTAGCTAAAGTCTCAGTCATTAAGGACTCAGGTTGCATTAATCTGTCTTGCGCTATATTGTGTATTGGAGCATCTTTTTTTACAGGCTGAATTTTTGGTTTAGTAGCAATGAACTTATCTATGAGATCAAACTTTTTAGTTTTTGTATCTTCTACTATTTCACTTTCTTTCTCTTCAATCTCTTCTCGGATAATTGGCTTAAAGCTTGTGATCTTTAACCACTCAGTAAATGAATGAGTTTCACTTTTTTCAAATTCAAGAGGTTTGCCTATTTCAAGAACCTCTTCTGGTGCCTTCTCAATGTTTGGGGTGTCAACCTCAATTATTGGAGCAATTGTTTCCTGAATTTGTGGCTCTGACTTTGCTTCAAAAAGCGCAGGATCTATAGTAGGCTCCGTAGCTTTTATGTGTTGTCTTAATGCATCATCAACTACAATACTATTTTGAACAGAGATGTCTTCAATGTCTTTGACTTCAATATCCTTAAGATGTTCAGTATTTCTTTTAATATGTTCAGAAATTTCGTTTTGTAGAAATTCTTCCGAAGTAATAAAATCAAAAAGAATACTTCTATCTGTGGTATATGCAGCAGTGGTCTTAAGTTCTTGATTGTACTTAAAACTTTCTTGATCTTTAAGGCCTTTTAAATAGATGGCTCTTGCGGACTGAAAATAAGGGAACTCATCAATGATATTTCTCACATCACTAATTTGATCCGTTGTCATGTTTTGCGGATGCTGTAAAAGATATGTGAAATCAGGCATGTTCATTAATGAATCTAAATCTAAAAATTACCACCTTGCCAAAGAAGCATTAATAATGTCTTGTGTTAATCTATCAAAAATTTCTTCATGTGCAGTGTCTTTTTGACTTCCAACTAATTGAGCACTTCCTGGAAAATCATAAAAGAACGAAAAACGTTGATCGAACTCTGAATCAGGATCTGTCTTATCGTAGAAATGAACCTTAACAGCAATGGTCAATCTATTTTGTGCAGCTGTATTATTTGCAGTTGCTGTAGTTGGAGAAATTCTATACTCTACAATCTCACCTTCAAAAATAATGTCACCATTAGAAGGTACTAAAGCTAAATTGGTTTGATTTTGAATAACATCCTCCAATTTTATTTTAAAATCACGTTCTAATCCGGGTTCTATTAAAGGAGCATTATTTTGAAAATAATTAACCTGAAAAGTTTCAGCGTTAGTTGAACTAGGCTGTGTAAAACCATATTGAATTTTACATCCAGTTACTGATGTTATTAAGAGAAATAAAAAGAAGACTTTTAAATACTTCATGGTTTTAAATCAATAACGATTTTACTTTAAATTCATTGTTAAAGATCATATTGTTTGATCTTTCTATACAATGTACGTTCACTTATACCTAATTCGGCAGCTGCTAATTTACGCTTTCCGTTGTGACGTTCTAAAGATTTTTTGATTAATTCCAATTCTTTGTCTTGAAGTGATAACGTTTCCTCTTCTTCGATCTCTTCTGCAAAATGGTATTTATCTTCCTGAGGTTCTTGAATCACTTCCACTTCTGGTGTAGTCTGCTGCGGAATTGAAAGTACTTCTGTAGTTTCTTGTTCAGCAGTATCATCGCCATATATTTTTTGTATTAAACCTTCGTGATCTTTTTGAACATCTTGAGCATTTCCACTCTTCATAAGCTCCATGGTCAATTTTTTAAGATCGTTGAGGTCGCTTTTCATATCAAATAACACTTTGTACAAAATCTCTCTTTCGGTACTAAAGTCTGATTCAGATTTTGAAGTTTTAACCACTGCAGGTAAATTTTGTCCAACATCTGGTAAATATTGTCGTAGCGTATCTGCAGTAATGGTTCTGTTGTGTTCTAATACCGAAATTTGTTCAGCTACATTTCGTAATTGCCTAATGTTTCCGCTCCAGCGATACTTTTGCAATAACTGAGTTGCATTGTCATCCAGTCTAATGGTTGGCATTTTATACTTCACAGCAAAATCACTGGCAAACTTTCTGAATAGTAAATGAATATCATCTTTACGTTTTCTAAGTGCTGGAAGATGAATTTCAACAGTACTTAAACGATAGTAAAGATCTTCTCTAAACTTTTCCTTTTGAATGGCTTCAAACATGTTAATGTTGGTAGCTGCAACAATTCTAACATTGGTCTTTTGCACTTTACTAGAGCCAACTTTTATAAACTCGCCATTCTCTAGAACACGAAGTAAACGTACTTGTGTGGTTAGTGGGAGTTCACCAACTTCATCAAGAAAAATGGTTCCGCCATCAGCGACCTCAAAATATCCGGAACGCGTTTGAGTTGCTCCTGTAAAGGCTCCTTTTTCGTGGCCAAAAAGTTCACTGTCAATAGTTCCTTCGGGAATAGCACCGCAGTTTACAGCAATGTATTTTCCATGTTTTCTGTGTGATAACTGATGAATAATTTTTGGAATACTCTCTTTACCAACACCACTTTCTCCTGTTACCAATACCGAAATATCTGTAGGTGCAACTTGTATTGCTTTTTCAATGGCACGATTCAATCCAGCATCGTTACCAATGATTCCAAAACGTTGTTTTATTGCTTGAACTGATTCCATTTACTAATTGTTTTCTGAATACCCAACTGCTTCACCAATTAACGTTGCGCTTGTACACTCTGTAACTTTTACATTCACAAAATCCCCCACTTTGTAATTTTCTTTTGGGAAAACTACCATGGTGTTCTGGCTATTTCTTCCTGCCCAATGCGCATCAGATTTTTTAGATGCTTTCTCAATAAGCACCTCTACAGTTGTGTTTAAATATTCTTGAGTTCGCTCATGGCTATGCTTCATTTGTAAGTTGATGACTTCCTGCAAACGTCGTTTTTTTATGGCTTCAGGGATATCATCTTCTAACTTGCGTTCAGCCAATGTTCCTGGTCGTTCAGAATAAGCAAACATAAAACCAAAGGCATATTTTACATATTCCATCAAACTCAAGGTGTCTTGGTGATCTTCTTCAGTTTCTGTAGGAAAGCCAGTTATCATATCCTGACTAATGGCACATTCTGGTATAATTCTTTTAATGTTATCTATTAGCTCAAAATACTCCTCACGAGTATGCTGACGATTCATTTCTTTTAAAATATGGTTGCTTCCACTTTGAACTGGTAAATGAATGTACTTGCAAATGTTATCGTACTTAGCCATAGTTTCAATAACATCAAGCGTCATATCTTGCGGATTTGATGTTGAGAATCGGAAACGCATTTTAGGTTGTGCTTTAGCACATAACTCTAAAAGATTAGCAAAATTTACTGCGGTAGCTTTTTGGATATCAGATGCTTTTTCAAAATCTTTTTTCAAACCGCCACCATACCACAAATAACTGTCTACATTTTGCCCTAACAGCGTAACTTCTTTGAAGCCTTTATTCCAAAGATCATTTACCTCTTCTAAAATACTTTGTGGATCACGACTACGCTCACGACCTCTAGTAAATGGTACCACGCAAAACGTACACATATTATCACAACCACGAGTAATAGATACAAAAGCGGTCACACCATTACTGTTTAGACGCACAGGAGCAACATCTCCATAGGTTTCTTCTTTTGAAAGTATTACGTTAACGGCATCTCTCCCTTCATCCACTTCTGCAATTAGGTTTGGCAGATCCTTATAAGCATCTGGACCAACCACCATATCAACTATCTTTTCTTCTTCAAGAAACTTGCTTTTTAAACGCTCAGCCATACAACCTAAAACACCAACCTTCATGTTGGGATTTATCTTTTTTACGGCATTATATTTTTCTAAACGCTTACGAACGGTTTGTTCTGCTTTATCTCTAATTGAACAGGTGTTTACCAATACTAAATCAGCATCTTCTAAGTTTTGAGTGGTATTGAAACCCTCTTTTTGTAGAATAGAAGCAACAATCTCACTGTCGCTGAAGTTCATCTGGCAACCATAACTTTCAATAAAAAGCTTTCGTGTATTACCTTCTTTAGCATCAAGAATTAAGCTTTCACCTTGTTTATTTTCGTCAATGATCTTTTCCATAAATATTGTGAACCATCTTTTGGTCAATAAGTGTGCAAAGATACAATTTATTTGGTTTTTATGACAAAGTGTCAGTTTAAAATTATTTTGTGTTTGCTAAGAATCTACGTACTTTTAATGATAACTTAAACTAACCATAATATGAATTTATCGTCTATATCAGATAAGATTAATAGAGCTCCAGACCTTGATTTTGGAGATGTTTTTAATCGCTCAATCGAATTATTTAAAAGGACTTGGGTTCAAGGTTTATTGCTACAACTCTTTACAGTTATTGTGATGCTTCCTTTAATAATAGTGTTTTATATTCCTTTTGTAATGGCAATGATAGCCCAAGCAGAAAGTGGATATAGAGATTATGGAGTTTACGATTCCTTTTTTGCGGGAATGTCGTTAATTACGGTGTTGTTCTTTTTTGTTGGGATGTTGGTTTTAGGAGCTGTTTCTGTAGCACTAAATGCTGGTTTTTACAGAATAATGAAGAGAATAGATCATGACGAAGAAGTTTCAACTTCAGATTTCTTCTACTTTTTAAAAGGGAAGTATTTAAGTAAGTGTTTTATGTTGATGCTTATTTCTATTCTTATTGCAGTTCCTTCAGCTTTATTATGCTACATACCATTATTATATGTAATGGTTCCAATGTCATATTTCACTGCTTTGTTTGCTTTTAACTCTGAAATGGTAGTTGGTGATATTGTAAGTGGAAGCTTTAAGATAGGAAATAAAAAATGGCTCATTACTTTTGGTCTTATGATAGTTGCAGGTCTTTGTGTTTCACTTATTTCTGCGCTAACTTGTGGATTAGGATCACTATTCTTAGCTGCTTTTGCTTATCACCCAATGTACATTATATATAAGGATGTAATAGGATTTGATAATAGTAATAATGATACTTACGATATTAGAGTTCCTGATACTACTTCTGAATAAAATCAAATAAATATTCATGAAATAAAACCCGTTTTTAACGGGTTTTTTTCTTGGTCTAGAAGAATCAAAAATTTGCAAATAAAAAAAAACGTCTACTTTTGTACCTCTAAAAAAATGAATAATGGCGAAGAATTTAGTGATTGTTGAGTCACCTGCGAAGGCAAAAACCATTGAAAAATTTCTAGGAAAAGATTTTAAGGTAGAGTCTAGTTTTGGGCATATTTCTGATCTTCCATCAAAAGAACTAGGAGTAGATGTTGAAGGTGATTTTAAACCTAAATACACCGTTTCAAAAGATAAACGAGCAGTAGTAAAGAAGTTAAAAGAACTTGCTAAAAAAGCTGAAATGGTTTGGTTGGCAAGTGATGAAGATCGTGAGGGAGAAGCTATTGCGTGGCACTTGGCAGAAAACTTAGGATTAAGTAAAGAAAAGATCAAGCGTATTGTCTTTCATGAAATTACAAAATCTGCCATTCAAAAGGCAATTGAAAACCCAAGAGGGATTGATTATAATCTGGTTGATGCCCAACAAGCACGTCGTGTATTGGACAGAATTGTTGGTTACGAATTGTCTCCAGTACTTTGGAGAAAGGTAAAAGGAGGATTGTCTGCTGGTAGAGTACAATCGGTTTCAGTACGATTAATAGTAGAGCGTGAGCGTGAGATAGAAAGTTTCAATCCGGTTGCTTCATATAGAATTGATGCTGAATTTGCGACTGCAAATGGGCAAACTTTTAAAGCTAGATTGCCAAAGTCTTTTGATACAAAGGAAGAAGCACAGTCTTTTTTAGAAAAGAATGCATTAGCTCAGTTTCAGGTGGCAGACCTTGAAAAGAAACCAGCAAAGAAATCACCTGCGCCACCTTTTACAACGTCAACTTTACAACAGGAAGCTTCTAGAAAACTATATTTTTCAGTGAGTAAAACCATGACTATGGCGCAACGCCTTTATGAAGCTGGTTTGATTACTTATATGAGAACTGATAGCGTAAACTTATCTAATGAGGCAAGGGCAGGAGCAAAGGGCCAGATTACTAAGGCATATGGTTCAGAATATAGTCAGCAAAGAAATTATACTGGAAAATCTAAAGGGGCTCAAGAAGCTCACGAAGCTATCAGACCAACCGATTTTTCAAGACATACTGTTGGTTTAGAAGCAGATCAAGTAAGGTTATATGAGCTTATTTGGAAGCGGGCAATTGCGTCGCAAATGAGTGATGCTAAATTAGAGCGTACTACTGTTAAAATAAAAGCTTCATCACATAGTGAACAATTTGTTGCTAAGGGTGAAATGATCAAGTTTGATGGATTCTTAAAAGTATACCTTGAAGGAACTGATGATGAAAACCTCGAGCAAGAAGGAATGTTACCAACTTTAGAAGTAAGTCAAGCATTAACTAACAATTACATTACAGCCACTCAGAGATATACAAGACCTCCTTATAGATTTACCGAGGCTTCTTTGGTGAAGAAATTGGAAGAACTTGGTATTGGGCGTCCGTCAACATATGCGCCAACAATTTCAACTATCCAAAATAGAGGATATATTGAAAAGGGTACGGTTGAAGGAGAAAATAGAAACTATACCCAGCTGTTATTACGTGAAGGTACAATTAGAGATAATACCTTATCTGAAAAAGTGGGTTCTGATAAAGGTAAGTTAGTGCCAACTGATATTGGAATGATCGTAACGGACTTCTTGGTAAATCATTTTGAAAATATACTTGATTACAACTTTACTGCAAAGGTAGAAGAGGATTTTGATGACATTGCTGAAGGAAAGGAAAATTGGACATCGATGATGAAAGATTTTTACAAAGGTTTTCATCCACAAGTGGAAGATGTACAAGAGAATGCTAGTCGAGAATCTGGAGAGCGTGTACTTGGTGTAGATCCAAAAACAGGAAGACAGTTGAGTGTGAGGTTAGGTAGATTTGGACCTATGGTTCAAATTGGGACTGTTGATGATGAAGAGAAACCATTGTTCGCTAGTCTTCCACCAGACAGACAGCTTTCTAATATTACTTTTGAAGAAGCGTTAGATTTATTTCAGCTTCCAAAAAAGATAGGGACATATAAAGGAGAAGAACTTGAAGTTAATAATGGTCGATTTGGACCATATATAAGGTTTGGTAAAAAATTCATTTCATTGCCAAAAGGAGAAGATCCTTTAAACGTTGAGCTTGATAGAGCTATAGAGCTGATTGACGAAAAAGAAAAGGCAGACGCACCAATATATAATTATCAAGGACTTCCTGTGCAAAAGGGTAAAGGTCGCTTCGGTCCATTTATTAAATGGAATAGTATGTTCATTAACGTGAACAAAAAATACGACTGGGATAATCTTTCTGATACTGACATTGTCGAATTAATAGAAGATAAAATTCAAAAAGAGAAAGATAAGTTAATCCATCATTGGGAAGAAGAAGGAATTAGAGTTGAAAAAGCTCGTTGGGGCAGACATAATATTATAAAAGGAAAACTAAAAATAGAATTGCCTAAAACTGTAGATGTTTCTAAATTTACACTTGAAGAGGTGCAAGACATTATAGAAAAGAATGCGCCCAAAAAGAAAACCAGAAAAACCACTGCCAAAAAGAAATAGTAAATGAACTTTAATTTTCTCTCTCCGGTTCAGGATTTAGTGTTGGCACATAACGAACTACTCTCAACCCAAGTACTAGGAAGAAAATTAAAAGTGCACTCCAAACAAAATGGTATTCCAGATCTTGAAGGTGTAACCATAGCAATAATTGGCGTTCTCGAAAACAGGAATGATATTAATTACTTAGGTGAAGAATTTCAACTAAGTGAGATTAGAAAATCATTGTATTCATTATTCCCTGGTAATTGGTGTCATACTATTGCAGATCTTGGAGACATACAAAAAGGAGAAACAGTTCAAGACACCTATTTTGCATTACAGACTACCTTAAGTATTCTTCTAGAAAAAAATATTGTACCTATTATTATAGGTGGAAGTCAAGATCTTACTTACATCAACTATCGAGCATATGATAATCATTTACCAATGGTTAATATAGTAAATGTAGATAGTAGTTTTGATCTTGGTGATTCAGGCAAACCAATAAAGAACAATAGTTATTTAGGTAAGGTGATTCTAGAAAAACCATATAACCTATTTAATTACTCTACACTTGGATATCAAACCTATTTTAACTCACAGGAAGAAATAGATTTAATGAGTAAGCTTTATTTTGAAGCTTACAGACTTGGAGAAATATCAAGTAATATAACGCTTGCAGAACCAGTTATGCGTGATGCAAATATTGTAAGTCTAGATCTTAGAAGTGTAAGATCTTCAGAGGTAAGTACTAGACAAAAGTATTCACCTAATGGTTTTGACGGAAAAGAGATATGTGCCATAGCTCGATATGCTGGTATCAGTAATAAGGTGTCGTCATTTGGTATATATGAATACAAACCTTCAAAAGATGATGATGCTACTTCTATGCTGATAGCTCAAATAATATGGTACTTTATTGAAGGTGTAAATTGTAGAGTTAAAGATGACGATTTCTCACAAAGAGATGATTATCAAAAGTTCACTGTATTGGTAGAAGACCAGGAGCTTATATTCTATAAAAGCAATAAAACTGGTCGTTGGTGGATTGAGATTCCTTTTTTACCTAATATTAATAATAAATTAAAACGACATACGTTATTACCTTGCATGCATGAAGATTATACTGCTGCGTGCAACGGAAAAGTCCCAGAAAGATGGTATAAAGCCTACAAGAAAAATAGCGTTTAATAGTCGTTGAAATGACCAAAAAACATCGACGAAATGCATTTTTTTCAGACAAAATGCATTTTTTTTACGCAAAAAGTTGTTTTTTTGGAAATATATAGATATGTTTACACCCTCAAAATTATTAAGATCAATAATTAACCTCGAATTTATGTGTATCAAGAAGTTATTAACAGTAACAGTAATCTTAACCTTACTTACTAGTTGTGGAACCGGCGACAAAGGAGAGCTGGTTGGAGTAAATGGAAAGAAATGGCATCCCGAGAAACCTTATGGGATGAGTCTTATTCCTGGAGGAGCATTTATCATGGGTAAATCTGATGACGATTTAGCCGGAGTTGGTGATGCACCTACAAAAACTGCTACAGTGCGTTCGTTCTATATGGATGAAACAGAGATTACTAATAGTGAATATCGTCAGTTTGTCGAATGGGTAAGAGATTCTATTCTTAGAACAAATCTTGCTGAAATGGCAGACCTTGAAGGATTAACTCCAGAAGATGGTGGTATCGGTGATTTTGCATATAGAGATGCAGATACTACTGATATGTCTGTGTATGAAAAGTACATTTTTGAAAATTATGAAGGCGAGATGCGTAAATTAAATAGCGACGTTGAACTTGTTTTCGATACTGCTGATTATCCAGATATGTTATATGCTGAAGTAATGGATTCAATGTATTTACCATTAGAAGAGGCTTATAACGGAGTTCGTACTTGGGATGTACGCAAGTTTAAGTTCCAGTACACAACTATGGATATTCAAACAGCAGCCAAGTATAGAGAGTTAAAGCGTAGCGATGTTATCGATATAGAAGAAATTGAAGTATATCCAGATACAACAGTTTGGATTCGCGATTTCGCTTATTCTTATAACGAGCCAATGCATAACGATTACTTCTGGCACGATGCCTATAGTGATTATCCGGTGGTGGGAGTTACTTGGAAACAAGCTAGAGCTTTCTGTCAATGGAGAACTATAAATAAGAACTCATACCAAAAATCTCGTGGAAAGCAACACGTAAATCAATTTAGATTACCATCTGAAGCAGAGTGGGAATACGCTGCAAGAGGAGGTCTTCAAGGAGCTACTTACCCTTGGGGAGGACCTTATGCAATCAATGATAGAGGTTGCTTCATGGCTAACTTTAAGCCAATGAGAGGTGATTATGCAGCTGACCAAGCATTATATACTGTAGAAGCAGATGCTTTCGAGCCTAACGATTATAACCTTTATAATATGGCTGGTAATGTATCAGAGTGGGTGATCTCTTCTTACGATCCAGGATCGTATGAGTATTCATCAACTGTGAATCCAAGTGTTAATGATACTGAGAACGAGCGTAAAGTTGTTCGCGGTGGTTCTTGGAAAGATGTTGCTTACTTCTTACAAGTAAGTTCAAGAGATTATGAGTATGCGGACTCAGCAAGAAGCTACATTGGTTTCCGTACAGTTCAAGATTATATGGGAACAGACGCTACTGCAAATGCAAAGAATAGAAAGAGAAGATAAAAATATAACCAAACTTAACTAAAAACGAAAATTATGGCACAATCAAAAGCAAACAAAAGGTTCATGAATATGGCCTATGGACTTGGAGCATCAATCGTAATTGTTGGAGCACTTTTCAAGATTATCCACTACGAAATAGGACCACTTACAGGTAACGTAATGTTAACTATCGGTCTTGTTACTGAGGCAATTATATTTGCAATTTCAGCATTCGAACCAGTTGATGACGATTTAGACTGGTCACTAGTTTACCCTGAATTAGCAGGAGGACAAAAAACCAAGAAAAAGGACAGCCCCAAAGATGCCCAAGGTTTATTATCTCAAAAATTAGATGACTTATTAAAAGAAGCTAAAATTGATGGCGAGCTAATGGCTAGCTTAGGTGATAGCATTAAGAATTTTGAAGGTGCCGCTAAGAATATAGCTCCAACTGTTGATGGCGTTCAAGCTACTCAAAAGTACAGTGAAGAAATGTCTTTAGCAGCTGCACAAATGGAGTCACTGAATAGTCTTTATAAAGTACAATTAGAGAACGTTAACAAACATGCAGCTATGCAAGAAGAATCTGTGCAAAACGCTGCTAAGTTGAAAGAACAAATGCAATCATTAGCATCTAACCTATCATCATTAAATGGTGTTTATGGAGGTATGCTTTCTGCAATGAATAAGAACTAATTAGAATTTAATCCATTAATAGCAAAAACTAATTAGTTATGGCAGGAGGAAAATTATCTGCAAGGCAGAAAATGATCAACTTGATGTATTTGATCTTCATTGCGATGTTAGCATTGAATATGTCAAAAGAAGTGCTGTCAGCATTCGGATTAATGAACGAACGTTTAACCGAATCTAACCAAGCAGCTACAGAACGTAACGCAGCCTTTGTTGATGAATTAGCAGTTAAGGCTGGAGAACAACCAGATAAATACAAACCTTTACAGGAAAAGGCGCATCAAATTGATGTGTTGGCAAATGATCTTAATAATTATTTGACAAACCTTAAAGGTGAAATGACGAAGTCTTTAGATGATCCTACAGATTATGAGATCATGGATAAGGCAGATTTCTTAGACAATTATCTTTTTAAAGGAGATAAGCTAAAGCCTGAAGGTGAAGCATTTCTTAACAATATTGCTACCTTTAGAGATGGTGTAGTTGACATTTTAGGAGACGACGCACAATTTGCATCTATCGCAGCCGATGTTAAAAAGAAATTTGCTACTGATCCTGTTCAGGTAACTGGAGAATTGAAACCAAAAGAATGGTTAGATTACCACTATAGAGGTTTTCCATTAGTAGCGTCATTAACAAAGATGACACAATTGCAAGCTGATATTAAAACTACTGAGTCTGAAGTATTAGGTGCAATGTTCCAAGGAAAACTTACTAGTGAGGTCTCTATGACAAACTATACTACTTTATTAGAGACTTCTAAGTCTGCATACTTTAATGGTGAGCAGTTTAATGGTCAAATTGTATTAGGACGTAAAGATGCTTCTACAAAACCAAATAGAGTTGAGTTAACTCTAGATGGTAGAGCATTAAGAGAAAATGAATATACTATTGAAGATGGTAAAGTAAAACTTAATGTTAATACGGGAAGACCTGGAGAGCATAAAATTGAAGGTAAATTAATCTTCTTAGAAGATGGTACTGAAACAGAAGTTCCTGTGAGTACATCATTTGCTACTGTTCCAAAACCAAACTCAGCTACAATTTCAGCTGATAAGATGAATGTTGTTTATCGTGGTGTGAAGAACCCAATGACAATTTCATTTGCTGGAATTCCAGATAATCAGGTTGTGGCAAATGCTCAAGGATTATCAAGAGGAAGTGGTGTTGGTAAATATGTAATGGATGTTACTAGAGTTCAAGGTAGAGAAGTTACTGTAAATGTATCAGGTACTTTGCCTGATGGTTCTAAAGTTTCTGATAATGCTAAATTTAGAATCAAGGATATTCCTAGACCAACTGGTACTGTAAGAGGAGAAGATGGTTCTACTAAAATGCAAAAAGGAAACCTTGAAATTTCAACAATTGGAGCAAAATTAGATGATTTCGATTTTGAATTACCATTAGAGATTACAGGATTTAACTTTAAAGTAACAGGACAGCCAACTATTGCTGTAAGAGGTAATAAATTAGACACAAGAGCTAAACAAGCACTTCGTAAGGCAAAAAGAGGTTCAGCTGTACAGATATTTGATATTGAAGCAAAGATTAAAGGAAACTCTGCTTACAAGTTAAAGAAAGTATCTCCTGTATTTGTTGAATTGACAAACTAAAAAATTAGTCCCAAACTAAACATAAGAAGAAAATGAATTTAAAAAGTTTTGTATTAACCGTTGCATGTGTCTTTGTTGCAAATATTGTATTTGCTCAGGCTAATATCCTAAATGCAAAGAAACCAGAAGAAATAGGTGTAAAGACAGATATGCAAATATTAATGGATAACGACAGACCATTAGAATATGGTTATGTTGATGATAGAGACATCTTATATTCAACAATGGTTTGGGAAAAAATAGTGCTGGATGAGCGTGTAAACTTCCCAATGTACTATCCAATTGATACTAACAACATTGGTAAGGATCGTAGATCATTATTTGATGTGTTAATGAAAGCTGTAAAAACAGGTGATATTGAGAACGTTTATGACGATTCATATTTCACAACCAAAAGAACGTTGAAAGATCTTGAAGCAGCTTTAGTAAAGATTGATACTACAGAGCTTGGTATTGAGCAGTTCAATGCTGGTGAGCAAATTTCTCCAGAGTATATAAACAAAAGAGAAATTGCAGCAGCTGATGTAATGGAATACCATATTAAAGGATTGTATTATTTTGATAAGCGTCAAGGAGAGTTGAAATATCGTTTAATGGGAATTGCTCCTGTTGTGCCAGATGTTAACTTCATTGATACTGAAGATCAAGATTTAATTCCATTATTCTGGGTGTTCTTCCCAGAGGCTCGTGAAGTATTACACAATGCAAAAGTGTTTAATGGAAAGAATTCTGCAATGCCAATTTCCTTTGATCATTTATTAAATTCCCGAAGATTTAACGGTTATATCTTTAGAGAAGAAAATGTTCAAGGTGATAGAGCTGTGACAGAATACATTTCAGATAATGCTTTAATGCAGTTGCTTGAATCAAATAGAATAAAAGAAAGAATTCGAGATTTCGAACAAGATATGTGGTCTTACTAATTACTAAGACACAAGATAAAACGCTCACCATTTGGTGAGCGTTTTTTGTTTCTACTAAATACATACTTCCTTATCTTCGCATCAGTGAAAAAAGCTGATTACATAGTTGTAGGATCAGGACTTGCAGGTATCATGTTTTGTGATGTATTGCAACAAAACGACAAATCGTTTGTAGTGTTTGATGATGGTTCACAACAATCATCTGTTGTGGCAGGAGGTTTATATAATCCAGTGGTTTTAAAGCGATTTACTCCAGTTTGGAAAAGCAAGGAACAATTAGAGCTGGCATTACCTCGTTATCATTCGTTGGAGTCACAGCTTGGAGTAAAGCTAGACTATAAGATTCCCGTTTATAGATTATTTGCTTCTATAGAAGAACAGAACAACTGGTTTCTAGCTTGTGATAAACTTGGGCTTAGTGATTATCTCAAACCAGAGATTCTTCACCCTAATAAAGCTTCAGTAAAGAGTGACTTTGGTTTTGGCGAAGTCATTGACACAGGAAGAATAGATACATCAACGTTAATTGATAGTTTTAAGGCAAGCTTGAAAGTAACAGATTCATTAGTGCAAGATTCTTTTCTGCATGATAAGCTTGAATTTAGTTCAGAAGGAGTCCAGTACAAAAGTATTTCAGCAAAACACATTGTGTTTGCTGAAGGTTTCGGATTAAAGAGAAATCCGTATTTCAACCATTTACCTTTAAAAGGGACAAAAGGTGAACTGCTGGTTATTCATGCTCCAGAATTAAAGATCGATTTTGTGTTAAAGTCTGGAGCATTTTTAATTCCAATAGGTGATGATAGTTACATTGTTGGAGCTACTTACGAATGGACCGACAAGACCAATAATACTACCAATGAAGCTAGAGAGCAGTTGGAAGAAAAATTAAAACAATTCATAAACTGCGAATACGAAGTAATAGATCAAATAGCTGGTATGCGTCCAACGGTTATTGATAGACGACCGTTAGTTGGTCAACATTCAAAACACAAACAATTATTTGTGCTAAATGGCTTAGGAACAAGGGGAGTTATGATTGCTCCTTATGTAGCAAAACAACTCTTTAACTTTATTGAAAAAGGATTGCGATTAGATGCAGAAATAGCAATTAATCGATTCTCAAATTAAGCAGTCTTTTGAGATACACTTTTATCGTAATGAATAAAAAAGTTGATCCAGATATTTCTAGACAATCTTAAAATGATAGGATAGAAACCAATCATAGTCCCAACAATAGCTATAAATGCAACTTTTAAACTTGAGCCAAGAAACAGATAAGAAATAACAAAAGCTGCAACAGCAAAAGCTATTCCCACAGCATAACTTACATACATGGCGCCATAAAAGAAGGATGGTTCTAATTTATACTTAGTGTTGCATGTAGAACAACGTTCAGGCATTTTTAATGTGTAAGAAAGTATATATGGGTTTTTGTTTTCATACATGCTTTCGTTATGGCATTTTGGGCAAGTTCCTGTGAAAATACTGTAGATTTTTTTTCCTTTTCCTAGCATTGGGAATTGTCTTATTTTAGCGACTTGAATTAATGACACAAAGTTAAGTTTAAAAGCACTTATATCGTGTAACTTTTGTAACAAAATGCTGAATATTCATAAACTTTCTATAGCGTTTCAAGGCGAATATTTATTTGAAGACATCTCATTTAGATTAAAGGGAGGTGATCGTGTTGGACTTATTGGTAAGAACGGAGCAGGAAAGTCTACGCTTTTAAAAATTCTTGCGAACGAACAGGAATATGATGCTGGTCAAGTGGCTACAGAAAAAACACTAAAAGTAGGATTTCTTAAGCAGGACATTGATTTTGAGTATGGAAAGACTATTCTTGAAGAAGCTTATGAGGCATTTGCAGAGATTAAGGAATTAGAAGTTTCTTTGGCCAAGATTAATGAGCAATTGACGGAGAGAACTGATTATGAAAGTGAAGCTTATAACCAATTAATGGTTGATCTTAACGATAAGCAGCATCAATACGAAATATTAGGAGGCTATAACTATCAAGGTGAAACCGAAAAAGTACTTCAAGGGTTAGGGTTTAAGCGAGAAGACTTTGAAAAGCTCACTGATACCTTTTCAGGAGGTTGGCGTATGCGAATAGAGTTAGCCAAATTGTTGCTTCAAAATAATGATGTATTGCTTTTGGATGAGCCGACAAACCATTTAGATATAGAATCAATTATTTGGTTAGAATCTTTCTTGAAGAATTATTCAGGAGCTGTAGTTATTGTTTCACACGATAAGATGTTTTTAGATAACGTTACTAACAGAACTATTGAAATATCTCTGGGTAGAATTTATGATCATCCTAAACCATATTCAAAGTATTTAGTTTTTAGGGAAGAACTAAGAACACAGCAATTAGCATCTCAAAAGAATCAACAAAAGCAAATTGAACAAACTGAAAAGCTTATTGAGAAATTTCGATATAAAGCGAGTAAAGCGTCTATGGCACAATCGCTTATTAAAAAGTTAGACAAGGTTGAGAGAATTGAGGTTGACGAAGATGATAACAGTGTGATGACTGTAAACTTTCCTGTTTCGATAACTCCAGGAAAGGTGGTGCTCGAAATGAATAATATAGAGAAGCATTATGGAGATTTACAAGTACTTCAAAATGTAAGTTTATTGGTTGCTAGAGATAGCAAAATAGCTTTTGTCGGTCAGAACGGGCAAGGTAAGTCAACTTTAGCAAAGATCATTGTGCAAGAAATAGATTTTGGAGGAGAGTTGAAACTTGGGCATAATGTTCAAATTGGATATTTTGCTCAAAATCAAGCTGAGTATTTAGATGGTGACAAAACAGTTTTAGATACCATGATCGATGCCGCCAACGAGAGTAACCGAGCAAAAGTTAGGGATATTCTAGGAGCCTTTTTATTTAGAGGAGAAGAAGTTGAAAAGTATGTAAAGGTACTTTCTGGAGGGGAGCGTAACCGTCTAGCATTAGCCAAATTATTACTTCAACCCTTAAATGTTTTAATCATGGATGAGCCCACTAATCATCTTGATATTAAATCAAAAAATGTTTTAAAAGAAGCACTCAATAGTTTTGGAGGAACACTTATTCTAGTGTCACATGATAGAGATTTTCTTCGAGGATTAACCAATAAGGTATATGAATTCAAGGATAGGGAAATAAAAGAGTATTTAGGTGACATAGATTATTATCTCGAACAGCGAAATGTTGAGAATTTAAGAGAGATAGAGAAGAGAGAGGTATTTAAAGAAGTAAAAGATAAAACCACTGCAAAACATTCTTACGAAGAACAGAAAAAGCTAAAGTCACTTAATAATAAACTCAGTAAGGTTGAATCTCAAATCAATCAATTAGAAAAAGAGATCAAGGAGATTGATGTTGAATTAGAGACCAATTATGAAGCTACTGTGTCAGATCCTTCTTTTTTTGATCAATACCAACAAAAGAAAGATAATTTACAGCAACTTATGACTTCATGGGAAGAAATTCAACTAGAAATAGAAGAATTTAATTCGTAATCTCATTCTTACGCGTTTGCAGTTTATCGAATAATATTGGCAGTTTATCGCATTCTTTCTATATTCGTTATCAGATTAATAGCCCCTCAACTAAAAATCTACTACTATGAAAACCTTGAAGACTACTTTATTGTTATGCTTTTTTTCGGCATTAACATTCGCTAACGTTTCACAAAAAGAGAAAGAAGCTTTAATTGCTATTTGCAATGCTACTAATGGTGACCAATGGACCGTAACATGGGATATTGACAGTCCTGTTAATACATGGCATGGAGTAAGAGTTGAAAGTGACAAAGTTGTTGCTCTTGACCTTAGTTTTAATAATCTGGAAGGACAATTACCTGAGCAAATAGGAGATCTTGTAAACCTAAGACAGCTTAACTTATTTAGAAATAAGATATCTGGGAGTTTACCTCAATCTATTGGTAATTTAAAGCAGTTAAGAAAACTAAATATTGCGTTTAATACTTTAGAAGGAAAAATTCCTAATACTATTGGAGCGATGAGCTCGTTGACAACAATTGAGTTATTTATGAACAAACTAGAAGGAAACATTCCTTCAACAATTGGTCAATTATCAAAGCTTAAAAAAATTGAAATATTTAGTAATAAACTAACTGGTCCAATCCCTTCTGAAATAGGAAATCTTACAAAATTAAAAGAACTTTCATTAAGCAGTAATGAACTATCAGGAGCTATTCCAAAAAGCGTGAGTAACTTAGTTAGTTTAGAAAAATTAAGTCTTTACGATAATAGTTTGTTTGGTCCAGTTCCAGCTAGTCTAGGTAATCTGGCAAATCTAGAAGAAATTATGTTGTCTGATAATATGTTGTATGGAAATATTCCAACTAACTTGGCAAGCTTAGATAATTTAAAAGTGTTAATGTTGAATAATAATGAGTTAAAAGGCGACTTTGCAAGCATTGCAAAAAAATTACCTGAAGGCGTACACTTTGAATTTGGAAACCTAGGAGACAAAAAGAATTCGGCCCTTGTAGGAACGGATTAGATAATTTGTATAATTAATTATTTTTTTGATTGAAAAACTGCTTCATATTACGAGGCAGTTTTTTTATTATATAATACTTGCTAAAATAGAAAAGGGTTGTATATTTGCAGTCCAACATCGCGGGATAGAGCAGTAGGTAGCTCGTCGGGCTCATAACCCGAAGGTCGCTGGTTCGAGTCCAGCTCCCGCTACAAAGAAGCCTCCAGAATTTCTGGAGGCTTTTGTTTTTTTATATATTTAACTAATTGTACTGGTTTTGAAGAAAATAAAATGGGGACTTGTTGGTTTAGGGCAAATTTCAGATTTGTTTGCCAAAGATTTACTATTAGTTGAGGATGCTGAAATTTATGCCGTTGGATCCCGTTCAAAAGATAAAGCTCAAGATTTTGCCAGAAAGTATGACGTTCAAAAGGCTTATGGCTCTTATGAAGAGATATTTAAGGATCCAGAAATCGATATCATATATATAGGAACTCCACATAATTCACATGCCGAATTGAGTGTTGAAGCCATGAAATGTGGTAAACATGTACTTTGCGAAAAACCTCTAGCACTTAACCAACGGCAGGCAGAAAGCATTATAAATGCCTCAAGAAAGTATAAAAAGTTCTTTATGGAAGCTTTTTGGTCAAGATTCAACCCTTCAATTAAAGAAGTTAAACGTAAGGTAGGTGATGGACTGATAGGTGACGTCAAGTACATTAATGCCGATTTTGCTTTTTATATAGAAGTTTTTGAAGGTAGTAGAATGACAAACATGGAATTAGGTGGTGGTTCGTTGTTGGACATTGGAGTGTATCCTCTTTTTCTTTCATATCTAATTCTTGGTATGCCAGAGAAAGTACTAGCTACTTCAAATTTTTTCGATTCTGGAGCAGATAAACAAACGTCTATGATTTTACAATATAAGCAGGCACAGGCGGTATTACATAGTAGTTTTGTATCACAGTCTAATATGATCGCGACCGTAAGTGGAGAAAAGGGTAGAATTAATTTGAATTTTGTTTGGCACGAAGCTCAATCTTATTCTGTACATTTAGGTGATCAAACCGAAGAGTTTCAATTACCTATTAAAGGAAAAGGATACACTTATGAAATACAAGAGTGCCATAAATGTATTCTAAATAATAAAATTGAAAGTGACTTTTGGTCACACCAAGATAGTTTGAGCTTGATCTCAATAGTGGATGAAGTTCGTAAACAGATTGGGTTAAGATACCCTTCAGAATAAATTTTAATAGATGAAAAAATCATTATTTGTTGCCATTGTGGTCTCATTAGGAGGCTTTTTATTTGGATTTGATGCTGGAATTATTTCTGGTGTTATGGCTTATGCTGGTCCCGAGTTTAATTTAAGTGATATTCAGAACGGTTGGGTTGTAAGTTCTCCATCTTTTGCAGCAATGTTAGCAATGTTGGTTTCTGGTCGATTAAGTGATATAGTAGGGCGAAAAAAGATTCTAATAATAGTTGCGTTGTTATATGCTGTGTCGGCGGTTTTTTCTGCTTATGCTTGGTCATACGAAGTACTTTATATAGCAAGAATGATAGGTGGTTTTGCATTTGGAGCAGCTCTTGTTTTGGCTCCTACGTATATCGCAGAAATTTCTACACCCGAGAGCAGAGGGAAATTGGTTTCAGTTCAGCAGTTAAATATAGTTCTTGGTTTTTTTGCGGCGTTTTTGAGTAATTATTACTTCAATAAAGCTTTTAGTGGAGGTGAGAGTACTTTCTTAACAGATGATAATGTTTGGAGATGGATGCTAGGGGTAGAATTCTTCCCAGCAATTCTATACTTTATTTTAATGTTCTTTGTCCCTAAGAGCCCACGATGGTTGTTCACTAAAGGGCGTAATGAAGAAGCACAAAAAGTTTTGATTTCTATGCATGGTGAAGAAAGGGGTAAAGAAGAGGGAGAATCAATTATAAATAGTTTGAATTCTAGTAAAGAAGAGGCAAGAATAAAGCTAAAAGATCTTTTCAAACCTGCACTAAAGTTTGTTTTAACAGTTGGTATTATCCTTGGGATTTTACAACAAATTACAGGTATTAATGCTGTGTATTTTTACGCTACCTCAATATTTAAACAAACAGGTATTGGTACAGATGCAGCCTTTTCTTCAGGAGTTTTACTTAGTTTTACAACCGTTGTTTTTACAATAGTGGCAATGCTTCTAATTGATAAAATGGGAAGACGACCATTACTTTTATTTGGTATTGGAGGAATAGGACTTAGTCTTTTATTGTGTGCATATGGTTTTAGTAATGCTACTTACGAGCTTACCAATGAAGCAATTACTAATTTTAGCTTTGAACAGAAAGAACAACTTACAGGACTTGCAGGAAAGATATACGATAATGATGTAGAATTCAAGAACGCACTAAAAGATGCATTAGGCAATCAAGCATATCTTGATAACGAAGGAGCTATTATAGAGTCTGCTATTACAATGAATGCAACCTTGGTTTTAATTGGTATTCTAGGATTTATTGCTTGTTTTGCATTTTCTCTTGGGCCAGTAATGTGGGTGATGCTTTCGGAGTTATTTCCTAATAGATATCGTGGATTAGCAATTGGTTTTATTGGTTTTATAAACAGTTTTGCAAGTTGGATAGTTCAATTTATCTTCCCATGGGAATTATCTAACTTAGGTAATGCCGTGAGCTTTGGTATTTTTGGGATGATAGCACTTATTGGATTCTTTATCTTCTTGAAGATTCTTCCTGAAACAAAAGGTAAGTCTTTAGAACAAATTGAAAGAGATTTAGTAAAGGCTTAATGGAAATAATTAACTTAAGAGCAGCTTTCTCATATTTTTTAGAAAAGTATCAACTAATTATTTTTTCTACTATTAGAGCTAAAAAATAAACTAATTATATAATGAAGAATAATTTTATTTGTGAGCCATTTTATGTGTTGATGATGTTTTATATTTTTTCCTGTGGTTCAGGGGATAACGGAAATAGTGACGGCATAGGCATGAATGATGATAATGATGTAGTAGTAGATGAAGAATTAGTTTTAGTGTGGTCTGACGAGTTTGATGCTGACGGTGCTGTTTCATCAGCTAATTGGACTTTAGAAACTGTTCCTCCTAATAATGGAAGTTGGTGGAATGGAGAGAAACAACATTATACAGATAGATTAGACAATGCATTTGTTTCAAATGGAACACTTAAAATAGTGGCAAAGAAAGAAATATTTACAGCATTTGGTAGTACTCAAGAATATACTTCTGCACGTTTAAATTCCAAATTTAACTTTACTTATGGTAGAGTTGATGTTAGAGCTAAACTTCCTTCGGGGGAAGGTACATGGCCGGCAATTTGGATGTTGGGACGAAATATTAATACTGTTGGGTGGCCGGCATGTGGAGAAATAGATATTTTGGAACATTGGGGACATAATCCAACCGTTGTTGCAAGTGCTACACATACTCCAGCCTGCAATGGAGGATGCGGAAATGTTACTGTAGGAGAAACTCATATTAATGATTATGACACTGCATTTCACACTTATTCTGTGGAATGGAATGAAGATGAACTCCGATTTTATATAGATGATGTTTTTAAGTATACATATAGCCCTTCAACAAAAAACGGTCAAAACTGGCCGTATACTTGGGACCAGTTTATACTACTAAATTTAGCTATGGGTGGAAGTTGGTTTTCAATAGATCCAAACTTCACTGAAGCTACTTTTGAGGTAGATTATGTTCGCGTTTACCAATAACAAATAGCTTTCTTTACTAAAACTGCTTTATAAATACTGCTTTAATAGTATTACTCATTTGTTTTAAAGGTAAATGGCCTAATATACATTTATTGTTATTAAATGTATAGATTGTTTTAAGAGTTTACATTTGCCCATACAATGCTTTTAAAATACCCTAATTTTAGAGAGTTAATTTTAATTTGTACCTTAACATTAATGAAAGGTTATCTTCAAATCAAAATCACATTACTTATTTGTTGTTGTGCTCTTCCCTATATGTTAAATTCTCAGGAACTGCCTCCAATTGAAACCTATTTGCCTAAAGATTATGGTGCAGAAGACCAGATTTGGAGTATTTCACAGGGAGAAGACAATACCATATTCTTTGCAAACAATGAAGGCTTGCTTGAGTATAATGGTGCTAAATGGACATTATATGAAACTCCAAATTCTTCCATTGTAAGGTCTGTTAAAGTAATAGATGATAAGATATATACAGGATCTTATATGGATTTTGGATTTTGGCAAAAAGATGATAAAGGTTTTTTGAATTATACATCAATTGTCAAAGAAAAGAATGTCGAACTTCTTGAGGATGAAGAATTCTGGAATATTTTGAAACTTGACCAATGGATGGTCTTTCAATCTTTAGACAGAATTTATATCTATGATACTGTTGATAATACTTTTGGTTTGATTAATTCATCGACTGTAATAACTAAGATTTATAAAATTGGCGAAGATATTTACTTTCAGAAGTTAAATGAAGGAATTTATAAGCTCGAGAACGGGATAGAGGTTTTGGTGACAAATGATGCTAAAATTGTTAATGCCAACATTATTAATATTTCTAGAGTAGATGGAAACCTCCTTTTTTTGACCAAAACAAAAGGTTTTTTTACGTTAAACAATTCGGTAGCTTCAGAGTGGGACATCCTACTAAATAGGGAGCTTTCAAAATATATAGTTTATAATGCCATTTTGTTAGAAAGTGGTGATTTTGTTCTTGGAACCATTTCAAACGGTATTTTATATGTAAATTCTGAGGGAGATGTTACTTTTAAAGTTAATCAGAGTACAGGATTAGGTAATAACACAGTTTTATCTTTGTTTGAAGATAAAGGTGGAAATATTTGGCTTGGACTAGATCATGGAATAAGCAATATCAACCTTAAGTCACCTTTTAGAATTTTCAAAGATGATTTAGGTGTTCTTGGGACGATATATGATGCGGTTTTAGAAGATAATTTTCTTTATGTAGGCACTAATCAGGGCCTTTTTTTTAAGAACATTAAAAGTAATGAAGCGTTTCAATCAATCCCAAATACAGATGGACAGGTCTGGTATTTAAACAAATTGGGAAATACCATTTTTTGTGGCCATGATTCTGGAACTTTTGTAATTGAAAATGGGAATGCGAAAAAGATTTCTGAGATAACAGGAACTTGGAATATTAAGGAAATAGATGGGAATCCAAACATATTAATTCAAGGTAATTATAACGGATTATTCATTCTTGAAAAGGTTAATGGCCAATGGCAGTACAGAAACAAGTTAGAGGGGTTTGATATTTCATCCAGGTTTTTGGAATTTGTTTCACCATTCAAACTTCTTATTAGTCATGAGTATAAGGGTGTTTACGTTTTAGATATAGATTCTGATTATAGAAATATTATTGGCTATAAGAAATCTTCAATACATAAAAGTGCAAAATCAAGTCTGGCTAAGTTTGATTCAAAGGTGTTTTATGGTTCAAATAAAGGAATTTTTGTATATCGTGATGCTCTTGGTGAATTTGAAAAAGATTCTGTTTTAAGCAACCTTTTTCCAATTGAGAGCTATTCATCAGGAAAAATTATTAGTACTAATGAAAAGTTGTTTGCTTTTAACGAAAGTGCCATTTCATATGCTGAAAAAGGAAAGCTAAGTTCTAATGTTAAGATTTCTCAGATTCCACTGCCAAACAATATAAGAGAAACTAAAGATGGTTATGAAAATATACTTTACTTAGGTGGTGATGAATACTTAATTGGTACAACAGTAGGATATATCGTTTCAACTCTTAGTGATGAAGGTCGCATGGTTAATTGGCCAATATCTCTTAACAATATATCTGTCCATGCTTTAAAAGGTGAGGCTAGATTCTTAGCATTGTCTGGTAAAGCATCCTTAAAAACCAAAGAGAATATTTTAAGATTTACCTTTAATGTTAATGATTATAGTAAATACCTTCCTTCGGTTTATCAATATAGATTATTAGGTCTTAATGATGTTTGGAGTGATTGGTCTGACAAAGGAGAAGCATATTTCGAGAACTTACCTCATGGAGAATATTCATTTGAAGCAAGGGCGAAAATTGGCAATGAGATTACTGAAACCCTTGAGTATCAATTTGTAATAGAGAAACCTTTTTACTTACGTACAATAGCAGTTGTAATTTATGTTTTATTTGGTTTTACATTCGTGTTCATAGTTCATATGATTAACAGGATGTATTATAAGAAGAAACATAAAAAAGAGCTTGAAGAAAAAGAAAAAGAAATAAAGCTAAAGCAATTGGAGAACGAAAGGCAATTAGTGCATTATAAGAACTTAGATCTTCAAAGAGATATTGAGATAAAGAATAAGGAGCTGAGCTTGTCAACAATGAACTTAATAAAACGTAATGATCTTCTAAACGACATAAAAAAAGAATTAACCTCGAGTAACAACAATTCAAAAGTTATTAATCTTATAAATAAAAGCTTAAATGATACTGACGATTGGAAACTATTTGAAAAGGCTTTTAATAATATTGATAAAGACTTTATTAATAAACTCAAGACTAAACATTCTCACTTAACATCTAACGATTTAAGACTGTGCACATATTTAAGGTTAAATCTTTCTTCAAAAGAAATTGCACCACTTTTTAATATCTCCTATAGAAGTGTTGAAGTGAAGCGTTATAGGTTGCGTAAGAAGCTAAATTTATCACATGACGAAAGTTTAAGTGATTACATACTTCACTTTTAGTTGCTTTTTTTGTTAAAATCAACCATACATATCCACAACAAAGCTTAAAATTTGATATTATAAATATACTATCCTAAGCTTGTTTATACTGAGAATAACTTACTTTTTTGATGATTTTATTGTAATATTCTAAATAATTATCCACAAAATTACGTGTATGCTTTTTGTATAGGTAGATAATTAACCTTTCCTTAAACTTAACATTACATTGCATAGTAGAGTTTTTTGCAAAAGAAACTAGTCTAAAAAATTAATTTAAATACTATGCTAAGAAATTATTTACTAGGGTTTGTTCTTCTATTAACATCATCAGTTGTTTTCTCACAAGCAGATAATGTTAAGGTTGTTTCAGATAACTCAGGAATGAAGTTGGTAGTTAACGGTGAAGACTTCATGATCAATGGTATGAATTGGGATTATTTTCCAATAGGTACTAACTACTCGTACAGTTTGTGGAATCAGTCAGATGATCTTATTAGAGCGGCATTAGATGCAGAAATGGGATTGTTAAAGAATATGGGAGTTAATGCAGTAAGAATGTATACAGGTGTACAACCAAAATGGATCAAGTATATATACGAGAACTATGGTATTTATACAATGCTTAACCATTCATTTGGTCGCTATGGATTAACCATAGATGGTGTATGGACACCTGTTACAGATTACTCAGATACTAAAACGCAAGAACTTTTGATGTCTGAGATTACTCAATTGGCAGAAGAATATAATAATACACCAGGGCTCTTATTGTACCTTTTAGGAAATGAAAATAACTATGGTTTGTTTTGGGCAGGTGCTGAAACAGAGGACTTTCCGGATGATGATGCAGAAAGACAGTTTATAGGTGAATCTAGAGGACGACCTATGTACAAGTTAATGAATGAGGCCGCTCTTAAGATGAAATCTATAGACGGTTCACATCCAGTTGCAATTTGTAATGGAGATCTATTATTCTTAGATATAATAGCAGAAGAGTGTAAAGATGTAGATATCTATGGTACTAACGTTTATCGAGGCGTTTCTTTTGGCGATATGTTTCATGAGGTAAAAGATAAGTTCAATAAGCCTATCATGTTTACTGAATTTGGTTCAGATGCTTTTAATGCAATTAATAACCAAGAAGATCAAAAAATGCAGGCGTTTTTTATGGTAGGAAACTGGAAGGAGATCTATCAAAATGCTGCTGGAAATGGAAAGGCTGGAAACTCAATAGGAGGGTTTACTTTCCAGTTTAGTGATGGTTGGTGGAAGTTTGGTCAAACCAAAAATTTGGACGTACATGATAACAATGCTTCTTGGTCTAATGGAGGATATTATATAGATCTTAAACCAGGTCAAAATAATATGAATGAAGAGTGGTTTGGAATTTGTGCTAAAGGGCCAACGAACGAAAGAGGTTTATATGATCTTTATCCAAGAGCAGCCTACTACTCGTTAAAGGAAGCACATCAATTAGACCCTTATGGAGAAGGAGTAACTTCAGAATCTATCGAGTCCTATTTTTCTAACATCAACTTGATGGATGCCGTCTTAAGAGCACGTGGTGATAAAGCTGCATTGACAGGTGGTAGTAGTCAGAAAATTAGAATAAGCAATTTAATGGCGAAGTTTACTACATTCAATACTGGAGGTAGTCTAATCACAACTCCAGATGAGGCAAACCCAGATGAACTTGTTTATCCAAATGAATTAGGTTTTGACCATATGCAATCTTACTTCGTTGGATTTGAAGGGAATCCTGCTCCAAATATGAGGGCTAATGTTAACTTCAATATTTTAGGAAATGTTGCAGATAATCCAATAGATGAGATTTTCTATGAAAATAGAGGGCGTACTCGTTCGGTAAATACAGACGAAGGAAACCTCGACTTAACTGATCTTAATTCAGTTCAAGTATATAATGCAGAATTTGAATGGAATGCAAAAGACTTTGATTTAAGAGGTTTCTATAGAACTGGACATTATCATTGGGGATATGAAGGTGATTTTTTTGGATTATATCCTGAAGCTAACTATGGTCCTAACCTTGATATTTATGGTGGTGAGATACTTGGGATGGAAGTTGATTTTAAAGGAAAGCTTAATGGTTTAAAAGCAGCCTTCGGACCACAACTTTGGTGGGGAGCTAACCCAGCGGTATTATTAAAGTATAGTACCGAGATTGGTCGTTGGGGATTAACAGGTATTTATCATGACGATATTGATGATGCAGGTCAAGGAATCTCTTCTTTTGCAATTCCAATTCCAAGAACCAGAAGAGTTTCACTACATGCCGAACGAAAGTTTGGAAGCTTCAATTTTGAAGTTGGAGGTATTTGGGCAGGTCAACCGCTTAATGGAAGAGAGTTCCAATTCACTGAAGGAGATCCAGGAGAATATACAGTTTTTATTGACGAAGTTAAATCAGAAGACAATTGGGGAGCTAAGGTTAAGTTAGAATATCAGAAAGGTCGTTTTAACTGGTATGCACAATCAGCGGTAATGGGATTGGTTGCAAATGGAGGAGCTGACCATACGAAAACATTTACTGGATGGAGACTAAAAGATAGTGGTAGTGGTAATCAAAAAAACTTCTTAACTGGGTTTACATATAGCTTTGGTAACTTACAAATAGCACCTAACTTTTTATGGCAAAAACCATTGGTAGGTCCTATGCCAAATGATGTTGAAGCTCCGGGAAGATTAAGGAATATTCAAGACGATCCTTTTGCGGTTAGATGGAATAGAGAAACAACAGCTGGAGAGTTATTGCTTACCTATGACCCTACACCAGGAACCTGGATGTATGAATGGGATAATGACAGAGCAGAAGATGCTAAGTTCGCTTTCAACCTTGGTTTTGTTTATCGTCATCATCCAACAACAATGGATGCGGCTATCGGATTTTTAAGTAATCGTACCTCATTTGCATTTCCAAATTCAGTTCCTGCCGAAGATCTTTGGGAGGCACACACCAGAATTGTATCTAAGGTTAGTCCTGACCTAGGTCTAATTGGAAACTTCTATTATGGAAATGGACAAGCTAATGGTAGTGATGATCGTGTAATTGATCGTTTTGGAGGTGATATCAGATTGATATATAATAAAATGAAAGTTACCTCTCAAATAAAGGTTAATGATTGGGGACCTTTTGATTATCACAGAGATTTCAACTTGACATTTCCTTTACAGTTGATGTTAGATGTTTCAACTACTCTTGGTAAACCTGATTGGTTCATATTACCTAATACAAGAGTTGGAATTCGAGGAACATGGCGTTCTTTAGATCAATATTCTCCTAGATATAGCCCACTTGCGGCACCAGAATTTGGGGATCCTTTTATAAGTCCTGTTGGTTTTGATAACGGAAATGAGTGGGAGATTAGAACCTACATTCACATAAATATTGGAAAATAAAAATTACTGAAAGATGAAAAATTTAAAAACAATTAAAACAAAGTTACCATTCTTAATGAGTTTGGTGTTATTTGCAGTAATTAGCTGTGAACGAGATCTTCCAGAAAATGCTAATGAGGCTGAATTTTCTTCTAATGCGGAAGTTTTTATAGATGGTTTTAGTGGTGGTCTAGAGTACTATCCATATGCAGATTCTAAACAAACCGCATTTAGTGTTGATGATGATGCTTTTAAAGGTTCTTCTTCAATGAGATTTGATATTCCTAACGCAGGAGATCCAGAAGGGGCTTATGCTGGTGCAATTTTTAGAGATGATAATGGAGGAAGAAATTTGACAGATTATGATGCCTTAACTTTCTGGGCAAAAGGTTCGGAAGCTCGCACTATTAATGATATTGGATTTGGACAAGATTTTTTTGAGAATAAATACGAAGTAAGTGTTAAGGGGTCGTTGCAACTAACCACAAATTGGGTCAAGTACACTATCCCAATTCCAGATGCATCCAAATTAGTGCAAGAAAAAGGGATGTTTTGGTATGCTGAAGGACCAAATGATGATGGAACGGGATATTCTTTCTGGATCGATGAGCTGAAGTTTGAAAAACTTGGAACTATAGCTCATGCTGAAGCTATGATCTATAATGGAGTTGATGAAGTTGTTAATACTTTTATCGGAGTATCCTTTTCGGTAGAAGGACTTATCGCTTCTTTTAATTTAGCCAATGGTGTTAACCAAGTGCTGAATTTGGCACCTGCTTATTTTGATTTTACATCAACTGATCCATCGGTGGCAACTATTACTGAATCTGGTAATATATCTGTGATAGGAGAAGGAAGTACCACGATAACGGCGTCTTTTTTAGGTGAAGATGTACCAGGTTCGTTGGTAGTAAATTCATCAGGTGAATTTACTTCAGCACCTGTGCCTACTAATGAGCCTGAAGATGTAATATCAATATTTAGTGATGCCTACAATAATGTTCCCGTAGAATTCTTTAATGGTTATTGGCAACCTTTTCAAACAACAGAGTCTACCAATTTTGCTGCAAATAATGATAATGTAATAAGCTACACCAATTTTAATTTTGTGGGTAATCAGTTTGGTAATCCAACTATAGATGCTTCACAAATGGAGGCTATACATTTTGATGTTTTTGTTCCTGAAGGAACAGTCGATCCGCAACTTGCAATAACTCTTAAGGACTTTGGTCCAAACGGACAAGATGGAGGAGATGACGATACTACCTTTACTCAGACTTTTAGTGGTAGTACTTTATTACCAGGGCAATGGAACGCACTGGAGATTACTTTTAATAATTTGTCAAATAGGAATCGATTTGGACAGATTATTTATGAAAATTTAGGAAGTGGATTAACCAGTTTTTATTTAGATAATGTCTACTGCTATAAAACTCCGGGAAGTGGAGGAGGTGGTGGAGTATGTGATCCTGAAACAGAAGAGTCAACGGCTGCAGCAGATCTAAATATTACATTCCAGACCAATACACCTGCTTTTATAGAAGATAATGCAACATTTAGTTGGATAGATAATCCAGACGCCGATGGTTCGGTTAATAATTCTTGTAAAGTAGGTCAAGTAACAAGAGCTAACAACTCTCCTTGGGACAATCTTCAGATAGATTTAGCAGATAAGTTAGATTTTAATTCTTCTGAAGGAATTAAAATGAAAGTTTGGTCTCCAATAGCGAATACTCCAGTTTTATTCAAACTAGAGGAAATTGGTAACTCAGGAAATTTTGTAGAGATACTTCAAAATACTGGTCCTGCAAATACTTGGACAGAGTTAACTTTTGATTTTGCATCAACACCTACTCCACAATTTAATAAGATCGTCATCTTCTTTAATTTTAATGTTGCTGACGGAAGTACTTACTATTTCGATGATATTAAATTATATGGCTCTTCAGGCGGTGGAGGTGGAGGAACTGCTCCAACGACGGCAGCGCCGACTCCAACTCAAGCAGAGGCAGATGTGATTTCTGT
>JAXOFM010000002.1:0-532797 GCA_044841755.1 Flavobacteriaceae bacterium LMIT009
GAAGGTGGAGGTGATTTGTGTGCATCACTTGATGTAGCAGGAGCTCCAATAGAGGTACAGGAATGTACTGCAGATGCAGGTAGTTTAACGGCTAGTATGTCAGATGTTTGTTTAGATGATGAGAATGGCACGGAGATTACAGCTATACCAGATGGTAATTCGAATGTTCCAGAAGGTTATGCTACTTTATATGTATTAACTAGAGGGCAAGAGCTATTAATTATAGATGTTGGAGGTACACCGAGTTTTACAGTTACAGAAGGAGGTGATTATACGATTCATACTTTTGTATATCCAGAGGGTCTAGATTTAGGTGTTGTAGAATTAGGAGTTACTACAGGATTTGATGTAAATAGTTTATTGATACAGGGAGGCGGAGAGTTATGTGCGTCATTAGATGTGGAAGGAGCATCGGTAACTGTATCAGATCCAGATGCAGGGACATTAACAGCGGATCAGACTCCTGTAGTATTAGAAGCAGGGAGTGCTATGATATCTGCAACTCCGAATGGAGATATTCATGTACCATCGGGATATTCTTCTGTTTATGTATTGACACAGGGCGAGAGTTTAACGATTGTAAATGCTGGTGGAGCACCGGAGTTTGAGGTAACAGAAGCTGGATTATATACGATTCATACGTTTGTATTCCCAAGTGATTTTGATCCATTTAGTGTAGTAACAGTTGGGGAGACCACAGGAGTAGATGTACTTGGATTGATAACCGAAGGTGGAGGTGATTTGTGTGCATCACTTGATGTAGCAGGAGCTCCAATAGAGGTACAGGAATGTACTGCAGATGCCGGTAGTTTAAAATCTAAATTAAAATTGTCATGCATAAGCGATGGATTTGCTTCAATCGAAGCATATTTTAAAAATGAACCAATAATTCCGAATGGATATGAACAGCTTTTTGTACTTACAAATGCTTTTAATTTAACAATTCTAAATGTCTCAGAAACACCTAATTTCAATGTGGATAGAGGAGGTTTCTATAGAATTCATACGTTAATTTACAATCCACAGACTTTAGATTTGAGCATAGTTACTCCTGGTGTTACCACAGGATTTGATGTAAATAGTGTATTGGAACAAGGAGGTGGAGATATATGCGGTGCATTAGATATTAAAGGAGCACTTTTTATAGTTTTACCTGAATGGTTATGTCGTGGCAGGAATTCTTTTTCTAGTAGAGGAGGAACAGATGATATGCTTGATTTAGATTATATAAATAATTTTAAGAGCAATGAAGACTTTATAGATTACCTGAATTCTAAAAAAATTGGATCTAGAGTTTTTCCGAATCCAGCAACTGATAAGCTAAATATTAACATAGAACCTTTTGAAGATGAAAAGTTTACTTATATATTAAAAGATATCAATGGTAGAGTTCTGGATAAAGGAGATTTACATTTACAAAACAAAAAAGTGCTTGAGGTATTAAGATATTCAAGAGGAACATACTTCCTAATGATTAAATCCCAGTATCGAAATTTTGTTGAGAAAATTCAAATAAAAGATTAGACCTTTAAAAACAAAAAAGCCGCAGTAAATGCGGCTTTTTTTGTGGTTCTAATTAAGCATATCAAAGAATTTATATCTAAATTTGGGTATATCGATTTCAATATGAAAAGAACACTTGCCCTTGTTATGCTTTTAATGACTTTTATAATTGGTCATTCCCTACATGCTCAAAAACTTTCTAGAAAAGAGAAAAAAATCTTAAAAACTGTTGAAGCTAACAATGCTGAAGCTATTCAGTTTTTAATTGATGTAGTTAACATCAATAGTGGTACAATGAACCATAAAGGAGTAAAAGAAGTTGGTGATGTTTTTGGAAAAGCCTTTGAAGATATTGGTTTTGAAAGTACTTGGTACGACATGTCTGAAGTAAACAGAGCAGGACATTTATTCGCCGAAACTTCTGGAGATAAAGGAAAGAAGCTGTTGTTAATTGGTCATTTAGATACCGTTTTTGAAGCAGATAGCCCATTTCAGGAATTTAAAATGATAAACGATAGTGTTGCTCATGCCCCAGGAGGAAACGACATGAAAGGAGGAAATGTAATTATCCTATATGCTTTAAAGGCGCTTCAAGAAAATGGATTGTTAGATGATGCGCAAATCATCGCTGCCTTTACTGGAGATGAGGAAGCTTCAGGTAAACCAATATCCATTAGTCGTAGAGATCTTGTTAATGCTGCAAAACGTAGTGATATAGCCTTAGGTTTTGAAACTTCTACAGGTTTTAATAATGCAACCGTGGCTAGACGTGGTTCTTCTGGTTGGAAAGTTGAGGTTACTGGAAAAAGAGCACATTCTTCAGGGATTTTTAGAGAAAGTGTTGGAGCAGGTGCAGTCTTTGAAATATCAAGAATCCTTAACGAGTTTTATAATAAAGTAAAAGGAGAGGAATATCTAACCTTTAATCCAGGTGTTATTTTAGGTGGTACAGCAGTTAATTACGATAGTGAACTTACCAAAGGAGATGTGTTTGGTAAAACCAATGTAGTTGCGCAAAAAGCTGTAGTTGATGGAGGTTTACGTTTTATATCTGAAGAACAAAAAGAACGAGCAAGAGCCAAAATGCGAGAAATAGCAAGCAATAATTTACCGCATACTTCGGCTAAAGTTACATTTATTGATAGTTATCCTGCAATGCAACCAACCGAAGGCAATATGGCATTATTAGGAAAACTAAACCAAGTGAGTTTAGATCTCGGTCAAGGTGGTGTTGAACCTTACGATCCAGGACGTCGTGGTGCTGCCGACGTGTCTTTTGTGGCCGAATATGTAGATTGCTTAGACGGTTTGGGTACTATGGGTAACAGAGCGCATACACCAGAAGAAACTGTAAATCTTAATACCATTGAAGACCTAACAAAGCGTACTGCTATTCTAATTTATAGGTTGATTATCGAGAAGTAGTTGGTTAACGAAGGTAGCTTTATTTCGTAAAAAATAAACGTATCTTCATTTACAAAAAAATGTAAATTAGCGGCGTAAAATTGCAGTTAATGAAACAAACAACAAATACAATTTTAATGGTTAGACCTAACCACTTTAGGTCTAATGAGCAAACAGCTGTAAACAACCATTATCAAAAAGATTTTGCCACTATACCTCAGGCTGAGTTACAAGAAAGAGCTCAGGCTGAGTTTGATGCTTTTGTAGATAAGTTAAGAGGTGTTGGTGTTCATGTTGTGGTGTTTCAACCGCAAGATGGGTTAGATACTCCAGACTCTCATTTCCCAAATAACTGGATCTCGTTTCATGAAAATGGTACTGTTGGTTTGTATCCAATGTTCGCGGAGAATCGTCGTTTAGAGCGTCGTGAGGAAGTGCTCGACCAATTAGAAGCAGAGGGTTACAAAATTGAAAATCTAGTTGATTACACCAGTGCAGAGGAGGAAGATGTTTTTTTAGAAAGCACAGGAAGTCTCATTTTAGATCGTGAAAACAGAAAGGCATATTGTGCATTGTCACAGCGTGCTGATGAAACTTTATTCATTGAGTTTTGTGAAGACTTCGAGTTTACTCCAGTAGTTTTTACAGCGAACCAGACTGTAGATGGTGAGCGTACACCAATTTATCACACCAATGTTATGATGTGTGTTGGTGAGACTTTTGCTGTGATTTGTTTATCTAGTATCGATGATAAAAAGGAACGTAAGAATGTATTGAAGCATTTAAAAGAGGACAACAAGGAAATCATTGATATTACCGAAGAACAAGTAGCACAATTTGCAGGTAACATGCTTCAGGTAGTAGGGAACAATGACGAGGGCTACCTAATCATGTCTCAAGCTGCATATGATTCTTTAACCAATGATCAAATAAATCGTTTGGAAAAGCATACTAAGATTTTGTCTAGTTCACTTAAAGTAATTGAGGCTTGCGGTGGTGGAAGTGCACGTTGTATGATGGCTGAGGTCTTTCTACCTAAAGCTTAACATTAAATTTATTCGTGTATCTTAGAGTGGTTTGAGTAAACCCTCTGTCTTATGAATAACAATAAACTTCCTTGGTATTTTCTCCCATTAATTATTTTGGCAGGAGAATCTATATTTATCCTTCCATTTGTATTAGCACGAGTTTTTAGACCAACAGTTTTGGAGGTTTTTGAATTAACTAATTTAGAACTAGGTTTGTGTTATTCTGTTTACGGAATTGTAGCTATGATATCCTATCCCTTTGGTGGTCTGTTAGCAGATAAGTTTCCACCAAGAAAGCTATTGGCAATTGCTCTTTGGATGACAGCACTCGGAGGATTTGTTTATGCAAGCTATCCTAGTTTAAAAATATTACAAGTACTTTATGGGTTTTGGGGATTTACCACTATTTTCTTGTTTTGGGCACCAATGATCAAGGCTACAAGAATTTGGGGAGGTTCAGATTCGCAGGGAAAAGCTTTTGGTTTTCTTGATGGAGGTCGGGGCTTGACAGGAGCATTGTTTGGAACTTTAGGACTGCTCATTTTTTCGCTGTTTGTAGCTGGCGAGGTTTCAGAGCTAACTACCAAGGAAACCCAAACTGCTTTCAAGCAAGTAATTTTGGTTACTTCTGGTGTTGTTATTCTTGTAGGTGTTTTGGTTTGGTTCTTTCTGAAATTGGATTCGGAGACCGAAAAGAAAGTTACCTTGGAAAAAATCACTATTTCTCAAATTAAAGAGGTATTACAGTTACGGTCTGTAAGATTGTTAATGATTATCATCATGTGTGGATATGTAGGTTATAAAATAACCGATGTTTTTTCTCAATATGCGGCAGATGTTATGTTATACAACCAAGTAAAGTCGGCTCAGGTCGGTACATTTTTGTTGTTTATTAGACCAGTTATAGGAGTAGTTATTGGTATCGTGGCAGATCGTTCTAGAATTACATTGTTGCTACTTCTCAGTTTTATAATATCCTTTTTTGGAGCTCTTCTTTTTGCCTTTGGATTAGTTACTGAGTCATTGTCATTATTATTCTTTGTTTCGATATTTATAGCGGCAGCTGGAGTATATGGAGTACGTTCATTATATTTTGCTGTGATGGAGCGCGGACAGATCCCGTTAGTTTTGACAGGAACAGCTGTTGGATTAATTTCGCTTATTGGATATACACCAGATATTTTTGCAGGACCAACTTATGGCTACTTACTAGATAATTCTCCGGGAATTGAAGGACATCAGCATGTTTTTTGGATGTTAGCAATTTTCTCTTTAATTGGTGGAGTAGCTTCCTTCTATTATTTTAAGTTATACGGAAAGAAGAAATAAAACCTATTCAATTGGCTTTGCTTTTGGAAGTTCTACGAAGAATTTACTTCCAAGATTTGGCTCACTTTCTACCCAGATTTTCCCGTAGTTGAGTTCTACCATTTGTTTACAGATAGAAAGTCCTAAACCTGTTCCTTTTTCAGCATTAGTACCACGAGTAGTAAAGCCACCATTTTTAAACAGTTTCTTCTGGTTTTCTTCTGAGATTCCAACTCCAGTGTCTTCAATGCAAATCAATACGTTTCCGTTGCGCTCTCTGTTTGAAATAGTAATTACATCTCCAACTCTTGAGAACTTCACAGCGTTTGCCAATAAGTTCTGAATTACGATCTCAATCATACTCCTATCAGCATAAACAAAATCTTTAATTGATTCATCAAGCATAATGATGTTTTTCTGCTCTACCTTTTTCTGAACTAAGTTCATCTTATCCTGGAACACATCCTGAATATTGAAAAGTTCAGGTTTAGGTTCAAGGTTCTGCATCTGTGATTTAGACCAGTTAAGTAGGTTCATTAAAAGAGCAGCGGCGTTATCGGCATTTTCACTTAATTCAGGAATTAATTCGTCAAATTCCTCTTGGCTAATGCTATCTTCACGTAAGAGGTCAAGAAAAGCCTTAACGCCTGTTATTGAATCTTTAAGATCGTGCGACACAATTGAAAATAAACGGTCTTTAACTTGGTTCATTTCTTCAAGATGTCTTGTTTGCTCTAATATAGAATCGTTTTGAAGTTTATATTGTTTGTTAGTTTCTTCTAGTTCTTCTAATTGTTCTTTTCTGTTTTTACCATTCATTAAGGTTAAAATGTATGCAATAAGAGCAATTAATAGAGCACCTCCCAAAATATAAGTAAGAAGTTTAAATTGCTTCAATTTTTTATCATCAACAGGAAGTAAACTATTGTCTGTAGTAGTGTTGGTAGGTTGTTCAATATCGTAAGGTTCTTCCTCTATAACTAAAGGTGTTGCTTTTTCTTCTTTAAGTTTATTATCTAGATTATGATATTCGCTTTGCCATCTAAAGGCACTTCTAAAATCACCTTTAGCAGAATCTACAGCAACTCTTATTTTGTAGTTTTTAAGTAACTGCTCGTCATCTTCAACTTGTCTTGTTAAACCATAAGCTTCATTTAATTGAACTTCGGCTAAACGTACTTTTCGTTGTTTAAAATTTAATTGAGCTAAACTGTTTAATGAACGTAAAATGCCCGCTTTATTATTAGTGCTTCTATTTAAACGAAGTCCATCGAGTAAGTAAGTTGCTGCTTTTTGATAATCGTTGAATTGTAGATATTCATCTCCAATTCTTGGGAGAATTTCTCCTCTAATTATCATGTCATTGGCATCTTGAGGGTCTAATAGTGCCAATAGCTTCTCAAAATACTCGATGGCTCTTCTATGCTCTTTTCGCATAGAGTACAAAATAGCGATGTTCTTTGTTGAACTTTTAATTCCAGAACTGTCTCTTAGTTGTTCTCTAACCTGTAATGCTTTTGTGTTGAATTCTAATGCCTTATCAACTTGGTTAGTCATAAAGTAAGCTTCAGCTAAATTGTTATAAGCAGAGCTTAGCTCAGATCTTAAATTCTTACTTTCAAAAATATCTATTGCAGAAAGCGAATAACGTAATCCTCTGTTGTAGTTTCCTCGTTTTATTTCTATAAGTCCTATGCTATTATTCACTTTAGCAATTCCCAAGGAGTCCTGAAGCTGATTATATAAACGTAAAGCGGTATTGTAATTATCTATGGCATTAAAATAGTCGTTGTTTTGTGCATAGATCAGTGCTTTGTAATATTTAATCTGTGCAGATGCACTATGGTAATTTAATGAAGCTGAAAGCTTTTCGGTTTCCGAAATATAACCTAATGCTTTTTGGAAATCTTGAGTATCGTAAAATGATTTGATAAGCTCTATAGAAGTGTCAACCTTTGTAGAGTCAAGCTTCTGAAATGCAAATTGCATCACCAGACTATCTTGCTCTTTAGTTTGGCTAAAACTAGAGACAATAGTAAATAAAAACGCAGTTAAAGTAATTAACTGTTTCATGAACTATATAAGGTTTTAGGCACGATAATAACAGCATCACCTAAAATTACCTTGAGGAAGGGGAAAATTAAGCAAACAGTACAAAGCAATACATATGCTTTATAACAAAAAGTAGTTGTTATCATCGTTTGGGACCGTGATTAATAGCATTACATTAGTAAACAAAAGTTGCTAAAAGCTAACGGAAACCCTAATTTCTAGGTTTTAAAGCAGAAAAATTAGATGAAAGGAGGCAATAAAATTTTCACAAAAAAGTTGGTCTCGACAAACGGTAAAAAACATAGAAAAACTACATGTTTATCGATTAAATGCATGAATCTAATCATCACAAATTCGATAATCTGTAAGTGTGTGAAAGTTAGCACAGTGATTACAATACTTTCTTTCTGAAGACACTTAGCTTTTTATAATGATTAACATGCAATTTTTTAGTCTTTTCAGAAGTGAAAAAGCTTTATAAATGTTTTATCTTTGCAGCTTAAAATTTAGCCATAATGACCATACAGGAAACATTATCACAGCATATAAAAGAAGCATTTCAAAAACTATACAATGCAAATCTTGAAACTGTGGAGTTTCAGGCAACACGTAAAGATTTTGAAGGAGATATTACAGTTGTAACCTTTCCAATGCTTCGTGTGGTTAAAATGAATCCTGCACAATTAGGCGAAGAACTTGGAGGTTATTTGGTTGAGCATGTTGATGAAGTAAAAACCTTTAACGTGGTAAAGGGATTCCTAAATATTGTTATAGATGATTCCTTTTACTTAAACTTCTTCAACGGAATTAAAGACGATGCTAATTATGGTTATCAGTCAAGAACTGATGAAGCTGTAATGGTAGAATACTCCTCACCAAATACCAATAAACCTTTGCATTTAGGGCATGTTAGAAATGTATTGCTTGGATACAGCGTTTCAGAAATATTAAAAGCAGCTGGAAATACGGTTTACAAAACCCAGATCATTAATGATAGAGGTATACATATTTGTAAAAGTATGCTGGCTTGGAAAAGTTTCGGGAATGGTGAAACACCAAATTCAACTGGGTTGAAGGGAGATAAGCTAGTTGGTAATTATTATGTAAAGTTCGATCAGGAATACAAGAAAGAAGTTGAAGTTTTAGTTACCAAGGGTGTTTCTGAAGATGATGCCAAGAAGCAAGCTCCAATTTTATTAGAAGCTCAAGAAATGTTGCGTCAATGGGAGGCAGGAAATGAAGAAGTTGTTTCACTTTGGAAGACGATGAATGGTTGGGTGTATGATGGGTTTGAAGAAACATATAAGAACATTGGTGTTGATTTTGATTGTTATTACTACGAAAGTGACACCTATTTATTAGGAAAAGAATTCATTGCAGAAGGTTTGAAAAGTGGAGTGTTCTATAAGAAGGAAGACGGTTCTGTATGGTGCGATCTAACTGAAGATGGTCTAGACGAAAAAATCGTTTTAAGAGCAGATGGAACAGCGGTTTATATGACCCAAGATATTGGTACTGCCATACAACGTATTAAAGATTATCCAGATGTTGGAGGAATGGTATATACTGTTGGAAATGAACAAGACTATCATTTTAAGGTATTATTCTTAATCTTGAAAAAACTTGGATTTGATTGGGCGAAGAATCTTTATCACTTAAGTTATGGTATGGTTGATCTTCCTTCAGGTAAGATGAAGAGTAGGGAAGGAACGGTGGTAGATGCCGATGACCTTATTGATGAAATGGCAGCAACAGCAAAAGAGATCTCACAAGAGTTAGGAAAATTGGATGGTTACAGCCAAGAAGAGAAAAGCGAAATATATAAGACCATTGGTTTGGGAGCGTTAAAATATTTCATTCTTAAAGTTGACCCTAAAAAGAGAATATTGTTTGACCCAAAAGAGTCAGTAGATTTTCAAGGAAATACAGGTCCTTTTATTCAGTATACCTATGCCAGAATACAAGCAATCTTAAGAAAGGCCGATTTTAATACTTTTGGGAAGGTTGATTCAATTCAACTTCACGAAAAGGAGAAAGAGTTATTAAAGCAATTACAATTATTTCCAGAGGTTATACAAAATGCAGCTGTAAACCATAGTCCAGCATTGATAGCTAATTATACTTATGATCTAGTAAAAGAGTTTAACTCGTTCTATCAAAATGTTTCTATTCTTGGTGCAGAGAATGAAAATGAAAAAATATTTAGAGTGCAATTATCTCAAGCTGTTGGACAAACCATTAAGAATGCTTTTAGCTTATTAGGGATCAATGTTCCTGAGAGGATGTAATTTCAACAGGGAATGATTAAAATAATTCCTTGATGTCATCAACTTCATTATCATTTTCTTTGGCGTCTATTTGCTCAATTAAATACTTGGGCAAATTATCCTTTTTTGTAAAAGTTATTGGTATCGGTAAAATGCAAGCCATACCTATAAGTAATGCCAATGCAATTAAACGTAAAGTGCGTTTTATTTTCATTTTTATGTTTTAACTATTTATAAATCTATTTAGGACGAAAGTCTATCCTAAAGCAGTTAAAACATTTGTTTTAGTAAGTAATTGAAGAAACGAAAGTTGGTAATTGGTTATTTCGTTAAGAAGTTGGTTATTATGAATCCTAATCTTTTGATTAGTAGTGCTTGTACAAATAGCAACTAATTGAGTATTAAAAGCAGTATTAGAAATTTTAAAAGATTCGGCTTTAACTACATCATAAAAATGAATGACATCATCTAAATTAGAATCAATAACTAATTCAACACTATTATAGGAAATATTTTCATAAGTAGTAACACTGACAACTGTACTTAAACTAAGTATCAACGCCAGACTAAATAACCATTTATTTAATCCTCTAATAGATAACATGGTGTAAAGTTACGAGATTCTTTAATGATATAAAAAAGCGGAGCTGAACTCCGCTTTTTATTCATTTAATTATTCTTGAAAGATTTATCTGGATACGCAGGAGGTTGAGGTACTTCTCTTGGGTCTTTAGCAATTAAATCTTTAAGTAGTTTTATTGCTGCCTCTAATTGTGCATCCTCACCATTAAAAGTAGCGTGCGGTAAATTGTCAACCTCAATATCTGGAACAAATCCATGTCCTTCAATTAACCATTCACCATTATCACCATAAACACCCATCATTGGAGCTCTTGCTAAGCCACCATCAGATAATCGGTTTCCGCTGTGTAACCAAATTTCACCTCCCCAAGTTCTTTTTCCAATAGCTGTACCTAAACCTAGTTTTTTAAAACCGTCAGCAAAAGCCTCACCATCGGACGCTGTATTTTCATCAACAAGAATCACAATATGCCCTCTAAAAGCATATTGCATGTTCCAATAAGGTTTTCCTGATCTTGCTTTCCAATACATCCAAGCCTTTCTTAAAAGTTTTTCTAGAATGAAACTTTCTATGTTTCCACCTCTATTGTGCCTTACATCAATTATTAAACCTGGTCTATCAAACACAGGGTAGAATTCTCGATACCATTGGTTAAGATCTCTACTTCCCATTGCTTGCAAATGCACATAACCAATTTTATTGTTACTTTCTTTTTCTACTTGTAATCTTCTAGAGTATTCCCAATCCTTATAGCGAAGACTATACATACTTCCTATAGGTTCAACAATTACCTCTTTTGTAGCGTTACCTCTTTTTACTTGTATTCTTACTTGTTTACCAACTTGATTTCTAAGTAATTCTCCTAAATCAATTGAAGTCAAAGCAGATTTACCATTTACCATTGTAATAACATCACCAACTCTTATATCTAAATAAGGATCGTCTAAAGGTGATTTAGTGTCTGGGTAATCGGGATCTGCTTTATATATGTATTCTATTTTATAGCCTCCATTGGTACCATCTCTACTAAAGCGAGCTCCTAAGTTTGCAACGGCAATGTTTTTTTGATCACTTCTGGTATCACCTCCTCTTACACTAGTATGAAGAGCAGAAAGTTCTCCAACAAACCGACCTATGAGGTCAGATAACTCATTTCTTGTAGTTACACGGTCAACTAATGGGAAGTACTTATCATGCATCTTTTTCCAGTTGACACCGTGCATATTCTTATCATAAAAATAGTCACGCTCCATTCGCCACGCGTCAGTAAATATTTGTTTCCAGTCTTCTAAAGGAGTAATGGCAAATTTCCATCCACTTAAATCTATCTTTCCTGAATTTAGATCGAGTTTTCCGGTTCCAGCACTAACCATAAAAAAATTATTTCCTTTTCTAACCAATAATTTTTTTCCATCTGGAGTCAGTTGTGCGCTTCTCACGCCATCAGCAATTGTTTTAATTTTTACTTCTTCATTTCCAATTTTAACGACCGCCAAACTAGTTGAGGCATTTACACCTGTACTTCTAGATAAAGTATAAATGGCTTTATTGGTTACACCTAATCCAAAATAATTTCCAGGTTTTACAGGAACTTCCTCAAAACGTTCTAAGATTCCGTTTTTGTCAATATGAACAACTACATCTTCTGATTCTTCTTTCTTATCAGGTTTAAAGAGTTCGTCATTTTCTCTAAATGGTGAGCGTGTTCCTTTTTGTAGTGCCACATGATATATTTTTTCTTTAGCATCGAAGTAAGGTTCTGGTTGACGTGATCCCCAAGGTGAACCCACAAGTGTTGTGAAACTTCTATCAGATAGGAAATAGATGAATTTTCCATCTGGACTCCATTGTGCATACCTGCTATTTGCACGATCAGTAGTTATTGGGAAGCTGTCGTTAGTATCAACATTATGGACAAATATTTGCATCATGGTATTGTTTGCAGTTTGTACAAATGCTAACCATTTGCTATCTGGTGACCAAGAAAAATCTCCTATACCTTCTTCATTGGTAGAAATCTTTTTACTCTTTCCATTTGCTACATTTAAAACGAACATATTATTCTCTAGATCGTCATAAGCAATCCATTTTCCATCTGGCGAAGGAACACCAGCATAACGAAGTACATCACCGTCCTTAGTAATTGCCTTTGCATTTTCAGAGCCATTGGCCTTCATTTTTACAAATTCGAATTCTCCGCTCTCATCAGAAAGTGTGTAAATATCTTTTCCATCAGCAGAAAAAATAGCGTCTCTATAGCGTACATCTTTTTGATGTGTGAATTCTACAGCTCTGCCTGATTTTGTTGGAAAAACAAAAACTCTACCTCTTGCTGTAACGATGATGCGTTCTCCTTTTTTATCTGGGTAAACAGAGGTGATATAGTTAGTAGGTCTTTCTTCCCATTTTTCTCTAAGCTGATCCAAATCGGTTAATAATCTAATATCAATCTTTTTAGAGCTATTGGTTGCTAAACTGTAATGCCAAATGTCTGCTCCAACTCTGTATACAAAATTGCCATTGTGCTGTTTGGCATATCGTACATCAAAATCTTCGTGTTTGGTATGCTGTTTAAGGTTATTCCCATTTTCATCAATAGACCAAATGTTCATTGTTCCATCACGATCTGTAATGAAATATACACGACCATTATGCCACATTGGGTGATGGCTTCCTCCAGCAAAATCTGTAGTTAATTTTTCTGCTTCATCATCTCCATAAGTGTATTTCCAAAGTTGTCTGGCAGTTCCTCCTTTATACCTTTTTGTAACATTGCCATGGTAAGATGGACGAACAAAGAAAACTGTCTTTCCAGATGCATCGTAAGTTGCTTCACTGGCTTGACTTAAAGGAACTCTATACTTCTTTTTGGTTTTGGTATTGATGGTTACAAGCTGCCTATCAGGTAGTGTAGAAAAGGCGCGAGTATCGTAAATAATTTCTCCATTTGGTGTCCAGCCGTTAACAATTGAAGCATCACTTTCATATGTCCAACGTGAGGGTAATCCTCCTGTAATTGGCATTGTATAAACCTCTAATGGGCCTTCGTAACTTGCAGTGAATGCAATAGTTTTTCCGTCTGGAGATATTGCAGGAAAGCGTTCGTCTTCAGCATGTGTAGTTAGTCGTTGAGCCAAACCACCTGAAAGTGGAACAGACCAAAGGTCGCCTTCAGCAGCAAAAACAACAGTATTTCCATGTATTTCCGGGAATTGATAATATCCTTCAAATCCTTGAGAGAATGACATTGAAACTGATAAAAGAAGTCCTAATAAGCAATAATAGAAACGAGGTTTCAGAACAATTTTGGTGATAATCATAATGAGTTTTTTGGTTGAATAAGAAAGTAGTAATTCGTTCAGAAAAGATGAAGGGAAGCTAATTTAGTTTATTTTAAGGCAAATTCAAATGGTATATATTAAATAAAAAAGCACTTATTAGAAATTTCAATAATAAGCACCTCTTTAAATAAATTGTGTTTTTTGTTTATGTAATTAAATTACCATCATCATCCCATTGTGCAACATCGTTTCTTTTGCTCTGATCGACACATTTTGCCAACCATTCTGGTTCATAAGCCATACCGTGTTGCTCAAGAACATCATTAGGAACTCCATCCCATACATTGAACTGGTTTCCTTTATATCCCAGATCTTCAATTCCAGTCTTTGTGGTGTAATAACCCGTTAATGTAATGTTACGCATGTTTAAAAAGAAACGTTCTTCTAAAGGCCATTCGCCTTGAGGTTTGGTGATATCTGGATATGCTATTTCATCAAGAATTTCTTTTTGTTGATCTTCAGTAATAGATTTGAATTCTTCTTCAAATCTCGTATTGCTGGTATGATCCAACCACATCAAACCTCCTCTTATTGGTGTTTGATAATGTGGCATATCTTTCACTACAAACTCAATGAACTCTGGAACACCTACATCTTTTGCACTTGGGAATTTATCGTTAGCAGGTAAGATTAGTGCACTTAAAATTCCAATGGTTTCTAACTCATGCTCATTAAAAAATTGATCAGCGTTTAACTCTGCATCTCTTTCTTTTTCCTTTTTGGTTCTACCATAAAGTTCAGCGGCCTCTTGCAAAGCCTCACTTTCAGAAGCAACATTTTCCGGTTTGCATCCATGTAAAGCTAAACCTCCTGCTACTGTACCAAGAACTATTGATTTTAAACTTTCTCTTCTGTCCATAACTTAAAGGTTTTGCTGTTTTAATTGTTCTACAATATAATCGGATGTTCTCCATGATAAAGCTAAAATGGTCCATGTTGGATTTTTATCGGCTTGTGATACAAATGGTCCTGCATCAACAATGAATACGTTGTTCACATCATGCAATTGCTGATGTGAATTTACAACTGAAGTTCTTTTATCGTTACCCATTCTGGTTGTTCCTACTTCGTGTATAATTTGCCCAGGATTTGTTAAACCATAATTACTGTTTGCTCTAGGTTTATCCCATAATGGTTCACCACCCATGCTATGTACAAGCTCCTCAAAGGTGTCTTGCATGTGTTTTGCTTGTTTCACTTCATGATCCGTCCAATTGTAATGGAATCGTAATACTGGAATTCCAAATTCATCAACCGTTGAAGGGTCTATTTCGCAATAATTATCCTTCATTGCTATGGACTCTCCACGACCACTAAATCCTACTACCGAACCATAATATTTCTTAACGTCGTCACGTAAACTGTCTCCATAACCACCTACTTTTAATCCGAAGAATTTATTAAAGTCGTTGGCATTAAAACCGAATCCATAACTAGGCATTCCCATTCCTCCCCAGACTTCAATATGATATCCTCTTGCGAAATCGAGATCTTTATTGTCTAACCACCAAGGTGTGTATATGTGCATTCCACCAACTCCATCTTCATTGTAAGTTTTGCGATTCATTAAATCTGGAACAAAAGCTCCCATACTTGCACCAGTTGAATCATGTAAATACTTTCCAACGTGGTTACTACTGTTGCCTAACCCATTTGGATGCTGTTTGCTTTTTGAGTTAAGTAAAATTCGTGCTGTACTACAAGCTGAAGCTCCCAGAACTACCACTTTTCCTTTTAGTTTGTACTCTTTTCGGTCTTCTTTATTAATATAAGAAACACCAGTTGCCTTACCTTCATCATTTGTAGTTACCTCACGAACCATACAGTTAACAAACAAATCTATTTGGCCACCATTTTTTTGCGCTGGAAATATTAAACAAGTTCCTGATGAAAAGTCGGCATACATAGAACACGCTCTATTACATTGACCACAATAAAAGCAAACACCACGATCTTGGTTGATACGTTTTGTTAACATTGACATTCTTGAAGGAATAACTGGAATGTCAAGTTTTCTTGCTCCTTTTATATAGAATAACTCATGAAGCCTAGGTTTTGGAGGCGGAAGAAAGAATCCGTCCGGTTCGTTTTCAAGCCCTTCTTTAGAACCAAATAAACCAATGAGTTTGTCAACTTTATCGTAATAAGGTTTTACGTCTTCGTAACCAATTGGCCAATTTTCACCTAGTCCGTCAACATCTTTATGTTTGAAATCTCGTTCACTAAAACGCAATGAAATTCTTCCCCAGTGATTAGTTCTTCCACCTAACATTCTTGAACGGAACCAATCGAATTTTGTTCCATTTTTATGAGTATAAGGTTCGCCATCAATATCCCAGCCGCCATAGGCAGCATCAAAATCTCCAAAAGCTCTAGTTGACCCTGCACCACGTCTTGGAGATTGCCAAGGCCATTTCATTTGTGTTTGATGTTCTGGTAGGGCTGGATCGTAAAAAGGTCCAGCTTCTACAATTGCTACTTTTAAACCAGCTTCAGATAAGACTTTCGCAGCCATACCTCCACCAGCTCCAGACCCTACAATGATAGCGTCATAGATAGTTGAAGATTCTATTATTTGCATATTGATTTAGTTAGAAGGGAATAAGTTATAAATTAAATTGTAAACCTGAATAATTAGGCTCTAATTTTTGTTGATTAACTACTGTTTAAAAGAAGCTATAATGAAAGTCTGAAACTGAAATTAGGTGTAATGCCTAAAGAAAGGTTTTCAATTTTAGAAACTTCACCGTTATTGTCTAAAGTGTAATAAGTATTGATGATATTCTTCCTGTCAAGGACATTCCATAATGAAAAACCTACTATTGCGTTTGTTGCATCGGCTACTTTAAATGTATATGTCATTGAAAAGTCTGTTCGAAAATAATCTTTGAGATTAACATCATTAGGTGAGTTGTAGTTTACCTCATTATTAAGAATTGGAGTGTTTTGGTTATAAATTGTATAAGGTTTTCCAGTTCTCCAATTAGCACCTAGAGCAAATTTAAAATTCTTGTAAAAATATGTTCCAGCAAAAGTTAGGGCATGACGCGTATCAATATTATTTGGGAATTTTTTACCTGAATTTAGAGTGGGAAACTCATAATCATTTTTACTATACGAATAACTCAACCATGTACTTCCATTTTCAAATTGCTTATTAATGAGGAAATCTAAACCTCTAATTTGATAGCTTCCAATTTCATTTTCAAATTGAAATTGATTTTGAAAACCTTGACTTCTTGTTGTAATACCATCAACTTTTTTTACATAGGCTTCAGCACTTACTAATAAACCGTTTTGATTGTATCGTACTCCAGTTGATATTTGTTTGCTTTGTATAATTGGAACTGGTTGAATGAGTCGACCATTTTCGATGATTGGTTCTTTGTTATTGTTTGATAAAACCCATCGTCGTTTTTCGATACCTAAAAAATCATTCTGCAGGTCAATAATTTGTGAAGTGGTTTGACTTTTCATTTCGCCTAAAACTTCAAATGTGAAATAGTTAAGAAAACGTTGGTTGAACGTCAACCTTGGTTCAATGAGCGTCTTAGAAAATTTATTAAAATAGTTTCCTCTAACACCAATCTTTGCAATGGTATTATAAGAGTTTGACCTAAAGGACAATTCACTAAATAGTGAGTTTGTTCTTATAACTTTCTTTATAAAGCTTCTAAAAGGAGGATTGTTTACATCTTCGAGGTTACTGACACCTACTTCCGCAAACTGATAACCCGCTTGTATTTGTATGTTGTCATTAAAATCATAATCTATTTTGGCTTTAATGCCATTATCGTAAACTTCATTTTTCTGAATTAACCTTTGATTATTTGTAATATCGTGATTTGTAGCTTCAAGATCATATTTTGAAAGGTACACTTGAAAACTAGTAGTGAATGTATTATTCCAATCTCTAAAATACTCAACACATGATGCTAGATTTTGCTGTCTAAGCATACTATTCAACTCTTCATCAAGATCGTTTACAACTGTTTGCTCTTTGTATTGTAAATCGTTGTTAACATTTAAAAAATTGGCTCTTATTCTATCTTTTTTACTGATATCATATAATACCTTTAAGGTAGCATCATAAAAATAGAAGTCTTCATCGCTTTGACTGCCTATTACATCTGTATCCTGAAACATTCGTTTAGAATACTGTTCATAAGTTGGCGTTGCGATAAGATCAGTTAATGAGCGTCTTCCGGAAACTTGAAACTCTAGTTTCTTACTAATTGGGATTTTTGCATATATATCTGCATTAATTAAGTTGAATCCACCACCACCAGATATATTTTCACTTATATTATTTGATGCGCGCATATCAACAACACCAGAAACACCATCGCCATATATAGCACTTGTGCCATTTTTAGAAACTAAAACATTCTCTGTTAGATAAGGATTAAATGCAGAAATCAGTCCGAAGAAATGTCCAGACTGATACATTTTAATTCCGTCCCATAAAATTAAATTTTGATCATGAGTTCCTCCTCTAATATTTACACTTGAAACGCGTTCTTCTACACTCTGTACTCCAGGAAGTGCTTGAATAGTTTGTAAAACATCAGGTTCTATTAGTCCAGGAAGAATGCCAAATGACTCTGGCTTAATTGAGGTAGTTCCATCATTGCTAAGGCTAACGCCTTTGGTTAAATAGTTTGTAACTAAGACTTCCTCTAAAAATTGAGTTTTGAAAGAGTTTGAACTTGGGTTGCTCTTTTTTGATTTCTTGATTACCAAAACACGATCTCCTAACCGTTGAAATGAAAGTTTAGTTCTTTCAGAAAGATAAATTAAGATATCATCTAATGATAATTCGGCTACAGGAACTGAAATGGTTTTTCCCTCAAGGTTAGCATCAGCATACGAAAATCTAATCTTATGTTTAGTTTCGAGTTGCTTTAAGAAAGTGGCAAGAGGAATAGCTTCTTTGTTTGTTTGGGAAAAACCCTTTAATGGAGCAAAGAAAAATAAAACAATATATAGAAAAACAATTGTCGTTCTAGTCACGCGTAAATTCTATGGTTGCTTTGTTCTTAAAATTATACTTTACGTTCAATGGTAAAGTTATAGATTTTAATGCCATTTCTATATTTTCATGGCTAAAACTTCCAGTGAATAATTGTTCTAAATCTATACTTTGAGGGTTTATTGTGACATTGTATTGCCTTTCAAACTCACGTATCACGTAAGAGAAAGGCATACTCTTAAAGGAGCTTTCATTATTCATCCAAGATGGTTGTAATAATGTTTCTTTTTCTCTAGCAATTAGTTTCCCATTAATTTTTAAGAAGCTGTCTCCAGGTTTAAGAATAACAATGTCGCTATTATTTTGTGTTACTTGTACTGATCCTTCATAACAAACAACTTCAAAGTAATTGTCACGCTGTTTAACATTAAACTCGGTCCCTAAAACGGTAACGACTCCATCAGTAGTATTTACATTAAAGGTAGAGCCTTTAGCAACCTTAAAGAATGCTTCACCTTCTAAATTAACATCACGTTCTTTGTTCCAGCTATTTTTATTATAAGTTAAACTAGAAGATGCATTTAGAGATACAGCAGAATTGTCAGGAAGTTCGATCAAAGTTTTTTGAGCTGCTAAGGTTTCAATATTAGTGTCTAATGTTGTAGTGAAATAATAGACTGAAAACATTATAGCAATAACAGCGGCAATTCGTAAAACAGGTCGTAACCAAAGTGTTGTTTGCTTAGAATTTGATGATTTAATTTTAGATAATACGTTGCTAAGCTCATCAGAAGTCTTGTACTGTGGAGCTTTAAAACGCATTAGGCTATTTGATAATGTTGTTAACTCCTCAAAATCTTCAAGCTCTTGAAAAGCTTTTAATTCTTCAGGATTCAACTCATCATCCAACCATTTTCTTATTAAATCTTCGTGTTTCATAACATCAAATTCACCTATATAACAAACAACATTTAAAAACTCCTACCTCAATTTTTAAATTTCTTTTATTTCTTCTCTTAATTTTTTTAGTGCACCATATATTCTTTTCTCTACAGCTTTGGTAGAGATGTTTAACATTTCGGCAATTTCTTTATGTTTTTTTCCTTCAATTCTATTTAATAAAAAAGCAGTACGCTGAGCTTCACTCAAATTAGCTATTGCGTTTTGAAGTTTATACATATACTCGTTTCCTTCAAGTATAAACTGAGGAGTTTCATTTGTGTGAGTTTTAGGTTTGGTTTTTTTGTATTTTAAGACCACTTTTTGATGAGAAGCTTCATTTAGCATTAAATTATTACCTACAGTAAATAAATATGACTTGGCTTTATTCGGACTTACTTTTGCGCAATTCTCCCATAATTTTACAAACGCTTCTTGTACTTTATCTTTAGGGTTGAAATTTTCGCCAAACTTGTAATATAGAAAGTCGTGTAGGTTTTTAGAATGCTTTTCAAATAATGAAGAGAACATACGCTCTTCACAAACATTATCATGAATTTCTTTGGTCATTTATTGTAGTTTGGAGTTATAAAAATAAAAAAAATACAGCTCAAGGGTAGGAGTTTTTAAAGTTTAGCTGTTTTATGTGAAAATTGTTAAACAAAAGCCTACATTATGAAGACAAAATTTAAAAACGCTCTATTACTAACCTTTTTTGCCCTATTAACCCTCACATCTTGCCAGAACGAATTTACCGAAGTGACAGAACCTGATGTAGAACAGGTAATCGCTCCAGAGTCACAATTGGCAAATTTAATGTTATCCACTTCCGTAAACGCTGGGACCGTTGACAATATAATGGATAATGCGGACTGTATGTCTATAGAGTTACCAGTTAATATTATAGTAAATGGTATTACAATTACTATTGAAACTATAGACGATTTAGAGTTGATTCATGATATTTTTGAAGAGTATCTTGACGATGAAGATGTTATAGATTTCATCTTTCCAATTACAATTGTTTTAAATGATTACACTGAAATAGTTATTGAAACTAGGGAAGAATTAAACAGCTTCATAGATACTTGTGAAGAAGAAGAAGTGATAGAGTGCGTAAATTTTGTCTATCCAATTTCATTTTCAATTTACAATACATTCTTTCAAGTTATTGAAACAGTAACGATAGAGAATCGTCGTGAGTTGTTCAATTTTATGCAAAGAATTAGAAATGCTGACCAAGCTTTGTTGGCTAGTTTAAACTTCCCAGTTAAACTTGAATATTCTAACGGAGAAATAGTTGAAGTTCATAATAATAATGAACTGGAAAGAGCACTTAATGAAGCTGAAGAAATGTGTCGACCAGATAACGATTGTGATATTGATGAAGTAACTGAGAGTTTAGTAGAATGTCACTGGATGATTCATTATTACAATGAAGATGATAATTATCGTCCGTTTGCATTAAAGTTTAAAACTGATGGAGAATTAAAGATAATTAACTCTTCTGCTACTGATGTTAGAACAGGTAAATGGGAAACTGTTGAGACTGATGACGGGGTCATTTTAGTGATCTCTGAAGTAAACGAACTTGTTCAGGAAATAAATGGTCGTTGGGTAATTGTTGAATGTGATGATGACAGATTTAAATTGATAAGGCCAGCTGATACGGCTGCTGGAACAGATGCAGCAAGTATGTTGTTAAAACAACGTTGTGCGGATGAGCCAGATTGTAGCCCTCAAGAAATAAGAGAAGAATTACAAGATTGTCGTTGGTATTCAGGAACAAATATTTCAGGTAATACAGACTTAGGTAAATTCTACTTTGGAGATGATCACGAACTTACTGTAGAAGATCTTGCAAATAACACAGAGATTACTGGATATTGGAGTATAGAATTGACTGACTACGGAATTAAGTTGCTACTTGAGTTGCCTGAACCATATGCACATTACTCAGGATACTGGAAAGTTTTCGAATGTGGAGACGGAAGAATCAAGGTAATGCGTGAAGATCGATATATAGTATTTGAACAGGATTGTGAAGATGAATGTGTAATGGATGTTTATGATATGAAGGAGTTCTTACTTGATTGTAGAGTAAACGGAACTGTATATGACGAAAATGAGAATTTATTGGCGGAATATGGAATGCATTTTAACCCGAATAATGGATTTGTTTTCAGCGATGCTGCAGGAACTGCTTATAGCGGCGGATGGGTAATTCACGGTACTACTAATGATGTGCTGTCTCTGGTGTTAGAAACAGCAACAGGTTCATTCGTTGATGGAGAATGGACATTAATAGATTGTTATGAAGATACGCTTAGGTTTAAGCAAGAAACCAGTGCTGGTTATAGATATTTAGAAATTGAAAAAGATTGTGATAATCCATTTGAATGTTTTGAAGATAAGGATGTAGTTTTATGTGACGATGGAGATGAATTTGATGGCATCACTACTTTCAACTTGAATGAAGTTTATGATGAATGTCCAAATGATGATGTTGAAATCACTTTCCATACAAGCGAGGAAGATGCTAATGAAGGTGTAAACGCTGTTTCTTCAGAATATACAAACCCAAACAACCAAACACCACTCTGGGTTAGAGTTACAGTAGCTGGTACTAACAGATATGAAATATTCTTCGTAGTTCTTTATGTTGAAGACTGTACTCCAAGTTGTACTGAGTCTGAGGTTGATGATTATTTAATGACTGCTAACTGTAATTGGTCACCTACTAGTGTTGATGGAAGCAATGATTTTAGCGCATTTGAATTTTATTTTAATGATGGACAGGAACTAGTAATCAGAGATGCTTATAATAATGAAACTTTAGCTACTTGGAGCACTACAACTACGAACGATGGAGAAATAATTATTATTATCAGCCAGCTTGAAGGTAATCTTGAAGTATTCAATGGAGAATGGAAAGTTACCAACTGTAACGTAGAACGTTTAGATTTAAAGAATTTATCCGATAATACCGAAATAGTATTATTATTAGGATGTTAAAATATTGAAGAGAACAGGCTTCTTAATAAGCTTTAGTTGTTTTTAGTTATTGGTTAGTTAAAAAGGGTTGCAAATTTTGCAACCCTTTTTATATGTCTATGCTTCCATGATACACTTCAAATTATTAAATTTGCACTTCTTAAAATTTGAAGTAGAATATGTTCGATAATTTAAGCAATAAGCTAGATAAAGCACTTCATGTGCTAAAGGGTCATGGAAGTATTACCGAAGTTAATGTAGCAGAAACCCTAAAGGAAGTGCGTCGTGCCCTTTTGGATGCCGATGTCAACTTTAAAATTGCTAAGCAGTTTACAAATAGAGTAAAGGAAAAAGCACTCGGCCAAAATGTATTAACTACCTTGCAACCAGGGCAATTAATGGTAAAGATCGTTAAAGACGAACTTACCGAATTAATGGGAGGTGATGCTGCTGGTGTAAATCTTTCTGGAGCACCTTCTGTAATTTTAATGTCGGGTTTACAAGGTTCTGGTAAAACTACTTTTTCCGGGAAACTTGCTAATTATCTTAAGAATAAAAAAACAAAGAAGCCTTTATTAGTAGCATGTGATGTGTATCGACCAGCTGCGATCGATCAGTTGCATATTGTTGGTGATCAAATTGGTGTTGAGGTTTTTAGTGATAGAGAAAATAACGATCCTGTTGCTATTGCAAAAGCGGCTGTTGCTCACGCAAAGTCAAACGGATTTAATGTGGTAATCATAGATACTGCAGGTCGTTTAGCTGTTGATGAAGCAATGATGAATGAGATTTCGAACATTCACAAAGCGGTTCAACCTGAAGAAACCTTATTTGTGGTTGACTCCATGACTGGTCAAGATGCGGTGAACACAGCAAAGGCCTTTAACGATGTCTTGAATTTTGATGGAGTTATCCTTACAAAACTTGATGGTGATACCAGAGGTGGAGCGGCGATATCAATTAAATCGGTTGTAAATAAGCCTATCAAATTTATTGGTACTGGAGAGAAGATGGATGCTATTGATGTGTTCTATCCTTCTCGTATGGCAGATCGTATTCTTGGAATGGGAGATGTTGTATCTTTAGTTGAAAGAGCTCAAGAGCAGTTTGATGAAGAGGAAGCAAGAAAGCTGCAGAAGAAGATTGCTAAAAACCAATTTGGTTTTGACGACTTTTTGAAGCAAATCCAGCAAGTAAAGAAAATGGGTAGTATGAAAGATCTTGTTGGAATGATCCCTGGTGCGGGAAAAATGATGAAAGATGTTGATATTGACGATGATGCTTTTAAGCATATAGAAGCAATTATTCATTCTATGACACCTGAAGAACGTTCTAAACCATCAATTTTGAATGCAAGTAGAAAAAAGCGAATAGGAAAAGGATCTGGAACTTCAGTGCAAGAGGTAAATCAGTTATTGAAGCAATTCAACCAAATGAGCAAAATGATGAAAATGATGCAAGGAGGTGGAGGTAAAAAAATGATGCAAATGATGCGTAATATGCCAAGATAAGTAACTTAACAGCAACACAACATGACAATCTTAGACGGAAGAAAAACAAGTAGTGAAATCAAAGACGAAATTGCTCAACAAGTAGCAACTATGAAAGCCAATGGTGAAAAAGTTCCTCATTTGGCTGCTGTATTAGTTGGTACAGATGGTGCTAGCATGACTTATGTTGGTGCCAAGGTAAAAGCTTGCGAGCAAATTGGGTTTGAATCTACGCTTATAGATCTTCCTGAAGAGACTACTGAAGAAGAATTACTTCAGCATATAGATAACCTGAACAGTAATGATGATATAGATGGATTTATTGTTCAATTACCATTACCAAATCATATTGATGAACAAAAAGTGTTGATGGCTGTTAATCCAGATAAAGACGTTGACGGATTTCATCCAACTAACGTTGGAAGAATGGCATTAGATCTACCAGCATTTCTTCCTGCTACACCATTTGGAATTCTTGAATTATTAGAGCGCTATAATGTAGAGACCTCTGGAAAACATGTGGTGGTAATTGGTCGTAGTCATATTGTTGGAAGACCAATGAGTATCTTAATGAGCCAAAAGCGTAAAGCTGGAAATGCAACGGTTACTGTTGCTCATAGTAGAACGAAGAATTTAAAAGAGCTTACACTTCAAGCTGATATTATTGTCGCAGCCCTTGGGATAGCCGAATTCTTGACAGGTGATATGGTAAGAGAAGGAGCAACGGTTATTGATGTTGGTATTACTCGTGTTCCAGATGAAACTAAAAAACGAGGTTACAGATTAGCAGGTGACGTTGACTTTGAAAGTGTTAGTCCAAAGGCAAGTTTCATTACTCCAGTTCCTGGAGGTGTTGGTCCAATGACTATTGCAATGTTGCTTAAAAACACACTTCTAGCAAGGGAAAGAAGAAGCTAATACTTAATGGATGTCACACTGAGCGCAGTCGAAGTGTCTTACTTAGCAAACAACTGCCCCATATCTTTAAAAGCTTTAAACTCTAAAGCATTTCCCGAAGGGTCCAAAAAGAACATGGTTGATTGCTCGCCAACTTGACCTTCAAAACGCGTATAAGGTTCAATGATAAATTCAATTCCTTTTTGTTTTAGGTCTTCTGCAAAAGGCTGAAATTTATCCCAAGGTAGAACAACTCCAAAGTGAGGTACAGGTACGTTTTTACCATCAACGGGATTAGTATGTAAATCACTTTCTGGTTTTGGTTTGTAGTGAATTACCATTTGATGTCCAAAGAAGTTAAAATCAACCCAATGATCACTGCTTCTACCTTCTTCACAACCTAAAATGTCTCTATAAAATGTTCTGCATTCATCTAAATTCCATACGGGAATAGCAAGATGAAAAGGGGAAATAGTTTGACTCATTTTCTTCTGTTTTTTCGTTTAATTGATTGGGAGTAATTTTTAGAGCTTGGTTTAAAAACTTTAGAGGAATCAGTCAATAAGTTATTTAAAGTTAATAGCTCTTCCTCAGTAAGTTTCCTGTATTTACCAATAGGAACGTCCAAATTAATGTTCATTATTCTGGTACGTTTTAGCTTGGTAACTTCATAGCCCAAATATTCACACATTCTTCTAATTTGTCGATTAAGACCTTGGGTAAGAATAATACTAAAGGTGTTTCGGCTTAACTTTTTGACCTTACACTTTTTAGTAACAGTGTCTAGTATTGGAACACCATTAGACATGCGTTCTACAAAAGTTTGAGAGATGGATTTCTTAACCGTTACCACATATTCTTTTTCATGATTGTTGCTCGCTCTAAGTATTTTATTTACAATATCACCATCATCTGTCAGTAAAATTAACCCTTCACTTGGTTTGTCGAGACGACCAATAGGAAAGATACGTTTGTGATAATTGATGAAGTCTATGATATTATCTTTTTCAACTCTTGTATCTGTTGTGCAAACAATACCTATAGGTTTGTTAAAGGCTAAATAAGTGCGATTTTTTTTCTCATTCTTTATGAGCTCACCATCAACTGCAATTACATCTTCTTGAGAAACTTTTACACCCATTTCAGGAAGATTACCATTCACTGTTACTCTACCTTCATCAATAAGTTTGTCCGCCGCTCTTCGAGAGCAATAACCAACTTCACTTAAATATTTATTAAGTCGTGTGAGTTTTTCTTCCATGGGATAAAAATACTACTTATTATCTTCTTTGATAAAGTCTAAAATAGTTTTAGTGACCGATTGATCATTTAGTGAATGCCCAAGTCCTTTTGTAGATACTAACTTGCTTCCTTTTAATTCTTTCTCAATCATTTTTGCGTCAGAATAAGGAATAACATTGTCGTGTGTGTCATGAATTATTAGCCCATCTGCTGTGATCTCTTTTGCAAATTTTGAAGTCGAAAAATCACTTGGTTCTGAACCAAAACGTTCGATTATTATTCGTTGTAAACTTTTTTCAATTTTTTTGTTATAACCTAATAATTTGACATAGTCTTTTAAAATTCCCTCAAACTCTGAAGGAGCTCCAAGTAAAATCATTTTCTGTATAGACGTCAGCTGATATTTTTGCTGAAAGAATACTGAAGCCATACCACCAACCGAATGTCCAATTATTATCTGCGGTTGGTGTTTTTGAGCAACAACATTAATAAACTCAGAATAGAGTAGTGCATTGAAAAGTTTACTTCCCGAAGCGCCATGAGCTGGAGCATCAAGAGCTATAATATTAAAGTCTTCTTCAATGAAAGATCTTATTTTTCTTTTCCAACGAGCAGCATTACTCTCCCAACCATGTGCAAGAAGAATAGTTGTTTTCTTTCCTTTCCAATGGTAAGTTGCAATTTCCAAATCTTCATAAATGAGTTTTTCTTTATTTGCCGAACTTAAAAACGCCTCATTTCTTTGGTCTAGCTTCCCTTTTCTGGGAGTAGAAAATATATGTAAAGCTTTGTTCGCTGCATAGTTACTTGAAACGTAGCTTAAAACATTTAAATATTTACCAACCAGCTTAATAATGTATTTCTCCATCAACTAATAAGTTAATCTTCTCTGTGGACTTTCTCCATTGAAAATGCTGGTATGCAAATTGCAATATATTCACATTCTTCAATAAACGGATTGGAATATTGCACACGAACATTTTTATGAATCTTAATTGATTCTCCTGCCTTTAAAACTATCGTTTCACCATCCACGATAAACTGCTTTTGCCCTCTGATGATATAAGTGTATTCATCAAATTCTGGAGTCTGAAAAGGCTCACTCCAACCAGGAGGAGCTACCATATGTGCAATACTTATGTTTGCATCTCCAGTAGTAGCATGCCCAAAATGTTCTTCAATGAGTTTACCGTCATTAGTAGGAACAATAAAAGGATTTTTTTGAATGGTGTATTTTTTCATCTAAAACCACTGTATAAAAAAGTTCTTGATCTTAGCAGTTTCAGGAATTTGAATGGCTTCTATTTTTGTATCCAGATCAAAGCGCAATTCTGAAGGTAATTCACTTCTGGCAATAGTGAAATAAGCGTTAATCTCATCTACCGAAACAATGATGGTGCCTAATGTGTTCTCTATTCCTGAAATATTATAATTGTCTTTAATATCCTTAAAAGTACTTTTACTATTTAATCCTTTTTCGGTTTTAAAGCGCTCGTCAATTACTCTAACTGTTCTAATAGTTGAGGTTTCATCTAAAGATTGGGCAGGAGAGAGTACTAATAATTGTTTTCCGCCTTTTTCAAATACAATGATATCACTTGAGCTTCCTGCAAAATCATCTCCATCAATAGGGTTGATAATGGAGTCATTAGGAAAAACTGTTTTAAGATCTGCAACTAAAGTGGAATCGTTTAAAAAACCAACATTTTGTTTTGATATTGCAAAAGGGTCTTGAGGTTTAGAACAAGAGGTGAAAACTACAAGCAGTATAAAAAATGATAGAATTGTTTTTTTCATGAATGTGTTAGATTTAATTTTTTATAAAAAGGGTAAACACCCAATTTTACTTAACAACTTTTTTTAATATTCCGAATACAGCACGAATAAAAGTTGCGCTGGTCAATACCTTAACGACAGGATTTTGTCGTTGGTATCCACTTGACTTTCTTCTTTTTGTTTTTGAAGCTTTTTCGCGTTCTTTTTCCTGAAGTAAACGCTCTTCTTCTTTTTTTCTAAGCGCCACAGATTTTTTAATCTTTTCGTTCAAAATTTCATAAGCACTTTCACGATCAATGTCTTCGTTATACTTCAAGATTAGTTTAGATTCGTCTAATAACTGATTTAGTTCTTTATCAGTTAAAATATCCATTCTACTCATTGGTGCTCGCATCATTGTTGCAGCTAATGGAGTAGGTCTCCCTTTTTCATCAAGAGCTGAAACTAAAGCTTCACCAATACCAAGTGATGTCAATACCTCTGCAGTATCGTAATACTCGGTATCAGGATAGTTTTGTGCGGTGAGTTTTATTGCTTTTCTGTCTTTTGCAGTAAAAGCTCTTAAAGCATGTTGAACTTTTAAACCTAACTGACTCAACACAGCTTCAGGAACATCTGTTGGATTTTGAGTAACAAAATACAAGCCAATACCTTTACTCCTAATTAACTTTACAATGCTTTCAATTTGATTCAAAAGCGCTTTAGATGCTTCATTAAATATAAGGTGAGCTTCATCAATAAACATTACTAACTCTGGTCTTCCAGAGTCTCCTTGCTCAGGAAAAGTTTCGTAAATCTCAGCTAACAAACTCAACATGAATGTTGAGAATAATTTAGGTCTGTCTTGAATATCTGTTAATCTTATAATATTGATATAACCTCTGCCATCAGGTGTAATTCTTGTTAGATCTTCAACCTCGAAACTCTTTTCACCAAAAAAGATATCACCTCCTTGTTGTTCCAATTCTACAATTCTGCGTAAGATAGCTCCAGTAGATGCTGTTGAAATTCTACCATAAGCCTCTTCAAATTCTTTCTTTCCTTCGCCAGTAGCATATTGTAAAATCTTTTTGAAATCCTTAAGGTCTAATAAAGGGAGTTTATTGTCATCGCAATATTTAAAGATTACTGCGATAATTCCAGCTTGAGTTTCCGACACGTCTAAAATTCTGGAAATTAAAACAGGACCAAATTCACTAACTGTAGCTCGAAGACGAACACCATCTTGCTCAGAAAGCGACATGATCTCTACTGGAAACTTCTTTGCCTCAAATGGTAACCCTATCTTTTCATGACGCTCATCAATTTTAGGATGTCCGGGACTTGGTTGCGCAAGACCACTTAGGTCACCTTTAATGTCCATCAATAAAACAGGAATACCTTGATTACTTAAATTTTCGGCAAGCACCTGAAGTGTTTTTGTCTTTCCTGTACCTGTAGCTCCAGCAATCAGTCCATGTCTGTTCATGGTTTTTAAAGGCACTTTTACAAAAGCGTTCTTTACGGTTTCCTCATCTAAAATAGCCGAACCAAGTGTAATATAATCCCCTTTAAAAGTGTTTCCTTCAGTAATATGGTCAAAGAATTTTTCCTGTCTATCCATGATTATAGAATTTGCATAAAAGTAAGGTAATTTTCTACTACATTAAAATCAATTTGCTACAAAATAGGTGCGAATAATTGCTGAAAATGTATACAACAACTGCATACTAATTAACTATCTTTGTGCACGATGAATAAAGAAATTCAAGAACGCGTGAATAGTGGCGAAATGCTTCCTTTAATGGAAGAATTTTACACAATCCAAGGAGAAGGATATTTTAAAGGTACTGCCGCTTATTTTATAAGAATTGGAGGCTGCGATGTCGGTTGTCATTGGTGTGATGTTAAGGAAAGTTGGGATGCTAATTTGCATCCACCTACAGAAACTACAATAATTATAGATAATGCCTTAAAGTATAGTGATACCATTGTAGTAACTGGAGGAGAACCACTAACTTGGGATATGTCGAAGCTTACTGCAGGACTAAGGGAAAAAGGAGCCAAAACTCACATAGAAACGTCAGGAGCTTATAAGTTAACCGGAGATTGGGATTGGATTTGTTTATCACCAAAAAAACTAAAACTTCCTACTCAAGAAGTATACGATAATGCCGACGAGTTAAAAGTAATTGTTTACAATAAAAGTGATCTAAAATTTGCTGAAGAACAAGCTTCAAAAGTAAATGGCAATTGTATTCTATATCTGCAGCCTGAATGGAGCAAAAGAGATAAGGTGATTCCGCTTATTGTAGATTATGTAATGGAAAATCCTAAATGGAAGGTATCATTGCAAACACATAAATATTTGAATATACCATAATAAAAAAAGCCACCTAAAAGGGCGGCTTTTTTATTTTAATATATATACTTCTTATTTAACAGGAATTAAAAGGTGTACTTTGTCCCAAGCAAATTTCACTCCTTTTTCATTTACCTTAAATGCCATTTGTTCGACACTCTTATCTCCTTTCATAGGTGAAACCTTCAATCGAACTACATCATTTTCTGCGCTGTATCCATTAGATCCCCAAGCATCGTTCTTTTTACTTAACGCAATAACCCACTTTTCTCCTTTGTTTGGAATAATGAACAATCCATACTTCCCAGCTGGAACTTTTTGACCGCCAATAGTTACTTCCTTGTCAAATGAAATTGTTGTGTTTTCATTAGCTCCTGCCCTCCATACTTTTCCGAAAGGCACTAATTCTCCCCATATTACTCTATCTCTAACACTTGGTGCTCCATAATCTACTTCAACAGCAACTTCTCCAATATTTCCGGTTGCTTGTTTTCTTGGACTTTTTTGAGCTGTTACATCAGTAGAAAGTAACATTATAAATGATAAAGCGATTGCTGATAAAATTGATGATTTTTTCATAATAGTTTTTATTTAGTTATTGAGTTAAAGTTATCAATTCGATTTTCTAAAAGTCGAAAGGTTTTGTTAAACTTTACAGTTTTTAGTTGGAATCGCTGAAATGCGCGTTTTGTATTTCATTTATAACTATAAACACATTTTAATGTTACATATTGTAACTAATATTTAATTTTGTGTTTTTAAATTGTAATATCAGTATCATATTTGTACTATAATTATAAATGAACAAGATTATGTGCGGAATTGTATGTGCATTCGATTTAAAAAAGAAGTCAGAAACATTAAGGCCTCAAATTTTAGAAATGGCGAAAAAGATTCGTCATCGTGGACCAGACTGGAGCGGAATCTACAGTGATGACAAAGCTATTCTAGCGCATGAGCGTTTAGCAATTGTTGACCCAGCTTCTGGAAAGCAACCATTATTTAGCGAAGATAAAAAATTGATACTAGCCGCTAACGGTGAGATTTATAACCATAGAGAGCTACGTTCTCGATTCCCAGATTATAAATTTCAAACACAAAGTGACTGTGAAGTTATTCTGGCGCTTTATAAAGAAAAGGGCGTTGACTTTGTTGACGAAATGAATGGAATCTTCGGATTCGCAATTTATGATGCTGAAAAAGATGAGTATTTCGTTGCTCGCGATCACATGGGAATCATTCCTTTGTACATTGGTTGGGACCAAAACGGAACATTCTATGTAGCTTCTGAGTTAAAGGCGTTAGAAGGACATTGTACAAAAATTGAGTTATTCCCTCCAGGACATTATCTATCGAGTAAAGATGGAGAGTTTGTAAAGTGGTACAAGCGAGATTGGACTGATTATGATGCCGTAAAAGAAAATGAAACTTCTATAGAAGAGGTACGTCAAGCACTTGAGGATGCAGTGCATAGACAATTAATGAGTGATGTGCCTTATGGTGTGTTATTATCAGGAGGACTGGATTCTTCGGTTACTTCTGCTATTGCAAAAAAATATGCGCAAAGACGTATTGAAGCTGATGACAAGACTGAAGCTTGGTGGCCACAATTGCATAGTTTTTCTGTGGGGCTTGAAGGTTCTCCAGATTTAGCTGCAGCTCAAAAAGTAGCAGATCATATTGGTACTGTACATCACGAAATTAAGTTTACAATTCAAGAAGGTTTGGATGCTATAAAAGATGTGATCTATAACCTTGAAACCTATGATATTACCACTGTAAGAGCATCAACTCCAATGTACTTAATGGCGAGAGTTATTAAGTCTATGGGAATAAAAATGGTATTGTCTGGTGAAGGAGCAGATGAGATATTTGGTGGTTACTTGTATTTCCACAAGGCACCAAACGCTCAGGAATTTCATGAAGAGACAGTTCGTAAATTAGATAAGTTGCATATGTATGATTGTAACAGAGCTAACAAGAGTTTAGCGGCTTGGGGAATAGAAGGACGTGTGCCATTCTTAGATAAAGAATTTATGGATGTTGCAATGCGAATTAACCCTAAAGATAAAATGATCAATGGTGAGCGCATGGAGAAGTGGGTAATTAGAAAAGCTTTTGAAAGTTATTTACCAGAAAGTGTGGCCTGGAGACAGAAAGAACAGTTTAGTGATGGTGTTGGTTACAGTTGGATTGATACCTTAAAGGAAGTTGTTGAAGCTTCAGTAACAGATGAGCAATTGGAAAATGCTAAATACAAGTTCCCAATTCAAACTCCTACCACAAAGGAAGAGTTTTATTATCGTTCAATTTTCGCAGAGCATTTTCCAAGTGATGCGGCAGCATTATGTGTGCCTCAAGAACCAAGTGTAGCTTGTAGTACAAAAATTGCGTTAGAATGGGACGAAGCATTTAAAAACATGAATGAACCTTCTGGACGAGCGGTGGCAAAAGTTCACGAAGATGCATATTAATGTAACTAATTTTGGTTGGTAAGTTAGTTATCAAAAAGAGGTTGGCGATTGCCAACCTTTTTTGTTTTTAGAATGTAAGAATTAATGTAAATTATCAATATTATGTCTTGAAACGCCTATATTTACTGTAAATGACAGATAGGTGACATTTAAATGACGTGTAAAAAACCAACCCTTTACTCTAGATTTGTACCATCAAAATACACGAAATGAAAAATCAATTGTTAAGCGAAAATTTAATTTACCAAAGAAAGCTTAAAGGGTACACTCAGGAAGAACTTTCTGATAAAACTACAGTAGGTGTTCGTACAATTCAACGTATAGAAAAGGGTGAAGTGCAACCACATTTGCAAACTGTAAAATTATTAGCAGCCGGTTTAGATGTTGACGTTGATGACTTGTTGATTTTAGATGATCCTAATGAAGAAGTGATTCAACGTAAATGGATGTTGTTAATTCATGGAATACCTTTTTTAGGACTAATCATTCCGTTTGGAAATATATTAATTCCACTTTTTGTTTGGATTAGTAAAGCCAACGATAATAAAGTATATGATGTACATGGTCGTGCCGTTGTTAACTTTCATTCCTCCATAAATTTATACTTTGTCCTATCTCTGTTACTATTTTTTGTAATTCCTGGATTCAATTTTTTTATAACAGGAGCAGTATTTCTTTTTGGACTTATAGTAAGTATCATAAATATTTCATCTGCATTAGATAGGCAAACCTGTAATTACCCTTTATCAATTCCTTTTTTAAAACCAAGAAAGGATTAACCATTTTTAAATACTGAAAAATATGTTAGGATTATTAGTCATTATAGTAATCTCATGGTTGCTATTACATTTTATCGAAAAACAAAATATTGAAGTTTTAGGAGTTATTCCAAACAAACAACGTGTCATTCAGTTTACACTTGGTTTTGTATTTATAGTACTTATTTGCTTATTGAGTGTTTATATAGAAACCGTTGTTTTAAATGTTGAATGGAAAGTGAATGATAGTATTAGTATAAAATCTATTTTCAACTCTTTTGTTTATCATGTTAGATCTGCGTTAACTGAAGACTTGGTGTTTAGAGGTGCAATTTTGTACATACTCATAAGTAGGTTAGGAGCAAAATGGGGAATCTTAATTTCTGCTTTGTGTTTTGGTGTATATCATGTGTTTTCTTATGGAATGACTGGTGAAAGAATCATTCCAATTTTATACGTAATTCTAGTAACTGGTTTTGTTGGTTACGTTTGGGCTTATACATTTAATAAAATAAAATCTATAATGATGGGATTGGGTTTTCATATAGCCTACAATTTTACAATGGCAATGTTTTATGAATCACCACCAGTTGGTGAACTGCTAATGCAAGAAATTTATAAAACAAGTTTGAGCGATTGGAATTGGCTTCTCTATAATCTTCCTAAAGGTCTTTTACCATCTGTTTTAACCTTGGTGTTTGTAAATCAGTTTTTAAAATATACATCTAATAGAAAACAGGATTTAATTAATTAATATGAGAGCTATATTTGATAAATTTCCAAATGTTTCAAGGTTTGTTCTAGCAATAGTACTATTTGCTTTAGTGCTGTTTGTTAGTGGTCTAACAAATAGAGGAGTTGTAAAAGAATACTTTCCTTATGTGTCTTGCATATTTTTATTTATTGCTACATGGTTTCTTTATCGAACCGAAAAGAAATCATTAAAGGCAATCGGATTAAATTTCAGTTTGAGAAATGTCTCGCTTTTACCTTTGGGAATCCTAATAGGAATATTTGCACTTTTTGGAGCAAAGTATTTTAGAGCACTTTACCTAGGAGAAACATTTGAGTTTACAACTACTATTGATTATTCAACAATTCTACTTGCTTTTTATTTCATCTTGCCACAAGTAACTACAGAGGAGTTTTTATTTAGAGGTTACTTGTTTAAAAAAACGATTGAAGTTTCTAATGTGGTAGTAGCTAACATTATATTTTCAATTTTGTTTATGCTAATTCACGTTTTGGATGAAGGAGTTATGAATAATAGAGGTTTGCTCATCTTGTTAGTTGTTTCTATTCCTGTTGGTCATTTGCTATTTGCAACAGCTTTGGTAAAGTCGAAATCATTATTCTTTCCAATTGGCCTTCATTTAGGTAATAACTGGGCAACACGCCATTTAATAAGTGATGCTAATACCAGTGATAGCATACTTTATATAACTAATCCAAACTCATTTGAAACTTGGACGTCTTTTATTGTCTTTCTAATAATCTTTAATGGATTCTTTTTGTTGGTCGCTTTTGTAATCTGGAAATGGGATAAGATTTTGGTTTTAGTTAAGCGTTAAGATGATTACATTTAAGGCATGGAATTAACTCTGTCCTTAAAGCATTTCAAGTTAGAATTAAAGCACCCTTTTACAATTTCTAGATCAACCAGAACGCATCAGGATACAGTAATTGTATCAATTTCAGATGGTGTGAATACTGGTTATGGCGAAGCAATTCCATATCCATTTTATGGAATCACAACCGAAAAATTAATAGGTTCACTAAAAAAAGTAGAACATCTTATAGTTGATGCATATAATTATACTCCTAAAAATCTTTGGAACATAATTGAACCAGAATTAAAAGATAATTATTTCGCCCTTTGTGCTCTTGATTGTGCTTTTTGGGATTACCACGCGAAATTAAATAATAGAACAACCAGAAGTTATTTTGCGAAGGGAGGACTAACTCCACCAATGAGTAATTATACTATAGGGATTGACACAATTGAGGTCATGAAGCGGAAGATTCTTGAGCAACCATGGCCTGTGTATAAAATTAAACTTGGCACAAAACAAGATGTTGAAATTATCAAACAGTTAAGAGAAATAACTGACGCAGTTTTTAGAGTTGATGCTAATTGCGCTTGGACAGTAGATGAAACACTTCAAAATGCTATAGCACTGAAAGAACTTGGAGTTGAGTTCTTAGAGCAACCCTTACATCAAGATAATTGGGAAGGAATGAAAACTCTTAAAGAAGAATGTGTGCTGCCAATAATAGCTGATGAAAGTTGTCAGCGTTTTGAAGATGTTGAGCAATGTACAAAGGCTTTTCATGGTATTAATATCAAGCTCATGAAGTGCGGAGGTGTTACACCTGCTTTAAAAATGATAGCGTTAGCTCGACAGAAAGGTGTGAAAGTTATGGCTGGATGTATGGCAGAATCCTCAGTTGGCATATCTAATCTTTGTCAAATTTCACCACTACTAGATTATATAGATGCCGATGGTGCTATGCTTATGAAAAATGATACTGCAAGAGGCGTTGTTTTAGAGAAGGGAAATATTGTTTTTAGTAACAAAATTGGCTCTGGAATTGATAACTTATTGATATAACTCACTTAAAATAAGCTTGTTTCTTAAGCTTTACTGATTTTACTTCCAGCCTACGACTAAAAAAACTACCGAAATTCGTTTTAAAGTTATTTTTAGCGGTTTTAAGCCACTTTTAAATTTTTTAAAATTGTTGATAAAATTGTAATAAATGTCTTAAATCGCTTAAAATTGCCCTTCATATTTAGTATATTTGTATATAAGTGAGAATGATACGTTTTAGTGTCATTTTTTTTTGAATAGAGATTAAAATATAATTGAAAATATATGAGCGAAGAAGCTAAAAAACATAATTATTCTGCCGATAGTATTCAGGCATTAGAAGGAATGGAGCACGTACGTATGCGTCCTTCAATGTATATTGGTGACGTTGGTGTAAGAGGTCTACATCACTTGGTTTATGAGGTGGTTGATAACTCAATAGATGAGGCACTTGCTGGTCATTGTGATACTATTAGTGTTACAATTAATGAAGACAACTCAATCACTACCGAAGATAATGGTCGTGGTATTCCTGTAGGTCTTCATAAAAAAGAAGGAGTTTCGGCTCTTGAGGTTGTAATGACCAAGATTGGAGCAGGAGGTAAGTTCGATAAAGATTCGTATAAGGTTTCTGGTGGACTGCATGGTGTTGGTGTAAGTTGTGTTAACGCTTTATCAGAACATTTAAAGGCTACTGTGCACAGAGAAGGTAAAATTTGGGAGCAGGAATATGAAAGAGGTAAGACTTTATACCCTGTAAAAACTGTTGGAAGTTCGGATAAGAATGGAACCATAGTGACCTTTAAACCGGATCCCGAAATTTTCAACATAACTCTGGAGTATAACTATGATACGCTAGCTAGTCGTTTAAGAGAATTGGCTTTCCTTAATAAAGGAATTACAGTAGTACTTACAGACCGTAGAAACAAAGACGAAGAAGGTAATTTTATTTCTGAAACGTTTCATTCAGAGGAAGGTCTTACGGAGTTTGTAAAGTATTTAGATGCTACTAGAGAGCCTTTAATGAGAGATGTAATTGCTTTCGAAGGTGAAAAGAATGGTATTCCTGTTGAAGTTGCTATGATCTACAATACCTCTTATGCCGAGAATTTACATTCTTATGTAAATAATATCAATACGCATGAAGGGGGAACACATTTAACTGGTTTCAGACGTGGATTAACACATACATTAAAAAAGTATGCAGATTCTTCTGGATTAACTGATAAACTGAAGTTTGATATTTCCGGCGATGATTTCCGCGAAGGGTTAACAGCTATCATTTCTGTTAAGGTTGCAGAGCCTCAATTTGAAGGTCAGACCAAAACTAAGTTGGGTAACAGAGAGGTTTCGTCTTCAGTAAGTCAGGCAGTTTCTGAAATGTTGACCGATTACCTTGAGGAGCATCCAGACGATGCAAAAATCATTGTTCAAAAAGTGATTCTAGCGGCTCAGGCTCGTCATGCAGCTCAAAAAGCTCGCGAAATGGTGCAGCGTAAAACGGTAATGAGTATTGGAGGTTTACCTGGTAAACTAAGTGATTGTTCTGAACAAGATCCTGCAAAATGTGAAGTATTCCTAGTTGAGGGAGATTCGGCAGGTGGAACTGCGAAGCAAGGTCGTGATAGAAACTTTCAAGCTATTTTACCTTTAAGAGGTAAGATTCTTAACGTTGAAAAGGCGATGCAGCACAAAGTATTCGAAAATGAAGAAATCAAGAATATTTTTACTGCCTTAGGTGTTACTATTGGTACTGAAGAGGATAGCAAAGCATTAAATCTTTCAAAACTTCGTTACCACAAAATTGTAATTATGTGTGATGCTGATATTGATGGTAGCCATATTGCAACATTAATTTTAACGTTCTTCTTTAGGTATATGAAAGAGCTTATTGAAAATGGTCATGTGTATATAGCGACACCACCATTATATTTAGTTAGAAGAGGAGCTAAAAAACAATATGCTTGGAGTGATGAAGAAAGAGATGAGATTGTAGCTGAATTTGGAGATGGATCTAAAATTCAACGTTATAAAGGTCTTGGGGAGATGAATGCAGAACAACTTTGGGACACAACAATGAACCCTGAGTTTAGAACAATGCGTTTAGTTCAAATAGATAATGGTACAGAGGCTGATCGTATTTTCTCCATGTTAATGGGCGATGAGGTTCCACCACGTAGAGAGTTTATTGAGAAGAATGCTATTTATGCAAATATTGATGCATAATTAATACTCATAATAATATTGAAAAGGAGAAGCTTAAGCTTCTCCTTTTTTTATGCTTTTAGGTAGGAATTTTGTCCAGCTAATTGTTATATCATCAAATACAACGAAATCTACTTAGGGCATAAGATTTGTGAAAAAACATCGTTTAAAAGTAAAAATAATCGTTTAAAAGTAATTTTTTGAATTCTTTTTCCTAAGTTTGTCTAACCCAAATTTGCTAAAAAAATGAAAAAGCTTAGTCTACTATTATCACTTTTCGTAACAACAAATGTTACGCTTGCACAAGAATTAGAAACTATATTATTGGCGGCAGATGATGCCTCAAAATTAATGCAAGGTTATCTTAATCCAGCTTCAAAAGGATTAATGTATTCCATGAATGGAGGTTGGTATACAACTGCTAAAACCCATAAGGTATTAGGATTTGATCTTACTATTTCAGCAAACGGATCTTTTGTTCCAAGTGCTGATGAAATGTTTGCATTTATTCCAAGCGATTACCAGTTTTTATCACTTCCAAATAATGAAAGCTCAATTCCTACGGTTATGAGTGACAATGATGCATCAACTATGGTTGACGTTTCGGTTCCTGTTGGAGATGGAACTTTTAAAGTTGCGAGTTTTGAAATGCCTGGAGGAATTACTGAGGAGTTGCCAGCTAATGTTGTACCTACTCCTATGGTTCAAGCTGGGATCGGACTACCATTACATACAGATTTAAAGATTAGGTTTGCTCCAACAGTATCATATTCAGATAACTTTGAAGCTAATTTAATTGGTATTGGCCTTCAACATAACTTAATGCAATACCTTGGTCCATTGGATAAGTTACCATTGAGTCTTTCGGTGTTAGCTGCGTTTACAAAAATTGATGCTACTTATAATATAGGGGACGAGTCTGCAGATGGAGTGTCAGTTACTAATGGAAGTGCAGGTTTTGAATTAAATACTTGGACAGCTCAGTTATTAGGGTCATTAGATTTTAAAATTGTCACTATTTATGGTGGTTTAGGATACAACAGCGGAAAAACAAGTTTAAAAATGAATGGAACTTATAATTTGTCTTATGATATTGATGATGGTAATGGCAATATTATAGGTTCAGTTGATGAATCTATTACAGATCCTATTGATTTAGAGTTTGATGTAGATGGATTTAGAGGTACTATTGGTACAAGACTTAATTTGGCTTGGTTTAAAATATTTGCTGATTATACCTTACAAGAATACAATACAGCAACTGTTGGTATCGCCTTCAGTTTCAGATAAAATAACAACAAAAACGTTGTAGTAGAAAGCGCTTGATTAAATCAAGCGCTTTCTTTATTTAAAGTAATATTCTTCGTAATTTTGCAGTCTAAAAATTCAACACAATTAAACCTTAAAAAAGATAAAAAAATGAAAGTAACAGTAGTAGGAGCTGGAGCGGTTGGAGCAAGTTGCGCAGAGTATATCGCAATTAAAGATTTTGCTTCTGAAGTTGTTTTAGTAGATATTAAAGAAGGCTATGCCGAAGGAAAGGCAATGGACCTTATGCAGTGCGCTTCTTTAAATGGTTTTGATACCAAAATTACAGGAACAACTGGAGATTATTCTAAAACTGCAAATAGTGATATTTGTGTAATTACTTCTGGAGTTCCACGTAAGCCAGGAATGACTCGTGAAGAGTTAATTGGTATTAATGCTGGAATCGTAAAAACCGTTTCTGAAAACTTAATCAAGCACTCTCCTGATACTATCTTAATTGTTGTGAGTAACCCAATGGATACCATGACCTATTTAGCTCATAAAGCAACAGGATTACCAAAGAATAGAATTATAGGAATGGGAGGAGCTTTAGATTCTGCTCGTTTCAAATACAGACTAGCTGAAGCATTAGATGCACCAATTAGTGATGTTGACGGAATGGTAATTGGTGGACATAGTGATGTAGGTATGGTTCCTTTAACTGCACATGCGACAAGAAATAGTATAAAGGTTACGGAGTTCTTATCAGACGAAAGATTAGAACAAGTAAAAGAAGATACTAAAGTTGGTGGAGCAACATTAACTAAGCTTTTAGGAACTTCTGCTTGGTATGCTCCAGGAGCTGCTGTAAGCGGATTGGTTCAAGCTATTGCTTGTGATCTTAAAAAGATGTATCCATGTTCAGCACTATTAGAAGGGGAGTATGGATTGAATGACCTTTGTATTGGTGTTCCTGTAATTTTAGGAAAGAATGGTATTGAAAATATTGTTGAGATCGAATTAAGTGAAGCAGAAAAGTCACACATGGAAAGAAGTGCTGAAGGTGTGAAGAAAACCAACGGCTTACTGGACGCTTAATTAAGTAAGAAAAATAAGATTTAAGAAAGATTGTTTCGTACATTCGCGGGGCAATCTTTTTTTATTTAAAAAATCTAAAACGAATGAGAAAACTATTATTACTATTATTTGTACTTGCTTCTTTTAATGTTTTTGCTCAAAAGAAAATGAATGAAGGAGTTTTGGTTATGAAGCAAACCATGTCGAGTGAAAATGAAATGATGCAACAGCAATTTGCTTCTATGGGAGAAATGATTACAACAACTTATTTTAAAGGCAATAAATCTTGTGCAGAATTATCTAACCCAATGTCTGGAGATGTTACAGCAATAATAGATCAGGAGTCACAAGAAATGGTGATGTTAATGGACAACCCAATGATGGGTAAATTATATGCTAAACAATCTCTGAAGCTTACCGAAGAGCAATTAAGTAAAATAAAAGTATCACCTGTTGATGAAACAAAAACTATTCTAGGTTATGAGTGCAAAAGAGTAGACGTTACCACAGAAGAGCAAGGTACCGAAATGACAATTTCGTTTTTTGTTACAGATGCTTTTGAAATTCCAACACAACAAACAGCAATGTTTGGAGATAAACTAAAAGGCTTGCCAATGTATTTTGAGATGAAAATGAATCAAATGGGAATGGATTTTGTTATTACCACAGAGGTAACAGAAATTAGAGATGAAAAGGTGGATGATTCCAAATTTGATATGACTGTTCCAGAAGGTTATAAAGAAAACAACATGTTGCTTGGTAAGCAATAGTTTGTTAATAATAATATTGAAAACGGGAGCCAATTGGCTCCCATTATTTATAAAGTATATCTAAATCCAAATACTTGAACACTGTTTTTTTCAAAGTCAATTTCTGGAAATCGAACAAAACCCATTCGTTTATATATTTTCCATGCTGTCATCATTGACTTAGTAGAATGTATTACCAGATGCTCAAAACCTCCATCTTTAGCTTGTTTCATGCAATGCGCAATAAGTAATTTCCCTAAACCTTTTCCTCTAATTTCTGGATTAACAGCAAGAAGTCTAAAAGCAGCTGCGTTTTGACTAGTTGTGGCTTCGCCACCAGCACCATAATATTTCATGTCTCCAAAATAGACTAAACCACCATCAACTTTTCCATTTTCAGAAACAGCAACAAATAGTTTAACTTTTGGTTGCTCAGTGAAGTCACCAACATTTTTTAAAACATGATAATATTGCGGGATTTCATCAGGACCTGGAAAACCTGTAAGTTGAGAATAAACATCAACCATTAATTGACCAAGTTCATCATGTTCGTTTTGATGAGCCTCTCTTATTTCATGCATTTATGACAATCCGGAAATTACACCATTATTATCTATGGACATACCTTCAGATGCAGGTATAGCAGGAAGCCCAGGCATACGCATCATTTTTCCTAAAATTGGAATAATAAACTGTGCGCCAGCAGCAATTTCAACTTCTCTAACGGTTACTTTAAAGCCACTAGGTCTTCCAATAAGTTTATCATCATCAGAGAAAGATTTCTGCGTTTTTGCCATACAAATAGCAAAATCATTAAATCCAAGTCGATCAATTCTTCTGAGATTCAATTCAGCTTTTTTGTCGTAAATAACTCCATCAGCTCCATAAATTTCTCGAGCTATAGTTTCTATTTTTTCTTTTACTGGACTTTTCCAATCATATAAAGGTTTGTATTGAGTAGCTTTATTTTCAACTACATCGACAACTGCGCTTGCAAGGTTTTTTGTTCCTTCACCTCCTTTTGCCCAACCTTCAGATAATACCGCCTGTACGCCTAAACTTTCGCAGGTTGTTTTTACATAATTAATTTCTTCTTCAGAATCTGAAACAAAGGCATTAATAGCAACAACAGGTTCTATATTATATTTTCTAATATTCTCAATATGCTTTTCAAGGTTTTTAAATCCTTCTTTAACAGCCTCAAGATTGGGAGTGTTATAGTCTTCTTTTTGAACTCCGCCATGATGTCTCAATGCTCTCACTGTTGCTACCAAGACCACACATTTAGGATTTAAACCAGCATAAGCCGATTTAATATTCAGGAATTTTTCTGCTCCAAGATCAGCTCCAAAACCAGCTTCCGTTACCACATAGTCAGATAATGATAATCCCATTTTAGTGGCAATAATAGTATTGGTACCCTGAGCAATATTTGCAAATGGTCCACCATGAATAATAGCTGGATTCTTTTCAAGTGTCTGAACAAGATTAGGTTTTATAGCATCTTTAAGTAAGATAGCCATGGCATTTTCTGCGTTTAGATCTCTCGCGAAAATTGGGTTTTTATCAAATGTAAACCCAATGAATATATCTCCTATGCGCTTTTTAAGATCTTCAAAATCTGTGGCCATACAAAGTATTGCCATAATCTCAGAAGCCGGAGTAATATTAAATCCATCCTCACGAGGAATACCGTTAGCTGTACCTCCTAAACCAATAGTAATTTGGCGCAAAGCACGATCGTTCATATCAATTACACGTTTCCACAAAATGGTGCGTGGATCAATATTTAAATTTCGAGTCTTGCTTTGTAGATTATTATCAATTAAGGCAGATAATAAATTATTTGCTTTTTCAACAGCATTGAAATCTCCAGTGAAATGTAAGTTAATATCTTCCATAGGTACAACTTGTGAGTGACCTCCACCAGCAGCACCACCCTTAATACCAAAAACAGGACCTAATGAAGGTTCACGAAGTACCACTGTAGCCTGTTTTCCAATCTTGTTAAGTCCTTCGGTTAGACCTATAGAAACTGTAGTTTTTCCTTCACCTGCTGGAGTTGGAGTAATTGCAGTTACCAAAACAAGATTGTTCTGCTTTATTTTGTCTTCATCAATAAGATTTAAAGGAAGTTTTGCTTTATACTTTCCGTAAAGTTCAAGATCGTCTTCACTTATGTTTAACTTATTAGCAATGTTTTTGATGTGTGTAATGTCGTTTGCCTGAGCAATTTCAATATCTGTTAAATATGCCATTTTGGTTGGTTGAATTTTTAAGATCTAATTATTCCAAAGCGTTATTTCAAATTAAAGTATTAGGAATAAGCGAACATAAAAATAGGTAAATTGATAATTTTGAGTACTTAAAATTGTGATTTTTTTAGTTTCATCGATGATAATATTCTTTCTATCGTAAAGTAATGTGAATTGAGGTTCGTTTAACTAAAATATACCAATTCTATTGGCAAATCTATGTGTAAATCATATATTTGGCGCATGAATAAAAAATGGTATGTAATTGGTTTTGTTGTAATTCTAGCTTTTTTGAGCGGAGTTGTAACTCAACAACATATATCTAAGCCAAATCAGGAAATAGTATTGCAATTTACGAGTAATACTATTGATTATGATGAGGTAGAAGAGGCTATTGCTGATATAAAACGACAGTTGCAAGCAGTAGGAGTTTCTAATATTCAAGTTACTAAATTTGATAATGGAGAACTTAATATTACTTATCATAGTGCTTCTAAGGTCTCAGATATAAAGAGAATTTTATCGAATGCTGACGCAATTTCTCTTAACGATGATTATCCTTCACAAGTACCAACAGGAGAGTCTAAACCTTCATTTGATTTTGATGTATATGAAATTAAAACAGTTTCAGATACTGATTTAAACATTCTAGGTGTAAGCACTACATCATCAACTTCTAAAAAGGGAGATTATAAACAAAATTTAGAAACTAATCCTTTTGCTAATGAAACGTTGAATACTTTCGTTCTTCATGAGCAAAATGAAATAACAACCTACAAGATCTATAACCATAATAGATTTGTATTTAGTTGTAATTCTTACAAAATTCCAGAGGTTAGAGCTGGACCTTACCTTTTAGGATAATACTATTTAGTTAAGACTAGGTATATCCTACTACTTCAAGATTTAAAGTCAATTATTGAATTCGAAAATTCTCAATTGCACTAATTCTAGATGCTTTTACATAATAGAAAAGCTTTTAAACAAACAATATAAACCCAAATATTAATTGTCAGATTACGAGTAAAAAGTATATTTGCCCTCCTAAAAATTAGGAATAATTTGACCCAATAAACAATTTAGTAATGCAAAACAAAGGAATAGTAAAGTTGTTTGCCCTGTTATTTGGATTGGTAAGTATTTATCAATTATCATTTACGTTCAAGGCAAACCAAATTGAAACAAATGCAAAGGAGTTTGCCGTAAGCAAAATTGCTGATAGCGAGGTTGATTACGATGTTAAGCGTGCAGCTGAAGAAACACGCTATTTAGATTCCCTACTTACCCAAAAGGTTGAAACTGGAGATACCGATACTAATGGAATTCCACTTAGAGAAAACATCAAAGTTTTTAATATAGGAATTGCTGATTATAGCTTTTCTGAAGTTAAAGCAAAAGCAATGAACCTTGGTCTTGACTTAAAAGGAGGTATTAGTGTAATTCTTCAAATTCAAGTTGATGACATTTTAAGAGGATTAGCTGATAATAGTAGCGATCCAATCTTTAATAGAGCTATCGCTGATGCTAAAGAGATTCAAAAGAATAGCCAAAACACGTATTTAGAAGATTTCTTCGTGGCGTTTGATGCTATTAAAGGAGATACAAAATTAGCTTCACCAGATATTTTTGCGAATAGAGATTTAAGTGATGAGATCACTTTTAATATGACTGATGACGAGGTGAAGCCAATTCTTGAAAGAAAAATTGACGAATCTATAGTTTCAGCATTTGAGGTATTACGTAAACGTATTGACCAATTTGGTGTTACACAACCTAATATTCAACGTCTAGGAAAATCTGGACGTATTATTGTTGAACTTCCAGGTGTTAAGGATAAAGAAAGAGCAACAGATCTTATTACTACAACTGCACAGTTAGAGTTTTGGGATGTGTATAAGGCTGAAGAAATGGGTGGATTCTTAAATCAAGCTAACGAAGTATTAAGAGGGTTGGTAGAAACTACTCCAACTGAAGAAGAAGTTGAGCCACAAGATGAAGAAGATAGTCAAATTGATGACCTTTTAGGTGAAGCTTCTACTGACTCAACTGAGGTTGCAAGCTTAGGTCCTTTATTCGACCTTATTAGAGCTCCAGGTATTACAGGGCAACCTGTTTTAGCAATGTTTGATGTTACTGATAAAGACGCTGTTTTAGACTTATTAAATAAGCCTGAAGTAAGATCTTTATTACCAGCAGAACAACGTTATGCAAAATTTGTTTGGGGAATTCAACCAAAAGATAGCGAAGTTGTTGAGTTATATGCTTTAAAAGCAAATAGAGAAAACCAACCTGAATTAAGTGGTGCCGTTATAGTAGATGCGCGTCAGTCGTACTCTCCAACTGGGCAGCCAACAGTTTCTATGCAAATGAATGCTAGTGGAGCTAAGGTTTGGGAAGAAATGACGGGAAGAGCTTTTTCACAAGGAAGCCAAATAGCAATTGTACTTGATGATATTGTTTATTCTGCTCCTGGTGTAACAACTGGACCAATTGCAGGAGGTAACTCTGAGATTTCTGGATCATTCACCTTAAACGAAGCAATTGACTTAGCTAACGTATTACGTGCTGGTAAACTTCCAGCTTCTGCTGAGATCGTTCAGGCTGATGTAGTTGGACCATCATTAGGTGCTGAAGCAATTGATAGTGGTTCTAAATCATTCATCATCGCATTGATACTTGTATTGATTTGGATGATGTTCTATTATGGTAAAGCTGGTATCTTCTCAGATGTTGCTTTATTATTAAACATCTTATTAATATTTGGTATTCTTGCTGGGTTAGGAGCTGTATTAACACTTCCTGGTATTGCTGGTATCGTATTAACAGTGGGTATTGCAGTAGATGCCAACGTACTTATTTATGAGCGTGTTCGTGAAGAACTTACCAAAGGTAAGGGGCAAAAAGAAGCAATTAAAGACGGATTTAGTAATGCGTTATCTTCAATTTTAGATGCTAACATTACTACTGGTTTAACTGCGTTAATCTTATTTGTTTTTGGTACAGGACCAATTAAAGGTTTTGCAACTACCTTATTAATAGGTATTATCACATCATTATTTACGGCAATCTTTATCACAAGATTATTAATTGATTGGTATGTAAATAAAGGAGGAAAGTTAGATTTCTCTACTTCAGTTACAAAAGGACTATTCAGAAATATCAATATCAATTTCTTGAATAAGCGTAAAATGGCTTACGTTATTTCTGGAACAATTATTATTGCTGGTTTAGCTTCGCTGTTCACTACAGGACTTGATGAAGGTATAGACTTTGTTGGAGGTCGTACGTATACAGTTCGTTTTGCACAAGACATGAATACTGAAGAAGTTAAAGCTGCAGTTGTTGCTACTTTTGGTAGTGCAGAAGTAAAAACTATTGGTAGTGCTAACCAGTTAAAGATTTCAACTAAATACAAGATTGACGAAAACTCAACTGAGGTTGATGCTGAAGTACAATCTAAATTATACGAATCTTTAGGTTCATTTTTGCCTGACGGATTGAGTTATGAAGATTTTTCTAATAGCGAAAACAATATTGGACTTATGTACTTTGGTAAGGTAAGTCCAACAATTGCCGATGATATTAAGAAATCATCTGTATGGGCAATTTTAGGATCGTTGATAGTAGTATTCTTATATATCTTATTACGATTCAAGAAATGGCAATTCTCACTTGGTGCTGTTGCGGCAGTATTCCATGACGTATTAATCGTATTAGGTGTGTTCTCAATTACTTGGAAATTCATGCCTTTTAGTATGGAAATTGACCAAGCGTTTATTGCAGCAATATTAACTGTAATTGGTTACTCGTTGAACGATACCGTGGTGGTGTTTGATAGAATTAGAGAATTCTTAAATGAGCACACAAGTTGGGAGTTTGACAAAACAGTAAACTCTGCGTTGAACAGTACATTAAGTAGAACATTAAATACCTCTTTAACTACATTAGTAGTTTTATTGGCAATGTTCTTATTTGGTGCTGATTCGTTAAGAGGATTACTATTTGCTCTTATTGTTGGTGTAATTATTGGTACCTACTCTTCGGTATTTATTGCAACACCAGTGATGCACGATACATTGAAGAAGTTAGATAAAAAGAAGAAGTAATCTACTTTTAGATATATTGAAAAGCCTTTCCGTTTGGAAAGGCTTTTTTATTTTAGTGAAATAAATCAGATGAATTAATCAATTATGAGAATCTTATTTTTTAACTTTTTATTACTTCTAAGTTTTACCTCTTGTAAGCATAATAATGAGATTGAGCCTCATGGCAATCAAAATCATAAAATACGGCATGTTCATGATACAATTGGATTTACACAATTTAGCTGGCAAATGGACTCTATTTATGATCGATTAAAAATAAAAGATGTACCTAATAACCTTAAATGGAAAGCGGCTATTTGTCCTCATGATGATTATAAATATGCTGGTAGGTTGTATTACGAATCTTTAAAGGGCGTTAATGCTAAAAATATAATACTTATTGGTGTAGCACATAGAGCTAGAAATTATGACTTACAAGACAAAATTATCTTTGGTAGTTACACTCATTGGCAATCACCCTATGGAAACGTCAAAGTAGCAGATATAAATCAAAAAATTATTGAAGAGCTTTCAAAGGAATCGTATGTAGTTCATGATAGTATGCAAGAGCTAGAGCATTCTCTAGAAGCAATTGTACCATTTCTTCAAAAGAAAAGCAGAGATGTAAACATAGTTCCAATTTTGGTGCCCTATATTAATTATGAGACCATAGATAAAATAAGCGATGATCTTTCAAAAGCTGTGGCAAAAATCATGAATAAAAATAATTGGATTTATGGTGAGGATTTAGCAGTTGTCATATCAAATGACGCTGTTCATTATGGAGATGTGAATTGGAGCGGAGACCTTGCTCCATTTGGAACAGATGATGAAGGAACAAAAAAAGCGAGACAACTGGATATGGAAATAATTAATACTTGTTTGGTTGATAAATTGTCTGGTAGTAAAGTGGAAATCTTTACAGAGTACACTGTTGAAAAAGAGGATTATAAAGAATACAAATGGGTTTGGTGTGGACGTTATTCGGTTCCATTTGGATTGGACTTTGCAAATAAGTTGAATATAGAGTTGAACAAGAAACCTCTCACTGGAACTTTTTTAGATTATGAATCTAGTATTGATCATGAACTAATTAAAGTCGAGGATTTGAATATGGGAGTAACAGCTATAGCGACGCAAAGACATTGGGTTGCTTATGCTAGCCTAAAATATGAATGATTATTGATTTCTTGACTTTGAAAAATCTATTCTGTCTCCTTCAGCAATACCTAATTGATCACTTAAACCTCCTTTAATTTCTAAAACATATTTAGCAGGAGCTGTAGATGGAAGTGAAATTTCATTAAGAGGTTTTGCGTTTTTTTGAATGCTCACTATTTTGTTTGAGTCGTCTATATAAATAATATCTAAAGAGATATAAGTGTTCTTCATATAAAAAGAACGCATGCGTATATCTGGAAAAATAAATAGCATTGCCTGATCATCTTTCATTGATGTTCTATCCATTAAACCACGTTGTCTTTCGTAGTCGGTTTCAGCAATCTCTATATCGTATTTTGAAATAAGGGAATCGGTTTCAGCCTTAAATAAGCTTAGTTCTCCCTCTTTTTTAAAGACAATATCAATGGTTTTGAAGTTCTTTTGGTCTTCTTTACAAGAGGAGAAAAAAAGTAACAGAAGAGAGCTTAATGCTAATAAAATAAAAGATTGGGTAAGACGATTTAATTTCAAGATTAAGTAGCTTTAGGTTTATATATAAACATAAAATAGAGCCCTATTAGTATAAAAGGGATGCTCAATACCTGACCATTATTTAAACCAAACCCTAAAGCTTCTGCTAGTTTTTCACCGCTTTGATCAAGTTTGAAATTTTCTACAATAAAACGAACTGTCATAAGCAATACTAAAAATAGCCCAAAAAGAAAACCTAACTGTTCACGCTTTTTAGTTTTCCAATACAAGAACCATAGAATTAAGAATACAAATACATATCCAAAAGCTTCATAAAGTTGTCCAGGGTGACGCGCAATGTTGTCATGATCTTTAAATATAACTGCCCAAGGAAGATCAGCACTTGCTTCTTTACCAATCATTTCAGAGTTGAAGAAATTTCCAACCCTTACAAATACAGCGCCTAGAGCTACAGGTACAACCACACGATCAAGAATCCAAATTACAGATCTCTTAAGTACTTTCTTATTATATAAATACATAGAGATAATCATACCAATAGCAGCACCATGACTTGCTAGCCCTCTAAAACCAGTAAATTCAAATCCACCAGCAAATTTAAAAGGTAAGAAGATGCTAAGAGGGTCTTGTGTAATAAGTTCTGATTGGTAAAACAGCACATGACCAACACGAGCACCTATCATGATTCCTAAAACAGAATAAATAAAAAGTGAATCAAGTTTCTCTTCGGTTTCATTTTCATTTTTATAGATCTTCTTGATAATGAACCATCCAATAATGAAGGCAATCATCCACATCATGCTATAGTAATGAATAGTGAAACTACCTATAGAAATACCTTGAGAAGCTGGATCCCAAACAATTTGTAAAGTGTGCATAGATTAGAATTTGTTTCGTAAATATACAATAAGCAAAACTTACTTTTTTACTTTTTTTTCTGGTACAGGATCATATCCACTTCCTCCCCATGGATGACAACTAAAAATCCTCTTAATTGCTAATTTTCCGCCATAAAAAAGACCATGAGTCTTTAATGCTTCTACTGTATAGTGTGAGCATGTTGGCTGATATCTGCATGTGGCAGGAGTTAAAGGAGATATTAAAGTTTGATATATCCTTACTAAGAATACAAAAGGAGCAATAAGTATTTTTTTGATCATGTTTAATTGGTCGAAAACGTCGTACCGTCTTTACCATCTTTAAGCTGAATACCTATTGCTGCTAATTCATCACGAATTTTATCAGATAAAGCAAAATCTTTATTAGCTCTTGCCTCAGCGCGCATGTTTATTAGTAATTCAACAGTGTCAGATAGTTTGCTTGAATTGTCTTGAGAATTAGCTTGCTGCTTTTTAAGACCTAATATATCAAATACAAAAGCTTCAAGTGTTCTTGATAGTAATTCAAGATCATTAGCATTAATACTAGAAGTACCATCTTTAATTTGATTAATGTACTTACCTGCGTTAAACAATTCGGCAATTAAAACAGGTGAATTAAAATCATCATTCATAGCATCATAACATCTTTGTTTCCAATTTAAGATGTCAAATCCTTGAGAATCGCCACTAATGTTTAATTTATCTAAGAGGTTTAAAGCTTCCATTAGTTTGTTTAAACCTTTTTCACTTGCTTTTAACCCATCATCTGTTAAATCTAAAACACTTCTATATGACGATTGTGCCATGAAGAATCTAATAACATTAGGTGAGTAAGCTTTACTCATTTTGTTATTATTTCCAGATAACAATTCGGTTGGAGTAATTGTGTTTCCAGTAGTTTTTGACATACGTTGACCATTAAGCTCAAGCATGTTGGCATGCATCCAATAATTAACAGGAGACTTTCCTATCGCTGCTTCATTTTGTGCAATTTCACACTCGTGATGAGGGAACTTTAAGTCCATTCCTCCACCATGAATATCGAAAGTTTCTCCAAGGTACTTAGTGCTCATTGCTGTACATTCTAAGTGCCAACCAGGGAAGCCATCACTCCATGGAGAAGGCCAGCGCATAATGTGCTGTGGTTCGGCTCTTTTCCAAAGTGCAAAATCTTGTGGGTTTTTCTTATCACTTTGTCCGTCTAAGGCTCTAGTATTGTGAACAAGGTCTTCTAGCTTTCGTTTACTTAACTTACCATATTCATTAGTTTCATTGAACTTATGAACATCAAAATAAACTGAACCATTTACTTCATACGCAAAACCATTATCAATAATCGTCTTAATAAGTTCAATTTGCTCGATTATATGTCCTGTAGCAGTAGGCTCTATACTAGGTGGTAAAAAGTTTAAGGTATCTAAAATGTTATGGAAATCAACAGTATACATTTGCACGACTTCCATAGGTTCAATTTGCTCTAAACGTGCTTTTTTCGTGATCTTATCCTCACCTTCATCTGCATCATTCTCTAAGTGACCAGCATCAGTAATGTTTCTAACATAGCGAACCTTGTAACCAAGATGCTTGAAGTAACGAAATATCATGTCAAAAGACATGAATGTTCTCACGTTACCTAAGTGTACATTACTGTAAACCGTTGGTCCGCAAACGTACATTCCAATATGTCCTTCGTTAATAGGATTGAATACTTCTTTTGCTCCAGAAAGTGAGTTATATATTTTTAACTCTTGATCTTTATAAAGTTGCATGTTGATTAATAGGTGTTAGGTTGATTTTGAGCTAGTTTTTAAAATTTTGTATCTAGTTTTATGTAATCTAGAAATTCTCTTCGAGTTTCTTTTTCTTTGAATTTACCTCCAAATTCGCTTGTAACGGTACTACTTTCTATATCTCTAATACCTCGAGAGTTTACACATAGGTGTTTTGCATCAATGACACATGCTACATCTTTAGTTCCAAGAACTTTTTGTAATTCTTCAACAATTTGAATAGTTAATCTTTCTTGAACCTGAGGTCTTTTAGCAAAATAGTCTACGATTCTATTCATTTTAGAAAGCCCAACTACAGTCCCGTTAGAAATATAGGCAACATGAGCTTTGCCTACAATTGGAAGTAAGTGATGCTCGCAGGTAGAATAAACGGTAATGTTTTTTTCTACTAACATTTCACCATACTTATATTTGTTTTCAAATGTAGAAGCCTTCGGTTTTTTATCTGGATCAAGCCCTCCAAAGATCTCTTTTACAAACATTTTAGCTACTCTGTTTGGAGTTCCTTTAAGACTATCATCAGTTAGATCTAGCCCAAGAGTTTCCATAATATGTCTAACATCATCTTTAATGATGTCTATTTTTTCTTCCTTGGTTAACTTGAATGCGTCGTCTCTTAACGGTGTGTCAGACGATGTTCCAATATGGTTATCTCCCAACGATTCAAAATCTTCAATGTCTCTTTCAAATTTCATATTTATAATCCTAAAAATAACAGATTAACGGCCACAAAGGTAAGCATTTCGTTGGTTTTAACTATTCTACTTAACAAAGTATTAATTTCCCCCAACAAACGAAATAATTTGTAACTAGATAACGTTTTATTATCCAAATAATGCTTACTTTTTGAGGCTATTATAATTGACGGATAAATGAAAAAAAAATTACTTCTTTTCTTAAGTTTATTTTTAAGTGTATCTGGTTTCTATGGGCATGCTCAGAATAAAAAGGATATAAAAACTCCTATTGTCTCTTTTAAGAGTAATGTTAATCCTCCATTAAGTCTACATGAAAAAAATCTCATTAAAGAAGTTTATCAAGAAGAATTTAGTTTGATTTCAGAAAGCCCTGAACGACTAAGGTTTGTAAAAAACCTATTGCGTAATAGAGTGGAGGTTAGTGTTTTAAATGATTTTCCAAAACAAGTAAAGTTGCTCTCAGAAGTATCGCTTTTTAATAAATACAATGCAAAATTGAAAAGAAAAGGGTTCGACAAAGATGATTTTAACCCCTTGTCGTATAATTTTGACTTTTACTCTAAAACAACTCAAATTTATAGAGTAGATAATACTAATTACTACATAATTATAAAGTCCCAATACCAAGATTAACCTATATATGGCTAAAAATCTACTTTTTATAGTATTCATTTTTGTTGCATTCCATGGAAGTTCTCAGACTATAATTATGGGAACTGGGACTTCATCTAGCACTTGTTCAGGAACTTTTTATGATTCTGGCGGTAATGGAGCGAATTATGGCAATAATGAAAATTTCACATATACTATTTGTCCAGATGCTCCGGGGATGCTCTCTCAAGTTGACTTTACTTCATTCGACTTAGTGTTAAATGAAGAAACGCTAACGATATATAATGGTCCAGATAACACTTACGATGTGATAGGTACATTTAATTCAAATGACCCTGGTTTAATTACTGCGTCCCTCAATACACCCACTCCAAACCCAAATGGATGTTTAACTTTTGTTTTTATAAGTGATGGATCTAATACGGCAACAGGTTGGGAAGCCAATGTTAGTTGCTTTGAGCCATGTCAGGATATCACAGCAAGTTTAGATGTTATAACACCTGCACCAGATCCAGATGGTATTTTAAGGGTTTGCCAAGGAGAACAAATTACTTTTGATGGAAGCGCAAACTTTTCTATAGATGGCACAGGAGCTGGATTTGAGCTCTTTATGGGAGACGGAGTTTCTATTACTGGAGCTTTAATTAGTGATGCCTTCAATACTTTTTATACATATAATACTGAAGGAATTTATGAAGTGAATCTGGTTATATATGATGACAATCCAAATGGCTGCTATAATTCTAACAGTGAAACAATGATAGTTTATGTTTCTTCTACTCCAGATTTTACTGGAACTCAAGCGACAGATACAGAAATATGCCTAGGAGAATCTACAACTATTGAAGGTGTGGTGACAGGAGTTATGCAAGTTGAAGAATGTAATAATGGTGGTGAACAAACGGCACTTCCTGATGGGCCATCTACTCCTGGAGCTCCTCCAGTTGCATATACTTCTGAATTACTTTTAGATTGTTTTACAGGTCAAGTTTTAACAGATGTTTCCCAGTTGGAAAGTATTTGTATAAATATTGAGCATTCATATGTTGGGGATTTAGAAATTGTTGTTATTAGCCCAAATGGAACTAGGGTTTTACTTAATAATCAAAGTTCTTTTTCTTATCACTTAGGAGATCCAATAACAACAGATGGAACAGGTCCTGGAGCAGGATGGGACTATTGCTTTTCTATGTCTGCAGCTGAAACATTGTTAAATGGTCCTAGAGTTCAGTCTGGTACGCCTAATCCTGCATTAGCTATTGAAGCTGGAACCTATTTGCCTGAAGAAAGTTTTAATGCGTTTGTTGGAACACCTATTGATGGAGTTTGGACCCTTGAAATAACAGATTGGTTAGCTCAAGATGATGGAACGATTTTTAATTGGTCGATTAACTTTGATGAATCTTTGTTAGTTCCTGATAATACTTTTACACCAACATTTATTTCAGAAACTTGGGATGCAGATCCGTCAATAACAGCAACTGCAGGAAATACTATAACCGTTCAACCAGCAACAGCTGGCACACATTGTTATACATTTAGAGCACTAGATGATTTTGGATGTGAATATACAGAGCAAGTGTGCATTGATGTTAATCCTGCTGTTACACCAACTAACCCAACTCCATTAGAGTTGTGTGATGATCTCAACGCGGATGGATTTACAGTCTTTAACCTTACTATTAAAGATGTGGAAATTACAGGAGGAAATCCGGATTGGATAGTTTCTTATTTTGAAAACGATCCTGATGCCCAAAACAATACTAATGCAATTAATCCAGCAACAAGTTATACCAATACAACAGCAACTACTCAAGTGGTTTATGCTAGAGTAGCAGACAATAATACAGATTGTTATGAAGTTGTGCAGCTAATACTTAATGTTTTGCCAAATCCAGCTTCATTAAATGATGCTCCAGCCTTAGAGCTTTGTGATGATAACAATTCAGGTGATTTACAGGAGGTTTTTGATCTTACACTGAACGAAGCTTATATTTTAAATGGAGAATTAGGCGTTACGGCAACCTATTATGAGTCCTTTTCAGATGCAGAAAATGCATTAAATCAAATTGTAACTCCAACGGCTTATACAAATACTTCGTCACCACAAACAATTTATGTTAGAGTGACTAATGATGTTACTACTTGTTATACTATAGTTGATTTTGAAATTTTAGTAAACCCACTTCCAGCAACGGTTACTATTTTAGATATGTTTAACTGTGAGCCAAATAGTGATGGTGTTCATCAATTTGATCTTGATTTAAAGACAATTGAAATATTGAATGGACGTGATCCTTTAGATTTTCAGGTTACTTATCACGTTTCGCAAGTTGATGCTGATTCAGGTTTAAATCCATTGGCTAGCCCTTATACAAACATTGCTAATCCACAGATTATTTATGTAAGTATTACAGATTTAAATACTAACTGTAGCGATTCTTCAATGACATTTAATATTGAAGAGATTGATTCTCCATCTGCAAATCAAAATATACTTCCATATGTTTTATGTGATGATTATGGAGCTAATGATGGTGTAGCATTATTTGATTTACAATCACAAGACGTTTTTGTATTGAACGGTCAAGACCCTTTAATTTATGAAGTATCTTATTATACCTCTCAAGCTGATGCTGATTTAAGAGTTAATCAATTACCTCTTAATTTTGAAAACACATCGAATCCGCAAACTATTTACGCAAGAGTAGATGATACTACAGCTAATAGTGATTTTTGTTATGCAACAACAACGTTAACCCTTGAGGTTAATTTATTACCTGAGTTTAGCTTAGATGATAGTTATGTTATTTGCGTGAATACTAATGGTACAGAAACTATTGGACCTCCTTTACTTGATACTGGTCTATCCGTGGCTGATTATACATTTCAATGGTCGTTAAATGGCAGTCCAATTGTTGGAGCAACAGATGCATCTTATTTAGCATTGCAACCAGGAGATTATAGTGTTACGGTAACGGATATTATTTCTAATTGCCCAAGAATAGGGAGCACAACCGTAATTGAAAGCTCTCCTCCTGTGTTGAACGCAGTTGTTACCTCTTTAGCTTTTGCTAATAACAATGTAATAGAAGTTGAGGCTTTAGGAAATGGAGATTATGAATATAGTTTAGATAATGGTCCTTGGCAAGATAGTAATGTATTTGAAAATGTGTCTTTAGGAGAGCATACAATTATAGTCAGAGATAAAATAGGTTGTGGTTATGCTATGACTACAGTTATAGTAATGGATTATCCAAAATATTTTACACCTAATGGAGATGGCTATCATGATACATGGCATATTGCAGGAATCAATACACAACCAAATTCAAGAATATATATATTTGATAGATATGGTAAGCTTCTAAAGCAGTTGCATCCGCTTAGTCAAGGATGGGACGGTACCTTTAATGGTTATAACCTACCAACTTCTGATTATTGGTTTACTGTACAATATATAGAACCAACTGATGGAATTCAAAGAACCTTTAAAGCTCACTTTACATTAAAGAGATAATAAAAAAAGCGAAAGATATTCTTTCGCTTTTTTTATGATGTTATGTTTATAATTATAAGCTCATGCTTAATGTAAGTGTTAAATTTGTATTGTTAGCATCAATTTGTGCTGTGTCTGTAAGTCCAACTTCATACAATTGATGATTGATAGTTCTTTTAGAGTTTTCATATGCTAGATCTAATTTAGATCCTCCAAAATTGTATCCAATACCAAGTGAAAAACCTTTTAGATCACCATAGAAAGCAGTATCTTGATATGGGCTTTCTTCAAATTTATAACCTCCTCTTAAACTTAGTTGGTCTTGTCTTATTTCTGCTCCAAATCTGTAAGTGTTCGCCGCTTTTAAATTGTTTGCTATAATATTGTTTTGAGCAGCAAAATAAGAATCGTCTTCAGGTGTGAATTTTGTCTTAGAATAATCTTTTCTGGAATAATCAAAACTTAAAAACCCTTTTTTATCAAGAATAAGAGCGGCACTTCCAGTAATTTTTGCTGGAGTTTGTAGTTTGTAGTCAGGGAAAATATTAACTACACGAGGGTCGACAACTGCCCAAGTAGGTGTTCCTCCTTCGTCTCTTAGGGCTTCAATATACTGGGTTGTTTCATCAGTAATTGTATACCATGTAGGAGAATCGTAAGTAACGCCAATTCTAAAATCCTCAGTAACCTTTGATATAGCACCAAGCTGAAAAGAAAAACCATTTCCTACTGTTGATAAGTTGTTTTCAAAACCAACTTCGGTAACTAATGAACCAACATTTGAATTGGTTTCAGATAAAAAGGTAGAACGATTATAATTTATGAAGTGAGAATTAAGATTTAATCCTAAATATAGATTGTCTTCATATTGAGCAGCTATGTTTATTCCAAATTTTCCTTTATATCCAGTGGTAACATAAGAATAATCTTGATTAAAAGTTCCTTGAGCTATATTCGAGGTGTATCCTGTATTAGCATCATCGTCAGCATCTGGCTCTAAAATATAAGATTCATAACCCAAAAAAGCTTGTTGATTTACATAACCAAATACAGATCCAATATCATTATAGGCATCATCAATTGACTCTCCTGGAAAAGCAGATATTTCATCTAATCTCTGTCCTTGTGCATTTGCTAAAAAGAAATCTCCAATAGAGTTACTTCCGGTTCCAGAAGCTAAAAAAGCATTGTCATAGTTTCCTGTTTGATCATAAGTAAATCCTAGAACAAATTTTCTCCATGGCGAACCACCATTTCTGTTATTGAATACAAAAGCAGCTCCTGCTTGTACAAAATCAAAGTTAGATTCCGAATTGGTAGTAACTCCATTAAAGTAACTTGTCTGGTTTTCAATATCCATGTTAGATATAGATAAAGAAGTGCTACTATAATTAAATATTGCTGATCCCGCAGGATTTAAACTAACGGCAGACATGTCTCCACCAAGTGCGCCAAAGGCACCACTTAAAGCTCTAAATCGAGCTGTTCCCATAATTTCATCACTGGAGTATCGTACTGCATCAGTTATGTCCTGAGCGTTCACAAAAGGCATAGATATAACGCCTATGAATAGTAAAACTAACTTTTTCATATTATAAATTTTTCTTTTTCTGTTTCTTAAAGATTGTTACTTCTTCTTGAGCTGGAACGACTGCTGCTAGAACTACTTCTACTAGAGCTACTTGATCGATTCATGTTCGAAGACGACGATCTGTAAGAGCTATTATTTCTAGAGCTATTATTAGATGATCTCCTAACGGTATTTGATCTTGTAGATCCAGATGATCTAGTTGTTGTTCTAGGCCTTGTAACAGTAGAACTTGGACGTGACGTTGAAGTTCTAGGTCTGCTAGTCGTTGTTCTAGGGCGTGTTGTAGAGGTTCTTGGTCTAACACCATCACGAGTTCCAATGGCTCTTCTCCCTTGTACAGCATCTGAAGTAGATCTTACTCTGTTCGTACTTACTGCCGTATTTCTTCTACTAATAGTTGAGTTTGAACTTCTTCCAGCAAAATTCCTTCTATTAGTAATACCATTAAGGTTAGATCTTGAATAAATACCTCCTCTTCTGCTAGCGTTGAATGCTAAGCCTCTACGATTGTAAAAATTATTGCCATAATAGAAGTTAGAGTACCCATATCCGTAAAATGGATAATTATTAAACCAGAAAGGACTATTCCAACCTAAGTAAAATGGAGAATACCAAGGATCATAAAATCCGTAACCGTAATTCCAGTGAGCCCAACCATTGTACCATCCATTGTAAGGATATAAAAACCTATTTCTCCATGACCATGGATAATAAGAGTTAATAAACGGACGGTTATATATTGTTACTGTAACATCGCTACTGTTTTGTCCCCAACCACCAAAACCTTGATAATCTAAAGAATCATTTTCAATTGTAGAACTTTCATATTCGTCAATATCTGTAAATATCAACTCATCTGTATTCATGTTATCAAGCTCTAAAGCTTTTTCTCTAAAATAGTTCTGGTAATAGTCAGAGTTAGTATTTGGTGTTTCTTGAGTTGGGGTAACTTCAACAACTTCAATAGTTCTTTCAGGTGTGCCATAAATACCGTCATCTTGATAACCAGCATATTGATATGAACCACAAGAAGTGAGTCCTATAAGTAAGCAGAATGCGCCAACAAGATTTATTCTAGAATTCAAGTAGTTATTTAATCGCATATCTCTTTAAATTAAATTGTTGAACATAACAAAAATAGTTAGTTTTGTCGAACTATTTTTTTATTTAACATAGTCACAATATTTGTGCCAAATTGATATTTATGAGTAAAAACCTTACAAGTAGGAGTGAAGATTATTCTAAATGGTATAACGAACTTGTTGTTAAGGCTGATTTAGCAGAGAATTCAGCAGTTAGAGGTTGTATGGTTATTAAGCCATATGGTTATGCTATTTGGGAAAAAATGCAAGCAGAATTAGACAGTATGTTCAAAGAAACAGGGCATCAAAATGCATATTTTCCCCTTTTTGTTCCCAAAAGTTTGTTTGAGGCTGAAGAGAAGAATGCTGAAGGTTTTGCAAAGGAGTGTGCAGTAGTTACTCATTACAGATTACAGAATGATCCAGATAATGAAGGTAAATTAAGAGTTGATCCTACCGCTAAACTTGAAGAAGAACTGGTGGTGAGACCTACAAGTGAAGCTATAATCTGGAATACATATAAAGGATGGATTCAATCATATAGAGATCTTCCTATACTAGTTAACCAATGGGCGAATGTAGTACGATGGGAAATGCGTACGCGATTGTTCTTACGTACGGCAGAGTTTTTATGGCAAGAAGGGCATACTGCTCATGCTACCAAAGAAGAAGCTTGGGAAGAAACAAGACTTATTAATGGCGTATATGCGAAGTTTGCTGAGAACTTTATGGCAATTCCCGTAATTGAAGGTTTAAAAACTGAAAGTGAGCGTTTTGCAGGAGCCGAAGAGACTATGTGTATTGAAGCATTAATGCAAGATGGAAAAGCGTTGCAAGCAGGAACATCTCACTTTTTAGGACAAAATTTTGCAAAAGCATTTGATGTTAAGTTTACCAATAAAGAGGGAAAGCAAGATTACGTTTGGGCAACTTCTTGGGGAGTTTCTACGCGCTTAATGGGAGCATTGATAATGACTCACAGTGATGATAAAGGATTGGTATTACCTCCAAATTTAGCACCAATTCAAGTAGTGATTGTTCCAATTCATAAAACTGATGAGCAGTTATCTGCTATTAGTGAGATTGCAGATTCTTTAATTGAAAAGTTAAAAGAAAAAGGGATTTCAGTTAAGTATGATGACAGAACAACTCATAGACCAGGAGCTAAATTTGCACAGTACGAGTTGCAAGGAGTTCCTTTAAGAATAGCAATGGGACCGAGGGATTTAGAAAATGGAACGGTTGAGTTAGCAAGACGTGATACATTAACAAAAGAAATAGTTTCTTTAGATGACTTAGAAGAAAAAATTTCTGGTTTGATGACTGAAATACAAGAATCGTTATTTACTAAAGCTTTAGACTTTAGAGATTCACACATAACAGAGGTTGATACTTTTGAAGAGTTTAAGGAAGTTTTAGAAAATAAAACAGGCTTTATCTCTGCTCATTGGGATGGAAGAGCTGAGACAGAAAATAAAATAAAGGAATTAACTAAAGCTACTATTAGGTGTATTCCTTTAGATAGTAAGGAAGAAGTAGGGCAATGTATATTGACTGGAAAGCCTTCAAAGCAAAGAGTTTTATTTGCTAAAGCGTATTAAATCAATTTTTTTTTGAAAAAATGCAATAAGTTGTTGCAGCATTCAAAATTAGTTGTATTTTTGCATCCGCAATGGAAACGTTGCATGTTTTTTGAAAACTATTGAGAGTTTAATACTCAAAATAAAATGGCCCGTTCGTCTATCGGCTAGGACGCCAGGTTTTCATCCTGGTAAGAGGGGTTCGATTCCCCTACGGGCTACAATTTTTTTAATAAGAAAGAACAAATGGCAAATCATAAGTCAGCGTTAAAAAGAATTAGAAGTAACGAAACTAGACGTTTAAGAAACAGATATCAGCATAAAACTACTCGTAATGCTATAAAGAAATTACGTGAGTTAACTGATAAGAAGGATGCTGAAAAACTGTTTCCATCAGTTGCATCTATGATTGATAAGTTAGCTAAGAATAATGTTATTCATGCAAATAAAGCTGCTAACTTAAAATCTGGTTTAGCTAAGCACGTTGCTACTCTTTAGTTAGAAGTAAACGTATAAAATATTTGAAAACCTCTCGATTTCGAGAGGTTTTTTTATTTAACCAATTTAGCCAGAAATGGTAATTAAAAAAAGCCTATGCGTAGCATAGGCTTTTTTTAATATTTAAGGTTGTTGAAGAGGTTTATCCATTCATTGAGATAAGAAATTCTTCATTATTTTGAGATCTTTTAATACGATCATTAATGAATTCCATAGCTTCAACTGGGTTCATGTCTGCTAAGTATTTGCGCATCACCCACATTCTTTGAATGGTCGCTTCATCCAATAATAGATCATCACGACGCGTACTTGAAGAAGTAAGATCAATAGCAGGGAAAATTCTTCTGTTAGAAATCTTTCTATCTAACTGAAGTTCCATGTTACCTGTTCCTTTAAATTCTTCGAAGATCACTTCATCCATCTTCGATCCTGTTTCTGTAAGCGCAGTTGCAATAATTGTTAAAGAACCTCCATTTTCTATATTACGAGCAGCACCAAAGAAACGTTTTGGTTTATGAAGTGCATTAGCATCTACACCACCACTTAATATCTTACCAGATGCTGGTTGTACCGTATTGTATGCTCTTGCTAAACGTGTTATTGAATCCAATAAAATAACTACATCATAACCACATTCTACAAGTCTTTTTGCTTTTTCTAAAACAATGTTTGCAATTTTAACATGCTCACTAGCTTCTTTATCAAAAGTAGAAGCAATTACTTCACCGCGAACATTACGCTGCATATCTGTTACTTCTTCTGGGCGTTCGTCAATAAGAAGAATCATTTGATATACTTCTGGATGATTAGCGGCAATTGCATTTGCAACATCCTTCAGTAACATGGTCTTACCAGTTTTAGGCTGAGAAACGATCATACCACGTTGTCCTTTTCCAATAGGTGAGAACAAGTCCATAACTCTTGTAGAAATAGTACTTTGCCTTTCAGCAATATTGAATTTCTCATCAGGGAAAAGAGGTGTTAAATGCTCAAAAGAAACGCGATCACGAACCACTTGAGGGTCTAACCCGTTAATTTTGTTAACCTTAATCAAAGGAAAGTATTTTTCCCCTTCTTTAGGAGGTCTTACATTCCCTAGAACGGTGTCTCCTTTTTTCAAGCCGAATAAACGAATTTGTGATTGTGACACATAAATGTCATCAGGAGATGATAAATAGTTGTAGTCTGATGAGCGTAAAAATCCATAACCATCTTGCATGATGTCTAACACACCTTCACTTTCAATAATGGCATCAAATTCAAAATCTGGTTCGCGATAGCGATTACGACTATCTTTATTTCCGTTAGGGCCTTGATTTTGGTTACCTTTATTTTGTTGTTTACCTCTTCCTTGATTTTTATTGTTGTCTCTCTGCTCTTTTTGCTGTTGACCACCACGATGATCTCTTCGCTTGTTATCTTGTGGTTTAGTCTCTTTAGGACTTTCTTTTTTGGCTTCAGGAGCAGGTTTGTTTTCTTCTTTAAAATCTAAAGATTTTTGAGGGCTATTATCTTTTTGTCTTTGAACTCGCTCTCTTCTTTTTCGCTGCGGTTTTTGTGAAGTGTTTTCTGCTTTTTGAGGAGCAGGTTTTTGTGGATTAGCAGCTTGATGATCAAGTATTTTGTATACTAAATCGAGCTTTTTTAATGACTTGAATTTAGTCATTTTCAGTTCTTTAGCTATATCTTGAAGTTCAGATAGCTTTTTTTCTTTTAACTGTGAAATTTCAAACATTTGTTGAATTGAATAAATTGGGTTTTATATTATTAGTTCCGGAGTTTCCTTAGGAAATTGAGGGATTTTTTTTGAATTAAAGTTTGAAGATTAACGTGGTGTAGATAAGTGTGTTACACCTTCGCTATGCAATTATACAACTTTATTTTAATATTTAATGTATGTTATAAAAAAGAAACTGTTATTTTTGTCGTTCTATTTTTAGAAAATGATTCAAAGAATACAGACCGTTTACCTTATAATTGCCGCAGTTATTGCAGGAGGGTTACCGTTTGTATTTAGTTTATGGACTAACAGTGAAGGAGCAGAAGTGTTTGCTAAAGATGAAATAACTTATCTTGGTTTGTTTGCTGGTTCTGCTGTAATGTCAATAATTGCAATTTTTATGTTTAAAAACAGGCAGTCTCAATTTGTGTTGGACCGACTGAACATCATATTAAACTTTATTTTACTAGGATTATTTGTGTATCGATCACTAAGCTTATCTGGAGAGGCATCTGATGTTTCTGAGAAAGGTATTGGGATTCTTCTACCTATTTTTTCTATCGTATTTCTGGTTTTAGCAAATAAAGCCATCAAAAAGGATGAAGAGCTTGTAAAATCTGTAGATCGGTTAAGATAAACCTATCATCTTAGTAGTATTAGTGCGTGAAAGCTCAGAGGTAACTCTGAGCTTTCTTTTTATCGCTTAAACTCTATTACTTCTAAATTCTGAATTTTTTTACCATCTATTTCAAAACGTAGCATAGTTCTAACTTTATGAAATCCATGTTTACCAATAGCGCCTGGATTCATGTGTAGTAAGTTTAATTTTTTATCAGGCATTACTTTTAGAATGTGAGAATGTCCACAAATAAAAATATCTGGAGGGTGTAGTTTTATCTGTTCTCTAATGTTTGGATTGTATCTTCCAGGATAACCTCCAATATGAGTAATCCAAACAGTTACATCTTCACAGTTAAATTGATTGTGCAATGGAAACTCTGTCCTAACTTTTGCATTATCAATATTGCCATAAACAGCTCTTAGAGGTTTGATGTTTTTGATAGTATCTGTAACTTTAATATCTCCAATATCACCGGCATGCCAAACTTCATCAACTTGATTAACGTACTTCAAAATGTCGTCACTAATGTAACTATGTGTGTCAGAAAGTAGCAGGATTTTTTTCATCTATAAATTATACTGATGTTCTTATTTCATTATAAAATGTTAATGGCTAATTTAAAGTCGTAAATCTAATTATCTTTGTTCGGCATTAACAAAAGTATCAAATTAGATTGAGGTATTTTATTGAACTTTCTTATAACGGAAAAGCTTATCATGGATGGCAAAAGCAACCTAATGCAATTTCTGTGCAAGAGGTTTTAGAAGATTCGCTGTCAAAAATTTTGAGACAACCTGTTTCAGTAGTTGGTGCTGGTAGAACAGATACAGAAGTACATGCACGAGAATTGTTTGCACATTTTGATACTGAACATGAATTGGAAAAGGAGCAATTGAAATATAAGCTCAATGCATTTTTACCAAAAGATATTGCTGTAAGTGATTTTTATAGAGTTACGAATGATGCTCATGCGCGTTTTGATGCGATAAGTAGATCGTATATTTATAAAGTTGCATTGAAGAAGGATGTTTTTAATTATGACTTCTCATATTATTTTAAGCTTCCACTAGATGTTGATAAGATGAATGAAGCTTGCAAAGTATTGTTTGATTACGAAGATTTTAAATGCTTTTCAAGAAGTAATACGGATGTGAAGACTTATAAATGCAAAATTTTAAAAGCGCATTGGACTAAACTGGAAAATGAACTCCTTTTTGAAATTAAGGCAAATAGATTTTTGAGGAACATGGTTCGAGCAATTGTTGGAACAATGATTGAAGTTGGTCAAGGAAAAATTTCACTTGATGAGTTTCATGAAATAATTAAATCTAGAGATCGATCAAAAGCTGGAGCTTCAGTTCCGGGACATGCATTATATTTGACAAATGTTGAATACCCAAAACACCTATTTATATAAAAATGGCTAAGACAAAAGAAAACGTATTTGATACCAAGCTTTTTACTCGATTATTGGTTTATATAAAGCCATATCGCTTAGTCTTTATGGTATCGCTACTTACTGTAGTTGGGTTAGCTGTTTTTGGGGCAATGCGTCCTAAAGTGTTGCAATTAGCCATAGATAATAATATTACCAATAGAGAGTTAGAAGGGTTTTTGCCTTATGTGTTAATGATATTAGGGTTATTGGTGCTGGAAGTTACTTGTCAATTATTGTTTATCTATTATGCAGGATGGCTAGGGCAATCGGTAGTTAGAGACATTCGCGTAAAGCTATTTAAGCACATTTTAAATTTTAAGATGAAGTATTATGATAATTCTTCTGTTGGTGTCCTAATAACCAGAGCTGTGACAGATATGGAGCGTATAGCTGATATTTTTGGTCAAGGACTCTTTATGATAGCGAGTGACATCTTAAAAATGTTGGTTGTTGGAGTTTTGATGGCAACAATGAATTGGCGATTAAGTATTATTGTCTTTTGTACACTTCCATTTATTTTAATTGCTACAAAGATCTTTCAAAAATATATGAAGCGTGCTTTTGAAGAGGTGCGTACAGAGGTTTCCAATCTTAATTCGTTTGTACAAGAACGAGTTACTGGAATGAAGATATTGCAGTTATTTGCGAGAGAGGATATTGAATATGAGAACTTTAAAAAGATAAATGAACGTCATAAAAAAGGATGGTTGAAAACTGTTTGGTATAACTCTATTTTCTTTCCAATAGCAGAATTGTTATCGTCATTGACATTAGGACTTGTTGTTTGGATTGGAGGATTAAATGTTGTGCTTGATCAGACGGCATCATTGGGTGATCTTACCGCTTTTATTATGATGATTCCAATGATGTTTCGTCCGTTAAACCAGATTGCTAATAAGTTCAATACGTTGCAAATGGGAATGGTGGCTGCAGATCGTGTATTTAAGGTATTAGATACTACTTCTAGTATTGACGATTCGGGTTCTGAAATAGCTGAACACTTTAAAGGAGATATTACTTTTAAAGATGTACGTTTTTCTTATGTAGAAGATGAAGAAGTACTTAAAGGTATTTCATTAAATGTTGAGGCAGGAAATACAGTTGCTATAGTTGGAGCCACAGGAGCTGGAAAATCTACGATTATCAATTTGTTGAATCGTTTTTATGCTATTAGTTCTGGAGATATTATTATTGATGATGTGAATATAAAAGATGTAACATTACACTCTTTACGTAAGCAAATAGCCGTGGTATTGCAGGATGTGTTTTTATTTGCAGATACCATTTTGAATAATATAACCTTAAGAAATCCTGATATTACTGAAGCACAGGTTGAGGAAGCAGCAAAACAAATAGGAATTCATGATTTTATAATGAGTTTACCTAACGGATATCATTACAATGTGAAAGAGCGTGGAGTAATGTTGTCTTCAGGTCAGCGTCAACTTATATCTTTTTTAAGGGCTTATGTTACTAATCCGAGTATCTTAATTCTTGATGAAGCGACATCTTCTGTTGATTCGTATTCTGAACAATTAATTCAAGAAGCTACAGATAAGATTACTAAAGGACGAACTTCAATTGTGATAGCACATCGCTTAGCTACGGTTAAAAAAGCGGATAATATTATTGTTATGGATGCTGGCCAAATCGTAGAACAGGGAACACATACTGAGTTACTTAAGAAGGAAGACGGTTACTACAAGAATTTATACGAAGTGCAATTTATGCAGGAAGAGGTGGCTTAATTCAAATCTTCTTTTATCATATTAATAAGCTCCTCAGTATTCTTATACATTGTAAACTCACCATTTTTAATATAGGAAACCTGTCCTGTTTCTTCTGAAACAACAATAGCAAGTGCGTCTGTTTTTTCGGTAACGCCAATGGCTGCTCTATGACGTAAGCCAAATCGAGCAGGTATATTCTTTTCGTTATTCACAGGAAGAATAACTCTTGTTGCTTTTACTACATTATTGGCAATAATAATAGCACCATCATGTAACGGACTGTTCTTAAAGAAGATGCTTTCCAGGATAGGTTGCGTTACAGTTATGTTCATTTCATCACCAGTGGAGACAAGAAAATCTAGATTGTTATTTCGTTCCAGAACAATAAGTGCACCAGTTTTGGAACTTCCCATCTTCGTACATGCAGCTACTACAACTTCAGCTTCTGTAGCATTAATAGCTTGAGTGCGCATGAAATTCAATCTTTTCATCAACCCACCTTTAGCACCAAGATTTGTAGAGCCAATCATTAAAAGGAATTTGCGTATTTCTGGTTGAAATACCACAATTAGAGCAATAATACCAACGCTCATAAAACCGCCAAGAATGTTGGTGAGCATTTTCATCTGCAGTGCATCAACCAATAAGTAAATGAGGTATATAACAACAATTCCAATAAAAATATTGATGGCGACAGTGCCTTTAATTAGTTTATAAGCGTAGTAGAGTAGGAATGCTACCAGAATAATGTCTATAACATCAAGAACGGTAAATTGTAAGAGGTCTTCAAATATTTCCAATCGTAGAAGTTAATTTTTAATAAAGATAGTTATTTATAGATGAATTCAACATTTGAAATATTGATGTCAATATTCTGAATAGAAAGTAATTCTGTTTTCAAATCGATATATTTTTGAATAGATAAATTCTCATCCAGTAAAAACTCTATTTCTTTTATTGGATAAGATTCATCTTCCTGATTAATACCATCATGGTAATTTATAAATGAATCATAAGTTGCATGTAAATCATTAAATGGTCCAAGTTTCCCTTCAGCAGTAACCCTTAAATAAATCTTATCTTCTTCATAATCGATAGTTTGCCATTCATCCGAGAAGTTAGTATTGGTAAACTCAATAAAGCTCAAATTCTTAGATTCAGGATTAAAGCAGGTAAAGTAGTTTTTTGCATTTTCGTTTTTATGCATGCCATCTCCATGACGTTTTTTCTGTAAAAATTGTAGATGAGGTAACACTTGTTTCAGGGTCAAACGTTTGTCTATATTTACCAGCCAATTGGTTGTGCTGATCATGTTATTTCTATTAAAATCGACGCTATCTGGTTTGGTCTCGTCATAGAATATATAAATAGGAGATACGTCTAAAACCTCGGTAATGTCATTATTTGTTGTGTGTGGTAGCTGTACTTCTCTATCGCTACATGAAACAAATAGAGAAATAATTAAAATAAACGTAATAAAGTTCTTCATTAAGATAATTGATTAGTTATAGCAATGCATTCCATGGCTTCTTTTACATCATGCACTCGTAAAATCTTAGCTCCTTTCTGTAAAGCGATGGTATTGATGATTGATGTTCCATTTAATGCTTCGTTGGGAGAAGTATTCAATAATTTATAGATCATCGACTTTCTGCTCACACCAACAAGCATTGGTTTCTCCAACATATTTAATAGTTCCAGATTGCTTAACAATTCATAGTTCTGTTCAAGGGTTTTAGAAAATCCAAAACCAGGATCTATAATAACATCTGTAATTTGATGTTTCTTAGCTTCAGCAATACGTTCGGAAAAATAATAGATCATTTCTTTAATTAGATCATCATACTGCGTATGCTGTTGCATGGTTTGAACAGTCCCCTTCATATGCATCATGATATACGGAACTCTCAATTTTCCGACAGTCGGAATCATTTTCACGTCAAGTTGCCCTCCCGAAATATCATTGATTATAGCAGCTCCAGCTTCAATACATTTTTTCGCTACTTCACTTCTAAAGGTATCAATGGATAGATAGATATCAGGAAAATTTGTAATTAATAAATCTACAATAGGAACAATTCTTTTCAACTCTTCCTCTTTACTCACATGTGCTGCTCCAGGTCGTGAACTATAGGCGCCTACATCAATAAAAGTAGCACCTTCATTCAACATTTTTTCCACCTGTAATATAATTGATTTCTCGTCTTTATATTTTCCTCCATCATAAAAAGAATCTGGAGTAATATTTAAGATGCCCATTACTTTTGGAGAAGATAAATCAACTAATTTTCCTTTGCAATTAATGGTCATTAATACCGCTGTTTATGCTGTTCATTTATCGTTTAAAAACTTTAAACCATAAACTTTGAATAGTTAAAAATTTTAAGCGAAATTTACGCAAAATTCAACTCACTTTATGCAAAATACTTCAAAACAATACGACGATGTAATAAGCACTTGTCGTGCACTGTTTGTAAATAAAATGAAAGACTATGGAAGTGCTTGGAGAATACTTCGACTTCCTTCGTTGACAGATCAAATTTTTATTAAAGCGCAGCGCATTAGAGGGCTTCAGGAAAATGAGGTGAGAAAAGTTGATGAAGACGAAGTAAGTGAGTTTATTGGAATTATCAATTACAGCCTAATGGCATTGGTACAGTTGGAAAAAGGAGTTGTTGATCAGCCCGATCTTACTGTTGAAGAGGCAACAGAGCTTTACGATAAACATGCAGCAATTACTAAAAAGTTAATGGAAGATAAGAATCATGATTATGGTGAAGCATGGAGAGATATGCGAGTGAGCTCATTAACAGATTTGATCTTGCAAAAACTGTTACGTGTAAAAACCATAGAAAACAATTCAGGAAAAACAATCGTTAGTGAAGGAATTGATGCTAATTATCAAGATATGGTAAACTACGCTATCTTTGCGATGATACACTTGAACCAACAAAAATAATTTAACCTATGAAAATACTTGTGGCCATTTCTAGAATTCTGGTTGGAGTTCTATTTATTATTTCAGGATTAATAAAGCTTAATGATCCACTAGGGTTTTCATATAAGCTTCAGGAATATTTTAGTACGGATGTTTTAAACATTCCATTTTTAGAGCCTTATGCCTTGGGAATTTCCATTTTTGTGGTTGTTTTTGAAGTTGTTTTAGGAGTTTTCTTATTAATAGGCTATAAACCAAAATTTACAGTTTGGAGTTTGTTGGGAATGATAGTGTTCTTCACATTTCTAACTTTTTACTCGGCTTATTTTGATAAGGTAAAAGACTGTGGATGTTTTGGTGATGCATTAAAATTAACACCTTGGGAAAGTTTCACCAAGGACGTTATTTTATTGGCCTTTATCTTAGTCCTGTTCTTTGGATTAAAACATATAAAACCTATTTTCTCAAAATTACCAACAACCATAATTGCTTTGCTTAGTTTTATTTGGTGTTTATGGTTTGGATATCATGTATTGATGCATTTACCGTCTGTAGATTTTAGAGCATATAAGATTGGAGATAACTTATTAGAAAACATGAGTGTTCCAGAAGATGCTCCAAAACCAGTTCAAGAGTATACTTGGATATTTAATGTTGATGGAGAGGAAAAAGAATTCGTGACAAACGGATCTTATCCTACAGTTGATGGAGAATATGTGAGCTATGAGGTAAAAGTAATTGAAGAAGGTTATGAACCACCAATTTTAGATTTCTCTATAGAAACTGAAGAAGAAGATGTTACACAACAAATGTTGGAAGAAGAAAAGCTATTAATGGTAGTTTCCTATAGTCTTGAAAGTGCTGAAAAGGAAGGTTTGGCTGCAATAATGACTAAGATCAAAGAAGCCGAAAGTAAAGGCTATAAGGTAATTGGGTTGTCAGCATCTGGAGAAGAAACAAAACAACGAATTAAAGCTGATTACAATTTCGATTTCAATTTTTATTTGTGTGATGAAAAAGCGCTGAAAACTGTGGTAAGAGCTAATCCTGGAGTGCTTGAATTGAGCAGAGGTACAGTATTACAGAAGGTGCATTGGAATGATATCGAAGATCTTGAATTAAAGTAATGGAGTTACTCATTGGTATCAAAAAACTTTTAAATATTAAATCAGTATTCTTAGCGGCTTCTTTGTTTATTCAAGGCTGCAATAGAGAAGTGCCAACAAAATTTTCTGAAGAAGCGCTTAATGATACTTTCATTACCATTGATGATAAAGAAGTAACTTTTGCACAAATCCTTGAATCATATAATGGTGAAAACATTTTTATTGATGTATGGGCAAGTTGGTGTAGTGATTGTTTAAAGTCTTTGCCTGAGGTAAAAGAGCTCCAAAAAGAATATCAAGATATGGTTTTTTTGTTTCTTTCTGTAGATAAAAAAATAGAAAACTGGAAAAGCGGAATAACAAAGTATAAAATATATGGAGAGCATTATTTTATCAAGTCTGGATGGAATAGTGATTTTGGAGATTTTATAGACTTAGACTGGACACCTCGATATATGATTATTGACAAAGAACAAAATATTAAACTGTTTGAAGCAGTAAAAACAAACGACAAAAAATTAAAAGAAGCACTACAATGAGAAAACAAATAGTAGCAGGTAACTGGAAAATGAATAATGATTTGGTTGAAACGAGAGCGTTAATTGCAGACTTAGCCCAACAATCAAAAATATCGAATGCAGAGGTAATGATCGCTCCAACATTTGTGTGTTTAGGCACTGCATTAAAGCACTCATCAGATTTAGATATAGAAGTGGTTGCACAGAACATGCATTTTGCTGCTAATGGTGCATATACAGGAGAAGTTAGTGCATCTATGTTAAAAGGTATTGGTGTTAATACAGTTATCTTAGGGCATAGTGAGCGTAGAGCATACTTTAACGAAACTGATGGAGATCTTGCTAAAAAAGTTGATACTGCTTTAGAAAATGAAATAAGAGTGATTTTTTGTTTTGGTGAAGAATTGGAAGACAGAAAATCTGGAAACCATGAGAATGTAGTGGAAAGCCAATTAAAGAATGCTTTATTTCATTTAGAAGGAACTAATTGGTCTAGTATTGTTTTGGCGTACGAACCTGTTTGGGCAATTGGAACAGGCGAAACTGCTTCACCTGAGCAAGCACAAGAAATGCATGCATTTATTAGAAAAACAATCGCTGATAAATACGGAAATGATGTCGCTGATGAGGTAACCATTCTTTATGGTGGGAGTGTGAAACCTAATAATGCTAAAGAGATTTTCTCTAAACCAGATGTTGATGGCGGACTTATTGGAGGAGCTTCTTTAAAAGCCGAGGATTTCTTTGATATTGTTAACGCATTTTAATGTCTATTCCTATTTATATAGGTTATTATTTTAAGGTCGAACCTTTGGTTCCTGCAGTTGAGATATTAACAGCAGAACTCGGTTTCGCAGGATTCGAAAGTTTTGTGGAAACTGAAACAGGAGTTACCGCATATATACAAAAGGAAGATTGGAACCCTGACATTTTAGATGATATTCAGGTGTTAAAATCAGAAGAATTCGCAATCAATTACACTTTCAATGAAATTGAGCAAACTAATTGGAATGCTGAATGGGAAAGTAATTTTAATCCTATTGTAGTGGATGGTGTTTGTGCTGTAAGAGCACCTTTTCATGATATTCCTGATACCGAATATGATATTATTATAGAACCAAAGATGAGCTTTGGTACTGGTCATCATGAAACAACACATATGATGATTCAATATATTCTCAAGAATGATTTTGAAGGGAAGCATGTTTTAGATATGGGTTGTGGTACTGGTGTGCTGGCTATTCTTGCTGAAAAAAGAGGAGCAACAACTATTGATGCCATAGATATTGATAATTGGTGTTACCTTAACAGTTTGGAAAATGTAGGCAGAAACAATTGTCAAAATATTTCTGTTTACGAAGGTGATGCATCGCTGCTAAAGGGTAAAAAGTATGATGTGATTATTGCTAACATTAATAGAAACATTTTGTTAGAAGATATGAATACTTACATCAATTGTTTAAATGACAATGGAACTCTATTGTTAAGCGGATTTTATCAAAGTGATATACCAAGCATTGAGAATGAATGTGTTAAATACGGATTAAAATTAGATGAAACCATAGAAAAAAATAATTGGGTTTCATTAAAATTTTTAAATTAGCTTGAAATTAGCATGAGTATCAAAGAAAAAATATCAGAAGAAATTTGCCTTGATGAAGAGGTGACTAAGCAAAACGAGATTGTTTTACATAATGATGATGTAAATACTTTTGATCATGTTATTGATACGCTAGTTTACGCCTGTGAGCATACTCCTGAGCAAGCCGAACAATGTGCTATTATAGTTCACTATAAAGGAAAATGCACAGTAAAAACTGGAGCTTATGATGATCTTGAACCAAGATGTTCTTTGTTGCTTCAAGCTGGTTTGAGTGCTGAGATAGTTTAACTGTTCATTCTTCCAACAGCACAACTCACAAACGACTTTGCTTTTTTAGTCAGCGGATTATTTTCTCCAACAATAGGATAACCAAGTTTGGATAACAAAGTAGTTGCTTCTTGCAAATCATTGTCGTTCATGTGTGCGAAAGAAACGATGTCGTTTTCATTATTTACCGTTACATCTGAAACATTTTCTAAAGCTTTTAATCGTGTAATAATTGTATTAGCACAACCTCCACATTTTAGGTTTTGTATTTCTAGTGTAGCTTTCATTTTCATGTTTTGTAAAAAGGTACTACAAGTTTTCAACGTATTTTTTCTATTCAAAAATTATTTACAAAAACAACCAAAAAGTTAAGTACATTGCTGTCATGATTAGAATCTCAAGTTTACAACGTATTTCAATTCTTATTAGTATCATATTCTTGGTTAACTCTTGGTATGGAAATTCGCAAATAGATAGTACAAAAACACAAACACTTCCAGAGATTGTAGTGCAGTCTTCTAGAGTAATTGAATCTAAAAAACAATTACCATTGGCTACAACAGTTATTGATATTCAGGAAATCAAAGATGTATCCCAACAACTTTCATTCAATGAATACTTAAGTTCAGTTTCTGGGCTTATGGCTTTAAATGCTAATAACTTTTCACAGGATTTAAGAGTGTCAATCAGAGGTTTTGGAGCGCGCTCTGCATTTGGTATTCGAGGTGTAAAAATTATTGTTGATGGTATTCCAGAAACAACACCAGACGGTCAAGGTCAGATAGACAACTTAAACCTTGCTTCAATCAGTAGAGTTGAAGTTATTAAAGGACCCTCTTCAACACTGTATGGTAATGCCTCAGGTGGAGTGATTAATGTCATTACTAAAAGCAGTTTTGAAGAAGATTTTATTAAAGCGGGAACCACCTTCGGGAATTATGATTTTCAGAGATATCAGTTAAGTGCTGGATTTTTAATGAATAAAACCAGACTCATTATTCATGAAACCAATACTACTACTAATGGGTATAGAGAGCAGAGTGGTTTTAAAAGCAATAACTTAAACTTGAGGTTGCTTCATGATTTTAGTGATAACACAAAATTGAACTTTCAATTTAATTATACAGATAGCCCATATGCCGAAGACGCTGGTGGGTTAACCCTTGAAGAGCTTAATGAAGATAGACGACAAGCTAGGGCTAGAAATGTTGATTATAAAACCGAAGAAGCTATTGATCATTTAAAGATAGGAACAAGCCTTAATCACAAATGGTCAAATAAAAGCGTAAATGCATATGGATTCTATGCAAATAGAAATTTCTATGGACTGCTACCATTTGAAAATGGCGGAATTATTGATCTAGGAAGAAACTATTTTGGAGTTGGCAGTAGTTTTAACATTCAAAAAAGAAATAAAAACTCTCAAAATACATTTCAAATAGGTTTTGATTTGGCTAATCAAAGTGATGATCGAGATCGATTTAGAAACATGAACGGTGATGAAGGAGATAAAACATTAGGTCAAAAAGAGCGATTTAAAACATTAGGATTTTATGCTTTAAACCATTTTAAGCTTGATAAGTTTTTAATTAGATCTGGAATACGCTATGATATTAATAAAATAGAAGTAACAGATATGTTTTTAGATGATGGAGATCAGTCTGGAAACATAAATTTAGATGCTTTTAACCCTAGTATTGGTATTAGTTATGAGGTGAACAACAATCAATTCATTTACACAAATTTCTCTACCAGTTTTGAAACACCAGTTTTGAGTGAGCTTTCAGCGGTTGAATCTAATGAAGGCGGTTTTAATACTACATTAGAGCCACAAAAAGCTAGAAACTTTGAAATTGGATATAAGGTTGAAAGTAAAAGCTTTTCGGCTGAAATGGCCTTATTTCATATAGCAACTAAAGATGATATTACTTCTTATGAAATTGATTTGTTTCCTGGAAGAACCTTTTATAGAAATGCAGGAAAAACAAAACGAAATGGTCTTGAGTTTAGTAGTGTCATAAACTTCACTCAAAAGTTAAGTATGAGTGCTACATATACGTATTCAGATTTTAAATATGATGAGTATACCACAACAAGTGGGAATTTTGATGGTAATCGGTTACCTGGAATACCAAAACATATGGCAACATTAACATGGCTATACAATAATAAAGGCTTGAAAATTAGAATCAATAACCAATATGTTGGTGAACTTTATGCTAATGATAGTAATATGACCAAGGTAGAAGGTTATTTAAGGACAGATTTAAACATTGGTTATGATAAACGTTTAAATAATCTCACATTGTCACCTTTTATTGGAGTAAACAATCTGTTTAATACAGAGTACAATGATAATATTCGCATTAATGCTTTTGGTAGTCGTTTTTATGAGCCAGCTCCAAAGTTCAATATTTATGGAGGAATGAGGTTAAGACTAAATATTTAAAGGTTAATAAAAAATAATTTAATTGAGATATACCATCTTCATTTAAATTTTACATTTAGAACTACTCCTTATTACTTTACCAGTATTTTGATCAAGAGGCCGTAAAGTATTAACGGTGGAAATAAGATATTGACCAAGAATAAAAATATTTTACACATTTAATATTTATGCCAAAACAAACCTTTCTAATTATTGTGAGTTTAATTATATAGAACTGATATTATCTATCTTTTGGTTAAAATTTATAACTTGTTATTTCATTTGTATTAGTTTGGTAAAAAACAGTGCCAGTAACACCATCCATAGCATATGAAGGTTTTCTATCTTTTCCTAAATCTATTCTTGATTCAATTTCACCTGTAATTTTACTTACTTTCATTAAATAGTTGATTTTTTCAATTTGGCTTAAAATAACAACATAATCATCTGCCTCTTTAGTGGCTTTAAGTCTGGCATTAGCCATTTGCCATGATTTTTTAGCAAAGTCGGTGGCTTGATTTCCTAAATCTTGATAAACCATACCTATATCTGAAACCATAGCTCCGGCTACTTTATTTTCTTTGTTTATATAATTTGCAGCCCTTTGATATGCCCCGGCTCCAGCATAAGATACAGCACCTATATAAGCAGCTCTTATTGCTTGAGCATAACGAAGTGCTCTTATAATTCCTGGTTCGCGAGGTGCTTCAAGATAGGTTTGAAATGATGTCTTTCCGTTGTAATCTACAAGCGCTAAATTTTGAGATGATGAAATTAAAATACCATTTTCCCTTATGCTTATGGACGAAGGAGATTCTTTACCTTCAAAATTAATAGCATCACCTAATCTACTTACTAATCCGGTTTTTTTGTCTAATATCTTTAACGTGGAACTTGAATTATCGTAAGCATATAGAAAGTCTTCATTTTGATCGATAAGTGTTGGATTTGTTCTTATTTCTTTATCAATACTTGTTTTTCCAGAATAAATATTTAAAACATTAACTTCACTAGAAGTTATATAAAGTAGGCCACTAGTAGTCATTTCTCCAAATAAGACTTCACCTTCAATTTTTATAGGATCTTCAAAAGCTAAACTTCCGGTATTTAAATCAAGGAGTGTTATGTAATTTTTGTTGTTAGGTTTTTTAGAAATTAATATTAGTCCACTCTCTATTTCTAAATAGTCGTAAACACCACCTTTAATTTTAATACCTTTTCCTTTTTTACCCCACAGACCTTTTTGGGTATTGTAATCGTATAAATTTATTTTTGTATTTCTGTCATCATCGGGTAAAATAACTAATCCTTTTTCGTGAAAATACAATTGTCCCATCTTACCATTTACATCTAAATCCTTTTGCCATAGTCTATTGCCATTGTTTAAACTAAAAGCAGTATAGGTGGTATGGTAAGTAGGGCCTCCATTTGAGACACTTGATGAAAAACCATTCGTTTTTGCTCTTCCTTCTTGTTCTGAAGCAATATAAAATATAGGTTCAAAAGGGTTTTTGTAAAATCGAATATTGAAATCCATATCTTGAGCTACATTAGCAGCAGCTTTTTTCATTAAACCTCCAAGCGCTCCCATCTTGTTTAATTCTTCGTTGGCATAAGAGGTGTCGTTTTTCCATATTAATTCACCAGATTGTGTGTTTATCTTATAGTTATTGTATAGGGTAACAATAAGAATTTCAGAACGAGAAACATCACTAGCAGTAATTAATCTGCCAAAATCGTCCTCAAGTTTCCAAAGAACTTCTCCATTAGTTAAGGAAGATAGTATTAAAATATCTGTATTATTATATGTACGGCCTGAAACTAGTATGGCATTAGAATTGTACATAATCATTTGGTCATTTATTTCGTTAATACCTGCTCTTTTTGATTCAAATTTCGATTCGCCAGAAAAGGGATCAATCATAGTTACTATTGTTCCTTGATTAACTGAAATAAGAGGGGAATTCCCTACTTGTGACACATCGTCTTCATTTAAATTTTTAAATTCAGCTTTACTCCATATTATTTCACCGTTATCTTGATCAACATACAGTAAAGCATCACTTGTTCCAACGAGATAGTGCCCTAGCGCAGAAACCTTTTGCCATTTAATAGGTAATGTAAAATCTTTTTTCCATGTTACAGGTGCATTTTGTGCATTAGATATTAATGCTAAAACAAACAGACCTATTGTGAGTTTTAAATTGTTCATAATGATTAAATAATCTTTTTCTTTAATTATTAAAGAATTCGTTCGTTAATAAAGTTTCATTGAAAAGCCAAAATTTATAGATTTCTCTAATAAATTTTGGCTCTCTATTTAACAAAACTACTCTTGTGGTGTAAGTTAGGATTAATCACAATTTGAACCCAACCTGTATAAATAAAATGGATTTTCTGAATCTACAAAGACTTTATTACCATCACACTCAAAGGTAAGTGGGGCAACTAATTCATTTCCAAAATTTAAATCTACAGTTAAAGTGCCATCCTCAAATGTGTATGGGTGAGTTCCTGGTATGTGATTACCGTCTGCTGCCTCAAAAGTTTGAAATTGGGATGTGCAATCCTCAAGGTCACCGGCAGTACAGTAATAGGTATATCTTGTTCCATCTTCAAAAAGGTACATTACGCCCGATGGGTTTGAAAACCCCATCCATTTACCTTCAATATCTAAAACTGTTGGAGTTTCATTGATATTATCTTTCCTGCAACTACTAATCGTACATATTAGTAATACTAAAAATAATTTTTTCATAAGTTTTTGTTTAAGTTAAATTCATTGATATTTTTTCTTGATAGATTTGGTTTGTATTAATAAAAAAACCCCAAAAATATTTTTGGGGCTATCAATTGGGGCTAACAATTGACATGCTAAAATCCTTTGCTAATCTATTATTCTTATTAAACTAAAGAATCCAACCATAAAAAATGAACCTCCAAAATACACACTTAGTGACCCCAAACTAGTAACTTAAGCTCATGGAGGGGATTAAAGCATTGTAAAATTAGGATAATTCAAAGTATTAAACTTCACGCCTACACGTGTTTTTTTGGTAAATCATGTATGATTGTGAAATTTGGGTTAAAGTAAAACTAGGTTTAAAATTATTTTTCTTCAGCTAACTATTGGAGAGTTTCACTGCCTCCAACAACAAGGAGATTTTTTTGTACTTAGATTCTTTAATATTAAAATACTCATACATTCTGCGCAGTGAGGAACCAACACCGTCAATACTTAGAAAAACTTTGTTGGCAATATCTTTATTTGTTATCACTGGATCTTCAAGTAATACGTTGAGTACTTTCTGATCTGTATTATTAAGTTTTCTATCAATATGGCGTTGTATTTTTTCTATGTCTAATTGAAACTTCTTGGCATCAATAATTAATTCTGTCTCTGGTTTAGTTGTAAGTGTTTCTATTTCATCTAACAAGGAATCTCTTATGACTTTATCTTTTTTAATTTTAGATCTAAAGTAGAATACCACGCAGAAAATTAACATGATCGCAGCTATTGTTAAAGTATATGTTTTTTTTCGTTGTACTAATTGAATTGCTGCTTTTTCTGCTTCACTTTTTAGTTTATTTTCCGAAAGTCGCGTCTCATAATCCTGTTTTACTAATTCTTGAGTAATTGCCATGCGATCTATTTCTAAATCAAGGCTGTCTTGGTATGTATTAGACAACTCGAGCATTTGTAAGGCTAAATCGGGATTTCCTTCTGGCTTGTAACAGTTATATAGTAAAGAGTATAACCTTTGTTTCGTTTCATTTCCTGTGTTTTCAGGTAGTAGGTTTAAAATATCTTGTGCCTTATTACATGATGAGATAGGGTCGGTTTTAAAAGCAACTTCAGCAAGTATGAGCTTAGCATTTAGTATATCCATTTCACTTTCAAGTTCTTCGCTAATAGCTAGACTTTTTTGAGCATAATAGATGGCTTTCTCAAATTGATTTAACCCCTTATGGACTTGTGCTAAGACATTATAGCATGCTAGTAAACTGTACTTGGCTTCAGATAATTCAAAATCTTCTAGTGCCTTATTTAAATAAATAAGAGCTTCAGCATATAATTCTTTCAGTAAATAAGCCTCGCCAGTATATAATTGATTCCATGAATAAAGATTTTGTGTTGTCAATTTGTACTTATTGTATGCATCTTCATATTGTTGAAAATAATCTAAAGCTATATCGTAATTACCTATTCTTAAGTTGACAACACCTATATTTTGTAATAACCATGTTGCATGGCTGTTCATTTCTAGATCCTTAAAAATGGCTAATGCTTCATAATAATTTCTTATACCCTCCAGGTGGTTGCCTAGCTCCAAATATGAAACGGCTCTGTTTGCAATTGTAAAAGCCTCTTGATCTCTCATTTTAAGCTCTTTTGTAATTGCGAGTGCTTCATTATAAAGACTTACAGCCTTTTCTCGCTCAATTAGTTTACCAGCAAAATATGCTTCTCTTAAAAACCCATAATATAGCTCTTCCTTATTATTTTTCTCTTTAGCTAGTTTTTGGTGATAGTAAACGGCTTTTAAAGTGGAGTGAGGATTTTTGAGACGATATTCACTAAACTGGTAGTCTAAAGCTTGGAATCTTATAGAATCAGGTAGTCTTGTATTGGTGTAAATTTGCGTAAGAGAATCGAGTTGTGTATATGCCTTCTGTACAGCAATAAATAAAAGAAAAATTAATGCATACTTTACCGTTTTCATGTCATACATCTTTATTTACTAAGTAATTTTATTTATTAAAATAACAAATATCTTTAATGAGTCATAACAAGACTGCTAATTATTTTGAAAGTTAACTTTGCCTTTTTTGAATAACCAGTGCAGCTGTTATTTTGTGCTAAATTACATTGTGTCAATAATTTAAGGATTCAATAGTTTTTTGCTTTAAATCAATAGCAATAAATAAAATATTTTAACCAAATATTCACGCCTAGGCGTGAATTTATAAAGCATATAATAGAGAATATAAAGTTGTTTTTTTCGAACACTTAAGGCTTAAGAGTTTGTATTCATAGTGCCTTTTTTCCATTTTCAAATTAAATTGTCAAAGTATTTTTTATTCAACTGGCATAACGGTCTCAACTACGAGTATTTACATGATTTAGCATTCAATTTGGGAAGTTTACTAAAATGAATATAAGCCAGATATGAGCAAAAAGTGCCAACTGTGCGTTAGTAAATTTTTAAAAGTAGGCCAGAAACAATAAATTACTTATAACGAATGTTAGTAAACGTTCTGTAATTATTCTTTGATAAATTTAAGAGAGGAATTTTGTTTTCAAATTTCAAGAAGTACAAGCCATTTGATAAGTTTTTAATATTAGCCATGAAGCCCACTCATTGTCTCGCTCTTCATGTTTCATTTGTGTGATCTTTTTCATTCCATAATAATAAATCACACCATCATATCTTCTATTATAAGGCGCATTGTTCATTTTTTTCCTTTATCTATTTCATCCATAATAACTTACACCCCTTTTGGGTGATTAAGTTTTGTGCGCGTATACCTGCGTTCAGCGTTAGTCTTTTATGCACCTACAGGGATAGCCTACTGTCACCCAAGAATTATTAATTTGGGGAGAAATATTATCTGCTATTCTAAGATTATAAGCCTGACGACCTTGTAAAGATGGATGTGGTGTACTTGACCAATATCTTCCTTCGCTACCGACGGGGGTACCGTTAAACGACCCAGTTATCCATCGATACCCGGCGTAAGGTAATTTTAATACTGAATCCATACCCGAATTGGAAGTCCAGGTATTGATCTCTTCAACCCATTCTTCACGTGTTGGTATTCTATAACCCTCTGGACAAGGATTGTTTACACCATTAACCCCTTGCCATAAATTAGGATCTATTGGGTCAAGCCAATGCTGTAACCCAGAATTAATAAAGTTGCCATGACCAGGATCAGGGGTAGTACTTTGGCCTGTCTGAACTGGTGATGTACTACATTGGTGTCCATCTTTTCCACGCCCAAACTGGTAATAATCACCATAACTAGAAGCATCAGATCCCGAGGTAGCTACTTGACTGGCTCCTAAGTTTCTATCCATCCAAGTTTTTCCAGTAATTGGGTTCGTTACATCGTTCCAGACAAAGAGAGCACCATCGCAAGTCGGAAGAACATAGGAGGTGCTTGGAATAGATTGGTCAATAACATACCAATTTGCACCGTCACTTGCTATTCTTACAACAGCTTGATAAGCATCTAATGCGTAGCCGATATTACCATCAATGGTTTGAGTACCGTGGCCATCAATGAAAATAGTACTTCCATCGCTATTGATATTTTTTATATAATATGTTCTTCCGGTATTTGCTGCCGCTGGCGGTAGCGTTACGATATACTGTCCTCCAGTACACAGTACCACATTGTGGGTGTTATCTAAGGTGGTTGCAGCGGTGATTGTGGTAACTTGGTATCCTAAGCTTCCTTGAATATCTAATGTACTGGCTGGGGCAGCAGTTCCAACACCTATATTGCCACTGTTGGCATTGTACATGTTGTCACCATCTACAGTCCAATTAACCTCTATAGTGCTCCAGGTATTGCCATTAAAGTAATAAAATCCTGGGGTATTATCGGTTTGATAAACCATTAAACCTTCTGCGGGATTGGAAATGTTATTTCGTTCTACGGTTGTCATCCTCGGGATGAGCAACCCTTTTACTACAGATTGAATATCTAGCATGGAACTTGGGTCTGGCTCAGTAGTTCCTATACCTACCTGTGCCATGGTATGTGAATTATATCCTAGAACAATTAAAAATATAATTAAAAATAATTTCTTATTATTTAACATGATTTAATATTTTAGTTAATAATCTTATATGATTTTTTTCCTTTATCTGTTTCAACCACAATAACATACAACGCTTTTGGGTGCTGAAATGGAATTAAATTATTTACACCTCTTAGATTCTTTTTACGAAGTAACTCTTGTCCTAAGGTATTGTAAACAGTCAAGGTATTTATTTCTAATCCCCATCTATTGTTTACGATAATATGATTGTTATTATCATAAAATACTTTTAAGTCTTGTAAGCTTGCATCATTAACTCCTAATGAGTTTTGAAACACAATTTTAAATCGATCTAGGTATTCTCCTGGTTCTAAATTTAATTCCTTTTCACCTTGGCTAATGTTATAAGTTTGTTCTAAAACGTTGTCGTACAAATAAACATCGTCTGTAAAGTTTTCAACTTCATCTACCATAATTGTATGCGTTCCTTCTTCAGAGATTAATACACCTATCGGAAAAATATTTGTTATATCATAGGTTCCTACACCTTGAATAACATATTGTTTGGAAAAATCATCATCTATAATAAAATACATATCATCAGCTCTTAATCCATTCATGAAAGCATCATAACCGTTGTTAAAATTTAAATTGGCTGGTGAATTTGGAATAAAGCCCAGTAATAGTTGCCTGTGAAATCCTTCAGGATTTTCATAGCCCAACCTGATAAGGCTTTTTTGCTCAGCATCTTTATTATACGTTTGACGGTAAAATTGCGAATCTCCTGCTGTTTCTGTTACAAAAGCTCTTTGTGAATTATTAAATACAATAGGGTCATTAGAAACAGCCTCAACAAAGAAACCTTGACCAACTGCAATGTATTGACCAGGAGTTGCATTTGTTGAATTACCTCCACCGCTTATCTCTACAGGAATAGAGGCTGTAGTGCCTCCAGTTAAATTTCTGGTAGCATAAGACCCTAAATAGTTTGATAAGTAATGAGAATTTGATCCTCCGTCAACCCATATATAGATAGCATCTATCGCGTTATTATCTGCAATAAATTGATCAGCATCTAATGCCGATGGATAGGGATTACCCAATAAATAGTTATTACCTAATAAAATACTACTAAACTCATAATTACCATTATTAGGCTTTCCTTTAAATACATAGTTTTGATTAGGACTATCAGCTCCGGTCCCTTTCATAGTATAGCCTTGGCCAGGGCTTAACAGAGAACTTGGGTTAATATATATCCATTCAGAATAGGCTCCACTCTTATTGAAATAGGTATATAGCCATCTATCACTTATGGCTAAAGGTGAAGTTACATTTCCATCACTATCAACAACTGATGGAGTCCCACTGTATGGTGTACCTGAATTAAATTGAATTAATTGTGGTGTAAAACTATTGATACTTGCATCTGTACCATCAAAAACTACACTATTTAAGGCGTATGTTCCGCTATTATTTACTGGCGATGAAAAATAGTTGTAACCATACATATTAGCACCAGCTTGTCTATCGCGCAGCAGTGAACCTGAACCACCAGCACTTAATGTAGAAGATGAACCTTGAACAAGTTGCGATTCACCTACCAATCTTAAATCTCCATTAGTTAAAGTTAAATTTCCTTGTACAATTAACCCATAATTATTATCAACAGAGACACCTGTAGAACTTGAATTATTAATTACTAAATTATTAATGTTTATAGTATGTAATGGAGAGGTTTCATCAAAATATATTCTTTGACTACTTACACCAATTAAGCTTGTGGTACCAATAGTTGCAGTGGTGGTGCCTTTATTTTGGTAATCTGCACCTAAAACTAAATCGCCTTTATTGGTTAAGCTCCCAGTAAGATCATTTTCAAATGTTAGTAATGTATAAAAAGATGTGCCAGATTCTATTTTTAATACACCTTTATTTATAACGCTGCCTTGCGAATAGCCTAAGTTAATGACTAAATACAAAACTATAAGTAAGCTAATTTTTTTCATTAGGGGGCGATTTAAAATTAATTACTTTCTCTAGAATAATTGGGTTTTCCGTATATGCTTATTACTTAATTTATTAATTAAACCTAATAGCCTGCCAAAAAAATATTGGTGAGATTCTAAAAGATTTTAGGAGCAAACATCAAGAAATTATTGAAAAGAATCTTCACGCCTAAGGATGAAAATGTGATTTAGTAGATGTATTTGTTATTATGGCCGCTATAACAGCTGTTAGGAAGCTTGAAGGTTTCCAGTAACTATGAATTGTTTTTATACTTTGATTCTTTAATATTAAAATATTCATATTTTTTGCGAAGCGAAGAACCAACAAACACCATCAACACTCAATGAAAAATTCCTGTCGATTTTTTTATTGGTAATTACGGGTGCTTTAAATTAATTGCATGATGTGTTTATTTTTATAAATAGAAAAAGCATCCAATCTCTTGAATACTTTGGTAGTGACCTTAAAGGTTTATCTTCTTTTAGCAGGATTATTATATGATCCACTTAGCAACCTCTGGCTTTCAAGATCGATAATTCACCAAATCAAAAAAGCAAGCTTTATGATTTAGCTTGCTTTTCAATTTATTCGTGACCTCGGCAGGATTATATCATGATCGCTGCAAAGCTCCGCTTTGAAAATAGCCTAAACAAAAAAACGCTCAAGCTGGCTTGGCGTTTTTTCTTATTGGACTATTTATTTGTGACCTCGGCAGGATTCAAACCTGCAACCTCTTGAGCCGTAATCAAGTGCACTATTCAGTTATGCTACGAGGCCAAAATTTGTGGGTGCAAATATATTTTATTTCATGGCAATCACAAAATTAATCATAAAATTAATTACATTTCAATCATGAATAAAATTGAGCGTTTTATAAGAGATATTCCCGACTTTCCTAAAGAAGGGATTTTGTTTAAAGATATTGCTCCTTTATTGCAAGATCCTGAAGGAGTGAATCTCTGTTTAAAAGAGTTATTGGGATTGCTAAAAGGGCAAAAAATTGATAAAGTGATTGGTATAGAATCGCGTGGGTTCTTTTTTGCTACGCTATTAGCACAAGAACTTAATGCTGGATTTGTTCCTGTTAGAAAACCCGGAAAACTACCTTTTACGACCTTATCTCAACCGTACGCTCTTGAATATGGAGAGGATGCTGTAGAAATACACGTTGATGCTATAAAAAAAGGCGAACGTGTATTAATTCATGATGATGTCTTAGCAACAGGAGGAACAGCCGAAGCTGTGTGCAAATTGGTAGAACAGCTAGGTGGTGAGATTGTGCAATGCAACTTTATTATGGAACTTGGTTCTTTAAATGGTAGAGAGAAACTAACAGGTTATGATGTACAAACAGTTTTAAACTATTAGTCTAGAGCTCTTAAAGTAATATAAGCTCTCCATCCAATAACAGCTAGTTGCAGTTTTGATGCTTTTGAAATATCTAATTGTTTTTTGGTGAAACTTGGCAGAACTGCTTTATTGAATTTTGCTAAAAACTTGAAAACTTGCTTTTTCATGTTGTCTTTGGTCTGCTACAAAAGTAGTAAAACTTATTCTAGAACTAAGTCTTACATATTTTGAGCTCCTCTAGTGTATAACTAAGATGACGATCGCGATTATAAATTTAGCAAGTGTAATCATGGTTTTGTTCTTTTTTAGATTGATAAATTATTGTAATTCCGAAATTGTTTGACGAATATAGAAGAATGGGTTTCTCACTACCAAACAAAAACAGCCAAAATGATGAGATTAACTTTATAGTGTTAACTAAAAATCACATAAAAGTTATAATTTTAAAATTTTTATCTTCAACAAAGTTTTTAATTATAATCATTTAGTCAATAAAAGGTTTTAGAATGTAATATTTCAAGGCTATTTTTTGTCAATTTTGAACGAAAACAACAAAAATCAAGAGAATTATACCTCATTTTTCAAGTTTTCATCTTTTTGAAGTTCCAAAAATGAAAAAGGTGCTCAATAGTTGAACACCTCTTTACAATCATCAAACTAGAATGAAAAAGTTAATCTTTCTTCTTTTTGGTTATAATTTCAACTACACCATTTTTACCCTTATCACCGTATTTTTTTTCAGCAGATGCTCCTTTAAGTACACTAACAGATTCTATTGTGTCAGGATCAAGATCTTCTACCTTTTTGTTTTTTGCTTCTTTACCGTCTATAATTAATAGTGGGTCTTTTTCTCCATCGCTATCTGAAATAAAGATTGAGCTTTTAGATTTTCCATTACCAATAACACGAATTTTATCATTCCCTTTTTTAGTTGAAATAACAAGAACTCCATTCTCGCCTTTTTTTCCGTATTTTGATGTAGCAGATTCGCCTTTAAGCACACTTACTGACGCTATGGTATCTGGGTCGATATCTTCCATCTTTTTATTTTTCATTTCCTTACCGTCAACGACAATCAAAGGATCTTTTTCTCCGTCAACACCGGATATAAAAATTGAACTTTTAGATTTTCCGTTGCCAATTACATGAACTTTATCACTGTCTTCTTTATTTATCCAAACACTGGCTTTACCTTTTCCTTTGCCTACACTAACTACTTTAGACTTAGCAATGTTTCCGTCTTTATCTTTCCAAATAATCTCTTCTTCGTCGCCATCTCCCTTAAGTTCCATTAATTCTCCTTCACCTGTAGAAATTATTACAGAACTACCTTCGCCTTTTCCCGTCCAAACAGCGGTATTTCCTTTTAGTTTGAACTTACCACCGTCGTGCTCTAAGGTGTCTGCCTGAAGGATTTCAAATTTGGCTCCATCACCTGAGATTACAAAAGCATTACCATTTTTGCTTTTCAGGTCAATAACTTTTCCACCTTTAGTTTTGTAGCTGTATTTAGTGTGTTTACCATCATGCGCTTCACCATGCACAATTACCTCATGTTTACCTTCATGGTCGTTATCACTGCTACGATAAATGAAAACATTATCACCTTTTTTAGACTTATCAACTTTTATATTATGCCCTGTAACAACATTATTGCCTTTTACAATATAACTTGTAGTCGCGTCATCCGATAAGTGAATAGAGTGACCTTCGAATGTTCCTACAGAAATCTTATTGTTCTCTTCATCGATGGTAATCTTAATTGGTTTTATAGCTTCGTCATCATTAGTGTTGAAGTTTACTTTGCTATTCTCCGTTTTTCCAGAAATAGCAATACTAGTTATTTCTCCAGCATCATTGCGTTTAATACTTTTAAATTTAAGGTGAACACCTTTTTTATCATAAGTGGTACTAATTTCCTTGAGCTTGTCATTAGTAGTGTTCTTATCAATAACTATAAATTCAACATCACCTGGAGTGGTGCTTAGTGTTAGCTCTTCTGAACTTTCTAAGGTATTGTAAGTTACAATTTCTTTGGTGTTGAAGCTTATTAAGAACAATGCTATTAATGGTAGCACCGTAAATAGTTTCCATTGGTTTATTTTGTTCGATTTCTGTTTGTGTAACATAACTATTCGTTTTTTGATTAATGAATTATAAAAGTTATTTGTTAATGCCATTTGATATTCTGGTACGCTTGTTTTTAATAATAGTTGCTGGTAGCTTTTTGAACATTCAATTATTTCTTGAGTCATACTATCTGCTATAAACTCGAGATTCTGTTGTAGTTCTTTTTTATAAAGCCATATAAATGGATTGAACCAAAAAATGACTGATGCTATTTGCATTAAAATGATGTCTATTGAATGGAACTGTGTAGCGTGAATTTTTTCGTGTTCTATAATTTGCTTGAGTTCTTCATTATCAAACTGTGTTGGGTTGTAAACAATCCAATTAAAGAATGAAAATGGAGAAACATCTTTACTTGTAGCAATAAAATTAAAAGGATGCCTTTTTTCCTTTTTTGTACAGATCATTAATTTGATTAATGATCCAAATTCAAGGAAAAATTTTACAGATAGAATAATGACTCCAATTACATAAATATATGGAAGGGTATCTAATAAGTTAAAAGTGTTAGTATTAGAAATTGGAATTGCATTTCCTTCATAAAAATATCCGTTTAATACAGGTGATGCATCTTTAGTAACATAAATTGGAATAACAACAAGCGGAATTAAAAGTGCTGTCATAATTCCAGATAATAAAAACAATCTATTAGATTGAAAGAATGTTTCTTTTTGTAAAAGTAATTTGTAGCACGTATAGAAGATAGCTACAATTAAGCTGGCTTTTAATAGGTACTCCATAATTATTTATTGTTTTCAATTAATTGTATAATCTCTTTAAGGTCATCAATACTTATCTTTTCTTCTTTAGCAAAAAATGAAACCACGTTTTTATAAGAATTGTTAAAGTAGCTCTCTATAGCAGTATTGAAGAATTTCTTTCTGTATTCTTCTTTTGTAACAATTGGAAAATATTGATGTGTTTTTCCATATGCTGTATAGCCAACATAACCTTTCTCTTCTAGGTTTCTTATTATGGTAGAAAGTGTATTGTAGTGAGGTTTGTCTGTTTTAATTTCTGCTAATACATCTTTTACAAAAGCTTTTTCAAGCTTCCATAATATTTGCATGATTTCTTCTTCCTTATTTGTAAGTTTTTGCATGACCTTAATTTTACGATTCAAACATATAACTATTTTTATAGTTATACAACTATCAATATAGTTATTTAACGAAAAATTTAGTTTTTATTGTGAATTTTTAAGATTTATTTAGACTTTCTAAAAACGACATTAAAAACTTCCAACTTCCAACTTTTAACTTCTAACTTTAATTTATCTTCGCAAAAAATATTTTTTATGAGCCTACTTTTGGTAATTCTTGGCTTTATTTTATTGGTAGTAGGAGGTGAGTTCTTGGTGAGGGCTTCTGTGGCGTTATCGTTTAAACTTAATATTTCTAAAATGGTTATAGGTATGACGGTAGTATCGTTTGCTACTTCAGCTCCAGAGTTACTGGTTAGTTTGAATGCTGCACTTTCGGGTTCCCCAGCAATAGCCATTAATAATGTTGTAGGTTCTAATATTGCTAATATTGGTTTGGTGTTGGGTTTAACTGCTTTATTGGGTACAATTTGGGTGGATAAATCATTTTATAAACTCAATTGGCCAGTGATGATGATCTTTTCATTGCTATTATTTCAGTTTCTTAGAAATGATAATAAGCTAAGTACATTGGAAGGAGGTATTTTATTCGCAGGTTTAATCGCATTTATTTTTATACTTATAAAAAGAGCTAGAAAAGAAGACGTTGATGATGATGTAAACGAAACCTTGGCACAAGTATCTTATTTTAAGATGGTGTTATGGCTTATTATTGGTGGTAGTGCACTTTACTTTGGTTCCATTTGGTTGGTTAATGGTGCAGTAGATATTGCGCATAAAATAGGTGTGAGCGAAGCGGTGATCTCTGTTTCAATGATCGCTATAGGGACTAGTGTTCCAGAACTAGCTGCTTCTGTAATAGCCGTTGCTAAACAGGAAAAGGCAATCTCATTAGGAAATCTTATTGGTTCTAATATTTTTAATATTGGTTCGGTACTTGGATTAACTTCAATGATTAAACAAATTCCGGTTACTGATTCTTTAATACTTTCAAGAGATATTTTCTGGATGCTCATATTTGCAGCAGTATTGTTACCAATGATTTTTATTCCAAAGAGGTTTCAGTTTAATAAATTAGAAGGGGTAATTCTGGTTGGAGCGTATAGCACTTTTATTGCTATAATATTTATAGGAAACTAGTGCAAAAAAAAAAGACCTCAATGCAATTGAGGTCTTCTCCATTTTATAAACAAAACTTATAATTATATATCTGCTGATTTAACAGTCTTAATAATTCTTCCTGCAATTTTATAAGGATCACCGTTTGAAGCTGGACGACGATCTTCTAACCATCCTTTCCATCCTTTTTCAACAGTAATAATTGGAATTCTTATTGAAGCACCTCTATCAGATATGCCATAGCTAAAATCATTGATTGAAGCTGTTTCGTGCAATCCTGTTAAACGCTCATCGTTGAATTCTCCATAAACATCAATATGATCTTGAGCTACAGGTCTAAATGCTTCACATATCTTCTCGTAAGTTTCTTGAGACCCACATGTTCTTAAAGTAGAGTTCGAGAAATTAGCGTGCATACCAGATCCGTTCCAATCACCTTTTACTGGTTTTGGGTGGTACTCAATATAATATCCATATTTTTCAGTTAATCTATCAAGTAGGTAGCGTGCAACCCAAATCTCGTCTCCTGCTTTTTTAGCTCCTTTTGCAAAAATTTGAAATTCCCACTGTCCTGGTGCAACTTCTTGGTTAATACCTTCAAAGTTTAACCCAGCATCAATACAAAGATCTGCATGTTCTTCAACAAAATCTCTTCCCCAAGTATATCTTCCACCTACAGAACAGTAATATTTACCTTGTGGTCCAGGGAATCCTCCACGTGGAAATCCTAATGGTAAATCTGTTTTTGTATCCATTAAGAAATATTCTTGCTCAAAACCAAACCAGAAATCATTATCATCATCATCAATCGTCGCTCTGGCGTTTGATTCGTGTGGCGTTCCATCAGCGTTCAATACTTCAGACATTACTAAGTAACCGTCTTTTCTTGTTGGGTCCGGGAAAATTGCAACAGGTTTTAATAAACAATCTGATGAACCTCCTTCAGCTTGCTCTGTAGACGATCCGTCAAAAGACCAAATAGGACAATCTTCTAATTTACCACTAAAATCGTCTTCGATCTTAGTTTTACTTCTCATGTTTTGAGTTGGTGCGTGACCATCTAACCAAATGTACTCTAATTTAGACTTACTCATTTTTAGCTTTCTTTTAAATAAATTGAATGATCCGACAAATATATAATTATTAGTATAAACTATTATTTTTTAAGGGGGTAATTATTAACAAGAGAATATATTTTTGTGAATACCCCATTTTTTTAGGGGTTGAAATGTAAAAACCTTAAATTTGATTATTGAAAATCTATAAATTGTTAATAAAGTATTTATCAATTCATTGTATATAAGTTAATTGACAAATACTTTTGCGGTGATACTAAAATTAAAACAAGTTATGTCTACACTTCGCTTTCATGCTGTTAAAGAGACTTTAGGAAGAAAACCATTAAAAGTTAAAGAAAATGAAAGGCGTTCGTCCATTTTTGGAGAACATGTATTTAATGAAAATACCATGCGGCAATCTTTAACAAATGATGCTTATAAAAGTGTGGTTGACGCTATTGAAAAAGGATCTAAAATAAATAGAAGTATAGCAGATCAAATAGCATCTGCTATGAAAGACTGGGCTTTATTAAAAGGAGCGACGCATTATACACATTGGTTCCAACCATTAACTGGGGCAACCGCTGAGAAGCATGATGCTTTTTTTGAGACAATTGGTAATGGAATGGCGATTGAAAAGTTTGGAGGAGGGCAATTGGTGCAGCAGGAACCTGATGCCTCATCATTTCCTAGTGGAGGAATTCGTAATACGTTTGAAGCTCGTGGATACACAGCTTGGGATCCTACATCACCAGCATTTGTTTATGGTACTACACTATGTATTCCAACGGTGTTTGTTGCTTATACAGGAGAGGCATTAGATTATAAAACACCATTGCTTAGAGCATTGCAAGCTGTTGATAGTGCAGCTGTTGCGGTAGCAAAATATTTTGACAAAAATGTTAGAAAGGTTAATGCTTCTTTAGGTTGGGAGCAAGAGTACTTTTTAATAGACAGTGCGCTGGCAGCTTCAAGACCAGATATAGTGCAAACGGGAAGAACATTACTGGGGCATTCGGCTGCAAAAGGACAGCAGTTAGATGATCATTATTTTGGCACCATTCCTAATCGTGCTATGTCTTTTATGCGAGATTTGGAAAATGAGTGTATGTTATTAGGAATTCCTGTAAAAACCAGACACAATGAAGTCGCGCCAAATCAATTTGAATTAGCACCAATTTATGAAGAGGCTAATTTGGCAGTTGACCATAACTCGTTAGTTATGGATGTAATGGAGAAAATAGCAGAACGACATCATTTAAAAGTGCTTTTCCATGAAAAACCCTTCGCAGGCGTAAATGGATCTGGAAAGCATAATAATTGGAGTTTAAGTACAGATACTGGAGTTAATCTTTTAAGCCCTGGAAAAACACCAATGAGCAATCTTCAATTCTTAACCTTTTTTATTAATACTATTAAGGCTGTTCATGAAAATGAAGAACTGTTAAGGGCATCTATTGCAAGCGCAAGTAATGATCATAGGTTAGGGGCGAATGAGGCACCTCCTGCAATTATTTCGGTATTTATAGGTGAGCAGCTTACTAAGGTTCTTGGAGAGTTGGAAGGAGTAACAAAAGGAAAGCTTTCACCTCAAGAAAAAACAGATCTAAAATTAAATGTTGTTGGAAAAATTCCAGAAATATTGCTTGATAATACCGATAGAAATAGAACTTCTCCTTTTGCTTTCACAGGAAATAAATTTGAGTTTAGAGCTGTAGGTTCAAAGGCAAATTGTGCAAATCCTATGACGGTTTTAAATTCTATAGTTGCTAAACAATTAATTGAGTTTAAAGAAGAAGTTGATAAGCTTATTGATGATAAGGACATGAAGAAGGATGATGCAATATTCAATATTATACGTGAGTACATTAAGAAATCAAAGAATATTCTTTTTGAAGGAAATGGTTATAGTGATGAATGGGAGAAAGAAGCTAAAAAAAGAGGGCTAAGCAACAATAAAACTACTCCTGAAGCCCTTAGGGCAAGAGTTTCAGATAAAACCATTGATTTATTTGAGAGGTTAGGTGTAATGAATAAAGTGGAAGTTCAAGCTCGCTACGAAATTGAGATTGAAGAATATGTCTTGAGGTTGCAAATAGAAGGAAGAGTATTAGGCGATGTTGCTAGAAATCATGTGATACCAACTGCTGTTAGATATCAAAATTTACTTATTGAAAATGTAAAAGGCTTAAAAGATATTTACGGGAACGAATTTAAAACTCATGCTGAAGAGCAACTAGTGTTGATTCAAGAGATATCAAAGAGAATAGCATCTATTAATTCTAGTGTCACTAAGATGATCAATGAGCGTAAAAAAGCTAATAAAATTGATCATATTGAGCGAAGAGCTAAATTATATTGTGAAAAAGTAAAACCATATTTTGAAGAGATAAGATATCATTGCGATAAGTTAGAGCTTCTTATAGATGATGAGTTATGGCCTTTAACAAAATATAGAGAACTACTGTTTATGAAGTAAACTTCAATGCTTTTGTGTCAAACCTGCCTGATTTTTCGTGTACAAACATCAAAAGCTCTTTCTTTAGTACTACGTAACTTTACGTATTTTTTAGGAATAACCACCTTATTTTGAGTATTTCAGCTAATTATTTTACGATTTATCGATTTTAACAGAATATTCTCACAGTTTAAAGATTTTGAGCTTTAGGGGATGACTAATTTTCATTAAATTTGTTATGCTATTAATCTATTATTTTGTTAAAATGAAGAAGTTACTACTAAGTGTTGCGGCACTTATGGTTGCAACACTCTTATTCTCTCAAGACGACACAAGAGAAAGTAAGGATCAGGTTTCTGACAATAAATCTGTTGTGTTAGTTGATGATAGAAATCTATCATCTTAAAACTTGATTTAATTTGAGTGTTTAAAAGCTTTAACTAAATGTTTTATTACATGTTAGTTAAAGCTTTTTTTATTTAATGTCTTTAGTCTTTTTAAACTCATTTTTGTGGAATTCGTTATATTGTGCCAATAATGCTAGTAGTTTAGCTGTTTGGTGGTAAAAAATAATTATTTGATAATAGCACACTTACGTTGTATTTCATTAGTTTGTATGTTCTTGCTTTCCGGTTGTATAATAGCACAAGAAAGCAAAGAAGATAAGTATATTAATTCTACTTTTGGAGCAGAAATAAGAGGAAAAAACGCTATAAGCGTTGCTGCTGGAACCGCTATTCCTAATGGAGATTACGCTGATGCACTCTTCGAAATATATGCCCACATTGGTTACAAAAGATATATAAGTCCATATTTCAATATTAATTTAGGGTATCATAAGTATAATATAGCTTTCAAAGAAGTCTATAATGAAGGTTTCATGTCATTTGATGCTAATTTGGAAATTGTTCCTTTTGGGCGAAGCATATTTTCACCATTTATTTATGCTGGAGGAGGCTATAATGCTTCTAATTATTTTGAATCTACTGAAGCCAAAGTTCAAGGAGGAGCAGGATTTGAAATTATGGCTTACCAATCAATAGGAGTTAAGTTGTTTGTAGAGTATAATTATATGTTTTCTGATGAGTTGGATGGAAAGATTTTTGGTGAAAGTGATGATGCCTTTTGGAGAATGGCAGTAGGACTAAACTTTTATTTTGGTAAACGCTCCAATAAGAAAATTAAAAAAGATCAAAAAACTGTAATTAATTCTAATCCAATAATTCAACAATAAAATAAATACTTTATTACTTTTGCAGCATCTTAAAAAATTCCTTCCAAGATGAGTAATGAGGTTAGTAAAAGATACGCACAAAGAGGTGTTTCTGCTTCCAAAGAAGATGTTCATAATGCTATTAAGAATATTGATAAAGGATTATTTCCGAAAGCGTTTTGTAAAATAGTTCCAGATTATCTTACTAATGATAATGATTACTGCTTGATAATGCATGCAGATGGAGCTGGTACAAAAAGCTCGTTGGCTTATATGTATTGGAAAGAAACTGGTGACGTTTCTGTGTGGAAAGGAATTGCACAAGATGCTTTAATAATGAATATAGATGATCTTTTGTGTGTTGGAGCTGCAGATAATATTATGTTGTCTTCAACAATAGGCAGAAACAAGAATTTAATTCCAGGTGAAGTTATTTCAGCAATTATAAATGGTACTGAGGAGTTAATTGATGAATTGAAAGAATTTGGAGTTACAATTCATTCAACAGGAGGTGAAACTGCAGATGTTGGAGATTTGGTTAGAACAATTATTGTTGATTCAACAGTTACAGCGCGCATGAAAAGGGAAGATGTTATTGATAATGCTAATATTAAAGAGGGTGACGTTATTGTTGGTTTAGCTTCTTTTGGGCAAGCATCTTACGAAAAAGAATATAACGGCGGAATGGGGAGTAATGGATTAACATCTGCAAGGCATGACGTGTTTCATAAGTATTTGGCGGAAAAATATCCAGAGAGTTTTGATGCAGCAGTACCATCAAATTTGGTGTACTCTGGAAACACTAAATTAACAGATGATGTTGAGAATGCTCCAATTGATGCAGGTAAATTAGTGTTGTCTCCTACTAGAACTTATGCGCCAATTATAAAGACAATTCTTGATAAATATAATTCAGAAACTGTTCATGGAATGGTGCACTGTAGTGGAGGTGCGCAGACTAAAATACTCCATTTTGTAGAGAACTTACATATTGTAAAAGACAATATGTTTGCTATTCCACCACTTTTTAAATTGATTCAAGAACAATCAGGAACAGATTGGAAAGAAATGTATCAAGTTTTTAACTGCGGTCATAGAATGGAATTATATGTTTCTCCAGAAGCTGCAAAAGATATTATAGAGATTTCTAAATCTTTTAATGTTGAAGCTCAAATAATTGGACGTGTTGAAGCTAGTAATTCTAAGAAGCTTACAATAAAAAGCGAATATGGCGTTTTTAATTACGATTAATAGATTTAAATCATGAGTCCAAATTTTAGAACACACTACTTACTTCTAATTTTTTTATTTGCTTTTACTTTTTCTAATGCACAGAGACATGCTGACTGGTTGAGGTATAATAAGAACACTGCTGTTGAGAGTGATTCTCTAACACAGCAAAAAGATAGTATAGTAACTTATTGGAAAGAAATAAATAGAGCCAGTTTAGATATTAGCGAGGTTGCATTTGTTAATTGGAATGCTGGTGGGTCCAATTCTATTTCTGGCTTGCTTGGTCTTGAGGTACAGCGAAATTATCAAAAGGATCATATGGTATGGGAAAACCGTGGAGTAGCGCGTTATGGAGTAAACAAACAACAAAACCAAAAACTTCGTAAAACAGATGATCTTTTAGAGTTGCATTCGCGTTTTGGATGGCGAAAGGACACTATCTCGAATTGGTATTATTCTGCAAATTTTAGTTTTAAAACGCAGTTTACTAACGGTTATAATTATTCAAATAGCGACTCTAAACCTATTTCCAAGTTAATGGCACCAGCGTATATGTTTCTTGGTGTTGGTACTGTATATGGTGAGCACATCGAGTCTTTTTCGGCATATTTATCTCCACTTACTCTTAAATCAACATTTGTTCTTGATCAAAATTTGGCAGATGCAGGAGCTTTTGGTGTTACACCAGCTATTTATGATGATTTAGGGAACAGATTGACTAAAGGAAGAAATTCTAGAGAAGAGGTTGGAATTTTAATTACTAGCGCTTTCGAGAAAGATCTTTTTGAAAATATCAGAGTACGAAACCTGGTAAGTCTTTACACAGATTATTTAAATGATTTTGGTAATGTGGATATAGACTGGGAGGTAAACTTTAACTTTCAAGTCAATGAATATGTTCGTGCTACAATGGGATCTCATTTAAAGTATGATAATGATGTAAAGATTGCAGCCGAAGTAGAAGAAAACGGTCTTGATGAAACTGTGCTTGAAGGTGCTAAAGTACAGTGGAAACAACTACTTGGTATAGGTGTGCTGGTTGATTTTTAACTACTATTTACTTGAGATTTTCAGGGAAAATACTTATATCAAAATCCCAAAGTATTGGTAACAGAAAATAGGTCATTAGAGTAATAAATATTATTGAAATAATGTTCATCCATATTCCTGCTTTTACCATATCTGGAATTTTCAAATAACCTGAGCCAAAAACAATAGCATTTGGTGGCGTAGCTACTGGCAGCATAAATGCGCAAGATGCGGCAACAGTTATTCCTACCATTAGGGTGAAAGGATGAATATCTAGTGTCAATGCTACTGGAGCTATAATAGGTAATAGCATAGCTGTAGTTGCTAGGTTTGAAGTGATCTCAGTTAAAAAATTCACGGTTGCAATAAGTATTAATAATAATACAACCAATGAAAGCCCTTCAATATGTGTTACTTGAGTTGCAATCCAACTAGCTAGTCCACTTGTTTTGAATCCCTCTGCAAGGGCTAAACCTCCACCAAAAAGTAATAGAATTCCCCAAGGTAGCTTTACAGCACTATTCCAATCTATGAGTGCTTCTTTTTTGTTTTTTGTCGGTAAAATAAAAAGTACAGTTGCACTTACCATAGCAATGATAGTATCATCAATGGCTGGGATGAACTGTTTTAATAGAAAAGATCTTGTAATCCATAGAAAGGCAGTTAGAGCGAATATGGCGAGTACTGCTTTTTCTTCATAAGTGATTTTTCCTAAAGCAGATAATTGTCTTTTTATTTCGGCTTTTCCACCAGGAAAATCCTTTTGTTCAAATTTAAACGCAAACGAAGTCAAATATTTCCAGCATATAAAAAGTAGGATTAACGAAATTGGTAACCCATAGATCATCCATTTAGAAAAAGTCATTTCAATATTAAACTGTTCTTCTAAAATTCCGGCGAAGACTAAATTAGGAGGTGTGCCAATTAAAGTAGCAACTCCGCCTATTGATGCACTATATGCAATAGACAGCATAAGCGCTTTACCAAAGATTGCATTTTCATCTTCAATGGTATCTGGGTTGTCTTTTAATTGGGCAATGATTGCCATACCTATAGGTAACATCATAACTGCAGTAGCCGTGTTAGAGATCCACATGCTTAAAAAAGCAGTAGCTACCATAAAACCTAGAATGATTTTGCTAACGCTTGTGCCAATTACATTTACAATGTTAAGTGCAATACGTTTGTGTAAATTCCATTTTTCAATAGCTATAGCTAAAATGAAACCACCTATATACAGAAATACATATTTGTGACCAAAAGAGGCTGTAGTAGATACCAAATCCATTCCACCAGATAATGGAAATAGAATGATTGGTAACATTGCAGTAACCGAAATAGGTACTGCTTCAAAGATCCACCAGACAGCTACCCAAAGTGTAGTTGCTAGAACTGCATTTGCTTCTTTTGAAAGACCTTCAGGATGGAAAAAAGATAAAGTGATAAAGAATAAAAACGGACCTAGAAATAGGGCTAGTTTTTTAAAATTTTGGTTTCTCATTTATACTGGCTAATGAATTTTAAATAAATTCTTTAATAAGAAGCAGAAAGATAATAGTTATAAGAATGTCAACAAAGAAAAGCGTAGAAAATAACCTTAAAGGAGAAATACCAAGGTTCTTATAGAATATTAATTTTCTCCTTGCACCTGTTTCATTAGAGTAATACCACAAAAATATAGTTAGCATTAACTTGGTAATTACAGCTGGGAATATGTAAGGATTGATTATAGTTAAAACAATATTTATAAAGAAAGACCATAATATAAATGGTCTGTAGAATGCAAGTATAGATAATAGTTGTTGCATATAAGTGAATAACGAATATGTAAAACAATTATTTTGATTAATGAGCGAAGTTTTTACATATTGATAATTGGTAAATTATCGTATTTTTGTCGCTCAATTCAACCATTAGATGCTAGAAAAGATACAGATTATCAAACAACGATTTGATGAAGTTAGTGACCTAATCATTCAACCAGATATTATCGCTGATCAAAAAAGGTATATTCGATTAAATAAAGAATATAAAGACCTAAAAAAGATTGTAGATAAAGGCGCTATTTATGAATCTCTAATAAGCAATATTTCTGAAGCTGAAGAAATTATTGCAGACGGAAGTGATGCAGAAATGGTTGAAATGGCAAAAATGCAGCTAGAAGAAGCCAAAGAACAATTACCTGATCTAGAAGAGGAAATTAAATTCATGCTTATCCCTAAAGATCCTGAAGATTCTAAAAATGCTGTGGTTGAGGTGCGTGCAGGAACTGGCGGAGATGAAGCTAGTATTTTTGCAGGAGATCTTTACAGAATGTACTCAAAGTATTGTAGTGATAAAGGATGGAAAGCTGAAGTGATGAGTATGAGTGAAGGAACATCAGGAGGATTTAAAGAAATTATCTTTGAAGTATCTGGAGAAGATGTTTATGGAACTTTAAAGTTTGAGGCTGGAGTACATCGTGTACAACGTGTACCACAAACCGAAACTCAAGGACGTGTTCATACCAGTGCAGCAACAGTTATGGTATTACCTGAAGCTGAGGAAATTGATTTTGAACTTGACATGTCTGAGGTAAGAATTGAACGTACTACGTCAACAGGCCCTGGAGGTCAGTCGGTAAATACGACTTATTCTGCAATCAAGCTTCACCATGAACCAACAGGTATGATTGTCAGTTGTCAGGATCAAAAATCCTCTCATAAAAACCTTGAAAAGGCGTTGAAGGTTTTACGTTCAAGATTATACGACAGAGAATTGGAAAAACAACAAGCCGCTGATTCTGCAAAGAGAAAGAGTATGGTTTCTTCTGGAGACAGAAGTGCAAAGATTAGAACTTATAATTATCCACAAGGTCGAGTAACAGATCACAGAATTGGATTGACATTGTACGATCTTTCAAATATCATTAATGGTGATATTCAAAAAATAATAGATGAATTAATGTTGGCTGAAAATACTGAGAAGTTAAAGGCTGATAATGAAGTACTATAAATTTAAAGTCTCTATTTGAGGCTTTTTTAATATATGACAACACAACAACTAGTAGCACAAATCAAAAAAAAGAGATCCTTTCTGTGTATTGGATTAGATGTTGATCTTAATAAAATTCCTCAACACCTTTTAAAAGAAGAGGACCCAATTTTTGAATTTAATAAGGCAATTATTGAAGCCACTCACCATCTTTGTGTAGCGTACAAACCTAATACAGCTTTTTATGAAGCTTATGGTTTGAAAGGTTGGAAAGCTCTGGAGAAAACTATCAATTACCTTAACAAAAATCATCCTGAAATATTCACTATAGCTGACGCTAAAAGAGGAGATATTGGTAATACAAGTACTATGTATGCGAAGGCATTCTTTGAAGATTTAGCTTTTGATAGTGTGACGGTTGCTCCGTATATGGGAAAAGATTCAGTGGAGCCCTTTTTAGCTTTTGAGGACAAGCACACTATTATGTTGGCTTTAACCTCTAATAAAGGAGCATTTGATTTTCAAACGCAAAATGTTGATGGTTTAGAGCTTTACAAGAAAGTGTTAGAAACCTCAAAATCTTGGGATAATGCACATAATTTAATGTATGTTGTGGGTGCAACTAAAGCAGAGTATCTTGCTGAAATTCGTCAAATAATTCCAAGTAGCTTTTTGCTGGTTCCAGGAGTTGGTGCCCAAGGAGGAAATCTTCAAGAGGTGTGTAAATATGGTATGAATGATCAAGTAGGATTATTGATCAATTCTTCACGCGGAATTATTTATGTTTCACAAGAAAAAGATTTTGCTCAAGCTGCAGCTTCAAAAGCAACAGAGCTTCAAATTCAAATGGCTGAATTACTTTAAAAAGCAGCTTCTGACTGTTCTCTAGATAAGTACTTTAAACGATTAAGCTTGTTGAGAAGCTTAAGTGCCTTGTATTCTGAAATGTCACTTAGTGCAGAATCTGACTGTCGCAAATTGTATGCTTGCTCGATAAGCTGCTTATAACGTTTGCTAAGCCTTCCCTGATGCTTTTTTAGATGGTTATTTCTACTCATTTCCCCCAATAATGATAGTAATTAAATATACATTATTTTATTGAAAATTAAAAGGTTATAAATCCTATATTAAAAAAACGAAACCGATCTCCGTTCAAGAAATCGGTTTCTTACAAATAATGACTAACTAACTCAATTATTTTGCGAAGAATTTTTATTCTATTATCCAAATATCCTGTTTTGTATCCTTGATAATGTTATGTTAATGTTAGCATTTCATTAAGGCTCATTTAATATCTTTAAGAGTAAATCAAAATTTTATTGTGAAAAGAGTCTTCTTACTTCTTATAATAGGTGGTTTTATGAGTATAGATATACAGTCGCAAACAAATTCTAATAGTCCCTGTAGTTCACAAGAATATTCTCAATTCGATTTTTGGATAGGTGAGTGGGAAGTTACTAACCCTAACGGTTCAAAAGCTGGAGAAAATAAGATAGAAAAGATTCAAGGTGAATGCGTTTTAAAAGAGAATTGGACTAGCGCTACTCCTGGATATACAGGAACTAGTTATAATTTTTATAATACTGCTAAGAAGCAATGGGAGCAGATTTGGGTAGATAATCAAGGAGGCAATTTACACTTAAAAGGGCATAGAAAAGGAAATCAAATGATTCTTCGTACGGATGATTTGGTTAATCAAGAAGGAAAGACCTTTTATCACCAAATTACTTGGACTGCAAATAAAGATGGAACAGTGAGACAGTATTGGGAAACCTTTGTAGAAGGAGCAGATGTGTCTGTTGCTTTTGATGGACTTTACAAAAGGAAAGAGTAAGTTGAAGTTTGTATCTTTAAGAGATAAATTACTTCAGCCATGAAATATACTTTCTGTTTTATTCTTTCACTCTTGCTTGTTACAGTTTCATGTAGTTCAGACAAAAAAAAGAAAAGTGTAAAGAAATCTGAAAAACCAGTGCAGTATATCACGGTTCTTGGTATAGCTCAAGATGCTGGGTATCCTCAAATTAATTGCGAAAAAGAATGTTGTAAAGCCTATTACGAGGGGAAAGAACCTAAGAAATTGGTGTCATGTTTAGGTTTAGTAGATACAAATACTCAAACCAAATACATTTTTGATGCCACTCCAGATTTTACCGAACAAACTCAAATATTAAAAGATTATCATTTAGATAATGGGAGTGTAATTGATGGTGTGTTTCTAACCCATGCACATATTGGTCATTATACTGGAATAATGTTTTTGGGTAGAGAGGCCATGGGAGCAAAAAATGTTCCAACATATGTAATGCCCAACATGAAAGGATATTTAGAAAAAAATGGTCCTTGGAGTCAATTAGTTTCTTTGAATAATATTGAGTTGCAAGAGATGAAGTCTGACACAATGATTACTTTAAATTCTAATCTTAAGGTAACACCTTTCTTGGTGCCACATCGTGATGAGTTTTCGGAAACGGTAGGTTACAAAATTCAAGGAAGGGGTAAATCAGCGCTGTTTATTCCTGATATTAACAAATGGGAATTATGGGAAAGAAGCATTGTTGAAGAAGTTAAAAAGGTTGATTATGCTTTTTTAGATGCCACCTTTTTTAAAGAAGGTGAAATTCCAAGACCTATGAGTGAAGTACCTCACCCTTTTGTAGTTGAAACTGTTTCGATTTTCACGAATGAAACCACGGAAATAAAAAATAAAATTCATTTTATTCACTTTAATCATTCTAATCCAGCACTTCAAGAAAGGCATCATTTAAAGGATAGTATTATTCATCTTGGATTCAATTTCGCAAAGGAAGGTGATATTTATGCTCTGTAAATATTTATAATATTTTTATTAAACAATTAATTTCTTTGAATATTCCGTAAATTGCAGTCTTAAAAACACAGTTTTATTGCGAATGGAACAAATTAAGCCCTATAGACTAACTCATAAAGTTCGTATTGTTACAGCTGCTTCATTATTTGATGGTCATGATGCTTCAATAAATATCATGCGTCGAATAATTCAAGCTACAGGTTGTGAAGTTATTCACCTTGGTCATGACAGAAGTGTTGAAGAGGTTGTAAATACAGCAATCCAGGAGGACGCTAATGCAATTGCAATGACTTCTTATCAAGGAGGTCATAATGAATATTTTAAGTACATGTACGACCTTTTAAAAGAGAAAGGTGCAGATCATATAAAGATTTTTGGTGGAGGTGGAGGCGTGATTCTTCCAGAAGAGATCAAAGATTTGATGGATTATGGAATTACCAGAATCTACTCACCAGATGATGGAAGAGAAATGGGCCTACAAGGAATGATCAATGATCTTGTTGAGAGTTCCGATTTTGCAATAGGAGATGAATTAAATGGAGAATTCAACATGCTTGAGAGCAAAAATGTAAATGCTATAGCAAGATTGATCTCAGCTTCCGAAAACTTTCCACAAATTGCTGGGAAAGTTTTAGATAAAGTAAGAGTAAAAAACGAGGTATCTACAACTCCTGTTTTAGGAATTACAGGAACGGGAGGAGCAGGAAAAAGTAGTTTGGTAGATGAATTGGTTAGAAGGTTTTTAGTAGATTTTCCAGAGAAAACAATAGGAATTATTTCAGTCGATCCATCTAAAAGAAAAACAGGAGGTGCATTGTTGGGAGATCGCATTCGTATGAACGCTATTAATAACCCAAGGGTTTATATGCGTAGTTTGGCAACCAGACAATCAAACTTGGCTTTATCAAAACATGTGAATGATGCGATTGAGGTTTTAAAAGCAGCCAATTATGACTTGATTATTTTAGAAACTTCTGGAATTGGTCAAAGTGATACCGAAATTATTGAGCACAGTGATGTTTCAATGTATGTAATGACTCCAGAGTTTGGTGCTGCAACCCAACTAGAAAAGATCGATATGCTTGATTTTGCTGATCTAGTTGCAATTAATAAGTTCGATAAAAGAGGAGCAAAGGATGCATTACGCGATGTAAAAAAACAGTACATGCGTAATAATAATCTTTGGGATGTACACCAAGATGATTTACCAGTTTTTGGAACTATTGCATCACAATTTAACGATCCAGGAATGAACAGTTTGTACAAAGCTGTAATGGATAAGCTAGTTGAAAAAGTTAATTCAGATTTAAACTCAACTTTTGAGATATCAAAAGAAATGAGCGAAAAGATTTTCGTAATTCCTCCTGCTAGAACACGCTACCTTTCTGAGATTGCAGAGAATAACAGATTGTATGATATAAAGGCTAATGAGCAAGTTAAAGTTGCGCAAACTCTTTATGGTGTATATAAGACTATAGAATCTGTCATTGTGAGTGAAACGAAGCAATCTATTCTTAATGACAAAGGACTAAACGAAGAAGAGATTCTTAATTCTGTCAGTTTGAGCGCAGTCGAGAACAAAGAATTTCTAAACTTACTCATTAAAGAGTTTGATAGAGTGAAAATGAATCTCGATCCTTATAATTGGGAGATTATCACTTCTTGGGAGGACAAGGTGAATAGGTATAAAAACCCTGTTTATAGCTTTAAAGTTCGAGATAAGGAAATAAAAATTGAAACACATACTGAATCTCTATCACACACTCAAATCCCAAAAGTTGCGCTGCCAAAATATGAAGCTTGGGGAGATATTTTAAAATGGTGCTTACAAGAGAATGTTCCAGGAGAGTTTCCGTATACTTCAGGGTTATATCCTTTTAAAAGACAAGGAGAAGATCCAACAAGGATGTTTGCTGGAGAAGGAGGTCCTGAACGAACTAACAGACGTTTTCACTATGTAAGTCTGGGAATGGATGCAAAGCGTTTATCTACTGCTTTTGATAGTGTAACACTTTATGGAAATGATCCAGATTATCGCCCAGATATTTACGGTAAGATCGGGAATGCTGGAGTTTCTATTTGCTGTTTAGATGATGCTAAAAAGCTATACTCAGGTTTCAATTTAGCCAACCCTATGACATCTGTGAGTATGACTATTAATGGTCCAGCTCCTATGTTGTTAGGTTTCTTTATGAATGCTGCAATTGATCAGCAATGTGAATTGTACATCAAAGAAAATAATCTTGAAAAGGAAGTAGCCTCTAAGATTTCTGAATTATATAAAGGAAGAAAGAGACCTGAATATTATGGAGAATTACCAGAAGGAAATGATGGTTTAGGTTTGATGTTGTTGGGTGTTACTGGAGATCAAGTATTGCCAAATCATGTTTATGAAGAGATAAAGGCTAAGACTATTTCTCAAGTTAGAGGAACAGTTCAAGCAGATATCTTAAAAGAAGATCAAGCTCAAAACACGTGTATATTTTCAACTGAGTTTGCTTTACGTTTAATGGGTGATGTTCAGGAATATTTTATTGAAAATAATGTTAGAAACTTTTATTCGGTTTCTATTTCAGGATACCATATTGCAGAAGCAGGAGCGAACCCAATTTCTCAGTTGGCATTTACATTAGCTAACGGATTTACTTATGTTGAATATTATTTAAGTAGAGGAATGGATATTAATAAGTTTGGACCTAACTTATCTTTCTTCTTTTCTAATGGTATTGATCCAGAGTATGCAGTTATTGGTCGCGTTGCTAGACGTATTTGGGCAAAGGCCTTAAAACATAAATATGGAGCGAACCCTAGAGCGCAAATGTTGAAGTATCATATTCAAACATCAGGAAGAAGTTTACACGCTCAGGAAATTGACTTTAACGATATAAGAACTACGCTACAGGCGTTATATGCTATTTATGATAATTGCAACTCACTGCACACCAACGCATACGATGAAGCAATTACAACTCCTACCGAAGAATCTGTCCGTCGTGCTATGGCAATTCAATTGATAATTAATAAAGAATTAGGTTTAACTAAGAATGAAAACCCTATTCAAGGATCATTTATCATTGAAGAATTAACCGATTTAGTAGAGGAAGCAGTACTAGTTGAGTTTGATAGAATTACAGAAAGAGGAGGGGTTCTTGGAGCTATGGAGACCATGTATCAACGCTCTAAGATTCAAGAGGAGAGTTTGTACTATGAAACTTTGAAGCATACTGGAGCATTCCCAATTATTGGAGTAAATACATTCTTAAGTAGTAAAGGGTCACCAACGGTATTGCCTATGGAAGTAATTAGAGCTACCGAAGAGGAAAAAGAAAATCAGATAACTACTTTAAAAAATCTTCATTCAAATAACGAGACGGATCAATTGTTAGAAGAACTTCAAAATACAGCTATTCAGAACGAAAATATGTTTGATACCTTAATGGAGGTAACTAAAAAATGTTCTTTGGGTCAAATAACAAAAGCATTGTTTGAAGTAGGAGGGCAATATAGAAGAAATATGTGATACAATAGCGTTAATATATGATACATAGGTGCTAATAGTCGCCTAAGAAAAGTTGTATATTTGGGTAGCTATTAATCAACATGTTTTTTATGAAAACAAGTATTACTCTAGTTTTTACTATACTTTCTTTTGTTTCTTCTTATTCTCAGGCTGTCAATGACGAATGTACAGATGCAGAATCAATTGTGGTTACTACAGCATCACAACTTACCATTACTCCCAATACCGATACGGCGACACAAAGTTTACAATCGAGTTGTGAAAGTGGGTCATTTACGTGGTTAGATGTATGGTATGAATTCACGATGCCAGTGGATGGTAATGTGCGCATAACCGCAGCATCAAATCTAGATTACTTTACATTGTATGATAGTTGTGGTGGTTCGGAGTTGATTTGTTTAACAGGGAATAGTTTCTTTTATAATTTATTACAAGGTACTACTTATGTGTTAAGAATGTCTAACCGAGATATTTATGCAGGAGCCAATAGTTTTAATATACAGGCATTTGAAACGGCAGCAAATGACGAATGTGTAGATGCTGAGGTGCTATCGGTTACCACAGTAGCTCAACTTTCGGTCACACCAAATACCATGACAGCTACCCAGAGTTTACAATCGAGTTGTGAAAGTGGGTCATTTACATGGTTAGATGTGTGGTATGAATTCACTATGCCAGTAAATGGTAATGTACGTATTACAGGAGCTTCGAATCTAGATTACTTTACGCTATATGATGGTTGTGGTGGAAGTGAGTTAAGCTGTTTAACAGGTAATAGTTTCTTTTACAATTTATCACAGGGTAGTACATATGTATTAAGGATGTCCAATAGGGATATTTATTCAGGAGGGAATAGTTTTAATATTCAGGCATTTGAAACCGCAGCAAATGACGAATGTGTAGATGCTGAGGTGCTATCGGTTACCACAGGATCTCAACTTTCGGTCACACCAAATACTATGACAGCCACCCAGAGTTTACAATCGAGTTGTGAGAGTCCGTCAAATACATGGTTAGATGTATGGTATGAATTCACAATGCCAGTAAATGGTAATGTGCGTATAACGGGAGCCTCAAATTTAGACTATTTTAATTTATATGATAGTTGTGGTGGAAGTGAGTTAAGTTGTTTAACAGGGAATAGTTTCTTTTACAATTTATCACAGGGTAGTACTTATGTGTTGAGGATGTCCAATAGATCAATATATGCTGGTGCGAATAATTTTAATATACAGGCTTTTGAAACAGCAGCAAACGATGAATGTTTAGATGCAGAGGTACTATCAGTGACCACAGGATCTCAACTTTCAGTTACCCCTAATACTATGACAGCTACCCAGAGTTTACAATCGAGTTGTGAAAGTGGGTCATTTACATGGTTAGATGTGTGGTATGAGTTCACGATGCCAGTGAATGGTAATGTTCGTATAACGGGAGCTTCGAATCTAGATTATTTTACCTTATATGATAGTTGTGGTGGAAGTGAGATTTCTTGTAGAAATGGAAACCAGTTTCTTTATGACCTAAATCAAGGGACTACATATACATTAAGGATGTCTAATAGATCAATATATGCTGGTACCAATAGTTTTAATATGCAAGTGTTTGAAAAATTAGCTAACTACAATTGTGCAAATGCAGAAACTATACAAGTTGCTCCATTTGGGGAATGTGCTACCATTAATATTACAGTAGATTTAAGAAGCGGCTTATTGGCTTCTAGTAATGGAACATGTAATAGTTCTTCAGCTAGATTTAATGAAGCTTGGTACACTTTTGAAGCACCCATAACAGGTAATATTAGTTTAGATACTAATAGTGGGTTCAATTACTTTGTTGTTTATGATACTTGTAATGGAAGTGAAATAACTTGCTTTAATAATGATGGTTTAATACCAGTGGTTTTTGGGGAAACATACCTAATGCAAGTCTATATGTCTGATACCTTGGCAGGAAATGCTACTTTCTGTATGGAAGGATCATATAATGTTTCTCAAGGTGTGCCAGATGTTTGCGAAAACTTACCTATAGTAAACATATCTGCTTCAAGTGGAAATACTAATCAGCTTGTCCCAATATTAGATGGTTCTGGAGATATAGTTGCGGCAATAAATGCTAACGGAAATGATTTAGGAGATGTAAATGCAACTCTTTTTATTGAAAATGCAGATACGCGCATATTTAGTGGTCAGCACTACCTAAGAAGAGAAATTTCTATTGCTACTCAAAACTCTCCAATTAGTAATGTTCAGGTTAGACTTTACTTATTGGAAGATGAAGTTAATGATTTAATAATAATGGATTCAAACCTTTCAAGTATCATTGGGTTAGAAGTGATGAAAGTTTCTGGGACAGACTGTACTTCAGGATATACAGCTGGAGGGGATTTTATATTAACTAATGTAAACAATTTCCATCAAGATTATTATCAGGTTTTTAGTACTAATTCTTTTTCGGTGTTTTATCCAACATCAACAAATTTTAACTCTTTAAAAACTCAAGAGTTGGATAAAGGCGACTTAAAGATTTATCCTACTATAACTGATGATAAAATCTATATTACATCTGATTTAGGGTTGGAAAAAGTGAGGGTTTCCATAATTGATATTAATGGAAGAATTTTAAGATCACAATTTATTTCAATAAATAATTCTTCATTTATTAATATAAGCACTTTATCAGATGGCTTATATTTTGTAAATATTGAAAAAGAATCGGCATCTAAAACTTTTAAAGTGATAAAGAATTAATTTTATATGCATCTTTTTTAAGATTTATGAGTCTTATAGGTGTAACATAAAAATAGTAATCATGAAAAATAGCGAATGTACTTGTACCTGTGAAGGTTGCTCAAGTGGGAATTGTCAAAACTGCACTTGTGTGTCATGTAGCTGTAACGGTTGCAATTGTTAGATCTTAATTTAAAAAATAGCGTTATCTTTAATAGATAGCGCTTTTTCATTATCATGGATACAAAAGATATTTGGACCTCATATCACGAAGATGTTAGACGATTTATAGGCTCTAAAATAAAAGAAGGACATATTGTTGATGACCTACTTCAGGAAACTTTTATTAAGGTGCATACAAAATTAGATTCTTTAAAAGATGAATCTAAGGTGAAGTCTTGGATATTTATGATTGCTAGAAATACTATGTTTGATTATTTCAAGAATAGAGATTTTATAAGCGAAGGAAATGCAATAATAGTTGAGCCTGATGATGATGTAATAGATAACCATACCGAAAAAGACTGTCTTCGAGGAATTATTAAACGCTTGCCAAAAAAATACAGAGACCCTTTATTTCTTTCTGACATTAGAGGGCTGAAACAAAAAGATGTTGCGGAACAATTAAAACTGGAATTGCCCACTGCAAAATCTAGAATACAACGTGCCAGAAAACTTATTGCCAAAGGGTATATGGATTGCTGCGATTACAAAATGAACCAAAAAGGTCATTTGGTTGGCGAAGTAAAGCAAAAAGAAGATTGCAAAGTCTGTGGTTAACTATAGAGTCAACATCCAACTACGTTGAAGTTTGCTAAATACTTTTAACTCTTTTCTTAAAATTGGTAGAAAATCTTTCCCATTACTGTTACTGCGCTCAAGACGTTTGCAGTTTTTATACAGCAAAACAGTTAAGCGTCTCACAGTATCAGCGTGCTTCTGTTTTCTTTCAGAATAAGTTTCTGACTCAGCCTTAATAATTTCAGGCCCTAAAAGCTCCGATTGTTGAACAATATCACCCGAAAAATATATATGCTTGTCTTCCGATCCATCCTCTTTTAATTTTGATAGATCATAATTTAAATAATCAGAAATTCTTCGAGATAACCTAAAGATTTCCAGTGCCTTATTGTATATAGGCAGGTTCGACATGTGTGATGGTGAAGTGTAGATCATTTTTCTTAGCAATTACTCAAAATTACTTCGAAATAGACATAAGCTGTATTTAATATTTAAAGCAAAAAAAAATATTAGTTTAAATATTAATATATTTGATCTATAAACTTTAAAAATGAAGTTAGATTCGTTAAACTGGAAAATATTACAATGTTTGCAGGAAAATTCGAGGCAAACTAATACAGAAATTGCGCGTCAAGTTGGAATCAGTTCTCCTGCTGTTGCAGAAAGAATTAGAAAGCTGGAAGATGCTGGTGTTATTAAAGGATATTTTACTAAACTTTCATACACAGAAACAGGACATCAGTTAAAAGCAATTATTACTTTGCGTGCTTTTATGGGACGATTAAAACCCTTTTTAGAAAAGGTTTCTTCTTTTGACGAAGTAATTAATTGTTTTAGAATTACAGGTAACGAAAACATTGTTCTAGAAGTCATTTTAAGAAATCAACAACATCTAGAACAATTTATCGATCAGCTTATTACGTATGGTGAAACAAAAACTCAGATTGTTTTATCAAATGTTATAGAAAACAATCCTATAGTCAAACCAGATTAATTCTTAACCCCAGGTTGGTTGAGTTTCCAATCTGTTTTTGCTTTTTCTGCATCAACCATAGCTTTTACTTCAGCTAGTAAACGTTTTGCATCGTAAATAATTCCGTCTTTTATGGTGTATTTTACACCTCCAACGCGTACTATCTCGTTGTCTTCAGTGAGCTTAATAGCTCCGGTTCCATATAGTACTTTTAAGTTTACAAGAGGGTTTTCTTCAACAATTACAAAATCAGCCAGCTTTCCTATTTGAACCGAGCCTATTTTATCGTCAGCTCCTAAAGCTTCAGCACCATTTAAAGTTGCAGCTCTAATTACTTCTAATGGATGAAATCCTGCCTCACGAAGTAATTCTAACTCACGTACATAGGCAAAACCATAAAGTTGATAAATGAATCCAGAATCTGATCCAGCAGTAACACGACCACCACGATTTTTGTATTCATTAATGAAAGTCATCCAAAGTTTATAGTTTTCTTTCCATGCTATCTCTTGTTCTGTTCCCCAAAAATGCCAATATGATCCATGAGAAATCATACTAGGTTCATAGAATTTCCAAAGAGAAGGCAGTGTATAATCCTCATGCCATTCAGCTCTACGTGCTCTGTGGAGATCACGACTAGCTTCGTAAATATTAAAGGTTGGATCTAGAGTAAAGTCTAACTCTAATAGTTCATTCATTACATTATTCCAGTGTTCAGAATATGGTTTTGCAGCTTGCTTCCATAGTTTTCCGGCTTCTTCAAAACGATGCTGCTCATTCTGGTAATTATAATCCAACGGATAGTTTTGTACAGTTCTGTCATTAAACAAGGCTTCAGGTAAACCATACCAATGCTCCATTGAGGTCATTCCCGCTCTAGCAGAATGCAGTACGTTCCATCTAGCTACACTTAATTGTGCATGATGCGCTGTAGATCGTAATCCTAATTTCTTATTCTCGTCCAAAGCTGCTGCCATAATTTCTGGTTCAGCACCAAAGAACTTAATACCATCAGCGCCATTTTTTGCATTCTGGCGTACCCAAGCTCTTGCCATTTCTGGAGTACTAATAGGTTCTTTGCTTCCAGAGCCAAATCCTGTGTATTCAAATATTCTAGGAGCAACAATTTCGTTAGCCGCACTTTGTCGTTTTAGCTCAATAGCATTTCGCCCACTAGGTTGTTTTACAGTAGTGATTCCATGAGCCATCCATAGTCTAAAAACATAGTCTGGATCAGCTCCCTGCGCGTTTCCACCAATATGTCCATGCATGTCTACAAAACCTGGTAATAAATACATTCCTGAGGCATCCAATTCTCGACCTCCAGATTTAAGCTTTGGTCGTCTAGCTTCGTTGATCTCAACACCTGGATAACCAACAATATTCATGCTCACAATCTTATTGTTTTCAACCACAATATCCATAGGACCACGAGGAGGAGATCCATCTCCATTAATGAGCATCACACCTCTAATAATTAATTGATTAAACGGTCCTTCTCCTTTATATTCTTCCTGAGAGAATCCTTGAATTGAAAATATTAGGGCAAATAATAAAACAATATTTTTTTTCATAATAATAGTTGATGGTTTAGTTTCTTCCTCTCGGAACAGATATTTTATTTCCAATAAATAATGCGTTTAAGAACAGTCTGTTAGTTCCATACCAAGCACCTCTAAAATTAGGGTTGTCAGCAAACATTACAGCACGTCCTCTACCAATTGGACTTACAATTAAGGAAGCTGAAGGTTTTAGATAAGTATTGTAATTATCTGTAGAAATAAATCCGTCTATATGAGCGTCTTTAGTGTATTTGGCAACTGTAGAATATGCATTTTTGCTAGGAGCAATAAATACACTATTATTCTTATAAACTGGAAGTAAGTTGTTTCGATATCCAAATCCAAGTGGATGTGTAACGTCAAGATCTACTTCAAAAATAGCACCTCCTAAACGTTCTCTTCCAATATGCTCAGAAGCATCAACATAAGGCAATCTCTCTGTAGCCTCTTTTTTCTCTTTGTCTTTTGGTTTCGGCTTTTTGGTGATTGCTTCTTTTACCAATTTTTTATCAATGGCCCATTTAGAAGCACTGGCAATTGTAATTAAAGTATTCCCTTTAGAAGCCCAATCTTTTAGTCTATTTCTTTGTACAGAATCTAATTGACTATAACTACCTGAAACCATTACCAAAGTATTATACTTATCAAGATTTGCTCCTCTAAAGCTTCTCATCTGAATTTTAGTTATTGGCATGTGAACTCTGGTATCTAATAAATGCCAAACTTCACCAGCTTCATAACTACTTACACCATCACCAATTAGTAATGCAGCTTTTGGTTTAGTAAGCGTTCTAAAATTATTACTTCCTAGATCAATTCCCTTTAAGCTGAATCCAGTTTTTGCTGAATAAACAGGAACATTATATTTTTTCTGAGCTTTAGTGACTATTTCATAGACTTCTGAACTTGACTTTTTTTGCTTACTTACAGGAATCATTATCGTCCCATAATTGAAGCTTTTGTTTCCTGCATTCGTTCCAATAGAAAAAGGTTTAAATGCTGAAGAAACCTTAAGTCCTTTTGACTGCATATAGTATAATGCAGAAGGAGCATAATAATCATCCCAATCCATAATATATGCATACTCAGATTTAGGAACTGAAGTCACTGAAACCAACGACTCTGATGAAATAATTTCCTCACCTAAAGTAGCAGATTTTAATCCTTTGTATTTCATGTTATAGAAGTTGCCTACACTCCACGCAGAAGCATCATAGAACACACTGTCACGATACTTACTATATGTTTCAAACATGGTTTGAACCATACGTCGTTGAGGTTGCTTTAAAGGAACTCTATATTTATTTCCATTCTTGTAAACTTTGATTTTGTGCTTCAATAAAAAGTCAACAAACTCCTTATTTCTATTCATATCGTAAGCATCACCAAATTCGTAAGCAGTAAAACCAGTAGGTGCTTTTTCATTGATAGCCGACTTAAAGAAATCTTGTTGATACTTTCTAAGCGTAGCCTTATTTTCAACTGCTGCTTTCACTGTAGCAATACTCGACTTGTATTGATTGCGAATGGTAAAGGCAAAAGAAATAGTGCCATATTCGGTGTCTTGTAGATGACCTCTAGAACTTGCTTGCTCAAATAATAGTGCAAGTGCTCCTTGAAGATCAGGATAAGAACTTCCGTAACCAGGATAGGTACCATCAAACGATTCTTTAGTGTAGTATAAAGAACCAATATTATCTAATGCATCAGCATAGTATGGAGCAAAAAGATCATTGAGGTCTTCATAGTTCTCTTTTGGCATAATAGGGTCTTGAGAACCTATTGGTTTCATTGGCTCAAAAAAGTAATTACTATTGGTGCCCATTTCATGAAAATCGGTTACAACGTTAGGATACCATTTGTGATACCAGTTTAACTTCCCTTGACTTTCGGGATGAACTGCTAATAGCCAATCTCTGTTTAGATCAAACCAATAATGATTTGTTCTTCCACGAGGCCATGCTTCATTATGCTCAGCATCAGAACCATCTGAAACTAGCGAGTTTGCTTTAAACTGATTTGCCCATTGTGTATGTCTATCACGACCATCTGGATTGATGGTTGGGTCGATGAAGATGATACCATTCTCAATGTAATTAATTACTTCTGGGCTGTTGGAAGCTACTAGTGTATAAGCTGTTAACAATGCAGCTTCAGAACTTGAAGGTTCATTACCGTGAACGTTGTAACCTAATTGCACAAAAATTGGAAGTGCATCATAATTTGTTGGTGTTTGATTAGGATCAACAAATTTCAAGTGCTCATTTTTAATAGCTTCCAAATTGCTTAAGTTTTCTGGAGTGGAAACCGTAAGCATTACTAGTTTTCTTTTTTCATGCGTGTGTCCATATACCTCAATTGAAGCTCGATCAGACACATCTGCAAGTTTTTGTAGATACGCTACTATAAGATCGTGGCGTGTATGTTGATGTCCAATAGGATAACCTAGAAACTCTTCTGGTGAAGGAATATCTGGATTAAAAGGAGCTTTGTCTTTAAAAAAATAATCTTGAGCATTTACAGGATTTACCATGATAGCAAAGCATATCACAGCAAAAACAAGTTTTGTGAATTTCATTTGGTTGGTTTTTAGTATGTCAAGCTAAATTTAAGGAAATAAAACTTTTAGAAGTTGATATTCTTATGTTTTAACAAATGCTAGCGAGAATAATCCAAATCCTTCTTATCAACTTTAAGTAGCTGTATCTTATTTCTTTGTTCATATAAGCGATAAACAGTAACTACTTTTTCCTGATTAGCTTTTCCCCAATTGTAATAAGAGGTAAGTTTAAAATAAGTTGGCTCAGGTTTTTTATTTCCTTTATATGTGAGGTTGATTAACCATTCTCCTTTGCCTAGATCATCAATAAAATAAGAGTTACTCGAATATCCTTTAGTCTTTTCATCAGTAATCAAATCTTGATTGGCCGCCAGCGTATGTTCAAAGACATAAGATCGCAGTTCAGGATTTACAAACTCAATATCAAATTCAGCTTCAGAGGTATTCCACTCAAATACCATGCGTATATCATCTCTAAAATCAGCTAAATTTTCACTTAAAGGTTCAAACTTTTGTCTGATATCCGTCTGATTCTTTCGGTTAAAAAAGAGCCATTCCATTTCTTTATAGAATAGTTGACCAATACCTTCTCCACTTAGATCATGTCCTTGTAAAAGGTAGCTCATATACAATCTCCATGCTTTTTTATATTGATCATTTTCTGCGTAAGCATTTGCCAGATCACGATACGATTGTGCATATGTTGGCCGTAGCTTAAAAATGCTCTCGTAGGCTTTAATGGCTTCATGTTTAAACCCAAAAGCTTGTAAATGAAAAGCAACTGCTTTAAGTATTTCTGGGTTTTTATCAAATTGCTCACCTAATCTTAAAAGAACTTCTTTGGCTAGATTAGCATCTTTATAAAAAGATACAAACTTATTGGCAATGCTTAAATGATCGTCATAACTAGTCAATTGCTTTCTAAGTGTTTGGTCATAATAGATAAACGCTTTCTGTTTGTTATTAAATCCTTCTAAGGTAGCTGTATATGCATTCGCGTTTAGACTTTCAGTATTTACAGCACTTGCATCGTTCGAGTAATAGTTTTTATTAGTGTATTGTTCTGCTATCCTTTTTCGCTCAGCTTCTATGGGGTTAAAGTTTCCGTTTTTAGTTTGCACTACTATAACACCTCCAGCACCCTCAAGTCCATATCTATTTGTACCAGCTAATGTTCTTAAAATACGAACACTCAAAACATTACTTAAATCTAAAGGAGGTTCTTCATCAAAGAGCATCCCGTCAATATCCCAAATTGGAAACATAGGAGTATTTGGTGACATTCTTGGTTTTACAATAACTCGTTTTGTTTGCTGATCATATCTTACTCCAGGCATTTTTGCAGCTAGTGCTTCACCTAATGTGAGATAGATTGACGATACTTCTTCACCATCCAAAAAGGACATTGCAAACCCAACTCGTTTAGGGTCCATATTACCTCTTGAAGTAGAAAACTCTTTATTCGTATTTCTTTCTCGCTCTAAAGTTTTTGGAATACTTCCATTAGACTCAACGGTAACTGCATCAAGTTCGTTTTCTTCAAATACCATTTCAATGTTAAGTACCGAAGTTACATCTTCAACAATTATAGAGACCGTAGCATAACCCAAATGACTAAATTGAAGAATATCACCAACATCAGCCATAATAGTGTACTCTCCTTTAGAATTAGTGTTAGTTCCTCTTGACTTGCCTACAATTTTAACATTAACTCTTGATAGTGGTGAATCTAGATAAGTAACTTTACCAGTTATTTCTTTAGTTATTCCTGTGTCATTTGACCTATTGTTAACTGTAGAAGTAGAGGTTGACACCTCTAAGTTATCTACAACTTCAGCAGCATCATTGTTATAATAGTTTTGATTGCGATATTGTTCAGCAACTGCTTCTTTTCGTTTGGCAATTTCTTCAGGAGAGTCCATGGTTCTAACTATTATTACTGGTCCTCCCCATTTAGCTGTTCCAACCCTACTTGTCATAACATAAACATCTTTTATACGAGCCAAGTTTATCGAAGGGTCATCAGCTGAAGTTAATCTCCCATCTATATCGACCATGCTAGGTATTTTTCCTGAGAACTTTCCTTCGAGAGCTTCTGCCAATGTAAAATAGTGAAAGCCGAGGTCTCTTCCTTCTAAATAATGCACCTTAGTGGCAAGTAGTTCTACGTTAATCTTACCAACCGACGTATTAATTATTTTTTCTTTTTTGGAAGCAACTCTAGCATTTCTTCCTACTTTCTTTCTACTCGTAACGACAGTTTCCTCTAACTCATTTACTTTTTCCGTCATTTCAATGTTTAAGACGGAAGTTACATCTTCAACTAATATTGAAACCGTATTAAAACCAACGTAGCTATATTTAATGATATCACCAATTTTGGCAGTAATACTATAGTTTCCATTTTGATCAGAACTTGTTCCTGTTTTAGAATCCAGTATAGAAATATTGACATTTGCTAAAGGAGCATCTAGATAAGTGATTTGTCCCTTAATAGTTTTTTCAGTTGTAGTTCCTTGAGCGATAACAGTTGTTAAAAAAAGCAATAAGAAACCTAATGATAATCGTTTTTTGATTTTGAAATTCATTTGAAATAAAATATGATTGAAAATTTACAAAAATTACGCCAATAAATTTTAATTGTTAATCTGAAATAATCGTGTGAGGAACCTGGTTTAAATCCCAATCAATAACTAAGCCTTGAGCAAGTCTTTGTGTAACTTCTTTTCCATATAAATATTCACATAAATAAAGCGCAGCTTCAAAACTTTTAGCGCCTCCTGCAGAAGTAATGTACTTACCATCATGAACAAAAAGCACATCTTTTCTAATGTCCAAACTTGGAAACATTTCTCGCATCTTATTAATATCAGTAGGGAAGGTTGTTGAAACCGAGTTGTCCAGTAAACCAGCTTTCGCTAAAACAAATGCTCCATCGCAATGTGAGGTAATGAATTCTGCATTTTTATCTACATCTTTTACAAACTTAAGCATTGCTTCATCTTTGAGATCTTTTCCTAAATGACCTTCTGCACTTGGCACAACTAGAATATCAATCTTAGGAAGTTCATCGGTTAAATAATTAAAATCAGGAAGTATGCGCATTCCTTCAAAGCTAGTTACAGCTTTATCTGTGTTAGCAACAGTAAACACGTTCATTGGTTTGATGCCTTCTCTAAAAATAGTATGCTGAAAAATATCAAATGGAGCGGTCAATTCGGTATTATAGACTCCATCCATTATTAAAAATGCTACGTTGTAACGGTTGGGTTCTAAAGTTGGAAATTGCTTTTCAGTTTTAGTATTACAACTTAAAATTGAAATGCTTAGAAGGAATACAAATAGTTTTTTCATTTGCTTTAATTGATTCTCCAAGGAGGATTTTTTCTGTTTTCTCCAGCATGGAATAATATGATTTTATTTTCATCGGGATCTATCAAATGCGCTTCTCGCCATAACCATGGCTTATCTTCGGGATCTGAAGTAAATATAATGTCTTTTGATTTTAATTCTCTAACGAGTTCATCTAAATTATCATTTTCAAAGTATAAGGAGATACCTTCACCCTTTGGAAGTTCTTCAACAAGATGAATAGAAAAAGTAGTTTCGCCATCTGGACATTCAAAACGTGCATACCTTGGGAGTGCGTCTACAATTAGACGCAGTCCTAAGGTTTTATAAAATTTAACTGCTCTCCCAACATTTAAGGATGGGATAGTTATTTGGTTTAAATTCATTTTACTTCTTTATTTAGAGAGTACTTTAAGAGAATTAAAAAAATCACACAGACCATAGCTAAAATTGTAATGATCGTCCAAGTGGTATCATACCCAAGTTTGTCAATCATTTGCATGCCAGCATTATGTCCGAAAACATGAGCAATAGAAAATGACACCGTATAAAAAGCCATGTATTCTCCTAACTTTCCTCGTTTACCTCTATGCATTGCAAATGCATTAGAAAACGGAAAGACAATCATTTCTCCAATGGTCATTAAAAGCATACCTATTATTAGTATACCAACCCAATTGGTCATGGTTAGTACAATAAAACTGCCACCAACAAGTATTGCACCAAATATCATTAATCCAACTTTTGTATAGGTAGAGTTTTCTAACCATTTTATCAAAGGCATTTCCAACAAGAAAATGATGAGTCCGTTCATTCCCAAAAGTAACCCAATCTCTAATTCAGTTAAAGTATGTGCGTTTCTGTAATACAATGGCATTGTTGAGAAATACTGCAAGAATATTATTCCGAATAGTGCCATGGCAATAAAGAATAACCAAAAGGGTTTATCATTAAATATGCTCTCAGGGTTGTCATTAGTAACACTATCCAATGTTTTAGACTTTTTTGGATGTAGAACTTTTATGAGTAATAGAGTTGCTAGAATACATGTAATACCATCAATCCAGAACAATCCCGAATAGCCAACAGTTGTGATGATTATTCCTCCTACTGCTGGTCCAGCAGAAAACCCTAGATTAATAGCTAATCTGATAAGTGTAACACTCCTCGTTTTATTTTCTGGTGTGCTATACGCACTCATCGCAACAAACATGGCTGGTCGAAATGAATCGGCAACAACCATTACAAGAAATATTCCTATGCAAAATCCAACAAGTGTAGTTAGATATTGTAATAAAATAAAAAGAACACCAGTTACAAATAAACTATAAATCATTACTTGGTAGAAACCAAATTTATCTGTTAGCTTACCACCAATCCAAGATCCTGTTACAGTCCCTAAACCAAAAACGGTAAGTATCCAAGCTATGTTATTGAAACTAAATCCGAGATCTTCGTTTAAGTATAGCGACAAGAAAGGAATTACCATGGTTCCAGCTCTGTTAATTAATGTGATTAGGGATAACCACCATACTTCTCTAGAGAGGCCTTTAAATGTTTCGAGGTAATTGTTAAATAGTGTTTTCATTTACTGATTGTTATAAAAATAAAAAGTCCGACTGCGAAGTCGGACTTTAATACATTGTAATATTTTATAATCACATCACCACAATATATAGAACGTCCAACCTCTAAGTTTAGAAGAGGTTTGAAGTTTACAAATATTGACGATGTTACGCATCATTTTCTTTTTTTGATGGCTCAAAGCTAGGTAAAATTTCTTTATGTTGTACTTTTAGGTTCAAAATTTTATTATGTCAAGATTAATTCTTTTTCTTTTAATGTTGTCAATGATGAGCTGCTCTGATGGAAAAAAACCACTTCATGGAGTTACCGAATATCAACGTCAGCAAAATGCTTTTTTTAAAGATGCTACCACATCACCATTAAAAGTAAAGGATAGAGAAAATTTTGAAGGATTAGATTTTTTTGACAACGATTCGACATTTGTTGTCAATGCAAAATTGGTGTTGACTCCGGAAGCTGAACCCTTTGAAATGAAAACTTCCACAGCTAGAGTTGCTTCATATAGAAAATATGCTCGCTTAGAGTTTTTAATTAAAGAGGAACCTATGCAGTTGTATATTTACCAAGATATGGAATCTGAAGATAAAAGCTATTTGTTCTTACCATTTCTTGATGAAACGAATGGAGAAACAACTTATGGAGGAGGACGCTATATTGAAACAAGAATCCCTGAAGGAGATGTGTTAACCATCGACTTTAATAAAGCCTTCAACCCTTATTGTGCTTATAATGAAAAGTATTCTTGTCCTATAGTTCCTCGAGAAAACTATTTAAGAATAGCTATAACAGCAGGAGTGAAGAAATATAAAAAGCAGTACTAAATACTTTTAACCAAAAACATTCCTAAAAACACCGCCAAAAAACCGACTACAAAAGAACCAATAGTATAAAGTGCGAAATTTGTAAAGTCTCCTGATTTTAAAAATACATGATTCTCATATGCAAAGGTCGAGAAGGTGGTAAAGCCTCCGCAAAAACCAGTGGCTAAAAGCAAAGTTTGGCTTTGTGATAAGGTATCATTTTTAGCAGCCAGTCCTAGAATAATTCCTATTAACAAACTTCCCAAGATATTTGCTGTAAAAGTTCCCCATGGAATTCCTGTTTGGGTAGAATTCATATATTTTCCAAGTAAGTAGCGCAACGAGCTACCAACGCCGCCACCAATAAATACTAAAATTAGGTTCTTCATTTATTCTTTAATAGGTACATAAATTTCGGTTGTCCAGTCGGCTGGATTAGGAAAATTTCCAGGGTCATTTGTGTAAATTTCAAAGGGTTTTATGTCTGATTGTTCGATATTATTATCAGCCAAATATTGCATCGTCTGTTCCCAAGCCTTTGAGAGGTTGGTATAATTTCCTTTTAAAACTGTTTTAATCACTTTAGTTTTCGGAATGTAGCCGCAAAGTACACCACTATCGTCTTTTATATCTATTTTTTCAGCAACTGGAATCCCATTACTCATAATCACAGTGCCATCATTCATATTCATTTCTTGATAAACAGTTAAAGGCATACCGTTCATTTGAATATTGTTCTTACCCATAAACATTCCAATTTTTCCATATTGTTGTCCCATGGTAGCACTAATATTCTCATTGGTAGCATTGGTAGTCGTGTACAAATAGAATCCTCCACCATATTCTTTTACACCTTCAATAGAGACTTCAAATTTGCTCATACTTTCTACAACAACACTGTCTAATTTTTCTAATCCACGTTCATAATCTGGACCAACCATTTTATCCATTCCACCACTTATGGCAGAAAAGAATTTTAGCAGAAACGGTAGATCATTTGCTCTCATTCCCCAAGTAACTTTAGTGCCTGTATCAACTTTTTCAAATTGCCAATACACGGTAGAAGGAGAGAAGTTATCAAATTTCATTTCATGAGAAATAGAATCATAAGGACTAACCATGAGTGTTTTCATAGTTCCATTTCCATCATCACTAGTCCATGAATAAGAGCCACCAACACCACTAGTTTGCTCGGGATATGTAATTGCTATTGAAGGGTCTTTTTCTATCCATGGAGACCACACTTCCCAGTTCTTGAAATCGTTTACCTCATTAAATAATAATTGCGTTGGTGCTTTTATAGTTCTTGTTCTAAAAACATCGTAAGAATTTGGTTGCACTGCAACATAAACACATGAGCCAATAAAAATTATTAAAATAATGATGATGACAATCTTCGCTGTTCTCATGACGATCATTTTAGTGATTTACGTAAAGATAACTAATTTCAAACAGCGATTAAAAAGGTGCCTATTAGGTAAAGATAAACTTGATAGCCACAATCATTAAAAGAAAAGAAATAAATGCAATGAGTACCCAAATACTTCCTTTAAAATAAAACTTGTGAAGCTTAACATCTTTTTTGTAAGCATAAATCAAAACAGCTATAAAAGCTATGGCAAAAAGTATCCCAAAAGTTATTTGTCCTTGGCTAAACATAATTGTTTATTTTTAGGCAAATTTAGACAAAACATAATTACAAAAATTCAAACGTGTGAAAAATAAAATTCAAGCTGTAAAAGATTTTCATGAGGCTTTTAAAATAGGATATAGAGAGACACCTAAAGCAGATTTAGGAACTGAAAAAAACATGTTGCGTTACAAGCTAATGCGTGAAGAAAATGAAGAATATCTTGATGCAGCTAATGATAATGACCTGGTTGAGGTAGCCGATGCTTTAGGAGATATGCTTTATATACTTTGCGGAACAATAATAGAGCATGGTTTACAATACAAAATAGAAGAAGTTTTCGAGGAGATTCAACGAAGTAATATGAGTAAGCTTGGAGTTGATGGGCAACCTATATATCGCGAAGATGGTAAGGTGCTAAAAGGACCTAATTATTTTAAACCTAGCATCAAGGAAATCCTTGAAAGATAAAAAAAGAGAAGCATTTTGCTTCTCTTTTTTTATCGTTTAAACTTTAACTCTCCAGCCAAATTTATCTTCGGCTTTATTAGTTTGTATATCTGTAATTCGTTTTTTAAGTCTTGCAGCATAAGGTGCTTCAAGAACTGGTAAATCAAAATCTTGATCTTTATAACCAAATCCTGCTATTTGAGAAATAACAGCAGCAGTACCAGCACCAAACATCTCTTTAAGAGAACCATTTTTAGCTGCCTCCACAACTTCTGATACTGTTAGCTTTCGTACCTCGACATCGATGCCTTCATCCTTAGCAATTTCAATGATACTTTTTCTAGTAATTCCATCAAGTATTCTATCACTCACAGGACTTGTGATTAAAGTATCATTAATACGAACAAAAATGTTCATTGCTCCAGCTTCTTCAATATATTCATGCGTATTGTCATCTGTCCAAATAACTTGCTGATAACCTTTTTCTTTAGCTAATTGCGTTGGATAGAATTGTCCAGCGTAATTACCTCCAGCTTTTGCAAAACCAACACCACCATTTGCTGAACGAGAATATTTTTCTTCGATTAATACTTTCACCTTACCTGAAAAATATGATCCAGAAGGTGCACATGCTATAACAAAAGTATACTCATCTGCTGGTGAAGCATGAAAACCATTTCCAGAAGCAAAAACAAAAGGTCTTATGTATAATGAGCTCCCATCTTGAGTTGGTATCCAGTCACTATCCAGTTTAAGTAATTCCTTAAGACCATCCATAAAGTATTCTTCTGGCAACTCAGGGATAGCTAAGCGTTTAGCAGAAATATTTAAACGTTTGCAATTATCAATCGGTCTAAATAGCCAAACATCTTCATTTTCGTCTTTATAGGCTTTCATACCTTCGAAGATAGATTGTCCGTAGTGGAAAATCTTTGCAGAAGGATCTAAGGTAATCGGTTGGTAAGGAACAATCTTTGGCTCATTCCAGGAACCATTTTTAAAAGTACAAACCAACATGTGGTCTGTAAAGACACTTCCAAAGCTTAAATTGTTAAAATCTACCTCGTTGATTTTAGATTGCGCTACCTTAGTCACTTCAATCTTACACTTCGATTCGTTTATCATAACGGTATTTTTATAAGACAAAATTAAGCAAATTGAATGGCATAAAAAACTGATTTTTACTATAAAAGACGTATCTTTATATCCTCAAAAAAACACCTAAAACCCTACAAAAATGAAACTTAAATTAGCACTTTTATTAGTAATCTTATTTGCTTTTTCTTGTAAGAATGAAAAATCTGCAGAAACTCAAAATGAAGCTGAGGCATCTGAGTATGCTTCTTTTGGAGATGAAATCGCAGCTGATGGTGCTTTAACCGCAATGGTAATGGCTGAAAAATATGATGCTCTAAAAGTTGGAGATACCTTAAATACGAAGGTAACAGCAAGCATAAACGAAGTTTGTTCTAAGAAGGGATGTTGGATGAAATTAGACCTTGGGAACGATGAAGAAATGATGGTTCGTTTTAAAGATTATGGATTCTTTATGCCTTTAAATGCTGAGGGAGAAGTTATTGTTAACGGAAAGGCTTATGTAACAGAAACATCAGTTGATGAGTTGCGTCATTATGCTGAAGATGCAGGAAAGAGTAAAAAGGAAATTGAAGCGATCACAGAGCCTAAAAGAACATTGGCTTTTGAAGCAGATGGTGTGCTTTTAAAGCAATAAAATGCAATATCGATTATTTGTTATATTATTCACCTTTCTCAGTTTAAGTTGCAAAGAAGTTCCAAAAACTGAATCTGAAAAACCAGAATTAGTTATGGCTGAAACGTCAGAAATGGCTCAGCTTATGAGAGAAATGTATGCTTATAGTGAAACTATAAAGCAACAAGTTATTAAAGGCGAGTTATCAGCTTCTTATCCTTCCAACTTTGATAAAATTCTAACCGCAACCTTAACCGATCCATCAGATAGAGATTCTCTTTTTGAAGTTGATTCAAAGCTATTTTTGAACGCCGAGAGATTAATCTTTGAAGGATCAGAAGCAGATATTGTTGCTCATTATAATAATGCTGTTAATGCGTGTATTTCTTGCCATAATGTGACTTGCACTGGACCGATTCCAACGATTAAAAAGTTATTAATAAAGTAACTTGAAGAGAAAAATAATTACTACCGCAGATGGCTCGAAGACCATTCATATTGAAGAATGGAATGAGCAGTATCATTCTAAACATGGAGCCATTAGCGAAGCACTTCATGTATTCATTAAGAACGGATTACATCATACTCTCGAGTTGGTTGATGAAAGACCGTTAAAAATATTAGAAATAGGCTTTGGAACGGGTTTAAACGCATTTCTAACATCTTTAGAAGCTGAGCGCAGAAAGATTGAGATTGACTATGTTGGTATCGAAGCTTATCCCGTTTTGGTGAATGAATTAGAACAGCTTAACTATGTAAATAAAATTAAAGACTCAAAAGAATCCTTGTTTAAAAAGTTACATGAGCTATCTTGGGAAGAGAGGTTTGAGGTTAGTAATAATTTTAAGCTCACCAAAAGGCAACAATTCTTTTCAGATATAAAAGACAAAGAACAATATCACTTAATTTATTTTGATGCTTTTGGTGCTCGCGTTCAGCCAGAACTTTGGGAGAAAGATATTTTCCAAATTATGTACAATGCTTTAAAGCCTAAAGGAGTTTTGGTTACTTATGCTGCAATAGGCAAAGTTAAACGTAATATGATGTCACTTGGCTTTACAGTTGAGCGATTACAAGGGCCTCCTGGTAAGCGTCATATGTTAAGAGCAACTAAATGAGTTCTTAATAAAGGGCAAAATATCTGTTAAACTGTCCTTAATTAGACCTTTTTTCTTCTCGCTATTTCTTAAATTTATATGATGTCAAGGGTTTTAATTACAGGAGCTACAGGTTTAGTTGGACAAGAAATTGTCAAGCAATGTCATGCTAAAAACATTACAGTTAATTACCTGACTACCAATAAAAATAAAATTGTAAGTCTTTATAATTATCAAGGATTTTATTGGAACCCAAAAACCGGAGATATTGACGATAATTGCTTTAAAGATGTTGATACAATAATTAATCTTTCTGGGGCAACGGTTGCCAAGCGTTGGAGTAAAAGATATAAAGCTGAAATTTTAAACAGTAGGTTAGACTCGTTGAGACTTTTGTTTAATGCAGTTAAGGCTAATAATTACTCAATTAAGCAACTAATTTCTGCAAGTGCTATTGGAATTTATCCAGACTCCAGGACTAATTATTATGACGAAACTAATAAAGTTATTGGTAATAGTTTTTTAGCACAGGTTACCAAACAATGGGAAGCCGAAGCTCAAAAATTTGAAGAGCTAAACATTAAAGTTGCGTTGGTTAGAATTGGGATTGTGCTTGCCAGCAATGGAGGAGCGCTACCAAAAATGATAAAACCAATAAAAGCATTTATAGGTTCACCTTTAGGCGGAGGAGGACAATGGCAGTCTTGGATTCATATTGAAGATTTAGCCAACATTTTTATGTTTATTAATAAAAATAAGCTAGAAGGTTTATTTAATGGTGTTGCCCCCAATCCAGTGAAACAAAGAGAGCTTGTAAAGGCTATTGCTAAAGTGGTAAACAGACCGCTTTTTCTACCTAGAGTACCAAGTTTTATATTGAAACTACTTTTAGGAGAAATGAGTGCTTTGGTTTTAGAAAGTCAACGAGTAAGCTCTAAAAAACTGGAGGATATAGGATTTAACTACAGATATAATTATTTACTTCCTACTTTGGAAAACTTACTTTAGACGGTATAAGTTATATTAATCGATATAAAAAAGGAACCTCTAAATATATGTATACTCTTTATTATTCTTAGTTTTTAGGCAATTCTTTAACATTTACATTTTCAGTTGGTGTACTTTTTTTCCAGTCAATTAACGGTGATTCATAGTACTTAACATTCATGCGCTCCAAATATGGGGCTTGATTAGCTAAACGCACTTTATAATCCTCCCAATTTCTATTTTCTTCTGTAGTCCAACCTAATTCAGAATATCCAATGGCCCTAGGAAAAGCTAAGTATTCCAGTTCCTCAATATTGCTAATAGTCTCTGACCAAAGCGGAGCTTCAATTCCTATTACACTTTCCATTGGTAATAGTTTTTCAGGTGTCCATATATAAGCACTGTCTGTTGGGATGATCGCCGCCCAAGACAGACCGTGTTTAGAGTTTTCGTTATACTTCATGTCTAAATAAGCTTTATGAGCAGGAGATAAAATAATCTTCATGTTCTTCTCTAAAGCCAATTCAGCATTTTCCTTACTTGCCCACCATTGCGAAATTGAAGTGGAATCAATATCAGCGGTAGCAACTTCGTCCCAACCAACCATTATCTTATCATATTTCTGTACAATCTTTTCAACTTTATTTACAAAGTAGATATAGTCATCTTTTTTGGTGACGTGACTTTCGTCTCCACCAATATGAAAGTATGGCCCAGGAGTGAGTTCTGAGATTTCACGAATTACATCATCTATAAACATATAGACAGAATCGTTTCTGGTATCAAATGTGCTAAAACCAACTTCAATTCCTTCATAAAGCTCAGCTTTTTTTCCATTACCATTTAGCCAAGGGTATGATGCAGATGCTGAATTTGTATGCCCAGGCATATCAATTTCTGGAACCACAGTTATATGATGTGCAGCTGCGTAATTAACAATCTCAGTATATTCCTCTTGCGTGTAAAACCCACCAGATTCTCCACCAACTTCTGTGCTCCCACCAATTTCAGTTAGTTTTGGCCATGACTTAATTTCAATACGCCATCCTTGGTCGTCACTCAAATGAAGGTGTAATACATTGTACTTATAATAACTTAAGACATCAATATATTTCTTTACATCTTCTACACTAAAAAAGTGACGTGCAACATCCAACATTGATCCTCTATACTCAAACTGAGGAGCATCTTTAATTTTTCCTGTTGGGACTACCCAAATTTTATTTTCGGCTAAGGTTTCATTACTAATCTCAGGAATAATTTGTCTTATGGTTTGCGCACCTCTAAAAGCTCCAGCTGCTGTACTGGAATTTAAAACTATGGAGTCGTTCGAAATAATTATTTCATACGCTTCAGAATTAACTCGATCTAATCCTTCTACCTGATTGATACTAATAACGGTTTCAGTAGTTTCAGTTTCTTCATTGACTGATAAATATAAACCAGTTTTAAACTTTATTTTATCAGCTAAAAATTCTCCAACCTTTTGGTAGGCTTCATCATTTCCTGTTGTTACAATCGAAGTAAACTCATCAAGCGCAAAACCACTTTTAGCAGCTATTACTTCCGAAGGTTTAGGAATTAAGAATTGAGCAGCAAGATCGGTTTCTGGATAATTAATTACTCGTTTACTTTTTTGACTACATGAGGTGATCATGAAAGTAAATATCAATACTATAACTGATATTATTAGCTTTATTTTTTGCATCAAAGTTGGTTTTTTTTCTGACATCATTATAATGGTTAACTATATCACTCCACTAGTAGAGTATTGAACTAAAATAGTGCTTTGTATTATCAAAATGATATTTAATAGACCGAAGCATTCATTTAGCACATAAACGCCTAAAAAATTAAGACGAAACGTTTATAACTTCAATGCTTTAATAAGTGACACTAAACCAAATGAAATTATTAGCGTATTTTTGCAGCAATGAATTCATTAAAGCTTTCAAGCTGGTTACCAACCACAAGAAAAGAGGTTAAAATTAGAGGATGGGAAGAATTAGATGTAATTCTTTTTAGTGGTGATGCCTATGTAGATCACCCTTCATTTGGGCCAGCAGTAATTGGTAGGATATTAGAAAGTTGTGGGTTGAAAGTAGCTATTGTACCACAGCCATCTGTTACGGATAATTTACAGGACTTTACCAAACTTGGAGCACCTCGCTTATTTTTTGGAGTCACTGGAGGTTGTATGGATCCTATGGTGAGTAATTATACAGCTAGTAAAAAGCGAAGAGATAAGGATGCCTATACACCTAATGGCGATATTGGCTTTAGACCAGATTATGCTACCTCAGTCTATTCTAAAATTTTAAAAGAAAAGTTTCCAGATGTTCCTGTTCTTATTGGAGGAATTGAGGCTTCTTTAAGGAGAGTGACACACTACGATTATTGGTCAGATAAATTAATGCCAACCATTCTTGAAACCTCAAAAGCTGATATGTTGGTGTATGGAATGGGAGAGCAACCACTTCGAGAGATTGTTAGGTTGTTAGATAAAGGTGTTCCGTTTTCAAGTCTTAACACTATCAAGCAAACTGCTGTTTTTGTTGAGGAAGGAGAAAAAATTCCAAAAAATAGTAATTGGCAAGATGTGACTATTGAATCACACGAAACTTGTTTGATTGATAAAAAGAAGTTTGCCTCTAACTTTAAAATTATTGAGCAAGAGTCAAACAAACTGCAAGCAAGACGTATATTTCAAGAGGTTGGTGATAAAACCTTGATGATAAACCCGCCTTATCCAACAATGACTGAGGATGAGATTGATGCATCATTTGATCTACCTTATACCAGATTACCACATCCAAAATATAATAAGCGCGGACCGATTCCTGCTTTTGAGATGATCAAGTTTTCAATAAACATTCATCGTGGTTGTTTTGGAGGTTGTAGTTTTTGTACCATTTCAGCTCACCAAGGAAAATTTATCGCTAGTAGAAGTCAGAAATCTATTTTAAAAGAAGTAGATACTGTTGCCAATATGCCTGATTTTAAGGGATATTTGTCTGATATTGGTGGTCCCTCTGCCAATATGTATCAAATGAAAGGAAAGATACAGTCTATATGCGATAGATGTGTTGCCCCTTCATGTATTTCACCAGTTATTTGTAGTAATCTTGATACTTCGCATAAACCATTAACGGAACTTTATAAAGCGGTTGATAATCATCCAAAAGTTAAGAAATCTTTTATTGGTAGTGGAATTAGGCATGATATGCTTGTTCCCGAGTTTAATAAAAATGCAGATGCTCAGGAATTAGATGATTATACGGAAGAGGTGATGACCAAACATGTTTCTGGAAGATTAAAAGTGGCTCCTGAACATACATCAGATCCAGTATTAAAGCTTATGCGGAAACCCTCATTTAAGTATTTTCATAAATTCAAAGATCGATTTGATAAGATAAATATTAAGAAGGGATTGAACTTACAACTGATACCATATTTTATATCAAACCATCCAGCTTGTGAAGTTGAAGATATGGCTGATTTAGCAGCGGAAACTAAGGATATGGGTTTTCAGCTTGAACAAGTTCAAGGCTTCACGCCAACTCCAATGACTGTGGCTACAGTAATTTATTATAGTGGTTATCATCCTTATACATTGGAACCAGTTAGAACTCCAAAAACTAAAAAAGAAAAAGATGAGCAACACCGATTTTTCTTTTGGTATAAAAAGGAAAATCAGAATTGGATAAAGAATACACTAACAAAGTTAGATAGAAAAGACCTCTTAAATGTTTTACTTCCAAAAAATGATAAATGGAGAAAGAGTAAAGGCAACAAACCTAAGCATACATTTGATGATGCTATTCCATTCAACCAAAGGAAGAGCAAGGTGAAAAAATTTAAAAAGAGACGATAGCAAGCACTCTCTAGACAACCAATAAAAAAAAGCCACTTAAAAATAGTGGCTTTGTTATTATATTTTGTTCTAATTACGATTTACTTCCTGCAACAGTGATCTTTAGTTCAATGTCATCATTGATTAACTTATCCCCTAAGTTATCAAAGAATGAACCTGAGTTATATTGAACATTCCACTTAGATCTGTCAATGGTAAAAGTTTCACTAGTAATTGTAAAGTTGTTACCTTCACCAGATAAAGAAACAGGAATAGTAATATTATTTTCGATATCCTTCATTTTAAGGTTTCCAGATAACATTGTTTTACCATCTACTTCTTCTAATCCAGTTACTTCGAAAGCAGAACTTGGAAATTTTTCAACATCAAAGAAGTCAGCACTTTTTAAGTGACCTACTAAATTAGCATTCCCTTTTTTATCAGCAGGAATATCTAAATTAACTATAGAGTTCATGTCGATTAAAAAAGTTCCGCTTTCTAATTTTCCGTTATTAACAGTAAATACACCACTTTCTAAATTAATTGTTCCGTTGTGCTTTGAACCAGTAGGCTTAGATCCTATCCATTCAATAAGAGAAGTTTCAGCATTAGCCAAATACTTAGTTGATGTAGCTTGTGCTTCTGCAGCGTTTTCAGCTTCAGTAGTTTTAACTTCTTTAGACTCATTTTTACAACTCACAAGAACTACAGCTATAGCAACCATTGTAAATAGGTTATAAAATTTTCTTTTCATGATTTTGATGATTTTTAAAGTGTTTTGGCAAAAATATAAATTACCACAGTTTAAGTAGTTAAAAAAACCTAAAAATAATTAGGTGACATTTTGACATTTTAATAATAATGGCAGTACTTTTGCCAACTGTTTAAAAGATGATTTTAAAAGCATGAGCAAGAAAAGTAAAAAAGAAGAATTAGTGGACGAACAAGTTGAGGTAAAGGAAACTTCTCAAGAAGAAATTGTAGAGAAAACCTTAGAAGAACAATTGCAAGAAGAATTAAAATCTGAAAAGGATAAGTTTTTGCGTTTGTTTGCTGAATTTGAAAATTATAAAAGAAGAACTGCTAAGGAGCGTATCGAGTTGTTTAAAACTGCAAGTGAGGACGTTATGGTTTCTTTACTTCCGGTGATTGATGATTTTGAACGTGCATTGACTCATATTGAAGAAGATAAAGAAGCTGAAGAACTTAGAAAAGGTGTACTTCTTATTTATCAAAAAATGCTTTCCACTTTAGAGCAAAAAGGATTGTCACAAATAAAAGTTGAGCAAGGAGACACTTTTGATGCAGATCAACACGAAGCGGTTACACAAATTCCGGCTCCTAGTGATGATCTAAAAGGAAAAATTATAGATGTTATTGAAAAAGGGTACGCTTTAGGTGAAAAAATTATTCGTTTTCCAAAGGTAGTTATCGGACAATAGATATGGCTAAACAAGATTATTACGAAATATTAGGCGTTGGCAAAGGGGCTTCTGCGGCTGAGATTAAGAAAGCCTACAGAAAAATGGCATTGAAGTACCATCCAGATAAAAATCCGGATGACAAGGAAGCTGAAGATAAGTTCAAAGCAGCTGCTGAGGCATATGAAGTGCTTAGCGATGAAGATAAGAAAGCACGTTATGATCAATTTGGACATGCAGCTTTTGAAGGTGCAGGAGGCTTTGGTGGCGGTGGTATGAATATGGACGACATATTTAGTCAGTTTGGTGATATTTTTGGTGGAGCTTTTGGTGGTTTTTCTGGTTTTGGAGGAGGAACTCGCCAACGAGTAGTTAAGGGAAGTAACCTTAGGATTAGAGTGAAGCTTACACTTGAGGAAATTGCTAATGGTGTTGAAAAGAAGGTGAAAGTAAAGCGTAAAAAGCAAGCGCCTGGGACTACATATAAGACCTGTCCAACCTGTAATGGTAGTGGTCAGGTGACTAGAGTTACCAACACTATTTTGGGAAGAATGCAAACTTCTGCTCCTTGTACAACTTGTGGCGGAGCAGGACAGACAATTGATAAGAAACCTACAGATGCGGATGCACAAGGGTTGATCATATCAGAAGAAACAGTTTCAATAAAAATTCCTGCAGGAGTTGTTGATGGTATGCAATTGAAAGTTTCTGGGAAAGGGAATGAGGCTCCAGGAAATGGTATTTCTGGTGATCTTTTAGTTGCAATTACCGAAGAAAAGCATGAGACCTTACAGCGTGAAGGAGATAACTTGCACTATGACCTTTACGTTAGTTATCCAGATGCTGTGCTAGGGACTTCAAAAGAGATAGATACAGTTACAGGTAAGGTGCGGATTAAGGTTGAGGCTGGAGTGCAATCTGGTAAAATTCTTAGGTTAAGAGGCAAGGGCATACCAAGCATTAATGGTTATGGTAAAGGAGATCTTTTGGTACATGTCAATGTATGGACTCCTAAGACTTTGAGTAAGCAACAAAAGGAATTTTTTGAGAGCATGAGGGATGATGAACACTTTCAACCTAAGCCAGAAAGCAGTGATCGTTCATTCTTCGAAAAGGTAAAAGATATGTTCTCTTAACATATGTTTATAGAACTTAAAACTTTCTGAAATAAAATTCTATTATTGATCTAATTCTTAAAGATAATTTAGCTTTTTAAGAATTTTTTAATAAAAAACAGTATATTTGATTTACCACTACAGTGTGTGTTAGTGGTAATTTTTCTTTTTCATAGCAATTTTTCCCATCCTTTTTTTAAGGGTGGGTTTTTGTTTTTAAGGGCTGCTATTTCTAAAAAAAGATGCTTAAGTGTAGTAACATTTAATATCTTTACCCTACTAATTTTAGAACACTTAAATTAAAAGGATGAGCAACTTGTTAGTGACCCAGTCGGTCTCTAAGAATTTTGGAAACTTTAGGGCATTAAATGATGTTTCAATAGAAGTTCCTGAAGGAAGCATCTTTGGTCTTTTAGGACCAAATGGTGCTGGTAAAACTACACTTATTAGGATAATCAATCAGATAACAATGCCAGATCATGGTAAAGTATTGTTAGAAGGTAGTGAGCTAAAACCAGAACATATTAAAGATATTGGGTATTTACCTGAAGAGCGTGGTTTATACAAATCAATGAAAGTAGGCGAGCAGGCTCTTTATTTGGCTCAGTTAAAAGGAATGAGTAAGACTGAAGCCAAAAAACAATTGAAGTACTGGTTTGAAAAACTAGAAATAGGAGACTGGTGGAATAAAAAGATACAGGAACTTTCAAAGGGAATGGCACAGAAAATTCAGTTTGTTGTGACTGTGCTACACAGACCAAAACTATTGATTTTTGATGAACCTTTTTCAGGTTTTGACCCGATTAATGCTAACCTTATAAAGGACGAGATTCTTCAGCTAAGAGAAGAAGGAGCAACAGTTATTTTTTCTACTCACAGGATGGAATCGGTTGAAGAATTATGTGATCATATTGCCTTAATTCATAAGTCTAATAAGATACTTGATGGAAAGTTACAGGATATCAAAAGGGACTATAAAACCAATACTTTTGAGGTAGGTTTGGTGACAAGTAATGAAACGCAATTAACCCAAGAGATTAATTCACGTTTTGCCACAACGCAAGCCAACTTTAAATCGTTAAACGATGATTTAAAATTGAATATTCAAATTAAAACAGGAGAGACTTCTAACGATCTTCTTTCATTCTTGACAAGTAGAGCAGAAGTAAACCATTTTAATGAGTTAGTGCCAACCGCTAATGATATTTTCATTCAAACAGTTCAGAATAGTTAGTTATGAATCATTTACCATTAATAATAAAGAGAGAGTATCTAACTAAAGTTAGAAATAAGGCATTTATTATCATGACGGTTTTAAGTCCGTTAATCATGATTGCTCTAATAGCAGTAGTTGCATATTTATCTCAGCTAAACAGTAGTACTGAGAGAACAATTTCTATTCTTGATGAGTCAGGTTTAGTTAGAGATTTGTTTAAGGATACTGAGAATACAAAGTATAATCGTTTAAATAGTATTTCTCTAGAAGAAGCTAAAGCGCAAGTAGAAGAAAAAGAAGAGTATGGGTTGTTATATGTTGGTCAAGGTGAGAGTTTAGATGAAACTCTTGCAAGTATCAAGTTTTATTCAAAAGATACACCTTCAATTACCTTAATGGAAGGAATTGAAAGCAGGTTAGAAAGAAAGTTTACAGACATCAAGCTACAGGAACAAGGAGTAGATTTGGAAAAACTAAAATCCTCTGAAGTCAACATAAACATTGGTCAGGAAAGCTTTCAAGGAGAGAAAACATCTAAAATAGATAATGTTGTAAAACTCATATTTGGAGGTTTGGCAGGGTATATGCTGTTCATGTTCATAATTATTTATGGAAACATGATCATGCGAAGCGTAATTGAGGAAAAAACAAGCAGAATTATAGAAGTGATTATTTCTTCTGTAAAGCCTGTACAATTAATGCTTGGAAAAATTATTGGTACTTCATTAGCAGGAATTACGCAGTTTATTGTCTGGATTGTTTTGGGAGGCATTTTAATGACAATAGTTTCTGCAATGCTTGGTATTGATATGTCAAGTGTGCAGACTCCTCAACAAGAACTAATGCAACAAGCTATGGCAACTCAGAGCACGGAGATGCAAATTCAAAATTTCATGACTGCCATATATAATTTACCTATGATGAATTTAATAATCATGTTTATACTATTCTTTATAGGCGGATATTTATTATACAGTTCATTATATGCAGCAATTGGTGCAGCAGTTGATAACGAAACAGATACTCAACAATTTATGTTGCCAATTTTAATGCCACTAATTTTAGCAGTTTATGTTGGTATATTTACTGTGATTGAAGATCCACATGGTACAGTTTCAACAGTGTTTTCATTTGTGCCATTTACTTCGCCAGTAGTAATGTTGATGCGTATTCCTTTTGGTGTTCCAATATGGCAACAAATTTTGTCTGTACTGTTATTGATAGGTACATTTATTTTTACTGTTTGGTTTGCAGCCAAAATATATAGAGTAGGTATATTAATGTACGGAAAGAAACCAAGTTATAAAGAACTTTATAAGTGGTTAAAATATTAAAAAGAACAAGATTTTAAATCGGAAAAAGACATGCCACAAATTTTAATTATAGAAGACGAAGCAGCAATTAGAAGAGTACTTTCCAAAATTTTAAGTGAAGAAAGTGATAGCTATAATGTAGATGAAGCTGAAGATGGCTTAGAAGGGATCGAGAAAATAAAGAAAACCGATTTCGATTTGGTGTTATGTGATATAAAAATGCCAAAAATGGATGGAGTAGAGGTGCTTGAAGCCATTAAGAAGATCAAGCCTGAAATTCCTGTAGTGATGATCTCTGGTCATGGAGATTTAGATACAGCTGTAAATACCATGAGACTTGGAGCATACGATTACATATCTAAACCACCAGACCTAAACAGACTTTTAAATACGGTTAGAAATGCTTTAGATAGAAAAGAACTTGTAGTTGAAAATAAACTTTTGAAGAAAAAGGTTAGTAAAAACTACGAGATGATAGGTGATAGCTCTGAAATTTCCCAAATAAAGGAGATGATAGAAAAGGTAGCGCCAACAGACGCACGTGTATTAATTACTGGTCCAAATGGTACAGGAAAAGAATTAGTGGCGCATTGGTTACATCAAAAAAGCGAACGATCAAAAGGACCAATGATCGAAGTGAACTGTGCTGCAATTCCTAGTGAACTGATAGAAAGTGAATTATTTGGTCATGTTAAAGGTGCTTTTACCAGTGCAAATAAAGACAGAGCAGGTAAGTTTGAAGCGGCAAATGGAGGAACAATATTTCTTGATGAGATTGGAGATATGAGTCTTTCAGCACAAGCAAAAGTATTAAGAGCGCTTCAAGAAAGTAGAATACAAAGAGTTGGTAGTGATAAGGATATTAAAGTAAATGTAAGAGTAGTAGCTGCTACCAACAAAAATTTAAAGAAAGAGATTGAAGATGGTAAGTTTAGGGAAGATCTTTATCATAGATTAGCGGTCATTTTAATTAAAGTTCCAGCATTAAATGATCGAAGAGACGATATTCCTTTATTGGTTGAGCATTTTTCTTCAAAGATCGCAGGAGAACAGGGAATATCTAAAAAATCATTTTCTAATGCAGCTCTCAAGCTCTTAAAAGAATATGACTGGACAGGAAACATTAGGGAGCTAAGAAATGTTGTAGAACGATTAATTATTCTAGGTGGAACTGAAGTTAGCGAAACAGATGTAAAAATGTTTGCAAGCAAATAAAAAAAGCCGCTTTAAGCGGCTTTTTTTATAACTCTTAGTCTGTACAAGCATTTAACTTTTCTAAGTAGTTATTGGTCATTTTTTTAAAAATGCTCAAGTATTCTTTTTTTATCTGGTTAAGATCTTTATTCAAGAGTTTATTTTTCTCGTAGGTGATTTTTTCAACTTTTACTTCGCAATTGCAGGCATTTAAAGCATCGTTAAAAGTAGAAATGTTGGTATCTAAAGCAATTTCATTTTTCTGAATTAGTTGCTCTTTTTTCAACAATAGCTCTTTAGCTTCTTTTTGAGCAAGTTGATTCTTTAAATTTTCTTCCTTTAGTTTAAGTTCTATTTGTTGCTGTTGAAGTTTTAAACGTTCATGTTCTAGTGCAACAATGGCTTCGTCTTCTTCACTTAGCTTTGTGCAAATTTCTAGTTCGTTTATTACGTCTTTTGCAATGTCTCTGGCACGTTTTACATAGAAGCGTCCATCTTCAAAAGTGGAAACAGGTTCTACTTTGTTTAGTAATTCTGCTGCATCATAAGCCTTATTGTATGAAGCTTCACAACCACAATATTCAAGTATTTTTTTAGCACGTTCAAAGGCTTCAAAAGAACGCTTTGCATAATCTTTTAAATGAGAGATGTTATTGGAATCATAAGCAGATTTGACATGTGAGTATCCATAAATAACATCAGAGTGAGCTTCTTCACAACTGCTCTGAGCTCCAACATTTATACATAAAATGAAAAGTGCAATAAAGTAGCATTGTTTCATAGTAAATTTGGTTTAAACATTAAGTAGGTTAGGCTAAAGTAACAAAAAAATGCAATTATCGTGTTTTTTAAGCACTTAATCGATGAAATGCAAATTTATTAACTAGTTCAAATTGAAGCTGATACTTATTCCAGTCTGTATATCGGGGTTGTTATTTACCTGAAGATCTTGTTGTAAGTAAAGGGTTTTAATCACTCTTTTTCCAAAAGCATAAAACAATGTCCAATAGTTGTTTGTTTTATACAAATTGGTAACTCCATGACCCCAAGATTTATGTGCATCTGGATGCCTAATTGGGATGATATAATTTAATTCGTCACGTTTGTTTAAGCTACTTTGTAAGTAATAATCTATTCCAATTGCATGAATTCTATGACTATTTGATGTTAAAGAATATTGAATAGTGCCTTCAAAACTACCTATGATGTTGTTATTTCCAAATTGAAGATTATTGCTTTTAAGTTCTATAAGCCCTTTTCTTAAAACACCAATGTTTAGACCAATATTAATATTACTTTTTTCATTTAGTTTATATGTTTTTATAGCATTGGCACTTAAACCTAAGTCTAATGATGAATTATATTCTGACAAGTTAGTTCCTATGTGAATTCCATAGTTAGGAGTGAAGTTATCGGTTGTCCATTTTTTTATGTATCTGTAATAAGAAGTTTCTATACCGCTAAAAATAAAATCATTTTTGTTGAGCGTCATTGTTCTCCCATTCCTGTCAGTATATTTTATGCTAGCTTTATTGAGTCCAAAAACTCCTCTGTCAAAGGGATCATCACCTCCAGCAATCTTCTCATGAAATGTTTCGATAAAATCATCACTAGTTAATACGGAAAAAGGCATTTTTCCATTGGTTAGTATAAATGATCGAACTCCTATAGTAACCTCTGAATGATTATTAATTGTTAATCGTCCTTCTATTTTAAGAGATTTAATAACACCATCAATTTCTAAATAAAACGAGTCAGCGTCTAACATTTCTTCATCAAAAAAATACTGGGCTTGATGCCATACATGTTGTCTAACGTCATCTCTTATTTGATTATCTCTCGGAACATAAGTTGTTATGGGAGTGCCCCAAATATTTCCACCATTGAAATGAATATAAATTTGCGTTTTGTCGGAAGGTTTATGTTTAAAATTGCCTTGTAAACGATTAAAGAATAAACCAAATGGGTGTGTAGAAAGAATATTAGGTTTATAAATTTCTTCCTTTTCGTTATTAGCTTCAAGAGAAGAGTTTTGAAAAGCGGAAGCTTCATTTAAAAAGAAGCTTATGAAAACAACTAGAACTAAAAATTTATTCATGCCATTTTGGGTTGGGATAAAACTACGAAATGTTCAGTATATTTAGTCAAAATTCATTTCATGAGAGAAATAAATATTAATGACTTCAAAGCGACTGAAGAAACTCAACTAAGGGATTGTTCAACCTTTATTGATATGCAAGCTAACGATGAAATAGTAGAAAATGCGCTAAAAAAGGTTAGAAAGAAACTTGGTAAACTTCAGGATACCATGTATGCGCATGGTAAGTATAGTGTATTAATCTGCGTTCAAGGAATGGATACAGCAGGAAAAGATAGTATGATTCGTGAGGTGTTTAAAGACTTTAATACGAGAGGAATTATTGTGCATAGCTTTAAAGTTCCAACCTCAAAAGAATTGGCTCATGATTACATTTGGCGTCATTATATAGCACTCCCTGAAAGAGGAAAGTTTGGCATTTTTAATAGAACTCATTATGAAAATGTGTTGGTGACAAGAGTACATCCTGAATACATTCTAGGAGAAAATATACCTTCTGTCAACTCAGTTGAGGATATAAACGAAAAGTTTTGGGATAAGAGGTTTGAACAGATAAATAATTTTGAAAGGCATATTGCCGATAATGGCATGATCGTTTTCAAGTTCTTTTTAAACCTTTCAAAAGATGAACAAAAAAATAGACTGTTAAGGCGTTTATATAAACAGGAAAAGAATTGGAAGTTCTCTGCAGGTGATTTAAAAGAACGCAAGCTTTGGGATAAATATCAAGAATGTTATCAAGATGCCATAAATCGTACATCAAAACCACATGCACCATGGTATGCTATTCCTGCAGATAATAAACCAACTGCAAGGTACATTGTTGCAAAAATTATATATGAAACACTCAGTCAGTATTCAGATATAAAAGAACCAGAATTAGATGATGAAGTAAAGGCCAATATAGAATTATATAAACAACAGCTAGAAAGTGAGTAGATTAAACTTTTTATTTTTTTTCTAGTCTTATATTATAAATAGTGTCTTGTTCAGTGATTTTTTAATAAGACGTTAATTTAATAGGTTAATAAAAATCCGGCTTGTCCGGATTTTTTTATGATTTCTTTTTCATACTTATCTCTTAATAGTACTATATTTAAAAACTAAACTATCAACATTATGAAACGATTTTTCCTTTTAATTTTCTGTTGTTTTTTTACTATGACTTTTGCTCAAACTGATGCAGAAGTAATTAAGAAAATTTATAATTCTTCGCTCTCAAATGGGAAAAGCTATGAATGGTTAGATTATTTGTCTAATCAAATAGGAGGAAGATTATCAGGTTCTTTAAATGCTGAACGAGCAGTGCAATGGACTAAAGAGGAATTAAAAAAATTAGGATTAGATAAAGTTTGGTTACAGCCAGTTATGGTACCAAAGTGGGTGAGAGGAACACCTGAGTTTGCTTATATAGAAACAGAACCGGGGAAAACAATTAATGTAAATATTTGTGCTTTGGGAGGTTCTGTAGCAACTCCAGCTTTAGGTTTAAAAGCTAAAGTAATAGAAGTTCAAGGTATAGAAGATTTAGCCAAATTAGGAAGAGAAAAAATACAAGGAAAGATTGTGTTTTTTAATCGCCCAATGGATGAAACCTTAATAAATACTTTTAGCGCTTATGGAGGTTGTGTAGATCAAAGAGGGAGTGGAGCTAAGGAAGCTGGAGAATATGGAGCTGTTGGAGCTATAGTGAGATCAATGAATTTACGCTTAGACGACTATCCACATACTGGAGCGATGAACTATGGAGACACTCCGGTTAGAGAACGTATTCCTTCGGCAGCTATAAGTACAAATGATGCTGAGTTGTTGAGCAGTATGCTTAAGCTTGATAAAGACATTCAATTTTATTTCAGACAAAGTTGCGAGCAGTTTGATGATGTGCTTTCATATAATGTTATTGGAGAAATAACTGGAAGTGAGTTTCCAAATGAGTATATCATAGTTGGAGGCCACTTAGATTCTTGGGATCTTGGTGATGGATCTCATGATGATGGTGCGGGATGTGTACAATCAATGGATGTATTACGTTTGATGAAAGAAAGTGGGATTAAGCCAAAACGAAGTATTCGGGTTGTACTCTTTATGAATGAAGAAAATGGTTTAAGAGGAGGACGAAAATACGCAGAGGTAGCGAAGCAAAAAGGAGAGAATCATATTTTCGCTTTAGAGAGTGATTCTGGTGGGTTTACACCACGCGGATTTTCGTTTGATTGTACTGATGCAGATTTTAATCAAGTGCTTAGCTGGAAACCTTTATTTAAACCCTATTTAATTCATTATTTTGAAAAAGGTGGCAGTGGAGCAGATATAGGCCCATTAAAGAATGATAATATTGTGTTGGCGGGATTACGTCCAGATACCCAGCGCTACTTTGATCATCATCATGCAGAGAATGATACATTTGAACATGTAAATAAGCGCGAGCTTGAGCTTGGAGCAGCTACGATGACTGCTTTGGTATACTTATATGATAAGTACGGTGTAAGTCCAATTGCAACTTCACAGCAAATCAAGGATTAATTAATCTCGTAAATTTTTATAAAGGTTTACCTCTTGCAATAGGGAATTAAAAACATGTAATTATATTTGAGAAAAATTTCTTTTTGAAAAAGCATGCATAAACCAGCTCAGTTTAAAAGATTCCTGATTTTAATAGTAGTAACATCCTTCTTTAACTTGTTTTATGTACAAGCAAGTAATGGTGCACTATTTTTATTTGGGAATGATGCACTACTGAATGAATCTATTTTGGCTCAAGTTGATGAAAAGTATACCGATAGTATTTTAGATTTAAGAAATGTTATAAAAAAGTATATTGATAGTTCTAATGCTGAACTTGCAGTTTATCATTCTGAAAATTATATTAGGGAAACAGGGGATTTTTCTATCATTAATGATCATTTTTTTCATAATGTAAGCGAAACTGATATTTACCTGAATTTTAAAAAGAGGTATCAATTAGAGTTTGATTTTATTACGCTTTTTTATTTTTTTACTGGGTTTTTAGGGCTTTTCATTTTTTTACTATTAAACCTAAAAAAGAGAATACAAAAAAGTAGTGCTTTTCTAATGAGTGTTTTTGTGTTACTACATTCATTATTTATTTTACACTTAGGGCTGTACCTTACCAACAGTCACTTTTATTTCCCCAATACCTTATTAATATCAACAACATTTACATTGTTGTATGGACCTATAATTTACTTTTATTTTAAAATTACGGTATCAGGGTATAAACTTAGATTTATTGATATTTTACATATCATTCCAGCGTTATTTTTATTACTCTTAATTCTACCAATTTACAGGCTTTCAACTCATGAGAAGTTTGTTATATTGTTTGATGGTGAGGAAGTGGTTTCTGGAGGTTTGAAGTATTTTGTTTTTATTAAAATTGCTTCTTTGCTTATATATGCATGGTTCTCTTTAAAGCTCTATAATTCTTATAGGTCAAAAGAAAATAATGACTCTCGATATTTAATATGGCAGCGTAATATACTTGCTATTTTTGCGCTATATGTAATTACATTTATTTTGTTTACTGCCACTACTTACGGTTATTTTGATAGTCCAACCTTTTATCATATGCAGATTTTGGCAATGATGGGATTAGTTTTTTATGTTGCTTATATTACCTATGTACAGCCGGAAATACTGAAAGGTGAAGTTACACTTGTCGATCCAATAAATTTATTTAAGTATAAGACTTCTAGCTTAACTGAATCCTATTCTTTCGAGTTAAAAGACACGTTGGTAGAACTTATGACAAATGATCGAGTGTACAGAGAAAATGACATAAGTCTTCAGGGATTGTCTGAAAAACTCGGAACATCAAGGCACAATACTTCTCAAGTTATTAATGAACACTTCAATTCAAATTTCTTTGAACTTATAAATAAGTATAGAATTGAAGATGCAGCTGAGATTTTAAAGAATAACGATGAAAACCTTACAATAATTGAGGTTGCTTACAAGGTGGGATTTAATAATAAAGTTACATTTAATAAATCTTTTAAGAAGTATTTATTACAGACACCTTCTCAATATATACGATCCTCTAGAAAGTAATACTTTCCTCTATTATTCCAAAAAAATGCAATATTTACTTGATGTTAAATTAGAAACATCAATTTATCAGACTAGCTCATTTACTTTCTTTTAAGTTTACTCCTACATTATGAGATTGAAAAATACTTTGATTTTGTTAACGAATCCTTAAAGCTTTTCTTTTTACTGTTAATTAAGCTTAAAAAAAACATAAAATATAAGGAAAAGATTATCGGGAGTTCTTTTTTTGAAATTTGGAAACTAATTTAAATGTATATTCAATTATCAAAAAACGAACAGGTGCAACTACTAACAATCAAAACCAAAAGTTCACCTAAAAAACTTATTGTTATTATTCTATCAGTTCTACTGTCCAATTCTTTATTCGGATATGGCGACTTTTATAATAATAAAGCTTTTTATGGTGTAGGATTAAATTTTGAAGTAATTGAAGATGTTCTTGATAATTTAACAATTCAAGAAGATTCAATTACTGTTTTTAAAAATTTGGCAATTTCTCATGCAAGAGAAAAGAATGAAGCCAAGTCAATCGAGTTTATAGAAAAGTATTTAAGATCAACTGGAGACTTATCTATTATAAATGCACATTTATTTGAGCCAATAAGTAACACTCAATCTTTTAAAGAAATTCAAGAGAAGTATTACCCCAAAGTAACGCTGGTTTCAATAATTTTAGTTTGTGGAGCTGTCTTAGGTTTTTTTGTGTTCATTCTTTTAAATACTAAAAGAGATACAGACAGGATAGGTAATTTACTTATAAGTCTTTTTGTTCTATTTAACGCATTATTTATTCTGCACGTAAGTTTGTTTAATACAAATTATCACTATTATATTCCACATTCACTATTAGCTACAACCACATTTTCATTCTTATACGGACCTTTATTATATTTCTATTTTAAAAGAGCTGTTAACGATCATAAATTTAAATATTATGATATTGTTCATTTAATACCATCATTTGTTCTTTTAGCATATATGCTTCCGTTATATGGTTTGACTAAGCTAGAGAAGTTTAATATTTTGATAGTAGGTGCTCTAGAGCTCCCAGGAGCAAATGCTATTATTGTTTTTAAAATTTTGTCTTTAGCATTCTACGCTTTTTTAAGTATTAAAATTTATAGAGAGTATAGGAATAATCCCAAGAAAATCAATAAAGTTAAATCTTACTTAAAGTGGCAGCGAAACATTTTATTCTTGTTCTCAGTTTATACTGTATCCTACATTTTTTATGCGTTATCAATAACTGATATAATTGTATGGGATTTATTTTATTACTTCCAAGTTTTTGTAATGGTGAGTACTGTGGTATATGTTGCATATATCGCTTACGAAAAGCCAGAAATATTTAAAGGAAATATTAAGTTAATTGATCCAATAGATTTATTTAAGTATAAAAAATCTGGACTTACCAGTTCACACTCTTTAGAGCTTAGGGATAATCTACTACATCTTTTGAGAGATGATAAAATTTATAAAGAAAATAATGTTTGTTTAGAGGTTTTAGCTGAGAAATTGGAGACCACTAGGCATAATACATCTCAAGTAATAAATGAACATTTTAAGATGAATTTTTTTGAGTTGATTAATGAATATAGAATTTCTGAGGCTGCTGAAATACTTAAAAATGATAAATATAATTCCTTAAGTATAATTCAGGTGGCGTATGAAGTTGGTTATAATAATAAAGTTTCCTTTAATAAATCTTTCAAAAAAAAGTTCGCTCAAACTCCTTCACAGTACATTAAGAAATATAGAGCGTAATAATTGAGTAAACCTGCTTCGGCATTAGTTAATTCTTATAGGAGTTCCCTTTATTGGTGGTGATTTGACGTTGTTTTGTCTTTGCAACCGGATAAAAGGCTTGTAGTAATTATTTTATACTTCCACTAAAATTTGTTTTTGCTTTATCAATCAAAAAACGGAAGATATTTCTTTGAATTAGTCACTCAGCTTTACTTCAAGCTTTTTTTGGGTTGTTTAACTGAATTAATAACTAAAAATTATTGTATGAAAAACACTGTCCGAAAGATTTCGACCTTATTTTTTTTACTAAGTTTTACATTAAGCTTTGGACAAAGTAAGGTTGTATCAGGAAATGTTAAGGATCAAACTGGACTGCCACTAATAGGTGTTAACATTATTGTTAAGGGAACATCTAATGGAACGCAAACAGATTTTGATGGCAATTACACATTGCAAGTAAACGAGGGAGATGTACTCACATTCTCTTATGTAGGTTTAAAAACTATGGAGCTTACTGTTGGTGTAACCAACACCATTGATGTAATTATGCAAGAAGATGCACAATCTCTTGATGAAATTGTAGTAGTAGCCTACGGTACCACTACTTTAAGAGAATCAACTGGTGCAATTTCCAGCATAGGTGGAGATGACTTAATAAACGAGACACCAGTTGTATCGTTAGAAGGATCTTTACAGGGTAAATTATCAGGAGTGCAAGTTGGATCTACTGGAGGTCAACCAGGATCATTTCCATCGATTAGAATTCGAGGCACTGGATCTATTAATGCTAGTAATCAACCTCTTTATGTAATTGATGGAGTACCAGTTCAAACTGGAGACCAATCTAATTTCTCTACTTCCACACAAAACATGCTCTCAACTTTAAACCCTAATGATATTGAGAGCTTAACGGTTTTGAAAGATGCTGCTTCGGCTTCTCTTTATGGAGCTAGAGCTGCTAATGGCGTGGTAGTAATTACAACTAAAAAAGGAAAGCAGGGTAAAACAAACTTTGAATTAAGTACTTCAATAGGAGAAACTGATTTAGCCATGCATAACACAGACCGTGAAATGGTAGATGGAGAAACATATCGTGAACTAACTAGAGAATCAATATTCAATCTATTTAGATATGTGAATGGGCAAGACGAAGCTACTGCTAATTCTAATGCAGATTTATATATAGACCAGTTACATCCTATTCCTGATAATGGTTTTACAGATTGGAAATCAATACTGTTTAGAAAGGGAATGATTAAGTCATACCAATTTACTGCCAGTGGAGGAACAGATAAAACAAGAATATTTGCAAGCTTAGGAGCACATGATGAACAAGCAGTGGTCTATGAATCAGATTTTGTAAGATATTCTGTTAGGGGAAATATTGACCATAAAGCAAACGATAATTTGTCTTTTGGTTTAAACACATTTATTTCACATACCAAACAGAATAGTGTCCCTGATCAAGGACTTTATTTTGCTAATCCATATTCTGCATATTTGATTTCGGGTAACCCAACAGATCCTACAAGAGATGCTGATGGTAATTTATTACCAAATATACAAGGCGTTTACCCTAACCCAGAACTAGAAAGAGGAAGAACAGAACAAAGTACTAGACAGATTAGACTTAATGCTACTCCATTTGTAACCTGGGACATTACTAATTATTTAACCTTTAAAACAATTAATAGTTGGGATTATTTCTTTAACAATGATGTTTTGTATTGGGCTCCTAATTCAAACGATGGTGCAAGCTTTGGAGGATATTCTTATAAAGCACACAATACAATTTCAACATTGACAACATCAAATACATTAACTTTTGATGAAACATTTAAGGATGTTCATAATCTAAATGCTGTAGTAGGTTTTGAGGCTAGTAAAAAAGAGTTTGATGATCTTTCAGCTGATGTTCAAGGATTTCCTAATAATGTATTAAGAGATTTTTCAACTGCTGCAGAAGAGTTGAACACTGATACGAATTTTCAAGAAGATAAATTGGTTTCTTACTTCTCTAGAGTGCAATATAATTATGATAATAAGTATTATTTAAGTGGCTCTATTAGAAGAGATGGAAGTTCTAGAATGAGTTCAGAGAATAGATGGGGTAACTTCTGGTCCGTTTCTGGAGCATGGGTTTTATCTGATGACATTTTCGAAGACTCAGATAAAATAAATCATTTAAAGTTAAGAGGTTCATATGGTACAACTGCAACGTATCCAAGTAGTTTTACAGGAGCTTTAGCTTTATATGCTTTCTCTGATGACTATAATAGTCAAACAGCAGCATTTCCATCTCAATTGGCTAATCCAGATCTTACTTGGGAAACGAATAAAAATTATGATATAGGACTAGATTTTGAGTTGTTTGGTGGTAAACTTTCAGGTTCATTTGAGTACTATAATAGATATACTGAAGACCTATTACAAGATGTTCCAACCCTTACAACTACAGGATTTGCATCAATACTTCAGAATATTGGAGAAATGAGTAACAAGGGAGTTGAAGTGAGTTTAACCTCTAGGAATATAGAGAAAGAGAATTTTTCTTGGGTAACTACATTTACAGGAGCTCATAATAAGAATACTATCGAAAAATTGTATCAAGGAGAAGATATTCAACTTTTTCCATACATTTTAAGAGAAGGTGAATCTAGATACACTTTTTACTTAAGAGAGGGTGCAGGAGTTGATCCAGCTACAGGATTGTTTGAGTGGTACAAGAATACTACAGATGCAGATGGTAATATAATTTCTGGTAGAGAAAAAACAACAAATAGTGGAGAAGCAAGAAGCACTGTTGTTGGTAAATGGGATCCTGATTTTTACGGTGGAATTACAAATGCAATTAGATATAAAGATTTTGATCTTACATTTTTAGTGAACTATTCAATAGGAGGAACAGCATACGATAGCTATTTCTATTACCTAAATAATGATGGTAGGTTTCCAACAGGAGGAATACCAAAAGGACAATTAGATAGATGGCAGAAACCAGGTGATGTAGCTGCTAATCCAATGCGTGTATATGGTGGAAATCCTGATAATAATTCAAATTTCCAATCAACCAGAAGGCTGCATGATAATACGTATGCAAGACTTAAAAATATCACTTTAGGTTATAGTTTTCCTCAAGAGGTGCTGGAAAAAATTGGTGTATTCTCAGGGATGAGAGTATCAGTAAATGCCACTAATCTTTTAACGTGGGCAAAAGACAAAGCTTTTGATCCTGAAGTACTAATTGGAGGTACTACAGGGACAGCTATTCCTCCAACAAAGTCATATTCGTTTAATGTGAAATTACAATTTTAAAACATCAATTATGAAAAAAATAATAAACATATTTATACTGGCAGTAGTAATGTTCTCCTGTAGTGATGACTTTTTAGAGGTATCGCCATCAGAGTCGTTACCTCCATCAGAGGCGTTTAAAGACTTGACTGCTGTTGGACAAACTGTACTTGGTATGTACAGTGGTTTGCAGGAAGATGAATATTACAGTTTCTTTTTAATTGCCGCTCCAGCGGTAAAGGGAGACGATTTTCAAACTAGGCAAACAGGTAGAAGAACTGAAAACCTTTATAAATTTAATGAAACTGCCGAAGCAACCAATGGTGCTCAAGGATTTTGGGATCAAGCATATTATATTCTAAATATTGCCAATTCTATTCTTGAAAATATTGATAATGTTAGTGCTGAGAGTGCTGAAGAGATAGCACTTAGAGATCAGTATAAAGGAGAAGCACTAGCTATGAGAGCATTGGTTCATTTCGATTTAGCACGGATTTTTGGCAAACCATATAGTGTTGATAATTCTGTTAGTGCAGCACCATTAATTACTGCTACGCAAACGCCGTCTGACGATCCGTTAAGAGCAACGGTATTAGAAATGTATAATCAGGTTGTATCAGACTTTAATGCAGCTATCTCTTTATTGCCAAATGCACAAAGTGATGGGAGAATAAATAGTTGGACTGCAAAGGCATTATTATCTAGAGTGTACCTATATATGGAAAACAATTCTCAAGCTTTAAGTTTAGCAGAAGATGTAATTAATAATGGGCCATATACTCTGGTTTCAAATGCAAACTATGTAGCTTCTTTTGCTCAGGATTTTAATTCTGAAAGAATATTTGAAGTTATAAACACAAGTTCAGACAATCCAGGTTCCAGAGAGACCATAGGTAATGTTGCTGGACCTAATACAACTGAGGCAGGTTATGGGGCAATTATAACTACTCAAGTTTTTGAAGATTTACTTAGTGCAGAGCCAAATGATGTTAGAAATAACATGTTTGCTATAGACGATTCTGGAAACTTAAAAGGTTATTATAGAAAGTGGCCAGGGAAAACAGGAGCTTCTGTTATATTGAATAACATTCCTGTAATTAGGCTTTCAGAGGTTTATCTAATAGCTGCCGAAGCAGCTGTGAAAGGAAGTAATTCTGTTGATGCTAACACTTATTTAGGAGCAATAATGACACGTGCTAATCCATCTGCTGCAGTTCCAGCAACGCCAACATTAGATGATGTTTTGACCGAGAGAAGAAAAGAGTTAGCATTAGAAGGACATCGATTCTTTGATTTAATGAGGAATAATTTACCGTCAGTAAGAGTAGGAGGAAGGCATTTAATAGGTGCTCCAGATAATATAACTAATGCTGATACAAGAGCAATATTCCCAATACCACAGACTGAAATTAGAAAAAGTAACAATTTAACTCAAAATCCGGGTTATTAAGGTTTTTTTAGATGGTTTAAACCTAAGAATTGTGTGGTTGGTGCCAATTAATATTGGTTCTTAATTCGGTGATCCCCTTCTTATAATAATTTTAAGAAGGGGTTTTACTTTTTATAATTATCTTGACTTACTCTATTAGAAATTAAATTAAGTATGAAAACAAATCTCTTTTTAATGTTACCCTTAATCTGCTTTTCAACAATGAGCGCACAGGATGATTTACCATATTATGAAATTCCTGAGCATCCAGCTGAATATAACGAGTGTACGGTGGTAGCTCGAATGATTGATGGATTAGGCTTTAGGTTTTATTGGGCTACTGAAGGATTGCGGCCTGAAGATCTTGCTTTTAAGCCTAGTGAAAAAGGTAGAACCACCGAGGAAACTATTGATCATATTGTTGGCTTGACCAATTTTGTATACAATTCAGCTTTAAAAAGGGAAAATGAATCGTTAGATATAGAAGGTAAGACATTTGAAGAAAAGAGAGCAATCACTCTTAATATGCTTAAAGAAATGTCAGATATTTTTAAAACATGTGATGATCTATCAACGTTTAAAATAGTTTTTAAACGAGGAGATGAAACCAACGAATTACCTTTCTGGAATCAAATAAATGGGCCAATAGCCGATGCCTTATGGCACGTTGGTCAAGTAGTTACTCATAGACGTACTTCTGGAAATCCATTTAACTCCAAAGTGAGTGTATTTACAGGAACCGTAAGACAATAACAAAAAAGCGCCATCTGGCGCTTTTTTTAATTCTTTATATCTGCTAGTTTTTCAACACGATCTGTATTTGCATCAACACTTTCTTTGTAGAACCAAGCATCCCGCATTTTTTTCTTAGAGAATAGTTCTAATTGATCTCCGTAATTAGGTGAATCCTTTTGTGTTGAATTGCCATAACTAAGTAAAACTTTGGCAGCCACATTTTCTCCAAACTCTATTACACCAACCCACGAGTCACCACCTCCAATATAGGCATGTTTATCATCACTACCACCAGACCAAGCAACTCTATAAATACCCATTGACCCATCGTCACCGTTTCCAGGAAGATTTTTTCCAGCGTAATTAATTCTGTAATAATCGCCCCAAGGCGTATCTAAACTTCCTGTCATTGCTTCAATTTCAGTAGCTGCTTGTTCCAATAATTGAACGGCTCTTTCAGGATCTGCAATACCATCAGGTGTGACATCAGGATTTGCTTCATCCCATTTAACTGTATAGTTGGACTGGTTCCATAAATTGAATTTTCTAGACCAATTTTTGAATAGTAACATACCTTTACTGTCGGCGTTAGCTTCTCTATCCCAAGCTTCTAAAACAGCTTTTGCTTCTTTTGCTTTTTCAGAATCAGAGGCGTCAACTGCAGCAAATAGATCATCTAATAACCTGTCTGCTAATTCTATTCTGGTCGAAAGCTTATAATCTACAAGTTCATCAAAGGTCACAGATTCATCTTCTTTAAGCATTCTTGCCGAACGTTGAGGTCTAAAACTCATCCGAACGGGAGACATATATCCTGGATAGTCATTTCTGTCAAAAACAACAGGAATTGTATTTGTCCAAGGTGGATCATTAGCATTTTGCATCCATCCATTTTCCGGATTTTTAACTTTTGGTAAATCTTCATAACTATGAGTTTGAGTCCAAATATCTTCACTCTTACCTCCAGGGATGATTCTGTCCCAATAGCTCCAAGCATCTTGAGATCTAACTGGAACCTGACCATTAAACATGTAGAAAATATTTCCTTCTTTATCGGCATACATAACATTGAAGAAAGGAATTTGCATCATTTTCAAAGCATTTTCAAATTCATCAAAAGTCTGACTGTTTATCATTCTCCACCACTGTAAAAACATGTTTGGCTTATCTTGACCAGCTATTCTAACTGCTAAAATCTTATCTTCCGTTTTGTTTACTACTGGTCCATGAGCAGTTTTCATAACTGGAAATGTGTGATCAACCAAGCTGCCATCTTCTTGTTTGATTTTTATGGTTTTTTGAGATGCTTCGAATTGCTGTACTTCACCATCTAATACATATCCACCATCCTTTAATTCTAATTCGTAAGTATCTGTATTGTCAATAGTATTATTTGTATGACTCCAACCTAGGTTTTCATTAAACCCTATAGCAATTCCCGGAAGACCTACTAATATAGATCCATACATGTCTTTTCCATTTAAATTTAGATGAGATTCCCAAAACAAGAATTCATTAAACCATGGTAAATGAGGGTTCTGAACAAGCATAGCGTTTCCAGATGCAGATCTGCTAGGCCCAACAGCATAAGTGTTAGATCCTAATGCTGGCCACTGTTGAACGCGTCCTAGATCATTACCACCAACGAATCTTGTAAAAATCACATACATACTATGCATAGAAACGTCCTTAGCTGTAATTGGAAGTACTATTTTATTGTTTTCGTCTATTGCTTCTGGATGAGCTTTAGCATAGGCATTAAGACCATTCACGAAAGCATCTATCATGATGGTTGCTTCTTCATCTTGCTGATTTGCCCATTCATCTGCTAAGGTGTCAAAACCTAAAGTGTGAACAAGAATATCATTTTGAAGTTTTGATTGTCCCCAATACTCAGCACCTTTTCCTCTAGAAGTCCCATAGAGTTGTAAAACAAGGTTTGCATGACTGTGCATTTGCGCCCAACCTTGTTGATAGAATAGGTCTTCAATATTATAGGCATAAATATGAGGAACTCCCCAGGTATCCCAAACAATTTGGGTTTCCTGATCTTCTTGAGGCTTGCATGAAATAGAGATAACGAGTAAAAGGGCAAGTAAAAGGAAAAAAGTTTTTTTCATTTTTGACGTTTTAGTGAGAAGATCAAGATAATAATTTTTTATGTTCATTTTCATATGGATAATAGATAGCGACTAAAATATCGAGTAAAGTTATTGGGATATTAAGAAGAACCAATCCACAATTCTTTAATAGCTCTAAGGTTTACCAGAACTAGCGAGGACTTTTCCACTTTAGATTTTGGTTAGTCGAGTTTGTTAATCGTTTAGCATTGTTAAATTAAAGCCCAAGAATTTCGGCAAGATCTCCAACTCCTAAAGTTGCCCACATAATTATAATAAAAGCAATTACCTTCACACTAAAAGGAATTGTAAACCCAACAGTTTTCTTTAACCAATAATTGGTTATTGGAATAAGCAATAAAGCCAAAACCAAATAAAATAAACCAGGAACAACATCTACAAGTAAGATGTTAAGTACACCAATAATGACAAAGAACCCTCCCATAATCCAACTGAATATAAATCCTTTTTCGTTTGTTGTTGTCATAATAAATGTACTTAAGTTATTTCTGTTTATTAATAATTCCTTCTAAAGCTTCAATATGTTCTTTAAAAGCTTTTCTACCAACTTTTGAAGTACTGTAGCGCGTATTAGGTTTTCTGCCAATAAATTGTTTCTCGATAATGATATAGTCTTCTTTTTCTAAAGCTTTAATGTGACTTGCCAAATTACCATCGGTAACTTCAAGAAGCTGTTTTAATGACTTAAATTCTGCATATTCATTTACCATTAAAATGGACATGATACCAAGTCGAATTCGGTGATCGAAGACCTTATTAATTTTTGCTAATAGACTCATTTAGTTTGACCTAATAAAATATCTTCATGTTAATTTCCGGCAAATGGAGTTCCAAAAATTCCAACTCCCAGTTCTGCCCAAATCAACAGGAATAATATCACTATTGCAATAATGATAGGGGTTTTAAACTTCGATGTTTTTAAGTTTTTAAGCGATATCTCTATTAAAATACCAACACCAAATAGCAGTACGCCAAAAATAACAAAATCTGTAAGTTGCCAATTTACTTCATCAGTAAATTGCATGGCTATTAAAGGAATAAGAAGTATGGCAGCGACTATTCCTAGAATGATAAGTAGTCTGTTTTTTTTCATAATACTTGATTTATATTAATTTCTATCATATTTAAAATACATGATTGTACCGTAAATGATGTGGCAAAGACCAAACCCTAGAGCCCAAAAGAATAATCCATAACCTAAAAACCAAGCACAAGCTAAACCTACAACTATTAAAGTTAATCCTAAATAGCGAATGTAGCCAATCGTATATTTACTGGCATTCACGAGAGCTAGTCCGTAAAATATTAAAGTTAATGGCGCTATGTACAAGTACACCTCTTTTTCAATCATGGATAGGATGATAAGTCCTCCAGTTACTAATGGAATAAGGAAGTTGATCAACAGTCTTTTGGAAGTAGCATCCCACATGCTTTCCTTATTCTTTTTCGCTTTTCGCCAACTTAAACTAATACCTGTTGCTATAGAAAGTATTAATACTAATAAAGCAATGGCAAAGAGCTGAATCATTTCTAGTTCGTAGAGCACTAGTGTTTTATAATCGTCGAATGGTGATTGAGTAACATAGATAATGTCATAGGCAAAATATGCGCCTATGAGAGCATAGATTCCAGCAAGTATTCCCGACAAACCACTGAGTGAAATAAAGCGTGAAGATTTTTTCATCAAGTCCTTAATCTCACTAATGTCTTTTATATAATCTTTTGATTTCATGAAAAGTACTTTGAAATACAAAGTAATAATAATTATTTGTTTTTGCAAGTTGATGTAAACTCAAGATGTATTTTTCTGGATAGAGGATACTTTAGGGTTAGCCTCCCAAACTTGATACTATTTTAGACATTATTAGTCATTACGACTCATTATCTGTCTTACATTTTCGTTCTAGAAGTGTTGTTAAGCTGGTTGTATAGTCTTTTATGATATTATAAAGCTCTAGTTGTCTTGTATTTGCAGACATATAGCGTAGTACTTCGTTATACAACCTGTTTTGCATACTCTTAGTTAAGATAGCTGTTGTATCAATAGTTATAGCGTTGCGCACATCATCTTCCATACCTTCCTTAAATCGACCATAAAGTATAGATGCTGGAGTCTTTCCATTGGCAAAACTATCGTCGTGAGCATAATAAATGTCAACAGCATTTTGACCATTTATCTGCACCACACTTTTAATGCTTTCTATACTGTTATAATAGGAGTTTAATGCTTTTATAATGTTCTTGTCCTTGATAATGTTGAGATTTGCACCAGATTTAAGATCTTCGAAAGCGGCATTATTAGGTTTGAAATCTGTAAAAATGGCTTTAATTGCTAAAGCGATTTGGTGACCAACTTCAGTAGCTCTTGGTTTTTCCTGTTGTAGCAATCTTACGGCGTGATTAGATGCCTTTAAACGTTCTTGAGATCGTTCTACCAAAACCTTAATTTGTTCTCCATCTTGCTCCAGATCAACAAGAAGTCTGCAATAGTATTCCGCTTCTAGAGCATTGTTTTTACGTTGTTCGTTCCAGTTATTAATCTGCAGAGCTATTAAGATTCCGATGACAACCAATAGTATTTCACCAATCGCATATTGAACGTACTTGCCCGTTTTACCCTCACCTAAAAGTTCCTTACGAATACGTCTAAAGAATTTGATCATTAACTTACGATTGTAAGTGATCAAGTTGAAGTAGTTTGGTTGTTTAGTATATTAAAGTTATGAAATTTACATTTTCTTTTAAATATATTATCCTTAATTACTAGTAACCTATAGCACCACCATCTGGACGAACAGTATCTGCAGCCCCTATCATGATTTTGCTTTCTGGATCCCAAGTGATACCCATAAGCACACCAAGAGTTGCTCGAGGATACATTACATGTCCCATAGCTTCTAGTTTTTTACGTGTGTCTGGCGACAGTTTTTCGCTTTCGTAGACCAAGAAGTTTGGTAGCCATTGATGGTGAATTTTCATGGCTTCAATAGCCTTGTCAATACGCATATCAAACTCTAAAACATTTAATGTAGCTTGAAACACCGTATTTATTATAGTGCGACCGCCAGGACTTCCTATAACCAAATATGGTTTGCCGTCTTTAGCTACAATGGTTGGTGTCATGCTGGATAACATTCGCTTTTCCGGAGCAATTAAGTTAGGCTTACTACCAATTTGCCCTCTTGAGTTTGTTACACCTGGAACAGCATTAAAGTCGCCCATTTCGTTATTAAAGATGAATCCTAATTCTGGAGAACCCATTTTTACACCATAGGTATGCTCTAAGGTGTATGTTAATGAAACTGCATTGCCGTCTTTATCAAGTACAGAGAAATGTGTGGTATTTTTTCCATCATAAGGATGACCATATTTAGTAGAGTCACTAACTGAAGCTCGTTCCATGTCTAAATTGTCAAAGCGATTTTTAGCATGTACTTTAGACATTAATCTGTCAATAGGCATGTCTGGATTAAAGTCTGGGTCACCAAGATGTTCAGCTCTATCAGCAAATCCACGACGCATTGCTTCTGCTACCACATGCACATATTCAGCTGAATTGAATTCAATATTTTCCCAATCTACGAGCTCCATGGTATTCATCATCTGGATTAAGGTTACACCACCAGAGCTTGGTGGAGGCATAGAGTAGATGTCATAGCCTTTGTAGGTTCCTTTAACAGGTTTACGCTCAATGGCTTCGTATTTCTCCAGATCTTCTGTGGTGATGATTCCACCATTCTCTTTCATGTATTTTTCAATGGTCTTTGCTACTTTTCCTTTATAGAATCCGTCGCGACCATTATCTCTAATTTGCTTTAAGGTATTTGCTAAAGCAGGTTGCTTCCATAGGGTTCCAGGTTCTGTAACTTCTCCATTTTCATTGTTAAAATAGGAAGCCATAAATGGATATTTTTCAGCATTTTCAACTTCTTTATACGATTGTCCATGGAAGTATAACGACCAGATAAATTCAAATCCATTTTCGGCTTGATCAACTGCCGGTTGCACTACATCTTTCCAAGGGAGCTTTCCATACTTTCGATGTGCCTTGTATAATCCTGCAACTGTTCCAGGAACACCAACAGCCAATAAACTATCATGATTACTGTTATCTTTTACTTTTCCATCTTCACCTAAAAACATGGTTGGTGTCGAGGCTAAAGGAGCTTTTTCACGAAAATCAATAGTAGTAACATCTCCGTCTCCTTTCATGAATACCATAAATCCGCCACCACCAATATTACCAGCACGTGGATGTGTAACCGCTAAAGAAAATGCCGTAGCCACAGCCGCATCAATTGCATTGCCTCCTTTTTTAAGGATATCGATCCCCGTTTGGGAAGACACTTTATTAGCAGATGCCACCATACCATTTCTGGCATAGGTTTGAGCAGTTAATATGATTGTACTTAAGAATAATAGGGCAATAAAGAATAGTATCGTTCTTTTCAATGGAATAAGTTTTAGTGAGGATGAAAATACTAACATTTTTTTAAAATGCTAGATTCTAATTATTCTAAATTAAAGATAACCTATTAAATGCTTTAATTAACTCAGCGAAGTATGCAGTTCTCGCTTTTCTAAATTGCTTTTTCCAAAATTTGAACCCATTGTATTACCTAGGATAAAGAAAACTAGCGTTAGAACAGATATAATTAACATTGCATACCAATTCCCGCTAAACTCAATGAATGAGTTAGAAATATCGTTGGAGCTGAATGTATTGATTACTTGAAAGGGAAAATTAAAATACTCCAGGACACCAGTTTTAAAATCGGCGAAAGCAATGGCTATATATAGTAGAGAAAAAAGATTCCAAGCTATTAGACCTGATAAATTCTTCATAAAGCCAGAATATGATTTTAAATATTTAAGGCAAGCTTTATCTATTTGTTTATCATTATAATGAGACTTGTGACAACAAATTCCGTCGTCGATTTTTGCACCATACTTTTTAAAGGTAAAGTAATTATCTATCATAGAAAAGCTTAATGCAACAGGAATTAATATCATTACCAGAACAGCCAGGGCCAAACAAATAAATAGAAAAATATTTTCAATGTAATTAAAGGCCATTTGTGCCTGCGAAATATCTTCAATACTCTGTATAAGAGCAAAAGTTTTTATAAAAGTTGTCATCTTAGGTTAGTTAGTTTTTTCTAAGATAGTTAAAAAAATGTTAAAATACAAATTATATAAACAGTAATACGTTGATATTTAGTTGTTTATTGCTTTTGAGTTTAATCAGTTTTAAGTGTCTTGATTAATGTTTAGTGAATATGACGAAAAAACTTAATCATTTAATGTTTGATTCGATTAGTTTTAAAGTGTCATGAAGATAGGTGTCTATTTTCCTATAATTGTCTAAAACATAAACTATGTTCAAAGCATTGTTGTACACCTCGTTCTCAAATTCAATAGTCCTCATGGTCTTACTATAGTCAATTTTAAAATTAGAACTTGTAACTTGAGGTAAATCAAATCGCTTCATCAGGAATTCTGGTATAGCTATATTTCTTAATATGGCTTTATTAGTTAAAGAGGGGATTAAAGAATTAAACATATAGTTGTAGTAGATCTCTATATCATCTTCCATATCTGCTTCTATAAATGACCAACTTGATATCTGTTCTCTAAGTTTAATGTCCTTAATGATACTGAGAGAACCAGAATTTTTTAATTCATCTATAGATGCAGCGTTTAGATCAAGTGAATAAAAGCCATTTATTATTGAATTAAGAAGTGCTTCAATTTCTATAGGGTTTATTTGACTTTCCTCTTTAATAAGCTCTAAAAGTCTTAAGGATGATTTATACGAACCTACTGTACCATCATAAATTCTATTTAATTCAGTTATGTTATCATTAAAATCTGAGCGTAAATTATTTAATATGGTTTGCTCTCTATTGACCTCAATTCTGTTGTTATTCCAAGTGTTCACTTGAAGTGCCAAAAGAATCCCAATCATAACCAGCAGTATTTCACCAATAGCGTATTTAAAGTATTTTCCCATTTTGTTTTCGCTTAAAAGAGACCGCCTAATATTTCGGAAGAATTTAATCATTGTTGGTTAAGCTTAGTCAATTCTTTGTTTATCAAAACCAATAATTTTTTACATTCAATTCCTATGTTTTCTATAGGCTTATTTATCAACCATCCTATGAGGTTCTTTTGTGTTCTTAAATAATATAGATACTCGTTGTCATTTTTTAACTGTTCGTAATTTAGAGGTTCCATAATACCAACAACAGATTTGTCTTTATAATCACCACGCCAAAAGTCTTTAAACCTTGACTTGAACAAGTTTTTATGAGCGTAAAATAATTCGTCAAAATAACGTGTCTCCCAATTTTGCATCCATGGATTTTGTTCTTCGTAAACTAATATTATTTGCTCTCGAATTTCTTTATTTGATATCATATCGAAACCAACAGATTTAAGCGTTTCAAAAATGCCATCAGTTAAACCACCTGAATCATAGATAAGTGTTGAATTAAAAAAGTTCATTGCTAGAGAGTCAGAATATGGAAGATCATTTTCAAGATGTTCGAGGATTATATTTATAGATGTACGTGCTCTATCATAATGAACAGAAATTGAGTCTAACTGAGCGATGTCAAACTCCAATCCGTTTTTAAATCCAGTTAAAATCTCTACCTCTTTGGCTTGTGCTTTTCTACCTTCATTCCAATTATTGATCTGTAAAGCTATCAAGATTCCTATTACAACAAGAAGTATTTCACCAATGGCGTATTTATAGTATTTGCCCATATTGTTTTGAGTTATTAGGTTTCGCCTAATATTTCGAAAAAATTTGATCATGATATATCCGCTAATATCTTTAGTTCTTCATCAATAGAGTCATTTAGTTCTTTAATCTTAAGTACTATATTTTTGTAGAATTCAATTTTCACGTTTCGTATAAAAATGCTTTCATTGAGCTCCATTTTAAAAGCTTCATCTTTTTTAGCATTTTCTATATCGACTATTTTAATTGGCAATTTCAAAAGGTCTGGATTGTAATAATCCTCATTTTTTGATTGGTCATTACCCACAAGAAACTGACCATCAATAACTCTAAAATATTTTTGGAAGAATTCTTTTTTAGAGGTATAGGTAGTATACGCAGTGATTTCATTTTCAATCATTTCGATGCCATCAATAAAGAAATCGTAAAAGCGCGAAATGTCCTTTTTTAATTCGTTGTTCGTAATTAATCCTATATCATTATTTTGTAGATTGTTAAAAGTAGCATCGTGTAAAGCAACTATTAAAGGATAGCCTAGAGCAAGGGAATAATCAATTGAATCTTTAGGCTTTTGTAGATCGCTTTTTAAAAAGTTAAGCAGTTGTATTTCTGCTTTGATCATTCTGTTGTGTCCATCCAAATTATATGAAATATCTAAAGTGTCAAGATTAATATCTTCTTTAATGTTTTGTAAAATGGTAATCTCCTGTAATCGTGCTTTTCGCCTTTCATTAGCATTATTAATTTGAAGAGCTATTAAGATCCCAGCAACAACAAGAATAATCTCTCCAATGGCATAAATAAAATACTTGTTTAACCTGTTGTCAGATAAAAACTTTTGACGAATACGTCTAAAAATATGTAGCATCGAAATTGGCTGGTTTCGAAGTAGGAAGAGTGGTTGGTTAGGACTTGGTAATTGCTTTAGCTACTGTAATTTACTAATTTATTTTGAAATGAATTCTTACTTTTAAAGTGTGAAACCAGTTGATGAATATTTTTACAGACAGCAAGAGCCTTATCAGTCAATTATGCTTTATGTGCGAAGTGTAATAATAAGAACGCTTCCCAATGTTATTGAACGCTATAGTTATAGTATTCCTTTTTATAATATTGGTAAGAAACCTATGGTGTATTTAAACATCTTAAAAGGAAAGAATTATGTGGATGTCGCCTTTGTTCACGGAGTGGTTTTTGAAAAGGATTTCCCTATTCTTAAAAATGATAGTAATCGTAAACAGGTACGATCTATTCAATTAAAAACTATTGCAGATCTTGATGAATTACAATTTGTGGAATTACTTAAGCTTGCTGCTTTGCAAGCGGAGAAAAATAAACGTGCTTGGTTACTTGACAATTAAAGGTTGCTAATTGTTGTTCTAATAGCCACCAAATTACTCAATAAACCTTCCAGATTATCTAAATGAAGCATATTGGCGCCATCGCTCTTGGCATTTGCTGGATCAAAGTGCGTTTCAATAAACAGTCCGTCAACATTATTAACTACGCCAGCACGTGCAATAGTTTCGATCATGTCAGGACGTCCACCAGTAACACCAATAGTTTGATTTGGTTGTTGAAGTGAGTGAGTTACATCTAATACTACAGGAGCATATTTGCGCATGGTTGGAATACCTCTAAAATCAACGATCATATCTTGGTAACCAAACATGGTTCCACGATCAGTGACCCAAGCTTTATCACTGCCAGCATCCTTAACCTTTTGAACCGCATGCTTCATAGCTTCAGGACTCATAAACTGCCCTTTTTTAAGGTTCACTACTTTACCTGTTTTAGCGGCAGCAACTACTAGGTCAGTCTGACGTACCAAAAATGCAGGAATCTGTAATACATCAACATATTCAGCAGCCTTGGCTGCATCAGATGTTTCATGAATATCTGTAACAGTAGGTATATCAAAAGTATCAGATACTTTCTTTAAGATTTGTAACGCTTTTTCATCTCCAATTCCTGTAAAACTGTCAATTCTACTCCTATTAGCTTTTTTAAAACTTCCTTTAAAAACATAAGGTATTTCTAATTTGTTGGTGATCTCAACAATACGTTCTGCAATACGTAAAGCCATTTCTTCACCTTCAATGGCGCAAGGACCAGCTAGCAAAAAGAAATTGTTAGAATTAGTATGTTTTATTTTAGGAATATCCTGAAGATTCATATGCTTGAGTTTTGAAGCCACAAAGATACATATTTTGTAAGGTATCGTTATATAAAATACCAAATGAGATAAATAGTTGAGAATCCTAAAATTAAGCGTACCTTTGCACGCTGAAAATAAGCACGATGACAAAAATTAAAAACATTGCAATTATTGCGCACGTAGATCACGGTAAAACAACTTTGGTGGATAAGATCATGTATCACTGCCAGCTCTTTCGTGAAAATGAAAATACAGGTGACTTGATCTTAGATAATAATGATCTTGAACGTGAAAGAGGAATTACCATTACTTCTAAGAATGTCTCGGTGACTTATAAGGACACTAAGATCAACATTATAGATACTCCAGGTCACGCCGATTTTGGTGGAGAAGTAGAGCGAGTATTAAATATGGCTGATGGTGTATTATTGTTGGTTGATGCTTTTGAAGGACCAATGCCACAAACACGTTTCGTACTACAAAAGGCAATTGATCTTGGATTAAAACCTTGTGTAGTTGTAAATAAGGTAGATAAAGAAAACTGTACTCCAGATGAGGTGCACGAAGCTGTGTTTGATTTAATGTTTGAGTTAGGTGCTGAAGAATGGCAGTTAGATTTTCCAACTGTTTATGGTTCTGCCAAACAAAACTGGATGAGTGAAGATTGGCAAAAACCAACTGATAATATTGAACCATTATTAGAAATGGTTATTGATCATATTCCTTCTCCAAAAATTGAGGAAGGAACAACACAGATGCTAGTAACATCATTAGATTATTCCTCATTTACTGGTAGAATTGCTATTGGTCGTTTACAAAGAGGAATTCTAAAATCTGGAATGATGGTCTCTTTAATAAAAAGAGATGGAAGCATTACCAAATCTAAGATCAAAGAGCTTCATACTTTTGAAGGTTTAGGAAGAAAGAAAGTTGATGAAGTGCAAGCCGGAGATATTTGTGCTATTGTTGGTCTTGAAGGTTTTGAAATAGGTGATACTATTGCAGATATTGAAGCTCCAGAAGCTTTAAAAACCATAGCAATTGATGAGCCTACAATGAGTATGTTGTTCACAATTAACGATTCGCCATTTTTTGGTAAAGATGGAAAGTTTGTAACTTCAAGACACATTAAAGAACGCTTAGAAAAAGAGCTTGAAAAGAATTTGGCGCTAAGAGTTAAGGAAACTGATAGTGCTGATAAGTTTATGGTTTTTGGTCGTGGAGTATTGCACTTGTCTGTATTAATTGAAACTATGCGTCGTGAAGGTTACGAATTGCAAATTGGACAGCCACAGGTAATTATCAAGGAGATTGATGGTGTAAAGTGTGAGCCTTTTGAGGAGATGACCATAGACCTTCCTGAAGAAGTTTCAGGTAAGGCAATTGAAATGGTTACTATGCGTAAAGGGGAGATGTTGAGTATGGAAGCTAAAGGAACTCGCATGGTTTGTGAATTTATTATTCCGTCACGAGGAATTATAGGTCTAAGAAACCAATTGCTTACGGCTACTGCTGGAGAAGCAATAATGGCACACCGTTTTAAAGAGTATCAACCAATAAAAGGTGGTATTCCTGAGCGATTAAACGGATCGTTGGTTTCTATGGAAAAGGGAACAGCAATTCCATATTCAATTGATAAATTACAGGAACGCGGAAAGTTTTTTATTGATCCGGGAGAAGATATTTACGAAGGACAGGTAATTGGTGAAAACTCACGTCAAGACGATATGGTAGTGAACGTTACTAAAACTAAAAAGCTATCAAACGTGCGTTCTGCTGGAGCAGATGATAAGGCAAAAATTGTTCCTGCAATTAAGTTTTCTTTAGAAGAAGCTTTAGAATATATCCAAAAGGATGAGTATGTTGAGGTAACACCAAACAATTTACGTTTACGTAAAATATTGTTGAAAGAAGTAGAGCGAAAAAGAGGTAAAGCAATTTAATATGGAACTATTCGGAATTGAGATTACAGAATGGGTTGGTTATGCTGCAATGTTAGCACTACTAATTTCCTTTATGATGAAGGATGTGAGAAAGCTTCGTTCAATCAATTCAATTGGTGCTATTTTATTTGTAATCTATGGCTTTATGCTGGATATCTCATGGCCTATTGTAATTACTAATGTTGCCATTCTTTGTTTGAACATTTACTACCTGTTTATTAAGAAAAATTAGTAATTTCACGTTTGTTAATCAACAAAGGCTGAAGCAATTTTTTCTGTAGAAAAATACAACTCCAATTATAAAACTGTTTGGGACAATTTTGTTGCTGAAGCAAAGAATTCTACCTTTCTTTTTTATCGTGACTTTATGGAGTACCATCAAGATAGATTTGATGATTACTCGTTGTTGGTCTTTAAAAAAGATAAACTTATAGCATTGCTCCCAGCAAATATTAAGAGTAATGTTGTATACTCGCATAAAGGACTTACCTATGGTGGATTAATCTTATTTAAACAAGCTAGTTTTGAAGAAGCTTTTGGTGCGTTTAAGGTTGTGTTGCAGTTTTTGCACGACAACGAGGTTGAAACATTAGAGCTTAAAATTATTCCTTCAATTTATAACAAGTTACCAAGTGATGAGGTGAATTACCTTATGCTTCAAGTGAAAGGGAATGTGGCTAGAAAGGATGTACTTTCGGTAATCGATCAAGGAAATAAATTACCTATCGTATCAAGTAATAGAAAGAGGGGAATAAAGAAAGCAGAAAGTAAGAACTTGGTTGTAAAAGAAGTCAATGATTTTGATGCTTTTTGGAATGAAATATTAATTCCCAATTTGCAGCATACACATAAGGTTTCACCAGTTCATACTTTAGAGGAAATTACATTATTAAAATCTCGCTTTCCACAAAGTATCAGACAGTTCAATGTATATCATAATGATGTTATTGTGGGAGGAACTACCATTTTTGAAACAGAAAGAGTAGCTCATGCGCAATATATTTCTGCAAATCAATCAAGACAAGAATTAGGTACTTTAGATATGCTTTTTAATGTGCTTGTTAATGATGTTTTTAAAGACAAGTCCTATTTTGATTTTGGTATTTCTAGTGAAAATCAAGGGCAACAAATAAACCAAGGTTTGTTATCTTGGAAAGAGAGTTTTGGAGCACGAAGTGTAGTTCAAGAATTTTATTCAGTTTCAACTAAAAATGTTAATCTCTTAAATAACTTAATGCTATGATCAAATTTCTGGATCTTCAAGAGTTAAATAAGAGCTATGAAGCCGATTTTGTAAAAACACATCAGGAGTTTTTGCAATCGGGTAGCTATATTTTAGGAAGTCAAGTAGCTCAATTTGAAAACAAATTTGCAGATTACTGTGGAACAAAGCATTGTATTGGAGTTGCAAATGGTTTAGATGCTCTTATACTTATTCTGAGGGGATATATTGAACTAGGTAAACTACAAAAAGGAGATGAAGTAATTGTTCCTGCAAATACATTTATAGCTTCTGTTTTAGCAATTATTGAAGCTGGATTAGAGCCTGTTTTTGTGGAACCAAATGAAAGCACTTTTAATATTTCAATAGAAGGAATTAAAGAAGCTATCACCTGGAAGACCAGAGCAATTATGCCTGTGCATTTGTATGGTCAATTGGCAAATATGAATACTATTAATGCCTTAGCCAAAGAACAAAATCTTTTAGTAATTGAAGATGCTGCTCAAGCACATGGAGCTTCAATTGAACAAGGAAAAAGAGCTGGAAATTTAGGTAATTCTGCTGGTTTTAGTTTTTATCCAGCTAAAAACCTTGGCGCATTAGGTGATGGTGGTGCTATCACAACCAATGATGATGAATTAACTGAGGTTATAAAGAAGATTAGAAATTATGGGTGTTCTTCAAAGTATGTGAATGATGTTAAGGGTGTTAATTCAAGATTAGATGAAGTTCAGGCAATGTATTTAAATATTAAGCTTAAAGATTTAGATGCACAAAATATAAAGCGAGTTGAGGTAGCAAAAAAGTATTTAAATAACATTTCTAACCATAAGATTATACTGCCACAATTTTCAGGAAATGGTGATCATGTATTTCATCAGTTTGTAATTAGAGTAGCTAATAGAGCGGATTTCATTAATTATTTGAAAAGAAACAATGTGGAGACTTTAATACATTATCCAATTCCTCCACATAAACAAAAAGCCCTATCAGAATACAATCATTTTAGTTTCCCAATTACTGAATTGATTCATGAACAGGTAGTTAGTATCCCATTGAACCCAATTTTATTAGATAATGAGGTTGATACTATTATCGAACTTTTAAATGCCTACTAATTGAAAAAGTTAATTAAGTATATAAACAGCAAAGTACTTATAAGAGTTGCTTGGTTGAATTCTGCAACTGTTATAACTAAAATTATTGCTGGATTCTTAACTACTAAGTTTATTGCCATTTTTATTGGAGCTGAAGGAATGGCTTTAATAGGTAATTTACGTAGCTTTTTTACAGCAATTCAAACGGCAGCTACAGTTGGTTTGTACAATGGAGTTGTTAAATTTATTGGTGAATTCAAAAACAACGCTCTTAAGCTTAGCAAAACTGTTTCAACAACTTATTATTTTGGCTTTGTAGCCACAGTTTTGGTGAGTTTTTTATGTTATTACAATGCCGAATCAATAAATAATCTTCTGTTTTCCGAGAACTATAATTATGCCTATGTGATTAAGGTCATGGCACTGGCAATTCCGTTTTATTCTTTGAATTTGTTCTGTTTTTCAATAATGAACGGATTTTCAAAATATAAGATCTTACTTGTGATCAATATTGTTGGGCAGTTAATGGGATTGGGAGTCACACTATTATTAATTTGGCAAGATAATATTGATGGTGCTTTGGTTTCAGTTGTTATCTCACCTTCACTCATGTTTCTTATAACCCTTGTTGGAATATTAAACAGAAGAAACTTAATGAGCGAAATTAAAGTTAAGAATATTGACTTCAAATGGATTAACAAATTTGCTCCTTTTACACTTATGGCTGTGGTTTCGGGAATCGCTTTGCCTTTTATTACAATTGCTATTAGAAACTATATTATTGAAGCTGAAGGAATGAAAGATGCTGGTCATTGGGAAGCAATGAATAGAATTTCAACTTACTATCTTATGTTTGTTAATTCGATCATGACATTATATTTTTTGCCTCGTTTTGCTGAGATAGACAATAAAAAAGAATTTAGAAACGAGGTGTTTGGATTTTATAAGAATATAGCTCCTGTTTTCGCCTTAGGATTGTTCGCAATTTTTTTATTGAAACCCTTTATCATAAGCATCTTTTTAACAGAAGAGTTTGTTGATGTGAAGCAGTTGTTTGGATGGCAATTATTAGGTGATTTTGTGAAGATACTATCAGTATTAATAGCATATCACTTTGTAGCAAAACGTATGTTTTGGCATTTTATAATAACAGAATCTTTTTTGGTTTTTGTAACTTATTTCACAAGTGTGTACTTGATTGATATGTATGGAGTTGTTGGAGCTAATATGGGACATTTTATTAGCTACTTAATGTATTTCATGATTATTTTGGTGATCTTTAGGAGTTCTTTATTTGGTGTTGCAGAAGAGAACAAAGAGTAATAGTGGATACTTCTAAACGCTCATATCGTCAAATTTTAAAGACTACATCTCTTTTTAGTGGAGTACAGATAGCGGGCGTTTTAATCTCTATAGCTAAATCAAAATTAGCCGCTATACTTATTGGGCCTGCTGGTGTTGGAATTGTAGGTGTTTTAAACAGTACATTAAATGTAATATCTGGGATTACAAAATTTGGTCTTGATGTAAGTGCTGTAAAGGAGATTGCTTTTTTTAAAGATAAAGACGAGCAGAAAGTTGAACGCATTATTCTGGCTTTGAGAAGAATAACTTGGCTAACAGGTTTGTTGGGAAGTGTTGTTACTATAGCTTTATCTTATTGGTTAAGTGAATTGGTTTTTGGGAATAGTGATTATACTTACTCATTTATACTAATATCAGTAGCAATTTTATTTAATCAACTAACCACTGGGAATACAGCAATTTTGCAAGGATTAAGGCACTTGAAAGATCTTGCAAAGTCAGCTGTTTGGGCAAGTTTTACAAGCTTACTAGTAATTATTCCCTGCTACTATTATTTAGGTCTTGATGGAATTGTTCCAGTTATCATATTAACATCAATTCTTACTTTTTTATTTTCATGGTATTTTTCAAAGAAAGTAAAAGCTAATAGACCTAAAATTACTTGTAAAGATTCTTTGAATGATAGTAAAGAAATGATGAAGCTTGGTATTGTGCTGAGTTTAGGTGGATTTGCTACTATATTAACCACCTATGCTATTCAAATCTTTTTAACAAATAAAGCAGGAATAGATGAGGTAGGTTTTTACAATGCTGCCTTTATTATTGTGAATGCCTATGTTGGCGTGATTTTTATTGCTATGAGTAAAGATTATTTTCCACGTTTATCAGCAATAGCTGATGAAAGTGAGAAAATGAATCAAACTGTAAATCAGCAAGCATTGATAGCAATTTTATTGCTCTCGCCAATCATCATCGTTTTTATTGCTTTTGCACCTTTTTTAATAGAATTATTATTTTCTAAAGAGTTTCTTCCAATTCTTGGGATCGTGACTTTTGCAATTTTAGCAACAATTTTTAAGGCGGTCTCCTGGTGTTTGGGTTATATTATTGTGGCTAAAGGAGATTCAAAATTATTTATAATTACTGAGGTTATATTCAACCTTCTATTGTTTGTTATGAGTATTATTGGGTATTTATATGGAGGATTAAAGGGTATAGGTATAAGTTATCTTATTTATTACATTATTTATTTAATAGGTGTGAAGATTATAGCTTCAAATAAGTATCAATTTCAGTTTAATAAAGAGCTCTACAGAGTTTTTAGTATTTGTATTTTGTTTTGCGGATTAGCATTTACTGCTACATTAGTTGATAATGTGACCTTGAGATATGTGTTTTTGATTGTAATGATACTTTTATCAAGTATATTTACCCTTGTTCAACTAAATAGTAAAACTGAATTTATTTCTGGATTTAAAGATAGAGAGTGATGAAACTTGATGAAGTTAAAATAATAAACATTCCTAAGATTACAGATGTAAGAGGAAACTTGTCTGTGATTGAAAATGATGTGGTTCCTTTTTCTATTAAAAGAGTTTATTATTTGTATGATGTACCAAGTGGTTCTTATAGAGGAGGTCATGCTCATAAGGAGTTAGAACAATTATTGATTGCAATAAGTGGAAGTTTTGATGTTGTACTAAAAGATCAGGATGGGAATAAGCGAATCATAACTTTAAATAAGCCTGATAAGGGATTATTAATTCCTAGTATGGTTTGGCGAGAGCTGGAAGATTTTTCGTCTGGAGCTATTTGTTTGGTAATTGCATCTCAACCATATGATGAAGATGACTACATCTATGATTTAGAAGATTTTCTTTCGTAAAGAGATGAACTTTCTAAATAATGCACTTTGACTTGCTAAAAAATGAATATAGTCTTTTAGTGATTTCTTTTTCACTTTTTCAAAAGCTTCCTTTCCTAACTCTTTATTTTGAAAATAACCAGCAGTAAAAAGCAAGGTTTTAAAATGACTTTGGTAATAAGTTTGTTTTATTGTTTTTGTAAAATTATACCTCTTTGTGAAATGATTAAACAGCCATAGCATTTCTTCTTTTTGAGATACTATTTCATTAAAATTCTTTTGGTGTGAATAAGAGTAATCATGAACTCTATAGGTGACTAATGATTCATTATGTAGTTCAAAATCAGAGTTCATTACCATATTTACTAAAATAGGGTAATCTTCAATTGAGATTTCTTTTTTTAGGTAGGTTTCAAAATCAACATATTTGTAAAGTGCCTCTTTATTAAAGCAATGTCCAATTGGTGCTATTTTGCCTAATAACAATTCACTTTTATAGGTCTCTTTTTTCCCATTAATAGCATCCTTGTTTTTAAAAGGAGTGATTTTTTTTGTTGAGTCGTCAAAGCGATCATAACCACAATCAATAAACCCTATTTTGGGATGAGCTCTAAAAGTATTCACCATCTTTTGAAGTGCTTGATCATTATTCAGATAATCATCTCCTGCAATGTCAAAAATGTATATTCCAGAGCATCTATCTAGGGTGCTTTTAAAATTTCTTAGGATACCTAATTGCTTTTCATTTTTATGTATTTTGAAAACACCTGGATTTAATTCTGATAGATTCCTAATGATATCTAAAGTGTCATCAGTGGAGCAATCATCACCAACAACAATTTCATATTCAAAATCTACTTTTTGTTTCAAAATTGATTGAATAGTTTCTTCAATATGTTTTTCGTTATTATATGTTATGAGGTGAACCGAAAGTAGCGGCATTGAACAATTGTCTTTTCAAAATTTAAATTTAGAATAAAACGTAGAGATAAATAAATTAAACGTTTATTTTTGAGTAAACAGATATTTATTTTGAAACCTAAAAAGATAGGATTAGTAGGATTTAGATTAAGTGGAGGAGGTTGTGGACGAGTAATGGCTAATCTATCTAAATATTTTCATAGTGAAGGAATAGAGGTTCATCTTATTATTTTTCATGACGAAGTAAGTTATGATTATTCTGGAACACTATTTAATTTAGGCTTATATAAGAGCCGTTCTAATACAATCTTAAATAAAATAAAGCGCTTTAAGAAGCTTAAGAGCTATATTAAAGAACAGCAGTTTGATTTTATTATAGACTTCCGTTTCAGGAAACGAATTTCACAAGAGTTTTTAATTTCAAGACTCATCTATAATACTAGAACTATTTATACAGTACATAGTTCACAGCTGGAACATTATTTATTCAATTCTAGATTTTGGACATATTTGATTTATGGTAAATCGTTTAGGGTTTTGTCTATTACTTCTGGAATGCAAAAATTGATTGAAAATAAGTTTCCTAAGCTGAGAAACATTTCAATGATATATAATCCGGTTGTTACTGATGAAATTTCACAATTGGCCAAAGAAGATGTAGATATTGAAGAACAATATATATTGGGAGCTGGTCAGATGAATACTGATCAAAAACAATTTGATAAGCTTATAGAGGCGTATTCAAAATCTAAGCTAATAGATAAGAATATTAAACTAGTTATTCTTGGAGAGGGCAAACACAAATTATCACTGCAAAACCTAACTAAAAAGTTAGGCGTTGAAGATTTTATATACCTTCCAGGTTTTGTAGATAATCCTTTTAAGTTTATGAATAAAGCCAAAGTTTTTGTTCTTTCTAGTTGGCATGAAGGACATCCAATGGTGCTTATAGAATCATTGAGTTCCGGAACACCTGTAGTAGCTTTTGATTGTCCTACTGGACCAAGTGAAGTAGTTGTAGATAAACATAATGGTCTATTGGTTGAAAATCAAAATTTAACCGCTCTTGTTGAAGCAATGAATGAAATGATTGAAGATGTAAGTTTGTTAGAACACTGTACAAAAAATGCTCAAAAAAGTGTAGAACACTTTAATTTAGAAGAAATTGGAAATCATTGGATGGAACTTCTTGATGTATAAAAATAAACGCTTATTAAGAAAAAAGTAGCCATAATAGTTAAGCATTTAGCAGAAGGAGGAGCACAGAGATCTGCTGCTAGATTATCACACATCTTGAATGATTTAGATTATGAGGTGTCTTTTATTGCTTTATATGATAAAAGGGTGTTTCATCATAAAGGAAACTATTATCCGCTTGATGTTAATGGTGATAAAAAACTCAATCTAATAAAGAAGTTCTTAAGGTTTAGAAGAATAGTTAAAGACAATGATTTTGATTGGATTATTGATTTTAGAGGCAGATATTCTTTTATAAGAGAGTTTTTAATATATAAGCTTATATATAAAGATTCGCGAAAAGTGATTTTTACTGTTCGCGAATCTGAAATAAATAATTACTTCCCAAGACCTTTCTTTTTATTTAGAAAATTTTACAGAGAATCGCATAAAATTATTGCTCAAACCAATGAGATAAAGGAAAAAATAAAAAAACATTTTAATTTAAATAATGTAGAGATTATTCCTAACGCTTATAACCTTAATGAAATAGACAGTAAATCAAAAGAGAATTTAGACCCAGGCAATAATTACATATTAGCTGTAGGTAGATTGACTTCAATAAAACAGTTTGATAAATTAATTGAAGTTTATTCTAAAACTAAGCTTGCTGAAACAGGTATTAAACTTGTTATTGTTGGAGAAGGAGAAGAAAAGAGTTTTTTGAATCAAAGAATTGAAAGCTTAGAATTGGAGAGTAATGTTATTTTAATTCCTTTTCAAAATAATCCGTACAAATATATGAGGAGGGCTAAGTTTTTAGTTCTTTGTAGTATAAATGAAGGGTTTCCTAATGTTTTGGTAGAAGCACTTGCTTGCAATACTCCAGTTATTTCTTTTGAAGGGAATGGAGTTAATGATATTGTTGTACACAAGGAAAATGGATTATTGGTAGAAAACCAAAATCTTGAAAATTTAAAGAACGCTATTGAAAATTTAACTTTTGATGAAAATCTATATAATTATTGCAAACAAAATTCTAGGTCAAGTATTAAGCGTTTCAGTTATGATTTTGTTTCACCATTGTGGGGCGAATTACTGAATTTGTGATTATTTTCTTTAATACTACAGAGATATCCAATTTTGTAAAAAGTAAATAATAAAAGTGAAGGATTTTTAGATAGTAATTGCTTTTCAATCAACTTGTTCGATATTTTGAATACGATTTTAAATAGAAAGATCAATCTAAACGATTTAAGCCTGGAATAAAACTTTAAAAGTCTAATATGCTTAAAATCAATAATTTTTTTGTGATATATTTTATGAAGATTGATGATTCCTTCCTTTGTTTTTCTTAAAAATTCAATATTATCATCTATGTCGCCATGTTCCACTTGATTGTCAATGTGCTTTACATTTAGTCTTGCTAAACTAACCTTATATGAAAAAACGGTATCATCATGACCATAATCAGTTAAAGTATTGTCAAACTTAATATTATTAAATTGCTCTTTTTTGATGAGCGTATTATGAAACATTAAAGACTTATATGGATTTTCTTTTCTAACTTTTGCAAGCTTATCTTCAATTTGTAGCCCATATTTCCAGCGTAATTTTTTACCACTACTTGTAATCGTTTTTGGGTGCACTCTTCCTCCGTAAATTATGTGGTTATTGTCAGAAATATTGTTAACATAAATTCGAATATATTCCTTAGAAATAATAACTGAATCGCCATCAATGAAAAGTAGATTTTCATACTTAGCCATAGAGGCTAAATTGTTTCTGTTAGCTCTGTGTCCAGCGTTATTTTTTTGAGTAATGAATGTAGCATTTATTAAAGAGTTAATTCTTTCATTCTCTACATTCAAAGGAGACTTTGAAGCATCATCTATACAAATGAATTCAAATTCTATATTAAGTTTCGAAGCTTGATCTACAATTTCTTTAGCGAGGGGATAAGCATTGTAATTGTATAAAGGTACTAAAACCGAGATCATGATAAAAAAATTAAGCTTTCCTCTGCACCACCTCAAAAACCTTATTCTCGTCACACTTAAGGGTTTTGCTTGGATATTTTAAAAGAAGCGCATAGTCATGAGTAGCCATTAAAATAGTATGTCCCTTTTTATTGAGATCTTGTAAAACTTCCATAACCTCAATACTGGTTTGTGGGTCAAGATTACCAGTAGGTTCGTCTGCTAAAATAAGTTCAGGGTCATTTAATAATGCTCTCGCAATTGCAATGCGCTGTTGTTCACCTCCAGAGATCTCATAAGGATATTTAAACCCTTTGGTTTTCATGCCCACTCTATCAAGAACCTCTTCAATTTTAGAGGTGATTTTTTCTTTATCAGTCCAGCCAGTAGCTCTTAAAACAAACTCTAAATTTGCATTTATAGTTCTATCGTTTAATAACTTAAAATCCTGAAAAACAATTCCCAATTTTCTTCTTAAAAAAGGAATGTCTTTTTCCTGAAGTTTTGCCAAATCAAAATCAACTACTGATCCTTTTCCTTCATTTAGCTCTAGATCGCCATAAAGGGTTTTCATGAAACTACTTTTACCTGTTCCAGTTTTTCCAATTAAGTAAACAAAGTCGCCTTTATTCATTTCAAAATTTACATTGGCAAGAACCAAACTGTCACCTTGATAAATTGAAGCATCTTTTAATTTTAGAACTGTTTCGGGCATAAAGAAGTCATGTTTAGTATTGGTAAAAGTATCATTAAATACTTAATTCATCAAAAAAATGATTAGCCTAAATTTAACCGAATAATGAAACTTTTTAACATTTGATAACTCGGTTTATAATTATAGCGAAATTCTAACGTTATAAAAACGATAAAAAGTATTTTTGATAGCGGAATACCTATAATCAATCAGTTTTTAGAACTGATCTATTTGTCAACAAAAAACGAAGTTAATGACTAAAACAAGATTATTAGCAATAGCCATTGCGTTAACTGTTTTCTATAATACATTTGGTCAGCAATCTGCTACTTACACCAGTGAATTAGTAGATTTTCAGAAAGCCCTTTCACTTTACAATAGCAAACAATATTTAGCTGCACAGTCACTATTTGACAAGATTCAAGATTCTGCAACAGATGAGGAAGTAAGGTCAGATTGTGCTTACTATATTGCCAATTGTGCGGTGCGTTTAAATCAGCAAAATGCAGACGATCTAATTGAGAATTTTGTAACTGATTTTCCAACAAGCACCAAACGAAATACCGCTTACATTGATGTAGCTGACTACTATTTTGAAAACAATAGGTTTTCACATTCCCGCAAGTGGTATGCAAAAGTTGACGAGGAGTCATTAGCTCGAAAGGAACGCGAGAAATTCAATTTTAATTATGGGTATACATTATATGCTACTGATAATAATCAAGGAGCAAGAAGATATCTTTCAAGAGTTGAAAACTCAGAGAAATATGGCTCACAAGCTAAATACTATATTGGTTATATGGCTTATGAAGGAGATGATTATGACAAGGCTTCAGAATATTTTGATCAGGTAAGTGATAATGAACGTTATCAAGAAGGGTTGTCTTATTATCAGGCTGACCTTAACTTCAAACTTGGGAATTTTCAAAAAGCGATTCAGTTGGCCGAAGAACAACTTCCAACGAGCGATGACAATGAAGTTTCTGAGCTTTCAAAAATTATAGGTGAGAGTTACTTCAATCTTGAAAAATATACCGAAGCAATTCCGTATTTAAAAGAATATAAAGGAAAGAGAGGTCGTTGGAATAATACTGACTTTTACCTTTTAGGTTATGCGTATTATAAGCAAAACGATTTTGAGAACGCCATTTCTGAATTCAATAAGATCATTGATGGTAATAATTCAGTAGCGCAAAACGCATATTATCACTTAGGAGAGAGTTATATCAATCTGGATAAGAAACAGGAAGCATTAAATGCATTTAGAAATGCATCACAAATGGATTATGACCTAAAAATTCAGGAAGATGCTTGGTTAAATTATGCCAAGATCAGCTATGAAATTGGAAATCCATATCAGTCAGTTCCTCAGGTGTTAGCTGGTTACTTAGATAAGTATCCTGATACTGGTTACAAAGAAGAAATTGAAACTTTACTTATCGACTCTTACATAACTTCAAAAAACTATAAGGAAGCTTTAAATCTTTTAGAAGAAAGAAAAAGCTTCGAGAATAAAGTAGCCTATCAAAAAGTTGCGTTTTATAGAGGTATAGAGCTTTATAATGAAAGTAAGTATCTGGAAGCAGAATCTTATTTTGATAAATCAATAGGTGAGCCTAGAGATGAAAATTATTTGGCTCGAGCTATTTTCTGGAAGGCAGAAACAGATTATAACCTGACTAATTACGATGATGCATTAGTTGGTTTCAAGCAATTTTTAGGAAGTAATCAAGCTGATAACACACCAGAAATTAAAAATCTCGATTACAATTTAGGATACACTTATTTCAAACTAAAGAACTATGCTCAAGCTACTGACTATTTCCAGAAATACATTTCAAATACCGCTGAAGATAAGCTTAGAATAAATGATGCTTTTTTAAGACTAGGTGATGGTCACTTTGTAAATAGTAATTATAACAAAGCAATTAATGCTTATGAGCGTGCCATTAAAATGAATGAGATTGAACCAGATTATGCTTTCTTTCAAAAGGCAATTAGCTATGGCTATTTAGGAAATGGAGAAACCAAGATAAAAGAGCTAGAAGCTTTTCTTGATACCTATGATAGATCTCCCTTAAGAGATGATGCATTGTATGAACTTGGTAATTCTTATGTAAAGATTGATGAGGTTGATAAGGCCATGAGAGCTTACGATGAGTTGAACAGGATTTATCGTTCAAGCCCCTATTTGTCAAAAGCATTATTGCGTCAAGGATTAGTGTATTACAATACTGGAGAGAATGAACAAGCATTAAATAAATTTAGAAACGTTGCCAACAATTATCCAGGATCTCCAGAAGGAGTTCAGGCAGTTTCTTCGGCGCGACAAATTTATGTTGATCTTGGACGTGTTGATGAGTATGCTCGCTGGGTAAAGTCATTAGACTATGTTAATGTTTCTGATTCCGATTTAGATAATACAACTTACGAATCTGCTGAGAAGCAATATTTAGCAAATGATGTTAGTCGTTCAATTAGACTGTTCAATTCATATCTAAATGAATTCCCAAATGGTATTCATGCATTAAAAGCACATTTCTATTTAGCGCAATGTTATTATAAGGATGACCTTCCAAATAATGCAGCACCTCATTACGAGTATGTGGTTAACAAGCCTAGTGGAGAATTTACAGAGCAATCACTAACTAGACTTGGTGAGATTTATTTAAATGAAAAAGATCTTAGACGAGCGCAGCCAGTTCTGGAACGTTTAGAGAATGAAGCAGACTATCCGCAAAATGTTGTGTTCGCACAGTCAAATCTCATGAAAGTACATTATCAGTTAGAAGATTATACAATGTCAGTTGAATATGCCGAAAAAGTACTTTCAAGTTCAAGAACAGATAAAAATGTGAAGAGTGATGCACACGTTATTATTGCACGTTCTGCTATGAAAACTGGCGATGAAGCTAAGGCCAAATCAGCTTATGCTCGCGTTGAACAAATTGCTTCAGGAGAATTAGCAGCTGAGGCCTTATACTACAATGCTTACTTTAAGAATAAAGAAGGTAGCTATCAATCTTCAAACAACGTTGTTCAAAAATTAGCCAAAGATTATTCAAGTTATAAACTTTATGCTGCTAAAGGATTGGTGGTTATGGCTAAGAACTTCTATGCACTTGATGATGCGTATCAAGCCACATATATTCTAGAAAGTGTTATGGAGAACTTTAGTGAATTTGATGATGTGGTTGCTGAAGCACGTGATGAACTTCGTAGAATAAAATCGGAAGAATCTAAAACCAATTCTTCGGTTGAAACAAGCAATAATTAAAAATCAAAAAACGAAAGATAATAGCATGTTAAATAGAGTTAAGAACATCTTTATTGCAGTATTGTTAGTGCCAGTTTGTGCAGTATGGTCTCAAAATGACAGACAAACAAAAGACACTATTAATACAGAAGTGGTTAATGTGGTAAAACCATATTCACCTAAAATTTCTGATGCTTTCAAAGTAAAAGAAATTCCAACTTTAGATGATAAAACTACCACCACAAAAAAAGAAGTTAAGTACAACATCTTTTCAATTCCAGTGGCGTCGACATTTACACCAGCAAAGGTTAAAGCTGTGGCTGTAGATAAAGGGGCTAAGGCAAAATTATATGATAATTATGCTTCTTTTGGAGTAGGATCATACACTAGTTTTTTAGGTGAAGTTTATTTGAACCATGCCATTAACAGAACCGAAAGTGTTGGAGGTTATGTAAGCCATCATTCTTCACAGGGAGGAATTAGTGATCTGCTGTTGGACGATGATTTTTCTAATACCCAAATAAGCGCAAATTACGCACGAAAACTACGTGATTACTCTTGGAATGTTGATGCAGGTTATAAGCATAAAGTGTTTAATTGGTATGGAATACCGCAGCCAACATACGATCAAGCTTTCGCAGATACAGTATTGCCACAGCACAAATTTTTCGAGTTTGATTTTGGTGGTGAGATAGATTTTGAAGATCGTTTATTTAATAGTGGAGATATGCGTTTTAGACGCTTTGCAGACGATTATGAGTCTGGAGAAAATCACTTTGCGATGAAAGCTAATTTTGATATTCCGTTGAGAGATGGCGATTTGAATTCAACAATAAGTTTGAATTATTTAAGAGGAACTTTTGACAGAGGCTATTTTATTACCCCTGAAATGAAGTATGGCAATTTTGCTGTTGGTACAAAATCAAGCTATCGCATTATTCAAGATGACCTTACCTTGGATTTGGGAGCTTCTTTATTTTACTTGAATGATATTGAAGCATCAAAGAATAAGATCTATATCTACCCAAATATTAGAGCAACATATAGATTAGTTAACGACCTTTTAATAGCTTATGGTGGAATTGAAGGAGGACTTATTCAAAACACCTATCATAAGTTTGCAACCGAAAACCCGTTCGTATCACCAACACTTTCAATTTTACCAACAGATCAACAATATGATGCTTATGTTGGTTTAAAAGGAAAGCTTTCTAACAATATGAGTTATAACATTAAGGGAAGTTATATTGCTGAAAATGACAAAGCATTATATCGTTCAAATGTGGCACTTATTGGAGATATTGAAAATTACCATCATGGAAATTCGTATGGAGTTGTTTATGATGATATTTCTACCTTGAGTGTATTTGGAGAAATTAGTGTCGATGTAAATAGAAATTTTACTTTAGGTATTAATGCAACTTACTTCAATTATGCTACTGATAATGAAGAAATGGCTTGGAACAGACCAGATTTTGAGGGTTCTTTATTTATGGATATTCAGTTTGATGAACATTGGTTTGCAGGTGCTAACTTGTATTATATTGGAGAACGATTTGATAAGCGTATTGTCTCATCGCTAGTGGCGACTGAAACTTTAGTTTCGTTAGAGAGTTACTTTGACGCTAACGCCCATATAGGTTATAGAATAAATGATCAATGGTCTGTGTATGGAAAAGCAAATAACATTGCAAATCAAGACTACAACAGATGGATTGATTATCCTGTTCAGGGACTTCAGTTTTTAGCAGGAACAACTTATAAATTTGATTTTTAACGAGTCTTGAAAATAATTCAAAATCAAAAGAAGAGTGTTTGTAATGAGCACTCTTTTTTATTAGGACGAAGTAATATCTAGTTTTTGTGAGTAATTTTCGCTAGATAATCATAATGCTCGCCCTCCAAAACAAGTTCACAGTTAAGACCAGCAATCATGCAAGCAGTCTTTAAATTTTCAAAATCAAGATACATCCAAGTGAAGCTTTCGGTTTCCCCTTTGTATGTGACATGGTATTCTAACTCACCATAATAATCACTATTTGTATCAATCCAATATCCGCCATCATCATCTTCGTACATGTACTTTATATCTGATGAATCAATAAGTATTTGTCCGCCATCATTTAAAAGTAATTTAAGTTTATTAAGATTTTTTGGAGTTTCTTCAAGCGTGCCAAAGACACCAGAACCATTCATTAGAAGGAGAATGGTATCGAAAGTTTCGGTTTCGTCAAAAACATTTACATGATGAGGATTTTTTAATCCTCGTAGCTGGCATGCTTCAATGGCTCTCTTAGAGATATCTATAGACTTAACATCTAATCCTTTTTCCTGCAAATACAAACTATGGCTTCCTGCACCACAACCAACATCTAAAATTTTTCCTTTAGCCAATTGCAATGCTTTTTGCTCCAGTTTGGGCATCTCATTAAAACTTCTAAATAAATAAGGTAGTGGTAAAATATCGTCTTCAGAAATACTGGTAGCGGTTATTATATCTTCAGAATAATTTTCTTCCTGATAATCTAGTATCGCTTTGCCGAAAACGTCTTTCATTTTATTATTTTTACTACATGCAGGAAATCTTAAATAACCTACCAAAACTTGCCAAAGATAAGCATAAGGAAAACAAAACTTTCTTTACCAAGTTAAAAAAGAAACCACCCAAACAATTGGATTATTTGATGCAGGAATTACATGAAGAAGAGTTCGAAAGAACAGACTGCTTAGAGTGTGCCAACTGCTGTAAAACAACAGGTCCTTTATTTACAGATAAGGACGTAGAACGAATATCGAAGTTCTTCAAGATGAAACCACAGCAGTTTATACAGCAGTTTTTACGTGTAGATGAGGATAACGATTATGTTTTACAGAGCGTGCCTTGTACTTTTCTGGGAGCAGATAATTATTGTTCTATTTATGAAGTACGACCAAAAGCTTGTAGAGAATATCCACACACAGATAGAAAAAAGTTTCATCAAATAACTAATTTAACATTGAAAAATGTTGCTATTTGTCCTGCAGCGTTTAATATAGTTGAAGAAATGAAACGAAGAATAAGTAAATGATTCTGGAATAATTTTTGCTCCATAAATTTAAAACCAATACATGAAGAAAATAGCCCTTATTGTTTTAGTATTCTTATTATCAATAAAAACTTTTTCACAAGAATGGATGACATCACTTGATGTCGCTAAACGTTTAGCTCGTGTGCAAAATAAGATGTTGTTTGTAATGTGGGGTGATGCCATTGATTATGAATTTCCTATTATTTACAAGAGAGAGGGAAGTATGATGCAATTAAATACAGATTTATTAAGAGATGAAGAGATAAACCAGATAATCTGGGAGAATTTTGTTCCTGTTTTGCTATATGAATCGACCTATGAAGACTTGTTTAATGAAATTAAATACACCAGAAATGATAAGTATATAAAGAAGTTTCAAGATGACGGAATCAAGATCATGGATACCAATGGTAATATTTTAAATACAGGTTATTTTAGTGTTGATCCTTTTAATTTTTCAAATTTTGTTCAGCGTTATGGTTTAAATACTGTTTTTTTAAAGGCACAGTTGGAAAACTATCTAGTTAAAGAAGATTTTTATGCTTCATTGCGTTTAGGGTCTAAGTATCTAGATTATGCAATTTTAGTAAACACGAAAACAAGAGAAGAAGTTACAGATCTTGCAATTATCTATCTTAATGAGGCAATGACCAGGCTAAAGGGCGAGGATTTTGAAAATAAACCAGGATTTAATCAAAAGTGCGAATTGTTGAAACTAAAAAAACATTTAATTCTCGATAACCCTAGAAGAGTGCTGAGATACCTAAAGAAAGTTGAACCAACTTCTATTGATAAAGTAAATGAGTCTATACATGCTTTTCTATATTACACATCGTATAAACTTATTAAAGATGAAAAGAAAGCAGCTTTATGGAAATCTAAGGTATCTTTAGTAGATTTGAAGAAAGCTCAATTAATTATCAATAACAACCGTTAGCAATTGGAAACACTAATTAACTACTTTGAAAGCATTCCATCAGCACACAGAAGTATTATTCTGGTTGGTGGATTAACTTTTTTTTGGTTACTAGAAGGAGCACTACCTCTATTTAGATTTAAATACAACAAATGGAAGCATGCAGTTCCTAATATTTTCTTTACGCTAACAACCATCATCATCAATTTTGTACTGGCATTCTTACTGCTTAAAACATCAGATTGGGTGATTGCCAATAATTTTGGGATTATTAACTGGCTGCCAAATATGTCTTTATGGCTTTATGTAGTTTTAGGAGTATTATTAATGGATTTTATTGGAGCTTATTTAGCGCATTATGTAGAGCATAAAGTAAACCCTTTATGGATGATACACTTGGTACATCATACAGATCATAAGGTAGATACTACAACAGCAAATAGACATCACCCTTTAGAGAGTGTGATACGTTATATTTTCACTTTAACAGGTGTGTTTTTAATTGGCACTCCTATGGGAATTGTAATGTTATACCAGTCGTTGTCTATTGTGGCAACACAGTTTACCCATGCTAATATTAAACTACCTAAGAAGGTTGATCATATAATTAGTTACATTTTGGTTTCTCCAGATATGCATAAAATACATCATCATTATGTACTGCCTTATACAGATTCTAATTATGGAAATATTTTTTCTATTTGGGATAGAATATTTGGAACATATATGAAAATGGATCGTGAGAAATTGATCTATGGTGTAGATGTGTTTCCAGATGAGAATAAAAATGGAAATGTAGTAGAATTACTCAAACAACCATTCCAAAAATATGCTCGACCAACGATTCTTCCAGAAAAAGAATAGTTAGCTGGTAGTAATTCACAGGTTGTTAACAAAACAAAGTTATTCCTCCGATTTTTTGACCGTTCGTAGAATATTTTTCTATATATAATTTAAACTTGACTAGATTAGCCCTTGAGGGTCAATTATTGCTATAGTTCAACATATTAATTTGTATTAATAGCATCTTAGTATGAAAAAGCTAATAGTCGCGCTATTTTTTATAGCGTGTACCAATCTACTTTGTTCAAATCTAAACGCACAGGACAATTTCGCTAAAATCGAAAAGAACGTCCATAACTCTGCGAAAGATTTATTTCATGATTTAAATAAATCTAAGGATACCCTTATACTTAAAGGGGGCAAACGCATTAGATATGTGTATTCCATAAATACAGACTACAAACGTGAAACACAAGAATACATTAATGATAGTACTGCAATGGTATCGTTAACACATTTGAGTAAAGGGAAACACGTTTTTGTTGTAGAGCAAATGCCTAAAAAAATTGTGTTTGTTGTGCGCGTATTACAAGATAGAAAAGTGGTTGCAAGTAACGTTAAGTTAACTGAATTGCCTGCAGCAGCTTCAAGTAATTAGTTTAGTTGATAAATACATCTTCAATTTGACCAACCAACTCTCTTATAGGAACTCCTGATAAGTTAGTTACTATGGCTATAACTATATCTTCTTCGGGATACATAAGTAAGAAGGTCGTTGCACCAATGCCACCTCCTGAATGACTATATCTTCGAGTGTTATTTTTAGTTTTAACTACACCAAATCCAATACCATAATCCGTGGGTTCACCATCGTTGGTTTTTAATGAAGTAACTAACTCTTTTACGGACGCTTTAGAAAGGATTTTAGGTGACATAATTTCGTTTCCAAACTTCAAAAGGTCTTCAGAAGTCGAAACATAACCTCCTCCTGCAACTTTAAACTCGTTACTCACTTTAGGTCCTAAAACTATTTTTCCTGCATTAGTTTTTATGTAAAACTGTGTTCTGTTTGGCATATCAACATCAGACAATCCAACTGCAGTATTTGTCATCTGTAAAGGATCAAAAAAGGTTTTTTGCATATAATCGTTATAGTCAACACCAGAAGCATTTTGTACTACCACGCTTAATAAATTCCAGCCATAAGTACTATAACTATAATCACTACCAGGTTCAAATTTTAAAGGAGAGTCTTTAAAAATATCTAAGCCTTCAACGATATTCATTTTTTTGTTCATGATGAACTCACTTCCATTATAATGACGTATTCCAGCTATATGACCACCAACTTGTCGAACACTAAAGTCGTACTCTTTTTTTGGAAAGTCTTGAACATAAGTGTAAACGCTAGCATCAAAATCAAGTTTGCCATCGTCGAACAATTTCGCTAGACCAGCAGCACAAATAGATTTTGAAATACTCGCAATTCTAAATTGTGTTTTAGAAGGATCTACTTCTTTTTTAGTCTCAATATTACTGTAACCAAATCCTTTAGACCAGACTATGTCACCTTTATGCGAAACAGATATTGCCATTCCAGGAATGAATTCTTTACTAAGAAATTTTTCTGCAAGCGTATTCGCTTTATCGATTTGATCAACAAATTTTTCGTTCTCAACTTGCGCACATGCGAGTGAACTAATTGTAAAAAGGAGTAGTGCTAAATTTTTCATCTGTGATTGTTTACTCGTAAATCAAGTATTTTTCTCTGGTTATTTTGAATTTATCCAAGCCTTCTTGCCAAGTGGCTTTAATTTTTTCTTCAGTTAAACCTTTCTCTATTTGTTCCTGTAGTTTAGCTGTTCCGGCATGTCTGGTGAAATTTTTAGTATTAAAGAACAATGATTTGTCACTTGTGTTTTTATACGCTTTTATAATCCACTCAAGAGACATTTTGGTTGGTGATGCTTTAGTTAGATCTTCACCATAGCATAATTCTCCTTTGTGTTTAGGATTTTTAGCTCCAAAATTTTCAATTGGTGTATAGGTGAAGCTCATATTTTCTTTATCCAAGAAGGGAGCACCAAAACGTTGAAACTGAAACTCAGAGCCTCTACCTGCATTTACATTTGTGCCTTCAAAAAGCCCAAGACTTGGATATAGCATTATTGAAAGGTCATTAGGTAAGTTAGGTGAAGGTCTTATTGGCAAACTATAACTTAAGCTATGATCATAATTACTCATTGAAATAACAGTTAGCCAACATCTGTCATTATTTTTCAACCACCCCTCACCATTGATCATTTGTGCATACTCACCAATGGTCATTCCGTGTACTAACGGAACAGGGTGCATACCAACAAAACTGCTATGTTCAACCTCTAAAGTTGGACCATCTATATAGTGTCCATTCGGATTTGGTCGATCAAGAACAATTAATGGAATATTATTCTCTGCACATGCTTCCATAACATAATGCAAAGTTGAGATATAGGTGTAAAAACGCACTCCAACATCTTGAATATCAAAGATCAAAACATCCAATCCTTCGAGTTGTTCATTACTTGGCTTTTTATTCTTTCCATATAATGAAATTATAGGGACTCCTGTTTTAACATCTACACCATCTTTCACCACTTCACCAGCATCTGCAATACCCCTAAAACCATGTTCTGGTGCAAATACTTTTTGCACATTCACTTTTAAAGAAATTAAAGAATCTACTAAGTGAGTATAATTCTCATCATTAAAGATAACACTTGTTTGATTAGCAACAATACCAACACTTTTTCCGTATAACAGTGGCATATATGATGATGATTGATTTGCACCAATAATTATAGGTTTTGATTCAGGAGTTTGCTCTGAAACTTTGTTATTTTGAGCACTTTCTTTTTCAGATTTAGAACCACAAGAAAGAAGTATTAAAACAAATAATAAAACTGTATTTTTGATGATGTTAAAACCCATGATCACGATTTGAATTTCGAATATTTTATAGCTAAACGTATTATTGGTAGTAAGACGTATAAAAGTAGTGTTTCAGCACCAATAATAAAAATTGGTATTGCAGCAATTGCTATAGGAATGATCGTGATGATGATTGCAATTGCAACAGGAATTGGATTGCAGCAAAAAATTAGGGATAAAGCAGTAGCTTTTAATGGTCACATTACTATACAGGAATTTAATTCTAATCTATCTGATGAGTCTCAAATGCCTATTTCAACTAATCAGGATTTTTACCCTGAATTTAATTCTGTTGAAGGAATACGACACATTCAAGGAGTTGCTACAAAGTTTGGTTTAATTAGAACCGAAACCGATTTTGAAGGAACTATTCTTAAAGGTGTTGGAAGTGACTTTAAATGGGATTATTTTGAAGAGTTCCTAGTTGCTGGTCAGCTTCCAAATTTTGGAGAAGGTACAAGCAATGACGTGCTTATATCAGCCTATTTAGCTAATAGACTGCAGTTTGAGGTTGGTGAAAGTTTCCAAATGCTGTTTTCAAGGGAGGATACAAACAGACCACCTTTTATTCGTCAATTTAGAATAGTTGGAATTTTTAATTCAGGTTTTCAGGAGTTAGACGAAACCTATTTAATTGGAGATATAAATCACGTTCGCTTTTTTAATAAATGGGAAGATAATGAGGTTGGGAATTTTGAAGTATTTCTTGAAGACTATTCAGAGTTAAGAGAAAAGGAAGAAGAGATTTACCAGAATATATCTTCTTTTTTTACCTCTAAAACAGTTGAAGACCGTTATGCGAGTGTCTTTGAATGGATATCAGTTTTTGATAAGAATATCTATGGAATTATTGGCATTATGATCATCGTAGCTGGAATCAATATGATTACTGCGTTGTTGGTTTTAATTTTAGAGCGCACGCAAATGATAGGCGTTCTTAAGGCATTGGGAACTAACAACTGGAGTATCAGAAAACTATTCTTATACAATGCTTCTTATCTGGTGGTTCTTGGCCTTTTTTGGGGAAATCTAATCGGACTTACAATTCTGCTTTCTCAAAAATACTTTAAACTTTTTCCGCTTGATCCAAGCGTTTATTATGTAACCGAAGCACCTGTTTATATTAATATAGGATATATCATCAGTTTAAATGTTGGTACATTTTTACTATGTATGATTATGCTATTGATTCCTTCGTATGTAATTACAAAAATCTCACCCGTAAAAGCAATGCGTTTTGAATAAAAAAAGACCTTGAAGAAAGGCCTTTTTTGCAAAACTAATTCAAATTATATTTCAATATTTTGGAAAATGGTGACTAATCATTTTCCATCAAGAAGTATATTCAAGTTAAAAACTAAATTTCGTAAAGCACACATAATCAAATAGTTTTAGCTTAATTGCATGTAAAAACCGATAAAACAAAAAAGTAAAATGTTGAATGGTATTTATTGTCGATAAAAAAGAAAAGCTGTGTTAAAATTGTTATGCAGTTAATCGATGGTTGTGTATTTTTGTCCTCTATGAATTACGCAAAAAATATCTTAGAAACTATTGGAAACACTCCATTAGTAAAGATCAATAAACTAGCTGAAGAATTACCTTGTTTGGTCTTAGCAAAATATGAGACCTTTAACCCTGGAAATTCGGTAAAAGATAGAATGGCAATCAAGATGATTGAAGATGCCGAAGCCGATGGGAGGTTGAAACCTGGAGGAACCATAATTGAGGGAACTTCTGGTAATACAGGAATGGGACTCGCCCTTGGTGCTATAGTGAAAGGTTATAAATGCATTTTTGTAACTACCGATAAGCAGTCAAAAGAAAAGGTAGATGTGCTTAAGGCCATGGGAGCAGAGGTTATAGTTTGCCCAACAGATGTTGCTCCAGATGATCCTCGTTCTTATTATTCTGTGTCAAAGCGTTTAGGAGAAGAAACACCAAACTCGTGGTATGTAAACCAATACGATAATCTAAGTAATAGAACAGCTCATTACGAAAGTACAGGTCCTGAAATTTGGAAACAGACAGATGGAAAAGTAACCCATTTTGTGGTTGGTGTTGGCACAGGTGGAACCATTTCAGGTGTTGGTAAATTCTTAAAAGAACAGAATCCAGATGTTAAGGTTTGGGGAATTGATACCTATGGAAGTGTATTTAAAAAATACCATGAAACAGGCATTTTTGACGAGAATGAGATTTACCCTTATGTTACTGAAGGTATTGGTGAAGATATCCTTCCGGAAAATGTTGACTTTGATGTTATAGATGGTTTTACCAAAGTAACCGATAAAGATGCAGCTGTTTACACGCAATTATTAGCAAGAGAAGAAGGAATGTTTTTAGGAAACTCTGCTGGAGCTGCAATGAAAGGGCTTTTACAACTTAAAGAACATTTTACAAAAGATGATGTCGTGGTAGTACTATTTCATGACCACGGAAGTCGTTATGTAGGTAAAATGTTTAACAACGACTGGATGCGAGAAATGGGATATATAGAGTAATCGTTTACATAAAAAATTTATGAAAACGAGTTTATACTTAGGTTTTTTTATACGATAAAAGTGCATTTTTAACCATAAAAATTAATGGTGCACATTATGTTTAAGGATTATTAGGAAAGAACCGAAACAAAAAAAAACCTCAAAAACTTGTTATTTTATCGATGAAATGCATATATTTACGACGAAATAACTAGTTAAAGCAATTTAACTTAATAACCTACTTATGAAAGTTCAACAATTTTCAATCCCTAATGAAAATTGGAGAAACGAGTTATCTTCAATTTCAATTGACGCAAATTTATTTTTGCTATTCATTTCACCTGGCTTTAATCAAAAAGAAACGTTTGTCTCAACTTTATGTGAACAATTTCCGAATGCTAAAGTCTTAGGTTGTTCTACAGCCGGTGAGATTTCAGACGTTACAGTAAAAGACGATACTATTTCCTTAACCGCTATTCAAATGGAGAAGGTTAGTATAGAATTGGTTTCTTCCAAAATAGAAGAAATGAATGATAGTTATGCTGTTGGCGTTGGATTGGCAAAAAAGATAATGAAACCAGATCTTAAGCATGTCATGATTTTAAGTGATGGTTTAAACGTTAATGGAGCTGACTTAGTTGCAGGCTTAAAGGATGTACTGCCAGATGTAAGTATAACAGGAGGTTTAGCCGGAGATGGAGCTGACTTCAACAATACGTTTGTGATACATAATAATATCATTGATGACAAATTGGTTGTAGGTCTGGGTTTCTATGGTGAAGGTCTTAATGTTGGATGCAGTTCAAAAGGAGGGTGGGATAGCTTTGGTATAGAACGTTTAGTAACAAGCTCAGAAAAAAATGTGTTGTACGAACTTGATGGCAAACCAGCTTTAGAGTTATACAAGTCCTTTTTAGGTGATGAAGCGCAAAACTTACCAAGTTCAGGACTATTGTTCCCACTAAGCTTAAGAGTTAACGAACATTCTAAACCTGTTGTGCGCACCATACTATCGGTTAATGAAGATGATCAAAGTTTAACGTTTGCCGGAAATGTTCCTCAAGGTTCTTATGTGCGTTTGATGAAAGCCAATGTTGATAGGTTAATTACAGGAGCCGAGGACTCAGCTAAAATTGCACATAAAAATAATAATAGAAAATCTTCAGAACTTGCAATCTTAATTAGTTGTGTTGGTAGAAGATTGGTGTTAAAACAATTGGTAGAAGAAGAAGTTGAAGTAGTAAGAGATGTTATTGGTGTAAAACCTAGTATAACGGGATTCTATTCCTATGGTGAAATCGCACCTTTTGGAGAGTTTTCGCCTTGCGAACTTCATAATCAAACTATGACGATCACTACTTTATCAGAATGCTAGGAAACGATTTACATAGATTACTTAAGCGACAGCTTAAGAAATCGGGTTTAAATATTGCCGATCATCCTGTGTATGCAGAATTCTTAGGAATGATAGATCGCGCATACAAGAGTTTTGATGCAGATTTTAGTAGGATTGAAAACATTTTGGAAGAAAGTTCGAAAGAACTTTTTAAGGCAAATCAATTATTAAAGCTTGAAAGTGCTTCTACTAAGATTAAGCTTGAAAATATTCTTAACTCTGTTCAAGGTGTATTATTTGAAGCAGATATCGATGGTAAATTAATTTACTTAAACAAAGCTTGGGAAGAAATTATAGGTTTAAAGATCAAAGATTCTTTAGGAAAGAATTATCAAGAAATATTTACTGGTAAAAATAAGGATCAGGTAGCGTCGCTAAAAAAGAGTTTGAAACCTAATCAGGAGTATTTTAAGACACTGCTTGAGTTTCATGATGCTAATAGCAATATTAAATGGTTAGAGATAAACTTAGCTCTTACCAAGGATGCCAATGGAAATAGAAAGGGTACTATTGGTACCATTACAGATGTAACATCCTTAAAAGAAACCGAAATTAAGTTACACGTTGCAAACAAAGCAAAAGATGATTTCTTATCGACAATATCACACGAAATTAGGACACCTTTAAATGCTGTAGTAGGTTTATCTAATATCCTAAACATGGAAGAGCATTTACCTAATCAAATTGAGAACTTAGAAGCATTAAAATATTCAAGTGAGCATTTACTAAGACTTATAAATGATATTCTTGAGATCAATCAAATCGAGGCTACTCAACTACAGTTAGAAAAGTGTAAGTTTAATTTATTAGATTTTTTAAGGACGATTAAGTATCACTTTAAGCTTATAGCGTCTGAAAAGAAACTTGACTTTAGAATAGAAAAAGATATTAATGTTCCTAACTTCTTAGTTGGTGATACATTAAGATTATCGCAAATACTTAAAAATCTTCTAAGTAATGCTTTTAAGTTTACCGAAGAAGGAAGCGTAATACTTCATGTAGAATACCTTGGAGAAAAAAATGGTTTATATAAACTAGGATTTAAGGTTTCAGATACTGGAATAGGAATACCTTATGATAAACAGTGCCAAATTTTTGAAAAGTTTACCCAAGCCACTAAAGATACTAAACGTTTGTATGGTGGTACAGGTTTAGGGTTGTCTATTAGTAAAGAACTTTTAAAACTAAAAGGTAGCGAATTGCAAGTAGTAAGTGAACCTGGAGAAGGATCTACTTTTTGGTTTGAACTTGACTTTGAAGAGGCTACAAGTAATATCAATACTTCAAAAGAAAAAACTGAACAACTTCCGTTAAACTTAAATGTGCTTATTGCAGAAGATAACTCTATTAATGTATTAGTACTAAAAAAGATGCTGGAAAAATGGCAAGTGCATTATACTGTGGTATCAAATGGTAAAGAAGCAATTAAAGCAGTTGAGGACCATCAATTTGATCTTATACTAATGGACTTACAAATGCCAATACTAGATGGTTATCAAGCAACTAACAGTATTAGAGATCTAAAAGATAAAGTCAAAGCAAGTACACCTATTGTTGCGCTATCTGCTTTCTCGCAAACAGAGATTAAGGAGAAAACCAAATCTTATAAAATGGATGGTTATATGACCAAACCATTTAACCCAAACGAGTTGTATAGTTTATTGATGTTTTATAGTACCAAAAATGCAAAAAGGTTGATTGTTTAATCAACAATTAAATTCTATAATACCATTTTGGTTAGAAACTTGTTAATGCATTTTTTAAAGAATATTTTTTCAAGAAGATATTAGTATTTTGAACTTTATAACACGTTTTATACTACTAGTTTATATTCCGTGCTGACTTGATGAAAACCCTAGTTTTTGTAGCCCTTCTCTAATTTCAGGTGCGTTCATAAATAAGTTCCAAAAAAACTGCGTTTGGTAATTCTCTATCATAGGCCCAATAGTCCCTTGGTCTATTGCAAGATATCTAGGTGTTTTCCAATCAAAATGAAGTGAAAACGCATCATAAGGTCCAGCTATACCAATATACTCACCTTCAGTTTCTTCGTATAAAAAACGCATAAATTTTATGGATTCTTCTGGAGTAAAAGGTATTGAGGATAAAGCAGCGGTTGGAGTAATTACTCCTTTATCATTGCTAGGTTGGTGAGCATCATAACCAGTGCTTCCATCTGGGTTTCGGGAATAACTAGCTGTTAGTCCCCAGCAACTTTCACTATACCCTTTATATTTATTAGGATTTAGAATAGAATGCTGGTGATTAATTAGTGAATGATTTTTGACCAAATCCCAATAATTTGCATAATTATCTTCTAGTCCTCTAGGGTCGAGAGCTAAAAATGAATAATGTGCCCAAAACAATGGTCCAACACTGTTGATTGCACCATTGTGATTAAATATTACAGGTATATTATATTTTGAAGCTCCGCTAACAATATTACCATTTCTAGCCCAACCATTATGATATACGTCATCGGAAACTGGATATGTTGGAGAAGAAGCGGCTAATATGTAAGCAATCAGGCATTCATTATACCCTTCAATGGCAAAATTCATTTGCCATTCATACTCAGGTGACCAATGCCAATATAATACACTTTCATTATTTGTATACCAGCTCCATTCAACTTCTCTCCATAATTTATCAGCCTTTTGAGCTAATTGCATTTCTTCAGTATTTCCAGTTTTAAAATATTCTCTAATACAGATCAGTGCTTGAGATAAAAACGCAGTTTCTACAATGTCACCTCCATTGTCTAATGGACTAAAAGGAATAACGGTACCATCATTACCATTAATCCAGTGCGACCAAGCGCCATGAAAACGATCAGCATTTTCAAGGAAATTCAGAGCAGTTTCTAAATGACTTATTCCTTCTGCTTTTGTAATAATCTGCTTCTCAATTCCCATTAAAATATTAAGGAGCCCAAAACCTGAACCGCCTGAAGTAACAGTGTTTTGATCAAAAGATAAATTATTTTCATGTAATCGCTCTCTCGATAATTTTGAGTTTGGATGGGAATAGTCCCAAAAATATTTAAAAACATCTCTTTGTACTTTTTCCATCAATTCAGTTTCAGACTGAAAAGTCATGTCATCAACTTGATTATTATTTTCAGAACAAGAGTAAAATGCTAATACTATAAATATGATGTTATGTAAACAGTTTTTCATTTGTGAATTTTGTGATGAATTTTAATTTCATAAAGTACACAGCTTTATAAAGTTTTTATCAAATATAAGTCTAACGAAGTTAACAATTTCAGTAGCAAAACCCTACGTAACATTACGTATTTTATCTACCAATTTTATTATGTATTTTGGTTGTATGCAAGAAGATTTTCTTCACTATATATGGCAATTCAAAAAATTTGAACTTCAAGATTTAAAGACAACAGCTAATGAGGATGTGGTTGTAAAAACTGTTGGCAGTCATAATCAAAATGCTGGACCAGACTTTTTTAATGCACAATTATATATTGGTGAGCAGCTCTGGGCTGGAAATGTAGAGATACACTTAAAGTCAAGCGATTGGTTTGTACACAATCATGAAAATGACAAGGCCTATGATAATGTGATCTTACATGTGGTTTGGGAGTATGACACTCCTTTGTTTAGAAAAGACAAAACTGAGATCTCAACCTTGGAGTTAAAGAACAAGGTTTCAGCAAATACACTTGCTAATTATAAACGGTTATTTACCAAAGCCTCAAAGTGGATCAATTGTGAAAAAGATCTTATAGATGTTGATGAATTCTCATTAAACAATTGGTTAGATCGTTTATACATAGAGCGTCTAGAGCGTAAATCAAAAGAACTGGAAGAACTACTTGAGCGATCAAATAACAATTGGGAAGTAGTTCTATTCAAACTGCTGGCAAAAAACTTTGGTTTAAAAATTAATAGCGAGTCTTTTTTGAGTATAGCAAACTCGGTCGACTTTTCAGTGGTTAGAAAAGTGAGTCAGAAAGTTCAGAATATTGAGGCATTGTTCTTTGGACAATCTGGTTTGCTTAACAGAGAAGTAGAGGGTACTTATTTCAAACAACTAAAACAGGACTATATTTTTTTAAAGACTAAGTTTAAATTGAGTAATGAGGGAGTGTTGCCATTGCAGTTCTTTAGGCTACGGCCATCAAGTTTCCCTACCATTAGGTTGTCACAATTGGCAAACTTATATGCTAGTCATCAGCAATTATTTTCAAGGTTAATAGAGGCAAGTTCAATAAACGATGTCTATAGTATATTTGATGTAAAAGCTTCGGTGTTTTGGGAAACACATTATACCTTTGAAAGCACCTCAAAGAAGTCTGTGAAAAAACTTTCAAAGTCTTTTATAAACCTTCTAATAATAAATACAATTGTTCCGCTCAAATTTAGTTATGCTAAACATAAAGGAAACGAAATTAATAACGAGTTACTGAAATTGATTAGTGAGCTTCCTTCAGAAAAGAACAGCATCATAGATAAATTTAATTCATTAAAAAAAGTATCAAAGTCAGCATTACAATCTCAAGCATTATTGCAACTTAAAAACGAATATTGTGTTAAAAATAGATGTTTGCAATGTGCCATAGGTAGTTCATTAATTGCTACATAAAATACTTTAACAAATCGCACAAAATAAGTACATTGCGACATGAACATTTTCTACAAAACTTTACTCTACTTTCAAAAGCATGGTTATGCAGTTTGTCAGCGTATAGCAGACCGTTTAGGGATTAGAGCTAAGGTGGTAAGAACTTCGTTTATGTATCTAACATTTGTAACCCTTGGTTTTGGTTTTGCATTATATCTTTTCTTAGCTTTTTGGATGAGAATTAAAGACCTTGTATACACCAAACGATCATCTGTTTTCGACTTATAATTTATGGCATTAAATAATCCGTTAATTAAACTTTTTAGATCTAAGATTAATACAGCTTTTATGCTGTTAATCATTATATTAATTATTGGAGTAATTGGGTTTAAAGTGATGTCTGGTTATAGTTGGCTAGATGCCTTGTACATGACGGTTATAACTATTACTACTGTTGGATTTGGTGAGGTGAGTCCGTTAGATGAAGAGGCAAAAATATTTACCATATTTTTAATATTAACCAGTTTTGTAGTTGTTGGTTATTCTATAAAAGTAATTACCGAATATATCTTGACGAAGAACAATGTTGAAGAATTAAAACAAAAAAAGATGCAGAAAAAAATTGACAATCTAAAAGACCATATTGTTATTTGTGGTTATGGACGAAACGGAAAGCAAGCTGCAACAAAATTAATGGCTTATAAAAAAGATTTTGTAGTTATTGAGAGAGACAAAGAATTGGTTGATAAGTTTCAAAGTGATATGGTTCCGTTTGTTATAGGTAATGCAAACGAAGATGAAATATTAATTCAAGCAGGAATTGAAAGAGCATCTTGTTTAATTGCTGCCTTACCAAATGATGCCGATAATTTGTTTGTGGTACTTTCTGCAAGACAAATTAATGGTAAGATGAACATTATTAGTCGCGCTTCACAAGAAACATCCTATAATAAATTAAAATTGGCTGGAGCTAATAGTGTGATACTTCCTGATAGAATTGGAGGCGATCATATGGCGTCTTTAGTGGTTGTTCCTGACCTTTTAGAGTTTATCGACAATCTTTCTATAGTTGGAAAATCTAATATAAATATTGAAGAAATTCCAGTGGAAAAATTATATGATCCATCAAATGTCAAAACCATTAGAGATCTTGATCTAAGAAAGAAAACAGGGTGTAATGTCATAGGTTTTAAAGATGTAAATGGTGAATATATTGTAAACCCCGAAGCGGAGAAAGAACTGGTTCCAAACTCAAGTGTAATTGTTTTAGGAAGACCAGAACAAATAAATAATCTCAACACCCTTTATAATATTGATTAACACTGGCATTTAACAACCAAATTTTTAAAAACTCATTTTTTTTTAGTTTCTTGCTAGCTTCAAACACAACTTTTTAAATAAAACTACTAACTAATATTTAACATTATGAAGAAATTTCTTCTCTCATTATTTGCGGTCATGTTACCCTTATTTAATTATGCTCAAGAGGCTGAAGTAGGTCTCGATCAAAAAATTGATCAAGCCTTTCAACCAGTTTCTGATTTTTTTAGTAAGGTTATCTTTTTCGAAATTGCAGGAACACCATTTGTCTTAATTTTATTGGTTGGTAGTGCGGCTTTCTTTACCATTTATTTTGGTTTTCCAAACATCAGATATTTTGGAAAAGCAATTAATACGGTTAGAGGTAAATATGATGATATAGAAGGAGGAGTAGTGGCAGCAGAAACATCTATGACAGTAGATGGAGATATAAGAGATACAATTAGAGACGAGAGCGAAGAAGGAGAAGTTTCACACTTTCAGGCATTGGCAACTGCAGTTTCTGGAACTGTAGGTAACGGAAATATTGCTGGTGTTGCCCTGGCTATTGCTTTAGGAGGACCTGGAGCTACTTTCTGGATGATTATTTGTGGTCTTTTAGGTATGTCAACAAAGTTTGTTGAGTGTACTCTTGGGGTGCAATATAGAGATGTTGGTGAAGATGGAACAGTTTATGGTGGACCAATGTATTATATCACTAAAGGACTTAAGGAAAGAGGTTTTGCTACTTTAGGTAAAATCGCTGCTGTATTCTTTGCAATATTCTGTATTGGAGGATCTTTTGGTGGAGGTAATGCAGCCCAATCTAACCAAGCAACAGTGGTGCTTAAAGATCTTTTAGGATTAGAAAGTACTGGAGCAGGATTCTGGATTGGAGTAATTATGGCTGTAGTAGTTGGTATCATCATTATTGGAGGTATCAAGCGTATTGCTTCTGTAACTGAAAAAGTAGTGCCATTTATGGCTGTACTTTATATAGTAGCTTGTTTATACATTATCTTTAGTAATGCTTCATTTATTGATGATGCATTCGGATTAATTATACAAGAAGCATTCAACCCTAAGGCTATTGGAGTTGGTGGTGTGATTGGTGTATTGCTAGTTGGATTCCAACGTGCGGCATTCTCAAACGAAGCTGGAGCAGGTTCTGCTTCAATCGCACACTCTGCAGTAAAAACTAAGTACTCAGCTTCTGAAGGTTTGGTAGCCTTATTAGAGCCATTTATTGATACAGTTGTTATTTGTACAATGACAGCTTTAGTAATTATCATTTTCAATTTTGGTGGAGGTGATGCTGCTATCTTCCAATATGGAGGAGATGGAACAGGTGGAGTATTAATTGATGGAATACGTTATGAAGGAGCTGGAATTACTTCACAAGCTTTTGGTAACTATATTCCTTACTCTAATGTATTCTTAACAGTAGCAGTAGTATTATTTGCGGTTTCTACAATGATCTCTTGGTCTTATTATGGATTACAATCATGGAAGTTCCTTTTCGGAAGAGGAAAAACTGCTGATATAACCTACAAAATTTTATTTTGTGTTTTCGTAATTATTGGTGCTGCTGCAAGTATGGGATCTATTTGGGCATTCTCTGATGCAATGATCTTTGCAATGGTATTCCCTAACATGATTGGTTTATACTTCTTATTCCCAGTAGTTAAGAAACAATTAAATAGATACTTAGATGCTATTAAGGCAAGAAAGTCTTAGTAGATAAACTTTAAAATATATGAAATCCCATTTCAAGTTCACACGAGGGCAACGAAATGGGATTTTTTTATTACTCTTCCTTATTGTTGTAGCGCAGTGTATTTATTTCTTGGTTGATTTTAGCAGCCATTCCGTTGAGGTAAATGAAGAAGAACTTGCAGTATTTAATAAAGAAATAGATTCGCTACGTCGGGTTGAGCTTAAGGATAGAACGCCTAAGATTTATCCGTTCAATCCAAACTATATAAATGATTATAGAGGTTATACATTAGGAATGACCAATGAAGAGATTGATAGGTTGTTAAAGTTTAGAGGTCAAGATAAATGGATAAATTCTCCTCAACAATTTCAAGAAGTTACTGACGTGTCAGATTCTTTACTTACAGAAATTTCTCCTTATTTCAAATTCCCAGAATGGGTAGCAAAAACTGAAACTAAAAAGACTTCAAACTATAATAATAATCGAGCTAAAACATTTGAAGAAAAACTTGATTTAAATACTGCAACTGCTAATCAATTACAGCGTGTAAACGGAATAGGTAAAACACTTTCAGAAAGGATAATCAAATTTAGAAATAGTTTTTCGGGAGGCTTTATTTCAGATATACAATTGCAAGATGTTTACGGTTTATCTCCTGAAGTGATAGAAAGACTCACAAATGAGTTTACAGTTAAAACACCTAGACAGATTAACAAATTCAATATCAATATTGCAACTACAGAGCAGTTGGTTACTATTCAGCATATAGATTACGAGTTAGCGTACGAAATAATCAATCAAAGAACCTTGCGAGAAGGGTTTAAGTCTTTAGATGAATTGCTTAAAGTAAAGGACTTTCCTGCAGATAAATTTGAGATAATTAAGTTATATTTGAGTCTCAAATAAAATTGTTAATTGCACATGAATTTTGATTATACAGAAGAACAATTACTCATTGCAGCTTCTGCTAGAGACTTCGCAGAACAATACATCAGACCAAATGTAATGGAATGGGATGAAGCTCAAGTTTTTCCAGTGGAACTTTTTAAGAAAGCCGGAGAAATGGGTTTTATGGGTGTATTTGTTGATGAGAAATACGGAGGTTCTGGTCTAGGATATCATGAGTATATAGCTATCATTGAAGAGATATCAAAAGTTGACCCTTCTATAGGGTTGTCTGTAGCTGCACACAACTCTCTATGTACAGGGCATATCTATTACTTTGGGAATGAAACTCAAAAGCAAAAGTGGTTACCAAAACTAGCTTCAGCTGAATGGATAGGAGCATGGGGATTAACAGAACATAATACTGGTAGTGATGCAGGTGGAATGAATACAACCGCTGTAAAAGATGGTGACTATTATGTTATTAATGGAGCAAAAAACTTCATTACGCATGGTAAGAGTGCTGATGTTGCTGTGGTTATTGCTCGTACAGGAGAAAAAGGGGATAAAAGAGGAATGTCTGCTTTTGTTATTGAAAAGGGAACTCCTGGTTTTACTTCAGGAAAGAAAGAAGATAAATTAGGAATGCGAGCTAGTGAAACTACAGAATTGGTTTTTGACAACTGTCGTGTTCATAAAGACAATATGTTAGGAAACGAAGGTGAAGGTTTTGTACAATCATTGCAAGTATTGGATGGTGGTCGTATTTCTATAGGTGCTTTATCTTTAGGTATTGCAAAAGGCGCTTACAATGCTTCGATTAAATATTCAAAAGAACGTCATCAGTTTGGGAAACCTATTTCGAGTTTTCAAGGTATTTCTTTTAAATTGGCAGATATGGCTACCCAAATAGAAGCTGCCGAATTATTACTTCATAAAGCAGCTTCTAAGAAGAATTCAGGTGAGCGTATGACGAAGCTAGGAGCTATGGCAAAAATGTTTGCCAGTGAAATGTGTGTGAGTGTTGCTAACGAAGCTGTTCAAATACATGGAGGTTATGGTTATACTAAAGAGTTTCCTGTAGAGAAATTTTATCGTGACGCTAAGCTTTGTACCATAGGAGAAGGAACAACAGAAATCCAGAAATTAGTCATAGCGCGAAATATTTTAAAATAATTTCGAATTGTATTTGAAATTTTAGAATTAGTACTATCTTTGCAGTCCGAAATTCTAAAAGAGAGGAGGTTAAGCAACTATGTTAATTATACCAATAAAAGAAGGAGAAAATATAGATAGAGCGCTAAAGCGTTTCAAGCGTAAGTTTGATAAAACTGGTACTAAAAGAGCATTACAATCGCGTAAGCAATTTGTGAAGCCTTCAGTAAAGCGTAGAGCTGAAATTCAAAAAGCACAATATATTCAGCGCTTAAGAGATTCAGAAGAAATCTAAAAGCTGAAAAATCTAATATTAGAAACCCATAACGAAAGTTGTGGGTTTTTTTATTTTTAATAGTTATTACTCATAAAGTTTTCTATTTTTATATTACCTACTATTAATAATGTATGTCATTTAGCTCCTTTAAAGATTATCTAACCCTAGAAAAAAAGTACTCAGCTCATACAGTTGGTGCTTATTTGAAAGATCTTGAAAGCTTTTGGATTTTTAATGAAGAGAATTTCTCAGAAAAAAATATTAATAAGGTAAACTATTCGCAAATTAGAAGTTGGATTATTTACTTAGTTGATTCAGGAATATCTAACAGAACCATTAATAGAAAGATATCATCATTAAATTCATATTTTAAATTTTTACTGAAGATAGAGGATATAAAAGTTAATCCACTTAGTAAACACAAAGCGCTTAAAGTAAGTAAGAAAGTGCAAATCCCATTTTCACCAAGAGAAGTCTCACAAGTTTTGGATGATTTTAATTTCGACAACTCCTTTGAAGGAATTAGGGACAAACTAATTATAGAGCTTTTTTATTCAACAGGAATTAGACGTATAGAATTGGTTCAATTAAAGATGTCGGATCTCGATATAACAAGAAAGACACTCAAAGTTTTGGGTAAAAGAAATAAGGAACGATTAATACCTTTAATAGACGCAGTAATACAAACAACACGAACTTATTTGGAGACGCGTAATGATCTTGAGAAAATAAATGATAAAGAGGTGTTGTTTTTAACTAAAAAAGGGGACAAAATATATGAAACACTTGTTTACCGAGTTATAAATAATTATTTTAGTAAGGCATCGACTAAGGTTAAAAAGAGTCCGCATATATTACGTCATTCATTTGCTACTCATTTACTTAATCAAGGAGCGGATTTAAATGCTGTAAAAGAATTACTTGGACATTCAAGTTTAGCAGCTACACAAGTTTATACTCATAATAGTATAGCTGAATTAAAAAAAGTGTACGCTAAATCGCATCCAAGAAATAAATAATAAAAGGATTGTCTAACCAAAATGAAGAACTATGAAAGTAAACACACAGTCAGTAAACTTCAATGCCGACCAAAAGTTAATAGATTTCATTCAACGTAGAATGGATAAGTTAGAACAATATTACGACAAGGTTATTAAATCTGATGTATTTTTAAAAGTTGAAAATACAAGCGATAAAGAGAATAAAATATTTGAAGCACATCTAAGCGTTCCAGGCGATCGATTTGTAGTGAAGAAAGTTTGTAAAACCTTTGAAGAGGGAGCAGATTCTGCTGCGAGTTCGTTAGAAAGACAGCTTAAAAAACGTAAAGAAAAATTAAGAACATATTTATAACGAAAATTTCTTAAAAAATGTTTTGAATAATTAAAAATATACATACATTTGCAGTCCGTTAGAAATAGCGGGCTTTTTTATTGTGTAAAAAGGTGAAAAAAGCCGATATAGCTCAGCTGGCTAGAGCAGCTGATTTGTAATCAGCAGGTCGTGGGTTCGAGTCCCTCTATCGGCTCAAAGTTCTTTAAAAGACTGATGATTTTATAAAATTGGGGAGATACTCAAGCGGCCAACGAGGACGGACTGTAACTCCGTTGTCTTTCGACTTCGCAGGTTCGAATCCTGCTCTCCCCACTTTTTATACGTTTTTAAAGAAAAATTGCGGGAGTAGCTCAGTTGGTAGAGCGTCAGCCTTCCAAGCTGAATGTCGCCGGTTCGAACCCGGTCTCCCGCTCTAAAATTTACGAGTTATGATGAGCGATTTCGATCGTAAATCTTAAATCGGCAATCGTAAATGAAAAGCCGGTGTAGCTCAGGGGTAGAGCGTTTCCTTGGTAAGGAAGAGGTCACGGGTTCAAATCCCGTCATTGGCTCTACATAAAGATAAAATTAGAACACTAATATTATTATATAACTAAGATTAAATTTTAAATCATGGCAAAGGAAACTTTTGATCGTTCCAAACCGCACTTAAATATAGGTACAATTGGACATGTTGATCACGGTAAAACTACTTTAACCGCTGCTATTACTACAGTATTAGCTAACGCTGGATTATCTGAAAAAAGAGATTTCGATACTATCGATAACGCTCCAGAAGAAAAAGAAAGAGGTATTACAATTAATACATCTCACGTAGAATACGCAACAGCTAATCGTCACTACGCTCACGTTGACTGTCCAGGTCACGCCGATTACGTAAAGAACATGGTAACTGGTGCTGCGCAAATGGATGGAGCTATCTTAGTAGTTGCTGCTACTGATGGTCCTATGCCACAAACTCGTGAGCATATCTTGTTAGGTCGTCAGGTTGGTGTTCCTCGTATTGTTGTATTCATGAACAAAGTGGATATGGTAGACGATGAGGAATTATTAGAGCTTGTAGAAATGGAAATCAGAGATCTTCTGTCTTTCTATGAGTATGATGGTGATAATGGACCTGTTATTGCTGGTTCTGCTTTAGGAGCTTTAAATGGTGAGCAAAAATGGGTAGATACAGTTATGGAGCTTATGGATGCTGTTGATTCTTGGATCGAGTTGCCAAAGCGTGATGTAGATAAAGATTTCTTAATGCCAATCGAGGATGTATTCTCTATTACAGGTCGTGGTACGGTAGCAACTGGTCGTATTGAAACTGGTGTTGCTAACACAGGTGATCCTGTAGATATTATTGGTATGGGAGCTGAAAAATTAACTTCTACTATTACAGGAGTTGAGATGTTCCGTAAGATTCTTGATAGAGGTGAAGCAGGGGATAACGTAGGTATCCTATTAAGAGGTATTGATAAAACTGATATAAAGAGAGGTATGGTAATCTGTAAGCCAGGTTCTGTAACTCCACATGCTAAATTTAAAGCTGAGGTTTATATCCTTAAGAAAGAAGAAGGTGGTCGTCACACACCATTCCATAACAACTACCGTCCACAGTTCTACGTACGTACAACTGATGTAACTGGTAATATCAACTTACCTGATGGAGTTGAGATGGTAATGCCTGGTGATAACTTAACAATCACTGTAGACTTACACCAAGCAATCGCATTAAATATGGGATTACGTTTTGCAATCCGTGAAGGAGGTAGAACAGTAGGTGCTGGTCAGGTAACTGAGATTTTAGACTAGTAAAAGTTTATAATTTATAGAGTTAAGGTATTCCGTTTTTTCGGAATGCCTTGACTTGTATTTACGGGTTTAGCTCAGTTGGTAGAGCACTGGTCTCCAAAACCAGGTGTCGGGAGTTCGAGTCTCTCAACCCGTGCAAAAAACAATAACAAATGGCAGGAATAGTAACATATATAAAGGAATCGTTTGAAGAGCTTAAAAATCATGTAAGCTGGACACCTTGGTCTGAAGCACAAAGTTTAACTGTGTTAGTGGCTGTGTTTTCAATCATTTTTTCATTAGCTATTTGGGGAGTTGATACTGTATTTAGTAGAGTTATCAAGGCATATTTTGCTTGGATCTAATAAAACATTTTTGGGGAAATGTCTGATAGTATTGAAAAAAAGTGGTACGTAGTTAGGGCTGTTAGTGGTCAGGAAAACAAAATAAAAACTTATATCGAAAACGAAATTGCTCGTTTAGGCTTAGGTGATTATGTTGACCAAGTCCTAGTACCTACAGAAAAAGTAATCCAAATACGTAACGGAAAGAAAATAAACAAAGAAAAAGTTTATTTTCCAGGTTATATTATGATTCAAGCTAATCTTAGTGGAGAAATTCCTCATATAATTAAGTCCATAACAAATGTTATAGGGTTTTTAGGGGAAACTAAAGGTGGAGATCCTGTACCGTTAAGGAAATCTGAAGTTAACAGAATGTTAGGTAAGGTTGATGAATTAGCAGTAGAAGCAGATACTAATGTTGCAATTCCATTTGTAAAAGGAGAAACAGTTAAGGTTATTGATGGACCATTCAATGGTTTTGATGGTACGATTGAGAATATTAACGAAGAAAAACGTAAGCTTGAGGTAATGGTAAAGATTTTCGGAAGAAAGACACCATTAGAATTAAGTTACATGCAAGTAGAGAAAATTTAATAATTGTTACATATAAATGATAAGTATTAGAGCTTCCAAAACTAATCTTATCGAATTTTAAATTTTAAAAAATGGCAAAAGAGTTAAGTAAAGTAGTTAAGCTACAAGTTAGGGGAGGTGCAGCGAATCCGTCGCCACCGGTTGGACCCGCTCTAGGTGCTGCAGGTGTAAACATTATGGAGTTCTGTAAGCAATTTAATGCTAGAACTCAAGATAAGCCTGGTAAAGTATTACCAGTGGTTATTTCTGTTTACAGTGATAAGTCTTTTGATTTTGTGATCAAGACACCACCAGCAGCAGTACAATTATTAGAAGCGGCCAAAGTAAAAAAGGGTTCAGGTGAGCCTAATAGAAAGAAAGTAGCAAAAGTTTCTTGGGACCAAGTTCGTACAATTGCTGAAGACAAAATGCAAGATCTTAATGCATTTACTGTTGAATCTGCAATGAGAATGGTAGCAGGAACTGCTCGTTCTATGGGTATAACTGTAAAAGGAGGAGAAGCACCTAACTAATCAAAAAATTTTGAAATGGCAAGATTAACAAGAAAACAAAAAGAAGCTCAGGCTAAAATCGACAAGAATAAACTGTACAGTTTAGAAGAAGCGTCGGCTTTAGTAAAAGAAATAACAAACGCAAAGTTTGATGCTTCTGTAGATTTAGCTGTTCGTTTGGGTGTAGATCCTAGAAAAGCTAACCAAATGGTGAGAGGTGTAGTATCACTTCCTCACGGTACTGGTAAAAATGTGAAGGTTTTAGCGTTAGTAACTCCTGATAAGGAAGCTGATGCTAAAGAAGCTGGTGCAGACTACGTAGGTCTTCAAGAGTATCTTGATAAGATCAAAGGAGGATGGACCGATGTTGATGTAATTATTACTATGCCTAGCGTAATGGGTAAATTAGGACCATTAGGACGTGTTTTAGGACCTAGAGGTTTAATGCCAAACCCAAAAACAGGTACAGTTACTATGGATGTAGCTAAAGCTGTAAAAGAAGTTAAGGCTGGTAAGATTGATTTTAAAGTAGATAAGTCAGGAATTGTTCATGCTGCAATTGGTAAGGCATCATTTAGTGCTGATAAAATTGCTGGAAATGCACATGAATTACTTTCAACGCTTATAAAACTTAAGCCAACTGCGGCAAAAGGTACCTATGTAAAGAGTATTTACATGTCTAGTACTATGAGTCCAAGTTTAGCTATAGATCCTAAAGTATATTAATTAAGTAGTTAAAGATTTTATCATGACAAGAGAAGAAAAATCACTAGTAATTGAAGAGTTAACTGCTCAATTAGGAGAAAACCAAAATATCTATTTAGCAGATATTTCTGGATTAACGGCAGGAGCTACTTCAGATTTACGTCGTGCTTGTTTTAAAGCAAACGTAAAGTTGGCAGTTGTTAAGAATACCTTGCTTGAAAAAGCAATGGAAGCTTCAGATAAAGAATTTGGAGAGTTACCAACAGTATTAAAAGGTAACACATCTGTAATGTATGCAGAGACTGGTAATGCACCAGCTAAAGTAATTAAGGCTTTTAGAAAAAAATCTGATAGACCTCTTTTAAAAGGAGCGTTTATTGAAGAAGCAATTTACTTAGGGGATGATCAGTTAGATGCACTTGTAGATATCAAATCGAAAGAAGAGCTTATCGGAGAGATTATTACATTGTTACAATCTCCTGCTAAGAATGTTATTTCAGCTCTTCAATCTGGAGGTGGAAAATTATCAGGTATCTTAAAAACATTATCCGAAAAAGAAGGATAATAAAATTGTACGCACTTTTTTACAACATAAATTATTAAAAAAAACTTATTAAAACGATAGAAAAATGGCAGATTTAAAAGATTTCGCAGAACAGTTAGTAAACTTAACAGTAAAAGAAGTTAACGAACTAGCTGATATTTTAAAAGAAGAATATGGTATCGAGCCTGCTGCTGCTGCTGTAGCTGTAGCTGCTGGTCCTGGTGCTGGTGGTGGTGATGCCGCTGAAGAGCAAACAGAATTTGATGTAATCCTTAAAGCAGCTGGTGGATCTAAGCTAGCAGTAGTAAAACTAGTTAAAGAATTAACTGGTCTAGGATTAAAAGATGCTAAAGAATTAGTTGATAGTGCACCAAAAGCTATTAAAGAAGGTGTATCTAAAGACGAAGCTGAAGGTCTTAAGTCTTCTTTAGAAGAAGCAGGAGCTGAGGTTGAGCTTAAGTAAGCTTAACTAACCTACAAAATATGGTTTAGGCCTAGAGAGAAGCTCTCCAAGGCCTAAACCCTTTTGTGTATATAATTGGTAGTATACACGTTAAATTATTTTTTAATCAAAATCTCGTCCGTCGATGTTAGCAACTAAAGCTGAAAGATTAAATTTCTCATCTATTGTAAATAGAACGGAATATCCAGATTTCTTAGATATTCAAATTAAATCCTTCCAGGATTTTTTCCAGTTAGAAACAAAGTCAGAAGAAAGAGGCGATGAAGGTCTATATAACACCTTCATGGAAAATTTCCCGATTACAGATACTCGTAATCAATTTGTTCTGGAATTTTTAGATTATTTTATTGATCCACCAAGATACTCAATCGAAGAATGTATCGAAAGAGGACTTACCTATAGTGTTCCACTAAAGGCAAGGTTAAAATTGTACTGTACAGATCCTGAACACGAAGACTTCGAAACCATTGTTCAAGATGTGTATTTAGGAACAATTCCTTATATGACTCCTAGTGGTACATTTGTAATTAATGGAGCAGAACGTGTTGTAGTTTCACAATTACATCGTTCTCCTGGTGTATTCTTTGGTCAGTCTTTCCATGCTAATGGTACTAAACTATATTCGGCAAGAGTAATTCCTTTTAAAGGTTCTTGGATCGAATTTGCTACAGACATCAATAGTGTGATGTATGCATACATCGACAGAAAGAAAAAATTACCTGTTACTACTTTATTCCGTGCAATTGGTTTTGAGAGAGATAAAGACATTCTTGAGATTTTTGACCTTGCAGAAGAAGTTAAAGTTTCAAAAACAGGACTTAAAAAAGTTGTTGGTCGTAAGCTAGCAGCTCGTGTTCTTAACACTTGGCACGAAGACTTTGTGGATGAGGATACAGGAGAGGTAGTATCTATTGAACGTAACGAGATCGTTCTTGATCGTGATACTATTCTTGATAAAGAAAACATAGAAGAAATTCTTGAAGCTGGTGTTAAAACTATCTTATTACATAAAGAAGATGGGCATTCTGGTGATTATGCAATTATCTATAACACACTTCAAAAAGATCCAACAAACTCTGAAAAAGAAGCAGTAGAGCATATCTACCGTCAATTACGTAATGCTGAACCACCAGATGAAGAAACTGCACGTGGTATTATTGAAAAGCTTTTCTTTAGTGATCAGCGTTATAACTTAGGAGAAGTTGGACGTTACAGAATGAACAAAAAACTTGGTCTTGATATTGGTATGGACAAGCAAGTACTTACCAAAGAAGATATCATTACCATTATAAAATATTTAATTGAGTTAATTAACTCTAAAGCAGAGATTGATGATATCGATCACTTATCTAATCGTCGTGTACGTACGGTAGGTGAGCAGTTATCAACTCAGTTTGGTGTTGGTCTTGCTCGTATGGCACGTACTATTCGTGAGCGTATGAATGTTCGTGACAACGAAGTATTTACACCAATTGATTTGATTAATGCAAAAACATTATCATCAGTAATTAACTCTTTCTTCGGTACAAACCAGCTGTCTCAGTTCATGGACCAAACCAATCCACTTGCTGAGATTACACACAAGCGTCGTTTATCGGCTCTTGGACCTGGAGGTCTTTCGCGTGAAAGAGCAGGTTTTGAGGTTCGTGACGTACATTATACGCATTACGGACGTCTTTGTCCAATTGAAACTCCTGAAGGACCAAACATTGGTTTGATTTCTTCGCTTTCAGTATATGCAAAAGTGAACTCAATGGGATTCTTAGAAACACCTTATCGTGAAGTAAAAGATGGTGTTGTTGATATTAAGAGTCCAGCTATTTACTTAAGTGCTGAAGAAGAAGAAGAGAAGATGATTGCTCAGGCAACAATAGAGGTTGATAAAGCAGGTAAGATCATTCATGATAAAGTTATTGCTCGTCAAGAAGGTGATTTTCCAGTAGTAGAGCCAACAAGTATTCATTATACTGATGTGGCACCAAATCAAATCGCTTCTATCTCAGCATCATTGATTCCATTCTTAGAGCATGATGATGCAAACCGTGCATTGATGGGATCTAACATGATGCGTCAGGCTGTACCTTTATTGCGTCCTGAAGCTCCAATTGTTGGAACTGGATTAGAGCGTCAAGTAGCATCGGATTCTAGAGTATTAATTAATGCTGAAGGAGATGGAGTTGTTGAGTATGTTGATGCTAATGAGATTGTAATTAAGTATGCTCGTACTGAAGAAGAAGCTATGGTAAGCTTTGATACAGATACGAAAAAATATCCATTAACTAAATTTAGAAAAACTAACCAAGGAACTTCTGTAAACCTTAAAGCTATTGTTGAAAAGGGTGATAAGGTTACTAAAGGACAAGTATTGTGTGAAGGTTATGCAACTCAAAATGGAGAGTTAGCTTTAGGTAGAAACATGAAAGTTGCCTTCATGCCTTGGAAAGGATATAACTTTGAGGATGCGATCGTGATTTCTGAGAAAGTTGTTCGTGATGACATCTTTACATCTATTCATATTGACGAGTACGCTCTTGAAGTTAGAGATACTAAACTTGGTAATGAAGAATTAACAAACGATATTCCTAACGTTTCAGAAGAGGCTACAAAAGACCTTGATGAAAACGGGATGATTCGTATTGGTGCAGAGATTAAACCAGGAGATATCTTAATTGGTAAGATTACTCCAAAAGGTGAAAGTGATCCTACACCAGAAGAGAAATTATTACGTGCCATTTTTGGAGATAAAGCTGGAGATGTAAAAGATGCTTCTTTAAAAGCTTCACCTTCATTGCATGGAGTTGTAATTGATAAGAAATTATTTGCTAGAGCAATCAAGGATAAGCGTAAGAGAGCTCAAGACAAAGAAGATATTGCACAATTAGAAGCAGTTTACGATAAGAAGTTTGATGCTTTAAAGGATATTTTAGTTGAAAAGCTTTTCTCTATTATTGGAGGGAAAACTGCTCAAGGTGTACAAAATGATCTAGGTGAAGATGTATTCCCTAAAGGAAAGAAATTCACTTTAAAAATGCTTAACGCAGTTGATGATTATTCTCACTTGGTATCTGGTAAATGGACAACTGATGCTGATATTAACAAATTGGTATCGGAGTTGCTTCATAACTACAAGATCAAAGAAAATGATCTACAAGGTAATCTAAGAAGAGAGAAGTTTACTATCTCTGTTGGAGATGAACTTCCAGCTGGAATTATCAAACTTGCTAAGGTTTATATCGCTAAGAAACGTAAACTTAAAGTAGGTGATAAGATGGCAGGACGACATGGTAACAAAGGTATTGTTGCGCGTATCGTTCGTCAAGAAGATATGCCATTCTTAGAAGATGGAACACCAGTAGATATAGTTCTAAACCCTCTTGGTGTACCATCGCGTATGAACATTGGGCAGATCTATGAAACTGTATTAGGTTGGGCAGGTCAGAATTTGAATCGTACTTATGCAACACCAATTTTTGATGGAGCAACAATGGATCAAATTAATGATATCACTAACGAAGCAGGAGTTCCTCTATATGGTCATACACACTTATATGATGGTGGAACTGGTGAGCGTTTTGATCAAGCAGCAACAGTTGGTGTAATCTATATGTTGAAACTAGGACATATGGTTGACGATAAGATGCACGCACGTTCAATTGGACCATACTCATTAATTACGCAGCAACCATTAGGTGGTAAAGCACAATTTGGTGGTCAGCGTTTTGGTGAGATGGAGGTTTGGGCACTTGAAGCTTATGGAGCATCAAGTACTTTACGTGAGATCTTAACAGTTAAATCTGATGATGTGATTGGTAGAGCTAAAACTTACGAAGCAATCGTTAAGGGAGAGCCAATGCCAGAACCTGGGTTACCAGAATCTTTCAATGTATTAATGCACGAATTGAAAGGTCTTGGATTAGACATAAGATTAGAAGAATAATTAAAATTCATTATCACAACCATATATTATGGCAAGAAAACAAGATAAGAATACAGTACAGAGATTTAATAAAATCTCAATTGGTTTAGCATCTCCAGAGTCTATTTTGGCTGCATCTCGTGGTGAGGTGTTAAAACCGGAAACTATCAATTATAGAACTCACAAACCAGAACGTGATGGTTTATTCTGTGAGCGTATTTTTGGTCCTGTAAAGGATTATGAATGTGCTTGTGGTAAGTATAAACGTATTCGTTACAAAGGTATTGTTTGTGACCGTTGTGGTGTAGAAGTTACAGAAAAGAAAGTGCGTCGTGACAGAGTAGGACATATTAATTTAGTTGTTCCTGTTGCACATATTTGGTACTTCCGTTCTTTACCTAACAAAATTGGATACCTTCTAGGATTACCATCTAAGAAATTAGACATGATTATTTACTACGAGCGTTATGTAGTAATTCAACCAGGTAATGCTAAAAATGCTGAAGGTGAGCCAGTACAGAAAATGGATTTCTTAACTGAGGAAGAATACTTAAACATTTTAGAGACACTTCCACAGGAAAATCAATATTTAGACGATACAGACCCAGAAAAGTTCATTGCTAAAATGGGTGCTGAGTGTCTAATTGAACTGTTAAGTAGAATTGATCTTGATGAGTTATCGTTCCAATTACGTCACAAGGCTAACAACGAAACGTCTAAGCAACGTAAAACGGAAGCATTAAAACGTTTACAAGTTGTTGAAGCGTTTAGAGATGCTAACATGAACAGAGAAAACAATCCAGAATGGATGATTATGAAAGCTGTTCCTGTAATTCCACCAGAATTACGTCCGTTAGTACCTCTTGATGGTGGTCGTTTTGCAACTTCAGACTTAAATGATCTTTATCGTCGTGTGATTATTCGTAACAACCGTTTAAAGCGTCTTGTAGAGATCAAAGCTCCTGAAGTGATCTTGCGTAATGAGAAGCGTATGTTACAAGAATCTGTAGATTCATTATTTGATAACACACGTAAATCATCTGCAGTTAAGACAGATTCTAACAGACCATTAAAATCTTTATCAGATTCACTTAAAGGTAAGCAAGGTCGTTTCCGTCAAAACTTACTAGGTAAACGTGTTGATTACTCTGCACGTTCGGTAATTGTTGTTGGACCAGAATTAAAATTATTTGAGTGTGGATTGCCAAAGAACATGGCAGCAGAATTATACAAACCTTTTGTAATTAGAAAACTAATTGAAAGAGGTATTGTTAAAACTGTGAAATCTGCAAAGAAAATTATAGATAGAAGAGAGCCTGTTGTTTGGGATATCTTAGAGAATGTTCTAAAAGGACATCCAGTATTACTAAACCGTGCTCCTACATTACACCGTTTAGGTATTCAAGCGTTCCAGCCTAAACTTATTGAAGGTAAGGCAATTCAGTTACACCCATTAGTGTGTACTGCATTTAACGCCGACTTTGATGGTGACCAGATGGCAGTTCATTTACCACTTGGTCCTGAAGCTATTTTAGAAGCACAATTATTAATGTTAGCTTCTCACAATATCTTGAATCCTGCTAACGGTTCACCTATTACAGTACCTTCTCAAGATATGGTACTTGGTCTTTACTATATGACCAAGATGCGTAAGTCAACTAAAGAAGTTCCTGTAAAAGGAGAAGGATTAACTTTCTACTCACCAGAAGAAGTAGTAATTGCTTACAATGAGAAAAGAGTTGATCTTAATGCTTCTATCAAAGTAAGAACTAAAGACTATAATGAAGAAGGTGAATTAGTTAACCAAATCATTGAAACTACAACTGGACGTGTACTTTTCAACGAAAAAGTGCCAGAAGTAGCAGGTTATATCAATGAAGTGTTAAATAAGAAATCTTTAAGAGATATTATTGGTAAAATCCTAAAGGTTACCAGCGTTCCTGAAACTGCTGCTTTCCTTGATGAGATTAAGACTCTTGGTTATAATTTTGCATTCCAAGGAGGACTGTCATTTAGTTTAGGTGATATTATTATTCCTCAAGAAAAGCATACCATGATTGACCAAGCTAACAAGCAAGTTGATGGTATTAGAGCAAACTATAACATGGGACTTATTACCAATAACGAACGTTACAATCAGGTAATTGATATTTGGACATCTGCCAATGCCGAATTGACTGAGTTGTCAATGAAGCGTATTAGAGAAGACCAGCAAGGATTCAACTCAGTATTTATGATGCTTGATTCTGGTGCAAGGGGATCTAAAGAACAGATTCGTCAGTTAACTGGTATGCGTGGTTTAATGGCAAAACCTAAGAAGTCTAATGCTGGAGGAGGTGAAATTATTGAAAACCCGATTCTTTCTAACTTTAAAGAAGGGCTTTCAATTTTAGAATATTTTATTTCTACTCACGGTGCTCGTAAAGGTCTTGCAGATACTGCTCTTAAAACTGCAGATGCTGGTTACTTAACACGTCGTTTGGTTGATGTATCTCAAGATGTTATTGTTACAATTGAAGACTGTGGTACATTGAGAGGTATTAATGTTGAGCCGCTTAAGAAGAATGAAGAAGTTGCTGAAACTCTTGAAGATAGAATTGTTGGTCGTACATCTTTATATGATGTTTATGATCCACTAACAGAAGAGTTATTAGTTGAAGCGGGTGGTCTAATCACTGATGATATTGCTAAGAAAATTGAAGATTCACCAGTAGACTCAGTTGAAGTTCGTTCTGCTTTAACATGTGAAGCACAAAAAGGTATTTGTACTAAGTGTTACGGTCAAAACCTTGCTACAGGTAAGATGGTACAACGTGGTGAAGCGGTTGGAGTTGTTGCAGCACAATCAATTGGAGAACCTGGTACACAGTTAACATTACGTACATTCCACGTTGGTGGTATTGCAGGAAACATTTCAGAAGAGAATAAATTAATCTCTAAGTTTAATGGTAAAGCTGAGATCGAAGATCTTAGAACTGTTAAAGGAGAAGATGCTGAAGGTAATGAAGTAGATATTGTTATTTCTCGTACTTCTGAGATTAAAATAGTTGACACTAAAACAGGAATTACTTTAAGTACAAATAATATTCCTTACGGATCTTACATCTATATTAAAGATGGACAAAAGATCAAAGAAGGAGATGTTGTTTGTCAGTGGGATCCATATAATGGTGTAATTATTTCTGAGTTCTCAGGTAAAGTTGCTTATGAGAATATTGAACAAGGTGTTACTTATCAAGTAGAGATTGATGAACAAACTGGATTCCAGGAAAAAGTAATTTCTGAATCTAGAAATAAAAAGCTAATTCCTACACTTCACATTCAAGATGGGAAGGGTGAAGTAGTTCGTTCATACAATTTGCCAGTTGGGGCACACTTAATGATTGATGATGGAGATAAAATTAACGTTGGTAAGGTTTTAGTTAAGATTCCTCGTAAATCAGCTAAGGCTGGTGATATTACAGGAGGTCTTCCACGTGTAACAGAATTATTTGAAGCACGTAACCCTTCTAACCCAGCTGTTGTGTCTGAAATTGATGGAGTTGTTTCATTTGGTAAGATTAAGCGCGGTAACCGTGAAATCATTATTGAATCGAAAATTGGAGATATTAAGAAGTACTTAGTGAAGTTATCAAACCAGATTTTAGTTCAGGAAAATGACTTTGTTAAAGCCGGTATGCCATTATCTGATGGTTCTATTACACCGAATGATATCTTGAATATCAAAGGACCTTCAGCTGTACAACAATATCTAGTGAACGAGGTACAGGAAGTATATCGTTTACAAGGTGTGAAGATCAATGACAAACACTTTGAAGTTGTTGTTAGACAGATGATGCGTAAGGTTCGCATTAATGACTCTGGTGATACTATCTTCTTAGAAAATCAATTGGTTCACAAATCAGATTTCATAAGAGAGAATGATGAGATTTTTGGAAAGAAAGTTGTTGAAGATGCAGGAGATTCTGAAAACTTAAAAGCAGGACAGATCATTACACCAAGAGAGCTGAGAGACGAAAATTCTATTTTACGTCGTGAAGACAAAAACCTTGTTGTAGCAAGAGATGCGAATCCTGCAACTGCAACACCAATACTTCAAGGAATTACTCGAGCTTCGCTACAAACAAAATCGTTTATCTCTGCAGCATCGTTCCAGGAAACTACTAAAGTATTAAATGAAGCCGCTGTTAACGGTAAGATTGATAATTTAGAAGGTCTTAAAGAAAACGTAATTGTTGGACATAAGATACCTGCTGGAACTGGTCTTAGAAACTATGATGATATTATTGTAGGTTCTAAAGAAGAGTTTGATGAAATGATGCAAGCAAAGCAAGAGTTGAATTATAACTAAATGTATTTACCGCGAAGGCGGAAATGCTTAACATAAAAAAAGCCTTCAAGTATTTATTACATGAAGGCTTTTTTATAAAAAGATTAAAATAAGCTATTATGGCAGAAGACAAGAAAAAACAAAAACAGGGACAAATAAATATAGAGCTAGATGAAGGTGTTGCTGAAGGAACCTATTCTAATTTGGCAATTATCAACCATTCTGTTTCAGAGTTTGTTGTTGATTTTATAAATATTATGCCTGGGACTCCTAAGAGTAAGGTGAAATCGAGAATCATTTTAACACCACAACATGCCAAGCGTTTATCAAAAGCTTTAGCAGATAATGTAAAACGTTTTGAAAATGCTCATGGTGAAATTAAAGATTACGAGCAACCTCCAATGCCACCATTAAACTTTGGACCAACAGGTCAGGCATAAAGTTTACATGTAATTTAAAACATAGGAAGTATTGAGGTTGCCCGAAATGCCTTTTATAACAACCGCCTATGCCACGATTAAACTTTGGACCAACGGGTCAGGCATAAACAAAAAGTCCTTTGAATTTTCAAAGGACTTTTTGTTTAACTAGCTTTTTTCTTTTCGTTAAGATGATATTTTAATGCTCCAGAGGGGCAACGCTTTATTTGTTGAATAATTCGTTTGTTTTCACTACCATCCAGATCTATCCATGGAATTACTGAATTTCGAAAAACATCAGACAATTCTTTTGCACATTTATCTGCGCGAATACATTCGCAAGGGTTATAAGTTACCGTAATTTCTTCATTGCTGAAGACATTTGATTTTGTTTTCATGGCGTTCATAATTTGGGGTAATGAAACACATTTAAAATTAGACGCTATTGCGACCAAACATTGTTAAATATCGACGAAATGTACAAAAAATACGATTAAAAACCAAATTTTGCTAAAAAATACGATATTCAGTTAAAATGCAATTAAAACTCTGAAGTTAAATGAAACTTAATTGATGGATACTTTTGCTGAGTCATTTGAAGTGTGAACATAGAATCTGCTAAGAACACCATTTGTCCAGATTTATCTTTAGCTAAAAAACGCTGCTTTACCCTTTTGAATTCTTTAAATTCTTCATTTTTCTCATCTTCAGGATCAACCCAACATGCTTTATGAACATTAAGGTTTTCGTAAGTACATTTAGCTCCGTATTCATGCTCTAGACGATATTGGATTACTTCATATTGCAATGCTCCAACAGTTCCAATTACTTTTCTACCATTTAAGTCGAGCGTAAATAGCTGTGCAACACCTTCATCCATTAATTGGTCTATACCTTTATATAATTGTTTTGATTTTAAAGGATCAGCATTGTTGATATATCTAAAGTGTTCTGGGGAGAAACTTGGGATCCCAGTATAATTAATTATTTCTCCTTCGGTTAAAGTGTCGCCAATTTTAAAGTTTCCTGTATCGTGTAAACCAACGATATCTCCAGGATATGAAATATCAACTATTTCTTTCTTTTCAGCGAAAAAGGCATTCGGACTTGAAAATTTTAGTTTTTTACCCAGTCTAACATGCAAGTATGGTGTATTTCTCTTAAACTCACCAGATACAATTTTAATAAATGCTAAACGATCTCTGTGCTTAGGATCCATATTGGCATGTATTTTAAATACAAAACCTGTAAATTTTTGTTCTTCTGGTTGTATTAGTCGTTCTTCACTTTGTTTTGCTCTAGGTTTAGGTGCAATATTTATAAAACAATCTAGCAATTCTCTAACACCAAAATTATTTAAAGCGGATCCAAAGAACACTGGTTGCTGCTCTCCATTTAAATAAGCATCTTTTTCAAACTCTGGATATACACCGCTAACTAATTCAATTTCTTCTCTTAGCGTTTCTGCAGCATCATCACCAATAAGAGTGTTCAGCGAAGGAGAGGAAAGATCTGATATTTCAACAGTCTCTTCAATATCTTTTTTACTATCTCCGGTAAAAAGGTTTAAATTCTTTTCCCAGATATTATAAATTCCTTTAAAATCATAACCCATACCAATTGGGAAACTAAGTGGAGTTACTTTAAGACCTAATTTTTGTTCTACTTCATCCAAAAGGTCAAAAGCATCTTTTCCTTCTCTATCCAGTTTATTTATAAAAACTATTATAGGAATTTTACGCATTCTACATACCTGAACCAGTTTCTCGGTTTGTTCCTCAACACCTTTAGCAACATCAATAACTACTATTACGCTATCGACCGCTGTAAGGGTTCTAAACGTATCTTCAGCAAAATCCTTGTGCCCAGGAGTATCCAGAATATTTATTTTAATGCCATTGTACTCGAATGCAAGAACCGAAGTAGCTACAGAAATACCACGTTGACGCTCAATTTCCATGAAGTCACTCGTTGCTCCTTTCTTGATTTTATTACTCTTTACAGCTCCAGCTTCCTGTATTGCTCCACCAAATAACAATAACTTTTCTGTAAGCGTAGTTTTACCTGCATCTGGATGCGATACAATCCCAAAAGTCCTTCTTCTATTGATCTCTTCAATAAATGACATAAAAATAAATTTCGGCAAAGATACTATTATAAATGGCAATAGAAACTATTGATTATACCTAGATATATTTTTATGATATCCTTGTATTTAATTTTGATTTTAGTTGGTATTTTTACCATATGAAGGAAGAACAGGTAATTCTAGTTAACGAGCGAAATGAGCAAATTGGATTAATGCCAAAAATGGAAGCTCATAAGAAGGCAGTTTTGCATAGAGCATTTTCGGTTTTTATTTTTAATGACAATAATGAACTCATGCTGCAACAACGAGCGTTAGATAAATACCATTCTCCTGGATTATGGACAAATACATGCTGTAGTCATCAACGTGATGGTGAAAGTAATATTGAAGCTGGAAAGCGACGATTGATGGAAGAAATGGGCTTTACAGCTCATCTTGAAGAATCAATTTCATTTATTTATAAAGCACCTTTTGATAATGGGTTAACAGAGCATGAATATGATCATGTTTTACTGGGTAAGTATAATGATGAACCAGATATAAACCCAGAAGAAGTAGCTGCATGGAAATGGATGAGGATGGAAGATGTTAAGGTTGATATTGCATTACATCCGGATGAATATACTGAATGGTTTAAGATTATATTTCAGAAGTTTTATGAACATTTAAACGTAATTGATAATGAAAGTAACGGTTAGTAGAAAGGCACATTTTAACGCAGCACATAGATTGTACAATGCAGATTGGACCGATGCACGTAATGCTACCGTTTTTGGTAAGTGCACAAATCCTAATTATCATGGACATAATTATGAGTTAATTGTTTCTGTTAAAGGTGAGATTCATCCCGAAACAGGTTTTGTAATGGATATGAAAGTTTTAAAGCATATTATTGAAACCGAAGTGGAAGATAAATTTGATCATAAAAATTTAAATGAAGAAGTAGAGGAGTTTAAAACACTAAATCCTACAGCTGAAAATATAGCTGTTGTTATTTATAATAAAATTAAACCTAAAATCGAGCCTCAATTAGATTTAGAAGTTACACTTTATGAAACACCACGTAATTTTGTAACCTATTCAGGAGATTAGTCTATGCGGCAAAAATTATTTCCATTAAAGTTTCACCCAATATTAAAAGAAAAGATTTGGGGTGGTCAAAAATTAAGCACTGTTCTAAATAAAAGATCTTCACTTCCTAACATTGGAGAAAGCTGGGAAATAAGTGATGTTGAAGGAGATACTTCAATTGTAAGCGAAGGTAGTTTGAAAGGGAATAGTTTAAAAGAGCTTTTAATCGAATACAAAGAAGAGTTAGTTGGTAAAAAGTTATTTAAACAATTTGGAGATAAATTCCCTTTGCTAATCAAGTTTATTGATGCTAAAGAAGACCTGTCTATTCAACTGCATCCAAACGATACATTAGCTGCTGAAAGACATGGCTCTTTTGGAAAAACAGAGATGTGGTATGTTATGGATGCTGATAAGGATTCAAATCTCATTGTAGGTTTTAAAGACAATGTTACCCCTCAAGATTATATTAAGCATCTCCAGAATAAAACGTTGACTAACATTTTAAACTTTGATAAAGTAACCCAGGGAGATACTTATTTTATAGAGGTTGGAAGAGTACATGCTATTGGAGCGGGAGTGATGTTGGCTGAAATTCAGCAAACAAGTGATATAACCTATAGAGTCTATGATTGGGACAGGGTCGACGATCAAGGAAATACTCGTGAACTTCATGTTGATATGGCTTTGGATGCTATAGATTTTGATATGGATGATAATTTTAGGGCAGAATATACTAAGCGTAAAAATACTTCAAACAATATGGTAAGCTGTCCTTATTTCACCACCAATTATATTGAATTAGATGGCGAGGTTAATATAGATAATGATAAAGATTCGTTTATTATTTATATCTGTACGGAAGGAAAAGCTTCAATCTTTAGTGATGATTTTGAAGTAATTATTGAGAAAGGTCAGACGGTATTAGTTCCGGCAATTATAAGTGACTTTACATTAAAATCTAAAGACGCTAAACTGTTAGAAGTTTATGTATAAATTCAGTAACTTTAAAACATATTAAACTTATATAAAATGGCAAAAGTAAGAGACTTAAAGAAAGATATAAACTACGTTTTAGGAGACATTATAGAAGCAGTTTACATTTGGGAATATAATAATACAGATAAAGACACTAAAAAAAGCGAGGCAATTATAGATGAGGCAATTACTACTTTTGATGAATTAATTGAGAAGGTAAACAAACGTGATGTAGAGGATAAAAGGGCTCATTTTAGAGCTATTAATAAAGAGCTTGAAGATAGAGGAAAAGCTCTAATAGATAAACTAAATAAACTATAATAAAAAAGGCGCTTAAAACAGCGCCTTTTTTATTCAATAGAATCTTCTTCCATTTTTCGTTCTTTTATAAAATCATTTAGCTGAACACCATATCTTGAATTAGCTATATTTTTTGGTAATGCGTTGTATATTGTATCTAAATATTTTGTATTTGCATCAAAAACTTCTGCTAGTGCTATATAAGGAGCTACTTCACTATTCTTATTGTTTAAAGCAAAGTTAATTGCATAAAGATATCTACGTTTTAACAAACCATCAGCCTCTTCCTCTTTAGCGATTATTTGTAAACTGTCACCACTTTGTTGAGCTTCAAATTTCTCTTTTATAAGCTCTAAATTTCTATCATTAAATCTAGACATCATTTTTCTGTATTCAGCTAATTTTTCTTGCTGGTTAGAGCCAATAATTTCTGGTTCAAAGGCGTACTGCTTTAAGGATGTGTTAATCTGAGTAATACCTTTATCTGCAAAAAAAGTTATGCGTTCTTCTTCCTTACTGTTCTTATCTAACATTAGATATAAAACTTCAGGTTCATCTAACTCACTTTGAAGCATAAAAGGTTCTTCTCCATTTATGGCAAAAGAATCTAACATTACCAAAGTTGTGTCTCGTACAGCTTGAAGATAAACAGTTCCTTTCTTTAATCCTTTGATATTACCAGTAACAGTAAGATCAGCTTCTTTTTCTCCACATGCAACTATGGTGAGTAGTGAGATTAACATTAATGCAGCTTTCTTCATTTTTAAAAATTTTGTCGGGCAAATATCTAATAATTAGTGCTGAATTGAAAATTTAAATTCATTCAATTATTTTTAACTCATTGCTGCCAGTTCCATAAGTATAGTGCAAGCAATTGCGGCAATCGTTCCAATGGCATAACCAAATACGGCCAGTAAAACACCAACTGTAGCTAGAGATGGATGAAAAGCAGCTGCTACAATTGGAGCAGAAGCTGCACCTCCAACATTTGCTTGACTTCCAACAGCTAAAAAGAAATATGGTGCTTTAATAAGTTTAGCAACCAAAATTAGCAATCCGGCATGGATTGTCATCCAAACAATACCAACTACTATTAGCCCTTTATTTTCAAAAATGAGTGTTAAATCCATTTTCATTCCAATGCTCGCCACAAGAATATAGATAAAAACACTTCCAAATTTACTGGCGCCAGCTCCTTCGTAATTTTTGGCTTTTGTATAGGACAGAAGAATGGCAATTAATGTAGCGATACTAATCATCCAAAAAAAGCTTGATCCTAAAAAAGTAAAAATATTACGAGTGGTAGGTGACTCTATGTTGGCTACTAAATCACTAAAGAAGGGTGCTAAGTAGCTAGAACATAAATGTGCAATACTTACTGAACCAAAAGCAATTGCCACGAGTAACATCAAATCTGTTAAACTTGGATTGCGTTTAACACTCATTTCAAACTTTGATACTTTCTCTTTAAGTGATTCAATAGCAGAAATATCTGCTTTAAGCCACTTATTAATGCCATTTCGTTTACCAATTCCTATTAATAATATTGCCATCCATATATTAGCCACCACAATATCAACGAATACCATACCTCCATATTTTGTAGGGTTATATTCATATATTTCTAGCATTGCAGTTTGATTAGCTCCTCCACCAATCCAACTTCCTGCTAATGTAGAGAGACCTCTCCAAACAGCATCCGGTCCAGCACCACCAACCGTTTCAGGAGATACTATAGATATTAGTAAAATTGCTATAGGTCCGCCAATAACAATTCCTAAAGTTCCTGTAAAGAACATTATTAACGCTTTCCAGCCTAAATTAAAAACTCCCTTTAAATCAATGCTCAAGGTCATTAAAACGAGAGCAGCAGGAAGTAAATAACGACTCGAAACGTAATAAAGATTTGTACTTCCTTTAACAACTTCGCCAGCATCGTTTATAGTTTCCCATTCTGGAGCTATAAGTCCAGCTGTAGTTAAAATAGCAGGAACCATATATGCCATGAACAATCCTGGAACAATTTTATAAAATTTATGCCAAAAACCAGAAGGTCTAGATTCAGTGTAAAAAACAAAACCAAGAGCAAGCATTAAGAGTCCAAAGACAATCGTGTCGTTGGTAAATAATGGAGTAGTGTCTGTCATCAGTCTTATTGTATAGATTAGTATTCTTGAAAAATAGTAAATTAAACTGCCATGGGAAAGGAGAATAAAAAAAATGCGTTATTAATTTCTTAACAACGCATCTATTATATTTTATTTCAGGTTTTATATATTCAACCAATAAGATAGTTTTACATTGAATGATCTTACCCTTGGCGCAAAAACGTTATCGACAAAATAATTATCATTATAAACTACAAAAAGATCTGAAAGCGGAGCGAAACGCCATTGCAATCTGGTGTTTATACTAAAGTTATCTCTTTGCGTACTATACTGAATAAAGGTTGCCCAAAAGACTGCTTTGTTGAATGTTACATCTAATCGAGGTCCTATTAACCATATACTTGCATCGGGATAGTCACCGGGTAGATTGATATTGTCATAATTTAGTTGTGCAGTCATGGCGAAATAAGGTTGCAATCTCCACGAAAGCATTCCTTGAACTGAAAATTTATTTCCGTTGTAAAATTCTCCAATTGAAGACCCTATATTATAAGAAAAGTCCTTTCTTTGATCAGATCCGTAACTAACATCTAAACTTGTGTAACGATATTCTCCTGCAGGTAAAGGTAAACCTCCTTCAGTTCGAGTAGGGTCAAAATCGTTATAAAGGAGTGTGAACCTGTTAGATACTTCAACTTCCATTCTGGAAGTGTTATTCATCTCTGCTCCCCAACCTGCTTGTAAAACATAATCAGAAGTTTCCATACCATTTTCAGGACGCCAAGTAAAAATTGGTGTAATAGAAAAAGCATGTTGTTGTATTTTGCCTTTCTTAGGCCAAAATACACGTTCTGCTCTTGAAAATATTTTGAAAATATCTGTGCGTCTAATAAATCCTAAATCAGAACGATAATTATCACCTACATAAGTGCTACTTACTCTAAAGTTCCAATTTCTGCTGTTGTATTCTGTAGCAGCTCCGGCAGAAAAGTCTTTTGTTTTTAAACCTGGAGAAAAAGACTTGTGTAAAAAGTACTTACCAACCCATGTGTTATCGGCAGAGGCCATTCTGTAGTCAATACCTACCACGCGATTATATTCGTCCTCTGGTGCCAAAAAATCATAATCTCTGGTAGACTGTTTGTTTATAAACATGAAGCTAATATTGGACCTGCTAAACAATTTTTGTTGTGCTGTTATCACCATATTGTTTGTGGTCGGAACTTCGTTATTTATATTTTCGGCGGTTTGCATGTTTAAAAACCCTAAACGTAAATTGTTATTGAGCTTTCCACTTAAACGGATACCTCCAATAATATCATTTTCGACACTATTTCCTTCTACATCAGTTGCTATTCCTATGCGTCTTGAAAAGAAGGGGTTGGAATCTCTATTATTACCAAAATCAGCAAACAGATCACTATTCTCAATAAAAAACTGTCTTCTTTCGGGTAATGAAACTTCAAAACGAGTAAGGTTGGTCACTTGTTGATCGACTTCTACCTGCGAGAAGTCTGGATTGACCGTAAGATCCAAATTCATACTGTTCCCAATGGTGATCTTGGCATCTCCACCAAATTTAAAATCGCTTGGAGTATCACCGGTTTGGTAGTCTTTTCCAACCAAACCGTTCATGTAAGGAATAATAGAAATTGGTGATTTTGAGTTTCCAAGAGGTTTTTCAAAGATCATATCTCCCATATATGCCAAACTAAATATAAACTGATTTTGAGGTATGTTCATCCAAGTATTTCGTTCATTTGATTTGGTGTCAAAATGATAACTATTAAAGCGCCATTTAGTTTCGCCCTCTCGATATTTAAACGCCGATAAAGGGATAGCCCATTCTACAATGTAATATGTATCATGAATTTTAGCTTCGCATACCCATTTTGTATCCCATGCGAGGTTAAACCCTCTTAAATCAGTACCTCCACCAGATAATAATGCATCGCGCTTTACACCATAGGGATTGGTTCCAAAAAAGAAAGCATTTGTACCATCATTAAAAGTGTCAAACATCAATGTGATATTATCGTTACCTGAAGCTCTAAAATCACGACGTAATGATGGGATTACATATTCACTGCCTGAAGAATTAACTTTCATTCCAACATATAGGTTTTTGTCATCGAACATCATTCTAATTTCTGCCTGTTGTTTGGCCTGCTCTGTATCTGTTGGAAAATGCTGCCAAAAATTAGTAGCTGGTTCTGTTTGTGACCAAGATGGTTCGTCTAAAATAGCGTCTACAGTTATAGGTTCATTAACATACTTTACGTGAACTGTCTTATTTTTTGTAGACTGACCATACCCTATAAAAGATATAAGTAGGATGGAAAGTTGTAGTAGTTTTTTCAATGTGATGGTGGTTAGAAACCACCAAATGTAATATGAAATTTATACTTGAAACTAAAATGACTCTAATTTTAGCATTGTTTTAAGATTTCTTAGGATCCCGTTTAGCTTCTTTCAAGGATTTCATGAGCATCCATTCAATTTGACCATTGGTACTCCTAAATTCATCACCAGCCCATTTTTCGATGGCCTTAAGCATATCTTCATTTATTCGCAATGCGAAAGCCTTCTTTTTTGCCATACTAATACGATATTAATTCGTTATGGTTTGATACATTGTCAATTTCACTAATAGCATTTTCACAATGTACATTTTTTAGTGAATTTGATAACTGATTATGCCTAATATCAGAATTATTAATTATTCCTGAAATAAATAAACTTAACCAAATCGCAATTCGTACCATTATTATTTGTTCATTTTTTTATAGTAAATCAAAATTACAATTGGAAGTACCACACTCATGCCAATGATTACTGGAAGAAACCATGATCCTAAGGAGAAAGTTTCTCCTTTAGCACTTGTAATAATTTTATAAGTTATCACCGCAAGTATTAGCATGGTAAATAAATTTACTATCCTCAAAACTCTTGTACTTAAAGTATAATTCTTTAGTGCGTTTTCCTCAGTTATGTTAATCATGTAGTTATGAGTATGAGGAAATATATTAATTATAAAAAATCCTATATACATAACTAAAGCTATGGCTGGAACAAGCCATAGCGTTAATTTATCACCAAAATCATCGGCTTCACCTTTTGCATTAAAGTGAGTTGGGATAGTATCTGGTAATGAGGAGTATTCAAATATTGTGTAACCAAACATTAACAAAAGCAAGGTAATCGATAATAGCTCTAACAGAATATCGACTGACTGATATGGTACTTTTATTTTTGGTCTTTTACCCATTACTAACGATTTTTGTCTCGCTCAAATATTACCATGGAAGAATTTGGTACAATATGTTTTACAACCCAACCTTCTCTTGCATATTGATTTAGAAAATCTTCATATTTAGTAATTCTGTTTTTGAATCCTAATTTGGGCATTACAACTTTATATTCTTTCATTTTAATGGTTTAAAGTTCCTGTATTAAGTACTGGTGAAGCGTCTTTGTCGCCGCAAAGAATAACCATAAGATTACTCACCATAGCGGCTTTACGTTCTTCATCTAATTCTAGAAGCTCTTTCTTGTTAAGCTCTTCAAGAGCCATTTCCACCATGCTCACAGCGCCTTCAACTATCTTATGTCTGGCAGCAACAATGGCTGTAGCTTGTTGACGTTTCAACATGGCATTGGCAATTTCTTGAGCATAAGCTAAGTATCCTATTCTAGCTTCTAGTACTTCTATTCCGGCAATGGATAAGCGTTCTTCAATTTCTTTTTCGAGAGCTTCACTTACTTCGTTAACACTGGAACGTAAAGTAATATCTTCCTCTAAGCCGTCATCGGCGAAATTATCGTAAGGATACATACTTGCTAATTTTCTAACTGCAGCATCAGTTTGTACACGTACAAAATTTTCAAAATTATCAACATCAAATGCGGCTTTGTATGTATCGTATACACGCCACACTAATATGGTGCTTATCATTACAGGATTACCTAATTTGTCATTTACTTTTAATCGCTCACTATCAAAGTTGCTAGCTCGAAGTGATATTTTCTTTTTTGTGTAAAATGGATTCACCCAATAGAATCCATTTTGCTTAACGGTACCTACATATTTGCCAAAGAGCAGTAGTACTCTGGAATTATTAGGTTGTACCATAATGAAACCAATGGCAACAATAATAGAAAGTAAAATACCTAGAATATACCATGGATTTCCTTGAGATATTAGCATGTAGATGCTACCAAAGAACATTACTAGAAAAACAACTAACATTAAATAGCCATTAGCAGGAACAATTATTTTTTCTTCTTTCATAATATATAAAATTAAGTGATATCAAAATGATATCATAAAGATATAAAAATAAATTTAATTTTCAAAATAATATACTTTCATCAGGTTTTGGCACAGAACTTGTATTAATCAATATGCAATGTAATTGCACACATACTTTCGAGTAGTGATAATTATATTTTTGGTTGGTTAGTAGTGAAAGCCTCGTTCAAACTTCGAACGAGGCTTTCTCTTTTATTCTTAATTTCGAAAAGTGTCTTTCATCGATATTATAATGTTTTTAAACGATAAATGTTAAAAAAATATGTATTTCATCGAATAAATTATGTTTTTAATCGATGTTTTGAATAATGATTCTATATTTGACTTGTACTAAAATTTAGTTTTTAGTTCAATGGATTAATTAATTAATATTTGCATTATGTTGTTGATCTGGAGACCCCAAATCATACCTCATAATAAAAAAAGCAAATTAGAAAGCCGAGGTTGAGGGACCTCGGCTTTTGTTTTATATAATTTCATAACTTCGTTATAATTCCTATAAGTTATGAAACGTCTTACCATTTTTATATTTCTACTGTCTACAATTTCTTGCAACTCTCAAAATAAACTTCCAGAAGGTTTTAGTTATTTAAAAGACCACATTCCAGATGCTGTTATCGAACTTCGCTATTTTGGTAATGATAATTTTATAGGTAGGCCTATAGACGCCTACAACAAAAATTTGAGCATTTTATCTACAGAGGCCATTCGCGCACTTAAAAAGGTTCAGGATGAATTGAAACAATATAATTTAGGTATAAAAGTATTTGATGGTTATAGGCCTCAAACAGCAGTCGACCATTTCGTTCGTTGGGCGAAGGTTTTAGACGATACTTTAACAAAACGAAAATTTTATCCTCGAGTTGCAAAGAAAGACCTATTTAAAGAAGGTTATATTTCTTCAAAATCAGGACATACTCGAGGTAGTACAATAGATATGACCCTAGTTGATCTTTCTACAGAAGAGGAGTTAGATATGGGAAGTCCATGGGACTTTTTTGGCCCGGAATCTTGGATCGCTAATCTAGATTTAACTGAACAACAAAGAGCTAATAGAATGTTACTTCAAACTGTTATGCGCAAACATGGGTTTAAGCATTATACAAAAGAATGGTGGCATTTTACATTAGCCAATGAACCTTTTCCTGAAACTTATTTCGATTTCCCAATTGATTAAACTTCGATATTACCCTCTAAATATTTAACAGCTGATCCTTTAATAAAAACACGATCATTATCTAAAATACAAAATAGTTCTCCTTTTCTTTCAGATATTTGAAAGGCATGTAAATTGATCTTATTTAAACGATCGGCCCAAAAAGGGATTAAAGAGCAATGAGCAGATCCAGTTACAGGATCTTCGAATACTGAAGCTCCAGGTGTGAAAAAGCGTGATACGAAATCGACATCATTTCCTCTGGCTGTGACTATAATTCCACCAGAATCAAGGTTAATATCATTTAATATTGAGGCACTAACTTTTAAATCTCTTATAATTTCCTCATTATCATAAACCAAAACATAATCTCGTGCTTTAAAAACTTCTATAGGTTGCATGCTTAACGATCTTGAAATTATTTCCGGTAATGTAGCGGGAATGGGTGGACGCGAAGGAAAGTTCATTTCAATTTTATTGCCTACTTTTTGAACAATAAGTTTTCCGCTCATTGAGTTGAAAGTAATCTTATTAAAATTGTAGTTCAAGCAATTAAAAATAACATAGGCGGATGCTAGAGTTCCATGACCACAAAGATCCATTTCAATTTCGGGAGTAAACCACCTGAGATAAAACTCGTTTTCGCCTAAGTGAATAAAAAAGGCGGTTTCAGCTAGATTATTTTCCTTGGCAATATCTAGCATAGTTTCATCTGGTAACCATTCTTTTAATGGGCACACTGCCGCTGGATTTCCTCCAAAAACATGAGAGGTGAACGCATCAATTTGAAAAATGGGAACTTTCATTAAATGTTTACTTTTTCTTTTTTGTCCAAAAATCAATTTCTACTTGAATATTGTCGCTAATAAAGTCTTTGATAGAGGTATGTTTGAATTCTGAGCCGACTCCAAATTCAATACGATTCAGCGTTAACCTAGAAGAAAATCCTACGGTATTATCGCCATCTCTTCCTGTAATTTTAATAGGAAAGGTTATGGTTTTTGAAACTCCATGCATTGTAAATATGCCAGTAATCATGTAGTGATGATCTTGTGCAATTATTTTATTACTTACAAATGTTATTTCTGGAAATTTTTCTACATCGAAGAAATCAGTTGTTCTGAGATGCTCATCACGAGCATCAATACCAGTATCTATACTCTCAACCTTAATTTTTACATTAAAAGTTGATTTTGTGAAGTCATCATCGTTATAATTAATATCAATACTGTAGTCATTGAACTTTCCTGTAACCCTAGTCATACCATTAGAAATTGGAACAACAAACTGGACAGTTGAATGATTAGATTCAACAATTAATGGTCTGTCGTTGGTTTGTTTAAAGTTGAAACCTGTTAAGACAATTAATAGGCTGAACAAGGTAAAGAGGATTTTTTTTTCAGTTTTTATCATAGTACAGTATTGACTTTAAATAAGATTCTAATCTAAATTACCTTTATATCCAGGGCCTCTAACAACCTTACCTGGAGTAGCTCCAGTATGCTCGCCATCTTTTAAAACCTGTTCGCCATTTACAAAAACATGAACCATTCCTGTTGAATACTGATGAGGTTCCGCAAAAGTGGAATGATCCTGAACTTGCTCAGGATCGAAAATAGCAATATCAGCAAAGTAACCTTCAGTTAAACTTCCACGCTTTTTGATCTTCAAATTGGAAGCAGGAAGTGAAGTTAGCTTTCTAACAGCTTCTTCGATTGAAATTACTTTTTCATCTCTAACATACTTACCTAGTACTCTTGCAAAATTACCATATGATCTAGGATGAGGATTTGAATTTAGAAAATCGCCTTCAGGAGCAATAGATCCAGCATCACTACCAAAACTCATATAAGGTAGAGCTATTTGTTTCTTGACATTTTCTTCGCTCATTAAAAAGTAGACCGTGCCAACGCGACTTCCATCTGCTATAACTAAATCCATTGCTGTTTCTTCAGGGTTTTTACCATGAATTTCAGCAACTTCAGATAATGTTTTTCCTGTATAATGACGTAAACTATCATTAGCAAAACCTACCAGAAGTAAATTTTCTGGAGTTCCAGCAGCATACATAAGGTTTTCCCATTCATCTGTAGGTGTAGTCATTTCTTTGTAGACACGTTTTCGTATTTCAGGGTCTTTTAAACGTTTTGCCCATTGTTCATATCCTCCTTCCTGTACCCAAGGAGGCATAGAGGCATCAAGTCCAGTAGCACCAGCAGTATAGGTATACATGTCGGTAGTTATATGTAATCCTGCTGCTCTAGCCGAATCTATTTTCTTAACAGCATCATCATATTTAGTCCAATTATCTTTTCCAGCCATTTTAAGATGGTAGATCTCTGCTCTTATATTGGCTTCATCAGCAATACGAATAAGTTCATCCATACTTTCTAATAAGCGATTTCCTTCGCTTCGCATATGCGAAATATACATACCATCAAATTCTGACGCAGCTTTACATAATTCAATAAGCTCTTCGGTAGATGAGTAGAATGCTGGTGCATAAATTAATGAAGAGCCCACACCCATAGCACCTTCTTCCATGGCTTGCCTAACCATAGCTTTCATGCTTTCCATTTCTTTATCAGTTGGTGCCCTGTCCTCATAACCAATATGATTAATTCGAACTGTTGTGGCACCTATAAAGGAAGCAACGTTGGTCGAAACACCTCTTCTAACCAATGATTGTAAATATTCGTCTAAGGTTGTCCAGTCAATTTCGTATTCACTATCATCCTCTGAAAGCGGAGAATTGTTCTTCATTTCCTCGGAAAGAGGTCCCATAGACCAACCTTCACCAAATACCTCTAGGGTCACTCCTTGACGTATATCACTTTGTGATTTACCGTCTTTAATTAAAGATTCAGTTGCCCAAGAAAGCATGTTGATAAAACCAGGAGCTACTATTAAACCAGAAGCATCTATTTCTGTTGTGCCCACAGCATTTTTTACATCTATAGCTGCAATGGTATCTGCGTTTATGCCAATATCTCCAACATAAGTTGCATTTCCAGAACCATCTGCTATGGTACCGTTTTTAATAAGAATATCGTAAGTAGTAGGAGAGGAGCAACTGGTTACTATGATAAAGCATAGCAAGAAGAGTTTAGTTGGTTTCATTTTAAATATGATTGGTTGTAGGGTATAAGTTACGAAAAGATAAATAGTAAGTCTAAGCTTTATAAATTGATTTGCATAGATGTTTAATATGCGATGGTCCAATTCGGCAACATCCACCAACCAAGTTAACTCCAAGTTGAATCCAATGCTTACATATTTCTGAGAACTTTACAGGATCGGAAGTACCATTCCAAGTTTTTGATTTGGCATCATAGACTTCTCCAGAGTTTGGATATACTAAGACATTTTTATTACCAATTACACTTTTTAGCTCTGTAATTAGGCTAGAAATATGCTTGGGAGCAGTGCAGTTTACACCAACTGCAAAAATGTTCTCATTCTTATCAAAAATTGAAGCAGCTTTAGCAATAGAAGTGCCATCATTTATTTCTCTTCCGTTTTTACATGAGAACGACACCCAAGAAGGTGTTTTGCAATGCTGTATCAATTCGTTGATAACCTTTGCTTCCTGATAACTAGGAATAGTCTCGAAAGCCAATATATCACAGCTTGAATTGTCAAAAAGTTCAATGCGTTTCTTGTGAAAATCTCTTAAATCAGCATCTGATATTTTGTAATCTCCTCGATATTCTGAGCCGTCTGCTAAGTAGGCACCATACGGACCAATACTTCCTGCAATAAGTGGTCGTTTATTTGGAGTATGATTTTTTAGATATATGTTAATTGCTGTTTCAGCTAACTCAACCGATTTTAAAATAAACGTCTCAGAGTCTTCCTTAGAATATCCTAATTTCATGAATCCAGGAATAGTGGCTTGATAACTTGATGTTGATATTATTTGTGCACCTGCTTCTAAATAAGCCAAATGTGTTTTTATGAGCGCCTCCGGATTGGTAGTTAAAAGATTAGCAACCCACAATTCGTTATTGAGATCACAACCTAAATCTTCTAGTACATTTGAAAGACCACCATCGATTATAACTGGGGAATATAGCTCTGTGTAGAAAAAATCAGCCATATTTTTTCAATCTTTTCCTTAAAAACTCAATCATTGTCCATTCGTTTTTTAATAAGTGCAATTATCTCATTGCACTCATTCATCACAGCTTCAACCTGGGGAATAACAAATACCATATTATAGTCTAGTAAATTCAGAAAGCTTTTAAAATGGCGATCATTCACAAAATATTCAGCATCTTTTCTATATATGTCGGCATCTTTACTGGTTGAGAACGAAGTTCCTTCTTCAATTTCAATTAAACCATTATTTGCTATAAATAAGCCATTAAATTCAATATGATCTAAAGTTAGTTCATTGTAGAGATATGCTACTCGATCTTCATAGACATGTTCTTCGTTTAAGCGAATACTTTGGTAAGAACTTCTTAGATCTAAAAGCCTATTTTTAATAACCTCGTCTGTGATGAATCTAAGATGAGATGAATTTAAAACCTCTTCTAACGTATTTGAATTAGGTATAAACCTATAAAATGGAAAAATGTAGTAATAGTAATTGTAAAAGGAGTCTATGTCAACTTCTTTAGATTCTATAATGTCTACTAATGCTCTGGCGCTTTTGCTTTGTTTTTTTCTAACTTCAAGTAATGTTTTTAATTGTTCATAGTCTCTTTCAAGATCGTTAATGAACCCAGCATAATATTTATTGGTAAGAGCTTCTTCTTTCTTGGCTTCATTCCAATTATTAATTTGCAGAGCAATTAAAATTCCTATAACCACAAGAAATATTTCTCCTATAGCATATAGTGTATATTTACTTGTGCGATTTTCAGCAAGTAAGCTTTGACGTATCCGTCTAAAGAATTTTAGCATAATTGGTTGGTTAGTTGAAATCTAAAGTTACAAAAACTAATTAATGCCATGTGGCATCTTTACTTTTTGTAATAAGTTGTTTTAAAACATTTACATCAACATCAGCCAATTTATTAATGTGCAAACAACCTTTACCATATTTACACTTGCCCAGTTTATCTAGAAGTTCTTTTTCTTCATTAAGATCTAAAGTAAGGTACAGTGTGAGCTTCGTTTTACGAGGAGCAAACCCAACGTTAAACCATTCATATTCTTCTTTTCCGTTTTTCCGCTTGTATTTGTACTTGCCAAATCCAATAATGAAATTATCTCCCCAAACTTTAGGCTTGTAACCAGTAATTTCTTCCATAATACCCAGTATCTTTTTACTGTCTTCTTGTTTAGAAACATTGCCAACGCATTCAATAAACTTGTCTACACTTTTTTTAGTTTCCTGAGTTGCTAATCTGGCCATAGTCTACAAGATAAAAAAAGCCGTTAGCATTAGCTAACGGCTTTTCCCATTTTTTTATTAGTATGTTTTTTTCTTTAATCCAAATAAGGGTCTTAAGAATTTAACACGCCTAATTAAGAACTCGTAGAGTATCCATGAAATTCCAAATGTTCCAATTGCCAGTATAGAACTTTTTACAAAGAGCGACCATTCAAGGTTCATTAAATAATAAGCAATGATAATTGTTACTGTTTGGTGTAAGATGTAAAAAGGATAAACAGCTTGATTACAATAACTAAGTGTGCGACTTTTTGTATTGAAATATTTTGATGCAAAACCAAATAGAACAAGAATCCAAGACCATAAATTGGCCACTTTGATTAAAGCTTCTGTGAAATGTCTAACAGTACTATCAGGTACATTATATACTAACCAAACCATTGCTGTAAATAACAGAATACCTGTAACTAAAAACCTTTTTCTATAAGATTCGACAGTATTCCAGAAAGTGTCTTTTACTGTTATAAGTAAGAAGCCAAATAGGAACATAAGGATATAATTTATAATGGTGAACCAATCTCCTATAAGAGCATGAGTAGTTGGAAAGAAAGGTTCTAGAAAAGCCTCTGCTAAATACAAGGGAATAATAAATAAATATATCTTAAATGGACTTTTGATTTGTTTTGACAACCATTTAATTGATATGTGGTTAGGGTTATTTCTTAAGAATAAAAATAAAGGAATTAAGACTAATGAAAAGAGCAGTAAATAAGGTAAAAACCACAAGTGGTGCCAACTTAAATTTCCTTCAGGATAAACTCCTATAAATGCTTGAGAAGGCCAAAAACTGAAATAGCTTTCCAAAAACTGACTCTTTGCAATGCGCTCTATATATACTTGAGGAGGAACTATTATTAGCATTCCAAAAACCAAAGGAACTAACAGTCTTTTAATACGTTCTATAGTAAATTGTAGGCCTGAACGTTTGTTCAATGCATAATATGTCCCCATACCTGAAATAATAAATAGAATTGGCAAACGCCATTGATTTAAGAACCACATTGGGATCCTTAACCATTCATAAATGACATTGTTTTTTATGTGCCAACCCCAAGGCACAAAAAACATTCCTACATGATAAAAAATAAGTAATGCAAAAACTATTACTCTAAGCCAGTCTAAATCGTATCTACGCATATTTTTAAATTTTCGTCAAATGTAGACTGAAATGAGGTGCAAATATTTTTTTTGTGATTAAGAGCAGCAGTTTGTGATAAAGAACAAAGCAAAGTGATGATAGGTGAGAATTTGGGATGACAAACAAAGGTATTAAGAGACGCGCTTCATACGAGCGTTAAAATCCTCAATCATTTTACGAGACACGGGAATTGAATCGTTGTAACTATTAAGATGTAATTTGTACCCTTGTGCATTTCCTGATACACGGTCAATGTAATTCAAATTAACTATATATGATCGATGCGTTTTAATAATATTATTAAAAGAACTTAATGATATTTCAAGCTCTTTCATGGTCAATCGCTTAACTACCCTTTGTATTTCTTTTTCCTCTTTTAAGAAAAGTTCAATGTAATTCCCCTCAGCTTTTGCAAATAAAAGTTTATCCATTTCTAAAACCACAACATCATTCTTTAAATTGGTTTGAATTTCAATAATGGAGCTTTCATTTTTATTGGATAGGTCATTTAACCTATTAAAAGAGTTAGCACTTTTGATATGCTTTGCATTTAGTCTTGTAAAGTTTAGAGGAATTAATATGATTATAAATAGAAACCCAACCATAAAAGTATTTCGCAATTCTTCAAATAAGTATTTTGATGACCAGTTATTTTGATTATCATAAATGATGTCACGAATTAAGAATTGACCAATTCCAACTAAAAATAATAGTATAAGTATAAAAATGACTTCATTTTTCACACACCATTTTTCTTCACTGTTTTTAAAAGAAATAAATGCGGCAATTAGCACTAAAATAATTGGCGCAACAATTGCATGGATAATTGAAACCCAAAAATAATTCATTCGGTGTTCGTCGAGATTAACATTAAAGGGTTCAAAAAAATAATTGAAAATAAAAGACATTAAGAATAAGATTAGCGCAATAATCCAGAGCTCTTTTCCTCTATAATAAAATGGATAGGGTTGTTTTAAAACTTCTGTAAAATTTAATTTTGGACTAATATTCTTATTCACGGATTAAAGATAAAAAAAACAAAAAAACCGCTAGCATATGCTAACGGTTCTCCCATTTTTTGATTGGTTTTTAATGCTTAGTCTCTATCTAAAGCTTTTTTTGTTTGTATATAGCCTACGTATAGTCCTAAACCTGCCATTGCGAATATAACTCCTACAATAGCTCCTTCGTGTAATCTTGTGTACTCATCGATAACAGATCCTAGGAAAGCTCCAACTCCTATACCAACTAATAGACAAGCAAGGTTAATGATGATGACTTTCCATGAAGATCCTCTTTTACCTACATTAAAAATACTTGCATCTGCACCTTTTTCGATTAAGGCTAATCGTTCTTTGTTTCTTGAAGAAATAAATAAGTAAAATACTCCAAAAATAGACCCGAAAATTATTGCCATTATTGCTACTTCCATAATTGTTTGTTTTTAATTGATTATTTTTAAGTGTTATTACTCCCTATGACGACACCTTTTTGAATGTGGTTACACTTTTTTTTAAAAAAAATATTTTTTTCGGATTTTTGTAACCTAAACCTACTTTATATAGTCTTAGTAGAAGATGAACACTAACGATCAAGTCTATATCAACCGAATTTTGGATGGTGACACCAATGCTTTCACTGTATTGGTAGACCGTTATAAGGACTTGGTATATACCTTGGCTATGCGGATGATGAAAAATAGAGAGGAGGCGGAAGAAGTAGCACAAGATGCATTTATAAAGACTTATAAGTCGTTAGATAAGTTTAAGGGAGAGTCAAAATTTTCGACATGGATATATCGAGTAGCGTATAATACATGTTTAGATAGATTAAAAAAGAATAAGCGTACTCATAATACAGTGACTATTGATGAGTATACGGAACATCAGGTGAAAACCATTGATAATGCTTTAGACAAGATTGAAGCATCAGAAAAGAAGGAGGCGATACAGCAATGTATTGAGTTGTTGCCAAGCGATGATAGTTTTTTATTGACCTTATATTACTTTGAAGAATTATCTTTGGAAGAAATTGGAAAAATTGTAGGTTTAAAACCTAATAATGTAAAAGTTAAGCTCTTTAGAAGTAGAAAAAAGTTAGCTACTATTTTAAAAGAGCGATTAGATAACGAAATAATTGAAAGTTATGCAGGATCATTTAGAGCAGCGTTTAGATAAACTAGCAAAGAAAGTAGTAAAATCGTCTAAGCTTGAAAGTCCGTCGATGGATTTTACAGCTAACGTGATGCGGCAAGTTGAGGCATCTCAAATTAGTCATATTACTGTATATAAACCATTAATTTCTAAAAGAGCTTGGTTTGTGATAGCACTTTTAATTATTGGCGGATTATCGTATTCCATTTTTGGTGGTCTTCAAAGCACTTCTCTATTAGAAAGTGTAGATCTTAGTATAATTTCAGATAATCAAGTAACTAATGCTATTTCTGGAATTACTATATCAAAAATATTAGCATATGTATTAGGTGTAGGAGGTTTATTTTGGGTTGCACAAATTTCACTAACGAAGCACTTACTAGATAAAAGGCTGCAATTTTAATTAGGAAAATACCAGAATGGTATTGATACAACTGACACCTTAACAACAGTATCTTTTCTTTTACTATCACGTATTATCTTTAATGTATGTTTTCCTTTTTGAAGATCATTAATGTCAACATAGGTTTCAAATCCTAGTTGCTCTTTATGGTTTTTAGTGATAAGAAAATCGGCTTCGTAATACAAAGAATCTATTTTTATATCGTAAATATCATTAAAGGTCTTAAGATATTCAGAAGTAAGGCTGTCTCGTTTTCTGGAATTTACAAAGAAGTTGCCATTATTTGAAGTAACCGTAAAACCAAATCCTAGACCTCTTTGATCTTCTTCTGGGCGCAAGGATTCATTGGTGTTAAAAATTCTATTTTCAATACCTTCACTATACGCCATAAACAATTTTAAATAAGGGTCTTCAATGACTTTAGATTGTATTGTTGCGGTATCCATGAAATCATTACTATCTTTTAATAGGTCTTCATAATGATTTTTATTTAAGTGATTAGCAGAAGAAGTATCATCCGTAACTATATAATTAGATTGCTGATATTCTAGTGAGCTTATGGTAAGTATTATCAAATAAACAGGAATCAGAACAAAGCTTAGGCGTTTACCAAATTTATTGTCTAAAAAATTGTAGACTAAAGGTCTGTATAAGAATGACAATGTAACGAAACTAAAAACCCAATATATAGGAAAATATATTCTAGAGATCCATTTCTTCTTTTTTAACCATCCTTGAGTAATAAAATCAATCATGGTAAAGAACATACCAAATACAAAGAACAGAATTAAGAAAATACCAACTCCGCCAGATATCCAACCTGGAAGATCATCATTATCCAAAACATAATTGGCTACTAAGGTTATTGCCAGAATTGTTAATACAATAGCAATTACATAAAATATGAGTAAAAATGATATGGCAAAAATAACGCTACAATAGTCTTCTAGCCTTGCAATATACCTATCAAAAGAGCCTACTTTTTTCTTTAAATATTTTGTGAATTTCGGGCTATAATTCAGGCTATCATAGTCAATATCCCCTGAGATGTAACGCAAGCCTAAAGCACCTATCCAAAGTCCACGCAGTAATACATGAAGCAGTAAATTAAAAAGCAAAATACTTATTGCTGCATAGCCAACTAAATAGATAATGAACTTAGATATGTGTTGCCCATTTTCGGCTTCAACCATGCTAAGCTTAACAGGCTCAAAAGCTTGATATAAACCAAAAATGGCGAAACCAGAAATAATCAGTTCTAATTGCCAACTTTCTTCCTGAAGTTTGGCTAATAATTTTTTAAATGCTGGGTTATTGTAGTCTTGACTCATTGAAGTAAAGATAAATACTTTTTTAAAATGTTACTCTAGAGCAGATTAAGGTTTGGCATTCTAAATTTAATAATTAGTGATGATACAATGGTTATTACACCAATGAGCAGAATTGCATATTCAATACCAAAGAGGTCAGCTGTTATTCCAGAAATGATAGCACCAATAGCATAACCAAGATCTCTCCAAAGCCTAAATGTGCCTATGCTTTCAGCGCGTTGAGTTGGAGAAGTAGCATCAGCTATCGCTGCTAAGAATGTAGGATAAACAATGGCAGTTCCTAATCCTAGAATAGCAGATAGTAATGCTAATTGATAAAACTCAGAGCTATAAGGAATGCCAATAATAGCTATTCCTTGTAGTAACATTCCCCAAAATAGCATCTTCTTTTTTGAGTAGATATCTGCCATCTTTCCTGTAAATAATTGACCTATTCCCCAAACAGTGGGATAAATGGCTGCTATGATTCCAATATTATCTGTACTAAAACTTAAAGAAAGCAATATCATTGGTAATAAACCCCAGATCATACCATCATTGAGATTATTTACCAATCCAGCTTGCGTTATGGAGCTTAATGTTTTGTTTTTAAAAGTTGTTTCTACAAAGACATTATCAAGTGATTCTGTTTTTGAAGTAACTTCTTCCTTTTTCATATGAAGTTGTGTGTCCTGAACTAATAGAATAGAGGATAAAAGTCCGATAATTGCTAATCCAATTCCCAGGTAAAAAGGATAAGGAGTAACTCCATGTTTCTCTGCAATATATCCTGTTAAGAAAGCAATAATACCAACTGCAAAATAACCAGCAAATTCGTTAAGTCCCATGGCAAACCCACGATTCTTTTCACCAACCAGATCAATCTTCATTACTACAGTGCTACTCCATGTAAATCCTTGACTAATACCTAAAAGTATATTGGCAAAAATCACCCAACTCCAACTTTCAGCATTAATTAATATAAAAGGAATTGGTAACGCAATAATCCAACCGAAAACCAACAGTTTTTTGCGACCATACTTGTTTGCCAATTTTCCTGTAAAATAATTAGCAAGCGCTTTGGTAATACCAAATGCAATAATAAAGGAAAGAATAGCTGTTTTTGAAGCAACACCAAATTCTATCTCAGCGAATTCTGGGAAAATGGTGCGTTCTAGTCCAACCATTCCACCAACAAAAGCGTTGACAATAACTAGAATTGTGAACTGTTTCCAGTTTTCTTTTAACCCGAGTTTAATCTGATGGCTCATACCTTAATTTTCTTCACCTAAGAGCCAATCAAATGAAAAACTAACAAAGACATTTTCTTTGTAACCATCTTTTTCAAAGCATAAGCCAATATCACCATTTGCAAGAACGGTTAGGGTGGAGTATGCAGAGCCTCCTTTATATATGGTTCTGCCGTTAGACCAAGTTTCGCCATTGTCAAAACTTATGCGAACTGTCATGTTCTCTCTTTTTTCTCCAGAATTTGCATTTGAAAAAATTAAAGGAGCACCCTTTTTCTTTTTCTTAAAATCATATTGAATGATACTTGCATTACATGAAGGGTCAATTAAGGCTTTATCAGTTTGAGTTTTCCAAGTTTTACCCTCATCATTCGAGATATGCACATATCTAACTCCTTGATTATTTGCACGACTGTTTATCATCCAACGACCATCATGAAGTTCAACAATTTTAGATTCGTTAGCTGGTTTGATGGGTACATCGTAGAGTTTCCAGCTTTTTCCGTGATCGTCACTTCCAAAGACATGCATGCCATTGTCAAGGTTTACCATACAATGTAGCAACTTACCTGTGCTGGTTTGAATACCTCTTCCAGAAGTGATGAATTTAAAATCGTTATGCCATTCAGGTTTAGCTATTTGAGAAGTGATATCGTCTGGTTCGCTCCATGTTTGACCATTGTCAGTACTTTTAATCACATGTAGATAGTACACGTCTTTTTCGATGGTATGATCCATGTAATTGTAAAACATAAAAATCTCTCCAGTCACTTTGTCAACGATCATAGAAGGATCTGAAGCCGATTTCCCTAAAGGGAAATCAATAACCCTTTCAATTGGTGTCCATGTTTTACCATTGTCTTTACTACGACGTGCTACGATGTTAATATCATCACTCCATTTCAGATCACCACAGGAAGGAACGCGCTCATCAATGGCTACAATCATATCTCCATTGGTAGCAGTAACCATTGCAGGAATTCTGTAACAAGAGATGTCTTCATTATTCTCAGCATTAAATAAATCTTGTACAACTTTTACACCTTCAGCTATCTCAAATTGTTGTTCTTGAGCATTTGTAGTAACTATAAAGAAGAATACAAGAAGGCAATATCTGAGTTTCATACTAACTATTTTAAGTGTTTTTTTAACTTATTTCGTTTAGATTCTGGAAGTGCTTCATTATTTATTAATAGTTTTAGATGCTCCTGATTCTTTTCTTTTACAAAAATCAATTCAAAAAATTGTACTACTGAAATACTTTCAGCTTGTCGTTCTATTAACTCAAAAGTATCTCCAGTACTTACTTCACCTTCTTTAACCATACTCGCATAAGTTCCTGGTCGAGCTCGTCTAATAAATTGTTTTAAAATACCTTGATTTCCCATTTTTGCTCCAAAAGTAGCACAAGGTTCTCGAGGTTGTGTTATTTGAATAATTGCGTTGCCAACCTTGTAAACATCGCCTACTAAGATTTCTGTTTCATCAAAGCCTTCAACAGTTAAGTTTTCACCTAACATGCCATAGTTCCATTCCAAGTCTGGATACAGATTTTGCCAGTAAGGATATTCTTCTGCTGAAAATAAATAGCATGCTTTGTACACTCCACCATGTACTTTTCTGTTGGTAACTTCGTCTCCCTTAACACATTCTTTTTCTAATGTAATAGGCGAAGTAGTAGGCTCTTTAAAAATACCTGTTCGTTGAATTTTACCTTTCCATTCCAAGTACTTGGGTTGTGCAATATTGGTAGCGACTATTTTCATGTTAAGCTAGTAGATAAATACCAAAAATGGTTGGAATAAAATATACTACTATGGTCATTGCGCCAGCATAATCTTTTGCTACTCGTTGCCCAAAAAGCAATGCTAGTAGTGTAATGGCAGAAAGGACTAATCCGTAAAGCGCCATTTGAGTTTCTCCAGTCGTAAGTATTTGGTAACAACCAATAATCATTATTACCGAAGAGACAATTTCTGTGATGAGAATGATTCCTAAAACAATGGGAACCGTACCTCCTAAAAATGTTCCTTTAAAGTGTTCGCCTAAAAAGGATACATTTCCCTTCCAGTCAGTGATCTTGTCAATTCCCGATTGAGCAAAAGTGATGATTAATAAAGCGAGAATCAGTATTTCTGTAATTTGTTGAGGTAATTCCATAGTTGGTTATTTTGTTTTATAAAAGTAAGGGAATATTAAGAACAAATAATGATTACAAACCTTTTCTTATGAAAACACAATGTATTTATCATTTACTTTATCTACTCGAAGCATTTTGTAATCCAATACATAGTTTTGATAAACACGCCATGGCGCTCTATGTCCTTGACTAGGAAGAGCATTGGCAGACCTAAGTATATATCCAGAATTTAGGTTGAGTAATGGTTCTGGCTTTAAATCATTATCGACAACAGTAGCTTCTAGAGTCTGGTAGTTATTTTTATCAATGAAATTTAATGCTCGAGAAATATATTCACTAGTAAGATCGCTTTTTAAAGTCCAAGATGCATTTGTATAACCTACAAAAACAAAAAAATTAGGTAACCCACTTAGCATAACGCCTTTGTATACGAAGGATTTAGCTATGTCGAATAGTTCATTGTCAATTGAAATCTTAACACCTCCAAATGGCAGAATATTGAGTCCTGTAGCGGTAATAATAGTATCAGCTTCTATATGTTTTCCCGATTGTAATTGAATTCCGTTTTCGGTAAATTGATCAATATGTGCAGTCTCTACCGAAGCTTTACCTTGCTTAATCACTTCAAAAAAATCTCCGTCTGGAGCTAAGCAAAAGCGTTGAGTCCAGGGATTGTAGTCTGGTGTGAAATGTGGATCAACTGGATAATCTCCCAAAGCTTTTTTCGCTCCCTTTATAATAAATTTCTTAGCAGCATTCGGAAACCTTCTACAGAATTGGAAAAACATCATATCAAGTATAACGTTCTTAATTCGTACTAATTTGTGAGCTGTCTTTTTTGGAAAGATCTTTTTAATAAAGCCTGCAATTATATCCTTGTTTGGTAAAGCGCCAATATACGTTGGAGACCTTTGTACCATTGTCACATGTTCAGTGATCTCAGCAATCTCAGGAACTATTGTTACAGCAGTTGCTCCACTACCAATTACCACAACTTTCTTATCATTTAAGTTTGCACCTTCAGGCCATTTTTGAGGATGAAGAATCGCTCCCTTAAAGTCTTCCTGTCCTTTGAAAGTAGGAGTGTAGCCCTTATCATAAGTATAATAGCCACTACAACTAAATATAAAGTTTGAAGTGTATTGGGTTTCTTCTCCTGTTTTCGTATTCCTGGTTGTTATTTTCCAATGTTTGGCTTGCGAATCAAAGTTATACGATATCGCTCTTTGTGAATACACTATTTTATCTCTAACATTATATTCGTCAACTGCTTCATTCAAATATTTTAAAATTGAAGGAGCATCTGCAAAAGATTTTGCCGCATCCCAAGTTTTAAAAGAGTATCCAAAGGTATACATGTCAGAATCTGATCGAATTCCGGGATACTTAAACAAGCTCCATGTGCCACCAAGCTCTTCTCGAGATTCCAGAATTAGATAAGCCTTCTCAGGATTTTTTCTCGCTAAATGACATGCAGCTCCAATACCTGAAAGTCCAGCTCCAACAATGATGATATCTGCGTGGATTTCTTTCATAAGAAATGAAGTTATTTGTTAGGCTGCAGTATGGTTTTACTAATCGTAAACTTCTCTATTTTATCTCTGGAAAAGTAAATAGGAAAATATTCGTCTTTTGCCCAAGATTCAAAAAGATTGTCATAGAAAGCAGAAGCTGGATCACCTGACTGTCCGGGAGCGTTGGTAGCTACTGCTTTGTCCCAGTCATTGGTATCTACTATTATTCTAAAACTTGCACCGCTTGATTGATTATAATTTCCACCAGTTGAACCTGGTGTAGTGCCACTACCACCTCTAGGCAGTGGTCCATGGTTTAATACGTTGGCAAGTGAATCTTTCACTATCCCTCCCAATGCATGACGAATGAGGATATGCTTATTCTTTTCTTGTCCGTATTGCCAATTGTTCATTTCATTGCCTAGTCTGTCTTTTAAAACATCAACTGCTCTAGTAAATGTTAATTTCAAAAAATCATCCCTAATTTGTGGAGAACCAAATATCAAGTTAGGTTCCTTTATCCATCCTACAATCCTGGTAAGTTGTAAGTAGACGTCCTCTTTAATCTCATCAGGTATATATCGTCTTTCTGCTTCATCCCAAAGTTGATTTTCCCATTCTATATAAATTGCTGCTGCGATAGATTCAGGATCTAAACTAAAGTTCCAATTATTAAAATAGTTTCTTGCCAATACGTCTTCAGGACTTTCAAGATCTATGGCGTTAAGAAATGGTACTAGCTCTCTTGCAGGAATAGAGACATAATCGGTTTGTAATGATTGCATTTCCTCAATATTAATTGATTCATTTTCAGACAAAACTTCACCAACTCTCATCCCTCGGTATGGATCCGACCAACTAAACCCGATGGCATTCCAGTGCTCATAATCTTGTGGTGTTACATTTTCATTGGCAGTTGCTATAAATCCAATTTCAGGATTATAGCTGTTTGGTTTCTGAATGATTGGTAGATATCCGTCCCATTCGTACCTTCCATCTCCTGGTACTGGAACCAAACCACTAAAGTTTTTTCTAATTGGAGCAATACCTACTGCTTGCCAACCAATATTTCCTTCTTTATCTGCCCAGATCATATTCTCACCTGGAATATGACTATAGTTACAAGCTGCTCTAAACTCTTCCCAGCTTTTTGCCTGATCCATTCTTAAAGATGCCAAATAAGGAGAGCCTCCTGGTTCTAACCATGCGCATCTTACGGCATAGGCTTTATGATTTTCTTTATCAACATAAGTTACTGGACCATGTCTTGTGTATTTTAGATCAATGGTTACATCGTCTTGTCCTTTTACTTTAATAGTTTCAGAAATAATATTCATATCTACCCACTCACCTTGGTATTTATATTGATCTAGATTTTCTGGATTTAGATCATAGACATAAAGATCTTCGCCATCAGTTCTAAATACGGTTAATCCCCAAGTTCCATAATCATTATGACCAATGGAGATTCCTGGTATTTCAGGCTCGCCACCACCTATTACATTCCAGTCAGGTGCTACTAGATGTGCCATATATCGTAATGAAGGTACAGCAATAGTTCGATGCGGGTCATTCGCCATCATTGTTGATCCACTGGCAGTACGACTACCAGAAACTACCCAGTTATTACTGCCTAAATTCATATTATCCTCTTTAGGGATTTCTGCCTGATATTCATTTTTGGTAAATGCCATATCATTTTGAGAACTACGATATTCAGGTAAGACGATATCTTCTTCTGTAAATCGAACAGGTTTTCTGTAAGAATTATAAAGCTCCAATATATCATCATTAAGCATCTCTGCGGTGATAGAAGCATCGAGCTTTAGGTTAGGTTCCTTAGGATGAAACCAAGCAAGCTGTTTAACTTTTTCTTCACCAACTTTGGCTACAGCCCTTCCTGTGCTCAATTCTTGACCAATATTACCAAGTAATCCTTGATGTCTAGAGATGACAACTTCAGGCGTCCATTTTTCAGGTAGGATATTGAGTAATTTAAATTCTATTGGAAGTGCATCAGGAGTTTTTAAAATCTCATTAATATACGCGTTTACACCATTTGTATATGCCGTAATTATCTCTGAACCATCTTCATGGTAGTAATTCATTTCCGTGGTCATATCACCACGAAATTTAAATAGCCTTGTACCTATATCTCTTTTTAGTTCTCTTTCTCCAAGAATTTCTGCAACGGTTCCTGTTGCTTGTCTACGCCAAATTTCAAACTGAAACAAGCGATCTTTAGCTGCAGCATAGCCCTGAGCGAAGAAGAGGTCTTTCTGATTATGAGCATAGATATGATTGATTCCCCATTGGTCGCGTAAAATCTCTACAGGTTGTTGGAGTCCTTCAATTTGTAATAACTCTCCTTGATCTTGATGTTCACTTTTGCAGGATACTAAAGCGATAAGGAGAATGACTAGGTAACTAATTTTTTTCATCTGTTATTTGATTCCTTTATGTTGAACAATTTCACTTGGTTTATAACCTATTCGATGTGCCTGAACTTCTATAGCAGTTCCTTCTTTCAATTTAAAAGGCGCTGTATATACATTCCATGTAGACTTTAAACTCGTGCTGTCTATCGATACTCTATATCCTATTGAAGCTCCTTCTGTTTCACATGTAATATTTAATAGATCGTTTTCCGTATTAATTAATGGAGGAGCTGTGACAGGCTGCTCTTTTTGGTTTAGCCATAGTTGCTGAATAAGCTCGCTTTCTGGTAAATTTGGTTTGTCATCAATAACTTCAACCCATTGATCCATTGCATTGCGAAGCTCAAATAATTTTGCAGCGTATTCTGGGTTTTCTGCTAGATTTTTAATTTCATGTGGATCGTTTAGACAATCAAAAAGTTCTTCTTTTGGTTTCTTTTCTCTAAACCATTGCATCTGAATTTCATTGAGTTCTCCAGAGTCTCTTAAGCTTAAAAGCTCTTGCATTGTTGGTATCCTTTCGCGATAGGAAACAGGTAAATAATAGCTCTGTTCAGGTCTGTAATTTCTTATATATTTAAAGCGTGTATCTCGAATAGCCCTTTTTACATCTGTAAAGCCATCAAATCTATCTGCTGCTGCAAACACATGTGTCCTTGTTTCATTGTCAAGAAAAGATTGTCCTTGCAGAATTTCGGGAGGATCAATTCCTGCTAGAGAAAGTATGGTAGGAGCAAAATCAACAAAGCTAATTAGTTGGTCATCAATTTGTCCTGCATTCATTTTATTAGGAAACCTAATGATCATTGGTGAATTCAAACCAGAATCATACACCATTCGTTTTTGTCGAGGTAATGGTCCGCCGTGATCTGTGTAGAAAAAGATAATGGTGTTTTCAAGAAGTCCGTCCTCTTCTAGCTCATCGAGAACTTTTTTTATTTGTTGATCCAATAATGCAATGTTATTATACATTTTCCACAGATCTCGTTTAACGGTCTCTGTGTTTGGTAAATAAGGAGGAATAGGAAAGTCTATATCTTTTGAAATAACAATTTCTCTCTCGTATGGTTCGAAGAGTCCAGATTCATGGGTCACTCCAAAATTGAAAATTGAAAAAAATGGCTGTTCTGGTTTTCGATTTCTCCAATGTGCTTTATTGCTGCTTTCGTCCCAGGCAGTGACTGGTGCCTTAAACTGATAATCTTTTTTACTATTGTTAGTGCAATAATATCCTTTAGCCCTTAAAAGTTCACTAAACATTCTTACCTCAGGAGGTGGAGCTGCTTCATAAGCTGGTAAACCTGTCACCTCCATAAATTGATTGGTGCGCATATGATTAGCTCCAATGCTTGAAGGATACATTCCAGTAGCAATAGCTGCTCTACTAGGGGCACATACACCAGAAGGAGAATACAAATTAGTATATCTCACACCTTCATCCGTTAATTTACTAAGGTTAGGAGTAACTACTGTAGAATCACCAAAAGATGGAATATATGGACCCAAATCTTCTGCCACTATCCATAAAATGTTTGGACGTTCTGGTAATGAATAGGTGGATTCTTCGTTTGAGGTTATTGATTTTTTGCATGAGAAAATAGAGGTAAGTATTAGTAAACCTAGAATTTTTCTCCATTTGAACATAGAAGATATAGTTAGTTAACGTTTTAAAGTTAGCCTATTCAAATGATTCAACAAAAAAACCACTTCAAAGAAGTGGTTTTCAATAATATGTGTGTAATGGTTATTCTACTTTTTTTCCTGGCATTTGTTGTCCACCTTGATGTAAGGTAACCATATTTACAGTTCCGCTTTCATCTCTACTAAAAACAAGATCTGCAGCTACAACTTTTAAAAAGAATTTATCTTTTGCCTCAGCAAATATTTCGTTGCTTCCTTGTCCTGTTGCCTGAGCAAATATTTTACCATTGCTTACGGTTATTTCTATAAGGAAGCCTGGAGCAAGTTCGTATTTGCCGATGTATTCTTTTAACTCATCTTCAGACAAGGTGATTTCTGTTCTTTCAGTTGGTGGAGCTTTATCTATTTCTTTTCCTATAACAGTTTCTCCCGTTTTAAATGCTGCTTGTTTTTTACCGCCTGCCATTGAGAAGTTATATTCTATATTTCCTTCCTCAAAAATGAAGCGAGAAGGTGTTAGAGGAAAAATTTCAAACTTTGTACTATTTTCACGTTGACTATAAATTTTCCCATCGTTAACTGTTATATGACGAATAGCACCATCTGGGAATTGATATGCACCCTTCCACTTGTTAAGCTGATCTGTACTCAATGAAATTGCATCCTTTACATCTGGAAAAGGTTTCCCAATAGCAATGGCAGCTATTTTATTAGCATAATTTCCTGGGGAATTGCAATCACAATTGGTAAGTACCGATACAAAAACGTCCTCTTCTGGTAAGTAAACGCCTTGGGTTGTGTACCCAAAAATACCACCACCATGACTAATACTTTTAGAACCTTGAATAGTTCCAGCTCCTAAACCGTAACCGTAGCCAATTTTTTCACCGTTGTTTAGTGTAGAACCGTTGATTGCTTTCTCATAGGTTTCTTTAGATATTAGTTGATTTGTGTTCAATGCTTTTTGCCAAATCAAAAGATCATCAATGTTAGACATTAAAGAACCTGCAGCATAAGGTAAGGTCATACTTAAATAATCGGCATTTATATAACCATCTCTATCCTGATAACCATAAGCTCTGTTCTTAATAACTTTACTATGACTTCCGTAATGAGAATTTTTCATTCCCAGTTTGTCAAAGAAATTCTTTTGTACAAAGTCTTCATATGATTCATCAGTGATTACTTCAATAATATGACCAAGAAGAATATAGCCAGAGTTATTGTATCTGTATTGCTCTCCAGGATCAAAATCCATAGGCTCATTCTTGAATACATCAATAAGTTCTGTAGGACTTAGATCAACTCTAGCTTTTTCTCTAAAGCTTTGCATTGCGGTGTAACTTTTTATTCCAGAGGTGTGATTTAATAATTGATGAATGGTAATGGTTTTACCATTGGTAGGATAATCTGGAATAAACTTCGTGATCTCGTCTTCAACTTTTAGTTTACCTTGTTCCTCCAGCATTAAAATAGCAATAGCTGTAAATTGTTTGGTGATAGAACCGATTTCAAATACATGCTCTGGTTGCATTTTCACACCAAGTTCTAGATTGGCATATCCAAAGCCTTTACGGTAAACAACTTCTCCATTTTTATAGATAAGTGCAGTAGCTCCTGGGCCCTCTTGCTCGTATTGCTCGCTTAAAATTGCGTCGACTTCTTGCTCAAGGTTTTGAGCAGTAAGGTTTAAACTAATAAGTAAGAAAAAAGAGCATAGGGCAGTTTTTAGTAATTGTCTTGAAACTTTCATCTATATTTTTTTGATTGTTATAAAGTACGAATTACTTGTTCGACGACAAAATAGAGAATGAGTTACAAAGAGAGGAGTTTTTGGAGGTTAACGAAGTTAGCCGTTTTTTCGCATAAAGGCAATAAAAAACCACTCCAAAAAAGAAGTGGTTTTGATATATAATAGGATGCTTTTAGATTCTTCGACTCTGCTCAGAATGACAAAGCATGATGATCTTTATTTGATCATATCGTAGCTACGTTTAATAAAGTTTGTTAACTCTTCACCTCTTAGTAAACCTTGAGAAAGTCTTGCCAAGTCTAGACTTTGATTAATTAAACGTTCTTGCTTTTTACGTGTTTTCGTATTTAGTATTTCACCAACCAATTCGTGGTTTGTATTCACAACTAGATTGTACATTTCAGGCATATTACCCATACCAAACATACCGCCGCCGCCAGTTTGCTGCATCTCTTTCATACGGCGCATAAATTCTGGTTGCGTGATCATAAACGGAGCGGCATCACTATCCATAGTTTCCAACTGTACCATGAATTTTTCAGATGGAACCACTTCTTTTAATAACTCATCAAGCTTGGTTTTCTCCTCATCACTTAGTTTAGAAATCTTAGTATCATCTTTTTTGATAAGATTATCAATATGATCTGCATCAACACGTGCGAACGAGATATTCTCTTTTGAAGTTTCTAACTTCTGTATAACATGCGAAACAATAGGAGAGTCTAACAATAGTACTTCATAATTCTTAGCTTTCGCAGCTTCAATATAGCTGTGTTGCTCTTCTTTGTTTGAAGCATAAAGAATCACCAACTTATCATCTTTATCTGTTTGTTTTGCTTTAATCGCGTTATATAATTCGTCATAAGTATAATACTTACCATCAACCGTTGGATACAATGCAAACTTATCTGCCTTTTCGAAGAATTTTTCTTCGGTTAGCATTCCATATTCAATAACGATTTTGATATCGTCCCACTTTGCTTCAAAATCTTCACGATTATTATTGAATAATGACTTTAGTTTATCTGCAACTTTACGAGTGATGTAAGATGAGATCTTCTTTACAGCTCCGTCAGCTTGTAAGTAAGATCTTGATACGTTTAACGGAATGTCTGGCGAATCGATCACACCTCTTAACATGGTTAAGAACTCAGGAACAATACCTTCTACATTATCAGTTACAAAAACCTGATTTTGATATAACTGGATACGGTCTTTTTGAATATTAAGATCGTTACTCATTTTTGGAAAGTATAAGATTCCTGTTAAGTTGAACGGATAGTCAACATTTAAATGAATGTTGAATAATGGCTCTTCAAATTGCATTGGATACAACTCACGATAGAAGTTCTTATAATCTTCGTCTTCTAATTCAGTTGGTTGTTTTGTCCAAGCTGGATTAGGATTGTTGATGATGTTATCTACTTCCTGTGTTGGAGCTGGATCCTCCTCTTTTGCATCTTCTGGTTTTGGAAGTGTTTCAGTTTTCATTCCAAACTTAATTGGAATAGGCATGAACTTGTTGTACTTAGTTAATAATTCAGTAATTCTCGAATCTTCTAAGAATTCTTCTTCACCTTCAGAAATGTGTAAGATAATCTCCGTTCCTCTTTCAGTTTTGTCAGCTTCTTCTAAAGTGTACTCTGGACTACCATCACAAGTCCAATGAGCAGCTGGCTCATCTTTATATGATTTAGTGATGATCTCCACTTTATCAGCAACCATAAACGATGAGTAGAAACCAAGACCAAAATGACCAATAATTCCTGCATCCTCAACTTTGTCTTTGTACTTGTCTAAAAATTCCTCTGCACCCGAAAAAGCAACTTCATTGATATACTTTTGCACTTCGTCTGCAGTCATACCTAAACCTTGATCAATGATATGAAGTTTTTTACCATCCTTATCAATTTTAACTTCAATCTGAGGATTTCCGTACTCAACTTTTGCTTCACCAATATTGGTAAGATGCTTCAACTTCATGGTAGCATCTGTAGCATTACTAATTAACTCACGTAAAAAGATTTCGTGATCGCTATAAAGAAACTTTTTAATTAACGGAAAGATATTTTCAACCGATACATTAATATTTCCCTTTGACATAATATTGTTATTTAAATTATTCTGTTTTTCAATCTGCATTGGGCAAAAAAAATACCATTTAGGGTTTTGTGACAAGATGACATAAAAAAGCCACTTGTTAGAAGTGGCTTTTCGATAATTTAATCTTTTAATGTTTTCTCTGGTGTTTTGACCGTCGGTTTGTTCTTTACATGCTTTTCTAACCAGGAGTCTTGTTCCCAAAGCATGTGTAAAATAGATTCCTTGGCACGATAGCCATGGCTTTCTTTAGGTAGCATAATCAATCTAGCAGGTGCTCCTAAGCCCTTTAATGCATTAAAGTAGCGCTCACTTTGCATTGGGTAAGTTCCTGAGTTATTATCGGCTTCACCATGAATTAACAATAACGGAGTTTTCATTTTATCGGCATGCATAAAAGGAGACATGGTATAATATACTTCTGGAGCTTCCCAATAACTACGTTCTTCACTTTGGAAGCCAAATGGAGTCAAAGTTCTGTTATAGGCGCCACTTCGTGCTATACCAGCAGCATAATCGTTAGAGTGCGAAAGTAAGTTTGCAACCATAAATGCTCCATACGAGTGTCCACCAACTGCAACTCGGTCTCTATCAATATATCCAAGTTTGTCAACAGCATCTATTGCAGCTCTACCGTTAGCAACTAACTGTGATCTGAAACTGTCATTTGGCTCTTCATTACCTTCACCAATAATTGGGAAGGCAGCATTGTGGAGCACCACATAACCTCTTGTTACCCAAAAAATAGGTGAACCAGAAGAAGGATAAGTAAACTGATTTGAATTTGAAGTACTTTGAGAAGCACTTGCTTTATCTTTATACTCTCTAGGATATGCCCAAAGAATCATTGGGTATTTCTTCCCTTTTTCGTAATTAGTTGGAAGATATAAGGTTCCCGATAGGTCTAAACCATCATCACGCTTATAATTAATCACTTCTTTATGCACATTTTGAATACTCTTGAATGGGTTTTCAAACTGTGTGAGTGGTTCCATTGCTTTTCTTTTCTTGATATGCTTGAGGTAATAATTAGGGAATTCATTTTTTGACTCTAACCTAACAAGAACCTCTCCCTTTTTAGCATCAAGAAGGTCAATTATGTTTTCTAACTTATCTGTAACTGTCGATTGATATAATCGCTTAGTTTCTTTTGAACTTAGATCAATTCTATCAATAAAGGGAAATTTTCCTTCTTTGGAGTATCCATCACCAATTAGGTAAGCATTATTCTTATCTAACTCAAGGGTATATCTTCCGAACTCATTTTTCTTGGTAACAAAATCTCCTGGATCACTGTAACGGTCTTGATAGTTTCTATCCCACAAAACAGTTGGCTCGCTATTACCAGAAGGGTTAAAAACATAAGTTTTCATATTTCTTGTGTTCCACCATCTATCATATACAATTGCAGTATTATCGCTTCCCCAAATGACGCCTGCAAATCGCTGCTTAATTTTCACTAGTGAACGAGGAGTTCCATTAAAAGGAGCGCTTACTTCAAAAAGCTCATCGCGATTGGCTACATCAATAGCTGGATCTCCACTATCCAAGGCTTCACTCCAATATAAAGTTGCTGGTTTGTCAGCTCTCCAAGACAGATTTCTTTTTCCTGTTCGCGTTGCCATAAATCCTTTAGGAAGATCCTCTATTAATGGTACTTTAAGAAACTCAGAAATAAGATTTCCTTTTGTATCATAAATATTGGTGTTTGAAGGAAAACGACGATAAGTCACCAAATATGAGAATGGTTTTTTTATGGTGCTCAGCATTACATAATTTCCATCTGGAGAGAAAGAAAAACCACTATACATCGCACTGTCTTTCCATTTGTTTTTGCTTCCATCTAACCATACTTGATGCAATTCTGATAAGGCTAATTGTTCAAAATTATGTTCGTCATTCTTATTCTTTAGAAGATCTTGATAGGTTCTGTTCTGTGCTTTTTTACCTTCTTCACTAACCGAAATAGTTGGTCCACTAGGAACTGCACTTTTTGTATCAATTAGATTTTTTCTATTAGCAGGAAGTACTTTTACGAGTAATGAGTTACTGTTTTTAAACCATGAGTATGGTCTGCCAATATTAGCGTTTAGATTAGCATCTGTAATTTTAGTTGCCATTGCCCTGGCAATATCAATTGTCCAAAGTTCAACACCTTCTAAGGTTATGTTTACAAAAGCTATTTTATTCTCATCTGGGGAGAAGGAGGCGTAGGCATAACGACCATTTTCTGGTAATCCAGTAACTTGCTTATCTTCATCATTTCTACCATTTCTAACCTTAATATTAGTATAATAAGTGATGCGACTTCCAATATTGGTTTTAGGGTTTATCCTTAGTCCACCTAAACGCATTTCGGTTTCTGATAATTCAGCAATTGATTTAAAATTATTCCTATAAAGGAAGAACATTTTTTCACCTTGACTGTCCCTTCTTAATGAAGGTGCTAATGGAGCATCGGCTAATTCCAGGATTTCATCAGGAGGTAATTGGTATCCTATGTTTTCTTGAGCGGTAAACTGTAAGCTGATCAATAAAAGAAAACAAACTAGTAATCGTTTCATATGATATGGTTTTGGTTGTAAAAATTGAAAGGTAATAAAGGTAAACATTTTTCGATCTCGATTTTAGATTTGAAGGTATTTATGTCATTAAAATTCTAATAATTCACTACATTTAGAATTCGTATCAATTTATAAGAATTAAACTTATGTACAATTCACGGATAACTGGACTTGGAAAATATTTACCGGAAAATGTAGTCACAAATAATGACTTGACACAATGGATGGAAACCTCTGATGAATGGATACAGGAAAGAACTGGAATTCAGGAAAGGCGTTGGATCAAAAAAGGAGATGAAGATACCTCTGCAATTATGGGAGCGAAGGCATCCAAAATTGCTATTGAACGTGCTGGTTTAGATAAGGATGATATTGATTTTATTGTCTTTGCTACAATGACTCCAGATTATTATTTTCCAGGATGTGGCGTGCAAATACAAGAATTATTAGAACTTCCCAATGTTGGTGCAATCGATATTAGGAATCAATGCTCGGGATTTGTCTACGCTATATCTGTAGCAGATCAGTTTATTAAAACTGGTATGTATAAAAATATTCTGGTAGTTGGTGCGGAATACCATTCAAACGGATTAGATAAAACAACCAGAGGGAGAGGAGTAACTGTTATTTTTGGTGATGGAGCAGGAGCATGTGTTCTTTCTAGAGAAGAAGACACAACAAGAGGTGTATTATCTACACATTTACATAGTGAAGGAAAATATGCTGAGAAGCTTGTAGTAAAAGCTCCTAGTATCAAACATTGGGTTCCGGAAATATTGGAATCTGGGGAAGAGGATCTATCATACTTCCCTTATATGGACGGAACTTTCGTGTTTAAACATGCGGTAGTTAGATTTAGTGAGGTTATTATGGAAGGCTTAATGAAGAATGGACTGGAAAAAGATGATATTGATATGCTTATTCCACATCAAGCAAATTTGCGTATAGCCCAATTTATTCAGAAGAAATTTAGGTTAAGAGATGATCAGGTTTTTAATAATATCATGAAATATGGTAATACTACTGCAGCATCTGTAGTTATAGCACTAACCGAAGCATGGGAAGAAGGAAAAATAAAAGAAGGAGATAATGTAGTTCTTGCAGCTTTTGGTAGTGGCTTTACTTGGGCAAGTGCAATTATTAAATGGTAGTATAAAACAATATATAACTAAAAAAGCCTAGGTTTGAATTACCTAGGCTTTTTAGCTATTAACCAACATTAACATTTAAAAATAAATGCTCACTATATAAGACGTTTTGTTTTGTATTTTATTTCATAAGAGCTGTTAAATTAACCAACTTTAACATTTAAAGTAAAAACCGAATGCTAGCATTCGGTTTTATTTATATCAAATGTATGTATATGATCAGTTTCATGTTTTAATAAGCTGACTAATTCAAATTAAATTATAAAATGATCTCTACTATATAAGACGATTTAATTTTGATTTTATTACACTGATTATCAGTAAAAAACAAAAATTTGTATTAATGTTAGATAATTAACTTTTGTGCACTCTTTATAAAGTAAAAACCCGAAGCAGTGACACTTCGGGTTTTTGTATTAATAACCAAACATTAACACTAACCATCAACTATTTATGTAGGTTATTAATTTCATGTACATGATACATTATTAGAAGATTCCTCCTCCTGATTTTTCGTCATTATCACGTTGTTTACGTGACTTAGCTCTGTATTTTCCACCACCAAAGCGATAGTTAAGTCCAACATTCCAAGTATTACTCTCCCAGTTAAACTCAACATCTTGTCTAAATGGTCTGTACGCATCAGCTGCAAACTTCATAGTGTTGAACACATCGTTATAGCTAAAGCTAAAAGTTGCTTTGTTATTCAAGAAGGTATAACGCATTCCAAGATTTACAAACTTCATTGAGTTTACGTCAAATTGAATACTTTCGTTCTTTCCTCTGTAAAAACCAAATGCAGTTAATGATAAGCTCTTGCTTACTCTAAAGTTGTTGAATATTCTAAAGTTATAAGCTGTGTTGTCCACTGAAACAGATTCTAAGATGATATCATCTTCGGTCGCCATATCAGCTGGAACTTCTAGTCTTTCACTAATACTTTTTTGAGTTTGTGTGTACAGATCAAAACTTGCATTCAAACTCCACCATTTTGTTGGTCTGTAGTTACTTGAAATTTCAAATCCGTAAGATGAGGTGCTTGAAAAGTTATCATCTGTTAAGATCAAACGGTTAAAGTCTGCTCTGTCAACTAGAACTACTGTAGAGATTTCGTCATTTATTCTTCTGTAGAAAACTCCAGCAGTAATGCTACCTTTTTCAAGCCTTCTTGTATAGTTAGTTTCAAACGAGTTTGTAAACTGAGGTAATAGATCTTGGTTACCGAATTTAGAAATTAATGGTGTGTTAAACTCTGGTAACGGATTTACTTGTCCAACTCCAGGTCTGTCAATACGTCTACTATAACTAAACTGAAAAGAGTTCTTTTCTGAAGCATTATAAGTAACAAAAGCTGAAGGATATATCTCGAAATAGTCATTATCAAACGGTGTGTTTGTAACAATATTTGTAGTTAAATCAGTTTCTTTTGCTAAAGTTTCAACGTTAACAGATTCTGCACGTAAGCCTAATTGGAAATTCCATTTGTTTACTTTTTTGCTATAGCTAACATAAGCAGAATAAATATCTCTACTGTAGTCAAAATATGTTAATGAAGGGATGTAATCTCCAGCCATATTTTGTGAACGTCCATCAGATTCGTAATCAATAAGATTATCAAATAATCTAGCTTGTAATCCAAATTCAAGTTTTGAGTCCTCAGAAAGCGGATCAACATAATCTAAGTTAATAGTTGTTCTATTTCTTTCTGTATCTGTTAATTCAAAGAAGTTAGATCTAAGATTAGGAGCACTTCCCGCAAATAAATTGTCAGTAAATGAATCGCCATCATACATATTGTGATCTATCTCTAATTCTAGGTTACGTCCTTCCTTATTAAAATCTAAAGAATAATTGAAGTTATATTGTTCAGAAACATTATCTCCTTCATTATCAAAAGTTTGATTTTGAACTGTGCTATCTGGGTAGAAAATATCTGTACCACCTGAGGTTCCTCCATCAAAAGTGTTTCTATTAGTAAATACAGAAATCGTGTTTTTGTCGTTTAGGTAGAAATCGACACCTACTTTAAATACATGTGATTTTCTTTGGTCTAGAATATCTACTTCTTGAAGTATATCTTGGTCTATTCTATCAATAAAGCCATAGTTAACATTCTTTGAGATGTTATTGCTGTAGTTTCCGTAAAAATTAAACTTACCATTTCTGTAGTTCATGTTTAACGAACTATTGAATTTAGGTCTTCTTTCATAGCTTAGGTTTGTGCTTAAACTACCATTAAAACCAACCATAGTGTTTTTGTGCAATACAATATTGATGATACCGCTCATTCCGTCAGGATCATACTTAGCAGAAGGATTTGTAATTAATTCTACAGATTTTATAGCACTAGAAGGTATTTGCTTCAACAATTGTGCAGTTGGAATGTTTGATAGCTTACCATCAACCATTACTCGTACATTTTGATTACCTCTTAAAGCAATATCACCAGTTTGTGCATCCACACTAACAGAAGGGATACCTACCATTAATTCAGAAGCTGTTCCAACTGCTGCTAGGTCCTTACCAATAGTTATTACTTTTCTATCTACTTTTTGCTGAATAGTTGAGGTTTCTGCTACAACTGTAACAGCATCTAAAGCAGCGGCTTCTTCCTCAAGTCGTATCTCTCCAAGATCATGCTTTCTGTTTCTTCTGTTAATAATGAGTTCTTTTACAACAGCTTTGTACCCAATGTATTGAGCAGTTACTGTTATATTTCCTTCAGGGATTTTAGTGATTTTGAAGTTTCCGTCATTATCAGTAATTGATCCCGTAACAGTCTCTCCTTGTTCATTCTTTATAACAATGTTAACGTAAGGAAGGGGTTCATTTAACGATGCATCTAATACAGTTCCAGAAATGGAACCATCAACTAGTGCATCAGAATTGTTGTTTGTTGCTTGAGTGTTTTGGGCAATAAAAAGTAATGCCAAACACATTGTGATTAGTTTTCTCATTCGTTTTTTGATTGATTGATTTAGTCTTGTAACTAAATGTTTTGTTACATTTATACCTAACAGACGACCATAATGATTTCCTGTTACTTTTTTTAACAAGCCTTAACATTTTTTTAACATTTACTATGAAGAGAACCCTTGTGCTGGGAGCATCCCAAAATCCATCTAGATATTCTAACCTCGTCATCCACAGCTTGTTGAATAAGGGAGAGGAAGTTTTTGCTTTGGGAAACAAGAAAGGGCGTATTGAAAGTATTGAAATTCAAACGCAAAAGTTTGGCATACCAAATCTTGATACAATTACACTTTATTTAAATCCAAAAAGACAGTTTGAGTACTATAATTATATTATAGAGCTAAATCCGAAACGAGTGATTTTTAACCCAGGAGCTGAGAATATGGAACTTGCTGAATTATTAAGAGAAAATAATATTGCTTATGAATTAGCTTGCACTTTGGTGTTGCTTTCTACGAATCAGTATTAGTCCTATAAAAGTAATAAGTCCATTAATTGGTAAAAGCTCATAACCTACTACATAACCACCTAAACTTTCTGCCGGAATATTTCCAAGAACTGCTGTGATTATTACGGATAGTATTGCCACTATCCAAACGTATTTGTCATTAATCTGATGTTTGGTAAAAATTCCAAAAGCAAACAAACCTAACAAGGGTCCATAAGTATAGCCAGCAACAGTTAGTAAACTGTCAATTACATTACTACTTAGTACATATTTAAATATTATAATCACAATCACGAGCAAAAAGCTCATAGCTATATGAGTTTTCTTTCTTAACCTTTTTTGATCTTCTTGAGGCTTATCTTCTATATTTAAGAAATCAATACAAAAAGAAGTAGTTAGAGAAGTTAAAGCACTATCAGCACTACTGTAAGCTGCGGCAATTAAACCTAGCATAAAGGTTACGGCAAGTGTAATTCCAAGACCACTATTCAAAGCAATTTCAGGGAATAAAAGATCTGTTTTCGGACTTCCATCCATTAAAGGAATACCTATATTATGCTTCTTCGCATAGATAAATAACAATGCTCCTAGTAACATGAATAAAAAGGTTACAGCAACTAAAACAATACTAAAAGAGATCATGTTCTTCTGAGCGTCTTTAAGATTCTTACATGTGAGGTTCTTTTGCATCATGTCTTGATCAAGACCTGTCATACAAATAGTAATGAACATTCCACCAATAAAAGACTTTACCAAATGGCTGCGTTCTAAAAAGCTATCAGTAACCCAAACATTGCTATACTCTTTTAGTTCGGCTGAGCCTAAAAATTCACTAAAACTCCAACCAAGACTATCATTGATGAAATAAATGGATAGTATTACAGCTAAGATCATGAACAACGTTTGTAAGGTATCTGTCCATACAATAGTTTTTATTCCTCCCTTGTTGGTATAGATCCATATTAAAAGAATAGATATAACAACGGTTATTTCAAAAGGAACATTCCAAGCGTCAAAAACAAATTGCTGCAGCACAATTGCAACCAAAAATAACCTGAAAGCAGCGCCTAAAACCCTGGAAATAAAGAAGAAAAAAGCCCCAGTTTTATGACTTACTACTCCAAAGCGCTGTTGCAAATATTCATAGATAGAAGTAACATTTAATCTGTAATAAATAGGCATCAACACAAAAGCAACAACAAAGTACCCAAACATATATCCAAGAACAACTTGAAAATAACTGAACTGTGATCCTTCTATCCAACCAGGAACAGAAATAAAAGTAACACCAGAAAGTGAAGCGCCAACCATTCCAAAAGCAACTAAATACCATGGGGATTTTTTTCCAGCTTTAAAGAAATCTACATTACTATCATTCTTTCCAGTAAAATATGAGATGAGTAAAAGTACTCCAAAATAAGCGGCTATAAGTATAAGAATTTGAGTTGCGGTCATGGTATTTATATTGATGTTTCAAAGTACAAATTAAAATTTGCAACTTCCAAACAAATAGCGAATGATTGCAATACTAATACTTTGAAAGACCTATAAAAATTGTAAATTCGCATCAATGGAATTTGCTTCAAAATTACTTAAAAATGCTGTGAACGAAGTATCGCAATTACCTGGAATTGGTAAGCGTACAGCACTTAGGTTAGTATTACATTTGCTTCGTCAACCACAAGACCAAACAAGTGAACTTTCCAAGGTATTATTAAAAATGCGAGAGGAGATTAAGTTTTGCAAAAGCTGTCATAATATTAGTGATCATGCTATATGTGAAATTTGTAACAACCCTCATCGAAATCAAGAACTAATATGTGTGGTTGAAGATATAAGAGATGTAATGGCTATAGAGAATACAAGTTCGTTTAGAGGCTTGTACCATGTTTTAGGAGGGAAAATATCACCAATAGATGGAATTGGTCCACACGATTTAAATATACCAACATTAGTAGATAAGGTAAAGAAGGGCAGTGTTAAGGAACTTATTTTTGCACTTAGCTCTACTATGGAAGGGGATACCACTAACTTTTATATCTATAAACAAATTCAAGATTTAGATGTCATTACTTCAACTATTTCCAGAGGAATTTCAGTTGGTGATGAACTCGAGTATGCTGATGAAGTAACCCTCGGAAGAAGTATTGTAAATAGAATTCCTTTTGAGTCTTCTTTAAAAATGTAACTGCCCTTGAAACTTTCGGTTGTCATAGTAAATTATAATGTTCGCTATTTTTTGGAGTTGTGCTTACATAGTGTAAAAGCAGCTATTGAAGATGAGGGAGCCGAAATAATAGTTGTAGATAATGCCTCTTCCGATGATAGTTGTCAAATGGTTAAGACATCATTTCCTGAAGTTGTTTTAATTGAGAATCACGAAAATCTTGGATTTTCAAAGGCAAATAATATTGGAGTTATGGCTGCAAAAGGAGAGTTTATATGTATTCTAAACCCTGACACTGTGTTAGCAGAGAATACATTTTCAAAATTGATTTCTTTTGCAGAGAATCAAGAAAATTTAGGAATTGTTGGTTGTAGGTTAATTGATGGAACTGGTAAATTCCTTCCAGAAAGTAAACGCAACTTACCTGTAGTTAAAGTAGCTCTTCAAAAAATGAAAGGAAATGCAACCTATTATTATGCAAATCACATTGGTGAAAATGAAATAGCTAAAGTTGAAATCCTTGTTGGTGCTTTTATGCTTTTGAAACGTAATGTTTTTAATGAGTTAGAAGGATTTGACGAAGATTATTTTATGTATGGTGAGGACATTGATTTATCATACAAGGCAACAAAAAAAGGATTGAGCAATTTTTATTATGGAGCTACTACTATCATTCATTATAAAGGAGAAAGTACATTAAAAGATAGTTTGTATGCTAAGCGATTCTATGGAGCAATGCAGATTTTTTATAAGAAACACTTTAAGTCAAATATCTTATTTGACACCATGGTGTGGTTAGGAATTAAACTAGCTTACCTTATAAGGAGAGAACCTGCAACAAAAGTTGTGAAAAACAAAAAATGGCTTGTCTTTTCTAATGAGTGCAAGCAAAAAATAAAACATCATTTAAAAGAAGAGGTTAAAGTAATCTCAAGAACTAGTTTGATGAAAGCAGATGGTATTGTAGTTTTTGATACTTTTGATTGGTCATTTAAAAGTATTATTGACCAGATGTGTAAGTTCGCCCCAAAACTCAACTATAGAATATTAGTTTCAGATAATAATTTTTTATTAGGAAGTGATAGTAGTAATAGTAGAGGAGAGGTTGTGAAATTGTAAATTAAAATATTGAAAAACCTGCAAAAATTTTGATGATTTTTAGCTAATTTTGCAGGCAGAAACCTAAAAATCGCTTTTGCATTAGAGATATGGCAAAATTTGAACTTAAATTACCTAAAATGGGAGAGAGTGTTGCTGAGGCAACAATTACTTCGTGGCTCAAAGAAGTTGGAGACACCATCGAAATGGATGAGGCAGTTTTAGAAATTGCAACTGACAAAGTAGATAGTGAAGTTCCAAGTGAGGTTGAAGGAGTTTTGGTAGAGAAGCTCTTTGAGGTTGATGATGTGGTGCAAGTTGGGCAAACCATTGCAGTTATAGAAATGGAGGGAGGAGACGAAGTTGTTCAAGCACCAAAAGTTGAAGCACCAAAACCTGCTGAAGAAGCTCCAGCTAAAGCAGTAGCAGAAGTTGCTCAAACTGTTGTTGCTGCTAAAGAATCGGTTGCTCCAGTTGTAAGTTCGACAGAAGGAAGATTTTATTCTCCGTTAGTAAGGAATATTGCTAAGAAAGAAGAGATTTCGCAAGAAGAACTTGATAGTATTGCTGGAACAGGAAAAGAAGGAAGAGTTACTAAAAATGACATTTTAGGTTATATTGAAAATAAAGGAAGTCAACCAACTAAAGTAGCTGAGGAAGCTCCACAACCAGTTGAGGTTAGTGCTCCTGCACCTACTTCAAAGGTTGAAGAAAAACCTAAAGTTAAAGAAGAACCAGTTGTGGTTAGTGGTGGTGATGAGATCATCGAAATGACCCGAATGGGTAAGCTTATTGCTAAGCATATGGTAGAGTCGGTACAGACTTCTGCGCACGTTCAGTCGTTTATTGAGGCAGATGTGACCAATATCTGGAACTGGAGAAATAAAGTTAAAGGAGATTTCAAGAAACGAGAAGGAGAGAACCTAACCTTTACTCCAATCTTCATGGAAGCTGTTGCGAGAGCACTTAAAGACTTCCCAATGATGAACATTTCTGTTCAGGGAGATACAATAATTAAGAAGAAGAATATTAATCTTGGTATGGCAGCAGCTTTACCAGATGGTAATTTGATTGTTCCTGTTATTAAAAATGCAGATCAATTAAATCTACTTGGAATGGCTAAACAGGTTAATGACCTTGCTGGAAGAGCTAGAGAGAATCAACTGAACCCAGATGATATTCAAGGAGGGACGTATACTGTAACGAATGTTGGTACATTTGGAAGTATCATGGGAACACCAATTATCAATCAACCACAAGTTGGTATTTTGGCTTTAGGTGCTATACGAAAAGTTCCTGCAGTAATTGAAACTTCTGAAGGTGATTACATTGGTATTCGTTACAAGATGTTTATGTCACATTCTTATGATCATAGAGTAGTAAACGGAGCTTTAGGAGGACAGTTTGTAAAAGCTGTAAAAGATTATCTGGAAGCTTGGGATATGGACAGAGAAATTTAACATTTTACAATTAGCATATTAAAAGACCTAACCCTTAAAACGGTTGGGTTTTTTTGTTTTATAGCCTGTAAGTATTTACTACCTTTACGGTCTGAAAAAATTTGATTAATGCAGTTAAACTTAACACGACCTATTTGCTTTTTTGATTTGGAGACTACAGGAGTCAATATCTCTAAGGATAGAATAGTGGAGATTTCTGTTTTAAAGGTATTCCCAAATGGAACAGAAGAGAGCAAAACATGGTTGGTGAATCCAGAAATGACCATTCCAAAAGAGGTGATTGCCATTCACGGAATTTCAAACGAAAAAGTGGCAAATGAACCTACTTTTAAAGAAATAGCAAAAGAAGTTCATAATCTGATCAAAGATTCAGATTTGGGAGGGTTTAATTCAAATCGTTTTGATATTCCTTTGTTAGCAGAGGAAATGTTGCGTGCTGAAGTTGATTTTGACATGAAGAATAGAGTAGCTGTAGATGTTCAAACTATTTTTCATAAAATGGAGCAACGTACGTTGAGTGCTGCTTATAAGTTTTATTGTAATGAGAACTTGGAAGATGCACATAGTGCTGAAGCTGATACTAATGCTACGTATCAAGTATTAAAAGCTCAAGTTGAAAAGTACGATGACTTGAAGAATGATATCAAGTTTCTTTCAGAGTTTAGTTCGAGAAAAAGGTTCGCTGATTTCGCTGGTTTTATCAATTACAATAAAGATGGAGAAGAGTGTTTTTCGTTTGGAAAACATAAAGGAAAGCGAGTGGAAGATGTATTGCAAGAAGAACCAGGATATTTTGGCTGGCTTTTAAATGCTGACTTTCCATTATACACAAAGAAAGTATTGACAGCTATAAAACTGAGAAGTTTTAATAATAAATTGTTTTAGATGAAACTTATTTGCATAGGGCGCAATTACACAAAGCATATTGAGGAGCTGGAAAATGAAAAGCCTACAGATCCCGTGGTCTTTTTAAAACCAGACACGTCTATTTTACTTAAAAAGCAACCTTTTTTTATCCCTGATTTTTCTAATGATGTTCATCATGAAGTAGAAATATTGGTTAAAATCAATAAAGTTGGAAAGCATATTGATAGAAAATTTGCTCATAAATATTATGATGAAATAGGTCTTGGTATAGATTTTACAGCACGTGATTTACAAAGTCAGTTAAAGCAAAAGGGATTGCCTTGGGAAAAAGCCAAAGCCTTTGATGGTGCTGCAGTTGTAGGTAAATGGCTATCTAAATCAGGGTTTGAAGATGTGAACAATATTAGCTTTTCATTGTATAAAAATGATGAGTCTGTACAGCAAGGGAATACCAACTTAATGCTTTGGAAGATAGATGAGTTAATCGAATATGTGTCAAAATATTTTACATTAAAGATTGGAGATATTATCTTTACCGGAACTCCAGCTGGAGTTGGCAAGGTAGTTGCTAATGACAAGCTTAGAGGATATATAGAAAACGAAGAAATGTTTTCGATAACAGTTAAATAAATGGAACAATATTACAAACTGGACAGAGTACGCGAATTGGCAGGTGGAGATGAAGAGTTTATTGAAACTTTAGCAATGACCTTTATTGAAGAGGTGCCTGAAGACGCAAAACTTCTGCAAACAGCGGTTGTAAGTAAAGACTATTTAGCCGCCTACAAATCTGCACACAAAATGAAACCTACTATTGATCTTTTTGACCTTGGTGTACTCAATGATCTTATTGAAGTACAAGACTGGGGGAAATTTGAACAGCGTGAAAAAGATATTTCTAAAAAATTGGAAATTGTTTTAAATGCTATTGAAAGGGCTACAGAAGAGATCAAGGCAGACTTCAACTTATAATGCAAGCAGAAATAATAACTATTGGTGATGAGATTCTCATTGGTCAAATAGTTGATACCAATTCTGCATACATTTCAAAGCAACTTAATAAAGTTGGTATATCTGTATATCAGATTACTTCGGTGCAAGACGATAAAGAACATATTCTAAAATCTTTACAAGAAGCCGAGGATAATGCAGACATTATTATTCTTACTGGTGGATTAGGTCCAACAAAGGATGATATTACCAAAAATACTTTTGCAAAATATTTTAATGATACGTTGATTCAGGATGAATCTGTACTGAGAAATATCGAATCTATGTGGAAACGATATGTTAAGCAACCGCTTTCACAGGTAAATATAGATCAGGCTTTAGTACCGTCTAAGGCAACAGTATTAATGAATCGTTTTGGGAGTGCTCCTGGTATGTGGATGGAAAAGGATGGAAAGGTCTTTGTCTCACTTCCTGGTGTTCCTTATGAAATGAAAGCATTGATAAAGAATGAAGTTTTACCTAAAATTCAAGAAAAATTTAATTTAGATTCTATTCTGCATAGAACAATTCATACCTATGGAATAGGAGAGAGTAAACTTGCAGAACGTATTGAGGCTTGGGAAGATAGTTTACCTAACTATATTAAACTTGCTTATTTGCCAAATCTTGGAACTGTAAGGCTAAGGTTGTCGGCTAAAGGAGAGGAAAGTTTGATTCAAGCCGAAATGAAGAGGCAGATAGATTTGTTGTTGCCACAAATAGAAGATGTTTTTGTAGGTTTTGAAGAAGAAGGTACGATTGAAAAAGTTGTTGGACAACGATTAACTTATTTAGGAAAAACTATTGCCACTGCAGAGAGTTGCACTGGAGGAAAAATTGCAGAAAAGATCACTTCTGTTCCTGGAGCATCTGTTTACTTTAAGGGTAGTGTTGTTAGTTATGCAACAGAAACAAAAATAGAAGTACTTAATGTTAGTCAAGATTTAATAGATGAGTATTCTGTTGTAAGTGTCGAAGTTGTTGAAGCTATGGCTAGAAATGCACAAGAATTATTTAAGACAGATTATGTTATAGCATCAACAGGAAACGCAGGCCCTACTAAAGGAGATTCAGAGGTTGAGGTTGGAACAGTTTGTATTGCAATTGCTACTCCAGAACGAATTTTTTCTGAAGAATTTAAACTTGGTAATCATAGAATAAAAGTGATAAACAAAGCGGTTCATAAAGCCTTTGAAATGCTGAAAAAAGAAATTTTTAAAAATTGATAAAATAAAGTTTGGCAAACACTAAAGAATTCGTAAATTTGCACCTCGTTTAAAAACAACAATTTTTAAAGTTAGATATCATGTCAAGAGTTTGTGAACTTACTGGTAAAAAAGCGATGGTTGGGAACAACGTATCGCACGCATTGAATAGAACTAAGCGTAAGTTTAATGCTAACTTAATTAAGAAACGTTTTTATATTCCTGAAGAAGATAAGTGGGTAACACTTAAAGTTTCTACTTCAGCTTTAAAAACGATTAACAGAATTGGTATTTCTGCTGCTTTAAAGCAAGCTAGAGAAAAAGGATTTATAAAGTAATAGCCTTAAATTATAAAGACAGAGTACAATGGCAAAAAAAGGAAACAGAGTTCAAGTAATTTTAGAGTGTACTGAGCACAAGGCATCTGGACAACCAGGAACATCTAGATATATTACTACAAAAAATAAAAAGAACACGCCAGATAGATTGGAGATTAAGAAATTCAATCCTATCTTAAAGCGTATGACAGTTCATAAAGAAATTAAATAATACAATTGAGTCATGGCAAAGAAAGCAGTAGCATCGTTACAGACAGGATCTAAAAGATTAACTAAAGCCGTAAAAATGGTGAAGTCTCCTAAAACAGGGGCTTACATGTTTGTTGAATCTATTATGGCTCCGGAAAAAGTAAACGACTTTTTAAATAAGTAGTAGGTTTTACTTTTTACCAAGATATTTAGAGCTGCTTTCATTAATGAAAGCAGCTTTTATTTTATATTTACCTGACATTTTTGCATATATATAATTAGGCAAGAAATTTGTTATTAACAGTTCAACAAATAAAAGAATCAGCTGTATAAATGAGTTTTTTTAAAAAGATATTCTCTTCAGAGAAAAAGGAAACCTTAGATAAAGGATTAGAAAAATCTAAATCCTCTTTCTTTAACAAGCTTAATAAAGCTGTAGCAGGAAAGTCAAAAGTAGATGATTCTGTCTTAGATGACCTTGAAGAAGTGTTGGTGACAAGTGATGTTGGAGTAAATACTACTTTGAAGGTAATAGAGCGTATAGAAGAAAGAGTAGCAAAAGATAAATACTTAGGAACTTCAGAATTAAACCAGATTTTAAGAGAAGAAATTGCAGGTTTGCTTTCTGAAACCAATATAGGTGAAGCTACGGAGTTCACTATTCCTGAAGGGAAGAAACCTCATGTAATCATGGTGGTTGGTGTGAATGGTGTTGGAAAGACAACAACTATCGGGAAATTAGCCTATCAATTCAAGAGGCAAGGACTGAATGTAGTACTTGGAGCAGCTGATACTTTTAGAGCGGCTGCGATTGATCAATTGCAAGTTTGGGCAGATAGAGTAGATGTTCCTATCGTTAAACAAGTTATGGGAAGTGATCCTGCTTCGGTGGCGTTTGATACACTTCAAAGTGCAGTTTCTAATAATGCCGATGTGGTCATTATAGATACTGCTGGACGTTTGCATAATAAGGTTAATTTAATGAATGAGCTTACAAAGGTTAAGCGTGTTATGCAGAAAGTTGTAGATGATGCTCCACATGATGTTTTGCTGGTTTTGGATGGTTCTACAGGACAAAATGCTTTTGAGCAGGCTAAGCAATTTACTGCGGCAACTGAAGTTTCATCATTAGCAGTGACCAAACTTGACGGAACAGCAAAAGGAGGAGTGGTTATTGGTATTAGTGACCAATTTCAAATTCCAGTAAAGTATATTGGAGTTGGTGAAGGTATCGAAGATCTTCAGGTATTCAATAAGTACGAGTTTGTAGATTCCTTTTTCAACTAGAGTTTAGTACCTTAGTTTGGTCTATTTTAATTAAGCCAACCATGTTTCGTTCTAGTTTACTTCTTGCCCTTTTTTGTGTTCTATTTTCATGTAAAGAAGAAGCAATTGTTTTTTCATTACCAACAATTGATATTGAAAATCCTGAAGACTTATCAGTAGTCAGGGATTCTACTGATTTCAGAGAGTTCCGTGTATTAGATTCTCGCTATTTGAGTAAAGAAGAACTGTGGAAAGACTTTAATGATGATTTAGTAGATTTTACGCAAGAAATTCATGATAAGTTAAAACCACTAATTCTTGAACAAGATATACCAACCATTCAATCGCATATTGCAAATGGCGACTTAACTTACGAACAACTTACAAAATTCTATTTGTTTAGAATTAGAAATTTTGATAGAGAAAATGAGCTATCACTCAACTCGGTTATTTCATTAAACCCGAAGATAATAGATCAAGCAAAAGCTGCTGATAATACTCGTTTTGTACAAGCGCCACATCCAATTTTTGGAATGCCAATTCTTTTAAAGGACAACATAAATGCTGTAGATATGCCAACTACTGCAGGAGCAGTGGTATTGCATAACAATTATGCAGAGGATGCATTTATTACACAACAGTTAAAAAAGAATGGAGCGCTTATTTTAGGTAAGGCAAATCTAAGTGAATGGGCTTATTTTTTCTGTGGTGATTGTCCAAGTGGTTATAGTGCTATTGGAGGACAAACACTTAATCCTTATGGTAGACGAGCCATTGACACAGGAGGCTCAAGCTCAGGTAGTGGAGTTGCTGTATCTGCTAATTTTTGCGTCGCAGCAGTCGGAAGTGAAACTTCTGGCTCTATACTTTCACCTTCAAGTGCTAATTCAGTGGTTGGGTTAAAACCAACAATCGGATTGTTGAGCAGAAGTGGTATTGTTCCTATTTCTTCAACTTTAGATACCCCAGGACCTATGACGAAGAGTGTCATTGATAATGCAATCATTTTAGAAGCGATGAGTGGTTATGACGTTACAGATACAAAATCCGTAATTATAAAAGATCGAGCTGCTATTTCTTATAGTTTGATGCAATCAGAAGCTTTAAAAGGAAAACGTTTTGGTGTGTTTAAAAGATTGAAAGAAAGAGATTCTTCTTATGTTAAAGCGTTAGAAAAATTGAAAGAGTTAGGAGCAGAAGTTGTTGAAGTAGAAGAGGCCAGAGTAGATCGTTCGGGTTTTTTAAGTTTACTGAATTTAGATATGCGAAAAGATCTTCCAATATATCTCTCAAAAGCGGCAGACACTTCTGTGGTAGTTACTTCTGTGGCATCTGTAATCGAATTCAATTATAAGGATTCGTTGAATATAGCTCCTTACGGACAGCGATTGTTTAAAGGAATTGTTGATGATCAGGGAACAGAACAATATCTCGATTCTATTAAAACTGCAATGAAATCAGGTTCGAGAGCTTATTTTGATACTCCCTACGAACAACATGATCTTGACGGATTCTTGTCAATTAACAATTGGCACGCAGGATTAGCTGCTTTGGCTGAATATCCAGCTTTAACAGTTCCAATGGGTTATACAGAAAGAGGTATCCCAAGAGGCTTGACCTTTATTGCTAAGCCCTTACAAGAAAAGCGCTTATTAGAGTGGGGATATTATTATGAACAAGCTACCAAAAAAAGAGTTCCGCCTCCAAACTATAATTAATTGTTTTGGTTGTATCTTTGCAGGCAGATTTAAAATGTCATGCGTACAAAGTCTCTAAAGAAAAATAAGATCAATGTAGTTACCTTGGGTTGTAGTAAGAATGTTTACGACAGTGAAGTGCTTATGGGTCAACTTAAGGCTAATAATAAAGAAGTTGTTCATGAGGAGGAAGGAAACATTGTAGTAATAAACACTTGTGGTTTTATTAATAATGCAAAAGAGGAGAGCGTTAATACTATTTTAGAGTATGTTCAAAAGAAGGATGAAGGAGAAGTTGACAAAGTTTTTGTTACAGGTTGTTTAAGTGAGCGCTATAAACCGGATCTAGAAAAAGAGATTCCAAGTGTTGATGAATACTTTGGAACTACAGAGCTCCCTAACCTCTTAAAGGCTTTAGGAGCTGACTACAAGCATGAATTAATAGGTGAGCGTTTAACTACTACTCCAAAGAATTATGCATATTTAAAAATAGCTGAAGGTTGTGATAGACCTTGTAGTTTTTGTGCAATTCCGTTAATGAGAGGTAAGCACAAATCAACTCCTATTGAAGAGTTGGTGACCGAAGCTGAAAAGCTTGCTGCGAATGGAGTAAAAGAACTAATTCTTATCGCTCAAGATTTAACGTACTACGGATTAGATCTTTATAAGAAAAGAAATTTAGCGGAACTCCTTAGAGCACTGGTGAAGGTTGAAGGTATTGAATGGATACGTTTGCATTATGCTTTTCCAACAGGATTCCCTATGGATGTGCTTGAAGTAATGAAGCAAGAACCAAAGGTTTGTAATTATTTAGATATTCCGTTACAGCATATATCTGATCATTTATTAAAATCAATGCGACGAGGAACCACAAAGGATAAGACAACAAACCTTATAAAGGAGTTTAGACAGCTGGTTCCTGAAATGACAATTCGTACTACACTTATAGTTGGCTACCCTGGTGAAACTGAAGAAGATTTTCAAGAGCTTAAGCAGTGGGTTTCAGATATGCGTTTTGAGCGCTTAGGATGCTTCACATATTCACATGAAGAAAACACACATGCTTATAATTTAGAAGATGATGTTCCGGAAGATGTTAAACAACAACGTGCTAATGAGATTATGGAAGTTCAGTCTCAAATTTCATGGGAACTAAATCAGGAAAAAATTGGTAAGGAATTCTGTGTTGTTATTGATCGAAAGGAAGGAAATTATTTTATTGGACGAACAGAATTTGATTCTCCAGATGTTGACAATGAAGTACTGATTGATGCCACAAAAACTTATTTGAAAACTGGAGAGTTTACAAATGTAGAGATCACTGACGCTGCAGACTTTGATCTTTATGCATCAGTGATCTAAATTATTATTCTTTACTTTTTTCTATTCGAGATAGTTGCCTTGATATTTTTCGGATGGCAGATTCTATTGATTTTTCGGGTTCAATAATATTATATTCTCCCCAGAATTCAGGGTCTGAGAAGCCAGAAGCTTTATCGCTTAGTATAACGGTTGATCTAATCCTGTTCTTAGGGTTAATCTTAGCTACTAAATTGTTGTTCCAATCAGTAACTGCCATTTCTACATCTAGTGTATAAGTACTGCTAAATAGCTTCTTAGGCCATTTAACTCTAAAAGACAGCTGCAAATTACTGTAGTTGTAATACCATCTTCCATCAGTAATTTTATAGTCCACTTTATATTTTGCAACAACAGGTTCAACATCTACTCTCCGAGGTTTCTTTTTTAGAAACAGTTTAACTGCCTCATCTTTATTCTCGACATTAAGTTCGTAACTGGCACTAATAAGAGCAAATGATTGAGAATCAATGTAAAGTTTTCCTTTGTATAAAGGAGTTACAATATTTGGACGCTGCTTAAAGTCTACAACATATACTGGACGGTCATCAACTTCAGTTATTGGGCTAAAACTAAACTCGTAATAAGGAAAGGTTTCTTCATTAAAAACATAATCAGGATACTTTACAATATCTGAGTACAAAGCTCCAAATGGTCCTCCTTGAAGCTTTAAAGCAATAGTATCAAGCCTTGAATAATTAGTATTCTTTCTTGATTTGACCAATTCAACAGCATCACTTTTTGCAGTGTGATAAGGTTGTTTGAAAATCTTAACAACTGCTTCAGTTAAAGATGCATTTTTCTTTCTCTTCCGTATAGTTTCTCTATAGAAAGCCGTCATGATTGTTCGGTCTCTAATGTACTTTTCTCCCCGTCCGTTTAGCATTAGTTTAACAAGTGATTCGGCATCTTTAGGAGCATTAATGCTAATTTGCTCTAATTGCGTAATTGTAGGAACTAAATAGATCGTATTTGATCTTTTATCTAGGCTATTCAGGTTAACAGTTAGAGTTTCATAACCAAGAAATGAAATTGTTAAGGACGTAGTTGAAGAACCATTAGGTATTTTGATAGAAAATTTACCTTCCTTATTTGATATGGTACTAATGTTTGTGCCTGTTGCAGCTATATCAGCAAAGATTAATGGCTTACGGCTCTCAGAATCTACAACCTTACCTTTATACTCTTTAAAACTGTCATTTTCATCCTGAAAAGCAAATAAATTGCTTGAAGATCCTAAGGCGATAATACAAAACAAAGACAGAAAAAGTGCCTTGAAATGTATTGTAGAGATTTCTTTTTTCATAACACTTAAATGTTTGATTGATAATGAATCAATTAATTCTATAAGATACTGATTTTTCAGCTTTTTTACTAGTTAAAAAGGTACTTTAACAAACCTAAAAACTATAGGCAAGTCCTATTTGTAAAGTGTTGAATTTTCTATAACCAAGATCATCCTCTAAAAACCTGCTAAGTGCTAAATAAGGACGACCTTCAATATAAAAGTTAGGAGTGATTTGATATTTTGCTCCAAAAGTAAAGCCAAACATAAATGTATTGAAGAGGTCTTGGTTTTCGGCGTCATCAATATTTAAAAGAATTTGTCCTTCAGGACCAACAAAGCCTGTAAATTTATCACCAAGTTGAAAATTTAAGAGGACTGGAACATGTAATAGATTAACATTATTAGTTCCATTAAACTCAGTAGACGAATAAATTAGTTCTGGTTGAATACCTACTATTTCAGAAACAGGAATTGTAGCAAATACCCCAGCATAAACACCTGATCTCTTTTGTACATTATCGCTAGAAGAAGTAACTACTTTATTGTGCATGGAGTTTAGTCCAGCTTTTAAACCGAAACTGATATTGTTAGTATCATCACTATCTTGGGCGGTAGCATTAAAAATAAGCCCTAAAGCGAATAATAAGAATATAAATTTTTTCATAAGCATTGATATGTACTAGTAAAAGTACTGTATTATTTAGTATTTGATATTGTTCTAAAAGTTAAATTGATTCGTGCTGATGTTACCTTTTTGGATGGTGGTAATCTGTGAAGCCAATGATCTTGTATTTCACCTTTCATTACTAATAAGCTTCCATGCTCTAATAGAAACTTTAATTTCTCATTAGATGTTTTGTGTTTAAATGCAAAATTTCTTTCAGCTCCAAAGCTTAGTGATGCAATTGCACCATGCTTTTTAAGTTCCTTTTCATTATCACTGTGCCAACCCATACTTTCATCGCCATCATGATAAAGATTGCAAAGACATGAATTATAACGTTCGTTAGTCTGCAACTCTATAAATTCTTTAAGTTTAGATAGCTCTTTGTTAAACGGTATAGCTTCTCGTAAGATACCAGCATATTTGTAATGAAATTGTTCAGTTCCATACCACGCTACTTTTCGTTTTGTAACATGATGTTTCCCATAAACAATTGCTTCATCGTTTTTCCAATCTAACTTTTCTATTAATTTTGAAAAAATGGCATCAGCTAATTCTTCTGGAAAAACCTTTCCGTAGTAATTAACGATGCCATTTTTAGGTAACAAGTTTAATGATTGGTCTATACTATCATTAAAAAGTTTCACAGCTTATTTATCTATATCTGATTTGTTCTCTAAATTATTTAATAGAACGGGTTTTCCAAAACCTAATGCCTCTAACTTGTCCATTTGTGTAGCTGCATCTCCAACTACCAAATAGTTCATTTTATTAACGTCAAGATACTTTTCTGCAAGGGTTTTAATATCTTCAACAGTCATTCCTTTTACAATTCCTTCACGTTGCTTAGCATAGTTATCTGGTAAGTTGTAATTACTAATGTTGCTTAACATACTAAGTTTAGATCTCATGGTTTCAAAAGCTCTGGCATTACTTTTTACCATAAAACCTTTGGTCACTTCAAGATCATTTTCATTGTAATTCTTTCCGTAATTTTCAACAATCTCTTTTACTAAAGCAGCAGACTCGTAAGTTACATTAGTTCTAACACCACTAGAAATAGTGAAAGCACCTTTAATATTACTCCCTGAAAAACCAGAACGAATTCCATAGGTGTATCCTTTACCCTCTCTAAGTTCTTGTGTAAGCTGCGAAGCAAAGCCTCCTCCACCTAAACGATAGTTTAAAACACGAGCAGGATAGTAATCTTCATCTGTGGCAGCAAGTGCTGGGTAGCCAAATTGTATTACTGATTGTTTTGCACCTGGAACATCATAGAAATAAACCTTAGAGTTTTCTGGCGCAACTGGCGACGATACTTCTGGGATGGTTACATCTTTAGCTTCCCATTTTTGATTTAAGTTATTTAAAGATGAAATAGCCTCTTCTTTAGAAATGTCACCTACCACATGAAAATTTGTGATAGTAGGAGAGAAGTTTTCAATATAATAAGCTTGAAGATCCTCAATAGTAATAGCATTTACTGATGCTTCATCTCCTATATTGTTTTTCGATAAAATATGATCCTCACCATATGTTAACTTAGCATATTCTAAAGAAGCTATGCTGTTTGGATTTGCCTTTTGACGCTGTAATTGACTTAAGGTACTCTGTTTGATAAGCGCAAATTCATTTACATCCCAACGTGGTTCTAACAATATCTCTTCAAGAAGTTCTACGACTTTTGCATAGTTCTTTGCTAAAGCATTTCCAGTGATTACAATATCTTCGTCTGATGAATAAGCATTGATTGAAGCACCTAAGCTAGCAATGGCATTTTCTAGCTCTTCAGGAGTTCTGTTCTTTGTTCCTTGAGTAAGCAATTCAGCTAATAAGTTTGAAACCCCAACTTTGTTGAAGTCTTCTAAAAGCATTCCACCTTTTATTTGCATATTGAATTGCACTAGAGGAACTTCATTGTTTACAATTCCATAAAGCTCAATTCCAGATGATAAAGTTTCTTTCCATACTTCTGGAACTTTAATGTCTGGACTTTCTCCATAAGGAGGTTCAACTGACCGATCAAAACTTGAAGGCGTCTTTTCATAAGTAGCAGCAATGCTTGCATCAAATCCTTCTTCAGCGCCATCAACAATTTGTTCCTCAACTACTTCTGCCAGTTGAGAATCACTAAGTGCTAAATCTGATTTTCCTTTTGGAACAAAACTAGTTGCAATAAATTCTTGATCTTTGACATAAGCCTTAAAAACTCTCATTACATCATCTGTGGTAACTGCAAGAATCTTCTTTACGTCCTCATTGATGTAAGCTGGATCATCGGCAAAAATATTATACTGCGCTAGTTGGAACCCTTTACCTAAAACACTTGACAGACCATTGTAAAAGTCGGTTTCTTGAGTTGCTTTAATTCTATCAAGATCTTTTTGAGGGATACCTTCGGCTTCAAATTTGGCAAAAGCTTCATTAATAGCACTCTGTACATTATCTAATTTCGTGTCATTAAACGCAGTAACCATTAGCATAAATTGACCGGCGATCTCAGAGCTGTATTGAAACATACTCACGTTATCGGTTAGCTGATTTTCTTCAACTAAGTTTTTATATAAAGGTGCACTTTTACCTTCTGAAAGGTAACTTGACAAAACATTTAATGCGTATGAATCTTTATGGTATTGATGTACAGATGGCCATGTTAATGTAAGTTGAGGTAAGCGTGCAAAATTGTCTTCATAATAAAGCTTCTTAGTTGCTGCAAGCGTAACTGGTTGTTTCTCCATTTTTGGAACATCTTCGCCTCGTTTAATTTCACTAAAGTACTTGTCAACCCATTGTTTGGCTTGATCGATATTAAAATCTCCAGCAATGGTTAAGGTTACATTATTAGGAGTATACCAGCGATTGTAGAAATCTTTAACATCTTGCAATGTTGCATTTTGGAGATCTTCTAACGAACCAATAACTTGCCAGTTATAAGGATGTTCTTTTGGATACAAGTTCTTATCAATAACATAAAAGTTATGTCCATAAGGTTGATTATCTACTCTTTGTCTTTTTTCGTTTTTTACAACTTGCTTTTCCTTTGCTAAAACAGGTTCGGTTACAGTATTGATAAAGTAACCGAGTTTATCTGCTTCTGCCCAGATCATTTTTTCTAAGGCATCTTTCGGTACTGTTTGAAAATAATTGGTTCTATCTCGACTGGTAGAACCATTTGCTCCTGAGCCTCCAATTCTTGCACTCATTTTATCGAGACCTCCTTTTCCTAAATTTTCAGACTCTAGGAATAATAGATGCTCAAACAAATGTGCAAAACCTGTACGACCTTCCTTTTCGCGAGCAGAACCAACATGAGCTGTTAATGCAACCGCCACTACAGGATCTGATCGATCTATGTGGAAAATTACATTGAGACCATTATCTAATGTGAATTGCTCAAATTCAATGTTAAACTCTTTACTCTCTGTAGCTTTATCAGTTTGACAAGAAAACCCAAAAAATAGGAATGCAACTAATAATGTTTTGATTGATGAATATTTCATTTTAAATAAATTAATTGTTAACCATGAAAATGGCATTTACTAGGAATAGTTTTCCATTCTCCCAAAAGCTTCTAAACATAGTATTATCTACCATGTAAATAAAGCTACCTCTTCCCATTGGCTCTTCTCCAAAAACAAGTGAGTCTGGAAGTTTCTTTAATGCTTCACTACCAGCAAAACCTGAAACTTTATTCACATTGCTTCCAATGTGAGCAACATTATAACCTCTATCTAACAAGCTATATGAAGAGCTTCCTAGTTTAAGCGAAAAATAAGTTTCATCATATCCAAATGCCATTGGGTGCGTTGTATCTACCTTAGTTTTAAAAATAGCACCAATGATCATGTTTTTAGCACGTTCACGCTCTCTGTTGGCATATGGAATAAGATTATTGTCATCACCATTGCTTTCATTCTTATTATACTTTAAAGCAAACCCTTCTTTTCCAGCAAAGGTTCTTAAAGCACCATCAATAGCAATTACTTTACCACCTTTTCTTACCCAATCTTTTAATGCATTGAGTTGATTTTTATTTATAACTCCTCCATAATTTCCACTTGGAAGAATTAAGACATCATATTTGTCAAGGTTTACATAGTTTAAGCTTTTGGTGTTTATTGAAGTTACTGGATACTTTAGCTGTTGCTCGAAGAAGTGCCACAGTGCACCATAACTTAAAGAAGAAGTTCCTTCTCCAGAAAGCATAGCAACTCTTTGTTTTTTAATAAGGGTAATATCTGATGATCCCATATCTGGAATTCTATCAGAAAAACCGGAGTGTATAGCTTCTAAAGGTTGGTTGTATTTTTGAGCAATTTTATTAAGAGTTGCCAAATAGTTATCTAAGTGTCTATTATCTCTTTCTAAAATAATTAGAGATCCGCGATCATATTTTTTACCATTTTGGTACAATGGTTTTTCAGAAAAACGAGCCTTGATCTTCTTTTTAAGTAAGGTTGCTAAAAATTTAGCATCTTTCATTGAGTCCCAACTACTCACATGGCCATAAGCTGAACTTACTGCTGAAACCTTTTCTGGAGCACTACTCGCATTTGAATTTACCAGATTTGTGCTTGCAACGGTTTCAAGACCATAAGCATGCGGTAAACTCCAAGCGGTGATATCATAAGTAAGTGAATCTGATAATTTTGTATTTGGCTCAAACAATGCCTTTACCATTTTTCCCTTTGGTTGATTAGTACTAACAACTAAATCGTTAGAAGTAGTAGTCATAGAGCCATTTTTATTGATGTCATATTTAAAACCAGACACTTTTCCGTTTGAAGCTTGACCATATTTAATCTCATGTTTATCAAGCAAAGCTTTTAAGGCTTCAATATTATCTTGATTACCTTTCATTACATAGCTTTTGAATTTTAAGCCAGTGGTGTTGAAATATTTCTTGAACTCTTCATTTAGTTTTGAAGCATTTTTTGAAGAAATTTCTACCGTTGATAATCCAGATGTAGTATGGTGTGTTAGTCTGTCAACTAAGCTCAAAACATCATCTTCATTTGTTTTTATACCTAAACCACCTCTAGGACCACCAGCTTGTTCATAGGTCATACCAATTGCTCCCATATATGTTGGATAAGTATCACCATAACTTGGATATAACAGATCAAAACTCTCTTTTGTGAAATATAACCAACCTTCCTTGTCAAAATATTTAGCGTGGTTTTTACCTATCTGATCTTGAAAATCTCTTTGCCAATCAGTAATAATCTCATGGTATGGTTCTGCCGCAGGGGCAAAATAATATGGGCTGTTATAACCTTGCTCATGAAAATCTACATGTACATGAGGCATCCATTTGTTATAAACTTTCAATCTAGATTGTGACTCTATTTGGCTAGCCCAAGCCCAATCTCTATTAAGATCAAAAAGATAATGGTTAGGTCTTCCACCAGGCCATGGCTCAATATGTTCACTAGATTGTGGGTCAACATCAAAAGGCGTGCTCTTAGTTACGTTATACCAGTTTGCATAACGATCGCGTCCATCAGGGTTGATACATGGATCTATAATCACCACAGTATTCTTTAACCAATCTTGCTTTTCTGTCAAGAGTTTGTAAAGGGTTAACATGGATGCTTCAGTACTAGAAGCCTCGTTTCCATGTACATTATAGCTTAGCCATACAATTGCAATATCCGAGTTTGAAGAAGTTCCCGACAGTATCCCTGTATTTTTTAGGTTATTCTCTCTAATGCTTTCAAGGTTACGCATATTTTCTTCCGAAGATAAATAGGTAACATATAGTGGTCTTCGTTCGTACGTTTGTCCATACTGCTCTAATTTCACCTGATTTGGCATTTGCGAAGCAACATATTTAAAATAATCTACTACTTGATGATGTCTTGAGAATTGTGTACCTAATTCATACCCTAAAAACTCAGTTGGAGTCTTAATTTGTTGAGCATGAGTTAAGGTAATTGTACATAGAACGACTAAAGCGATCTTGAATAATTTTTGCATTGCGGTTGGGTTTAAATAATAATAGCTATAAATATATGAAGCATAGTGAAACATTAACAGCTTTAAAGATTTTTTTTAGAAAACTTTAGCGTTTCTAGAAGCTTCTTAAATTTTAGTTTTTTTTTAACCTAATCCCGAATTTTTAATTACTGAAAGACCTTATATTTACACCACATTTGAGCGTTACTATGCCAACATACACGATTCCGTTTAGAGAAACTAACTATTTCTCTTCCTTGATTTGCGATTATTTAGATGAACGTGAAGAACTAAAGAATCTTTATAATAGGTTTCCTAGTATAGAAAATTTCAATGCTCAGATTCAAGAAAAACAACAATCATTTCCAGACAAGAACAGAGCTGTTTTAGTTGATTCACTAAAAAAGCAATACAGTGGTATTCAAATTTATGAAGAAACTATAAATAATATTGAGAGTTTAAAGGCGTCTAATACGTTTACTATTACCACTGGACATCAGCTCAATTTGTTTACAGGACCTTTATATTTCTTGTATAAGATCATATCTACAATTAACCTTACTAAGGAGTTAAAGCAAAAACATCCAGAGTGCAACTTTGTACCAGTATATTGGATGGCGAGTGAGGACCATGATTTTGATGAGATTAACTATTTCAATTTTAAAGGAAAGAAGATTCAATGGAATAGGGAATCTTCAGGTGGAGTAGGAAGACTTGCTACTGATGGTTTGGATCAGGTTTTTGATGTCTACGCGAATCAATTAGGTCAAGGAAAGAACGCTACTTTTTTAAAAGAACTTTTTAGAAAAGGGTATTTAGAGCATGATAATTTAGCTGATGCCACACGATACATCGCCAATGAACTTTTTAAAGATCTAGGACTAGTTATCGTTGATGCTGATGATAAGGAATTCAAACGATTATTTATTCCTTATGTAGAGCGTGAATTAAAGGAGCAGGTTTCGTACGCTAATGTTAATGAGTCTATAACCACATTAAATAAATTAGGTTTCAAAGCTCAGGTAAATCCACGAGAGATAAATCTGTTTTATTTGAAGGATGGATTAAGAGAACGTATAATTGAGAGTAATGGTAACTACGAGGTTAACAATACTGATATTTCATGGTCGCAGGATGAAATACTTAATCATCTAAATGAATCACCTGATTGTTTTTCACCTAACGTAATTATGCGTCCGTTGTATCAGGAGGTAATACTTCCAAATCTTTGTTATATTGGAGGAGGTGGTGAATTGGCTTATTGGCTGGAGTTGAAATCTTATTTTGATGTAGTTAATGTAACATTCCCTATGTTACTGCTTCGTAATTCTGTTTTGGTAGCTACTGAAAGACAATTTCAAAAGCTAAGTAAACTAGAGGTTTCAATTAATGAGCTGTTTAAGAATCAACAGGATCTAATAAATGATCAAACCAAGCGTCTTTCAAGTGTTAATATAGATTTTTCAGATCAAAAAGAGCATCTTAAAAAACAATTTGAAGCTCTTTACAAACTTGCTGAGCAAACTGATAAATCGTTCTTAGGAGCAGTTGCTGCTCAAGAGAAAAAGCAAACAAAAGGCCTTGACAAATTAGAAAAACGTTTGTTGAAGGCACAAAAACGGAAACTAAGCGACCAACTTTCCAGAATTTCTGCTATTCAAGATGAATTATTTCCGCGTCAAAGTTTGCAGGAAAGAAATCTTAATTTTTCTGAACTTTATCTTGAGTTTGGAGATCAATTAATCCAACAGTTAGTATTAAATTTGCAACCGTTAAATGGTGAGTTTTTAATACTAGAACTGTAGCACATGCATAAGATAGATATCGACCTTGTTGAAATGACCATGGATGTCATGAAATACGTGATTGATCGTGTTTCACATGCAAAACAAAAAGTTGGAAAACCTCAAAAAGCAGAAGAGTTAAAAGCGTTGGTTGGAGAGACCATTACTTCTGATGGAATTGGAGGCGAATATGCCTTTAAATTATGGCGTAAACATTTGGCTAAGGCTAATGTTCCTATAGATCATCCGCGTCATTTAGCTTTTGTTCCTGCTTCACCAACAAGAGCAGCAATTATGTTTGATTTGGTGACTTCTGCTTCCAGTATTCATGGTGCTTATTGGATGGAAGGAGCAGGTGGTATCTTTTGTGAAAACGAAGCTATGCGATGGATAGTTTCTCTCACGGGATTACCTGAAGGAGCTTTTGGTGTGTTTACCAGTGGAGGAACTGCTGCCAACCTATCAGCTATTGTGACAGCAAGAGAGCATTGGCGAGAAGATGAAACCTATGCTAGAGAAAAAGGCTTAGTGATAACTTCTAGTGGAGCACATTCTTCAATTAAGGCAATGGCCAAAGTTGCAGATGTAGATATTCTTTTGGTAGAATCTGAAGAAGAGCTTACAGGAGCTGCGCTTAGAAAAACTATTGATAATTTAAACTTCCACCAACGTAAAAGATTATTTGCTGTTGTGGCAACAGGAGGAACCACAAATGCTGGAATCATTGACGATCTGGATGGTATTGCTGAGGTTTGTGAACAAGAAAAACTATGGTTCCATGTAGATGCAGCCTATGGAGGAGGTGCTTTGGCAGCAGATTCTGTGCGTCATTTATTTAAAGGTATCGAGCGTGCAAATAGTATTACCATCGACCCTCATAAATGGATGTTCTCTCCTTACGATTGTGGAGCAGTAATTTACAGGAATCCAGAACTTGCAAAAAATGCACATTCACAGCAAGGATCGTATTTAGATATATTTAAGGACGAAGGTGCTCATGGCTTCAATCCAACCGATTATCAAATACAGTTAACACGTCGTGTTCGTGGGTTACCTTTATGGTTCTCATTAGCTACGCACGGAACCGATAGATACAAGGAAGCAGTAGAAAGAGGTATTGAACTTGCTAAAATTGCAGGAAGATTAATTGAAGCAGATCCAAACTTAGAGCTGGTTAGAGAACCTAGTTTGTCTTGTGTTTTGTACAGAAGAAAAGGATGGAAACCAGAAGATTATACTTCATGGACATACAAGAATCATAAGGAAGGTTTTGCTTTAGTAACCCCAACCAAATGGAAACAAGGAGATAATTATGAAACGGTTTCTCGTTTCTGTTTTATCAATCCAGATACTACTGAAGAAGACATAAAAATGATTTTGGACTCCATGGCTTAATAGGTAAATTAAGCTTGTTGAAAACTTGAGTAAAAACTTCTAAAAATTTATTTCTTTAAGGTTGCTAAAAATGGTCAATTGATTAATTTTGCGCATGCAACACGACAAGGTATTAATTTTAGACTTCGGATCGCAATATACCCAGTTAATTGGGCGTCGAGTTAGGGAACTCAACATCTACTCCGAAATTCATCCATTCAACAAAATTCCAACCAATTTAGAAGAGTACAAAGCTGTAATTCTTTCAGGTAGTCCTTATTCTGTAAGAGGCGATGAAGCTTTACATCCAGATCTTTCAGAAATAAGAGGAATCAAACCAATTCTAGCAGTTTGTTATGGTGCGCAATATTTAGCACATTTTTCTGGAGGAAATGTAGCTCCTTCAAATACTCGTGAATATGGAAGAGCGCGTTTGTCGCAAATTAAAGAGAACTGTGAGCTATTTGGAGCTATTGAGGTTGGCAGTCAAGTTTGGATGAGTCATAGTGATACCATTAAAGAATTACCAACTAATGGAGAGTTGTTGGCAAGTACTCATGATGTAGAAAATGCAGCGTTCAAAATAAATGGTGAAGTTACTTACGGAATTCAATTTCACCCTGAGGTATATCACTCAACGGACGGGAAACAGTTATTGGAAAACTTCTTGGTAAAGATTGCAGGATTAAACCCAGATTGGACACCAGATTCTTTTGTTGAAGAAACGGTTGAAGAGCTAAAAGCAAAAATAGGAAACGATAAAGTTGTTCTAGGCCTTTCAGGAGGTGTAGATTCAACAGTTGCTGCTGTGTTGCTTAATAAAGCTATTGGAGACAACCTTTATTGTGTTTTTGTGAACAATGGTCTACTTCGTAAAAATGAGTTTGAAAGTGTACTAAATCAGTACGAAGGAATGGGGCTAAACGTTAAGGGTGTTGATGCTTCGGCACGCTTTTTGGATGCCCTTGCAGGAGAGAGCGACCCAGAAAAGAAAAGAAAAGCGATAGGTCGCGCGTTCATTGAAGTATTTGATGATGAGGCACACCTTATTGAAGATGTTACGTGGTTAGCACAAGGAACTATTTATCCAGATGTGATCGAGAGTGTTTCAGCAACTGGTGGGCCAAGTGCTACTATTAAAAGTCACCACAACGTTGGAGGATTACCAGACTTTATGAAGCTTAAAGTGGTTGAGCCGTTGAAGTTATTGTTCAAAGATGAGGTAAGACGTGTTGGTCGTTCCATGGGAATTGATGATGAACTTCTTGGAAGACATCCGTTTCCAGGCCCTGGTTTGGCTATTAGAATTCTTGGTGATATCACTGCAGAGAAAGTTCGTATATTACAGGAAGTTGATCACATTTTTATCAGTGGATTAAAAGAATGGGATTTATACGATAAAGTATGGCAAGCAGGAGCAATGTTATTACCAGTGAATAGCGTTGGCGTAATGGGAGATGAGCGTACTTACGAAAAGTGTGTGGCACTAAGAGCTGTAGAAAGTACAGATGGTATGACTGCCGATTGGGTAAATCTACCATATGAGTTCTTACAAAAAACGTCAAACGATATAATAAATAAAGTTAAAGGCGTTAATAGAGTAGTGTACGATATTAGTTCAAAGCCACCAGCAACCATCGAGTGGGAATAATGTATATGTGACCTGGTTGTGTCTAATCTATAAATACGAGGTAAACGTATATACATTTAAAATTAACGCATGAAGAAGTTTTTATTCAGTTTATGTTTTGTTCTTTGTCTTGGGTTGCATGTGCATGCTCAAGAGTTTAAAACTCATAAGGTTAAAGTAGGTGAAACTATAGAGAGTATCTCTAAGGTATATATGGTAACACCTTTTGATATTTATGCGTTAAACCCAGATGCTAAAGTGAAATTAGAACCTAATATGGTTTTAATTATTCCAAAGTCTAAGGTTTTAGAAAACCCTGTAGAAACTAAAGTTACCAAGTTAATTGGTTATACTTCACATAAAGTAAAGCGAAGAGAAACGCTTTATAGCATTTCTAAAATATATAATATAACGGTTGATGATATTAAAAAACACAACAACCGTTTGTATTCTGAGAACTTACGAAAAGGTGATAAGATCAATATTCCAAAGTATGGCGAGGTTTCTGCTGTATCAAATCTTGGAAACACCTTAAGATCATATACTGTGCAACCTAAGGAAGGAAAATGGCGAATAGCCTATAAATTTGGGATCACTATTGACGAGCTTGAGAATCTCAACCCAAAAATGGCTGATACCCTGCAAGTAGGTCAACTAATTAATGTGCCAAATATTGCCAACAATGAAGAGCGCGTGGTTGATGAGGAGTATGGTTATTATACTGTAGTACCAAGAGAAGGATTCTTTGCACTGCAACGTAAATTAGGATTATCACAGCAAGAGATAGAAGAATTAAACCCTGAAGTTGTTGAAGGCGGTTTAAAAGTTGGAATGGTCTTAAAAGTTCCTCGTGATGTGAACAATAATGAAGGTTCTGAAGACGTACAACGTTCTGTGCTAATGGATAAGATTAGTAACTTAAGTACTAAGAATCTTGCAGTAATGTTACCTTTTAGAATGAACAGAGTTGACTTTGATTCTATTCAAGAAGTAAAAGAGATGCTTAGAGATGATGGTGCTTTATTGAATATTTCTCTCGATTTTCATTCGGGAGTGTTAATGGCATTAGACTCTGCTAAGCAATTAGGTATTTCAACCAAACTAGATGTGTATGATACTAAAGCTAGAGGAGGAGAAGTTGAAGCTTTGATACAGCGTAATGATTTTAGAGATTACGATGCAGTTATTGGACCATTCATTACTGGGAATTTTGATCGTGCTGCTTCTATCTTACGAAGCTATGATGTGCCAGTAGTTTCTCCAGTATCTAAGCCAACCAATTTATATGGAAATGTTTTTCAAACCATTCCACCTGATGAGTTAATGCTTAAGAGCATGGTAAACTATGTGAAGCAGATGGATAGTATTCCAGCACAGATACTCATTATTTCAGATCAGAGAAATAGAGATGTAAATAATGCTTTGGCTGCAGAATTTCCAATGGCGAAACAGATCTTCTCCCAAGTAGATGAAGAAACAGAAAAAGATGCCTTCTATATTACCATTCAGGACATTGAAGAACAGTTTGTGGAAGGCTGGAACTTGGTATTCTTAGAAACTAATAACGAAGGTTTCGCTTCTAATGTTACCAGTATGCTAAATGCTTTTAATGGTGAAGACGAAGAGCTGGAAATTGAACGTCAGATCATGTTAATGACAACCAATAAGAACAGAGCTTGGGAAAGTGAAAATGTGTCAAACCTGTCGCTTTCTAAGTTACAGTTCCATTATCCTTCAGCTAATAAACCACAGGATGAAAATGCTTCCAATAGTTTTGTAAAAGCTTACGAGCGTCGTTTTTACACAACGCCAAACAGATATGCTATTAGAGGGTTTGATCTTACTATGGATGTGCTTTTACGTTTAGCTTCAGAAGATGATCTTTACGATGCTTCTACCAACGATATCGAGACCGAGTATGTAGAGAATAAATTCCGTTATTCAAAAAAGATGTTTGGTGGTTACTACAACGAGTCGTTCTATATCTTAAAGATGGAAGGTCTTCAAATTACAGAAGTATCTCAAGATTAGTTAAATACTCTTAATACCATAATAACTTATTAGTTAGCTGCGTTGTTGATTTAGATCAATCAAAAAACACTATGTATAAGTTTATAATTGCTGTTTGCCTATCCTTACTCTTTGTTCAAGATGAACCTAAAATATCTTGGGACTTAAGTTACCGATTAGATTGGAGCGATTTTAGAGGTACTCCCAGACCACAAAACAATGCTGTGGCTGTTACCGCTTCTGGCATTACCTTTGCATACTCTACGAAGAAAACTGATACCAGATTAATAGACTACAGAGTTGAAATTAGTGCCGACTTTTATCCTGAAAAATCTTGGTGTGTGCGTGATAGAGTAAATAATAATATTTTAAATCACGAACGCCTCCATTTTGATATTACCGAACTCTTTGCGCGTAAGTTTAGAAAGCGCGTTGCAGAAACACGTTTTGATCTGGGTATTAATAAGCAAATAGAGTTTATTCACGAGGAGATTAACAAGGAGTTAGAAGAGATGCAGAATAAATATGACGCTGAGACTGACCATTCTCAGATCATTGAAAAGCAACAAGAGTGGCAAACCTATATTGTAGAAGAGTTAAACAAATTGGTGCGTTATAGTTCTTAGCCTTTTGCTACTTGAAATAGGTTTTACGTATTAAGGCTCTTAAAAAGCAACTAATTTTTTTTGATCCCTTTAAAGCGTATCCCTTGAAAGTCAACAAGTATTGACCAATTACCTAAACTATCTTTTATAAATTCAATTGATTCTTCAGATCTTGGATCATCAAAAAATATAGTGGATGATTCTGGTGATAATGCTCCTTTATCTTTCCCTTTTTGAAATACATGAAGCTGCCCTTCAATTAATTTAAAGGTTAAAAGTATGTGACCAGCATCCACCAAATCGTAAGTTCCTTCATATTGTTTTAATATTGAAGCTTCAATGTTTGTTTCTTTTCTATTGACAATTTTTGGCATTACAATAGAATTGCCCTTTAATATATTTTGCAAGTCTTGCACAATTTTTTGAAAAGGAATGGCGTCATAATTGGTCAAGAAAATAATTTGATGATCATTATTAAAATCTCGTTCTACATAAGCTCTTTTACCTCTGGTGCCACCAGCATGCATAATTATACCATTGTCTATTAAATGATCATGTGTACCTTCTTTGAAAGAAGAAAGCAAGTAATCTAAGTCTTGTGCTGTTGAGAATAAATGCCCCATCTTTATATCATCATCTGGGAATTCACAAACACAAGAAACAGTCTTATCATCATTAAGATAATGACCAAACGCATAACTATTTTTAACAGCTTTGTTGTCGTTAAAATTACTTCCAGAATGTTGCATTTGTAAAGGTGTAAAGTAATTTGTCCTAATAAATTGAGCATAACTAGTATTAGAAACCTCACCAAGAAGGTAGTATATCAATTGAAATCCAAGATTAGAATATCGTTCTTCTGTACCAGGAGAGAATTCTAACGGTTGCTCAGTAATGTATACTAACACGTCTTTATTAGTCATTTGTAATGCTGGTATAGGCGTATTAACAAACTCTCTAGCCAATCCAGAAGTGTGGTTTAATAAATGAGTTATGGTTATATTCTTTTCTTTTGGAAATTCTGGAATATAGGTAGCAACATTTTCTATTAGATCAATTTTTTTCTCAAGAGCTAATTTGTGAATACCATCTTTAGCAATAAGTTTGGCAACAGAGCGCAAATCAAACTGACTTTTTTTGGTAACATAAAGTGTTGAGGTGGTATCTTCTTGTACATTGTAAGCTTTATGTAAAATCAACTTGTCTCCTTTTTTTAAGAGAAATACGCCATTAAGTTGTTTTAATTTGGTGAGTTCAGTTAGATAGGTATCAGCCAACTTAATTATACTATCATTATTTACTTCTTGCGAATGTACTTTTGCTATACTAATAAATAAATAGCAAATTATTAATAGCGCATATTTAGAATTCTTCATTGTCCTCTTTAAAATTATGCTGGCAAATTAAGTTCAAATTCTAAGTATTAAATTGTAAAAAAGGAAACCTATTTGTGACGCATCAAGAATTCTGGTAAATTTTCAAAAAACAGTTTAGGTTTTATGCCACAAATGTTTTTAAAGTCTTTAATAAAATGAGCTTGATCAAAGTAAAGATATTCATACGTAATTTGGGTTAAAGAGGTATTAGGGTGTGCAACTTTATAATGCACTAAGCTTAAAATTCTAACAGCGGTGACATATTTCTTTATAGAATACCGTACTTCTTGTTTAAATACTTTGTTTAAATATTGTCTAGACTTTTTAAAGTGATCACTTATGTCATTAATACTAACCAATCCTTTTTTTATCTGGATGAATTCACAAAGTTCTTTCACTAATTTTTGCCTAGTGGTTAATTTTATATGTAGTTTTTGAAAATGGTTATTGACTAATGCAAATTTCTCTTCTGGTGATGATGCACCAAAAATTTGTTTTCTAAAATCAGGGCTAAAAGGAGATGATTGGGTAATATCAATGACCCCTTTTTCTTTAAGTTCAGGAAAAAAATAGCCATTCATCCAGGGCTGTGGTTTTATGGTAAAGAACGTAAGCTCATTATCAAATATAATAGTGTAAGGAGGAGTAAGATCATGAACTGTAAAAACCTCTGCATTACAGTCTAAACAAATGTTGTCTTTACCATAACACAATTGGGCATTTTTCTCTTTAAAAAATACAAAGTCATATGAGCAATCATCTATAATAGGAATAGATTTATTTTTATCCTTGGTAATTATGCTTAACCAATAATATTCTTTTAGAATATCTTGTAATGGTAAAACTGGTGCAGTTGAAGCTGATTGCATAATATAAAAATAAAAAAGCCACTTGATTTATAAGGCATCAAATACCATTATATTCATATGTGATATAGAAACTATAAAGACTTGTTTACCAAGCTTATTTTATAAATTGGTAACCATATAGATTCCTTACTTTTGCATTCATATTACAAAATATCATGCTCCAAAAAGATCAGTCAAAACAATTCCTGTTAAAACTGGCAAAGACCAAAATGCCTTATGGTAAGTATAAAGGCAGATACATGATAGATCTACCCGAATATTATGTGGTTTGGTACAAGACCAAAGGTTTCCCTAAAGGACAAATAGGTGAAATGCTAGCTACAGTTTACGAATTAAAGGTGAATGGTTTAGAGTATTTGGTAAGAAACGTACAGAACATTTCTAAAAATATTTGAGTAAAATTATTTTTTGCTTTGGTAATTGGTAGTATAATATTGATTAGATACCTTATTTGGCGTGTCCAAACCTAATAGAAAGTTCGCAATGATTTTACTAAGCAGAGCTGATAAAGCAACTAGGTTTATATGGATTTAGGTAAAGTGTTTTTTTCATATTTGTTATGGATTATTATTATTGCTAATCCAAAAAGAACAGCCGCTATAATTAAAATTGTACTTGTTAATCCGATCGTTCCGAATGAGATACGGATCAAAATTGTTGAAACTACAAAACCTGAATTTCTTATTATTTTATGAAATTTATCTGTGTAAAAGAACGAAATCAATAGAAGAATGACATCTACCAATATCAGAACAGTAAAAAATTCATCAAAGAACAAATTATTAACCGTCTCAAAACTTGGTAACTTATTTGATGTAAAGGAAATATCTGATGCCCAATTGAAAAAGGTAATCGAAGCCATGGTGAAAAATAATGGGACTAAAACAAGAGCAATTATTTTCTTTCTTCGAATGAATCTTTTAATTTTTAGTTTATTATCCTTTTGTTCAGCTGATTTTTGCATTCCTATTTTTTGGAACAGAAAAATCAGATAAAAAAGAATAACTGAAGCCAAGATATCATAGGTGAATTGCAAATCTCCTTTTATTTCAAACCAATCTGAAGACAGCTCGATAGTAGATAAATCTTTAAATAATTTTCGAATAATTATGAGTGTTATAATTTCATACTGTTTGGTTATGTAAGTGGTAAATGATTTTGGCAAGTAATAGATTAATAAGTAAACTTCATAAATAAGGATAAATGAAAATGGAGTGTAAATTGCCGAAATAGGATTATTAAATAATTCTGATTCTAAAAAAAAATTTACTATGCCAAATTTTGATAAAAGAATTAAAAATAGGTGGATAAAAAAGCCAAATAGTGCAATATATAGTATTATTTTTTCTATCCGCTGTTTAACGGATTCAGAAAGAAAAATTTGGTAAAGTCTATCCAATAAATTCATCTTTTATTCATTAATGTGAATTTTTATTAGCTATCAGTATATAATATCTTTTAATGACTCATATACAGCGCTAACTAAGGTAGCTGTTTTCTTTTAAAGTTTCAATGCGTAACATTACATATTTTACTCCTGTTTTAGTTATTAACAAACGCTCATAAATAACCTAAAACAATTCCAAAATAAGCGTAGAATTTTTGTAAATTTGCCTGCGTTTAAAAGCGCAACATGACTACAACCACTAAGTATATTTTTGTTACAGGAGGTGTAACATCATCGCTCGGTAAAGGGATTATCGCAGCATCACTAGCTAAACTACTTCAGGCTCAAGGATACAGAACTACCATACAGAAGTTAGATCCTTACATTAATGTAGATCCTGGTACACTTAACCCATACGAGCATGGAGAGTGTTATGTAACAGATGATGGTGCAGAAACAGACCTTGATCTTGGTCACTACGAGCGCTTTTTAAATGTACCAACATCACAGGCAAACAATGTTACTACAGGACGTATTTACCAAAGCGTTATTGAAAAAGAACGTCGAGGTGAGTTTTTAGGGAAAACGGTTCAGGTAATTCCGCATATTACAGATGAGATCAAACACCGTATTCAAATTCTTGGTAAGTCTGGTGACTACGATATCGTGATCACAGAAATTGGTGGAACTGTTGGTGATATTGAGTCACTACCTTACATTGAAGCAGTACGTCAGTTACAATGGGAACTTGGTGAGCACAATGCTTTAGTGGTGCATTTAACCTTGGTACCTTATTTATCGGCTGCTGGTGAGTTAAAGACCAAGCCTACACAACACAGTGTGAAGACCTTGATGGAAAGTGGGATACAAGCAGATGTATTGGTGTGTAGAACAGAGCATGAACTTAGTGATGGTATTAAAAATAAACTGGCACGTTTTTGTAATGTGCAAAAAGAAGCTGTAATTCAATCTATTGATGCTTCTACTATTTACGATGTGCCTAACATGATGTTGGATGAAGGCTTAGATAAAGTGGTACTTAAGAAGCTTAACTTAGAAAGTGCGATACCCGATCTTGAACGTTGGAATGAGTTCTTATCACGTCATAAAAATCCAAAGGGACAAGTAACTATTGGTCTCATTGGAAAGTATGTGGAGTTACAAGATTCGTATAAATCTATATTAGAAGCCTTTATTCATGCTGGTGCAGAAAATGAGGTAAAGGTAAAGGTAGAATCTATACACAGTGAATATTTAAATAAGGAGAACATTAAAGTAAAACTATCACATTTAGATGGTGTGTTGGTAGCTCCTGGTTTTGGTGAGCGTGGTATAGAAGGAAAGATAGATGCTGTTAAGTATGTGCGCGAACAAAACATTCCATTCTTAGGTATATGTTTAGGAATGCAAATGGCAGTGATTGAGTATGCAAGAACAGTGCTTGGTCTTGAAGGTGCAAATTCAACCGAAATGGTGGAGAATACTCCACATCCTGTTATTGATCTTATGGAAGCACAAAAAAGTGTAACTCATAAAGGAGGTACTATGCGTTTAGGATCTTGGGATTGCCATTTGGAAGATGGAAGCATTGTTGCTGATGTGTATGGAACTAAAGATATTGAAGAACGTCATAGACATCGTTATGAATTCAATAACGATTACAGAGAACAAATAGAAGCTGCTGGAATGAAAGCTACAGGTACTAACCCAGAAACAGGATTGGTAGAGATCGTTGAGATACCAGATCATCCTTGGTTTGTAGGTGTGCAGTATCATCCAGAATATAAGAGTACAGTCTCAAATCCTCACCCATTATTTGTTGCTTTTGTGAAAGCTGCATTAAAGTACTCTAAAACAGATAAAAGTGTCAGTATGGCATAATTAAAATAATGGATAGCTTTTTGATTGGCAAAAGCTATATTTGTCATTCCTGTAATAACAGGAGTCTTTATAATTGATAAGATTTTAAATGGAAGAAAAGAAATTAGACATAAATTCGATCATAGGATTTATATTGATAGCGCTTATTTTGGTTTATATGCTCTATCAAAACCAACCAACTCCAGAAGAGTTAGAAGCTCAGGAGAAAGCAAAACAAGAACAGGTTGAAGCTGAAAAGCAAGCTGAAGAAGCTGCAGACGATTTTAAAACAACTCCAGCCGATTTTGTAGCAACACAAACTACAGATTCTACACAACTATCAGAATTACAACGTAAGATTGGTACTTTTGCATATTCTGCTTCATTAGCTTCTGCACAAGATGAAAGTACTGTTATTGAAAATGAGCTTCTTTATATAAAAGTAAATAATAAAGGTGGTTATTTTGACGAGGTTCGATTAAAGGAGTTTGTAAATCATGACTCTTTACCAATTTATTTGATCAAGGATGAGAACGCCATCTTTAATATAAACTTTGGTACTACCGACAATAGAATTTTAAATACAAGAGACCTTTATTTTCAACCTAACTTAAGCACAAATGGTGATACGCAAGTATTATCGATGAGGTTGAAGGTATCTGAAACGCAATTTTTAGAGTATCGCTATGAGTTAAAACCAAATGATTATATGCTCGGTTTCACAGTGCGTTCACAAGGGTTGAGCAATGTGATCAATGGTTCACAAGATGTTACTTTAGATTGGAAACTTAAAGGACACAGACATGCAAAGAGTATTTCTTACGAAAACCGTTATACACGTTTAACATATCAGCATGATGGAGGAGATAAGATCAGTAAACTAGCGCAAGCAGGTGATGATAATGAGGTGGAAGCAGATGTAAGTTGGTTATCATATCGTCAGCATTTCTTTAGCTCGATCTTATTAACTGATAAGAATTTTAAATCGGTTGCATTAGAATCTAAGACATTAGCAGTTGATGAGGAAGTAGATACATTATTCACTAAGAGTTATGCAGCTGCAATTCCTTTAGAATTAAGTGGTGGTGAGCTGAATGAGTCAATGTCTATGTATTATGGACCAACTGATGGTAGAATACTAGATAACTATGGTAAAGATCTTGAAGATTCTGTGCCTTACGGGTGGGGAATTTTTGGTGTGATCAATAAATCGATCTTTACACCATTATTTGCTGGATTGAGTAGCATATTCCCATACGGAATTGCCATCATTATCATGACCATTGTGGTTAGATTGGTATTATCACCAGTATTATATAAGTCGTATTTATCGCAGGCTAAAATGAAGATATTGAAGCCTGAGATCACAGAGATTAGTCAAAAGTTTAAGGATAACCCAATGAAGCGTCAGCAGGAAACAATGGCGTTATATAGTAAAGCAGGAGCTAGCCCAATGAGTGGGTGTTTGCCAGCATTATTGCAGCTTCCGGTTTTCTATGCGTTATTTATGTTCTTCCCAACAGCGTTTGATTTACGTCAGAAATCTTTCCTTTGGGCAGAAGATCTTTCGTCTTATGATACAATTGCTGAGTTACCATTCAGAATTCCAATTTATGGTGATCACGTAAGTTTATTCCCGATTTTGGCTTCTATAGCAATATTCTTCTATATGAAGATGACCACTGGTCAGCAAGCAGCTTCACAGCCAGTTCAAGAAGGGATGCCAGATATGCAAAAGATGATGAAGTACATGATCTACTTCTCGCCAATAATGATGCTTTTCTTCTTTAATAACTATGCGAGTGGATTGAGTTTGTACTACTTCATTTCTAACTTAATTACTATTGGAATCATGATCGTAATTAAGAATTACATCTTAGATGAAGAGAAGATTCATGCAACTATTCAGGAAAAGAAAAAGCGACCTAAAAAGCAAAGTAAGTTCCAAAAGAAGATGCAAGAAATGATGGAGAAAGCTGAAGAGCAAAAGCGACAACAACAAAAGAGAAAATAAGTATAGAAAAGGCTACCTTTAGGTAGCTTTTTTGTTTTAGCAATTTTCACTAAAATTAGACGTTAATTCAATACAAATAAGATACTATGAAATTCAAATTCTTGTCTCTATTTTTAATTGTTACCTCCTTAGTTTATGCCCAAGATATCAACCAGTTTGATGAAAACGGTAAGCGTCATGGCGTATGGAAAAAGAACTTTGAAGGAACCAAGCAATTACGTTATGAAGGGCAATTTGATCACGGAAAAGAAGTAGGAGAGTTTAAGTTCTACAAACTGGTTAAAAAGAAAAGTGTGTTAACAGCAACCAAGCTTTTTGAAGGAGATGGTAGCGCTTATGTGAAGTTTTTAGCATCAACAGGAAAAACCATTAGTGAAGGGAAACAGCTTGGTAAATTATATGTAGGTGAATGGAAATATTATCACAATAAAAGTGATAAGGTAATGACCTTAGAGCATTATAATAATAAAGGAAGTTTGGAAGGAGAACGTTTGGTGTATTATAAAGATGGTGTTGTTGCAGAAAGGGCTAATTATGTAGATGGAAAGAAGCAAGGAATTTATTATGGTTACTCTGTTAAAGGCGTGGTGTTACGTGAACTTAATTATGAGAATGATGAATTAAATGGTCTAGCAAAACACTTTAATGGCAAAGGAGAATTACTTGCTGAAGGCAATTATTATAAAGGCAAGAAAAAGGGTATATGGAAGTATTATGAAAACGGAGAGCTGGTTAAAGAAGATAACGTTGATGCCGTAAAAAAGAAAAGTACTAAACAATAAAAAGCTCCTCATTTGAGGAGCTTTTTGATAAACATACCAGACCAACGATATGAAAAAACTAACTAACTAACTAATTATGAGACTTAAAGTGGTGGTAAGATGACTTTATCAATCACGTGAATAATACCGTTAGCCGCTTGTACGTTTACTGCTATTATATTACTTGTTCTATTATTTCCATCTGTAAGTCTAGCTCCACCAGTAACATTGGCTGTAATGTTTCCACCTAAAGTTCCAACGCTTAAATTATCTGTCAAATCTGTTGACAATACGTTGGCACCAGCAACTGCATGAAAATCTAATGTAGCTTTTAAAGTAGGCTCTCCAATATCACCTAATCCGCCCACTCCAAGTTCAGTCAACAAAGAACCAAAAGCATCATTTGTTGGTGCGAAAACAGTAAATGGAGCAGGAGCTGTCCCATTTGGTGTAGATAGTGTAGTTACATAATCAAATGTAAGATCTTCTCTTGTTAAGGCAGCTACCAAAGTGGTAAAAGTTGGATCTGCTAATGCGAAGTCAACTATGCTTGGCAGATCAATAACCATATCAACTGCGTGAATAACACCGTTTGAAGCAACTACGTCGGCTGCAATTACATTTGAGTTTCCGTTGATTGTCACTCCGCTATCAGTATTAATATACATGCTTAATGCATTTGAAGTATTACCGAAAGTTGCTGCAGTGTTTACATATGAGTTTGATAAACCGCCTGACATTGCTGTTGCTCCAACAATTACATGGTTTGAAAGTATTTGATCTAAAGCGTTTCCACTTGGATTTGTAAAAGCTGAAAAAGCTGCATTATTAGGAGCGAATACCGTAAAGTCTCCTGGAGTTGATAATAGATCTGTAAATGTTGTGTTACCTCCAGATGTTAGTGCGCCAACCAAACTTGTAAAGTCTGGATTAGCAATTGCATGATCAACAATTGTTGGGATACCTATTACTGCATCAACGACATGCACAACACCATTTGAAACATCAATATCTGGAATTGCTACGTTTGAAACACCGTTAAGAGTTACACCCGAAGCTGTATTTACGAACATACTAATATTAATATCTGACCCTGGTTTAGTAGCCAAAGTGCTTACATATCCTGTACTTAAACCATTAGACATAGCTTCACCAATAATTACATGGTTCAATAAAATTTCAGTTAATGTGGCAACTGGAACATCATCAAGTGAAGATAATCCGTTGGCTGCTAAGAAATTTGTAAAAGCTGTATTTGTAGGAGCAAATACTGTGAATTCACCACCTCCATTTAATGTGTCAACAAGATCTGCCCTTGTTAAAGCATCTACTAAGATGCTCAGCTCCGGAGTGTCTAAAGCTGCTCCTACAATTGTTTGTGGAAGCTGTGGTAAAATTACCTTGTCTATAGCGTGAATCACACCATTGGCTGCTTGAACATCTACAACAATAATATTACTTACTCTGCCATTGGCGTCTGTAATAGTAGCACCACCACTTACATTTCCTGTGATATCTCCACCAAGAGTTGTAATTGCCATATTATCTGTTAGATCTGAAGATCTTACGTTAGCACCAGCAACTGCATGCAAGTCTAGAGTTGCTTTTAGTGTTGGCTCGTCTATATCATTTAATGATGTGGCTCCTAGTTCGCTCAATAAAGAACCAAATGCGTCATTTGTTGGAGCAAAAATGGTGAATGGAGCAGGGTTTCCAGTAGTGGATAATGTAGTAACATAATCAAATGTTAGGTCGCTTCTGGTTAAAGCACTAACCAAAGTTGAGAACCCTTGATCTGCTAATGCAAAATCTACAACTGTTGGTAAACCTATAACTGCATCTACTATATGAATTACGCCGTTTAAAGCTGGAATGTCAGCTGTTGTTACTTGAGAAATACCATTAAGAACAACGCCTGAAGATGTATTGATATGTATGTTAAGGTTAGCTCCTGTTGTAGCTTCTGTTGCCAAAGTTTCTCCATATCCAGTACTTAAATCTGATGAATTTACTCTTCCTGAGACAACATGATTAAGTAGTATCTGCGATAATACATCAGTAGGAACTTCTTCTAAACTAGAAAAATTATTCGCAGCTAAAAAAGCACTGAAAGCTTCGTTTGTAGGTGCAAAGACTGTAAATGAGTCACCAGATAATGCTTGTGGAAGATTTCCATCTGCCGCTAATAGTGCTGCGACCAAAGAACTTAGTTCAGGGGTTGCAATAGCAGTATCTACTATATTAAGAGGTCCTGTATATTGAGGGCTATCGTCGTCCATGTTACATGATACCAACGTAAAGGTCATAATGAGGGCAAAAAGTGCGTTTAAAGATCTAAAGGTTTTCATTTTTATTTTGTTTAACAATTGTGTAATAATGTTTAACAAAACTATCAAAACATTAAACAAAAACAATATTTTGTTTAATAAAATTATGTTAAAATTAAACAAAACTATTTTTTGATGACTTCTCAGTTGTATTGTTTAACCCAAATTATGTCGTAACTTTGTGCCCTAATTTTATTATGAAAAGAGTAGTAGTAGGACTTTCAGGAGGTGTAGATTCTAGCATTGCAGCCTATCTTTTAAAAGAGCAAGGTTACGAGGTTATTGGTTTGTTTATGAAGAATTGGCATGATGATTCTGTGACCATTTCAAATGAATGCCCTTGGCTTGATGATAGTAATGATGCGATGTTAGTCGCAGAGAAACTTGGTATTCCTTTTCAAACAGTTGATTTGAGTGTAGAGTATAAGGAGCGCATTGTTGATTATATGTTCAATGAATATGAAAGAGGACGTACTCCTAATCCTGATGTGCTTTGTAACAGAGAGATTAAGTTTGATGTGTTTTTAAAACTTGCTTTAGAGCTTGGTGCAGATTATGTTGCAACTGGACATTATTGTAGAAAAGGAACAATTGAAAAAGATGGTAAAAAAATTTATCAGCTACTCTCAGGAAAAGACAATAATAAAGATCAATCGTATTTTCTTTGTCAGTTATCTCAAGATCAGTTGGCAAAAACACTTTTTCCAATTGGTGAACTCACAAAACCAGAAGTTAGAGAGATTGCTACAAAATTAGATTTGGTTACTGCTGAAAAGAAGGATTCACAAGGGCTTTGTTTTATTGGAAAGGTACGATTGCCTGATTTTTTACAACAACAGCTAAAGCCAAAAGAAGGTGTCATTGTTGAGATTCCTTCAGATCAAGAAAAGTATCATGAGGAGACTCCAGATTTTGATTCTAAGGAGGATGAGTTGGCTTTCTTATCAAAAAATATTGCGTATCAAATTGCAGACGGAATTGTAGTTGGTAAACATCAGGGAGCACATTACTTTACGAAAGGGCAGCGTAAAGGACTAGCCGTTGGAGGAACGGTAGAACCTCTGTTTGTAATTGATACAGATGTTGAAGAAAACGTGATTTATACTGGACAAGGAAAGTCGCATCCTGGACTATACAAAAAAGCCTTATTTGTTAATAATGATGAAGTACATTGGGTGCGAGAAGATTTAGCTTTAAAGGAAGGTGAAACCATGGATGTAAATGCACGTATTAGATATAGGCAGCCACTACAAAAGGCAACCTTATTTAGAACTAAATCTGGGCTTTATGTAGCTTTTGACGAACCGCAGTCTGCAATTACCGAGGGACAATTTGTAGCGTGGTATATTGAAGATGAGTTGGTCGGTTCTGGAGTTATTTCTTAATTGACTTTACTGTTTATTCTTTGTTAAGAATCCTTTCTCAATTATTAAAATTACAGTGCAAAAAATAAGTACATTTAAGCTTTATTTGCTTAAATGAACAGAGTTACACAATTATTTAATATTCAATATCCAATCATTCAAGCGGGAATGATTTGGAATAGTGGTTGGCGACTGGCTTCAGCTGCTTCAAATTCTGGTATTTTGGGACTATTAGGAGCAGGAAGTATGTATCCGGAAGTGCTACGAGAGCATATCCAAAAGTGCAAGAATGCTACGGATAAACCTTTTGGAGTTAATGTACCAATGTTATATCCCAATATTGAAGAGATCATGAATATTATTGTGGAGGAAGGTGTGAAAATCGTATTCACTTCTGCTGGTAATCCAAAAACTTGGACAAATTGGTTGAAGGAAAAAGGCATTACGGTAGTTCATGTGGTGAGTAGTGTTAAGTTTGCGCTAAAAGCCCAAGAAGCTGGTGTTGATGCTATAGTTGCCGAAGGGTTTGAAGCTGGAGGACATAACGGAAGAGATGAAACAACAACATTTACGCTTATTCCTATGGTTAAAGAAAAAATCAATATTCCCATAATTGCCGCAGGAGGTATAGCTACTGGAAAGGGAATGTTAGCTGCTATGGTTTTAGGTGCAGATGGAGTACAAATCGGTAGCCGATTTGTGGCTAGTAAAGAGTCATCAGCCCATGATGCATTTAAGCAAGTGGTTGTCGATGCTAAGGAGGGAGATACGCATTTAACTTTAAAGGAATTGGCACCTGTTCGATTAATAAAAAATAAATTTTATAACGAAGTTCAAGAACTTTATAAAACTACACCTTCTGTAGAAGAGTTAAAAGAATTACTAGGAAGAGCAAGAGCAAAGCGTGGAATGTTTGAAGGAGATTTAGAAGAGGGAGAGCTTGAAATTGGACAAATAGCTGGACTGATAAATAACATAAAACCGGTTGCTGAAATTGTTTCGGAAATCGTTTCAGAGTTTAAGAAAACTAAAAAAAGTATAGGAACACTTTGATGAGCAGGAGAGAAGAACAACTAAAAGCATTTGATAGATTACTAACTATTATGGATGAATTGCGAGAGCAGTGTCCATGGGATAAAAAGCAAACCATTCAATCACTTCGTCATTTAACCATTGAGGAAACTTACGAGCTTGGTGACGCAATTCTAGATAATGATTTACAAGAAGTAAAAGCAGAATTAGGTGATTTGCTGCTTCATATTGTCTTTTATGCTAAGATAGGGAGTGAAACTAATGATTTTGATATTGCCGATGTTGCAAACGCTATTTGCGAAAAACTCATAAAAAGACACCCTCATATTTACGGTGATGTGAAGGTGAAAAATGAAGAGGATGTAAAACGCAATTGGGAGAATCTCAAATTAAAAGAAGGGAAGAAAAGTGTCCTTGAAGGAGTTCCTAAAAGCTTACCAGCGATGGTGAAAGCAAATAGAATTCAAGACAAAGTTGCTGGTGTCGGATTTGATTGGGAAGAACCACATCAAGTCTGGGATAAAGTACAAGAAGAACTTACTGAATTGCAAACAGAAGTAAGCATAGGAGATCAAAATTCAATTGAAAGTGAGTTTGGTGACGTTATGTTTTCTATGATCAATTATGCACGCTTTTTAAATGTTAACCCTGAAAATGCATTGGAGCAAACCAATAAGAAATTCATTAAGCGATTTCAATATTTAGAGAGTAAGGCGAAAGAATTAAACAAATCTTTGAGTGACATGACACTAGCAGAGATGGATGTGTTCTGGGAAGAAGCAAAAGCAATTTAATTCTCACCTAAAAGTTGGAAGAAAAAGCAATTATCATAGGAGCTGGACCTGCAGGACTTACTGCAGCTTATGAACTGGTCACCAGAACCAATATCAAACCGATTATTCTGGAAAGATCTTTTGAAATTGGTGGCATTTCAAGAACAGTAGTTCATAACGGTAATCGTATGGATATTGGAGGTCACCGTTTTTTTTCAAAATCGAAGCTAGTGATGGATTGGTGGCAGAACATATTACCAATACAAGGGCATCCAGCAAAAGATGAACTGAGGGATTTCATCATTCCGAATGAGAACGGTCCAGATCCTGAAAAGACTGATCATGTGATGCTTATCAGGAAACGTGTTTCCAGAATATTCTTTCTTAGAAAATTCTTCGATTACCCTATTTCAATTAATTGGAAAACTATTTCTGCTCTTGGCCCAATTAAACTAATCAAGATTGGATGGACGTATTTTTGCATAAAGCTTTTTCCAGTAAAAGATGAGATATCGTTAGAAGATTTCTTTATAAATAGATTTGGGAAGGAGCTTTATGAAACATTCTTTAAGGACTATACTGAAAAAGTTTGGGGAGTACCCTGTTCAAAAATTTCATCAGAATGGGGAGCACAACGCATAAAAGGACTGTCTATTACTAAGGCAATTCAGCATGCTGTTAAGTCAATATTCACAAAGCCCAAGAACGTAGCACAATCTGATACTGAGACAAGTTTAATAGAGCAATTTATGTACCCTAAACTTGGACCAGGACATCTTTGGGAAACTGTTGCAAAAATTGTTATTGACAAAGGAGGTGAGATTGTATTTGGCGCAAATGTCAATGAATTAAAAATTCATGATAATACTCTAGAAGAAGTTGTTTATTTAGATTTAAAGACAAACAATTCGGTTTCAGTTAAAGGTGCATACGTGTTTTCAAGTATGCCAGTTAAGCACTTAATAAGGGCTTTTCAAGAAAATGTTTCAAAACCTCTTAAGGAGATAAGTGAAGGGTTACAGTATAGAGATTTTATTACTGTTGGGCTTTTAACAAACAAGTTGAGGCTTAACGATCCTAAAAACGAAAAATTGATTTCTGACAATTGGATATATATACAAGAAAACGATGTAAAACTTGGAAGATTACAAATATTCAATAACTGGTCACCCTATTTAGTGAAGGATGAGACTAAAGTATGGTTGGGACTTGAATATTTTTGTAATAAAGGTGATGAACTATGGAATAGGAGTGATGAAAGCTTTATCAAATTAGCAATTAATGAACTAGGTAAGCTGGAGATTATTGATGAGAAAGATGTGTTAGATTCGGTTATGATTAGAGTTCCAAAAGCTTATCCAGCTTATTTTGGAACCTACGATAGATTTGAAGAGATTCGCAAGTTTACAGATACTTTCAGCAACTTGTTCTTAATTGGAAGAAACGGAATGCATAAATATAATAATCAAGATCATTCAATGTTAACAGCAATTGCGGCTGTAAACAATATCATTGCTGGACAATCTTCTAAAGATAATATATGGAGTATTAATGTTGAAAAGGATTATCATGAAGAGAAGTGATGTAGTTGGTTTAATGTCAAATCCTTTTTATGTTTTAGTGCTACTTCTATTTTTGTTTACGGCAATAGCTATAAATCCATATAATTCTTATGATGAAGGTTTATGGACTTATATAGGATGGCTGTATAATGACCAAGGAATTCCACCTTATCTTGGAGCTGTTGAGAATAAAACCCCAGGAATATTTTTCTTATACGCTATTGCAGATAATTTTGGAGACTACAGCACTTTTTTTGTGAGAAGTATTGGTGTCTTATTTACATTGGCTACTACTTTTTTTATCTACCTTATAGGAAAAGAATTGAGTGATAAAAATTCTGGTATTATTGCCATGTGTATTTTTGGCTTAGTTGTCTGTTGGCGCGTTCTAGATGGCTTTGCGTTTGCCCAAACAGAAACTTTCATGATTTTTTTCAGCACGTTAGCATTTTATTTAGTCGTTAGGTTTTTTGGTAAAGAAAGTAATTTAAAGTTATTGTTCTTTGCTGGTGTAAGTTTAGGAATGGCAATTAGCTTTAAGCAAATTGCTGTTACTTCAGCTATGGGACTTTTATTGGTCTTACTGTTTTTATTTAAAGATTTTAGAAGCTATCTAAAGCATACTATAGTTGTTGGTTTTGGTATTCTTATAGCTATTTTTTTCTGTTATTTTATACTATTTTTTAGTGGAGTCACTCTTTATGAGTATATAGATGGAGCTTGGGCTATACTTTTTAATTCTGGCTCAAGGATTGGAGGTGTCCAAAGTCAGTTGAGCAATTTTTTCAAGATGTTCTTTTTATCAAGAATGGTTATTTTTTTGCCAATTATTGCTCTTTTTATTTTTAACCGAAAAGCTATATCTAGACTAACATATATAATTTTAGTCGTTTGGTTCTTGTTTGATTTTATAGGAGCTAATGCTTCGGGTTATTATTATGGACATCAAATAAAACAATTACTTCCTGCCCTTGCTTTAGTTGCTGGGATATTACTTTCAAACTTGTTTTTGAATCAAAAGAGTTTCAAAAATATATTTTTCCCAGTTTTTGTTTTTATTGGCTTGTTATTTTTTCCCTTAAGGCAACTTAAGACGAACTTTGGGAAACTAATTTCTCCAAGAACTCAAGACGTCATTAATACAGATTATGCCATTGATTTGATTACAAAAAATTCTAGCCCTAATGATTTTATCTATGTTTTTGGCGCAGATAAAGAAGCTGTATTTACCCTTGCTAATGTTAATCGCAGGTCATCTAGTAAATACCTTCATTCTATTTTTATAACCAGCACAAAAGAACAAGTGCAAGTGTATTCTGATCTTAAAAGGAATATCCCAACGTTTATTGTTAAACACCAAGAGTTTTCTAATATTAATGGTGTTTATGGTAATGAAACAGCCACCTTTTTTAAGATGAACTACAAACTTGAAGAACGGTTTGGAGAGTTAGAAGTCTTCAAAAAAATGTAATCTTCTGTTTAAAACATCCAAAAGCTATTTGTTACTCGTATATAAAGTATTAATATTCATAGAGGAATAAAATTGAACAGATTAATAGCATTAGATCTTATTCAATTTTCTTGAGAAGATTTTAAAAACTCAATTTTATTTAGTTTAGTTAGGAGTTTACAACCTACTTGCGATAGCAAGTAGGTTGTACTTTTTTAGTAGAATTGTTTAATCTTTCTAAGCTTTGCTTCCCAAGCAGTAAGTTCTTTGCGGTATTTTTCGATGTTTTTGTGTACATCCTTAACCAACGGGTTACTATCATCAATGTTTGAGAAGAACTGCAAATTATTTTCTAATTGGTTGATTTCTCCTTTAATCTCACCAATCTTTTTTCTAACAAAATTGTTCTCATTATCTAAAGAGCGCTTATCATCATTACTAGCCCAAGATGAAAGCTTATTATCATATTTAAGTAGCTCAGACTCTGCCTTACTCATATTAAGTTTGCCGTAAAGTGCGTCAATAGCTTTATTGAATTTACCTTCAATAAAACGCTTGTTGTATGGTACTCTTCCAATGGCTTTCCACTCAGCAATCTTTTCGTTTATAATGGCTAGGTTAGTATCTACTTCTTCACCAAACTCAACACTTTTTAGTGTTTCTAAATATGCATTTTTCTTTTCTAAAGCTTCTACCTCTTCTTTATTAGCTGCATTCTTACTTTCATGATATTTGTCAAAATAGTAGTTGCAAGCATCTTTAAATTGCTTCCAGATTTTATCACTATCTCTTCTAGGAACATGCCCTATTTTCTTCCAATCACTCTGAATTTTCTTCATTAAAGGAGTAGTAACTTCAAAATCGGCACTGTCTTTATTTACTTCGGCAATTTTGATCAGCTCTAGTTTCTTTTGAAGATTGCCATATTGCTCCTTCTTTAGGTTTTTATAGAAAGCATTTTTCTTTCGGTTAAAGGTTCTAACCGACTCCTTGAATTTTGCCCAAGTAGCTTCGTTAACTTTAATAGGAACTTTTCCTGCACTAAAGAATTCTTCTCTTAAGGCTTCAATAGCTTTTATCTTTTTCTGCCATGCTCCATGATTATTTGCTTCGTCTTGAGCTACTGCATCAATTCGAGAAATGATCTCATGCTTTTTCTCCAGATTTACTTCATAGACCTTATCAAGTTCGGCAAAATAAGATTGACGTTTTTCATGAATTGCTTTTGTTGCAGCACTAAAGCGTTCCCAAATCTCCTCACGATGATCTTTTCCAACTGGACCAAGTTCTTCTTTCCAGATCTTATGTAGTACTTGTAGCTCTCTAAATGCTCTGTTACTATCTTCACTTTTAGCCAATTCTTCAGCTTGCTCTATTATCTTCACTTTTTGTTCAAGATTATGTTTAAAGTCAAGATCACGAAGGTCTCTGTTTAAATGAAGAAAATCATAAAAACGTTCTACATGATGATGATAATTATTCCAAACATTATTATAACGATCACGTGGAATTGGACCAGCATTTCTCCAACTTTCTTGAAGTTCTTTAAAATGCTTATAAGTAGAATTTATATTTTCTTCAACGTTTAATAGACCTTTAATTTCTTCAATTATTTGAAGACGTTGCTCTAAATTGGTCTTTAACGATTTTTCTAAATTTTTGTAATAAGCCTGACGTTTATCTCGATAATCTCTGCTTAACTCATTAAAGCGAGATTTTTCTGGGCTTTTAAAATGAAAATCAATTGAGTTACCACCTCCATCTAAAAATTCTTGCTTCTTTTCTTCTAGTAATGAGCTAAACTTACCATTAAACTCTGCTCTTATAGATTCAAATTGATTTTTTATGGTTTGGATTTGCTCATTTTTCAGTAATCCTTCTAGTTCAGAAACCAATTGTTCTAATGACATAGAATGATAGTCTTTTTCTTCTATCTCGTGTCGCTGACTATTAGCTTCATCTTCTGCATCTTCCGCATTAGAATCTTCAATTTCTTTTATGGCATGTTCAGCCTCAACAACGGTTGAAGTTCCGTTAGTTTCATTTGTAGTTTCCTCGGTTGGTTGGTTTTCGGCATCAACAGTACTTACATCTTCAGTTTGAGGTGTATTGTCTTGTTTAATTCCATCTGCTTCTTGCAGGTTATCTTTCTCTGACATGTTTTTCAATGTTTTGGTTCAATGGTTAAAGATACTATTAACGCAGGGAAAATACAAAGTATTATACTTTATTTAGACTTGTTTTAGCCCTTGTTCCAGATGCTCCAAGATTTCTCTGCTTGCAGTTCTAACATTGTGTAACCATTACAGATTGTAGCACCTTTTAGTTTGCCATTTGACAGAAACTTTGTTTCTTCTGGGTTATAGATTAGATCGAACAATAAGTGATCGTTGGTTATGGCTTTATAGGGTAAATCTGGACATGTGTTCGTGTTAGGATGTGTACCAAGGGGCGTGCAATTAATAATGACGGTATGAGATTTTATATCCTCTTCTCTAAGTGATTGGTAGGAGAACTTTGCTTTAGCAGAAATGTTACGGGAAACATAGCTGTATGAAATCCCAAGTTTTTTAAGTGCAAAGGCTACAGCCTTTGAAGCTCCACCTGTACCAAGTATAAGCGCTTTATTGTGATGGGATTTAAGAAACGGTTCGATAGATTTTTTAAAACCGTAATAATCAGTATTATAGCCAATTAACTTACCTTTTTTAGAAATCTTGATCGTGTTAACTGCACCTATTTTTTTTGCTGTTTTATTGAGTTTGCTTAAAAAAGGAATGACCTCTTCCTTATAAGGAATGGTTACGTTTAATCCTTTTAAATTTTCAGATTCTTGAAATATGGATGGAAACTCTTCTATTGTTTGAATATCAAAATTTACGTATGAGTGATTTAATTCTTCTTTCTTGAACTTCTCTGCAAAATAAGATCGTGAAAAAGAGTAATCAATATTTTTCCCAACTAACCCGAATTTAGCCATTTACCCTTCTTGTTTTTTGACCATACCATTCAAGTGCCAATACTATTAATATTCCAACGATAATAAAGCCAACAGCGATATACGTTTCTTTCCCTAATTCAGGCAAGAATCTTTCGTAATTTTCTATAATCTTTTCTCCTCTGGAGTCCAAAATGAATGATCCATTTGTGTTGGTCTTATAAATAGTTTCTTTCCAAGGCCATACAACACCTAAAGAACCTATAATGAAACCCATTAATAACGAAAGAGTAATATTCCTGTAATGTTTTAGTACATAATTCAGAATGTGAGAAAAAGTTACCAATCCTGCTACAGAACCCAAGGTGAATACAGCCAGAACTTTTAACATTCTTACTCTTTCAGCATTATCTATAAAAGAGAAATCTCCTGTAAACACATCAAAAATGGTATCATAAAGTGCATTCACCGAATCAACAAGCAGCAACACGTAGTTTCCTAAAAGAATAAGAATAAAAGATCCTGAAAAACCTGGAAGCGTCATTCCTGTGACGCTAATCATTCCGCATAAAAAAACAAACCAGAGGTTGTCATTTTCGGTGGCTGGATCAAGAAAACTAATACTTATGCCGATTATAATTCCAACAAAAAGAGAGATGTATGCTTTGGTGCACCAACCTTCAAAATCTTTACTTATATAATAAATTGATCCAATGATCATTCCGAAGAAAACACTCCATACAAAGAGCTCAAAATGAATGATCAGATAATCAAGCAGCTTAGAAACACTAAAGTAACTTACTATCATTCCTAAGAAAAGTAGTGCTATAAAACGCCCATTTATATATCTGAAAAAACTCTTGAAACGCCCATTTATAACGAGCGCAAATGCTTTCCCATTAAATTTTTGTAAAGAATAAATAAACTCCTCATAAAAACCAGCAACAAAAGCAACAACACCTCCAGAAACACCAGGAACTTTATTGGCAGCTCCCATAGCTAGCCCTTTAATAACTAGAAAAAATCTATCTCTAAATGTTCTGGTACTCTGCATAGAGTTATTAATTATTAGACCTTGTTCCTAATTTCTCTAAAACTAGAATCGTAAAAAAACCAATTAGCATTAAAATAACAGCATAGGTCACTTGTGGTTCGCCTTCAAAGGTAGAAGGTAATATACTTTGCTCTAAAAGAGGTACTTCTTCTCCTTTACTGTTGGTTCTCCAGCTCAATACTTCTTTCCATGGCCAAACTTTATTTAATGAACCTAAAATAAAACCTGTAAGCAATGCAAGTGTAAGGTTATGATAATGTTTGAATAACCATTTTAAGACTCTACTAAAAGTAAGTAGGCCTATAACCGCACCACCAACAAATAAAGCAAGACGTTTAATGTCTATATCATGTACAGCATCACTAAGCGCTTTGTAGGCTCCTAATATTACTAAAATAAATGCTCCAGAGATACCAGGTAAGATCATTGCGCATATGGCCAAAGCTCCTGCAAAAAATAAGTAGAAGCTACTTTCGTTATTTGATAAGCTGGGAAGTGTTGTTATATAATATGCAAAAACGGCACCTATTATTAGGGTAAATATAGTTGCTGAATTCCATTTTGTGATTTCTTTACCTACATAATAAATACTAGCAACAATGAGCCCAAAAAAGAAAGACCAAATTAAAATAGGATGGTTTTCTATTAGATATTTTGCTAATCGCATAAAACTTACAAAGCTTACCAAAATACCGATTAAAAGGGCTAAAATAAAATTACCGTTTAATTGTTTCCAGAAAGGTTTGAACCCTTCTTTAAAAAGAGTTTTAAAAAGGGAAGGATTTACATTACTTATTGTTGTTATAAGCTCTTCGTAAATACCAGAAATAAAAGCAATTGTACCTCCAGAAACACCAGGAACTGCATCTGCAGCTCCCATGGCTAAACCTTTCAAAGAAATGATGAAATAGTCAAATAAGCGTCGTTGCATTCGTAAATTTTAGAAGCGTAAAGGTAGACAAAATTTTAGTTGGTGGCGCTCCTAAATTTCTCGATTATTTGCTGTACGAGATCAGATTTATATACAGACGGGAAAAGCTCTTCGATTATAAAGTAAAAATCGATATTTAAACTAAGTGCATTTATGAGGTGCTTTTGTCCGTCCGCTTTATTACCTCTCTTAAAAAATGAACCTGCCAAACGATAAAGAACTTCTTCATTATCTGGATAAAAATCGGCAGTTTGTTCGAGGCTGAATATAGCAGCTTCAAATTCCCCAAGATTAATAAGTATGTCTGCTCTGGCAATCCAAGTTTCTAACTCATAGTTACCTAATTCTAGGGTTTTTTTATAACCTCTTTCAGCCTCTTCTAAGAAGTTTAAACGCTGATTTATTTGGGCATATAGCTTCCAGTATACTACATTTTCGGCGTCAATGTTTATGGCTTTATTAATATAATAAAGTGCTTTTTGATAGTTTTGAGCTCTATTATAGAAGTTGGTAATAGCTATCCATCCTTTATCTAATAACGGATCTTCTTCTACAGTTTTATAATAATACTGAACAGCCAGATCTTTATGGCCCAATTTCTCATAACAAAGACCAATTCTCAATAAGGCAAATGAGGTAGGATCATCTAAGGCTAAGGTAATTTTATAGTTTTCAATAGCCTCAGTATATCTTTTCATTTTTTCAAGAACCTTTCCTTTTTCGAGATATGCTCCTATAAATACATCATCTGAAATGATTGCAAAATCAAAGGCAGCAAGCGCTTTTTCGTAGTCTTTAATTGAAAAATATTGCTTACCTAATTGATGCCATGCAACTTGACAGTAAGGATTTGTGTCAAGATACATGCTCAAATAATCAATAGCTTCTTTGTTTTGCTCCAAGAAGTCAAAACAATAAATTATATTATAAAGTGCCGAATAATCTTCAGGATCAGATTCTAAGCACTTCATGAAATAGGTTTTGGCATCTTCAAACTTGTCTAAGAAAAGATATTCCATTCCCAGAAGAGAATAAATATCGGCAGTATCATCAGTAAACTCCAAAGCTCTTTTTAATATATCTATTGCCTTTTCGTGATCATCTTTTTTAGAGTAGATATTAGCCTTTTGAATATAGATCTCTTCATTTGAAGGCTCAATTTCATATAGCTCATTGAGCAGTTCATCTGCTTTTTCTAACTTATTTTCAAAAACAAATACCTCTACCTTGAACAACTTTAGGTTTGTTGAGGTAGGGTGTTGCTCTAAGCCAAGTTTAATGGCTTTTTTAGCCAAGGCAATCTTCCCAATGTCTAAATAATGGTGAATGATGTTCTCGAATTCATTTGAGTCGAAAAACAACACATTATTTGTCTTTAACATGGACTCAAATTTGGTGAGCGATAGATTTTGGTTGTCGTCGTATTGACTAAACTCCATAGGCATTAAAAGTTCACTGAAATAAATTTAGTATTTATTGCTTTGTACATAAATGGTGTCAATCAATGTTTTCAACAAAGTAATTAACAGCAATTTTCTTACTGTTTCAGTATTAAGATGTAGCTTCAGTTAAGACTTTTTTGATAATGTTGCAGCCTTTAATTAGTTCATTTTCAGATATGGTAAGTGGAGGAGTAATACGTATGGCTTTAGGTTCAAAAAGCAACCAGAATAAGATTAGACCTTCTTCTTGGCATTGTAGAATTACCTTGTTGACAATATCAGTCGAAGGAAGAATTGCGACTAACATAAGTCCTTTTCCTCTAATTTCTTGTATCAAAGGGTGCTTTAAATGTGCTCTAACTATGGCTTCTTTTTTTGATGTTTCTTCCATTAATGTGGAAGAAGTAATTTCTTTTAAAGTTGCCAGAGCTGCTGAAGCTATTACAGGGTTTCCTCCAAAAGTGGTGATATGACCAAGTTTTGGATTATCTTTTAAACAATCCATTTTCTCTCTTGAAGTAGTGAATGCACCTATTGGCATTCCGCCACCTAGCCCTTTACCTGTAACCACTATATCAGGAGTGCAGCTATAATGCTCAAAACCAAAAAGTTTTCCTGTACGACCAATTCCTGGTTGAATTTCATCTAGAATCAATAATGCTCCAATTTTATTGCAACGTTCTTGAACCAATTTTAGATAGTCATTTTTTGGCTCAATGAAACCTGCTCCACCTTGTATGGTTTCTAAAATAACAGCTGCAGTCTTATTGGTAATCTTTTTGAGGTCATCAATTCTATTAAACTCAATGAAACGAACATCAGGAATTAACGGTCTAAACGGCTGTTTGCGTTCTTCGTAACCCATAACACTCAAAGAGCCCATGGTGTTTCCATGATACGCTTTTTTTGCAGCTATGATCTCTGACCTTCCCGTGTATCTTCTGGCTAGCTTTAAAGCTCCTTCAATAGCTTCAGTTCCAGAATTAGTAAGGTATGTTGTTTCTAAGGGAGCTGGTAGATGAGTTGCTAGTAATTTTGTTAATTCTACTGCAGGTTTTTGAATGTATTCTCCATAAACCATTACGTGTAAATACTTATCAAGCTGATCTTTAATTGCCTTAACAACTTTTGGATGTTGATGTCCTAAACTACATGCTGAAACACCAGCTACAAAATCTAAATACGCTTTATTGTTAGAATCATAAATATAGCTTCCTTTAGCGTGAGAGATTTCCATTGCTAATGGATGAGGTGTAGTTTGCGCTTGATATTTAAAGAAATCGTCTTTAATTGTTGTTGTCTTTTTTGACTTTCCTTCCCAATGGTTTTGAGTCGGTTTTTAAATCTTGTTTTAAACGCTGATTTGGAATGTTTCTAGCTGCTTTATTTTCTTCTTTTTTAGTGTTTGAAACTTTTCTAGCTTCTTCAACACGTTTTAAAAGATCCTCATCAACAAAGTCATCTGGTGGAATGTAATCTTCAAGCCCCTTAATTATAGGAAGGTTAAGAGGAGGGTCATCTTTAAAAAGGTCTTCTACACTTTTTGGTCGTTCATCATCTCTCCAAGCATAGCCTTTAAGAAATTTATCACGTTCTGGAAAATCACCTTCCGGAAATACATCACCATCAACTCCTTTAATCTTTCTTACTTCTTCTATAGTATTATCTTTAACAAAGATTTTGATGAGTCCAGATTTTGATTTGTCTGTTCCTACCAATTCGCCTTCATCATTTCTCATGTAATAAATTGATTCGGCATTTTTAATAATATCAATTACCCTTAGCTCATTTTCTTCAAATTGACCGTAAAGTTCTTTTCCTGCCATTTGATGGAAACCATCACCGATAGTATCTTGACTTACGATAAAAGCGTTTTCAAAAACTTTTAATGAATCCAACTTTTCAGTTTCTGGATTGGAAATTAAATGAATAGAATCTCCTGTCATTTGCGTAAAAACATTCCAGAGAATAGGATTCCTTTTATTGCTAAAATTATCAGTTGACTCAAATCTGCTTAAGTTAATAAGTTCTATAAGCCCTGTTTTATGATCTACATGAATGGAGTCTGCTTTTCCACTAAGGTCAGATTTATAAACTTTAGCATTATAAAACGCTCTGGTTATTCTGTTCTCAGGTTTTCCGGTGACCATTAATGTGTCACTATGAATGTAGAGTGAATCGTTTTCTTGAACTGTAATTGCTAATGCTCGCTTGGTAATAAAAACTGAATCTTTGTCTCTAAAAACTTCGGCATGATGTCCTTTAATAACAGCATTGTTTATAGTGTCTGTTATTTTAATATTGTTATCGGCTGATGCAAAATTCCTGTTCCTGTCAAAATAGAGACTATCACCTTCAATAATTCGGTCATCATAATCAATACGTGCTTTTTTAAGGAAATAACCAGTGTCATTTTCGGTATCATAAAACCCACGCTCACAGTATATTTTGCTTTCTTCTCCAGTTATAGTAGTTGGACCAAAAAGATCAGCTCTTCCAGATTCTGAATAATAATCTAGTTGATCAGACTCAATAACATAATCTGGGTTCGTGAGTACAACATCTTGCGTAAACTGATATTTTTTGAGTTCCATATAGTATGTTCCTCTTCTGCTGGTAACAACTCCAGATGTATCTCTTACCACTGTCCCACCACTCCTGTAAAAAGATTGTTGCTTTACGCGATCCATCCATAGCGTGTCAGATTTTATAGTTGAGGTTGGGTCTGTCAAAACCACATCACCACTTGCAAAAGCAAGTTTTGTGATACCACTGTACTCAATATACGTTGAGTTAAGATTGATAGTATCGCCTTGTTTAATATTTACATTGCCATAGGCTTCAACAAAATCTTCTTTTTTATAATGAATGGCTCTATCACACCAAAGATCTACACCATCATGATGAATGTGCACTTGTTGTGAATCGTCTCTAGTTAAAATAGTAGCTCCCGGATAGTCTTTTTCGTTAATTACCAAATCACCAGCATATTCAATTTGAATCTTTCGTTTTTGCTGTGCATCAGAAGATGTAAAAACAAAAATTGTAAAAAGTATTAATAGGAGTATGGATTTGGAAAATTTCAAATGACTATTATTTGCGGTAAAAATAACTATAATATTAGTTCTTTATTATGCGTTAAGTAAATTTTAATAAAAAACCTGCATAGAGTTTATGCAGGTTTTTAAAAGCTATTTTGAAAAAACGTTTTATCTAAAAATTGTTTGTTTTCTATCTGGTCCTACAGAAACGATCTTGATTGGTGTTTCTAATTCTTTTTCTAAAAAATCTATATAATCATTTAACTCCTTAGGTAACTGAGAAGCGTCTTCCATTTCTGTAAGATCTTCTTTCCATCCTTTTAATTCTGTATAAATAGGAGTCACATTTTCTTCTTCAATGTTATATGGTAAATGTGTGATCTCTTCTCCTTTATATTTATAAGCTGTACATACTTTTAAACTTTTAAAGCCAGAAAGTACATCGGCTTTCATCATCATTAATTGTGTAACACCGTTTACCTGACAAGCATACTTTAAAGCAACAAGGTCTAACCATCCACAACGACGACGACGACCTGTAGTAGCGCCAAACTCATGACCAACTCTTCCCATGGTTTCACCAACTTCGTCAAATAACTCCGTAGGGAAAGGTCCTGAACCAACTCTGGTAGTATAGGCTTTAAATATTCCAAAAACATCGCCAATCTTGTTAGGTGCAATTCCTAAACCTGTACATGCTCCAGCGGCAGTAGTATTTGATGAAGTTACAAATGGGTATGTGCCAAAATCTATATCTAATAATGAACCTTGAGCACCTTCAGCTAGTATTGATTTTCCTCCTTGCATTGCTTGGAAGATATATTCTTCAGAGTCAATAAAAGTTAACTCTTTGAGTGTTTCAATAGCTTCAAAGAACTCTGTTTCTAACTCATCCAATTCATATTGAATATTTACGTTATGGAAATCGATCATTGCCTCATGTTTATTGGCAAGATTGCGATAGCGCTCTTTCCAACCCTCTAATTCAACATCGCCTACACGAATACCATTACGACCAGTTTTATCCATATATGTTGGTCCAATTCCTTTTAAAGTTGAACCAATCTTAGCTTTCCCTTTTGCAGTTTCACTGGCTGCATCCAATAAACGGTGTGTAGGCAAAATTAGATGTGCCTTTCTTGAAATAAGGAGTTTACTCTTATAATCAACATTCTGCTCCTCAAGTTTATCAAGTTCCTTCTTGAAAATTACAGGATCAATTACAACTCCATTTCCAACTAAGTTAATTGCATCATCATGAAAAATCCCTGAAGGAATTGTGTGCAAAACATGCTTCATTCCGTTGAAAACAAGTGTATGGCCAGCATTAGGACCTCCTTGGAATCGTGCAATAATATTGTAGTTGGAGGTGAGTACATCAACAATTTTTCCTTTGCCTTCGTCTCCCCATTGTAAACCTAGTAGTAAATCTACCGCCATTATGTAATTTAGTTTGTTTGTTTTTTAGTTCCGTAAAAGTAGAGTGAATGATTATGGATATCTATGTCAAAAACATCTTCTATGGTTTTTTTTATAGACTGAATTCGAGGGTCGCAAAATTCGATAACCTCTCCTGTGTCAGTTAAAATAACATGGTCATGTTGCTTATCAAAATATGACTTTTCGTAGTGTGCCATATTTTGACCAAACTGATGTTTTCTCACCAAACCGCATTCTAATAAAAGTTCTATGGTGTTGTAAAGTGTAGCACGTGAAACACGATAGTTTTTGTTTTTCATATTGATATAAAGCGACTCTATATCAAAATGATCATTACTATCATAAATTTCCTGAAGGATTGCATAACGTTCAGGAGTTTTTCTATGTGAGTTTTCTTCTAAGAATTTAGTGAAAACGTCCTTTACAATTTCTTGGTTTTTATTTTGCTTTTTGGCTGCCATGAATCAGATTGCAAATTTACATTAAATTTTAGATTCTGGACACTTTTTCTATACCATTAATTTTCTTTAATCTGTCCATCAATTTCTTTACCAGATTATTGTTTTTTACAACTACAGTTATTTGACCTTTAAAGACGCCACTATCTGAATCAAAATTTAGTTTTTTCATGTTTACGTGCATACTTTCAGATATTACTGTAGTAATCTTATTTACTAATCCAAGATTATCAATTCCTGTTAATTGAATAATTGCTGTAAACTCTTGCTGAGTAGAATCAATCCATTTGGCAAGCATGATTCTATAAGCATAGTTAGATTGGAGACTTAATGCATTTGGGCAGTTTTTTTTATGAACTTTTATTCCTTCGTTGATGGTTAAGAAACCAAAAACTTGATCTCCAGGGATTGGGTTACAACAGTTTGCTAATTTATAGTTTAGACGCTCTTCTTCCTTGCCAAATACAAGCATGTCGAATTTGGAAGTGATCTCTTCTCTTTCGAGATCTTCTTTAGTTACACTTTGTTTGCGACGAATTTTATCTTTAATGAAGCTCACTAAAGCGTTACTTCTTGACGCCGCAAATTCCTTAAGCATTTTGTTGTCTATAGTGCCAATACCAATACGATAGAAAAGATCCAGACTGGTCTTTAGTTTAAAATAATTTACAAGCTCGTTAACCGATTTCTCATTTAAGTTTATTTTAAGCTGTTTTAATTTTCTGCGTAGAATCTCTTTGCCTTCTTCAGCAATCTTTTTAGTTTCTGCTTTTAAAGAAGATTTAATTTTACTTCTGGCTCTGGCTGTTGTAGCGTAGTCTAACCAGTTTGAATTTGGTTTTGCACTTTCTGAAGTTAGAATTTCTACTTGATCACCACTTTGTAATTCTTGACTTAAAGGGACCAACTTACCGTTAACTCGAGCGCCTCTCGTTTTCATTCCAACTTCAGTATGAATACTGAAAGCAAAATCAAGTGGAGTAGCACCTTTTGGTAAAGACTTAAGATCTCCTTGAGGTGTAAAAACAAATATTTCTTTTGAGTAAAGGTTTAGTTTGAACTGTTCTACAAAATCTACTGCATTTACTTCCGGATTTTCTAAGGCTTCCTGTAATTTGCTAATCCATTGATCAAGATTATCTCCCTTTTCGTCTCCTTCCTTGTATTTGTAATGTGCTGCATAACCTTTCTCTGCAATTTCGTTCATTCGCTCACTACGAATTTGTACTTCAACCCAACGCCCTTTAGGTCCCATTACTGTAATGTGTAATGCTTCGTAACCAGTAGACTTTGGAGAGGAGATCCAATCTCGTAATCTAATAGGGTTAGGGCGGAAGTGATCAGTAACTATGGAATATATTTTCCAAGCTAAGAATTTTTCATTTTCCAGATCAGATTTATATATAATTCTAACTGCAAACTTATCATAGACTTCATCAAATGAAACGCCTTGTTTTGCCATTTTTCTTTTAATAGAAAAAATCGACTTTGGACGTCCCTTTATATCATAGTTTAGTCCTTCTTTATCAAGCGAAGATTTTAAAACTTTACTTATCTCTTTGATATATGCATCCTGTTCCTCTTTACTTTCCTTCATTTTATTTAGAATGTCATTATACACTTCAGGTTCGGTGTATTTTAATCCTAAATCTTCCAATTCGGTTTTAATATTGTAAAGCCCAATACGATGAGCTAGAGGAGCATAAATATACAGCGTCTCTGATGCAATTTTCACTTGTTTATCAGGACGCATAGAAGCCATTGTTTGCATGTTGTGGAGTCTGTCTGCAATCTTAATAATGATAACACGCACATCATCATTAAGTGTCAAAAGCATTTTTCTGAAATTCTCGGCTTGCAGGGACACATTCATGTCCTTCTTGAGAGATGATATTTTGGTCAATCCGTCAACAATTCTAGCAACAGTCTCGCCAAATAATTGTTGAATATCATCAATAGTATAGTTTGGGTTGTCTTCAACGACATCATGAAGCAATGCCGCAGCAATTGATGTCGCATCTAGACCAATTTCTGAAGCCACGATTCGAGCTACAGCAATTGGATGAAAAATATATGCTTCACCAGATTTTCTGCGCTGCTCTTTATGAGCATCTACAGCAACATCAAAAGCACTTCTAATAAGTTTTTTGTCCTCTTTAGAAAGTGTACGATAACTTACTTTTAATAGCTCCTTATACTCCTTAGCAATTGCCGCATTTTCCTTTTCAATATCAACCTCTGTCATAGATTAAAAATAACATAAACAAAGTTAATGGGCAATTTGTTTGTAAGGAAAATCTAAATAATATTTAGGTGACAGATTTTTTTATAGGAAGTCAGTTTTACGTAATTCTTTAACCAAATTTTGTAGCATTTTTTCGCCTTTTTGTAATTCATCCTTTGCAATAAATTCGTCCGCTCTATGGGCTTGAGCAATAGAGCCAGGTCCACAAATTACTGTCTGAAACCCTTCATTAGCAAATTGACCAGCTTCAGCAGCATAGGAAACGGTGTTTAATTTAGCATTTCCAGAGAGTTTAGTAATTAATTTTACAACCTCTTCCTCTTCTTTGGTGTCTAAATGTGGAACGGGAGGATGATTTTCTATGGTTTTAATTCTGAAGTCAGGGAATATCTTTCTTAATTCTATTTCTCGTTTCCTACAAAACGCTTCAAATTCATTAACTATAGAATGAATATCATCCATTGGAATGGTTCTTAAATCCCAATAAAAATGTGCTTTATCGGCAATAACGTTAGGAGCAATTCCACCATTAACTAACCCAATATGAATAGAGGAGTGTGGTGGATGAAAACGTTCATCTAAGCGACTGTCATTAATAAGCTGATTCATTTTATTTTCTAACCACAAAATGAGTCGCATAGATTCATGAATTGCACTCACTTCTTGCTTTATTCTACTACTATGTCCTGCAGAACCGTAGACATAAGTTTCAAGAATATAAATGCCTTTTTGACCAACAATTGGTTCCATTAATGACGGTTCACCGATTATGGCATATTTTGGAGTTTCGGTATAATGAGTACGAATACTAGCAGCAAGTTCGGGACCTGCTAAACAGCCTACTTCTTCATCATATGAAAAAGCGAAATAGATAGGCTTTTTTAAATCTGCTTTAACCATTTCTGGAAGAACAGCCAAACAACAAGCCACAAAGCCTTTCATATCACATGAACCTCTACCATAAAGTTTACCATCGCCTTTATCTGTTAATTCAAAAGGATTGGTGCTCCAATCTTGACCTTCAACAGGAACAACATCTGTATGACCAGAGAGAATTACACCCCCATCAACAGCTGGACCAATTCGGCAATGTAAAGAGGCTTTGTCTCCTGTTTCATTGGGCAACATTGTAACAGAGACATCAAAGGATTCTATATATTCTTTTATCCAATTGATGATGATTAAGTTACTTTCTCCTCCTAATACAGGGAATGATACAAGTTTTGCTAAGATTTGTTCTACTGACATAATTGAGTTAACTATAATTAGTTGCTACAGCAATGATTAATGCCATAAAGGCTATAATTAGAATGGTTAATAAAACTGGGAAAATAAATCTAATCCATCTGTCTATAGGTACGCGACACATACTAAGCATGGCAATGAGTCCACCTAATGTTGGGTTTATTAAATTTGATAGACCATCACCAATTTGAAATGCTAAAATTGTAATTTGACGTGTAAGCCCTAAAGACTCACCAAGAGGCAACATAACAGGTAATGTTGCTAGTGCTTGTCCACTTCCAGATGGAATAAAAAAGTTGATTATTGTTTGAGAAACAGACATGCTTATTGCCGAAGCATAAAGCGGTAGGTCTTTTAGTATAACAGATAAATTGTATGAAATTGTATCTCCAATGTTGCCCATTTCCATCAATACTTTTATTGATGTTGCATAACCTACCATAAAGGCACCTGGAGCAGCAATTGAAACCGCTTTGAGTACAGTTTCGCTCATAATGGTAGCATTCATCTTAGAGACTACGCCAGAAAGAACAGCAATAATTAAAAATACCGCTGAAAGTTCATTGATATACCATTTAAGGTTAAATACACCATGAAGAATAACCAATAATCCTGCAATAAAAATTGAGATTACTAACCAATTATTTGTAGAGACTCTATAGTCTTGTATGGGTTTAGATAAGTTTAAGCCACTAATATCTAATCCTTTCCCTAAACTTTTTTCAGGTGATTTTGTTATTTTCTTGAAGTATCTAACATTATAATATGCCATGATACTTAGCGCTGCAAAGCAAAGTATACTTCTAAGTAATGCACCAGAGAACATTGGTAATTCTGCTATTTTATGACCAGTTCCCACAGTATAGGGGTTAATAGGTGATAGGCCAAAACCTATTGTCATAGCACCAACTGAAATTCCAGCGGCTAGTATGAGATCACCACCTAAAGCTAAGCTCAGCACAGCTGCAATTGGAACCATGGCAATGTTATTTTCATAACCAACAGCAACTCCTAGTAGACCATAAATGAAGGTCATAATTATTATGATCAGGTACTTATTTTTTAAACCTAACTTTTTAACAAGAGTTCCTACTGAATTTTCAACAGCTTTAGACTTTTCCATAAAGCCAAACATGATTGCTCCAGCTAAAACAATAAATATAATTTCTGATGCAGCTTTAAATCCTAATGGAATAGCCTTAAACATCCCTAAAATATTTATTGGAGTAGAAGGGATGGTTTTATAAGAGTCAGGTACTACAGTTTGTCTACCATCAACTAAAATACGCTCATAAGATCCAGCCGGAAGAATATATGTAAGAATGGTAACTAATACAATAATTCCAAATAACATTGTTACTGCGTGTGGTATACGTTGATACCATGGTGTATGGCTTAGTTTTAGGTTTTCCAGACTAATAGATTTATTTCAACGAACCTAAGATAAGATTTAGTTTGTTTTAATTAGTATTAAGCCCTCAAATTCTTAATTCTTTGTAGTAAAGTAGGATGGGAATAATGCATAAAAACATATGCTGGATGTGGCGTGAGATTACTTAAGCTGTTTTTTGAAAGTTTTTTTAATGATGTAATTAAAGGTTCACCAGCATAAGTATGTTTAGCATAATTATCTGCTTGATATTCAAATTTTCGAGACAAAATATTCATAACTAAACCAGTGACCTCACTTATTGGGCTATAGAGCAAAGTAAATGCTATCAATCCTACATGGAAACTCTGTATTTCTACTCCCAATGCACTTGATAATAAAGGGTTTGAAACTAATAGTGACAAAATATACAAGGTCAATCCTGTTAGTAGAATAGAACTGAGTAAATTATAAATAATATGTTTTTTCTTGTAATGACCTACTTCATGAGCCAAAACTGCTACAATTTCTTCGTCATCAAGATCATTTATTAAGGTATCGTAAAGTGTAACTCGTTTTTCACTTCCAAAACCAGAAAAATAAGCATTTGCTTTTGTACTTCGTTTAGAACCATCAATGACAAATATTTTACTTAGTTTAAAACCAACTTTTCTTGAATAGTCTGATATTTTGGTCTTTAATTCTCCATCTTCAAGGGGTGTTTGTTTATTGAATATAGGAACGATTAGTCTTGAGTAGAACATATTCATGAATACTGAAAAGCCTGTAACTAATGCCCACGCATATAACCAGAAATTTTTTCCAGTAGCTTCAAAAAACCAAATGATAAGTGCCAGAATTCCTCCTCCAAGAATAATCATCATAACCCAACCTTTTATTTTGTCAAGAATAAATGTCTTTTTAGTGGTTTTATTAAACCCAAATTTCTCTTCAATTATAAAGGTTTTATAATAAGCAAATGGAGTTGTGATGATATCACTTGCTAGCATTATAATACCAAAGAACAATAAAGCTATCATTATAGAATTATTGCTATAGCTTCTAGCAATATTATCTACAAACTCAAATCCATCAAGGAAGAAAAAAGCTAAGGTGATAACGAAGGAAAATGCAGAAGTAATATTTGAAAATCGTTGATTGATTGCTTTGTATTTTTGTGATCTCTTATACTCCTCATCATCATATACATCTTGAAGTTCAGGAGGTAATTCATCATTAAAATGTTTGGCGTTGAGTGAATCAAGGACTTTGTCAACAATAAAATTGATTAATAAAATTGCGATGATGATATAGAAAAGGGTTGTTGATGTCATTTAATTAAATTGTCGTTGTCGTTTAGCTTCAAAAATAATAATCGCGGCAGAAACAGAAACATTCATTGAGTCTATTTCTCCTTGCATAGGTATAATGATATTTTGAGTAGCGTTATCCAGCCACTCATCAGTTAATCCTGTTGCTTCTGTTCCAACTACAATGGCAGTTGGTTTTGTATAGTCTTGCGTATGGTAATCTACAGAAGCTTGTAATGAAGCACAGAAAATACTGATGTTCTTGGATTTTAAGAATGATATGATTTCTTCGGTACTTCCAGTGGCGATTTGATTAGTAAAAACACAACCAACACTCGATCGAATGATATTTGGATTATAAAGATCTGTCCTTGGATTTGCTATAATTACGGCGTCTACATTGGCAGCATCTGCGGTACGTAATAAAGCACCTATATTTCCTGGTTTTTCGGGAGCTTCCGTAACTAAAACTAATGGGTTTTCTCCTTTAAATTTTAGATTCTTTAACTCAACCGTCTTTGATTTTGCTACTGCCAATATTCCTTGTGTTGACTCTCGATACGCAAGACGCTGATAAACCTCGTCAGAAACTTCAATAATATCTGTTTGATGGTTTGATAGTTCATCAATCTCCTCAACTGATGAAATGTTTGGGTTATAAACAAAAGCCTCAATCTCATAATCACCTTTTATTGCAAGTGAAATTTCTTTTGTTCCTTCAATTAGAAACTTTCCTATTCTACGACGACTTCTAGATTTTTCTTTGAGTGTAACGAGTTCTTTAACGAAAGAATTTTGAAGACTGGTGATTTGTTTTGCCATTGGAAACAAAAATAATAATTAATGTAATTTACCCATTCATAAATCGACGAAGCTTAGATAAAAATTTTCAACCATGAAGAAAGTAGCATTTGTACTAGCCTTAGCTATAATAGTTTCTTGTAAAGACAACAAGAATAGTATTGATAGTAAAGAAAGTGAGATAGCATTAACTTATCCAGAGAATGTTTCCAAAGTTTTTAAAGCGCATGGAGGAATAAATATATGGAAAGAATTTGAAAGCCTTTATTACGAGATTGAAAAACCTGAGGTTAATGATATCTATAACGTTTCTTTAAAGGATAGAAAATCATTGATAAGTATGAAGCATCATCAATTAGGTTTTGATGGTGAAAATGTGTGGTTGAAGAACTTAGATACGACTAAATATAAAGGTAACGCCAAGTTTTACTATAACTTAATGTTCTATTTTTATGCAATGCCTTTTGTATTAGGTGATGATGGAATTAATTATAAAGATGTAGAACCATTACAATATGAAGGAACATCATATCCTGGTGTATTGATTTCGTATAATTCCGGAGTGGGTGAATCACCAGAAGACGAATATATTTTGTACTATCATCCACAAACCAATGAAATGTCTTGGTTAGCATATACAGTTACATTCTTCTCAAAGGAAAAGAGTAAAAAGTTTAACTTGATTAGGTATAATGATTGGGGAAATGTCGAAGGTGTAAAATTACCAACTAAAATACAATGGCATCATTATAATGAGGGTGAAATAGGGGATGTTAGAAATGAGGTCAATTTTGTAAAATCAAAATTATCTAAAGAGAAAATTAGTGAGGACATGTTTAAAGTTCCTGACACTACAATGATTGTAAAGTAAATAAAAAAGCGAGCTATAAGCTCGCTTTTTTATTATCAAATTATAAAAGAGTCTATTGACCTTTATATTTATTGCTATAGCGTTTCCAAAGCTTAGTTTGATGTGTCTCTAAACTTAAAGAACGACCATTAATAAATGCATGAGTTAATACATTTCCACGCATATCTAATGCGTCCCCTTCACTAATAAATAAAGTTGCATCTTTTCCTGCTTCAAGCGTTCCAACTTTGTCATCAATACCTAAGATCTTAGCAGTATTAGAAGTGATTAACTTTAACGCTTCTTCTTTATCCATTCCTTGTCCAGCAACTTGTCCAGCATAAAAAGGTAAGTTACGTGTTTGGAAATTAGACATATTTCCATTTTGAAATCCAACTAAAACTCCAGCATCTGCTAAAAGTTTTGGATTCTTGTATGGAAGATCATAATCGTGGTCGTCAATTTCAGGAGTACTATGTGCAGTATTTATAAGTACTGAAACATCATTGGCTTTGAGAAAATCTGCAACTAAATAAGCCTGATAACCTCCAATAATTACCATCTGTTTTACACCGTTTTCATTTGCAAAATGAACGGCATCTGTAATACCTTTTTCATCATTAACATGAATAAACAACTTTTTGGAACCATCAAATATTCCTGCCATAGCTTCAAAAGGTAAATGTTTAGTTGCTTTTTTACCGTTTAAATAAGCTTTACTTTCTGCAACAAAATCTGTTACGTCCTGTACTTGTTTATTATAATTGTTGTTCAATCTTAAACCACGAGGTTCTCCTAACCACCAACGACCTCTCGAAAAACTAGATGGCCAGTTTAGGTGAATACCGTCATCAGCTTTAAGAGCAGCATCTTCCCAATTCCAAGCATCTAATTGTACTATAGATGAGGTTCCTGAAATACGCCCTCCATTTGGAGAAACTTGCGCAACCAGGATTCCGTTAGGACGCATAGATTCTACAACTTTAGACTCTGCATTGTAAGCTATTAAACTTCTAATATGAGGAATCATATCCCCGATTTCGTCTTGATCGTTAGTTGCTCTTACCATATCAACTTCTACAAGCCCTAAACTTGTGTTTGTTGCAATAAAACCAGGATAAACGTGTTTTCCATTGGCATCGATCACATTACCTTTAGTAGCAACATCTGAACCACCAATAGCAGCTATTTTTCCATTTTCTACAACAATTACACTGTTGTTTATTACCTGACCATTACCAATATGAGCAGTAGCTCCTGCAATAGTAAATGCTTCAGATTGGGTTGGGGCAGGAGTTTGTTGTGCGAAACCAAAGGCCACACAACACATGAATATTCCGAATATGTATTTTAAATTTTTCATAGTTTCTAGTGGTTATGATCCATTGAATCGCAATGTAAATGTTCTTTATCTTTCTTTTTGATAGGCTGCGTTTTCATGCCTTTATTCTTTTCTTTTAGCATCATACTAATCAGCTCATTGCGCTCTTTTTTAATAGAAGCGCGCATTTGCTTATCTCTGTCAATATCAAAATAAGTCTTTCCTTCTATGATTGTTTTTTCTGCTTTGGCATAAATGGAAAGTGGATTATCGTTCCAAAGAACTACGTCGGCATCTTTACCAACTTTTATACTTCCTACGCGATCATCAAGGTGGAGTAATTTTGCTGGATTTAATGTTACTGTTTTCCAAGCATCCTCTTCACTTAAACCACCATATTTAATTGTTTTAGCTGCTTCTTGATTTAAACGTCTTGACATTTCACCATCATCACTATTTATTGCTGTTACAATACCTTGATTGTGCATGATAGCAGCATTATATGGAATCGCATCATTTACCTCATACTTGTATGCCCACCAATCACTAAAAGTTGAAGCGCCCACACCATGCGCCTTCATTTTATCTGCAACCTTATAACCTTCAAGAATATGAGTGAAGGTATTTACATTGAAGTCAAATTTTTCAGCGACTTTCATTAACATATTGATCTCGCTCTGAACGTAGGAGTGACAGCTAATAAAACGTTCTTTATTCAAGATTTCTGCTAACACTTCTAGCTCAACATCTTTTCGGTAAGGTTGTCCACTTTTCTTTTTAACATCATATTCTTTAGCTCTAGTAAAGTAATCTACATATAGCTGCTCCACTCCCATACGTGTTTGAGGGAAACGACTAAAGCTTTGCCAGTTTGATTGTTTTACATTTTCACCAAGTGCGAATTTTATAAATTTCGGAGCATTTTCGTAAACTAAATTATTAGCAGATTCTCCCCATTTTAATTTGATAATCGCGGAACGACCACCAATTGGATTAGCAGAACCATGTAAAATTTGAATTGATGTTACACCACCAGCAAGGTTTTGATAGATGCTAATATCTTCAGGATCTAAAGCGTCTTCAATACTTACCTCGGCCGAAGAGTTTTGACCACCTTCATTAATACTTGAGGCTGCAATATGCGAATGCTCGTCAATAATACCTGCAGTTAAATGCTTTCCTGTAGCATCAATAACTTTGGCTCTGCCATCTTTAAGATCTTTACCAATTTTTGAAATCTTTCCATCCTTAATCAATACATCTGTATTTTCAAGAATACCATCGCTTTCATTAGTCCAAACAGTAGCATTTTTAAATAATAGTGTTTCTTGTTGAGGTAAGCTATAGAAACCATAAGCACCATTAGGGTAAGTAACGGGCACTACTTTTACATCTTTGGTCTTACCATTTTTTCTATCGGTTTTAGTTTTTTCTTCTTTGGCAGCCTTTATTGCAACAATATTAGCTTCATTACCATTATCGAAATACAGTTTTCCAGCCAAGTTATCATTGACACCAACCTTAGATGAGAATCTTAAAAATTCTTGTTTGGTAGTATCTGTTGAAGTGAAAGTAAGGTTTACCCAATCATCTTTATAAGCAATTTTTGAACCTAACTTTGTACTTCCACTTTTTAAGGTTGTTTTTGGTTTAGAAACACTTCCTGCAATGTTTAAGTTATAGTCCGTTCCAGCTACTCTAAAAGTGTAGTCACCTCTTATATCTTTTATGTCCATTGGCTCTAAACTATGCTTATAACCTTTTACCCAGTTTTCGTAAACGGTAGTCCCTTTATCAAATGGATGTCCGGAAGTAATTAAAAAGTTTGCATAAGCACCATTTTTTAATGAACCTATACTATTTGATTTTCCAAGTATTTGAGCTGGTACTGATGTTAGTGCAGCTAAGGCAGCATCTTTGTCAAAACCATATTCAATGGCTTTCATTACACTGGCCTTTAACATTGATGGAGACTTTAAGCTATGACTAGTCAAAGCAAAACGAATATCATTATCGGTCAATACTTTTGGATTTGAAGGGCGTTGGTTCCATTCTCTCATGTCTTCCAGCTCTAGGATACTAACTGAGAAAGGATTTTCAACATCGTAAGCTTTCGGGAAGTTTAAAGGAATTATGAAAGTTGCATTGGTGTTTTTCATATCACTAATACGTTCATACTCATCACCACCTCCTAAAATTACATACTGAACTCCAATTTCGTCTCCTACGTTATCAACTCTAAGCGCATTAGCTCTATCTCCTGCTGCAATAAATTGAACCAGGTTCCTATTGGAATTATACGCTTCCAAAGATCTATCCGTTGCTGAAGAACCTCCTTTTGCATACCAATCAGCATCAAAACTTACCTGTCTAAGTAAGGCTAAACTTCCCATTACAGAACCAGGATAGGATTGATTTGATTTAATGCTTCTACTTAAGGAATTGTATTGCCCAGAACGTGCGTCCAATACTCTTTCTGAATCTCCGCCTTCACTAGTTAACGCTATAAGTGCTCCAGTTCCTCTTATAATCCCATCTTGCATATGTGTATTTACAACACCAAAACCAGCTTTTCTAAGATCGTTTGCAGCTTTACTATTAAACTTAAAATGCTGAATTGCGTTTTGTTCCGGCATTACATGATCATTCCAATAGAAGCCTTCTCTTGAAGGGTTATATTGTGCAGAAAAACCTCCACCTTGCCTTTTAGGTTTTTCAACACCGAAACCTGAGAATAGATCTATAAACGAAGGGTAAATGCTTTTACCTTCAAGATCAATAATTACAGCGTTGGTTGGAATGGAAACTGAAGTTCCACTTGAAACTACTTTACCGTCTTTGATAAGTAGTATTCCGTTTTCAATTACTTGTGTTGGAGTTATATGAATTTTAGCATTTGTAAATGCCGTATAATTCGTATTAACTGTTCTAACTCCATCATTTTTCGGAAAATGCTCTTGTGAGAATACCCAAAATCCACACAAAAGCATCAATAATAGAAGATACTTTTTATTCATTTTTGGTTGGTAATAAATTAGAACTTTAAATATAGGGAATAAGCTTGGTTAAAAACTATACTAATCTTTTTTTAACGTTTCTTGTAGTTCAGTATTCTGATAAAAGTTAACTATTAATGCAACCACATAACTATAGCTTTCAATTCCTTTGTCTTGACTATTAGCTTTCAAAAAACCATTGTAAAAAGTTTTAAAGAATGGTTCTAAAGGATTCTCATATTGCGTCCAGAACTCGTATGATTCTTGGTAATTCTTTAGTATTCCTTTATTGATTTTGTTATACAAAGTCTGGTAAGCTTCTTTGTCCCTGCGACTAACTTCACTTAAGCAGTATCTTAAGGCACTTGCATAGCCAGAATACTTTATATAATCATCCTCATTCAAAATAGCTCCTAAATAACCAATAAAGTTTGCTTCGTTTTCGGCAGCATAACCTAGTTGGTGCGCTTGTTCGTGACATACTGTAAAGGGATATTGATAAAGCGGAATTAATCCATCAATTTGAGCTTCATTAGTGAACGGATTTAAATAACCACTAAAACCCATATAAGTAAGAGGTAAACTATAAAGCGAACGTTTTGAACTTTGAGGTTGGAAATCAAAACTTGGGTGTATTGTTTTTAAATTCTCGAAACCGTTATTAGATTTTGAGATTAGCTCTTTTTTTGAATAAGGTATGGTGATTTTCACCGAGTCGTTAGCACTAAGCTTTGAATGGATTTCATTTGTTTTTTCAATTAAATAGGTTGTGGTCGTTATTAAATCTTCAGTTGAGTATTTGTAACCAATATCTAACTTTTCATGAACTGGAGATCTATAATAATTAAATCCCCAAAAAAAGTGAAAAGCTATATAACCTATTGAAGTGACTGTGAGTATATCAATTAACCAGTTTTTGGTGTCCTTAAAAATTCGCTTTCTATTATTGATAAACCATCTAATTGCTATTATTCCAACAGCTGTATAAAATACATCTCCAATTGAAAAAGGAATCCAACCAAAAGTATATCTAGATGCTTTAGAAATTAAGGGATAAAGTCCTTCGCTATAGTAGTCTTCAACAAATCTGGAATTTAATGAAGCAAGTTTTACAAATAAAAAAGCAGGAATAATGCTTAAAGCTATTATGAGTTTTTTTTTCTTCATCATTACTCAAAAGTAATCAAATGTTTGTAAATGATTTTACAACTTAATTACCTTTGCTATTACTAAAAGAATATTTACATGAGTACAGAGATTAGACAATTAGAGCCAAAGAATTTGTGGAATAAGTTTGCCGATTTAAATGCTGTTCCCAGAGCTTCAAAAAAAGAAGAAAGAGTAATTGCATTTATGAAGGAATTTGGTGAGAATCTAGGTTTAGAAACTTTGGTTGATGAGGTTGGGAATGTGATTATTAAGAAGCCTGCAACCAAAGGGATGGATGATAGAAAAACTATTGTGATGCAGTCACATCTTGATATGGTTCATCAAAAAAATGCTGATACTATTTTTAATTTTGATACTCAAGGAATAGATATGTATGTCGATGAAGATTGGGTGAAAGCTAGAGGTACTACTTTAGGTGCTGATAATGGTTTAGGGGTGGCAACTATAATGGCAATTCTTGAAAGTGATACAATTGCGCATCCAGCAATTGAAGCGTTATTTACAATTGATGAAGAAACAGGAATGACTGGAGCTATGGGCTTAAAAGGAGGATTACTTGAAGGTGAGATTCTGTTAAACTTAGACACCGAAGAAGATGATGAAATTGGGGTGGGTTGCGCAGGAGGAATAGATGTTACTGCAAATCGAAACTATGAAGAAATTGAAGTTCCAAATGATTTTACTGCTTATAAAATTGAAGTGAAAGGATTAAATGGTGGACACTCAGGAATGGATATTCATAAAGGATTGGGTAATGCCAATAAGATCATGAACCGTTTACTCTATTTTGCATGTGAAAACTTCGGAATACAAGTCTGCGAAATTGATGGAGGAGGTTTACGAAATGCAATTCCTCGTGAAAGTGTTGCGACTTTTGCTGTTAGCAAGAATAAATCTGATGAGCTTCTAGAGGGTTTAAAACAAGCAGTTTCAGAAATAAAATCTGAGTGTAACACTGTTGACCCTAATTTGTCAATTGAATTGAATCTGGTTGATGTTCCTAAAAAAGGAATGGACAATCAAATTCAGACAAAGTTGCTTAAAGCTATATATGCAGCTCATAATGGAGTTTATAGAATGAGTCCAGATATTCCTAATTTGGTGGAAACATCAAATAATGTTGCTCGAGTTTTAGTAAAAGATGGTGAGGTTAAAATATTGTGCTTGACACGATCTTCTGTAGAAAGTTCTAAAATGGATTTAGCACATGCATTAAGATCAACTTTTGAATTAACTGGTTGCGAAGTTGAGTTTACGGGAAGTTATCCAGGATGGACACCAAATATGGACTCAGCTATTTTAAAAGTAATGCGTGAACTTTATGTTGATTTGAATAATGAGGAGCCTCATGTAGCAGCTTGTCATGCTGGATTAGAGTGCGGTATCTTAGGAACTAATTATCCTGAAATGGATATGATTAGTTTTGGACCTAACATAAAAGGTGCACATTCACCTGATGAACGAGCGCAAATATCTTCAACACAAAAGTACTGGACGTTTGTTCTTGAGATTTTAAAACAAATACCTAAGAAATAAAAAAAGCGGCTTATTAAGCCGCTTTTTTTATCGATAATCGAGATTTATTTTGAAGGTATTTACTTCATTATTTCTACCATTTCTATGATGAATACAACATCTGTATTTGGTTGAATAACTGGAGGTGAGCCTCTTTCTCCCCAAGCTAAATGAGATGGTAAATACACATATTTTTTATCACCAACTTTCATGTTTGCAAGACCTTCTTTAAAGCCTGCAACTAAGTTTGCATCAGGACTTACCAACATAGTAGTGGTTTCGTAACCTTTTTGTAATTCTCTTTGTCTGTTATACTGACCGTACTTTTCTGCAACATCTTTTCTATTAGTATCTAAAAGCTTTCCGTCAGTGAAATAGCCTTCATACCAAACCTTTACGTTTTGTCCTTGTTTTGGTTTCTCACCGTTTCCTTCAGTAATTGTGTGAATTAACAAACCTGAGGCAAGTTTTTTGGCTTTTCCTTTGTAATCTTCTAAAGTTGGAAGTAATTCACCAGCAGCAGCTTCAATTTTTTCTAAAGCAGCTTTTTGAGCCTCTTCAGCTTTTTTTCTAGCTTCTTCTTCTTTCTTTTTAGCTCTTTCTTCAAGTAATGGTAATTCAGTTTCCCAAGTTTTTACAGCATCAAATTTTCTAGCGTCAAATCCTTGTCTAACAATGTTTAACTCTTGAATTATAATATCTTTTATTGGCCTGTTTCCTGGTCCAACTTGAACATTAGAGATAGTATCTTGGATCTCTAAGCCTAATACAACTTGTCCAAATACAGAGTGACAATAAATTCTTGGGTTTTGGCAATCTTTTAAATTTCCGTTTTCATCATAACCATCTAGCCAAGGAGTTTCTTTTTCAGTAATATAGAATTGACTTCCGTTGGCATTAGCTCCAGGATTAGCCATAGCTAAAACACCTGGTTTATCATGTTTCAAATTAATATCTAATTCATCTCCAAATTTGTATCCCGGACTTCCAGAACCACTTCCCATAATATCTCCTCCTTGAATCATAAAATCATCCATTACTCTATGGAAGATTAGTCCATTATAAAATGGCTTTCCTTTTAAAGTGTCTGCGACCATAGGGTGAGAACCTTCTGCTAAGGCAACAAAATTTGCCACGGTTACTGGTACTTGATCATAATGCAATTTTGCGACCATGGTACCCTTGTTTGTAACAATTTCAGCAAACAGACCGTCTCCTAATTCTGGATATTTTTCATCACAACTTATTAATGATACTGCAAGTAGTGCAACAAAAGCGAATGTCATTGTAAGTTTCAACTTCTTCATAGTTAATTAGTTTCTTTTTGTGTTATTGTGTTTATAGTTACTGTGCATTTTAAGGGAACGCTAGTTCCAATTTTATTGGTATCACCATAATATCCATATGCTTTTTGAGATGGAAATAAAAAGGTTACTGTTTCTCCAGCTTTCATAAGTTTTAATCCTTCGCGTAAGCCAGAAAATAACTCTTCTTTATCCATAGCATAGTCTCTTGGTTTTAATTCTTCTAAAGAATAAATTGGATCACCATTTAGATAAGATACGTTGTATTGAAAGTTTACGATGTCACCAAATTGAGGTGTAATTGTGCTTTCTTCAACTTTTACATCATATTGATACCAGAATCCGTTTTCAGATACTAAATAATTGGCTTCGGTATCTGCTTCAATAAGTTCGTTGATTATTTTATGTTCACGTTCGTTAAGACGTTTATTTCTTTCAACTGAAGTATCTATGAAAGATCCTGTTTTAACAGAAACAGGACGTCTAGCTTCGGGTGATTTACAACCAAAGGTTAGGCCAATAAATCCTAATATTAGTACTCTCTTCATGATTTGAGGTCATCTTTATAGGCTGGTAAGATACTAATAAATTTTTCAATGGTACTTTTTAGGTCAATCTCACTCCTTCCTCCAGCGGCATTAATATGACCTCCACCACTAAAATGATCTCGGGCAAATGTATTCACATCAAATGCTCCTTTAGATCTAAAAGAAATCTTGATTATACCTTCAGAATGATTTTCAATGAAGATAGCAGCAAACACAGTTCCTTTAAGTGAAAGTGCATAGTTTACTACGCCTTCGGTGCCTCCTTTTTTGAAGTTGTGATCATCTAACTCCTTTTGAGATAGAGTAATATATGCTGTATTTAATTCCTCAATATACTTTAGGTTATTAAGCGCGCAGCCTAATAATTGCAACCTGTCGTAACTATTGGTGTCGTAAACATTATTATGTATATCAGCATTATCAGCTCCTTTCTCAATTAAATTGGCTACTACACGGTGCGTTGTGCTTGTTGTTGATCGAAACCTGAAAGAGCCGGTATCTGTCATAATTCCAGTATACAAACAAGTGGCAATATCTGTATCAATCAATGATTCATCTCCTAATATTTCAATAAAATGATAGATCATTTGTGCGGTAGAACACATAGAAACATCAGAGTATACATATTTAGCATAATCATCAGGCTGTTGATGGTGATCTATTAATATTTTAACAGCTTTTGAAAGCTCAAGACCTTTTTCCATATAACCAGCTCTATGCAAAGCATTGAAATCTAGAGTGAAAATGATTTCAGCATTTTTAAGTAGCACATTTGATTTATGATGATCATTATCATGAATTAAAACCGAATCATTTCCTGGTAACCATTTTAAAAATTTAGGATAATCGTTAGGAGTAATAACTATTGCTTCATGTTTATATTTTTTAAGGTAATGACATAAAGCTAAAGTAGATCCCATGGCGTCGCCATCTGGATTTTTGTGAGGTACGATTACAATTTTTTTTGGCGTACTCAGTAATTCTTTTATTTCAGAAATATCTCTTTCAGTCATAAGAGGCGAAGATACAACTTAATGGTAAATCGTTTTAATAATGTGCTACTTTTGTGGTAAAATTAACCTAATCCAATAAAATGAAAAATCTTCTTAAATATCTTTTGGTTTTTCTTTTTGCACTGACGTGTAAGAATACTGAAAACAAAGAACTTGTCGAAAGTGATGAATTGGTTATAGCATTTGGTTCTTGCAACCGACAAAATGTTGAAAATAAACTTTGGCAACCAATACTTGATAGTGAAGCTTCAGTATGGATTTGGGGAGGTGATGTTATTTACTCTGATACTGATGATATGGAGCTAATGAAGGAACATTACCAGCAACAAATGAATCAAAATGGATATAAAGAGTTTACAGAAAAAGTTAAAGTTTTAGGCACTTGGGATGATCATGATTATGGGCTAAATGATGGTGGAGAAGAATTTGCCGCGAAACAAGGAAGTCAGGAATTGTTTTTGGATTTTATTGGAGTTGATAAGAGTGATGAAAGAAGAAATAGAGAAGGGGTTTATCATGCCGAAGTAGTTAAAACTAATAGTGGTAGTGTGAATATTATTGTTTTAGATACGCGTTATTTTAGAAGTAATTTGACCAAATCTGAAAATCCAGATTTCAGGTATCAGTCTAATGCTTATGGAGAAGGGACTATGTTGGGTGAGGAGCAGTGGCAATGGTTAGAGGACGAGTTGACAAATTCTAAAGCTGATTTTAATTTAGTAGTGAGTAGTATTCAGTTTCTATCTCACGAACATGGATTTGAAGCTTGGGGAAACATGCCGCACGAAGTGGATAAGTTAAAGACTATCATTAAAGAAACTCACGCTGAGAATGTAATTATCTTATCTGGCGATAGACACATTTCTGAGTTTTCAAAAACCAATATTAGAAAATTAGATTATCCGCTTATAGACTTCACTTCTAGTGGAATGACCCATGCCTATGAAAGTTTTGATGGCGAACCAAATCAATATAGAATAGGAGAAGTAGTTCATACTTTAAGTTTTGGGTTATTGAAATTTAATTTTGAAAAAAGAGAAGTTATAATGCAAATGCGCGGTGTAGATAATGTTTTGCAGCAAGAAATAACTCAAACTTACTAGCGCTTGTTATTTTAGGTAAAAGCTGTATTTTTGCACGAAATTTATAAAAGACAATGGCAACAAACAGAACATTTACAATGTTAAAACCTGACTCGGTTGAAAAGGGTAACATTGGACCAATATTAGAAAAAATTACAGCTGCAGGTTTTAGAATTGTAGCAATGAAATTAACACAAATGACTTCTAGAGATGCTCAAGAATTTTACGCTATCCATAAAGAGCGTCCATTCTTTGGCGAATTGGTAGAGTACATGACTCGCGGACCAATAGTAGCTGCTATCCTAGAAAAGGATAATGCAGTTGAAGACTTTAGAGCTTTAATTGGTGCTACTAATCCAGCTGAGGCCGCAGAGGGTACTATTAGAAAGCTATATGCTGCTTCAATTGGTGAGAACGCTGTTCATGGAAGTGACAGTGATGAGAATGCTGAAATTGAATGTGCTTTCCATTTTTCTGGTAGAGAAATGTTCTAAGAAACTAAAATAAAAATGATTAAAAAACCGCAGCTTTTTAGTTGCGGTTTTTTTATGAATTAACTTAAAACAAGTTTATTTATTAGAGGTTTACCAAGTGCTTCATTGAGCATCGAGATAATTTTTTCCTTACCATAAGAAAGTTCTTCTCTTAATACTGAAGAGGTCAAACGAACATACAGTGTATCTCTTTTAAGTTGAACAGATGAAGTGTAGCTGTTAACGCCATTTCCCATTAAATCTTTCCAAGCATCTTGCACATTAACTTTATCTAAACCATCTTGAAGCTTGTTGGTATCTACAAACTCCTTTAATGCATCACTAAGACTTAAATGTTCATTGTGTCTTTTATTCATGCCCAAGATTTATTGCTTTAAATGGTTTATAAAAATACTGAAAACCTTGAGAGTTAGCAATAATTAGCTCTTCATTATCTAACTTTAAAATGATCTCTTTTGTCAGTACATCATTTTGATTATAGTAAATGTTTAAGGAGTCATTTTCTAATTTCAAAGTAAAGTTAACTTGATCATCATTTACAATAAATTTTCCATCTAATCTTGGAGCTACCTTTTTCCTGAACCCAGTCAAAGAATCTGTTATTTCAAAATAATCAACGGTGGGACTAATACCATATTCTTTGATGAGCTTCCTGTCTTTCTTAACTTTTAAAATTTCCCAATACCCATTTAAAAGGTTGACAGATTCAACTTTGTTAGGGTTGCAACCTAATATAAAAAGTAAAAAAATTGATAATAGTATCTTAATTTTCATAACCTATTCTAGATGAAATATTTGATAGCTTTGGTGCACTTGCTTAACTACTTCTTCGGTTCTTTCAGGATGCGTGTCACTTATAAATATTTGCCCAAAATTTTCATCATCTACCAACTTAATTATTTGTGATACCCTTTGCTCATCCAGTTTGTCAAAAATGTCATCAAGCAATAAAATAGGGCTTACACCACTTTGTTCCTTTACAAAATCAAATTGAGCCAATTTTAAAGCAATTAAAAACGATTTTTGTTGCCCTTGACTCCCAAACTTTTTTATTGGATGACCTTCAATTTCAAAGCTAAGATCATCTTTATGAATTCCAACACTTGTATATTGTAAAGCCTTATCACGATTTAGGCTTTCGGTTAAAAGCCCACCTAATTCTTTATTTTTTAGATCACTTTTATACACTAAGTTTACCTCTTCATTGTTGGCGCTAATTGCTTGATATCTTTTCTTAAATATGGGAATAAAAGTTTCTAAAAAATCATTTCTCTTTTCAAAGATGGAATGCCCTAATGTGCTTAACTGTTCGTCATAAATATTAAGCGTATCTCCATTAAAGGTATTGTTTGCTGCAAAGTATTTTAAAAGTGCATTTCGTTGAGCTAACACTTTATTGTACTTAATTAGATCTTGTAAATAGGCTTTGTCTCCTTGAGAAATTACTCCATCAATAAATTTTCGCCTGGTATCACTTCCTTCAATAATTAGGTCTCTATCTGCAGGAGATATTATAACTAAGGGAAGAAAGCCAATGTGATCACTAAATCGTTCGTAGACCTTCGCATTTCTCTTAATGATCTTTTTTTGTCCCTTTTTTAGCGATACTATTACTTTCTCGTTTCTTTCTAGTTTGTCATAAACACCATCAATAACAAAAAAATCTTCACCATGTTTAATGTTTTGAGATGAAATAGGATTGAAATAACTTTTACCAAAAGAAAGGTGATAAATGGCATCTAAAACATTGGTTTTACCAATCCCGTTCCTGCCCACAAAACAGTTAATTTTAGAATCAAACTCGAAAGTTCGAGAATCAAAATTCTTATAATTAACTACCGATAGTGTTTTTAAAACCATTCAAAAAGTATGTTATAGGCATAAATTTCACCTCTGGAGAGGTTAAAAAGAGGTGCAAATTATTGAAAAATAACAAATAAATAGACTTTTTTTTACCAATAAAAATTATATTTTTGCGGCGCACAAATCATAGATAATATGGCGACTTACAAGAAAAGAGGATATAAACCTAAGACGAAAGAAGAAAAAGCTGGAGCGATTGAAGATCAATCGACAACTGCTGAGGTATTTAATACTTTAGATCAAGGAGCTTCAAAAACTGAAGAATGGGTTGCTAAGAATCAAAAGTATATTTTCATAATAGTTGGTGCTGTGGCTGTTGTAGTTTTAGGATTCCTAGGTTATAACAAGTTTATTCAGGAGCCAAAGGAAGGTGAAGCTATGAACGATATGTTCCAAGCACAACAATATTTTGATCAAGCTGTTGCTGGTGGAGTACAAAGTGACTCACTTTATAATTTAGCATTAACTGGAGGAGAAGGTAAATTTGGGATGTTAGATATCGTTTCTAACTACAGTGGTACTGATGCTGCAAATCTTGCTAACTATTATGCTGGTATGGCTTACTTGAATACTAAAGATTATACCAACGCAGTAGAATATTTAAGTAACTTCTCTAGCGATGATGAAATGTTAGGGCCAATTGCTCAAGGAGGTATTGGAGATGCTTTTATACAGTTAAACCAAAAAGAAGATGCTTTAGACTATTACGTAAAGGCTGCTCAAATGAAAACCAATAATTATACAACACCATTGTATTTGTATAAAGCAGGAACAGTTGCTTTAGAACTTGGTAAAAACGCAGACGCTCTTAAGTATTTCAACAGAATTAAAACTGAATTTTCATCTAGCACACAAGCTACTAACATAGACGCATTTATAGGTAAAGCTGAAGCTGCTAGTAACTAAAGCTATGGCTACTGAGAATAAAAATTTATCAGAATACGATAAGACCACAATCCCAAACGCGAAAGACTTTCGGTTTGGGATTGTTGTTTCTGAATGGAATGAAACTATAACAGAAGGACTCTACAAAGGTGCTTTTGATGCGTTAGTTGATTGTGGTACACTTCCAGATAATATTATTCGTTGGGATGTTCCAGGAAGTTTTGAACTTATATATGGAGCAAAAAAAATGCAGCAACAATACGTTGATGCTGTAATTGCTATTGGCAGTGTGATACAAGGAGAAACCAAGCATTTCGACTTTGTGTGTGAAGGAGTAACTCAAGGAATAAAAGATCTAAATATTCTTTATGATGTTCCAGTAATCTTTTGTGTACTTACAGATAATACTATGCAACAAGCTATAGATAGATCTGGAGGAAAGCATGGAAATAAAGGAACCGAAGCAGCAATAGCTGCAATAAAAATGGCTGAGCTCCGTAAAAATAGCTAGCCTTCAAGCTATAATCTTCTAGCATTAGTTTGTTAACAATTTTTGGCATTTGCAAAGTGCGATTTCATTGTATTTTAAGTACATTTGAAACATTAGTTTAAGTACAGATTGTTTAAGCAACGCGGAAATAGAAAGTTTAATTATCAGCCAAGATTTACAAAGGATGGAGAACCTCGACAAGAGCGAGAAGACAGTTTTACATCCAAATGGAATCGTGAACGTGATGTGAATCTTAGTAAAGGCAAGCGGGGATTTTCTTTAAAAGCTCTAATATTGGTTTTGGTACTATTATTGATTTGTATGTACTGGTTAGAGAAAAAAATCATGTAATTGTAAAACACTATGGGACCAATAAAATTTAAGCTGTTTAAAGGATTACCAAGAAATAAGAGGTTTAATTATACACCTCGATATTATAAAGGGAAGTCTGATATTGATGAATCTAAATATGGTGGAACAAAGTTTGATGCCTATGCAGAAGCCTTAAATAAAAATGATATTGCTGGTCAATGGCATGAAACTAGAATGAACAGTAGGAACAGAGGCAACTCTGAATTCAACAAAACCATATTAATTATAATTGCCATTCTTGTTTTAATATTTCTGTACATTATAGATTTTGATTTATCCATTTTCTATTCTAACACTTAATGGCAGATATCATACAGTTATTACCAGATCATGTAGCCAATCAAATTGCTGCAGGAGAGGTTGTTCAGCGACCGTCTTCAGTAGTAAAAGAATTGCTCGAAAATGCTATTGATGCAGGAGCTACTTCAATTAAATTAATAGTCAAGGATGCTGGTAAAACACTTATTCAAGTAATTGATGATGGTAAAGGAATGAGTGTTACAGACGCACGTCTTAGTTTTGAGCGTCATGCTACTTCAAAGATTAAAACAGCCGATGATCTTTTTAATCTGAATACAAAAGGGTTTAGAGGAGAGGCATTGGCAAGTATTGCGGCAATTGCACATGTGGAGCTAAAAACCAAGCAAGAGAATGATGACGTTGGTACACAAATAAGAATTGAAGGAAGTGAAGTAGTGTCGCAAGAAGTAATTGCTACACCTAAAGGAACTTCATTATCAGTAAAAAACCTATTTTTTAATATTCCTGCAAGACGTAATTTTCTAAAGTCGAATGCAGTTGAAACACGTCATATTATTGATGAGTTTAATCGTATTAGCTTAACACATCCTTCTATCAATTTTACAATGTATCATAATGGCAGTGAGATATTTAATCTTTCATCGTCAAATCTTCGTCAACGAATAGTAAATGTTTTTGGGTCTAAGACCAACGAAAAACTCGTTCCTGTTAACGAGGAGACAGAAGTTGTAAATATTTCAGGGTTTGTATTTAAACCAGAATTTGCTAAAAAGACCAGAGGAGAGCAGTTCTTTTTTGTGAATAACAGATTCATCAAAAGTTCTTATTTAAACCATGCTGTAAATGCTGCTTTCGAAGGATTGTTAAGAGATAATACACATGCGAGTTACTTTTTGTATTTAGAGGTTGATCCGCAAAGTGTAGATATTAATATTCATCCAACAAAAACAGAAATTAAGTTTGATGACGAGCATACTTTATATGCTTTATTGCGTTCGTCGGTAAAGCATAGTTTAGGTCAGTTTAATGTAGCTCCTGTATTAGATTTTGAGCGAGACAGTAATATGGATACACCATATAGCTATAAAGATAAAGGAGGTGTAAACCCTGTTGTAGAGGTTGATAGAACCTTTAATCCGTTTAAAGAAGAACAGCAAACTACTAATAAAGTAAGAACATCGTTTAAAAAGGAAGCTACTAGTGGTTGGGAAAGCCTATATGTGGGCTTAGAGTCAAAAGGAAATGAAGTTGAAGTATTTGATGGAATGCAATTTGAAAGTGATGAGGTAACTTCTAAAATGTTTGATGAAACAGTTATAGAACCAACCCAAAAAACATTTCAGTTAAGCAATAAGTACATTGTTAATACCATTAAATCCGGAATGTTGCTTATAGATCAGAATAGAGCACACCAAAGAATCCTTTACGAACAATTTTTACAAGAAATCACGGTTAAAGAAGGTGTAAGTCAACAGTTGTTATTTCCATTTTCTTTAGAGCTTTCTGCACTAGAAGTAGGAATTCTTAAAGGTCTAAGAGAACAATTAGAGCATACTGGATTTATGTTTTCTAAAATGGAGGATGAGACTGTGGAACTTTCTGGAGTACCAATTAATGTTGAAGGTGAAAAGGTGTCAGCCATTTTTGAGCAACTCATAGCAGATGTTCAAAATGAAGTGCCAGATAGTCATTTTAGTCAGTCAGATATGCTGGCAAAGAGTTTGGCAAAGAGTTTGGCAATAAGAAATGGTCAATCATTAACGCAGCAAGAACAAGAACATTTAATGAATAGTCTTTTTGCTTGTAAAGAGCCTTCGGTGAGTCCGTCAAACAAACCAACGTTTATCACTATGAAGGTTGATGACATTGATAGAAAGTTTAATTAAGACCTGCTGATAAATTCAGCATAAATAGATGAGAGGAATAACAGATACTGTAAAGCACTTACTAATCATTAATGCCCTAATGTTTATTGGGACTTATGCTTTACGTAATGAAGAGCTATTTTATAGCCTTTTTGCCTTGTTTTACCCTAAGAACGAACTTTTTCAACCTTGGCAAATTATCACGCATATGTTTATGCATGGTAACATTCAGCATATTCTATTTAACATGTTAGCACTTTGGATGTTTGGTACAGCAGTGGAGCAAGTGTTTGGGAAGAAAAAATTTATATTTTTCTACATATCTTCAGGGTTAGGAGCTGTTTTACTAACCTTTATTGTTTACTATTTTCAAGCTATTCCATTACTAAATGAAGTGGCAGCTTTGGGTTATCCTACAGAGCTCATCAATAAAATTATAAATTTAGATATAGTTAGTGATGGTCTTTATCAAGGGCAAATTCTAGGTAGAAAAATGGAGCCTTTGATTTTAGAATACGGTCAGGATGCTGGTAGAATGAGTCAGGAGTCTTTTAAGGCTTTGTTTGATTTAAATGTAAAAACTAATGGCTCAATGGTTGGTGCTTCTGGAGCTATTATGGGAGTTCTGGTAGCCTTTGGTATGTTATTTCCGGAAAGTAAATTGATGCTTATTTTTCTTCCTGTCCCTATAAAAGCGAAATACTTCATTCCAGGTATCATTGCTTTAGATTTATTTTCTGCCTTGACAGGAGTTTCTATTTTTAGCCCTAGTAATACAGCCTATGTTGCGCATATTGGAGGTGCACTAACAGGGTTTTTAATGATGTATTTCTGGAAGAAAAACCAGTTTGATAAATATCGTTGGCATTAGTGACTTCTTTAAATCAAGACATACAAGACAAGCTAAAACGGTTAACCGCATTTGAAAAGATAATTGCGCTTAACTTATTGATATATTTTATTGGTTGGGCAATTGCCAGTTTTTCAAGTGTTACCCGTGTTAGTAGTTTAAATTGGTTGGCACTTCCAAAAGACTTTTCAGCGTTTATAGTTAAGCCATGGTCCATTCTAACGTATGGTTTTACGCATATTGAGTTTTGGCATCTGTTTTTTAATATGTTGGTGCTATATTTTGTAGGACGCTCGTTTTCTAATTTATTCAACACTAAATTATCGCTTAATGTTTATTTTTTGGGAATAATAACAGGAGGTCTAGCCTATATGTTAGTGTATGCATTGTTACCTAATAGTGTTTTTGGTACTACAGGTGACCTTGTTGGAGCTTCGGCAGGAGTAAGAGCGTCACTCATCTTTTTATGTGCGTATATGCCAAATTATGAGGTTGCTATTGTAAAATGGCGAATTAAACTCATGTATTTTGGATTAGTCATGGTTGGGCTAGATGTTTTGGGACTGTTCAGTGGAGTGAATGAAGGAGGCTATATAGCACACATAGGAGGTGATATATTAGGTTTTTTCTATGCTACACAATTGACCAAGGGTAAAGATATTGGCAAAGGATTTGAAAAGATCATGGATAGCGTTTCAAGTTTGTTTTCATTCAAAACAAAAGGAAATCTTAAGACTGTTCATAAGCGTTCTAAAAAATCAAAAGCTTTTGCAGGACATACTAAAGATGAATTTGATGAGTTTAATAAGCAAAAGCAAATAGATATTATATTAGACAAGATAAGCAAAAGTGGTTACGAGAGCTTAAGCAAAGAGGAAAAGGAATTTTTGTTCAGAGCTGGAAAATAAACAACTTTATGAAGAATCTAAAAGGATACGAAAAGCTGGTTTTCTTCATTAACTCTGTTGCTGCCTTAATTTTACTTTTATCTTACTTATTACCTTATCTTCCACCAAAAGATTTTGCATTTCTCTCTGTATTAAGTTTAGCAGTTCCATTACTTATCATTCTTAATTTAGCCTTTGTATTGTATTGGTTGCTTAAAGCAAAAAAACATCTACTTTTATCTGCTTTGGTATTGTTATTAGGATACGGGAAAGTATTATCTCTTTACAAGTTTACTTCATCAAAACAAATTGAAGACAGTGAGTCTGTTTCTATAATGAACTATAACGTAAGGTTGTTCAACCTTTATAATTGGATAGATAAAGAGCATGTAGAAGAATCAATCGTCAATCTTATTGAAGACGAAGCGCCAGATATTATTAGCTTTCAAGAATACCATCCTCATGAAAATGTAGATCTTTCTATGTTTCCTTTTAAGTTTGAAGATTTATCTGGTGAGCGTGTTCGTTATGGACAAGCTATTTTTTCAAAATTTCCTATAATTAATTCAGGATCGGTTGAATTTCCAAATACTGCTAATAATGCTATTTATGCTGATGTAGTTAAAGGGAATGATACGCTTAGGGTTTATAATGTGCATTTGCAGTCCTTAGGTATAGAAGAAAATCTTGAAGATCTTGATAGAGAAGATTCAGAGCGTGTTTTAAAACGTGCAAGGGAAACCTTTAAGATGCAACAGGAGCAAGCAGAATTATTTGTCAATCATAAAGAAAGTGCTCCATATAATGTGGTGATTTGTGGTGATTTTAATAATACTGCATTTTCTTATGTGTATAAAGAAATAAAGGGTGAATTAAAAGATGCTTTTGAAGAAGCGGGAAATGGCTTTGGACGTACTTTTGACTTTCGATATTTCCCTATTAGAATAGATTTTATATTGGTTGAAGAAGCTTTTCAGGTGAACAACTTTAAAGCTTTTGAAGAAAAACTATCAGATCATTACCCAGTCCTCACCGAGATTAGTTTACATAAATAAGCAATCTACACTATCTGCCAATATATGAATAAGCAACCCAATTGCTAATACTCTTGTTTTATTAGGGATCAGCATTAGCAAAAAAATACCAATTGCGTAATAGGAATGCAGCGGATGAAAATTAATGCTACATCTATTGGGATCAAAAATTGGGTTTGCCAATAAATGATCAAGATCAATTAGCATAGTAGCAATCATTATTAAATACACTTTCCAGACACTTTTTTTGTAAAAGAGCATCGCTATTAAGAGTGGTAGGATAAAATGAATTCCGTAATGTGCTATTGGTTGAATGATCACAGCACTAAATTTTGGGCTTTTAAATAGTTGAGGCTGTTTGCACCTTCATTAAACAAAAGATCTAGAATACTAAGATTACTCATAAACCCATGCTTATTTGAAAATACTTGGGTATAATGATCAAAATTGAATTTCGGTTCCTTTCTAGCATTTACCAAATTTCGAGCGTCAATAACATCAACAGGATTTTTTTCGAACACCTTAGTTTTGCTAATACTAACATCAAATTGCAAGCAATCAATAATGGTTTCAAAACATTTAAAATTAAACTCCATTAAATAGGTTTCTTCTGATTGAAAAAGCGAAGTGAGTTCATCTTCATAATATTCAAAAAACGGAGATGTTCGGTAAGCACTTTGTAATGATTTCCAATGTTGTGATTGCCATTTATTGTCATTAGAGATCTTTACATCTTTGTAGAGTTGCCGATTCTTATGCGTATGATTCACAGGGATGTTTAAAGATAATTTTCCGTTAGCACCGTAAATATGACATCTGTTTCTATAGGTTTGCTTTTGGTAATTATCGGCTACTTCAAAAATCATCTCATTACCCTTAGCGATTGCGACAAAACTAGCTATGCTTGGGAAGTAAGTTGGATGAAGAAGAGTATTCATATTCTCGCCTAAGCGGCTTTTTTACGCTTTCTATATTTATTGAATCCCATCCACCCAAATAATACAACAAGAAATGGAATTAAATAAGACACACGCTCACCGCTTCCATGAACTGTGGTAAACATTCTGTCCCAACGTATTTTATTAAAGCCTTTACCGTTCTTATCGATACTTAGCCAAATAAAAACAGGTTTACCAACTACGTGATTGAAAGGCACAAATCCCCAAGCTCTTGCATCAATAGAGTTATGACGATTGTCTCCCATCATCCAGTAATAATCTTGTTTAAAAGTATAGCTAGAAGCCAGTTGATCGTTAATATGTATCTGGTTTCCTTCAACTCTTAGTGTATTTCCTTCGTATTCTGTAATAACTCGTTTATAAAGTGGTAATACTTCTAAATTAATGTCAATTGTCTTTCCTTCTTCAGGGATATAAATTGGTCCAAAATGATCACGATTCCAATTATATTGTGGATCATGAGGGAACATATTAGCGTCTCTTTGCCCTTTTGGTTCTACTATTCTAGAAATACTTGAAACACTTGGATGGTTCTTAAATTTGCTTACTGCAAGATCTGATGCTGCAGGCACAATATAATTTCCATTTTCCATGATACCAATACCATCAGTAATGTCATATCTAGAAATCATGTAGTCCACAATACTTTGGTTAAATGCTTGACCTTCTTTTAGATTTATTTCATAACTAAATTGTAATTGACCTCTATCTGGCAATTCATTTTTAACTCCGTTAATGTATACATAGCCATCACGAACTTCTAAGGAATCTCCAGCAACACCAACACAACGTTTTACTAAATTGGTTTTCTTATCTATTGGCTTGTAATAGTTTCTATCAGGACGAAAATCGTTCATATCCAATAAGGTGTCCGCAGGTTGGTTGAACACCACAATTTCGTTTCTATCTATTTTTTCAAATGCAGGTAAACGTAAATAAGGTAGTTGCAGTTTGTTAAGCCATGAAGTACTCTTCTTATCTAGTTCATCACTAAACATATATGATTTTTTCTTCAACACAGGAATTGTATCATGCACCATGGGTGCTGCAACAGTAGTCATAGGTACTCTTGGGCCATAATGCATTTTACTAACAAACAAAAAGTCACCAACCAAAAGTGATTTTTCAAGTGATGATGACGGAATTGTATAAGGCTGCATAAAATAGGTGTGCACAAAGGTTGCAGCTATCACAGCAAATAAAATAGAACTTACCCATTCACCATTTGAAGATTTTGGATTGATATCTCTGTTTTCAACATAAGATACATCAGTAGCATAATTAAGATAATAGTTATAGAAACCTAAAGTGGCAACTGCTAAAAAAGTGTCTAAATAAGTATTCTTACCAAAACTTCTAGCAGTTTCTACCCAAACGACAGGAAACATGATGAGATTGATAATAGGAATAAAAAGGAGTGGAGTCCACCAAACAGATCTGTTAATGATCTTCATTAAAACAACTGCATTGTAAACTGGCACAAAAGCTTCCCAAGCTTTTCTTCCTGCTTTAGTGTATAATTTCCACGTTCCTAAACCGTGTACTACTTGAATTATCAATATAAAAATCAACCACTGTGATAAGGTCATGATCGTAAATTTTTAGTTTTGTTAGTTAGTGCTAAAGCTAATGGTCAAGTTACAGTAAATGCTCACCTTAACCAATATTTAACACATCTTTCATTGAGTAAACACCTGTTTTACCAATTAACCATTCTGCTGCTACAACAGCTCCCAGCGCGAACCCTTGCCTATTATGAGCTGTATGCGAAATATTTATAGTGTCAACCTCTGAATTATAAGTTACATGATGTGTTCCAGGAACATTTTCAATTCGCTTTGCTACAATAGGAATTTCAGTATCATTTTCAGCTGTTTCCAATTTCCAATTGGTGTAATTTGTATTCTCAATAACACCTACCGCAAGCGTGATAGCGGTTCCGCTAGGTGCATCTAATTTTTGTGTATGATGAATTTCTTCCATTGATACTTTATACTCCGAAAGATTAGACATCATTTTCGCTAATGTTTTATTTAATTCGAAAAATATATTAACTCCCAAACTAAAGTTTGAAGCATAAATAAAAGCACCATCAGTTTCTTTAGCTAAGGCAACCATATTCTCATAATGCTCTAACCATCCAGTAGTACCAGAAATGATCGGAACATCATTTTTCAAACAGTTAGTGATATTGGAAACTGCAGCGTCTGGAATGCTAAAATCAATAGCTACATCAGCATCATTGATGTTATAGTCTGAATCGTTTTTGTCTACTTTTAATACAATAGAATGACCACGATCTAGTGCAATTTTCTCAATGGTTTTTCCCATTTTTCCGTAGCCAAGTAAAGCAATCTTCATCTAATTAATCTTAAAGTTTAATGTTAGTCCAAAATTGGTGGTGGCATCCAACTCATTAAATTTAAAGTGTGGTTTTATGGCTAGGTCTTCATCTACATTATACTGCAATAAATGTGCATCAACATTAGCGTCAATAATATTTAATGCATATATACCAATGGTTACAAGTAGTGATATATCTTTATTTCTTCTAAAGGTTCGTTGAGCTCTAATTAATCCGTCGTCCGAAATACTTGGTACAGATCCTTCTCCCCAAAATTCATCATCAGTAAATCCTGCTAAGCGACGCTTATAGGCATCTCTATATCTGTTGTATTGCTTGTTATTATCTAGATAGAAATATAATCCTGTTCCTAAACCAGCATACACTAAAGGAATTTTCCAATATTTTTTGTTGTAGGCTTGTCCTAATCCTGGTAAGATTGCTGAATAGAAAGCAGCTTTAGACGGAGTTAAAGGATCTATTGGCTTTTTTGTAATTGAATCTTGAACAATTACATTTATTTCTTTTGTGTCTGGATTTATGTCTTCATTGTTTTGAGAAAAACAAACAAAAGAGCACAAAAAGAAAATTACTAAAACAAGCTTATTTATCACGCTTAACCAGTTTTTTAATCCTGTTGAAATCTTCTTCGGAATGAAAAGGAATAGTGATTTTTCCGCTTCCATTTTTTGATAGTTTAACGTGAACTTTGTGTCCAAAGTATTCAGAAATCTCTTTGATTCCTTTTTTAATATACTTTGGAGTTTCCAATTTTTCAGGAGCAGATACTTCTTTAGTAGAACGATAGTTGCGTACTAAGTTTTCAGTCTCTCTAACAGAAAGTTTGTTGGTAAGTATCTTTTCGTAGATCTCCAATTGATCTATGTGATTTTCTATGTTTATAATAGCTCTTCCATGACCCATAGAAACAAAACCATCTCTAATCCCAGTCTGAATAATCGGATCTAACTTTAATAAACGTAAATAATTAGCAATCGTTGAACGCTTTTTACCTACACGTTCACTCATTTGCTCTTGAGTTAGTTTAACTTCTTCAATTAGGCGTTGATAAGACAAAGCAATTTCAATAGGATCTAGATCTTGACGTTGAATATTTTCAACCAAAGCCATCTCCAAAGATTCCTGATCATTGGCTAATCTAACATATGCCGGAATTGTTTGTAGTCCAGCAAGTTTAGAAGCTCTTAAACGACGTTCTCCAGAAATTAACTGATACTTATTAAACGAGGTCTTTCTAACAGTAATTGGCTGAATTACACCAAGTTCTTTAATGCTGGACGCTAATTCTCTTAAAGCTTCTTCATCAAAATTAGTTCTTGGTTGAAACGGATTGATCTCAATTGCGCCTAGTTCAATTTCAATGATATTTCCAACTACTTTATCGGCATTTTTATCTTGAACAGACTTAATATCGTTACCAGGATCTTTTAAAAGTGCAGAGAGCCCTCTTCCAAGTGCTTGCTTTTTTGTTGCCTTCGCCATTATTCTCCGTTTTTAGTAATGATTTCTTTAGCCAAACTTAAGTAATTAGTAGCACCTTTGCTACTAACGTCATAGTTAATTATACTTTCTCCAAAACTAGGAGCTTCTCCCAAGCGAACATTACGTTGTATAATAGTTTGAAATACCATTTCATTAAAGTGCTTCTGTACCTCTTCTACCACTTGATTAGAGAGTCTTAAACGTGAATCGTACATAGTAAGTAAAAGACCTTCAATATCTAAATCAGCGTTATGAATACGTTGTACACTTTTAATAGTATTCAACAATTTCCCTAACCCTTCTAAAGCAAAATACTCACATTGAATAGGAATAATTACAGAATCTGAAGCAGTTAATGCGTTTAGCGTTAATAAACCTAATGAAGGAGCACAGTCTATTAAAATATAATCATAAGAAGGTTTTAAATGTTCTATTGCTTTTTTAAGCATTGATTCACGCTCTTCTTTATCTACTAATTCTATTTCAATAGCAACTAGATCGATATGAGCAGGAATAACATCTACGTTCGGAGAATTAACACTTACTATACACTCTTCTGCAGAGGACGTATGCTCCAATAATTGATAAGTACCTGTTTCTACTGAGGAAACATCAATACCAAAACCTGAAGTAGCATTAGCCTGTGGATCAGCATCAATAAGTAGTACTTTTTTTTCCAGAACACCAAGTGAAGCAGCTAAATTTACTGAAGTAGTAGTTTTGCCAACACCTCCTTTTTGGTTAGCAATAGCGATTATTTTACCCATTAACGATTTGGTTTTAACAAGCGTAAAAATACAACTATTTACGAGTTTTAAAAACCCAACTTGTTAACAAACAATCAACCTAAAAGTGTCTTAATCAATAAGAATTTCTAAGATCTTAATAGCAGCATCACTGATCTTTGTCCCAGGGCCAAAAACAGCAACAGCTCCTGCATCAAATAAAAATTGATAATCTTGTTTAGGGATGACACCGCCAACAATAACCATGATATCATCACGATCATATTTTTTTAACTCTTCAATTACCTGTGGAACTAATGTTTTATGTCCAGCAGCTAACGATGAAACACCTAAAATATGAACATCATTTTCTACGGCTTGTTTAGCAGCCTCTTGCGGAGTTTGGAATAATGGTCCAATATCAACATCAAAACCAACATCAGCATAACCTGTTGCTACTACTTTCGCACCACGATCATGACCATCTTGCCCCATTTTTGCAATCATAATACGAGGTCTGCGACCTTCTTGTTCTGCAAATTTATCGGCAAGTTCTTGAGCCTTTTTAAACGAACTATCGTCTTTTACTTCTCTGCTATACACTCCTGAAAATGATTTTATTTCAGCTTTATATCTTCCAAATTCTGCCTCTAGAGCATCACTAATTTCACCTAAAGTAGCTCTCTTTCTAGCTGCATCTACTGCTAAAGCTAGTAAATTTTCTTTTTCTGATCTTGCTGATTCGGTTAATTTTTGAAGTGCAATTGTTACAGCTTCTGAGTTTCTATCCTGTTTTATTCTAGTTAAACGATCAATTTGGGAATTTCTAACTACTTGGTTGTCTACTTCAAGGATATGTAGAGGGTCTTCTTCTTCTAATTGATATTTATTTACACCAACAATAATGTCTTGACCAGAATCTATTCTTGCTTGTTTTCTTGCAGCAGCTTCTTCAATTCGCATTTTTGGAATTCCAGCTTCTATAGCTTTGGTCATTCCTCCTAATTCTTCTACTTCTTCAATAAGTTTCCATGCTTTTTGAGCAATTTCATGAGTTAAATTTTCAACATAATAACTTCCTGCCCAAGGGTCTACAGTTTTAGTAATATTGGTTTCCTCTTGTAGGTATATTTGTGTATTTCTGGCAATTCTAGCAGAAAAATCTGTTGGTAAAGCAATGGCTTCATCTAATGCATTAGTGTGCAACGATTGTGTGCCACCAAATGCAGCTGCAGCTGCTTCAATACAAGTTCTGGCAACGTTATTGAAAGGGTCTTGCTCTGTTAAACTCCAACCACTTGTTTGGCTGTGTGTTCTTAATGCTAAAGACTTGGGATTTTTAGGATCGAATTGTTTAACCAAATTTGCCCAAAGCATTCTTCCAGCCCGCATTTTAGCAATTTCCATAAAGTGATTCATGCCAATTGCCCAAAAGAATGATAGGCGAGGAGCAAAGGTGTCAATATCCATACCTGCATCTAACCCTTTTCTTATATATTCTAATCCGTCTGCTAAAGTATAAGCAAGTTCAATATCACAAGTAGCTCCAGCTTCTTGCATATGATATCCAGAAATACTAATACTATTGAACCTTGGCATGTTCTGGCTAGTATATTCAAAGATGTCTGAAATAATCTTCATGGAAGGTGTAGGAGGGTAGATATACGTATTTCGTACCATAAACTCCTTAAGAATGTCATTTTGAATGGTTCCGGCTAGTTGCTCTGGTTTTACTCCTTGCTCTTCTGCTGCAACGATGTAAAATGCCATAATTGGTAAAACTGCACCATTCATGGTCATGGAAACAGACATTTTATCTAATGGTATCTGATCGAAAAGAATCTTCATATCCTCAACTGAGTCTATGGCTACTCCAGCTTTTCCAACATCTCCAACCACACGCTCGTGATCACTATCATAACCTCTATGTGTAGCAAGATCAAAGGCCACGGACAAACCTTTTTGTCCTGCTGCTAAGTTACGTCGGTAAAAAGCATTACTTTCTTCAGCAGTTGAGAATCCAGCATACTGACGAATTGTCCATGGTCTACGAACATACATAGTGCTATAAGGACCTCTTAAGTTTGGAGCAATTCCTGCGGCAAAATCTAAATGCTCAATATTCTCAATATCTTTTTTTGAATATTTAGACTTTACAGTTATTCTCTCTGCAGTCTCAAAGGTTTTTATAATAGTTTTTGAAGGGTTAGTCCCTTTTAGTTCAAGATTTTGAACGTCTTTTCTCATTATTTGATGACCATTTTTTCTATATAAGGATCAAAATCGGTTTCAGAAGCTGTAGATAATTGTATGAAGACAGTTTTTTCATTACTGGAAATTATATAGGTATTGTTGAATACTTCACGTTTCATGCTTTTTCCGTTTACTTTATATATTGCCTTAAATAGTTGTTGTTTATCAGTTCCTCCATATTTAGCTGTAATCCTTTCAAACTTTGCATCACTGTTTTTCTTTACTCTTTCATTATTAGCTTGAATCATACCTAATAATTGTGATGCATCATTTCTTGTAAAAGCGTAATATGGCATTGTGTTGATGGTGTATGTTGAAGCATTTTCAGAATCATAATAGATGTAAAGAGAGCCATCCATTTTGCTCAGTGAATTCAGTCTTTCGGTTTCAACTTTGTATTCCTTTTTAGTTGTTAAAGAATCTAGCAACCTTTGATATTTTGTTAATGAATAGCGTTCAAACCCGTTAGGAAGAAATACTTTCGTTCCTGTGTCTTCTAAGAAATGATAACTGCCTTTAAGACTAGTGTTTTTGTCTACCTCATTAGATGGGGCTTTTTGAGATATTTCTTCACAAGAAAATGAAATAGTTAAAAGAAAAAGTAAAATTAATTTTGTAGTACTGGATTTCATTTATCTAATTTTTTACTCGATTTGATTCACCTAATTTTTGAGAATTGTCAATATTGAAGTCTTCTTTACCAAAATTTTGAGATTCTTCAACATAACCAGGAAGTCTCATTTCTAGAAGTTTACTAAAAAACATATCCATAGCTACATATGCAGCTAATGCTCTGTCTTCTTCAGCCATTAGGTGCTTTTTTTCAAACAATATTGGAGCTAATACCTGTGGTGTTACTGTATTAGAAGAAATAAGAGCCTCTAGTATTTTTTTTAACTCTTCATCTTTAACATTCTCCACTATACATTTAGCAGCTGGGTGCTCATAGTTTAATCTTACTTTGTTGCTATGTACTGTCCAAAGATCATCACGGTTTTCAAAAACGGTGGTAATATTTTTAATATGATCACTCAAATACTCTACAGCAGGTGGTCTATTATTAAAAAGAACTTTTAAATAATTGTGATAGCCTTCAGGAACAGTCACACCTAAAAAAACATAATTTTTAGTTATAAAATCTTCAAACGCATATGTTGCTTCCTTTACTAAACGATAATCTTTATTGTCACATTCAAAAAGATCTTCTTTGGTTGCATACTTATAATCTATTTCATTTTCATTGCAGCCATAGCTTAATATTATAAGGCTTAATAAAAAAATGATTTGACTAATTTGTTTCATTCTTAAAGACATTTTATTGCTCATTATTTAATCTGTTATTTTCCATTTTCTCTGAAAGTCTTTTTTCTATAATAGGTTCTATTAATGTTTTCCTAATTTCTTTTTTTATAAAAGGACTAATTTCAACTTCAGCTTTCATTAAATCTTTTTCATTTTGATATTTGTTAGTGCCCAGTAATACAATCTTACCTTCGTCAAATAACTCTTGCTCTCTGTTTGCACTTTCTTTAATCTTTCTTTGAATAGTTCCTTCTTTTAACTGTTTGAGAAAACCTCCATTAGTTTCAATATTTTTAAACAATGCTAAAGACTTAGTAGCTATTTGAGAGGTTAGTTCCTCTATGTAATAGGTGCCATCTGTGGGATTGAACACCTGATCAAAATAGCTTTCGTGTTTAAGTATTAACAGTTGATTTCTTGCTATTCTTTCACCAAATTCATTTTCTTTATGGTATACAGCATCGTATGGTAAATTACAAACAGTATCTGCTCCACCTAGAATAGCACTCATACATTCGGTTGTAGTGCGTAAAAGGTTTGTGTTATAATCGTATAGTGTTTTATTTCGAGTACTTGGTTTGGTAGTTATGATGCACTTAATTTGTTGATCTGTATACTCAGTAACTAAAGAATCCCATAAAACTCGAACTACTTTAAGTTTTGCAATCTCAAAAAAATAGTTACTACCAATAGCATTTTTAAAAACAATTGATTTAGAAATGTTTTCTCCAAAATGGTTTAAATATTCATTTACATGAGACAACGCATATGCAAGTTGTTGAATACTCTTTGCTCCAGAATTTTGATAAAGTGAAATATCAATACTCAACCACGATTTTAAATGATTTGAGTTTTTGGCTATTTCTTCCAGTAGAAGATGGTCTTGTTTTAAGTTAAAATACCAATTTCCAGTTCTGGCTAAATTGCCAATGATGTCTGTTTCTAAATATACCTCTAAATTGTTATAACTTACATAATCATTTAAACTTTTTACAAAATCAACCGATAAAAACTTTGGATCAATATAAACAGGAACATCAACATCTGCAAGTAACGCAGCAATGTTAGTTTCTTTTGAAGGAATGATAAATCTTATACTTTCGGCTCCTTTGTCAATAACATTTTTTGCAAAAGAGTTGGCAATCTTTTCATCTGATACTAAAATGTCTTGACAGATTTTCCAAGCTGAAATAGGTGAAGTTTTAAAGGAATCCTTACCTTTTAAATCTTCACTATTATAAAAGGGCTTAACATCTATTCCTTCAAGTGAATTCCAGATTAAGGTTTCATTATAATCTGCACCTTTTAAATCTAATTGTATTTTTTGCTTCCAAGCTTTAGCAGAAACAGCCTCAAATTGGTCGAATAAGACTTTACTCATCTTTAGTTTTTGTATTCAAGCTATCTTCATATTCAATAATGTAGATCTCTTCATTTTCTTTCTTCATGTTGTATTGTTCTCTCCCGTATTTTTCTACACCTTTATCACTACTTAATTTCTTAATTTCTTTTTGATCTTTTTCAATCTCATCCTTATAATATTCTCTTTCCTTTTCAAGATCCTTAATATCCTTATTTAACTCGTTATGTATAAACCATGAATTACTATCAAAAAAGAGCATCCATGTTGCAAAAACTACCAGAATTAAAAAGAAAATGTTCTTAAAAGGCCTAAGTATTCGTTTATATTTTGGAGCTAATTTTTTCATTATAATCGCTCATTAATAATGGTTCTTACAATGTCAACCGCAACGGTATTATATTTATTGTTTGGTATTATGATATCTGCATATTCTTTCATTGGTTCAATAAACTGTTCATGCATTGGTTTAAGTGTTTTTTGATACCTTGATAGCACTTCATCAATATCTCGCCCACGTTCAGCTATATCTCTTTTTAAACGACGTATGAGTCTTTCGTCACTATCTGCATGAACATAGATTTTTATATCGAACATATCTCTAAGCTTAGGATTAGTGAGAATTAAAATACCCTCCACAATCATCACTTTTCTTGGGTGAGTTAAAATAGTATCTCCAGTTCGATTGTGCTGAACAAATGAATAAACAGGTTGTTTAATGGGTTTTTCTTTTTTTAACTCTTTTAAGTGCTCAGTTAACAAGTCAAAATCTATGGATCTTGGGTGATCAAAATTAATTTTCACACGCTCTTCGTAACTTAAATGAGAAGTGTCTTTGTAATAAGAGTCTTGAGATATTACTCCAACTTCGCCCTCGGGTAACTCGTTTAAAATCTGATTTACAACAGTAGTTTTTCCGCAACCAGTCCCTCCCGCAATTCCAATAATAAGCATGTAAAATTGTTTAGGTTAAATCCCAACAAATTTACGATTATTTCTTTGGATTTAGTCTTACAATCCCAACATTTTCTACACCAACGTAGATGTAATTATCTGGTCCTTGTTCAATACTTCTAACTCGTCCTAAGCCTTCTAAAATCTTTTCTTCTTTAACTACTTTTGAGCCATTAAGTATACAGTGGCTTACATACTGAAATTTTAAAGAACCAACAAGGAGATTGCCTTTTAACTCTGGGTATAAATTACTAGTTACAAATGCCATTCCGCTAGGTGCAATTGAAGGAGTCCAATGATGAATAGGGTCTTCCATACCTGGGATCGAGGTTTTATCTGTAAATGAAGTTCCACTATAGTTAATACCATAGCTTGCTTTTGGCCATCCATAGTTCTTGCCAGATGCTACGATGTTAATTTCATCACCGCCTTTTGGTCCATGTTCATGCGTCCAAATTTCTCCAGTAGTTGGGTGTTTTTCCATTCCCTGAGGATTTCGATGTCCGTATGAGAAAATTGCCATTTTTGCATCTCGCTCTTTTACAAACGGATTACTAACAGGGATTCGTCCATCGTCATGAAGTCTATATACCTTACCGCCATCTCTTTTAATATTTTGCGGGTTCACATCTCTATTTCCACGATCACCAATTGTAAAGTATAAGTAACCTTCGTTGTCAAAAACAATTCTAGACCCAAAATGCTGTCCTCGTTTACTGTTTGGATTTGCTTTATAAAGTACTTTCTTATTTACAATATTATTTCCTTCTAATTGAAATCTCATTAGAGCAGTGTTTGCTCCATTGCCTTCTCCTTCCTCGGTTGCATATGAAATGTAGATCCATCCATTTTCTGAATAATTAGGGTGTAACTCAATATCCATAAGTCCCCCTTGTCCTTGAACCTTGATGTCAGGAAGACCGTTAATTATTGTTTTTCTTCCTTCTTTAAATCGTATTAACTCACCTTGTTTTTCATTGATCAACATTGAACCATCTGGGAGGAAAGTAAATCCCCAAGGAATATCTAGATCACCAACAATTATTTCATGAGAATATGAGGTGTTAGAATAAACTTTCAGTGAAATAGATTTGTCTTTAGAATCTTCTTTGCAAGCAAGAATTATAGTGGCTAAAAAAAGAGAAAAAAATAGTTGTTTCATGAGTAGTCAAATTAATAATTGAAAATACAAATAATTTTGTTTGATTTTAAAAGAAAACTATATATTTGCATTCCTGTTTTCGGGGTGTAGCGTAGCCCGGTTATCGCGCCGCGTTTGGGACGCGGAGGTCGCAGGTTCGAATCCTGCCACCCCGACAAAAAGCTGAATCAAATGATTCAGCTTTTTTTATGCTTTCTTTTTGAGTTTAAATTTTATGTTCTCTTGTTTGTAAGCTCAAACAATCTGTTTAGCAACAATTAATAGTCGATGGTAGAATTAATTTACCTTAATTTGATTTATTTAATACATTCATTCGATCTAACTAATTTAAAAACTATTCATTCAATATGGCATTACTTTATGTTGTTCTCGGCATTATACTTTTGTTCTTACTCATTACTTTATTTAAACTTAATGCATTTATATCGTTCATCATCGTTTGCATTTTTGTTGGTGCTTGTCAGGGTATGGAACTAGAAAGTATTATTCTTTCTATACAAACTGGTATTGGTAATACCTTGGGATTTCTGGTGTTGATATTAGGTTTGGGAGCAATGTTGGGGAAACTTTTAGCCGACAGTGGTGCAGCACAACGTATCACTTCGAGTTTAGTATCTAAATTCGGATTGAAATATATACAATGGGCTGTGGTTTTAGCTGGTTTTATTGTAGGTATTCCAATGTTTTACTCGGTAGGCTTTGTGATCTTGATTCCTTTGGTATTTACAGTTGCAGCTTCAACGGGTTTACCACTAATATATGTTGGCTTGCCTATGTTAGCTTCGTTATCGGTAACACATGGTTTTCTTCCACCACATCCAGCACCAACCGCAATTGCAGATATGTTTAAAGCAGATATTGGTAAAACTTTGCTCTATGGTATTACAGTGGCAATCCCAGCCATTATTGTTGCTGGTCCATTATTCTCAAGAAGAATAAAACACATTAATGCAACTCCTTTAAAGGAATTTTACAATCCAAAAGTTTTAAAGGATGAAGAAATGCCAAAGATAGGTGTTAGTATATTCACTGCTTTATTACCAATTATACTTATCATGTTGGCTACTTTTATAACTAATTTCATTTCAGGAGATTCAACATTAAGAGAGATTGTAATATTTATTGGAAACCCTGTAACAGCTATGCTTATTTCGGTTTTAGTAGCTATCTATACCTTGGGGCTAGCGCGCGGGAAAAAAATGCCTGAGATCATGAACTCTGTTACAAGTTCGGTGTCTGGAATCACCATGGTACTTTTGATTATTGCTGGTGCTGGTGCTTTAAAACAAATTCTAACAGATAGCGGAGTAAGTGACTATATTGGGGAGATATTAGATGGTTCAAATATATCTCCATTAGTTTTAGGGTGGTTGATCGCAACAGTCATAAGAGTTTGTGTAGGATCAGCTACAGTAGCTGGACTAACTGCTGCTGGAATAGTATTTCCCCTTGTTGCCAGCACTGGAGTGAGTCCAGAATTAATGGTACTGGCTATTGGCTCAGGAAGTTTAATGCTCTCACATGTGAATGATAGCGGATTCTGGTTATTTAAAGAATATTTCAACCTGTCTGTTAAAGACACTCTTTCAACCTGGACGATTATGGAAACTACGGTTGGAGTTATGGGATTAATAGGCGTACTAATTTTAAATGTATTTATATAAAACATATGTTACCTTCTAAAAAAATCAAAGAACTTAAGCTAGAATTCCCTCCTGCACCAAAACCAGCAGGTGTGTATAGACCGATATTAGTGGTTGACAATTTTATATATATATCTGGTCATGCTCCAGTGAATTTTGATGGGAGCTTGATGCAAGGTCGTTTAGGCGATAACCTTAACATTGAGCAAGGATACGATGCTGCTAGGCAAGTTGGATTAACAGTCCTTTCTGCTATTCAAACACATTTTGGTGATATAGACAGAGTGAAAAGAGTAGTTAAGACTTTAGGAATGGTCAACTGTACTCCAGATTTTATTAATCATCCTTCAGTTATTAACGGATTTAGTGAATTAATGGCTGAAGTTTTTGGAGAAGAAAATGGTATTGGTGTACGGAGTGCTGTTGGAATGATGTTGCCTGATGGTATTCCTGTAGAAATTGAGGCTGTATTTGAACTACATTAATTATGAGCGATCAAGCTTGGTATAATATTGACGATACCGAAAGTTTAATAACTCCAGCTCTTTTGGTTTATCCTGATAGAATTGAAAAAAACATCAAAACGATGTTGGCTATTGCAGGAGATCCAGATCGACTTCGTCCTCATATTAAAACGCATAAGATAGCTGAAATTGTCAACCTTCAAATTAAATCTGGAATTACAAAGTTTAAGTGCGCCACTATAGCCGAAGCAGAATTGTTGGGTTTATGTGAAGCAAAGGACGTCTTATTAGCAATGCAACCTGTTGGAGTTAATATTGATCGTTTTTTTAAACTCACTGAAGATTTTCCTAACTCAAAATTTTCAGCAATAGTAGATTGTCAGGAGGTTATACAAAAGCTTGGTGAAATTGCTAAGGAGAAAGAGGTTAAGGTTTCATTATGGTTAGATATTAATAATGGAATGAATAGAACTGGAGTTTTACCAAATGAAAAGGCATCAACTCTTTATAAAGAAGTTTATGAACATTCTTATTTAATTGCCGAAGGATTTCATGTATACGATGGGCATATCTATGAGTCAAATTTTGAGAAAAGAAAAGAAATTTGTGACGAAGCATTTGAACCTGTTTTGCACTTAAAGGATCAAATAGAAAGTTTAGGAATGAAAGTTAAAACTATTGTTGCAGGAGGAACACCAACATTTCCAATTCATATCAATAGGGATAATGTGGAAGTTTGTCCAGGAACCTCTTTACTTTGGGATTATGGTTATGCAAGAACATACACTGACTTAAAGTTTCTTCCAGCTGCTGTATTATTAGGTCAAATTGTGAGTAAGCCAAAAGAAAGTCATGTTTGTTTGAATTTAGGACATAAATCTTTAGCTGCAGAAATGCCCTTTCCAAGAGCAAAGATTTTGAATATGGAAAACAGTCAACAAGTTGGGCATAGTGAAGAGCATTTGGTCGTTGAATGTGACGATTCAAACAAATATAGTATAGGAGATATGTGTTATGTATTGCCAACACATATTTGCCCAACTGTAGCCAAGTATGAAAGTGTTCTGACTGTAAAAGAGAAAAAAATTAAAGGCTCTTGGGTTGTGGCGGCTCGAGATCATAAAATCAATATATAAATAAAGTAATATATGTTCATTTTTGACGCACATCTAGACTTAGCTATGAATGCTTTAGAATGGAACAGAGATCTGACTTGGACTGTCGAAGATATTAGAAAGAGTGAAGCTGGTATGACAGATAAACCAGATCGCGCAAAAAATACAGTTTCCTTAGATGCCATGCGCAAAGGAAATATAGGTCTTTGTGTAGCTACTCAAATTGCGCGATATGTAAAAAGGGAAAGTTCTTTACCTGGTTGGAATTCTCCACATCAAGCATGGGCGCAAACTCAAGGACAATTAGCCTGGTACAAGGCCATGGAAGAAATTGGTGAAATGGTTCAAATAACAACTCTGGAGCAACTCAATAATCATTTAAGTTTATGGGCTTCAAATGAAGATTATAAACCAATTGGATATATATTAAGTCTGGAAGGAGCGGATTCTATTGTAACTATAGATCATTTAGAACGTTCCTATCAGCAAGGATTACGAGCCATTGGTCCTGCACATTACGGGCCAGGGACTTATGCACATGGAACTGACTCGGTTGGTGGCATCGGATATAAAGGCAAAGAATTGCTAAAAAAAATTGAAGAGCTAAATATTATTCTTGATGCCACTCACTTATGCGATGTTAGTTTCTGGGAAACTATGGATGTCTATCATGGTCCTGTTTGGGCAAGTCACAATAATTGCAGAAAACTTGTAGATCATAATAGACAGTTTTCTGATGAGCAGATAAAAGAACTTATTGATAGGAATGCTGTTATTGGAGTAGCTCTTGATGCTTGGATGATGATTCCAAATTGGGTTCGGGGAGTATCTACACCTGAATCAATGGGAGTAGCCTTAGAGCAAATGATTGATAATATAGATCATATCTGTCAGCTAGCAGGAAATTCAAATCATGTTGGAATTGGGACAGATCTCGATGGGGCTTTTGGTAAAGAACAATGCCCAAGCGATCTGGATACTATTGCCGATCTTCAAAAAGTACCCAAAATGTTAGCTGCCAGAGGATATTATCAAAAAGATATTGATAATATTATGAGTGATAATTTCATTGAATTTCTTCGAAATGTTTGGCAATAAGGATATTATTTCAATTACAAATATTTTATAATTAATACTTATTTATTAATAAAAACTGTTGATAAATTAAGTGTAATTTTTAAGCTCAAAAACCTACTTTTGTCATAATTAAAATTGAATAATATGTCAGCAGAAATAGAAAAAGTAAAATGCTTAATAATAGGGTCAGGTCCTGCAGGATACACGGCGGCAATATATGCGGCTAGAGCCAATATGAATCCAGTATTGTATCAGGGGACTCAACCGGGAGGCCAATTAACTACCACTAATGAAGTAGAGAATTTTCCTGGTTATCCAGAAGGAGTTACAGGACCTGAAATGATGATGCAATTACAAGCTCAAGCCCAAAGGTTTGATACCGATGTAAGAGACGGTTGGGTTACTAAGGTAGACTTTTCAGGAGATGTACATAAGGTGTGGGTAAATGATGAAAAAGAAATACACTGTGATACGGTAATTATATCTACAGGAGCTTCTGCAAAATATTTAGGACTCGAGTCCGAGCAAAAATATTTAAAGCTTGGCGGAGGTGTATCAGCATGTGCTGTTTGTGACGGATTCTTTTACAGAGGTCAAGAAGTTGTAATAGTAGGTGCGGGAGATTCCGCTTGTGAAGAAGCACATTATCTTTCAAAGCTATGTACAAAGGTGACCATGCTGGTAAGAAGGGATCAATTTAGAGCTTCCAAGATTATGGAAGCAAGAGTAAGAAACACCGAGAATATTGAGATCCTGCATAATACAGAAACTGATGAGGTACTAGGAGATGGACAAGTAGTAACAGGAGTTAGAGTAAAGAATAACCAAACGGGGGAAACTAAAGAAATTCCAGCAACAGGTTTTTTTGTAGCTATAGGACATAAGCCAAATACTGATATCTTTAAGGACTACTTAAAGTTGGATGAGACTGGATATATTATTAATGAACCTGGAAGTTCTAGGACTAATGTAGAAGGAGTATTTGTAAGCGGCGATGCAGCCGATCATGTGTATCGTCAAGCGGTAACTGCGGCTGGAACAGGTTGTATGGCGGCACTAGATGCAGAAAGATATTTAGCTTCAAAGGAGGCTGTTTTGGAAGTTTAGTCTAATAAATCACGTATTAATAAGGAAGCCAGAGAAAAATTCTCTGGCTTTTTTGTTGTTAATAAAATTATGATTAAATAATTAAAATTGTTAAAAAAGAGAAATATTTATTTCGTTTATGTTAAAAAAAAGAAAAAATATAATTTTTTGTAATTGATTATTTCAAATATCTAAAAAACAATTTAATTGATTTTTATCATGATTTAAGTTTGGCTTGCTATGTAATTTTACTTTACAAAATTGAAAGTAATGCATAATAAGTTTAAAAAATCAATTAGCGCTTTTGTATTTCTGATACCACTTTTTATTGGAGCGCAAAATTTTTCTTTAAGTAATAATTCTTCCATCATTGTATCTGGTACGTCCAGTTTACATGACTGGGATGTTAAAGCAGAGAACTTCAACGGTAAGATCATTTTTGAGGACTTAAATAGTGGTGACATAAAAGATATTTCTATAAGTGTAATTGCCGAAAGTTTAAAGAGTGGTAAGAAAGGTATGGATAAGAATACCTACAAAGCTTTAAAAACTAATTCCCATCAGAGCATTACATATAATTTAGTAGATGTCATTACTATAGAAAAAATAGATGATGCCTCTTATAAAGTTAAGTGTGAGGGCAATCTAACTATTGCAGGAACTACTAATACAGCAATAATAGATTTTCTTTTAATAAAAGAAAATAATAAATGTTCTGTAACTGGTAGTTGTTCGGTAAAGATGACAAGCTTTGGGGTTGAACCTCCTAAGGCATTACTCGGTACTATTAAAACTGGTGACGAGGTTACCATAAAATTTAATACTTCATTCGTTCAAGATTAACATTTAAAATAGATTAACAATTAAAAACAACTAATTATGAAAACACTTTATAACTATATGATGATTGTGATATTCTCATTATCGTTTGTGGGATTATCCGCCCAAAGTAGGGATTTGCAAAATTATCGATTACCCGACCAGAGAGGGATAAATCAATTTGAAACTAAGAAAGATACAACGACAACTTTTGATAAGGTTTTTGTACGTGTTGGAGCTTCTTCAGCTCTTCAGCTTCAAGCTGTAGATCATGAAAATTCAGGTGCTGTAGCATTAAAGGAAATAGGAACCAATTTTAATTTGGCAACTGCTAACTTAGATTTAGATGTAGTGCTATTTGATGGTGTACGTATGCACTTAAGAACATATTTATCATCTAGACACCACCCAGAACCATATGTTAAGGGAGGATATATCCAATTTGATAAATTAGATTTTATTAGTGAAGGTTTCCTTGGTGATTTTATGAAACATGCAACTATTAAAATTGGTCATATGGAGAATAACTATGGAGATGCACACTTTAGAAGAAGTGATAACTCTAGTGCAATCTATAACCCATTTGTAGGAAACTTGATTATGGACGGATTTACTACGGAAGTAGGAGCAGAGCTTTACTATCAAAATAACGGATGGTTGGCAATGATAGGATTTACAAATGGTAAATTAAATCAAGGAGTTGATAATCCGGATACAGGTGGAGCTTCCTTCATAGCTAAATTTGGTTATGACAAGCAATTAAATGAAGACTTTAGATTCCGTTTAACAGGTTCAATGTACAATACAGGAGCAGTAAGACGTTCATATCTGTACAGTGCAGATAGAACTGGATCTAGATATTATTTAGTACTAGAAGATGAAGATGCATCTGCAAGAAGTAATTTCCGTTCGGGGCGTTATAATCCTAGTATGAATAATCAAATCACTGCAATTATGTTCAACCCATTTATTAAGTATGGTGGATTAGAATTCTTTGGCACTATTGAATCTACAAAGGGTAAAGCGGATTCTGAGGCTGAAGAAAGAACAGCTAAACAATTTGCTGGTGAATTAATTTATCGTTTTGGTCAGAATGAGAAATTCTTCATAGGAGGGCGTTATAATAAAGTAGATTCTGAAGATGTTTCGGGAGATGATATTGAAATATCTAGAACTCAGTTTGGAGCCGGATGGTTCATGACTAAAAATATACTAGCTAAGCTTGAGTATGTTAGACAAAAACATGATGGATATAGCTCTAGCAGCATTTTCCATGATGGTAAATTTAATGGATTAATGGTTGAAACTGTTATTAGTTTTTAGTTGTTAGTCAAATGAGAGAGATTGTCAATTTTTTGGCAATCTCTTTTTTTTACTAAATTTATTTTCGACAATGAAATACGTTTTACAAATATTGCTATTGGTATTATTTACCGGGTTTACGGTTACTAAGAGTAAAGTAAATAGTACCCCTGTAAAGATTATTAGTAATAGTACATTAAATATTTACGGAACAACTAATGTAAATACATTTAATTGTATTTTGAATTTCGAGAATGTGAATTCTGTTATTCTGACTAACTATACTAAAAATAATAATCGCTTATTATTTGAAAATACTATTTTAAAACTCGAAAATTCTTGTTTTGATTGCGGAAACAGCATGATGAATAAAGATTTTTTAAAAATGCTTGATACTGATAATCATCCATTTATATCATTTGCGTTAAAGGAAATAGTTGTAAATCCCAAACGGAATAGTGAAGTATACTGTTTGGCAAGTATAAAATTAGCAGGAAAAACTAGACTTTATAGTATACCTCTTACGTTAGAAAATTTTCAGTCTATAAAAGCAGTTGGTTGCTTGAGTTTAAAACTTACTGATTTTGGGTTAAAACCTCCTAAAAAAGCTTTAGGATTGGTGGTCGTATCAAACGAAATTGATATTAACTTTGATCTAAATATTGAAGCGTTAAACTAAGTTTTGATGTAGTGAACAATACTACTGTTTTTTTAATTCTTTTTTATGCAGTTTAGAGGTTCCTGTAAATCGGCTTAATGTGATTTCAGGTTCGTTATAAATAAAAATCTCACCACTTCCTGACACATCAACAAACAGTTCGTTAGTAACATTTACAGTAACATTACTACTGTCTTCTGCAAGAACTTCACAATTAGTTGTGACTAACTCTTTACCCACAATGTTTGCAGAATTACTTGTTCTTACTTTTAACTTATCTAAGGTTCCTCGTATTTTAGCATCGGCACGTTGATACATGTCAATATTCATCCTGTCTGATTCGATGAGACCATCTAACTTACTAGTATCGCTCATTTCAAACTTCGATTCGTTTGCTGTTACATTAAGTTTTACTCTAGAGCGCTCACTGCTTTTAAGATCAAAAGTCTGTGATTTAATATTTAAAAACGCTTTTGAAGCTCCACTGCTTTTTACAACAACATTGTCTAGATTAATTGAAGTTAATGAACTAATTTCTCCATTGTCAGTTGTTTCAATTTCTTTTAAGGTGGTTGTATAAATAACTTTAATACTTAACTTTTTTCTTGTTGTAATTTTTTTGGAAGTATTAAAAGTTAGAACACTATCTGCTACCCTAAATTGAATAACATCATGCAAGTTATCATCAGCTTCAATAAAAACTGAAGCTTGCTCACCTTCTATAATATCGACATAAAAATCTTCACCAACTAAAATTTTATTAAATGGGTTTATTGGAGTTTCGTTTGTGGTGACATTTCTGTTACCTTTTATCCTTTCCTTTTTTTGACCAAATGAAGAAAAACTAAGAAAAGTTACTAAGGTAAATAGAAGGACTTTTTTAAGCATACCAATCAAGTTTGTCTAACAAATATATATAAAAAACCGTCCCAAAGTTAGATTTTAACTTTGAAACGGTTAAACACGACTGGTTAGTATACTCTAAATTAAGAGCAAATTTTTGATTGATTTATTTGATGATCAGAATTTGATTTAATGCTTACGTACGTTTCCTGAAACACCGTCTTTTTTTGTTACTTTTTCAGGGTTTCCGTAGTATTTTATATCACCACCACTAGTTGCTTTTGCGTAAAGTTCATCACTTGAATTCACTGTAACGTCTGCACCACTAGTTGCTCTAGCTTCAGTTACTTTGGCTTTAAGACTTCCCGCCTTAATGTCGCTTCCACTAGTTGCAGACGCATACAGTTTTGTTGTTCTTCCAGATAAGCGAAGATCACTTCCACTGGTTGAACTGCAGTCAATTACTTCTGCATTTACGTCTAATTCCATATCACTTCCACTAGTAGTAGCTAGCTCTAAGCTTTCTGCTGTAATTGTATTTGTAGAGAAAACATCACTTCCACTTGTTGAAACAATTTTTTCAACATCTTTAAAGCTCACCATTACTTTTCTGGACGAAGCCCAACTAATATTTTCATCAGTAGTGATTCTAAGTGTATTTCCTTCAACCTCAGTAATTATAATGTCATGTAAGTTCTCATCTGCTTGAACAGTTAAACTTGTTTCATCACTTTGAGTTAGATAGACATCTAAACCACGGCTTACTCTAATTTCGGTGAAGTCACCGCTAATATTTCTTTCAACTGTTTCAACGTTACCATTTCCTCGTACACCAAATCCGAAGTCGCCATTGAACTGACATGATGTTAAGGTTAGTGCTAAAATAAGTGCAACGATTAATTTTGCTAAAGTTGTCATAATAGTGTTTTTTTTGATTGACTTTTTAAAAGTATATGTATTAAGTTTATTTTAAATATTTATGTTACTGAATTGTAATTATCTAAGGATGAATTGTTAATTATCTGTTGATTTAATGGAAATACCACTAGAGTCTATAGTTGCTTTAACTTCACTATCCTTGTATTCTATCTTATCTTCGTCCATTTCAAAAGAAGCATCTTCATCTTTTATTTCAATAATTTTTGAGCTTTCGTCATCACCACAATCAAGACAGATTACGTCATCTTCGATTACTCTTAAATAATGCTCTTCATCTCCATGATCAATGATGTCTCTATATCTACTTGTGTTTGAGTGGAACGTATATGTATTATCATCTACTTTAACAACACTTCCTTCTGGTAAATAGACTGTAACTTCGACTTCTTGATCTCTAAATTTATTAGCAGCATCTGTTAAGAAATAACCATCTAGCAAAAGTTCGTTATTTGCAAAAGCATAGTTGTAATTAATGTCTGAAGCTCTTGTTTTAGCATTTTGGTATGTATTACCACGTGCATTCTTCTCAACACTTACAGATGCTAATGAATCTTTAGTTGATCTGAAAATAAGTCTAACATTTGATGAGTAAAGCATTTTATTATCACTTTCGTCATAAATAATATCAAAATCATAATCTCTGTGAATATAGCTTGAAGCCATATCATGTCCTTGCATTTTCACAAACAAGGTATCACTTGTTGTGATTGCAATTTCTTGTTTATTAGTAACACTGGCATCACGTGCGTATTCTGTAACTTCTTTTGCAGCGAAAACAGATAAAGTGATTATTGATGCTAACCAAAGACCAAATAGGCTAAAGTTTGCATACTTGTTAGGTGCTTTAATGTTTTCTACTAAGATCTTCAATCCTAATATGAAAATGTAGAAGAAAGGAATACCTACAGCAAACAACACAAGTAATGATACTAACCATATTGGTAAATTGGTAGAGTTTACTACATCTGCAAAGTCAATTCCAGGGAAGTGGAATATATCTGCTACACCAATTGATAATAATCCTACTACTAATCCTATTAGTGTAGAAGCTCCCACTATCATTAAGATGATTCCAATAAATTTGGCAATGATCTTAAAGAAGAAAAGAATAACATTTCCAAGGGCATCGAAGAAAGAGCGCGACGAAGACTTTATTTTGTCTCCTGTTTTATTATACTCACCACTCTTTATTTTGTCTGTAACTTCATCCAGACTTTCTTTAACATTACTAAACCCTTCTTTTACTTTTTCTTCTATATTAGTAATGTTAACAGGCTTTCCCGACATTGCCAGTTTTTCTGCTGTGGTTTCAGCAGCAGGCATAAGTATCCATAATAATATATAGATAAGAACTCCTGTTCCAGCTCCAAAGAATAATAATACCCAGATTAAACGAATCCAAAGAGGATCGATACCAAAATAGTGGCTTAATCCAGCAGAAACACCTCCTATATATGCATTCTCAGTATCTCTGTATAGTTTTCGGCCTGCTCCAGCAGAAGAATAAGTTCTCTTAGGTTCATCTTCAAAGATCTCGTCATCAACCATATAGTCTTCTGGCTGTCCCATGATGGTAATAACTTCTTCAACTTCTTTTATAGAAACTACTTGCTTTTCATTTTGCACTCGCTCACTAAATAATTCTGCGATTCGAGCTTCTATATCGGCAATAATTTCATTGCGTCCTTGGGAATCTGTAAACGAACGTCTAATAGCCTCAAGATAACGCTGTAACTTTAAGTATGCATCTTCATCTATGTGAAAAAATACACCTGCTAAATTTATATTGACTGTTTTGTTCATTTTGATGTTGTTTTTTGACTTGTTACTAGGTTTACGGCGTTTTGTAATTCCCTCCAAGTAGTATTTAATTCGTTTAAAAATAATTTTCCTGTTTCTGTTAAGCCGTAATACTTTCTTGGAGGTCCTGAGGTTGATTCTTCCCAACGATAGTTGAGTAAACCTGCATTTTTCAGACGCGTTAAAAGCGGATAAATTGTTCCTTCAACTACCAGCATCTTTGCATCCTTCAAGGTTCCTAGAATCTCTGCAACGTAAGCATCATCATCTTTTAAGATTGATAATATGCAGTATTCCAAGACTCCTTTCCGCATTTGTGCTTTTGTGTTCTCTATTTTCATGTGCTCGTTGTTGTTTTAATTCTCCAGAACACAAGCCCATTTTCAGGCTTATATTCTTTTGAATTTGAGTTCTTAAAACTGTTCATTTTTCGATTGATTGATTTGATTGATTAGTTTTTTTGATTGATGAATTTCTGATTGATTATTTCAAGAAATTTATGGTTATAGGGTACTTATAAGGTTCTCCTTGGTTAGCCTTACTTGTAGCCAAAATGATGAATATAATTTCAAAAACAAGTGCTGCAAATGCTACTAGTACTATAATGAATGCAAAAATTGCAATTTGAACACCATGTACATCTGAGACCTCAAAATCGAAATCATAATGAAAACCATTCCAGATATCTGGAAATATTACATGCTCTAACACACCAAATATTATTAACGGAATTGATATTGCACCAATAATTACCGTATATAAAAATAAGCTTAACTGAAAGTTGATTGCTTGTTTACCATGCTTGTCTATAAAGTCTGATTTTTCTTTATTTAAAGTCCACAATATTAGAGGAACTATAAAGTTTCCAAAAGGAAAAATAAACTTCGATAAGGTTGATAAATGTATCAGTGAAGCAATATTTTTTTGATTTGTTGTTAACATGATTTTTGATTGATATAGTAATTTCTATTGCAAATATATATCTAAAAGAAGGTATTATGCAAAACATAGTAGTATAAATTAACATAATTTTAACATTTACTAATCCTACTTATTTTGAGTAACTTCGTGGAAATTCACAGTTAAATGAAGATTAATCCTAGGAAACTCAACGCTTTTTTGTTTTTTAAATTACCTGCTGCTTATATCACAGGTGTACGTGTAAAGTCTATTGATCGTAATAGATGTACTGTATCTGTAAAGCATAGATGGATCAATCAAAACCCTTTTAAATCTATGTTTTGGGCAGTTCAAGGGATGGCAGCAGAACTTACTACAGGTGTTCTTTTAATTGAAAAGATACAAGAGAGTAAAAAGAATATTGCTATGTTATTGGTAGAAAACAATGCTCAATATTTTAAAAAGGCTACAGGCAGAATTTATTTTGAATGTACTCAAGGTGAAATTGTAGATGAAGCCATAGCTAGAGCAATTGATACTGGAGAAGGACAAACCCTAACACTTACATCTGTTGGAACCAATAGTGAAGGAGTAGAGGTTTCTAAACTTAATTTTACTTGGTCAATAAAGCTTAGAAGTTAATTGTAACAAAATTGCATTTGCGTCAACAAATAAACAAATCAAATAATTAAACAATTATATAATGACATCACACGAAATTGATTATAGAATATACGGTGAAGAGATGCAATTTGTAGAAATTGAACTCGATCCACAAGAAGGAGTAATTGCCGAAGCAGGAAGCTTTATGATGATGGATGAAGGTATTACTATGGAAACCATTTTTGGAGATGGTTCACAAAAAGACCAAGGTTTTTTAGGGAAAATTTTAGGAGCTGGAAAGCGTATTTTAACGGGCGAGAGTTTATTCATGACTGCTTTTTATAATGATATTTCTGGTAAACGAAATGTTTCTTTTGCTTCTCCATATCCTGGAAAGATTGTTCCAATGGATCTTACTGAGTTTGGAGGAAAATTTATTTGTCAGAAGGATGCATTTTTATGTGCTGCTAAAGGTGTAAGTGTTGGTATAGAGTTTAGTAAACGACTTGGAAGAGGGTTATTTGGTGGAGAAGGATTTATCATGCAAAAACTGGAAGGTGACGGAATGGCATTTGTACATGCTGGAGGTACTATGGCTAAAAGAGAATTGCAAGCAGGTGAAGTTTTAAAGGTAGATACGGGATGTATTGTTGGTTTCACGCAAAATGTGGATTACGATATTGAATTTGTTGGAGGTATCAAGAATACCATATTTGGAGGAGAAGGATTATTCTTTGCGAGACTTCAAGGTCCAGGAACTGTTTATGTACAATCATTACCATTTAGTCGTTTAGCTGGTCGTGTATTGGCAAGCGCACCAAGAGCGGGTGGGAGAGACAAAGGTGAAGGAAGTATCTTAGGTGGTCTTGGAGATATCCTAGACGGTGATAATAGGTTTTAGTTTAAATAGTTGATAGTCAGAGATGTTTGCTATGCATGCATGTTAAACTTTGCGTTAAAATTTTCATTCTACTCAATTTTTTTATAATTTTAATGTTAACTAATTAAAACTATATTGCCTATAGAAACACTTTTACATTTATTAATTATTACTTAATACCTTAATTTTTAATTTATGGCTAGAGCAATGTTCGAGTACACCAAAACAGTACTTAGAAAAGTGAGTTTTGATGTAACTTTGTTCTGCAAGGAGCTTGAAAAAGCGCTTCAAAGGTTATTACCTTACGAAATTGAAGAGTTAAAAGTTTTTGTTCAATCTCTAATAAAGCAGAACCCTGAATTAGACAAATGTTTAATCTATTTAAAAGCATAAAAAAAGCGACCATTTGGTCGCTTTTTTATTTTGGTAGCGGACTTATTATCTGTACATCTTGAAATGCAATCGCACCACGAATAATACCAGATATTACATTTTGAATAGCTTCAATAATTTGAATTTTTAGTTCACTTTTGTGATATATTAAGCTAACCTCTCTTGCTGGAGGAGGATTTTCAAAATGCCTCATATTATTCTTTGATTTCCCTTGTAGATCTAAGGTGTGTAAGTAAGGCAGCATGGTCATTCCAAGTCCCTCATTAGAAAGCTTTATTAGTGTTTCAATGCTTCCGCTTTCCAATTGAAATTTGTCTTCCTGATGTTGTTTAAAGGTTTTACAAAGGTTTATTACCCCATCCCTAAAACAGTGGCCATCTTCCAATAGCAATATATCTTCTATCTCTAACTCTGAAGCTACCACCTTTTCAACAGCATGCATTTTGTGATGCTCAGGAATATAGGCTACAAAAGGTTCAAAATATAGAACACGTTCTTTGATATTATCATGCTGTAAAGGAGTAGCTGCAATAGCAGCGTCCAAGTTTCCGTCATTAATACGTTGAATGATTTCTTCGGTAGTTAATTCTTCAATTTTAAGTTTAACTTTTGGATATCGTTTAATGAATGTTTTTAGAAACATTGGAAGCAACGTTGGCATTATAGTAGGTATAATACCTAATCTAAATTCACCACCAATAAATCCCTTTTGTTGATCTACAATATCTTGTATTCTATCTGCCTCATTCACAATGTTTTTTGCTTGACTAACTATTTTTCTCCCAACTTCAGTTAATTCAATAGGTTTTTTACTTCTGTCAAAAATTTGAATATCAAGTTGATCTTCCAGCTTTTGTATTTGCATACTAAGTGTTGGTTGCGTAACAAAACATTTTTCAGCAGCTTTTGTGAAGTTTTGATGTTCAGCAACAGCTAGGACATAATATAATTGTGTGATTGTCATATTTATAATATTAGACTATAAAGATATAAAAACTATCAATAAAATTTATAAAACAAAAGAAAACGATAGATTAAATTTGTAGTAAATTAAAAATGAGATAATTATGATGACACTAAATAGCATAGGATTAGAGACAAAGAAAGCACAAGAACTAGCAAATGAGCTAAATAACTTATTAGCTAATTTTCAGTTGTATTATCAAAATTTAAGAGGAATTCACTGGAACATTAAAGGAAGAAATTTCTTTGATCTACATGCGAAATTCGAGGAGTTATATGATGATGCAAATGTGAAGGTAGATGAGATAGCAGAAAGAATTTTAACCTTAGGTGGAACTCCATTACATACTTTTGACGATTATTTGAGTCTAGCCAAGGTTCCTATTGGTAAGAATATTTCTGAAGATGTTAAAGCAGTTAAGCTAATAGTAGATTCTTTAACAGCCTTGTTGCAAATTGAGCGAGATCTTTTAGAAACTTCAGATGAGGCTGATGATGAAGGAACAAATTCTATGATGAGCGATTTTATTACTGAGCAAGAAAAAACGGTTTGGATGATGAAAGCATGGTTAAACGAAACTGTTTAACAAGAGTTGATTAATAGCGAAAAGCGACCTGAAAAGGTCGCTTTTTTTATTTTCAATAAGTGATAATACGAAGTTTATTGTGTTACTTTGCCCAAGTTTTTAAATCATGTTTTATACAATTGACATATTAGGAACCATAGCTTTTGCAATTTCAGGAGTGTTAGTTGCAATTGACAAAAAAATGGATCTTTTTGGCATCCTCATCATTGCATTTGTTACAGCTGTTGGTGGTGGTACATTACGTGATATTCTTATTGGTCAGACTCCAGTGAGCTGGATGCTTGATATGACGTTTACTTACGTAATTATTGCTTCGGCTGTTTTTGCCTTAATATTTAGAAATAAGATTAATTATTTAAGAACTTCACTTTTTTTATTTGATACCATTGGTATTGGATTGTATACTGTTGTTGGTGTTGAAAAAGGAATAAATGCAGAATTACATCCAATAATTTGCATAGCATTGGGAACCATGTCTGCTTGTTTTGGTGGAGTAATACGCGATATATTGTGTAATGAAATACCAGTAATTTTTAGAAAAGAGATCTACGCAACAGCATGTATATTAGGAGGAGCCTCATACTTCCTTATAAAGATGCTACCAGTTGAAGGAGATTTTGTATTTATTATTGCTGGATTGGTAGTAATAGTTACTCGCTTATTGGCCGTTAAGTTTAAAATAGCATTGCCAAAAGTGTACGGTTAGTTAATTATTTCAACCTTTTTTATATAGATGTTTTGCAAAGGCCAATCGGCATCATCAGTGTCAACAGCAGCAATTTTATCAACTATATCCATTCCGTTAGTTACTTTACCAAAAATGGTATAATCTCCATCTAAAAAATGTGCACCTCCTTTTTGTGTAACAATAAAGAATTCATAAGGTGAGGCAAGTTTATGCGGATTGTCAATATCACTACTAGGCATACTTATAACACCTCTGTCGTGCCTATAACCACGTTTTGTATCAGTTGGCAAAAGGTATTTACCTATTTTTTTTCTTTTTCTGGCTATTCTGCGATCATCGCTTCTACCAGCTTGAGCAATAAAATTGTCAATAACCCTATAAAATTGGGTGTTATCAAAATACTTTTGTTTTGCTAGAAAAATGAAATTTGCTCTATGAAATTTTGTCTTATCAAAAAGTAGAATGTCAATGTTTCCAAAATCAGTGTAGATTCTAACTTTATTTTCCTTGTTGACTTTTTCGTATTCTAAAAAGAAGTCCATTGCATTTTTCTCAGTAAGCAAAGGAAATTCTCGTTCAGGCTTAACTACAGAGTCAACTTTTTTAGGAGTTTCTTTTTTTACTTCCTGCTTAGGAGTTGTAGAAACATTTTTCTTTTCAGTTTTTTTATCTTCACAGTTCCAAAAAAGTAAAAAGCAAAATACCAGTAGAATTCGCATAGATGAATTTTGATGATTTTTTAATATCAGTTTCAAAAATAAAAAATCTGGAACTTCCAGGGCAGACATCACAATTTAAAATGTCACCTCCTTTCAGAAAAGAGCTATTGAAGAAGTATGAAGCTAAGATTCCTTCTGCGAAAAGAGCAGGAGTGATGGCGTTGTTCTATCCTAATGAACAATTTAAAGCAATGCTGGTTTTAATACTTAGGAAGACTTATAATGGAGTACATTCAGCGCAAATTGGGTTTCCTGGTGGAAAGGTTGAGGTTAATGAAACATTAGAAATGGCAGCAGTTAGAGAAACCTATGAAGAGATTGGAGTTCAAGCTAACAAAGTTGAAGTACTAAAGGCACTAACTGAAGTTTATATTCCACCGAGTAATTTTTATGTGCAACCGTTTATAGGATTATCTAGAAAGCAGCTTACATTTATTAAGCAAGATGAAGAGGTTGAAGAAGTTGTTGAAGTTGAGCTCAGCCATTTCTTAGATGAAGCATCTATTACCTCTCAAAATGTAGAAACATCTTATAGTGTAAAAATTGAAGTTCCTGCTTTTAAGCTTAATGGGCATGTTGTTTGGGGAGCAACTGCCATGATGCTTAGTGAGATCAAAGACTTGTTAAAGGAAATTCTTTAGTTGTTTATTTTATTACATTTGCTATCTCTAACTAACTAAGAACTTTATGGGATTATTTAAAAAGAATCCTTTTGGTCATTACTTGTTTCTTAAAAAATGGCTTATCCGAATTGCTGGAGCCATGACTCACAGAAGATATAGAGGCTTTAATGAATTACATATTGAAGGCTCTGATGTTTTAAGACAACTTCCAGATACCAATGTACTTTTTATATCTAACCATCAAACCTATTTTGCTGATGTTGTAGCCATGTTTCATGTATTCAATGCTAGTTTGCATGGTCGAGAAGATTCCATTAAAAATATAGGCTACTTATGGAGTCCAAAACTTAATGTTTATTACGTAGCTGCTCGTGAAACAATGAAATCTGGATTGTTACCAAAAATTCTTGCTTATGCTGGATCTATAAGTATTGATAGAACCTGGAGAGCAGCAGGAAAAGAGGTTAACAGACAAGTGAAAATGAGCGATATAACCAATATTAAGCGTGCTTTAGATGACGGTTGGGTAATTACTTTTCCGCAGGGAACTACAACCCCATTTAAGCCAATTAGAAAGGGGACAGCTCACATTATTAAGCATTACAAGCCTATTGTAGTACCAATTGTTATTGATGGTTTTAGACGCTCTTTTGACAAAAAGGGATTAAGAGTTAAGAAGAAGAATATTCTTCAACATTTTGAGATAAAGGAACCATTACTAATAGACTACGAAAATGAAACCATTCCTGAGATTGTTGAAAAGATTGAATATGCTATCGAGCAGCATAAATCGTTCTTAAAAGTGGTGTCTAAAGAAGAATTGGTAGAGCGTGAAGAGCTCAATAAGCAACGTGAGTGGTAATAATTAAACTTCCAACTTTCTGAGTTCTCTATAATTAGTATTTAGTCTTTTAAGTAGTAGCCCATAAACTAAATAATAAAACCCTAGAAGAATACCAACCATAACGGTTAAAGCAGCTACAGTAGTTAATATTACAACAGCATAGACTTTAAATACTTCACCATTAGCACTGGCTATCTCCATTTGACTAGCAAATGCATCATCATGCTCTAAAATATAGAAAACACCAACAAAGGTTCCTATTACAAACATTATTAAATTAAAACCTACATAATATCTTACAGTACGTCTAGTTCTTAAGATATTTTCCATTAGTTTTTTGGTATTATCTGTAGCTGAGATTCTACGATAATTTCGCCAGAACAAGTAAAAGAAATAGGCTAGTATGATATATGTGAATATACTTAGAGGAATAATCAATTCATTCATATTATATTCCTCAACAGTCTTATGAAAGCTAGCATCTTTTAATAGGAATGATATTCCCGCCCAAAATAAAAACTCAAGAATACTAATGATAAATATCCATTTCACGATAGATGATGATTTCTTAAGAATCATCTTATAAATTTCATTATAGGTAAGTTTTGGATACTTACTTTCTTCCTTCTGCCAATCTTTTTTTAGTAATTCCAGTTCATCCATAATATCACGGATTTAAGATAGTTCTTAGTTTGTTTTTCACCCTATTCATTTTCACACGAGCATTCACTTCACTAATTCCCATGGTTTCACTTATCTCCTTATAGTTTTTGTCTTCTAAATACAAGAACACCAGAGCTTTTTCAATGTCATTTAATTGACGCACTGCTTTGTACAAGAGCTTTAATTGCTGTTCTTCGGTATCATCGTAACTCTCTGCCTTTATTTTGAACTCGATGTCATCAAAACCTTGTGTAGCTATTCGCTTTTTAGACTTTCTATACAAGGTTATTGCAGTATTCAAAGCCACTCGATACATCCACGTACTAAATTTCGCATCTCCTCGAAACTTAGGATATGCACGCCATAGTTGAATCGTTATTTCTTGAAATAAATCATTATGAGCATCGTAGTTATTAGTATAAAGTCTACAAACTTTATGAATAATGTTCTGATGCTTTTCAAGCAATTCAACAAAACTATGTTCTAGTTCTTTTGTCAATTTGATGAGTTAGCTACAAGTTGGTAGTAGTTAGTACTTAAATGTTACAATTAAAGTGAAAAAAAATTTAGTCTCGATAATTTAAAGCTGGTTTTCGGTCTCCAAGAAGTGGGATGTATTTAAAATCTGCCCCACGTTTTTCTAAAAATTCAGCTTTTGCTTCGTCAATTATTTTGGTATTTGAAAATAGTTCTATAGCAGTAGCTGTAAGCGTTTTTGCTGCAACCATCATTCCTTTTGTTCCTATTGAAGTTCCACCAGCGGCAACGGCTTGCCAACTATGAGCAGGGGTTCCTGGAACCCAAGTTGCTGCTCCCATTCCAACAGTTGGAACTGCAAAGCTTACATCACCAACATCTGTTGAGCCATAAGCACGAGCGTTCTCTGTAAATGGAACTACTCCTTTAGTAAATTTGGTGTTTAATTCCTTTTGACCTAAGCTTTTACTAACCTTATTGGCAAAGTCTATTTCATTAGCGTCAAACTCATAACCTCCAATTTCAGTTAAGTTTTTATACATAACTTTTTGTAATACTAAATTTGGAAGTAGTTCGTGAGTGCCACCAATCATTTCAAATTCCATTTTGGTATCTGTGCCTAGTGCTGCTCCTTTTGCAGCATTAATAATACGATCAAAAATATCAATTACTACCTCCCTATTATTGTGGCGTGCATAGTAATAAACTTCGGCATAATCAGGAACTACATTTGGGGCTTTCCCACCATCAGTAATTACATAATGTATTCTTGCCTCCATAGGAATATGCTCTCTCATCATGTTTACCATATAGTTCATACTTTCAACAGCATCAAGTGATGAACGTCCTCTCTCTGGAGCTCCTGCTGCATGCGCAGAAACACCATGAAACCTGAACTTAGCAGATTTATTAGCTAATGCCGCTCCTGGGTTTGCTGCATTTACAGCAGAGGGATGCCAATGCAATGCAATATCTACGTCATCAAATAAACCAGCTCTGGTCATGTATACTTTACCAGATCCACCTTCTTCAGCTGGACACCCATAAAAACGAATGATTCCTTTGGTTTTTGTTTTTTGTAACCAATTTTTAACACTAATAGCTGCTGCTGCAGAAGCGGTTCCAAATAAATGATGCCCACAGGCATGTCCAGCTACTCCACCAGCAGATTGTTTTTCTGGTACCGCCCGTTGCGACAAACCTGGAAGTGCATCGTATTCTCCTAATACTCCAATTACTGGACCTTCTGTTCCGTATTCAGCAATAAAAGCGGTAGGAATGTTTGCAACTCCAGTTGTAATGATAAAACCTTCATCTCTAAGGGTTTTTTGTAGTAATTCGACACTCTTAACTTCTTTGTAACCCATTTCAGCGTAGTCCCAAATAGTATGAGCTATATCACCGTAGAAATCGGTTTTAGCATCTAATTGTTTTAGAACTTCATCGGTATTTTTTTGAGCAAAAGAAACAGTGCTTAAAAAGCATATACTTAATAGTGCAAACATTGATTTCATTGGTTGGTTTTTTATTGGTGATACTTCAAATATAAGTGTTCTAAGCTTATTTATCAGTAGTAGATTCCGTAAATTTGTATAACAATAAAACACTATGAATGTTCCTAAATCTAAATTCCCTCGAGTAGTAATTATTGGAGGTGGATTTGCTGGTGTTAATTTAGCTAAATCTTTAGCTAATAAGCCAGTTCAAGTTGTTCTCTTAGATAAGCACAATTACCACACCTTTCAGCCATTATTATATCAAGTTTCTACAGCTGGATTAGAACCAGATTCCATTGCATATCCACTAAGAAAAATTATTAGAAAGCACAAAAACTCTTTCTTTAGGTTAGCTGAGGTAACTAAAATTGATACTGATACTAATGAGGTTCTAACAAATATTGGTGCTCTTAATTTTGATTTTTTGGTCATTGCCACAGGAACCAAGACCAACTTCTTTGGGAACCCTACTATCGAGTCTAATAGCATGGCCATGAAGAAAGTTCCTCAAGCATTGAATATTAGGAGCTTGATTCTTCAAAATTTTGAAAAGGCTACCATTACAACTTCAGAAGAAGAGCGTAAAGCTCTACTAAACTTTGTAATAGTTGGTGGAGGTCCAACAGGAGTTGAGCTCGCAGGAGCGATTGCAGAATTAAAAAATCATATTGTACCTATTGATTACCCAGATTTGAATACCAAGTATATGGAAATACATTTGCTCGAAGGTAATGACAGATTATTACCTCCTATGAGTAAACATGCTTCCAAAAAGGCTGAACAGTTTTTAAGAGATCTTGGCGTGCATGTTCAATGTAACACTTTTGTTAAAAATTATGATGGTATTTCTGTTATTACAAATTCTGATTTAAAGCTAAAGTCAGAAACACTTATTTGGGCTGCTGGTGTAACAGGAGCTCCTGTAAATGGGATTAAAGTCGAGTCAATTCAGGAAAGAGGAAACAGGTATAAGGTAAATAGCTTTAATCAAGTTGAAGGTTACGAGCATATATTTGCTTTAGGAGATATTGCTTTTATGGTAACAGCGTCATATCCTAATGGTCATCCTCAGGTAGCACAACCTGCTATTCAGCAAGGACAATTATTAGGGAGTAATTTATTGAAACTCATTAAGAATAAACCAATGAAACCTTTTGTTTATATAGATAAGGGTTCCATGGCCACTATTGGGCGCAATAAAGCGGTTGTTGATTTAAAGCACTTGAAATTCGCGGGTTTTTTTGCTTGGTTTGTATGGATGTTTATTCACTTAATGGCTCTGGTAGGATTTAGAAATCGTGTCATTGTATTCTTCAATTGGACGTACAATTACATCAACTTTGATAAAGCAGCAAGATTAATAATAAGACCATTTAAGAAGAGTGCTTAACCTTCTTGCCTTAAAATTCCCATTACAATTAGATATTGTGCCAAAGCATATGTTCCCATTATTAAAAAGTGAGAATAAACTACAGGTTCATAAAATTTATTAATGGCCAGAATGCTATCTGAAATAATAAAGAAGATAGCTCCCAATAATACCAATCCATAACTTGCATTGTTTACACTTCCTTTTCTTAAGGAGGCAAAGACTATCATTGTCAAAATAACGATCATATAAATGATTACTGGAATGGTTAAATTACTAAGTCCATCTTTTAATAGTAATAGAATAGCCGCTGCATAAGCCAGTAATAAGATTAATAAAGGAATGGAAGGTTTGTTGCTATGTTTCTTCTTTTTGAATACAAATACATACATAACATGCGCCAATAAAAAAGCAATTAAACCCACAATGAACATATTTGGATCTACATCAACAAACATTAATAATATGTCTCCTGCTAATGAAAAATTAAGTGCTAATATCATTAAAAGGTTAGTTCTAGCATCTAATGATTTGCATTTCATTGCATAAAATATAATTAGAGATACTAAGATCAAAGGTTTTGCAGAAAAGTTAAAGGGTAATAATTCCTCCAACTGACTAGAAAACAACTCCATTAATACAATAAAAGTATAAATGAGTGTGAATGATTTTTCAGACTTAGATAGTTTCATTTGTTGATTCGTTTCTCAAATATATTCAATTCATCATTCATTTTTTACAGTTCGGTAATTATAAGTTTTACAACATGAATTCTCACATGATATTTGCTTCATCAATTAAAAAACGAACAAATTATTTTTATGAGAACACTAACCATTTTACTATCAATTGTTTTTGGGTTTCAGATGAATGCACAATCTGAGATTAGCGGAAAAGTTACTGATACCAGGGGGAATGTTATTGTTGGAGCTAATGTGTATTTAGAGGGCACTTATGATGGAAGTACAACCAATGATCAAGGTGGATTTAAATTTTCAACCTCTGAAGAAGGAACACAAACTCTAGTAATTTCCTATTTATCATATGAAACTTTCAACATGGCTGGAGACGTTTCATATATGACAGGCATTACTGTTAAACTGCGTGATGATGTAGGAGCTTTAGATGCTGTAGTATTGTCTGCTGGAACATTTGAAGCTGGCGACAATAGTAAAGTGAATGCTTTAAAGCCTTTGGATGTAGTAACCACCGCAAGTGCGTTAGGTGATTTTGTTGGTGCACTACAAACTTTACCAGGAACAACAACAGTGGCCGAAGATGGTCGTTTATTCGTGCGTGGTGGAGAAGCAGAAGAGACTCAAATCTTTATAGATGGTATTAGAGTGTTCACACCATATTCTCCAACACCAAATAATGTTCCAACCAGAGGGAGATATTCTCCATTCTTATTTGATGGAATCACATTTTCTACAGGTGGTTATTCTGCAGAGTATGGACAAGCTTTGTCAAGTGTGCTCTTGCTAAATAGTGTAGAGGAGCCAGATCAGGAAAAAACTGATATTGGCATCATGACAGTTGGTACAACACTTGGAAATACGCAAAAGTGGGAGCGCAGTTCTTTAAGTATTAATGGCTCTTATATTAATCTAGCTCCTTATAATGCTGTCTTTCCAGATAGGAATGATTGGAAAAAACCTGTACGATTATATGCTGGAGAGGGCGTGTTTAGACAAAAGTTTGATAATGGCTTATTAAAGCTTTACACAGCTTTTGATTCTGGAAAGCTGGACTTAATTCAAGATCATGTTGATTATGCTGATGGAGTTCGTTTTAAACTCTATAATGACAACTTATATTTTAACGGTTCTTACAAAGGAATGTTAAGTGATACATGGAGTATTTTAGGAGGAATGAGTTATACCATTGCCAATACTGATATTGGTATTAATGACAGCGATATTGATAACAATGAAAAATCTGCACATTTTAAGCTGAAGTTAAAAAAGCGTTTTAGTAGTAGACTTAAGTTGAACTTTGGTGCAGAGTATTTTACTACCAATTTTACTGAGCAATTTCAATCAATGATAATTACTCCTGTGGATTACGGATATAATAGTAACATAGCAGCAGGTTTTGCCGAAGCCGATATTTTCTTCTCAAAAGACCTTGCGGTTAAAACAGGGATTAGAGCAGAGTACAACGAGCTGTTAGAGGATTTTAGTATTTCTCCGAGAATATCTTTGGCTTATAAAACTTGTGAAGATAGTCAGTTATCATTGGCCTATGGTGATTTTTATCAGAGCCCAAATAGTGATATTTTGAAGTTTTCTGAAGGACTAAAACCGCAGCATACAAAACATTATATATTGAATTATCAATTAAACAAAGAAGGACAAATATTTAGAGCCGAAGCCTATTACAAAGACTATAATAGTTTAGTGAAATATGATACAGAATTTGCAGCTTTTGATAGCAACTTTAACAATTCAGGTAAAGGATATGCCAAAGGAATTGATCTTTTCTGGAGGGATAACAAGTCAATTAAAAACACAGATTATTGGATAAGTTACTCGCTATTAGACTCTGAACGTGATTACAAAAATTATCCAGTAATGGCACAACCTAACTTTGCTAATACCCACAATTTATCTGTAGTTGGGAAGTACTTTATAACAGACTGGAAAAGTCAGGTTGGGTTTAGCTATGCACTGGCTTCTGGTCGCACGTATACTAATCCAAATCTTGGTGGATTCTTAGATCAGAAAACAAGAACTTACAATAGTTTAAGTGTAAATTGGGCATACTTAATTGATCAACAAAAGATTCTATATTTCTCAATAAATAACGTATTAGGATTTAAGAACATTAATGGTTACCAATATGCAAGCACACCAGATTTAAATGGTCATTTCGATAGAATGGCAATGCGTCCTGCAGCAGACCAATTCTTTTTTGTTGGCTTCTTCTGGACGATTAGTGAAGATAACACTAGCAATCAATTGGATAACTTGTAGTTAGGTTAGTTATGTTGAAGGGATGCTTTTTAAAGCATCCCTATTCTTGATTTAGATATTTTAAACCATCGTACATAGCCACTAACGGGACAGAACGATGGTTTTCATTGTTATAGGTTTTATGTTGTATATGATCCTTATTGAACTTATTTGATAACAAGATATAAAGGTTGTCGTGTCTCTTTTTATTTCTCTCAAACCTGTTTTGATTTTGATTCGCGGTGGCAATAAAAAGTCTTTTAGTATTGATCTTTACAGAAATGTTTTCAACTTTATTTTTCATAAGGTTCTCGTCCCACCATATACTAGGATCAATAGCGAGATAAGCATCAAAAATACTTTTTTGGCTCATAAAAGAGTTCATAGCTAATAGACCTCCTAGAGAATGTCCTACTAATGTTCTATGGTCTTCGGTTTTGTAATTCGAGTCTATGTATGGAATAAGTTCTTTTTCAATAAAGTTTAAAAAGTTTCTACCCCCACCCATAGTGTTGGGTCTTTTGGTCTTTATTTTAGTAACGGTAAAGTCACGTTCGCGATCAACATTATCAATAGCTACAATAATGGTTTCTGGCATCGAATAGTTTCTATTCCTATCTGAACTCATAAAATGTACTACGCCTATTGCAGATTTAAAAAATGTGTAACCATCCAATAGGATTAAAACAGGATATTCTTTATCCTTATTAGCGTTGTAGGAATCTGGAAGACTTATAAAACATAGTCTATCTTCATCTAAAATGTAAGAATGAATAGTTAGCGTTTTTATGTTATCATGATTAGGAATTTCTTGTCCATTAACGATAAAAAAATTAAATAGGAATAAACAATAAAAGTAAAATAGAAGGTAAGTTTTGCTTTTCATGACAAGAGAGCTTTAAGGCCTACTTCTAATTTTGTTTAGTTTCGTACAACTTTGGTTCAGTAATGCCTTTATCTAAATAAAATTTCTTATTCATTTGAAAGTTAGACATTGTCATAAAGTTTAAATACTCTTCTAATGGTTCCAGTCCAATTGATTTCCGTCTTTTATTAACGTTAGCGCTATCTGCCAGTTTTTTGGGATACGCTTGAGCAATGTCAAAATTATGTTCGACCTGTGTGCCGTAGATTTGGGGTTTTCCTGTGTTTATATTTACGCGATCTACAAGAAATGCGTAATTGCTTGAATCAGCATTTTTATTTTCTACCTCAATTTTCATTTTTTCTAAAACTTCTTTTTGAAAATCAGGAGTATGATCACAATGTTGAACCATTAACCAAAAGTTATAGGATCCTTCTTCCCCAGCTAAGTCAAAGCCTACGAAACCGTGCTCATCAAAAATCTGCTTTAATCTTTTCTGGTGCGTAGTGAAAACGCTGTCTTTGAACGCGTTCCATTCCTCTTGCGACATTTTTTTATATTCGCCTTGAGGAATATAAGCAGCAATTTGATCAACTTCTGCCATTCTTTTTAGTTGGTCAGCTAAGACTTGATTAAACGTTACAGTTTCTTCTATTACTTTTTTGTTAGACTTCTCTTCTTTGCACCCAACTAATAAAAGTGTAGTTAATAGTATTCCTAATATTTTTCTCATTTGCGAAATAGATTTTTTTGAATTTAAAAGTTAATTGCATGAGCAAGCAAAATTAGGGACTGAGTATTAGAATAATTAACAGCATTATAAATTAGTTATTCTCTAATAATCCCTTTTTCTTTATAGAGTTCTATATACCGTTGGTTTAAAGCAGCAGAGTCTTTATATTTTCTACGAAGCTTTTGTAATTGCTCTTTTAGTTTTGTTACAACATTTAAATAATCTGGATTATCATAAACATTGTTCATTTCGTTAGGATCTTTTAGACGGTCATATAATTCCCATTCATCTACATCATAATAAAAATGTGCTAGTTTATATTCTTTAGTAACAATACCATAATGACGTTTTACCATATGTACTGCTGGATATTCATAATAATGATAATATACTGCATCTCTTGTCCAGTTGTCTTTTTTCCCTTTTAGTAAAGGCAACAAGCTTTCACCTTGCATATCTCTAGGTTGTTCAATATCTGCAACATCAAGTAGTGTTTGAGCAAAATCTAGATTTTGCACCATTTCATTTTCAACAGAACCAGGTTTTATGACATTAGGCCATCTTGCAATTAATGGAGTTTTAAAAGATTCATCATAAATAAAACGTTTATCAAACCAACCATGTTCACCAAGATAGAAGCCTTGATCAGAGGTGTAAATAACCAGGGTATTTTCAGCTAAACCACTTTTATCTAAATAATCCAGTAAACGACCAATATTATCATCAACCGAAGATATGCTAGCCAAATAGTCTTGCATATAGCGTTGGTATTTCCAGCGCATTTTTTCTTCTTCAGTCATTGTTGGCCAGTTCTCTTTAAAGAAATCACTAATGGCATCTAAGGTTGGTTTATATTCAGCTTTTTGTTCTTCAGTTGCTCTGTTATAAGGACCATAGAAACTGTTTCTGAATTCCTCAACTTTAGGAGATGCTAGATCTCCCATTTCAGCAACAGTTTCTGGATATATTTTACTATCGTGACTGTACATCATATGTTTTAGCAAGTTCATTTCTGCAGTTTTGGCAGCAGTTCCCCTGTTTTTATAATCGTCAAATAAAGAGGCAGGTTCAGGAAATTGTTTTTTACTGAACTCAGCAAACTTATCTGCTCTAGGCCACCAAGGTCTATGTGGTGCTTTGTGCAGGTACATAAGCATAAAGGGATCATCACTGTTTTCTTCTTTTTTTAACCAATCAATAGAAAGATCAGTAATGATATCAGTAACATATCCATTAATAATGGTGTCCTTATCTTTTGTAATAAACTTTGGATTGATATAGTTTCCTTGCCCAGGAAGAATCATAAAATCGTCAACACCTTTTGGATTATTGCCAAAATGAAGCTTCCCGAACATAGCTGTTTTATAGCCGTTCTTCTGCATAATCTGAGGAAAGGTTACTTGAGTAGTGTCAAAAGGAAAACGGTTATCTACCTTTCCATGAATATGTGTATGCTTACCTGTTAAAATAGTAGCTCTTGAAGGTGCGCAAATAGAGTTACTAACACATGCATTGGTGAACATAATTCCTTCATCAGCAATTCTATCAATGTTTGGTGTTGCAATTAAATTATCACTGTAAGCACTAATAGCTTGATATGCGTGATCATCAGACATAATGAAGATGATATTAGGTCTCTTATGTACTTCTTCTATTTTCTCTTCAGAATTCTTACATGAAAATGATAAAACCAAAAGGGCCGCTAATACAATCGATCTATTCATAAAGGAAAGCTTGGTTATTAATCTTGTACTTCGAGAATCATTTCTATCTCTACTGCAATATTTCTAGGTAGTGAAGCCATACCAACTGCTGCTCTTGCATGTTTTCCTCTTTCTCCAAAAACTTCTACCATTAAATCAGAAAAACCATTAATGACTTCTGGTTGATTAGCGAAATCAGCTTCAGCATTTACCATACCAAGTACTTTAACAATGCGTACTACCTTATTGAGGTCTCCCAATTCTTCTTTGAGTACAGAAAGTTGTGCAATTCCAGTTAATCGTGCAGCTTCATAACCTTCCTCAATGGTAAGGTCTGTACCAACTTTTCCTGTGATATATCCATTACCAGTATTAGGTCCTTTTCCTGCCATGAACATTAATTTTCCTGTTCTTACAGCATTTACATAGTTGGCCACAGGAGGTGGAGCGGGACTTAGTTTAATGTTTAATTCTTCTATGCGCTCTTCTACATCATAATCGTATAAAGGCTCAGTAGTTTTTTTTGTGTCTTCAATTTGATTACAAGAAGTAACAAGAATTAGAAGAATTAATAGTAATTGTCTCATAATTTATTTTTTAGTTAGAAAGGTTCTAATATCATTAGATAGTTTAATAAAATCTGGTTCGTGCGTATACATCATATGTCCTCCTTCATAATAAGTCATTTCAACACGATCAGTTACAATACCATTTCTTGTAAAAGTGTATTCGGCATCAAAGAAGGGTGTAATTAAATCGTAGTAACCACTAGCTACTAATACTTTCATTTCGGTATTTCTTCTCATAGCAGCACTTAATTGTCTTGAAGTGTTAACAGGAGTTGGCTCCCAATACTGACCGTCTGGAACAGTACGCCATCTCCATTTTGACCCTATTTGTCCGTTAGAAGTTAAATAAGGTCTATCCATTTCAATTTTTAGATTTGCCGCATAATAATGATTTAAAGCTGCAGTATATGCTGCGCCTATTTGGTAAGAAGAAGGATCACCAAGAGTAGGTCTATCTGAAACATCATCTGCTTCATCTCCCATAAATCTTCCGTCCAACCTTCCAACAGTTAACCCTTCATCATAAAGCAATTTTTTTTGAAACCGAGGCACTAAAACCCTGAGATTAGATTTTAAAATATAAGATTTTGATAATCCTGTGAAGTAGGACAAGCGTTCTGCAATATTGTTTTTCTCTTCTGATGACAGCAAATTTCCTTTATACAAAGCACTAGCATATTCATTATAAGTGAATGCTCTAGCTTCATCAACAAAATTTTCTAAAGACTTTCCTTGACCAGCTTTTTTGTGATACCAAGCTGTAGCTGCCATACTTGGTAAATAAGTTAAATAAGAAGTTATGTTATCATGGATGGAGGTTGAACCATCATAATCTAATGCTTGAGAAATTAAAATTAAACCATTCAAAGCCATATTTTGACCTCCACCTTCTAATGTGTTGGCTACTGCTGCAGATCTGGTTGTTCCAAAACTTTCACCTGCTATGTACTTTGGTGAGAACCATCGTTTATTTTCGGTAATCCATAAGCGTATAAATTGTGAAACAGATGAGGCATCTTCATTCAAACCCCAATAATCTTCAACTTTTCCTTTACCAATGGTTTTGCTATAACCGGTTCCTATTGGATCAATGAAAACTAAGTCTGTAATATCTAGCAAACTATTATTGTTATTTACTAGATTATAAGGAGCTGCTCCATCATCTTCTGTAGCATTAGAGTCTACCTTGACCAATTTAGGTCCAAATAATCCCATATGAAGCCAAACAGAAGCAGACCCAGGGCCTCCATTAAAAACAAACGTCACTGGCCTATTAGATGAAGGTTTTTCGTTTTGCACAATATATGATACAGACCATAGTGAGGCTGTTGGTTCGTTTTTAGAATTTTTTAAATAGGTTTCTTTGGCTGTAGCATTGTATTTGTATGCTTTACCGTCAATCGTGATTTGATGCGAGCTTACAAATGATTTTGGTTTTGGAATTGGCTCTTGTTTTTCTGATTTCTCCTGTGAGATTGCATTTGTAAAACAAAGAAGGAAAACTAATGGTAAAAGTCTTTTCATCGGTTTGGTTTAGAATGAGGATAAGTAATGTGTCGAGGATTTTACTAAAGTAAAGGTTTTTATGATATCAATCAATATTATTAAACCTCCTTAGTGCAAGTTTTTTAGCTGATATTTATCATAGTTTTTGGTGTTGTATACCTGTACCTTCATGGTATCATAACTTTTAAATATTTAAATCATGCAAGTAAAGAAAAACCCTGACTTGGATTTGACTAGAAATAGTGGATTGTATTTTACTATTGGTCTTTGCTTGATGTTATTTGTAACCAAGGGTCTCCTTAATTATAAAACATACGACAAGCAAGATATTGCACTAGAATTGTTGCAAATGGAAGAAGTTGATGAGGAAGAAATTCCTATCACAGAGCAAATTTTAACACCACCTCCACCACCTCCACCACCTGCTGCTCCAGAGGTGATTACAGTTGTAGAGGATGTTGTTGAAATTGAAGAAACTATTATTGAAAGTACTGAAACAAGCATGGAGGATGCCATAGAAGAACGCGAGGTGTATATTGACGATGTTAATGTTGAAGAACTAGAGGAAGATGTGTCTGTGCCTTTTGCTGTGGTGGAAAAAGTACCAGTATGGCCTGGATGTAAAGGAAAAAATAATACTGAATTAAGAAAATGCTTCCAGAAGAAAATGAATAAACATGTAATGGAAAACTTTAAGTACCCTGAAATTGCTTTAGAAATGGGTGTACATGGAAGAGTGTTTATTTTATTTAATATCAATTCGGATGGGCAAGTAACAAATATAAAAACAAGAGGACCAGACAAAGTATTAGAAAAGGAAGCAGCACGTATTATTAGTTTAGTTCCTAATATGATTCCTGGAAAGCAAAGAGGTAGAAATGTTAGTGTTCCTTATAGTTTACCAATTAGTTTTACTATGGTTAATTAGGTTTGGTGATCATTTCTCCAGCCGATAAAGGAAAATCCAAGTGATTTTGTCTTGGAGGATATAAGCAAGTAGTATAATTATTGAAAGAACAAGGGGGATTGTAGAGTTTGTTAAAATCAATTTCTACGGCCCCATTTTCTTTTGGAAGATCTAAATAAATATATCTTCCTCCTCCATAAGTGCTATCTCCAGTAGTTTCATCAGCAACCATTGTAAAACCATTAGCGCCAACATCTAAAGAATGCGTTTGTTCATTATAATCAAAAGTAACTTTTCCAATAAATGAGGTGTTTGCATTTACACCAAGTTGTGATTTAACCGATTCTGTTTTAGCATCTTCATAATAAGTAAATGCTCCTTCTAAAATAAAATCTTCATTAAGGTTGAAGAATTCAAAACCTTTAAATGCTTCTATAGCTGGATTTTTCTCATCCCAAACTCTCAAGTATAAACTTCCTGATCTTGTTATTACTTGCCAATTTACATGTTTGTGATACATTCTAATTGAACTTCCAAACTTATCAAGTGTTAAAGGCATTTCTGTTAAAACGGAATCTTCTTTTGAGGTAATTCTAACTTCATCAGCTGGTGAAAATGTAACCACTGAGTCAGTTATTGAAATTGTTCCTAACCTTTCAGGGATATCTATTACGTTTAAAACAAAATCGTTTTCAGAACTTTTTCCAAAAGCATTTATTGAGTCTAGTTTGTGTAATCCTGTGAGTTGCAAGTATCCACTTTTTCTCCCTTCATGAAGCTCAGTTCTGTATGTTTTAATATCTGAATTATAAGTCTCGGTTAACTTATGTGTTTTCGATTCTCTACATGATAAAGAGAGAAAGACAAGTGATAATATTGCAATTTTTTTCAATACAATTATTCTATTTTAATGGTTAATTGATCTCCTGCTTTTAATTGAACATTAATATAAGAATAAACTTTGCCATTATCTTCATCTTGTTTACAATTTTGCTTCTCATTATTAACTATAAAGCTATCATGAGTACCATAAAATCTAGCTTCCCAAGTCAAAGTAGTATTTCTATGATTAGTTAGTGTTGTACTGTTTAGACCTTCATGTTCAAGAGATACGAAATTTTCCCCAAATGGAATATTGTTAACTTTTAAACTTGTAATTTCATTTGGTAAATGTGATAAAGTGGTAATTTTATTTTCAGGAGCATTTGGAATAATACCCATTAAGTTTTCTACAATATTGCTTATTAGTACATAAGATACTTCTGGGTAGTTACCATTATTACCCGTTAGTTTTGATTGTGCATGTGTTTGATCGATCTTAGAAATGATATGCTTCATCCATTTCCAAGCAATTTCGTTACGGTGATGTAAAAAGAAAACTTCTGGAATGTATGAAATGGCTTCAATATTATCTGGAATATCATCTTTAGACTCTAAACGCTCATCTATAAAATTTAAGTACTCTTTTGTTCTAGTAGATTTAGTGTCTAATAAACCTTTCATAGGAATGAACCAAGAATTTTCTTTTCCCCAACCATCATAAGATTGACCATCCACTGTATAACCACGATTATAAGTAGTTGTATTTTTTATGCCCCAATCTGTATTAAAGAAGTGTTTTAAATCTTCTGCTTTTTTCTGAAATTCAACAGCTTTAATCTCATCTCCTTTGGCTCTACATAATTTTGAATAGGCAATAAAGGCTTTATATTGGGTTGCTATACCATCTCCAGCTTCAGCAAAAGGATGATCACGTTGTTCATTAAATGTTGCGGTACCTTTAAAGATACTTCCGGTTCCAGATCCTTCTGCGATTCCGTTAGGAATTATGGTATCATGAAGTTTAATAAACTCTGTTATAGCTTTGGTGTAATAGTTCCAGAGTGTGTTATCAGTTATTAGTTCTTTATTGTCTGTCCATTGGTAAAGATGGAAAGCTTTTTCCACAAGTTCGAAAGTAGCTGGTACTTCTCTAACAAAGTCGTTATCGTTTCTGTAATCTAGTTTATATGGAGAGCCATCAAAATTAATAGCCCAAAGAGGATACCACTTACGTTCTTTATTGGCTGATGCCGCAAAAGCTTTGAGCATACTAATATTTTCTTTATTTAAACCTATTAGATGAGCGCCAGTAATTTGATGACAAAAATCTCGAGAGTAAAATGCAGTTCGTAGCGGATAACCAGCCCAATAGCTAGGTATATATTGTGCACTATCACCAACTTCTTGACGCTCAGAAACATCAATTGGGCCAAACTTATCAGTTTGAACGAATGATAAGGCCTTTCCTTTTGCCCAATTAAAAAGTTCAACCAATTCTTCATTACTTGACTCTATTGTAAGTTCTTTTTCTTTAGGACTATTACTACAACCCAATAGCAGTGCAATTGAAAGAATGAGGAATAGTTTTTTCATAACTATTTATATGATTTTAGTTTCGTGTTGTCTCCAGAAAATGAGTCCAACACATAATCCAAACAGCATTGATAATGCATACGTTAAAAAATCGTACTCTGCGATATTCAACAGTTGTTTTATTTTCATTTCAATATTGAAAATCGCAAATAAAAGCGCTATACCAATAACAATTATTGAGCCGATGATTCCATTTATATAAGGCTCTTTAAATCTAATGAAGAATAGATTTGCTGCAATTGCTCCCCAGAAATAGGTGAGTATAAACAATCCGTTATCTGTTTTTAATTGTATTACGTTGCTTATAGTGTTTCCGTCTTCTTTATCAAGGGCTAAATAAACATCTAGAGCCACGACCAATAAGAATAATGCAATAAGAACATATTGAACTTTTTTAACAAACTTAGGATTGTTAACTAAGGAGTTTAATGACTTCATTTTACATTGATGTTAGTTGCCATGGGAATTCTACTTCAGGAATGTGTCGTTGTGACCAAAAGAAATGACCATACAACAACCCTAAAATAAGTAATACAAACTGATAGCGTCTCTTTACTTTAGGCTCTATTTTCACTCTTTTTCCAATGAATACTAAAGCAAAAATTAGTACAATAACCAAAACTACTGGTAACCACCAATTACTTCCAAATACAGGAGTTTTTGAACCTAAAAAGAAGTGTCCTCCTAAAACTCCCCAAACAAAAGTGATAAAGAAGTATTCCTTATACGCCCATTCTTTTAAAACGACATTGATTGTATCATTTTCTATTTTGTTGAAGTTTAAATAGATGTTGAACAGGATTAAAAACCCAATTACTCCTAAAACTATATGTTCAACTGTTTTTACATCTAGCATAGAAATCAGGACTAATCAGTCTTTCTTTGAGCTTTGAAATTACCATTTGGTTGTATAAAGGTTAGTGCAGTAATTTTACCATCTTCCTCGGTAAACTTCACTTTAAAACCATCTACAATCTTGAAATTGAATAGATGTTCTTCAACGGCAAGCAATTCATATTCTGGTTGTCCAGGAACAAATACATAAAGCACGTTTTCACCTTTGATGTATGTTTTTATTTCGGTTCCCATTAGTTCATAAAGGCCAACATATTTCTTCAGAGTCTCTGCATCTAAGTCAATTGTATTAGGTGTTCTGTCGAAAATAATAGGATCTGAAAGTGCTGGTTCTATTTGAGCTGACATCGAGCTAATATCACCTGCGACATTTGTTTCGAATTTGAATCTTAGTGGACCGGAATCAGTAGTGTCTATTCCAGTTTCTTCAACTTCAAAGGGTTCAAAGGTGTCATAATGGTAATGCTTTAACCATAGTTTCATAAGTTTGAAATTTGCAAAAAGCGAATCTCTTTCTAAAGTAACATCAAATTCTCCATATCCTGGGTGGTTATATTTTCCAGTATAATCTAATTTAATATGTGAAGGTTGCGTGTTTTTAACTTTGGCTGAACTTTCCTCGTCTTGCGCTTGCTCAGCTTCCTTAGCTTTTTTCTGGTCATCTAAAAAGCGTTGTGTCCAATCGGTTTTATTTACTTTAAGCATTCTATCAGCAACAGTGTTTCTAACCAGATTTGGAACTCTAGAACCATTTTGATTAGCAAGAACTACAATTCCTAAACTATCACTTGGGTAAAATGCTACATTTGCTGAAAACCCATCAATATTACCTCCATGTTCTACACGATAATGACCTTTGTAAGAAGCTAAAAACCATCCGTAACCATAGTTGGAAAAGTGGACATCAGGAATTTCTTTCGAAGGTAAATTACCTCCAATAACCATTTGCGAACTCATAGCTTCTTTCACGTAAGCCTCAGGTATAATTTGCTCATCATTAAATTTACCGTTGTTGATCCAGGTGACCAGCCAACGTGACATATCATTTACACTACTATTAATACTTCCTGCAGGTCGCATTCCAGCAATTTTGTAGTAATCCATTTTAGTGTTTGAGTTATCCTTTTCAGTTTGATAACCTAATGCGGCGTTGGTGCTATTTTTCAACTCATCAATGGTAACATTTGAGCGTTTCATGCCTAGAGGTTCAAAAAAGCGTTCACGAATATTGTCTTCCCAACTCTTTCCTGTGATTTTTTCGCCAATAATACCTTGAGCTAAGAACATAAAATTGTTATAATACCATTGTTGTCTAATTCCAGTAAATGGTTCTTGATGCTTAACACGTTGTAGTAGACTGTCTTTGTCAAAAGTAGGGAAGAGATACCAAGAAAAATCATGTCTTGGTAATCCTGTACTATGCCTCATTAAGTCTTTAATAATAATGTTGTTGTTCATGTTATCATTATGAAACTCTAATTCAGGAATATGCTTTCTTGGATTGTCATCAAAAGATAATTTATCTTCATCTCTTAATTGTCCTAAAATAGCAGAAGTAAACGCTTTTGTTGATGAGCCAATGGCAAATAATGTATTGGCATCAGCATGAGTTTTGTTCTCAATGTCACTATAACCAAATCCTTTAGCATAAATTATTCGATCTTTTTCAACTACGGCAACTGCAAATCCTGCGGCATGTGTTGCTTCAAGAATTGAGTTTAAGTCTTTATCAACATTTTTTAAGCGTTTGTCATTTTGAGAAAAACTTACTGAAATGAAAGTAATTGTAAATAGAAGTGCGAATAGATTTTTCATTTGTTTGATTGGTTATGTGAATACTATTAATAAGTAATAATAAGCCTTACTAAGTTACACATTTTGAAGATGTTTTTAAAAAATTACAGGTCATCCTTTAAAAACTACAGTTCGGTAAAGTGTTTTTATTTTTTTGAGAGTTGTGGTGCAATTTTGTCCTGTAATTAAAAAACAAACAGTTATGCAAAAATTAGCACTAATCTTAGCACTTATTATCGCACAGTTGGTAGGTGCACAATCACAGTATGAAAAAGGAATGCAAAAAGCATTTCAACTTTGGGGAACTAACCCTACAGAAGCCTCTAATTTATTTGAGCGTATTGCCAATGCTGAAACAGATAATTGGTTACCAGCTTATTACGGAGCGCAGGTAAATGTATTACAAGCCTTTTCTGTAAAGGATAAAGAAAAATTATCAGCTCTTTTAAACAAGGCTCAAGATTTAGTAAACGATGCAACAGCAATATCAAAGAATAACCCAGAGATTATTGTTTTGCAGGCAATGCTGCACACAGCTTGGATAGCTAGTGATGGAATGACTTATGGGCCTTCATTATCTCCAAAAGTTGCACAGCTATATGGACAAGCTTTACAAATTGCGCCACATAATCCTAGAGTAGTTTTGAGTAAGGCGGAGTGGGATATGGGAAGTGCACAGTTCTTTGGTCAAGACACTACACCGTTTTGTAAGGATATTGAAAAGTCATTAGAACTTTTTGCTACCTTTAAACCAGAGTCACCTTTTCACCCAAATTGGGGAAAAGACCGTGCTGAACAAGTATTAGCAAATTGTAAAAATTAATATTCTAGAATAGACACATTATGAAAGCGATCAAAAATTTCTTCATTGTATTTGCCATAGGAATTGTAGTCTTTGTGATAGGCACAGTTAATGATAATGGTTTTTCTGAAAAGACCATCAATGAATTATTGATCGATTTCGCTTTCTACCAGCTATACTCTTTTGTTCTTGGGTATTCAAACATGTACTTTTTTGACCGTATCAACAAAAGGAGATGGAGAAAAGATCAAAGAGTAGTGCGTTTTTTTGTTGGAGTTGTAGGATCAGCAATGATAACAATAATGGGTCTATTTGTTTTAAGATCGACAATTGCTGTATTCATAGAGGATATAACATTTGCTGATTTCATAAAACAGGAAACCTTTGGAGCTTATTCTTTTGGACTTTGGATCACCCTTACAATTGTTGCAATTTTTCATATTATATACATTTATAATGAGTTTCAGCAAAACAGGATCAAGGAGCAGAAAGTAATAGCTGGTGCAGCCAGTGCAAAGTTTGACGCTTTAAAGAATCAGTTGGATCCTCACTTTTTGTTCAACAGTTTAAATGTACTTTCAAGTTTAATAGATGAAAACACAGAAAGTGCTCAAAAATTTACAACAGGATTATCAAAGGTTTATAGATATGTTCTGGAACAAAAAAACAAAGAATTAGTAACTGTAGACGAAGAACTGAAGTTCGCTAAGACTTATATGTCTTTACTAAAGATGCGGTTCGAGGACAGTATCATTTTCGATATTCCTGAAAGTGCATCAAACCCTGAAAGTAAAGTAGTCCCATTGTCGTTGCAATTATTACTTGAAAATGCTGTGAAGCATAATATGGTAACCAGTAGCAAACCATTGCACATTAAAATATTCGAATCTGAAGGTAATTTAGTAGTAGAAAATAATTTGCAGCCAAAGCAAATAGTGAAAAAGGGTAGTGGAGTAGGACTTAGTAATATTAAGCAACGATATCAATTATTAACACAAAAAAAAGTAATCATCAATCAACAAGCAAATAGGTTTGCTGTAGCAATACCAATGCTTACTAAACAAATTTCAATTATGAGAACACAATCAAGTCAAGAGTTTGACGATAGCTATGTAAGAGCTCGCAAACATGTAGAAGAACTAAAAGAATTTTATTACAATATTATATCTTACTGTTTTGTAATTCCTTTCTTGATTTTTGTAAACTATTGGACTTCCTGGCATTTTCAATGGTTTTGGTTTCCAATGTTTGGATGGGGAATAGGAATAGTATTTCATGCCTATAAAGTATATGTGAACGATGGCGTTTTAGGACGTGGGTGGGAACGTAGAAAGATAGAGCAGTTTATGCGTGAAGAAGAGGAGAACAATCGTTGGAATTAATAATAAATTATGAGTAAAAATAACCAAAATGATGCTCGTTTAAGAGCTACGCAAAGAGTAGATAAACTACGCGGTTTTTATACACATGTTACGGCTTATGTATTTGTGAGTTTAGTACTGCTAATAGTCTGGTTAATTAGAGATCATATAGATAACGGGTTTTTTAGGAGTATAGCAAATGATACAGTTTTACTGTTTATTTGGATAGGTTGGGGAGTAGGACTGCTTGTACACATTGTTGCAATTTTTATATTACCTCTAATATTAGGGGAAAATTGGAAAGAGAGAAAGATTAGACAGGTAATGGAAGAAGAGGAGGAAATTAAATTTTAAAAAGAAGAATCATGAAACGATACGATATAGAATCATACGAAACTAGTTATAATAATAAGTTTGAGAAAGAAGAAGCTTATTTAAGAGCTAAAAAGAAAGTTGAGAAAATAACAGGTTTTTATTGGCATTTAGCTGCTTACGTTGCAGTTAATCTCTTCTTAATAATTCTTATAGGAGTTAATAGAGATGAAGGAGAAAGTTTTTGGAGTTTTGGAACATTTGCAACACCATTTTTCTGGGGAATAGGGCTATTTTTTCACTTTATGGGAGTTTTTGGTCCAGACTTTATATTTGGTAAGAGTTGGGAGGATAAAAAAATCCAAGAATTTATGGATAGAGAGCAAGAAGATAGACGAAGATTTGAATAGTTATGAAATCATCAAAACGAGATCAAGGAAGCTATTTACGAGCCAAAGAAAAGGTTAGACACGTTAAGGTTTTTTATGTTCATTTAGTTGGATATATAGTTTTTACATCTCTCGTGCTGTACAATATGTATATCATGAATCCTGAAAATGAGTATAATAGCACTTTTGAGTGGATCAATCTTACTTCTTTAACTTTTTGGACTATTTTTATATTTTTTCATGGATGGAAGGTTTTTAAGGGAAGATTTCTTTTTAAAAGAAGTTGGGAGGATAGAAAAATTAAAGAGTTCATGAAAGAAGATCGTGAGATAGAAGAAGAAACTACAATGTGGGAATAAATTAGCATATGAGAGTTATAATTATTGAAGACGAAAAACCATCGGCAAGAAGATTAAATAGAATGTTATCTAATCTCGGAATTGAAGCTGAAACAATGCTTCATTCAGTTGAAGAATCAATTGATTGGTTTCAAAATAATGAGCATCCAGATTTAATCTTTCTTGATATACAATTAAGTGATGGATTGTCTTTTGAAATCTTTGAAGTAATTGAAATTAAATCGGCAGTAATTTTTACCACTGCTTTTGACGAGTATGCACTTCAAGCGTTTAAACTTAATAGTATTGATTACCTATTAAAACCAATAGATGATGAAGAACTTGGAAATGCTATGAAGCAGTACCAAGAGCTTTTACCAAAAAAACAATCTGTTACATTAGACTTTGACGATATAAAGAAACTCTTAGTAAACCCAATTGAAAGAGAGTATAAAAAACGTTTTTCAGTAAAGGTTGGTCAACACCTAAAGCTGATAAATATAGATGAAATAGAGTGTTTTTATAGTGAGAACAAGGGGACTTATTTATATACCTCAGAAGGTAGAAACTATTTGCTTGACACAACTCTTGAAAACCTTGAAGAGGAATTAGAACCGCATACTTTCTTTAGAATCAACCGAAAGTTTTTTGTTAATATTAATGCCATAAAAGATATGGTGAGTTATACCAATTCACGTTTGCAAATAAAATTAAAGTCTTATAGCGAACAAGATGTTATTGTTGCTAGAGAACGTGTAAAAGCATTCAAGGATTGGCTAGAGTAAACTTATCTTTCTCTTTGTTCACAAATTAGTGATCCTAACCCTAAGCCATGTGGCATAAATTTAGAACCTTCATTTACAAGATCAATTTTAACTACTAATATGTCCTCTGGCTTGATAAAGTTTTCATTTAGCTCGTCCTCTTTTTTTATTAAGTGTACAACATAGTTAGTTGGACTTATCTCTATTTCCTTATAAACCATATGGCTTAAAAGTCCAAATTCATTAATGATTTGGAAATAAAAATTCACATGATCTTTTAAGTTGATATTTTTATAGACTTCGGGTTTATAGGTTTTCTTAATAAAAGATGTGACAGAGCTTTCAGAGCCAATATTGTGCGCCTCAATAAAGCTATTTAATATGTCTGTTTGTTGTTTGCTTTGAGCTTTACTGTTTAGCGGAAATACAATAAAAAGTATTATCAAAAAGAGTAGTCTCATACTTGGTTTATCATAAAGACTTGATTAAAAAGAGCTTGTTGCAAGTTCTTTTAACTTTATTGTTTGAAGAATTCTTTTTTATAAAAAAGACCTAGCTCTTGAGTTAGCAGCAGAATTTCTGGTTTGTCTTTACGTAATCCAATTTTCCAATTATCAAATATTTCCCAAGCTTCATTAACAAAAATAGGTTTGCCGTAGTTTTCTATTAGAGCTTTCCTCACACGGTCTTCTTCGCCTTTACCAGTCAGTATCCAAACAGTATTTAGTTTATCGTCTCCAAAACGAGCTTCAATTTTTCTTGGAAATCCTAAGTATTCTACTCCAAAACAGTTTATTTGTATTTGTGCATTTGGGTCTGATCCATCTAATTCTTCCGTATTAGTAAATGAGCTATTTGATGTAAATGCAGATTGAAGTTCTTCCATTGAAGCTCCCATTTTAATAAAGCTAGGAATCTTATCATTATCAACTTTTGAAGCCACAAATTTTTGATCTATATAAGGATTATCCCAGGTAAATAGATTAGGATGTGCTGATTCTTTTGTAAGCAGCCATACTTTATCTCTTGTAGGATTCATGATAACTAGTTCAGAAAAATAGGCTTCGTATTGTAAATAGGTTCTAGCTTCCTCTTTGCGATCTTTTTTCAAGCAATTAACAGCGTTACCAATTGCTTCAATATAGCATAGTTTATTATCGGCAAAGGTTAAAACTAAAGTATTAATAACACCATGAGAGGTTTTTATGTCATTATAAATTAAATGTGTTTCTTGATCTTTAGCTAACGGAAAAGTTGGATTATTTAGAACAACTTTATTTTTCTGTGTGGCTATATTGTTAAGCTTTTTTTCAACTTCGGCTACAGATTCGTCAAAATGAATATTGTTAAATAATGTTTCTGCTTGAGCATTGTTAATAAATGGTAGCAAAAGCACACAAAGTGCTACTAGGTTTTTGAGTGTAGATTTCATTACTATTTTTTGATTGATTTTTATATAGATAACCAAACTTGATTATTGTTACAGCTACCTACTTAAAATAAATCAAAAACACTATCGATTGCGTCTCCTATGCCATCAATTAATCCATCTGAACCATCCAGAAGACTATCAACAATTGTTAGATCGATTAGTAAATCTAAAGCTAGAAGTTCTGTAAGAGGAGAGTCCCAATATTTTTTAGACTTTTGTTTGGCTTCTTTACTCCAGTCTTTGTAGTGCTCTTCTTGATTTTGCTCTAAAGCAACAAGTTTATTTTCCCTTTGCGAAGCAAGCATTTCATTATAAGCATTTCTTTTTTCAGGTCTTGAGAGTACATCATAGGCTTCTATAGCATCATCAAATTTGCTTTTGGCTTCTGGCGATTTATTGTTCTCAGGATGATAAATGGCTATTTCTCTGCGAAAAGATTTTTTAATGATTTCGAGATCACTGTTTTGATCAACTTTAAGAATTTGATAATAGTTTTTGATGGTCATAACTTCAACTATATGACTATTTGTAGAACAAAAAATGTAAATGTTACAGCTATGTGTTCAATAGGTCGTTACCAATCCTAAGTACGTTTTCAATTAATGCATCAAAATCTTCATTGGTAACACGATGACTGGATATTGCACATCGTATGCAATAAGCACCATTTAATGTAGTATATCCTGGAAGTGCGATTGCTTGTTCTTCTAATTGCAGTTTTATTTCTTTATTTAATGCGTTAAGTTCGTCAAGATTTTTCTTCCCAGGATTAAATCTAAAGCAAACAATATCCATTCCTATTGGAGCGATGAGCTCTAATTTCGAGTGTTTTTCAACTAAGTCTCCTAAATAATAAGCTTGTTCAACATTCCTGCTAATCATTCTTCCAAAACGTTTACTTCCATGTTCTTTTAGCGACATCCATATTTTTAAAGCCCTAAAACGTCTTGATAACTGTAAGCCGAATTCACTAAACCAGTTATCACCAGAAGCTATGCCTCGTGTGTTTTTAGCTAAATATTCTGGAATTAGGGAAAATGTGTCTTTATGAGCTTTTTTATCTTTTAGTATAACACAGCCAGCTTCAAATGGCATGTGCAGCCATTTGTGCAGGTCTAGAGCAACAGAATCAGCCCTTTCAATACCTTTTAATTTTGGTCTGATAGTTTCTGAAAGCATTGCAATGGCACCAATAGCCCCATCTACATGGAACCACAGGTTTTCTTTTTTGCATATATCTGCTATGGCATCTAAGTTATCCACAGCTCCAGTATTTACAGTTCCTGAAGTGCCTATTACACAAATTGGTTGTAAACCATTTGCTTTATCATCTTCTATTTGTTGTTTTAGTGCATCTATGTTAATGGTGTAATCATCATTTATTGCAATTTTTCTTAAACCATTTGTGCCTAATCCTAACAATTCAACTGCTTTAGTATTGCAGCTGTGAATTTCGGCTGAGGCATAATAAACTAGGTTGTTTTTATGTAAGCCTTCAGTACGAATATCATACCCAGCCTTCAAGTTTCTTGCTACAGCCAAAGCAACATAATTAGCCATAGATCCACCACTTACTAATAGGCCACTAGATGATTCAGGGAATTCAATTATTTCTTTAATCCAATTAATAACCTGTTCTTCTACTTTATGAGCCGCATGATTACCTCCTCCAAGATTTGGATTAATTACAGATGCCCAAAAATCGCCCATTACTCCACTAACTGTACCATTTCCCATATACCAAGCCCAAAAACGTGGATGAACATTTCCCATTGGGAAGGGGAGTACATTTTTCTGAAGTTCGTTATACACTTCTTTAGAGCTACTAGGCTCTCTTGGAATTGAAGAAGAGAATGTATCAAGGACATTTTTCGGCATTTCTTGCCAAATTTTTCTTTCTCTAACATTTTTTATATAATCAAAAGCATCATCAACCATTTGATGCATTAAAGCTTTTGATGCTTCCCAGTCTTTTGGATCTAAAGTCTCAAAATAGTCGGAATCGTGGAACATATAAATTATTTATTTGGTTTCTTTTCTGGCATTGGTCCTCTTAAGTGAATAATCAATCCGTCTAAGAAATTTCTTAAAAATTGATCACCACATTCCATATACTTCGGATGTTTTTCATTTCTGAAAATCGCGCCTATTTCACTTTTAGTTACTTTAAAATCTTTTAAAGCACAGATCTTTACGATATCGTCATCACGCAATTTATGCGCAACTCGAAGTTTTTTGAAAATATCATTATTAGTTAACCCCATTTTATAAAGGTAATTGTTTTTTTGGCGTGAAGTAGTTTAATCTTCAACTCTGTTATCATCAAAAGATGAGGGTAATAATTTGGGAATAAATTTTACAAAAAGAGGAAGTAGTAAGGCTCCTCCTGGTAAAATAAATATAGCTAAACTTGGTATGGTTTTTATAATATCTAATAATTGCTCCTGTAATTGCTTTTGCTCATTCTCATCAAGATCTCTGATTGTAGATTGACCAATTAATCTTACTAATTCTTTGCTTTGCTCTAGCTCTTTTTGTAATCGTCTTTTATTGCGTGAAATGAGTTTGCCAACTAGTATACTTGAATTATCGTAAAAATTCTTAACTATGTTAGAGGAGCTTAACAATGCAATATTATCTTCATGTTTTGAGTAAAACTCATTTACAGCGTCAATGGATTGTGCTGTAATATGAGAATCCAAGCCTAGGTCGTTCCCTAATTCTTGTAGGAATAGCTGTTCCTTACTATCAATATTTCTATCACTCCAAGTAGCCATACATGCAATGTCAAAAATATACCACTTCTCAAATTCTGAGTTAAGATTGCTGACGGCTTCAGAATAGGTTAAATTTAAATTGTCTTGATAGCGTAAGGAAGCTTCAACAAGTTTTATTAAACTCTGGTCGTGTATAGTTTTATGAGTCTTACTGTTTAAGGTTTTTAAGACTATAGTTTCAATAGAAGATTCTAAATGTTTAACATAAACATGATCTATTGAATTGGTCTTTAAATAGTATTGATATGCTAGTACATCAGCAAATAACAAGGCATTGATTACAAAGTAATTGAAGTTTTTTGTTAGAATATTATCATCTATTTGTACGCGCTTATGGATGATTCTTTCTAGTGTGCTATCAGAGATTTTCCCATTTATTATAGCACCAAAAAAAGAAGCTTTGTGCACTTTAATTTCTTTGTAGAAAGAAATTAGACTTTCGGTAAGAGGCTTGGTAATTTCACTTTTTACATAAGTGTGCTGAAGCGCTAAAAACAGATTAATTTTGCTTAATTCTTCGTTGGTTAAGTCATTGTTTTCTATAATATTTTTAACAACTCTGATATTACTTCCGTAGATAAATCCACATTTTTTTAAATCAGTGTAGAACTCGTCACGATGATAGTTTAAAAACCTTGAATCGGACGAAATAATATTTTGAAGTTTATGTATCCAACCACTTGCCGAAGGGTTCATAAGTATGACTTTAAATTAAAGCTAAAAAAAGCCGCTCGAAAGCAGCTTTCTTAATTATATATATTTAATCATTCAATTACACCACCACAACTAACACGACCACCTGCAGCTCCAGTTGGCTGAGAAACAAAGTCATCTGCTCCTTGATGTACTATTACTGCTTTTCCTAATATGTCTTTAGTTTCGTCACCACAACCAATGCACCATTGATCCGTAGAAAAGGTTAACGTTCCTCTTCCATCTTCACTTGCAGTAAAATTTCCTATATCTCCTTTATGATAACCTTTGTTTGCTCCCCATTCACCATGAGGTTGTCCTGTAGGATTCCAATGACCTCCGGTTGAAGTGCCATCCTCAGCTGAGCAATCACTGGATTCGTGCAAATGTATGGCATGTACTCCTGGTTCAAGCCCGTTAAGAGCTGCTAGCATTGTCACTCGATCTCCTTCCTGTTCAAAAATGACATGACCACCTACATTACTACCACTTTTAGATTCCATAACCACCCAAATGGAGTTGCCATCTCTTCCCGAAACTCCGTTAGAATCTTGATTTTCAGAGTTGTCTTCACTTTCGGTAGTAACTTCTTCTAACTCTACTTCTTGTTCTTTTTTATCTTTTTTGCATGCAGTAGCAAATACTAGTGCAAATACCGATACTAATAGAAGTGCTTTTTTCATTGTTTGATTTGGTTAAGAATTATTGAGGAAAGTTAAGTCAATATTATTCTAAAAACAAATTTGTGATATGACATAAATCATATTTTGATCTAACCTCAAAACTTAATTTTGTAATATAATATTGGGTATGAGTAGTGAATTAATTAAAAAATACAATGTCGCTGGGCCGAGGTATACCAGTTATCCAACGGTGCCATATTGGAACAACGACACCTTTTTATTAGAGAATTGGAAACGTTCTTTGAAAAAATCGTTTAAAGAAAGTAATGATAAAGAAGGAGTAAGTCTATATATTCATTTACCTTTTTGCGAGAGTCTATGCACCTTTTGTGGCTGTCATAAACGTATTACCAAGCGACATGAAGTTGAGTCCCCATATATCAAGGCGGTTTTAAAAGAATGGCAATTATATTGTGACCTTTTAGATGATAAGCCTAAGATTAAAGAGCTTCATTTAGGTGGTGGTACCCCTACTTTTTTCAGTCCGCAAAATCTCCAAATGTTGATTAAAGGCATTGTGCAAAAAGCGACGCTCACTAATGGTTATGAATTTAGTTTTGAAGGGCATCCTAACAACACTACTCATGAGCATTTGCAAGCCCTTTACGATGTTGGTTTTAGGCGCGTGAGTTATGGTGTGCAAGATTATAATATTACGGTACAAAAGGCAATTCATAGAATTCAACCTTATGAAAACGTAAAAAGAGCTACAGAATTAGCTAGAAAAATTGGTTATACCTCGGTTGGTCATGATATCATTTTTGGATTGCCATTTCAAGATTTAAGCCATGTAAAGCACACTATTTTAAAGACGAAAGAGTTATTACCTGATCGTTTAGCATTTTACAGCTATGCTCATGTGCCTTGGATTAAAGGGAATGGACAGCGCGGATTTAAGGATAGTGATCTGCCATCGGCTAAATTAAAAAGGGAACAGTACGAAGTAGGAAAAGAATTATTAGCTGAAGTTGGTTATCTAGAAATAGGGATGGATCATTTTGCATTACCAACAGATAGTCTTTACCAATCAATGGTTGAAGGAAAGCTACATAGAAACTTTATGGGTTATACAGCTTCAAAGACACAAACTATGATTGGTCTTGGTGTTTCCTCCATTAGTGATAGTTGGTACGGTTTTGCCCAAAACGTAAAAAGCATTGAAGAATATTATCATTTAATTTCTGAAAATATAATTCCTGTTTACAGAGGACATATTTTAAATAAAGAAGACCTAATAATTAGAAGACATATACTAAATTTGATGTGTCAGTTTAAAACTTCATGGAGCTCTCATGAGTATTATTTTGAAGAACTTCCAAAGGTTTTAAACAATCTAAGTGAGATGAAAGACGATGGACTTTTGAAGATAGATGCAACTAGTATTGCAGTTACTAAAAAAGGCTATCCGTTTGTTAGAAATATTTGTATGGCTTTTGATTTGTTATTACAGCGTAAAAAGCCAGATACGCAATTATTTTCTATGACTATTTAATAACTTATTAAAACTTAATTATGGAAAAAATTATCGTACCCATTGATTTTTCTGAACACTCGGAGTACGCCCTCAGGACTGCCGCAGGATTAGCAAAAAAGTATAATGTTGAAGTTTTGGCACTGCATATGTTAGAACTTTCTGATGCTTTATTAACCAGAACAGAAGCTCATGAACAAAGAAAAGCCATATTCTTTTTAGAGCTAGCAAAAAAGAGATTTGATGAATTTTTAGAAAAAGATTACTTAAAAGAAATTAAAGTTGTACCTATTGTAAAGCACTTTAAGGTATTTAGTGAAGTTAATGATGTAGCTAAAGAGCATGATGCAGATTTAATTATCATGGGATCTCATGGTGCAAGTGGTTTTAAAGAATTTTTTGTTGGTTCTAACACAGAACGAGTTGTTAGAAATGCTGAAATTCCTGTTTTGGTAGTGAAAAATGAAATAAAAGATTTTAATCTCGATACAGTTGTTTTCGCTACAGATTTTGACGAAGAGAATGTAAGGCCTTATTTAAATGCTACAAAGATGTTTGATGTGTTAGGGGCTAAACTAAAATTGCTTTATGTGAACCTTCCTAATGAACATTTTAGAAGTACTGAAGAAATAAATAAACGAATTGCAGAATTTTTATTAACTGCTGATGGTAACCTTGATAGATTACAAGATGTGGCATATCAGGCAGATTATTCTGTAGAGAAGGGAGTTATAAATTATGCGAACAATGTTGGTGCAGATCTTATTGCTATTCCAACACACGGTCGTAAAGGTGTAGCACATTTCTTTGCAGGAAGTATAGGAGAAGATATAGCAAATCATGCGTCATTGCCAGTAATGACATTCATGATTTAGTGTTATTTATTTAGTTATGAGAGAAGGAATCTTTAGAAATAAAGGTTCCTTTTTTCTTTTTCAGAAAACTGCTATACCAATAATAATATCGTATTTGCTTGATTTAGAATAAGGTGTCCTTAAAAAAAACGAAAGCTTTTTTTATTTAGATCCATTAATTATTATATTTGAAAGTGATATAAAAAAAGTGAGTATAAAATACTCACTTTATTATAAAACATCTTTGTTAGGGATTTTTAGTTTGTCAATTGCTTTTAATCCAACAAAATAGGATAAGATGTTCATTTGTACATATATGTTGCAATTTTGGTGCCAAACTTTATACGTATAGCTGAAATTTTTGTAAACACCTCTGGTTATGCGTTGTTTGCGTAAAATATAATTTTATCCTATTAAACTTTAACACACGGTATTTCGTGGATATCATGAATAATGAAATCAATAAACACGGAATACCGTTTTTTTAATTAAGGCCTTTTTATTCCAAGTTTTTTCATTCTGTCGCGTAGTGTACTTGGTTTAATATCTAAAAGTTGGGCAGCACCTTCTTTCCCGTCAATCTTCCAGTTGGTTTCGATTAGAGTCTTTAAAATGTAGTCTTTTTGTACTTGAGCTAATGTAGCCTTTGAAGTTTGTAAAACTGTTTTATTTTCACCTCCATCATTTGAAAAACCTTCCATATTCAGAACTTCACCCGGAGATATAATAACAGCTCTTTCAATTAAGTTTTCAAGCTCTCTTACGTTACCAGGCCAATTGTATTGCATCATTTTGACCATGATGCCTTCAGAAATATACTTAATATCCTTGGCGTGTTTTTTACAATATTTATTTACAAAATGATCAGTTAAAACTTTTATATCATCTATCCGATCTCTTAAAGCTGGTGTGTGAATTGGAAACACATTCAATCTAAAGTAGAGATCTTCTCTAAATCTTTTTTCTTTGATTTCTTTTTCCAGGTTTTTGTTAGTTGCTGCTATAATTCTAACATTCAGTTTTTTTAATTCACTACTACCAATTGGTTCAATTTCACCTTCTTGAATAGCCCTTAATAGTTTAGGTTGTAGTGCCATTGGTAGCTCTCCTATTTCATCCAGAAATAGCGTACCACTATCAGCTAGTTCAAATTTTCCAATTCTATTATTAACAGCCCCTGTAAATGATCCTTTAACATGCCCAAAAAGTTCACTTTCTATTAGTTCAGCAGGAATGGCACCACAGTTTACTCGTATTAATGGATTATTCTTTCTGCTGCTAGTATTGTGTATAGCTTTAGCAACTAGCTCCTTTCCTGTTCCTGTCTCTCCTAAAATTAAAACGGTAGCATCAGTTGAAGATACTTGTTCAACCAAGGTAAGCACTTGATTCATCTCATCACTTGAGTATACCATGTCTTCAAAATTAAATGAAAGAGACATTTCTTTTCTTAAATGTATGTTTTCATTTTCAAGTTGGTTTCTATATCGCTCAAGTTCCTCATCTTTTTTATGTTGATCGGAAATGTCTTGGAAAGCTCCATATAATCGCACACATTTCCCTTCTTTAAAAACGGGCTGCCCTATAGCCTTTACATATTTAAACTTCCCTTTTGCAGTTATAATTCTAGCTTTATAGCTCCAAGGTTCTCCTTTAGTAATCCCTTTTTCAACAAGAGTTTTTACCATTTTTCTATCATCTGGATGATAAAAATTTAACGCTGTTTCTAAATTGGGACTATAGTTTTGATTGACTTCATGAATACGTTTAGTTTCTCTTGACCATTTAACAGATTGGTCAATAAGGTCAAGTTCCCAACCGCCTATTTTTGCAATTTCTCCTGTAATGCTTAAGAATTCTTCATTTTCTTTAAGTTCAATTAGGAGTTTTTGATTCCGTTCTTCAATTATTTTACGCTCTCTATAATTAAGAGCGCTTTGCAAATGAATAGATACGGAACTAGAAATATTTTCTAAAGTTTTTAATTGATGAACCGTAAAATGACCTGCATTATGATGTTCAGAATCAATAACACCAATTACTTTTCCTTCAAATATCAGTGGAACCGTAATTTCTGAAAGTCTGCGCTTATCATCAACAATATATCTGTCATCTTTACTCGTGTCTATAATTATTTCACCTAAGCCAGATTTTGCTATGCTACCAACAATGCCCATTCCAATTGGAATGCGTATTTTGTTCTTTACTTGTTTGCTATCAACCTTTTCTCCAAAAGCCGCTATCTGCTCAAGCATATTCGTTTTGTTGTCTAACAAATAGATAATACAGTCATCTGTGTCCAAATATTTTGCTATTTGATCAACAATCAACCATGAAACCTTATAAATATCATTTTTGCCTGAAATGGATTTCTCAATTTTATTAATAAGCTCTAGCCTTAATAATTGCTCTTTTTGTAATGTAATATCCGAGCCAATGGCGGTATAAAGTCCTTTCTTATCTGGTTTAGTACCTTCCCAAGAGAACCATTTATATGATCCGCTTTTTGTGCGATACCTATTTTCAAGAATAGAAAAATGATCACCTTTTATTCTTCCTTCAACTATGTTTTTTGTAGCGTTTCGATCATCAGGATGAATAAATTCATAAAATGGTTTTGAAGTGATTTCCTCTACGCTATAACCTAATAATCTTGTTACTGCTTTATTTGCCTCAACGAATTGACTTTTGTTTACATCTATTAATACAATGATGCTAGGTGAGAGTTCAAAAGTGTTTTTCAACCTACTTTCAGTATTGTTGAGCTTAGTTTCTGCTTCTTTTCTCTCGGTTATGTCCTGTATCGTACCAGTAATTCTTATGCGCTTTCCTTTTTCATTATACTCTTTTTTTGCATGACCTAAAATCCAGATTACTTTTTTATCTAATGGTCTTATAATTCTAAATTCTGAAGAGACATATTCTAAACTAGCATCATCAAGTAGTTGTTGAGCTTTAGTGTAATCTTCTGGATGTACCAGGTTCATCCATCCTTTACTGTCTTTTTTGTAAGATTTGGATAAACCAAGTATTTTATCGCCGATAACCGAAGTTTCAAAAAAACTAGTGGAATCATCAAAAACAAAAGTTCCAAGATTGGTTATCTCTAAGGCTTCATTTAATTTTTCTCTACTTTTTCTAAGATCTAATTCAGCTTTTTTTCTTTCTGTTAGATCGACAGATGTAATTAAATAGTGATCTAATTTATTCTTATTGTCTAAAACTGGGATTATTGTAGAGCTAAACCAAATTTCAATTCCATCATTATCAAGAATCGATGCCTCCATAGTAATGGGGCGTTTAGTTGTTTTTGCTTTTAATAATGCTTGGCTCATTGGTAACTTAAAAGACTCAGAATAAAAAGATAATGGATAGGGCTTGCCATAATAACTTTTGATATCGTCAATTCCAAGTTTATTAACACCAGCCGCACTCATGTACTGAAGATTAAAATCTAAGTCAACAATCTTTGTGCAAATAGGAGAGTTTTCGATCCATGAACTACTGAAATTTACTGGATGCTTCTGAGAATTAGAGTACTTAACTTCAACCTGACTTTTTTCAAAAGCAGAAACTTTTTCTTTCAACTTTTCTATTTCAGATAAAAACTGCTGTATTGTATCGATATTGTAATCTTTCAAACCTAAAAAATAATCTACTTGAACGCTTAAAATAATAAACTTTCAATAATTATTGTTGAAATAAAAGTAAAAAGATTGTGTATGATGATTTAAGGCATCACACAATCGATAGCTGCATTGGCCATGTCTTGAACTGGTGCTGGAGAAATGTAAGGGATTCCAAGTCCTAAACCTCTTAGAATAAATAATACTCCAATGAAAACTACAAACACTGGAATTGCCTTTTGAATTTGTTGTCTAACAGAACCTTTTAAAAATTGACTAAAATAGATTGCTGTTGTCATTAAAGGTATGGTTCCTGCTCCAAATAAAATCATGTAAAGAGCCCCTTCTGTAGCACTTGCGGTCGCCATTGAAGAAAAAACAGCCATATATACTAAGCCACAAGGAAGAAAACCATTTAAGAAACCTATGGTCAAGAAAGTGTCTGGAGTTTTCTTTTGCAGCGCTTTACCTAAAGCGGTTTTTACTTTAGAAATGACCTTGAAGAACGGTTTTGAAAAATTATACTTGTTGAATGTCTGATACGGGATTAGCACAACAAGAATCATTAATGCACCAATAACTATTGATAGTTGCTGCTGTAAGCCAAAAATGTAAAGACCTTTACCAACAAGACCAAAAATTAAACCTATTATTGAGTAGGAGAGGAGTCTCCCAATATGGTAAATAGAGATTTGACTTATTTTTTTTATCTGATTGCTTCTGTCAACGGGCAACATAAATGCAATAGGGCCACACATTCCCACACAATGGAAACTTCCTAATAAGCCTAAAACAAATGCTGATGCTAACATATTAATAAACTATGGCTTCTTTATATAAATAAGATTTTCCACTATATTGCCAATCAACTTTAATGTTCCAGCGACCATCTACCAAACGTGAGTCAGGTATGAGCAAATGTGATTTAGATAATGAAATAGTAGTTTCAAAATCTAATTGTTTGTTAGATGGTCTGTATAGGAACACTTTACCTTTAATATTTTCTGGTTCTAAATCACTTGGAAAATTAATTAGTAAACCTTCTTCGGTACGTTTATAAGAAATGTTTTCTGTTAATTTTTTTGAATTGGTTTCTTTATCAATATCTTTTTGATATTCAAGTTCTTGCTTGTAATAATCATCAGCTACTAAGTCATGGTCGTATTTATCATTGGTCATCATAGGTACCACAAAGTACAAGATGAAGGCAATGAAGCCTATAAACGCTAGTACGATTCCTGTTCCCCAATTAATCTTCATTTTTTAGTGTTTTTAGTTGTAACTTCTAGGTCCTAAGAAATTTGTGCTTGTTGTTTCAATTAATTTATCGTCTACATAGACACCTATTCTCAAAGTATTTCTATCTCCAGATAATTGTGTGTTGTTTATTTCTATAAATAAAGTTCCTTCAGCAATACCTTGAGCAGGAACATTAAAGGTTGATTTTGTCGAAACCAGTTTAATGTCGCCTTCATGAGATATTAGTTTAAAACTTGCATCATCAATACTCTTTGTTGTTTTATTGACAACTTTATAAGTAAAGACATTGCTAATCACATTGTTGTCTTTTCGCTCGTATAATTGGCCTCTTATCTTTAATATATTGGCTTCAACATCATTTCTTAAGAATAACATACCAATAAGTACTCCAATTAGTATAGCTAATACACCAATATAGCCCTTTACTCGAGCTGTTAATTTAAATTTAGTTTTTTTCTCTATATTATCTTCACTAGTATATCGTATCAATCCTTTTGGGAGATTGATCTTATCCATAATGGTATCACACTCGTCTATACAAGCAGTACAGTTAACACATTCTAACTGCGTTCCATTTCTTATGTCTATCCCTGTAGGACAAACATGTACACACTGAAAACAATCTATGCAATCACCATGACCTAATGCTGCTCTGTCTTCATTCTTTCTGAATTTTTTTCTTCCGCTTTCTCCTTCACCACGTTTATGATCGTAAGCAACAACAATAGATTTGTTATCCAGAAGCACTCCTTGTAATCTACCGTAAGGACAGGCAATTACACATACTTGCTCTCTAAACCAAGCAAAAACAAAGTAGAAAACTCCTGTAAAAATTATAAGTGGAATTAATGTGTTAAGATGTTGAAAAGGACCATCGGTGATATATTGCAACAAGCGATCACTTCCTATTAAATAAGCTAAGAAGATGTTTGCAATGAAGAATGAAATAATTAGGAATATAATTAATTTCAGGCCTCGTTTTCTAATCTTTTCAGCTGTCCATGGTTGTTTGCTTAATCGTATTTGCTTACCACGATCTCCTTCAATCCAATATTCAATTCTGCGGAAAACCATTTCCATAAAAATGGTTTGAGGGCAAATCCAACCACAAAACAATCTACCAAATACAACTGTAAAAAGTGTAATGAAAATTACACCAATAATCATCGAGATAACAAACAAATGAAAGTCTTGTGGCCAAAAAGGAAAACCAAAAATATTAAAACGACGCTCCAGTATGTTGAACATTAAAAACTGATTACCATCAATTTTTATAAATGGAGAGGCAAATAGAAAAGCTAACAGAAAATAGCTTACATATTTACGATAATCGTAATACTTTCCTTTTGGTTTCTTTGGAAACACCCAAGCACGTTTACCTTCTTCGGTAATAGTACCAATAGAATCTCTAAATTTTTCGTTTTCAGGTGTTTCCAAAACTTATGTTGTTTGAAAATATTACTCTTCTGTTGATTCTACTTCTGTAGTGTCTTCTTCATTTGCTTCATCAATTGAAGGAGCATCTGGATCTACCCAAATTTCACCTTCAGGAGCTTTTGGTGCTGCCGGAGTAGTTCCTTGAAGTGTTAATACGTAGCTCGCTACCTGAGCCATTTCAAGAGGTTTCAACTGTAGTTTCCAAGGAACCATTCCTTTTCCGTCACGACCACCTTCAGAAATGGTACGGAACACATTTTTAATTCCACCACCTAAGATCCAGTATTCGTCAGTCATGTTAGGCCCTATACTACCTCCACCATCTGGCAAGTGACAAATGGCACATTTTGTATCCCAAATAGCTTTACCAGCACTTAGGTCTGAAGCATTTGTCAGAAATTCTACAGTGTTTATATCAACTAAGTTTTTAGCAGTCTTCTTGTATTCTTCAACAGCAGCTTTTGCTTCAGCCATTTCGGTTTCAAACTCAGTTAATTGAGAAGGACCGTCAAAAACATGATATCTTACCAAGTATACCACAGCAAAAATAATGGTGATATAAAAACCATATAACCACCAAGGAGGAAGGTTATTATCAAGTTCTTTTATACCATCATAATTGTGATCTAAGATAATTTCTCTTTCTTCTTCAATAGCCTTAGAATCGGTCATTTTAGCATACATTCTTTTCCACCATGTAAACTTGTAACCTTTTTCTTTTGCTGCTATATATCTTGCTCTTGCATCTTCATCCATGCGATGCATCATTACATTTTCGAGTGCTCCAATAATAGCCTCTATGGCTATTAATATCAATAATACAAGGAACAGGAACAGTGATACTGCAGGGTATTCTATAAACGCTGGTTTATCGCCAGAATCTACCATGTATTCTACAATTCCGAAGATGATAAAAAACACCACCGGAACTCTTATATATGAAGGGATTATATTTTTCATAATGTGTCGTTGTTTTGGTTGTCTAAAGGAATATTACTAACAGTTTCTATGTACTCTTTTTTAGCGGTGAAAACCCACCAAAAGAGAACCACAAAGAAGGTAAAAAATATGAGCAAAGAGATAATAGGATAGATCTCTATCCCAGTAATACTCTCCATATGTTCTTTAATAAACTTTAACATGATTCTTTATGGTTTAATTATTCTTGAACTGTACTTACTTTAATATCTGTTCCTAATCGCTGTAAGTAAGCAATTAAAGCAACAATCTCTCTATTATGAATTTCTACATAATTATCACCATTTGCAGCTTTGTCTTCAGCAAATGAAGTGGCAAGGTCAGGATCTTGGTTTAGGTTTGCTTCAATCTGCATACCTTGATCCAACATACTTTGTTGCGCATTAGCAATATCTTCTTCAGTATATGGAACCCCTAGTGTTACCATAACTTCCATTTTCTTCTCTGTTTGAGATTTGTCTAACTCATCATGAATAATCCATTGATATCTAGGCATAATGGAATTTTCCTCTATGTCTTGCGGATCATACATATGTTTGAAGTGCCATATGTCATTATATTTTTGACCAACTCTATGTAAGTCTGGTCCTGTACGTTTACTTCCCCATAAGAATGGATGATCATAAACATATTCACCTGCTTTAGAGTATTCTCCATAACGCTCTACCTCACTTCTAAATGGACGAATCATTTGTGAGTGACAAGTATAACATCCTTCACGTATATAAATATCTCGTCCTTCTAACTCAAGAGGTGTATATGGTTGTACACTAGAAATAGTTGGGATATTAGATTTTACCATTATGGTTGGAATAATTTGAACAATACCACCAATTAAAATAGTAACTGTAGCAAGAATAGTTAGTTGTACAGGGCGTCTTTCAATCCAAGTGTGCCATCCTTCTCCAGCTTGACGTTTCTTAGATACTCTTGTTAATGCTGGAGCTTCAGCCAATTCGTCTTCTACCTTACTACCTTGTTTAATAGTAACAATAATATTGTAACACATAATTAACAGACCAGCAAGGAATAGTGTACCACCTATAGCACGCATCCAGTACATTGGCATAATCTCGGTAACAGTTTCAAGGAAGTTACCATAAACTAAAGTACCGTCTGGATTAAATTGCTTCCACATACTAGCTTGTGTAAATCCAGCTACGTACATTGGTAATGCATAAATAATGATACCCAGTGTTCCTATCCAGAAGTGTAAGTTTGCCAGTCCAATGGAAAACAGCCTAGTTTTAAACATTTTAGGTACTAAGAAATATATCATACCGAATGTTAAGAAACCGTTCCAAGCCAAAGCACCAACGTGAACATGAGCAATAATCCAATCTGTATAATGAGCAATTGCGTTTACGTTTTTAAGCGATAGCGTAGGACCTTCAAAAGTTGCCATACCATAACCAGTAATTGCAACTACCATGAACTTTAAAACAGGGTCCGTTCGTACTTTGTCCCAAGCGCCGCGAAGGGTTAACAAACCATTTATCATACCACCCCAAGAAGGCATTAATAACATTACAGAGAATGTTACTCCTAGATTTTGAGCCCAATCAGGAAGTGCCGTGTATAATAAGTGGTGAGGACCAGCCCAAATGTATATAAATATTAATGACCAGAAGTGAACAATAGATAATCTATAAGAATAAACAGGTCTGTTTGCCGCCTTAGGAACAAAGTAATACATAAGACCTAAGAAAGGTGTCGTCAAGAAGAATGCTACTGCATTATGACCATACCACCACTGCACCAGAGCATCTTGAACACCTGCATAAACAGAATAACTTTTGAGAGCACTTACTGGTAGTTCTAAACTATTGAAAATGTGTAATACTGCAACAGTTACAAATGTTGCGAGGTAGAACCAGATAGCAACATATAAATGGCGTTGTCTTCTTTTTAAAATGGTTCCAATTAAGTTCCACCCGAAGACAACCCAAACTATAGCAATAGCAATATCTATTGGCCATTCCAGTTCAGCATATTCTTTAGATGTTGAAATACCTAAAGGTAAGGTAATAGCAGCAGCTACAATTATTAATTGCCAGCCCCAGAAATTAATTTTACTTAAGAGGTCGCTAAACATTCTAGCCTTAAGTAATCGCTGCGAGGAATAATAAACCCCAGCAAAAGTGGCATTACCCACAAATGCAAAAATCACAGCATTGGTATGTAATGGCCTTAATCTACCAAAGCTCAGCCAGGAAATACCATCAGTTAAGTTCGGGAACATAAACATAAAGGCTAGGATCAACCCAACCAACATACCTACAACTCCCCAAAGCATGGTGGCATAGATAAAATTCTTAACGATTTTGTTATCGTAATGAAATTGTTGCATTTCCATAGTTATACGTGTTAATCTTATATTTGGTTAGTACTATTTTTTGGTTTTCTCTTTTACAATTTCGTCCTCGAAAAGCATTCTTACAGAATGTGTATATGAATCGTCATACTGCCCTTTCTTTACTGCAAAAACAAAAGCAATAAAGAAAGCCACAGCAACAATAATGCTGATAGCTAATAAAACATAGATAACGCTCATACCTTATGAATTAATGGTTCAAAAATAATTGTGTAATGCATAGTAAAAAATGACAATTATCATATTTAATCAATTTTGCAATCATTTCAATTCTCTACCTAAAATGTTGGTTGCAATTGTGGTAAAGGTCACAATACTTATAGAGCTTAAAGGCATTAAAATTGCAGCTATAACAGGTGCTAGCTGTCCAGTTACTGCGAAATATAGTCCAATAACATTATATAAAAATGATAGCACGAAGCTGCATTTAATAATCTTAATAGCAGATTTTGAGGCGTTTATATAATCATATAATTGATTAAATTTTGTTGCATCAAGAATAGCATCACATGCCGGTGAAAAAACATTCACGTTTTCTGATATAGCAATACCAACATTGCTTTGTGCTAATGCACCAGCATCATTTAGCCCATCACCAACCATAAGTACATTTGCGCCCTCCGATTGATGATGTTTTATATATTCAAGTTTGTCATCTGGTTTCTGATTAAAAAGTAACTTGGTTTTCGATGGAAGTAATTTTTTAAGGTTGTCTTTTTCACCATCATTATCTCCTGAAATTACTGCCAGATCATATTCAGTTTTTAGATTATTGAATAGTTTTGACAAACCTTTTCGGTAGGCGTTGTAAAAAGTAAATTTGCCTTTGTACTTGTTGTCAGTACTTATATGTACAGCCGTATTAACTGAAGTTGCTTTTGCTTGATAACCAACGAATGGAGCAGAACCAACTTTGATTTGTTTAGAATTGAACTCTGCCTCAATACCTTTTCCTAAATGCTCCTTGTAACTATCAAGAGTAATAATGTTGTATTGGTCTAAAACATCATATAAAGCCCTACTTAATGGATGATTAGAACCACGAAGTGTACTTTTTAATAAAGCTTCTTCTTCTGTTGTTAAGTTAGTTCCTTCATAGGTGATTCTAGAATCATTATTAGCTGTAATAGTACCAGTTTTGTCAAAAATTATGGTATTAATTTTTGCAAGCTGTTCAATTACACTTGCATTCTTTAGGTAGAATTTTTTCTTTCCCAAAATACGAAGTAAGTTACCTAGAGTAAATGGAGCAGATAGCGCAATAGCACATGGACAAGCAATAATCAACACGGCAGTGAATACATTTAATGCTTTAGTGGAATCATTTATTAACCAAAAGGAAGTGGAAACAATTGCAATTAACAAAACCACCAATGTAAAATGTTTACTTATACGGTTTGTAAGTGTTGTAAAAGCATCTTTTTTATCAATTTTAAATACGTCGTTACTCCAAAGCTGAGTGAGATAGCTTTGTTCAACCGACTTTAATACTTCAATTTCAATTACACCGTTAAGCTGTTTTCCGCCAGCAAATAGTTTATCACCTGATTTTTTTGAAAGAGGATCAGATTCACCTGTAACAAAACTGTAATCAATACGTGCATTACCTTTTATTAAAATGCAATCAACAGGAATGAGCTCTTCATTTCTAATCAGTAGTCTATCTCCTTTTTTTATGTCATATACTTGAATAGACTCTTCATTCCCATCAGAAGAAATCTTAGTTATTCCTATAGGGAAATAAGATTTATAATCTCGCTCAAACGACAGGAAAGCATATGTTTTTTGCTGAAAGAATTTACCAAGTAGCAAAAAGAAAACTAGTCCAGTAAGACTATCAAAAAAGCCTGTGCCAATATCCAAGACAATTTCTGTAGTACTTCTTACAAAAAGCACAAATATTCCAAGGGCTATAGGAACATCTATGTTTAGTAACTTTGAACGCAAACCTTTGTAAGCAGAAATAAAATAGTCTTGAGCTGCATAAAACACTACAGGTAGCGAGAATGCGAACATCAACCACCTAAAAACATGCTTATATTGTTCAAGCCAGAAACCCTCAACCTGAAAATATTCTGGAAATGATAAGAACATGACGTTACCAAATGCAAAACCAGATATACCTAGTTTATAGATAATTGAACGATCAATTTTCTTCTTACCTGTCTCATAATTTTCAAGACTAATGTATGGTTCATACCCTATACTACTTAATAGTTTTACAAGTTGTTTTAAGGTCAGCTTATTTCCATTAAAGGTAATTCTAACCGACTTTTCACCAAAATTTACTAGTGAGCTATTAATATGAGGCTGCAGTTTGTTAAGGTTTTCCAATACCCAGATGCACGAGCTACAATGAATATGTGGTATATAAAGATTAACAATTTGAACTTTATCGTCATTAAACTCCAAAAGCTTATCAACAATTTTAGTGTTATCTAAAAAGTCGTATTTCCCTTCTATTTCTTTTGGAGTTGCACCGGGAGCATCTTGAAGATCATAATAGCTAGTAAGGTCATTAGACGAAAAAATCTCGTAGACCGTTTTACAGCCATTGCAACAAAATGACTTATCATCGAATAAAATAAGTGTTGACGTAGTATCTAAACCACAGTGGAAACATGAATTTTGTCCCATAAAATTTGCTCAAAAACCTGGAGCAAAAATCATAAGTTAAAGTGATCTAAAATATGATTTATATCATGTTTTAATTATTTTTGTGTAACTTCAAATTTAAGTATGGGAAAATGTGAACAATGTATCGTTAGACAATTTAATTCTCTTAAATCTTTAACTAAGGAGGAGCTAGTTAGGATTTCCGGTTGCAAAACATCAAAAGTTATTAAAAAAGGAGCTGTGATCTTTGAAGAAGGAGATTCACTCAACGGTGTTTATTGTATTAAGGATGGGATTTGTAAACTTACCAAATTAAGTGCCAACGGTAAGGATCAGATTGTGAAATTGGTAGTTAAAGGAGATTTATTAGGTCAACGTTCTCTTGTGAGCGAAGAGCGAGCAAATTTAAGAGCTACTGCCCTAAATGATATGGAAGTTTGTTTTATTCCAAAATCGGAGATTATTAAAGATCTTCAAACGAATAATAATTTCACCATGGATGTATTAAAGCACATGGCAGACGATTTAAAGGAGGCCGATGATGTAATTGTAAATATGGCACAAAAGTCAGTTAGACAGCGATTAGCAGAAGCTTTGATTAGCATTCATAATAATTTTGGAACTAATGCAGATGGAACACTCAGCGTCTTGCTGTCTAGAGAAGATTTTGCAAGTATAGTTGGTACAGCAACAGAATCTGCTATTAGAGTTTTATCTCAATTTAAAAAGGGAGGACTTATATCAACCTCGGGTAAGCATATTAAAATTGAAGACCTCGAAGGTTTAAAAAGAATAGAATAAAAAAGGCGCTCAATGAGCGCCTTTTTTATTCTTACTAATCATCTAAGCTAAAAGATTTTATCTCTTTAAATGGTGATGTTTCTAGTTTCTGGATTTCTTCCTGATAAGGTTTCCATTCTTCATTGAAGAATTTATTTGTCTTATCTAAAGCATCCTTCAATGCATCCTTAGCATGCTTCATTAAAGTTCTCTCTGTAGAGTTTAATCCATTTTGACGAGAGCCAACATAAAAGCTTGCTGTCTGAATTCGATCACTGACATTTACATTAGGGTCTGAAGTGATTCCTTGACGATCATCAACTTTACCAAGATAAACAGCAATTACTTCGTCAATACGTTTAATAATATCTTTAGAGGCTTTAATATTATCCTTGTATTTCTTCTTGTCAAGTTTTGCTAAAGTATTACTATATTCTGAAGCAATGTTCTTACTTTCAACTAATTGTTTAATTGCATCTGCTCCTGTTTGAGTCATCTTTTCAATCTCCTTAGAAGCATTATATACTTCATTAATCGAAGCAGTATTTACATTTAATCTAGGATCTGAAGCCACAGTAATAGTGTTTTCGGTAGTCTGATCACCAAAGCTCATAACTACTTTATAGGTTCCTGGCTTAACTCCAACACCCCCTGGTTCACCTCTTCTAGGTCGAATTGTTCTAGAAGGCCTGTCAACTCCTTTTTCATTCATAAACCATGTCCATTTATAAACACCTGTTTTCTTAGGAGCTTTTCGCTTAAGGGTTCTAATCAACCTGTCACCAGCATAAATTTTCATATGAATAGAATCCCATTTCACTTTGTTTTCTTCCTTCTTTACTTCAACTACTTCTTCTTTTGCAGTTTCTGCTTTCTTTTTACTTCTTTTCTTCTTTTTCGCATTCTCTTCTTTAGGGGTTTCCTTTTTCTTTTCTTCAACTTTTATATAGTAAGACATTCTTGCTCCACCACCTCTATTTTCTCCATGATACATAGCATCTCCACCAAAACGACTTCCGGTTGGTTGAAGGTATGCTGCTTGATATCCTGTTGGAGTATCAAATAGTTTTATTTTACTGTTTAGCACATTGTTATTTCCAGCTATTTCTCTTAATGGTCTAATATCATCCAAAACCCAAGCTGCACGTCCAAAAGTACCAATAACTAGATCATGCTCACGAGGGTGAATAACTAAGTCTTTTACAGAGGTAGTTGGAAAACCCTCAGTCCATTTTGTCCATTTATTTCCAGCATCAATAGATACATATAATCCGTCATCAGTTCCTAGAAATAATAAGTTTGGTTCTTCAAGATCTTCAACAACACAAAGAGCATAACTTTCTACGTCATTATCATCAACTATTCTTGTCCATGTTTGTCCGTAATCTTTGGTTCTAAAAACATAAGGAGCATAATTAAAGCGTCTGTAATCGTTTGCAACAAGAAGTGCTTCTCCTTTGTTTTTGTTTGAAGCCTTTATCTGTGGAATCCAACTTCCTACTGGCAATCCTTTAATATTTTGAGTTACTTCTGTCCATGAACCACCACCATTTTGTGTGAAGTGAACGCGACCATCATCTGTACCCACCCACATCATATCTTTTTCGACTTCTGAAGGTTCTATGACTAAAATTGTACAGTGGTTTTCTGCTCCAGTAGCATCCATTGTTAAACCACCACTCTCATGTTGCTTTTGCTTTTCTGGGTCGTTCGTGGTTAAATCTGGAGAAATAACTGTCCATGTTTCTCCTTTATCCGTCGATTTATGTACAAACTGACTTCCAAAATAAAGAGTACTGTTATCATCTGGATCAATATTAATAGCAGAGTTCCAATTAAAGCGCAAGTTTACATCTGGATCTGGGTGTGTAGGTCTTACTATATAACTGTTTCCAGTTTGAGAATCATAACGTAAAACAAAACCTTGCTGACTCATGGACCAACCATATCGAGAATCGTCGCGATCAGGTACAACATCAAATCCATCACCAAAACTTATTTCTTGCCAGTAAGAATTTCTAATACCTTGCGCTCTCCAAACATACGCTGGTCCTTTCCATGAACCATTGTCTTGCATTCCTCCATAGACATTGTATGGAAATTCATTATCTACAGCAATATGATAAAATTGAGCAACAGGAATATTACCAATAAATCTCCAAGTTTTACCTCCGTCTTTGGTAATGTTAAATCCTCCGTCGTTACCATCCATCATGAATTGACCATTTTCAGGATGAATCCACCATGCATGATGATCTGGATGCACACCATTGCTAACGCCATAAGCAGGCATTAATTGACGGAAGCTTTTACCTCCATCTTCACTTACATTAACATAGGTGAAAACTGAAAAAACTCGATTTTCATTTTGCGGATCGACATAGATCTCAGAATAATAGAAAGGTCTGTTTCCTATACCTCCAGCACCTCTACCACTAGAATTAGCGTTTACCATTCTCCAAGTTGAGCCGCCATCTGTACTTTTGTATAATGCATTCTTTTTCGATTCTACTAAGGCATAAACAATGTTTGGTTTATTTCTAGCTATAGCAACTCCAATACGACCAAGATTTCCTTTAGGGAATCCATCATCTGAACTTACTTTTTTCCAAGTTTTTCCCCCATCATGAGTTATATGCAAACCAGAACCTTCTCCTCCAGAGTTAAAAAACCAAGGATCACGTTTGTGTTCCCACATAGCTACCATCAATTTGTTAGGATTGGAAGGATCCATAACCATGTCAGCAACTCCAGTTTTATTATTTGCAAATAATATTTGATTCCAAGTTTCGCCGCCATCAGTAGTTTTATAAACACCTCGTTCTGGATGTTCTCCCCAAGGTGAACCAATTGCTCCAACATAGACAACATCTGGATTAGTTGGGTCAACAATTACGCGGTGAATATGACGTGTTTTTTGAAGCCCCATATCCTTCCAAGTTTTTCCTCCATCGAGTGATTTGTAAATTCCATAACCACCATTTAAACTGTTTCTAGGATTTCCCTCCCCAGTTCCTACCCAAATAACGCTGGGGTTAGATTGCTGAATAGCCACAGCACCAATTGAAGCGGTTACTTCGTTATCAAATATTGGTTCCCATTTTATTCCACCAGAAGTAGATTTCCATAAACCACCAGAAGCTGTACCAACATACATTACATCAGGATTATTTAAAACTACATCAATTGCTGTAACACGACCAGACATTCCTCCTGGTCCAATGTTACGAGGTTGCATGTTTTTGACTAAATCCATTGAAAATTCCTGAGCGGAAAGTAGGGTAATGCACAATAGCATTATCACTGAAAAGAATTTTTTCATTTTATTTTTGGTTAGAAGTTGTAAAGCTTAAAGGTAAGGAAAAGGTTGACGTTTTTTCTTAATGAGATGTTAACGCTTTTTTCTTTTAAGAACTTTTATTTGTTTTGGTCGAATCCAAATAATAAATCCGCTTAACCCCAATAAAATCAAGCCTAAGGAAGTCATAGTAGAGTAAAGTAATTTTGCATTCTCTGATTTAGATTTAAAGAGATAATCTATGATGCTACCGTCATGAATCATTTCAATTAAATCGGCAGTTCTTTGCTTTACAGAAATGACATCTCCAGTGAAACAATTTATTTGAATTTCGGTTAGGTGATGCTCAAATCTAACTTTGGCAATTCCTTTAGTTGGTCGATAATCTATACGATTAATTGTGTTATCAAGTTTTAGAGAATCTGCAGTATGAAGTGCAATATCTTCAATAGATTTCAAACTAATTAAAGAGTTATACGACTTAACGAGGGTAGAAGGTGGATTAAGTTTTAGTTCATCTTTCCATGTGAGTAAAAGACCAGTAACTCCTACTAACAGCAAAAAAGCCATTAAAGGAATGGCTATATACTTATGGAATCTACGGTACCATCTTGTTTGTTTGGCTAAAGCTCTTGTTTTTAAACTCAAATGTTTGTGAATTTGTGGCCGAAAATACCAAAATTTATCGGATTACTTCTAGCAAAGAATTAGCATTAAAGTGAAAACTTTTTATCATTTGTTTTTTTTCTTTGTTTAGTAATTAAGCTCCAAAGTTAATGAAACAGAAAGAGAGAAATCTTAAAGCCGTGTTAAGGTCATTCGAAGATTATTTCGAAAAGTATTATTTTTACATAGCTATGAATAATAAACATCCGAAATCAGGATTTTTCTTCAAACCCTTCCAAAAAAAAGAACAATCGCCATTTGAAAAACTCTTTGAAATTTTTAAAGAGTTAATCACGCACACTTCAGGTGATTTTGATGAAGCCATTTCATGGTTAATAGAATTGGATAAGGAATATGTATTGACAGATGAAAATTATACCATTGATGATTTTATTGAGGATCTAAAGAAAAAAGGATATATAAGAGAAGAACTTGATCCAGACGGTAACGGAGATGTGACAATTACAGCAAAGACTGAACGAGCTATCAGAAAACAAGCGTTGGATCAGATTTTTGGTCAGATTAAAAAAAGTGGAGCGGGGAATCATCGCAGTAAAAGTGCCGGAATTGGTGATGAGCATACGGGAGAATATCGTAACTACCGATTTGGAGATGCTTTAGATAAGGTCTCTATGACTGAAAGCCTTAAGAATGCGCAAATACATCATGGTATTGACGATTTCAATATTTCGGAACAGGATCTTGTGGTTGAAGAAACGCTGCACAAATCTCAAATGAGTACAGTCTTAATGATCGATATCAGTCATAGTATGATCTTATATGGTGAGGATCGAATAACTCCTGCAAAGAAGGTTGCCATGGCGTTGGCAGAACTTATAACTACCAGATATCCAAAAGATACACTGGATATTTTGGTATTCGGGAATGATGCCTGGCCAATTGCCATTAAAGATTTACCTTATTTAAAGGTGGGACCTTATCATACAAATACGGTTGCAGGATTGCAACTTGCTATGGATATGCTAAGACGAAAGCGTAATACAAATAAGCAAATATTTATGATTACGGATGGTAAACCTAGTTGTTTGAAACAGCCTGACGGTTATTATTACAAAAACAGCTTTGGTCTCGACCCCAAAATTGTAAATAAATGTTATGCTATGGCACAGCAAGCAAGACGTTTACATATTCCAATAACAACCTTTATGATAGCACAAGATGAGTACTTACGAACTTTTGTTAGAGAATTCACACAGGCAAATCAGGGGAAGGCCTTCTATACAGGAATTAAAGGATTAGGTGAAATGATCTTTGAAGATTATGAAAACAATAGAAAAAAAAGAATAAGAGGTTAACATGAATATTGACAAAATTAAAACCTTAGGTGATCTAAGAAAAGCTGGTTACGAAAGTCGATCGATAAAAGATGAGTTGAGAAGTAATCTAATAGCGAATATTAAGAATGGGATTAAAACTTTTGAAGGTGTTCATGGTTATGAACAAACGGTTATTCCTGAATTGGAACGCGCTATTTTATCCCGTCATAATATAAATTTGTTGGGTCTTCGCGGGCAAGCAAAAACGCGCTTAGCTCGATTGATGATCAATCTGTTAGATCCGCATATCCCTTACGTGTCAGGATCAGAGATCAATGATGATCCGTTCCACCCAATATCTCGTTTCGCAAAAGATTTGATTGAGCAAAAAGGAGATGAAACTCCAATTTCATGGTTGGCCAGAGAGGAAAGATTTGCTGAGAAACTAGCGACACCTGACGTGACCGTTGCTGATCTCATTGGAGATATTGACCCTATTAAAGCAGCGAATTTAAAGTTGAGTTATGCTGATGATCGCGTACTACATTATGGAATGATCCCTAGAGCCAATCGTTGTATTTTTGTAATCAATGAACTTCCTGATCTACAGGCGCGTATTCAAGTGGCATTATTCAATATTTTGCAGGAAGGTGATATACAAATTCGCGGTTTCAAATTACGTCTTCCATTAGATATTCAATTTCTGTTTACTGCAAACCCAGAAGATTATACTAATAGAGGAAGCATTGTGACTCCTCTTAAGGATAGAATCGGTTCTCAAATTTTAACGCATTATCCGGAATCAGTGGATATTGCCCAGACCATTACAGAGCAAGAAGCTCAATTGGATGAAGTACAGAAAGCAACGATTCACGTTCCCGAGCTGGCCAGAGAACTTTTGGAGCAAGTAAGTTTCGAGGCAAGACGAAGTGTCTATATAGATGAAAAAAGTGGTGTAAGTGCAAGATTGAGTATAACGGCATATGAGAATCTTATGAGTACTGCTGAATTACGAGCACTCAAAGCTGGTGACATAGATACAACGGTGAGATTAAGTGATTTTATGGGAATCATACCTGCAATTACAGGAAAAGTGGAATTGGTTTATGAAGGTGAACAAGAAGGAGCAGATTCTGTTGCTTTAGCATTGATTGAAAATGCTATTCAAACCTTGTATCCAAAATTATTCCCGAAAATTGAGAAGTTAGAAAGGGAAAATGAAGCAAGTCCTTATGACGAGATCATCAGCTGGTTTTTTGATGGGAGTGGTTTTGAATTATTAGATCATATTCCAAACAGCGAATATCAACTCACTCTCGATAAGGTTCTTCCTCTGGATAACCTCATTAAGAAATATCAACCCGGAACTAACGAATCAGATCAATATTTCTTGAAGGAATTTATTCTCTGGGGTCTTGTTCAGTTTAAAAAACTAAGTAAATATCGCTTTGTTGATGGTGTTCAGTTTAAAGATCTTTATGGAAGCTACATCAGCGGATTGTAAATCATTTCGATAGCGTCCCATTCCATGGTGCAGTAAATTCTCGTCCTGGACAATAGGAAATGCCATAAATCTTTCCATCCAAAACATAGCCTGAATGAAAGTAATCATAGTTGCTATCACTGGTTGAGAAAGCAAAATAGAATCGGTCCCAGTTTGAGTTAATGAGTCCATTTTTAATTGGACTTCCATAAAAGGTTCCTTCGAATGAATTTCCATCTATTTTAGTCACAACAAAATATTGGTAATAACCCTCTGATGAAGGTGTTGGTCGAAGATCTATTTTCCATTGACCTACAAAATTTTCACTATCAGCACTGTCATTTGTTTGTGCGAATGAGATTTGTGTACTAATTGTAAATGCGATTAATACTAGGATGATATTTTTCATTATAACGATAGATTTAAAATTTATTAATCTCTTGACTTCTTATTTTGTACGCAATAGTCAATGATCTTTTCAATACGAGATTGTCTTGTAGTCTCGCGTTTGGCTTGGTGTAACCAGGATAAATATGATTTCCTGTAACTGGGTGCAAAATTGATGTAATTTTCATATGCACCTGGATTTTTGTTAAATGCCTGCTGAAGATCATTAGGAATGACACCGTTTTCTACATCGTCCAAGGCAGTCCACCTTCCACTTTTTTTGGCTTCCTCAATGACCTTTATTCCTGATTCATGTAGAAGACCATCTCGTTCTAAAACGACAATGTATCGTTTATTTAAAGCGCTCCAATTACTCTTTGGATTGCGTGGACAAAAGTATTGCCTTCGCTTTCCATTGCCTAAACTTTTTACCGTAGAATCTATCCAGCCAAAACACAATGCAACTTTAACAGCTTCTTCCCAGCGCATGGTTGGAACGTTCATTTCTAACTTATAAAAGATTAAATAAATGCCATTATACTTATCATGATTATTAAGTAACCAATCATACCAATCTGTGTCACGAGAAAAATAAAGTTCTTCCATTAGTTTAATTGTGCCTCACTAATAAAATAGTTCTTATCAACTTCAACTGAAGTTATTTTAGAATCTGTTTTAAGTGTTTGAAATTGTTTGGTAGGCTTAACTTTATAGACCTTGTTATTAATCTTTATTTTAATTGGTATTTCAAAGTCATGCACAATATTTGTCCATTTATATTCTAAGTTCTCTCCAGTATATTTATAGTTTAGAACTGGAAGTTTGGTTGTTCTGAGATATTGTGTAAAAAAACCTTTTAAGTTTAACCCTGATTTATTTTCTATGAAATTTTCAATCTGTTCAGTTGTTACTGTTTGGTGGTAAAATTCTGAATTTAAACCTCGTAGAATTTGACGCCATTTTTCGTCATCATTTATCATCTGCCTAAGCGTATGTAACATATTACCTCCTTTAGAATACATATCTCCCGAACCCTCTTTATTGACATTATAATGACCAATAATTGGAATATCGTTTCGTATTCCTTTTCGTGTGCCTATTACGTATTCGTTCGCTGCCTCTGTGCCATAATGGAAATCTAAATATAAACTTTCGGAATAATTGGTGAAACTTTCATGAATCCACATGTCAGCAATGTCTTTATACGTAATATTATTAGCAAACCATTCATGACCAGCTTCATGGATGATTATGAAGTCAAACTTCAATCCCCATCCTGTTCTAGACAAGTCACGGCCTAAATACCCTTTTTTGTATTGATTCCCATAGGTTACTGAACTCTGATGTTCCATTCCTAAGTAAGGCACTTCTACTAATTTGAAACCGTCTTCGTAAAACGGGTAAGGTCCAAACCAATATTCAAATGCTTTCATCATTCTTGGTGTATCTTTAAAATGTTCTTTAGCTTTTTCTATATTATCACGGAGTACATAATAATCGAGGTCAAGTGCTCCTTTTTCTCCCTGGTACACTTCAGAGAAATGTACATAATCTCCAATGTTGACATTTACACCATAGTTATTAATTGGATTGCTTACAAACCAATGAGAGGTAACAGTATTATCATCATGTTCTTCTATGCTTCGAAGTCTTCCATTAGATATATTTGACAACCCTTTAGGGTTATTAACACTAATAAGCATGCTATCTACTTCATCGTATAAATGATCTTTATTAGGCCACCATACGCTCGCCCCCAATCCTTGGCATGAGGTTGCAACAAAATGATTTCCATTTTCATCTTTTTTCCATGAAAATCCACCATCCCAAGGTGCGTTTTTTGCTTCTTTAGGATTCCCTTGATAGTATATATTAATTGAGTTTATACTACCAACTTTTTGAGAGCTTTTTAAGGATATAAAATGTGCATTCCCATCATGTTTAATTTCTAGCTCTTGACCATTTTGAAGTGCTTTTGTGATTTTTAACGGCTCTTGAAGATCAATTTGGAGTATATTATGTGCTTTTAAAACTTTGTAATGAACTGAAGTTTTGCCGCTTATAAATTTTTTTTCTGGATCCACTTTTATATCAAGGTGATAATAGGTGAGATCCCACCATTCTCGCTCAGGAGTTATTGAACCTCTAAGCGTGTCCTGTCTAGTAAAAGTTTCTTTTTTACTCAGAGGAGTTTGTGCTTCTATAGAAATAAACAAACCAAGAAAAGCAACGAGCGAAATAAAATACCTCATAAAATTAATCTCTAAATGTTGTGTTCGGGAAAATAACAACACTTTCATGTCCATTATCGCTAACTGAAGCAATTCCAAAAAAGAAGTTGTCTATAACAATTCCATCTAAGGTAAATTCACTGACATCTCCTACATATCGACTATAATCCCAAGTTGGAGATGTAGTGTCCCGCCAATAGATTTTGTAACCTTTAGCTCCTTCTACCTTATCCCACTTAAATTTAACTGATGCTTGAACAATGCCACCAATGGCTAAGTTTTTTGGTGGAGGAGAGGCAGAAGCTAAACTTGCTAAGTTAATCGCATTTACCGCCGTAAGCTTTTTTGCATAAGGAAAATTAACATGTTCAAAAGTGTCTCCATAATTAATTCCGTTTTCAGTTCTAATATCTTGATGTTGTTGCGTGTAGTTCTCATGAGCTTCCATGATTCTTATTCCTGCATATCCAAGATCATTGAACGGTCTGTGATGGCCCCCACGACCAAAACGATCTAAACGATAAATCATCATTGGATTCATTTCTGGCATATAGATTTTAGTAGTCTTATGAACGTAACGTGCTAACTGACGGGAGATACCATCAACTTCACCACCATAAAAACGGCGTGCTCTACGTTGACGTTCCGTTTCAGTTGGAGGAACAGGTTCAGAGAAAATACGGAATGTGCGATTGTCAATAACTCCATCAACACCCTTAATATTTCCAATCATATCGTTGTTGAGAATTCCAATAATTTCCCATCCTTTTTCTTTAGCGTAATTAGCTAATCCAGCACCACCAAACAAGCCTTGTTCTTCACCTGAAAGGCCAACATAGATAATACTATTCTCAAACTGATATTTACTTAATACGCGCGCAGCCTCGATAGTTCCAGCCATCCCAGAAGCATTATCATTAGCACCTGGAGCGTCAGTTGTAAAGTCCATAGTATTGCTTGCACGCGAGTCAATATCACCGCTCATAATGATGTATCGGTTTGGGTATTTAGAACCTTTTTGTATTGCTACAACGTTGACTATCCAAGCATCATGTGGAACGCGACGATTACCTTCCTTTGTTACAAAATCTTTTTGATAGAAAACATCTAGACAATTACCACAATCTTTTGAAACCTTATCAAACTCTGATTTAATCCAACGTCGTGCTGCACCAATTCCTCTGGTATTAGAAACAGTATCACTAAAAGTATTACGCGTTCCAAAATCAGCTAAGGTTTTTACATCACTTCTTAATCGCTCCTCCGAAACGGCGTCGATTATGTCATAAAGTTTTGAATCTGTTTGGGCAGATATAGACAAGGTGATTGTAATTAAAATTACGGTAAAGAAATATTTCATTTTTAAAATTGAAAAAGTTAACTAAGGTTTAAAGATAATATCTTTAGTTTATTTCTTTTCAAGAATCAACCAAGATTAATAAGGAAGTGCTTCGTAAGTTTGTCCTTGAATGAGACTTTTAGGATTTTCCGAAGTATTTCTAAAAGTTATTGGTAGTGATTTGTAAGGATTTGTGCCATAAGGATTAACCCAATCCCAATCTGTAGCTACGAAGTGCAAGTGAGGATATGCTACATTTCCACTGGCACCACTAAGCCCTATTGGATCACCAATTTCTACAAAATCCCCCTCTTCAACAAGAGCTCCATTGTGTGTTAGATGCTGATACTGTAAAAAGAAACCATCTTCATCTCTTAGCACTACAACATTATTTACTGGTTCATAATCTAATCCAGATTCTTCAACATACATTATAGTTCCTTTTCTCGACGCCGTTACTAATGTTCCAATATCCATGTTAATATCTATGGCAAATTGATCTGGCTCACCAGCAAGATGTCCAAAGCCGCCACAATGACTTAAACCAATTTCATAAGCTTCTCCAACAGGGTAAGGGAGTACAAAAGGAGAGTTCTCCCATGAAGGATAAAATGCACCTGGACAGCCATTTACAATAATGTCTTGGCCTCCAACGGTATCTGTTATCGACCCATCATTATTTTCGCATGAATGAAGCGCAAAAAAAAGAAAAGCAATTAAAAAGTACTTTAGTAAATTCATTTCTAGCTTATTGGTCGATATGAAACTACGTTACTAACAGCAATAGAAAATTAATTAATTGATTTTTTATAATTGAACTTTAATACTTCTATGCTACCATCTTTTTGATGGATGTCTACATAAACATTCATTTCATTATCACTTACTTTTTCAAAGGTCATGCCTTCAAAAATAGCTTTGGTGGAAGTAAGCTCTTTTAATGGGAAATCTACGGTCTCGTCCTTGGTTTCCCAACCCTTTAGATCGTTATTAAAATGTTTTAATTGAAGCACTAAATTGTTATCTACCTCACGAATAATCTCTATTTCGTAGAATACTACTTTTCCATCTTTGTAAAGCTTAAAGGCTGCCATCATTGATCCGGCAGAAGGCTTACTCCAATTCTCTTCAACTCGACCTCCTAAAGCATTCCCTTTCCAGTTGCCAGCAATCCAAGATATATTTTCTAGTTTAGGTGCTAATTTTTTATTCGGGTCAATTAATTCTCCAACAACGGCAAGCTTTGTTCCATCTGAACTTACTGTTAATCTGGTGATATTTTTAATGTTGAACTCTACTAAAGAAATTGATTCGCTCCAATCTACACTTTTGTTTGGAGTGTAAGTGTATAATTCGCTTTCGTGTCCCATTAAAATGGTCCCATTTGGAAGCCAACACATATCTTCACTTTCAGGTAATGTTGCAGTAATAGCATTTGTTTTTCCAGTAAATGGATCTACTGAATGAACTTCCCAAAATTCGCCATCCGATTTATCAATAAAGCTTACCAATTTACTGTTTGGAATTTTATGTAAGGATCTTCCAATGTTTGAGTGATGCTTAACGTTTTTGTTCTTGTCTATATGCGAAGTATAAAGTGCTAGTTTGTTATCTTCTAAAACTGAAGAAACCAAAACCTCATCGGTAAACCAGACATGGTAGCCAATAACAATATCTTCAATTAGTACCTCTGACTCACCATTTTTTAAACTGTATTTATACAGCTTTTGATCACCATTTTTTTCTAACCTAATTGCAGAAGTAGCTTTTTGATTAGGAATCTTTAGAGGTGAATACTCACTACCATCAGTATGATTTATAAATATTTTTGTGTCATAATTTATGTTATATTTTACAATATCTGTTTGACCATTTCTTGTACCAGCATATAGTAAAGTATTATTGTCTAAAAATGAAGGTTGATTGTCGTAGCCATCATTATTAGATACGTTTTTAAAATTTGATAATTGAAATTTCCCGTTTTCTAGATTGAGGTCAAACAGGAAAATATCTGTATTGGGTTGGGAAAAAGAAAACAGAGTAAAGAGTATAAAAGCAAAAGTTATAAAGCGACTCATTAGATTAATTTTTTCTAAAGTTATGGATTATGGTTGTAAAAAAAAACGCCTCCAAAATGGAGACGCTTTTCCCTAACTAAACTTAAAGTTTAAAAACAATATTTGTTTTCTGTTGCCAATTTTTCTGCAATTGTATTACGTAATGCAATAACATTTGGCTGATTTACATATTTTGTGAATCGTTTTAAGCCCATAAGCATCATGCGTTGTTCATCACCTTCTGCAAATGAAACAATACCTTCTTTAGCATTTTTAAGAATGATATCAACTGCATTGTACAGATACAATTTACTCATAGCAATTTGCTCTTTTTGTGAATCTTCACCATAGCGTTTGGCATTCTTTTCGGTTCTTAAAATTGCTGATTCTGCCATATAGATCTCGATCAATATATTTGATGCTGCCATTAATAACTGTTGATGTTCTTCGAGCTGAGGACCATATTTTTGAACTCCTGCACCAGCAACCATTAAGAACACCTTTTTAAGTTTGGCGATCATTTCTTTTTCTTCTGAAAACAATTCTGAATAATCTGGAGTATCAAATGATGGAATTCCCATTAATTCTTCCTGAACAGCCATTGCTGGACCTAACAAATCGACATGACCTTTCATTGCCTTTTTAATTAGCATGCCAACTGATAACATTCGGTTAATCTCATTAGTTCCTTCGTATATTCTAGCAATACGTGCATCTCTCCAAGCAGCTTCCATAGGTGTTTCTTTTGAAAAGCCCATTCCTCCAAAAATTTGGATTCCTTCATCTGCGCAGTCTTGTACATCTTCTGAAACAGCTACTTTTAAAATAGAACACTCAATAGCATATTCTTCAACACCTTTTAGTTCGGCTTCTTGATGTGAATTGCCTTGTTCTAAACGTAAAGCAATTCTATCTTCGATATTCTTTGCGGTTCTGTAAGAAGCAGATTCGCCCACGTAAGTATTGGTTGCCATTTCAGCCATTTTAGCTTTAATAGCTCCGAACTCAGCTAAAGGAGTCTTGAATTGTTTTCTTGCTGTAGCATATTCTGTAGAATAAGAAGTAATGCGTCTTTGCGAATCTAAACAAGCGGCAGCAAGCTTAATACGACCAACATTTAAAGCATTCATAGCAATCTTAAAACCTTGGCCTCGTTCTGCCAACATATTTTCAACAGGTACTTTAGTATCGTTAAAAAATACTTGACGTGTTGAAGAAGCATGAATACCCAATTTATCCTCTTCTTCACCAAGTGTAATTCCATTTTCTGGATCATTCTCAACAATAAATCCAGTAATATATTTATCATCTTCTATTCTTGCGAATACTATAAACACATTAGCAAAACCTGCATTGGAAATCCACATTTTTTGTCCGTTGATTATATAGTTTTTTCCATCTTCAGATAGGGTAGCGGTAGTTTTCCCTGAATTAGCATCACTACCAGCTCCTGGTTCCGTTAGACAGTAAGCTCCAAACCATTCTCCCGATGCTAATTTTGGAACATATTTTTGCTTTTGCTCTTCTGTTCCATAGAGTGTAATAGGCATTGTTCCAATTCCTGTGTGTGCTCCAAAGGCAGTGCTAAAAGAGCCAGTTCCGCTCGAGATATAGTCACAAACTAACATTGTAGAAACAAATCCCATGTCCATTCCACCATAAGCTTCAGGAACTGCAACACTTAAAAAACCTAACTCTCCAGCTTTACGCATACATTCCTCAGTATATGCGTAATCTTTCTTTTCAAAACGTTCACGATGAGCAATAATCTCACGATCATTGAACTCCATAACCGCTTCTTTCATCATTTGTTGCTCTTCTGAAAAATCTTCAGGAGTAAAAACATCTTCACAACTAGTTTCTTTTACCAGAAACTGTCCACCTCTTAATATTTCTTTTTCTTTTGCTTCCATCATAATTTATTTGGGTATTCTTTAATTTAAAAATTCAAAAATTCCTGCTGCTCCTTGACCAGTCCCGACGCACATAGTAACCATTCCATACTTGCTCTTCATTTCACGTTTGCGCATTTCATCAAACAACTGAACAGAAAGTTTAGCTCCCGTACATCCTAGTGGATGACCTAAAGCAATTGCTCCACCATTTACGTTTACGATCTCACTATTAAGATCAATTTCTCTGATTACCGCAAGCGATTGTGAAGCAAATGCTTCATTTAATTCGATCAATTCAATGTCTTCTTGTTTTAGTCCAGCATTTTTTAGTGCTTTTGGTATAGCTTTCACAGGACCAATTCCCATAATTCTAGGCTCGACACCTGCAACTGCGTAATTCACTAAACGAGCTATTGGTTCCAAGTTCAATTCTTTTACTAATTCCTCACTCATGATCATAACAAAAGCAGCACCATCACTCATTTGAGATGAGTTTCCAGCTGTAACACTACCGCCTTGAGCAAATACTGGGCGAAGTTTTCCTAGTACTTCTATACTTGTACCTTTTCTTGGGCCTTCGTCTTTTGTAACGGTATATGATTTTTGGGCTTTTTTACCATTAGCATCAATATATGTTTGATCCACAGTTATTGGTGCTATTTGACTTTGAAAACGATCTTCTGCTTGTGCTTTTAATGCTTTCATGTGAGAGTTATATGCAAACTCATCCTGATCTTGTCGTGAAACGTTGAATTGGTTAGCAACTGCTTCAGCAGTATTACCCATTCCCCAATAATAATCTTCATGACCAGAGCTGATAACGTCATAGTTCAAATCTGTTTTGAAACCAGTCATTGGTACTGCACTCATGCTTTCTGCTCCTCCTGCAATAATACAATCAGCCATTCCTGATTGGATTTTAGCTGCTGCAATTGCTATGGTTTCTAGTCCTGAAGAACAAAAACGATTAACCGTTACTCCAGGAACGTCAACTATGTTCAATCCCATTAATGATATTAATCGACCCATATTCAATCCTTGCGCACCTTCAGGCATTGCATTACCTACGATAACATCGTCAATTCTTGATTTATCAAAATCTGGTAACTCATTCATCATATGTTGAATGGTCTCAGCTGCTAGCTCATCTGTTCTCTTAAAACGGAATAAACCTTTTGGGGCTTTGCCAACTGCAGTTCTATATCCTTTTACTATATATGCTGTTTTCATAATTAATTTTTAAATTCAATTTTGGCCTGAAACTTCTCTTTTTTATGCACTCCCTCTTTAGAATCTAAGAACCAGTATTCATCGAGAACAGATTTGTAACCAATTCTTATTCTTACTTTGTCAAAATTTTCTAATACAATTCTTGTTTCATCATTGTAGGGTAGGCCAAACACAACCCTTTTTTCACCAGACATAAAAACTTGATTACCAATGGTACTGTTTATTAAGATATCATAGCCAAATGTTCTATTAGGATTTAAAGAATCCATTAAGACATTGACATTTTCTATTGGTGTGTTATTATAATCAACCTGAACCGAAGTAACTATTGCTGGACCAGTTCCTTTATTTGAAATTTCAACTCCAAAACCATTTTGATCATATTGCTGTGAAAAGTCAAGATATGGCCAAACCATTGAAGTTTGCTGTGATTTCAAGATATTAGCTTCATAAATAGAAATAAACATAGCTACTACACTAATTATTAATGCCAATGCTGTACCCATACTTTGAAATCGTTCTCTAGATGCTTTACTCATTTTAATTTCGTAAAGGTTTACCTGTTTTTAGCATATGTTGAATTCTTTCTAAGGTTTTTCTTTCAGTACACAGACTTAAGAAAGCTTCCCTTTCGATATCTAAAAGATATTGCTCGGAAACCCTTGTAGGCTCAGATAAGTCACCACCAGCCATTACATAAGCTAGTTTGTTTGCAATCTTTTTGTCATGCTCGCTTATATAGCGACTTGCTTCCATTGCATCCGTTCCTACAAGGAACATTCCTAAAGCCTGTTTTCCAAGTACTTTTACATCTTTCCTTTGAATTGGTTTTGTGTAACCTTGCTCAGCCAATAGTTTGGCATATGCTTTGGCTGTAGCAACCTGACGATCTTTATTAACAACCACTAAATCTTTATCTTTTTGAAGTACGCCTAGATCGAATGCTTCATAAGCTGATGTAGATACCTTCGCCATTCCGATGGTTAAAAAATATTCTTGTAACACGTTTAATTCGACGTCCCCTTTTTTGAAAAGGTCGGAAGCCCTTAAGGCCATTTCTTTAGAACCTCCACCTCCAGGAATTACTCCAACACCAAACTCTACTAGTCCTATATAAGTTTCTGCAGCAGCAACCACTTTATCAGCATGCATTGAGAGCTCGCATCCACCTCCAAGCGTCATTCCGTGGGGAGCTGCAATGGTTGGAATAGAGGAGTATCGCATACGCATCATTGTGTCTTGGAAGTATTTGATAGCCATATTCAACTCATCATATTCTTGCTCAACGGCCATCATAAATATCATTCCTATGTTTGCCCCAACAGAGAAGTTGGCACCTTGATTTCCAATTACTAATCCTTGAAAATCTTTTTCGGCAAGATCAACTGCTTTATTCAATCCAGCAAGTACATCGCCTCCAATAGTATTCATTTTCGATTGGAATTCGCAGTTCAATATCCCATCGCCTAAGTCTTCTATAACTACTCCTGAGTTTTTAAATACTTCATTTGATTTTCTGATGTTATCAAGAATGATAAAAGCATCCTGACCAGGCTTTTTAACCTGAGATTTTGAAGGGATGTCATAATAAAATGTTGCACCATCTTGAACAGAGTAGAAAGAAGAACTTCCAGAAGCTAACATATCGTTAACCCAGGCTGCAGGAGTTAAGCCTTCAGATTTCATAATCTCAATCCCTTTTGCAACTCCAATAGCATCCCAAATTTGGAAAGGACCATGTTCCCAACCAAATCCAGCTTTCATAGCATCATCAATTTTGTAAAGTTCGTCAGAGATTTCTGGGATTCGATTAGAAACATATTGAAACATTGCTGCAAAATTCTTTCTATAGAATTCTCCGGCTTTGTCCTTTCCACCAACCAATATTTTAAAACGATCGATAACTTTATCAACCGATTTTGTCAATTCAAGAGTTGCGAATGAAGCTCTTTTCTTTGCTCTATATTCCAAAGATTCAAGGTCCAGAGATAAAATCTCACTCTTTCCTTGATCGTTTTTAATTTTTTTGTAAAAACCTTGTCCAGTTTTGCTACCTAACCATTTGTTTTCCATCATTGTATTGATGAAATCTGGAAGTTTGAATAACTCATGAGCTTCGTCGTCTGGACAGTTTTCATAAATTCCATTCGCTACATGTACCAAAGTGTCTAACCCAACCACATCAACCGTTCTAAAGGTAGCTGACTTAGGACGTCCAATTACGGGACCAGTTAGTTTATCAACTTCTTCAATGGTTAAACCAACTTCTTTAACCTGATGGAAAAGAGATTGTATCCCGAAAATCCCAATTCTGTTTCCAATAAAAGCAGGAGTGTCTTTAGCAACTACTGAAGTTTTACCAAGAAACTGCTCACCATAGTTATTTAGAAAGTCTAAAACATTTTGATCTGTTTTAGGTCCAGGAATGATCTCAAATAATTTCAAGTAACGTGCAGGATTGAAAAAGTGTGTCCCACAGAAATGTTTTTGGAAATCATCACTTCGTCCTTCATTCATGAACTTGATAGGAATTCCGGAAGTATTTGATGTGATTAAAGTTCCTAGTGTTCTATGTTTATCAAGATTTTCAAAAACTAGTTTTTTAATATCAAGGCGTTCTACTACAACTTCTATAATCCAATCGACATCTTTAACCTTTGCAATATCGTCCTCAAGATTACCCGTAGTAATTCTACTTGCAAATTTTTGATGGTAAATAGGAGAGGGTTTAGACTTTAGAGCAGCTTTCAATGAATCATTTACCAAACGATTTCTAACTACTTTATCATCAAGAGTTAACCCTTTAGTTTTTTCTTGATCACTAAGCTCTCTAGGTACGATATCAAGTAACAAAACTTCAACACCAATATTAGCAAAATGGCAAGCAATCCCACTTCCCATAATTCCAGAGCCAATGACAGCTACTTTATTTATAGTTCGTTTCATTTATCTATTTATAAATCTTTTTGTTAGCTATTAATTCGTTAATTGTTTCAGCGACCTCATAAAAACTATTCAGCTTTTCTTCAGATAGTTCTTTCCGGATGGTCTCATTGAAAGTGAGCACCTTCTCTCTTGAATAATCTCTTTTTTCTCTACCAAAATCAGTTAGATGAATTAGTACTCCACGACCATCTTCTGGATTAGGTTTACGTTCAATTAAACCTAATTCCTCCATTCTTTTTAAAATTCTTGAAAGGCTTGTAGCTTCCATTCCCATTTTAGGCCCTAAAGCTGTAGATGGAGTGCCACCTTCCGGATCAATGCTCAGCAAAGTGAATCCCGTAGCCATAGTTGTATCGAACTGAGCAGCTTGTTCATTGTACATTTTTTGAACAGCTAACCATGTAGTTCTTAGTATGTAATCTATGGTTTTGTCTTTCATGAATTAGTGTTTGCTTCAAAGATATAAAAAAATACTATGCATGCATAGTAAATTAATAAAAAATTATGCACGCATAGTATATGTTCAAGGTTATTGGTTAATTATATTCGGCTATTTTAAGTTCATAGCTTCTTTTCTAGACTTAATGTTAAGTTTAGAATAAATGTTGCTAACATGACTTTTCACTGTGCTTAATCCTATATTATACTCTTCCGAAATTTCTTTATTGGTTTTACCTAATTGGACCATTCCGAGTATTTTACGTTCTTGAACAGTTAGTGTTTTTAGCTTTGACGAGTTTCTTAAAACAAAATAATAGTAGCTTAAGAATATTCCCGATAAAAAGGAAAGTATTACAATGAGAATTAATGTATAATTATTTGTTTTTCTGCCAATGGGGAGACTATTTCTAAATTGTTTAAAATAAGTCGACTTGTTATGTCCCCATTTATTCAAATAATCTTCATAGAACTGTTTGTTTATATCGTAGTTATTTTCATATTTACTTTTATATAAGGCGTACAATGAGATTAGTGCGTTAGAGGAAGTGTCCGCAACAAATCTTAATTTTTCATTAATCGCTTTGGTTATAAATTCCCTTTTAAGATACGTTTCTTCAACGCCAGTGCTATCGACATAGCTATTAATTAGATTAATTTTTATTAGGTCGTTACTCATTTGATTACCTATGATTTGGGATTCCTTTAGCGGCGTATTAACCTCTTTTTTAATTAATGAAATTTTGGAATTATTGTTTGCAATTAAAAAGAGATGGTTTTCTTCCATTCCACCAATTATTAATGAAGCGGCAGGAGCTCCCTTTTTTGAAATATGTAGTCGATAAAGTTTGTTTTCAGGTGGAAGAAAAGAAGTGTCGAACTCAAAATTACCATCTTCGTCTAAATCAGCAATGGAAACAATCATTGAATTAGACATCGTATACATCTTATCAAATGAAGGAATAAGAGATAAGTAAACTTTATTGTCCCATATAGAATTTAGTTTAAGTGTGCCTTTAATTTTTGAATCCTCAAGATTATTTTGAGCCAACCCAAAAAAGCTTGAGAAACAAATTGTTATGATAACTAGTACTTTATTAATGCTGGTTATTGTCATAAAGGTTATCTCATAAATTGAGAAGAATTGATTTCAACTCGACCAGTTGCATTCTTTGGGACAAACTTAATAACCCAAACACCTTTTTCAGGTTGATTAATATCTTTGTTTATTTCTCCAGAAACACCTTGTTGTAACATACTAAAAAGTGATCCGTCGTCCTCAGTTTCATCCGCCCCCTCAACTGAAAACTCGCCGTGTTCCTCTCCTGAAGGACTAAAAATTAATATGCTGACATCTCCTTTTCTTACATTACACAAAATATTAAGTCTAAGACCTTCAGTATTTTTAGCTATTTTTAGTTCTACTTGTTGGATTTTTGAAGATTCTTTAAAACCTAGATTTCTTTTCGTCGTAAACTCTGTTTTATTTTGAGCTGTAATAGGTAGGCAAAAAAATAGCACTAATGCTATAGGTAAAATTGACTTTAAAATTTTCATAATAATTCATTTTAAGATTAATACTGCAAAATTAAATGCGATCTTTAATAAACTAAAAAATAAAGGGGTTGAAAAAAGAGCTAAAAAAGGTCTAATTATGGTTGTAACCTTTAGTCAACATGATTTTAGCGATAGATCTTTTCAATTAGATCTTTATATTTTTCTTTAATAACCTTACGCTTCATTTTCATAGTGGGAGTGAGGTGACCATCATCAATGGTCCATAATTCTGGAGTCAGTTCAAACTTTTTTACCTGTTCCCACTTACCAAAGTTTTTGTTTGCATCATCAATTTCTCGCTGAATTCTTTTAAGGATAATTTCTGAAGAACAAATGGATTTATATTCCTTATTGATATCGTGCTCTTTTCGTTCGATCCAATCAGTGATGAACTCGTAATTAGGTTGAATAATAGCTGCAGGCATTTTTTCCCCTTCGCCAATGACCATCACTTGCTCGATAAAGCGTGATTGCTTGAGCCTATTTTCTAATAGTGATGGAACTACATACTTACCTCCAGAAGTTTTGAACATATCCTTTTTTCTATCGGTAATTCTCAGGAATCCATCATTATCTATTTCACCAATATCTCCAGTATGGAAATAATCATCTGTCATCACTTCAGCAGTACGCTCTGGATCTTTATAATATCCTTGCATCACGTTAGGGCCTTTCACCAAGATTTCACCATCCTCAGCTATCTTAACTTCAACATTATCAATGATTCGTCCTACGGTTCCAATCCTAAAACCGCCATTACGTTGATCATTAACCGAGACAACAGGAGAGGTTTCGGTAAGCCCGTATCCTTCCATGATAGGCATTCCAGCAGCAGCAAATACTCTTGCAAGTCTAGATTGCAAAGGAGCACTACCGGAGACCATAAGCTCGAGATTCCCGCCTAATCCAGCTTGCCACTTGCTAAAGATTAATTTTCTAGCCAGAGCTAGTTTCTTCTCGTATAACCATCCGTTTGCACCATAAGGTTCGTACTTAAGACCAACTTCAACAGCCCAATAAAACAGTTTCTTTTTAATTCCAGAAAGGTCTTCACCTTTTGCGTATATTTTATCATAAACTTTTTCATAAAGCCTCGGGACAGCGGTCATTACATGGGGCTTCACTTCCTTCAAGTTATCACTAATCATTTCAATAGATTCTGCAAAATGAATACTCACGCCACAATATTGGTATAGGTATAAAATCATTCGCTCAAAAACGTGACAAACAGGCAAGAAACTTAATGAAACAGATTTTCCAGGATCAAAAGGTACCCTCTTCTCGCTGTCAATAACATTACTTACTAAGTTGTTATGTGATAACATTACTCCTTTAGGCTTTCCCGTCGTTCCTGAAGTGTAGATAAGCGTAGCAAGATCGTTTGGACTTACATTGTTTTTTCTGTCTTCAACAACATCTTGATTTGATGTATCATCTCCAAGCTCCAAAACTTCCTTCCAGTTTTTAAACCCATTAACATCGTCAAAGGTATATATCTCCTGAACAGAGGTTTCTCCTTGAATAGACTTTATTTTTTCAGCCAATTCCACATCAGAAACAAAGCAATGAGTTGATTCTGAGTGATTTAAAATGTATTTAAAATCTTCTGTACTAATTGTTGGGTAAATAGGAACATTTTGAGCGCCAACTTGAAGAATTCCTATATCAATTACATTCCACTCCGTTCTATTGGTTGTAGAAATAACGGCAATTTTATCATTTGGTTTTACACCTAAACGAATAAGCCCACGACTTATAGCATTTGCCTTATTGACATATTCCTTTGAAGAGATCGAAACCCATTCACCATTATATTTTGAAGTTAAAGCTTTATCTAAATTATACTTTTCTAGCTGATAATAAGGGAAATCGAAAACTTTGGTAATGCTCATGAAATTATTTTCTAATAAGTGATTTTGGGAAATTATGAAAATAGAAAGGAATTACAAATAGGATGAGCAAAAAACTTATAAACTAGAAAAAATAACTTTCTCTAGAATAGATTTTAAGATTAGAAATAAACAAAAATATTGCTGATTTTTTTCACTTTTTTATATCACTTATCTCTTCTGATAATTTTTTTAAAAAAGTTTATTTTTTTGAGCTCTTCAAAACCCTCTTTAATCAAACGTTTGAGTTAGTGCATCCCTTGTTATTGTTGATATTTAAAGATGAATAATGATTTTTATCATATTCTGAAATTGGGTTTGAATTTACCTTTGTAAAAGCAAAATATTGTTTAAAAAATAGAATCTAACGGTATAAAAATGGAAGTAAAAGAATTAACTACTGGAGCTTGGATAAAATCTATAAATGTTAGAGATTTTGTGCTTAATAATGTTACCTCATATTATGGGAATCATAGCTTCTTAACTGGAATTAGCCCAAGAACAAAGCGGTTGTGGGAGATTTGTAAAGAAGCAATGACTGATGAACGAAAAAATAATGGTGTTCGTGCAATCGATACTGAAACCATTTCAACAATTGCAGCTTTCAATGCTGGTTATATTGATAAAGAAAATGAAGTTATTGTTGGTTTACAAACAGATGAGCTTTTAAAAAGAACAATGAAACCCTTTGGTGGATTTAAAGTTGTTCAGAAAGCATTATCAGAACATGGTTTAAAGCCAAGTGATACACTTACAGAATTATTTTCTAAGTATGTAAAAACACATAATGATGGTGTTTTTGATACTTACAATGCGGAAATAAAGAAATATCGTTCTCTTGGATTTTTAACAGGTTTACCAGACAACTATGCAAGAGGTAGAATTATTGGTGATTATCGTCGTATTGCTTTGTATGGTATAGACAGATTGATTGCTGAGAAGCAGAAAGATCTTGCTAATATTGGAGGACTAATGTCTGATGCTGTAATCAGGTTACGTGAAGAGATCTCATCTCAAATAAAAGCATTAAGAGAGATACTTGAATTGGGAGAAAAGTACGAACTTGATCTTTCTCGTCCAGCGGAAAATGCAAGGGAAGCAGTACAGTGGACTTATATGGCTTATCTAGCGGCTGTAAAAGAGCAGGATGGAGCAGCAATGTCATTAGGTAATGTTTCTACTTTCTTGGATATCTATATTGAAAATGATCTTCAAGAAGGATTAATTACCGAAGAAGAAGCTCAGGAATATATTGACCAGTTTGTGATGAAGTTAAGAATGATTCGTCACTTAAGAATGGGAGCTTATGATGAAATATTTGCTGGAGACCCAACTTGGGTAACTGAAGCAATAGGAGGAATGTTTGAAGATGGAAGAACGAAAGTGACAAAAACTTCATTTAGATTCTTACATACCTTATACAACTTAGGACCTTCTCCTGAACCAAATATTACAATTCTTTGGTCTGAGAATTTACCAGAAAACTTTAAGAAATATTGTGCCAAAGTAGCCATAGATACTTCTTCTATACAGTTTGAGAATGATGAGTTAATGCGCCTTACAAGAGGTTCTGATGATTATGGTATTGCTTGTTGTGTTTCATATCAAGAATTAGGAAAATCAATCCAGTTCTTTGGAGCTCGTACCAACTTAGCAAAAACGTTATTGTTAGCTATTAATGGTGGTCGTTGTGAGTACACAGGTGAAGTAGTTGTAGAAGGAATTCCTGAGTATATTGGAGAATACCTAGACTTAGATGTTGTGATGCAAAACTTTAAGGTTGCAATGAAAGAAGTAGCTCGAGTTTATAATGATGCGATGAATATTATTCATTATATGCACGATAAGTACTATTATGAAAAAGCTCAAATGGCATTAATAGATACTAATCCACAAATTGATATAGCATATGGTATTGCAGGATTATCAATTGTTGCCGATTCGTTGTCTGCTATTAAATATGCTAAGGTAAAACCTATAAGAAATGAAGAAGGGTTGACAGTAGATTTCGAAATTGAAGGTGAGTTTCCTAAGTATGGAAATGATGATGATAGAGTAGACTTGTTTGCTGCCCAAGCAGTAGCAGATTTCAACTACGAGTTAGAGCAATTACCAGTTTATAAAAATGCAAACCCAACTATGTCTGTACTTACCATAACATCAAATGTGGTTTATGGTAAGAAAACTGGAGCAACTCCTGATGGAAGAAAAGAAGGAATACCTTTTGCACCTGGAGCTAACCCAATGCATGGACGTGATTCTCACGGAGCAATCGCATCATTAAACTCAGTTGCAAAGATTGACTATAAAAGTGCGCAAGATGGTATCTCAAATACCTTCTCTATTGTGCCTAAATCTTTAGGAGCAGATGAGGAAAGTCGAATCAATAATTTGACTGCAACTTTAGATGGGTACTTTGATAGAGGTGCGCAACACTTAAACGTAAATGTTCTGAACAAGGAGACCTTACTTGATGCTATGGAGCATCCAGAAGATCATCCACAATTAACCATACGAGTTTCTGGATATGCAGTAAACTTCATTCGTTTGACACGAGAACAACAAATGGAAGTAATTACTAGATCATTCCACGAAACAATGTAAAACAGTTAGATTTAATAAACACTCAAGAACCTAAGGGTGCTTGAGTGTTGTTAATTTCAAAATCACTTAGTTATCGTTACAGATTCAAACATATTAAACGTTCATTCTATAGAGTCTTTTGGTACTCATGATGGTCCAGGAATAAGAATGGTTATCTTTTTACAAGGCTGTAAGCTTAAATGTAAATACTGTCATAATCCAGATACTATTGCTACCAAAGGAGGAGAAGCATTTGAGGTAGAAGATTTAGTGCAGAGAGCAATGCGAATGAAATCCTATTTTGGAAAAGAGGGCGGAGTTACTGTTTCTGGAGGTGAACCACTTTTACAGTCGAAATCCTTACTTACCTTTTTCAAGAGCTTAAAAGAAGAAGGAATTCATACAAATATTGATACCAACGGAAGAATTCTTAATCACTTTACCGAAGAACTTTTAAACGAATATACCGATTTGGTAATGCTTGATATTAAGCATATGACTGAAGAGGGATATCAATTTATTACAGGATTAAAGAATAAGCAAACCACCTTTAATTTTGCCTCATTTAGAGAAACTTCTGGAAAACCTATGTGGTTAAGATATGTGTTAATTCCTGAGGTAACTGGAACTTCAAATCTTTTACATGAGCTAGGGGATTACTTTAAAGATTATAAAACAATTGAAAAAATAGAAATACAACCTTATCATAAATTAGGTATTCATAAATGGGAAGCTTTGGGCTGGCCATATGAATTAAATGATGCTCGTGAGAACACCCAGGAAGAAATTGATGAAGCTGTTTCAATTTTGAAAGAATATTTCAAAGAAGTAGCTGTCAATTAAAAGGTTGACAACAGAAGGAAAACAAATTATGAATACAAAAAAACTAAAGAATCGTTGGTTGATTGCTGCTTCGGCAGTAGGAATCCATATATCTATTGGCTCGGTTTATGCCTATTCGGTAATGACCAATCCAGTTAAAGATATTTTTGATGTAGAGGGAAGTATCATTAAATGGGCATTTAAGATTGCCATTTTATTACTTGGTTTATCAGCTGCTTTTCTTGGTAGATGGGTAGAAAGAGTTGGACCACGAGTTAGCGGTACCACAGCTGGATTATTTTACGGAATAGGAATCTTAGGTTCTGGATTGGCAGTGCAATTAGAATCATTAGTACTTTTCTACTTATGCTATGGAGTTATTGGCGGAATAGGACTCGGATTAGGATACATCACTCCAGTGAGTACATTGGTAAAGTGGTTCCCAGATAAAAGAGGTTTAGCAACAGGAATGGCTATAATGGGATTTGGTTTTGCTGCTTTGATCTTTGGCCCTGTAATGCAAACATTATTTGAAGCAGTTGGTGTATCGTATGCTTTCTATATTCTGGGAGCAATATATATGACATTAATATTATTATCTGCTCGTTATATTGAAAAGCCACCTGAAGGGTATTTGCCAGAAGGATTTAAGCCTGGTCAAGGAAAAGCAATAAAAGAGGATATTTCAAATATTGATGCTAATCAAGCGTTGAGAACACATCGTTTCTACTATATATGGATTATGATGTTTATTAATATTTCCTGTGGTATTGCAATTATTGCTGCAGCAAGTCCAATGATGCAGGAAAAGCTAAATTATACTCCAATGGAAGCAGCAGCAGTTGTTGGATTGATTGGTGTGTTCAACGGTTTAGGTAGAATATTGTGGTCTGGACTATCAGACTTTATGGGAAGAGCGAATACTTATATTCTCTTTTTCGCATTCCAGATATTAGCATTTATGTTCTTACCAAAACTATCAATGGAGCTTGCATTCTTAGTAGTATTATTTACAGTAATAACTATGTATGGTGGTGGGTTTGCGACATTACCAGCGTTCTTAGGAGACCTTTTCGGAACAAAACAATTAGGTGCTATTCATGGTATGGTACTTACAGCTTGGGCACTTGCAGGAGTAGTTGGACCAACAATTTACGATATGGTTAAATCAGCGACAGGATCTCTAGATGTGACTCTTGCCGTATTTGCAGGAATGTTTGTAGTTGCTTTGATAGTTTCGATCATGATGAAACGTGTGGTGACTAAAGCATATAAAAAGCAAGAAATTAAACGATTTAAATTAGCGTTGGCTAAATAGATAATAAAAAGAGCTGCAAAATTGCAGCTCTTTTTATTATCTAGCTATTGAGAATTTTGCTTTTTCAACACCAATGTTTGTCATGTATTTTCCTTGATAAACAAATCCAAATTTTTCATACAGTGCTTTTGCAGGTTCATTTTTATAACCTGTTTCTACTTTGATAAGGGGTGAGGTATACGTTGAAGTAGCAAACTCCAAAAGTTGTCGAGCAATACCTTGTCTAAAATAATTAGGATGAACAACAAGACTACAAATGTAAAGTAGGTCTTGTGTATAGTCTATCTCTATTACAGCTACTAGTTCTTTTTCTTTATAGAAACCATAGAACTGTGTTGAGCTGTCCTTTAAATCATTAATTGTTCTGTTTAAAGGAGGGAAACGATTAAAAGCTACTTCTAAGAATTGTGCTTCAACTTTATACGATACTTGAAACACAGTATGTAGGGCTTCGGAGGTACTTTGTTGTTTATGGTTTAATAATGTTATCATTTAAACAACAGTGTTTAAAAAAAACTAGTCGTTTTTTTCAACCCACTTTCTAGCATTAACAAATGCTTCAAGCCAAGGTGAAACTTCATCTTTTCTTCCATTAGGATAATTAGCCCAGTTCCATTGGAATGTTGAGCGCTCTATATGTGGCATCGTTACCAGATGACGACCAGTTGTATCGCACATCATGGCAGTATTAAAATCTGAACCATTAGGACTATGAGGATATCCTTCATAACCATATTTAGCAACAATGTTGTATTTGTCTTCGGCATAAGGAAGGTCAAATTTTCCTTCACCATGAGATATCCAAACACCTAAAGTTGTTCCTGCTAATGTTGAAAGCATTATTGAATTATTCTCTTGTACCTTAACTGAAGTGAATGAACTTTCGTGCTTATGTGAATCGTTGTAAGTCATTTTTCCATGAACTTCATGATCTGGATTGATCAAATCGAGTTCCATCCATAATTGACATCCATTACAAATGCCAACTGATAAAGTGTCTTCTCTTTCGAAGAAGTTTTTAATCACTTTATTAGCTTTCTCATTGTATTTAATAGCTCCAGCCCAACCTTTAGCCGAACCTAATACATCTGAATTACTAAATCCACCAACTGCTCCTAAAAACTGAATATCTTCAAGTGTTTCGCGTCCAGATATTAAATCGGTCATGTGAACATCTTTTACGTCAAAACCAGCTAAATACATAGCATTCGCCATTTCACGTTCTGAATTACTTCCTTTTTCCCTTAAAATAGCAGCTTTAGGTCTTGCTTTAGTTCCATCAATTGCAGGAAGTTTTCCTGTAAAGTGTTTTGGGAAGGTATATTGTAATGGTTGATTCTTGTAATTGTTATATCTGTCTTCAGCTAAATTATTTGCGGTTTGTTTTTGATCTAATAAGTACGAAGTTTTATACCATACGTCTCTCAAACGAGATACTGTCATTGTGAAAACCTCTGAGCCATTAATTACACTTAAAACATCTGAATCTGCAACATTTCCTATGTTATGGAATTCAATTCCAGCATTGTTTAATACCTCTTCAATTGTATTGTTCTTAGCTTGGACTACGACTCCAGCATTTTCAGCAAATAGTACTTTAAATGAATCCTTTTCATTTAGTGAAGTGATGTCTAACTCAGCTCCGAGATTAGTGTCTGCAAAACACATTTCTAAAAGTGTTGTAATCAAACCACCAGAAGCCACATCATGACCTGCAACTATTTGCTCATTAATGATTAATTGTTGTAAAGTGTTGAACACAGTCTTAACATAAGACGCATCTTTAACGTTTGGCGTTTCGTTTCCAATTTTGTTAACTACTTGAGCAAAAGAACTTCCACCTAATTTAAAATCGTCTTGAGAAATGTTGATATAATAAATATTTCCTCCATCTCTTTTAAAAACAGGCTCAACCACTTTTGATATATCGTTACAATTAGCACCAGCAGAAATAATTACTGTACCAGGAGAAATCACTTCATCATTTGGATACTTTTGTTTCATTGACAACGAATCCTTACCAGTTGGTACGTTGATTCCCAAATCAATTGAAAATTCAGAAACTGCTTCAACAGCTTCGTACAATCTCGCATCTTCGCCTTCATTTCTACATGGCCACATCCAGTTTGCAGAAAGTGATACGTTTTGCAATCCTCCCTTTAATGGAGCCCAAACAATGTTGGTAAGTGCTTCGGTGATACTATTTCTACTTCCTGCTACAGGATCAATTAATCCTGAAATAGGTGAGTGTCCAATTGAAGTTGCCACACCTTCTTTTCCTTTAAAGTCAAGTGCCATAACACCAACGTTATTTAAAGGTAACTGTAGTGGTCCAGCACATTGTTGTTTTGCAACACGACCGCCTACGCAGCGATCAACTTTATTTGTCAACCAATCTTTACAAGCTACAGCTTCCAATTGTATAACCTGATCTAGGTAATCATAGAAGTTGTCACTTGTATATTCAAGAGATTCGTATTTGCGATCTACTTTTGTATCATGCATATATGTTTTTGGCGAGCTACCAAACATATCTTCCAGTGCCAAGTCCATTGGCTTATTTCCTTTTGTGGCAGACTCGAATGTAAAACGATCATCACCAGTAACTTCACCAACAGTGTACATTGGTGAACGCTCACGTTCTGCTATTCTGTTTAAGGTGTCAATATGCTTATCAGAAATAACTAATCCCATTCTTTCTTGAGATTCGTTACCAATAATTTCTTTATCTGAAAGTGTTGGATCACCAATAGGAAGCTTATCTAAGTCGATCTTTCCTCCAGTATCTTCAACTAGTTCAGATAAACAGTTAAGATGACCACCAGCTCCATGATCATGGATGGAAACGATAAAGTTCTCTTCACTTTCTACCATTCCGCGAACAGCGTTAGCTGCTCTCTTTTGCATTTCAGGGTTAGAACGTTGTACTGCATTCAGCTCAATACCAGATTCAAATTCACCAGTATCTGCAGATGATACAGCGGCTCCACCCATTCCAATTCGGTAGTTTTCGCCGCCTAGAATAACAACTTTATCTCCTTTTTTAGGTGTGTCTTTTAAGGCTTGTTCAGCTTTTCCGTAACCAATTCCACCAGCAAGCATGATCACCTTGTCAAAACCTAATTTTCTTGCATGTTCTTCATGTTCAAAAGTCAAGAGTGATCCACATATAAGAGGTTGACCAAATTTATTACCGAAGTCAGAAGCTCCATTAGAAGCCTTAATTAAAATATCAATTGGAGTCTGGTACAACCAATCACGCTCTTCCATAGCTTGTTCCCAAGGTCTGTTTTCTTCAAGTCTGGAATACGAGGTCATATAAACAGCTGTTCCAGCCAAGGGAATAGCTCCTTTACCACCTGCAAGTCTATCACGAATTTCACCTCCAGAACCTGTTGCAGCACCATTAAAGGGCTCAACAGTAGTAGGGAAGTTATGTGTTTCTGCTTTTAAAGAGATTACAGATTCAAAATCTTCAGTAGTATAATAATCAGGGATATCTGGTCTTTTTGGAGCGAACTGCTCAACTACAGGACCTTTTACAAAAGCAACATTATCCTTGTAGGCAGATACAATGTCATTATGATTTTCCTGTGAAGTCTTTTTAATCAATTTGAATAAGGAAGAAGGTTTTTCTTCTCCGTCAATTACAAAGGTTCCGTTAAAGATTTTATGACGGCAATGCTCTGAGTTTACTTGTGAAAATCCAAAAACTTCAGAATCAGTTAACGGGCGACCTATTTTTTCACTAACACCTTCTAGATACTCTATTTCTTCATCACTTAATGCTAACCCTTCTTGAGTATTATAAGTGGCTATATCTGTGACGTTTTTTATTGGTTCTGGCTCGATATCGATCGTGAAAGTCTCTTGATTCAACCCATTGAATTTTTGAGAAATCATTGGGTCATAATCTAAAAAGTCTTGAGAAACAGATTGAAATTCCTCAATTCTTATAATTCCTGAGATTCCCATGTTTTGAGTAATCTCAACGGCATTGGTACTCCAAGGAGTGATCATTGCAGCTCTTGGACCAACAAAAAAAGCATCGAGAGATGCTTGGTCTATTTTAGGTTCGTTGCCAAAAAGCCATGTAAGTTTAGCGATAGAATCGCTTGATAATTCTTTTGTCGTTTGAACAGCAAAAACTTTGCTGTTTGTGTTTCCAAAGAAATGAATCATTATGTGTTAGTTTACGCCTGCCTTGTCGGCAGACAGGTTGTAAATTTCAAAGTGCAAATTTACTTTTTTTAGTTTGATTATATGGCTAAAAAGAGCTCTTAATTACTTAGTTATTCACTGAATAATTCACAATTAAAAGTATTTGGTAAGAATATGCTTAACGCTTGCATAGTAAGACCTTCCAAAAAGGTTGAGATGAACCAATAAATAGTATAATTGATATAGTTCAATTCTTTTTGAAGTATAATGATCTTGTGGAATAATCTTATGATAGGACTCATAGAATGAAGAGCCAAAACCACCAAATAACTTGCTCATGGCAATATCAATTTCAGCATGACCTAAATAAGTTGATGGATCAATTAAATATGGAATACCATCAGCTGAAATAAGGAAATTCTCACTCCATAGATCTCCATGCAAAATAGAAGGTTTAATGTTTTGAAATATATGTGTACAAGATTCTTTCATTTTCTTAACTGTTGGAACTTCTTTTTGATGAAGCAAACCTTTATCAATTGAAAGTTGGAGTTGAGGATTAAGACGTTCTTCAATATAGAAGTCCAACCAAGTTGAATGTTGGTTATTAGATTGTGGCAGACTTCCAATAAAGTTATTTTGATCAAAGCCAAAATATTCACTAGAAGTTTGATGTAAAGTTGCTAATTGTGTTCCAAACAACTCAAAATCTCTGGAATTAGGAGATTTAGATTCAATGTACTCCATTACTAAAAACCCATTATTTTCATAATTTCCAATTGCATGAATATTTGGTGTGGCAATGCAGTTTGTGTTAGCAATTGTATTTAAAGCATGAGCTTCGGCTTGCAGTAATTTAACATTAGAATGTACTTTAAGAAACAGCTTTTCTGTTGAGGTTTCTAAAAGGTAAGCACTGGCAATATCTCCTCCAGAAATAGACTTAATATTTTGTGTTTTGTAATCTATAACATGCGAAATATGTTCAAGAAAACTTTCTGTTAGCATATCATAAAAATAAAAAGACCATTCGAATGAATGGTCTTTTCTTACAGCGTAATTAAAATTTACTGAATAATAAGTTTTTTAGTAACTCTTTGAGAGTTTTTTGATAATCTTAAAAGATAAACACCTTTGTTGAGGTTGGAAACATTTAACCAGTTACCAGAATTTGTAATCCGTTTGGTCAGAATAAGTTTTCCTAAAACATCAAATAATTCAACTTGTATATCCTCATGTGTGGTAATAAACACTTTTCCATTATTAACAGGATTTGGATGCAGTTTTACTTCAGCAAGAGTTTCCTTCTTTGTGTTAAGGAATAACCCCCATCTATCTTCAGCAGCTGTTTGACCTGCAGGAATTCCCCAAATAATATTGGCAAGAAAAGGTTCATCGATAAATGGATTTCTATTTCCTTGAGAATAGGTGTCACCATTTGTATGGAAAGTATTTCTGTTATCTTCATATGTAGAAACAGGGTCTTCCGAATTCCATTTTAGAAAAAGGTCGATCATATCATCTGGTGTACTGGCCGAACTTCCAACGCCAACATTAGTTGGAAGACATTGACTGCCATATCTCAAGTACATGTACATAATTATACGAGCAACATCTCCCTTCCATTCATCACCTGGATACCAGCCTCCAGCAACATTCTTAGAATTTCCCGAGCCGTCGGCAAATTTTTGATTCCCTCTTTGTCCATTTCGCTGAACGTCTGAGGCTCTAATATGATGCCCATCAGCACCAGGAGTCTCATTATTATCAAAGCTGGGAGTTCCTAATGATTTTGGGTATACATGTTCTCTGTTAAAATCACAAACATTTCCTCCATTATCATTTACACTTCGTTCTAAATCGTTAGTGCAATCTGAATCTGATCCATCTTCATATCCATAGATAAGTAGTACATTAGAAAGATTGCTTGGGTTTAAATCAGTTGCTTTAGTAGCATCCCAACCATAGGACAATACATTAGTATGGGTGTTAGTGACTTTAGTAGCTAATGCAGTTTTAAGAGCCACTCCTGTTAGCGTTAGATTCACATCATCATAATACGATTGCTGAGACCATACACCATAGAAAAAGAGAAGTGTGAAAATTAAAGTGTAGTGTTGTTTCATTAGCATTATTTTTTTTCTAATAGCGCCATATAGAATCCGTCAAAACCAGATTCATGCGCTAAGACTTTTCTGTCTTTTACAAATATAAATTCTTTTCCAGATTCGGAGTTTAAAAATGCATTAACCTGTTCTTGATTTTCTGAAGGAAGGATAGAACAGGTTGCATAAACCATTTTTCCTCCTGATTTAAGCATTTTGGAATATTGCTGCAATAATTCTTGCTGAGTGTTTTTGATTCTATCAATAAACTCAGGCTCCAGTTTCCATTTTGCATCAGGATTTCTGCGCAATACACCAAGACCAGAACACGGAGCATCTATCAATATACGATCAGCCTTATTATGAAGTTTTTTAATTGGTTTTGTTGAGTCGATGACTTTTAAATCTACATTGTGCACACCATTTCTTTTTGCACGAACCTTTAACTTCTTGAGCTTACTTTCGTAAATATCCATGGCAACAATGTTTCCCTTGTTTTGCATAAGTGAAGCTAAATGAAGGGTTTTACCACCTGCGCCTGCACAAGTGTCAACAACTTTCATTCCTGGTTTTACATCCAGAAAGTCAGCTACCATTTGTGAAGAGGCGTCTTGAACTTCAAACCATCCATTTTTAAAGGCATTAGTTTTAAAAACATTGGCACGTTTTGTCAGTCTTAATGCTGAAGGATAGTTGTCTAAAAATTCAGTTTCAATGTTTTCTTCAGCAAGTGCCTTTTGAAGTTCTTTTTTTGTTGTTTTTAAAGTATTGGTACGTAGAATGACATCAGCTTGTTTATTTTGAACAGCCATTTCCTTATTCCAAACTTCCTCTCCTAACTCTTCAATACCTAGTTCATCTATCCAATCAGGGATGGACTCACGATACTTTCTAATTTTTGAAAGCTCATCAAACCTTCCTTTAATCTTTCTTGTTGGTGTATTTTCAAAATACTTCCAATCTGGTAATCTAATTCCTTTCAATGTAGCCCAAACCGCAAAAAGCCTCCACACATCATCTCTGTTAAAAGGTTCTTTTACATTGGCAATTTCGGCATAAAGACGTTTCCATCTTACAATGTCGTAAGTTGTTTCAGCAACAAAAGCCCGATCTCGACTTCCCCAACGTTTATCACGCTTTAAAAGCTGTTGAACAACCTTATCAGCATAAGCATCCTCATTAAAAATTTGAAGAATTCCGTCTATAACAGCAAAGCAAAGATTTTTATGTAATCGCATAAGTTTTTTATAAGGAAGCAAAGGTAATGATTAAGTTAGATACGTAATGGTTTATTTTATTTGGATTATTTCTTTACTTACGTTAGTGCTTTTTTATTTTTATGGAAAATTTATAATGATGAAAAAACTATTCCTATTATTAATTGTTGCTTTAATGTTTTCATGTAAGGAGGAATCAAGTTTTATTCCGAGAGATTTTAATAAAGTTGAGTTTGAAACAATTTTAGCGGATTCTACATTAAGCATTCGAGCTATTGATATTTTAAATGATGGAAGTCTAGCTTTTGCCGCAAATAACAATACGTTTGGCTTGTATAATGAGGCCAGTAATGTATGGAATATTTCAAAGCAAGAATACGATTCACTTGATATTGAGTTTCGGGCAGTTGCTCATACTTCAACAGATTTTTTTATGCTGTCCGTAGCAAGTCCTGCTTTGCTATTTAAAACTACCCAAGCTGGTATGCAATTAGTTTACCAGGAGGAGCACGAAAAAGCTTTTTATGATTCAATGACATTCTGGAATGATCAAGAAGGTATTGCCATGGGAGATCCAACCAATAGTTGTATTAGTATTATTATTACTAGAGATGGAGGTAAAACATGGACTAAAATCCCTTGTGAAGAATTGCCTGAAGCGATAGAAGGTGAAGCAGCATTTGCTGCCAGTGACACCAATATTACTGTTTATAGAGATCATACATGGATAGCTACAGGAGGGATGGCGAGCAATATTTTGTACTCACCAGACAAAGGGAAAAACTGGCAATTATTTGAAACACCTATTATTCAAGGTACGTCAACTAAAGGAATGTACAGCGTTGACTTTTACGATGAGTTAAATGGTTTTGCAATTGGAGGAGATTACACCAATCCAGATGGAAATACCAACAATAAAATACTTACTAATGATGGAGGTAGAACCTGGGAGATAGTTGCCAATGGACAAACACCTAATTATAGAAGTTGTGTGCAATACGTGCCAAATAGAGAAGGGATGGAGTTGGTTACAGTTGGCTTCAAAGGAATAGATTTTAGTAATGATGGAGGAAAAAGCTGGAAGCATATAAGTGATGAAGGGTTTTATACCGTTAGGTTTATTAACGACTCTACCGCTTACGCAGCAGGAAGTAAACGAATAAGTAAACTGCATTTTAAAGAATAAAAAAAACCGTTCAATCCAACGGTTTTTTGTTTTATGGAAAATTCTTTTTCATACCATTTTTTCGTCGTTCTTTGAGCCGATCCATTAACATGCGGTTAAAACTATCTTCTGCTATTTTAAGTTTAACTATCTTTTTTGCTGGAAGTATTTTTCTCAAATCCTTGAACATTTGAACTTCTGCCTCATGTTCTTTACCCTCTAGGGCTAAATAATCATCTATTAACTTATTTGCTTCGCTCTCAGAAATATTTTCATTTCTCATTCTTTCACGTAATTCACGCATTTCTTTTCGGCGATATTCATGCATCTTTTCATCAAAAGCATTGTAAATAGGCCAAAATTTTTCTGCTTCATCAGATGTTAAGTTTAATTGCTCAGTAATATAAGCTACTTTTTGTGCTTTTATTCTTTCATGCATCTTTCCTTTCTGAGCTGCTATGCTAGTGCAAAATAACATGAGAATAAAAGGAATAATTAATCGTTTCATTGCTATAAGTTGTTATTGGTCCATGATATCTTCCAGATCTGCATTTTCAAGAAGGTAATCTTCTAAAATTGCATCATCATAAGTTTCTGTAAAGATATCAGTGTTTATTGTTGTTATCTCTTCTTCAGTTAATAAAGAAGCTAATTCATAAGTGTCTAAATCTTCTTCTAACATGTAATTCTCAACGAGTTCAACATCCAGATCATTGATATTTTCAACATTAGTCTGATTAATGAAAACAGCGAACATAATTAACACTGCTGCTGCAGCACCAGAAATATAAACTAAGTTTGTTTTACTGAATAGTGATATAACTTTGGTTTCAGTTTGTGGAAGCTTGCTTATAATCTCATTTTCCAAACTGTCAAAATAGCCCTTTGGAACATCAAATCCAGTTGAGTTCTCACCTTGAACAGCTTCATCTAAATATGCATTAGCAAAAATCTTTTCCTCTAGGCTATTGAAATAATCTTTAGGAACTTTAAAACCGTTGTCTTGTATGTTATTTAGTTTATCACTCATGTTATTTGTTAGACATAAATTTGACTAAAAGGTTTAATTTTCAGTTAAATAAGCTTCTATTTTTTTTACTGCTATATGATAGGATGCTTTTAAGGCGCCTTCGCTTGTTTCTAAAATCTCTGAAATCTCCTTGTATTTAAGATCATCAAAATACTTCATATTAAAAACCATTTGTTGCTTTTCAGGTAATGTTGCAATCGCTTTTTGAAGCTTGATCTGGATTTCATTTCCGTCAAAATGGACATCTGCCTTTAAATTGTTAACCGCATGCATTTTAACCTCTTCACTAGTTATTTGCATACGTTTTGCATTCTTATTAAGATGAGTGATTGCTTCATTTGTTGCAATTCTATACATCCAAGAAAATAACTTACTGTCACCTTTAAAATTGTCAATATTACGATATACTTTAATAAAAGTATTCTGCAACACATCATCGGTATCATCATGTGAAATAACAATCTTTCTTATATGCCAATACAAGCGTTCCTTATAGAGCGTAATTAATTCTCTAAAGGCGTTTTCTCTTTCTACAGGAGATTTGAGTTGGGTTAATAAGACGGTTTCGTTATTCACAAAAACACTGTTTTGACCTTTTAGACCATTCAATTTAATAAAAGTTTAATTGCCGATAAAAAAAGGTAATTTTTATATTGTTTATAACAAACTGATAATAAGTTGTTTAAGTTAAAAAACATCGATAAAGTGTAAAAAATAATCGATAAAATGCATTTTTTTCTTGGTGGTTAGATAAATATGTTATAAGTTTACATCGTCTTAACCTACTAAATGTTACCATTTTCCCCAAATATGGTAATAGGAGAGAAAGGGATGCTCCCCAAAGCGTCCTTTTCTTGTTTCTAATAGATTCTTATTTACTTATAGGATAGACTGCATTGTAACAAGATTGCTATAAACACCTTGTTTTTCAAGTAGTTCTTTGTGTTTTCCTTGTTCTACAATTTCACCTTTTTGCATAACTATGATCTCATCTGCATTTTGGATGGTAGAAAGTCTGTGCGCTATGACGATAGAAGTTCTGTTCTTCATCATATTCTCTAAAGCCACTTGAACCGAGCGTTCGCTTTCTGTATCCAGCGCTGAAGTTGCTTCATCAAGGATCATTATTGGTGGATTCTTTAATACAGCACGTGCGATGCTTAGACGTTGCTTTTGACCACCAGATAATTTGTTCCCTGAATCACCAATATTATTTTCGATACCATTTGGTAGTTCTTTTACAAACTCCCATGCATTAGCAATTTTAAGTGCTTCAATTATTTCTTCGTCACTTGCATTTTCATCTCCTAATCGGATATTATTTCTAACCGAATCATTAAACAAAATGGAATCTTGGGTAACCAAACCAATTAAGTCTCTTAGCGAGTGTTTGGTAATATCTCTTATATCCTGATCATCAATAGTAATACTTCCCTTAGTAACGTCATAAAACCTAGTGACTAAATTGGCAATGGTAGATTTACCACTTCCAGACTGACCTACAAGTGCAATGGTTTTTCCTTTAGGTACAGAGATTGAAAAATCTTTAAGTATTAGATCATCTTCGTATTTAAATGAGATGTTGTTCAGCTTAATCTCATTATTGAAATCTTTCTTTTCAGTTGCATTTGCTTTATCGGTTAAAGGTGAAGGAGTCTCAATTACTTCCAGAATTCTGTCGGCAGCAGCATTTCCAGCTTTTACCTTATAACTTGCTTTGCTAATTGCTTTAGCTGGAGTTAATATTTGATAAGCCAATGCCATATAAGTAATGAAAGCACCACCAGATAATGAATTTTCAATCAATACCATAGATCCACCATACCATAATAGTGCTGCGATAGTAACAATACCTAAAAATTCGCTAGTTGGTGATGCCAAATTCTGACGATTTAATAAGGTGTTTGAGAACCTATAAAATCTGTTAGTTGATTCTTCAAATCTGTTACCAAATCGTTTTTCGGCATTGAATCCTTTGATGACTTTTAACCCGCTAAGAGTCTCTTCAAGTGTTGAAAGAAAAACACCTTGCTCTTCTTGAACTTTTGATGACTTTCGTTTTAAGCTTTTACCAATTCTGGAAATGATGAATCCAGCAATTGGTATAAATAAGAACACAAAAACGGTTAGCTTAAGAGATATTGTGAACATCGTAACAATTGCGAAAACAATAGTAAGCGGTTCTTTTACTATTAGTTCCAAAACTGCCAACATAGAGTTTTTTACCTCGTTTACATCTCCTGAAATTCTTGCAATAATATCTCCCTTCTTTTTTTCGGAATAATAGGAGATTGGTAGTTCAATAACTTTAGCATAAATAGCATTTCGTAGATCTTTTAAAACGCCATTTCTTAGGAAAGTTATAAAGAATAAAGCCAGATAATTAAAGATATTTTTAAGAAGAAACAAGCTTATAATAACAGCAATCATGTATAGCAAAGTCGCTTCTACTCCTTTAGTTTCATTTGTTGTTGTAACAAAATGATTCAATGAATCCTCAATAAAAGGTTTTAAATTATCGTAGGAATCATATAGTGGTTTGGTGTATATTTTTTTGGTTTCGTCAAATAATACATTGATCATCGGCATGAGTGATACCATTGCCAATGTACTAAAAAGTGCATAGAGGATATTAAAGAATATGTTGAGGTAACCGTATTTTTTATACGGAATAATATAAATCCATAATTTTTTAATGTATTCCATTAAAGATTCATGTCTTTTATAATGTTATCGATCTTATTATCTAGTACTTTGTTTACAGTATAAAATTCTTCTGCGGTATTTAATGGTTCATTCACACTTATATAGAATTTGATCTTTGGCTCAGTTCCACTTGGTCTAAGTGCAATTTTTGAATCTTTTTCTGTATAGTATATCAATACATTAGATTTTGGAATATCAATTGTATTTTCCACATTATTGATCATGTCTTTTGAAATGGACAGTTGATAATCTTCAACTTTGACAACTTTTTCTCCATTTACTGAAGTTAATGGGTTATGTCTGGCATCAATCATCATTTGTTTGATTTCTTCAGCGCCTTCAATTCCTTTTTTAGTTAAAGAAACTAAGTGTTCTTTATAGCATCCATGCTTTACATAAAGATTGATCAATTCTTTATAGAATGAGCTCCCATTTGCTTTAGCATGAGAGGCAATTTCACAAGCCAAGAGAGTGGAAGTAACGGCATCTTTATCTCTTACAAAATCTCCAACCATAAATCCAAAACTTTCTTCACCACCACCAATAAAATCGAGCTCTGGAAAATCTTTGATCATTTTAGCGATCCATTTAAACCCAGTTAACCCTTCTTTGTATTCAACATCGTATGCATTTGCCAAAACTTCCACCATAGGTGTAGACACTATTGTTGAAGCAATAAACTCTTTACCATTTATTTTTCCAGAAGATTTCCAAAGATCTAACAAGAAGTTAGTCATCATAACCATGGTTTGATTCCCATTTAGTAATGTCATGTTGCCATCTAAACCTCTAACGGCAACCCCTAATCTGTCACAATCTGGATCCGTTCCAATAACAATATCTGCATTTACCTTATCAGCTAATTCTAAAGCCATTTTTAAGGCTGCCGGTTCTTCTGGGTTTGGAGACTCTACTGTTGGGAAATCCCCATCTGGCTTTGCCTGCTCTTCAACAATATGAACATTATTGTATCCAGCTCTTTTTAGCGTTTCAGGAATTGACATGATTGAGGTTCCGTGCAGTGACGTAAAAACAATGGTCATATTATCTCTGTCTGCATTAGACAAATCAAGGCTGCCATTTTTTACAGACGAATTGATAAAAACTTCATCAATATCTTCACCAACATAGTTGATTAAGTCTTCATTTGATTCAAACTTAATATCAGAATAGTCTAACGAGTTAATCTCGTTTACAATTTCATTATCATAAGGTGGAACAATTTGTCCACCATCTTGCCAATACACCTTATAACCATTATATTCTGGTGGATTGTGAGATGCAGTAAGTACAATTCCACAATGACAGCCTAAGTGCTTTAATGCAAAAGAAAGTTCTGGTGTAGGACGTAAATCTTCGAATAAGAATACCTTGATATTATTAGCTGAAAAAACATCTGCAACCACCTTGGCAAAAGATTGACTGTTATGTCGACAGTCATAGGCTATGGCAACCTTTGTTTCTTCATTAGGAAATGATTGCTTCAAATAATTACTTAAACCTTGAGTGTTTTTTCCTAAGGTGTATTTATTCATTCTATTAGTACCAACTCCCATAACACCTCTCATACCTCCAGTTCCAAACTCTAAGTTTTTATAAAAGCTTTCTTCAAGCTCCTTAGGGTTTGAAGCAATTAACTCTTTAATAGTTTCCTGTGTTTCTTTATCAAAAGTTGGAGTTAACCAAGCATTTACTTTTTCTAATATTTGTGGATTAATGTGTGTCATTTGTTGTGAATTGAAATGCAAAAATAAGCAATTATAAAAGGTAAAGCTGTTTGAGCAACGTTAACAACTTATAAATTTATCTTTTTGTCAATTTTATAACGTTCTTTTTCATCTCTAGAGCGTAATATGATTTCTCCAAGAAAACCTGCTACAAAAAATTGAGTTCCAATGATCATTGTTACTAAGGAAATATAAAATTGTGGTCGCTCAGTTATTAATCTGCCTTCAGGGTTTATAAATAACTTGTCTACACCAATATAAAGAGCAAAGCAAAAACCAATAAAGAACATAAGAGCACCTAAGGCACCAAAAAAGTGCATTGGTCGTTTACCAAACTTTGATAAAAACCAAATGCTTATTAAATCTAGAAATCCGTTGATAAATCGTTCCATACCAAATTTTGTTTTTCCGTATTTTCGTGCTTGATGAAGCACCACCTTTTCACCTATATTATTAAATCCTTCATTTTTAGCTAATACAGGAATATAGCGATGCATTTCTCCATATACATTAATATTCTTAACGACATTAATATTATATGCTTTCAGCCCACAATTAAAATCATGCAGTTTAAGTCCAGAGGTTTTTCGTGCAGCCCAGTTAAATAATTTTGACGGTAAGTTTTTAGCTATAACTGAGTCATAACGCTTCTTCTTCCAACCAGAAACAAGATCATATCGTTCATTAATGATCATATTGTGGAGTTCAGGAATCTCTTCAGGGTTGTCTTGAAGATCAGCATCCATGGTAATAACAACATTGCCTTGAGCTTCTAAAAAGCCAGCATGCAAAGCTTGTGATTTACCATAATTTTTATGAAACTGTATGCCTTTTACGGCTTCATTTTCTTTGCTCAAAGAGCTGATAGTTTCCCATGAATCATCGGTACTGCCGTCATCAATAAAAATGATCTCATACGAAAAACGATTGGATTGCATAACAGATGCAATCCAATCGTGTAATTCGTTTAATGATTCTTGTTCGTTAAGTAGTGGTATTACTACTGATATATCCATTTAAATAATTTCAATCTTTTCAGATTCAAAAATACAGAAATTATTTAAGCGTCTGGATTAGATTTTTTCATAATTGCGGCAACTATTAATCCAATTACTGCTTGGATAACAAATGCCCATACCATGTTCTTAGCAATTGTGCCTAGTCCAAATTGATTTTGATTTTCTAATTGTTCAACAGTTTGAGCGATAGTTTCGGCAGGAGCACCAAACCCTTCCATCATACTTATAGTAGCTTCAACTGTCATTTCGCTAACTTGTTTAGCAGCTTCAGGATCAATAAAATTGAATAATATATAGCTTACAAGATTTGCTAGTACCGTACCAACAACTGCGGTAATAAAGTACGAAGAAAATGCTTCTTTAAAGCTAAGAAAGCCTTCTTGTAATCCTTTAGCTTTAGCAGTGGCAACTACTCCAAACCCAACTACAATGAGTAGCATAAATATACCTAGCCACATATTTACCATAAGGCTTAGGTCTATTGCATAAATAGCAACAGTCATTAAAGCTAAGGCACCACCTAAGTATAAGCCATAGTTAATAGCATTTGATTTAATTGAATTTTCCATGAAATGTTAGTTTTGGTTAATAAAAAGTTAGTAGTCTAATTAGTGTAAATGTTACAATAAATATAACCTAATAAAAAAATCAATAAAGTATTGTTGTTTTGTGAAAAATTCATAAATTTGCAGCTCGAAAATTGACAGGATAAAAGTTAAAGCGATGAAAAAAGGTATACATCCAGAAAATTATAGATTAGTAGCTTTTAAAGACATGTCTAACAATGATGTGTTTTTAGCAAAATCAACTGCTGATACAAGTGAAACAATTGAAGTTGATGGTGTTGAGTATCCATTAGTGAAAATGGAAATTTCAAGAACGTCTCACCCTTACTATACAGGTAAGTCTAAGTTAGTAGATACTGCTGGACGTATTGATAAGTTCAAGAACAAATACGCGAAATTCAAAAAGTAATTTCAACTAAAATATATCTAGAAAAGCCTTTCAACTGTTGAAAGGCTTTTTTATTTTTACACCAAAGGGTATTTGTTATGAACTATATTTTGTTTGATGGTCCGTCAAGGAATAAGCTTTTGCCATTTACATATACGCGTCCTGTTGCGGATATAAGAGTGGGGATTTTAACCATTCGTGAAAAGTGGGAAAAACACTTAGGCTTTACAACTTCTACTGTGACGGAAGATTATCTAACCGAGAAGTACCCAATGGTTGAATTGGAAGAAAATGTCATGATCAATGCTTCCTATTTGCCAAATAAAGAGCTTGTTGCTTCGGTAAAAGGGTTACGAGAGAATCAAGCAATTTTTAAAGAGGATGATGTTATTGCTTTTTTTGCTAAAGAAGATCAAGAAGAAATTGATTTTTCAGATTATCAGATTATTGAGTTTGAATACGAAACGCTCACTATAGAAAGCACTTGGGACATCTTCTCTAAGAATGATACAGCTATTCAGTTAGATTTTGATCTATTAATTGAAGGAAGAAAGTCTCGACCTATTCCTAAGAGTAATAATGTTATTAACCCTGAAAATGTTTTTATTGAAGAAGGAGCAAATCTTGAATTTACTACATTAAATGCATCTACAGGTCCTATTTATATTGGAAAGGATAGTGAGATAATGGAAGGCTCTTTAATAAGAGGCCCTTTTTCTCTTGGTGAAGAGGCCGTAGTGAAGTTAGGAGCAAAAATTTATGGAGCTACCACAATTGGACCAGGAAGTAGGGTTGGAGGGGAAGTTAAAAATTCAGTTTTATTCCAAAATTCTAATAAAGGACATGAGGGTTATTTAGGAAATTCAGTATTAGGTGAATGGTGTAACCTTGGAGCAGATACTAACAATTCCAATCTTAAAAATAACTATGCTGAGGTGCGTCTCTGGGATTATGAAACTGAAGGTTTTGCGAGAACCGGACTTCAGTTTTGTGGATTAATGATGGGAGACCATAGTAAATGTGGAATTAACACCATGTTCAACACAGGAACTGTTGTTGGTGTAAGCGCTAATATTTTTGGTGCGGGTTTCCCTAGAAATTTTATTCCAAGTTTTAGTTGGGGAGGAAAATCCGGTATAACAACTTATTTAACCAAAAAAGCTTTTGAAGTTGCCAAAGTAGTAATGGAAAGGAGAGGTGAAGAATTTACAGATATAGATGCAGATATTCTACAGCACGTATTTGAAGAAACCAAAAAATATAGAAGAAGTTAGTTTCTTAATCCTTTATTTCTAAGGATTTAGTTGTAAATTTGCACGCTTTAATTTTTTGAAACAAAAGTTCATTAAAGTAAGGTAAATAATAAGAATATTTCTTTTCGAAGCCAGATGATTAACACTAGAAAAAAAGTAGCATTTTATACACTTGGCTGTAAATTAAACTTTTCTGAAACTTCAACAATAGCAAGAAGTTTCAGTAATGAAGGTTTTGACCGTGTTGACTTTTCTGAAAGTGCTGATATCTATGTAATTAATACGTGTTCAGTTACTGAGAATGCAGATAAGCGTTTTAAAACTATTGTGAAGCAAGCTCAAAAGTCGAATCCTGAAGCTTTTATTGCTGCTGTTGGTTGTTACGCCCAATTAAAACCTGAAGCGCTTGCAGATGTTAACGGAGTAGATTTAGTTTTAGGAGCTACCGAAAAATTTAAAATTACAGATTACCTTAACGACCTTTCTAAAAATGATCATGGAGAAGTGCATTCTTGCGAAATCGGGGAAGCCGATTTTTATGTAGGTAGTTATTCCATAGGTGATAGAACTCGTGCCTTTTTGAAAGTACAAGATGGTTGCGATTATAAATGTACTTATTGTACAATCCCTTTAGCTAGGGGAATTTCAAGAAGCGATACACTTGAGAATGTATTAAAAAATGCCAAAGAGATTTCTGAACAAAATATCAAAGAAATTGTTCTTACAGGAGTAAATATTGGTGATTACGGAAAAGGTGAGTTTGGAAATAAAAAGCATGAACACACTTTTTTTGAATTAGTACAAGCTCTTGACAAAGTTGAAGGAATTGAGCGTTTACGTATTTCTTCCATTGAGCCCAATCTTTTAAAGAATCAGACCATTGATTTTGTTTCAAAGAGCAGAACATTCGTTCCTCATTTTCATGTTCCTTTACAAAGTGGAAGCAATGACCTTCTTAAATTAATGCGCCGTAGATATTTAAGAGAATTATATATAGATCGAATTACCAGAATAAAAGAAGTAATGCCTCATGCTTGCATTGGTGTAGATGTAATTGTTGGTTTTCCTGGAGAAACAGATGAACGCTTTCTAGAAACCTATAATTTCTTAGCAGAACTTGATATTTCGTATCTGCACGTATTTACCTATTCTGAACGTGATAATACTTTAGCTGCTGAAATGGATGGAGTTGTACTAAAAAATGTTCGCTCAAAAAGAAGTAAAATGCTTAGAGGTCTTTCAGTTAAAAAGCGTAGAGCCTTTTATGAAAGTCAGTTAGGAACTGAAAGAACTGTATTATTTGAAGGAGAGAATAAAGAAGGTTATATCCATGGATTTACCGAGAATTATGTAAAGGTTAAAACTCCTTGGAATCCAGAGTTGGTTAATACGCTTCACGAAATCAAATTAACCGGAATAGATGAAGATGGTTTAGTAAGGTTTAATTTTATAAAGGAAGCAAGTACTATTATAAACTAAAAAAGGATGCAATTGCATCCTTTTCTTTTTAAATTCTTACACCAACTGGCAGCATACTTTTGTAGCGCCTATTTCTTCTAATAAATTTTGCAATTGGTGGCGCAGTTGGTACTACGCTAATGTTTCTGTCTTGAATATTTTCCATTACTAATCTTAAAAAATCTTCTACAAACTCATTGTCGTCCGCATTTTCTGGAACCACGAGCTTTGTTAGGAAAATTTTTCTGTCTTGTAAAGAATATTCAATAGTGGCTAGTTCGCCTTCAACATCCATTTGAAATTGTCTCAAAAAGGTGTTGTCAATTAGTTCAGCTGCATCAATCATAATTAGTCGTTTAATTCAATGGAGAAAGAACTATTTTATATAGTTTTGCTGTGCAAAGTTACGAAAATATCCTTATATAATGCCAAATCTTATACCTTAATTGCTTATGAACCAGCAGATAATACATGTTTATCTTATGCCTGGTATGGCAGCCAATCCTTCAATTTTTGAAAATATTAGGCTTTCTAGTGAGCAATTCGAAATTCATTGGTTGGAATGGATGATTCCATTCCCAAAGGAAACTTTGCAAGAATATGCCAAGCGTATGAGCGAAAAAGTTGTTCATGATGATGCAGTTTTACTAGGTGTTTCGTTTGGTGGAATTTTGGTACAAGAAATGAGTGCTTTTTTGAATCTTAGAAAGCTAATTATAGCTTCTAGTGTTAAGACAAGGTATGAGCTACCAAGACGAATGAAGATTGCACGTATTACAGGTATGTATAAACTAGCTCCTACAAGATTAGCACAAAATGTTGATGCTTTGGCTAAATATACTTTTGGCAAGACAGTCAAAAGAAGGGTTGAATTATATAAAAAGTACTTATCTGTTAATGATAAATCATATTTAGATTGGGCGCTAGAGCAGGTGGTTTGTTGGGAAAGAGAAATACCTGATGATGAAGTTATTCATATTCATGGTGAAAAAGATATGGTTTTTCCTATACGTTATATTGATAATTGTATTACAGTTAAAAATGGTACACATATCATGATCATCAATAAATACAAGTGGTTCAACGAGAATCTTCCTAAACTCATTTTAAGTTAAAATTTATTACGGTTTCGTATTTTTTTATACATTTAGGCAAATAAACTTGTTCAAAATGAAGACGATAAAAAATATTTTAGCTTTCGTCGGATTATTAAGTTTATCTGGGCTGCTCATTTTTGCGGTACAAGACGCTCCAAGCGATGAAAACCTAGAAAAGAAAATCATAAACGATTATAACGTTTATGCACTTAATGTTCCCGACAACTTAGAATTTGCAGGAGAAACTGTACCATTAGATAATCCTGACATTCTTGAAAGAATGGATAGAGAGCTTTTGGTTAACACTTATTGGCAATCTAATGCCTTATTAATGTTTAAGCGTGCAAATAAGCATTTCCCAATTATAGAACCTATTTTGAAGAAGCATGGTATTCCTAACGATTTTAAATACTTAGCTGTTATTGAAAGTGGTTTACTAAATGTTACTTCTCCAGCAGGAGCTAGAGGTTTTTGGCAGATTATGAGAACTACTGGTAGAGAGAATGGTTTAGAAATAAACTCAAATGTAGATGAACGGTACAATGTTGCTATGGCTACCGAAGTTGCTTGTAAATATTTGCTAAGGGCTAAGGAAAAGTTTGGGACTTGGACGCTGGCAGCAGCGTCTTACAATGCTGGAGTAGCTGGAATTAATAGAAGATTGAAAGAACAAAATGTAGATAGTTATTATGACTTATTACTTGGCGAAGAAACGGGTCGTTATATGTTTAGAATTGTTGCCTTGAAAGAAATTTTAAATCATCCTGACAAGTATGGATTTAATTTTAGATATAAAGATCTATACCAAGCAGTGCCAACCTATAAAGTATCTGTTGATACTGCTGTCACGGATTTTGTAAAGTTTTCTGAAAAATTCGGAATCAATTATAAGATATTGAAATTGCATAACCCTTGGTTACGAGAGAAACACCTGAACAATAAATCTCGTAAGCAGTATTTTATTGAGATACCCAAAGAAGGACATTATAGCACAAAACCATAAACAAAAAAGCACTGAGAAATCAGTGCTTTTTTGCTATCGTCTACTTCTTCGTCCTTGCCTTGAAGAAGTTGGTGTTCCATAATGTTGATTTGGTATTGAAGCTTTCTTCATTTGTTGTTTGAACATTTTAATTTGATCTGTCAACATTCCTCTTTTATCAAGCTTCTGTGCTTCCTGTAACAATTTTTGAGCTTCTTGCTTTCTACGCTTACTAAAAGCAATACCAGCAAGGTTTAATTTTGCCATTGCTAAATCATGATCCATAGATAAGCCTAAAGAAATTGCATTTTTAAAGTATTTCTCGGCTTCATTCATGTTGGTTTGTGAAACCATGATTCCTTGTAAAAAGTTATAATATCCTTGCTGTTTTTTTGTTAAGGCACCTTTAGGGTTCTTAATTTTTCTTAACCACTTTTGCGCACCGTCAAAATCTTGTTTTCTAAGTTTTAAAAATGCTAGAAGAATCAATTCGTTCTTAAAGTACAAGAAAACAAATATTGATGATAAAAGAACATACATAATTCCATTACCAATAAATCCTTCCACAAATTGGTAAATAGCATAGGCAAACACTAAAATTGCCAGAACTAGTTTTATATTTTTATTGAACATTTTTTAGTTATAAAATTTGGATTGCAAAGGTAGTAAAAACAATTAAAAATATTTTTAATTTTGGGTTTGTCAAATAAAAAAGCCTTTGTATATTTGCGCCGCACTTTTGGACATATAAAAGTGTAACCCAATTAATCAATAAACGAAGTTTTAAAGATATAATAAAATGAAAAGAACGTTTCAACCATCTAAGAGAAAGAGAAGAAACAAGCATGGCTTTAGAGAAAGAATGGCTACTGCCAATGGTAGAAAAGTCTTAGCTAGAAGAAGAGCTAAGGGTAGAAAGAAACTTTCTGTATCTTCTGAAACTCGTCATAAGAAATAATGATTAACAATTGTTAATATATAAAAGGTGTTACTGGTCGTAACGCCTTTTTTTATATCTATTGGATAACTATTTTTGAAAAATTTTTAAAGTACACTTAATCGATGCCGAAAAGAAAAGACCTTAACTCAATTTTAATTATTGGATCTGGACCAATTGTAATTGGTCAAGCTTGTGAATTTGACTATTCAGGATCACAAGCACTTCGTTCATTACGTGAGGACGGAATTGAAACTATTCTAATCAATTCTAATCCTGCTACAATTATGACAGATCCTTCAATGGCAGATCATGTTTATTTATTGCCATTGAATACCAAATCAATTGTTAAGATTTTAAAAGAACATCCTCAAATTGATGCCGTTTTACCAACAATGGGAGGACAAACAGCATTAAACCTTTGTATTGAAGCTGATGAAAAAGGAATTTGGGAAGACTTTAATGTAGAGATCATTGGGGTAGATATTGACGCAATTAATATTACTGAGGATAGAGATAAGTTCAGATTGTTAATGGAAGAAATTGGAGTTCCAATGGCACCTCAAGCAACAGCTACTTCCTTCTTGAAGGGTAAAGAAGTTGCTCAAGAGTTCGGATTTCCATTATGTATTAGAGCATCATTTACACTAGGTGGAGCGGGAGCAGCAATTGTTTATAACGAAGAGGATTTTGAAGAGTCATTGTCTAGAGGATTAGAGATTTCACCTATTCATGAGGTAATGATAGATAAAGCAATGATGGGATGGAAGGAGTTTGAGTTAGAATTGCTTCGTGATGATAATGACAATGTTGTGATTATTTGTTCCATCGAGAATATGGATCCTATGGGAATTCATACAGGAGATTCTATTACAGTTGCTCCAGCAATGACATTAAGTGATTCTACGTATCAAAAAATGCGTGATATGGCTATCCATATGATGCGCAGTATTGGTGATTTTGCTGGAGGATGTAACGTACAGTTTGCTGTAAGTCCAGATGAGAAAGAAGAGATTATCGCTATTGAGATTAATCCACGTGTATCTCGTTCTTCTGCATTGGCTAGTAAGGCAACAGGATATCCTATTGCAAAAATTGCTGCTAAGTTAGCTATAGGTTACACACTTGACGAACTAGATAATCAAATTACAAGATCAACTTCGGCTTTATTTGAGCCAACATTAGATTACGTAATTGTAAAAATACCACGTTGGAACTTTGATAAGTTTGAAGGCTCTGATAGAACATTAGGACTTCAAATGAAGGCAGTAGGAGAGGTTATGGGAATTGGTCGTTCTTTCCAGGAAGCACTTCATAAAGCAACACAGTCCTTAGAGATAAAAAGAAATGGTTTAGGAGCTGACGGTAAAGGTTATAAGAATTACGATCAGATTATTGATAAGTTGAAGTATGCAAGTTGGGATCGTGTGTTTGTGATCTATGATGCTATCCAAATGGGAATTCCATTAAGCAGAATCCACGATATTACTAAGATCGATATGTGGTTCTTAAAGCAATATGAAGAACTTTATCACTTAGAAAAAGAAATTTCAACTTATACTATTGATACGATCGAGCGTGAACTTTTATTAGAAGCTAAGCAGAAAGGCTATGGAGATCGTCAAATAGCACATATGTTAGGATGTTTAGAGAGCCAGGTCTATAATAAACGTGATGAAATGAACATCAACCGTGTGTATAAGTTGGTAGATACTTGTGCTGCAGAGTTTAAAGCGATGACACCGTATTACTATTCAACCTTTGAAAGCGAAATGGAGACTGCTGATGGTAAGCGTTACTCAGATAATGAAAGTGTAGTAACTGATAAGAAGAAGGTTGTCGTATTAGGTTCAGGACCAAACAGAATTGGGCAAGGTATTGAGTTTGATTATTGTTGTGTTCATGGTGTTTATGCAGCTAAAGAATGTGGTTATGAAACCATAATGATTAACTGTAACCCTGAAACTGTATCAACTGATTTTGATACTGCAGACAAACTATATTTTGAACCAGTTTTCTGGGAGCATATCTACGATATCATTCGTCATGAAAAACCGGAAGGTGTAATTGTTCAGCTTGGTGGGCAAACAGCGCTAAAACTTGCCGAAAAGCTTGATAGATACGGTATTAAAATTATAGGAACTAGTTATCAGTCACTTGATTTAGCAGAAGATAGAGGTTCATTCTCAACATTATTAAAAGAGAATAATATACCTTATCCTAAATTTGATACAGCTGAAACAGCTGACGAAGCATTAAAAGTTGCTGAGGAGTTAGATTTCCCAATCTTGGTAAGACCATCTTATGTATTAGGTGGTCAAGGAATGAAGATTGTAATTAACGAAGAAGAGCTTGAAAAGCATGTAGTTGATCTTTTAAGGAAAATACCAAATAACAAATTACTACTTGACCATTATTTAGATGGTGCAATTGAAGCTGAAGCTGATGCAATTTGTGATGGTGAGAGTGTCTATATAATTGGTATAATGGAGCACATTGAACCTTGTGGAATTCACTCTGGTGATAGTAACGCTACATTACCACCATTTAATTTAGGACCTTTAGTAATGCAGCAGATAGAAGATCATACATATAAGATTGCAAAAGCTTTAAATACTGTAGGATTGATCAATATTCAGTTTGCTGTAAAAGATGACAAAGTTTATATAATTGAAGCCAACCCTAGAGCATCAAGAACAGTTCCTTTTATTGCAAAAGCTTATGGAGAACCTTATGTGAATTATGCGACCAAAGTGATGTTGGGAGATAAGAAAGTTACAGACTTCGATTTTAAACCACACCTTGAAGGTTATGCTATCAAACAACCGGTATTTTCATTCAACAAATTCCCTAACGTAAACAAGAATTTAGGACCAGAAATGAAGAGTACGGGAGAGAGTATTTTGTTTATTGATAGCTTAAAAGATGATGAGTTTTACGACCTATACTCAAGACGTAAAATGTATTTAAGTAAGTAAATACTTCTTTTCAACGAAATTATTAATATTTATCCCACTAATTATTTAATTTAGTGGGATAATTTTTTGCTAGAAATCTATGAAAAGAAAACTACTTATTTTATTCTGTTTAATATTCACGTTATCCTTTGGTTATGCGCAAGTGGTAGCAGATCAAACTGATGATTTCGAAGATGGAACTACTCAAAGCTGGAAACATAAGTTAACTAATGCTGGAGAACCGGTTAATATTTCTTCTGGCGGACCGGGTGGTGTAGATGATAATTATCTCACTATGAGCAACAACGGTACTAATGGATCTCCTGGGGCTAGACATATTATGTTTAATACAGACTCTAGGTGGACAGGTGGTAGCGACTACACTGCTACGGGGATTGTTGCAATTAGAATGGATGTAAATAATACAGGTGCTGAAGATTTACATTTAAGAGTTGCTTTTAGAGGAGGTCCAGGTGTTACATGGATTTCTACTACAAATCCGGTTGTAGTTGGAGCAGGTAGTGGATGGACCACGATTGAAATACCTATTTTATCTGGAGATTTTACGGTTTCTCAAGGTTCTGATACAGCAGCACAAGTTTTAGAAGATGTAAATACAGAAATGAGAATATTGAGTAATGATGGTAATGATACATCTCCACAGGCAGCTTTGCATAAAGGTGATTTAAGAGTTCAAACATCTAATTTTGATAATATTAGAGCAGCAACCTCTTTTTTAAGTACTAAAGAAAGAAGCAAGCCTAGTAATTTTAAAATATCTCCAAATCCAAGCAGTAGAGAATTAAATTTAAATCTTTCAAGATTAGACAACAATACTAATGTTGAAGTATTTGATGTATTAGGAAAGAAAATATATGCTGATAGAATTGAGAATTTAAATAAATCAATTGATGTTTCTCAATGGAACAATGGTGTATACTTGGTCAGATTAACTTCAGACAATGCTACTCAAACCAAACGCTTTATAAAACAATAAATAGAATTTAAATATTGAAATGAAGTCACCTAAAAAGGTGGCTTTTTTTTGTATTTAATGTGAGGTATTGATTGATGTAAGAAGCTGATAATAAGCATTTAGTAGTTTTTTGTTATCTTTGATAAAAAGCTCTATGAAAACAAAATTACTCGCTTTAATAGGTGGTTTCATATTTACATCACTTCAAGCACAAACCACGCATATGTTAGATTGGCGAATAGGTTCTGTGAGTCCAACCACAGATTTAACCATTAATGTAGGAGATACAGTAGAATGGACATGGACAGATGGAGCTCCTCATACTGTGCAAAGTGGTTTGGGAGCTGCAGAATTTTTTAATAGCGGACAGTTAACTGGCATCGGTCAGAAGTATTCTTATACATTTACAGTAGCTGGAGTTAATCCTTATTTGTGTGGTGTACATGGTGCTATAAATATGTCTGGTACCATTACTGTTCAGAATATTTTGGGTCTGAATGATGTTGAACAGCATAAGTTTAGAATTTCTCCGAACCCTGCAAGAAATAAGCTCAATTTAGAAATTAGCAGACTTGGCAATGTTTCAGTGGCGGTTTTTGATGTGCTTGGAAAGAAAATATATGCCGATAGAATTGAGAATTTAAATAAGTCTATCGATGTTTCTAATTGGAATAATGGTTTGTACTTAGTTAAATTAGCTTCAGACAGCGGAACACAAACCAAACGTTTTGTAAAGCAATAAATTGAAAAACACATAAAATTAAAAAGCCACCGATTAGGTGGCTTTTTTTATTGTTCTTCTTCAGCTTTTTTTAGAAGCTTATCATTTATTTGCTTGTTGGCTTTGATACCCAATTTTTTAAGATTCTCAACTTTAGTAAGTAGATTTCCTTTACCAGTAAGTTTTTTCATTGAAGTGTCATAGCTTCCTTTAACAGTGTTGAGTTGGTTCCCAACTTTTAATAGGTCATCTGTTAGATTAACAAATTGATCATAAAGCCTTCCAGCTTGTTTAGCTATTTCAATAGCATTTTGCTGCTGTTTTTCGTTATTCCACATACTGTCTATCGTTCTAAGCGTCGCTAATAATGTAGAAGGAGTAACAATTACAATGTTCTTTTCAAAAGCAGTATTGTAAAGTGAATTATCGTCATTCACGGCCACTGCAAAAGCTGGCTCAATTGGAACGAACATGAGAACAAAGTCTGGAGACTCAATATCATATAGATCTTGATAGTTCTTATCAGAAAGCTGCTCTACGTGTTTCTTTATACTACTAACATGAGATTTTAGGAACATTTCTTTTTCTACATCTTCTGCATTAGCAAAACGTTCATAATCAGTTAAAGAAACTTTAGAATCTATTACTAATTTCTTGTTATCAGGTAGATGCACAACAACATCAGGCATTACTCTTGAGCCATCGTCAAGTTTAAAACTTTGCTGAACAAAATATTCTCTGTCCTTTTCTAAACCAGATTTTTCAAGCACACGTTCTAAAACCAATTCTCCCCAATTCCCTTGCATTTTACTATCGCCTTTAAGAGCTTTGGTAAGATTTGTAGCTTCTTTACTCATTTGAATATTAAGCTCCTTAAGTCCTTCTAATTGAGTTTTGAGAGCTGAATGCATACTAATGCTTTCTTTTTGAGTGTCTTCAACTTTCTTTTCGAAGGTTTTTATCTTTTCTTGAAGCGGATTAAGAATATTTGATATTTGCTCTTTATTCTGTTCACTAAACTTACTTGATTTCTCTTCTAATATTTTATTTGCCAGTAATTCAAAGTCTTTACGTAATTGCTCTTGTTGTTTAGCTAGTTCTTTATCTCTTTGTTCGTTTTGCTTTTGAAGATTCTCAAACTCAACATTTTTTTGAACGAGTTCTATATTTAATCCCTCACGCTCATCTCTAAATTGATCGCGTTCTTTTTCAATTTCTTCAATTGTCTTTTTTAAAGTGTCATTAGTAAGGTTTAATTGATTTTCTCTTTCGACTAAAGTGCTTTTTTCACTTTTACTCTTTAGCTTACTGATGAGCATTCCTAAATAGGCGCCTAAACCAGCTGCAACAAGAATTGAAAAGACTAAAATGAGGTTGTCGTTCATTAATAATTTGATTTTTATCAAATATAAAGATTTGGATCTTTAAGGGTAAAGAATAAACTTTTAATTAATTAACAGTATTATAATTTTTATTTAATGGAGGTTGTCACCTTCATATCTGCATCTTTCCAAGCTTTATCGAACTCTACTTTAATTGTGTTGGCTTCATCCACTTTGTCTTGAGCCATAAGAGCATTGTGAAGTCCTATTAACGACCAGCCATTTTGTCTTAATACTTTTAAATCTTCTCGATAAATCTGTTCTGCGGCTTCATATTTCTTAGCTTCCATTAAGATATGTCCTAAGTTTTGTCTTGGTGGAATATGCCACGCAGAAGGTTCGTTGTAAGTTAGATTATCTTCAATTTCAACAGCTTTTCTAAGATGCTCTATGGCTGTATCAACATTATTATTGGCAAATGCATATTCACCAGATACAATTTCATAAGCTAATTCAGCAATCATTGTTCCTGGATCAAAACCAGTAGCCATATTTGTTTCCATATCAGGATCGGTAATATAACTTTGAATAGCGTCAAGTTCCTCCTTGGCTTCCTTTAAATTGTTCTTTTTTATAAATGCTATTCCTCTTGAATAATGCCAAATGAGTTTTAAATGTTTGATGTCATCATTAGGTTTTGGATAGGTTAATATATCATTCCATTTACCAAACCTTGTGTATGCCAATAATGGAGTAGCAGCAAAATTTTGTAAAAAATGCATTTCTTTCATTTCTCCAACAGGAACTTTCTCTGCTGTTTTCTTTGCTGCATCAATGGCTATGTCACTTGCTCCCAATAAGCTTGCTGCAGACCATAAAAAATGAATATTATGAGGATAATATCCAAGAGGATACATTCCTTGTGCATAGCATTGTGAAATATAATCTTCGTCGGCTAGAATTGCTTTTTGATTGGCCTCTACGGCATCTTTATATCTTCCAACTCTAATATAAATATGAGAAGGCATATGAACCAAATGACCTGCGGAAGGCATCAACTCACCCAATCTGTCAGCTGATGGAACACCAAGGTCTGGTTTTGGTAACTCAACCATGTGAATATAATAATGATGTGCTCCAGGGTTATCAGGATCAATTTCTATCGCTTTTTCCAGAGCAGCTTTTGCTTCAGTAATATCTGGTTGTGGATTTCCTTCTTTATTCCAATAATTCCAAGGTGTTGTATTCATTATAGAAGCAGCGTATAGAGTCTGAATATTAGCATCGTCTGGATATTTCTTCACCACTTTTTCCATAGCTTTCATATAAGCTATATTTAATTCAGCAACATCTTTACTCAAATCTGTTGAGTATCTATGAGATAATGCTTCAATTAAATCACGCTCTTTTTGTGTCGCAGTATTTAATGAATTAGTCGCCTTTTTAATGGCATCATTATAACTTTTCTTTCTTTCATCATCTGGAAGCGGATCATTAATATTTGGTCCTAAGGCATAAGCTTGTCCCCAAAATGCCATAGCAGCTGTAGGATCAAGTCTGGAAGCTTCTAAAAAAGATCTATGTGCTTCAGCATGATTAAATGCATAGGTAAGACGTAACCCTTGGTTGAAAAATTGTTGAGCTTTGGCACTCTTTGTACTGATCTCATAGGTTAGATTCCCCAAATTTTCAAATAAAGGAGAAATCTGTTTTGTACTGTCTATTTCTTCAAGTAAGAATTTAGCAGGAGTACATTTAATATAGCTAGTAACTAGTTTGGGTGTTGTTTCTAATTCGTTATTGGAAATATTTATAACAAAAAGAAATAAAGCGATTAGTGCGATTCCTGAAAGGAGTATACTCAATCTTGTATTCATAATTGAAATTTTTTATGCTGTGGTACAAACAAAGAAACTAAACCATGTAAGATAAAAGGGGAATACGCTGATTTTGAAAATCATTTGAATTTACGGATTTTTTTCAAAAGGAAATTATTTCTTTACTCTGAAACTTCCTGTCTGATCGTCAAAAATTATTAAGTCTTCTGGGAAAAGCTCTTTAAAAACTCCTTTGTTTATGAGATTGCAAGGTTCATCTGAAATTACATTGTTCTCTGTCATAATAATGAGCTTATCACATAACTGAATGGAAAGGTCAATTTCATGAGACGAGAATAGTATCGTTTTGTTATATTCTTTTGCCAGCTTTTGCAACAGTTTTAAAATGTAAGCTTTATGATAGATATCCAGATGTGTTGTAGGTTCGTCTAGTATGATTAAATTAGTGTTTTGAGCAAGCGCTCTTGCTATCATTACTTTTTGTAATTGACCGTCACTTAGTTCAAAGCATTTTTTGTTCTTTATTTCAACCAAATTGGTTTGTTGAAGCGCATTGTTAATAACCTCAAGATCTGTTTTGGTTAAGCTACCAACCCAATTAGTATAGGGTTGTCTACCTAAACCTATTAATTCAAAAACGGAGAGGTTTTTTGAGGTAACAGTGTCAGTGAGAACTAAGCTCAATACCTTTGCTAGTTCTATATTTGAGTATTTATCTAAGGGTTTTCCATTAATTTCAATTTCACCATTAAGCTTTGGTTGTACTTTGGTTAAAGTTCTAAGCAATGTAGATTTTCCTATCCCATTAGCACCAATAAGTCCGACAAGCTCTCCAGAATTCAATTCAATATTAATATTAGATGCAATAGTGATCCTATCTTTTCGGTTGATATAACCAATAGAAAGATCTTTTGTGTTTAGTATGATATTTTGATTCTTTTTATCCAATTTTAAAACACCATTTTTCGTTTTCTAACTAATAACCAAATAACAACGGGAGCACCTATTAACGATGTTATTGCATTAATTGGTAGGGTATAATCGCTCATAGGTAATTGGGCAATGCTATCACATATAAGCATGATAATTGCGCCAAAAATAAAAACTGCTGGAATTAATAATTTATGATTTGAAGTATTAAAAATTTGCCTGGTCATATGCGGAATTGCCAGACCAACAAAAGCAATTGGTCCAGCAAAAGCTGTAATAGTTCCAGCTAACAAGCTAGTTGCAATGATTATAAGCATTCTACTCCGCCTAATATTTAGTCCTAAACTTTTAGCATAGTTTTCGCCCAACAATAAAGTATTTAGAGCCTTTATAGTAAAGATGCTCAGCAGTATTCCAAAAGAACACACAACAAAAAGTACAAATAATTCATTCCAGCTTAAGTTACCTAAACTTCCAAATCCCCAAAAAATGTATTGTTGTAGTTGTTCTGCAGTAGCGAAGTAAGCTAATACACTAACTATAGCTGCAGTTATGCTAGCAAACATTAGTCCTATAATTAAAATTGCCATGGTATCTCTTACTTTAACTGATACTAACATTACGATTAATAACACAAGGAAACTTCCTAAGCTTGCCGCAATTACCAAACTCCATTTTGAAGTTAGAGCTAAGGCCATAGAACCTGAAAATAATGATGCTCCCATAATGGCAAAAGCCACTCCTAAACTTGCGCCAGAACTTATTCCCAGTACAAAAGGACCAGCTAACGGATTTCTAAAAAGTGTTTGCATTAATAGTCCAGAGATTCCTAATCCAGATCCAACTAAAATAGAAGTGAATGCCTTTGGGAGTCTATAATTTTGAATGATGTAACTCCAGTTTTCATTTTCAATGGTATTACCTATAAGCGCATTAAATACATCCTTCAAAGGAATAGCAACAGATCCAACACTTAAATTAATGAGGAAGAAGACAATAAGTACTATTGTTAAAAGAATAAATGACAGTTTATATGATCGAATACTTCCCAAACTACTCTAAAGGTTTAAAAAAGTACGGATTATAATTTGGAAGCAGATCAGGATGACAGATTTTAATAATATCTTTCAAAACCAAATCAGGTCTGGCTGTTCCCATTTCGTAATATAAAACACCTCCTTTAGCGCCAACAGTATTTGAGAACGAAAATACTTGTTTGTTTTTATATGCATCAAAAGAGGTATAATGTTGATTGGCATTTTTAAGAGCTTCAAGACTTTTGTAATATGAAGGGCTTAACCAAATATTAGCATCTTGTGCTTTGTCAAAAACAGTCTCAAAGCTTAATGCAAGACTTCCTTTTTCTGAGGTGTCTTGCCACAAATAATTGACATTAGCATCCTTTAAGAATTGGGCTTCAGGACTGGTACCACTAGGTAGATACCAAACATCTTTATGCAATGCTCCACTTAATATTGTTGGTTTCTGCTGAGCACCTTTTGCCAATTGTTTAGCTTCAAGATAATCTTTTTCAATAGCATTGAAAATAGAATCTGCTTCTTGTTCTTTATTGAATAAAACACCAAAAAATTTAATCCACTCAGCTTTTGCTAAAGGCGAATTTTCTACCCAATCCCCATTATAAATTACTTTAATGCCAGATTTTTCGATGGTACTAAAGGTTTTATTAGTTCCATCAATACCAAAACCAATAACAATGTCAGGTTGTAGCTCTAACAATACTTCGGTGTTTATTCCTTCATTTTTACCTAATTCACGAACTAACCCATCATCAATTCTTTTTCTTGTGTTATCTGATGAGATATAATCACTCCCTGGAAATCCAACAAGTGCATCTTCAACACCAAGCAGTTCTAAAGCTGGAATGTGCGTAGTAGAAGTAACAACGATTTTGCTTATAGGTAAATCACTTTTATTAAAAGTATGGCTATAGGTTTTTTCAGAATTTGGCCATGGATTTTTTATTTCTATCGTTTTTGAACTTTCTGTGCTTGCAATACTAAAACCTTTTGCATACTTAGGTTTAGTGCTGATTAAGTTTTCATTTTCTAAACCTTTTTTCTTTTTTTCTGAGCAAGAAAATGAGATGATAAGAAATATATAAAGTGCTAGCTTTTTCAAGATTTATAATTTGAACTCAAAAGTAAATATTATTTGAACATTTTCTTAAATAGTCAGATTCAAATTGATTAATTTCGCACTGAATTTTGGTTCTGCTCATTTATATGAACAGATTAAAAGGGAATCTGGTGCAAATCCAGAGCTGTTCCCGCAACTGTAAGCTAGAAAGCTTTATGCAAACTTCAAGTCACTGGAAAATTCTGGGAAGACGTGCATAAAGACGCAAGTCAGGAGACCTGCCAAATTCAAAACAATTTGTCAAACTTTCGGGATAAAAGTTTTGATGCATGAATGCATACTATTCCGAGTAATTTTTTATTTAAATGAATGCAAAAAAAATTGCGTTAGGTGCTTTTTTAGCACTAACATCGACTGTAACTTTTTCACAGGATGAAGAAATCAAACAACAAAAATTAGACGAAATAGTCGTCACTGGATCTAGGTTTGAGATTAAAAAAGAAGATTCAGGTAAGGTAATCACGAAGATCAATCAAGAAGAACTTCAAAGAATGCCGGGAAAGTCTGTAGCTGAAATTATTAATGCTACTGTTGGTCTTGAAATTAATGGAACTAAAAGTAACGCTGGACAAAATCTTAGTTATTTTGTTAGAGGTGGTAGAAATCGTCAGGTAGTAATATTAGTTGACGGTATTGCTCTTACAGATGCTTCACAAATTGCTAATGATTATGATCTTAGACTGTTACATGCAGATCAAGTGGAATCGATAGAGATTCTTAAGGGAGCTTCAAGCACATTGTATGGCTCTGGAGCTGCAACAGCTGTAATAAATATTAAGTTAAAGGAAAGCAGTAAAGATATATTTAAAGCTAACTTTAGAAGTGTTTTAGGAAGTAATCAGACTAGTGATGATAATGGTTATGGTTTAGAATCATTTCAAAATAGTGTTTCATTTAGCGGAAGCTTGGATAAACTAAGCTATTTAATGAGCTTTGGAAATACTTATTCTGATGGATTTTCTGCTATAGCAGACGGAACAGAAAAGGATGCTTACAATGCAATTAACACCAATCTTAAAATTGGATATCGTTTTTCTGATAAATTCAATTTAACATTATATGGTGGACACGATAAGTTTAAAGCTGAGTTCGATGATAGCTTTAGTTTTACAGATGCTGATAATTTATTGACAAGTGAACAACAAAGAGTGGGACTAAGTTCAAAATTTGAATACAACAATGGTAGCTTGAACGTTAATGCAACTTATAATGATATTGAAAGAGATACTGAGTCAGGTTTCCCTTCACTTTTTACATCAAATAGCTACGCATTTGACATTTTTAATAAGTACAACTTTAACAACAAGTTTTATACAGTTCTAGGAGTAAATTATAAGAAAAGTGAAATGGAGAGTTATTCGGTTCCGTTTGGTGAGACAGAACTTTCAAAGAGTATTGATGGAGAAATTGCATCTTTTGAAATCATAGATCCTTATTTAAATTTAGTTTATATATCTGATTTTGGACTGAGTATTAATTCTGGATTACGTCTAAATAATCATAGTGAATATGGCTCACATTTGGTGTATAGTATAAATCCGTCATTTAAAGAAGATACTTCTTTTGGTTATTTAAAAGGGCTTGCTAGTTTTAGCACTGCATACATAACTCCATCACTGTTTCAGTTGTTTGAACCAACTTATGGAAGCGCTGAACTTGAACCAGAAGAAAACGAAACTTTAGAATTTGGAGTAGAGCTTGGGTTCAATAAAAAAGCAACGATAAGTGCAGTTTATTTTAACAGGAAAGAAACCAATTTTATTGACTTTGTAGATTTAGGAGGTTTTGTGTTTCAGTACAGGAATATAAATGAAAGCTTTACAGCTAGCGGATTGGAGCTTGTGGTTGATTATAAAGTTTCACAAAAATTGAGAGCTCAATTAAATGGTACGTATACTAAAGTAGAGGAGGATTTAGATTTACGAATTCCAGAAATAAAAGTGAATGCAAAATTAGATTACAGCTTTAATGAGAGTACGTTCGCGAGTCTTTCTTATCAGTTTAATGACGAACGTAATGATGCTTTTTATAATTCGTCAACGTTTATGACTGAAGATGTTGTTTTAGATAGCTATAGCTTATTAGATTTATACGTAAGTCATACTGTTTTGAAAAATAAGATGACCCTTTTTGCAAATATCACGAATCTCTTAAATGCAGAGTTTCAAGAATTATATGGCTACGCAACAAAAGGAAGAAACTTTAATATTGGATTTAGTTTAAGTTTATAATAAAAAAAGCCGCTTTAAGCGGCTTTTTTTATTGTTCTATATTTTTTTTGAAAGTTTCTATCATGTAAGGTTCCAGATACATAATGTCTTCTGTTGGACCGACCATAAAATTTTGTCCAACAATTTCTGGAACTTCAATTTTAGGAAATGAAATTCTTCCGTTTGCTTGAATATCTGCCAAAGCTAAAGCTAGCAAAGGTTCGTTAACATCACCTAAGACTCCCATGTTTCCTGGATTTTCTCTAAGATCAAAACTTGGAGTTGGCATCATACCATTTGAAGGTACTTCTTCAGATGACTTATTTAAAGTAATAGCAACTAAAGGCTGCATAGCATATGTATGATTCGGATTAGCTCCTTCACGCTGCAAATTTTGTGAATCATAAATGGTTATAGAAGCTTGTGATTTTCCTTCGGTGTTGTCCCCAATATGCACAACATCAATATATGCTTTTAAACTGTTTATCATCATTTCACTTGCTGAAGCAGAAGCGCCTGTTGCAATAATATAAACCTTATCAAGATTTAAACTATTAATAGCTGTGCCGTCTTCTAATTGATTATCAAAATCAACATCAAAATTGTTTGAAGACAGATCACTATTATAAACTAGCTTAGCAAATACTTGACTGTTAAATTGTCCTGTAACCATACTTCCTAAATACGACGCGCTTCTAACAGAGCCTCCAGGGTTGTACCTTAAATCTATTACAAGGTGATCTATATTGCTTCCGGAAAAAGTAGCAAAAGCTGTATTCAACTGACTGTCAAAATCGGCAGTAAAGCCATTGTACATTAGGTATCCTACTTTTTTAGCCCCAACATCAATAATTTCTGTTCTAAACACGGGGTTTTCCGTATAGGTTTCTCTAGTCATTACTATTGTTTGACCATTTGACGTAATAATATCATCATTTAGGTTTGTTGGTGTTCCATTGTCATCATAATCAGCAAAGCTAACAGTATACGAATCCTGACCAAATAATTGTGAGAAATTAGAATTTGTAATAGTTGTTCCATCAACTTCTGTTATGACATCACCACGTATTAAGCCTTGGTTGTCAGCATTACTATTAGGTAATACGAGTCTAACTACCCCAAAAAGATCTGTTGCACTTCCTGGAACTGGATATAAATTCATTTCAAATCCAGAACGTTTACTAGTTCCACTAAACTGTTGCTCTAAAGCAATATAATCATCTACAATCCAGCTAAAGCGATCAACAGTTTGTCTTTGATAGATTAAACTTTCAAAAAGCTGCTCTGGAGTACTGAAAGAATTCAAATAATCGGCATATTCTTCATTTGAAGAGAACCTGTCATCAGCTAAGTTGGCAATATTATCCTTGTATAAATAGACAGCGTTCATGCCTTTCCATACAAAATCATTTATTTCATTAGCTGAAACGGCATTATCGTCATTATCTTCAAAACAGCTGACAGCCAATAACGGAATGATTAATAGGAGTAAGGTTTTCTTAGAAAATTTCATAGCATTGTTAATTTCTTTTTTAAACTTTAAATTTAACTACAATATTGTAAAAATAAAATATTTTCGAAGTTGATGTAACAAATTCTAAGATACATCGTCGTAATGTCAAATAGTCGTAATAAGGCTGTTTAACTAACCACAAAAAATGACACAGGCTGAGTTTTTAAACATAGTAATGCCTTTTAAGGATAAAGTATTTCGTTTGGCAAAACGTTTATTGGTTTCGCAAGAGGAAGCTGAAGATGCTACACAGGAAATTTTATTAAAGCTGTGGAACAACAGACAAAAGATAAGCGAATACAAGAATGTTGAAGCATTTTCAATGACTATGACCAAAAACTTTTGTTTGGATAAACTAAAATCTAAGCACGCTCAAAATTTAAAGATTGTGCATAGTAATTATCAAGACAAGAATGTGTCATTGCAAAAACAGGTAGAGTTAAATGATAGTGTGAGTTGGGTATCAAAAATTATGCAAGAACTCCCTGAGCAACAAAAAATAATAATGCAATTAAGAGATATAGAGCAATACGATTTTGATGAGATAGCCAAAATGCTAGATATGAATCCAACAGCAGTTAGAGTTGCCTTATCAAGAGCGAGAAAAACATTAAGAGATAAATTAACAAAAACACATAGTTATGGTGTTAAATAGTATAGAAAAATTACTTGAAAAGTACGACAACGGGGAAACTACATTAAAAGAAGAGCAACAGTTAAAAGACTATTTTTCTCAAGAGACTGTACCGCCACACTTAGAAGTGTATAAATCAATGTTCCAGTATTTTTTGCACACCCAGGAAGAACGGTTTACTAAAGACGTTCCATTAAAACCTAAGAAGACAATCAATTTGTACAAATGGATTTCTGTTGCTGCTGTAGCAGTTCTAATGCTTGGAGTGTATACACAGATTGGAAATACACAATCTGACGATCCGCTTGCTCATCTTACTGAGGAAGAAAAGATCACTTATTTTCAAACCAAAGAAATGTTTGCAATGTTATCAAACAACTTAAACAAAGGAACCAGTACTATCACCATGATGTCTGACAATTTTGATAAGGGAACCGATAAAGTAGCATACCTTGGAGAATTTTCGAAAACAACAGACAAAATTTTAAAGTAAAAACAAATTAGAATAATTAAACAGAAGAAACATGAAAAAGTTAGTATTAATAATAGCAATAATGGTAGCACCTTTAATGTCATTTGCCCAAGGAGGTTTATTTGACAAGTATGAAGATATGGAGGGTGTAGGATCAGGAGTAGTAAACAGTAAAATGTTTGAAATGATCGCATCTATCGATGTAGATATGGACGATCCTGAAGCAGAAGCAATGTTAGAAATGATCAAGAAAATTAAGAGTTTAAAATTCTTAACTACAGGAGATCAAGGAATTGCTAGGCAAATGGCAGCAGATGTAAATCGTTACATTGGAAATTCAGACTTAGAAGAGCTTATGCGTTTTAAAGACGGTGACCAAATGGTGAAGTTCTATGTAAGAGAAGGTTCAAGCTCTAATCACGTAAAAGAACTATTAATGTATGTAACTGGACTTAAAGAATTAACTAAAGACCAAGACATTACCATCAATGGTGAGAAGCGTGAGATTGAAGCTGTTATAGTATCTTTATTAGGAGATATTGATTTAAGTGAAGTATCTAAGATCACAAAGTCAATGAACATTCCAGGTGGAGAGCACTTAAAGAAAGCTGGAGAAAAGAACTAAATATTAGATAAAAGAAAAATTATCATCTAGATGTACACATCAATCAAAAAAATAGTAATGTCTTTCATTGTAGCTACAGTTTTATTTAGCTGTGGTTACAGTGGCGAGACATTGCAAGGTTATTACGTAGTCAATCAAGAAGCCCCAAATTTCTTATCAGTTGATATTCCTGTGAGTTTTGTGAGCTTAGAAGAAGCAGAACTTACCGAAGTGCAAAAGGAAGCATATGAGTCAATTGATAAGTTAAATATGCTAGGATACAGAAAAGATGGTGATAATGAAGAAGAATACAAAGCTGAGTTAGCTAAAGTTCAAACAATTTTAAAGGATGACAAATATCAAGACCTTTTTAGAGGTGGTTCATCTGATGGAAAAATTATTGTAAAGTATATAGGAAATGATACTTCTATAGACGAATTAATCATTTTTGGAACGATGAACGAAGCTGGATTTGGAATCATAAGAGTTTTAGGGAACAACATGGAACCTGCAAAGATTATGAAACTTGGAGATGTTGTTAACCAAATTTCTTCTGAAGAAAACTCAGTTGAAGACTTTATGAGATTCTTTAGACCTTCTGGAGATTTAGATGATATGGGTGATGAATTTGAAGAAATCACAGAAGAGATCTTTGATTAAGTCAATCAAAATAAAAACGAACATTGAATTTTAGTTTTGTCTAAAATTCAAACCCTTGAAATGTTAATGTTAGAACCTGTCGATTACGGCAGGTTTTTTTTATGCTCGTCGTCTCTAGATTTAATAATCACGATATTAATAACTATCCCAAAAAAGCCTATAAATAAGATCATCATTACAATAAAGTTGTCGAGCAACTCTAATAAACCTGCTATAAAGAAGAAGGCTACGAGTAAAGCGCTCGCAAGTAATGTGAATCTATCATTCATTAAATACCAGTATAGTTACTTGGTGTAATAACTTTAAGTTCAGCTTTTATAGCATCGCTAACCTCTAAAGTGTCAATGAAATTAGCAATAGAGTTTTGTGTAATGGCTTCGTTGGTACGTGTTAAACCTTTTAAAGCTTCATAAGGGTTTGGATATCCTTCACGACGTAAAATGGTTTGAATAGCTTCAGCAACCACAGCCCAATTTTGTTCTAGATCATCAGCAAATTTACTTTTATTTAATAACAACTTATTCAGTCCTTTTAGCGTAGACGCAAAACCAATAAGGGTATGCCCAAAAGGAACTCCTACATTACGTAATACTGTACTGTCAGTAAGGTCTCGTTGCAATCTCGAAATTGGAAGTTTAGCCGATAAATGTTCAAAAATTGCATTGGCTATTCCCAGATTTCCTTCACTGTTTTCAAAATCAATTGGATTTACTTTATGCGGCATTGCAGAACTACCAACTTCACCTTTCTTGATCTTTTGCTTAAAGTAGTCCATTGATACATATGTCCAAATATCTCTATCAAGATCAATTAAAATGGTATTAATACGTTTTAAACAATCAAACAAAGCAGCCATGTGATCATAGTGCTCAATTTGTGTGGTAGGAAAAGAGTATTGTAACCCTAATTTTTCCTGAACAAATTTGTTTCCGAATGCTTTCCAGTCAATTTCTGGATAAGCCACATGATGTGCATTAAAGTTACCTGTAGCTCCACCAAATTTAGCAGCACTTGGTATATCATTCAATAAATTGAATTGCTCTTTTAGTCTCACAACAAAAACATCCATTTCTTTTCCTAATCGTGTTGGAGAAGCAGGTTGACCATGCGTTCTCGCTAGCATTGGTACATCACTCCATTCCTTAACAAGCTCTTGTAATTTCTCTAAAACTTTAAAATATTCAGATACGTAAGTGTCATTCATCGCTTCCTTAATACTTAAAGGAATAGCTGTGTTGTTGATGTCTTGAGAAGTCAACCCAAAGTGAATAAACTCTTTATATTCAGAAAGTCCTAAAGCGTCAAATTTCTCCTTAATAAAATATTCAACAGCTTTTACATCGTGATTTGTGACCTTCTCAATATCTTTTATTGCAGTAGCATCTTCATTAGTAAATTCCTCATATATCTTACGCAATTCATCAAAAAGGGAATGATCTACATTAGTAAGCTGAGGTAAAGGAAGTTCACATAAAGCAATAAAATACTCTATTTCGACAAGTACTCTATATTTAATTAGTGCTGCTTCAGAAAAATAAGCTCCTAAGGCGTCAACTTTGTTTCTGTAACGACCATCAATTGGTGAAATGGCTGTAAGAGGTGATAAAGACATGTTGTGTTGTTTTTAAGAAGTTGCAAAGATAGTTCATTTCAATAGAAGCATGAAGCTAGAACATTGAAGTTTTCAACTAAAACAACTACTTTTTTAACTTTTTCAAGAGATGCCTAGATCTTGCCTTATACGCAGCACTACCACTTGCAAATCCTTGCTCTAAAATTTGCACTAATTCTGGATGAATCCAATCATATTCTTTTCCCAGTAAATACAAGCTATTCATTGAGTATGCTTTAGCAGCAACTTTTTGATCTGTGATCATATAATCAAAACTCAATTCAATAATTCGTTCTTTATGAATAGGTTTTAAATATTCTTTAGTGTGATTTGCATTTTTATGGTAATAAGCCTCAATTAAGTACTCACAGATCTTGGCTATGGGTCTTACCGCAGGATCTAAATGTACCTTATGCATTTCTTCAGTAATTCTATCAAGGTAGGGTAAAATAGCATCAAGGTTTTCTCTTGCTACAAACTCTAATAACCACGCTGCTCGTTGAGAAACCTTATCATCAATCTGAAAAAGAATATCAAGAACTTTATCAATCAGTTCAGGGTTTGAAATAACCATAATCGCATACTTCTTACGATTTTCCCTAGAATGATTTACATAGTCAAGTTCTTTATAGAGTTGTTGGTTTGTCATCATAAAAATGAGTTAATGTTGACTATTAACCTATGAGTTTTTGTTAAATTTATAGGAGACATAAATTTAAATTAAATAGAGAATTATTATGCGAATTCTTAAGAAAATATTGTTGTTACTTTTAGTGGCATTTATAATTGCTCAATTTTTTGGTCCCGAAAAAAATGAAGGAGACATAGCTTCTATTGAAACATTTTTAAATGAAACCAATCCTCCAGAGGATGTAAAGCTAATACTTAAAGAGTCATGTTTTGATTGCCATAGTGATGTAACTAGGTATCCTTGGTATAATGGTATAACTCCTGTTAACTATTGGATGGCAGATCATGTTAAGCACGGAAAGGGAGATTTTAACGTCTCAGATTGGGCTAATGCTTCATTAAAGAAGAAAGATCACAAATTTGAAGAATTAATAGAGGAAGTTAAAGCGAAAGAAATGCCGCTACCTTCTTATACGTGGACACATTCTGAAGCAAAATTAACTGATGAACAAATTCATGCTGTTGTATCTTGGGCAAAAGAAGTACGCGACATGTACGCTCAACAAAAAGCTAATCAATAAGAACCATAAAACCTTTTAAGAATTCCAGATTCTGATTTTTAAAGTTAGAATCTGGAATTTTTATATTTACACTATACTAGTTAATAATGGCTAAAAAAGTATTGATTATTGGTTTTGTGTGGCCTGAACCTAAGAGTTCTGCAGCTGGAAGTAGAATGATGCAACTCATTGAAGCCTTTCAAAGCAATAGTTATGAAGTGATTTTTGCAAGTCCATGTGCTAAAACAGATAATGCTTTTGACTTAAATAGCATAAATGTAGTACCTGTTGAAATTATGTTGAACAGTGCTACTTTTGATGATTTTGTGAAAAAGTTACGACCTGAAGTGGTAATGTTCGACCGTTTTATGATGGAAGAACAATTTGGCTGGCGAGTGGCTGAACATTGTCCGAGTGCTTTAAGAATTCTTGACACCGAAGATCTTCATTGTTTGAGAAAGGGCAGAGGTCGAGCAATAAAAGAAGGTAAGTCTTTTTCGAAAGCTTATTTATTTCATGATATAGCAAAACGAGAGATTGCGAGCATCTTTAGGTGTGATCTTAGTTTGATTATTTCGGAAGCGGAAATGGAACTCCTACAAAATGAGTTTAAAATAGATAAAGCTTTATTGCATTACGTTCCTTTTATGATTGCTTCTACTGAGGAAACATCACAACTATCAAAGTTTGAAGAACGCGAACATTTTGTAACCATTGGTAACTTTTTGCATGAGCCTAATTATAAATCGGTGATTTATCTTAAAGAGCATATCTGGCCATTTATTAGCAAACAACTTCCTGAAGTAAAAATGCATGTTTATGGAGCTTACGCTTCTGATAAAGTTCACCAGCTTCATAATGAGAAAGAACGTTTTCTAGTAAAAGGATTTGCAGAAGATGTTAATGAAATAATGCAAAAATCAAGAGTTTGTTTAGCACCCTTACAATTTGGTGCAGGACTTAAAGGAAAGCTCATTGATGCCATGGTAAATGGAACTCCATGTGTTACAACAAGTATAGGAGCAGAAGGTATGTTTGGAGATTTAGAGCCTAACGGATTTATAGAAGATGACTCTCAAAATTTTGCTAATATAGCAACCGAATTATATACTAATAAAGACATATGGATTGAGTGTCAAGCAAATGGTTTTCAAGTAATTAGCAATCGTTTTCGAAAATCGACTTTAAGTAGAAAATTAATAAGTAGAGTAGAGAAAATCCTTGAAGAATTAGAAGAACATCGACTTAATAATTTTATAGGATCTATGTTGCAGCATCACAGCATGCAAAGCACGAAATTCATGTCTCGTTGGATTGAAGAAAAGAATAAACAAGTTTAAAAATGACAGTAGAAGATCACATAATTATAAATGGTTATAAGCACAATTTATTCGAACCAGAAATCATTTCGCAAGAGGAATCTTTAAAGAGAAGTACTGAGTTTTATGAATGGTTAGATTCAAGACGCTCAGTAAGGGAGTATTCTGGCAAACCAGTTCCAAAAGAAGTAATAGAAAACATACTTATGGCTGCCTCTACAGCGCCATCAGGAGCACATAAACAACCTTGGACATTTTGTGCAGTTTCTAATCCAGAATTGAAACACCAAATACGCTTAGATGCTGAGGCAGAAGAACGTGAAACTTACTCAAATAGAATGAGCGAACGATGGAAAAAGGATCTCGCTCCTTTGGGTACTGATGCTAACAAACCATTTATAGATGAGGCTCCTTGGGTTATTGTTGGGTTTAAACGCGTATATGAACATGAAGGAGAGGAGCGATATAACAATTACTATGTAAATGAATCTATGGGAATAGCAAGTGGAATGCTCATTACTGCTATACATAAAGCTGGTTTAGTAACATTGACGCATACACCAAGCCCAATGAATTTTTTGACTAAATTATTAAACAGACCAAGTAATGAGCGAGCTTATTTGTTGCTCCCTGTAGGCTATCCTAAAGAACCTGTATATGTTCCAGATATTCATCGCAAGGAATTGGATGAGGTTGTAGTTTTTTATGAGTAAATCAATGTACTATGAAGAAGGTAGTTGTATTAGCATTTTTAATGATTTTATTTCTTTCATGTAAACCTGAAAAACCTAACCTTCCAGATCCTTTAGAAGCTGGTTGGGAAGGCGAAAAAGTTTGTGAGGTTTTAGAAGAGAACGATGAGTTACGTATTTTGAAATGTACCTTTCCACCAGGAGTTGGGCATGAAACCCACTATCATCCGCCACATGTTGGCTACACCTTAAAAGGAGGAACTTTTAAATTGAATGATATTGAAGGAATTAGAGAAGTAACCATTCCTGAAGGTTATACATGGACTAAAGACTCCATAACAACCCACACTGTTCAAAATGTTGGAAATACAACAAGTGTATTTTTGATTATTGAGTATAAATAATTTCGGAAGTTCGTTTAACGTTAAGTATATGTGCCGTATCTCTTAGGGTATGGCATATATACCGTGTTGACGGTAGTTATTTATTCGACACTCAAATTTTGTCTTTCAACTAGAAAATCAAAAGTTAATTCCGATAAGCCTTTTCCATCTGTCACTCCATTCCAAGCTCCATGTCCTGCAGGGTTGCCATTCGGTAGTGTTAGGGTCGCCAGTTTGTTGTAAATACCCAAAGAGTTATAGATACTTTGCAGTTCAAGTGCTTCTTCATAAGGTGTGACAAGATCCTGTGCAGTACCATGTCCCATGAACAATTCAGGATCGCTAACGTCATATCTGTTGTATTGATTCAAATCATAAACACTTTCAAAAACATCTAATTTTATGTTGGAACCCCAGAAATAAACCATACTTCTCACTATATAAGATTCGTTTAAGTTTGTAGTAGATAGTGTAGGGTCATCGCTAATAGTAATTTCGTCTCTAAAGTCTTCTTGATTTGAAATTCCCAAAGCAATTGTAGTGATTGCTCCTGCAGAAGCTCCACCAACTGTAATAAAATCTTTATTTATGTTATATATGTTTGCGTTTGTAACTATCCAACGAAGAGCCGCTTTTGCATCCCTTTGGGCGAGATACATAGCAGTAGCCTGCTGAACTTCATCTGTACTCTGTGCTCCTTGCAAAGCATTTTCAATCCATTCTTGAGGTGCAATTCCTTTATAATACATTAATAACTCTTCAGGAGTCATTCCTTGAATTATACCAAGTTCTTCTACTGTTCTATAATCTATAGATGCAAAAACCCAACCTCTAGAAGCATAATAATTTGCCATATCCACAATTTCAGGCTTTGTCTTTGTTCCTCCTTTAAATCCACCTCCATGAATAAACATAAAAACAGGTCTATTTCTAGAATTATTATCAGGATAGTAAATATCCAATTTCAGCGGAATAGCAAAAGCGGAACTACTTGTTGCATTATGACTAAGTCCTTCAGCATAAGTGATATCTTCTTCTTTTAAAACGGTGTAAGAGGGTTCAGCCTTTACTACTGGTATTTCATTGATTGGTGAAATTGGTTCATCTTTACTACAAGCAGTAAATAATAATACTGCAAAAATTGTTAAGTAAGCTATTTTGTTCATATCTGGTACAATAATCAAATTCCTTTTTTGGACTGTGTTTTCTCGTAAAGGTTTAATTACCGCTAACGTACGTCTATGATGCTGTTTTAATTGTTTATAGATAGTGTTAAACGAAGTTAGCTGTTTTTAGAGAGAAAACTCTTCCATCCTTGTAATGTAATGGTACAAAAAAGGAGGCTTAAAAAACCTCCTTTTTTTATTTATAGCTTACTATACAATTCCCTAAACTTTTGGAGTTTAGGTTCTATAACGACTCTGCAATAACCATAATCGGGATTATTTTTATAAAAATCTTGATGCTCTTGCTCAGCTTCATAGAAAACTTCAAAAGGGGCAACTTCAGTTACAATTGCATTGCTATATCCTTCTTGTATTTCTTTGATCGTTGTTAGAGCAATCTCTTTTTCCTGTTCGTTATTATAAAAAATAATACTTCGGTATTGCGTTCCTCTATCTGCTCCTTGAGCATTCAAAGTAGTCGGATCGTGGGTTACTAAATGCAGCGCGACAAGATCTTTGTAAGATACAATCTCATCATTATAGGTAACTTCAATTACTTCGGCATGTCCTGTTCTCCCAGTGCATACTTCACGATAAGCTGGATTTTTAATGTTTCCTCCACTATATCCACTTCTTACTGAAATAACTCCATCTACTTCTAAAAAAATGGTCTCGGTGCACCAAAAGCATCCACCACCAAAAACTATTTTAGCTGTCATTTAAAATCCTTTCTGTTTAATTACTTACTTTTTCTAATGATACTGCATTGATGCAATAACGTAAACCACTAGGTTCTGGACCATCTGGGAATACATGCCCTAAATGTGCATCACAAATGTTACATGTGTTTTCTACTCTAATCATTCCGTAACTCGTATCCTTATGGTAGGCTACATTCTCAATTTTATATGGTTGTGTAAACGATGGCCAACCAGTACCACTATTAAATTTCTCTGTAGCATCAAATAATACAGTTTTGCAGCATTTACAAGCATAAAGTCCTGGTTCAAACAAGCTACACATATCTGAACTATGAGCACGCTCGGTTCCTTTTAGACGAGTTACTCTAAACTCTTCTGGCGATAACATTTGTTCCCATTCTTCATTAGTTTTTTCCACTCTTCTTGGTGGTATCGGATTACCATGGTTTGTAAACTTAATTACATCATTCCATTTAATCATTTGTGTTTTCCTTTCTTGTTAAATTTGTTACTCGAAAATACGTATTTAGTCTTTAAGATCTATTAGTTTTTTAAATACAGATTTAGTCATACGTACAAATTCATTTTCATTTTTGTCATAACCAATCCATTTATAATGGTTGCCATAAGGACACAAAGGAGCTCCTTCTTTTGTACCAGGAACTAACTCGTAACGGGAAGTGTTACTGTGGTAAGTCTCACTATTTATTTTCCTTAATCTCATTATTAATTTAAAAGCTATTTTGGTTTTAAATCTGTCGTTTTTTTATTCAAAAACTTTCAAAATGTGTACCATCTAAGAATGATGAATTATATGGGCACTTAACTAAAAATAGAGTGAATGATCGTAAGTATAGCAATACTCTCCCATAATTTGTTAATTTTAATGCTTCGTAATTGAAAAAGAACTCCCAGGTATTGCTTCAAAAAGAAAAATTAATAGTATTCATTTTATTTTTATGTACTTACTTTAGTTGGTCACAAACTAATGTCCCGCCTAATTTAGATGCTGTTGGTGACCAATATTATTGTCCGCAAACACAAATAAATGTTGTAACCAGTTTTGATATCGTTGATCCAGACGATACTGAAATAGAGGCTTTACATATTCAAATTTCTGAAGGTTATGTGAACGGTCAAGATATTTTAACGTTAACAGGAACACACCCAAATATCCAAGTTAGTTGGGACGTAGGTGAAGGTAAGTTGTCGATGACTGGATTAGGTGGAGGTCTAGCTACCTATGCAGATCTAATCGCGGCAGTTCAAGATGTAGTATTTAGTAGTTCTTCTGCCAATGTATATGGAGAAAAGCATTTTTCGTTTACAGTAGGAGACGCTAATTATTTACCGAGTACAGATCATTATTATGAATACGTACCTATGGTTGGAGTCACTTGGACAGATGCTCGAGACTTGGCTGCAACTTATACTTATTTCGGACTTCAAGGATATCTCGCAACCATCACTTCACAAGAAGAAGCGATCTTATCAGGTGAACAAGCCGCTGGTACTGGATGGATTGGTGGTAGCGACGCTGATCAAGAAGGTGTTTGGAGGTGGATGACTGGACCAGAAGCAGGTACCATTTTTTGGAATGGAGGTATTAACGGTAGTACTCCACCAGGAGGTTACGCAAATTGGAATATTGGAGAGCCTAACAATTGTTGTGGTGGAGAGGACTATGCACACGTAACTGCACCTAATGTTGGAACTCCAGGATCATGGAATGATCTGCCTAATGCAGGAAGTAGTGGAGATTATCATCCACAAGGTTTTATCGTTGAATATGGAGGAACTCCAGGAGATCCTGTTGTTGATATATCTACAAGTACAAAAATTACTGTCCCTGAAATCACAAATACAATTGGAGATGAGAATTGTGGATCAGGAAATGTGAATTTGGAAGCCACAGCATCTTTTGGAGATGTTGTTTGGTTTGATGTAGCAACTGGTGGAACACCGATTTTCACAGGAACAAATTTTACAACACCGCTAATAAATACTACAACTACTTATTATGCTTTAGCTTCTGTGAATGGTTGTTTAGGAGGAGATAGAGTAGCTGTTGTTGCAACTATCAAGCCTATACCAACTTTTGACACGGTTAATGATGACCTTATCTGTGAAAATGCAAGCGGAACTGTTTCCGCAACTACCTCACAAGGAACAATATCATGGTATGATGCTGCCACAGGAGGTAATCTTTTAGTAAGCGGAAACACCTATACTTCACCAATGCTGCTAACTACAACAACTTATTATGCTGAGGTTGAATTAAATGGTTGCATAAATCCAGTTAGGGAACCAGCAACAGTTACTGTTCAAATCACTCCTGCGCCTACAGGAAATACACCACAAACATTTTGTGATCTTGACAATGCAACGGTTGGAAACCTTGTTGTAGTTGCGACAGATATCAATTGGTATAATTCGCCTGCATCAACCACTCCTTTAAATACTAATGATCTGCTAACTAACGGAACATATTACGCTACACAAACTGTTAATACTTGCGAGAGCGTATCAAGATTAGCCGTTGATGTAATTATTTATGAAACGATAAATGTACCCGATCCATCGACAATTCCTTCTTTGGAAGAATGCGACACAGCTGCAGATGGAGATGATACAAACGGATTCACACCTTTTGATCTTACGCAAAATGAAGGAATGATCTTAAATGGAGCTGATCCAGCCAATTTTAACGTATTATATTTTACCGATGCAACCTATACCAATCAAATACTCACTCCTGCCACTTTTGTAAATACAATTCAAAACAGACAAACAATTTATGTACGAGTAGAGAATGTTTTAGATAACAGTTGTTATACAGAAACAAGTTTTGAAATTGTTGTGTTTGAATTACCAATAATTCAGAACACATTGGTTTTTAGGAATTGTGATGAGGATGGAATGCCAGATGGGTTTACTGATTTTAACCTTGCAGAAGTTAATGATATTATCACCAATGGCAATGCATCAAATTTCAATTTCACGTATCATTTAAGTTTGAATGATGCAGAAACAAATGCAAATCCAGTGAATCCAATTCCGTTTAATAATACTAGTGGAAATACTATTTATGTTAGGGTAGAAAATCCGGAAGCTTGTTTTAGAGTCGCAACTATCGATTTGCAAGTTTCTACAACCTCTTTTCCGAATGGATATGTTGAAACATTAGCATTTTGTGATGACGATGCAACACCTGATGGTTTTATAGAATTTGACCTTTCGCAAGTATCGCAACAATTCTTAAATCAGTTTCCAGCTGGTCAAAATCTAACTGTTTATTATTACCGAAATCTTCAAGATGCACAATTAGAGCAGAATGAGATAGTAAACCAAACAAATTTCACTAACGAAACAGCTTTTTCTCAAACGCTTTACGTTCGTGTAGAAAGTAATGATAATGGAGACTGTTTTGGTATTGGTCCGCATTTACAACTAACTGTTTATCCAAGACCACAATTTGAGGTTGATCAATCTGCTATTTTCTGTTTGAATGGTTCACCTATAACATTAGAAACTTTCAATCCACAAGGTAATTATACGTATGTGTGGACAAATGCATTGGGAGATATAGTAAGTTTAAATGATACTGCTGTAATTACAGAGGGAGGAGCATATACTGTTGTAGCGACCTCAGCTAATAATTGTGTGTCATTCCCTTATGTTTTTAATGTTGTAGAATCTGGAATTGCAACCATAACTGATGACGATATAACTGTTGAAGACTTTTCAAGCAATAATACCATTACCATCGATACCACTAACCTTGGAATAGGTGATTATGAGTTTTCCTTAGATGATGAATTCGGACCTTATCAAGATGACCCTTTCTTTTTTGGTGTTGGAGCAGGAGCTCATATTTTATATGTTCGTGATAAATTAGGTTGTGGTATTGCTTCTATTAATGTGTTTGTTCTTGGGTTCCCTAAGTTTTTTACACCGAATAACGATGGTTATAATGATACCTGGAATATTAAAGGTTGGAATGACGATTTCTCTACGAGCTCATCCATCCAAATATTTGATAGGTATGGAAAATTAATAAAGCATTTATATCCAGGTTCTGAAGGTTGGACAGGATCCATGAATGGATATGATCTACCTTCATCTGATTATTGGTTTGTTGCCAATTTGATTAATAATGATGGAACTTCACGTGTACTTCGAGGACATTTTAGTTTGGTGAGGTAAAGGTTTAATGGTTATACTTATTGTCGGTAACAGTTATTAGCTTTTTGACAGTTTGTTTAGTTTTTTACGAGAACCTTTATACCCTAATTCAATTGCTTTTAGATAACTTTTTATAGCTTCATCTTTTTGATTAATCGACATGTAACCATCACCTAGAGAGTCCCATAGGTTTCCATCGCTAGGAAATAGCTCAATGTTTTTTTCAAATAATGCCACAGCCCAATTTTTATGTTCGTTAATCATTAATAGAATATTTCCGATTGAATTTAACAATCTAGAACTTGTAAAATCATCGGTATATTTTTCTTTTAGTAACGCGATGAGTTCTTCATGTTTTTCACTCCTGTGGTTTTCCATGAAGCTAAAAGCAAAGGCATAAACATTATTTTCAATAGGGTCTGGAACATACATCTTATCCAAGACCATTTTGGCGACTGTATAGGCAATGTATTCAACCTTTTCACTATTGGCATTTGTAACATAAGTAATAAAAATATCCTGCTCAGGAATCCAAATCAAACTATGCGCATAGGCACCGTTGGATCCATTATGAGCAATTCGTTTGAGATTATTGTCTAATAATCTAATAGTCCAGCCATAACCATAACTGAGCTTGCTATTAGGATAATTAGCATAAGGAGTTGTTAGTTTTTCGAAACTTTCTTTAGATATAACAGTATTTGATTTTAGAGCCTTATACCATAGTAACATGTCATTTTGCGTAGAATTGATACCTCCATTGGCTTTTAAATGCCAACTGATTTTACCACTTTTCTGATACTTGAAAATGGGCGATTCATTATCCATAACACCTCTGTTGTAACTTCTGGAAATTTTAGTTGAATCCCAATTAGGTAATAGATACCCTGTTTGTTTCATTCCAGCTGGTGCAAACAAATGTTTATTTAAGAAAGCTTCATATTCTTCTTGGGCAACTAGTTCAATTATTCGACCTAGAAGGCTATAACCAATATTGGAGTATGAGTATTGGATTCCAGGTTCTGTTAAAAGCTCACTTGAGAATACCTGTTTGAAAAATTCATCTTGAGATATTCCATCAAAGTCATTTCCTATGGCATCCTCTAAACCCGAAGTATGAGATAGTAATTGATGAATAGTTATGTTTTGTTTATCCTCGGGAAGATTTTCGAAATAGAGTTTTAACGGGTCTTTTAGTGTTAATTTTTCCATTTCAAATAACTTCAAAATGGCTGTTGCTGTAAACTGTTTTGTGTTAGATCCTATGTCAAAAATAGTATTGGGATCGTTTTGCCATTGTTTATCTTTATTAGCTAGTCCATACCCTTTATTAATGACAACTTCTCCGTTTTTAATTACGGTAATTGCACCTGCAAAACCATTTTCGGTTCCTGCCTTGAGATAGTTGTCTATTTTGGTATATAATGCTGTCGGTGAATCGTCATTTTGTGCAATAGAAATACCGCTTAATGAAATGAAGAATACTAAAGTAAAAGTAATTGTTATTTTCATGATCTTGATTGTTTTGGGCAAAACTCCTAAAGATCATGATCAAATCTAAAAATCAATGGCGTCAATCTCCTGACAATTTCCCGACAGTAGTTATATTGCATTGAAAATCAATTAAATAAAACTAAAATTTAATTTAAAGTATAATGTTTTGTTTTTATCAATATTTGCCGAATTGACAAGTATCATAATAAGATTTAGTGTAATTAGAGAAATAAAAACCCAAAGTTGGGTTCGATGATTAAGGTCAAAAGTTAGTTTAAGAATCCCTGCAAGGGCAACCGCAAGAATGGAAACAATACTCCACAAGATTTGAAGGCTAATAATCTCCTTTGTTAAATGATTATTTTGCTTGTATAGACGGTCTAGGATTAGTGGCAAAACAATATTTAATAGAGGAATAAAACAGACAAATGCGGAAGAGAGATTTATCCATTTTACTAATGAATAATTAATAGAATCTGTAGTTTTGTTTGATTTGCTTAATGAAGATACATCTAAATCAAGAATATCTGCAAGTACTTTTGCGGTATGACCTTTTGGCTCCTGACCTGCTTCTATTCGCTGAATGGTTCGAACAGAAAGCCCAGATTGCTCTGCAAGTTCTTCCTGAGTGAGATGCTTTTGCTCTCTAATAGCTTTAATATCCATCTAAACTTGGTTTACTTTCGAACAAATTATTTCCAACGAATGTTTCTAATAACTAATTAAGGACCTATATACTAATTAAAACGAAATTAGCTGTTTTTATTATAAAGTCAAATAGGAGAAATGCATAAACTTCATAGAATTTTACTCATAGAGATCATCGGTTGAGGCCTTCGCTAATTCATAAATAAAACTTCCCACTTTTTCTGTCACTGCTTTAAAATAAGCACTTCCTTTTTCTGCTGTGGCTTTTGAAGGATCACCAACTCCAGTATCTTCACTTATTTCAGACCATTTACGTTCTGCCCAACTCCAGCCTTCGTTAAAAGCTTTAATCTTATGTTTCTTTTCTTTTCCATCTCCCCAATGTTCTTTAGCAATAACTAATTCTGGTTTAAGGTGTAGGATGAGACTAGTTTCCATTTCATCAGCATGATCTCCTTCATTTTCAAAAAAGTCTTTTCTATTTAAAGATTGAAACCAGTCAGAAAAACATAAAAACATATCTGGAAATCTTAATCCCAATTCTCGCAGTAAGGGCTTAAAATTATTTCCTCCATGACTATTAAGTATCATCAGCTTTTTAATGCCTTGTCTGCCTAATACAGTAATAATATCATCAAGTATTGCCATTTGTGTACTCGGATTCAAATTAATATCCAGATAGATGTCTGCTTGTCCTGTATTAACACCAAATGGAATAGGAGGGAGTACAATTACTTTTGCACCCTTTTCCCAAGCAATTCTTCCAGATTCGTAAGCAATGGCTTCTGCTTCAAAAACATCAGTTCCATAAGGTAAATGATAATTATGAGCTTCGGTTGCTCCCCAAGGTAATACGGCAAGATCAAAAGACGCTTCTTTTAGTGCTTTCCAATTGGTCTCTGCTAGAACGTATGGACGAATAGCTGTCATTTTCTATTTAATTAAATTAATTACTTTTTTCATTCCGCTGGTAGCAGCCTCTGGTATAACTGTTACCTGAGCATTATTTGAAATTGCAGGATTAGGGTCTATATAAAATGTTTTGGTATCCAGAGGAACATAATTCATCAAACTTGCCGCTGGATATACTTGCATTGAGGTGCCAATAATTAGTAAGACATCTGCCGTTTGGCAAATATCAATAGCTTTTTCAATCATAGGAACTGCTTCACCAAACCATACGATATGAGGTCGTAATTGGTGTCCTTTTTTGCATAGATCACCAAGCACTAAATCGGTTTTCCATTCTAAAACATCTGTTCGGTCATAAGTACTTCGCACTTTAAATAATTCACCATGTAAATGTAAGACGTTTTGGCTTCCTGCACGTTCATGTAGATCGTCAACATTTTGAGTAATAATAGTTACATGATGGTCTTTTTCAAGATCTACCAAAGCGTTGTGAGCACTATTAGGCACTACTTCCAGTAATTGTCTTCTACGTTGATTATAAAACTCTAAAACCAATTCTGGATTGTTAGCATAACCCTCTGGAGAAGCAACTTCCATCACGTCATGACCTTCCCATAAACCATTGGCATCTCGAAAAGTTTTCAATCCGCTTTCAGCACTCATTCCTGCTCCAGTTAGTACTACAATGTGTTTCATATTTACAAATTACTATTTTAAATTATATTTGAATAGATGATCGACCTAAAATTGTTAGAATACCTGGAGTCTTACCTTACTGAAAATCGAAAGAACCGATTTCAGGAGGTTCTATCGCAGCGCACTAAGCATTTTACCATAGCAACGGAAGACGTATATCAGCTTCATAATACAAGCGCTGTAATGCGTAGTTGTGATATTTTTGGTATTCAGGATTTGCACGTGGTTGAGCAGCGAAATCTAAAGCGTATAGATAGAGAGATAGCTATGGGAGCGCAAAAATGGGTTGATTTATATAGATATCATTCTACTAAGGAGTGTATAAATTCGCTTAAGGAGAAAGGTTATCAAATAGTAGCGACCACACCTCATGAGAACGATTTACTTCTTGAAGATTTTGATGTTACTAAGAAGTCCTGCTTCTTCTTTGGTAAGGAGGATATTGGACTTTCTGAAACAGTGATGCAAGAAGCAGATTGTTATTTAAAAATTCCTATGGCTGGATTTACAGAAAGTTTAAACATTTCGGTTTCAGCAGCAATAATTCTGCAACATGTAACAGCCAAATTGAAGCAAACGGATATTCCTTGGCAACTTACCGAAGACGAAAAGCTGGAGAAAAGAATGGATTGGTGTCAAAAGACCATAAAAAGTATTGACTATATCTTAGAACGATATTATAATCAGTCATAATTTTTTTATAACTTTAAGACTATCAATTTCTTAGATAAATACAACTAACCATGATAATTATTCTATATGTACTAGTTGCAATTGTATTGTTGATTGTAGTGCTAGGGTTGATCGCACCTAACGATTATGAAGTAAGACGAAGTATTATAATCAACCACCCAATAGCCGAAACCTTTACTTATCTGCGGCATATCAAAAACCAAAATGAATGGTCTCCTTGGAAAAAGAAAGATCCTAATATGGAACAATCTTTTGAAGGAACTGATGGTGAAATAGGTTTTGTTTCGAAATGGAAAGGGAATAAACATGTTGGTGAAGGTGAGCAGGAGATTATTTCGATTGTTGAGAATGAAACTATTGACACCGAGCTTCGCTTTTTTAAACCGTGGAAATCAAGATCTATTGGACATTTGCTGGTTGATGAGGTAGACCCTGAACATACCTTGGTTACTTGGGGATTTACTGGAAGAAACCCATTTCCAATGAATGCTATGTCGCTATTCATGAACTTTGAAAAGGCGATTGGAAAGGACTTTGAAGACGGTTTGGAAAGCCTAAAAAAAATACTCGAAAAGTAGTATGGAGCAAAATATGGTAGTTTGGTTTGAGATTCCTGTTTCAGACATGGATCGCGCCAAACAGTTTTATGAAGATGTGTTTCAACTTGAAATTAAGATTGTTGATTTTGGTGGACTTTTAATGGGTTGGTTCCCAGATAGAGGAGAGGCTCATGGAGCTAATGGCACCTTAATTAAACAAGAAAGCTATATTCCAAGCAAAGAAGGAGCTTTAGTGTATTTTGGGTCTGAAGATGTTCAAAACGAAATAAATAGAGTAGAAGCAGCAGGCGGAAGTATTTACCAACCTAAAACGCAAATTTCACCAGAACATGGCTATATGGCTATTTTTATAGATACTGAAGGAAATAGGGTTGCACTACACTCAAGGAGTTAATCGCTTCTGACTTTTACTAAGTACTTTATACTCTTCGTAGCATTCACTAATGGCATCAAGTATTTGAAGATCGTTAGCAGTTGCAATAAATTCTCTTGAATAATTACATTCTCTGACCAAAAGATCAAGATCCACCTTTTCTACACCTAAAAGCGCTGTTAGCATTTCACGGTCAAAACGAGAGGCAAGAATGTTTCTAATCTCATCATCTTTCTTCATTTGGCGGAGTTTACGCATTTCACGTGGTCTTTTACCGAAAATATTGTGCAAGAAATCTGCAGGATTAAAAATAGCACCAAGCACCTTTGTTACCATACTTGGTCGTCTTGTGCCTTCATACCCAGTTGTAGGTAATCCAGAAATACTATATCTGGTATCGTTTCTAACAGGAACCTGTTTAATATCTACCTCTAGGTAACCTGTTAAGCGAAGTTGATTTACAACTACTTCTTCTAAGGCCAAGGCTAGCTCTGTCATTTCAATATTGGTAGAAGAACCAAATTGAATCCAGTCGTTAGTTACTCTTACTTTAATTGATTTATATCCTAAATACGAAAGATGTAAAGTATCGTTGGCTTCAGCAGTTATTTCAAACTCTCCTTGCGAATTTGATGAAGTTCCTATTACCTTGTTAAGGTTTACAATGTTGACGCTCTCTAATGGAGTTCCATCAGCAGCACGAATGACAGTACCTTTAACTGAATTTTGGGCAAAAACAGTTACAGACACCAAAAACATACAAAGAAGTAGGAAAATCTTATTCATGCAATTTGTTTAAAGTATAAAAGTACTAAACTAAACGTTAACTAAACTGATACCTTATAAATTTGACTAATTTTTAACACCAAGGTTTATTTTCGTCTATTTCTGCGTGGTCGTGAACTTCCTACATTACCTTTTTTCGAACCTTTGAAGTCAGATCTTCTTCCACTTCTTCGTTCAGCCCTGTTTCCGCCCTTTTTGTCATTTCGTCTCGATCCGCCTTTTTTTCTATCGCGACCTCTACCACGATTTCTGTTTCTCCCTTTTTCTTCGGTGATCTCAACATTTACATCACGACCATTGTAATTTATGTCGTTAAGTGTTTTTAGAACTTTCTCAGCTTCTTGTGTTTCTGTATTAAAGAATGAATAGTTGTCAAAAACGTCTACTTTAAAAACACCATCTTGTCCAAGTTCTAGTACCTCTCTCAAAAAGTCTTTTAAACTCATCCAATCAAAACCTTCTTTCTTGCCAATATTTAAGAAGAAACGTGTAGATTTCTCATTACTAGTATCTCTTTCACTACTCTTACTGGCAGAAATATTTAGATCTTTTGCTTTTTGATAATAGTTATGAAAACGAGTAAACTCTACCGAGAAGAATTTCTTAATTAATTCATCTTTTGACGTATCTACGAATAGTGAATTTATCTCATTAAGATAAGGATCGATATCGTGATTAATCTCAGTATCATGAACTTTATTTGCCAATGACATTAACTGAATTTGACAAATTTCCATTCCGTTAGGAATCTCTTTTTGATCAAATTCTTTTTTAATGATACGCTCTATACTTTTGATCTTTCTTAGCTCACTTTTAGATACTATCACCATTGACACTCCACTTTTTCCAGCTCTTCCTGTTCTACCAGAACGATGTGTGTAAGTTTCGGTTTCGTCTGGTAATTGATAATTGATCACGTGTGTAATATCATCAACATCAATACCACGAGCAGCTACATCAGTAGCAACAAGCATTTGTATTTGCTTGTTTCTAAAGGCTTTCATTACTAAGTCTCGTTGATTCTGACTTAGATCACCATGTAAAGCTCCAGCATTATAGCCATCATCTATTAAATTTTCAGCTACTTTTTGAGTATCTCTTTTGGTTCTACAGAATACTACCGAAAAGATATCTGGATTTGCATCTGCCAATCGTTTTAATGCTTGATAACGATCACGAGCATTTACTAAATAGTATTCATGACTAACGTTAGTGGCACCTTGATTTCTTGTTCCTACTGTTATTTCGGTAGGGCTATGCATGAATTTCTTAGCGATGATTGCCACCTCTTTTGGCATTGTTGCCGAAAATAACCAAGTGCTTTTGTCCTGTGGTGTATGTGAAAGAATTGAAGTGATGTCCTCATAGAAGCCCATGTTTAGCATTTCATCGGCTTCATCAAGTACCGCATACTCAATCTTTGTGATATCAACCAAACCACGACTGATCATATCTTTCATTCTCCCAGGAGTTGCAACAATAATTTGCGCTCCTTTCTTTACCTTTTTTGCTTGATCTGTGATACTGGCTCCACCGTAAATTGCTGTTACATTAAGACCTTTGTAATATTTACCGTAAAGTTTTAACTCGTTGGTAATTTGTAAACAAAGCTCTCTGGTAGGAGATAGAATTAGCCCTTGTGTGGTTCTGCTATCTACGTCAATCATTTGAAGCATTGGAAAACCAAAAGCCGCTGTTTTTCCAGTTCCTGTTTGTGCTAACGCAACAAGATCGCTATCTTCACTTAATAGTAATGGAATAGCTTTATGTTGTACTTCACTAGGTTTTTCGAAACCAAGATCGTTAATGGCTTGTAGGATGTTTTCCTCAAGTCCAAGTTGTTGGAATGTGTTCATCTAAATTTAAGTATTCCGATTATGTTAAACGCGTGTTACATAAGAAGCGAATCGACATACTTAAACCTAAAACTTCTGGTAACACATCCTCACGCTGAGGAAATTAGGGTGCAAAGATAAGGTTATTTATGAGAATGAGGGTTCTAAACATTTTTATTATCAAAGAACCCTTTTAAGATCAACTTCATTCCCCAATTCATTAATTTTTTTGATTCTTCATTGCTTAGACCTGCAACATCTTTTGCAACAATTAGTGGTTCAATTCCCATGATGATGGTTAGAAAATTAGCTAAATCCGCTTTTTCCTTTTTTGTGAGGTCTAAATCTTTAAGAATTAATTGAAGCGTCTTCTTTCGACGCGCCCCACGCTTCATCTCTAGAGGATTTGAGGTGATGATGGTGCTTAGGTACTTTCTAAAAGCTTTCTCATGGTCAATTGCTAACGTATTATAATAATCTTGTGTATCTATAATCATTTCCTCAGTCCCCTTACCTTTTATAGCATCATATAGATCTTCAGGGCTTTTGGTTTTGATATCTAATACTACCTCGTTTGCTAATATATCTTTGTTAGAATAATATCTGTAAATAGTTGCTCTTGATATGTTCGCCTTTTTTGCAACATCTTCTAATGTGAAGTCTACTCCTTTGTTAAGGAAGTATTGCGCGCTAACCAATATTTGTTCCCTAGTTTCTAATTTTTGATTGACGCGACCTGTTTGAGTGTATTTCTCTTTCATGAGACAAATATCTCATAAAATTTGGTTTAATCAAAACTAAAATGTAAGTTTGTGAGACAATAATCTCATAAAGTAAAAAAATATGAACACTAAATGGGTACTAGGGCACAAGGTAACTACTTGTGATACTTCAGGAAATTACGATTTAATGATGGCTGAAACTCCACCACATGTTCCAGGTCCACCTCCACACTTACATAATTCATTAGAAGAAGCATTCTTAATTGTTGAAGGCGAAATGGAGTTTTTTGTTAATGGAGAAGTGAAAATAGTTAGAGCTGGAGAATCAATTGATATTCCACCTCAAACGGTGCATACATTTAGTAATAAGAGCGATCAACCTTGTAAATGGATTAACATTCACAGTCCAAAAGGGTTTAGAAACTTTTTTGAACAAATGGGTGTGTCAGAGGATGAGGAAAATGCCATTGAAAAATCGGTGGCTCCAGAAGTCATTCAAAAGGTTATGGCTACTGCAGCCGATTATGATATGATTATTAAGGTTTGATACAAATCATACCTTAATTGTTTCTTTTATCTTGGCTAAATGATGAAAGCTATGTCGTAAGGCATGGTCTTCTATAAAGAACTGTGCTGTAAGAGGTGCATCTGCATTCAGTGATACTTTTCCTGAATTATCAAGTTCTTGGTCTGTAAATTTTCTAACTGCTTTTGAAGCGTTTTCACTGTTTTGTTTTAGCAGTTCTAGTGTTTCTTCTTTTCCGACCTTACTATTATTTTCGGCGTGTTCAGCGTTCATGTTATCTATTACTTCCTTTGTAGCTCCTTCTATATTGTTACCTGATGCAAGTACTTGTGCTAGTTCTACTTCAATAGGATATACACTTGCTACATGATGTACAACTACGCCTATTGATCTGCCATCACCAATTACTGGTGTTTGCCATTGAGTATCAGTTAGTTTGTTTGAATAATCTAAAAGCATATTTGCTCCTTGTAATATTCTATCTGCTAATTGAGCAGCTCTTTTACTTTCTGTGTTTTGTGAATTACTCATAATTATAGTTTTATTGGTTTACTGAAAAATTAAATACATCTGGTCTAGCATAATGACCTACCGCATCAAACATGCGTTTGGCTTCTATAATGGTGTTCAGATCTATATCTGCATAAAGAATACCTTCTTCTGCTTCAAGTGGACCTGCTAGCACTTGCCCTTTTGGAGATATGATGCAACTGTTTCCTGGATTGATCCATTTTCTCCCTTCTGGATAGCCATTTTTAAAGTCATACTCATCAGGAATATCATTAATGTTCAATGCCATACAAACACTTACTACAAAGACACCACCTTCGCGAGCAATATGCTGCATAGATTGGTGCCAATTAGGGCTTTTATCCCAGGTAGGAGCAGCTAATATTTGTGCTCCAGTTTCATAGACTGCATTTCGAGCTAAAGGCATGTAGTTTTCCCAACAAATAAGTCCAGCGATCTTTCCTGCTTCAGTATTATATGATTTGAAAGTTGAACCATCTCCTTGTGCCCAAATAAGACGCTCTCCACCTGTAGGTATCAATTTTCTATGTTTACCTACAATTTCACCCTTGTGATTAATGAATAAAAGACTATTGTACAAACTGTAGCCACTGGTCTCCGTATTTCTTTCATGCATTCCCATAACAACACTAACTCCAGCTTCTTTGGCAGCGTTACACAGCTTTTTGGTTGAATCATCTGAGACAGCAACAGCATTTTCTACAAGCTTAATATAAAGTTCGTTCAACTCAGCTCCTTTACTGTTTGGAATTAGCCAAACCCAATCAGGATATCCAGAAATAAAGGCTTCAGGAAAAACAATGACTTTAGCATCATTTTTACCTGCTTCTATTATTGCTTCACAAGCTTTTTCTACAGTTTTATCCTTGTTTAAGAATATAGGGGCTAATTGAGCTGCAGCTATTTTTGTTGTTTTGGACATAAAAATCACTTTATAAATTGAAAACTATATAATGTTAATTTGCCTTATAGGCATGTGTGGTAATTTTTCAATCAATTCCAAATCTGAAATAATTGAGCAACTTTTTCTTTTTCTATGGCATTTTTAACAAGAGAAATCTCGAATACTTCCTTGTTATGTATAGAGAGACATGAAAATAATAGCTATGCTTAAATTAATTAAGGTGCTCTACTAATTTAGTTTATTTTATTTAAAGTAAAGTTGAATGTACTTAAATTTAATTGTTTGATTGATCATCTTTATTTTAATCCCATAGGATTCAAGTCTGGTTCTAAGAACTTTTTTCTGGCTTTTTCATTTTCAAAAATATCAAAACTATAATGGCTGTTGATTAATGCTTTAAAATCTGTTTTTAATTTAGGAAATGCTGCTATGAAGGTTTGGAAATCTGTATGATTAGATTTTTGCATGAAGTGATCAACCGCTCTCACAGCCACTATGGTTAAGGTTGTATGATATTTGTCGGTAGCTCCAACATGGGCTACAAATTTCTTTAGTTGAGATTGAATATTTTCTATAGCTTGATCAACTCCATACTTCTTAATATGAATCCAAGCCAAGCGTAAATGAGCCTCATGACTAAACAGAGATGGATCTAGTTGGCAGTTGGTAAATTGATTTTCAAATTCAATATCTGAAATATTGTAATGGTCTTCCATTTAATAGTTATTCAAAAATTCAACAAGCTGCTGTACAGCTCTTCCACGATGGCCAATTTGATTTTTTAATTCCAAATCCATTTGCGCGAAAGTTTGTTCGTAACCGTTTGGTTTAAAAATTGGGTCGTAACCAAATCCTTTTTCGCCATGTTTTTCCGCTGTGACTTCGCCTTTACAAAGACCAGTAAAGGTGTATACCTTATCTTTTAAATGTAAAGCAATCACTGTTTTAAAATGAGCTGAGCGATCAGCCTGTTCTTCCAAGTTTTCTAAAACTTTGTTCATGTTATCATTAGCATCTCTATGGTTTCCAGCATATCTGGCTGAATACACTCCAGGAGCACCATCAAGAGCATCAATTTCAAGTCCTGTGTCATCAGCAAAACAATCATAACCATAATGTTCACTCACGTATAAAGCCTTTTGCATGGCATTTCCATCTATAGTTGGTTGCGTTTCAGGGATGTCTTCTTCACAGCCAATATCCTTTAAGCTTAACAGCTGAATATGAGAAGGAATTAAAGCTTGAACTTCCTTTAGTTTGTTTTGGTTTTTTGTTGCGAAAACAAGTTTCATAATTCGTTGTGAAAAATCAAAGGTAAGGGATTATTTATTCAAAAATAATTAACTTAGTTGAGTCTCTATTCTCCATCAGCTACTTTATTCAAAATCATATGAAATCACTAAAAAAAGAAGATATCAAGCAGGAAGTTTATGATCTTTATGACGATTATGCACATAACAAGATTAATAGAAGGCAATTTGTTGAGAAACTTTCACTCTATGCAATAGGTGGTATTACGGTGAGTTCCTTGATGAGCTTCATTATGCCAGATTATGTTAACACCCTATTAGTGCAGCCAGATGATCCAAAACTCATTTCAGACTATGTTACGTATCAATCTCCAAAAGGAGGTGGTAAAATAAAAGGTTTGTTGTCAAGACCTAAAAAAGGAAAAAAGAAGATGCCTGGAATTGTAGTTGTACATGAAAATAGAGGGCTAAACCCTTATATTGAGGATGTTGGTCGTCGAGCATCTTTAGAAGGTTTTATCTCTTTAGCTCCAGATGCTTTAACTCCATTAGGTGGTTATCCTGGAAATGATGACGAAGGAAGAACTATGCAGCGAAAAAGAGATAGAGGTAAAATGCTTGAGGATTTCATAGCGGCATTTGAATATTTAAAGAATCACGAAAATTGCGATGGAAATGTAGGTGTAGTTGGATTCTGTTTTGGTGGATGGATATCTAATATGATGGCAGTAAAAGTCCCAGACTTAAAAGCTGCGGTTCCTTTTTATGGAGGTCAACCATCTGATGAAGATGCAGCTATGATCAAAGCTCCTTTAATGTTACAATTTGGTGAACTCGATAAGCGAGTTAATGCTGGATGGCCAGATTATGAAAAAGTACTAAAAGAGAATAATGTAGACTATACTGCTCATTTTTATCCAGGAGCAAATCATGGATTCCACAATAACACCACACCACGTTATGATGAGGAAGCTGCAAACTTAGCTTGGAAACGAACTATTAAATTCTTTAAGAAACACCTTAAATAGAAATATTAATTGAACTCGAAGATGTTTAAATATGCTATTCTAATTATTGTTTCATTCAGTATTTCGTGTAATTCTGATGTAAATAATAATGGTACTGACAGTGAAGCAGAGGAACCACTTAACCTTTATCTCGGAGCTGACCTTTCGTACGTAAATGAGATGCTTGATTGTGGTGGTGAATTTAGAGAAAATGGAACAATTAAGGATCCATATCAAATTTTTGCTGATGCGGGAACTAATATTGTTAGGGTTAGGTTATGGCACAATCCAACATGGACTTCATATTCCAATTTGGACGATGTAAAGAAGACTATAAGACGTTCTAAAGAAGAAGGGATGAAAGTGCTTCTAGATTTTCACTATTCTGATGATTGGGCAGATCCAGGTGATCAAATTATTCCTGAAGCTTGGAAGAGCATTACAGATCTACAGGTACTTGGTGACTCACTTTACATTTATACTTTTAACACCTTGAATGAGTTAAATAAAATTGGCCTTACTCCAGAAATGGTTCAAATTGGAAATGAAATCAATAGTGAGATTTTGTTGGGATCTCATGTAGATGAACTTAATGAACCAATTAATTGGGAGAGAAATGTGTTTTTACTAAACAAAGGAATTCAAGCAGTAGACAATTTTAATAATGTTTTTTCAAAAGAAGTGGAAACAATGATCCACATTGCTCAACCAGAATTTACATTTCCATGGTTTGATGAAGCGTTTAGGAATGGATTGATTGATTTTGACTGGATAGGAATATCTTATTATCCAAAATGGTCTTCAACTAGTATGAATAATTTGCCTCAATCAATAGCTCAATTAAAGGATAAGTACTCAAAGCGCGTAATGGTAGTAGAAACAGCTTATCCTTACTCATTAGTTGCTTCTGATGCTGCCAATAATATTTTGATGCAGGATGCTTTAATACCTAATTATCCAGCTACTAAGGAGGGGCAACTAAATTATATGCTTGACCTTACCAAAAAAACGATTGAAGGAGGAGGAGAAGGCGTTATCTATTGGGAACCAGCTTGGATTAGCACCAATTGTTCAACACGATGGGGAACAGGTTCGCATTGGGAAAACGCTACTTTTTTTGATGCCGAAAATAATAATGAAGCCTTACCTGCTTTTAACTTTTATAATACAACTAACTACACTAACTAGCTAAATATGTCAAAATTAACTTCACCTTTAGAGGCCTTTTTACATTGGGAAGCTAATACTCCTGATAAAGTATTCTTAAACCAACCAATTGATGGAAAGCATGTATCATATACATTTAAAGAAGCAGGATTGGAAGCTCGTAAGATAGCTGCGCACTTAAACTCTTTAAATCTTCCAAAGCGTAGTCATATAGCATTACTATCAAAAAACTGTGCACACTGGCTAATATCAGATATTGCTATTATGATGGCAGATCATGTTTCTATTCCTGTTTATCCTACACTCAATGATGCTTCTATAAATCAAGTTCTAGTTCATAGCGAATCCAAGGCAATTATTATTGGAAAACTGGACGATTACCAATCGCAAAAAGCAGGAGTTCCTGATATTCACAAAATTAGTATTGGGATGTACGGTGAAAATGAAGGCGAATTATGGGAAAGTATATTAGAAAACACTTCTCCTTTATCAGAAATACCAGAAATGAATATGGATGATTTACACACCATTATTTATACCTCTGGAACAACAGGTAACCCTAAAGGAGTTATGCATACAGTTAGAAATTTTTCTGAAAGTGTAAGTCTTTTTTCAAAGGAAGTAGTGGTAGGAGAACACCCAAAACTTTTTTCTTATCTGCCATTAGCACATGTAGCAGAACGAATGGGTATTGGTACTCATGGAATGTATTTAGGAGCTGAGTTTTCATTCCCGGAAAGTTTAGCAACTTTTGCTTCAGATTTAGAGCGATGTCAACCAGAGGCATTTTTTGCAGTGCCAAGAATTTGGACCAAATTTCAAGAGAAAATATTGGAGAAGATACCGCAAAAGAAGTTAAGTACGTTGTTAAGTATTCCAATTGTTAGATCTATTATCAGAAATAAATTGAAGAGTAAATTAGGCTTGAGTAAAGCGAAATACTTTTTTTCAGGAGCAGCACCCTTATCGAGTAGTTTAATAGAATGGTATGAGACTATTGGGATTTCTATTTTTCAAGTTTACGGAATGACAGAAGACTGTATTATTTCGCATGCTAATTTGAAAGGAGCCAATAAAATAGGAACCGTTGGTAAGCCTTGGTCAACAGTGCAAATTAAACTATCAGAAGAAGGAGAAATTCGCATTAAGAATAATTGTTTATTCAAAGGATATTATAAGGCACCTGAAATAACTGCTGAGGTTTTTACCGAAGATGGATTTTTTAAAACAGGTGACATAGGCGAGTATGACCACGATGGTTATATGACTATTACAGGGCGTGTAAAAGACCAGTTTAAAACAGATAAGGGAAAATATATTTCTCCTGCACCATTAGAGCTAATGATGTCTAAGAATACTGACATTGAACAGATTTGTATTGTTGGAACTGGAATTCCTCAACCTATTGCATTGGTAACCCTCTCAGAACTTGGCAAGGCAAAATCTAAAGAAGACTTGGTGAATGGTTTGATTGATACCAAAGAAAGTGTAAACCCAGAATTTGAAAAGCATGAAAAGATAGAAAAGGTTGTGGTTATGAAGGAGGACTGGAATGTTGATAATGGTTTAACTACTCCTACTTTAAAAGTAAAGCGAAACAGTATTGAAAAAATACACATGCCTTATTATAAACAGTGGTTTGAAAGCTCCGATAAAGTTATTTTTGAGTAATCTCTAGCGAGCCTTATAAATCTATTAGCAATGGACAGCGAAATTTTATCTTTTTATGGCTGGTGGCAATTTGCGGTCTGCATGTTTGCTTTTATAGCGTTACTTGCTATTTGGTGGGAAATTGGTAAAAAACAAAATGATTTTGGACAAGTTTGGTTAGCACTATCTGTACTATGCTGGAGTGTTTCAGGAGCTTTTGAAGTGTACTATGCAAATAATAAGATAGCCAATACTTTAATTCTTGATGGTTGGCGTAGTGTATTTTCTTTAATGAATAGTTTATTTATTCTACTGGCACTTCCTTGGTTTAGATATTTACCTTCTCCCATTGAACATATCATTAAATCCAAATATTGGATTTATATCGTAGGACTTCCATTCCTCTTTTCAATTCTTCCCACAATAAGTAGAATGATTTCTGGTAACATGCTAGAAATGATGAACGAGTTGGATGTGTATTACGCAATATTCACGCTTGTCTTTTTAGGATATGTCCTTTGGGAGTCATTTATAAAGAGGCGATTAAGAACACTTGCATTATTATCTTTAGTGTGTGTTGCTATTGTGCTAGTTGCTCAGATATATAAATTATTTGGCTATTCAATTAATCTTACACTGTTCTCTGCAATATTCAAAACTTCTCTTATTATGATTTTCTTTGCGTTAGCATTGAGCTGGGTAAAGGAACTTTCTGAGAATGTAATTCCGGAATCACGACATCTTAAAGTGACTTTTAAGCGAGGAAAAAATAAAGAAGGGAAGTACGAACAAAAAGTATTTTTAGAAGGTTTTCCTGGAACAGATCATAGAAAGGTGAAACTTACACCAGCATTGTATGAACTGTTTATAAAGTTTGCCAAACGAAAATTAGATAGTGAGGATGCATGGTTAGAAATAAAACCTAAAAGCTCACATTTATCAGAAAGATCATTTGACATAAATGATTATAATGAAGTTAAAAGATTACTCAATGCACTGCTCGATGGATTGTTTGGAAAAGACAATTGGACACCAGAGCATCACTTCAATCCACTAAAAAATGCACTTTTTGAAATGTCGGAAAAGAGAGATCGCAAAATTCGTTTAGTAATTCCTGCTGCTAATATTTCATTGTAAATGAAGACGTTATAGTTTTTTGTCTGTAGCGGACTTTCCGACAAATTCATATTTTTTCTGATTTTTTAAAAGAATAGAAATTCATTTTTTCAATTTCGACTCACAATCAAAAACACAGTTATTGTTATGAGTCTTAAGCATTCCCCATTTTTCTTTTTCGGATTTTTCCCATTCATCAATCAAGCTCAGTCTAAAGGGCTGGACGAACAAATAAATGATGCCTTCATGCCATTTGCAACATGGTGGGAAGGCTTCATTTTATCTGAAGTAAATATTGGAGGAAATGGAATTCCAATAGTGTTGATGCTGCTTCTAGGTGGTGCAGTGTTCTTTACCGTTTATTTTGGATTTGTGAACGTAAAGCACTTTCCAACAGCCATCAATGTAGTAAGAGGGAAGTACGATGCATTAGAGTCTCAAAATCAAGTAGTGGTTTCACAAGTTCATGAGGTTGACGGAGATCTTATTGATACAATTAAAGATGAAGCTCATCATGGTGAGGTGAATCACTTTCAAGCATTGGCAACAGCAGTTTCAGGAACTGTTGGTTTAGGAAATATCTCAATGGTGGCAGTAGCTATCTCTATTGGTGGTCCTGGAGCTACTTTTTGGATGATCTTAGCTGGACTTGTAGGAATGTCTACAAAATTTGTTGAATGTACGCTAGGTGTAAAGTATCGTGACATTGATGAGCAAGGAAAGGTATTTGGTGGCCCAATGTATTACTTGTCGCGTGGACTTAAAGAAAATGGTTTTATCAGATTCGGAAAATTTTTGGGAGTAATTTTTGCAGTTTTATGTGTGGGAGCTTCGTTTGGTGGTGGAAATGCTTTTCAAACCAATCAAGCAGCGGCACAAATTATTGGACACTTTCAATTGGATGGTTCCTCAACAGGAAGTGTTATAGGTGTTGTATTTGCCATATTGGTCGGGATTGTGATCATTGGAGGAATTAAACGAATTGCCAAAGTAACTGAAAAAGTAGTGCCTTTTATGGCCATTCTTTATGTTGCTGCTGCTTTGTTTATCATCTTTTCAAATTGGAGCTTTGTTGATGATGCTTTTAGTTTGATTTTTAACGAAGCCTTTACACCAAGAGCAACTATTACAGGTGGATTCATTGGAGTCATGATTCAAGGTTTTAGACGTGCAGCTTTTTCTAACGAAGCTGGAGCTGGATCAGCAGCAATTGCACATTCGGCTGTAAATACAGAATATGCAGCTTCAGAAGGTCTTGTTGGTTTACTTGAACCCTTTATTGATACGGTTGTTATTTGTACCATGACCGCAATCATCATTATCATGTTTAATATGGATGGAGCATTTGTTTATGGAGATGTGATAAACGGTCAAGCATTAATGACAGATGGCAGTAGAGTAGGAGGCGTTAATTTAACTTCTTTGGCTTTTGATGCTGCTATTCCTGGATCATCAAATATTCTGGTTTTTGCTGTATGTTTATTTGCCTTTTCAACAATTTTATCATGGTCTTATTATGGACTACAGTCTTGGAAATATTTATTTGGCAGAGGAAGATTAGTTGATCTCTCATACAAGCTACTGTTTTTAATTTTCACTGTTTTAGGTGCTGCAATTACTTTAGATGCTGTAATAAAATTCTCTGATGCTATGATATTAGCGCTGGTATTTCCTAATATGATTGGACTCTTATTGTTATTCCCAAAAGTGAGAAATGAGATGAACAGATATATGAAAGCAATACGAAACTTTAAATTGAGTAAGGAATAAAATTCAAACTTAATTATGATAAAAATCAGTCATAGTTTTAAAAAAGTAGATTACATTTATACTATTGTTAAACTTAATATTAAACACTATGACAATAAATATTCAATATGTCCATATGGCGACGAGTGAAGCGATGAATGAATATGTAAAAGGTAAATTGCAAAAGCTAAGCAGAAAGTATGAATGGCTAATAGGTGCTGAGGTTCATTTTGAGGTTGAGCATAATGCTAAGCAGAAAGGAAAAATCTGTAAAATGGAACTAAGTTTACCTGGACCGCGAATATTTGCTTCTTCTAATGAAGATAACTATGAAGACGCAGTGAAGAACACTATTAAAGATCTTGAAAAACAATTAAAGAAACGAAAAAATACCTTTCAAACATATTAACAAAAAAAGGAGCCAAAAGGCTCCTTTTTAAATATATACTTCGTTTTAATCTCTTCCTAATACCCAGCCAATAACACCTCCCGCAATTGCAAATCGAACAGCGAAGGTAACAGTTCCTATAACAACTCCCGTTAAATCTGTAAGGTCAGTTGTCGCAAAAGTATGCAGTGATGCACATGCTCCTATAAATGCTCCAATGATCAATCCGGCTTTAGCACCAGTGGCAAATGTTTTTATACCTGCCCATTTAGCAAAAATTATAGTGATAAGAGCGGCATACAATACTTCCATCAAAATAATATGAGGAAAATCTAATTCGGAGGTCATTTCTTGATATGAGATGCCTCCAACAACATAAATTAGGTAGCCAAGTCCGAAAAGGGCTGCCGTTCCACCGATAACGGCTAAAACATTATTTTTCATTATAGTTAGTTTTATGAATCTCTAATAAGAGATTCGGTTAGTGTTTTAAAGGTAATGAAAAAGTGAATTCAAAAATGTAATCTAATGATTACATGTTAATTAGGAATAATGATTATCGATGATGATAGGGTTCGTTCCTTAAAATAGTGAAACCTCGATATAACTGCTCAATAAAAAATAAGCGAACCATTTGATGAGAGAACGTCATTTTTGAGAGGCTCAATTTGCCTTGAGATTTCGAATAAACCTCTTGTGAAAAACCATAAGGTCCACCAATAACAAACACTAATCTTTTTATTCCAGAATTCATATATTTTTGAAGGTAACTTGCAAATGAAATTGAATCCATTTGTTTTCCTTTCTCGTCAAGTAAAACCATAACATCAGAAGTATTGATCTTACTTAAAATTAATTCACCTTCTTTTTGTTTTTGTTGTGCTTCACTCAGATTTTTAACGTTTTTAATATCTGGAATGATTTCAAAATCAAATTTTATATAATATTTTAATCGCTTTTGATACTCTTCTATTAACTGTTGAAGTTGTTTATTATCTGTCTTGCCAATGGCGATCAGTTTGATTTGCATAAAGCAAATTTAAGATTCAAATACAATTGAAACAATACGATTAACCTTTTTATAATCCCAGAGTAAGAGATAGATGTTTCCAATGAGCATGAGTCCTGCAATGTATGGCGTGCCAGTAAAGTTCATTGAGATTACGATAACTAATATATTTATGATAATTGGAAAGTAAAGTAGTGCACCTAAAAAGGAAGTTTTGGGTATCAAAAGTAATAGCCCAGCGAGCAACTGCATAAAACCAATAAAATTCCAATAGAATCCGGTTTGATAAAGCGCTTCAAAAAAGAAACCAACAGGAGTATCAATACCTAAAATTGTAAAACGTTCTCCTATAATTTTTTTTAGTCCAGAAGGTAAAAAAGCAAGAAACAACAGAATTCTGGTTGTCCAAGTAAAGAGTTTAAAAATCTTTTTAGGATATATTTTATTATGCAAAGATTCGAGCCAATTCATAGTGGTTATTTATTTTTCGACGATCATAATTAATTAATGTAACAAGTAGGTATAAAAGGTATCAATTGCTATTTTAGCAGTAAACAAAATTTTATGATTTCTGCAGCTCAATTTCAAAATGAAATAGATTTGATAATTGCAAACGCTATTAGAGAAGATGTAGGTGATGGAGACCATAGCTCTCTTGCTTGTATTCCCAGTGTTGCAAAGGGAAAGGCAAAGTTATTAGTAAAGGATGAGGGAGTTATTGCTGGTATTGAATTTGCAAAACAGGTCTTTAATTATGTAGATGCTGATATGACTGTTGAAACATTTATAGAAGATGGTAGTAAGGTTAAATATGGAGATATAGCTTTTTACGTAGAAGGCGCTTCGCAATCAATTTTAAAAGCAGAGCGTTTAGTGTTGAATGCAATGCAACGCATGAGTGCCATTGCAACCAAAACTAGACACTTTGTAGATTTACTGGAAGGAACAGGAACCAAGATTCTAGATACACGTAAAACAACACCTGGAATAAGAGCATTAGAAAAATGGGCTGTAAAGATTGGAGGAGGAGAGAACCATCGTTTTGCATTGTATGATATGATCATGCTGAAGGACAATCATATTGATTTTGCTGGTGGAATTACCAAGGCAATTAATATGACGAAGCAGTATTTGAAAGAAGGCAATAGAGATTTAAAAATTATTGTTGAGGCTCGCAGTCTAGAAGAGATATCAGAAATTCTCAAAAATGATGGGATTTATAGAATACTTATTGATAATTTTAATTATGAGGATACAAGAAAGGCTGTTAAAATGATTGGTGATAAGTGTTTAACTGAGTCTTCTGGAGGAATTAATGAAAAAACCCTTAGAAAATACGCCGAATGTGGTGTTGACTACATTTCCAGTGGAGCACTTACGCATTCAGTATATAATATGGATTTGAGCCTTAAAGCAGTTGAATGAGTAAGCAGGTAGAAGAACGATTAGATAGAATTCCGGTGGTGAATTTTGTGGTTAGATTTTTAAAGAAGATCAAGCTTCCAGGTTTTGAAGGGCTTTCTATTTATGATCTGCTGGAAATGTATGTGGTAGGTATCATTGAAGGAGCGTTAACCACACGTGCTAGTTCCATTGCGTTTAGTTTTTTCACGGCTATTTTTCCGTTTTTACTTTTTATTATTATCATTATCCCTGAAATTCCAATTGATGGTTTTCAAGATAAATTCTTGACCTTTTTAGATACTTTTTTACCACCACAAACATCGGAGTTTTTTAATCAAAATATTTTTGAAAATATAAGTGTTAAAAGTGGAAGCCTTTTTTCAACGGTTTTTCTATTATCTATGTTTTTAATGGCAAATGGCGTAAGTGCCGTGTTTTCCGGCTTTGAACACTCTTATCATGATCAATTGTCTAGAGGGTTTTTTAAACAATATTTATATGCTTTTGGAGTAGCACTCATTCTGGCATTTCTAGTTGTTCTAACGGTTGGTGTACTAGCATTCACACAGATTTATGTCATAACACCATTGTACGAAAACATTAGTGGAGAGGAAATTGAAAGCTCTACAACAGGACTATTTTGGTTAAATACTGCAAAATATGTATTCTCAACCATAATGGTCTATATTGCTACGGCCACTTTATATTATTTTGGCACTAAAGAGGGGAGAAAGTCAAAATTCTTTTCTATAGGAGCCTTGTTTACTACACTTTTAATTTTATTGACTTCCTATTTGTTCGGGGTTTATATCGAAAACTTCTCTCAGTATAATGAACTTTATGGATCCATTGGAGCATTACTCATTTTATTATTCTACTTATGGTTAAATTCTAACATTATCTTATTAGGTTATGAGTTAAATGCATCATTGCAACAACTTAGAAGAAAATGTTAGTCTATGGATAGTTCATACTTTATAGATGTAATTCTTCCTATTCCACTGGAACGTTTGTTTACTTACAGTGTAACACAAGCTGAAGCACGGTTTCTGAAACAAGGAATGCGAGTAGCAGTACCTTTCGGTAAAAGTAAAATATACACTGCATTGGTCTTTAAAATACACCAGAATGCTCCTGAGGTTTATGAAGCAAAAGAAATACATCAGATTTTAGATGAAATACCCATTGTTACATATCATCAAGTAATGCTTTGGCAATGGATATCTAAGTATTACATGTGCACACTTGGCGAAGTAATGAGAGCGTCATTACCAAGTGCATTTTTATTAGAAAGCGAGACTATTATTTCCTTAGATACTGAAGTAGTAATTGAAGATTCACAATTAAAGGATGATGAGTTTTTAGTTTATGAAGCTTTAGGGTATCAATCGAGTTTAAAAGTTCAGGATGTTTCCAGAATTCTTGATAAAAAGAATATACTTCCGGTAGTTAAACGACTGTTGGAAAAGAATGTAATTCAGGTAGATGAAGAGATCTATGAGAAGTACAAACCAAAACTGGTTAGATATGTTAAACTTCATAACAATTATAAAACTGAAGAAGCACTTCAAGAGTTAATAGAGAGCTTAACTAGAGCACCAAAACAACGTCAAATATTATTAACACTTTTTACAATTTCTGCTGCTTCTAAAAAGCCTGTCAAAGTTTCGGAACTCGCAACTAAAAGTAATGCTACCTCTACTCAGATTAAGGCGTTAATCGACAAGGAAATTCTTGAAGAATTTTATGAGCAACAAGATAGAATTTCGTTTGAAACGACTTCAGAAAAGCCTGATATTATTTTAAATAAATATCAAACTGATACTTTAGAAAATATAATTCAATCATTTGATAATCATAATGTTAATTTATTACATGGAATTACATCATCTGGCAAAACAGAGATCTATGTAAAATTAATTGAAGATGTCATTTCTAAAGGGAAGCAAGTGCTGTATTTGGTTCCTGAAATTGCGCTTACCTCACAATTGGTTTCGAGATTGAGAAGATATTTTGGTAACCAAATAGCTGTATATCATTCAAGATATTCACTCAACGAAAGAGTGGAGGTTTGGAACCATGTTTTAGATGGTTCGGAGAAAGCAAAAGTCATTTTAGGAGCGCGTTCATCTGTGCTACTTCCGTTTAATGTTTTAGGATTAATAATTGTTGATGAAGAGCATGAGCAATCGTACAAGCAATTTGATCCTGCTCCTCGTTATCATGCGCGTGATACTGCCATTGTATTAGCAAATATGTTTGACGCAAAAACACTTTTGGGTTCTGCAACCCCAAGCATTGAAAGTTATTTTAATGCTACAAAAGAGGACAAATATGGTTTCACCGAGTTAAGCAGACGTTACAATGATGTCTTGCTTCCAGAAATTGAATTGGTAGACATAAAAGATAAACATCGTAGAAAGCGAATGACAGGTCATTTTAGTGATCGATTAATTGAGGAAATGACAGATTCATTGGAGAATGATTTCCAGGTGATCTTGTTTCAGAATCGTAGAGGTTATTCGCCAATTGTGGAGTGCAGCACTTGTGGAAATTCACCACAATGCTCTAATTGCGATGTAAGTCTGACCTATCATCAATATAGAAATGAGCTACGTTGTCATTATTGTGGTTATAAGATGGCAATGCTTCAAAATTGTCAGGCTTGCGGAAGCGTGGAGTTAGATAATAAGGGCTTTGGAACAGAGCAAATAGAAGCTGAAGTAAAAGAACTATTTCCAAAAGTAAGGGTTGCTAGAATGGACTTGGATACTACGCGTGGGAAGCACAGTTACGAAAAGATTATTTCTAAATTCGAACAACACGAAGTAGATGTTCTGGTAGGAACGCAAATGGTAACCAAGGGATTGGATTTTCGAAACGTAAAGTTAGTAGGCATTATGAATGCTGATAACATGCTTAACTTCCCTGATTTTAGAGCGCACGAACGTAGTTTTCAATTGATGCAACAAGTTGCTGGAAGAGCTGGCAGGACAGAAGAAAGAGGAAAAGTGCTAATTCAAACATATAATCCATATCACAAAATATTGCAGCAGGTCTCTACCAACGATTATGTTTCAATGTTCAATGAACAATTAGATGAACGACATAATTACAAATATCCACCAATATACAGGTTGATAAGAATTACGTTAAGGCATCGTGATTTTAATAAAGTAAACGAAGGAGCCGAATGGTTAGCAAAATCGCTACGACAAGTATTTAAGCAAAATGTCTTGGGTCCAGAGTTTCCGCCAATTTCAAGAATTAGAAATCAATATCACAAGAATATACTTTTGAAAATTCCGCAAGGGCAGTCTTTAGGAAAAACAAAAGAAGCTATTCTTAGAATTAAAAATAGCTTCTTAAGTATCAATGACTTTCGTCCTATAAGGGTAATTTTAAACGTCGATAGCTATTAGTTATATATTATTCAACGCTTCAACTAATTGACTCTTTTTGTTTCGGCTTAACGGAATTTCGTAAGCACCAACTTCAACATTTTTACTGTTAAAGCGATCAATTCTATCTAAATTAACGATATAAGATTTATGAATTCTCATGAATTTACCTTCTGGTAACTCCGCTTCAAAAGCTTTCATGGTTGATAAAACAACAAGACTGTTTTCTTCAGTAACTACTTTTACGTAATCACCAAGAGCCTCGATCCATTTTATATCCTTGATATAAACTTTTCGTTTCTTTAAATTACTCTTTACAAAGATGTGCTCGCCATCTGTTTCCTTAAAGTCTAATTTCAGCTTATGCTGCTCTAAGGCCTTTTCTACGGCAGTATTAAAGCGTTCTCTGGTAATGGGCTTCTGTAGATAATCTGTGGCATCGTAATTAAATGCTTTAAAGGCATATTCGGTCTTACCAGTCACAAAAATAATTTGGGGTTTATTATTTAGTACATCTAGTAATTCGAAACCGTTTAAAACAGGCATTTCGATGTCAAGAAAGATTAAATCTACTTTGTGAGTATTGAGTCCATTTTTAGTTTCCAGGGCGCTACTGTATTCTGCAATCAAGTTCAATGAAGAGTGATTCTCAATGAGCTTGACAATAGATAAGCGTTGGATAGCGGAGTCATCTACAACAACACAGTTTAAAGTCATAACATTTCTTGTTTTAGGTTAAGATATCGACAATAGTACGAAAAATTCGGTTAAAAACCAAAAAACATCGATTAAGTGTCCTATTTAACAAAATTTTAACAAAATTTTTAAGTCAAAAAATTGAGGTTCAAATAGTTGTCAAAACAAGAATTAATAGTTATTTTTGCAGCCATTTTTAAATATAAACATAAAATTTAATTTATGAATCATTACGAAACTGTTTTCATCTTGAATCCCGTTTTATCTGAAACTCAGATAAAGGAAACAGTAAAGAAATATGAAGATTTTCTTGTTTCTAAAGGTGCAAAGATGATATCGAAAGAAGATTGGGGACTAAAAAAATTAGCCTACCCAATCCAAAACAAAAAGAGTGGATTTTATCACTTATTTGAATACCAAGTAGATGGTAGTGCAATTAACCCTTTAGAGGTAGAATTTAGACGTGACGAGCGTTTTATGCGTTATTTGACTGTAAAATTAGACAAGCACGCTGTGTCTTGGGCTGAGAGAAGAAGAGAAAAACTTAAACAAAAAGCGTAATTATGTCAATCGAGCAACAAGCAAAAGGAAAAAAAGACGGAGAGATCAGATATCTTACTCCTCTTAATATAGAAACTAACAAGACTAAGAAGTATTGTCGTTTCAAAAAGTCTGGAATCAAATATATAGATTACAAAGATCCAGATTTCTTATTAAAGTTTGTAAACGAGCAGGGTAAATTATTACCACGTCGTTTAACAGGAACTTCATTAAAGTATCAAAGAAAAGTATCTGTGGCTGTAAAAAGAGCGCGTCACTTAGCGTTAATGCCATATGTTGCTGATTTATTAAAATAAAATATCATAACTAATGGAACTTATATTAAGACAAGACGTTGAAGGAGTAGGTTTTAAAGATGACATTGTAACAGTTAAGAACGGTTATGGTAGAAATTATTTAATTCCACAAGGATTTGCAGTTTTAGCAACTTCTTCTGCTAAAAAAGTATTAGCTGAGAATTTAAAGCAACGTGCTTTTAAAGAAAAGAAGATCGTTGACGATGCTAATAAGATTGCTGAAGCTTTAAAAGAACTTGAAATCAAGATCGCTGCTAAAGTTGGAGCTGGTGATAAGTTATTTGGATCTGTGAATAACATCAATGTAGCTGAAGCTTTAGAGAAGGCAGGACACGAAATAGACAAGAAGTTTATTAATGTTACTGGAGGAAACGTTAAGCGTTTAGGAAAGTATCACGCAGCTGTTAGACTTCATAGAGAAGTAACAGTGGACCTTGACTTCGAAGTAATAGCACAAGCTAAGTAAGAATTTATCAACAATAGGTTGATAATTTTTTAAAATGATAACTTAAACCGCTCATTGAGCGGTTTTTTTTATAGTATTTTTGTTATGCTAAATCAAAAAAGTATTAATTAAACTATTATTTATATGAAGAAAGTAATTTTCTCTCTTCTTTTTGTATTTGTTGGTTCAATTGCGTTTGCGCAGGTAACAACTTCAAATATAAAAGGACTGGTATTAGATGAAAACTCTCAACCTTTACCAGGAGCCAATATTGTAGCTGTTCACACACCAACAGGTACCAAATATGGTGCTGCAACCAATTTTGATGGACGTTATAACTTACTTAACCTTAGAGTAGGTGGTCCATATACTATTACAGTTAGTTATATAGGGTATAAAGAACAAACATTTAATGATGTATTCTTAACCTTAGGTAAAACTGAAAACGTAGACATTAATATGGTTCCAGATAGCCAACAGCTTGAAGCTGTTGTTATTACTGGTTCATCAGGAACGGGAACTTTTGGTAGTGATCGTACAGGTGCTCAAACAAGTGTTGGAAGACGTGAATTAACACGTTTACCTACTATAACACGTTCGGCTTCAGATTTTACAAGATTAGAGCCAACGGCTAGTAATGGGTCTTTTGGAGGACGTAATGACCAATTCAATAACTTCTCTCTTGATGGAGCTATCTTTAATAACCCATTTGGTTTAGATGCTGCAACTCCAGGTGGACAAACTGATGCACAACCAGTATCATTAGATGCTATTGATCAGATTCAGGTTTCTACTGCTCCTTATGATGTTACTCAAGCAGGATTTACTGGTGCTGCTGTAAATGCGGTAACAAAGAGTGGTACAAACGAATTTTACGGTACTGTTTACGGATTCTATAGAAATGAAGACTTTACAGGTAGTAAAGTAAAAGGAGATAAAATATTTGTGCCTAAATTATTACAATCCCAAGTTGGAGCCAGTGTTGGAGGACCAATAGTGAAAAATAAATTATTCTTCTTCGCCAACTTTGAAAAAGACGATAGAGAAGATCTAGGATCTTCTTGGACACCAAGTGGTGGTGGAATTAACTCTTCACGTGTTTCAGAAACAGATTTAAGAACTGTTCAAACAGCTTTAAGTAATATTGTTATAGGTCAAGACGCTGGAGGAAATAATATTTTTTATAACCCTGGAGCTTACGAAGGGTTTGTTTATGATACAGAATCTAAAAAAGCAATTTTCAAGTTAGACTGGAACATTAATGATAAGAACCGTCTAGCAATAATTTATAACTGGTTAGATGCTTCTAAAGAAAAACCAGCACACCCAACAGCTTTAGGTTTTAGAGGGCCAAGTGCTTCAACATTACAATTTGAGAATGCAGGATACCAGATCAATAATGTTTTAAACTCTGTTCAGGTTGAATTAAACTCAACATTATCTGACGAGGCTTCAAATAAATTTCAGTTTGGATATTCACATTTTGATGACTTTAGAAATCCAATGTCTTCTCCAGCTCCGTCAATTACTATTACTAAAGACGGATCTAACTATATTATAGCAGGACATGAGCCATTTTCTATCAATAACAGATTAGATCAAAAAGTGCTACAGTTCTCAAACAACTTAAACTTTTATAAAGGAGATCATACGTATACTGTAGGTTTTGCTTTTGAGAAGTTCCAGTTTGATAATTCATTTAATTTAGGTGTATACGGAGCACAAGGTGTATTTTTCCCAACAACATCTATGTCAGATTTCCAATCAATGGTAGACGCAGGAACTATTGGAGCCTTTTTACAACCACAATTTGATGGCGCAATTGCTGCTCATAATGCATTAAGTGCTGCTGGAGAAGGAAACCCTGGCGGTTGGGCATTAGCTGAAACTAATGTTGGACAAATGTCTTTCTATATGCAGGATGAATGGAATGTTTCAGACAAATTGAAACTTACTTATGGAGTTCGTTTTGATAAACCATTATTCTTTGATTCTGCTGAGAAAGCACAAGATGTTATAGACAATGCTTGTTGTTATGTGCCTTCTATTCCTTATGTAAATCCAAACAATGGTCAAACAGTATTTTTAGATAATACACAAATGCCAAATAACGATTGGATTATCTCTCCAAGAATTGGGTTTAACTATGATGTTAATGGTGATGACACTTTACAACTTCGTGGTGGATCTGGATTCTTTACAGGTCGTTTTCCATTTGTGTGGTTAGGAAACCAAATTGGTAACCCTAATGTATTCTTTTACCAAATGGTTGATCCAGATTATAAATTCCCTAAAGTTTGGAGAACTAACTTTGGTGTAGATAAGAGATTCAATAACGGATTAATTGTAACAACAGATCTTTCTTATACTAAAGATATCAATGGAGCTCATGTACAGAACTGGGGATTAACAGATCCTTCAGGAGTGTTAAACAGTGTTGACAGAAGACCAATATATACTGCTGGAGATGTGATTAACAATGCTTACGTATTTAGTAATTCTGACAAAGGAAGAATCTGGAATGCTTCTGTTAAGGCTCAAAAAACTTTTGAAGATGGTCTTTATGCAAGTGTTGCATATAGTTACTTAAACTCTAAAGATGTTAACTCAATTGAAGCTGAAATTACTGGTGATGCTTTTGTATTTAACCCAGCTTTAGGTAATGTAAATAACGACCGTTTAGGATACTCTAAGTATGGTGATACGCATAGAATTATTGGTGTAGCAAGTAAAAAGTGGACTTATGGTGATGATAAGTGGGGAACTACTTTGTCAACTTTTGTTGAGTATGCAAGAGGAGGACGCTTTAGTTATACTTACGGAGGAGACATCAATGGTGACGGTTCTGGATTGAATGACTTGATCTACATTCCAACAGAAAGTGAGATTGGACAAATGAATTTCTCAGGAGCTGGTCAAGGTGCAGCTTTCAATCAATATATTGCGCAAGATGATTACCTAAGTGGTAGAAGAGGTCAATATGCTGAGCGTTATGGAGCTTTATCGCCTTGGAGAGGTAGAGTAGATATTAAGTTCTTACAAGATTACAACTTTGATGTTGGTGGTGGTAAGACAAACACTATTCAATTCAGTATTGATGTATTGAACTTCGGTAACTTATTAAGTTCAGATTGGGGATTAATCCAACAACCAAATAACGTTCAACCAATTGGTGTAAGCGTTGACGGAACAGGAACTCCAACATATACATTCAATGAAAATCAAACAGAAACATTTGGTTACGATTCTAGTTTAGCTTCTAGATGGCAAATGCAGTTTGGTTTACGTTATATTTTCTAAGAAAAACGAATATATATATGTAAATTTGCGCTCCTAATTTTAGGAGCGCATTTTTTTTATAGAATATGAAATATATAAGGTTAACAAAGGAACAGTTTGAGGAATTACATGAGGAGTTCATTAACTTTTTAGCTACACAATCAATAACTGCTGAAGAATGGCTAGATATTAAAGAAAATAAGCCGAAGGTAGCAGAAGAGGAACTAGATGTGTTTAGTGATCTAGTTTGGGAAGGTGTGCTGACACAAGCTAAATATTTAGAGAACCTTTCTCCTCAGCATATGTATTTGTTTCATTTAGCTGAAGAACAAATTGAATTGGTAGGACTAAAATTAACAACTACCGAAGTTGATCTTACTACTAGAGAAGGCTTTTCGTGGTTACGCGAGAACTTAATGGACGATGCTGTGGAGTTGTTTCAAGCCAAAAAGGACTACTCTAACGATAGACAATTAGATAAGTTTGCTCTTATCCAACAAGGTGCTATGATTACAAAAGGAGATTTATTCAAGTATTTTGATAAGCTTGTTGGGTAAAACTGCTACTCCTCAAGAATATTTGTCATCTCGTACATAATATCAATTAAAGCTGGAGTGTATTCACTATTGGCTCCAGCATTCACAGATGTGATAACAACTTCTCCAATAATTTGTCTTCCTTTGAGCTTTCCGTCTTCATCTTGATGAATTCCTTCGATAGGATAGGCTTTTAAGTATTCTGCAAGTTGCTGATTAGAATATGATGTTTTTAATCCCCAAATAGCATGAAGAATTAAAGGTTCTCCTTTCTCATTATCACCTACATATAACATATTATGACCAGGCTTTCTTAGAATGGTTAAAAAAGGAATGCCTCTTTCTTTGATGAGATTAATCTTTTCTTCTGAACTATTAGGAAATTCATACTTATGACCTAGAGTCATTTGATCTTTTGAGTCTCTAGGCAACCAAACTCTAAAAGTTCCCAATAAATCTCTAATCATAGATGAACAGTCTCTGTTTTCTAAATAACCTCCCCATCCATAAGGTTTTCCAAGTAAATTAGAAACGAGTCCTTTTAAGTTCTGTTCATTAAAATTAAGATCGCTAAACGCGACAGATTTTTTTTCAATTTCAGCTGTCAAGATTTTTGCGTTTCGATTTTCATCTGCCGAAGCATATAAAACAGTAATATGATCTTGTTTATTTTCAATTTCATGATAAGGAAGAAGCATTCCAATTTTTGCATTGATGGCATAATTAGAAGTGGTATTACTCAAATTAAGATCATCGAATAATGGATGGCAGTAACTACCATTGTTCCATTGCGCAATAAACTCATCATCAACAATTGCCAAATCACGCATAGCGACCCAACCTTTATAATACGGACTTATGACATAGCACCACTGTTTATCTCTAGATAAATGTACCATAAGTACAGGTGTGTTCGCCCATAAACCTGTTTCCTGGAAATAATCGAACGGATAGCCTTCACCAGCTTTTGAATAGACATCAAAACCTGGTTTAATGGTTGGAATTCTACGCAAATTGGTATGTGAAATAACAATACCTTTTTTGAGGAAATTAGGAAAATTCTCGATGCTACCATTGCTTACAATTGCGACACGTTGCTTTTTGGTATGTGTCTTTTTGTTTTCTCCAAACCACTCATCATCCTTAAGATAACTTTCTAAATAAGTGATTTCTTTTCCGGCAAACATGTTTAATGAATCGAGAAGTTGATCTGTTGATGCTTGCCATGGTAAAAAGAAATTATCAATAAATTTATTCTGTACCTCTTGGTCAATTTTGATCTGATTATTAGGATAGGTCAATTGATCGGGAGTATAGTTGTCAATTTTAATACTTAGATCTTGTGTTTGGTCATTTTTACAACTAAGTCCAAAACACAAAATAAATACAACTAAAAAGAAGCGCATGTTCATGCTATTATTTTTATAATGATCAAATATAAGTATTGAGATTCACCTACAATAGTATGATTATGCAATTGTTGGTGATAGATGAAATTAATTACTAGTAATTTAGTTTAAAAGGAATAGATGCTTATTTTTAAAGACGAAATTAAGTTAAGTGAAATATGACGAATAACAGTAATTTAAAAGCTTTTATAACCCTATTAATCTTTTTAATAATGTTCCCTGTACGAGCGCAAGACCAGCTCGATGGTTTGCATCATTGGGAAATTCCAAGTAAGGATCCAGATAGAATTATATTAACATTTCATGGTGATCCTGCAACAAATAGAGCCGTTACATGGCGTACCGACGTGATTATAACGAAAGCGGTAGCACAAATTGCTGAAGCAACTGTAAACTCTGGATTTACAACCAATGTAAAGATAATAAATGCGGTAACAGAAGTATTTGATTTGGGATTATATAAAGGGAATGTACCAATGAAAGTACATTATCATAGTGCAATATTTAAAGATTTAAAGCCTAATACACTTTATGTGTATAGAGTAGGAGATGGTGATAAATATTGGTCGGAGTGGATTCAATTTAGAACAGCAAAGAAAGCATATGCGCCAACTAAGTTTGTGTATTTTGGAGATGCGCAAAATAATGTTCTATCGCATTGGTCGCGAGTAATTAGAATGGCATATCAAACCGCTCCTGACGCATCTTTTGTTATTCATGCAGGAGATCTTATCAATAGCGCACATCGTGATTATGAGTGGGCAGAATGGTACAAAGCAGGAGGTTTTATTCATAGTCAATGGACAGCAATACCAGTAGTGGGGAACCACGAGTTTAGATCAATTGTTGATGGCGAACCAAGAAAACTTTCTTTACAATGGCAACCACAGTTTACACTTCCTGTGGAAGAGAAGTTAAATGAAAAACTTCATGAAACGGTTTACACAATCGATTATCAGGATATTAGAATTATTGTACTAAATTCTAATGATATGCTTGAAGAACAATCAAAGTATGTTGAAAAGCAACTTAGAAAATCAAAAGCGAAATGGAATATCATCACTTGTCATCATTCTGTGTTTTCTCCAGCAAAAGGGAGAGATTTTAAATTTGCTCGTGAGCATTGGAAACCAATTTTTGATAAATATGGCGTTGATTTGGTACTTAATGGTCATGATCATACCTACGCTAGAGGTCATGTTCCTATTAGAACAAGAGATGCAACTAAGCGTGGAGGTTTAGGAACAGTATATGTTACTTCTGTGAGTGGACCTAAGCAATACGGACTAGATAACAATCAGTTAAAGGTGTACAAAGCAGATGGTTATAAAAGAGACAATGATGCAGAACAAACACAGTTTTTTCAGGTTATTACTGTAGAAGGTAATAAGCTTACCTATGTTGCATATACTGCTCTAGGAGAAGAATATGATCGTGCTGTAATTACCAAGAACTTCAAAACTGGAAAGAAAAAGTTAGTTCAGAATAAAGAGTAAAATTGATTTCTCATTCAGTTTACGAATATTCTTGAAATTAGCACAAAAAAGCAATATTTTTGACCGAAAGAATTTTGCTTCTTTTTTAATTGAATAATCACATAAAAGATTCCTGCAAGTGTAGGAAATAGTATGGCACAAAAACCAAGCATTCCAAAAGGTACCAGAGACTTTAATCCAGAGCAAGTAGCAAAGCGAAACTATATAATTTCGACTATTAAAAATAGTTTTGAACGTTTTGGATTTCAACCTATTGAAACTCCAAGTTTTGAGAATTCTGAAACCTTAATGGGAAAGTATGGTGAAGAAGGGGATAGACTAATTTTTAAAATTTTAAATTCAGGAGATTATTTGTCTAAAGTTGATGAAACACTTTATTCAGAAAAGAATTCAAATAAGATAACATCAAAAATCTCAGAAAAAGCGCTTCGTTATGATCTTACTGTGCCTTTTGCTAGGTATGTAGTGCAACATCAAAATGATATTGTATTTCCGTTTAAGCGTTATCAAGTACAGCCTGTATGGAGAGCAGATAGACCACAAAAAGGACGTTTTAGAGAGTTTTACCAGTGTGATGCAGATGTAGTTGGTTCTAAGTCCTTATGGCAAGAAGTTGAGTTTGTACAATTGTATGATGAGGTTTTCACTAATCTTAGTTTAAAAGATGTTACCATCAAGATCAATAATCGTAAAATACTTTCAGGAATTGCAGAGGTTATTGGAGCAAAAGAAAAATTGATAGATTTTACGGTTGCTCTTGATAAATTAGATAAAATAGGAGAGGAGAAGGTAAAGTCAGAAATGCTTACTAAAGGGATTCCGCAAGAAGGCATTCAGAAATTACAACCACTGTTTAGCTTGTCTGGAGAGTTTAATTCGCAAATAGCATCTTTAAAATCAATTTTAAGTACTTCTGAAGAAGGATTAAAAGGAATTGAAGAACTAGAGTTTATTGATAATGCCATTACTACTTTAGGGTTGAAATCCGCTAAGCTTGAACTTGATGTGACATTGGCTAGAGGACTTAATTATTATACAGGTGCGATTTTTGAAGTTGCTGCTCCAAAAGGTGTACAAATGGGATCAATAGGTGGCGGAGGTCGTTATGATGATCTAACAGGAATTTTTGGGCTTAAAGATGTAAGTGGTGTTGGGATAAGTTTTGGATTGGATAGAATTTATTTGGTTTTAGAAGAATTAAATTTGTTTCCAGAAACAGTTAGTAATAAAGTAGAAGTGCTATTTATCAACTTTGGAGAAAAGGAAGGATTATATTCTTTGCAAGCTATTAAAGAATTACGAAATAATGGTATTAACGCCGAATTGTATCCAGATAATGCCAAAATGAAAAAACAAATGACCTATGCTAACAGAAAAGAAATTCCTTTTGTAGTTTTGGTTGGTGAAACTGAACTTAATAGCAATAGTTATACTCTTAAGAATATGAGTTCAGGTGAACAATCTCAATTGTCACTTAAAGAGTTAGTAGGTAGACTTAAATAGAAACTCCTTACTTAACAATAACTTTTTTAGAAACACTTCCCTTATCAGTAATTACACTGATGATATAGGCACCAGTACTTAACTGACTTGGTTTTAAGTTTATGTGATTTGCTGCTTTATTAAACTTTCTAGAAGAAAATACTTCTTGACCGAGCATATTGACCATGTAAACAGTTGTGATTTTGTGACCTTTCGGATTATTGATTATAATACTCTTTTCTGAATTAGAGTAAAATATATCAACCGTTTTTGAATCAATTTCATCAATACTAAGACTTGAATTGTTAAATATTAGCTCAAATCTTTCTAGATATTCACCAGCTTCAAGGTTTATTTTAAAAGTCATGAGGTTTAAATCATGAAAGGTATTTAATTCCTTATCGTGAAAAAATATGTCTAAACTATCTGGTATGTTCTCTAGCTCATCTATTTTAATTGATACTTCTCCTTGTTGACTTATTTTTAGACCAAGTGGAAATACGTTGGAATCTTCAAAATTATTTACAGCTTGTATTATATATTTTTTATCGTTTGCTACCCAAAACATGTCTTCAGTATTGTTCTCAATAAGAGGGCCATCATAGCCTCTATCAAAAATAGGAGAAGCATTTTCATCAGTTCCTAATAACAGTTGTCTATTATACCCCTTAGGTGAACTAAGCATTAACCTTATTTTTGATCTAGTGTCTAAAGTAGAGCTTCTACTATTAGAAGCTTCGGTATTTTCTTTACTCTTTTTATTATTGGCTCGCATAAAAATTGATGAACCTAAAGACTCAGTTTTAAAAGTACGTTGGCTGTTTTTAAATGTTACTGTTCCACCATCATCTGCGGTAACAAAAAATCCTTGCCCAACAGGAACGAATTGTTCAGGTTCTTTTGAACCAATGGCTCCATTGTTATTTATACGTATGTCATTAGAGATGGCAACGGTTCCTCCTAACAATGTGTAAGTTGCATAACCTCCTTGATACTCACCTAAATAATGAGTAGAAGATGCAAAATGATCCCAGAAGTATAGAGCTCCATCAATAATATTGGATGCGGCTCTACCCGGACCATCACTAATATTATCAAGGATAAATTCATCTGCATCAATAGCGGATGCATAAGGATTACCAATAAGATAATCATTACCAGTAGAGAGTGTTAAGGTAATATCACCATTATGAGGTTTTCCGTTAAAAACGTAATTCTGTTCATTGGTGATTATACCACCAGTATCGGCAGTACCTTTCATAGTAAATCCTTCTCCAGGTTGCAATGAACCTGTACTACGTACATGTTGCCAAGAAGGATAGTTATCACTTATCTGGTTGGCATATTTCCATATCCAATAATCGGCAATGGTAATAGGAGGGCCTGTACTACCATTATAGCCAGAGGTCGACCAGTTTATAGTAATTGGATTAGAAGCATCAGTTCCATCTTTCATTACATCTGGTAAAGTGTAATTATTATTATTAGAAATTGTATTACTAATACCAACGGGAGCAGCCCAGTAATTATATGTATAGAAATCTTGTGTTCCTTGTTGATCACGTTCTATAATACCTCCAGAGGAAATATCAAGTATACTGCCCTCAGATTGTATTAGTTGTGACTCTCCTTCAAGATCTAATGTTCCATCAAGCTTTAAATAATTGGTTATCGTTAATCCGTTACCAGAATCTAACTCGTGAGAACCATTAACAGTGAGTTCATTGTTGTTTACTATTAGCCCAAGTACCTCTCGTTCTCTACTTAAGTTATCATAAGTGTCAATAGCGACATCGTGATCAGTTTGAACAATGTTCCAAGTTATTATGGTGCTTCCATCTATTCCTACAGCATTTGGACTATCCCACACAGTATCACCATATGTCCATGGTGTCGTGGCGGTAGTATCATTCCAATTTCCATTAGCCTTTGTAGTGTAAGGAAGCGGAGAGGTTTCATCTTGGGGTGTTGTGATATTTCTTAATTTACCATTAATTACTCCATCTTTTATTTCTATAATATTACCACTAACAACATCACTTCCTTGATTCATCTGGTAATAACCTAATAGGTCTGTATTCCAGTTTAAATTGGAAATGTTCATGGGTATTGTACTTCCTGATATATTGGCTCCATTTGCTTCAATTTCCTGATTCATCATTTCACGGATTTGCAATTGGGTTAAAGCAGTATTCCAAATACGAAGTTCATCTAACCATCCTGTAAAGTATTGAACCGGAGGATTAAATGGGGGAGATCCTGTCTGATCCATTGCCCCAACAATACAATCTAGATCATTAGCTGTTGGAAGGACACCAGCAACGCTGTTAACTTGTATACCATCAATATATAAGTAATAGTTACTGCCATCAAAAGTAATAGCAATATGATACCATCGATTAGTTGTTAAGGCATAGGGAGAAGCTATAGTTCCAGCAGCATTCCAATTAAAAGAAATAGTACTGTTCACTAGCTTAAGATCATAGCCAGTACCCATATTATCCAGATCGCGCTTTGAGAATATTCGTTGAGTACCAGAGAGCGATTCAGGTTTCACCCAGACTTCAATACTAAAGTTTGAATTAAAATCATAGTTGTCATTAAATGAGATATAATCATTAGACCCATCAAAATCTATGTTCTCACAGTCGCTAGGTAAGCCAATGGTAACCTCATCTTCGGCACAAGTAATAGCCCATTTTAGTGTGTAGGTCTGTCCTGCTACTCCGTAAAAAATAGCATCTTCATCGTTAACATCAGAAAAGCTTCCTCCAATTCCAGATTCAATAGTCCATGTGCCAGTATAACCAGCTGTGTTACTTGCAGCTAACTGTACTTCATTAGTTCCGCAGTATGCCGAAGCCACAATTTGATCCGGACCAGCATCAGCAGTGGTAGATTCGTTAATTGATACATAAGAAATAAATTTAGAAGTTACAGGATTGGTACAACCACCATCTGGTGTACTTGTAAATGTTAAAATGATCTTGAAAACTACGGGACCAGGGTTTTCCGGAAAGTGCATAGTGGTTGATGCAGCATTGTCTGGAGTAAAAGTCACAGGATCGGTTGAGGTTCCGCTTATGACTTCATATGACCATTGATAGGTATTGTTGTTAAAAGGTATGTTATCTACTGTAGCATTAACACTTAAGTTTTCATCACCACAATCAAAAGTGGCATAAGGAAGTTCTGGTATTGTAATCTGTGGCGTTACTTCTAATGCAGATTGTAATAAAAAATTGGCAAACACCCTAATTTCACCTATATGTTCGTGATCAAAGTTTACAACATTGTTTCCAGAGCTAATATGAGATCCTTGATAAACAATGGTACCATTATCAGTGTCACCATATGCCGGACCGTAAACCATAACTCCTGCCTTACCAGGTGATCTGGAAGGGATATGACTATTGTTAGGATCATAAATACTAACGGTAGTAGTTGAGCGCCATCCACCCTGAGAACTTCCCGCGTCGGCCAGTGGTACATAAATACGCTCGGAGTTTCCATTCATTGCCGGGTGAATCTCTCCCATAAACTGCATTAATGGATTTGGAGCAGTATCTATATCATAGAGTATGTCGGCATTGTTAAATGTGTTATCATGCTCTAAAATATCATCCCCACCATCAGCAAAATCAGATAGCCATGGGTAATTAGAACTTATATTAGTAAGATCTTTATAAGGCAGTAGACCTCCATTTGATAAAAAGTTAAGTTGTGTTCCTCCAGTAGTGGTGAGTACATTTTCTGTTAAACTTACATCATGACATCCCATCCAAGCATTTCCGCCTGCCATAACAAAATCGTAAAAAGTATCAATATCAGCTTGATTCCAATCGGTGTCTGGATCTGTATGGTGAGATAGCACATATATTAAATCACATGAACCTAATTGATCTGGTGCTTTTTTTGTAAATCCAGTAGTTATACCAGCGGGATTGTAAAATACCGTTTCAATATCGGTATCGGCACCGTTTGATGGATCACCTCCCACAGGATACAGGGTAACATCAGGGAAATAACTAATGATTCCGTGAACGGGAGCGTCGGTTATGGCATCTAAATTCCAGTAAACGGTTAACTTATCGGTACCTCCACCATCACTAGTAGCAATCCAGGATTCAATTACAGCCTGTGCCTCAGGCATAAATTCTGAAGGAATTAAAAACGGACCAGATTTAAGGTCAGTGGTGATAGGTGTACTGGCAGGATCTGAGTCTACGGTTCCTGTGATAGTGAGATCAGTTTGGTCAACCTTGGCAGCTCCTGAGACAAAACTTTTAGAATCGTTAATAATCCAAAAAACTGGAATTTCATGAACACTTACTAAATCCTGAATTAATCCGTATGGTCGTAATCCATTATTAATTGTTTGTGGAGAAACTCCCATATCAATCACAGCGGCTCCAGCAGTAAAATCAGTTAGGGTAGGTGCATTATCTTCGGCCGTGGCTGTAATATCGAATTGATAAGTTCCTTCATCAGCGTCATTATTTGCAATGGTCACGGTTGTTGTTTTCGTGCCTTCTTCCAAAGCATTGAAAGTAACCTCAAAAGTTGTGCTACCGCTTCCTGCAACGGGCGAACTATAAGGTGTTCCGGTAATCGAAAAATCTGTATTATTGGAAAGGGTAATAGACGAAATTGTTAGATCTAAATTCCCTGTATTTTCTATAGTATAAACTTTTGCAGATGTATTTCCTACTGAAAGCACCCCATGAGCGGTGTCATCATCTAAAGATGGTGTGGTATCTCCATCTATAATGGTTATTGCGTTACCTAATACGTTTATTTCAGGAGCAGGAACTGCTGCATTTACAACAATTGGATAATCTTCAACTTCACCGTCCATATTAGTATCACATGGTCCCGGATCAAAATCATACTGAGCTGAGACTCTCATTCGTGTTGTACCAAGCGTTGCTCCAGCCGGAACCGTTATAGATAAAGGAGATAATGAAGTAGGACCATCAGTTACATCATGTGCTGTTCCTAAGTCATAACTTTCTCCAGCGTCGAAAACATTGTCTTGATTCCAATCTATCCAAGCAATAGAATGAGCGGTCCAATTACCAGCGGTGTTTAAGTTTACAGTTAAATTATATGACGAACTTTGAACTACTGTAGTTGAAATTGCACTATAATACGTATAATCATCGTGCCCAGTAGAATTATTTATAGTATTAAATTGAACGCCGGTAATTGCCGTCCATTGATTTCCTGATGGAGTACAATATTGAGCTGATATTACTTGACTCGTTAATAATAACGTGGTCATAAACATCAGCCTAATCACATTATTAATTAGACAACGATTCATAAATAGCTTAAGTTTTTTATTAGTTTGGGGCTAATATTTTGGTTTAAAGTAATTTATGTTGTTCGTCAAAGTAAGGATAAAATCGATAAAATGCAAAAAAAATCGATAAAATACTATTATTATCTTATAATTGCAGTGCTATTATTTTTTTAAATATCTGAAAAACAGTTAGTTGTATTGATTTTATATGTAAAAGACATTAAAACCATAGTTTTAATGTCTTTTACATTTCTAAAAACTAACAACAAATTATAATTAGGTGGGATTATTCCACAATAATTTTCTTAACTACGTGCTCTTTATCCGTTTTTACATTTATGATGTATGCTCCGGTTGTTAAACCTTTTAAGTGATATTCTGAATAGTTTTCTGTTTTAATCTCCTCATTGGTATAGACTAATTGACCAAGAATATTAGCTATTTCTATAGAATAAACCATTTTTAGATCAGGATTGTGTAATACAATACTTTTAAGGTCATTCGCATAATTAACTGTCAGCGTTTCATATTTGCTTCCATGGTTGTTAAGCACTTGATCATCAAACACGATTTCAAATCTATCCGAGTAAGTTCGAGGGCTTAGTATTACTGTGTAGTTACTTTGCTTGAGGTCATGATAGATATTGAGGGTTTTATCATGTAGTATGATGTTTTTGTCTTCAGGAATGTTTGAGAGTTCTTCAATTCTAAAAGTAGCTTCCCCTTCCTGTTCTATTTTCACACCAATAGGCAGTAATTGATCTAAATCAAAGTTATCAGTAGCTTGAATGATGTGCTT
>JAXOFM010000003.1:0-414320 GCA_044841755.1 Flavobacteriaceae bacterium LMIT009
TTAGCTTTTTGAGCTGCTAGTTGTTTAGCCTTTTCTTCAGCTTCTTCTTTAGCTTTTTGAGCTGCTAGTTGTTTAGCTCTTTCTTCAGCTTCCTCTTTAGCTTTTTGCGCTGCTAGCTGTTTAGCCTTGTCTTCAGCTTCTTCTTTGGCTTTTTGAGCTGCTAGTTGTTTAGCTCTTTCTTCAGTTTCCTCTTTAGCTTTTTGCGCCGCTAGCTGTTTAGCCTTTTCTTCAGCTTCTACTTTCGTTTTTACACCTTTTTCTACTTTATCTTCTTGTTTAGCCTTACGTTCGGCAAGGATTCTAGCTTTTCTTTCTTCTGCTATTTTTTGAATTGCAGCTTGTTGTTCTTTTGATATTTTTGAAGCTGAACTTCTTTTTCTTTTAATATTTGAAATTAAGCCAACTACTTCGTCTCCACTGCTATAATTGTAGTTTTCTTTGTTTTTTAACCTATAAGCTAGCGTAATACCATGGGAACTTCCAAAGTCAACTAAATCACCAACAGATTTTTCGAAATTATATTCAAGTGCAATTTCTTGAGTGATATTAAGACCAATACCACCTGATAGACCATAAACAGTATTATAGCCTGCTTGTGCCCATATACCTTTTGGTATTGTTAACATTGCTATGGCAGAAATTACAGTTTCATCTTTTTTAAATTCGGATCGTACTAACCCAGAAAATTTAGTTTGATCAAAAAAGCCTCTGCTGTCCATGTATCCTGTATACATAGCATGTGCTTGTAAACTTTGTTCTGGATTGTTTTCAAGTATTGTTGAAGTATTAAAATTATAAGTCACTAGATTGTTAACAGATATACCCAAGTCTAAAAATGTAAGACCTAAATTTATACCTGGGTTAACGCTAAGTAAGAAATTTTCAGGTACATTTTGTACAGAAGGGTCACTAAGATTTGAGATTACCTTACTTGTGTTAATTCCGCTTTTATATGCGCCAATATTAAGGCCAAAAGTAAGATTACTTTCTCTTGCTAATCTCGCATTGTATGCGAAGTTTACAACACCACCAAATGTGGTAAGTACACCATAATTTTGTTGAAATAAACCGATTCCAGCTCCAATGTTTTCAGCAAATCTTCCAGAATAACTAGTTAGATAAGTAAGTGGTGCATCATCAAATTGAACCCATTCACGTTTATTATATAAGCTAATGTATTTGTTTTGTTCTCTTACGAAACTAAACGTTGGATTAATCACAAAGCGATTAAATGTTAGTGAGTTTCTAACAGGTAATTGAAGTGCCACTACGCCATTATCTTCTTGAGCGAAGAAGAAATGTGTAGAACACATGCATAATATTAAAACCAATAGTTGTGTTTTCATATTACTTCAATACTGTTATTGAACCTTTTCGGGTTTTGTTTGCTGTTGTTTTTATTATATAGTAATAGACCTGATTGATTGTGGATATCTCCAAATTTTCAGTTGGCCAATTGTTTATATAATTATTAGTTTTTAATACTATTTTTCCACTGTTGGTCATTATAGTGACCTCTGTATCTGTACCACTAACGTATTGTTGTGGTATTACCCAGGTATCATTAATCCCGTCACCGTTAGGGCTAATAATGTTTGGTATCGCACTTACATCTGGGAATGAATCTCTTACTTCAAATGAAAATTCCTGCGAACCTATACAACCAGTATTTTGAGTTATAACTACTTTATAACTGCCATATTCAGTAACAGTGTAAGTGTTACTTATCGCGCCAGAAATTAAATTACCATCCAAGTACCATTCATACTGGGGATTAACTGCAGATGTTGTTACTTCTACTGGTAGTGTTTCTCCCTCTGCCATGATATTAAATACTGAAACATTTATATCAGCTTCAAATAATTCACTAGTAAGATCTATAGAGCCAGTTGTAGAACAATCTCCTAGATCTACTTGAACAGTATATTTTCCTGGTTCATCAGTTTGATGCATTTGGTTTGTGGCGCCAGAAATTTCAACATCATCTTTATACCATTGGTAACTTTCACCTACAATAGTACTTAAGGTTGTTTCTCCTAGATTTGGACAAAATGGGTTACCTAAGCTTGAAGATATTCCTGCTTGGTCTTCGCCAGATGAAATCTCACTTATAGTAACACGATTTGAGAAGGAATCTGAAGTACATGTTCCATAATTGGTTTCTACAAAATAGGTGCCTTCTTCAGTCACAGTAAGTGTTTGACCTTCACTAATAAAGATAGAAGTTGTTGTTCCAGTTTCTTTATACCAGTTAAATGTAAGTGATGGGTAGTTAAGAGGTGAATCGTTTAATATTGTCCCTGGGTTGTCAATGGTTAACAAATAACTACCTCCAGTACAAAATGCACCTGTAGATACCAAGTTGTTAATAGTAAAAGGCTCGTCATGTACTTTGTAATATGCTGCAAATGCATTTGAATTGCTGCTTGTTGCAGCAGGAGAGGTGCTTTTAATTCGTAATTTATAGTTCTCGCCAGCTGTATCTGTTGGTAATGAAAAACTTAATGTAGCTGGTGATGTTGTTATAGAGCCCGAAGTTGAGGTAAATACAGTAGTTGGATTTGAAAAATCTCCATTAGCATCAGAGAGTTCGATGATAAATTGATTTGAAGCATTTAAATCTCCTTCAGGAGAAAATACAAAAGTTGTGTTGTAAGTGTTAAAAGATTCATTTGCGCATGCTTGACTGAAACCTAGGCTAGGTTTTCCAATAACTATTTGAGCATTAATAGACCCATGTAGTACAAGAGTTAAAAAACAAATACTTAAGAAAAGCTTGTCAACAAATTGTATTTTCCTCATTTTGGTCTTGGTTGTAATTTTCTTATCAAATGGCTTAACTTTTAGAGGCTATATTCTTTTGTTAATTAAATTTGAGAGAAAATGGATTAATTATTTTTTATAGTTATACTCTACCGTTTATTGTACTTAGTTAGTCGCTGGATGCGTAAATTTTATTAATACTTAGTCTGAAATCTGGACGCTTTTCATGACCAGAGTTAATAAAAGTTTCAGAATCAGGTCCTTTAGAGTATACATTCTTAAAAATGCTATTACCATACCAATTTTCTAGATCATCATTATTGGCATAGCCATCCTTGAAAATGTTGCCATTGCAATTATTGAAATATGTATTTGTAAACTCAATTCTTTTTAAGTTAGACTCATTTAACTTTATGTTTTCATCCAGAATTACTGCAGGACTAAACCCTGAGATAACACTGCTTAAAATTTTAAAAGAAGTATTCTCACCTACAAAAACCCCTTCGCTTACAAGTCCTGCTTCTATATCATAATTTAAGTCCTTGCTAACATTTATAAGAGTTAAATTTTCTGCAACTATAGTTGTTTGTGGTTTTGTTAAATCAGCTTCTTCTTTAGAACTATATGCAAGTATATTAATGCTTTTAGTTGCTTCTGAACCAGATATGTATGGAGACCTTACTGCTAGTGAATTTGTAATATTACATTGAGCACCATAATTAAATACGTAATCATTTGCACTTGATCTATATGATACAAGTCTATCAAGAAACAAGTTACCGCCTAAGATGTAGAAAGAATTACCTAAGCAGTAGCTTATCATTACATTATCAACTATAGTTTCTTTTCCGATTCCTGCTAAGGTCAATCCATTGAAATAACCATAATCTTTAGTTCTCTTTCCTGCATATTCTATTCTTACATAATTTAAAACACCAGAATTACTTTCATGATTATTTCCACCGTAATTAATATCCTTAGGATTTGTAGGTGTAATACCATAATTAAGAGCTGCTTCACTATCAAATTTATTTGTTGGGGCATCACCAAGCACAAAAACACCTCCCCAATCTCCTGGTTTTCTCATTCCTCTGCTAGAGGTGAAAACAATTGGATCTGTAGGAGTACCTTCAGCATGTATTTTAGATCCTTTACTAATTATCAGTGAACCTTTTGTATTATAATCTCCTAGAATTATTGTTCCTGGTTCTATTGTGAGAGTAGCACCATTAGTTACAAACACATTTCCGTGTAATAAATAAGTATGCTTTTTAAGTAATTTTGTATTTTTAGATATGGTACCACTTAGTATATAAGTTGGCTCATCATATTCTACTTTGTTAGGCTTAAATTCTGTCCAAGGATTTAACCAGTTATTATACCCAACAATTCCTTTTTCTTGTTGAGCAAATAAATTTCCTACTCCTATGGTGAAAGTAGTTAGTAATACAAATAAGTGTCTTTTCATAACTAAACGGATTAAAGTAAAAATGGGCATGTGTTATTATTTTGCTCAAATTTCACATTTTTTCTTTGAAATGCAAAAAAATATCGATGAAATGCATCATATTGTAATAAAAAGATTACTTTTTAATATGAATTTTATGTTTTTTAACATTAATTTTGATTCTTGATGAGTTATTAGCTTGTGATTAAGGCAAAAAAAAATCTTAATTATTTAATTAAGATTTTCAAAATGGTCTTTATAAATGATATATTATAATGATCTAATCAGATTTATAGTCATTATAAGTATGTAATGATTTTAAAGTTTCTTCATAAAACAATATGGCAGCTATTAAGTCACTGGTATCTGAATAAGGTAATATTTTACTTTGAAATTCAATTGTTCTATCAAAATACTTAGTTGATGCCTCATGACTTGCTTTTAAAGCCTTAGTATTTTCTTTAGTTTCAGGAATACCTAATGTAGCCATAGTTACACCAGGCTTAGTGGCAAAGGCTATATTTGGTAAAATATTTACAATTACTTCAATACGTTCATTATATAGTTCTAGTAACTTTCCTTTAGACATATTTTTCAATTCTTTTGACTTATGGTACTTAGAAATTCTAACTTTTCCATTTATAATGTTCAAAGGTTCTTTTTCTTTTTTCTGAGCAAAACTAGAAGACAGGATGAAAAAGAATAGAAGACTCAATAATGTAGACTTTAATTTCATTTTAGTTTCATTTAATGGGCTTATTTCAACAAATCTATATAATTTATAATTATAAAAACTATTTTTTTAACATTTTTTATCCATGAAATGCATTTTTATAGGGTAAAATGTCGAATTTTTGTACTTTTACGTAAGTTTTATCTTTCATTTGTAAATAATACTCTTTTATTATAAAGTAAATTTTAATTAACGCAGTTCGTCGATCATTTTTGCATTTCTTCACATTTGAACGTAAATATTTTACATTCATATGGTTTTTTTAAAGGCTATGGTTTATTTATTTGAATTTTGGAATAACCCAAAAACTTAGCCCCATGAAAAGTTATATTCGCATTTTTTGCACTTGTCTATTGTTTTGTGCTTTTACCTTACAGGCGCAAAATTCTCAAAAAAACAATTTTTTAGATAGAAGTCCAGTTTACGATTATAATGAATCTAAACTTAATAATACAGATACTATTCCTGGTTTTGGCTCTAAGGAAAATAAATTAAAAATTTCAGGTACTATTTATAAAGGTGATGGCGTTACTCCAGCTAGTGATGTAGTTTTATACATAGAACAAGCCGATGAAAATGGAAATTTTGATTTAAGAAAAGAAAATGATAAGAGGTATGTTCATAATAGAGGTTGGATAAAGACAGATTCAGAAGGTAGATATACATTTTATACTTATGTTCCAGGTAATGATAGGAGGTATAATCAATTGAAACAATTGTTTCCTATTATAAAAGAACCTTCAAAGTCAGAATATCAAATAACTTCATTTCTTTTTGATGATGATCCATTGCTTACAAAAAGATGTCGAAAAAGGATGGATAAGAAAGGTGACCCTAGTAGAATTTTAAAACTTGAAAAAGTCGATGGGATATTCATTACTCAAAAAGACATTATTTTGCATGATGGTATTTTGACAACAAAGTGAATGTAAGAAGATTTGTAAACGGAGTTGATAACAATGTGAGTTATATTATCAGCAAGAACAATTTTGAGAATGCAAAAGTTAATCTCAACAATTTTAAATACGAGTATTTACTTCGTTTAAAGCTTCTAGATTATTATACAGGAAAGAATTAATTAGTCATAAGCCGTTGGTCGAAGTATTCCGGAAGTTCTAGATTCTATTGTAAGTTTATTATTAAATCTAATCATTGATCGTCTATTAAGTTCTTTCCAAACTTCATCAGACAGATAAATAATGTTATCAACCTCTCCGTATCTTATTTTTTCTGCTGGACCTAGATATAGCAAATAATCAAAATAATCTTGTCTCTTGTACTTTGATTGCGATGTTGATTGTATATTGTTATTATTTGACGAAGGACTAGCTAAGCTCATTCTACGTGGCCCTGGAAGCAGACCAATCCATGTATTTTTAACTTTAGCTATAGTACCTGATTTCCAATTTAAAGCCATTTCTTTTTCTTTATTTCCTTTCCATAGTCCAGACCTGGCTAAAATAACAGTGACCGAATTTGGATATTCTTTTTCTATACGCTGATTAACTTTATTCTTTTTTGGGCTATGATTACCAAAGTGCGCCCCACCATTTATCAATAGAGCTTTTCTATTTTTAGAAAGAACATTATTGATAACCATTTTTGCATAATATTCATCACGACTACCTCTTGCTTTTAAATAATCTTCTTTGGTGTGGACTTTAGCCCATTCAATTGGAGGGTCTGATGCTATGACCCTTATTTTATATTCAATAGATAATGTTTTGTTTAATAGTCTAATTGTTTTAAGGAAATCATAGTATACAACAGAGCTCCAAGGATCTACAGGAGATTGTGTAGTATTAAACCATACTTTTTGCAACTCATTGAAAGGTACTTCTTTACCTAAAATATAATCGTCTAAAGTTTTTTGATATAAAGCATTTCCCGATTCGATCAATATGTCATTAACATTCTTATAAAAGCCTTCAGTCTGTACTAATTTTGTTAGGAATTCATATAGCTGTACATGTCCGTGAGTTTCTCCTAAAGCTACAATGGGTGTGTCATTAAATAGTTTAATGATTGTACTAATACCATCTGTTCCAATAGGTGTGCTTTTGTTTTGGGAGATAGTTTTAGAAACTATTAAGATAGAAAATATAATAGCTAAGTAAGTTTTAAAGTGCTTCATAAATTGTGTCTGTAATTTTTCTCAACTAGTATTTTACAATCATTATTCTTTTAAATTGTAATAACTATGATTTTATAATATTGTTTTGAACCATTTTTTGATAAGCTCTTGGTGACATTGAAGTTTCTTTTTTAAACGCATTGTAAAAAGCAGAAGAGGTATTAAAACCAACATCATAGGCAAGATCTTCGATCTTTTCATTTGCATAATCAGGTTCCGACAATTTTTTGGTGATTGTTTTAATTCTAAAACTATTAATCACTTCTGGAAAGCTTTTATTGTAAATAGATTTAGTCGCTTTAGAAACCAAATAGGTTGGAGTCTCTATGGCTTCAGAAAATTGAGCTAAAGTAATAGCTGGTTGTAGATATATATTATCTTCTTCAATTGCTGATCGTATTTTTTGCAACAGTTGTTGAGGCAACGCTTTATTTGGCTTCTTTATAACTGTTGGTGACTGAAGTGCATAAAAGAACAAAAAATATAAAACCAAAGAAGATAACCCGATCCCAATGGCGTAGCTATTTATAGTTTGCCCCACTAATTGATAAATCAAAATGGCAGATAAAGCTACCAATGCATAAAACAAGACTTTACGCCATTTACTTGATAAATTCGACTTGTAAATAAACTTAGCACCAATGTAACCTAAATAGCTAGCCAAACTAATATTGGCCAGTAAATACATATCGTACCCTAAATTTCTATTGCTCATAATAATGACAAACCCAACGATAGGGAAAATTAGGTGCAGATAAATAAGAGAGTTTAGCTTGTTACTATTGTTTTGACTAAATGAAAAATAGGTCAATGCCAATGGGCCAATAAATGCAAAACCAAAAAAACCTAATGCAATTCCAATAGTCGCTATTTCAGGTAGGACGTAATAAAAAATGGATTTAACAATTCTTAAAGCTATTGCAACAAATAAAAAACCTAGTGCGGAATCTTTAAGCCTGTGTTCATTTTTAACGAACAAAAAGTAACTGGCCAAAAACGCACAGGATGTTACGGCAATGCTTGAAAAAATCGCTAACACTAAAGAAATATTCATTAGGACTTGTTTTCTACAAATATCTATTAATATGAGGCTGATATTGTTAAAATGCTCATAAATCTATCTCCATATTTCAAGAATTAGGAGAGAAAGCATGGTGACTAGAGGTAGTTTCGTTTCAAAATTCAAAACAAAAAAATGAAGAAAACTATTTATTTATCAGCAATCGCATTTTTATTAACAATTACTTCGTATGGACAATTTCATACACTTGATATACCTCAAGCAAGTCCTGAGGTAAAGGAAAGTCAAAAATTAGGAGTTACAGATATTACTATTAATTTTAGTAGTCCTGCTTTACGAGGAAGAGATGTGTGGAACAACCCAAATATTATTCCACAAGAAGGAAATCCATATGCATGGAGAGCTGGAGCAAATATGGGAACTACCATAGAATTTTCTACTGATGTTAAAATAGAGGGAGAAGAACTAAAGGCAGGAAAATACGGTTTCCATATCATTCCTAGAGATGACACTTACACTCTACTATTTGCTCATAACTTTGATCAATGGGGAAGCTATTATCTAGATCAGGAAAAGGATGTAAGCTTAAAAGTAACTGTAAGTCCTGAGTCTTGTGCAAAATCCGAGCAACTAGATTATGAGTTCTTAAACAGAACAGAAAACTCATTGACTATTGGATTAGAATGGGGTGAAAAGAGAATTCCTTTTAAGGTTGAGGTTGATCTAAACAAAACAGTTGTTGAAAGTTTAAGAAGTGAGTTAAGAGGTATTAATACCTATCACTGGCAAGCATGGAACGATGCTGCTTTATGGTGTTTAAATCACAGCACAAACCTGGAAGAAGCGTTAGAGTGGGCAAACCGATCAATTAATGGAGGTTATGGAGGTTTTGCAGCTGATAAAAATCTGACAAATATGTCAACTAAAATTAGAATATTAAAAAAGCTGAATAAAAACAAAGACGCAAATAGCACCATTGCTGAAGCTAAAGAAATGAATGCTACTACCTATGAAGCCAATGGTTTTAGTAGATTCTTAATTGAAAATAACTATTATCAAGATGCAGTAGAGTATTGCTCTATTTCACTTAAGGAAAATCCAAATACATGGTTCTTAGAGCTAAACAGAGGGATCAGTCAATACTTCCTAAATAACAGGGAAGCAGCATTAAAAGATATTAAAACGGCATTAAAAACCACTCCAGAACAATATCAACCTCGATTAAACGAAATAATTAATGAGATTGAAACGGGAACGTATAAGCTACCAGGAAGCTAGTTGAACAAGAATGGTGTTAATTGGGAGTGATAAGAAATGAAGTTTAATGGTTTCTTTATTTATTTGTGTCACTCCTAATTTCATCATTACAATTAGGATCCTAAAAAATTATTAACCGCTTTAAACTAATATATAAAAGGTTGTAAAGCCATTAACAAAAATACAAATGAAAAAAAGTATCTATTTATTTATTGCCGTTGTATTAGCAACAATATCAGTAAACGGACAAGATTTTAACTTTGCTGAAAGTCAAGTTAAAGTTTGGGAATTAGCAAAGCAACGAACCCTTGAAGTTGCTAAGGTTATGCCAAAGGATAAATACAATTACAGTCCAATATCCAGTGTAAAAAGCTTTGGTCAGCAAATGAGCCATATTGCTAATAGCATGCTCTCTATGCATGCACGTTTTATACTAGGTAAAAGTTATTCTGGAAAAGAAAAAAATGCATCTAATATGACTAAGGAACAAATTATAGGAGATTTAGAAGCTGCGTTTGATACTGTAATTAGAGACATGAAAGCGTTGTCGGACACCGCACTGCAAACAACTGGAAAAAGTCACGGAGCATTTCCGCTAACTAAATGGCAATCACTATTGTTTATGCGAGATCATATTACGAATCATAGAGCAAAGGCTGTTTTGTATTTAAGATTAAATAATATCACTCCTCCTAGATATGGTTTTAATTAGTGTTGAATTATAACTTTTCAATATGTTTTATCGTTAGTTAAGAAGTTAAAATCATAAAACGAACATGTGTAAAAAAAAAGAAATAGGTTATTAAAATTATGAAAACTAGAATTAAAATTTTTTGGGTATTCATTGCTGCTTTAAGTATTCTTTTATGGTCGTTTACAGATTATACTGAGACTAGTAATCAACTTCAGACTAAAGAAAATGTCTATGAAAAGGCGTTACAGAATTTTGAATTACCATCGAAAATGGATGATTACAATGTTCCGGGAATAAGTTTTGCTGTTATTAAAAATGGAAAATTAGTTTGGGCACAAGGTTATGGAGTCATTCAAAAGGGAAAACCAGAAAGGATTAATCCCGAAACAATGTTTTCGGTAGGCTCTGTAAGCAAGGTTGGTGCTGCTACCATTAGTTTAAAATTACAAGAACAAGATAAATTAGATATTGATAAAAATGTAAACGAATACCTTGGTTCTTGGAAAGTGCCAGATAATCAGTATACCAAAAACAATGCTGTTACATTAAGAAAAATCATGTCTCATACTGCTGGTTTAAATGTACATGGTTTTGCAGATTTTCTACCAAATGAAAAACTACCAACTACAGTTCAAATTTTAAAAGGAGAATGGCCTGCAAAAAATAGTAGCGTTTATGTAAATATTCCTATTGGTAGTAGGTTTAGATATTCTGGAGGAGGTACGACAGTTGAGCAATTGGTAATAGAAGAATTAACAAAACAAGAATTCCATATTGCTGCTAAAGAACTGTTATTTCAACCTCTTAATATGAACAGAAGTAGTTATCAAAACCCGCTACCTATAGCATTCGGAAATATTGCCAAGGCACACAATAGAGATGGGAAACCAACTGCTTTACCAAGAGGTTATCAATCTATGCCAGAAGCTGCAGCCTCTGGTTTATGGACAACTCCAAACGATTTTTCAAAATTGATGATTCAATTAATGAAAGCGCATCAAGGAGAAATCACTTCTTATCTATCTAAAAAAACTGTAACAGACATGATGAAACCGGTTGCACCAAGTGATTATGGGTTAGGACCTCGCATAAATATAGAAGGTAAAAGTATTGAGTTTTCTCACGGAGGAGCAAACGATTCCTATAGAGCTCATTTTTCAGGATTTTTGCCTAGTCAAAACGGTTTTATCATTTTCACTAATGGAGCTAGAGGATCAGGATTAATTAATGAGTTACGCCCAGTATTTAATGAATTATTGAATTAAAATCTCAATATGAAAAAATATAAACTACTAACTTTTTTTTTATTGCCTCTGGTAACAAGTTGTGCCAAACAAAAAGATCCCTTTTTGCAATTTGAAAATACCATGACGCCACAAATATTAGGTAAAGGATCACTTTCCTTGGATTCTGTACAATGGAATAACGTTTATGTGTCCAAAACACAAGAACTGTATTTCACCAAGATGGGAAAATCTGGGTCTATTATTCATAAAATGGACTATGTAAATGGGACTTTTGAAAACCTTAAAGCAGTTGCATTTCCCGAAGGTTCTCCACATTCTGATATATATGTTAATAATGAAGGGAATACCATGTTATTCTCTTCTTTAATGAAAGAAAAAGAAAGCGACACTATTTCTGATTGGAACATATGGAGCTCTAAAAGAAAAAATGGAATATGGCAAAGTCCAACACCATTTTTCGATCAAAATATAGAAGGCAATCAGTTTTATCCTTGGTTGACAAATAGTGGCAATTTGTATTTTGCGATTACACCCCATGGTTCTGAAAATAGCGATCTATATGTTTCAGAATATAAAAATGGAATATATCAATCTCCTAAAAAACTTCCTAAATCAATCAACTCCAAAAATTTAGAGGGAGATGCTTTTGTTGCTCCAGATGAATCTTACCTTATTTTTGCTGGATTCGATAGAGATCAAAATTTAGGAAGGTCGGATCTTTACATAAGCTTTAATTCGGATAGTAACTGGTCTTCTCCTATTTGGCTCGGAAAAGAAATTAATTCTGAGGGCTATGATGGAAGTCCTTTCGTTTCAAGAGATGGTAAGTATTTAATTTTTACCAGTAGCAGAGGAAGCAATGATGATGATACGTACTTTAATCACTATATCCTAGCATTCGACCCAAGCCGATTTAAATAAACATTTAGAATGTTTAGATTTTTTTTTCAACTTAAAATTGATAGTTGATATCTTATTCATAAATTAGATTTTTCAATTTTAAGCCAACTTTATGAAAACAACTCAAAAAATATCTGCAATCGTTTTGTTAATGCTTGCATCCTATACAAATGCACAAGAAATAAGCTTATTTAATGGCAAAAACCTTGATGGTTGGACTAATTATGGGACAGAAAAATGGTATGTGGAAGATGGATTACTGATATCTGAAAGTGGACCAGATAAACAATACGGTTATTTAGCAACAAATGATCACTATGATGATTTTGAAGTGCATATAGAGTTTAAACAAGAAGCAAACGGTAATAGTGGAGTTTTCATTAGATCAACAGTCGAAGGTACTAAAGTAAGTGGTTGGCAAGTTGAAGTAGCTCCTCCAGGAAAGCATACAGGAGGTGTTTACGAATCTTATGGTAGAGGTTGGTTAATAAAACCAGCACCAGAAAAAGAAAGTGTTTTAAAGGAAGGTGAGTGGAATACCATGAAGATAAGAGTTAAAGGAGACAAACTAACTTCTTGGTTAAATGGAGTAGAAATGATTACCATTGATGATGAGAAAATAGGTAAAGGAAAAGGTTCTATTGCTTTACAAATTCACGATGGTGGAGGTATAAAAGTTAAGTGGAGAAATATTAAGCTAAAGAAGCTGTAGTGTTTATTGACGGTTAATTATCAAAGTAGCTTTATACCCAGTGGTGATTAACCATTTATTGGAGCTTAATAGATTTCCCTGTGCATCAAAAACTTGTAATTGTGCTGTGTTGGGTGAAGATAAACCCTCATTGAGTGCTGTAAAGTTTATTTCATTCACTCCTTCATTTAGATCAATATCGATAACATAGAAATCTCCTCCAAGAGTTAGGTTGGGGTGAACAACAGCTTTGTTAACTGTTAATCTAATTCTATCACCATCTACATATTCATGATCACGACACCTAATTATTACGGTTTTTGCATCTGTTATGATATCTCCTAGATAGTAGTCTTTAGAATACTTGCTGGTGTCTTTATAATCTTCACTAAAACGTTGTTTAACTTCCCATTTTTTATTAGTTAATGAGCTTCGAGCACTCATATCAACACCTTTTGGTTTATTATTGTAGGTTTGAACAGGATTAAATTTTAGTGTATATCTTACATCTTTATTGGTAAGCCCTTTAATAGGAGAAAGTTTAAAATTAATTTTTAAATCAGCTTGTTTTAGGCTATCAATAGGGTCAATTTTAAACCCAGTTTGAGAGTCGTTTACCTGAGCATGTAAAGTAATCATGCAGCATAAAAATAAGATGCTAGATAAAACAATTTTCATAACAATTTTTAAACTAAAACTTGGGCTAAAGATAAATATTTGCTTCAACTTTTGGGACTGTAATTATAGATTAACGTTAGTTTATAACTATTTATGGTTATCTTAACAAAAATTGTTCCATAGCAATTAAAAACATCTTAGTTTAGTACTTTTAAACACGGTAAAACTTACATACAAATTATAAAATGTTAGCAGGATTAGAAAGAAACTATGCGTATTTGTTTGAAAAAGAACTTCTTAATGAAATTCAAGAGGTTGGCGTATTCAAAGAGGTTCCAGAAGGCTATATTATCATGGACATAGGTGCGAAGATTACACACATGCCTTTAATTTTAAACGGAGCAATTAAGGTGTTGCGTGAAGACGAGGAAGGTGATGAGTTAATACTTTACTTTGTAGAACAGGGAGATACTTGTGCAATGACCATAACCTGCTGTATTGGAGAAGCAAAAAGTGAAATTAGAGCTGTAGCTGAAACCGATACAAGAATTTTAATGATTCCAGTTCAGAAGATGCAGGAATGGATGCATAAATATCAAACTTGGCAGAGTTTTATACTGCAAAGTTATCATGAACGAATGAAAGAACTTCTTGAAGCGGTTGATAGTATTGCTTTCATGAAAATGGACGAACGTTTACTAAAGTATTTGAGAGATAAAGCAATGGTGAACCGAGATGATCTTGTTAAAACTACACACCAAGAAATAGCTGATGATTTGCACACTTCAAGGGTAGTTGTTTCAAGGCTATTAAAGAAGCTAGAAACTGATGGGAAGATTGAACTGAGTAGAAACAGTTTAAGAGTTATAGATTTATAATATTGCAGTTAAGTAACTAAAGTTACTTTTCATGACATATTAATAACTAATTTTGGCAAAAATTTTTAGTATGGATTTTCTTTTACAACCTTGGCCTTGGTATGTTGGAGGGCCGTTAATCACATTTGTGATGTTCTTACTGTATTATTATGGAAAGAAATTTGGTATCTCTACCAACCTTGAAACTATTTGTGCTATGGGAGGCGCAGGTAAATTGCACCAACACTTTAATTTTGATTGGAAAAAGAATAGTTGGAACCTTATGTTTGTTATAGGTACCATAATTGGTGGTTTCATAGCTTTTAAATATATGACACCGAATGAAGCTATTGCCTTAAACCCTGAAACTGTAAGTGATCTTGCAGCTATTGGGTTTCAAGATGCAGGAGCAAAATATTTACCTGATGAGTTATTTAGCATAGATGCAATGTTGACGCTAAAAGGAGGGCTTATTTTAGTTCTTTCAGGAGTATTGGTAGGTTTTGGAGCACGTTATGCAGGAGGTTGTACATCTGGACATGCTATTACAGGATTGAGTAATCTTGAGTTGCCTTCTCTTTTAGCAGTTATAGGATTCTTTTTAGGAGGTTTAATTATGACTTGGTTAATCTTACCATTACTATTTTAATTCTGAAGCATTATGAAATACATTAGATTTATATTATTAGGTATTCTCTTCGGAATTATTTTAAGTAAAGCCGAAGTTATTTCATGGTATCGTATTTATGAAATGTTTAAATTTCAATCTTTCCATATGTATGGTATCATAGGTTCTGCTGTTGTATTAGGTATTATTCTATTTAGTTTCTTTAAAAAAGGGACTATAAAGAATTACTTAGGTGAGAAAATAATTATAGAGCCTAAGAAAAAAGGAATTTACCGTACACTTATAGGTGGAACAATATTCGGTTTAGGTTGGGGATTAATTGGAGCTTGCCCTGGACCAATGTTTATTCTTTTAGGTAGAGGAGTGCTAACCATTACTATTGTTATTTTTGGAGGGTTGATGGGAGTATTGTTCTATCACGCCATAAAGAACAAACTTCCTCACTAAAGATTGCTTTAATAGGTATTAGGTGGTTAAGTAACCTAGGTTACAGTTTATTATTTTAAGTTGATTAACTTTGAGAGATAAGCTAAGACAAATAAACTATCTAATTTTCTATGAAGTATGGTTTTATAATTGATAACCGAAAATGTATTGGTTGTCATGCCTGTACTACCGCTTGTAAATCTGAACATGATGTTGCTGTTGGTGTAAACAGAACTTATGTTAAACAGATAGAGAAAGGCGAATTTCCAAATACTCGACGAATCTTCTCTGTAATGCGTTGTAATCATTGTACAGATGCACCCTGTGTAGAAATCTGTCCAGTTGAAGCATTATATATCCGTGAAGATGGTATTGTAGATTTTGACAACAATCGGTGTATTGGGTGTAAATCTTGTATGCAAGCATGTCCTTATGATGCATTATATATTGATCCTGAAACAAAAACAGCAGCCAAATGCAACTATTGTGCACATAGAGTAGAAGTAGGACGTGAACCAGCTTGTGTTACTGTATGTCCAGAACATGCTATAATAGCGGGAGATATGCACAATGCTAATACAGAAATTTCTCAGCTATTAGCACGTCAGCAAGTAAAAGTTCGTAAGCCTGAAAAAGGAACCAATCCTAATCTATTTTATATAGATGGTGACGAAGCTTCACTAAACCCTGAAGCTACAGCAAAATCTGGACCTGGTTTGTGGAACTCACAAGCCAGAGGAGTTGGTCATTATGCTAAGGCGGCAGAAAAAATGATGCATACCAATGAAGATGTAGATTTACTGCAAATGAGTATAGATAATTCTTTGCAAGCTGCTTATCAAAAGAAAGAAACAGAAAACCCTAACTATATAGATGTACTTACTGGAAAAGCTCGTAGAGTATATGATACACCTGATAAAGGAATACTTTGGGGATGGGAAGTATCTGCATATGTTCTTACAAAAGCTATAGCAGCTGGAACATTCTTGATTCCTTTTATTGCAATGTTGCTAGGTTATGAAGTATCATCAACGGCAAAATTATGGTCAGCTGGAATCTCTTTAGGATTTTTGGCTTTAACAGGTTTGTTTCTTGTAATGGATCTAGATCGACCAGATAGATTCCTAAATGTATTACTACGTCCTCAATGGAATTCTTGGTTGGTAAAAGGAGGATATACTATCTCAATATTTGGATTATTAGTGACAATTTGGGGTGCTAATACTTGGTTTGATCTTGGTATTCCTGAAATGCCGCTAATTTGGGTTACTGCATTTTTTGCTGTGATATTAGCTATTTATACGGCCTTCTTGTTTGCGCAAGCTAAGGGTAGAGATTTCTGGCAAAGTCCATCATTAGCCTTACATATGTTAGTACATAGTATTATGGCTGGTGCAGCAGGATTTGCGCTAGTATCTCTAATAACAGGAAATGAAAACTGGACGTCAATTTTAGGCATGACATTAATTATTTCAATTGCGGTTAACCTGTTTACTATGATTACTGAATTAACCATGACGCATCCAAGTACTTCTGCACAAACAGTTGTTAAGATGATTACTAAAGGCAGATACAAGAATCTGTTTTGGGTTATAGTAGTATTTGTTGGGAATTTAATTCCCCTAAGTTTATTAGTGTTTGTTCCAAGTACAACTGTTTTGGTTGTTGCCTCAGTAATGATATTACTTGGAATTTATGCAACAGAGAAAATTTGGGTCGAAGCACCACAACGAATTCCTTTAGCTTAATTAAAAAAGAAAACCATGGGTTATAAGAAACCATCACTAATAGAAAAGATTTCAGAAAAAATAGGTTTAATACCTGATTTACATAAGGAAGGATATCAGGAATTTGATAACGATATGCGTGAATTTTCAGATGAAGAAGTAGCACGTATGTATGAAAATTTTCCACCACCCGAAAAATGGGATAACTGGGTTGAGTATAATCCTAAAGTTTGGCCAAAAAAGGAGAAAAAGACATATCAAATAGTTCCAACAACATGTTTTAACTGTGAAAGTGCTTGTGGTTTAACGGCCTTTATTGATAAAGAGAGCGGAGACGTAAGAAAGTTTGAAGGTAACCCTTATCATCCTGGTAGTAGAGGACGTAACTGCGCAAAGGGACCAGCAACAATAAATCAAATTACAGATCCAGATAGAATACTATTTCCATTAAAGCGCAAAGGAAAGCGTGGAGAAGGAGAGTGGGAACGTGTTTCTTGGGATGAGGTATTAGATACAATTGCTGCAAGAATAAGAAAGGCGATTAAAGAAGATAGACATAATGAAATAGCCTATCATGTTGGTCGCCCTGGTCATGAAGGATTCATGAATTGGGTCTTACAATCTTGGGGAATAGATGGTCATAATTCGCATACTAATATTTGTTCTTCTGGTGCACGATTTGGATACAACATTTGGTATGGTTATGACAGACCATCTCCAGATCATTCTGAAGCAAAATTCATCCTCCTCGTTTCTGCACATTTAGAATCAGGTCACTACTTCAATCCACATGCACAACGTATTATTGAGGGTAAAATGAAAGGAGCTAAACTGGCGACAATGGATCCTCGTTTATCAAATACAGCTTCCATGTCAGACTATTGGTTGCCAACGTATCCAGGAACTGAAGCAGCAGTTTTATTGGCTATGGCTTTAATCATTTTGAAGGAGGAATTATACAATAGAGAATACCTTGAGAATTGGGTAAACTGGAAGCAATATTTAAAAGCTCGTCATAGCGATAAAGAAGTAACCTTTGAAAACTACATTGAAGCAATGATTGATGAGTACAAAGAGTTTACTCCTGAATTTGCCGAAAAAGAATCTGGTGTAAAAGCTGATACAATAATTGAAATAGCGAGACAAATTGGTGAAGCAGGAGAACGCTTTGCTTCTCATAACTGGAGGGCTGCAGCATCTGGTAATTTAGGAGGATGGGCAGTTTCCAGATGTTTACATTTTTTAACTGTACTCACAGGAGCTGTTGGTGCAAAAGGAGGAACATCTCCAAACTCATGGAATAAGTTTAAACCGCAAGTTCCAAATCCGCCACAACCACAGAAAAAGTGGAATGAATTACATTTTCCTAACGAATATCCTTTAGCATTCTTTGAAATGAGCCAGCTACTACCTCACATGCTTAAAGATGGACGTGGGAAAATGGATGTGTACTTTTCTCGAGTATTTAATCCAGTTTGGACGTATCCTGACGGATTTACTTGGATGGAAATGTATGCAGACGAGTCTAAATTTGGTTTACATGCGGCAATGACTCCAACTTGGAATGAAACAGCTTTTTATGCCGATTTTGTATTGCCGATGGGACATTCTTCAGAACGTCACGATCTAAATAGTTATGCTACTCACAGTGGAACATGGATTGCTTTTAGACAACCAGTGCTGCGAGAGGCTGCAAGAAGAAATGGTAACCCTGTCAAATTTACGTATGAAGCTAATCCAGGCGAGGTTTGGGAAGAAGATGAATTCTGGATAGAACTTAGTTGGAGAATTGACCCAGATGGTAAAATGGGAATAAGAAAACACTTTGAGTCTCCTTATCGTCTAGGAGAAAAGATTACAATTGATGAGTACTACCAATACGTTTTTGAGCGAGTAAAGGGTTTACCTGAAGCAGCTAGAAAAGAAGGTTTAACAGAGCTTCAATACATGCAGAAATATGGTGCTTTTGAAGTTGAAAAACACGGTTATAAGAAGAATGAAAATAAACTAACAAACGAGCAGTTAGAGGGTTCAACAATAGATAAAGAAACTGATGTTGTTTATAAAAATGGGAAAGCTATTGGTGTAATGATCAATGGTGAGGCATGTGTTGGGTTCCCTACACCTTCACGAAAAAATGAATTCTATTCACAGACAATGGTTGATTGGAACTGGCCTGAGTATGCGACACCAAAATATATAAAGAGTCATATTCACCTTGATAATCTAGATAAATCTAAAGGAGAGTATGTATTAGTACCAACTTTTCGTTTACCTACATTGATTCATTCACGATCTGGAAATGCTAAATGGTTAGTTGAAATATCAAATAGAAATCCAATCTGGATGCATCCAGATGATGCTGCAAAATGGAATTTTAAGACCGGAGACCTTGTAAAGCTAAACACAGATATAGGCTATTTTATTGATAAAGTTTGGGTAACACAAAGTATGAAACCTGGAGTTGTAGCTTGTTCGCATCACATTGGGAGATGGAGAAGGCCACAGGATAAAATTGGAAACCGTTGGGCAACCAACACTGTAAATATTGAAAGTGATGGAAATGGAGGTTGGAAAATGAACACTATTTCAGGTATAAAACCATTTGAATCTTCCGATAGTGATTCAAAGCGCATTTTCTGGAAGGATGGAGGAGTACATCAAAACATTACACATGCAGTTCATCCAGACCCAATTTCAGGAATGCATTGTTGGCATCAACGTGTAAGAATTGAGAAACCAAAAGATGGGGAAAAATATGGTGATATTTTTGTGGATACCAATAAGTCTTTTGAAGTTTATAAAGAATGGATGAAAATGACACGTCCTGCACCAGGGCCGAATGGAGAGCGACGCCCATTGTGGTTTAAACGAGCTTTTAAACCAGATGAATCAACCTATTACTTTGATAGTGATAAAAAAGCTAAATAATAAGAATTCCCGCAATTGCGGGAATCTTACTTTTCATATGAAGTAATTAAATACTAAATTAGTAAATGCTGCAAAAAGTTTTCCCTTTTTTGAGTTGGTTACCTCTAGCTAAGACAACATTAAAAGATGATATAATTGCTGGAATAACTGGGACAATTATTGTTATTCCACAGGCAGTAGCTTTTGCAATGATCGCGGGTTTACCTCCCGTTTATGGATTTTATACTGCTATGGTCACGCCAATTATTGCTGCTTTGTTTGGGTCCTCTTATCATTTGGTCACTGGTCCGACCACAACGAGTTCAATTGTGTTATATGCTATTGTTAGCAAGTTTGTGTCTCCTAGTTCGGATTTAGAAGCATATATAACACTTGCTATATTGGTTTCGTTTATGGCTGGTATAATAAAACTTTTTATAGGAGTTTTTAAAATGGGAAAGCTCGCAAATTTTGTTTCTAACTCTGTAATTATTGGTTTTTCCGCAGGAGCAGGTATTTTAATTGGGTTTAAGCAATTAAGACATATTTTTGGAATAAATATTCCTCAAGGAAGTTCTTTCTCTTCAATAATAAAATATATAGGTGATCATATTGATGAGTCAAACTGGTATGCTTTTCTTGTGGCCTTAGTGACTTTATTAACTGCGATTGTAATAAAGAGAATAAAAAAAGTATCAAGGCTTTATATGTTGGTTGCAATGATAGTAGGGAGTACTTTAGCTTATTATATAAATGGCTACGGACATATAGAGCTTGTTGGGGATATACCTTCTCATTTGCCTCCTTTCAATATTCCGGATTTCAATATTGGCGATATGAGATTGATGGGTTCAGGAGCTTTAGTTTTAGCGTTGTTGGGACTTGTAGAGGCAGCAGCTATCTCAAGAACCATTGCACTTAAGAGTCACCAGAGACTGAATGTAAATCAAGAGTTTGTATCCCAGGGAATTTCTAATGTTGTTTCAAGCTTCTTTTCCTGCTACACAAGTTCGGGTTCTTTTACAAGATCAGCAGTGAATTATCAAGTGGGTGCCAAAACACCTATGTCTTCAATTTTCTCTGCAATATTTTTGATGGCTGTTTTGTTGCTTTTTGCTGACTATGCTTCATTTTTGCCTAAGGCAGCCATGGGAGGGATTATACTACTAGTAGGTTATAATCTGATAGATTTTAATCATATTAAGCAAGTATATAAAGCGAGTGGGAGAGAGCTTATCGTATTTACTATAACCTTATTAGGAACTCTATTTTTCGATCTGGAATTTGCATTATTAGCAGGAATCTTAACGTCGTTCTTCTTTTATATGGAGCGTACTTCAAAACCAAATATTGCTGTTTTAGGGCTTGATAATAAGGGAAAGCTTATCAATATAATTCGTGATGATGAAGCAAAAGAATGCTCTAACTTAAAAATAGTTAGAATTGATGGTTCGCTCTACTTTGGCTCTATAGAAAAAATATCCAAGTACTTAAATAAGCTTTATGAAGATAAGGAATATGACTTTATATTAATAGCTGCAGATGGTATTAACTTTATAGATCTTGCTGCCGCTGAATGGCTAACAACCGAAATACGAAAATGGCAAAAAAACAGAGGTGGAATTTACTTTGCAGGTTTAAAATTGATTAGTCAAGATGTACTAATAAAAGGAGGTTTTGTTGATAAAATAGGAACAGATATTTTCTTTAAAGAAAAGAAAGATGCAATAAAGAAAATCCATGAGAAAATTTATACACCTTGTAAAGAAATTGTCTTTGATGAGTGTTTTACCCATCTGTAATAATTGTGTAATTAAGGTTACACTATTTTAGCTACGTTAACTTATCTTTGTAGTCCAATTTTCTTAGATGAATTTTAGAACAATCTTACCTATTTTTGATTGGTTACCTAACTATCGCAAAGATTGGTTAAAGGGAGATATTAGCGCAGGCTTAACCGTTGGTGTAATGCTCATTCCTCAAGGAATGGCTTATGCTTCTATTGCTGGTCTTCCAGCTGTTTATGGTTTATATGCTTCAATAATCCCTATTCTTATTTATGCGCTTTTTGGTACCTCTAGACAATTGGCTGTGGGACCAGTGGCAATGGTTTCTTTATTAACTGCAACTGCAATTGGATCTATTGAAGGATTAACAAATCAAGAATATATTGCTTATGCCATATTATTGGCTCTTATGGTTGGTGGAATTCAGTTTTTGCTAGGGTTGTTCAGATTAGGTTTTTTGGTCAATTTCTTGTCACATCCTGTAGTTAGTGGATTTACTTCTGCGGCAGCTCTTATTATTGGATTAAGTCAGTTAAAACATTTATTGGGTGTAGATATTCCAAGAAGTCATCATGTTCATGAAATTTTATTGAATGCGTTGGATAATATAAGTGAGGTTAACTGGACTGCTTTTACTATAGGTGTTGTAGGGATTCTAATTATAGTTTTTTCAAAAAGATTGAATAAATCTCTTCCAGGACAGCTTTTTGCAGTAATCTTTGGGATTTTGGCTGTTACATTTTTTGGCTTAGGTGATGGAGCCAACTCAATAAGTATAGTAAAGGAAATACCAAGCTCTCTTCCTAACTTAGTTATTCCAAATTTTGATATTGAGATTGTTGAAATGCTTATACCAATGGCATTGACCATTTCACTAATTAGTTTTATGGAAAGTATTGCAGTAGCAAAGGCAATACAAACTAAGCATAGATATTACAAAGTGGTTCCTAATAAAGAGTTGGCGGCTTTAGGATTGGCAAATGTAGTTGGGTCATTTTTTCAGTCATATCCAACAACAGGAGGTTTTTCTAGAACAGCCGTTAACGATCAAGCTGGAGCAAAGACAGGTTTAGCTTCAATTATTAGTGCTGCTCTTATTGTGGTAACGTTATTATTCTTAACTCCACTATTCTATAATTTACCCAAAACTATTCTGGCCTCAGTAATTATGGTTGCTGTTTTTGGTTTGATAGATTACAAAGAAGCGTTTCATCTTTTAAAGAGTAATAAAACTGATTTCTGGATGCTAATCACAACATTTATAGCAACACTAAGTTTTGGAATAGAGATAGGAATAGGTTTAGGAGTAGTGCTATCTTTAGCTATGGTTTTGTTTAAGACAACTAGACCTCATACAGCTAGATTAGCTAAAGTTCCAGACACACATTTTTATAGAAATATTGAACGTTTTTCAGATCTTGAAGTAAACAATGAGTTATTGATCTATCGTTTTGATGCTCAGTTATTTTTTGCTAACACTAATTTTTTCAAGGATAAGCTTTACGAGTATGAGCGTATAAAAGAAGGTAAACTTAAGTTATTGATCATAGATGGTGAAAGCATTAATAACATAGACAGTACAGCAATTCATATGCTTGAAGAAGTTGTGTTAGATTTCAACTCTAGGGATATTAAGGTTTACTTTTCAGGGATAAAGGGACCAGTAAGAGACATAATGTTTAGATCTGGATTCATGAGAAGAATCAGCTCAAATAATTTTTTCATGAGTATTCAAGAAGCGGTTCATTTTTATGAAAATCAGAAAGGAAACAATAACTTAAATAAGTATGTAAATCAGGTTAATGAGTAGTATTACTCATCAATGTAACTCTAGTTACAAATATTAGTATTAAATTTATATAATTTAGCACTAATTAATTATAAATCAATTAAATAGTAATAATATGAAAGTCGAACAATTATTTACTGGATGCTTAGCAGAAATGGCTTATTATATTGAGTCTAATGGTGAAGCGGCTGTTATAGATCCTTTGAGAGAGACTGAGCCATATGTTAGAATGGCTGAAGCGGATAATGCTAAGATCAAATATATATTCTTAACACATTTTCATGCCGATTTTGTATCTGGACAATATGACCTAGCTCAAAAAACTGGAGCTAAAATTATATTTGGGCCAAATGCTAAGGCAGAATACGATATTTATAATGGAGAGGATGGAGAAGAATTTCCATTAGGAAGAGGAAAGATCACCTTGCTTCACACTCCAGGACATACTATGGAATCATCTTCTTATTTAATTACTGATGAAGAAGGAAATACACCATATGTGTGTACAGGAGACTGTTTATTTATTGGCGATGTTGGTCGTCCTGATCTGGCAGTTAAAGATGGACAGATTACAGAAAGAGACCTTGCTGGACATTTATTTGACTCTTTACGAAATAAGATCATGACCCTCCCAGATGATATTATTGTTTATCCAAATCACGGAGCTGGGTCTGCTTGTGGAAAGAATATGAGCAGTGAAACTTTTGATACTTTAGGTAATCAAAAGAAAACCAATTATGCACTACGTGCAGATATGACAAAAGAAGAGTTCATTACCGAGGTGACAACAGGTTTAAAGCCACCGCCACAATATTTTCCTAATAATGTGAGAATGAACAAGTCTATCAATACTAGTATTGATGAAGTATTGCACCAGGGAACCACTCCATTAGATCCAGTTACTTTCAAAGAAATGAGTGAGCAAAAGGATGTCTTGGTTGTAGATACAAGATCAAAAGATGCTTATACTAATCAAGGAACGGTTCCAGGAGCTTGGTATATTGGTATAGATGGTAGTTTTGCACCTTGGGTTGGAGCTTTGATAACAGATATTAATCGGAAGATCATATTTATTGCAGATGATGAATTACGCGTAAACGAAATTGTTACACGTTTTTCAAGGGTTGGCTACGATAATACTCTAGGATATTTGAACGGTGGAATTGAAGATTGGTTAGCTCATGGTTTTGAGGTCGATAAAATAGGTTCAATGTCTGCTATAGAATTTACTAATCGTCTAGCCGATGGTTCTATGGAAAAGCCAACTGATGTTAGAAAAGATTCAGAATACCAATCAGAGCATGTTGTTGGAGTTGATAATTTTCCATTAGATTGGATTCATCAGAATTTTGCTGAAATTGATGTGAATAAAGAATACTTCTTACATTGCGCAAGTGGATATCGTTCACTGGTTGCTGCATCAATATTTAAGGCGAACGGAGTCAAAAATGTAACTGATGTAAGAGGTGGTTTTAAAGCGCTAAAAGAAACAGGAGCTCCTTTAACAGAGTATGTTTGCCCGACGACCTTATTATAAGTAATAATTGTTTTAATATATCTTAAAAGAGCAATCAAATGATTGCTCTTTTTATGTCTTTGCTGTAAGATTTTGTTCTACTTTTTTACTTTTCTTGATCAATATTCTATTATACACTACTGACGGAATACAGATCTCAGTTGTGCTCACAAGAATTGCTTGAAAATCTAGAATAAGAAACTACAAATTATAATTTGAGCTTTTAATTTTTCCGGAATATCTATTTTTTAAGGTTTTTATCTGATTAATTATTCTTTAGGGTATTCATTCATGTATTTTTAGAATCCCTTTATTACAAGAAATCTAGCTTATTAACCTTTGTTATGAAATTCTATACGTCTATCAATAAGCGCATTAAGCTTTCAGTTTTAATGCTATTTGTTTCCTTCAATTTTGTTTGGGCTCAATTACCAAGTGGATATACATCAGAGCAAGTTTTTTACAATATATTTCAACCCATGGGTTCAGTGTTTAATTCAGATGGTACTAAGATGTTTATTTGGGTTAAATCGGGTAAAATTTATGTTGCAAATTGGAATGGTTCGGATTATGTGTTTCAGCATTCTCCTGTATTAGATATTTCTGATGAAGTAGGTGATTGGAGGGACTTTGGATTCTCAAGTATTTGTCTTGATCCTGATTTTGATTCAAATGGATTGATTTATATGTTCTACATGGTAGACAGAGAGCATTTAATGAATTTTGGCACACCAAGTTATGATCCTAACGATAATGATTATTACGAGGCTACAATTAGTCGTGTAACAAGATATAAATTGAATTTAGGTTCAAATCCTATGACTACAGATTATAGCTCTAGAAAGGTTTTGCTTGGAGAATCACCGTCAACTGGTGTTCCCTTGCTGCATGAATCTCATGCAGGAGGAACTATTCTCTTTGGGACGGATGGTACTTTGTTAATTTCAACTGGAGATAATGCTAGTTACTCTACAGTAGATACTGGTAGTGTTGGACATACATATTACTCACAAGCTATTAATGATGGAATTTTAAGGCCGAATGAAAATGTAGGAGCATTTAGAAGTCAGATGATAAATTCTCTTTGTGGGAAGATACTAAGATTAGATCCAGATACTGGAGATGGTATTTCTTCAAATCCTCATCATGATTCTAATAACCCAAGATCTGCCGCTTCAAGGATGTGGGCAATGGGTTTAAGAAATCCGTTTAGAATGTCCATAAAGCCAAATAGCGGAAGTACAAATCCAGCAGATGCTAATCCTGGAATTTTATTTGTAGCTGACGTAGGTTGGAATGTTTGGGAAGATTTACATGTATTTGATAAACCTGGATTAAATGGTGGATGGCCTCTATATGAGGGGTTAACTAAGCGAAATGATTATTATAACAGTGGAGCAAGAAACCTTGATGAAGGTAATGTACTTTTTAAAAATAATTGTGCACAACCTACTACTTGGAATGATGACCCAAATCCAGCGAATAGGCGCTATGTGCATAATAGGCCAGAGGTAGCTTGGGGACATGGAAATTCTAACGATGCAAGAGTGCCTTGGTTTAGTGGGACTACTGCCACGGATCCAAAGGTTGGAGTAAATGGTTCACCTGCAACAGGAAACACTTTTAGTGGAAATACTGCCGTAGCTGGTGTTTATGTAGTTGGTAATGAAATGGGTGAAGCATACCAAGACAAATATTTTTTTACTGATTATTCTGCAAATTGGATACAATCTGCTACATTAACTGATGGTTCTCAAAACTGGTTTAGTGATATTAGTGAGTTTGCGCCTGCAGATTTTGGATTAGGAATTGTACATATGATGCAGAATCCGCTTGATGGGTATATTTATTATTGTAATATTTTTAATGGTACTATTCATAGATTAGTTAATAATAATGTGCTAGATCTCACAAATAATTCAGTAGATACATTACGCTTATATCCAAACCCAACTTCTAATTATATTCAGTTTAAAGGAATAAAAGAACTTTCTGAAGTAAAAATTTATAGCACTTCAGGACAGGAACTTTTAAGTTTTTCAACTTCTAGTCAGCAATCACACAAAATTAACTTGCCTAATGGAGTGTATTTGGTTGAGGTTAAAAGTGGAGAAAATAAGCTTGTTAAAAAGCTCATTATAGAATAGTCTTTTCAGTTGTAACATTTTTGTAAAAGTTGCGTCAAACTAGTAATCAATCAAATTATTAGATAAAATGAGACGCGAAGAACATATTGCCATGAGAGTAGATAAACAGCTTATAGTGTTGACACACTTAAGTCAGTTAATTACACTTGTTATTGGTTTTGGAAGTTTAATTACCCCTTTAATTTTGTGGGCTACAAATAAAGACAGAGTTTATGAAATGGATGCTCATGGGAAAAGTATCTTGAATTTTCAAATTAGTATTTTAATTTACTTTTTACTTTGTATCCCTATGATATTGTTTGTTGGATTAGGATTAATAGGGATGATTGTATTAGGAATAATTTCTATTGTTTTTCCAATAATCAATGCAGTTAAGGCTAGCAATGGTGAACAACCACATTATCCATTTTCAATACAATTTTTGAAATAAAATATTCCATTATCTCTTAGTTTTATTAGTTAGTTAGTTTATCGAGATAGTAAAAAAAGGGCTCACATTTGTGAGCCCTTTTGGTATATTATATTTTGAACAATTCTTTAGTTGTTAAGCATTACTGGCATTACAAGCATGGTAACTTGTTCACCTTCATCAAGTCCATCCAGTGGAGTTAAAATTCCTGCTCTGTTTGGTAAGCTCATTTCTAAAGCAACATCATCAGAACTTAAATTACCAAGCATTTCACTCAAAAAACGAGAGTTAAAGCCTATTTGCATATCATCACCTTGATAGTCGCATGTTAAGCGTTCTTCAGCTTTATTGCTGTAATCAATATCTTCAGCAGAAATATTTAATTCAGCTCCTGCAATTTTTAAACGTATTTGGTGTGTAGTCTTATTTGAGAATATAGAAACACGCTTAACTGAGTTTAAAAATTGCGTTCTACCAATGGTAAGCTTGTTAGGATTTTCCTTAGGAATCACAGCTTCATAGTTAGGGTATTTACCATCAATCAAACGACAGATCAATACAGAATTATCAAAAGTAAATTTAGCGTTAGATTCGTTATACTCTATTAATACATCATCTTCACTTCCAGCAAGAATACCTTTAAGAAGATTCAATGGTTTCTTTGGCATAATAAATTCAGCAGTTTCATTAGCAGAAACATCATTTCTTGTGTATTTAACTAATTTATGAGCATCTGTAGCTACAAAGGTTAAATTTTCTGTTGAGAACTGAAAGAATACACCACTCATTACAGGCCTTAGGTCGTCATTTCCAGCTGCAAAAATAGTTTTACTAATTGCTGTAGCTAAAATATCTCCCATTAATGTTGTTGAGCTAGGGTTCTCTATAGTAACTGCATTTGGGAATTCTTCTCCGTTGGCATAGGCTAGCGCATACTTACCATGGTTGGAGCTTATTTCAACCGTATTATTATCTTCAACTATAAAAGTTAATGGTTGCTCAGGAAAAGTCTTTAACGTATCTAATAATAACTTTGCAGGAATAGCAACACTACCTTCACTATCACTTTCTACATCTATCGTTGACGACATTGTAGTTTCCAAATCACTTGCAGAAATGGTAAGTTTAGAGTTATTTAATTCAAAAAGGAAATTATCTAAAATAGGTAAGGTGTTAGAGTTATTTATTACTCCACCTAATACTTGTAATTGCTTTAATAAATAGGTGCTTGATACAATAAATTTCATGAATTTTTCAACTTAATTAGTAAATACAAATATATTTTATAGCTACTTAAATCTAAAAGAAACTTATCAACAACTAAGCAGCGTATTTTTTCTTTCTAAGATAGTTAAAAGCAAGCCCAAAAACTCCTAATAAAACCAATGGTAATAAGATGTTTACGATTTGCCATTTTGTTTTTTCTGCAGCAATTCTTTCTGAATCTAAAAATGCTATAGCAACTTCCTTAGAACGAATGTTTATAAGTCCATCGTCTAAAAGATAATTGACAGTATTTAATAAGAACTCTTTGTTGCCATACAAACGTCCTGTCCATGGATCAAAACCTAGTTCAACAGGTCCTTCTCTTCTTACTTCATTTTTTATAACATCGCCATCAGCTATAACCACCATTTTGGTGGAAACACTTTGTGATTTGTCGTCATTGATCTTGAACGGTTTCACACGATTATTATATACCGAAGTAAACTCACCCTCAAGTAATACTGCAAGATTTTGATTTCCGCTGGTGTAAGTTGCTCTATCTGGTTCCTGAGTAATAATATCCAAGCTTATTTCACTTGGCACTCCAACAAGTTTAGAGAGAGGAGAGCTTTGTAATAAAACAGTTTTATTTACCGAATTCTTTAAAGTGTCTATCTGGTTTGCAAAATCAAACTTCACTAAATTCAGATTATTGGTTATAGGATGATTACTTGAACCTGAAGCCAATGGTGAGAACTGCCATTGTACTGGCTGAAATTGAGCTTCGCTTCCTTCGCCAATTGCTAAAGCAATAGGAGCAGAGTACATGTCGTTAAGCATAACAGGATTGATTCTTAATCCGTATTTAAAGAAAAAATCGGTGAGGTTAAGATCTCTAACCGTTGCAAAACTTTTGCCTGAATCGTTATAAAGGCTATCCTTGTCCATAGCAACTTTATCAACTAACCATAAACTCTTTCCACCATTCATGCTGTATTGATCTAGTACATACTTTTCTTCCTCAGAAAAGGCTTCCGTTGGTTTAGCAGAAATAACAAGATCAAACCCTTTAAGATCATTTAAGGTTTTCTGTGGGGTGTTTGAAACACTATCTAAAGTAAAAGGAGCAATAAAATAATAGTCCCTAAGTGTAGTGATGAAATCAGCTATGTTCCAATTTGAGAGTTGTCCATTCCCTTGTAATACAGCTACTTTTTTGTTTTTTGGATTGACTAGTTTACTAAATGCATCAGCAAAAACATATTCCAATTGTTGCACAGAACCACTTACCTTTTCTTCGGGAGTTGATCCTACATTGTTTTTTAACAGAGAAATTTTAACAGTTTGTTCGTTATAGCTAGCCAATGCCCAAGGGAAAATTACCTTTTGTGTGCTCTTACCGCTTTCTTGAACAGTCAACTGCATTGGTGTCAATCCTCGTTGCGAGAGTTGCTGGATATTTTGATTGCTATTTGTTTCATCCTGCAGAGGATCAATAAATGTAAAAGAAATATTTCTGTTAGAATTAGCAAACTCTTCTAGCAATTGTCTGGTTTCATTTTTTAAACGTCTAAACTCTGAAGGGAAACCTTCTCCATCCAGGAAAACATCAACAATTATAGGAGAATCAACATTAGCCACTAAATCCTTTGAAGCTTCACTAAGCGTGTATCGTTTATCTTCAGTAAGATCAAAACGAGCATTAAATAATCCAGAATTAATATTAAGAACTAACAACCCAATAAATAGCACAACTAAGGAAATTAGCTTGGACTTACTTGTTTTATGTTTATCTATTTGAGCAACAGTAAGCATGATAAAAAATAGGGTAATACTCAAGAAATACAAAATATCACTGATATCAATAACTCCTCTGCTAATGCTATTAAAGTGATAATTCATACCTAATTGCTCAACAAATGTGCTTGCAACAAAATCGGCAAGACGATTAAATCCAAAATAGAAAAATAGACATATTGCAACAGCAAGAATAAAAGCGACAATTTGATTATCAGTCACCGAAGAAGCAAAGATTCCTACAGAAGTATAGGAGCCTATTAAAAATAACAATCCAAAATAAGAACCTAGAACACTTCCAGAATCAAAGTTTCCAGCAGGATTGCCTAACGAATGAATAGTATAAACATACAGTATAGTTGGAATCAACGCTAAAACAATAAGCATAAAAGCACCTAAATACTTTCCTAAAACTATTTTAAGTAATGAAACAGGTTTTGTAAGTAGCAGTTCTAACGTACCTTGTTTCTTTTCGTCGCTAAAACTGCGCATGCATACTGCTGGGATCAGGAATAGTAATATCCATGGAGCTAATAAGAAAAAAGGAGATAGGTCTGCAAAACCATAATCAAGAATATTAAATTCTGTTTTAAATAACCATAGAAACAATCCATTTATCAACAAAAATACAGCTAGGACTAAATAGCCAATGGCAGATGAAAAAAACGAACGAATTTCTTTTTTTAAAATGGCAAACATTAGGGTAAACTTACAACTTTATCAACGCTCCACGCAAGAGGTTTATCATTAAATAATTTTTTGGTTTCAGACCATACATTTTTAAAGAGATCAGACTGTCTGTAATTTTTTAGATCTTCTTCACTATTCCAATAGCTATAGGTAAAAAATATGTTAGGTTTTTCTTTGTCTTGATAAAGTTCTAAAAACTCGCATCCTTCAAAATCACGAATACGATTTTTATGAGATTCAAATAATTCTAAGAATTTATGAATCAAATCATTATCAAAACTCATTTTAACTATTCGTACAAACATATTATTCTTTGAAAAAGTTGACGGTAACGCTATCCATCATCTTTAATCCAAGTAATGTAGTAGCACTACCAACGGTGGTGCTATTACTTTTATAAATGGCAATTTCTAAATAGTTAGAAGCATTAAAAACAACTAGTTTTTTTCCTTCATCTTGCCTGTTTTCTTCTGGTGTTTCAAAGTTGACAATATCGCTATACTTGTTCAGTATTTTTTTGAACTTATAGTTACGAGCAGATATTTCAAAAGCTCTTCCTTTTTGTATATCTTCAAAAAACTTCTTTTTGATATTTGTGATTACATTTCCATAATTATCAATGTAGATAACGCTACCAATTATTTGCGTTTTATCATCATTAACAAACGGCTTAATGTTTTTAATTGGCTTAATATCTTCAATGCTAATAACCTTCCCAATTACTTCTAGCGTGCCACCTCTTGCAATATGGCATGCTACTTTTACAAAAACGTCTAAAACAGGAAAACTAGTTTCTATTTTATCATGAATATTGATCTCCACAATCTTTTCAGGAGCAATTTCAGCACAAATAGTGCTCATAATCCCATTATTAGCACAGACAAAGTAGTGATCATCAAGTTTAACAACAATATGTTTGTTTTCTTTATTAATTTCAGAGTCAATACCAATAATATGAATACTCCCTTTTGGAAAACTACTATAAGCGTTCTGAATAATATATGCTGCTTCAGGAATACTAAAAGGAGAAACCGAATGTGAGATATCAACAATTCTAACTTCTGGGAGTTCACTATAAATGGCTCCTTTTACAGCTCCAGCAAAGTGATCTTTCTCCCCAAAATCAGTTGTTAAAGTAATAATTGCCATTGGCAAATTGTTGATATTTTTTTAATGTGCTTTGAAGTAAAAATATGTACTTTTGACCTCGTACAAACCTACATAATTTTTTCGTTTAAAAATTTATAATAAACATGAAAATTTTGAAGCTTGTCAACGTAGCAAAACCGTTTAAAAATCTATTAAAACTATTAGCGTTTGAACGAAATAATAATAGAACTTGAAGAGATAACACCAAAAGATTTTTTTGGAGCTCAAAATTCAAACATTGCACTTTTAAAAAAGTACTTTCCAAAACTTAAGATTGTAGCCAGAGGAAATAAAATTAAAGCATATGGCGACGAAGAAATGTTAGAAGAATTTGATCGTCGTTTAACAATGCTTATTAATCATTTTGGTAAGTACAATAAGTTAGATGAGAACGTCATTGAACGTGTGTTAATGAGTAGAACCAGTGATGACTACTCTACTTCTGAGGCAAGTGGAGAAGTATTGGTGCATGGAGTAGGAGGACGTTTGATAAAGGCACAAACGGCAAATCAACGTAAGTTGGTTGACTTGATGAGAAAGAACGATATGGTTTTTGCTATTGGCCCTGCGGGAACTGGAAAAACCTATACAGGAGTTGCTTTAGCTGTTCAGGCTTTGAAGAATAAAGAAGTTAAGCGAATAATTTTAACACGTCCAGCGGTTGAAGCAGGAGAGAACTTAGGATTTTTACCAGGAGATCTTAAAGAAAAGCTTGATCCTTATATGCAGCCTTTATATGATGCGTTACGTGATATGATTCCTCATGAAAAATTAGATGGATACATTGAAAAAGGTGTAATTCAAATAGCACCATTGGCTTTTATGCGTGGTAGAACCTTAGATAATGCCTTTGTAATACTCGACGAAGGGCAAAATACTACTCATGCGCAGATGAAAATGTTCTTAACCAGAATGGGTAAGAATGCAAAATTCTTATTAACTGGTGATCCAGGTCAGATAGATCTTCCGCGTCGTACCATATCTGGACTAAAAGAAGCATTGTTAATCTTGAAGAATGTAGATGGAGTAGGGATTATTTATTTGGATGATAAAGATGTAATTCGTCACAAACTGGTTAAGAAGATAATTGCAGCTTATAAAGACATTGAGAATAGAAACTAATGAGTAATACAATTACAGATACTAACTTTAACTTTCCAAGGCAAAAAAGTGTATATAAAGGGAAAGTACGTGAGGTTTACAATATAAATGATGAGCAATTGGTGATGATTGCTACAGATCGTCTATCGGCTTTTGATGTAGTAATGCCAAAAGGAATCCCTTATAAAGGGCAAATACTGAATCAAATTGCAACAAAAATGATGAAAGCCACTGAGGATCTGGTTCCTAATTGGTTGGTAGCTACTCCAGATCCAAATGTAGCTGTTGGTGATCTATGTGAACCTTTTAAGGTGGAGATGGTTATAAGAGGTTATATGTCCGGTCATGCTGCAAGAGAATATAAAGCAGGAAAGCGTTTACTTTGCGGTGTGCCAATGCCACAAGGAATGAAAGAGAACGATAAGTTCCCTGAGCCAATCATTACGCCTGCAACCAAAGCAGAAAAAGGAGATCATGATGAGGACATTTCTCGCGAAGATATTTTAGCAAGAGGAATTGTAAGTGAAGCTGATTATGTAATTTTAGAAGATTATACCAGAAAACTTTTCCAAAGAGGAACTGAAATTGCTGCCGAGAGAGGATTGATTCTTGTCGATACGAAATACGAATTTGGTAAAACCAAAGATGGAAGAATTGTTTTAATTGACGAGATCCACACTCCAGATTCATCACGTTATTTCTATGCTGATGGTTATCAAGAGCGTCAGGATAGAGGAGAAGCTCAAAAACAGCTTTCTAAAGAGTTTGTACGTCAATGGCTGATTAGTAATGGTTTTCAAGGTTTAGAAGGACAGGAAGTGCCTTTTATGAGTGATGCATATATAGAAACTGTTAGCGAGCGCTATATTGAGTTATACGAAAATATTACTGGCGATACTTTTGAAAAGGCTGATGTATCAAATATTCAAGAGCGCATTGAAAGTAATGTTCTAGAGTATTTAAGATAAATATGTATGTATATAATAAAAAGCCCTTGATAATTCAAGGGCTTTTTTATTTACTACTCAATTTTTATCAATCTATCAATGTGTCCTTGAAATTCGGCTTCTTTGCCAAATTTGTATTTTTTTGAAACGTCTATTGCAGCTTTGTAAGCTTCAATAGCCTCTGTTATCTGATTATTCTTTTCATAAGTACTGGCCAGCAAATTTCTTAGCCAAATATCATAATCATAGGCTTCAATACTACGTTGTATTACCGTTATAGCATCCTTAAACTGTTCTTTGTTTATAAGTCGAAAGACGAGATTAACATAAGCTTCCGCTGATTGTTTTGCCTGTGAACCATATTTTGTCATAATATGTTGTTCGTGTTTTAAAAAGATATCCTCATTAAAATCGTTTACCAAAGCGGAAGGTAGAGCCATATCAGAGAATATGAATTTTAGCCCGTAGTAATTTGATAATAGAGGAGAAGACATATGTCCTTCACCTTCCAGTTCTCTGTGTTCAAATCTTAGATTTTTTGGTTGATTGACCTTAATGGCCTCAATAAAGCTAGTCAATTCTTTTCTCATTCCCCATTCTTTAGAAGATTCCATTGTTCCAATTCCAAAGAAAATAGCAGATTTTAGATTGGGTTGTTCCTTAAAAAAAGCTTTTGCCCTTTCAGTACTTTCTTCATTATTCCACCATAAGGAGGGACTCATAATAATATGTGCATCAAATAGTTCAGGTTTTTCCATTAGTGTATAAGCAGCAAATAATCCACCCATAGAATGTCCTTCTAGAATACGAAATGGATGTGTTCTATAGCTAGATTCGATATAAGGAATCAACTCACTTTCAATAAATTTTAAATAGCTTGGTCCATTTCCGCTATTTGGGCTATTCTCATTTTTGGTTGGCGTAAAGTCTCTCCCTCTATCTATACTTTCAATACCAACAACAATAACCGGAGGCATACTCCCGGTTCTTGTAAGTACTTCAATCGTACCCATGGCATGCTGAATGTTTTGCTGACCGTCGGTTAAATATAATACTGGATAGTTAGCATTGTTCTTGTTGTAATCTTTAGGAAGTGAAATGATTATAGGACGCTCTTCATTTAACACTTTGGAAGTTATAGTGTCTCTTTTCCCTATGACTAGTGTTGTACTAAAAGGCGATGTGCTGGCCGTTGTTAATTCTTTGGGTTTGGGTTGACAACTTGTAATACAAAGTATAACTACTACAAGCTTTAACAGTAAATGTCTCATTGTTATTTTTTAATTGATTTTAAGTAGAGACTATACTTAAAATCAAATGTGGCAAAAAGACTAAAAAGGTTCTTGAATGTTCAAGAACCTTTTTATAATAATTTAAGAAGATGACTTGTCATAAAGCCGCTTTGTTGCTGTATCATAATTAATTAGTACCTTTTTTAAATTGGTAATAGCCTCAGAAGTTAGCTTGCCATTGGCTCCTTCAACAACCCATCTGGCAGACGAAATTAAGGTGGCTAATTCATGTCCAGACAATGTGATCTGGAATATGTTTCTATGCCCTTTATCAATTCGCATGTGCTAATTGTTTGTTTTTAAGGTGCGTACCCATTTTTTCGAATTCACTTGCAAATTCTTCATAATTTGTTTGCATACCATTAAGGTAAACACTCCAACCTATGCTCATTTTTGCAAAATGTACTGCTTCTTGTATTTCCTCATCAGTAGCTCCAAATAGTTTTGCAGCTTCGGTGTGGAATAATAAGCAATATCTGCACTTTGTTTCAGAGTGAAGCGCAACTCCCATTAACTCTTTGTATTTATTAGGGATGAGCGTTGGTCCTAATTCCAGAGTGCTAAACAATTGCCATTCTGAGTCCAGATACTTTTCTGGGATACTTTTAAAGAAACCAGGAACCAATCCTAAGGTATCTTTAATTTCTTTTTCAACTTCTTGACGATTTCTTGTAGTAATCATAGTTAAAATGTATTAAATAATCCTGCTTATTGTTAGCTACTACAGTAAGAGAGGATCTTTACCTTACCGAAGTATTAAAATACCAGTTCTGAAGAGTTCTCGTCACTTTTAGTTTTTAAAGTGTAAAAGATCTGGAGGCATTGTAAGATTAAGATAATTAATACCATAAAAGAAGTAAAAGTGTATGGTTTAGTGAGGTACTATAAATTATAGTATATATGGCTCAAAACCAAGAAGTTGGGTTTGTAGTTATTAACAGCTCAAACCCTCTATTATACTTGAATTTTACGGTTTATTTAAGGGTTTAGTTACAAGCTTTTATAGAATAAAACGCACAAAGTTTTTAGTACTATGTACTTCAAACACGGCAGAATTTAAAAGTGGTTAAATATTGGTTTTCAAGGTTTAGAAGGACAGGAAGTGCCTTTTATGAGTGATAAATATATAGAAAGCGTAAGCGAGCTGCTATATCGAATTATACGAAAACATTACAGGAGAAACCTTTGTAAAGGTTGACGTTTCGAGTATTCAGGATCGTATTGAGAGCAATGTGCTCAAGTATTTAAATTAACTAGCCAATCACAGGTTTATCACCTAAAAATGGTTGGTGATAGTACCGTTGACCAGTAGCCTTATACATGGCGTTGGCAACTGCTCCAAAGATAGGAGGGAATGGAGGTTCTCCCATACCAGTTGGATCAATACCGTTATCAACAAAATGCACATCAATGGCCTTAGGTGCTTCACCCATACGTATCATTCTATAGGTGTCGAAGTTATTCTTCTGTGGCATCCCATCATTAAAGGTCATTTCTCCATAAAAAGCGTTACCAATACCGTCAGTAATTGCGCCTTCTGCCATATTTTTTGCAGCGTCTGGATTAACAACTACTCCGCAATCTATAGCACAACAAACATTGGTGACTATTGGTCTGCCTTCTTCAACTTTCATTTCTAAAACATGAGCAGCATAGGTGTTATGGCAAAAATATGCCGATACACCTCGACTAGTGTCGCTATTTTCGGTCCATGAAGACTTATCTCTCACTAGTTCTAAAACTCCAGCATAGCGATCGGCATCATATTCATTGCGTTCTCCTACAGGATTTTCTTTTGCTCGCTTCAATAGATCTAACCTAAATTGAATAGCGTCTTGACCAGTTATTTCTGCAACTTCGTCAAGGAACGATTGTTCTGCTCCTGCCATAAAATTTGAACGTGGTGCTCTAAAGGCACCTATTGAGATATTGGAGTCGATAGCCCATTCTTCTGCTAAATAATTGTCTAAGGCTCCGGCTGGGAAACGATTAGCAAATAGTGGACTTTCTGGAATACCTCCCGCTTTTATATGAATTGCTGTTAAGTTGTTGTTTTCATCAAAAGCAGCTTTGTAAGTAGCCTGATAGGTAGGACGATAAATACCTTGGGTCATATCATCCTCACGTGTATATACTAATTTCACAGGAGCATTTACTTTCTGTGAGATTAAAGAAGCCTCAACAATATAATGTCCGTAAGCTTTTCGGCCAAAACCACCACCCATTCGCATAATATCCATTTCAATATTCTCGGCTTCAATTCCTAAACTTGCCGATAATGTTGGAACGATAAAAGCAGGTATTTGAATTGGAGCGGCTATTCTAACCTTATCACCTTGTACATGCGCAAAAGCATTTAATGGTTCCATACAGTTATGCGCCAAATAAGGAGCAGAGTAGGTGCGCTCTAGTACTTTTGCTGCATTTTTAAATGCCTCTTCCGGATTACCATCTCTTCGAACTACATTACCTGGTCTTCCAGCAAACTCCATAATTTGAGCTTTATGACTATCTGTAGATTCCAGTCCAGCAGGAATGTTTACCGTTTCTTGACCTCTAAATCCGCTAATCGTTTCTGTATAAGCCTCAATAGGCTTCCAATTAACATTCAACTTCTTTTTAGCCTGCAATACTTCCCAAGTCGATGCACCGACAATGGCTACAATTTCTGGAAAAGAATTGGTATCGAAACCGCCTTTTGCAAAACCGTCTTTATAACTTTTTATGGTAACCACATCTTTAATTCCAGGCATTGCCTTAACATTTGTGGCGTCTACAGATTCTAAGGTCATGCCAAATGCTGGAGGATGTACAATCATTGCAATTTGCATTCCCTCTTCATGGTAATCTAAACCAAACATTGGTTGTCCAGTTACTATGTTTTTACCATCTATATTCTTTCTGGAATTACCAATGATCTTAAAATTTTGAGCATCTTTTAGAGCCACTTCTTCTGGAACTGGTATTGTAGCTGCTTTTGATGCCAGATCACCGTACCCTAATGATTGACCACTTCCTTTGTGATGGACCGTTCCATTTTCGGTGGTAATTTCTTCTATTGAAACTTGCCATTCTTCAGCAGCAGCTTGCTTCAACATATGTTTAGCAGATGCTCCTGCCATACGAAGTGGTTGCCAACGTCTTCTTATGCCTTGACTTCCACCAGTCATTTGAAAACCAAACTTAGAAGCATGGTAAGGTGCTTGCTCAACAATTACGTCTTTCCAATCTATGTCTAATTCTTCAGCCACAAGCATTGGCATTGAAGTGCGAACGTTTTGTCCAAACTCCGGATTAGGAGTAAAGATGGTTACCACACCATTATCGCCTATCCTTAGATAAGAATTAATGTCAAACCATTCATTAGGCATAGCCAGTATTTCTTCTTCGGTATTATTTTGACAAGACATGAGCCAATTAAAACCAAGCATCATACCTCCGCTAGTTAAAGCAACAGATTTTATGAATGAACGTCTTCCTATGATTGTTTTTATTGTTGACATTTTAATGCGTTTTTAAATTGAAGTAAAGCTATTATTTAGATGCGGCTGTTTTAATGGCGGCTTTAATACGTGTATAGGTTCCGCATCTGCATATATTACCATGCATAGCAGCATCGATCTCATCGTCATTAGGGTTAGGATTATCTTCCAAAAGAGCTACGGCACTCATTATTTGTCCAGATTGGCAATAACCACATTGTGGCACGTCATGCTCTAACCAGGCTTCCTGAACAGCATGCATTGCCTTTTTGTTGAGTCCCTCAATTGTTATTATGTCTCGGTTACCAACAGCCGAAATTGGTAGTGCACAAGAACGCATTGCCATTCCTTCTATATGAATGGTGCATGCTCCGCATTGAGCGATTCCACACCCATATTTGGTTCCAACCAATTTTAAGTGATCACGTAATACCCAAAGAATTGGAGTTTGTGGATCGATATCGAGTTGATACTTCTCTCCGTTTACCTTTAAATTAAACTGTGCCATAGTTATTTAGTTAGTTGTAGCTGTAAATAAATACTAATTTACCTAGTTCTAAAGGTAAGGTCTAAAATCAACAAAATCAATAAGGTAATTGTGAAAAATAGTTAAAAACTTGGTTATTATTTTCGATTCTTAGGTTTACTCGCTTTGGCTAAGGGGTTAAACGCCATACATAGATCAATATAATGGGCAAGATCATCTTCGGTATCAAAACCATCTGGAGTTACAAAAATATACCCTCGCATTGGTCGTCCTGTAAAGTCCATAGGTAAGCAATGTGGCTTTTCAATTTCTTTGTTATATGCTTCTTCACCAATGCGCGCCATTAATAAGCTGTCTCCGTATTTTTTATCGATGTGTAACCCACAAAACATCTTGTTATCTACCTTAAACAATAAACCTCCCATCATTTTCATTTCGGCATAGGCAATTCTCTTTTCTTGCAGTGTGCGTCGTATTCGGTCTGCTAAATATTCATCGTATGCCATAATCTCTTTTAATGATTTCAATTTACGATAAAACAACGAACCATTGATGTGTTTAAAAATGAACGGAACATATATTAATATGTTCCGTTCGAAATTCAAATGTGTCAACTGTTTATTTAACCATCGGAGGAATATGATTTGGTACTACGTTATCAATAGCTGGAATAGATTGCAAATAATTATATATAGCTTCCAGATCACCATCAGTTAAGCTTGCGTACGACATCCATGGCATTGGAGGTAACATTGGTCTACTACCTTCTAATCCTTTAAACTTACCTTCTCGCATTGCCTTTGAGAATTGTTCTAAACTCCAAGAACCCATTCCTGTAACATCTGGAGTCAAGTTTCCTGCAAATGATATTCCCCATGGTCCCATAGAAGCTGTTAAGTCTGGATGAGGGAATAATGCTCCTTTACTAACAATCGCTCCATCAAATTCTGGCAATGGTCTGTCTGATGGGTAGCCAGATAACATTCTGCTCATATCAGGTCTTGGTCCTTGATCAGTCATAATGTTTGGCGTGTGACACGTATTACAATCCATTAAAGTAACTAGATACTTACCGCGTTCAACACTTGTGTCTCCTACTTTTATTTTAGTTTCATTTTTTGCAATAACCTCCTCTTTTTTTGAGTTATTGCAGCTTACAATTAAGGATAAAGCTATCCCTAACAAGATCATAGATTTTGTTTTCATATTGAATGATATTTAAGTTGATAAATGTTTAAGTGCTACACTTTACTTGGTAGCGTTCCGAATTTTTCTTTAAAACTTTTAGTGAAATAAGAAAGGTTTGAATAGCCAACAGTATAGGCAATTTCCGAAACAGATCCTGCTTTCTGTTTTAGCAATCGATGTGCTTCATTGAGACGTACTTCTACAATCAATTGGTTAGCAGATCTATCGGATAAGGCCTTCAATTTTCGATGAAGTTGCGATCTACTAAAACCAACATCTCTGGCAATGTCTTCTACACCAAATTGTTCATTATCTAAGTTGTTTTTAATGCATTTAAAAACGTCTTGTAAAAACTTGTCATCAATAGAGTTCACTTCAATGTCGTCAACCAATAACATATCAAGTGCTTTGAAGTGTTCCCATATCTTTTTGCGAGAGTCTATGAGGTTCTTCATTCTTAGCATAAGTTCCTTTTCGTCAAAAGGCTTAGTGATATATGCGTCTGCACCTTGTGTAAGTCCTTCTATCTTACTTTCCTGACCAGCTTTTGCAGTAAGCATGATAATAGGAATGTGACTTGTTTTAGGATTTACTTTTAGTGAGTGACAAAGTTCATATCCATCTTTTTTAGGCATCATCACATCACTTATTACAATATCAGGGATGTGTTCAAACGCCATTCGTTCTCCTTGTAAACCATTTTCTGCCGTTAAGATTTGGTATTGCTCTTTTGTAATATCAGAGATGAAGTAACGCAGGTCTTCATTATCCTCGACTATAAGTGCAACAGGATTATTTTTAAGCGTATTGTTCTCGCTTATTTCTTCAATTATTAATGCTTTATTCTCTAAAGGAGTTTCTTTAAGGGTTTCTTGTTGAGGTTCTTTAATGATCGATTTGTTTCTTGGCAAGGTATCAAGCGTAACGGGAAGCGTAACCTTAAAGGTAGTTCCTTGACCAATAACGCTATCAACATTGAGCTTTCCATTATGAAGGTCAACTAGCTCCTTTACAAGTGATAGACCAATTCCTGATCCTTTTGCTTCACTTCCTTCTACGCGATAAAAACGATCAAAAACGCGTTTTAACTCTTCTTTATTGATGCCCTTTCCGGTATCTGAGATTTCGATATTCAAAGCATCACTTTTATGATCGATAATAACAGTTACTGTCCCGTTATTTGGAGTGTATTTAAATGCATTGGAGAGTAAATTATTTACTATCTTCTCAAGTTTGTCCTTGTCGTAGAATGCACTATCAATTTCGGGAGGGAACTGTGTATTCAGACCAATGTTTTTTCGTTCAGCCATACTTTCAAAAGAGAAAACCAATGAGCGAAGTAACTTAATGATTCCACCTTGTTTAAGCGATAGGTGTACTATTCCACTTTCAAGTTTTGAAAGATCAAGTAGTTGATCAATTAAACCTTGTAATCTATTAGCGTTGCTATTGATTATTTGAAAAGCCTTTTGGCTTAGTTTTATCTCACTATCTGTTTGCTGACTTCTAGCTTTATTTAATGGACCTTTAATTAATGATAAAGGTGTTCTGAACTCGTGACTAATATTAGCGAAGAAGCGAGTTTTGATTTCATCAAGATCTTTAATACGTTGCATTTCAGCGTAAGTCTGTTGAGCTTCCAGTTTATCTTGCTGCACTTGGTTATTAATTACCTGACGTCTATAAGCAATTCCGAAGGAATAAATAATGATCTGTAAAAACATTCCAGTAGCGTATGGGTCAATAAACTTGATAGTAGGTTTAATTATTCCCATAGACCATAGCGTACCAATAAAGAGGAAACTTGTTGCGATGATTGAACCCACTCCAAAATATTTGGCAAACTTGTCCTTTTGAAATACTAAAACTATTGAGAGAATTAGACTTAAGACGGTGTAAATATTGAGTACTGTATAATGAATTCCAATTCCGGTATAATATGGTTGCGCATTAAAAATTGGAACATAAAGAGCAGCCGCAACACTTTCTATCAAAACAAATAATGCTAAACCAATCATTGCCTTATCTAGTGTTGGAAATTTTTCTTTTGAATTGATGAAAGCACGACCGAAGAACCAAAAAGTGTAAAATACGCCGTTGGAAGTTATTGCATAAATAGTAAAACGTAGTTTAGTAAAAGAACCTATTATCAAACCAACCGTCATTGCATGTGTGAGCATAATAAATAGCAACCAAACTGAAAACCACAGCATCACCTTTTCTTTTAAATAGACGTATTGAAGTAGATGGTATAGGAAAATGATAAGGGTTACTCCAAACATAAAGATGTTGAAGCTGTTATTGAACTGGTAGATCTGATGATAATTGGCTTGATTTGGATGTCTAGCGCTCATATTAAAATACGCAGGATAACCAATGCTATTACCTTGAGCTTTTATAACTAATGTAACTTCGGTATTAACAGGAACGTCTCCTAATGACACTTGATTTAAAACCCAATGTTTCTTTACATCTCTTTCATTTTTTGCGTATTCAACACCAGTTTTTTTATGAAATAATAACACACTATTAACATATGCATAAACATCAACTTTTCCGTTACTTTTTGTCCAAGCAGGAGGACCAATCATTTTATCCTCAAAATGTAGGGTCCAGTTTTCAAGAGAATTGCTAGTTATAAAGGTAATTTTTCCCCAATATGTCTTACCAACATCTAAGCGACTAGTTTTTGCTACTTTATCTATCCCTCTTATTGAATTGTCATTTAAAACGATCTCTGGAGTTAAAGAGTTATTAGTATCCTCAATAATTATTAGATCAGATTGCAGGTCATGAACAGGATACTTGGTATCTATTTCATAAACGTGTTGTCCAATGACTATTGAACAGTAAAAAAATAGAATTATGGAAGCTAAATAGTTCATTGATGATTTCTCTTCTAGGTCAAAAGTCAAAAATCATGATCGGAAGGATTAATACTATTGTTGCAATCATTAATACTTCTGTTTCAAAGTACTAAAATTAGAGATAAGTCGCAACAAAGTTGGTAAAGCATACAACAGAACTATTAAGGATACAGAGCACTTGTAGATAGTTTTGAATCAGTTAATTATTAAAACTTAAAATCATGAAAACGAAAGTAAATCTTTTAAAATCTATTTTTAGTCTTGTAGTAGTATTATTATTAATAGTTAGTTGTAGTGATGATGACAACGACATTCAACTTGAACAATGGCAAATTGAGTTAGAACAAGTAAAAGCAGCAACAGCAAACTATCTTGATATAAATGTAGCTACAAATGAAGGAAGAATTGATGTTTCTGGTTACGTACCAAATATGGGACATCACTATTTAAATCCGCCATTGGCTGACGAAACTTTCGAATTATTACAACCAGAATTCATTTTGTATGCTCCAGATAATAATGGAATTATGCAAATGGTCGCTATTGAGTATGGAATTGTACCGGACGATCCTGAAAATCCTGGAAACCCACCTGAAGGCTTTACTGGAAGTGAAGATGTTTGGCATTTTAATGAAATGATAGGAATGTGGACATTACACGTATGGACAGTCTTAGAAAACCCTGATGGAATTTTTGCTGCGCATAATCCTGCAATGGGGGATTAGTTTATTTGAAATAGCGAAGCTATTAGTTAGTGAGATCAATGAAAGTTGATTTTTTAACCGAACTGTCATAGGTTCGGTTTTTTTGTAATTAGATATTGCTATTCTCTACCTTTTTTAATGTACAGGGTTATAAAACATCCTTAGGGATAATTTTTCTAGTCCAAGTTTTAAGACGTTTAAAGTTTGTAACTTCTTTGTCAGGGTTAAAATTCAAAGTTGTTTCCCAAGAATTAGAAGGTTTAAACTCTTCCTCCATTCCTTTGGATACACCTGCTGCTATTTTGTTGTTATTTAGAACTACAATGCATTCTGTATTTAAATTTGCACTCCTAGGGTCCAAATTAAATGTCCCAATTACTGTAATTGTATTGTCAATAACCATTGATTTAGCATGTAAGCCAAAAATAGGTTTATGATCAAGTTCTTGTTGCAATTCACCTGTCATAATTTGTTTCCTAATTTCTGCATCTGGTCTATATTCAAATATTCTTACTCCAGTAGCTAATAAATCTTTTCTACCTTTTTGATATCCACTAAATGCTTCAACATTATCTGTTGATGCCAGGCTATTTGTGAGTATTCTCACCTTTACTCCGCGGTTTATTGCTTCTCTAAATAAATTTTGACTAAGTTCAGTAGTGATTAAATATGGTGTTTGTATGTCTATAGATGTTTTTGCGTTTTTTATCAATCTGATTAGAGCATCTGTAGACTTACCGCCACCTGCAAGACCTTGTTCTCCACTATTTTTGCCAGGTATATCAGAAATAAACTCAATATGATCTAACCAAACCAAATCGCCCGATTCTTTAATGGTCTTAAATGTTTGTGGTAGTTGTTCGATTCGGGTTCTCACCTGTGGCCAGAAATTATCTGGGTTACAAGCATATTCATGAAGGTTTTCGAATACATTTTTTGAGTTAGCATTTATCTCAGGAGATTCAAGTATTGATGTTACGTCCTGGCTTAAATCGCTTTCCCAGAAATCATTGAAAGACGAACTTATTTGATTTGTTCCATTTCCTAAAAGCAAAACATCTCGATCTCTAAAATTATATTCGTGATCGTAATCAAAGTATTCGTTGGCAATATTACGACCTCCTGTAATAACCACTTTATTATCTACGATAAAAGTCTTGTTGTGCATTCTTTGATTGATGCCCCTAAAATTTGTAGCAACACTACTTAGTTTTTGAAAGAAATTTTTTCCCAGATTAATATTTGGGTTATAAATTTTCACATCAATATTTTCATGAGAATTAAAAATTAGTAGATCATCAATATCGGCGTCAACCATGATGTCATCCACAATTATTCTAATTTTAACTCCTCTATCTGCAGCCCTAATCAAATAATCGCAGGCAATTAAACCAACATTATCAGTAGAAAATATAAAGTATTGGATATCTATAGTTTGTTCTGCATATTCACTTAACCATGCTCTTGCCACCATACTACCACTTCCATCTTCTAGGACATATGCACCTGTTTTAGTTTGCATCATTTCAGACATATCTTCTAGTTCTTTTGAAAGTGAAGTATTATCATCTCTATGAATACTTGAACAGAAGTCGGTTTCAATAATTTGTGTCTTCGACTTACTACACGAAAACAAAATTAGTACTATTATGAAGAGAGATTTAAATTGAAGAATTAGTTGTCGGTTAACAGGCATAGCGTTGCTATTTGAGTGAATGTTAAATATAAGAACTATAAAGTCGCTTTGTATGTCTTATGACATAAAATTTACTACCATAGGATTTATAATTATTTGAAAATTAAGATTTTTTGAACTTTCTGCTATATCTCGTGCATCTTTCTTACATTTATCATCGAACTAACTAATATTTTATGGAGCTACTCAACGATCTTACCTCGGCCTTTTCAAGCGCGATGTGGGGATTACCGTTATTAATTCTGCTAATTGGAGGTGGATTATATTTACTTTTTCGTTCGAAATTTGTTGCATTTACAATGCTTGGACATGCTATTCAGGTATTAAGAGGTAAATATGATGATCCTAATGATCCTGGACAAATAAGTCATTTTCAAGCGCTTTCTACAGCATTGGCCTCCACCATTGGAATGGGAAATGTAGCAGGTGTAGCGGTGGCAATTTCTATTGGCGGCCCCGGAGCTGTATTCTGGATGTGGATAAGTGCTGTAGTCGGTATGAGTACCAAGTTTTTCACATCTACGTTAGCAATAATGTTTAGAGGGAAAGATAGTGAAGGAGAGATTCAAGGTGGTCCCATGTATTTTATTATGGAAGGCCTTGGTAAGTCTTGGAAACCTTTGGCAATAATGTTCGCTTTTTGCTGTATGATTGGGGCATTACCAGTATTTAATGTTAATCAGTTAACTCAAGCAATAAATGATATTTTACTAATTCCAAACGGAGTTGACGTCGGATTCACTTCTAACTTAGTTATTGGCTTGGTATTAGTAACCATAACCAGTATTGTAATTCTTGGCGGTTTAGGTAGAATTAGTAAAACGGCATCTAAGATGGTTCCATCTATGGTGATTCTGTACTTTGTGTCTGTTCTAATTATTTTAGCAATAAATATTGATGTAGTTCCAAAGTATTTAGGTATGATTTTTACCGATGCTTTTGCAGCTAATTATTTTCCAAAAGAAGAAACTTTTTTAGGAGGTGTAATTGGAGCGCTTATTTTACATGGAATCAAACGTGGTGCATTTTCTAATGAAGCAGGTTTAGGAACTGCACCTTTAGCACATGGAGCTGCAAAAACAGATGAACCAGTGCGTGAAGGGTTGGTGGCTATGATGGGTCCAGCTATAGATACCTTGATTGTGTGCACACTAACAGCGTTAGCTATTTTAGTAACAGGCGCATGGGAAACAACCGCTGATAACGGAGTGAGTTTAACAGCATCAGCTTTTGGAGCTGCAATGCCTGGGTTTGGAAAATATTTATTGCTCGTTTGTGTCGCTGTATTTAGTATTTCTTCATTGTTTTCGTATTCATATTATGGCACAAAATGTATGTCGTTTTTAATAGGTGCTCACAGAAAGCATTACTACAATTACTTCTATATTTTGAGCATCATTTTAGGAGCAACTACATCTTTAAGTGCAATGATAAATCTTATTGATGGAGTATTTGCTTTAATGGCAATTCCAACGATGCTTTCAACCATAATTTTAGCCCCTAAAGTAGTAAAGGAATTAGGAGCATATAGGCAACGATTAAAAGAGAATAAGGTATGACTAATAAAGAAAAGGCAAAAGCCTACTGGAGGGAAAACCTCAAGTATGTTGTAATTCTCTTGACTATTTGGTTCTTGGCGTCTTATGGTGCAGGAATCATTTTTAAGGATGCTTTAAATACTATTAAAATAGGCGGTTTTAAACTCGGGTTCTGGTTTGCTCAACAAGGATCAATTTATGTATTCGTGATTCTCATTTTCGTATACGTGCGTTTGATGAATAAACTTGATAAAAAATATGGCTATGATGAGTAAGTTATTGATGATGGAAGCCATAGGAGTTCAAAATTGGACCTACATTTTAGTAGGAGTAACATTCGCTATTTATATAAGTATAGCAATTTGGTCTAGAGCAAGTTCTACCAAAGAGTTTTATGTTGCTGGAGGTGGGGTTTCTCCATGGGCTAATGGAATGGCAACAGCTGCTGATTGGATGAGCGCAGCTTCCTTTTTAGGAATGGCTGGAATTATCTCGTTTGCTGGATATGATGGTGCTGTATATTTAATGGGTTGGACAGGTGGTTATGTCTTGCTCGCACTCTTACTCGCACCTTATTTAAGAAAGTTCGGAAAGTTTACTGTGCCAGATTTCATTGGTGATCGCTACTATTCTGATACAGCCAGAGTGGTGGCAGTATTGTGTGCGTTATTGGTGTCATTTACCTATGTAGCTGGACAAATGCGTGGTGTTGGAATCGTATTCTCACGATTCTTAGAAGTTGATATTAATACTGGAGTGATTATAGGCATGCTGATCGTTCTGTTCTATGCGGTACTTGGAGGTATGAAAGGAATCACTTATACACAAGTAGCGCAGTATTGTGTATTGATATTTGCGTTTATGGTTCCAGCTATATTTATTTCTATTCAGATGACAGGAAATCCAATTCCTCAACTTGGTTTTGGAGGTGAATTAAATGATGGTTCAGGAACTTATTTATTAGATAAATTAGATGGACTAAGTACAGAGCTTGGTTTTGCTGAATATACTGAAGGCTCGAAATCATTAATCGATGTTTTTGCCATAACATTTGCGCTTATGGTAGGTACCGCTGGATTACCACATGTAATAGTAAGATTCTTTACGGTGAAAAGAGTTAGAGACGCGCGTAAATCGGCAGGAATTGCATTGTTGTTGATAGCAATTCTATATACAACAGCACCTGCAGTTGCAGTTTTTGCCAGAACAAATATGATTGAAACAGTTTCTGACCAACCATATTCAGATGTTCCTCAATGGTTCAAGAAATGGGAAACAACAGGGCTAATTACTTTTGCTGATAAAAATGGCGATGGCCTCATTCAATATGTTGCAGACGAAGCACAAAATGAACTTGTTGTTGATAGAGATATTATGGTATTAGCAAACCCTGAGATTGCTAATTTACCAAACTGGGTAATTGCATTAGTGGCTGCTGGAGGTTTAGCTGCAGCATTATCAACAGCTGCTGGATTATTATTGGTGATTTCTGCTTCTGTATCACATGATCTTATTAAAAAAGTATTCAAACCTTCAATATCTGAAAGAGGAGAACTTGTAGCTGCAAGAATTTCAGCAATCGGAGCTGTTTGCGTTGCTGGATATTTTGGTATTAATCCACCAGATTTTGTTGCGGCAGTCGTCGCCTTGGCATTTGGGTTGGCCGCAGCATCATTCTTTCCAGCGATTGTTTTAGGGATTTTCTACAAGCGAATGAATAAAGAAGGAGCAATAGCAGGAATGGTTGTAGGTATTTCCATTATGCTCTACTACATTATAAAATTCAAGTTTGGTTGGTTAGATGAAACTATTCCAGATAAGAGTGAATGGTGGTTTGGTGTTTCACCAGAAGGTTTTGGAACCATTGCTATGGTGATCAATTTCGTGGTATCAATTGTTATTATGAAGTTTACACAAGCGCCACCAAAGGAGGTACAGGATATTGTTGAAGATATTAGAATTCCGAGTGGTACAGGAGAAGCACTCGAGCATTAAAGATTAATTTTTTAGTGCTCAAAAACGCAACCTTTTAAGCTCTTAAGCATCTAATTTAAGAGACTAATCTTTTTCACATTGAGAAAACTATCCCTCATAATTATTCAAGCAGTTTTCTTCGCTTTAGCGTTAAGTGCACAAGATAAAAAGGTACTTTTTATAGGTAATAGCTATACGTTTATTGAAGATATTCCTAATATGTTTTATCAAGCTGCAAACTCTACAGGAGATAATATATTAGTAGATGCACAAACTGCAGGTAGTGCAACATTTGAATTTCACACAAACAGTGTAGATGTTACTAATAAGATAAATTCTAATGATTGGGATTATGTAGTCTTACAAGGTAGTAGCGTTGAAGTTGGGTTAACTGGTGATTATTTTAACAATAGTGTGGCTCCATTTGCTGCTGAATTATGCGAAACTGTTAGATATAATAATACATGCACTCAACCAGTTTTTTATAGAACCTGGGCTTGGGAATGGGGAATGTCAAATTCTGGGCCAACTTGTATTGCATATCCATGGATGTGTTATTACCATAGTATGGACGATGAGATTGCTCAGAATTATCGAGTTTTAGCAGATGATAATGATGCTGTTATTTCACCGGTTGGTCAGGTTTGGAGATATATGAGAGATAATTTGGTTCCAGTTGATTTGTATCATGAAGACCAATCTCACCAGTCGCTAGAAGGTGCTTATGCTTCCGCTTGTACTTTTTATACTACCATTTTAAGAAAAGACCCGACATTAATTACTTATAATCCTGGTATTTCCGCATCTAAGGCTGAGGCCATACGTAATGCTGTAAAAGTTGTTGTGTATGATCAGCTTTCTTTTTGGAAGATAGATGAGTTCGATCCTAAAGCTGATTTTACTTTTAATGAACTAGGTAATGAAGTAACGTTTTTAAGCACCTCAGAGAATGGTGAAAGCTACTATTGGGATTTTGGTGACTCTAATACTTCAACCCAAGAAAACCCTATTCATGTTTATGATGAGATAGGAGAGTATGCAGTAAGACTTACGGTGGAGAAATGTGGTATGTCTGACTCGTATGAGATGAATGTTAATATAAATACACTAGGAACCAATAAGTTGAATTCAGACAAGATCAAGTTAATTCCTAACCCTTCAAGCAACATAATTACCTTAAAGGGTGTCAATTTTGATAGGATTCAATCTATTAAACTTTACAATTTAATGGGAAAGCAAATTCCATTAGATTATATGGAATCTAATTTAGTTTTTGATATTTCTTATCTAAGTAGTGGAGCTTATTTTATCAAGATAAAAACCATAGATAATAATACCTTTATTAAAAAGCTGATAAAGTCTTAAATCCTTTAAACATTAGTCCTGATTTTTAATTATTCGGTCGACAAAAATTTGTTGTACGTAGAAATAAATATTCTTGTATATATTATTTCATTACTTTACAGCACATATAATTTCAGTTATAAAAGATGAGTAATTATCATATCAAACATTTAGAAGAATATTTTCAGGTTTATAGGAAGTCAGTTAGGAACCCAGAAGTTTTTTGGGAAGAAATCGCAGAGGAACATTTTGTTTGGCGTAAACGATGGGATAATGTATTGAGCTGGGATTTTACAAAGCCTGAAGTAAAATGGTTTGAAGGTGCTCAATTAAATATTACGGAGAACTGTATTGATAGACACTTGGCAACAAGAGGCGATAAAACTGCAATTCTGTTTGAACCAAATGATTCAAATGAGGAAGCTGAACACATCACTTACAATCAATTGTCAGAACGAGTTAACAAGTTTGCTAATGTTTTAAAATCTCAAGGAATCAAAAAGGGTGACCGTATTTGCATTTATCTTCCAATGATTCCTGAATTGGCAATTTCGGTGTTGGCTTGTGCGAGAATAGGGGCAATACATTCTGTGGTGTTTGCTGGTTTTTCTTCAACAGCTTTGGCAACACGAATTAATGATAGTGATTGTAAAATGGTAATCACTAATGATGGCTCTTATCGAGGGTCAAAAACAATTGACCTAAAAGGAATTGTTGATGAAGCATTAAAGGAGTGTCCTTGTGTTGAGTCGGTTTTAGTAGCAAAGCGTATTCATTCAGATATTCATATGGAAGATGGTCGTGATAAATGGTTACAGCCTTTATTAGATGAGGCTTCTTCTGAATGTGAGGCTGAAACAATGAATGCAGAAGATCCTTTATTCATCTTATATACTTCTGGATCAACAGGGCAACCTAAAGGGATGGTGCATACAACAGCTGGATATATGGTTTATACTGCATATACCTTTAAAAATGTATTCCAATACCGCGAGAATGATGTGTATTGGTGTACTGCAGATATTGGCTGGATTACAGGGCATAGCTATATAGTCTATGGTCCTTTAGCTAATGGAGCTACAACAGTAATGTTTGAAGGTGTGCCGACCTATCCAGATTGGGGAAGATTCTGGGAAGTAGTAGAAAAGCATAAAGTAAATCAATTCTATACTGCGCCAACTGCAATTAGAGCCTTGGCTAAAGAAAATTTAAACTGGGTAGAGAAGTATGACCTTTCTTCTTTAAAGGTTTTAGGAACCGTTGGTGAACCTATTAATGAAGAAGCGTGGCATTGGTATAATGATAATATAGGAAAGAAAAAAGCTCCAATCGTGGATACCTGGTGGCAAACGGAAACAGGAGGGATGTTAATCACACCAATTCCTTATGCAACACCAACAAAACCAACCTATGCGACTTTACCGTTTATTGGCGTACAACCAGCTTTAATGGATGAAAACGGAAATGAAATTCATGGAAATCAGGTTGAAGGACGGTTATGTATTAAATTCCCTTGGCCATCAATGGCAAGAACTATTTGGGGAAATCATCAACGTTATAGAGACACCTATTTCTCAGCATATGAGAACAAGTACTTTACAGGTGATGGAGCACTTCGTGATGAAGTAGGTTACTATCGAATAACGGGTAGAGTTGATGATGTAATCATTGTTTCTGGTCATAACTTAGGAACGGCTCCAATTGAAGATGCTGTTAACGAGCATCCAGCTGTAGCAGAAAGTGCCATTGTTGGATTCCCACATGATATTAAAGGAAATGCATTATATGGTTATGTGATTTTAAAGGAAACAGGTGAGGGTCGTAACCATGATAATTTAAGAAAGGAAATCAATCAAATTATTACCGAACATATTGGTCCGATTGCCAAGTTAGATAAGATTCAATTTACGGAAGGATTACCAAAAACTCGCTCAGGAAAAATAATGCGTAGAATTCTTCGAAAAATTGCTAGTAAAGACACTTCTAATTTAGGAGATACAAGTACTTTGCTGAATCCTGAGGTTGTTCAAAGTATTATGGATAATGCGCTTTAAAAATATTTGCTACTACTTCAATTTACAGAAGTCGTAAGGCTGTCAATGTATTTATTTGATTATCAGTTAGTTTAAATATTTTTTTAGTTGTTGAACATCATAACTTTTTTGCAATAAAAATCGATGTTTTCTTCTTCCAATGTATTTTCGCTTGCATATAAAATAGAACATGAAAAGCACATTATTTGATAAGGTTTGGGATTCGCATGTGGTTCGTAAAATTGAAGATGGACCAGATGTATTCTTTATTGACCGTCATTTTATTCACGAAGTTACTAGTCCAGTAGCTTTTGTAGGATTAAAAAATAGAGATATCGGAGTTATGTATCCAGAGCGTACTTTTGCTACTGCAGATCATAATACTCCAACAATCAATCAACATTTACCAGTTGAAGATCCATTATCTGCAAATCAATTAGCAGCGTTAGAACGTAATGCAGCGGAATATGGAATATTGCATTGGGGACTTGGGGATGAAAACAATGGAATTGTACACATTGTAGGTCCTGAAAACGGAATTACCCTTCCTGGAGCTACCATAGTTTGTGGTGATTCTCATACTTCAACACATGGTGCTTTTGGTGCAATTGCCTTTGGTATTGGTACTTCGGAGGTGGAGATGGTATTGTCATCACAGTGTATCATGCAGCCAAAACCAAAAAAGATGCGTATTAATGTAAACGGCAAGCTGGGAGCTGGAGTTACGCCTAAAGATGTGGCTCTTTATATTATTTCTCAGCAAACTACTTCAGGAGCTACAGGTTATTTTGTAGAGTATGCTGGAGAAGTATTTGAAGATATGTCTATGGAAGGGAGAATGACGGTATGTAACCTTTCTATTGAAATGGGAGCACGTGGAGGCATGATTGCTCCAGATGAAAAGACTTTTGACTATATAAAGGGACGTCGTTTTGCTCCTAAAGGAGAAGAATGGGATAAAGCTTTAGCGTATTGGAAAACGTTGAAGACTGATGAAGGAGCTGAGTTTGACGTTGAATTCAATTATGATGCAGCTGATATAGAACCAATGATCACCTATGGTACGAATCCGGGAATGGGAATAGGAGTAACCAAATGTATTCCGAATGCTGAAGATGTAGAAGGAGGAGAGGCTACTTATAAGAAGTCATTAGGTTATATGCAATTCAATGAAGGAGACGATATGATTGGTAAGGAAGTTGACTTCGTGTTTTTAGGATCTTGTACCAATGGTCGTATTGAAGACTTTAGAGCATTCTGTTCAATTGTAGAAGGTCGTAAAAAGGCAGATAACATAACTGCTTGGTTGGTTCCAGGTTCGCATAAAGTAGTAGATCAGATAAAAGCAGAAGGACTAGATAAAATAATTGAAGAATCAGGTTTTATGCTTAGAGAACCAGGTTGTTCAGCTTGTTTAGCAATGAATGACGATAAGGTGCCTGCAGGAAAGCTTGCAGTTTCTACATCAAACAGAAATTTTGAAGGCCGTCAGGGACCAGGTTCAAGAACTTTATTAGCCTCACCATTAGTAGCAGCAGCAACAGCTGTAGAAGGAGTAGTTACAGATCCAAGAACATTAATTAACGCTTAAAAAGAGACAAATGGCTTACGATAAATTTGAAGTATTAACGAGTACAGCTTATCCATTACCAATTGAGAATGTGGATACTGACCAAATTATTCCAGCTCGTTTCTTAAAAGCGACGGAGCGTAAAGGATTTGGTGATAACTTATTTAGAGATTGGAGATATGACGCTGAAGGAAATTTAAAGACTGATTTCCCATTGAACGATTCAAAGTATGCTGGATCTAAGATATTAGTTGCGGGTAAGAACTTTGGTTCTGGCTCCTCTAGAGAACACGCTGCATGGTCTGTTTATGATTTCGGATTACGTTGTGTAATCTCTTCATTCTTTGCAGATATCTTTAGAAATAACTGTTTAAATATTGGTGTGCTACCTGTTCAGGTGTCCGCTGAATTTGCACAAAAACTTTTTGATGCTATTGATGCAGATCCAAAAGCTGAGATTAATGTAGATCTTCCCAACCAAACAGTTACGTTAGTATCAACTGGAGAATCAGAATCTTTTCAGATAAACGGTTACAAAAAAGGAAATATGCTTAACGGATTTGATGATATTGACTACTTACAAAACATCAAAGAAGAGATTGCAGAGTTTTCAACTACAAGACCTTTTTAAAACATACCCAAGACCATGGCAAAACGTAGAATTGAGATCATGGATACGACTCTTCGAGATGGTGAACAAACCTCTGGAGTGTCTTTTTCAGTTTCTGAAAAACTTACTATTGCTAAGCTATTACTAGAAGAACTAAAAGTCGATAGAATTGAAATTGCATCTGCCAGAGTATCCGAAGGAGAATTAGAAGCTGTTAAAAAAGTAACTTCTTGGGCTTCAGAAAATAGTTTAATTGATCGTATTGAGGTGCTTACTTTTATTGATAGAGGAAAGTCCATCAATTGGATGCTGGAAGCTGGAGCAAAAGTTCAGAATTTATTAACGAAAGGTTCTTTAAATCATTTAACACATCAATTAAAGCAAACTCCAGAACAACATTTTAAAGCTATTAATAAAGTTGTTGAGTTAGGATTAGATCACGGAATAAAGACCAATGTTTATCTTGAAGATTGGAGTAACGGAATGCGAAATTCAAAAGAATACGTATTTCAATATCTAGACTTTTTAGCTACTCAAAACATAGAACGTGTAATGTTGCCTGATACTTTGGGAGTACTAACTCCACAAGAGGCAGGAACATTCATTAAAGAGGTAAGGGAGCGATATCCAGATTTCCATATAGATTTTCATGCCCATAACGATTATGACTTGAGTGTTGCTAATGTTATGGAAGCTACCAAATCTGGAGCTGACGGATTGCATCTTACTATTAATGGAATGGGAGAACGTGCAGGAAATGCACCATTGGCAAGTGCAATGGCTGTGTTGAGAGATTTTCTTCCAGAGGTAAAATTTGATGTTAAGGAGTCTTCTTTAAACAAAGTAAGTAAGTTGGTAGAAACCTTTTCTGGTTTCAGAATCCCTGTGAATAAACCAATAGTTGGAGCTAATGTATTTACCCAAACTGCTGGAATTCATGCAGATGGTGACAATAAGAATAATCTTTATTTTAATGATCTCTTACCCGAGCGTTTCGGTAGAAAACGTAAGTATGCTTTAGGAAAAACTTCAGGGAAAGCCAATATTCAGAAGAATTTACAAGATTTAGGAATTCAACTTAATGACGATGAATTAGCTAAAGTCACTCAGCGAATCATTGAATTAGGAGATAAAAAGGAAGTAGTTTCTCAAGAAGACTTACCATACATCATCTCTGATGTTTTAGATAGTGATACCATTGAAAAGCGTGTGGTTGTTGAGAATTATGTACTTGGTCATGCTAAAGGGTTAAAGCCATCAACTACTTTGAAATTAAAGGTTGAGGGAGTAGAGTATGAAGCACATGCACAAGGTGATGGTCAGTTTGATGCTTTTATGAATGCATTGTCTAGGTTGTATAAGCAGCACAGTAAAAAGGATTTACCTAAGTTAATAGATTATGCGGTAAGAATTCCTCCTGGAAGTAATTCCGACGCGCTTTGTGAAACTATTATCACTTGGAAGAGTGAAGAAAAAGAGTTTGTTACCAGAGGGTTAGACTCAGATCAAACTGTGTCGGCCATTAAGGCAACAGAAAAAATGTTGAATATTATTTAAACAAAAAATAAATGAACTTAAAGATCGCTTTATTAGCGGGAGACGGAATAGGACCTGAAATCATTGATCAGGCAGTAAAAGTATCAGATGCAGTAGCTGAGAAATTCGGACATAATATTACTTGGACGCCTGCACTTACAGGAGCAGCAGCAATTGATGCCGTTGGTGAACCTTATCCAGATGAAACACATGAGGTTTGTACAAATGCTGATGCAGTATTGTTTGGAGCTATTGGTCACCCAAAATTTGATAATGATCCATCTGCGAAGGTACGTCCTGAGCAAGGGTTGTTGAAAATGCGTAAGAAACTTGGGCTATTTGCTAATGTACGACCAACATTTACATTTCCATCTTTGTTAGATAAATCACCTTTAAAAAGAGATAGAGTAGAAGGTACCGATTTAGTATTTTTAAGAGAGTTGACTGGTGGAATCTACTTTGGTGAAAAAGGTAGATTAGATGAAGGAGAAACTGCCTACGATAATTGTATCTATACAAGAGCAGAAGTGCAACGTCTTGCTAAACGTGGTTTTGAATTAGCAATGTCTAGAAACAAGAAATTATGCTGTGTTGATAAGGCTAACGTACTCGAAACTTCACGTTTATGGAGAGAAACAGTGCAAGCTATGGAGAAAGATTATCCAGAAGTTGAGGTGTCTTATGAGTTTGTTGATGCTGTTGCTATGCGATTAATACAATGGCCAAATGCTTATGATGTATTAATTACTGAAAACTTATTTGGAGATATTCTTACGGATGAAGCTTCAGTAATTTCAGGATCTATGGGATTAATGCCATCGGCTTCTATGGGAGAGAATATTTCTTTATATGAGCCAATTCACGGATCATATCCGCAAGCGGCTGGAAAAGATATTGCAAATCCATTAGCTACTATATTATCTGCGGCTATGATGTTTGAAACTTCATTCGGGTTAAAAGAAGAAGCTGAAGCTATTAGAGCAGTAGTGAATAGATCACTTGCTGAAGGTGTTGTAACCGAAGATCTTGCCGAAAATGCAAAGGCTTATAAAACTTCTGAAGTAGGTGATTGGTTGGCAGCTAATATTTAAAACACTTAGTACATAATAACTTAAAGCACATCAATTTGATGTGCTTTTTATTAATTATTTTAGCGTTAATAATTTCTTTACCAAATTTCATATTTAATATAGAGTTTATAATATGTCTAGAATAAGAATGTTCATTATTAAGATATTACATTTGAAGGTTTTAAGCCTTATAATATTATTAATTAGTTGTAAGTCTACAATAAAATCTCCAATTAATCTCGTTAATAAAACTTTGGAATATCAGTATCATGAAAATATTTATCATCTTACTTTTGATACAGATTCGACTTTGCATTGGGAGGCAATAACTGGACACGAAAAGGGATTAACAGGTAACGAAACATATATTTCTGAATGGGTAGACGACCATAAATTGTTTATTACTTGGGGTGAAGAGAGTGGTACTGGAGTTAGTCAAATACTAGATTTTAATGCTGGCAAAGTATACAATCATTTATTGTTTGATAGAGATACATACGCTGGTATTGGAACAATCAAGGTTTTGAGCGAGGACTAAATAAATGTTGAGTATTAGGACATTGACCATGTTTTGCCTCCGTACTTATTTATTGGAATACAGCCTTCATATTCTCCAGGAATAGGGTCATGGTTCAGACATTGTGTTGCACCAATTTCTGAAGTAAAGAATCCAAGTAAAGACATACTTCGCATTGTTTTAAAAAATGAATTGTCCGACTGTTGTGCTAAGTTGCTCACAATGTTAACTCGTTTATCAATGTTGAGATCATCAAATTTTTGATTCTGTAAATTTTTCAATCCATTTCTAACAGCTTGTTGCTCATCTTTATTAAAATAACCGTTTAACATCTCATCAATAAACCGATGAACCATTGCCTCTTTAGCACCTGGTGTATCTGTTGATGGAATTAAGATATCGACAAAATTAGCGGAAGTAACGGCTTCTTTTTTAGTCAAAAACTTAGGTATCCAATCTTCATTTGTTGGAGCTTCACAGCCACTTAACACGCCAATCCATAATGATGAGCTTAACATGCCACCAATCATTACAGATGTTTTTTCAAGTGCTTTTCTTCTGCTAATATTTTCCATATCAAAGATTTCCTTTTTTGAGTTGCTCAACAGCATAATTGCATGCTCTTGCTGTTAAGGCCATATAGGTTAACGATGGATTACCCCATCCATTAGAGTTCATACAAGAACCATCCGTAACAAAGATATTTGGAATATCATGTACTTGATTCCAACGGTTAAGCACCGATTTTTTAGGGTCATTACCCATTCTAGCTGTACCCATTTCGTGTATACTCAATCCGGGTTCGCTAGGATCATCAAAAGTACCTATATCTTTAAATCCTGACACTTCCAACATCTCAGCACTTGAGGAGAGCATTTCTTTTCGCATTTGTTTTTCATTTTCACCAAACTCCATATCGGTCACTAACATTGGAAGCCCCCAAGAATCTCTCTTTTCTTGATCAAGATAAATTCTGTTTTTATGATCTGGTAAACACTCACCAAAGGCAAGGAATGTAAATGTCCATGGACCAGGTTTAACTAATTTATTTTTCCATTCAGCTCCAAACTCATTACCGTCATATCCACGATCCCATCCTTCACGACCAGCCCAACCATAAGTGCTAAAACCTCTAAGATAATCTGCTCTCTTAGTCTTTGCATTTAGGTTTTGAAACCGTGGCACTATCACATCGACTGGACGTCTTCCTTTGTGATATTGATCTTCAAATCCATCAAAAGTTCCATAGGCACCCACTTGAAAGTGATTGTCCATAAGATTGTGTCCAAGTTCTTCACTAGTATTTGCAAGTCCATCAGGAAAGCTGTTAGCTACTGAGTTTAGTAATATACTTGTACTTCCTAGAGTTGATGCGCAAAGAAATATAATTTTAGCATTAAAGGTTATTACCTCTTTGGTGATAGTATCAACTATTTGAACCCCTGAAGCTTTTTTTGAGTTTTTATTGTATAGTATCGTGTGAACGATTGAGTTCGTTCTTAAGGTCATGTTACCCGTTCTTTCTGCTGCTGGTAGGGTCACCGAGTTGCTACTAAAATATGCGCCGTATGGACAGCCTCTTCGACACATATTACGCGCCATGCATTTACTTCTTCCACCATGATGAGTTGTGAGATTAACTGTACGTCCAATAGTGAGTCTTCTGTCTGAATAGTTATTTTCTATTTTGGATGCAACATGTTTTTCTAGGCAATTCATTTCCCATGGTGGAAGAAACTTACCATCGGGTACTTGGAATAAGTTGTCTTTATTTCCGCTCACGCCAATGTAAGATTCAACATAATCATACCAAGGCTCAATATCTTTATATCTAATTGGCCAATCTAATCCAACACCATCACGTGCATTTGCTTCAAATTCGAGATCACCCCTTCTATATGCCCATCTTCCCCAAATTAAAGACCTGCCGCCAACTTGATAACCACGTGTCCATAAGAATGGTTTCTTTTGTATATAAGGGTTCTCATTATCCTTAACAAAAAAATGCTTTGTTCCTTGATCTAAGGCATATGAAGATCGATTTTGAATTGGGTACACTTCCTTAATTTCTTTTGGTGTCAATTTGTTACCATAAGGCAATTCCCATGGATGCTTGTACATAGTATGATAGTCTTCAATATGACGTACCATCCTTCCACGTTCTAAAACTAGTGTTTTAATACCTTTTTCAGTAAGTTCTTTTGCTGCCCAGCCACCACTAATACCAGTGCCAACAACAATAGCATCGAAGGTATGTTGTTGTTTTGATTTGATATTTAGATTAGGTATTAACATAATTGTAATAATTAATCTGTTAACCAAGTAAAAGACACTTCTAGATTTTTTAATTTAGAAGTTGGAAGTTTGATCTTATGCACACGAGAATGAACTCCAAAAACTTTGGCTTTATAGAATTCAACTTTGATTTCATTCCCGAAGCTTGATATGTCAATTAAGTGGCTTTTTTTAGGACCATGATCATCATCTTGTGTAGAGAGAAGTGATATCATTCCTCGCTTATCATAGATTTTCAAAGCTTTCCACCACTTTATGTTATGCGCTGTAGAAAGGGAAAACTGAACTAAATTTTTAGAGCCGTTTTTTATATGCTTGGTCTGCATGAGAACATTGTCTTTATCTCTTCCTACTAAAAGTTGAATTCCATTAGCTGGTTCATCTATTTTCACTTCCTTCAAATGACTATCTATATAGTCTATTAATTTATCCATCTGTCCCTCGAATGTCGAGTCAGATCTTAGAATTATACTATTTCGACTTGATAAATCTGAAAGTTCATCAGGTAATTCTTCCTTTTTAGGAGGATTTGACATTTTACCAACCATCACAGGTATAACTGGAATATTCTTTCGAGCTAATGCTGCAGACACTTCTATGCGTACCCAATCTTCTGGGTTATCTATTTTACGATTACCATTAGCATCTCTTACTTCAAGCCAACCATCACCTATAACTACTAGAAAAATATCAGTTTTGTTTAATTTCTCATTAATAAAGGTTCTAAAGTCAACACCCAGAGGAATTGTTGAAATATCATAGAAAACACTATCTGGACCAAAAAAAGATTGGAGCCTGTCGGCAATACGTCCTGTAGCTGAGGAAGAGTCAGATCTTCGATAAGTTATAAACACGTTAGCCATAATAGATAAATATAAGCAATTAGTTTGAACTCAATTAAGATTGATAAGTTTCAGGGAGAGATTTATTTGCTATTCCAATAATTAAAATGTATTTGACAGCTTTAACCGCATAAAAACCAAAAAAGAAAGAAATTCAAAGAACGAGAAACCTATAAATAATGACAATACAGAGCTATCAATAAAACTATCAATGAGATTAGCAATAGATACTGCCATTACTGCAGATACAAATCCATTAATGGCAGTACAATACTAGTAATATGCCTTAAAGACTACATGATAAAAGGATGACAAAAATCATAGAAAAACTGTTTAAAGAGCTCTATTTTTGAATTATCTAAACAATCTAACCAATGAGTGAAATTGAAAAAGTAGGCAGTCTTAGAAAGAGTGTAGTAGTATTAAGAATATTAATAGGATGGCATTTTTTATATGAAGGGGTCATAAAGTTGTATGATCCTGAATGGACATCATTTGGATATTTGGCATCAGCCCAAGGTCCTTTGAAACAATTTTTTTTAGTAATGACCGACGAAGCTATTATAAATTGGACTGATGGCTTGAATGTTGCTGCGCTTATTATTGTTGGTCTAACCCTAACATTAGGGATTTTTGAAAAAATAGGGACTATAATTGGGATTGGTTTACTTGCCATGTATTATTTAACACACCCTCCTTTTCCTTGGTTAGAACAACTACGTATAGAAGGAAATTATTGGTTTGTTAATAAGAATTTAATTGAATTGGCTGCACTTTTGGTCATTTATCAATTGCCAACTTCATATTATTTCGGGTTGAGTCGTATTATAAAGAAAAACAAAGAAGAAATTAAAAATTAGACCTATGAAGTGGACAAGAAGAGACATGCTCAAAGGATTAGGAGGACTACCATTAGTTGGTGGAATTTGGTGGGCTGCTGCAGCCAACAGTGTATTAAGTAATGAGAAACGTACTGAAATTCTGGAGCATCTGAATATAGAACCGTCTTATCCTACATTACTACCTCCAATTGATGGATCAGCTATTAAAGTAGGTATTATAGGTTTTGGTATAAGAGGAGAACAGCTATGCAGATCATTAGGTTTTGCTACCAAAGAATGGTTATCCGAGATGAAAAAGGCAGCTGATGAAAATCCGAAACATTCAGCCTTGAAAGATTTCCTAGCACAAGAAAAATTAAACGTAAAATTAGTTGCGGTCTGCGATGCTTTTGATAAAAGGGCGAATAAAGCAATAGAATCTTTTAAAGCTGAAGACAATGATATAAAAAGATATAAAACGCATCAGGAAATGATTGATAGCGGAAATGTAGATGCTGTGATTATTGCTACACCAGACCACTGGCATGCCCCAATGTCAATTTACGCATTGAATAAAGGCATTCATGTTTATGTTGAAAAACCAATGACACATACTGTTGAAGAAACATATGAACTTAAAAAGGCCGCTGAAAATTCAAGCGCACGTTTTATGGTTGGTCATCAGCATAGGCAAACAATGAGTTTTAAGACAGCTCAAGATATTATTGAAAAAGGAGTTCTAGGTCATATATCCATGATTCAAACAAATACTAATAGAAATGATGATAATGGTGCTTGGAACTATCATATTGAAGAGGAAGCCAACGAGCAAACTATTGATTGGGACATGTTTTTAGGAACTGCACCAAAAATCCCATTCAATAAAAATCATTTCTTTAGATGGAGAAAGTGGTGGGAATATGGATCTGGATTATCAGGTGATTTACTAACCCATGATTACGATCGACTTAATTGTGTTATGAAAATGGGTATTCCAGCTTCGGTAACAGCTTCTGGAGGGATTTACACCCATATTGATGGGCGAAATGTACCTGATGTTTTGCAGGTCAATATGGAATTTCCGGAATATAAGTTGGGAGCAAGTCAGGAAAAAGGAAAAGAAAAGGGGATGACCTTTATTTATAGTGCCACCCTTGGTAATGGATTTAGCAGACCTACAATTCTTATGGGTCACGACGGGACAATGGAGTTAGGTAATAAGCTCACTATTTGGCCTGATGGCAGATCAACGAAATATGTCGATTTACTAGAATCTGAACGGATGCATCCATCCAAGCCTATTTACCAATATGATCCAGCAGCAAATATTCCTGATGCTATTGCTTCTGCAACGTCTCAATATTTTGCCGACAAAGGTTTGATGTGGACCTATATAGATGGTGTAAGGGTGGATTCTACCTTCTTGCATCTTAAAGAATGGTTGAGCAGTATTAAGAATGAAAGAAAACTAAGCTGTGGAATTCAAGAAGGATTCGAAGAGGCTATTTCAGCTCATATGGCTGGTCTTTCATATAAATTAGGAAGAAGGATTGATTGGAATGCTATTGAACAGAAAATTGAACCAATTGAGGGAATAAATTTCGATGAGGTCTTATTGTCGAGTGTTTAACGGTTTGTGCATAGTGTCGATTTAATGACTTAAATACAACGTTAACGATGTCACTCTTTTTTGTGATAATTTCAATAGGTATTGATGTAATTCTAATATGTCTTAGCTAATTTTAACCTTATAAAAACCAGAAAAGAGAGAAATCCAAAGAAAGAGAAACCTATAAATAATGGTAACACTGAGTTATCTATAAAGCCACCAATGTAATTGGCAATTGGTACAGCCATTACCGTAGATACAAATCCGTTAATAGCAGCACCTATACCAGCAATATGTCCTAGAGGTTGCATTGCTAAAGCACGAAGGTTTCCAAACAAAAAACCAATAGAAAAGAACTGTACAGCAAAGAATCCTATTAAGACTTCAATACTTGGGTTATTTCCATTGTAGTATAAAACAATGTATAAAAGGGAAATTAGAACATAGGCTATAGTTGCTGTGTACGCTATTTTCCACATACCATATTTAACTACAAATCTGCTGTTTAAATAAGTAGCTAACCCAACAGCTATGGCTAAACTTGCAAAGATCAAGGGGAATTGCTCTGTAAGATCGTACTGTTGTTCAAATATCTGTTGAGCGGTACTTAAATACACCATAAAGGAGCCTGTGATGAATCCAGAAACCAATGTAAAAGCTACAGCTGATTTGTACTTTACAAACTCTTTAGCTCCATCAATAAAGAGCGTTCCGCTAAACTTAATCTTGTGTTTGTTTTTGAGGGTTTCATTTTGCCTAAACCAAAACCAGATCATTACTACTAATCCAAAAGCTAAATTCACATAGAAAATAGATTGCCAATCGTAATACTTAAGCAAGAATTGACCCAGCGTAGGAGCAATAACTGGCACTAAAATGAACACCATAACAACTATAGACAAAATTTTTGCCATATAGTTTCCACTATAACTGTCTCTAACCATAGCAATACTTATGGTTCTTGGTGATGCTAAACCAATTCCTTGAAGGATGCGCCCAAAAACCATGACTTCAAAATTCTTAGTGGTGAGGCAGATATAAGTAGCAATGACGAATAATAAGAAACCAACATAAACAATAGGTTTTCTGCCAAAACTATCAGACAAAGGTCCAAAGATCAACTGACCAAAACCAAGACCTAAAAAGATCATGGTAACCATTTTTTGGTTTTCATTAATATCTGTTACGCTTAAGTATTCACCAATTTGCGGTAATGCCGGAAGTAATGCATCAATTGATAATGCCACAATAGACATTAGTGATGCCATTAAGGCAACAAATTCTAGTTCGAAACCTCGTTTGTTTTGCATCGGTCAAAAGTAAGGTTTTATTTTCTACATTTATCTAATGAAACCAGCAACCTTACCCGAATTAAAGAAAGAGCTTAAATATCGTTCACAAGATGATCTAATAAAATTTTGTCTGGCTATGGCTCGATTCAAACTAGAGTCTAAAGAACTGTTGACTTATTTGGTTTTTGAATCGGAAGATGAGCAAGCCTATATTGAAAGTGTGAAGTCCTATATGGATGTTTCTTTTTTAGAAATTAATGCAATAAATTATTATTATATAAAGAAGTCTGTACGAAAAATTTTGAGACAGGTAAAGAGGTATATTCGTTACTCAAAAAAGAAAGAAACAGAGGCAGAATTATTAATTTATTTCTGCCTTCAGCTTAAAGAACTAAGACCTTATTATAAAAGAAATACGGTACTTACAAATATGTTCAATAAACAGAAAGAATTAGCTTTAAAAGCCATTAGTAAGCTTCATGAAGACTTACAATATGACTTTAAACTAACTATAGATGAAGAGCTGTCTAATTGATTGTAAATCAAATCATTCACTGATATCATGAACAAATAACCCACTTCTTAATTTAGGTTCAAACCATGTAACCTTAGGGGGCATTAAAAGATCATTATCAGATATAGCTATAAGCTGCTTCATACTCACAGGGTACATAGAAAAAGCTATTGCCATTTCTCCAGAATCTACACGCTTTTCAAGTTCGCCCAATCCACGTAATCCTCCTACAAATTCGATGCGTTTATCTTTTCTTAGATCTACGATATTAAAAATTGGTTCAAGCACATTATCTGATAAAATAGTAACGTCTAATTCTCCAATTGGATCACTGTCGTTAAAAGTTCCAGACTTTGCTGTTAGTTTATACCATTGGTTATTTAGATACATGCCAAAAGTGTGAAGTGTCTCTGGACGATAAGCTTCATTTTTTGTCTCCAAATCAAACTTCTTAGCAACTGCTTCTAACAGTCCTTCTTCAGTTAATCCGTTTAGGTCTTTTATAACTCTATTGTAGTCTAATATCTTAAGCTGATTATCTGGAAACACAACAGCCATAAAATAGTTATTTCTCGCTTCTCCATTTAGAGTGCTTTTTCCATTATCTCTAAACTCACGACCAACAAGAGCACCAGCAGCAGTTCTGTGGTGTCCGTCAGCTATATAAATACTTGAAACATTAGTTTTAAATAAGCTTTCAATTTGTTCCAGATCATTGTCTTCATTCACAATCCATAAGCGATGTTTAATACCATCGTCAGCAGTAAAATCGTAAATAGGAGCTTCTATTTTGAATTTTTCTACCAAAGCATCAATGGCATCAGCCTTTGGATACGATAAGAAAACTGGTTCGTAATTTAACTGACTACTCCGAATGTGATTTTTTCTATCTTCTTCTTTGTCTGGTCTAGTAAGCTCATGCTTCTTAATAACATTATTGAAATAATCATCAATAGCGCAACACCCAACCAATCCGGTTTGTACATGATCGTTCATTGTTAATTCATACACATAAAAAGCTGGTTTTTCATCCTGAAAGATTACACCGTTTTCGACCAAAGAATCAAAATTTGTTTTCCCTTTTTTATAGATCTCTGGAGCATAAGGATTATGAGATTCGTCAAAATCTATTTCTGGTTTAATAACATGGTAAAAAGAAAGTGGGTTACCATGAGCTTCTTGTTTAGCTTCTTTTGCATTTAAGACATCATAAGGACGACAAGCAATAGCTTTAGCTTTATCGGAAGTTGGTCGATAAGCTTTAAACGGAACAAATATTGGCATATGGTGGTATAGGTTTTAAAAGCATTAAAAATAATAGATGATAAGCTAGATATCAAGCAATTGGAGCACATAAATAGATGATTTATTAACCGAGTTATTCATAGTTTTAGTCCATAGATAAGTTGTCCGCATTGCTTTCCATCCAGATCGATGATATCAGGATAATGTCCCCATTTTTTGAAATTAAATTTCTCAAGTATCGCTACACTTGCATCATTAGTATCGAGAAGAATGGCAAGCAAACTTTCTTTACCAATGCGCTTACAATCAGATAACGCATGTTCAATAAGTTTTGAAGCTACTCCTTTTCTGTGATGATCAAAATGAATATAATAGCTGATCTCTGCTACTTTATTCATGGCTTGTCTTCCTGGGCGATAAGGAGAGAGGTAGCAATACCCAATTACATTGCTATTTATTTCAGCAACGTAAATTGGGTACTTATCTTGATCAAACTTGATAAACCAAGGCTTTCTTTCTACTACGGTGAACTCTTGTAAAGATCCATTCACGCGAGCACGAACAGCTTGATTGAGGATCTCAACCGTTGCCGGAAGATCATCTGGTTTAGCAAATCGTATGTTTAATTGGCTTGTCACTTATTGTAGCAACAATTTACAATTATTTCTATAATGGAATGTTTCCATGTTTTCTGTTTCTTCTGGGAAGCTCTTTGTTTTCGAGCATTGCAAATGATTTAATAAGTTTTCTTCGTGTGTTCTTTGGAAGAATCACTTCATCAATATAACCACGTTCTGCGGCGCTATAAGGATTTGCAAAAAGATCGGCATATTCCTTTTCTTTTTCTTTCCATTTTGCTTCTGGATCATCAGCAGCCATGATCTCACGTTTAAAAATGATCTCAGCAGCTCCTTTAGCGCCCATTACGGCAATTTCTGCACTTGGCCATGCATAATTAAAGTCAGCACCAATATGTTTAGAATTCATTACATCATAGGCTCCACCATAGGCTTTACGTGTGATAACTGTAATTCTTGGTACCGTTGCTTCACTCAAGGCATAGAGCAGTTTTGCTCCTTGAATGATGATACCATTCCACTCTTGATCTGTTCCGGGTAAGAATCCTGGAACATCTTCAAGTACTAACAATGGAATATTAAAACAATCACAGAAACGTACAAAGCGTGCAGCTTTTCGAGAAGTTTTTACTCCGAGTACACCGGCTAATATCATTGGCTGATTAGCAACAATACCAATACTCCTTCCACCTAATCTAGCAAAACCAACAATAATATTATCGGCAAAATTCTTATGAATTTCGAAGAATGAATCCTTATCGATAATACCGTTAATAACATCATGCATATCGTAAGGTTTGTTAGGATTATCCGGAACGATATCGGACAATTCTGGACGTAATTCCTCACCGAGTTCAAATGGTAATTTTTTTGGTTTCTCTTTATTACTTTGGGGTAGATAACTTAAAAGTTTCTTTAAATCCTCCAAACATTCTATATCGTTAGCTGAAGTAATATGTGCAACACCAGATTTTACCGAATGTGTAGTAGCACCACCTAGTTCTTCGCTTGTAACTTCTTCATTTGTCACTGTTTTTACTACGTTAGGTCCTGTTACAAACATATAACTAGAATCTTCTACCATTAAAGTGAAATCTGTAATAGCAGGAGAGTATACAGCACCACCCGCACAAGGACCCATGATAGCTGAAATTTGAGGAATTATTCCTGAAGCCTCAACATTTCTAAAGAATATATCTGCATAACCACCTAATGACCGAACTCCTTCCTGAATGCGAGCACCTCCAGAATCATTTAGCCCTACAACCGGAGCACCAACTCTCATAGCAAGATCCATGATCTTACAGATCTTCTCGGCATGGGTTTCTGATAATGAACCACCAAAAACGGTAAAATCTTGTGCAAAGGCGTAAACCAATCTTCTATTAACTGTTCCGTAACCTGTTACTACGCCATCGCCATAGAATTTTTGGTTTTCCATTCCAAAATCTTTGGTTCGGTGAGTCACTAATGCACCAATCTCTTCAAACGAACCTTCATCAAAGAAATAATTGATGCGTTCTCTTGCTGTTAACTTCTTTTTTGCATGCTGCTTTTCAATTCTCTTTTCGCCTCCACCAAGCTTGGCTAATTCGAGCTTTTTATTGAGTTCTGTTATTTTTTCCTTCATGTCTTTAATGGGTTGGTACTCTTAGTGTTTTTTGATCTTCTAAGTATTGGTTTAAGGCAACAAGAGCCGCTACCTCAGCTTCTTCTTTGTGTATAATTTCTAATGCCTCAGGGGAATAATAATTCTTTACGAAATGAGTGTCGAAATTACCTGAACGGAAGGCTTCATGTTCACAAACAAAGCGTCCAAAAGGAAGTGTAGTTTGTACGCCTTTAACTTTATAGTTGTCAATGGCATGTATCATAAGCTGAATAGCTTCGTCCCTGTCTTTTCCGTAAGTGATAAGTTTGGACAACATTGGATCATAATAAATTGGAACTTCCATTCCTTCTTCATAGCCATTGTCCACACGAATATTATCATCAACAGGAAGCTTATATTCTTCCAGAATTCCTACACTAGGTAGGAAATCGTTTAATGGATCCTCTGCATAGACCCTAAGCTCTAAGGCATGTCCACTGATTTTCAAATCTTCCTGTTTCAGTTGTAATTCCTCTCCACGAGCTACATTTATTTGAAGCTCAACAAGGTCAACACCTGCAATGATCTCCGAAACAGGATGCTCTACCTGAAGTCTTGTGTTCATTTCCAAGAAATAGAAGTTATGATCGGCATCCATTAAGAACTCTACGGTCCCTGCGCCAACGTAGTCGCAAGATCTGGCTACGTTAATAGAAGCTTCACCCATTTTAGTTCTAAGTTCTGGAGTGAGAATAGCCGAAGGAGCTTCTTCGACCACTTTTTGATGACGGCGTTGAACACTACATTCTCTTTCAAAGAAATGCAATACGTTACCATGTTTATCTGCCATTACCTGAATTTCAATATGACGAGGAGAGGTAACATACTTTTCTACGAATACAGAACCATCACCAAAAGCCGATCTAGCTTCACTAATAGCACGTTCCATTTGTTCAACAACATCTTTTTCTTGTTCTACGATTCGCATTCCTTTTCCACCACCACCAGCTGCGGCTTTTATTAGAATAGGAAAACCTATTTGTTTAGCTATCTCAACAGCTTCTTTAGGATCTGTAACAGCATGATCGACTCCAGGAACCATTGGAATATCGTAATTCTTTACAGCTTCTTTGGCTGCAAGTTTATCTCCCATCATTCTAATGGCCTTACTTCCAGGACCAATAAAAGTGAGGTTGTTGTTTTCTACTTCTTCTGCAAAATCTGCATTCTCACTTAAGAATCCGTAACCTGGATGAATACCATCAACGTTTAGGTTTTTTGCTACTTCAATAATCTTTGATCCTAATAAATATGACTGATTTGAAGGCGCGTTACCTATGCAAACCGCTTCGTCAGCATATTTTACATGAGGAGCATTTCTATCAACTGTAGAGTAAACAGCAACAGTTTTTATTCCCATCTTTTTGGCTGTGCGCATAACTCTTATGGCAATTTCACCTCTATTTGCTACTAATATTTTTTTCATGCTACTCAAATTCAATTAATAATTGCTTCTTTTCAACAGCTTCATTCTTTGCTACATTAATTGATTTAATGATTCCGTCTCGATGCGAAACGATCACGTTTTCCATTTTCATAGCTTCAAGTATGAGCATAGTATCATCTTCTTTAACTTCCTGACCAACTGCCACAGCAATGTCCAGAATTAATCCAGGCATTGGAGCTTCAACAGTATTTATTTGTTTGTTGGTTCCAGTAGAGAAACCCATTTCGTTAATGAGCTTATCTAATTCGTCTGAAATAGCAACATCATAAGTGTTACCGTTTACTTTAACCGAATAGGACTTCTTCTGAAAATTATTGTTTGCAAGTTCAGCGTTGAATGTAACGCTGTCTTTAAGAATATGATATTTCCCTTTGTTATCAACAATATCAAATTTGGAAACATCATCTTTGGAGATATCAAAATCATATTTATCATTGACTTTGACTTTGAAATGTTCACTCATATTGAGTTGTATTTATGTATTTATAAAGTATTAACTGTGAGCGATGAAATCTAATCGTGATGACAAGATATAAGCTGCAAGTTTTTAAATAATTGATAATAAAGGTATGACTTTTGTCATTGTTGATAGCTTTAAACCAAAGATTTAACTTTGGAAAGAAATATTTAACAAGATGTATAGAAAAGAGGTGACATTTTTTGATATTTTTAAACTCAAATTCATAAAAAAATGAGATACTTAACTATTCTATTTTGCTGTTCGTTTTCGTTATCGATCTTTGCTCAAGATCTAACTTTTGAGGAGTATAATCCAACTTCAACATTGGTAGTTCCTGGAAAAATAATTAAGAAGGCGAAGTTTCCTTTTATTGATGTTCATGGGCATCAGTATAGAATGCCAGCACAAGATTTAACTCCTGTAATTGCAGCTATGGATTCATTGAACATGGCCATTATGGTGAATTTAAGTGGTCGTTCTGGGGAGCAGTTACAACAATCAGTAAGTAATATCGCAACAAATTTCCCTAACCGATTTGTGGTTTTTGCTAACATTAACTTTGAAGGAGCAGGAGCAGAGGGCTGGATAGAGAAAACAGTTGCTCAGTTTGAGCAAGATGTTAAGAATGGAGCCAGAGGTTTAAAAGTTTATAAGAGTTTAGGTTTAAGAAATAAGGATGCTCAAGGAAATAGACTAGCAATTGATGATCCTCGATTAGACCCAATTTGGGCTAAGTGCGGAGAGTTAGGTGTTCCAGTTTTAATTCACGCTGCTGACCCAAAATCTTTCTGGGATGAGTTTGATGGAGATAATGAACGTTGGTTAGAACTTAAAACACACCCAAGGCGTAAGCGTGATGCTAATAATCCAGCTCCTTGGGAGCAAATCATAGGTGAGCAGCATAATATGTTCAAGAAACATCCTAACACTATTTTTATCAATGCACATATGGGATGGTTTGCTAACGATCTTGGTAAGTTAGGTGAACTTCTCGATGAAATGCCAAATATGAATGTTGGCATAGGTGCTATAATTGCTGAGTTGGGAAGACAACCAAGATTTGCAAAAGCATTTTTTATTAAATATCAAGATAGGATTCATTTTGGTAAGGACAGCTGGAAACCAGAAGAATTCCCAACCTATTTTAGAGTGCTTGAAAGTAACGACGAGTATTTTCCGTATCACAAAAAGTATCACGCTTTTTGGCCAATGTATGGATTAGATCTTCCTGACGAAGTATTAAAGAAAGTCTATTATAAGAACACATTACGCGTGGTTCCAGGACTGGATCGATCTAAGTTCCCTGATTAGATTTATTCTTGAAATACGATCGGTTTTGATGCGCTCTAATAGCGACTTTTGATAGGACTATTCCAACAATTAGAGATATAAAGGCGCCTATAGATATTCCAGGTATAAAGTTTATAAACAGGAAGAAATCGTAAGCTCCATGAAAAAGAATAGCAAGAAATAAACCTGTTAGATTGTATCTCAACTTTTTATAAGGAGCAAATTTTGCTTTTCCCATATAATAACCCATCATAACCGCAAAAACAGCATGGGCAGGTATAGCAGTAACTGCCCTAATAACAGCAACATTCATTCCTCCTTCAAGCACATAGAACAAGTTCTCTACTGCTGCAAAACCCATAGACACCATCACAGCATAGATGATACCATCAAAAGGTTCATTGAAGTCTTTTTTAGGTTGTGCATAATAACGAACCATAATGTACTTGCTGAACTCTTCTACAAGTGCAACCACAAAGAATGCTTTTACAAATTGCTGCCAAATACTATGATCGTCTGGTAATGGAAGAAAAATATCAAAAACAATATACAGGATTGTAGTTACTATGATGCTTAAAACGGCTCCTAACAAAAAACTAACAAGTAAAACACGCTTTGATTCCTTTTCGTACTTATCTTTAATATAAATGTAGATAATGATGATTAGTACAGGAGTTGCTGCTGCAATTAAAAGGTTCATAGTATTTGATTTACTTGATCAATAATAAATTCATAATAGGTATAATCAGCAGGTACTAATTTAAAATCTTCATTTCTGTTCTCTGAGTAGAATTTAAGTTTATCCAATGATATTAACTCAATTCCCTCAACTTCTTCTTCCTGAATCGTTAAGTTTTCAATTTCTGTTTTCAGTTCACATAAAAACACATGCTGAAACTCGCAATCTTTTATTCCATTTGGGTGAATATTTATATTCTTTCTAATGTCAACTTGTATTAATTCTTCAGTAGAAATAGTTATACCAATTTCTTCACCAACCTCTCGTAAAGCAGCATCTAAAATGGTTTCACCTGCCATTACGTGTCCAGCAACTGAAACGTCCCAAAAACTTGGAAATGTTTCTTTATGCGCTCCTCGTTGTTGTAGTAATATGTTTCCGTTGGTGGTGAACATCCAAACATGAACAGTAGGGTGGAACCAACCATTCAAATGGGCTTCATCTTTTAAAACAGACTTACCAGAGGGTTTACCATCTTCATTCCATATGTCAATGTATTCTTTCATAGTGAAATCTAAGCAAATCAAATATAGGTTTAAAAAAAATCATGCTAAAGAAAAGATTGATGATTGTAAATGTTATTTTAGTGCAAATTTCCAATTTATTATGCGTGCATTGAAAAAGATTCTTTTAGGGATACTACTATTAATTGTTTTATTGGCTGTTCTCGGATTTGTTTATACGAGAACATTGAAACCACAATATTCTGGCTCTTTGGAGCTTAAAAATCTTAATACTGAAGTACATGCTTATTTGGATGAGTATGGAATTCCGCATATTTATGCTGAAAATGAAGCTGATGCCTTTACCACTTTAGGTTATTTGCATGCTCAGGACAGATTATGGCAAATGGAATTGGTTAGACGTATTGCTCCAGGTAGATTGTCTGAAATACTAGGAAAAGATTTACTTAAAACAGATAAGTTCTTTGTGACCCTTGGTATTGATGAAGCTTCAGAGAAAGCTGTTGCTGCACTTGATATGAACAGTGAAGTTTATAAGCTTACCATGGCTTATATAAATGGAGTAAATCAATTTATAGAGGAAGGATATACACCAATAGAATACACCTTGCTGGGAATTGAGAAAGAGCCTTATTCTCTTAAAGATGTTTACAATGTGTTTGGATATATGGCATTTAGCTTTGCACAAGCCCAAAAAACTGATCCAGTTTTAACGGCAATTCAAGATAAATTGGGTGCAGATTTTTTAAAAGATTTAGATGTAGTACCTAATGCTAACGGAACTTTAATTTACAATAGTAATCCGCATATTGAAAACATTGAAACGCTTTCAACAGATATTGCTCAAATAATGAATACCCTTCCAGTTCCTGCTTTTATTGGAAGTAATAGTTGGGTTGCTTCACCAAAAAAGACGTCTACAGGAGCAGTACTTTTTGCTAATGACCCTCATATTGGATATGCACAACCATCTGTTTGGTACGAGGCACATGTGAGTACTCCAAATTATAAAATGTATGGTTATCATTTAGCTGGAGTTCCTTTTCCAGTGTTAGGGCATAATAGAGATTTGGCTTACGGAATGACCATGTTTGAAAATGATGATATTGATTTCTTCAAGGAAACAAATCACGAAACTGATAAGACAAAATATAAAACACCTACTGGATACGAAGATTATAAAGTAGTTTCTAAAACTATTAAAGTAAAAGATGAAGAAGATGTCATTCTAGAAGTAAGATCTTCTAGACATGGACCAATTATGAATGGAATCCAAGATGAGATTTCTGGCAATGATCCAATTGCATTATCATGGATTTATACGCAACATAAAATCGAAGTATTAGAAGCAATTTATAAGCTTTCACATGCTGATGGAATTGATACTGCTCGTGAAGCTGCATCAATGATTCATGCACCTGGATTAAATGTAATGTATGGAGATGCAAAAGGAAATGTAGCTTGGTGGGCGGCAGGAAAATTGTATAAATATCAAGATCATGTAAACCCAAAATTTGTGTTAGATGGAGCCAGTGGAGAAGATGATGTGGTTGAGTTTTTAGATTTTGAACAGAACCCAATGGCAGAAAATCCTGAATGGGAATATGTATATTCAGCAAATAATCAACCAGATTCTATTGCAGGAATCATGTATCCAGGTTATTATTTACCAGAGGACAGAGCTAAGCGTATTGTAGAATTATTGGAACCAAAGAACGATTGGGATAAAGAGAGTTTTGCAGAAATGATCGTAGATGATATTTCAGCGGTTGCTCCAGATATTGCTCAACAGATATCACAAGGTATTGATGTTAATTCATTATCTGATTTTCAGAAGGAAGCTTTAAAAGCCTTAACCAATTGGGAAGGCGAGAATGATATGCAAAGTATCGGTGCAACCATATATCATAGATTGCTTAATCGATACATTGAGAACACTTATAAAGATGACCTTGAAGATACTTTATATAGTCAATTACTGTTGACGCATTTGTTCAAGCGTTCTTTGGCTGTACAGATTGCAAATGATGACTCTGTTTGGTGGGATGATACCTCAACTGAGAACAAAGAGTCTAAAAAAGAGATTCTTACCAAATCATTTTTAGAAGCAGTTGATGCAATAGAAAATCAATTGGGAAGTGATATTTCAACTTGGACTTGGGATAAGGTGCATACACTTGAGCATCCTCATGCTTTGGGAGCAGTTGAAGCATTACGTTCTTATTTCAATGTTGGTCCGTTCCCAGTGGGTGGTACCGAAGAGGTAATTGACAATAAAGCTTTCGATTTTAATGATAATGGATTGTATCCAGTAAAAGCTGGACCTTCAACAAGACGTATTGTTGATTTTAGTGATGTAGAAAATAGTATTAGTATTCTTCCTACTGGTCAATCTGGAAATCCGTTTAGTGATCATTATGATGATCAAGCAGAAATGTATAACAATGGAGAATTCAGAAAGATGATGATGAATAAAGAGGAGATTATTGAGAAGTCTAGATTGTTAAGTATTACTCCTAAGAATTAAAAAAAGGTTGGCAATTTGCCAACCTTATCTTATTATGAGCTAATGTGTTTAATCGAAATAACTAAATGTATCTCCAGCCTTGATGCTTAGTAGGGTTTCATAGATTAATCTAATCACATTTTCAACATCATCACGATGCACCATTTCAACAGTAGTATGCATGTAACGCAATGGTAAAGAGATCAATGCAGAGGCAACACCACCATTGCTATAAGCAAAAGCATCAGTGTCTGTTCCAGTTGCTCTGGATAAAGCAGATCGCTGAAAAGGAATCTTTTTAGCTTCCGCAGTTTCTGTTATGAGGTCACGTAATTTTTGTTGAACAGCAGGAGCATAAGCTACTACTGGACCTTCACCCAATTCTAAATGACCTTCCTTTTTCTTGTTGATCATTGGCGTTGTGGTATCGTGAGTTACATCGGTAACAATAGCAACATTAGGTTTTATGGTATGTGTGATCATTTCAGCACCTCGTAAACCAATTTCCTCCTGAACAGAATTGGTAATGTATAAACCAAAAGGTAGTTCCTTTTTATTTTCATGTAACAAGCGAGCAACTTCAGCGATCATGAATCCACCCATTCTATTATCTAAGGCACGACACACAAAATTGTCCTTATTTAGAATATGGAATTCATCTGGATAGGTTATTACACAACCAACATGAATACCTAGTTTCTCAACTTCCTCTTTCTTTTTGCACCCAACATCTATAAATATATTATCAGGTTTTGGTGGTTCTTCCTTTGTGCGCAATCTTGTATGTATAGCTGGCCAACCAAAAACACCTTTTACAATACCATTTTTAGTGTGGATATTCACTACTTTACTTGGCGCTATTTGATGATCGCTTCCTCCATTTCTTATCACATAAATCAATCCGTTATCCGAAATATAGTTTACATACCAAGAGATTTCATCTGCATGTCCTTCAATGACTACCTTGTATTTGGCTTCTGGGTTTATAACACCTACAGCAGTTCCGTAAGTATCTGTTATAAACTCATCAACATATGGTTTTAGGTAGTCCATCCATAGCTTTTGACCATCCCATTCATAACCAGTTGGAGCTGCATTATTAAGGTATTTTTCTAAAAAGCCCATCGACTTTTTATTAAGTACTTTCTTTTTTGTCATCCTAAAATATTTTAGTCTAAAATAACAATATTAATAACATTTTAAGGTTTTAGCGTATGTAAAATATTAACTTTGTAGTGTTAAATTTACAGTATATTTTCTGTTAAGAATTTAACCTTGTTATGTTAAAGAAATTCTACATATTATTCTTTTTGCCTTTGCTTGGTTTTGGTCAGGTTATGGAGACCGAAACAGATACTACAGAGGTAAAATACCTCATTATTAAAGGTGATTCTATTCCACGTCTTAGTATCGATCTAGATGAGGTGATGTTACTACACAAACTTAAGTTTGATAGTAAGGAAGAACGGAGACGTTATCTAATCTTAAAAAGAAAGACTATTAAAGTTTATCGATATGCTCATTTAGCTGCCATAAGATTAGACTCCATGCATGCTCGATTGGAAAAGATCGAAAAAAAACGAGACAAGAAGAAATATACGAAGCGGATTCAAAAGTATATAGATGGTGAATTTTCGGATGAATTAAAGAAGCTTACCAGAACAGAAGGACAGATACTTATTAAGCTTATTCATCGTCAAACTGGAAATACTACGTTTGACCTCGTGAAAGAGCTTCGTAACGGTTGGCGAGCATTTTGGTATAATAATACAGCAAGCTTGTTTAAGTTGTCTCTAAAGGCTGAATATGACCCAATGAACAACAAAGAAGATTATTTGATTGAAGATATTTTACAGCGTAATTTTCAGAGCGGTCGATTAAAAAGGCAAAAAGACAAACTTGGTTTAGATTTCTACGAACTCTCCGATAAATGGTTGAACAATACCAAAACAGCCTCTAATGAGCGTCCAGACTAGGCTAGAGGAGCAGCTCAACACCATATCGCATGGTATTGGTGCTTTATTAGGAATTGCTGGTCTCGTTATTTTACTAGTAAAGCAAGATAACACACCATGGAGTTTATTTAGCGTGTTGGCGTATGGTATTTCTATCATCATTCTTTTTACTGCTTCAACCTTGTATCATGCTGCAAGAACAGAAACACGCAAGCACTACTTTAGAATTGTTGATCATGTTAGTATCTATCTGCTTATTGCTGGTACCTATACTCCTGTTTTATTACTGTTGTTATCAGATAGTAAAGGTTGGGAGTTATTTTGGGCAGTTTGGGGAATAGCTGTTTTTGGCGTTATACTCAAACTTTTCTTTACAGGTCGTTTTGAGATATTCTCAACCTTACTCTATTTGGTAATGGGATGGCTGATTGTATTTGATTTCGATGCTTTGGTAAACAGCATGGAATCAGGTGGATTAATGCTTCTAATAGCTGGAGGACTCGCTTATACCGTAGGTATTGTTTTTTATGCCATTAGAAGAATACCCTATAATCATGTAATATGGCATGTATTTGTACTAGCTGGAGCTATTTGCCATTACTTGATGATCTTGCTGTTTGTAGTATAGTTTGAACAGCTCCTACTTTGTCATAATTAACTCTAAAGGTTTATTATCTTTTTCAGGATAGACGGCGTTAGTTCTTTTCATTTCATCAGCTAATTCTTGCATCATTAATTGAAGCTGTACAGGGTTTTGGTCCGAAAGATTTGAAGTTTCGAAAGGATCTTCTTTTAAATTAAACAGCTCATAACTTGGTTTATCTTCTATTTGATAATGATATACAATTTTCCAGTCAGACTTCACTAAGCTTGTAAAGTAATTGGTACGATGATTTCCGTGAGGGAAATGATTTAGGAATAATTCATTTCTAGTCTTGTTTTCATAACCTACAAACTGTGTATGAAGTTCGAAACCATCCGTTATATAATTTTTTGGTTGAGCTACATCAGCTACTTTACATAGTGTTGGGAAAATATCTAAAATAGTTCCCATTTGCTGCTGAACAGCATTAGTTGCTATTACTGTCTTTTGTTGATTAGTTGCATCTTCATTTGGAGAAACCCATGAAGCAATAAAAGGTACACGCATACCACCTTCCCAATGATTGCCTTTTTTTCCTTTTATTGGCAAAGAACTGCTGTAATCATTTTCAATAGGTAAAGGAGCATCAGAACCATTGTCACCAAGAAATAGAATTAATGTGTTTTCTCCAATATCAAGATCTTTTACATGCTGTACAATATCTCCTAATGATTTGTCTATACCTTCTATTAAAGTAGCATAAGCCTGAACTTTTTCACTCTTCGTAGAATCTTTATAGTTTTCTGCAAAACGTAAATCTGATTGGAAAGGACTATGTACTGCATAATGTGACATATACAGGAAAAAAGGACTTTCTTCTTCTACCACTTGAGAAATGGTTTCTTTTGCTTCTAAAGTTAAAGCTTCAGTTAAGAAAATATCTTGTCCATGATATTTTTCTAAGTCTGGAACAGCTCTAGATTTTTGGCCTTTTAGATGACCGAAACCATCTAATCCATAATAACTTCCAGGATGACCAAAGGAATTTCCAGCAATATTAATATCAAACCCTAAGTTGAGAGGATCTTCTCCATCACTATTAAATGGACCAAAATGCGCCTTTCCTATATGAATTGTTTTGTAACCTTCTTGTTGTAAAAGACGAGGAAGGGTTATAGATTCTTTATTAAGCCCTTTCCAATTCCAGTTTGATGGACCAAAATCTGTTTTATTATTACTTTCTGAGTATATCCAATTGGTAGTTCTATGACGAGCTGAGTTCTGACCACTTAAAAGAGATGTGCGAGTTGGCGAACAAACAGAATGTGCGTAAAAATTTGTAAACCTAACACCTTGTACAGCTAGTTTTTCCATGTTAGGTGTTTTATAGAAATCATTTAGAGGGTATGCAACTATATCACCACTTTCATCGGTTAAAAAAGGAACAGAAGTATCCATTAAACCCATGTCATCTACCAGAAAGACAATAATATTTGGAGGATTTATATTCTCTTCTGAAGATTGGCACGATATTATACCGAACAATGATGTTATTATTATAATAAGGCATGTAATTGTACCTTTTTTTAAGATTAATGAAATCCAATACATAATCAAGCTAAATATAGACCCAAACCCAATACCATAGCTCAAACGCCAAAACCACTTCATAGCTATTTGCCCTCCTTGAAATGTTTCTTTTTCTGAAAAAGAAAATGATAAATTACCAGCAAGAATATATGATATTGGCACCCACAGAATTGCTAAGATGAGTATTGTTTTAAGAAGCATTGCTATAATTCTAGTGACTTTGGTGGTTGGTTTTCTTAATTCTTTAACTCCCCAATATATACTTAATGGAAGCGAAATTATTCCAGCCCATGTTATAAAAGTTCCAAGAGGAATAGAATTAGCATCATCCAACGCTATCATCAATAATGAAGAGCCCATAACTAAAAATATAATCGTAGATAAAGTCACGATTAAAGAACTAAAAAACCAAATTTTTCTTCTATTCATTTTTGTAATTGTTGCCAACGGTTGGGCTATGGTTTCGTTGCGGAATCGACCGCAAGGACTATTCCACGAGAACCAAGCGATGAATTAAAGGTAGAAATTTTCATTGGAAAATTCCACCACAATGAATTATTGCCGTTGTTGTAATTAATTAATTCAATTTTGCAACTCTATTTTATTTTAGATTCTTACTTGGTATGCTATAATTAAGCAGCCCAATATGATTAATATGTTTATAGCAGCTCGAATTATCCATGGAAATTTAGAGTAATCAATTTTCGCATAGTTACTTAAAATCACACTGAGTCCCATAAATAAAAACCATGGGGTTAGGAGTAAGGTAAATTTCCATTTAAATAACATGATTGCCACGTCATGGACAAATCCACAAACAACAAAAGTGAATACTAGGGATAATACTTGGGGAAAGATGCGTTTAAGCGGTTTGAATATATATTTCCCCAGATAGAATCCCCAGATTGGATTCCAGTATTGCCAAAATACCGAAAACTTTCCGGCTCCCAGAGAGCGGATTAACATATTGCGAAGGGAATCACTGTTACCTAATGGCGCACCGTTTCTTCTTTTTACGTAATCAGATAAATTCAAATTAAAAATTTATATTTTCTCTTGTATAATTAATTATAACCTCTTTGTGTATGGCTCGTTGCGGGAAATCATAGCTGATTTCCCGCCATAACCGAAAGATAGTAAATTGCAAGGAATTCGCCTGTGGAGAATTCCACCGCAATGAACTATACACGTTGTTGGCAATAGTTATAGAACTTCAACTTGACTCCAAATTCCAGTTTTAGCAGTTTCTTTTGCATATTCTAGAAATGTTGTCGCTTTTCTTCCTAAAACTCGTTCAATATCATTAACTACTAATTGATTCTTTGGATTAGTTAAAACATGACTAAACAAATACTCGATTAACCACACAACATCATTAGGTATTTGCATTTGCTTCATACCTTCAATATACTGTTCTAATGTGATTTCATAGAAGTTTAATTTTCTTTTGCTAGTTTTTGAAATGATATTGACAATATCCTTAAAAGTGATTAATTCAGGACCTGTTACCTCAATAATTTCACCATTGTATGTATCATTGAGTAGGACAGTAGCAGCAACCTCTGCAATATCATTAGCGTCTACAAATGGGATTAACACATCAGACATTGGTAAAGCCACCTCTCCGGACAAAATTGGTTCTAAAAAGAAACTTTCACTCCAATTTTGGTTGAACCAAGATGCTCTTACGATCGTATAATTTATACCAGAATCCATAATTATTTTTTCACAAGCTTCGGCTTCAGTTTCACCTTTACCAGAGAGTAGAACCAGTTTTTTAACACCGAATTCTTTTGCTAAATATGTTAGGCTCTCTATAGCTTTTTTAGCACCAGGTACCGCTAGGTCAGGATAATAGGTGACATACATTTTTTCGATACCGTTTAAGGCGGCTATCCACTTATCTTTATTGTCCCAATCAAAGCTTGGTGATGAATTTCTTGAACCAATTCTTGGCTCAATTCCTTTGTTTTGTAATTGCTTTACTACTCGGCGACCAGTTTTTCCAGTTCCTCCGATTACTAAAATATTTGTTTTCATGATGAATTGTTTTAAATTGTTTTTTGAATAAATATTGATATAAGTAATAGAATGAATGAAACCATGCTTGAAATGGTTCTAATAACGTGGTAATGATTCCATGCACTTTCATAATAGATTCTAAAATTCTTTAGCTCTATTGCTTTAAGATTGGTAATGGTTAATGCTTCTAGTTCATTGTTTAAGGGGACATTTCCAAAAGCTGTAACTCCAAAAGTGCCAATTAGATAAATGATAGTTGATGCCAACACTAACACAAATACAGTTTTGTTATTGAATTGTAAATAAGTAGTTATTCCCAATGCAATTAAGTTTCCAAAGAATACAATGAAGAACAATGGATTCAAGATTTCTCTATTAATGCTTTGCATGGTTTCCAAATACGTTAAATGACCTACTTTTTTTGTCCCCAATATGACTGAAACAGACCAGGCAAAGAAAAAACCTGTAGAAAGTGCATTCAATAAAACCGTAATAAAAAAAACAATAGTTTTCATGCTTTGATTTTTTTATTGGTTAAATAATTTCCGAAATAGAATACAATGAAGTAAAACTCAACTATAATTGTGTAAAACATTGGGTCTCCGAAAAATTCTGAATAGCTTCCACCATTAGGAATTATAAATACGGGAACTGTGATGATTAGATCAAGAAGGGTGGCTACAACAACGAATGTAAGTCCCAATGCAGAGGGGTTTATGTATTTTTTTAAATAAAAGCAATATGTTCCTAAACAAGCGCAGGGTATAATGCCTAAAGCTAAAACAATATTAGATTGTAGGTCGGGATTGTCTAAAATAGGTACATAGAATGATAAGAGGTAAAGGCTAAGACCTAAAATCCAAACCAGTATACCACATACAATGCTAAATAAAGTTTTGCTAATCATAATCTTTAGTTTTTGAATTATGATACAAATCTATTGTAGCCATATTGCAGCTACTTATTCAAAAAGCATTATGATTTATTCGAAAAGAATTTTAGACTTGGCTGGGTCTATAGCCAAACTTTTTTTCAAAAGCGTTAGAGAAAGAACCGAGGCTATCGTAACCTACAGCCCAGGCGGCTTCTTGAATTGTTTTTTGATCGTTTTTAATTAAACTGTACGCTTTTTTTAAACGTTCGTTTTGTAAGTATTTGAAAACAGGGACTCCAAATTGCGCTTTGAATTCTATTTTAAGGGTATTAGAGTTAGTGCCAATTCTGTTGGCTAATTCTGTTAAGGAAGGAGGGTTTTCTAAATCGGATAATAAAATTTCATGCGCAAGATTAATTTTTTTTACGAGCGAAGAATCAAGTTTTGTGTTTTGTTGCTTGGTTAATTGTCCAAAATAATGAGAAAGTAAAGCTGTAATATGGCTTTTATAGAACATCATTTTAACTTCACCCTCGTAAGTATTGCTAAAGAACTGTTCAACTAATTGAAACATTTCTGGACTCATATTAAATACTGGTCCTTCAACATAATGATCTCTTGGATGAATTAATTGAAATAAAAATTGCTCTAAGAATTTGGCTTCACCATTAGGTAATTTATCTATGTTTCTTAATGTTGTCGCAATTACTAAACATTGTAAAGACTTAAGTTTAGAAACATGATGTTCAAACTCTACCATATTATCTGCATAAAATGATAGTACCATACCTTTGGTATGATGAAACTCTTTGGTTTTTCCATCAAATTTTACGTTAAGACTAACATCACCTACACCATAAAATGCGATAGCTATTACAGGCTCATCAAAAAAACATGAATCTATTAAATTATTATCGGAAGAAGCCTCTTCCAACAAGATTGTGTAATCATTTATATCTATTATTTCACGATTCATGCTAATGAATTATCTTAATCGAGTTTAATTATTGCCAACGGTCTCGTATAACCGTCAGTTACCGTTTAAAATTACTAATTTTTAATGATGCACCAATGTTTTTAAAGTACGAGTGGATTTGGACCTAGTCGCATCCGCTGTAATTGCCGTTATACATTGTAATAAGTAGTTTTTTCCAGTTAAAAGAAAAACCAAATAATCCATGATTAAATAGGAACATTTGACATCGTTTATTATTGAATTATAAATATGGATGAATGGATCAAACTATAGTCAATACTTAATCATTATTTATCGGGGTTACTAACTCTATTTTTTGTTGTTTCCCTCTGAGAGTAATATTACCAACAGACTTAAATTCTTTATCTAGAAATTTTCGATCAATTTGTTTCATTAAATTATTAGATAGTAATATATCAGTGTTCATTTCGTTACAAAGTGATTGTATTCTAGAAGCCGTATTTAAAACATCTCCAGAATACACAATTTCTCTTTTTACAATTCCCATTTCGCCAGTAATGACATGACCAAAATGTAATCCAGCTTTAAATAGAGGTTGTGTTCCGTAGGTTTCATCAAAATAAACGGATTTATCCTCTAATAGTTCGATTATTTCATAATAGCAGCGGATACAATTTGCTCTGTTAACCCCGTTTTTTATCAACCAGCTAATTACTATTTCATCACCGACGTACTGGTAAATTTCCCCCTGTGTAACTAATATTCCAGGAGTTGCTATTCTAAAGGTGTCATTTAAGAAATTGAAATAGCGTTCCTCTCCAAGCCGTTCAGCGATTGCAGTGGACGATTTTAAATCCATAAACATAAAAATGCGCTCTTCGCGTTTTGGTCTTAGGTATTTTCCTTTTAAAAAATTAACAAACGTAATTGGGCCGAATTTATCCCTAATGAATAAAAATAAAATGGTCAAAAACGTAATAACAAGCCAATAGATATAGTTCGTCAAAAAAACCAGATTAAATCCTTCTTTAAATTTAAGCGCAAGGACCTCTACATCCATGGTTTGATTTGTGTTACTCGGCTTAATCATTACTTGTTCTAAACTGAATAAAATAGAAAACGTCAAGGAGTAAAACAGCATAATGAAAAACATGGCTTTGAAGTAAGCCATTCTTCTCAGCCAACGCTCCCAAAGAAATACTATACTGGCTCCAACAAATAAACCTGCAACAATAGTAATAAGAATACTCGATGCTAACTCTTCATTAAATTCTATAGAATCCTTATTGCTGGCATAGGTTTCAAAAAATCTAAATAATCGTATTAAAGTCCAAATTAAGGTTATCCATAAAACGGTTATTATTTTTCCTTTAATGCTATAATGAGAAATTTTGTGTCTTAGGCTTGCGAATATATTCATAGATGATTTTTATTCATTTGTATGTCCATTTATTACATTAATAAAAGTCAATGTTATTTTATGTTTACTTCTTTATTTTAATTACTAATTTTCTGCGAAAACAACCACCTAAAACAAATAATAAGATGATTAAATACCTGTAAATTAATTCAGATTACTTACAACGTTTAGTATATGAAAAGAAGCGAATTCGAGGTACGAAACTTTCGGTTAAGCACCAAGGTTTACACGAGCCAGAGCCTTTAATTCCACTACTATTTCGCTTATTTTTTATATACATTGTTCTCTGCTGGCTTTTAATTATTCTATTTCTTTTGTCCTTAAACGTAATGCATTTCCTATAACCGAAACAGAGCTAAAACTCATTGCTAAAGCTGCAATCATAGGCGATAGCAGTACTCCAAAGAATGGGAACAAAACACCTGCTGCAATAGGTACGCCTAATGTGTTATAGATAAGTGCAAAAAATAAATTTTGCTTAATGTTTTTCATTACAGAATCGCTTAAATTTCTTGCTTTTACAATGCCGTTTAAATCGCCTTTAACTAGGGTTATCATTGCACTTTCAATGGCTACATCTGTTCCCGTTCCCATAGCAATGCCTACATCACTTTTTGCCAATGCAGGTGCATCGTTAATGCCATCACCTGCCATAGCCACTACCTTACAGTTGCCTTGTAGCTTTTCTACTTCTTTAAGTTTGTCTTCTGGTAGCATACTGGCTTTAAAATCAGCTAAATTGAGTTCTTTTGCTACTGCTTGTGCTGTATCGTGATTATCGCCTGTAAGCATTATGACATCAATACCTTTTTCTTGAAGTTCCTTAATCGCTTTGGCACTTGTTTCTTTTATTTTATCGCCAATTACTACATAACCTACTGCTGTTTTATCTATGGATAAATACGAAATCGTTTTACCTTGTTTTTGAAAGGGTTTGGCTTCTTCGCGCATTTTAGAAGTAATTTCAGCTTTGGCATACACCATCATTTTAGGATTTCCTAATGCTACTTTTCTTCCATTAATTTTTGCTTCAACACCTTTTCCTGTAATCGCAATAAAATTTTCTGATATTAGTATTTCAGTATTTTGGTCTTTTCCATATTTAACGGTTGCTTCTGCCAATGGATGTTCGCTATTGGTATTTAATGAAACGATATATTGCAATATTTCTTTTTCATTTAACCTATCACTAAAAGCTACTACTGTTTCAACTGATGGTTTACCTTCTGTAATTGTACCTGTTTTGTCAACAATTAAGGTGTCAACCTTATCCATTTTTTCAAGAGCTTCTGCATTTTTAATCAAAATACCATTTTGAGCACCTTTACCCACACCAACCATTACAGACATAGGTGTTGCTAAACCTAATGCACAAGGACAAGCTATGATTAAAACCGCAATTGCATTTACAAATGCATAGGCGTAAACTGGTTCTGGACCCCAAATAGCCCAAACAATAAATGTGATAATGGAAATAAGAACTACAACTGGCACAAAATATCCTGATACCTTATCTGCTAAATTTTGAATAGGTGCGCGACTTCTACTCGCATCATTCACCATATGTATTATTTGAGATAGCAATGTGTCGCTACCTATCTTTTCGGCTTTCATTAAAAAGAACTGATTGCCATTTATTGTTCCGCTAATTACTTTATCGTCTTTTGTTTTATTTACGGGGATAGGCTCTCCTGAAATCATAGATTCGTCAACACTTGTTTCACCTTCAGTAATAACACCATCTACAGGAATTTTATCACCGGGTTTTACTTTTAAAATATCGTTAAGTTGTATCTCGTCAATACTTACTACAACTTCCTCTCCATCTACTATTTTTATAGCTTTATTTGGTGCTAATTTCAGCAGTTCTTTTACTGCTGAATTGGTTTTACTATGCGCACGAGCTTCCAATAATTGACCTAAAAGGACCAAAGTTAAAATAACCGTTGCTGCCTCAAAATAGACGTGAACTGCACCTGATTCGGTTTTAAACTGTTCAGGAAACATATCTGGAAATGACATTCCAATAACGCTAAATATCCACGATACACCTGCTCCAATGCCAATAAGTGTAAACATATTGAGATTCCACGTTTTGATGCTTTTATAGGCACGTTCGAAGAACATCCAAGTGGCATAAAACACTACTGGAATGGATAATGCGAACTGAATCCAGTTCCAATATTTCTGTTCCGTTATATCGTACAAAGGATTGCTGTTGATCATTTCGCTCATTGCGATTAGGAAAATTGGCAATGTGAATGTAGTTGCTATCCATAACTTATTTAAAAGTTTTTTATAAGTCTTTTCTTCTGCTGAAAGGTCTGGTTGCATTTGCACTAAATCCATTCCACAAATAGAACACGAACCTGCTTGATCTTTTACAATTTCTGGGTGCATTTGACACGTCCATTTTTCTTTTGAACTTGTTGATAGATTTTGTTCTTCAACTAAATCCATTCCGCAAACAGGACAATCGCCTGATTCGTCATAGGTTTTCTGACCCTCGCAATGCATCGGGCAATAAAATGTGCCTGTACCTTGACCTTTGGGTTGCTCTTTCTTTTTATTTTCTGAATGTTGATGATGTTCGCCTTGTTTATGAATACTGTATCTGCCGCCATCGTTTTTTAAGACTTCTTGAAATGTTTCTATTGGAATATGTGATTCCATTTCGATGGTCACTGCTGCCTTTTCTAAATTGCATGTTGCTTTTAAAACACCATTTACTTTTGAAACCGTTTCTTCAACGTGACTGCGACATCCGTTACAGGTCATTCCGCGTATATGATATGTGTGTTTCACTGTCTTTTTTAGCTTGCAGAGAACATGTAAATAAAAACAATTGTCTTTATTTCTTTTATGTTTACCACTATAAATTTACATATTATTCTTACAAAAACTAAATCAAAACAAACTTTGATCTAGAACTACTTTGTTACCTTATAGCTGGTTATATAAGTCATGGCTTCAATGTCAGTAGTGTTATCTTGCAATGCTTCCAATACTTTTTGGTAAAGGTTGTTACTTCCAAAGTATGCTTGAAGTAAACTGTAGTTGTCTTTTGAAGATAATAGGAGGTGAGTTAAATTGGTTGTGGAGATTTCTAATTGTACTGGTTTTTCAGTCTTATTTACTAGCTCCATATTATTTGTACGTAAGCCAGAGAAATCCTCACTATGATTATAATTAATTGTATGTACGTTAGGTTTAACACCAATGCTTTCTAGAACTGGGTCTAGTAAAATATTAAAATCGTAGGTTATTGTTTGTCCATTATTTTTACTTACCCGAATAGTTTCATCAAGCAGTAGCTGTGACTTTCCGTAAAAAAGGGAACCTGCAAAAGTAACAATATCAAAAAGGTTGTCTTCATAAGCAATATGCTCGCAATCATAATAAGCATATTTAACATTTGGATGTACAATTACCTTATCCAGCATTTCTTGACTAGGTTCTATACCAATGACTTTTTTGCAAAAATTGGTAAGAGCAATTGATGATTGTCCTGTGCCACAACCAACATCTAAGCCTAGATCAGCTTTGTTTTTAGAAGAAAGAACTTCCTGAAGTATTTGTACATGTAATAAAGGACGATATGCGGCATAGTGATGCGCAGTAATTTTATCGTACTCTAAAGACATAGCGTTTTATTGGTTAATCTACAGCATTTAGTAGTATAGAAGCTTTGTTAAAGTCTGAAGCAGCATTTATAACTGTTCTAAACTCTTCGTAGCGACTAAGGTCGTATTCGTTAGTTCTGTAATACTCTTGAATTGTAATAGTTAATTTATCACCTTCTAAAGTATAGTCAGATTCAAACTTACAAACCTTTTCTCCAGAAGGAGCTGTATAGCTTTTATTAATCTTTAAAGCATCCAATCCGTCTACTTCATAACCTTCAGGAATATGAACTGTAATGCTATAGTCGTATTGATTAGGGAAATCCATTTCAATAGGATTCATGCGTTTGTTCTCTTGATACAATTCACTTTGTGTTCCAATTACTTTTCCTATTTGGAAAATATAGCTGTCGCCAGCTTCTTCAAGCAAAGACTCTGAAGTTACTTTTGCTTTTACTACAAAAGGAAGGTTATAGTCTATCGGATTCATATCAGTATTCTCGGTTTCAAAGTCTTCTATAACCTTGTCTTCAATTCCAAAACTGGTTAAATAGTCTTCAAATTGCTTTACAGACTCTTTAGGTGATAAATTCATTACTGCTCTGTTGGTAATTGCCCAATGACCGTAATACTCGTGGTTTTGTGTCATTGTTACACTTTCAATGTCTTCATCAAAAGTAATATCCGTAATACGATTGGTTCTGCTGAACATAGGATCAGACTGTACAATCTTACTAAAATAGTACTCTAAGGTACTGCTCATGTAGAGTCCATAATTTCCAAGAATATTTGATGGCGCTTCACCTACGCGATACTCAATTCTATTAGGAGCAATGTATTTTTCTTCAGTTGGTAAGTAGATGATAAAATCACGTAACATCCCAGGAGAAAAGAAATCTGGATCAAATTTATATTCATATCTGCTGGCAGTGATCACAAATTCGTAATCGACTTCTAGAGCTGATAAATACTGCGCATATGCTTTAATGATACCAAACTCACTTCCAGAACGGTTTTCTAGAATATAATCTAGATCAGAAAGTTCTGCATTATTATTCTTAACAACTGTAAAGTTGGTTTTAATGAAATTATCTACTAATGAGGCTACTTTGAAGGTGGTTAGGTCCTTTTGATCTTTAACAAAGGTTTTGATATCCTCAACTACTTTTGGATGGGTTTCCTGTGGGAAGAACTGTGAACCAATATTAGATACCACATTTTCCCAGAACATATCATGAGTAACATTTTGTCCAGCAGGAAAACATTGATAAGCAACAGCTATTTTGTTAGCGTCAGGAGTTGAGTATTCCTCCTCGATCATAGCAGGAACATCTTTTAGAGTAATCTGCTTAGAAAATTTACCGTTTATTTGAGTGCTTTCAAAAGCGCTATTGGTTCTGTATGCCTTTATATTAGAGCCTAATTCTCCAGTAATGAATAGAAATTGTGCATCTTTAATAGGATAATCACTTTGAATGGTTTCTGTACCATGCATGTCAAAATCCTTTTCTACTGTATAGAGCACTTCTATTTCAGATCCTTCTTCTGCACCTTCAATAGCAAAGATCTTGAAGTCTCCATATTCGTCAACATTCTTAACTTCTTTAATGTTGTCTTTGTTAAGTAAAGTTACATTTCCATCTGGGTGAATGGTTCTGGCTTTGATATCAACAACCTGTCTTACTTCATACATAGGAATATAAACGGTGTTGTGACGACTAATACCTTTATCGTTATTTACTCTAACAATAGTATGCTGGGTTTCAAAACGTTTTAATGCTTCTGAAAAGAGGCTTTTTTCATATTCAACAATATTCTTTTTTAGAATACCTACAGAAGCTTCTTTAAGATCGGCAGATGACAGATTGTGCAACTTCGGATCACTTTTCCAATCATATGTTTTATAATATTGAGCAAATGTTGTGGTAGTTGCTAGGAGTATTAAATAAATTAGTTTCTTTCTCATAATTCTTTTTCAATAACGATACTTTTCTTGTAGGCTTTTACTAGACTTTTAATAAAATCGTTCCAAGCTTCAAACTCATCATTATCGACTTTTAAAGTATTGATGTATAGTGTTTTATGTTGTATTATTTTGTTGTTTTCTTCACTGTAGTTAATCTCATATCCATAATCATCATTATTAAATGATAATGGTTTAGGAATAGAGGTTGCTTTATATCCTTCAGGTATAGTAAATGTGGTCGTAAAAACCTTCTTGAACTTATTATCGATCTTCTTACTGAACTTTCGATCTTCAAGATCTACCTTACTCTTTGCTAGAGTGCGATCAATATTCATATTCACAAAGGTTTTCCCAGCAACTGTTTTCGCATAGCTATCAATAGCTAGGTCATATTTGAGTACTAAAGCTTCGTTAGTGTTATCAAAATTATCTTTAATGATATTGCTATACTTCGTTTTATTATTCCCTAAAGCAAGTGTAGTGTTTAAGTATTCTTCTTCTGTCTTGTCATCCTTTTTATAAACATAATCTGAAATAAAATCAACTTTCTCATAACCTGTTAAAGCTCGTTGTTCGTTTACTTTTAAAGTTCCATCCTTTAAAGCCATTGAAGTTGTGATGGTAGAAATACTCTTATTAATTTCTTGTACAGGAACAGTGATAACTTTAAAACTATCTTTGTCAAGGCCTAAAAGCGCTTCTTTTGTTTGTGTGAAAGCACTAGGCATTCCAAAAGGGACATAGCTGTCTGTAGCATCTAAAAATATGGTGTCGTTCTCAACTATGGTAGTCGTGATCATATGATTGTCTACTATTGGTGTTGGAACTTCGTAATAAGAATATGGACGGTCTCTAGTTCCAATCCAAGTTCTGTAAGACTCTATTCCAGCGTAGCTCAGCATTTCAAAAAGTAGATTTGCCATGTCTTTACAATCACCATATCGCTTATCACAAACGCTTGCAGCACCACGAGGTATGAAGCCTCCTAATCCATCTTCAAAGGCAACATAGGTAATATTGTCTTGTACCCAATTAAAAATGGCTTCTGCCTTTTCACGATCACTATTTAACCCATTAGTAACTCCATCTGTAATTGCGTAAACCTTTTCAAGCGATTTTTCGTCAATTTGCTCTACTAATGATGCATACCAACTATAAAGATCTTTTACACCATCAAGAACGTTATAGTTTTTGCCATTAACTTCATAATCTTTAATATAAACTATCACATGTGGTAAGTAGAAAAGCGCCGATTCACTTCTATCTTCACCTTGAAAGCCTTCAACATTTTGAACAGTCCAAGTATATAAATTTCCTGTGCTGGTTTCCTCTTTAGAGAATTTTAGATCAATATTTTCCGTGTTGAAATCTATGTATCCAATATTCACATTTTTAGGAAACTCAATGGAAAGCTTAGCGCTTTTAGTAGGAACAAAAGTTCCAAATCTAAACATACCCAAAAATCGAGGATCTTTTAGTACTTCAGTATAACTAAGATTAGTAATTGCTCCTTTAGTTACTGCAGGAAAAGTAAAATTCTTTGACTCTTGATCACTATAAAAAATACCATTGTCAAACTCACGCTTAGTTTCAATATAATCAACTTCTACCTTTTTGTTGGCTTCAGGAAGCTCAGTGAAAGCCTCAATATTTTCAATTGATGTAAAACTGTCATAACCAATAGATTCGTTAGCGAAATACAGTTTTTTAGCAGTTAAATACTGCGCTTGCTCCGAAATATTCTTAGCAATATTGAACTTATTGTTGTTCAATTGAATTTTGATATGCTCATGCCTTTTTAAAAATATGTAATCTTCACCAGAAAAGTCTTGGGAAAGCCCTAAAAAGGGAACGCATAATAAAAATGCTAAAATAGGTTTCATGATTTTTGGCATAGACCTCAAATATATTTTTTTAATTACAAAGTTTTAATACCTAATTCGTTAAAAATAGTATAATTTTGGCACATCTAATATCGTACCAAAATGATTCCAAAGTATAATAAAGTTCACAATAGGTTTAAATTAAACGGTTACCATTTTGATAGAGACATTCTTCTAAGTGTAGCATATAGCTATATAAAAGAAGGTGATCATTATGAAAAAGATACGGGAGATTTTCTATTGAATTGGATGGATGACAACGATTTTATTGAAGTATCAACTTCTGGATCAACTGGAACTCCCAAAACAATTAAGCTTGATAAGCAAGCCATGGTACGATCTGCAATTGCCACAGGAGATTATTTTGGTTTAGAACCTGGTAATAGAGCGTTACTTTGTTTACCTACACACTATGTGGCAGGAAAAATGATGCTGGTTAGAGCTATTATTTTAGGTTTAGAAATCGATATTGTGACACCATCATCGCACCCAATGGATTTTGCTAAAGGAACTTATGATTTTTGTGCTATGGTTCCGTTTCAGTTAAGTAATACAGTTGTTAATTTAGATAGAATTAAAAAGCTTATTGTTGGTGGTTCTTCAGTCTCGAAAGATCTTATTGAAAGAATTCAAGATGTAAAAACTAAGATTTATGAAACCTACGGAATGACGGAAACCATAACGCACATTGCCGCTAGACCTTTAAACCATCTATCAACTTCTACCACACCCGAGCCATTTACTACATTTCCCAATGTAGCTTTAGAAACAGACGATAGAGGCTGTTTGGTAATTTCAGCACATTATTTAAATGTAGACCATATTGTTACTAATGATGTTGTGGAGCTTATTTCTAAAAACCAGTTTAATCTTTTAGGAAGGCACGATAACGTTATCAATTCAGGTGGAATAAAACTTTTCCCAGAAATAATAGAGGGTAAGCTTAGTGGAAAGATCAATGCTCGTTTTTTTGTAGCTGCTGAAGCCGATAATGAGCTTGGAGAAAGGGTAGTGTTAGTTTTAGAATCTGATAAAGAAAAATTAGATGCTACTGTTTTTGAAGGCTTAGACAAGTATGAAGTTCCAAAGCAAGTGTATTATGTCGAAAGTTTTGCAGAAACCACTTCAGGTAAAATTCAAAGAAATAAAACCTTAGAATTGGTGAGGTAATTAAATACTAAGATTGGTTAGTCAACAAAATTCAATACTTTTATAAGCTAATCAACCTTTATTACAATGAAAAAGATATTTCTTTTTGTATTTTTTCTTTCTTTTACCACTTATTCACAACAAATATTACAAGAAAGAGAAAGAGCTCAGGTAGTAGATGAGATTCTTGCCGATAGATTTAACAGCCTGTTGCCTAAATTAATGGATAGAACAGGAATTGATATGTGGATTCTAATCTCACGCGAGTATAACGAAGATCCTGTTTTAAAAACCATGTTACCTGCAACTTGGTTAAATGCACGAAGACGAACAATTATTCTTTTCTATAGAGATAAATCAAACAATACAATTGATAAGTTGGCTGTTGCACGCTACAATTTTGGAGAAAATATTTTTTCAGCTTGGGATAAAGAAAAAGAGCCTAACCAATGGAAAAGGCTAATGCAACTGATAGAAGAACGTGATCCTGATAAAATTGGACTTAACTTTTCTAAGTATTTCAATATTGCAGATGGCTTAGATAAAACTGACCATGAAGAGTTCATGGATCATCTACCAAAGAAATACCGTGATAGGGTTGTTTCTGCACAACCATTAGCCACAGCATGGATAGAAACTCGAACTGAGCGCGAAATGATAATATACAATCAGTTGGTAGATATTACACATGATATTATTGCTGAAGCCTTCTCAGAAAAAGTCGTTACACCAGGAATTACTACTACTACAGATGTTGAATGGTGGATGCGTGATAAAGTTACAGAGCTAGGTTTAGAGACTTGGTTTCACCCAAGTATTGATGTGCAACGTAGTAATGAAGTCTTAGGTAATCATTTATATTCATTTTCTAATAGACCAGAGCAGATGATAATCTTGCCTGGAGATTTATTGCATTGCGATTTTGGTATTACTTATTTAAGACTGAATACAGATTGTCAAGAGTTAGCATATGTATTGAAACCTAATGAGAAAGAGCCTCCAAAGTTTTTAGTTGAGGCGTTGAAGGACGGAAATAGAGTTCAAGACATTTTTACAAATAATTTTATTGAAGGAGCCACAGGAAACCAAATACTCTTAAAATCTTTGTCGGAGGCTAAGGCTGAAGGATTGAAACCTTCAATTTATACACATCCTCTCGGTTCTTATGGTCATTCTTCTGGAACAACTCTTGGAATGTGGGATGCTCAAGGTGGTGTAAAAGGAACGGGAGATTATCCTATGTTCTCAAACACGGTCTATGCGATAGAGTTAAACACTACTGTAAACATTCCTGAATGGAAAAGAGACATACGCGTAATGCTTGAAGAAGCAGGTTTCTTTGGAGAAAACGGTTTTAGATATGTAAACGGTCGACAAACCGAGTTAATGGTTATTCCACGTCAGAAATCACATCAAGGAAACTAAATCACTGCTGCATTTTAAAATAATAATCTGCCGAACGTTTTCCAGAACCATAAAGCAAGAAGAATATACAGGCCATTAAAGCGGCTATTGCCGAGATAAGGTCATTTGTTTGATCTCCTGAAAAATTAATTATTACTGCTCCAATAACTATGGGAAGTTGTGCAACTACTGCCCATCGTGTAAGGAGACCAAAGATAATTAGTAAGCCACCAATTAAATGAGCAGGTGCAACATAATGAATAGCAATCATGCTTCCAGATAAGTTTTGTAATGGCTTAATAAGATCAATAAGTATTTGAGTGTTTCCCATAAAGGTCAAGCCTTTAATGAACAAGAATGCACCAAGAGCAATTCTAAGTAGGTCGAGTGGGAGATAGGTGTGTCTGTTAGCCCATTTATTGAGCGACTTAACAATTCCCATGACAAAAAAATTAAAGATTCGCAGCTTTAAGGTACTGAATTTTAACAATATATAAAAATGAGTGTTTTGTGTGTATAGACTTGAGATTGATTATTTGTATATTGCCGCAAAAGAATTTTTATGAGAAGAGCAATTATAATTGCATTAATGGGATTTTTAGGTTTTTCTCTTTCTGCACATGCTCAACAAGCAGATAGAATACAACGTGGTCAAAGAGGATATGTTCCGCCTTCTAAAATAACTTATGAGGCATATATTGAGATTAAGGAGCCTCAAGTTGAGGTTGAAAGGATGTTACCACGACTTGTGGTAGAGTTCAATCTTGATGCTTTTGAGCAGGAAATCATCAAAGGTATTATCATCAGTAAGGTTGAAAAGGAAAACAAAGTTCTTGAAGATAAAGCTAATACGAGAGAAGATCGTAAACAGAAATTAATGATTCTAGAAAAAGAATACTATAAAGAATTATCTACAATTCTATCAGGCGAAGAAGTAGAAATCTTGAAAACTATGAACTTTGAGTCTGCAAAAGAGGTGAAAAAGCAAAAGAGAAAAAATAAAAAGAAGAATAAAAACTAATCTTTTCTATTTCCTTACTCAAGCTATAGCTAAATATAAGTAGCTGAATATTAATGTTTTTTTGTAAATTTAAAACAAAACATTTAGCTATGAAGAAGTCTGTAATTACCTTATTCCTTTTGGCATGCTTTCTTGGCAACGCTCAAAAATCGGTCGCAATTTATTGGGATGCCTCATATTCTATGAGTGATAGATCTTTAGATAAGGAGCTTATCTTTCTAAATAATTATTTCAAAAAGAATATTGATGTTGATCTAAATTTAGTTGTATTTAACAACGAAGTAGTTTTTACAAAAGATTATTCTATAAAAGAGGGTAATTGGGGCGCTGTCAAGGAGAAACTTCAAAGTGTTGTCTATGATGGGAGTACAAATTTTAAAGCAATATTTAATAAACCTCATGATGAATATCTATTATTTACAGACGGTGTAGAAAATTTTAATGAGTTAGAACCTCCAACTACTAAGCCTATTTATATCATTTCATCATCTCCCAATTCAAATTCTATTGATTTAAAGCTTATAGCTGATCTTTCTGGTGGAGCATATATGTTACTTGGCGATCATTTATTAAAAAGAAGAGTCACTGAAAAAGTAGATCAGGTTTCTACAAATGAGAATCATGGAAAAGTTTCAGGAATTATTAAAGGGAAAGAAGGCGTTTTGATAGGAGTAAATGTTTTCAACCAATCACAAAATATAGGAATCGCTTCTGAGAATGATGGTACTTATAATATTGATGCTGATCTAAATGATATATTAGTTTATAGTTATTTAGGTAAAAAAACGGTGCGTATTAGAGTGTCTAATGTTGATACTATTAATGTTTTAATGCAGAATATTGATCAAACCTTAGAAGAGGTTGTAGTAACTGGTGAAAGGGATGAGGTTACCTTAGTTAATACTGGAAATAGAAAGGAAAATGCAGATCGAATTGGTTATAGTATTGAGTCTATAGGAGAAAAGGATATTTCACCTATCGACACTAATGTGAAACAAGTGGTAAAAGGTCAATTTTCAAATTTACTGATTCAAAACAGTACAACTGTAGATAGAGTAGATCTTAGCCAATTTATTGGTAGAGGGAAAAATATGACTATAAATGGCAATCAGTATGGACTTATAGTGGTAGATGGTGTTCCTCTTGAACCTTCTGACTCTAGTACAGGGAATAGAGAAATCCCTTATTTTGATGTTACAAAGAAAAGAATTTCCTCTACAGATCATCTTGACCCTAATTTAATAGTTGATGTAACTTATTTAAAAGGGCTTGCAGCCACGAATAAGTACGGATCAATGGGAAGAAATGGAGTTTTATTAATAACCACTAAGATGGGAATAAATGATGACCCTATTGTTAAAAAGAGTATCAAATTAGGAACCACTTCTGTCTATTCTGGACAAGCTGAGAGTATAAAGGATTTACCTGCCAATGCATATATAAATGACATAAGTAATGCTAGTAATGTTTACGAAGCTTACGATAAGTATTTAAAAAACAGAGAACTGTATGGAGAGGATCCTGTTTTCTACTTAGATGTTGCTGAGTTCTTTACTTTGAAACAACATTCAGAACTTGCTAATCGTGTCTTGTCCAACATTTATGAAATTGCATTTGATGACGCTATGGCATTGAGACTTCTTTCATACAAACAGCATAATTTAGGAGATTTTGAAGGTGCTGTTAAAACACTAGAAAGAATTTTAGAGTTACAACCAGATCACGCGCAATCTTATAGAGATCTAGGGTTAGGGTATGTGTATGCAAATAAAACAGAAGAAGCATTTAATTTTTATAATAGAATACTAAAAGGTATTGGTGTTAAGGCTAATCTTTCTTCAATAAACAAAGCAATCACCACCGACTATAAAAATTTTATTACTTTAAACAAGCAGCACTTAAACTTGAGTGATGTTGAAAGTAAGTACCTGAGACCATTAAATTATAAAACAAGAATAGTGTTTGAATGGAACGATTTAAATTCTGAGTTCGATTTAAATATTATTAATCCTGATAAGCGGTTTTTTACTTGGTCACATACCAATGCTGAGAACTCAGTAAGAATTGATGAGCAGAAGCAGTATGGTTACGGATTAGAAGAATTCTATTTAACAAATAATGATGTTGGTACCTGGACTTTTAATATGGAATATTTTGGGAATACAGCTTCGGATGATTATCCGTTGTTTATCAAGATAACCGTTTATCAAAATTACGGTTTACCTAATCAAACTAAAGAGATAAAGGTTGTAAGACTGCAAGATCAAAATATTGAACAAACAGTAGCTACTGTTAGCGTAAGATGAAAAAACTTTTATTAACGCTTTTTATTACATGCGCAGCATTTTATTGTCAAGGACAAAAAAGTGTAGGTGTCTTTTGGGATGCTTCCTATTCTATGAAAAATAGAGATATTGCTCTTGAATTTGAATTTCTTAACAATTACTTTATTGAAAATAATGAAGCTAAGGTTTCATTGATAATGTTTAGCAATGAGTTAATTATTAAACAAGATTATAATGTTATTGAAGGAAATTGGGATCAACTCAAGGCTGAGCTTTTAAATACCGTTTATGATGGCGCGACTTCATATGCTAACCTTTTTGTCAATCCATTTGATGAAATACTCTTGTTTACCGATGGTAATGAAAATTTAGATAAGCTGAATCCTCCTAATGACAATCCCCTTCATATAATAACTTCAATTGAAGACTCTAATCATATTGATCTAAAGTTATACGCAGACCTTTCTTCAGGTAAATATGTTCACCTGAAATCTTCAAGCTCGATTATTAAGAAAGAAGTTGAGCGAGATTTAGGGAAAGTGACTAATAGCAATGTTAATATCGTAAAAGGTAAAATTTCAGGAGTTGAAGGTTATCTTTTCGGTGCCAATGTTTTTAATTTATCATCTAATAACGGGGTTATCTCTACTGAGGATGGTGGTTATGAAATTGCAGGAAAAATAGGGGATACACTTCAGTTTAGTTACTTAGGAAAGAAAACGATTAGCGTTAGACTAAAAGGAAATAATAGCGTGAATATTTCACTTCCAGAAGACCATGAAAACTTAGATGAAATAGTGGTTAATGCAGAAGCTGAAGTCTTAGAATTGATTAATACTGGTAATAATCGTGTAGACAAGAAACGCATTGGTTATGCAATTGAATCTATTGACTCTGAAGCGGTTTCTGATCAGGATGTTGATTTAAAAAATGCTGTAAAAGGACAGTTTTCAGGGCTTAATATTGCTAATGATGCTGGCTATACTAAGGTTGATATTAGTCAGTTTCTTGGTCGTGGAAAGAATATGAGTATTCTTGGCAATCAGTATGGTTTAGTTGTTGTAGACGGTGTACCGCTATCTCAATCAGACTCGTCAAATGGTCAGGTGTTTTCTCATAATAATATTATTAATCCTGAGCTGATTGTTGACATTACATATTTGAAAGGCTTAGCAGCAACTAATAAATATGGAACCATTGGTAGAAATGGCGTTTTGGTAATTACTACAAAAAATGCCGTTGGAGACAAGACAACTATTAAAAATGCTAAGCCATTAGGTACTACTGCAACATATTCTGGAAATGCAGAAAAATTAGCTGAACTTCCAGAAGTAGATTATATTAATAGGTTAAAAAATGCAAATGATGTAAATCAAGCTTTTCAAATCTATTTAGACGAAAGGGAAAAGTTTGGTAATGCTTCAGAATTCTATATAGATTGTTATGACTACTTTAAAGGTTGGAATAATGACTTAATTTCTAATAGAATTTTGTCCAATGTTTACGAGTTAGCCTACAATGATGCTGTAACCTTGAGAGCGCTAGCCTATAAGCAGCAAGAGAATGAAGATTATAAGTTGGCGGTTAAAACCTTATCTCGAGTCTTAAAATTAAAGCCAAAAGAAGCTCAATCATATAAAGATTTAGCCCAAGCGTTGCATTTTGCTGGTGAGCCAAAAAAAGCTCTGAAAATTTATAATGATATAGATAAAGGTATCAGAGTTAGCAATACCAATTTTACAGGAATTAAGAAGACTATTAATAATGATACAAAGAATCTAATATATAGGAATGGATCTCAATTGAATACTTCAGGAGTAAATCCAATGTATCTTAGAAATATTAAATATAGGTCAAGAATTATTTTTGAGTGGAACGATTTTGATGCAGAGTTCGATCTAAACATTATCAATCCTCAAAAACGTTTCTTTACCTGGTCACATACCAATGCGGAGAATAGAGTAAGAATAGATCAAGAGAAATCACAAGGTTATGGTTTAGAGGAATTTTATCTTACTTCGGCTGATGTTGGTGAGTGGACATTTAATGCAAAATACTACGGAAAGACTTCGGGAAATGAATCTCCTACGTTTATAAAGATTACAATCTTCAAAAACTTTGGTCAACCTAATCAGAGCAAAGAAATCAAAGTGATACGATTAGGGAAACTGGATGTAGAACAGACCATTGCTAAGGTTAACGTTAGCTAAGTCTGAATAACTCCCAAATTAAACTGTTTTTCGATGGGAGCGTGGTTAGCGGCATCAATGCCCATACTAATCCATTTACGCGTTTCTAAAGGGTCTATAATAGCATCAGTCCATAATCTGGCCGCAGCATAATAAGGAGATACCTGATTATCATACCTTGATTTAATCTTTTGGTAAAGTTCTTCTTCTTTTTCTTTGGTGATTTTTTCTCCTTGTTTCTCTAAAGAGGCTTTCTCTATCTGCAACAGTACTTTAGCAGCCGAATTTCCACTCATTACAGCTAATTCGGCACTAGGCCATGAAACAATCAATCTCGGATCATAAGCTTTACCGCACATAGCGTAATTGCCAGCACCATAGCTATTGCCAACAATTATAGTGAATTTTGGAATTACCGAATTACTAACAGCATTCACCATTTTTGCTCCATCCTTAATAATTCCACCATGCTCACTTTTACTTCCAACCATAAAACCAGTTACATCTTGCAGAAAAACTAGTGGAATTTTTTTCTGATTACAATTGGCAATGAATCGAGTAGCTTTATCAGCAGAATCAGAATAGATCACGCCTCCAAATTGCATTTCTCCTTTTTTGGTTTTAACTACCTTTCTTTGATTGGCAACTATTCCAACTGCCCAACCGTCTATTCTTGCATAAGCGGTAATTAAGGTTTTTCCATAGCCAGCTTTATATTCCTCAAACTCTGAATTGTCAACCAAACGTTTGATGATCTCATACATATCGTATTGATCAGCCCTAGATTTTGGCAGGATTCCATAAATGTCTTTTTCATTATCTTTAGGATTCAGAGATTCAATTCTGTTGAATCCAGCTTTATCAAAATCGCCAATTTTGTCAACAATACTCTTTATTTTATCTAAAGCATCTTTATCGTCTTTAGACTTATAATCTGTCACACCACTAATCTCACAATGCGTTGTAGCGCCACCAAGCGTTTCGTTATCAATGCTTTCACCAATAGCAGCTTTTACCAAATAACTACCTGCAAGAAAGATACTTCCTGTTTTATCTACAATCAATGCTTCATCACTCATGATAGGCAAATAAGCTCCACCTGCAACACAACTTCCCATAACTGCAGCTATTTGAGTAATTCCCATACTGCTCATAACCGCATTGTTTCTAAAAATCCGTCCGAAGTGTTCTTTGTCAGGAAAGATTTCGTCTTGCATTGGTAAATAAACTCCAGCGGAGTCAACCAGATAGATAATAGGTAAACGATTTTCAATGGCTATTTCCTGAGCTCGTAGGTTCTTTTTTCCAGTAATAGGAAACCAAGCACCTGCTTTAACAGTTGCATCATTGGCTACAACAATGCATTGTTTACCTTTTACATAACCAATTTTAACTACAACACCTGCTGAAGGGCAACCTCCATGTTCTTTATACATGCCTTCTCCAGCAAAAGCACCAATTTCCATTGAATCATTTCCAGTATCCAAAAGATAATCAATTCGCTCTCTGGCAGTCATTTTTCCTTTTGCGTGATGCTTTTCTATTCTTGATTTTCCTCCACCAAGTTTGACCCTAGCTAGTTTTGTTCTAAGGTTGGAGAGGAGTAGTTTATTATGATCTTCGTTCTTATTGAAATTGATATCTACCATAGGTTTTTTGTTATCACTAAAGTACCAAATTCCAATGAATTTGTGAATGAAAATTGATAATATATATTACATGGAAATATATTCCTTGGAAAATAAATTTATTCTTTATATATTTGCTGCATAATTTAAACTAATAAAAATGAAAAGAGATAAAATAATTTATTATGCATCAACTGGATTACTTACACTATTAATGGGTTTTTCAGTGTTCATGTATTTATTCAATCATGAAGAAGTGAAGGGAATGTTCACTAGTTTTGGGTATCCAACTTATATCATTTATCCATACGCATTTGCTAAAATTCTTGGTGTTATTGGAATTTGGCAGAACAAGTTTGTTTTATTGAAAGAATGGGCTTATGCTGGATTTTTCTTTGCATTCATCTTAGCCTTCTTTGCGCACTATATGATTGGAGATGGAGAACAAATGGGAGCAGTTGTTGCCTTAGTATTATTATTAACTTCTTACTTCTTCGGTAAAAAATTAAAGTAACAATATGAAAAGGATAATAGCTTTTGCAGGTAGTAATAGTAGAACATCAATTAATAAGCAGTTAGCAGAATACGCTGCTAGACAAATAAATGACGTAGAGGTTCAGGTGTTAGACCTTAACGATTTTCAGCTGCCAATTTATGGAATAGATTTAGAAATGGAATCAGGGATACCTGAAAACGCACATAAATTCTTAAAGGAAATTAATTCTGCTGACGGAATAGTTCTTTCATTGGCAGAACACAATGGAGCGTATGCTTCAGTATTTAAGAATTTGATAGATTGGATCTCTCGTATTAATAACAAGTTGTGGAATAATGTGCCAATGTTATTGATGGCAACTTCACCAGGAGGAAGAGGAGGAAAAGGTGTATTAAGTATTGCACAGGCCAGTTTTCCACATTGGGGAGGCAACATTGTTGCCGATTTTTCATTACCTTCATTTGGTCAGAATTTTTCTGAAGAAGGATTACTAGACAGTGAACTTAACAATAGGCTTAATATAGCTATTGATGATTTGAAAAAAGCAATTTAATATAAATGTTATGAGCGAACGAGAAATAGTTAAAGAGTATAATAAAGGTGATTTTACCATTATTTGGAAACCAAAAAAATGCATTCATGCTGCCGAATGTGTAAAGAGGTTACCTGATGTATATCGCCCTAACGATAAACCATGGATTGTTCCTGATAATGCCTCAGTTTATGAGCTAAAAGAACAAATTAAAGCTTGCCCTTCGGGTGCTCTAGCTTATAAAATAGCCGGAGAGAAAACTAAGGAAGAAGCGCATTTAGAAACTGTCGTTGAGGTATTGGAAAATGGTCCGTTACTGGTTTATGGAACATTGCATATTACCAATACAAATGGAGAAAAAGAGAAAAAGAATAAGACCACCGCGTTTTGTAGATGTGGGGCTTCAGAGAATAAACCATATTGCGATGGAAGGCATAACAAAATTGGTTTTGTAGGTTAGAATGGGAGATTTTGCAAAAGAGATAAATTCTAAGTTTACTGATAGTAGAGTGAAAGCATTACTAAATATAGTTTATACTGCTAATTGGATAAGTAGTGAGCAGAATGCTTTTTTTAAACCTTATGGCTTATCTCCACAGCAATATAATATTCTCAGAATACTAAGAGGAGCGAATGAGCCTTTAAAGGTGCAGACTATAAAGGAACGAATGATTGAAAGAGCTCCCAATGCTACCAGATTAATGGATAAGCTTTGCGGAAAAATTCTTATAGAACGCATTGCTTGTCCTGAAGATAGAAGAGTAGTACACATTACTATTACAGAAGAAGGTTTGAATCTTTTAGCTAAAATAGATAAAGAATTAAAACCAGATTATTTTAAGAATTTAACAGAAGAAGAGGCTAATAATTTGAGTGGCTTGCTAGACAAAATTAGAAATTAAAAAATTTAAAAAAATAGTTTCCATGGAAACTATTGGAAATGTAAATAATGAAACTAAATACAATTAAAACAATAGGAAGAAGTGATTTTGTGAATATGGGACCAATAAGGTTGCGACAGCCTATACCAGCGAATGGTATTGAAATGATTGATCCATTTATATTACTGCATCATTATGGACCATATGAAATATCTCCAGAAAAAAATCCTTTCGATTTAGGACCACATCCTCATCGTGGATTTGAACCTATAACTTTTCTTATCCAAGGAGAGCAATTACACAGAGATTCTCTTGGTAATGAAAGTGTTGTAAAAGGAGGGGATGTTCAATGGACAACTGCAGGTAGAGGTATAGTGCATGCTGAAGGACCTACAAAAGAATTCGTAGAAAAGGGAGGAACTCTTGAAGGAATTCAGCTGTGGTTGAATCTTCCTGCTGAAAAGAAAATGATAACTCCTAACTATCAGCATGTAAAGAGAGAAGAGTTTCCATTATTGCTATCTCAAGATGGAAAGGTAGAAGTGCAAGTTGTTGCTGGAAATCTAAATGGGAAGTCAGGAAAAATAGCTACCCAAACATCAGTAAATGCTTTTTTGATCAATGCAAATGATGGAGGAACAATCAACCTTCCAATTGATAATGATCATCAGTCTTTAATTTACTTGTTAAAGGGGGAGGTAATCATTAATCGATCTGAAAAATTGAAAAAGGATGATAGTCAGATTATAGAATTTAATCAGAACGGAGAAGGTTTTTCAATTGAAGCAAAAACCCAAAGCCAATTGCTATTTCTTTCTGGTAAGCCACTAAAAGAGCCAGTTTCAAGTTGGGGACCATATGTAATGAATACTCAAACGGAGATCATGGAAGCACTCAGAGATTATCAAATGGGTAAAATGGGTTTTTTGCCTCCAAACTAATTGATGTAATGAGAAATTACAAGGGTCTTTTCTCAGCATAAAAGCAACTAATTAAATTAAAGTAGAATTTAAAACTGCCTAGACAGATAAGACATGCGAAAAACCCATTATTTGTTTTAAGTCAGACCAAGGAATAAATGTGTTACATACGATCCTTGAATAACAAAAATTAATAGTACATGAAAACAATAATTCATAAATCAGAAACAAGAGGATATGCAGATCATGGATGGTTAAAATCGTATCATACATTTAGTTTTGCAAATTATTATAATCCAAATCGAATGCAATTTGGAGCACTTAGAGTATTAAACGATGATATTGTACAACCTAAAATGGGATTTGGGACACATCCTCATCAAAATATGGAAATTATATCTATTCCTTTAAAAGGTGAGCTTTCTCATAAGGATAGTATGGGGAATAAGCGGGCTATAGAGGTTAACGAAGTACAAGTTATGAGTGCTGGAACTGGATTAACACATTCAGAGTTTAACGATAGTAAAACGGAAGAGGTTAATTTCTTACAACTATGGATTATTCCAGAAGAAATGAACGTAACACCTAACTATGAACAACGAAAATTTTTTGTTGATGAGAGAAAAAATGCGCTTCAAACTATAGTTGCACCAAAAGATAAACTGGAGGATAGTGCGCTGCCTATAAATCAACAAGCTTATATATATAAATCTAGTTTAGATGCTAGTGCTAAATTAGATATTGCGTTAAGATCTCCTCAAAACGGACTGTATATTTTTGTTGCAGATGGAGAGGTTGACGTAGCTGATAATACTTTACAAAAAAGAGATGCAATAGGTATATACGATGTAGAGCAATTTCCTATTAAAGCACTAGAACGATCAGAGCTGATACTTATAGAAGTTCCTATGTTATAGAGCTAATAATACATAGCTAATAATTGAGCACTCTAATGAGTGCTCTTTTTTATTAAAAAATACGATATTTGTAGTTCTACTAAACTAACAAAAACTAATAAATTAAATTATGGCGATGAATAAAAACACCGTATTAGCTTGGGCTACTTGGATAATGATATTTGTGGGGCTAGGACTTATTGCGTTAGGAGCCTTTAGATATGATGAGATTGCAGGATGGGGATTTGCAGCCGTAGGCTTTGGTTTTTTCTGTATTGCTTGGGTTTTTAATGCTTTAAAAGGTAGAGTTTAATGGATATTTCTAAATATTTAATCAATCTAGCTGTCTAAAAATACTAAATAAATGAGCGACGATAAGAAGATCATCTTCTCAATGGCTGGAGTTAGTAAAACTTTTCCAGGTGCTAATACTCCGGTAATCAAAAATATATATCTCAGTTTCTTTTATGGAGCGAAAATTGGAATTCTGGGTCTCAACGGATCTGGAAAATCTACGTTGTTAAAGATCATAGCTGGAGTGGATAAGAATTTTCAAGGAGATGTGGTATTCTCACAAGATTATTCTGTAGGTTACTTAGAGCAGGAACCTCAACTCGATGATGAAAAAACGGTTATGGAAGTTGTACGAGAAGGTGCAGCTGAAACTGTAGCTATTCTTGATGAATATAATAAGATCAATGATATGTTTGGTCTTGAAGAAGTGTATTCGGATCCAGATAAGATGGAGAAACTAATGAGCCGTCAGGCAGAACTTCAAGATCAGATAGATGCTTCCAATGCATGGGAATTAGACACCAAATTGGAAATAGCGATGGACGCTCTTCGTACTCCAGATGGCGATAAAAAAATAGGTGTATTATCTGGAGGAGAACGACGTCGTGTAGCTTTATGCCGTCTACTATTACAAGAACCAGATGTTTTGTTACTGGATGAGCCCACCAACCACTTAGATGCTGAGTCTGTACATTGGTTAGAGCATCATTTAGCACAATACAAAGGAACTGTTATCGCTGTAACTCACGATAGATACTTTTTAGATAATGTTGCTGGATGGATTCTTGAGTTAGATAGAGGAGAAGGTATTCCATGGAAAGGAAACTATTCATCCTGGTTAGATCAGAAATCTAAACGTTTAGCACAGGAGCAAAAACAAGCCAGTAAACGTCAAAAAACATTGGAACGAGAGCTTGAATGGGTTCGTATGGCACCAAAGGGTCGTCAAGCTAAGCAAAAAGCACGTTTGAATAACTACGAGAAGTTAATGAGCCAAGATCAAAAGCAGCTTGATGAAAAACTTGAAATATACATTCCTAACGGACCACGTTTAGGAACTAACGTTATTGAAGCTATTGGTGTTGCAAAAGGTTATGATGATAAATTGTTATATGACGATTTAAACTTTAAGCTCCCTCAAGCAGGAATCGTTGGTGTTATTGGGCCTAACGGAGCAGGTAAAACAACTATTTTTAGAATGATTATGGGGGAAGAAACTGCTGACAAAGGAGAATTTCAGGTTGGTGAAACCGTTAAGATTGCTTACGTCGATCAAAGTCATTCTAATATAGATCCTGAAAAGTCCATTTGGCAAAATTTTAGTGATGAGCAAGAGTTGATTATGATGGGGAATCGTCAGGTGAATTCTAGGGCATATTTAAGTAGATTCAACTTCTCGGGAAGTGAACAAAATAAGAAGGTAAAGCTATTATCAGGTGGTGAACGAAATCGCCTTCATTTGGCAATGACCTTAAAAGAAGAAGGTAATGTGTTACTTTTAGATGAACCTACTAACGATCTTGATGTCAATACATTAAGAGCTTTAGAAGAAGGTCTTGAAAATTTTGCTGGTTGTGCAGTAGTAATTTCACACGATAGATGGTTCCTAGATAGAATATGCACACATATTTTATCTTTTGAAGGTGATTCACAAGTGTATTTCTTTGAAGGCAGCTTTAGCGACTATGAAGAGAATAAGAAGAAACGACTTGGTGCAGATATAATGCCAAAGCGAATTAAATATAAGAAACTAATAAGATAACAAAAAAGCCAGCATTTATGCTGGCTTTTTTGTTAGTGTTTAGCAATTATCATAAAGATGTCCTTCACGAAAATCGCGATATACTTTATTATCATCTTCTGAAGAAGATGTATTAGATCGTTTACTTAACCTGTCATTTTCAGCCTTTAGTTTGTAAGATTTTCTAACCCCCAATATTAATAGAATCAAAAAGAAAGCGACCGTTATTGTTAACATGGTTACAATGCTAATTTGCTCTATAAGAAAATATGGCTGAGAGTTTAACTTTAATAAGTTGATTAGTAGCATATTGACAATTGATTTGGGTTAATGTGTTGACCAAATATAGGTTTTTAATCTAGTGGTCAGTAGTAATATTTTAATTAATCGATGAACTACATACCCTTTTGTAGGAATAGGAGTAGGTAAGGTGTTATTCATCGAGTATGTTTTGCCGTTTTGTAACAAATGTTACAATTCATTATGACTTAAGTCATGATTTTTTGAAGGAATTAGGAATACTTTCATACTGTAATTTTTAAGTATAGAAACTATGAAAACCAATTTCTTCAAACTAACATTAATGCTTTTTAGCACCGTTATATTTGCACAAGCAGGACATATTATGCAAGGTGTAGGTTCGGTCAATATGTCTATGGGTGGTGCAGCTACTGCACAGCCATTAGATATTTCAGGAGCAATACACTGGAATCCAGCAACTTTGACAGCTTTCGGCTCGAAAGAGCTGAAGTTTGATTTAGGATTATTCTTTTCTTCACCAGAATTGAGCTCTAGTTTGCCAGCAGGTATGTTAGGCCAAGGAGCTCCTGCAGTAAGTGGAACTACAATGGATGATAGAGGTGTTTCTCCAATGCCAGCTTTAGCAATGGTATGGACAAAACCTGATAGCAAGCATACTTTTGCGGCTTCGGCTTTTGGGATTAGTGGATTTGGAGTAACATTTCCAGAGGAATCAAATAACCCTTTAGTCGGATCTTTTAATCCCATGGATAATTCAAATCCTATTAACTATCCTCAAGCTGCCATGGGATTTGGACATATAGAATCTGATTATATGCTATTACAAGTCGGATTATCATATGCATATCAACTATCTGAAAAGTTCTCATTAGGTATTCAGCCTAATATAGATTATGCGGCGTTAGAGCTTATGCCAAACCCAACTGCAAATCCAACAGGAGCTGGATACCCATCAACAAATAAAGCCTCATCTTTAGGTTTTGGTGTCCAATTTGGACTATTCTATGATTCTGGAAGCGGGTTTAAGTTAGGAGCCTCTTATAAAACTGTTCAAAGTTTTGCTGACTTTGAATTTGATAATACTTATCTTGATAATAGTACGGGAACAAATGAATTCGAAATGGATTATCCATCAATTCTATCATTTGGTATAGGATTTAGTGGTGGAGATTTTGACCTAGCATTGGATTATAGAAATGTAAATTATGAGAATACAGATGGCTTTTCAAAAACAGGTTGGACGCAAACAGGTTCTGTAGCTGGTTTTGGCTGGGAAAATATTTCAATTATTTCAGCGGGTGTGCAATATAAGGGAATAGATAAATTACCTTTAAGAGTTGGATATACATATAGTTCTAATCCAATTAATGAAGAGGCAGCCTTTTTCAACGTTCCTGCTACCGCTATTATTAAGAATGCATTTCAATTTGGCTTGAGCTACGCAATTAGTAATAATCTAAATGTAGATGGAGTATTTCATTATGGAGATAGTGGAGGTGCGACTTCTGGAGAAATATTATCACCAATGATGGTAACACAAACTAATCCACTTGGTGCAATTCAAGGATCAACAGTGTCTTACGAAATGACTACGTCAATGATAATGGTAGGGGTTAGCTACAAATTTGGAGCTAAATAGATTAATATTTTAAGTTAGTTAAAAACGGTTTTCAAAAAATGAAAACCGTTTTTTAATTGTAACAATTTTAAATAAATCACTACAAATATTTTAAGCAATCAATAATTTCAATAAATCCTAATTTTTACCGAAATTGCTTATCCTTTTATTTGTTTAACCATTAATTATTAAACCAACATGTCTGATGAATTTGACTTATTAGAAACTAGTTCCAACGAAAAACAAGAAAAAGTCGATGTAAACTGGGGAAAAGCTATCGATACAATGAAATCGAAACTAGCTCAGGAAGATGATCCCGAAATGCGTCAAAAAATCTTGAATGCTACTTTAGATGATGTGGTTCATATGGCTGAAAAGGACAGAACAACTCTTTTGGATGCTATTAAGGACTTGACCGATTATCAAGATGAGGTTGGGATTATTTTTGAGGCGTTTTCATCACTAAATGCAGAGGAGCAAAAGATCATTGACAACGCTATAAAGCGCTTAGAAAGAGCAAAGGTAGAGCTAGAAGATGCTGAAAACAAACCTGACACGTGGTGGAATAATCTTTGGGGACGAAAGAGTAAAATTAAAAAAGCTCAAGAAGAGCTAAAGATAGCTCAAAAACAACGAGATGAAGCAGATAATAAGGCTAAGGTAATGTTCCAGCAGCGCATTGAGCAAGCAGATGTACAAACTTTGTTAAATGAACTTTCATTTAAGAGTCAAGCAGCTGTGAAACGATTAAAAGATCGTGAGCTTGAAATAAAGGAAGTAGAAGACAGGTTACAAGATGCAATTGTAGAGGCAACAAAAAATCACACTAAGGCATTAGAAAAGAAGAAAGAAGTTGAAGCCCTATTAGAAGAAAAGTATGCCTTGTTAAAACAAGCTCGACAAGAGCTTGAAGAGATAGTTGATAAACAATCAGCGGAGTATGCAACTGCTGTCGGTAAAGTAACCGAATTAGAGCAAAAAGTTGAAGAATTGGAAGGTTTAAAAAATGCTTATACAACGTTGGCGGCTTCAAAAGATAGCTTTGTACATAAGCATAACCTAACGATAAAAGTATTGACTTCGTTAAGAAGTAATTTACAAACACATAGAGCCAAGTTAAAATCTGATACCGAAGAACGATTAAAGTACTACGATGGTTATGTAGTGGCTTTAAAGGCAAGAACAGATCAGGAATTTGCAGCTATTTTAGAACACTTAGGAGTAAAAACTGATGAGCATATAGGTGAAACCCTTGCAGCAATGCACTCTGCTTCTGCTAAGGCGCGTCAGGAAATGATGGATAACATTCCAGTGCATGAAAAAGTGATGCAAGGTGTATATAGTAGTTATGCAGAAGCTCTTCAAGAGATAAGAAATAAAGATGCTGAGATACAAAAGAACTTTGCAGATCGCTATGGCATTGAAATGAAGGAGATCTTTGAGGAATACTATAAGGCTGAAAACAATCCAGTTCCAGAAGGAGATGGAGAAGGAGAAGCTCCAAAACCAGAAGGAGAAGACGACCTATTATCATAAATTAAGGTGCTTCTTTTTAGAAGCACCATTTTCTTTATTATTTAATTGTTGTTTGATCAACTATGTCTATTAATCACATTGTTACACCATTAGATTCTGCAGTACTCGATTCAAAAGAGCAGTATGTATTTTATCATAAGATGGTTGACTTTGTGTTGAAGGAGCTTATTACCAAAGTTCAACATCAACAAATATGTAGCAAGCAGGAAATAGTCTTTTTTAAGCAATACTGCGATTTGCTCTTGTATTCTATTGAAGCAATGCGAATCAAGTACATGTATGATGATGAAGACAAGATGAAGATTGACCTTACAGAATCTGGCTTTCCAAATTATTTAGAATTCAGATATCTGTTCAATGATTTGTCATTGCGAAATGAATATGTAGATAAACTTACACCAGCAATTTCTTTAAGAGAGGAATTTTTAGACACTTTATTGCGAAAAAAACAACCAATAAAGAAGAGTAAGCTATTTCAGGCTGCATCGATCGTTTACTATACTTCTGTGGAGCAGCGATTTATTTTTAATCGATTTGTTCAAGGAAAGATTATTGATGCTGGACCCAATGATAAAGGAGAACTCATGACCAGCTGGAGTTTTTTTGATGTTGCTCACAACAGACCATTCATATGCTTCATGTATTTTGATTATGATGGACATAAAATTCTTGATTATAAAGAAAAGATTTATGAAACTTTAAAGGTTACAGCAGATAGAGAGTTGTCTCTAGACACCATGGCTTATGCTATAGATAGAAAGCTTCCTAAGATCATGCCTAAACATATTAAGCGAATAGATCTTGGGCCTCTGCACAATATTTTTGCTAAGGATCAAAATGAACTTACACATGCCATATTAGATGGAATTAGTAAAAAGGAAATTTCATTAGAATCTTATGCTGTTTCTCTAAACATAGATGAGGTTTATTCAAAAGGAGAGTTTAAAGAAGGTAACTTTTTTAATAAACAGGTATTACAGAAGTGGAATGATGTTGAAAACAATAAATATGTGTTTGCTCCTCACAGAATCATTCAGATGTTATATAATAAGACTCCAGACCTAATGAACGAGCTGTCTAAGCCACCAATTCAAACCGCAGATTTAAAGAATAAGTAAAGAATGGAACACAATTCAACATTTCCAATAAAACAAAACGAATTAGATGTACTTCGTGATGAAGCTACCTCATATATTAAAAGTGTTCAATGGGAGCAAGGACAACGAGCAAAGAATAGAGATAAGGATGCAAAAGATGATTCTATTCTTCTATATCTATCAAGAGCTAAAGGAGGTAATGGTGGATTGGAAGTTACTTCGGTTTCCAAAACTATTTTAGCTTTAAAAAAGCGATTACTACCAGACTCTGTGGCAATTCCTATTCATTTAAATCAAACACTCTTTGCTGTTCAAGAAGGAATTGCACTTGGCATTTGGGTAAAGGACAGCTATTATGATGCCTCAGGTATGTCTAGTTTAAGCGAAAGAAAATCTACACTGGATAATTCGGGTAAAAGAGAGTACGAAAGTAAAATGCATACGGCAACAGCCTTTATGCTTTTCTCGACTTCATATAAGATATTACATGATCTCAAACCTCATGCTTCAGATGATTTGAGTGTTATGAAGAATAAGTTCGCAGGACTTCCAGAAGTGTCACTAATGTCTCCACTTAAAGGGATTTCATGTGCAATTTATTATTACGATAAGTATTTAAGTCACCCAGAAATTGTCAAGTCAGATAAAGATGTTGTGGATTTCACAGTTGTGTATTTTGAAGCATTAATTGATGAAATTCAGTTAAGAAAAAGCTCTTTAGAGTATACCGAGACTATAATAGACAGAACATACAAACTAGAGAACTCTGATTTTGCGATATCTGGTTGGGAAAATGTATTTGCAGGTGCTGCAAAGAGTGTAGAGTTTAATAAGATACAGTTTGAGCAAATAGTAGGTAATCGTGATGCAAAACATTTTGCACGTAGATTAACCGAACGTTTATTAAGCTACGACTTTGATGCTAAGAAGAATCCGTTTCAGGAATTAGGAGGTTTTATGCCTGTTTTCATGGGTTATGGTATTCCTGGAACTGGAAAAAGTATGTTGATTGCAGCTATTGCTACACGCTTAAAGCAACATTGTGACAATCTTGATATTCCATTTCTATTTCACCCAATGCCTGATACTTTAATAAGTACATTTCAAGGTGGATCAGCAGAGAAAATGGTAGAGTGGATGAAACCACTTCAAGATCCAACCAGACTTATTTTTGCTCCAATTGATGATGCTGAGAATAACCTTCAAGAACGTACTGCACAAGGAGTTTCGGCTGGTGTTAAAGAAGTGATAGGTGTGTTTTTGAGATATACTGAAGGTGCTTACGCAGTTAATTATGGAAATAGTTCTATAGGACTATTTACCAATCTTCCTGAAACTCTAGATAAAGCCGTTATTTCGCGTGTACAGGGACGTTTTAAGATTGATGGAGCACGTACAGAGCAAGATTTTCTTGATCAAGATCATTTATGGTGGAGAAAGATTCAGGAAACAATGCCTGAGTTTGTCAACATGAAGGATCCTGAGAATTATAAGTACTTGAGTGATCAAGGGCTTGCTAAACATATGGGAGAGATATTAAAAGCAGTTGAAAGACCTACCGAAGAGCGTGTTCATAACATTTATGATAAGATATACGACAAGTATAAAACCGATCAGCACTTATTCTATGCCAACCTTTATAAAGAGATGCAGAAAGTATTCCCTTTCTTCTCATCAAGGGATGTTAGAAATATTCAATCGGCGATATCATTACGCTTAACTGATTTTGATCTTGAAAAAGATTGGTTCGATAATCCAGAACTTTATTTCAAGAAAGATTACGAAACCAAGTTCAATATGCTTCAGGAATTGATGACGTCGAACATGAAAGGACTTAATTTCTCTGAAATACGTCGTCAGGAAGTAGTGAGATACTTAGATAATGTGGCAACTATTGCAGATACTGACTTTAAACGTAAAGTAGATAGACGTATTGATCAAATGAAAGTAGAAGTTGAAGCCAGAGAACAGTTTGATAAGTTGGATGATTGATGGATAATCTGAAAAACATTAAATACAATATACTTTCTGAGGAATGGGCAACCCTTCACCGTATTGATTATGATTATCAGTTTAAAGATGGAAGATGGAAAACCATTTCACGCGAGAGTTATAACAGAGGTAATGGGACATCAGTATTACTTTATAATGCTGAGAAACAAACGGTAATTCTAACGAAACAGTTTAGAATGCCTGCATATGTTAATGACGAGCAAGACGGAATGTCAATTGAAGTGTGTGCAGGAGCTTTAGATAAAAATGAAGACCCTGAAACTTGTATTATACGTGAGATTGAGGAGGAAGTAGGTTATAGAGTTGATGAGGTCAAAAAGGTTTTAGAGTGCTATATGTCACCAGGAGCAGTAACTGAAAAAATGTATCTATTTGTGGCAGAATATACAGATGAAATGAAAGTGCATAGCGGAGGAGGTTTAGAAAGTGAGGACGAAGAAATTGAAGTGTTGGAAATTCCTTTTACCGAAGCACTGCAAATGATGAAACAACACAAAATTATTGATGCTAAAACACAATTGCTGTTGCAGTATGCACAGATTAATGGGCTTATAAAATGAAAAAGCTAATAGCAGCAAATCTTTATAGAAGTGAATTAATTCCTGTAAGTGGGAAGCTTGTAGAGCGCTATAACCTGTGCTTGGAAAAGCTAGGATTTAAGAAAACCAAGCTTAAATCATTTTCTATAGACGGACTTGGTTGGAGTCCTGAAATCGCTGATGAAAAGAAAGATCTGCACTACTTGAATCATGGCGATGCTAACCCACACGGAATCATCATTTCACCTTTGCAAAAAGGAAAGCCCGTATATGTACCCACGCATACCTTTGATAGAGATATGATGCAATTCATATTCAAAACCTATGGAGATGCTATTAATGATATTACCAGAGATTGTGCTATTTGTATAGATTTCGATCAGGAAATAGATGCTTTTCATAGCCCTTTAGATGTATTGAAGTATGATACTTTTATTATAAGGTTCAACTTAATAAACGATTTAGATAAGCTTCAAAAAGAACAGCAAGAACTTATAGAGCTATTTAATTCAGGGAATAACTTTGTAGATGAAAACATTCATGAAAAACTACTAGAGTCTGCCAAGGCTTATGGAGACCTTCGTAATAGACATTTAAACCTTGATCCTTTGGAGTTTCAGACGAATTCATTTTTCACTAAGGCTTTTGGAGGTATTTATGTGCTTAGGGATTTTATTATGCCAATGATCATTTTTGAAGATGAAGATGTGCATAAGGAAGCTATTAAAGATACTTTTCATGAAATATTGATGTATCATATTTCTCAGCCAGAGTTGGTTACTAAATTAAAGGACCATTTAATTGTTCATAACGACTTGGAGGAAGTAATAAAAACACCTCGTTATGATCGCATCAAAAAAGTGATGATGTTCTATGAACTTAAGAAACCAGAGCATCCAGTTAAAGATATTTTGAGCGATAAAATATTATTCAGGAAGTATCTTAACAAGATTGACGCTCAAGCATTAAAAAGAGTGACAGGAGTTGAGATGTATCTGGAACGCTTGGAAAGGAGTAATGCTTATAAGGTGCATGATTTAGTTGATAGCCATATGTATTATGCGCTGCATGAACCACATTCATCGTTAGAGCCTAAGCATCAAGATTTAATTTGGAAGTTGCTAGTGAATGTATCACCAAAAGACATATTATTTCTGTATTGGTATGACAAGGAGCAGTTCTACAAGTCTTATGAAACTTGGGACACCTCGTTTCAAGATTGGGTAATAGAGACTATTAGTAACAATATTTAAAAGTTATAGACTAACTTTATAAGGACAAAACATTTTCAGTATGACACTAGAGCTTATCGTATTTATCGCAGCTATTCTATTTGGAGTCTTGTTGTATTGGCGAGAATCAAATGGTAATGGACTTTATAGAATCCTTAATAAGATTGTGAATTCAAAGGAACTTCAGATGAAACCTGATGATAGAACAGGTTTTGTATTTCAGCAAAAGTTCTTGTTAAGAGTGGTTTATATCACTTTCTTGTTCCTGGTAGTGTCCTTGGTACTTAAATTTTTAATCCCAATTAGCTATGCAACGGTTTCAATTTTTTCCTCAAGTGTGGTGGGAACAGTTTTAGGAACGTATTTAGCAAATTTTGTGCTGAAATCTGGAAAGATTGTCGATGAAAAAGGCGAATCATTAGGCGAATTAGTTGGAGGAGCTATAGATAAGGGTAAAGAGATTCTTGATGATATAACTTCAAATGATGAGGTAGTGGAAGAAGAGATCGAAGATAAAGTAGAGAATACAACAAATACAGAGACGCCTGAAGAACCTAAGAAAAGTGCACGTGAACGATTAAAAGATAAAGGTTATTTAAAGTAATATGGACGAGAACAAATTCAAGAATATCATTATCATTTTAGCAATTGGCCTCTTGTTCATCGAAGTTGTGGATATGGACTTTAGGTATAGATTTTTTCATTGGAGGAATTTGATAAAACCACTTCCAATGACATTATTGATTATTGCTCTGGTTATCTCCAACAGGTCCCGAAATAAAAACAAAGAACACCACGATTAAATAGAAGTTGATGATTAAAAGTTATTGGCAAAAAGGCAGAAAGCAAAAAATTAAAACCATTCTCATTGGCTTTGCTTTATTATTGTTATTATTCATTTTACGTGATGAATATCAACCTGCTTTATTGTTTCTTAGAAAATTTTTCTTTGTAATTCTTTTAATCGGAATTATTCTTTACTTCGGATTAAAGAAGTTTAGAAGAACTCCAAGTTCTGGAAAGAGAGTCGCTATACTTGCAGTTTTGGGTGTTATTTTAGGTGTTATTTATGTTATTGGTTGGCATTTTAAGATGTACGACTATATGAAAACATATAATGTTTTCAATGATCTAAATAGAATCGAAATACACGAACTTCCTTTAACACAAAACGAGCGAATTCAACCATTGCGGAATATATTCTCTATGGCTAATGAAAGTGTAGGAGAAACTAAAGATGTTTCATTGCCACACTTGGTAAGAGTAGATGGTGAGAATAAGTGGACGATGGCCATTCAACCAACCGAAAAGTATATTTGGCAGCGTATTAGTGATAACACAGAAGAAGTGTTTTCGGTTTCAAGTACAACGCCTTTTCCAAGATTTTCAAGTGATAATAGAATTCCTGTGACATTTTCTATTGGTGAATCCTTGAAGTTTAGTAGATATACTTATAATGCTGTAGTACAGCGTTTTGGAATTCAGAAATTGTTCTCAACTGAACCAGGTGATGTTTTTTATATGAAAAATGATGAAGGTGATTGGGTACAAGTCGTGAGTCTTATTAATTGGAAAGGATTCTTTTTTCCATATCCAACCTTTGGTGGAGTAGTAGTAATTGAAAATGGAGCACATGATTTTAGTGATTATGTTGAACGCGTGCTTATTGGTAAGGGAACATTTATTAGTCCTGAAGAGATGAATAATTATACTTACCTAAAAGGACAAAACATCTTATCGGAGAAAGTTTCACAATTACAGGCAGAATCTTTGAAGTTTTTAGGCGGATTTAGTGATCCACTTCCATGGAATATGCGTACTGCTGTAAAAATTCCTGAGTTGCCAGATGATCAGAACCAACAACCTTTTGTAACTGATTTTGACTTTTCTGGTATGCAAAATGATGCCTATAACGGTTTATATCATTGGTTTGGACTAGAACCAGTTGGTGATGAGCGAACAAGTTTGAGTTATAGTGTTATGATTCCTGCAGATGGTACAGATAAATTGTATTATTTTGACCATGCAACTAAAAAACAAGGTTTTGCTGGTGTTTCGGCGATGCCTTTAAAGGTGATTGAATCCAGAAAAGAGTTTGATTGGTCAGTCAACAAACCTGTTGAATTTAGACCTTACATTAAAGAAATAGCTGGTAGAAAGCGTATGTTTTTGTTAGGAACTGTTTCTGTAGTAAAGGAAGATTCCGATAATTTTGATGGTTCTGCAACTCCAGATTTGGCATTAATAGATAGTGAATACAGAGATGTTGTTTGGATTGATTCAAAACATCCTAGTACTTGGAATAAAGCAGTCTACGATCAACTTAATGACGCTTGGAGAGCTGATGAAGGTATAGGTGAGTACTATAAAGGACAACCAAAGGTAGATGTTGACCTAATTCAGGCGGTAACAGACACGGTGCAAACCATTACTACAGAAAACAAAAATCAAGAGCAAATAGAAGCGCTGCAGCGCAAGATTGATTCTTTAAAGGCAGCTAAGGACAATTAGAAGATTAATTCCATCTTAATATTACTACGCTCATAAGGGCTATTCTCTTCTACAGGAATCTCAACAAAACCGTATTTACGATAGATGTATATGGCATTTTCTAAAATAGTGTTAGAGTAGAGCATAAGCCCATTTAAACCATCTTCTTTAGCAAACTCAATACAATAATGCATTAATTTTTGACCAATCTTATATCCACGATGTTGTGGAGATACTGCCATTTTAGTAAGTTCAAAAACATTATGTTCATTGGTTGGCATTAGTGCAACTGTTCCAACAACTTCATTATTCAGTATTGCAAAAAAGATATGTCCTCCTTTGCCTATAATATAAGTACTGGGTTTGCTTAATACTTCCTCATCAAATGGCTCCGCATAAAAAAAGGTTTTTAGCCATTCAATATTAAGGTTATAAAAGTCCTTAGCGTATTTTTCGTCATATGATATGATCTTAACCATTATTGCTGGCTTTCATAAAATCGGTTACTAAATCAACAATTAGCTTTGCGCAGAGTTGCGCGCGTTTTTTTGGTGCTAGAATAGGAGCAGCTTCACTTATATGCAAATATTTTGCGTTGCCGTTTGTTGCAAAATAGTTTAAAAATTCTCTTGTTTTCATTGGTGTAAATCCTGATAATGTCATGGCACTGCTAGCCATATTGCCAATAGCATCACAGTCAATTTCAATACCAAAAGGTTTATCACCAATAAAACTGTTTGCTCTTTCACACTCTGCTCTAAACTTTAACTTTTTACGAATTACTATATCCTCAAAAGTGTTATAAGTAATATGCTTCTTAAGTTTTTTAAGGGTTTCGTAAATATGTTGAAGCATGTAGTTTTCGTGTACTCCAAAAATGAAGTATTTCTTTAAAAATCCTTCTGCATATGCGTATGAAAACGCATTTCCACTATGCCTACCTTCTTCAGCTTTAAAATCGGTGTGAGCATCAAGATTAATTACATTAATTGGAGTGTTTAAAGTAAGAGATGTTCCTTTTATGCAACCATAAGCGTTATTATGTCCTCCGCCAATTACTATTGGTTTTTTACCAGCTTTAGTAATTTGATGAACCAGATAAGTGACCTCTTTATCAATTTCTTCAACAATCTTTCTCGCCTTTTTAATGTCAGAAAACTTGTTTTGATCATATTTTGCAATCTGCCTTTGCTCTTTAGAAAAGTCTAAATGACCAATAATTGCCAATCGTTTTGGATTAGTAAATCTATTATTTTGAATATTTAACAAAACTTTTATTACATAGTTCCAAGTTGAGGAAGCTCCCATTATTCCATGGTTTGCGAAAATTCCTATATCCTCTGGAATACCTAAAAGGACAAAATCGACGTCCAAATTTTTTAGTTGGTCGTATATATTGCTGGAATGAGTAATTAGTTGAACATGGTTTCCAAATTTAGAGTCACCAGATTCTTTGCTAACTAACTTTTTTCTATCAGATTCAGTGAATAGAACAAGTTTGTCCATAGTAAAAACTAATTCGTAAATTTAGAAGACTAAAGTACAATTATTTACTCTTAACCAAGTTATAACAGAAAATAAATTAAGATTTAAAAGAGCATATAAATTAACACAATTAACTATGGAAAATAAAGCTGAAAATAACAATAGAAGCTTGAAGGTAATTTTAAGTATTGCCGTTTTATTACTAGTAGGAACTGCATTTTATACGTATTCAATTTATAACGAAAGTGCTGAAACTAAGAAACAACTAACAGAAGAAAAAGAATTGGTTTTAAAGGACCTTAACAACATGGCCGCTCAGTTTGATGTTGCAATTGCAGAAAATGAAGTTGCTAATGAAAAATTAGTTGAGGCTAGAGAGCGTATTAAAGGATTAATGGATTCTTTAAGTGTATCTGAAAACACAGTGAGAAGTTTGTGGAGATATAAAAAGAAGTTTTTAGCACTTCAGTCTGAAATGGAAGTCATTCTAGCGGAAAACGATTCATTAAAAGTGGAGAATGTATTGTTAGCATCTTCATTAGATAGCACACGTGTAGAGCTGGAAGCTAGTAATACGTTTAATGATTCGTTATTAGTTCAAAATTCTGAACTTGCAGATATTGTTGAAAATGCAGCAGTTTTAGGAGCAGCTAAGTTGAATGGTTATGGTGTGATTGTTCGTAGTTCGGGAAAATTAATTCCAACAGAAAGAGCTAGAAGAACAGATAAGATTAGAGTATGCTATACGGTTCCAAAGAATAATTTAGTAGAGCAAGGAGATAAAGAGTTCTTTGTGCAAGTATTAGATCCTCAAAGCAATGTTTTAGGGTTGAATGAGCAAATACAGTTTGATGATATTATGCTTAACTATAGCTTGATTAGTAAGTTTAACTATGAAGCCAAAGACCTTGATATTTGTGAATTCATAGAGGCGAGAGGAGCAGAAAAATTTGGAGCAGGAAGATATATTGTGAATGTATTTGACCAAAAATCATTAGTATCTACAACAGAGTTTGTATTAAAATAATCTCATAATTGTTTTTGAAAAAGCTCTAGAGAAATCTAGAGCTTTTTTTATGTAAAAACTTCTCCGTTTATAATTACTTGATCTATATGATTTTCCCCAAATGCATAAGGAAGATAATTATAGCTAGGCACCTCTTTAGTAATAATTAGATTTGCTCTTTTTCCTTTTGTAATACTTCCACATTCATTTGATAGTCCCATTGCATAAGCTCCATTAATGGTAGCTGCATTAATTGCTTCTTCCGGAGTCATCTTCATTTTAATACAAGCAGTGCTTACAACAAAATTCATATTTCCACTTGGTGTCGATCCAGGGTTATAATCTGTTGCTAATGCCAATGATAATCCAGCATCAATAATTCTTCTGACAGGAGTGTACGGTATATTCAAAAAGTAAGAGCATGAAGGTAAAGCAACAGGCATTGTACTACTGCCTTTTAAGGCTTCTATGTCTTCATCATTTAGTTCTTCTAAGTGATCTACGGAAAGGGCATCATGTTTTACACCCAAACCAACACCACCAAACGCATTGAATTGATTTACGTGGATTTTTGGTATTAATCCATATTCTTTTCCAGCTTTCATAATTCTTTCAGTATCATCTAGATCGAAATACCCTTTTTCACAAAATATATCTATAAAATCAGCTAGTTTTTCTTTCGAAACCTTTGGTAACATTTTATTTATCACCAGATCTAAATAGGCGGTTTTATCATCTTTATATTCAGCGGGTAATGCATGAGCACCTAAAAATGTTGTTTTTACGGCAATAGGATATGCTTTTGCTATCCGCTTTGCTACTCTTAGCATTTTGAGTTCGGCTTCAGTAGTTAATCCATAACCAGATTTTATTTCTATTGCTCCTGTACCAAGTTTTATAACTTCTTCCACTCGTTTAGCTGATTGAAGAAATAAATTTTCTTCACTTGTATTTTGCAATGTCTTTGCCGAATTTAAAATTCCGCCACCACGATTTGCAATTTCCTCGTAGCTCAAACCATTAATCCTATCTACAAATTCTTGTTCTCTATTGCCTGCATAAACAATATGAGTGTGCGAATCACACCAACTAGGTAAAACTAATTTTCCAGTTGCATCAATGGTGTGATCAATATCAAACTCCTCAACTTCACTCATTTTACCAAATTCAGAAATTAATCCGTCCTCAATTAACAGAAATGCATCTTTAATCGTTGGTAAATGTTTCATATCATCACCAGACAGCTTATTTACGCTTAATTTACGAACTTGTAATAGCTCTTTTATATTGATAATGAGTGTTCTCATAAATAAATTTGTAGAATCGTATATAAGGCATAAATTTAGACAAAATTATAAGGATTCACTTAGCATAGTTTAATAAATGAAAACCATTGGATTAATTGGAGGAATTACACCTCAGTCGACCATTTTATACTATCAGATTCTTAATGATTTTGCAAATAAAACATTTAAAGGTGTTAGTTCATGCAAGACGTTAATTCATTCGTTTAATTTTGAAGAAATATCTGCACTTCAAGGAAAAGATGATTGGAATCAACTGGACAACATGATGAAAGCTGCAGCTCTTAATCTTGAAAGAGGAGGAGCGGATCTTATTATTATTTGTGCTAATACTATGCATTTATCTATTGACGCGGTTAAGGAAGTTGTTGAGATTCCTGTTATTCATATAGCTGAGGCTGCAGCAACTGTTATTAAAGAACAAGGATTAGATAAAGTTGCTCTTTTAGGAACAAAATATACCATGGAAAAAGAATTTTTTAAAGATATATTAAGAGCTAATTCTATAGAAGTTATTATTCCAACAGAAGAAGAAAGAGTAAAAATTCATGAGGTAATTTATAAAGAACTGGCTATTGGTGAGTTAAACGATACCTCTAAACTAGTTTATCTGCAAATAATAGATAAATTAATCAGTCAAGGAGCAAAAGGTATTATTTTAGGATGTACGGAAATACCTTTGCTCATTAAGCAAGATGATGTTTCGGTTCCGGTTTTTGATACCACCGCTATTCATGCTAAAGCTGCATTTATTATGGCGTTAAGTATGTAATTATGAATCCTAACTTTGAGTTTTTAAATTCTTTTGCAGATATAGATCGTTCCTCTTTCGAGAAGCTGAAAAAGATATCTTCTTATCGAGTTCTTAAGAAAAATGAAGTAATTGTTAATGAAGAAGAATTGCCAACTTCTGGTATTTGTATGCTAGTTTCTGGTATTATGAGAGCATATATGAATGCAGAAAATGGTAAGCAGCATAATAAAAAGATATTTGCTCCTAGATCTTTCGTTGGAGGGCTTACGGCTATAATTACTAATACTCCATCCAAACTTACTTATGAAGCATTAACAAAGTGTGAGATTTTTGAAATAGACTTTAAAGCTTTTTTGGAACTCTGTAAAAAGGACATCAAGATATCTAATTTATATAATCACATTCTTGAAAAGATTTTTATAGAATATGAACAAAGAAGCCTTGAGTTAATGTCTATGGACGCTACTGAAAGATACTTGAAACTTAGAAAGAGAATTCCACATATTGATGATCTTATTCCACAATTTCAGATAGCTTCTTTTTTAAGTATTACTCCAGTTCAGTTGAGCCGAATAAGAAAAAATCTCAACTAATTTTTCTTTCTAAACATATGTTAATAAAGATTTAAATGTAGAATAATACATTTGAATTATCATATTTACAAGATATCCTTAAAAAGAGGTTGATAGCTAACTAACCAATCAGAAAAAGCAAGTGATTTCACTTGCTTTTTTTGTTATTATAAATGGCATTTTTTTACTTTTTGATAAACTTGTATGTATTATTAAAACTGTTAATCCTCAAAATATAAACTCCCGATTGAAAATTAGAAACATCTAAAAAAGTACCACTGTTTTTAATGGTTTCTAAAACTTTTGCACCTAAAATATTATAAACGGAAACATTAAAATGTTCAAGAGTATCACTCTTGAAATTTAAAGTGCCTGTTGACGGATTTGGATAAATTCTAAATTTGTCTTTGCCATTATCTGAGATTCCAAGGATAGGATATTTTTCATTCTCAAACCAGTTCAATTGATCATCAGCATAAGCATTACTTGCAATATCTAAATCACCATCATTATCAAAATCTACAGCTACAAAGGAATATGCTTGACCTTGAGTATTATCAATTACCTGTTCAGAACCAAAACTTCCGCTACCATTGTTCTTAAACCAAATAAGGTCATTAACATCAGCTAAAGCACCACTACTAACTACCATATCTTTTAAACCATCATCATCTAAATCTGCCATTTCTACCATAGCTGGGTTTCCAAAACTTGTGGTTATTGGGTTAGCTGTAAAGCCAGCACCATTGTCTTCATACCAAACTAATGAACCAATTCCTGGTGTATGACCTAAAATTGGAACCAAAATATCTAGATTGGTATCTCCATCAACGTCCTCAGCTTTTGCCTTATTTACATAGTTTAGACCAGATGCAACAGGTGAAGCATCTTCGGTGAAAGATCCAGCCCCATTATTTCTAAAAATCTGTACCACATTTGAAGAGTTACTTTGACTCGTTGTAACTACAGCATCAAGATCTGTATCTCCATCTAAATCTTTTAAAGTAATAGCACCTGGGCCCGTAAGTGTATTATCAACTGATGTAGGACCTGTAAACGATCCTGTTCCGTCATTACTAAACCAAAAAATCTCATCACCATCGAAGGCCGAAACAATAATATCAACTGATGACCCACCATCGATAGTTCCTGTTGTTAGTCCTGAAGCACCATCAATAGAACTGGAAATTGTTTGTTCAGTACCAAAATTTCCATTACCTCCAGCATCATTTGCAAACCAAACAACCTTATCATCATTATAAGAACAAACTACAATATCTTCATGAGTATCACCATTGAGATCAGCAAAGTCAACTTCAGTTATTCCAGATAATGTGTTTGTGAGTGAGGCATGTAAAGAGAAGCCACCGTTTCCATCTCCACTGTATAACTCAATAGTATTGTCACCAAAAGTAGTAATGATCAAATCTTCATTACCATCGCTATTAAAATCTCCAGAGACCATTCTATATGGTTGGTCTCCTGTGTTGGCTATTAGTACTTTTGATTTAAAAGTTGTTTGCGAATTTGAAACACTAAATGAGAGAAAGAGTGTTAAAATGAGTAGCAATTTTTTCATGACCTTAAGATTAATCATGTTAAAAATACTACAAATTTATTTTAAACTTCCTACCATATCTTCAGGCTTTACCCACTCATCATATTCTTCGGCAGTAACGTAGCCTAAATTAATAGCTTCTTCACGAAGGGTTGTTCCGTTTTTATGCGCTGTATTAGCTATTTCTGCGGCTTTGTAGTAACCTATTTTGGTGTTAAGCGCTGTGACTAGCATTAATGAGTTGTTCAAAAGCTCTTTGATAGTTGAGTGGTTTGGTTCTATACCACTAGCACAGTTTAAATCAAAACTAACACAAGCATCACCAATAAGTTGAGCAGATTGTAATACATTGGCTGCCATCATTGGTTTAAAGACATTTAATTCGTAATGCCCTTGTGTACCTCCAACGGTTACAGCAACGTCATTACCCATTACTTGAGCACATACCATGGTAATTGCTTCACATTGTGTTGGGTTTACTTTTCCAGGCATGATAGAGCTTCCTGGTTCGTTAGCTGGAATGATTATTTCACCAATTCCAGAACGTGGTCCAGATGCCATCATTCTAATATCATTAGCTATTTTATTAAGAGAAACCGCAAGTTGCTTTAAAGCTCCATGAGTTTCTACTAATGCATCGTGAGCTGCTAGTGCCTCAAATTTATTTTCAGCTGATACAAAAGGTAAGCCTGTAAATTCAGCTATAAACTCAGCTACACGTTTTGCATAACCATTTGGTGTATTTAGTCCAGTTCCAACTGCTGTACCTCCTAAAGCTAATTCGGCTAAATGAGGCAGAGTATTTGTTAATGCTTTTAAACCGTGGTCTAATTGCGATACATAACCAGAAAATTCTTGACCTAATGTAAGTGGAGTAGCGTCCATTAGGTGAGTACGTCCAATTTTCACGACATCTTGATAAGCTTCCGATTTTGCTTTGAGTGTATCTCGAAGTTGAGTGACCCCCGGAATTGTATTTTCAACAATCTTTTTATAAGCTGCAATATGCATTCCAGTAGGATAGGTGTCGTTAGACGATTGCGATTTATTCACATCATCGTTAGGAGCAATAGTTTTCTCTCCCTCACCAATAGTCTTTCCTGCTAATTGATGCGCTCTATTTGCAACTACCTCATTGACGTTCATATTACTTTGAGTTCCAGAACCTGTTTGCCAGATTACTAAAGGAAACTGATCATCATGTTTTCCCTCAAGGATTTCATCACAAACCTGACCAATTAGATCACGTTTTTCAATTGGAAGGACACCTAATTCACAGTTGGTATAAGCAGCAGCTTTTTTTAGATATGCAAATCCGTAAATGACTTCTAAAGGCATTGAAGCTGGAGCTCCAATTTTAAAATTATTTCTAGAGCGTTCTGTTTGTGCTCCCCAAAGTTTATCGGCAGGCACTTTAACCTCGCCCATAGTATCTTTTTCAATTCTGTAACTCATTGTAAATGTTGATTTATTGAGAGCTACAAATTTACACGTTTTAGCATACTTTTAATGCTGATATTTGTTAGTTTTTATGACAAATTTGAATATTTTTTTACGGTTAGTAAGCTGTTAATAATTTTGAGACTTGGTATTGTGTAACAATATTTGTTGACTTATCTTTGTACCCAGTTTTAACAATAGACCGCAATTATGTTTGAATTTGACCAATATTTAGGATTTTTAGCTTTCTTAACCATTTTAACCATTGGGTTTTGGTTAATGATATTTTTATTAACGTTTGTGATTCCTTATTGGATTGGAGGAGCTTTAATGGAGCGTCTAAAAGAAATTAAAGCTGAGAAAAAAGCAAAGAGATAAGCATTAACGCATTAATTAGCGTTTTAAATAATAAAAAAGGAAGCCAAGTGGCTTCCTTTTTTTATTTCTAAAGTTTATTACTTAACATTAGAACTCCATCATTTCTTCTCCACCATCATAATTACCACGACCTCTTTCACGCTTCTTCTTTTGATTAAATCTGTATGTGAAGGTTAGATTATAACTGCGTTGTCTCCATTGGAATTCACTTGTTCCTTCAAAGGTATCTGTAAAGGTTTCAGATATACGCTTCCTAGAGTTAAACAAATCACTTACTCGAACAGCTAAGGATGCTTTTTCCTTGAATAAGTCTTTACTAAATGCTAAATCTGTAGAAAACATTCCTTTGCTTTTACTTTGAGCTGTTTCACTAGGTCCCATGTAAAATATTCTAGTTTGCCAGTCAATTTTTCCAGGTAATGTATATTTGTTATTGAAGCGAATAAACCAACTTAGGTTTTCCGCATCTAAAATCTGACCATTAAATTCTCCCTTCGTAACAGAGTTAAATAAATTGAAGTTACCATTCATATTCCATTTACGGCTTGGTCTATAGGTTAATGTAAACTCAAAGCCAAAACGTTCGTTAGTAGCAAGGTTTATTGGTCCTCTTGCAATTACAGGAACCAAATCATATTGATTATTTAAATCATCAAAATTTGGATCATTTACATTAATAGTCTGGTTTGTTTCAAAAATGTAAAAGAAATCTGTTCCTCTTGATATAAAAGAGAACACATCTTTAGCTCTTTGAAAATAAACTGAAGAGTTTAACGTGAGCTTTCCAAATCTATTTAAATATCCAAGATCGAAAGCATCAGATACACTTGGATCTAAGGCAGGATTACCGAGAAAGATACTTGTGGCACTACTCCTAGAAGGAAATGGGTTCATGAAATACGATCTAGGTCTTCTAATACGACGGTTATATCCAAATGTTACGTTTTGGTCTTCTGAAATAGTATATCCAAGATTTAAAGTAGGAAATAGTTGATTAAAAACTTTTCTATCAAAACCATCTCCTGCAATTTCTGCAAAATCGGTAGATGTTGGTTGAATTATCGTTCGTCTTGTCTCTTCATATCTTAAGCCTAATAGGTATGAAAATTTCTCTCCAATTCTATTTCCAAATTGCGTGTAGAAAGCGTTAATATCTTGTCTGAAGCTTAGAGAGTTACTTAAGTTCGTATTGTTTACAAAGTTAATTCCATCATCACTTTGCTCTACTAAATAGTCATTTTCCGCTCTCTCGAAATTTCCTCGATATCCCAATTCAAATTGTCCATTTGTACCAACTGGCTTAACAAAATCTGTTTGTAAAAAGACTCTATCTTGAGTCTCGCCTGTGACAACATGTTCTATGTCAAGTCCGTTTTGATTAATAAAAGATTCTTCCGTTTCTTCACTGTTTTCATACTGAAAATCAAATGTTAATCTATGTTGACTATTACCATTAAATTGCTTGTCATAATTGAATGAATATTGTACAGTTTTATCATCCTCGAATTCGGGGTCTGTTCTAATAGTTTTGTCCAATAACCCTCCTGAAGCGTCTAATTCATCTAAGATTGTTTCTGTGTTGTTTTTGTTGTCACTTTTTCTGTATACAATAGATGTGGTTATTGAGCTATTGTCATTAACATACCATTCAACTCCAAAATTAGTATTAAGTCCGTCTCTTACTCTGTTTGACTCACGGCTTTCATTTAAGAAAGAACTCGGGTTACTACCATTAAAAAATTCTGTTTCGGAAGAAGAATTTCCAGGAGATTCTCTGTAATTATATCCTGTAGTATTAAATATATTTAGATCTCCAGTTCTAAAGTTAATGTTTCCTGAAACTCCTGCTGATGTTGGATGACCTAAATTCGCTGTTATTGCTCCATTCATACCTTGAAGTTTACTACGACGAAGAATGATATTTAATATTCCAGCAGTTCCTTCAGCATCATACCTTGCAGATGGGGATGTTATTACTTCAACACGTTCAATTGATTCAGCTGGTAATTGACGTAAAGCATCAGTAGAATTTAGTCCAACTAATCCTGATGGTTTTCCATTTATAAGTATTCTTACATCATCATTACCACGAAGAGCCACGTTTCCTTCTACATCTACTGATACAGATGGAACGTTATCGAGTACATCACTTACAGTTCCGCCACTTACCGTAAGGTCTTTTCCAACGTTGTATATTTTTTTATCTAGTTTGATTTCAACAGTCGTTCTTTCAGCAATTACTTCAACAGCATCAAGTGCTTGAGCATCTACTTCCATTTCAAAAGTACCTAGCTCAGTTCTAGAGTTTATTCTACGATCACCAATTTTTATGGTTTTAAATGAGATATACTCAATAGAAATATCATACATTCCTATTGGTACAGAAACATTAAAATTACCTTGTATATCGGTAATTCCACCAGTTACAACTTTGTTTTGTTGTTTACTAAAAAAGGAAATAGTTGCATATTCTAGTGGTTCTTTGGTTTCTATGTCAATTATTTTCCCTAAAACTTTAACTTCTCGCTGTATAGTTAAGTCATTTGGAGAAGGGCTTTGGGCAAATATGGTATTAGTATATAAACAAATAGAAAGGATGGTTAGCAATAGTTTGTTCATTTTTGTGATTTTTGCCATTTTGACTGCAAAAATATTCTATGGTTTAACCGAAAAGGGTTAATTTTTTGTTAAATTAAAAACCCAAGAATTTTAAGTGATTCTTGGGTTTCTACTAAATGATATCTGAAATTTTTTCGGGCGGTCTACCTATTACAGCTTTTTCGTTATTTATTACTATTGGGCGCTCAATAAGTTTTGGATGAGCTACCATTGCTTCAATCAATTCATCATCGGTAAGGTCTTTACCTTTATAACTTTCTTTCCAAACAGCTTCATTTTTTCTAACAAGATCAATAGGAGGGATACCTAATTTGTCTATTATTGCTGAGAGCTCCTCCTTAGTTGGTACGTTTTCAAGATACTTAATTATTTTAAAGTCTTTTCCTGATGTTTCCAGTAGTTGCAATCCTTGACGAGATTTTCTGCATCGGTTATTATGGTATATGATTATCATAAGTTTATATTAAATGTACCTAGCTGCTTTTTTAATTGCATTGGAGAATTAAAATGAATTCCGTTAATCCCTATGGCATTGGCAGCTTCTATATTTTCTTTATTATCGTCAATAAAAATAGAAGATTCTGCGGTTAGATTAAACCTTTTTAAAGTTAGTTCATAAATGTCTTTATAAGGTTTTCTTGTTTTTTCTTCTCCAGAAACAACTATACCTTCAAACCATTGAAGGAAGTCAAATTTTTTCAAAGCAACTGGAAAAGTTTCATGACTCCAATTAGTTAGGGCAACAATTTTAAAACGATGGCTTAACTCTCTTAAAATAGTTACTGTATCCTCTATCGCGTCTCCTAACATTTCTTCCCATCTGCCATAAAACATTTCTATAAGTTCTTTATGTTCTGGAAACATAGCAATTCTCTCCTCGGTTGCCATTGCTAATGGATAGCCTGCATCTTGATTGAGATTCCATTCGGTAGTGCATATTTCATCAAAAAACCATTGCATTTTTTGCCTGTCTCCATTAAAAACATCTAAGTAAACATATTCAGGATTCCAGTCTATAAGAACTCCTCCAAGGTCAAAAATTATAGTATCTATTTTTTTCATAATTCATTTTTAGAAGTATCTTTTTGTCCCATGGTCATTAAATAAGATTTTAAGAATCCGTCAAGGTTTCCATCCATGACTGCATCGACATTTCCTGTTTCATGAGCTGTTCTAACATCTTTAACCAATTTATAAGGATGCATCACATAATTTCGTATTTGACTTCCCCATTCAATTTTCATTTTATTTGCTTCAATATCTTCACGTTGCGCTAATCGCTTCTGAAGTTCTATTTCATACAATTGTGACTTAAGCATTTGCAGTGCTCTGGCTCTGTTATCATGTTGAGATCTTGTTTCAGAACATGAAATCTGTATTCCCGTAGGTTTATGAGTAAGCTGAACTTTTGTTTCTACTTTGTTTACATTTTGCCCTCCAGCACCGCTGGATCGAGCAGTGGTAATTTCAATATCTGCAGGATTAACCTCAATTTCAATTGTATCATCAACCAGAGGATATACATAAACCGAAGCAAAACTTGTATGACGTTTTGCGTTACTGTCGAATGGAGAAATACGAACTAAACGATGTACTCCATTTTCTCCTTTTAGCCAGCCAAAAGCATAATCGCCCTCTATTTCTAGAGTAACGGTTTTAATCCCGGCAACATCACCATCTTGTAAATTTAGTTCACGCACCTTAAAACCACTTCTCTCTGCAAACATCAAGTACATACGCATAAGCATGCTTGCCCAATCACAACTTTCAGTACCACCAGCTCCAGCGGTTATTTGAAGAACAGCACTTAAGTTGTCTCCTTCTTCAGATAACATGTTTCTAAACTCAATATTTTCAAGAAACTCAGAAGTCTCTGTAAAATGAGTTTCAACTTCTTCAGCAGGAGTTTCACCTTCTTTGTAGAACTCATAAAGTACTTCGAGATCTCCAATAAGTGTAGATGCCTTGTTATAATCCTCAACCCACTTTTTCTTACCTCGTAAAGTTTTCATTATTGCCTCTGCCGCCTTAGGATCGTCCCAAAAATTAGGAGCAAAGGTTTTTTCCTCTTCGTTTTGTATTTCTATAAGTTTGGCATCTATGTCAAAGATACCTCCTTAACGCGCCAAGGCGTTCAATAAGATCTTTTATTTGATCTGATGTAACCATGTTTTAGCTTTTCAACAAAAATAAAAATATGGTAGATAAGGTAATCTCTTTTTTGTAATATTTTTATTGTTTAGTTTTATAAACTAATTTGGAAAACAGTACACAATTTATTTATAATCCAACCAAGTTCTAACTGCAGTTAGAATTCTAAATACAACTTAATGAAAAAGCTTTTTCTTTTTGTTTGCCTAATAATAATTAGCCCAACATTTGCGCAATCTTTTGATGACAAAAAATTACAAACCTTCAGTGGTTATTTTGATTTCTTTTATGAAGAGTCTAATGATAAAATCTATTTAGAGGTAAAAGATTTAAATAAAGAGTTTTTATATGTTAGTTCATTATCTAGCGGAATTGGCTCTAATGATATAGGACTTGATAGAGGGCAACTTGGCAGTGAAAGAGTTGTGAAATTTAAAAAAGCAGGAAATAAACTATTGCTAATTCAACCAAATCAAGATTATCGAGCCATTACCGATAATGCTCTTGAAAGGCAAAGTATTGAGCAGGCGTTTGCTAAGTCAGTGCTTTATGGTTTTAAAATCGTTGAAAAAAGGGATAGTGGTTACATTATTGATATGACCGATTTTCTTTTACAAGATACACATGGTGTTGCAAACAGACTTAGAAGATCAAACGAAGGGTCTTATAGTGTAGATAAGAGCAAAAGTGCCATGAATTTAGAGCGTACTAAAGCATTTCCTAAAAATGTAGAGTTTGATGCTATAATTACCTTAAAAGGAAATCCAACAGGAAGAAATTTAAGAAGCGTTACACCAACAGCCTCTTTGGTAACTGTAACGCAGCATCATTCATTTATAGAGTTACCAGATAACAATTATAAACCACGTGAATTTGATGTACGTTCTGGAGCAATTTCAATGTCATATATGGATTATGCAACTCCAGTTCAGGAGCAAATTAAAAAGCGTTTTGTAATTAGACACAGATTAGAGAAGAAGAATCCAAATGCAGAAAAAAGTGAAGCCGTAGAGCCTATTATTTACTATTTGGATAATGGAACTCCAGAGCCTATTCGTTCTGCATTGTTCGATGGTGCACGTTGGTGGAATCAAGCTTATGAAGCTGCTGGGTTTATTAACGCTTTTCAAGTGAAAATTTTACCAGCAGATGCTGATCCTATGGACTGCAGATATAATGTTATACAATGGGTACATCGTTCAACAAGAGGATGGAGTTATGGCGGAAGTGTAGTAGACCCCAGGACTGGTGAGATCATTAAAGGACATGTGAGTTTAGGGAGCTTGCGTGTGCGTCAGGATTTTTTAATTGCACAAGCATTAATGAATAAACCATTTGCTGAAAGGGATGATAATTATCAACCAATGTTAGAAATGGCATTGGCAAGAATACGTCAATTAAGTGCACATGAAGTTGGTCATACTATTGGCTTTGCTCATAATTTTGCTGCAAGTACAAATAGTAGAGCTTCGGTAATGGATTATCCACACCCAACCATTACTTTAAAGAATGGTCAAGTTGATCTAAGTAATGCCTATGCAGTTGGAATAGGTGAATGGGATAAAGTAACTGTTGCTTATAGTTATAGTGAGTTTGCTACAGGAGCTGATGAAAGAGCTGAACTTAACAAGATTTTAGAAAATGCAAGTAGTAGAGGTTTAAGGTTTATTACTGATAGTGATGCTAGAGCTCCTGGTGGAGCACATGCTTTAGCACATTTATGGGATAATGGTAAAACCGCTGCTGAAGAACTGGATAATGTTCTTGCTGTAAGAGAAAAGGCTATTTCTAATTTCTCAGCAGACAATATTCGTACAAATGAGCCATATTCAGTTTTGGAAGACGTGTTCGTTCCATTATACTTCTTTCATAGATATCAGGTTGAGGCAGCTGCTAAAGTTGTTGGAGGACTGGATTATAATTATGCAGTAAAAGGAGATGGTCAATTTACAGCGAAACCAGTAGATGTAAAATCTCAACGAGAAGCTTTAAAATCTATTTTGAATACGTTAGAAGCAGAAACTCTAGCTATTCCTAAGAATAAGTTGGAGTTGTTTCCACCTAGAGCATTTGGGTATTGGCGATCAAGAGAGTCGTTTAATAGTAAGACTAATGTGGCGTTTGACCCTCTAAGTGCAGCTTCAACTGCAAGTGAATTTACTTTGAGGTTTTTATTAAACCCTGAAAGAGCTAATAGATTAGTTTATCAAAAAAGTTTAGATAATAAGCAAATTGGATTAGAAGAGTTATTGCAAATGCTTATTGATGATTCATTTGGCAAAACTCAAAAAAATGGGTATTTGAGTGAAGTTCAACAAATGATCAATCAGAATGTATTGAAGTATGTTATGAATTTAGCTTCAAGTAATAGCGCTTATCTCCAAACAAATGCTATTGCTCATGATGCAATTGATAAGATTGCAGCAACAGCGGGTAATTCGGCTTATGTAAAGCAATACCAAAGATTGATTAAGGAGTTTAAGTCTACTCCAGGGAAATTTGAATTGAAGTCAGCTCCAAAAATTCCAGATGGATCACCAATTGGAACAGATGTTTGTAGTTATAATACAGATAATTAAAATATGATCATAGATCTAAGAAGTGATACTGTTACAAAGCCAACTAAAGGCATGCTAGAAGCTATGCTTCATGCTGAAGTTGGTGACGATGTGTATAAAGAAGATCCAACTGTCAATGAGCTTGAGGAAAGAATTGCTAGTATGTTTGGAAAGCCAAAGGCATTATTCTTTCCTACTGGAAGTATGGCAAACCAAGCAGCTATAAAGCTTCATACAAACCCAGGTGAACAGGTGATTTGTGATAAATATGCGCACGTATATAACTATGAAGGAGGAGGAGCTTCGTTTAATAGTGGTGTCTCCTGTAAGTTAATTGACGGTGAAAGAGGTATGTTTACAGCTGAACAAGTTGAGGTTTCGATTAATCCACCAGATTTTTATCACAGTCCATTATCGAGTTTAGTAGCAGTTGAAAATACAACTAATAAAGGAGGCGGTGGTTGTTGGGATTTTAATGAGATATTAAAAATAAGAAAGGTTTGCAACGATCATAATTTAGGTTATCACTTAGATGGAGCACGTATTTGGAATGCAATGGTGAAAACAGGTGAATCAGCCTCTCAATATGGAAAAGTGTTTGATACTATTTCTGTCTGCCTGAGCAAAGGATTAGGTTGTCCAATTGGATCCGTTTTGATAGGAGATGAGGAAATTATGGAAGGCGCCATTAGAGTTAGAAAGATATTTGGAGGAGGAATGAGACAAGTTGGGTATTTGGCAGCTGCTGGTTTGTATGCTCTAGATAATCATATAGATAGATTGGAAGAAGATCATATAAAAGCTCAGGAAATAGGTGATGTACTTAGAACCATGCAAAGCGTTAAGATTGTTGAACCCATAGAAACCAATATCATTATTTTTGAGTTACAACCTAATGAAGATGAAGGAACATTTGTGAAAAAGCTTGCTGATAATAATATTCATATCATTGGTATGGGAGGAGGAAAACTTAGAATGGTTACGCATTTAGATTATACTAATGAAATGCATGAAAAGCTAATCTCTACTTTAAGTCATTTATAAAAACCAACTCTTAAGATAGTAGCGCTCTACTTGAACATATCCATTCCAGGAATATTGGGCATACCTTCTTTGGCTACAGCGGCAATTTCGGTTTCATTAATAGTGGTAGCTCTATCAATTGCTTTGTTGAGCGTTAATATCAAATAGTCTTCAAGCTGTTCTTTATCTTCAAGTAATTCAATGTCAATTTGAACAGACTTGATTGTTCTATTTGCAGTAAGAGTAACTTTAAGTAATCCATCATTGCTTTGTTCATCTATAAGAACAGTATCCATTCGCTTTTTAGTTTCCTCAACTTTAGCCTGGGTTTCTTTTAGTTTACCCATCATTCCCATTAAATCTCCAAACATAATTTCTCATTTTAGAATTCTCGACAAAACTATTTAATTTTTATATTTTTGGACGCCTAATTCAGTAATAAATCTTTATCAATTGATTTCAAATATTAAACCTCCCAGAGCAAAGAAAATTCCAAAGGAATTAGTTAAACATGATGATGTTAGAGTTGACAATTATTTTTGGCTAAATGAAAGAGAAAATCAAGAGGTTATTGACCATTTGAATGAGGAAAATGCTTATTGCAACGCTGTAATGGAGCCTACAAAAGAGTTTCAAAGGGATCTTTTTGAAGAGATGAAAGCTCGAATAAAGGAAGATGATGAATCCGTTCCATATAAATACAATGGTTATTGGTACATAGTAAAGTTCGAAAAAGGGAAGGATTATCCTATTTACCTTCGAAGAAAAGAATCGTTAGAAGCTGAAGATGAATTGCTTTTTGACTGTAATAAAATGGCTGAAGGTCATTCTTATTTTAAATTAGTAGGTATTAGTATTAGTCCAGACAACACCAAAGTAGCTTTTGGAGTTGATACTGTGAGTAGAAGGCAATATACTATTCAAATTAAAGATATAAGAACAGATAAAACCTATCCTGAAGCAATTAAGAATACCAATGGTGGATCAACTTGGGCAAATGACAATTCAACACTATTTTACACCTCTAAAGATGAAAAAACATTAAGAGCAAACAAAATATTCAAACATAACTTAAACACTAGTGTTAGTGAAGATAAATTGATCTTCGAGGAGAAAGATGAAACTTTTGGAACTACAGTTTTCAAATCTAAGTCTAAAAAGTATTTGATGATTACCAGTTACAGTACGTTAACTACCGAATATCAATTTCTAGATGCTGATAATCCTGAAGGTGATTTTAAGTTGTTTCAACCACGTACTCGAGGTTTGGAGTATAGTGTTCATCATTATAATGGAGAGTTCTATGTATTAACCAATTCAAATGGTGCGACTAACTTCAAATTGGTGAAAACCTCTGAAAAGAAGACTAGCATTGATAATTGGGAAGAAGTTATTGCTCACAGAAAAGAAGTATTACTAGAAGAAGTTGATATTTTCAAAGAGTTTTTAGTATTAAGTGAGCGTGATAACGGTTTGAACAAAATTAGAATAAAGCGTTGGGATGATAGTGAAGACTACTACTTACCCTTTGATAATGAAACATATACTGCTTATACATCAACAAACGTAGATTTTGATACTCATATACTTCGTTATGGTTATAATTCGTTAACAACACCTTCTTCAGTTATTGATTTTGACATGATTAGTAAAACCAAAGAGGTCAAGAAAGAACAGCAGGTGCTAGGAGGGAAGTTTGATAAAGAAAACTATGTGTCAGAACGAATTTGGGCAACAGCTGATGACGGAACAAAAATCCCAATTTCTTTGGTATACCATAAAGAAACAAGGAGGGGTGAAGAAACACCTTTACTGCAATATGCTTATGGTTCTTATGGTGCTACTATAGATCCTTATTTCTCTACAATTCGTTTGAGTTTATTAGATAGAGGATTTATTTATGCTATTGCTCATGTACGAGGAGGAGAATATTTGGGAAGACCTTGGTATGAAAACGGGAAACTACTTCATAAAAAGAACACCTTTACAGATTTCATATCCTGTTCTAGACATCTAATAGAGAACAATTATACATCTACAGAGCATCTTTATGCAATGGGTGGCAGCGCTGGAGGCTTATTAATGGGAGCTATACTGAACCAAGCTCCTGAAATTTATAATGGTATTGTGGCTCAAGTACCGTTTGTTGATGTTATTACTACAATGCTTGATGATAGTATTCCCTTGACTACTGGAGAATATGATGAATGGGGAAATCCTAATAATGCAGAATATTATAATTATATAAAGTCCTATTCACCTTATGATAATGTGGAACAAATAAGTTATCCAAATATACTTGTTACAGCTGGTTTACATGATTCACAAGTACAATATTGGGAGCCTGCAAAATGGGTTGCTAAACTTCGAGAATTTAAAAAGGGAAATAACCTTTTACTGTTAAAAACAAATATGGAAGCAGGACATGGTGGTGCTTCTGGAAGATTTGAAGCATTAAAGGAAGATGCCTTAGAGTATGCATTTTTATTGAGTTTAGAGGGGATTAAATCCTAATTAAAAAAAAACACGTATTTTTGCAGCTGTGTAAGTTACTTGAATATTTAGTAACTGATAATTACATTTTATGGAACAAAACAAAAATGTATTTGATAATGTGTTACAGCTCATCGGAAAAACACCTCTTGTCAGATTAAATAAACTTGCTTCAAATCTACAAGGTGAATACTTAGCTAAAGTAGAAGCATTTAATCCAGGTCACTCCACAAAAGATCGTATTGCACTTCATATTATTGAACAGGCTGAACAAAAAGGCATTTTAAAACCAGGAGATACAATAATTGAAACTACCTCTGGTAATACAGGTTTTAGTATTGCTATGGTAAGTATCATTAAAGGTTATGAATGTATTTTGGCTGTGAGTTCAAAGTCTTCTCCAGATAAGATTGATATGCTGCGTACAATGGGAGCTAAGGTATATGTTTGTCCAGCACATGTTAGTGCTGACGACCCAAGATCTTATTATCAAGTGGCAAAGAGATTACATGAAGAAATTAAAGGTTCGGTATATATCAATCAATATTTTAATGAATTAAATACCGAAGCACATTATTGTACTACTGGTCCTGAGATTTGGGAGCAGACAGAAGGTAAAATCACGCATTTAGTTGCTTGCAGTGGTACAGGCGGAACTATTTCTGGAACAGCAAGATTCTTAAAAGAACAAAATCCAAATATTAAAGTTATTGGTGTTGATGCTTACGGGTCAGTTTTGAAGAAGTATCATGAAACTCGTGAGTTTGATGCTAATGAAATCTATCCTTACAGAATTGAAGGCTTAGGTAAAAATCTTATTCCTACAGCTACAGACTTTGATGTTATAGATAAATTCATCAAAGTAACTGACGAACAAAGTGCTCATACTGCAAGAGAAATAGCAAAAACCGAAGGTCTTTTTGTTGGCTATACTAGTGGAGCAGCTTTTCAGGCAGTAAAACAATTAAATGAAGAAGGAGAGTTTAAAAAAGGAGATAAGATAGTGGTATTGTTCCCAGATCACGGATCACGTTATATGAGTAAAGTATATAGTGATAAATGGATGGAAGAACAAGGATTTTTTGATAGCGAAAATGAAGCTACATTAAAAAAAGTACAGTATATAGATTAGCTTAAAAATACTAACCAAAACCTTGAACCTGTAATGTAAGTTTTCTAACTCTTTACAGGTTTTTTTGTGTCTAAATAATTAACAGCGAATAGTGCATAAATTTATTATGTAGTCAAGATAAATTTGCATAATTTTGCCGCTACGAACTAAGATTAACTAGTAGCTCAATGAAGGATTTATTTGAGAAGATTTATAAAGATAAAGGGCCATTAGGAAAATGGGCTTCTCAGGCTGAAGGATATTTTGTTTTTCCAAAATTGGAAGGACAAATTTCTAACAGAATGAAGTTTCAAGGTAAAGATGTAATTACCTGGAGTATAAACGATTACTTAGGTTTGGCAAATCATCCTGAAGTAAGAAAAACTGATGCAGAAGCTGCTGCTGAATATGGATCAGCTTATCCAATGGGAGCAAGAATGATGTCAGGCCATACAGATTTGCATGAACAACTTCAAAATGAACTTGCCGAATTTGTAAATAAAGAAGCAGCCTACTTACTGAATTTTGGATATCAAGGTATGGTTTCTACCATAGATGCTTTAGTATCTAAGGACGATATTATTGTTTACGACGTAGATTCTCATGCATGTATTATTGATGGTGTACGTTTGCATATGGGTAAGCGTTTTACTTATAAACACAATGATGTTGAGAGTTTAGAAAAGAATTTAGAAAGAGCCACTAAAATGGCTGAGCAAACAGGAGGAGGAATTCTTGTTATTTCTGAAGGTGTGTTTGGAATGCGTGGAGAACAAGGGAAATTAAAAGAAATTGTTGCTTTAAAGAAGAAATTCAATTTCCGTTTCTTAGTAGATGATGCACATGGTTTTGGAACACTTGGAAAAACTGGTGCTGGAGCAGGAGAAGAGCAAGGAGTACAAGATGATATAGATGTGTACTTTGCAACATTTGCTAAGTCCATGGCTAGTACAGGAGCTTTTATTGCAGCAGATCAGGAGATCATAGACTACTTAAAGTATAATTTAAGATCTCAGATGTTCGCAAAATCATTGCAAATGCAATTGGTAAAAGGGGCTTTAAAAAGGCTTGATATGTTGCGTACAATGCCAGAATTAAAAGAAAATTTATGGACAATTGTTAACGCGCTTCAAACGGGATTAAAAGAACGAGGATTTGATATTGGAACTACACAAAGTTGTGTTACTCCTGTGTACTTGAAAGGAAGTATTCCTGAGGCAATGGCGTTAGTAAAAGATCTAAGAGAGAATCACGGAATCTTCTGTTCTATAGTAGTTTATCCTGTAATACCTAAAGGATTAATTTTACTTAGAATGATACCAACTGGTTCTCATACGTTAGAAGATGTTGAAGAGACATTAAATGCTTTCTCATCAATTAGAGAGCGTTTACAAAACGGAACCTATAAGCGTTTATCTGCAGCTGTTGCAGCAGCAATGGGAGAGTAAAATTATTTTTGAAATATATAAATGAAAAGCCACTTAAAAAGTGGCTTTTTTAATTTATATAATATTCTTTTTATAAGTGCATCTTCTTTTAAAGGTTTTCGGATTAAAGTGTCTCCACAACTGATGGATGGCTGTATTCTCATCAAGTTCAGGACCACGAATACAATCTATAACTCCTTTCTTTTCAAACTCTTTATAGTATTCATCAAATATAATAGCAGTTACTCCTTTGTTTTGGTGTTCTGGTAATACACCAATTAAATAGAAAGTTATGGCAGCGATATGCTTTTTAGCATGTAAAAGATGCCTAAAACCAAATGGCCATAATTTACCTTTCATTTTTTGCAATGCAGTTGCAAATGATGGTGTAACAATAGCAAATGCAATAAGTTTGTCATCTTTGTCAGTAACAAATTGTACAAATTCAGGATCTAAAAATCCAATAAATTTCTTTTTAAAGTACTCCTTTTGTCTATCATTTATATCCACGAAGGACTCTAAAACTGAATGTGATTTGGCAAACACATCAAACATTTCATTGGCACGAGGTAAAATATCTTTTGTAGAATTGAACTTGACAACTTTATAACCATACCTTCTCTTTATTAAGGCAGATACTTTCTTAAATGTTGTAGGATCAATATCTGCAAATTTGAATTTGCTTTCACTATAACCTTTCCCAAAAGTATAACCAAGAGATTCAAGGTGAGTGACATAATATGGATGGTTTTCCCAAGTAATCATGCTTCCAATATGATCGTTCCCTTCATAAACAACGCCAACCTTGTCAAGATTTGAGAAACCTATCGGACCTTCAATAAATTCTAGATTGTTAGCTTTTCCAATTTCGTTCACTTTTTCAAGAAGTGCCTTAGTTACTTCAACATCATTAATAACATCAAACCAACCAAAACGCATCTTTTTAATGCCCTGATCTTTTACTTCAATCCAATTAATTAACGCTGCAATTCTACCAACAATCTTTCCATTTTTATAGGCAAGAAAAAAGTGACCATCAGCATTATCAAAAACTGGATTTATATTTTTATCAAATGTCCTTACTTCTTCATTAATTATTGGAGGTATCCAAAAATCTGAGTCTTTATATAGGGAAAATGGAAACTTGACAAACTTCTTCAAGTCCTTTTTAGAGTGTATCTCTTTTACTTCTATCATATGTATTATCTAATCCTTTCGTTATGGAAATCTAAGCGATATGAGGCACCAAAATTCACACTGAACACAGATGGTGTATCTTTTGTATTGAAGGTAACTGCTGTGTCAAATTGGATGTCTTTGGAAAACAAAAAGGCACCACCTAGTCTAAACAAATTATCTGCATAAAAATCACTCTTTATCCCTTGAGTTTCTGCAAATACCACCCATTTAGGGTTAAAAGAATGGGTAAGTGTTAAGATGTAGTGAAAATCTGAATAATCCGTACCTAAGCGCTCTTTTATGAAATTGGTTACGAATACGAAGCCACCTGGGAAATTATTTTGTGTTGCAATCATAACCCTTGGGCTAATGCCATCTACTCCTGGTGCTAAAAACGGATTGTTTTTTTGGTCATAATGCAAACCAGCACTTACTGCAACAGCTGGAACAAGTGATTTCCATTTGAATTTATAGTTATCATGGTAGCTGTAAAGGTTAGGCTTTTCTTCGCCTTCAAAGCGTTGAGGGTCAAACAATAAATATTTAGCTCCAAACACTAAACTTTTCATATTTGCTCTGTCAAAATCAGCGTTTACTGAAGAGAAGAATGTTTGCGTATCGTTTTGATATGTTCCTTCAACAAACGCTTCAAGTTCTTCCAGTAAAAAGCCATACCTCACCGCAAAATCAACTCCAAATCCTTCAACCTCATAACTAGCTGCTGGTGTTCGTTTTTCTTTAATTATGTATGGACCAACTTCAAATTGCACTACATCTGTTCCTACAGAAAATGCACTACGAGAAACTCCAGGTCTGTTAGAGTTGATCACTTCTGTGTATTGCGAAAAAGCTTCTTTTGAAAAAATAAGGCAAAAAAGAAGTAATAAATAGGATTTATAAGCTTTCATGATCGATTTGTTATTTTTCAAAAGTACATGAATTTTTTCATTTCGGAAATTTATGTAACCTAATGAAAAAATTATATGGACTAACAAAGTGGTTAAAGATAAGAAGCTAAATTTTAAATATTTTCTAAATCAAAATTTAGGTTTTAACATCTGAAATATATTGATTTTATTATTTTTTTATGAAGTTAAAACGCAATTTAAATTTGAGGAATTGTATTTTTGAATAAATATTTTTAGATGATACAGTTTGCTTCTGTAACAGGTTTTTTAAGAACCATTTTAATAATCTTGCTCATTTGGTATGGGATGAGAGTTTTGGCTAGAATCTTTACACCTTTGTTAATGCGCTATGTAGCAAAAAAAGCTGAAAAACAATTTGGTCAGCAATTTAACCAACACCAGCGACCAAAAGAGTCAAAGAAAAAAGAAGGAGAAATATCTATAGACAAAATGCCTAATCAAAAGACTTCTAACAAAGATGTGGGTGAATATGTAGATTACGAAGAAATTGATTAATTTTCTAAAAAAATAGTTTACCAACTTAATTCATGAACTTTTCGATCAAAAAAAATCTTCCACACCTTCTGGTAATCATTGGTTTTGTGGTAGTCTCTCTATTATATTTTAATCCGGTTTTACAAGGCAAGCAGATATTCCAAAGTGATATTATGCAGTACATAGGAATGTCAAAACAACAAACCGAATTTAGAGACACTACTGGTGAAGAAACCTATTGGACTAACAGTGCATTTGGAGGAATGCCAACATACCAATTAGGTGCAAAGTATCCACATAATTATATCAAGAAGTTGGATCTTACATTAAGATTTTTACCACGACCTGCTGATTATTTGTTTTTATACTTGTTTGGGTTCTATATACTAATGTTAGTATTAAAAGTAGATTTTAAACTAGCTGCCTTAGGTGCTTTGGCTTTTGGTTTTTCTACGTATTTAATAATTATTTTAGGAGTAGGTCATAATAGTAAGGCACACGCTATTGCTTATATGCCGTTAGTACTTTCGGGAATACTACTCACATTTCAGAAAAAATATATTTGGGGCTTTCTACTCACAGCAGTGGCTATGGGATTAGAACTGGTTGCTAACCACTATCAAATGACTTATTATTTGATGCTCTTGGTAATTGTTCTTGGTGTAGTTTATCTCATCGATGCTTATAAGAAGCAACAGTTATCTCATTTTTTTAAATCGGTCGGAATATTGGTTGGTTCTGTATTGTTGGGAATTGGATTGAATGCAACTAACATTATGGCAACTCAAGAGTATGTAAAAGAAAGTACTCGTGGAAAAAGTGAGTTAACCATTAACCCTGATAGAACACCAAAGGACGTTACCAATGGTTTAAGTAAAGATTATATAACCGAATACAGTTATGGCACCACAGAAAGTTTAAATCTGTTTATCCCGAGATTTATGGGTGGTGGTACTTTTGAAGATATTGGTAAAGATTCTAAAACTTATAATGCATTTATTAATCTAGGAGCCACTCCTGTCCAGGCATTAAATGAAGTAAAACAAGCACCAATGTATTGGGGACAGCAACCTATTGTTGAAGCTCCAGCTTATGTAGGTGCCGTTATATTGTTTTTGTTTGTATTGGGGCTTTTCTTAGTTAAAGGTAGACTCAAGTGGTGGCTTGTTGGTGGAGTGATTATGTCCTGGTTGCTTTCTCTAGGTAAGAATTTTGGATTGCTAACAGACTTGTTCATAGACTTCTTCCCCATGTATAACAAATTTAGAGCAGTAAGCTCTATACAAGTAATCTTAGAGTTATGCATTCCAATACTTGGGATTTTTGCATTGGTAAGATTATTTAACGATACAGTTAAGAAAGAAGAAAAGATTAAGTCATTGAAGTACGCTACAGCTATTACTGGAGGATTAGCTCTAGTTCTTTTATTATTTAAAGGAAGTCTTTTTGACTTTGCTGGAATACGAGACGGACAGTATATTCAAGCTTATGGTCAAAGTTTTATAGATGCTATCAAAGAAGACCGAAAAGCTGTGCTATCTGCTGATACTATTAGAAGTTTAGTCTTAGTGCTTCTTACTGCTGGAGCTATTTGGATGTTCTTAAAAAATAAACTATCTGAAAAATTAGTATTAGTATGTTTTGGAGTATTATTACTATTTGATCTTGTAGGTATTGATCGTCGTTATGTAAATGAAGAGAATTTTGTTTCGGCAATTCAGGTGCAAAAACCTTATCAAGCAAATGCTTTAGATCAGGAAATATTAAAAGACAAATCTCACTACAGAGTTTATGATCTTACAACTGGAAATACTAGACCTAATTATTTTCATAACTCACTGAATGGCTATCACGCCGCTAAAATGAGGCGTTATAATGAGTTATTTGATTTTCACATACAGCGTAATAATATTGAGGTATTAAATATGCTGAATACCAAGTATATTATTGCTCAGGGACAAGATGGTAATCCAACAATCTATAATAATCCTGATGCGAATGGGAATGCTTGGTTTGTTGAAAGGGTCACGAAATTAGCATCTGCTAATGAAGAAATCGTAAGATTAGATAGTTTAAACACAAAAATAGAAGCTGTATTTTCAGGCGTTACTGATGCTCAGGCATTGGAAAAAATGAGGCCTTCTGAAATTTTTGAATACCAAAATGATTCTACTTCTAGTATAAATTTGGTTGAAATAAAACCTAATTATTTGAAGTACGAATCTGATAATGAAAATAATGGATATGCGATTTTTTCTGAAAACTATTATGGTGATGGTTGGCAAGCTTATATAGATGGACAAGAAGTTGACCATTCACGAGTGAACTATATACTAAGAGGAATGGAAATACCGTCAGGTAATCATACCATAGAATTCAAGTTTGAACCACAAGTGGTTAAAACCGGAAGTAGTATTGCTTTAGGAAGCTCGGTTTTATTAGCATTATTAATCGTTGGAGGAATATATTATCAAGTTAGAACAAGAGAATCTAAACCTACCGAAAGTGCGTAAAAAGGCACTCATAATTACTTATTATTGGCCGCCAGCAGGTGGTCCAGGAGTTCAGCGTTGGTTGAAGTTTGTGAAATATCTTCGTGATTATGATGTAGAGCCCATTGTTTATGTTCCTGAAAATCCGAGTTACCCAATTATAGATGAAAGCTTCTTAGATGAGATTCCGGAGGGAATTGAAGTTATTAAACAATCTATTAATGAGCCATATAAGCTTGCTGGAAAGTTTTCTGCTAAGAGCACTACAATTAGTAAGGGAATTATTAAAGACTCCAAAAGGCAATCCTTTAAAGAAAAGCTGATGCTTTTTGTTAGGGGAAATTTTTTTATTCCAGATGCACGAAAGGCTTGGGTGAAACCTTCAGTTGGATTTTTAATGAACTATTTGTCCGAAAATGGTATAGATACTATAATCACTACAGGGCCACCGCATAGCTTACATTTGATAGGACTTCAATTAAAAAATAAGTTGAATTGTAAATGGATTGCGGATTTTAGAGATCCATGGACAACCATAGGATATCATAAAAAATTAAAACTGCTTCCTTTTACTAAATCAAAACATAAAAGACTAGAAGCAAGAGTTTTAAATACTGCAGATCAAATAGTGGTTACAAGTCCCACAACAATGTCTGAATTTGAAGTCATAACAAACAAACCAATTGAGGTAATCACTAATGGCTATGACGTAAATAGTGTAAACGATTTTGAAATGGATAAAAAGTTTACACTGGCGCATATTGGTTCTCTATTATCAGAAAGAAATCCAGAAATTTTATGGAAGGTTTTAAGTGATATTGCTAGAGATGATAAAGTGTTCCAGTCTCAGTTTCAATTGAATTTAGTTGGAGCTGTAAGTAATGAAATATTAGAAGCTCTAGAAGTCTATGACTTATCTCAATTTGTAAATCTAGTTGGTTATGTGAGTCATGAGGAGGCTATTAAGTATCAAAAGCAATCTCAAGTGCTCTTGCTTATTGAGATAGATTCAGAGGATACTAAGTGTATAATTCCAGGAAAATTGTTCGAATATATGGCTTCCAACAGACCAATATTGGCAATAGGTCCTGAAGGTTCAGATATCGAAAGTGTTTTAACTTCAACAAATACAGGAACTTTTTATACTTATGATGCTTACCAAGAGTTAAGAGATAAAATTTTAGGGTACTTTGAAGCGTTTAGAAAGGGTAAATTAAAAAGTCATGCTGTAGGTTTGCAGCAATACAGTAGGAAGATGTTAACTAAGAAACTCGCGGGCATTATTCATAATTAGTCTATGGGAATAGTACAAAACCAATCTTTTAAAAATACGATCATAACTTATTTAGGTTTTGGTATTGGGGCTATTAATATTCTATTTCTTTACACCAAGTTTCTTCCGGATGATTATCACGGATTAGTGGCTTTTGTGTTATCAACTGCCAATATTATGATGCCCTTGTTTGCTTTAGGCGTTCACAATGCTATTGTGAAGTTTTACTCATCGTTCAGGACAAGAAACAATATTAATAGCTTTCTCACACTAATGTTGTTTCTTCCTCTTTTGGTCATCATTCCTGTTGGATTAATTGGAGCCGCAAGTTTTGATTTTATTGTTGAAATTCTCTCTAAGGAGAATGAAATAGTAGGCAATTATGTATGGTTAATATACATTGCTGCTATTTGTTTTGCCTATTTTGAAGTGTTCTATTCGTGGGTTAAAGTGCAAATGCAGAGCGTATTTGGAAACTTTATGAAAGAGGTTTTTCATCGTATCTGCATTCTTTTACTATTTGTACTTATTCATTTTAATTACTTAGCGGTTGAAGAGTTTATATATGGTGTAGTGATTGTGTATGCATTAAGAACTTTCATCATGAAGATCTATGCATTTACTATTAGACGACCAATGTTGCGATTTGGTAAGATTCCTAATTTATATTCGGTTATTAAATACACTTTGTTGATTATTATTGCTGGTTCCGTTGCAAATATTATTCTGGAAATTGATAAGTTCATGATAGGACAGTACATAGAAATTGAAAAGGTGGCTTACTATGGTGTGGCTATTTATATTGCGACTACAATTGGTGTCCCTGCGCGATCAATGCATCAAATTACAAGTCCGATTACTGCTAAGTTCTTAAACGATAAAAACTTTGATGAGCTAAGTATTTTATATAAAAAGAGTTCATTGAATCTGTTTATTATTAGCGGACTTATTTTTGTTCTTATTGTGTTAAATATTAATCAATTATATCTATTAATTCCTGAAAAGTTTAGTGGTGGTTTATTAGTAGTTTTTTTAATAGGTATTGCAAAGCTCACAGATAACCTTATTGGAAACAACAATGCTATTTTATTTAACAGTGATTATTATAGAGTAGCTCTTACCTTAGGAGCGTTTCTTGCTGTGATTACAATTTTGTTCAACATGATTTTGATACCTAAGTATGGTATTGATGGAGCTGCAATTGCAACCTTTTTAGCTATAGTGATCTACAACATTACAAAACTTGGTTTTGTATATAGTAAGTTTAAAATGAGTCCGTTTAGTTTAGGAACATTAAAGACGCTAATTTTAATAATATTATTGGTCGCCGGTTTCTATTTTTGGGAGTTCTCTTTTCATCCAATTGCTAATATTGGTTTAAAGTCGTTAATAGTAGGAATAATATATGTTTTGATAATTTATAAGATGAACTATTCTGAAGATATTACAACTATTCTTAATAAGTATCTTAAGAATTAAAAGAAAATCCTGCAAGCTTGAAGTGAATGCTTACAGGATTGTTCAACTAACTAACCAAAAAATTATATTAAATCTAATTGCGTCGTCTAGAAGATCTAGCTTGTGGTGTTTTAGGACTACTAGCTCTAGACTTGTGTCTTATTCGTTCCGAAGTTCGTTTTGAACTTGCTTTAGAACTTTTACTTCGTTGTGGAGAACGTTGTTTAACTTGTTGTTTACGTTTACTGCTACTCGATCTTTGATTTACTTTAGGCTTAGACGTAGTTCTCGACTTTGCGCTTACTCTTGACTCAGAAGTTCTCCTAACTTTAGAGTTAACTCTAGGAGTAGTTGTTTTTCTTTCTAATTTTTGTGAGCGTTGTTGTGTTGTAGCTCTTCTTGGAGTAGAAGATCTGTTTACAGTTCTTTCTCTTGAAACCACTCTGTCATTGGTTCCTCTTCGTTGTCTTTGAGTAATACCTTCATTTCTACTTCTATTGCTTCTAGCTTGATCAGTGCTGGCAATTCTTCTACTTCTTTGTAAATTCTCATTACTTCTTCTACCAGTCCTACTTTGTATGTATCTGTCACTACGTCTAGTGCTTCTTTGTGCTACAGCACCTCTTCGACTAGAGCTATAATTGACTCTAGGTCTAAAGTTATCTCTGTACGGTCTATAATATGTATGTCTAATAGGTTGGTAATAACGTCTGTATGGTCTATTAAATACAATACAGAAGTCTACTAATGGTCTAGCATAATATCTGTGCCATGGTCTAACAACATAATACCTGTTAAAAGTATTGATGTATCCAGTACAGTGTGAGAATCTGTTATAAGCATTGTAGTGCACATATAAACCACCAACTCGTGTTACGTATCCATAACCGTTATAGTTAATGCGAACATTTCCAGCTCTTGTAATACGACCATAATAATCGTAATAAATAGGAACGTTTTCTATTTGAATTACTGCACCAAAGTCATCATATTGTACATAAGCATCATAGCCATATCCTGTATTGAAACTAATACTAGCACCTCCAAAATCTGCATAAGCACTAAATCTAGGCCCATAACCAAGAACATTAAAATCAAATTGTCCATCTGGGAAGACCGCAAACTCAATTCCGTCCTCGACAAAAATGAAAGAATTACCATATCCTCTAACAAATGTTGAATATGAATTATGTTCAAAACTGTTGGTGGTTGTAGTTGCACTAACAGGTATTCCAACTAGGAACACACTTGCTAAAATTAATAGTAATCTTTTCATCTCTGTAAAGTTTTAATGTTACGCTGAACAATTTTTAAACTGCTCGTTTTTTGTTGATACTTTTTATTTACCAAGCATCGTGCCAAAAAATTAGATGTTATTTTTTGAATCCTCATTTTTAACTTTATCTTTAAAACTATGAGTTTGATAAGTACTTTATTATCAGGAATAAATACTACCAGTTCTCTTTTGGATAAGGTGTTGTCTAAACGTGGAACTCGAATAGATGATAAGATAAGTGCTGTTACTTCTATGCAAAAGGCAATAAACTATACAGAAGCTTATTTGACCAAGACAAATAATACCTTCATACCTAATGAAGAACTATCAAGTCTTTGGCTGGAAGCATTTACTTCAATGATTAAAATTGATAAAAATCTTGCTAAAGAGCTGCGAACTAATAGTTTGTTTTGGAGCAATCCTCAAAAATGGTTAAAAGAAAAAGGAGCAATGGAACTCGTTCCTACTCTAAAAGACCTTAATGAACGTTGTGAGGGTATATTAAATGAACTTGAAAGAAGATTATAGCAAACTGTTAATAATATCTTCCGCATTTATTAAGTCGTTCAATTAATTTTTACGAACTTGTTTTAATTTGATAACCAATCAATTAAAAATGAGAAAATTTATACTGCCCTTAGTTTTTGTTTTGCCTTTGTCCATTTTTTGTCAAATTCCTGAAAGCAAAGAAATAGATGAAATATTTACCGAATGGAATAAGCCCGAAACTCCTGGTGCTGCTCTAGGAATTGTTAAGGATGGTAAATTGATTTACTCTAAAGGTTATGGATATGGAGATTTAGAACATGACCTTGAAATTACACCGTCATCAGTATTTTATATTGGTTCAGTTTCTAAGCAGTTTGTGACTTTTGCTGTTTTACTACTAGAAGAACAGGGGAAAATAGGTCTTGATGATAAAATTCAAAAATACTTACCAGATTTCCCAGAGTATGAGTCTCCTCTAACAATAAGACATTTTATTCATCATACCAGTGGAGTAAGAGATTATCTTACTTTAATGTATTTAAAAGGAAGAAGTTATTTAGATCATATTGAAGAAGAACAGGTGTATGAACTAATTAAGAGTCAAGAGGAGCTTAACTTTACACCAGGAGAAAAATATCTATATAGTAACTCTTGCTACTTTATGTTAGCAATGATTATTGAAAAGGCTGCGGGAGAATCCCTTCGAGAATTTGCTCGAAAGAATATGTTTGAACCGCTAGGGATGAAAAACACTTTGTTTTACGATGATAATAGGGATCTTATCAAGAATAAGGTTTTTAGTTATGAGCCAAGAGAGGATGGTGGATTCAACAATTTAATTCTGAGATTTGATCTTGTTGGATCTGGAGGTGTTTATTCGAGTGTTGAAGATCTACTTCTTTGGGATCAAAACTTCTATGATAATAAGTTGGGTAAAGGAGGGCAGGATATTATCAATAAAATGCATGAAGAGGGATTATTGAATGATGGTACAAGTAGTGGTTATGCATTTGCATTAAATAATGGAGAGTATAAGGGACTCAAAACTGTAAGTCATGGTGGAGCTTTGGCTGGATACCGAGCGCAATTAATGCGTTTTCCTGATCAGAATTTTTCTGTAATCATTTTGGCAAATAGAGGAGATGCTAACCCTACAGGAATGAGCTTTCAAGTTGCAGATATATTGCTTAAAGAGTATTTCAAAGAAGAACCTAAAGAAGATTCCGCTGTGAAAAGTATAGTAGTAGAGAAAAAAGAGGCGACTATATCCTTTGATCAAGCTATAGGGAGCTATCAGATTCAACCTGGTGTTATTGCTGAAATATCTGTAAAAAATGATTCGTTGCATGTTTTACAGAAATGGAATAATGTTGAATATAATATATATCGTACCACAGGAGATACTTATGAAATACCAAACAATAGCACAGTGCAGTTTGTGTTTTCGGATGTCAAGAATGATAATGCACAAATATTAACTGTAATACAAAACGGAAATCCTACTGAATGTAAAAGAGTTAATGTTTCAAGGTTGAGTGAAGTTGATTTATTACAATATATTGGTGAATACTATAGCAAGGAAATTGATGCTACATATAAAGTTTTTAAAGAAGGAGATAAGCTCATGGTAAAAGTGCCAAATAACAATGCCCAGGAAATGGAACTATCTGAAACCGATTTATTTGTAGCTGACGGAAATGTAATTAGATTTAAAAGGGAAGGAGATTTGATAAATGGTTGTGAAGTTGATGCTGGAAGAGTACAAAACCTAAAGTTTGTTAAGAAATAAAAGAATCCCATAATCCTTAGGAGAGGAGTTATGGGATTCTACTAGCTAACCAACCAAATTAAAGTAGGTTACGAACAATGTACTAATGGTTTCTTCTTTTAGCAATTTTGTTCTTCTTCTTTTTTAGGGTTTTACCACTTTTTCTATAATAGTAGTAATCGTCGTTGTTGCCATTTTCATACCAATCGTTTTCGTACCAGTCATCTCTATAATCATTGTTAAAATGATCGGCTGTACATCCAAAGGTTCCACAGAAACCACATCCTTGGTTGCTTCTGTTTATTTTTCCCCAAGTATCAATAACTTTTCCTTTTCTGTTATATTTAATATGTAGTCCGCCAACTTGTTTAAGTCGTCCATGACGATATTTAATGTAAACAGATCCAACACGCTTTATTCTTCCATAATGATCATAATTAACATATACATTACCCACTCTACGTACACGACCTAATTTGTCGTGAGCCACATAAACGCCTCTTGATCTTGAATAATTATGCCTCACTCCTGGTGCCCCATAAGTTGTATTGATTCCTCTCCTTTTAGATTTACCATTTCGATAATAACTATCATATCTGTAATAGATATCAGTATTAAAATCGAATTCTCCATTTGGAAAGATCAAGAATTCAACACCGCGTTCCACAAACATTACAGGTTGTGTATAACGATAGCGTTTGTTAATTCTTAAATCTTTACTGTTGTCTAACTCCGAAACAATTTCGGTTGCTGTTGTAGATGTTATTCCTAATAACAATCCAATCAATAATAAAGTAATCTTTTTCATAGTAATTGATTTTAAGATTATGCCTACTCTTTAGCTTTTCGGCTTTACGCTATTTGATAATTGGATTTCATTTATCGTGCCAAAAGCGTAACATTCTGATTAACAATAAATAATATTGTTTTGGTTACAAAATGCATAGTTATGTCGTCTTAATTTTAGTTACCATTAACTTTTACTATTTTTATACAAGCTATTAACACTAACCATGGATACCGAAAATAACATTGATCAAATTCTTTGTCAAAATTGTGAAAACGAACATGATGCTGAATTTAATTTTTGTCCTCATTGTGGACAACAAACCAAGGAAGATCTTACTGTAAGTGTATTGTTTTACAATACTATTAGTAACTATTTTTCCTTTGACGCTCGTTTTTTACGAAGTTTCATTCCATTAATGTTCAAGCCAGGTTTTATTGCTAAGAAGTTTGTTAGAGGTAAACGATTGACATATCTTCATCCAGCTCAATATTATTTGTTCGTTTCTGTAATTTTCTTTTTTCTTTTATCATTCAAGGTACGAGAGTATAGTCAGGCAGCAGATGAAGCATTGCAAAAGACCTTTGATGTTGAGCAGAAAGAAGGATTAAATCTTAAGTTAATTGATACAGCTGAAGTTGCAAAGTTTTCAGAAACATTACAGCAAAACAATGTGGTTACAGGGATGAGTCAAGAAGAATTGGCAACATTGGACTCTTTAATGGTTGAAGGAGCTAATGTACCGATTAATGCCAATTTCAATATGTTTGGTATTGATGGTAAAAGACTAGACTCACTTATTGCAACTGGTGCAACAGAAAAAGAGCAGCTTGCATTTATTGGAATGAAAGAAGATGCAGGCTTTTTAAATAAAACATTTCATAAACAGCGACTTAAGTTTCATAAGAATAAAGGAGTAGGAATAGTTCAAGTATTTTTTGATACTATACCAATAGCCTTATTTATACTCTTACCAATATTCGCGATGATTATGAAACTGCTTTTTTGGCGCAAAGGACGGTTTGCTCATCATTTGGTATTCAGTTTTTACTATTTTTCCTTCTTATTTGTGGTACTAGGTATAATTTTAGGTGTAAATTATATATGGGACATTCCTGATTGGATAGACTTCTTGGTGTTATTGTCTACTTCATTTTATTTGTGGTTATCGATGAAGAATTTTTATGAGCAAGGTTATTTTGTCACATTCATTAAAACTGGAATTGCAATGTTTCTATATACCAGTTTTATATTACCAACAGCATTGTTGATAATTGCTCTAGGATCTTTTATTTTCTATTAGAGTTTATCTTTTAAATAGCTGCCAGTATAAGAATTTGGGTTTTCGGCTAAAGCTTCAGGAGTTCCTGACGCAATTAGGTATCCACCATTTGCTCCACCTTCAGGACCAAGGTCAATAATATGATCAGCACATTTAATAAGTTCAATATTATGCTCTATAACAATGATAGAGTGACCTTTTTCAATTAAAGCATTGAATGATTTTAAGAGTTTGCTTATATCATGAAAATGTAATCCTGTAGTTGGTTCATCAAAAATGAATAAAGCTTTTTCAGCATTGTTTCCTTTTCCTAAGAAGGAAGCCAATTTTATACGCTGTGCTTCACCACCAGAAAGTGTAGAAGAGCTTTGTCCTAAAGTAACATACCCTAAGCCAACATCTTGTAAAGGTTGAAGTTTATTGTGAATTTTCTTCTGACCAGTTTCCTTAAAGAAAGAAATGGCGTTATCGATGGTCATATTTAAGATGTCATCGATTGTTTTTCCTTCAAAAGTTACTTCAAGAACTTCTTTCTTGAAGCGCTTACCTTTACAAGCTTCACATTCAAGATGAACATCTGCCATAAACTGCATTTCAATGGTAACTTCACCTTCACCTTTACAAGTCTCACAGCGCCCACCATCAACATTAAACGAAAAATGCTTAGGCTGATAGCCTCTTATCAAGCTTGCTTTTTGTTTAGAGAATAAAGCTCTAATATCATCGTATGCCTTAATATATGTTACAGGATTTGAGCGGGATGAGCGACCAATAGGGTTTTGATCCACAAATTCTATTTGTTTAATGTTATCAAATTTCCCTTCAATTGATGTAAATTCTCCAGGTTTGTCTCCATAGCTACCAATTTCTTTTATTAGAGCTGGATAGAGGATCTTTTTAATAAGCGTACTCTTTCCACTTCCTGAAACTCCTGTTATAATTGTAAGCATTTCTAAAGGAAATGTTACATCAATATTTTTTAGATTATGTTCTCTTGCTCCATTAATAGTTACCTGATAATTAGATTTTCTGCGTGTTTCAGGAACTTTAATTTTTAAACTTCCGTTTAAGTATCGTGCAGTTAAAGAATCTGAAATCAAAATATCATTAAAAGTTCCAGTCGCAACCACTTCACCACCAAAAGTTCCAGCTTCTGGACCAATATCTATAATCTCATCGGCAGCAGCCATGATATCTTCGTCATGTTCAACCACAATAACAGTGTTTCCTAGATCACGAAGCGATTTAAGAACTTCTATCAGACGTTCGGTATCTTTTGGATGTAATCCAATGCTTGGTTCATCCAATATATACATGGAGCCAACTAAACTGCTTCCAAGAGAGGTAGCAAGATTGATTCGCTGACTTTCACCACCAGATAAAGTATTTGATCTTCTGTTAAGTGTTAGATAGCTTAAACCAACATTTGTGAGAAACGAAAGACGATTGGTGATTTCTTTAAGTAATCTTTCCGCAATTTTTCTATCGTGCTCGCTTACTTCAAAACCTTTAAAGAACTTTGTAAGTTCAATTAAAGGCATTTCAACCAAATCGGTGATTGTTGCACCATTAACTTTTACGTAGTTAGCTTCTGAACGTAATCTTTTTCCGTTACATACATCACACTTTGTTTTTCCTCTATAGCGAGAAAGCATTACTCTGTTCTGTATTTTATATGCTTTAGTTTCAAGTTCTGCAAAGAAACTGTTAAGTCCCTCAAAATGTTCATTTCCAGTCCAAATGAGTTCTTTTTGCTCTTCTGTTAACTCAAAGTAAGGTTTGTGTATAGGAAAATCGAACTTATGCGAGTTGTTCACCAATTGATCTCGATACCAACTCATACTTTCTCCACGCCATGGAAAAATAGCATTTTCATAAACAGACAATCCTGTATTAGGAACGACCAATGTTTCATCAATGCCAATTACGTCTCCATATCCTTCACATTTTGGACAAGCTCCATAAGGATTATTAAAACTGAAAAGATGCGTATTCGGTTCAAGAAAAGAAATACCATCTAATTCAAATCGATTACTAAAATTCTCTATGTTATTTGAAGACAATTCTTCAATAGCGCATTCACCTTTTCCTTCGTAAAAAGCAGTTTGTATGGCATCTGCTAAGCGATTATAAAAATCTTCATCTTCACGAACAATGATACGATCTACCACTAATGAAACTTGATCCTTCTCATTAATATCTTGAATATAATCCTCTATTCGCTTAATTTGCCCATTAACCTTTAAGCGTGCATAACCTTGCTGATAAAGCACCTTAAGCTTATTACTTAGTAAACGTCCTTCTTCTAAATGAATAGGAGATAGGAGCAATAACTTCTCTCCAACTTCAAAAGATTTGATATGATTTAGAACATCTGTAACTGTATCTTTTTTTACTTGTTTGCCAGATTTTGGGGAATATGTCTTTCCAATTCTAGCAAAAAGCAGTTTTAAATAATCGTAAATCTCTGTAGTTGTTCCAACTGTAGATCTTGGGTTGGTTGAATTTACTTTTTGTTCAATAGCAATTGCAGGTGCAATGCCTTTAATATAATCAACCTTTGGTTTGTGAAGTCTTCCAAGAAATTGACGCGCATAACTAGATAGGCTCTCAACATATCTTCTTTGTCCTTCTGCATATAATGTATCGAATGCTAAGCTAGACTTTCCAGAACCTGAAAGTCCTGTGATTACTACTAATTTGTTTCTTGGAATGACAACATCAATGTTTTTTAGATTGTGCAATTTGGCACCTTTAATAATGATGTTTGTTTTAGGGTCTACATTGACAATATTAGTGTTTTTGGACATTTTTTGCGGCAATAATTTGCCAAAGATAGGGCTTACAACTTAGTTTTTAAAATGTTCATTTCATCGATTTTTTACGAAAAAAAACGAGAACTTTTTGTTTTTTAGGAATGATTGTTGTTATATTTGATTCGTATTAATCAGCAAATTAAACTATTAGCCTATAGCATAATATTACTTTTTATTCAATCAAAACCCCAAATTTCAGAAGGAAACTTCTGCGATTTAAAAAGTAATAATTATGAAAAAAGAACTTATCACTGATGCTGTTTTAGTACGAAACTACATTGATGGCGCAGAGAGCGCATTAGCAACTTTAATTACTCGACACAAGCAAAAGATTTACAGCTTTATTTATTCTAAAGTATTAGATCGTGATGTTACTGAGGATATTTTTCAGGATACTTTTATTAAAGTGATCAGAACTTTAAAACTTGGAAAATACAATGAAGAAGGTAAATTTTTACCTTGGGTAATGCGTATTGCTCATAATTTGGTAATAGATCATTTTAGAAAAAACAGTAGAATGCCTAAGTTCGATAACAATCAAGAATTTAATATTTTTTCAGTAATAAGTGATTCTAGCTTAAATGCAGAAAAAACAATTATAAAAGAACAAGTAGAACAAGATGTTAGACGTTTAATTGATGAATTACCAGAAGACCAAAAACAGGTATTAGTAATGCGTATGTATAATGACATGAGTTTTAAAGAAATATCTGAAAACACTGGTGTTAGCATTAATACAGCTTTGGGAAGAATGCGTTATGCACTTATTAATTTACGTAAGGTAATTGATAAACATAATATTGTTTTAACAAATTAATACAATAAATAAAGTTATGCTGCGTTTACGTTATATATCAAAATACAAATTGTACGTATGGCAAAACTTCACATTGAAGATTCTAAACATCTTGAAAAACTAGAACCGAGAGAAGAAACGGTTAAATTTCTTTTGAATTATTCTCAGGCTTTAAGTGTTATAAATTGTAATAAACTAAAGTTTGAAGCGCTTCTAAACTAAACTTTGGCGAAAAAAGAGCTCTAGTGAAAACTAGAGCTTTTTTGTTTTGTTATATTCGTTAATAATTGTTTTTCTTCCAATAGTTTTTGTGATTATATCATTGTCGAGGTTCCATCCACGGGCTGGAGAATATTCACGACCGTACCAAATTATTTGAAGGTGCAGATCATTCCAAAGTTCCTTAGGGAATAATCTTTTAGCATCTTTTTCAGTTTGTACTACATTCTTTCCGTTGCTAAATCCCCAACGATACATTAAACGATGAATATGCGTATCTACAGGAAAAGCAGGAATACCGAAGGCTTGAGACATTACTACACTTGCCGTTTTATGTCCAACAGCAGGTAATGCTTCTAAGGCTTCAAAACTTTTAGGTACTTTGCCATTATATTTTTCAATTAGTATTTTAGATAAACCGTGAATACCTTTGCTCTTCATAGGTGATAAACCAACAGGTTTAATTATTTCTCGAATCTCTTCTATTGTTAGCTTCACCATATCATAAGGATTATCTGCTTTAGTGAATAGCAAAGGAGTAATCTGATTTACTCTTACATCTGTACTTTGAGCTGACATCAATACAGCTATTAATAGCGTATAAGGATCTTTATGATCTAAAGGAATAGGAATTTCCGGGTATAAATTATTTAAAGTATTTATAGCAAAATTTACCTTTTCTTGTTTAGTCATTATATTATCTTTGTAAGAAACCAAAGGTAATAAATATGACGAGTTTAAAAATAGGAGACAAGGCACCAAATTTTACTTCAGTAGATCAAGATGGGAATGCAATTTCATTAAGTGACTATAAAGGAAAAAAACTAGTATTGTTCTTTTATCCAAAGGCTAGTACACCAGGTTGCACGTTTGAAGCATGCAATTTAAGTGATAACTATGAGCGTTTTGTTTCTCAAGGTTATGATGTTCTGGGTGTTAGTGCTGATAGTAAAAAAAGGCAAGCAAATTTCAGAAATAAATTTAAGTTTCCGTATCCTTTGTTAGCAGATGAAGATAAAACTGTTATTAATGCTTTTGAAGTTTGGGGACCGAAAAAGTTTATGGGAAGAACTTTTGATGGTATCCATCGTATTACATTTGTAATTGATGAGAACGGAATCATTGAAGATGTCATTACCAAGGTGAAAACAAAAGTGCACACCGATCAGATATTAAAATAAAAAAAGCGACTTGATAGTCGCTTTTTTTATTTTACTTTTTAAGCACATTTGCTTTGCTTTTTAAAACTAATGGCTTTCTTGTGTATCCAAATAGACGGTAATCTTTAATGATATCACCAATTCCTTCAGGCAGCATTTCCCCCCATCCATCTTCTCCGTTTGCAATCATCTGTAAAACCTTGCGTGAGAAAATATCGAAATTAGCAGGATCATAATCTTTGATGTCAGCTACTTTGCCATTATACTTAAAGAATTTGTAAAGCTCCTTCATACGGGGATGAACTTTCAAGTTTTCACTGGTTGTAAGCTCTCCAGTATCTTTATTAATCATAGGGTACAAGTAAACTTTTAAGTCTTTGAAGAATAGTTTTCCAAAAGCTTCTAAAATACCTCCACTTAAATGGCGGTAATACTTTTCATCAAAAATATCAATTAGGTTATTAACTCCCATTGCTAAACCTAACCTTGCTTTAGTATATAATGAGAAGTATTCAACAAGCTTGTAATATTCTTGAAAGTTCGATATAAGCACCGTTTGTCCAAGAGAACATAATAAATCTGCTCTATCAATAAAATCTTGCTCGTCTATTTCACCACCTTCAGCTCGCAAGTTTGATAATGTAATCTCAAAAACTACTTGTGTTTTATTTTCGTCAACACGATTTTCATTTAGAAACATTTCATATGATTTCTCATACATATCCATGTTTACTTTGGTAACAGGTCTAAAACTACCACGTAATGCCAGAATATTCTTTTTATATAATGCTCTAGCGGGAAGCACGTTATTACCGTCTGGGGAAAACATTACAGCATCAGTCATTCCATTCTTAACCAATTGTAAACTCATCAATCGGTTATCCACATTCTCGAATAGAGGTCCTGAGAAATTAATAGTATCAATTTCTAGTTGATCTTTATCAAGATGATCGTATAAATAACGCAATAATTTTTTGGGTTGATTATACTTGTAAAAGGCACCATAAATTAGATTCGTACCCAATACACCTAGAGTTTCTTGTTGTAATCTCGCATCATTTTCCTTAAACCTAAAGTGAATAACAATATCACTATATTCCTGATCTGGTTCTATTTGATATTTTATTCCTACCCAACCATGGCCTTTAAATTTCTTAGCAAAATCAATTGTAGTAACAGTATTGGCATAAGAGAAGAACATTTTATCAGGATGTTTATCTCTGGTAATTCTTTCCTCGATTAAGCTTATTTCGTGAGCTAGCATTCTCCTTAAACGCGATTCAGTAACGTAGCGCTTATCATCCTCAATACCATAGATAGCATCACTAAAATCTTTGTCATATGCAGACATCGACTTTGCAATTGTTCGAGAAGCCCCACCTGCTCTAAAGAATTGTCGCACGGTTTCTTGACCTGCTCCAATTTCAGCAAATGTACCGTAAATATGTTCGTTAAGATTAATACGAAGAGCCTTCTGTTTTAAAGAAGGAATATTCTCCAGATCATAGTCACCCTTTAGTGTAATTTCCATGGTAATTTCTTACGTTGAATTTTATAGAACAAAAATATAAAATATTAAAGCATCTCAATAAAAAAAGGCCAGTAATATTACTGACCTTAGCTTAAATGTTTTAAGTACTTAAATGCTTTTTAATTCGGTTACCAACTCTTGAATAACAGCTTTTGCATCACCAAATAACATTGATGTTTTTTGATTAAAGAACAGTTCATTTTCAATTCCTGCATATCCAGGTTTCATACTTCTTTTATTAATAATGATCTGTTTGGCATTCTCCACATCTAAAATAGGCATCCCATAAATTGGACTTGAAGGATCATTATGAGCCGCAGGATTTACCACATCGTTTGCACCAACCACAAAAACAACGTCGGTGTTCGAAAACTCTGGATTAACATCTTCCATTTCCGCTAACTTATCATAAGAAACGTTGGTTTCTGCTAATAGAACATTCATATGCCCTGGCATACGACCAGCAACTGGATGAATAGCGTATTTAACTTCAACTCCACGATTTTCTAATATTTGCTCTAACTCATGAATAACATGTTGTGCTTGAGCTACAGCGAGCCCATAACCTGGAACTATTATCACTTTCTGAGAATAATTCATCAAAATTGCTACATCACTTGCAGTTGTTTTCTTTACGTCCCCTTTTGGACCTTTTGAATTTCCTTCTGAACCAGTATCACCAAAACCACCAAATATTACATTAGAAAGTGGTCTGTTCATAGCATCACACATTGCAAAAGTTAAAATTGTTCCTGCAGAACCGACAAGAATTCCTCCTGTGAGCATTACCATATTTCCATATAAAAAGCCTCCAAGTGCAGCTGCAAGACCAGTAAATGAGTTAAGTAATGATATTACTACAGGCATATCTGCACCGCCAATTGGAATAACAAATAGAATTCCATAAGCTAAGGCGCCAAAGCACATTAAGTATAAGAATAATTGACTGTCTGATCCAGACCAAACCATGTATGCCGTAAATCCTAGAAGGGCAACTAGAAAAATATTGTTTAGAATATTGTAACCAGATAATCTTATAGGTTTATACATGGTGCCATTTAATTTTGCCCATGCTATCATACTCCCAGAAAATGAAACGCTACCAATGATTATACTTCCAAGTATGGTTAATACAGAAAGAGTTTCTCCAGTATAATGACTGAATTCAATTAATCCTATAAGAGCAGCACTCGCTCCACCCATACCATTGAACAAAGAAACTAGCTCAGGCATTTTAGTCATAGCTACTTTCTTAGCGACCAAGAAGCCAATAATTGTTCCTATTAAAATTGCGATTCCAATTAATATATATATCAAAGAAGGAACTCCATCTTTGTAGAGAAATATGGTTCCTAAAATTGCAAGTGTCATACCAAAAGCAGCTAGGAGATTACCGCTTCTTGCAGTTTCTGGATGACCAAGCCTTTTTAATCCAACGATGTATGTAATTGATGCAACTAAGTATATAAACTCTAAACCGAATATATATTCCATTATTTTTTCTTTTTAAACATTTCTAACATGCGGTCGGTTACAACAAACCCACCAACTACATTAAGCGTTCCAAGTAGCACAGCAACAAACCCTAGTGATAATGCCAAAATATTATCTGGGTTTGTATTAAGCATTACAATAATAGCTCCAATGATTACCACACCATGAATGGCATTTGCGCCAGACATGAGAGGCGTATGTAATACTGCTGGCACGTGACTTATTACTTCCACACCTACAAAAATCATTAATATTACGATGTAGATCATCTCTAGATTGTTGCTTATAAAATCAATTAGCTCTGTCATAGTTAGTTATATTGAATTTCCGTTTTGTCTAATTTCTCCATTGTGCACAATTAAAGTTGCATCTGTAATCTCCTCTTCCAATTCCCACTTGAATTGAGCTTCATCAGTTAAATGCATTAGATAATTGAACATATTTTTAGCAAAAAGTTCACTAGCATTGGTAGAAACACTTTCTGGAGCAATTGTAGTTCCTATTATTTTCACTCCATTATAAATAACGGTTTTGTCCATTTTGCTTAACTCACAATTACCTCCTTGCAGTGCTGCCAGATCAATGATTACTGAACCATTTTTCATTTGGTTGACTTGCTCTTCAGTAATTAATACAGGCGATTTTCTTCCTGGTACCATTGCTGTAGTAATCACCAAGTCGGCTTCATAAAGCGATTTATTTACAGCTTCTTTTTGTCTTTTTAGATATTCGGCTGAAGCTACTTTGGCATATCCTCCTTCAGAAACATCTTCCGTCTCATTCTCAACAGATATGAATTTTGCTCCTAACGACTCTGTTTGCTCTTTGGTTTCTGGACGAATGTCTGTTGCTTCTACCACTGCTCCTAAGCGCTTTGCTGTAGCAATAGCTTGTAATCCAGCAACACCAACACCATAGACAAGAACTCTTGCAGGAGTTATTGTTCCTGCTGGAGTCATCATTAGAGGGAAAATTTTAGTCATTTCATAAGCTCCAAGAATAACCGCTTTATAGCCAGCTAAATTGTTTTGAGAACTTAAAACATCCATATCTTGGGCTCGTGAAATCCTTGGTATAGCATCTAAAGAGAATACCGTTGCTCCTTTATTAGAGATTGCTTTAACAAGTCCAGGATGAGATTTATGAAAGAGTTGACAAATTAGTATTTGTCCTTCATGAATTAATTTAAGGTCATCTTCATCAAATGGGTTGATAGATACAAGTACATCTGCATCATTAAAAACGACACCATGTGATTTTATACTGGCTCCAGCCTTTTCGTATTCCGTATCCTTGAAAGATGCAGATTTCCCAGCATTTTTCTCAACGAGAACTTCAAAACCTTTTTCTATAAGTTGTTTGACAATTTTGGGGGACATTGCAACTCTTTTTTCCCCTTTTTGAGCTTCTTTTAAGACACCTATTTTCATACTTTATAAGTAGCGATTTGTATACATCAAATGTAAAATTTAAGGTAGATAATTTATGTGATATTTATCAGTTTTGGTATAATAATCAATGAGTTAATCTTGAGGGAAACCGCATCTAGATGTATAAAGCTAAGAAAAGTACTTTTAAAATATCTAAGGTTAGGACATAATGTTCATACTAAAAATAAATAGTATTAGTATTATCTCTATTTTTATAGCTTAAAAATTATAATGAAAGTTACTTTTTTAGGTACTGGAACTTCACAAGGTATTCCTGTTGTAGGGAGTAATCATCCTGTTTGTTTAAGTACAAATAAAAAAGATAAACGATTAAGGGTTTCGGTTCTTGTTGAATGGAATGATTACACTTATGTTGTTGATTGTGGTCCTGATTTTAGATATCAAATGCTTAGAGCAGGAGTAAAGCGAATAGATGGTATTTTGTTCACACATGAACATGCTGATCATACAGCAGGGTTAGACGATATACGACCTTTTTTCTTTCAGCAAGGAGATATTCCTATTTATGCACATGAAAGAGTAATAAAGTCTTTGGAAAAACGTTTTGATTATATTTTTGAAATAGAGAATAAATACCCAGGTGCTCCTAATGTTGATATCAAAAGAATAGAAAACAAACCTTTTCAATTAAAGCAACTTGAAGTAATTCCTGTTAATGGTTTTCATAATAAATTACAAGTTTTTGGGTTTAGATTTAGAGATTTTGCCTATTTAACAGATATGAAAACTATTGAAGATGAAGAATTGGAGAAGTTGAAAGGATTGAAAGTACTTGTGGTTAATGCTTTACGACATGAACCGCACGTGTCTCATTATAATTTAGAGGAAGCTTTAGAGCTTGTTAAGTACTTAAAGCCGGAAAAAGCCTATTTTACTCATATAAGCGCTTTGCTGGGTTTTCATGATGAAGTTGAGAAAACTTTACCTGAAAACGTATTTTTAGCTTATGATGAACTACAATTAACCATATAGATTGACTATGAAAGGAAAAATATTTATGTATCTCTTCTTCTTTACACTACTGCTAGTAGTGTTCATGTATGCCAACTCGAAGAGTATTTTAGAGAAATATGAAAGAGATATCACTACAACCAAAGAAAAAGTAGAAAACTATAAAGACTCATTAGAAAGTTTGCAAGAAGAAAACTTTAATTTAATGTATTTCAATTTAGAGCATAATGAAGATGCGCTTAGTTATTTTGAAAGAGATGGCTTGGCCCCTTCTACTTTAATCCCCTTTATAAAAGATAAGTTATATGAGTTGAATGAAACTTCAGGTGAGCATCCATTAGTTCCTTATGCTTCTATGACTGATGGTAGAATCATGATCAATAACATCAAGTTTTTGAACCACAAATGGATTATCGCTGATTTCTCTGATGGAAAATATTGGGGAGAACTATTTATCACTTATCAAGTGGATAAGGATCAAAACTTAACTTATCAGCTGGTTGAGCATTTTTTATATCCTCCTGTTAGCTACTAGATTTTACCTTCTAACCAAGATCTGAATTCATAAAAGTTTTGTGGTGCAACTCCGTGGCCTACAGGAAATTCAGAATATTTATAATCTATTCCTAGCGATTCCAGAATTTCAGGTGATTTTCTTGCCCATTCTACAGGAATTACTTGATCAACACTACCATGTGAGCAATAAAATGATAGGTGAGATAAGCTTTTCTTACTAATGTTTTTTGGAATTATATCTGTATTAATATAGCCACTTAGAGCAATAATATTCTTAATTTTTTCGGGATAGGTCAGTGCTACCGAATAACTTAAAATGGTTCCTTGGCTAAATCCTAGCAATGTTATATTGTCCCTGTTTACAGGATAGTTTTCAATTACTTCATCAATAAAATTGGCTATTCGATCTCGAGATTCGATAGCTTGTTCGTTGTCACTCCACTTTCCTTTTTCGCCATCAAAATTAATGGCATACCAAGCATTTCCGTATGGAAACATACCATGTGGAGCTTTTGCAGAAATTATAAAAAGCTCTTCTGGTAATTCACTGGCAAAAGAAAACAAATCATTTTCATCACTTCCATAGCCATGAAACATGATCAATAACGGAGCGTTTTCTTCAATTGAAGATTTTCTTGTAATGTGTTCTAATGAAAAGTCTACCATTATTTACCTAGACTTGAAAAGATGCGTTGATAAAACTCCCCTAGTATTGGTGTTGGTTGAGCTCTTCCAGCTACAGCAGTCATTAATCCAAAAATGAATAGTACTCCAAAAAAGATCCAAAAACCAATGGTCATTAGCCAGCTATTGAACATTCCAACAAAATAACCAAGCAAAAAGAAAGTTAGCCAAAGGCCTAGTGATTGTCTAACATGAAAATTAGTAAACTCATTCTTTTTGTCGTTATTTAAGAAAAAAGCAATGATTACACCAAAAATAGTTAGATAGCTAACTACTGCTAAGCCTTTCCCGTCATTAATTGTTTGTTGATCCATAGCTATATATTTACTTTTCCATTTGCAATTATGCCGTAAGCTTTTCCTTTTAGTTCTGCTTCCTCAAAAATACTGTTCTTCGATTTTGAATAGATATCACTAGTACTAAAAATATACTTTGCATCAGGATTGAACAAGGTTATATTCGGTTTGTTTCCAATGTTTACTGAAACACTATCAAAACCAAATCGCTCTTTCCCCTTAGTTAAAAGCTTTACACTCGTTTTTGTTGGAAAAACCGTATTAATGGCACCAAAAGCACTTTCTAAACCAATGGTTCCTGGTGTAGAACGATCAAACTCAACTTTCTTGAGTTCTACATCAAGCGGATTGTGATCACATGTTACCATGTCTATGGTTCCGTCTTTTAATCCACTTATAAGAGCCTCAACATCTTTAGAAGTTCTTAGAGGAGGTAAAACTTTAAAGTTGGTATTGAAAGTTTCTAATTCTTCATCAGTAAAGAATATATTATGAATAGCAACACTGCAGCTTACATCTAGCTTTTTTGCCTTAGCTTCTCTAATTAACGATACAGACTTTGAAGTTGAAATAGTTGGAATGTGTAATTTACCGCCAGTATATTCCAGAATAAACAGGTCTCGTGCAATTTGTAATTCTTCAGCAAGTGCAGGAATGCCTTTCAAACCAATTGTAGTACTAGTCACATGTTCATTCATCACTCCATTACCAGCAATCTTGTTATCTTGAGGATATGAACAAACCAAACCTCCAAATGTATCGGCATATTGCAACGCAATCTTCATTAAGTTTGGATTACTAATAGGTTTTTTATAATCTGAAAATGCAACAGCACCAGCACTTTGCATATCATATAATTCGGCAAGGTCTGTACTTTGACTTTCGCTCGTCAATGCGCCAATTGGTAATAGATCTACTGCGTTACCATTTGCTCTAGATTTTACAAATGTAATATCGGCATTAGTATCTGCTACTGGATTTGTATTAGCGTTTATCGCAACTGCTGTGAATCCAGATCTTGCGGCAACTTTAAGTCCGTTTGTAATAGTTTCACGTTCTTCATAGCCAGGTTCCCCAAAACAAACACTACTATCAAACCAACCTTGAGAAACGTGCAGATTTTCTAATCTGATTTCTTTGTATTTGTTTGGATTGGTTATCCTTTTAGAAATATTGGTGATTATGCCTTTTTCAATAAGAATGTCTACCGTTTGATTATGAAAATCACTTTTAGAATCGATAATAGTGGCAGACTTTATAAGTACGTTCATTTAAGGTATTTTAAAATGAGCATCTCTACGATCAATAAGACCAGTGCAAAAATAGTAAACCATTTCCATAGCTCATTAACATTTGTGTCATTTTTTATAGATGCCATCATTTGTGGAACAGAATCACTAACATTTACACTTTCAATATCAGATATATCAATATAATTCAAATCACTCTCTTTTCTGCTGTAATTATAGCTGACATTTTTAATATCTGAGTCATCGTAGATAACTGCATATATTCCAGCTATATCAGGCATTTCCTCTGTATTAACAGATACTTTATTGTTGAAATTTCTTTGCTGCGGAATTATTTCAGTGTTATTACCATGAAGCTTTAATATTTCATCTTGTTTTAATGAAGTATTTACATCAAAGGAATTATTCATACCAATTGTGTAAAATAGCCTTGGTAATTGTAAGCTTCGCTTTCCAATGTTATACAGAATAGGAACTATTAGAGGTGAGTTGATAAAATTAGAGTTTTCATTACTTAGTGAAGCTGCAAAAGCATAGGCATTTCCCTGTTGACTTAAAAAGGATTTTCCATCTTCAAACTGCAAGATATTTTGGCCAGAAGTTAAGGTATAAAAACTATTAACTTTTGGATATTGAAAATTGCTGATTTGCTTTTCAAAAACCCCACTTAAGATTGGATGTGCATAGTTTATGGTAGTTACACTTTTTTCTGATAATGTAAAGTTTGTGTAGTTTCTAAATATTTGATTATAAGAATTTAAATCTATATTATCTGAAGGTATAATTAACACTAAACCTCCTTGATTTTTAAACTGATCTACAGCATTTATAAGCGAAATAGGAATATTATTTATTCCGTTTAAAATAATTAAGTTTTGCTCTCCTATATTGTTATAATTAAGCTGTGATAACTCAACGCTATTATAGTTGAATTCATCACTAGTATAGATGCGCTTTAGATAGTTATCATTAGTTTCATTTATAGATAATACATTAATTTTTTCTTGTTGATTAATATTGAAATATAATGTATTATCGAAGTTAAGGTTGGCATCATCAACTGTTATCTTACCATTTACTATGCCATTAGGTAATGTAAAGCTCGCTTCGCTATTGTCTGAAAGTGACGACTTAGCAAGTAACAAATCATTATTGTGCAAAGACACTGAAAGATTATCGAGATTTGTTTGATTAGCTTTTACTATAACTTTAAGTTCAATATTTTCAGATGTAGCATTTGATATATAGACACTATCTACACTAACGTTTGAATTGTTGATAGGAGCTACTTTTACCAAACTAAGATTAATATCATCGGTAATATTCTCAATGCTTCCATGATCTTGCTGAAAATCTGAAATCAACACTAAATTCTTGATAGAAGCTTCATTATTACTAAAGAAGGTTACACCCTTTAAAATAGCAGCATTATAATCTAGCTGCGTTGCCGAATAGTTTAAATTAATCAACTCATTAGTAGCTGTCTTTCTTGTGACTTCAGAAAAGGATTGATCATTAGTGAAAACCGTTAGCTCACTTTTATCATCCAATGATTCTATAATTTCTTGGATGCTTCGTTGTAGCAAAGGTCCTCGACTTCCTTTTGCCTGCATGCTAAATGAATTATCAAGATAAATAACAGTTTCTGCTGCTACATTTATGTCAGTCGATTTAGAAAAATAAGGTTGTGCAAAAGCTAAAATAATAGCAGCAAACATTAGCATTCTTGTTAGTAATGCAAGCCATTTTTTTAACTGCGAACTCTTTCTGGTTTGTAAAACAACATTTTTTAAAAACTCAACATTTGTGAATGCTTCTTTTTGAAAACGCCTTAATTGAAATAGGTGAACTATAATTGGGATTACCAGTAGGAGTAAGGTGTAAAGAAGTTCTGGGTGTTTAAATTGCATGCTGCGTTTTAGTTGTTAGGGTAAAGATAGAAAATGATATAAGATTACTAAGATTGTGTTTTGACAATTTTAACGTTTAGCAAAACATAAAATAATCTTTCATTTTAAGCATTTCAATGTTAGCAAAAAAATCATGAATCGTTTTCTGAGATCCTTCATCTGCAATGGTAATGATACTTTGAGGATTATCTAGCTTTTTAAACATATCTAGCGACCATAAAGGCTGATTGTACACTTTCTTTTCTGATTTATTAGGATTTTCAGTTATCCAATAAAAAGGAACGTTATTTTCTATCAAGGTAATAGCTACTGTTTTTCCTTTTTGCCCTGCTCCCCAAATAGTCAGAGGCCTAGAGACATCATAGTCTATTTCTAAGAAGTATTTTGTTTTAAGTTTAGTAAAGGCTTCTAAGTTGTAATTTTCGTTTGTTTTTGAGGTTCGTAAGTTATAATCTCTCCAATGATGAAGTGTTTTGTTGTTTGGAATACATTTTAAATCATTTTTATAGAATCTAAAAGTAAGATCGTAATCTTCAGGATAGTTGTCAAAATCAAAGGCACCACATTTTAATAAATCTTCTCTATGTAGCATCCAGCAAGGAGAAGCTATAGCACATTCTTTATAGATTTCATCAAAATTTTGACCTGTTTTGGTAAGCTCGTTTAACCAATTTTGGTATTCTAAGTATCCATCACTGATTGATGTTTCTGAAAAATATTCAACTAAACCTAAAGCAATGTGGTTCTTACCAGAGGTTTTAAGGTCGTTAACCATAGAAGTTAGCTTATTTGATAGCATTATATCATCACTGTCCATTCTACTTATATAAGTACCTGAACTATGCTGTAATGCAATCCTTAAAGCAGAAATTATTCCTTCATTCTGGTTTTCTAAAAGTTTAATTCTAGCATCATTTTTCACAAAACTTTTAACTAATTCAGAGCTATTATCTGAGGAATGATCATTTACAAAAATGGCTTCCCAATTAGCGTAAGTTTGTTCTTGAATAGTGGTAATACAGTCTTCTAAATACTTTGACGTATTCTTGAATGGAATTAGGAGACTGACTAAGGGTTGACTCATTATTCTATTAATGAAAGGTCAACTAAAGCTGTTTCTATGTTTAAGGAATTGTCTGAAGCAACGTTTGTCCATGAAATAACAGCAAAATTATCTTTGATAACCATTCTTGGGAATCCGCTTGAACGACTTTCAGAAGATTCAGTAACTGTTGTAATTTGACTCTTTGAACCATCAGATTCTATTCGTTGTAATTGAATGAGTGTCTTACCATCTATTCTATCCATCCAACTTACTAAAGCAGAATTATCCTCAAGAAGTTCGATGTCAACTCTTCCTAAAGGAGATTCATCATCTACATTGATCGGGTTTCCAAAAAATTCACCATTACTACTCGAGAAAACAACCTTAACTGAAGGAAAACCATTGGCAATAGTAAACCAAGCAACAGCAACGTTAGATTCTTTTGTCGAAATTGCAGGACCATTAACAGGACAACCTTCAATTACCCAATTGTCTTCAAATAAGGGTATAGGAGATGTCCAATTATTATTTATCTGCCTTGAATAATATATGTCTCTAGCTTCATTTTCTGAACGATCTCTATAAACTACAATAGGACCTTCTTGTGTCATCGCCATATCTGTCTGACAACAATCACAAACACGATCATCAATAATATAGCTTTCTTTAACGATACCCTTAGTATCTAATTTTGCACCTCTTAATGTCATTTGATGAACAATGGTGCTATCTTTTTCGGCTTCTGCCATTTGCCTACCATCTAACCAAACTGCAATAGCTGAATCATTATTTAAACCAATTTTACTCACAAAACCATGTTCTGTATTTGTATTATCAAAATGTGGCCTAACAGAAGAGTTCCAGGTTTCTCCACCGTCATTCGATGTGACTAATTGTACATCATAAGCAAAAGTGTCCGGAGCGCTTTTCTTTAAATAATGAGCAATAAGGTTATTTCCAAAAGAGGAAATTGAAGGAAAATCAGCCCAATTAACAAACCAATCACTTCCTTGGGTAATAAGTTTAGGATCAGACCATGAATAGTCATCTTTAAGTGTTGAAAATAGAAGTTTTGTATTGTCTTGAGGTGATTCTAACCAACTTAAATAAATAGTTCCGTCTTGAGATTTATGCAGGCTAGATTCAGAACTATTAAAGCCAGCAGGAGCTTTAATAATAGATATAACTTCTGCTGGCTTTGTTGTATTACAAGAAATAAAAAATACTGTACTAAATAGTATTATAGAGTTGATTAATTTCAGTTTCATTTAGTCGTATTTAGCAGCTTTACCATTTGCTGAAGATTTTTTGATAAATTCTCTTAGATCATCATTTGCTTTTATCAGGTCTTCTTTTCTTAAATACATCATATGTCCACTTCTGTAACCTTTAAAAGACATTCTATCCTTCATTTTACCACTTGGATCAATTTGTGATAAGGTGTACTTAGCAGTAAAAAATGTTGTTGCCCCATCATAGTATCCAGACTGATTCAATACATGTAAATATGGATTTGATGCCATTGCTTGACGTAAATCGTCTCTAGTAGTGTTATCACTATTGTCCCAAGGACGAACAGGACCAAACATGTTGTATTTCACATCAGTATCAAACTTTAATTCCTTTTTAATATAGTGATTTATTGCTGGTGTAAAAGAATGCAACCAAGAAGTTAATTCAGCACTATAATCTGGACGCATTCCCGCTTCCATTCTATCAATCCCTAAGTATCTTGAGTCCAAACGCCCAATAGTTTGCCCAGTTTTATCACGTAATAATTCTTTCCAGAAGAAGCTATTTGGAACAACTAGATTGTATTGTAGTATGACTTTTTTGCTCATTCCTGTAAAATATGAGTACTTCTCTGCAACACTGTTGCGTTCAGCATCAGAAATAAACCCTCCTTTAGCAATAGCAGGCATTAATGAATTAATTGCATAATCCTCAACCTCTGGCAACATATCTGTCAAATCTTTGTTTTGTAGTGCTGGAGGAAGCATCTTGTGATACCAGGCTGCTGCAGCTTTATATGGTAAATCAAGAGCAGAATATTCTGGTTGCCCATCAGTATTATACGCATTATAGTCAGCAGGAGATACCAAAATAACACCATTTAGATACATCCATTGTGAACTCTGTAATTCATTAGATAATCCCATTACTCGAGTTCCTCCATAGCTTTCTCCAATTATATATTTAGGAGACTCCCATCTATTATGACGAGATACAAAGGTGTTCACCCATTCGGCTAAATATTTAATGTCTGCGTTAATACCAAAAAATTGTTTCTTATCTGGCATTTTTCCATCTTTTCCTGGAATCATTCTTGAGTATCCAGTGTTTACTGGATTTACAAAAACGATGTCTGCTACATCAATTATGGAATATGGATTCGTTTTAAATCCGTAAGGTTGCACAGGGTAACCTTCGTCATCAATATTTAAAATTCTAGGACCAGTATAAGCAACATGCATCCAAACGGAAGCTGAGCCTGGACCACCATTAAACGAAACTATTAATGGTCTTGAAGCTCTATTTTTAACATTATTTCTTGTGTAATATGTATAAAATAGTGTTGCAATAGGATCTCCACTGGAATCCCAAACTGGTTGTGTTCCAGTTTCAGCAGTATATGAAAAACTCACACCTTTAACAGTTGTGTTATGAGTGGTTTTTACTAAGGTGTCTACTGGAATTTTTCTACTTTGAGAATAAGATGATAAGATTGCTACAAAAAAGAGTAGCGTAAATACTTTTTTCATTGTGTATAAGTTTGGTTGGTAATAATGCACTAATATAACTCTTTGTTAAAGAGCTAGCCACTATTTTAACATTTTAAAACCCTTCAAAAACTCCTAATCCGAAAAGAGCAAAATCATACTTTACTGGATCAGTATTATCTAACTTTCTTAATGCAGTATCTAACGCAGTTAAAGCTTTTGAATCATTTTGTTTTCGATGCAATAATCCTAGTTTTCTAGCCACATTTCCTGAATGAACATCTAATGGGCAGGATAGCTGACTAGGAGAGAGGCTCCTCCAGATTCCAAAATCAACTCCAGCATTGTCGTTTCTTATCATCCACCTTAAGAACATATTAATTCGTTTTGCTGCTGACCCTTTTAAAGGGTCGCTAACATGCTTCGTTGTTCTTTGAAGGTGATTTATTTCAAAGAAATGGTGCTTGAATTTGTGAATTGAGAATTGTAGTGATTGGTCTTCTTTATATTTTGAAAAAACATTTTCCAAGCCTCCATGGGCAGTATAAATGTGATTTAAACCTTTAATAAATTGGATAAAATCATTACCATTAAAAGTTCTGTGTACAAAGTTTGATAAAAGCTTTAAGTCCTCTTGAGAATGATTGAGAACAAAATCATAAGGAGCATTGTCCAGAAGTTGCATCATTTTTTTTGCATTATTAATGATACTCTTTCTATTTCCCCAAGCAATTGTAGATGTTAAGAATGCTGCAATTTCAATGTCCTCTTTTTTACTGAAGGTATGTGGAACTTGGATTGGGTCGGTTTCAATAAACTTTGTGTTGTTGTAAAGGAATACCTTTTCGTCAAGAAATTCTTTAAGTTCGGCGGTTTTCAACATCTATTCAGTGACAATGTTTCCATCAACCATCACTAATTTTCTATCAGCCATATTGGCTAGTTCTTTGTTATGAGTAACAATTACAAACGTTTGACCAAACTCATCGCGAAGTTTGAAAAACAAATTGTGCAAATTTTCGGCAGATTCACTATCAAGATTTCCAGATGGTTCATCAGCAAAAATTAATTCTGGATTATTGATCAAAGCCCTTGCTACTGCAACACGTTGTTGTTCACCTCCTGAAAGCTCGTTTGGTTTATGATTGTATCTATGCGATAATCCAAGAAAATCTAAAAGCTCTTTGGCTCTTGTTTCTGCCTTTGATTTTGATGTTCCTTTAATGAAAGCTGGAATGCATACATTTTCTAAAGCAGTAAACTCTGGCAATAATTGGTGAAATTGAAAGATAAAACCTAAGTGTTCGTTTCTAAATTTCGCTAATTCCTTTTCACTAAGCCCTATAATAGATTTTCCATTGATTGTTAGTTCCGGATTTTCTTTGTTGGATGCTTTGTCAAGTGTACCCAAAATTTGAAGAAGTGTAGTTTTACCAGCCCCTGAAGCCCCAACAATAGAAACTACTTCGCCTTTTTTGATTTCCAGTTCAACGCCTTTGAGCACGTGAAGTTCATCAAAATATTTGTGTATGTTTTTAGCCTTGATCATTGATAAGGTCAAATATATGAATACCTATTATAAAACAGAGTTTATGGAATAGTATTTTCGTTCTCTTTACCCTTAAAAAAACCTTTAAGATAATTGTAATCTAAAAAATAGATCATCTTAACCGAAAACGTATGTGTCATATCTTGATCAAATAACTCTGATAAGCTTTGACTAAAAGAATCTTGCGATTGTGATGTTGAGTTAAACAATTGATTTCTGTAAAGAGCAATTAATTGGCTTCCTGGAGCAAATTGCCATTCATAGCTTAAATCTAAATTCCAAATATTGAAGTTCCTATTTGAATCTTCCTCATCTAAACTTGTAAGCGTATGTCCTGTATCTGTAGTTAATGATCCGTCTTGTTGTAATGTAAATAATTCCTCATCATAGGTAGCGGTAGACCAATAGTTTCTGAAAGTAAGTCCCAGGGAATTAAAAGGGTCAAAATTATAAACTCCCGAAATACCATTCTCAACGGTCTTTTGATTACGTTCCCCGAAAATTATTTCGTCATTATCCAATTTTGTTACATAACCTCTGTCACCAAATTTTCTTCCGTACTCTAGATCATACTCTAATGTAAACTTATCGTTTAATCTAAATTCGGGACCAATTCTTATGCTATATTCGTTCATGTCTCTTCCAGATTCCAAAAGCTTTCCTCCACTTAAAAACATGCTTGTTGAGAAGCGTTTATTACTATTTGTAAAAATGTAATACCTACCAGAAACATAGTTTTTAAAAGTAAAATAACGATCATTTTCCTGATCTCTTGGTTCAAAATAATCTCTATTTTCCCCAAGTGCCATTTCAAATGTTATTCCGGTCCACATCAGGTTTTTAGTTCTGGTTCTGATACCAAACTCAGATTCATTTCCAGCGTAATCCCCAGTACTATGTCTCCAATTAAAACCTGATTCTACAAATACGGAAAAACTGTTAAAAATGCTGAAAGGCTCAAAAATTTCGTATCGGGCTCTACCTTCTAATTCACGATAATTATTTCGTCTCGCAAACCCTAGATCATTAATATTGTATTTGTCATCTCTAATACTTCCTTGAAGACCATAAGTATATGTGCCACTTACCTTACCAAGTGAAAATCCTACATCATATCCAGTGCTATTATCTCCAATTAAATTTAAATGACTCACCTTTCCAAAACCACTTACATTATATGTATTGGTTTTATCAGTTAGATCAAATAGCAAAGCTGATACATTCGCATCTCTAAAGTGTCCTTCTCTTAGAACGCTCGTATTCACAAAACTTAATGATGAGTTTTGATTAAACTGCTGATCTAAAACTATAATATTATAATTTGTAAATGGTTCTGTAGTGCGCTCTCTATAACTAATTATTGAATCTATAGGCTCATCGTTAATATCAAGAGTATACTTAGTGTTCTTTATTTTTGCGCTGGTTTTTTCTGTGATGGCATTAAAAATGCCAATACCAAGACCATTTTTATTTCTTCCTGACACCTTAATAGCATTCAACATTTTTACTTGACTTGGGTTGTCAACTACATCTTCTACTTCATCTGCTTCATCTACTAATTCATCATAAACATCATTACGCTCAACAGGAGAATTTCCAACACGCCTAGAGTAAAACAGATTACCTTTATTAAATAGATTTACTCCTTCCTTAAAGAATTGTCGTTGCTCATCAAATCGCTGTTCAAATGGTCCAAGATTCAACTCTACATTATCAAAAGCAGCTTGACTAAAATCAGGAATTAATGTGACATCCAAAGTAAAACTCTCACTAATTCCATATTTTACATCCATTCCAAATCCAAAAACACTCTCTGTAATATCTGCTTCAGAAACAACAGTTTCAGATGCAAATGGATAAAAAGCCAATCGAGTAGGAGGTTGAATATCCTTTAAACCATGTAACTCACCATGAAAGAGGCTTTGGTTACTTACTGTTCTATCTATTGGGTTCCAGCTATAATCAACCCCTTCTTTTCTTAACTTTCTAAAAAACTGTATTCCCCAAACTGGATCTTCTTGATTAGCGAATCTCAACGCAGCATAGGGAATCATTATTTCGACGATCCAACCATCATCTACATGATTTACAGCACTATCCCAAACAGCATTCCAGCCTCTATCACCTCTTGGACCTGGACCACGTCCTCTAGATTGACTCCCTAAGATATCTACTTGTGTTCCAGTACTCATGACATAGAATTTAATGTCATTTTGAGCGTCGTTATTTGGATTGAACACTATACCAAAATAATCAGCTTGACCAAAATCATCTCTTGGTGAAAACACTTTGAAAATCTCCTCAGGGTTATGATGAAGGTAAGCAGCAATGTAAATAGCTTTATCATCATAAACCATCTTTACTTCGGTTTTTTGATCTGGTTTTTCACCAACACCCATTTCGGGGTCATACTGAATGAAATTGCCAGCAACTTCTAAATTCTTCCACGTTTCATCATCAAGAATACCATCAATTTTTGGGGTATTTGAGGTTCGGCTAATATTGTAACCTTTTTTTTGTTGAGAATAGCTAACAAGGCTTCCAACAAAAAATAGTAACACAAGTAATTTCTTCATTCTAATGTGATGGTTTGCGTGAGCTTCCGCAAAACTACATTTTGAATGTAGATGTTCGTCTTAACCAAATGTTAAAAGGCTTACAATAATAAACTGTAAGCCTTTTTATATTTTAATTGATGATAATTCTATAATAGGTTTTTAACATTATTAAAATCTACATAGTAAACCATTCTTAACGAGAAGATGTGTTCTATGGGTTGATCAAATAATGTATCAAGACTATCAAAGAAATTATCTCTTGACATATTGTTGTAACTCAACAATGAATTTCTGTATAAAGCAGATAGTAAACTTCCTGGTGCAAATTGCCATGTATAGCTAAAATCTAAGTTCCAAGTATTAAAATTGGCATCAGGATTAAAACCAATATTATCTACTGTGTGCCCAGTAGTGTTTATCGTAGATCCATCTTCCATTAACGTATATAACTTTTGATCATAAGCAACTGTAGACCAATAATTTCTAAATGTCAAATTTAATCCATGAAATGAATTAAAATTGTAAGTAGCTCTTATGCTGTTTACTAAAGTTCGTTGCTTGCGCTGTCCAAAAATTATTTCATCTCCTACGTTAGTTACATAACCGCGACCACCGTTTCCACCTTGATATCTAAATTCGTAGCTAGCAGTAAACTTATCGGTAAAACGCATTCTTGGTTGAATGCCTACCCATTTATGAAAAACATCTCTATCTGGATCGAATAAGGTTGCGAATCCACCATTTATATTAAATGCAAAAGGTTTGTTTGGATTTGAATTGATGTTCGCATTTGCATTTAGGTTGTCACGGAAAGTGAAGAAACGACCTGGTGTTCTTGGTTCCCAATAATCATGTTGTTTACCAATATTCCAGTTCATATTACCATTAATATTCCATAAACTTTTAAACTGTACAAAGGTGAAAAAGCCAACATTTTTACCTGTATAATTACTTGGTTTATTAAGTCTTCTGTAATTAAACCATGCGTTGAAACGGAAATTATTAATGTTTCCTACTGGTTCAAATGTACGACGGGAATAATAAGATGAAAATTCTTGATAGTTATTTTGGAACAATATACCTAGATCATTAATATCAAATTTATCATCCATTATTTCATAATCAAATCCAAATCGGTTCTTGCCGCTAATCTTGTTAAAGCCAACTGAGCCACTAAACCCTGTTGTGACATCATCCAAACCTCTATAGTTGACATTACTCATTTTCAATTCACCTTGAAAATTATAAGTATTTTTCTTGTTGGTAATATCAAATAAACCAGCTGTTACGTTAGCATCTCTAAAGTCACCACTTCTCATCACGTTAGTATTGACAAGACTAATGGAAGAGTTATTATTAAATTGCTTATCTACTACAAGTATGTTATAGTTAGCTAAAGGTTCAATAACTTCATCCCGAATTTCTTGAGTATTTATATTTCGTATTCTTGCTTCAGTTTTTTCAGTAATAGCATTAAAAAAAGCAATACCCAAACTATTCTTTGTTCTTCCTGAAAACTTAACAGCATTAAGTACTTTGGCACTATTCGGATTTTCTATAAGTTCTTCATCAACACCAACTGAAGGAAAAGAACTTGGTCTTCCACCAATTCTTCTCGAATAGAAGAGATCTCCTTTTTCAAAAAGATCAACACCTTCTTTGAAAAATTGTCGTTGTTCTGAAAACTGTTGCTCGAATGGACCGAGGTTAAGCTCTACATCATCAAACCCTGCTTGACTGAAATCTGGAATTAAAGTAGCATCAATAGTGAAATTTTCTGTTATACCATATTTTAAATCCATACCAAAAGTTAGATCAGAATTTGATTCACCATCATAAGATCTAGTAAGTCCTGATGAAAACGGAAAAAAGCTCAAGCGGGTAGGAGGGTTTAAATCTTTAATTCCGTGAATTTCTCCATTAAACTGTCCTATTTTTTTTCCTGTTGAAAGATCTATTGCTCCCCAAGAAAACTGTCTGTTATCATCCATATGCCTTCTATGGAAATTGGCACTCCATACTTGTTCACCTTGGTTAGAAAAACGTAATGCTGAATATGGTAGTTTGATTTCTGCTATCCACCCATCGTCTACAACTTTCACTGCACTATCCCAAACTGCATTCCAGCCCCAATCTTCGTTTCCATCTGCGGTAACTATAGCATCACCTTGGGTTCCTGTAACGAAAACTAAGAACTCCAGATCATTTTGGCCATCATTATTTGGGTTGATAGATATTAGAAAGAAATCGGCGATACCAAAATTATCTCTAGTAGTTGCTTGTTTCATGATCTTGCTTGGATCGTCATGAATGTACGCTGCAAAATAAATTGCTGAGTCATCGTAGGTCATTTTAACGATGGTTTCTTCACCTTCCAATTCGGTTTGACCCATTGTTGGTCTAAACTCAATAAAATCTTTTGCTTCATTGGCATCTTCCCAAGCTGAATCGTCAAGTATTCCGTCAATTTTCGGAGAAGTTTCCGCTCGTTGAATGTTATAATGTTTTGTGTTTTGTGCTGAAAGAATGGAAATAACAAACAGGCATAACAATGTTAGTTTAGATGATTGTTTCATTTTTTGATTGATTGATTGATTGATTGATTTAGTCACTTATGTAACAAAGACTAAAAAAAAAGTTCCATGTTACATTTCTAACAAAAGTAATTTTGGATTAAGTTCAATTTTCAAAAGTAAACGTTAAAAAGATTAATTATTTGTTAATTAAGTAGAGGGTTTAATAGACATAACTAATTCTAATTTATCTATATTTAAGATGGATTAAATATGAATACTAAAAACATAATAATATGCCTTATCGAAAGTTTGAAGAATATAATATACAAGTGACAGATGATGTAAAACAAAGGTATTTAGACATTATTAAGGACCTAGGGGAAAATACTTCTCGCGAAGGTTTAAAGAAAACTCCTGAACGCGCTGCAAAAGCAATGCAGTTCTTAACTCAAGGATACCATCAAGATGCAGCTGAGATTTTAAAAAGTGCAATGTTTAAAGAGACGTATGACGAAATGGTAATTGTGAAAGACATTGAACTGTATTCGTTATGTGAGCATCATATATTACCATTTTTTGGAAAAGCCCATATAGCTTACATACCTGATGGAAATATAGTGGGTTTAAGTAAATTACCTAGAATCGTGGATGTTTTTGCTCGAAGATTACAGGTACAAGAGCGTTTAACAGAGCAGATATTAGAGTGCATTAATAACACATTAAAACCAAAAGGAGTAGCAGTGGTTATAGAAGCTGCTCATATGTGTATGATGATGCGTGGTGTACAAAAACAGAATTCGGTAACAACTACTTCTGGGTTTAGAGGAGCATTTAAAAATATAGAAACTAGAACTGAGTTTTTAAAATTAATTAGTGAAAACCTGTCATAATAAAACTGGTATATTTTTTGTTATGTTTTTGATAAATAACATATTAAATGAAATTAGAAAAGCTTAGCAAAAACGAAAAACTACTACTCGGAATTGTATTTGACCTTATTGGTATAATTACTTTTATAGATATTGTTTGGGCGCCATTATCTGGATATTTAATGACCAAAATGTATCAAGGTAAGTCTGGTAAAGTAGCAGGTATCGTTACTTTTATAGAAGAGCTGGTACCAGGATTAGATATTATTCCTTCATTTACCATTATGTGGTTTTATACTTACGTCTTCAGTCCAAAAGAAAAGATTATTAAAGTAGAAAAATAAAAGAGGCTGCACTATGGTAGCCTCTTTTATAAAAAACGTATTACTTAAATATTGGTTATTGCACAACAACTGAATAACTTACTTGAGCATCTGTACTACCTCCTGCACCAGCTGCTGTGCCATCATTAGGTTTAGTTGGCTCGTGTCTCAGTATTACAGTTATCGTTCCATTACTGGCTGCTCCTGTAGTCAAGGTTGTTTCTAGTCCTAAAGGATTTCCATCACCATCCGTATCGTTTTTAGTAATTGTTAAACCAACAGTATTTGAGTAGAAAATCTCATGCTCGTCTCCTTCTTCTTCAACTTCCTCAGTAATATCTTCTGCTGGATTTTCAGTCTCGTTCAAAAATTCAATAGCACCAGTATATGTAGCATTTGCCGTCAATGGTCCTGAGATATTATAAACACCATCTGCGCCACCTTCACCATCTAAATCAGTAAAAGTTAGAGTTACCACATCAGCGCCATTTGCATTGTTAGTTAAAGTGTACATTACGGTCGTAATTAATTCTTCTTCGTTACCATCATTATGGTCATCATCATCATTATTTGAACAGCTTACTATTGTTAAGCTTGAAACAAAAAGTAAGGCTAAAAGTTTAAGAGTTTTCATAGTTTTTAATTTAAGTTTTATCATTTTATTAATAATTAAATTTGAGTTTAATGTTAAAATTTCTACCTAACTCATCTGCAAAGTATCGTAATCTGTTGAGATGCTCTCTGTAGGAAACATTGAACAGGTTTTCAACATTAAATTCTACTTTTAAATTTCCCGTTTTAAATGCTTTAAAGCTTGCAGAGCTATTAAAGTTAAACAGTGTATAGGTAGCAGGTGTTGAGCTAATATCTACATAAACATCTTCTTGTAGTATAGCATCAAACGTATAAAAATTATAGTCTGGAAATCTATTTTGTTGTAATACAGTTTTTTGTGTTAAACCAATCATTAATTGGTTTAGCTTATTATTTCGATAGGTTAGTCCATTCGAAAAATTTGTGGCAGGCATATGAATTAAGGGGATGTCATCTGTAAGGTTATCACCCTTTAATAAACTTAAGCTACCAGTATAATTAAAATTATTAGTTATTTTTTTATCTATATCTACATCAATACCAAAAATTTGCGCATCAACTTGATTGTATTCCCAAACCGGGAATGATCCTCTAACCGTTGTAGTACTCCCAACAGGAATTAACTGAACAAAATTATTTATGTGCTTATAATAAGGGCTTATGGAAAACCCAAAATTTTGATTTTTTCGCTCTAAAGAAGCTATGACTTTGTTTGCAACTTCTTTTTCAATGGTTAATTGTCCAATCTCTATTCTAGCTGCACTATGATGTAAACCATCACTAAAAAGCTCTGAAGGATTAGGAACTCTGGAAGCTAATCCATAATTAATCACTAAATCAAAGTCGTTGCTATAATGTCTAACATAACCTAAACTAGCTGAAATATTATGAAACGAAAATTCTGGACGTGTTAATACCCTTGAATTATCAACGATACCAGAATCAAATTCAGAAAAAAGTTCATCGTAATTATAAGTTTCGTTCCAATCAGTGACCCTGTACCATTTTCTCGCCTCAATGCGCGAAAAATCATACCTAAAACCAGCACTAATTTCAGAAAATAAATCCAGGTCATAAGTCCCAGTTACATAAATCCCTGCATCATATTTATCAAAATCTGGAATTAGAGGACTAACTCCGGTTCCTGGTATTGCGTCATTCTGCTGGTAACGTAAAAGAAAGCCTGTATTAATTTTCAAATTATCAAAAGAGTCAATTCTCAAGTTTGGTTGTAAAGAAGTTGTAAATAACCTAAGGTCTACAACAGGTTTATCCTTGTCATCGCCTCTCCTTAAATCAAACTCTTTTCTTCTATTAAGTTGAAAATCATACTGAAGTGTTAACCTTCCAAATCCTTGGAAACGCTTATAAACTTCTACTTTTCCTAAATGATGAACTATCGACTGTTTAGGATTGTTTATAGTATGTGAAAAATCATCAATAAATTGTGGTTCTCCACTATTTATTGCCCTTACTAAATCATTGGTATTACCAATGTGTGAAGCTCTAAGAATTCCAAAAGTATTGTCAACAAAGCTATAATAAGCATCAAAACCTTTTTCAAAAGATTTGTATCCAATTCGAGCAGAAGCATTAATACTTTTTACTCCTGTGTTTGTCAATTGGTAATCTGGAGCTTTGAAATCTCCAAATACTTTATAACTACCTTGTACTTTTGTGTAGAACCCACTCTTATAAGTTTTAACAAGTTCTGAGTTAATATTTCCACCCCATCCATTTGAGTTCATAGATAATGATGTGCTACCAAATAAACTGTCCTTTATTGCATAATTCTCAGGTCTAATTAATACTAAGCCACCAATGGCATCACTTCCATAAATAAGTGTATTAGCTCCTTTAATAACGTCTAAACGACCGCCAGAATTAATATCTATGTTGGGTGCATGTTCATCTCCCCATTCTTGGTCAAATAAACGTACATTATTATTTACAATTAGAAGCCTACTGCTATGCAAGCCATGTATCATTGGTTTTACAATCGCATTTCCAGTATTTACTGAAGACACACCACTAATGGTATTTAATGCATCTCCCAACGTTTTGTCAGAGAAATTATCAATAACCGTTTTAGAAACAGATTGTTGTATACTAGTTTTTTCAATTTTTGAATCAGTAGCAACTACAACTTCATTGAGTTCTTCTATATGATGTTCTAAAGTGATGTTTTCAAAAGAATCGCTTTCAATATTATATGTAATAAGCTTAGTTTTACAACCAACATGTGAAATTTCAAGAATTAACTCTCCTATACAAAGGTTTTCTATCTTGAACTTACCTGATATGTCAGAAGTTGTATACTTATTAAGATTCTTAATATATACAGTAGCTCCTACTATAACAGAGTTGTCATGAAAATCTTTAATCTCACCTAAAAAAACTTTATCACACTTTTGAGCTAAACAAAAATGAGTTAATAGTATTGCTGCTATTGAAGCATAGTATTTCATAAATATTTATAAATGCAATTATGGACATAGTTTGATAAGCCATAAATTCTATAATGGTATAAGGGTTTAGTGAAGATATTATACCAATGTAGGAGGACCTCTTAAATATTTATAAAGTGGTAAATTATAATTATAGTGATAATATTCACTATCAAGTAATTCAGAATTGATTGAAGTTGCTATTGACTCCTCTAAAACATAAGTGGATAAGAATTGTTTATTGAGCTTAAATTTGTAAAATTCACAATCTATTTCAAAGTCATGAAAGTGAAGCTTTTGTGGCGTTTCACAAACCTCATGCTCATGATCTTCAAATGCATGAGCCAATTTCACAAATGAAGGAACTATAAGTGTAAACACCAGAAATAGTGTTACTATCTTATATACAATATGTTCCTTAAATTGTTTCATCTATTTTAGAAAACGTTTAAAACCAATTCTTATTAGCATTTTCTTTTCAAAATTCCAGAAAAATTGAAATTGGCCAAATAACCAGCCAAAGGTAACTAAAAGTATTTGATAAAAGATTAATCCAACAAAAACATATAGAATCCAATAGATAATGATGTTTAAGTTTTCTTTATTGATGCCTAAAAGATTAAACAAAGGTTTACTAATAAAAACAGAAGAACTACCAGTCATGGCAAAAACCAAAAACACACGTATCATTTCCCATTTATAAGTCAAAATCCACTTTTTTTCAAGCTTTTTAAACAACCACAGAGTGATTTTAAGCATTATGAAGTATAAAACTATGGTTGTAATAATTAAGAATGGAATCTCAACTCTTTCGTGTCTACTAAAGAATATAGCTGCAAGTTTATAACAGGAATACAATAAAAATAAAATACCTAAGAAAGGAAACAGCAGTTGCCAGTTTTGTTTAATTTCCCAACGATCTTTAAATTTTCTCATTGTACACCTCAAAAATAAATGTGCGCAAATATAATATTCTCCACTAAATTCTAGGGGTCAAACCTGTTAATTGTTGTTTATACTGTAGCTGGAAGTAAATAAAGTAATTATAGAGCTTATAATTAACTTCGTAACCATAATCAATATGAGGGCTATAATCTATTTGTAATACATAAAGGTTTGGATCAAAACGTCTTGGTTGTAAAACTCTGTTGTTCCACTCTGTTACAAAGAGTCTATTTCTAGTTTCCATAAACTGCTGTGTATAATAACCTTCTGGACGTGCAATTGTTTGTAACCAAGTATTGAATCCTGGTTCAATAATGATGATCTCGTATTCAAGCTCTTCATTGGCAATTTTTACGGTGTCTTGTTCAGATACTTGAGTTGTATCACTTTTTGGAGTTACTTTATTAGGTGTTTTGCAACCTATAATCCCCAAGCAAATTAGAAGTATAAGTGCTATATTTTTCATTTTCTTAGATTTTCTATTAAAGTTACAAAATCCATTACTTCTGTAGATTTTTTTAACATAAAAAAGGCTAAGTATCAAAAACTTAGCCTATTAATAATATTCTATAAAGGATAGTTACTTTTTTCCGAAAAGTCCACCTAATAAACCTCCAAGACCGCTTTTCTTTTTATTTCCACCCAAAACCATTCCAGCAACATCATCTATAACACTACCATCTCCGTCTGCATCTAGCATTGATTCTAGAAAACTTTGTTCCTGATTAGGAGAATTGCCACTTAGCATTCCACCAAGAAGTCCTTCTAGCCCAGATTGATTACTTACTTGCTTTTGGCGTTGTTGCTTTCCAAGAAAGCCCATTAAGATTGGAGCAGCCACTTTTAATATTTCTACAACAGAACCAGCATCAACTCCAGATTTTGAACTCAATGCATTAGTAACATTTTGTTGTTTGTTACCTAAAACATGACCTAGTATTTTTCCGCCATCATCCATCACTCCAGCATCAACTCCACCAGCAAATAAACCTCCAAGATCATCTAAAATACTCCCATCGTGTTTGCTGTTTAACGCACCTAGTAATCCTTCTGCTCCTTGTGAACTTGATGCGTTCCGTTTCATAGCTTGCATTAATACTGGTAGTGCCATGGTCAATACACTTCCTGTTTTACTTTCGTTTTGTCCAGTTTGGTTTGATACTCCGTTAATGATAGTCTTCCCAAGATCACTATCTAATAAGTCTAATATTCCAGCCATAGTTTTTGAATTATAATGAATTAGTCTGATTACAAGGTATAAAAAATGCCCTAACGTTAATTAGGACACTTTTATATTTATTAGGTCACTTTCTAATCTATTTCAAAATTGAAATGATCTGTTCTGCTAGTTCGGTTCCTATTCTATCCTGAGCCTCATTTGTTGCTGCTCCTGTATGTGGAGTTAGTGATAATGCAGGATTCATAAGCAATTGTACTTCTGGCGTAGGTTCTTTTTCAAACACATCCAAAGCAGCTCTAGCTATTTTTCCGTTATTAATAGAGTCAATAAGTGCAATTTCATCTATCACACCACCACGAGCAGCATTAACTAAGAGCACTCCTTCTTTCATTATTTTCATTTCAGGAGCGCCAATTACATATTCTTTTTGTGCTGGTACGTGAAGTGTAATAAAATCAGAATTCTTTAACACCTCATCCTTTGAAACAGTTTTAATGTTGAAATTTAGTTTCTGACCATCAAAAAAATCAAGCTCTAAATTAGCTTCTTCTAAAAATGGATCATAAGCCATAACTTTCATTCCTGCTCCAATAGCTACTTTTGCAGTAGCTTGCCCAATACGTCCAAACCCAATAACACCTAAAGTTTTTCCTTTTAGTTCAACCCCTTTTGCATATGCTTTTTTAAGATCTTTAAAGCGTGAATCACCTTCTAAAGGCATTTCTCTGTTCGCATTATGTAAATAACGAGCCAAACCATATAAATGAGCGAAAACCAATTCTGCTACAGAATGTGATGAAGCTGCTGGTGTATTAATTACGTTAATCCCTTTTTCTTTAGCATACTCAACGTCTATATTGTCCATACCAACACCACCACGTCCTATAATTTTAAGACCAGGACAAGCATCAATAAGCTCTTTGCGTACTTTTGTTGCACTTCTCACTAGGAGCACAGAAATTTCATTTTCGTTAATGTAGTTAGCTAATTGCTCCTGTGCAACAGTTGTTGTGCTTACATCAAATCCACGTTCTTGAAGTGCGTCAATACCTGATTGCGAAATTCCGTCGTTTGCTAATACTTTCATTTTATTTATGCTTTTCTTTCTAATTCACTCATTACTTCAACTAAAACCTGAACACTCTCTAGTGGCAATGCATTATACATAGATGCTCTATAACCTCCAACACTTCTGTGACCATTTACGCCACTGATACCAGCTTCTTTACACATGGTGTCAAAAGTTTCTTTTAAATCTTCATTAACCAAGTTAAAAGTAGCGTTCATTAGAGATCTATCTTCTTTTACAGCAAAACCTTTAAATAAAGGGTTTAGATCAATTTCTGAATATATTAATTGTGCTTTTTTGTTGTTGCGCTTTTCAATTTCAGCCAATCCACCAAGTCCTTTTAACCATTCTAAGGTTAGCATAGAGGTATAAACAGCAAAAACTGGAGGCGTATTGAACATACTACTTTTACCAATATGTACTTTATAGTCCATCATTGAAGGTATCTTTCGAGATACTTTTCCTAAAATATCTTCTTTAACTACTACCAGCGTTGTTCCAGCAGGTCCCATATTCTTTTGTGCACCAGCGTAAATTAGATCAAACTTTGAATAATCTATCTGACGTGAAAATATATCACTACTCATATCACAAACTAGTGGAATAGGACAGTTAGGAATATCTTTTAATTGCGTTCCGAAAATGGTATTGTTTGATGTACAATGAAAATAATCATAGTCTGTTGGGATGTCATATCCCTTAGGTATATAATTGAAATTGGCGCTTTCTGAAGAAGCTACTTCGTAGATATCGTCATAAATCTTTGCTTCAGCAATTGCTTTCTTGCTCCAAGTACCAGTATTTAAATAACCAGCTCTCTTTTCTAATAAGTTTAAAGCGACCATTAAAAATTGAGTGCTAGCACCACCTTGCAAGAATAGGACTTTATATCCTTTACCTTCTAATCCTAAAAGTTCAAGAACAAGAGAACGAGCATTCTCCATAATATCTACAAACGCCTTGCTTCGATGAGAGATCTCTAGTAAAGAGAGATTTTCATTGTCAAGATTAAGAACTGCTTCAGATGCTCTCTGTAAAACCGCTTGAGGTAGTATACTTGGTCCAGCACTAAAATTATGTTTCTTCATGCTTCTTTTTTTACGAAGCCATAAAGGTCTTAAATTCTTTGCTAAATCCTACTGAATATTTGATAGTTTTTCAACTAAATAGTTAACAAAAATGCAATTGTATCAACATCATCGGCATAATTCCACAATTCAGGTCTTTGTGTTTTTCCAAATTTAACTTCACCATCACTAAAGCCAATAGCTACAACACATTGCACGAAATCGTTTTCGCTATTCAACTTCTCTTGAAGCGCTGTTTTAGCGTCATAATACTCATAGAAAAGAGTGGCGATAGGAGAGGAGTAGCTAGTATCTTCTTTGATCATTAAAAAACCGTTTTCCAACATGTCAAATTCACTCATCAAATACACTGCTTTGTTGTAATCGTAGTTGTTGGCATACTTTTGTTGCTGTATTATAGGATGCCAATCGTAAATACCTTTAAAAAAGTTATCAAACTTATAACCTTTAGGAACAAAGAGCTTTGACACATTTCTACAGCCTAAGCCATAATATCTGAAGATATCATTAGATAAAGCTTTTAACTGCTGTTTGGTTTCATTACCATCTAAAACCGCAACTGAATTTCTGTTTTTTCTAATAATAGAAGGCTTATCTCTGAAGTAATACTCAAAATATCTTGCGGTATTATTGCTTCCTGTAGCAATTACGGCGTCAAAGTTTTCTAGTTTTTCTTCTGTAAACGTTATTTTACCCTTGAATTCTGGTTCTACATATTCTAAATACTTGGCTAAAAAAGGTAAAAGCTTATTATCGTTAGATGATTGTTTAACCAATACCGAATGACCCGAAATAAGCACTGAAATAAAATCATGAAATCCAACCAACGGAATATTTCCAGCCATGATAATGGCTACCTTTTTAGCATCTATATTATTCAAGTGATACTTTTTTATCCAGTTGTTAATATTATTGAAATTCAGTAGATTAGACCATCCTTCTAAAGCAAAATAGATATTCTCTTTAGTAAACCATCCGTTATGTTCTTCTGCTAGTTTAATTTGATGCTTAAAACCGTCAAAGAATAAATTATTATGTTTAATGCCTTCCTTCTTTTCGACCCCTGAATTACGAAATTGCGATAAAAAATTCCCTAATTCTACGAATGCCTTAATTCTTTGTTCTAAATTCATTATAACGTTTGGTTATAAATTGTTTTGGAGTTATTTTTGCAGCTGCAAATTTACGCAAACAAAAAAGAAAAACTGCTATGGCAATCATTATTACAGATGAATGTATAAACTGTGGTGCATGCGAACCAGAATGCCCAAATACAGCTATTTATGAAGGTGCTGATGATTGGCGCTATAATGATGGTACAAGTTTGTCAGGTTCTATAGTGTTGCCAAGTGGCAAAGAAGTAGATGCTGATGAAGCACAAGAGCCAATTGATGATGAAATCTATTACATTGTTCCTGATAAATGTACTGAGTGTAAAGGATTTCATGAAGAGCCACAATGTGCTGCTGTATGTCCTGTAGATTGTTGTGTTCCTGATGATGACAACGTTGAGACGGAAGAAGAGCTTCTAGGTAAGCAGCGTTTTATGCATCCAGAAGATTAAGGAGTTAATATTAATGAAATAGATGATCCCAAGCAATAGCTTGGGATTTTTTGTTTTATTACCATATTACTAATTCTCAGCATTAAAAGTCTTCATTTCTTCTAAAGGCTCTATAGCATTATAGTTTTTCCAGATACTAGCATCATAGCGCTTTAAGCGCTCATAAGGTATTTCTTTTAGTTCTTTATATGCGTTAAACCTAGCTAAATCTAAATCGGCATTACTAATAATATAGACTTCATTTTTTGCCTTGGCACTTCCTTCAATAGTAAAGTTAAAACCTACCTTATTTTTTCTTGAACTGTTTTCAATAAACTTTATTGGGCGATTAACATAGAAATAATGGCCTTCTTCTTCCTTTATATATTTAGGCACATAAATGGCACTTTCGCTTTTCTGATAGATTATAGTGCCGCTATTTATATTTTCTACATATTTAATACCCAAAAGCAGTCTTAAGTTAAACTTTTCTCCTCTTTTTCCTTTTCCAAAGTCATAATCAAGCTTTATAACAGCAAAGGTTTCATCAGTTATATAAAGTGTTCCTGCATATTTTGATTTTGCTTTTCTTGGCCTGAAACCTATCATGTAAACCAATTCTCCATTATATGAAGTAACATCAATAAACTCATATTTGTACCTTTCTGGGTCTACAATCTTTCTAAGAAACGAATTATCATACACTTGTGAAGAACGAACCATTCTATGTGTGTCACCTTTCAAATTGCTTACATCGTAAGTATTCTCCTTTTCTTCAGATTTCTTCTCACTAGACCTTAAAGAAAGAGAATCTTCAATTTTAATGATTCCAGTCTTCAACTTATAGGTCATAGTAGTATCCAGATATTTCAAGATGAGATGTTGCGCTTTTTCTTGCACATTGTCAAGGGAGAAATTGTTCTTATTATCCACTAAGCTTGTTGCTTTATGTACTTCTAGCTTGGTTTTCTTTTTATTGTCAATCATTAAGTCGCCTAAATAATCTTGAAAATAAACGGTGTTGCTGTTAATGATACTGTTAGTGAGCGAATCTATACTCTTGTTTACACCTTCTAATTGTCGTTTTCGCATTCCAGAGGCCTTATTGATCTTGACTTCAAATCGGTTGAAATCTGCATAAGCAGTATTTCTATGAAAGAAGTTATAAGTCACTTTTTCGTCTCTATAATTATTAGAAAGGTTCAAGTTTACCTTTCTAATAATTTCATCTGCATTAGGAGTAGTGTTGCTTAAATAGACTTTATTCAATTCACTTATAAACTCCTCAAGTTGAATGATGTAATCATTGTCTTTTATCTTGTCGATAGAAATGGTTATGGTAGTGAAACCTAGGCAACTAAAAGTTAGTTCGTCGTTGTTGGCTTCACTGGAGTTTATGGTAAAATATCCTTCTTCATTAGTGATAACTCCAGTGTTTTCTGAAATTTGTACAGTAGCAAAGGCTATTGGGTTGTTGTTAGCATCAACAACTCGTGCTGTTAAGCTTTGACTAAAAATGAGGTGTGATGGTAAAAGGAAAAATAGAAAGAATATCTTTTTCATGCTTGATTGATGGTTTTAAAACTAGACGATGAAATTAGTCTTTTGTAACATCAAGTATTTAAAATTCATGTTAAATAACTACATTTGCAGCCTCAAAAAAAGAAATCATGAAAGCAGGAATCGTAGGATTGCCAAATGTTGGAAAATCAACTCTTTTTAATTGTCTGTCTAACGCAAAGGCGCAAAGTGCAAACTTCCCGTTTTGCACCATAGAACCAAATATTGGAGTGGTTAATGTGCCAGATCCACGTTTATCAAAATTAGAGGAACTGGTTAACCCAGAGCGTGTTATTCCTGCAACAGTAGAAATTGTTGATATTGCTGGATTGGTTAAAGGAGCAAGTAAAGGTGAAGGTTTAGGTAATCAGTTCTTAGGAAACATTCGCGAAACTGATGCAATTCTTCATGTGCTTCGTTGTTTTGATAATGATAATGTAGTGCATGTTGATGGCAGTGTAGATCCTATTAGAGATAAAGAAACTATTGATATTGAATTGCAGCTAAAAGATCTAGAATCTGTTGAAAAGAAAGCTGACAAAATAGGAAGAGCTGCTAAAACAGGAGATAAGACAGCTCAAAAGGAGTTTGATGCTTTGTCAAGAGTTAAGGAAGCATTAGAAGCTGGAAAATCTGTTCGCTCGTTGGAGTTTGATGAAAATGAGTATAACGATTATATAAAACCTCTACAGTTGATTACAGATAAACCTGTACTATATGTATGTAATGTTGATGAAGGTGCAGCAGTTTCAGGGAATGCTTATGTAGAGAAGGTTAAAGAAGCTGTAAAAGACGAGAATGCAGAAGTATTGGTATTAGCAGTAGGTACAGAGGCTGATATTAACGAATTGGAAGATTTTGAAGAACGTCAAATGTTTCTTGAAGATATTGGTTTAGACGAACCAGGTTCTTCAAAATTAATTAGATCTGCATATAAACTTTTAAAGCAGCAAACCTACTTTACGGCAGGAAAGAAAGAGGTTAGAGCATGGACAACCACCATTGGTGATACTGCCCCTCAAGCTGCTGGTGTTATTCATACCGATTTTGAAAAGGGATTCATTAGAGCTGAAGTTATAGCTTACAATGATTATGTAAGCTATGGTAGCGAAACAAAGGTGAAAGAAGCTGGGAAAATGCGTGTTGAAGGTAAAACCTATGTGGTTAAAGATGGAGATGTAATGCATTTCTTGTTCAACGTTTAATTTTTTGATTATTCTTTTTACATTGCAGGAACTAACACTTCCAACTTCGCAATGAAAAGAATTCTTTATGTAATACTAACGGTAATAATATTACTGATTGTATCATTTTTTTTTATTAAAAATGAGCCTCTTCCTAGCTATATTCCCGAGCGTGATTATATAGAAGGAATGGAGAATGAGATTCTTTCAGAATTCCTATTAGCAAAAGATAGTACAGTCATTGAATTAGATGAAGGATCCTTTTTACTTTCACAAAGTTTGTCAATAGATGGAGTGAAACACGTTACAATTAAAGGAAAAGGTATTGATAAGACCGTTTTAAGCTTTAAAGATCAAACAAAAGGAGCAGAAGGGATAAGAATAACCAATAGTACTAATATTACAATTCAAGATCTTACCGTTGAAGATGCCAAGGGAGATAATATCAAGGTTATGGATACTGATGGTATTACGATTAGAAATGTACAGAGTTCTTGGACAGGGAAAGTTAGTAAAGAAAATGGTGCATATGCATTTTATCCTGTGCTCTGCAAGAATGTAACTATTGACAATTGTAAAGCAATTGGAGCTTCTGATGCTGGAATTTATGTTGGCCAGTCTAATGGAGTAACAATAAGTAATAACGAAGTGTTTTACAATGTGGCTGGAATTGAAAGTGAAAACTCAAATAATGTAAAGATCTTTGGAAATGTTGCCTACGAAAACACAGGAGGAATCCTTGTTTTTGATCTTCCTGGATTAACTCAATATGGCAGTAATATTGAGGTGTATGAAAACGAAATGTATAGTAATAATACCAAAAACTTTGCTCCAGAAGGTTCTATTGTAGGTCAGGTACCATCGGGAACTGGAAGTATTGTTTTAGGGACTGAAGGAGTTCATTTTTACGATAATACCTTTAGAGATAATAAAACCACTTCGATAGCAATTTCAAGTTATATCTTAATATATGAAATGGGTAAAAGTGATCAGCAACAAATGGCTGAGGACACCCATGAAGGCGTTGCATCTGTCGATAATTTAAATGTAAGTTTTGAGAACGATAAAAACTATAATCCGTATCCAAGAGAAATAAAAATAGGAAAGAATTCATATGAGAATAATCATTGGTTTCCAACTATAAACAATGATTTTGGAAAAATTCTTCTATTTAAAAAACCTTTAAAGACGGTAGACGTTCTTTGGGATGGAGTTTTAGCTCCTGACGCTCCATATACCATCTGTTTTACTGAAACAAATGAAACTCCTTCATTTTACGGATTAGATATTCTGAATGATTTTGAAAATGAAACAACTGATGTCTCAGCGTATCAATGTAAGTAGGTTTTTAGCAATTCTCATTGCTTTAAGTTCTTTTAGTTGTAAAACTGAAATCAAAGAAGTAGAAATAGCTACAGTTTCTAAAAGTGTTTTAGGTTTACTTGAGCCTAAGGACACTTTAATGAATTATGATATTGGATTAAAAAAACTATCAGAGTATAACTTCTTCAAGCAGCCGCTAAAAAATCTTGAACCTATTGATGAGAATATCATTCCTTATGAAATGAATTCTCCACTGTTTACCGATTATGCTTCGAAACAACGATTCATTGCATTACCTGAAGAAACACAAATAAAATATACTTCACAGGGAGTTTTAGATTTCCCAAAGGGAACAATTCTTATTAAGAATTTTTACTACCAAGACAATGAACTTACAACAGGGAATGGCGATGTTATAATAGAGACAAGGTTGTTGATTAGTGATAAGGAGACTGGTGAATGGACCGCTCTTCCTTATATCTGGAATGAAGAACAAACAGAGGCTTATTTATACATTTTAGGTAAAGATTTAGAATTAGATATTGATATAGCTGGTAAATCAGATAGAAATTTAAAGTTCACTTATTCTGTTCCAAATACTAATATGTGCAAAAACTGTCATGTAAAAAATAAAGTGCTAGTGCCATTGGGTCCTACAGCACGACAACTCAATAGAAATAACAATTTTCATAATTCTGAAGTTAATCAATTATCATATTTAAAAGACCAAGAAAAAATGGTAGGCTTAGGCGCAATTGATACAGCTCCTAAAATTCCTTATTACCATAATCAAGAATTTTCATTAGATGAAAGAGCACGTGCTTATTTAGATGTAAACTGTGCACATTGTCATCAAGAGGGAGGCTCTGCTAAAACAAGCGGATTACACCTTTCTTATGAAGAAACTGACATGTATAGACTAGGGTTGAATAAAGCTCCAGTTGCAGCTGGTCAGGGCTCTGGAAATTTATCTTTTGGTATTGTAGCAGGCAAACCTGAAGCTTCAATACTTTTATATAGAATGAAGCATTTAGAACCAGAAATTGTCATGCCAGAAATTGGCAAGAATACATTACACGAAGAAGGCATCAAATTAATTGAAGAATGGATTACTTCATTAAGTAATTAAGTATTAACAACCCTACGTTTTTATTGTTAATTACTTTATGTGAACGGTATTTCATTTTTTACAATGAAGTACTATATTAGCGTCTTATCCAATTCCCCTATTTATGGCCCAACAAACAAACTATACTGAAGATAATATACGTTCGCTCGACTGGAAAGAACACATTCGCATGCGTCCAGGGATGTATATTGGAAAGTTGGGTGATGGGTCTTCACCTGATGATGGTATTTACATTCTACTTAAAGAGGTACTTGATAACTCTATTGATGAGTTTGTTATGGGTGCTGGTAAAACCATTGAAGTATCCATACAAGGGGAAAAAGTTATTGTTAGAGACTATGGTCGTGGGATTCCATTAGGAAAGGTAGTAGATGTAGTTTCTAAGATGAATACTGGAGGGAAGTACGATTCTAGGGCATTTAAGAAGTCTGTTGGATTGAATGGTGTTGGTACTAAAGCGGTGAACGCTTTATCAACTTATTTTAGAGTAGAATCCACACGTGATGGAAAATCTGCTTCTGCGGAGTTTGAATCAGGAGAACTTACAGATCAAGAGTTTTTAGATGAAACTTCAAGAAGAAAAGGAACAAAGGTTTCTTTTATTCCAGATAATACCATTTTCAAGAAATACAAGTATCGTAACGAATATGTTGTGAGAATGTTGAAGAACTATGTGTATCTCAATCCTGGATTGACTATAGTTTTTAATGGTGAAAAATATTATAGCGAGAATGGATTAAAAGATTTATTGGAAGAAAATACCAGTGAATCAGATATGCTATATCCAATTGTTCATCTTCGAGGGGATGATATTGAAGTAGCTATTACACATAGCAAGACCCAGTATAGTGAGGAGTACCATTCATTTGTAAATGGTCAAAACACCACCCAAGGAGGAACACATTTAGCAGCTTTCAGGGAAGCTTTTGTAAAAACCATAAGAGAGTTCTACGGAAAGAATTACGATGCTTCAGATGTTAGAAAATCTATCATAGCAGCTATTTCTGTTAAGGTTATGGAACCTGTTTTTGAGAGTCAGACAAAAACTAAGTTAGGTTCTACCGAAATGGGAGGAGGCCTGCCAACAGTTAGAACATTCATAAATGACTTTGTAAAACGAAACCTTGATAACTTCCTTCATAAGAACCCTGATACAGCAGAAGCTATTCAAAGAAAGATTCTTCAAGCCGAAAAAGAGCGTAAAGAATTATCTGGAATTCGTAAAATTGCTAGAGAACGAGCGAAAAAAGCGAGTTTACATAACAAGAAGCTTCGTGATTGCCGAGTTCATTTAGGAGATTTAAAGAAAGATAGAAGACTTGAGACTACTCTGTTTATTACAGAGGGAGATTCAGCATCAGGTAGTATAACTAAATCTCGTGATGTTAATACTCAAGCGGTGTTTAGTTTAAGGGGAAAACCTTTGAATTCTTATGGAATGAGTAAAAAGATTGTTTATGAAAATGAGGAATTCAATCTTTTGCAAGCTGCATTGAATATTGAGGAGTCTATTGAAGATCTTAGATATAACAATATTGTAATTGCAACGGATGCCGATGTTGACGGAATGCACATTCGGTTACTACTGATAACATTCTTTTTACAGTTCTTTCCAGAATTGATTAAAGAAGGTCATTTATATATTTTGCAAACTCCATTGTTTAGAGTTCGAAATAAAAAGGAAACTATTTACTGTTATTCTGAACAAGAACGAGTTGATGCAATTGAAAAATTGAAACCAAAACCTGAGATTACACGATTTAAGGGACTTGGTGAGATTTCGCCAGATGAGTTCAAGTATTTTATTGGTGATGACATTCGTTTAGATCCTGTGATGTTAGACAAGAATATGTCTATTGAAGAACTTTTGGCATTTTATATGGGTAAGAACACTCCTCGTAGACAGGAGTTCATAATAAATAATCTTAAAGTCGAATTAGATTTAGTTGAAGAAGCTAAGTAGAGCTATATGATTGAAGAAAACGACGATACTTTAGATAACAATAACGAAGAAAACCAGGAAACCATTACCAAGGTTACTGGTATGTATAAAGATTGGTTTCTTGACTATGCATCATACGTAATTCTAGAACGGGCAGTTCCTGCAATTGAAGATGGGTTTAAGCCTGTGCAGCGTAGAATTATGCACTCAATGAAAGAGTTAGACGATGGGCGTTATAATAAAGTAGCCAATATTGTTGGTCATACCATGCAATATCATCCACATGGAGATGCAAGTATCGCTGATGCAATGGTACAAATAGGTCAGAAAGACCTGTTGATCGATACACAAGGTAACTGGGGAAATATATTAACTGGAGATAGAGCGGCTGCTTCTCGTTATATTGAAGCACGTTTGTCAAAGTTCGCGCTAGATGTTGTTTATAGTCCTAAGGTTACAGAATGGCAGGCTTCATATGATGGTCGTCGTAAAGAACCAGTTAATCTTCCCGTAAAATTTCCATTATTACTTGCTCAAGGAGCTGAAGGGATTGCTGTTGGGCTTTCAACAAAGATTCTACCTCACAACTTTTTGGAGTTAATAGACGCTTCTATTAAGCACTTACAGGGAAAGCGGTTTACAATTGTTCCTGATTTTTCTACTGGTGGAATCGCGGATTTCACTAACTACAATGATGGAAATAGAGGAGGTAAAGTACGTTGTAGAGCACGTATTTCTGCCTTAAACAAGAATACACTTGTTATTAATGAGATTCCTTTTGGGACAACCACTTCATCCTTAATTGATTCTATCTTAAAGGCAAATGACAAAGGAAAGATTAAGATCAAACGTATTGAAGATAATACTGCTGCTGAGGTTGAGATCTTGATTCATCTTCCGTCTGGAATTTCCCCAGATAAAACTATTGACGCTTTATATGCATTTACAAATTGCGAGAATTCTATATCACCTTTAGGATGTGTTATTGAAGATAATAGACCTTTATTTATTGGTGTTTCTGAAATGCTTAGGAAATCGACTGATAATACAGTTCAGTTGCTTAAGAAAGAACTGGAGGTTAAGTTAGGAGAATTAGAAGAACAATGGCATTTTGCTTCGCTAGAGCGTATTTTTATTGAGAATAGAATTTATCGTGACATTGAAGAGGAAGAAACCTGGGAAGGTGTGATTTCGGCTATTGATAAAGGTTTACAACCTCACATCAAACATCTAAAGCGCTCTGTAACTACTGAAGATATTACGCGTTTAACAGAAATTAGAATTAAGCGTATTTCAAAGTTTGATATTGATAAGGCACAGCAAAAGATTGATGCACTTGAAGAGCAAATAGCTGAAGTAAAGCATCATTTAGAGCATCTTATAGAATACGCAATAGATTATTTTAAGCGTCTTAAAAAAGATTACGGAGCAGGTAAGGACCGCAAGACAGAAATAAAAATATTTGATGATGTTGATGCTACAAAGGTTGTTATAAGAAACACCAAGCTTTATGTAAATAGAGAAGAAGGTTTTGTAGGTACGTCAATGCGTAGAGATGAATACGTGTGTGATTGTAGTGATATTGATGATATTATTGTTTTTACTAAAGAAGGTAAAATGATGGTAACAAAAGTTGATAGTAAAACTTTTGTTGGCAAGAACATCATTCACGTAGCTGTCTTTAAGAAAAAAGATAAACGTACTATTTACAACATGATCTATCGTGATGGTAGTAGAGGTGCATCTTATATTAAACGTTTTGCAGTTACTTCTATCACCAGAGATAGAGAATATGATCTTGCCAATGGAAATAAGGGGTCTGTAGTTTGGTATTTCTCAGCAAACCCTAATGGTGAAGCTGAAATAGTTACTGTAAATCTTAGACAAGCTGGAAGCATAAAAAAGCTGAAGTGGGATATGGACTTTGCAGACATCATAATCAAAGGTCGTGCATCAAGGGGTAATTTGGTGACTAAATACTCTGTGAAGCGCATTGAGCTTAAGGAAAAAGGAGTAAGTACACTTAAGCCGCGTAAGATATGGTTTGATGATACAGTACAGCGTCTTAATGTTGATGAGCGAGGTGAATTGGTAGGTGAGTTTAGAGGTGAAGACAGAATTCTTGTAATTACCCAAAAAGGAATAGTTAAAACCATTATCCCAGAAATTACTGCAAGGTTTGATGACGATATGATCGTTATGGAAAAATGGATTCCTAAAAAACCAATATCTGCGATTTATTTTGATGGAGAGAAAGAACGTTATTATGTAAAGCGTTTTCTAGTGGATAATGAGAATAAGGAAGAAGGGTTTATTTCAGATCATCCTAACTCACAATTAGAGATTGTCTCAACCGATTGGAAGCCTATGGCTGAGATTGTTTTCGCAAAAGACAGAGGTAAGGACAGAAGAGAAAATCAAGAGGTTAATATTGAAGAATTTATTGCGATAAAGGGTATTAGTGCTCTTGGAAATCAATTGACTAGGTATAAGGTAAATCAAATAAATTTACTAGATCCAATTCCTTATGATCCACCTAAAGAGGTTCCTGCTGACGAAATTGAAGTGGTTGACGAAGAAGTAGTTGCTGATACTGAAAATCCTGAAGTTTCTGACCAATCTAAAGCGGAAAAAAGTGATAATTCATCTAGCGATAATGAGTTGCCACCAGACATTGAGATTGATGATGAAGGGCAGATAACGTTATTTTAGTTAATCTTCTGGTAACGCATCAAACTCTTTTCTTTTATTTTCAAACCAAGTTTGCATTGCTTCTGGAGATTGCATGAGCGTTTTCATTTTATTCATAGCTTTTAAATGAGGCTCATCTCCTTTCTGAAACATATCCATTCCATGTTGTTTGCTTAATTCTGATATTTCTTCAAAGGTTTGAGCAGCAAAGGTCTTATCACAAGATCCTCCTAGTTGCTTACATGTCATTGTTTTCATAGTAGTTTTATATATAAAATCCTAATTTAGATATATCTAGACTAAAGTAATTCTCTATCTACCAATTTAATGATTTTAAACTCTTTAAAATTTCTTTTTCTCTTAAATAAATAGTGGCCAGAAGCATATGGCATAAGTTTCCCATAAATAAATTTTATCAATGCATACTCCTTATCATTCGAAAATGAGGGTTTAGATAATTGAAACCATCCATTTTTCCCGTATACGCTTAAAAACTCTATATAGGCTTTGACACCGTTATTTTTGCTATTAAGTAAAGTTTCATTATTTATGTAGGTGAGGCTTGGGAAAATAGTTTTATTCCAAATAACATCTTCTCCAATTGGTAAAAATTAGGTATAATCTATACTATCAATGTCACAAGAACCAATACTAGTCACTGTTATGGCGAATTTATATCCTAATTCCCTCATTTCACGTTCGACAAAAGCGGATAGAACTAAATCAACATCACTTAACTTTAAATCCTTGTTGTTTTGTGTAGATTTACAACTGAGAATCAGAATTAATATTAGTACAAATAGCTTTAAATGATTTTTCATTTACCCTTTTTACTCGTCTTATAATTTAAAAATTCAACAAATAAAGAGAATGCTATAGCAAAATAGAGGTAACCTTTTGGTATAGCTCCAACTTCAGTCCCAAAGATTGAAGTGTGAGACAAGTGTGCCGCTTCTGTTATAAGCATAAAACCAATAAGAATTAAAAAAGCCAATCCTAATACTTGAATACTAGGATTTATGTCAATAAATCTCCTAATTGGGTTTGCAAAACCAATCATGATAATTATCGATATTACTACAGCAATAACCATTAAAACTAGGTTGTAGTTGTGGTTTTCAGATAGACCATTAGTCATACCTACTGCTGTTAAAATGGAATCAATTGAGAAAATAAAGTCAATTATTAGTATTTGAATAATTGCCTGTGAAAAGGTGTTGATCCGCTTTTTTCTAACATTATTTTCGTCATGCTCAGGCATTTCTACCTTTTCTCTAATCTCAGATGTACTTTTGTAGATAAGGAATAATCCTCCCAGAAATAGAATTACACTTTGCCAGCTTATTGCAAGATGTAGCCAACTATTATCAATTGTATAAAAAGGTTCGCTTAAGCCTATGAGAAATGAAACAAAGAATAATAAGATAATTCTTTGCGCCATAGCTAGTAAAAGGCCAATATTAGTAGCTTTTGTTCGTTGTTTTTCCGGAAGTTTGTTAGCAGCAATTGAGATAAAGACAATATTGTCTATTCCTAGAATTATTTCTAAGAATGTTAGTGTTAATAGCGCCATAATGGCATCACTAGAAAGCAAAAAATCTAACATTTAGTCTTGTATTTTAATTGCTGTGCCCTTTTGCTTTAGGGTTTCACCAACGTAAGAATACTCAAATGTGTATGAGGAATCTGTGGTTGTTAGTATTTTTAGATGAATATCTTTTCTTTCAATTCTATTTTTTGGATTTATGGTTCTAAATACTACTTCGCAATCATTTATCCATCTTACCGAAGTAGAATCAACATTATTGTCAAATCGTTCAACTTGTAACGATTCGTTTCTTGTAAATTGTGAATAGTATTCTTTTCCATCAATAGTGACTATGCTTTCAAAAGAACCAGTTTGAAAATCTTTACAATTACGTTCTACTTGATAGCAGCTAGTAGCTAAAAGGAGAAGTAGTATAACAGGAAACCTCATTAAGAATATTTAGAATACAAATTTACTAACTATAAATTAGTTATTGTAGTTTTTAAAGGTTCCGTCTTTAAAGAATATTACAATTCTATCAATTTCTTTCTCTGAATTAGAGTCATCTCTTATTGCGTGTTTTATTTCTGATGAAACGCTTTGCGTATTTATTGAAGAAGGGAAGTTGCCCTTTCCATTAAGAAGCCAATACATGTCAACGTCATTAAAAGAGGAGAGGACTTTCATTATAAAATCTAAACTAGGTTTATTTCTGCCAGAAAGAATATGAGAAATACTTGATCGCTGCACTCCAATTTTTTCAGCAAATGAAGAGGCATTTAAACTATAATAATCTATAATTTGTTGAATTCTTTTTGAAAAATCTGCGCTATTTATCATTGTTACAAATGTAACGATAATTAAATATCAAAAGTTACTTTTGAAGCTTAAAATTAATCATAATTTATTAAATTATTCATCAAATTATTGAAAGTTTATATTTATATTATTAATAATAAATAATTGATTATTAAATTATTAAAACAATAGTTTTGTTTGTGTCTATAAATCCTCGTTTTTTGTTTACAAAGAACATCAAATTGCATTTAAATTTATGTTTACAAATGTAATTTTTAGTTTATTTACTTTTGTAAACTGTATAAAACGGTAATTATATTTTGGGGATAGATTATAGTGTAATAAAAGAGCAAAAACTCTTTCATCGATATATCAATAATGATCATATAGAGCCACTACTGGCAAACTTGTCGGATGAATTTATAATTGACAAAATTGGATATTCTGTTAAAAATAATCCCATTTATGGAGTCAAAATAGGAACTGGATCAAAGAAGGTATTGTTGTGGTCTCAAATGCACGGAAACGAATCAACAACCACAAAGGCTATTTTTGATATTTTTAATTATTTCAATAATGAGAAGAGTATCTTAAATAAATGTACACTTTTTTTTATCCCTATTTTAAATCCTGATGGAGCTAAGGTATATACACGTGTTAATGCTAATAACGTTGATCTTAATCGAGATGCTCAAAATCTTTCGCAGCCAGAGAGTAAGGTATTAAGAGATGTGTTTAACGATTTTAAACCAGATTTTTGCTTCAATCTACACGGACAGCGAACCATATTTAGTGCTGGAAGTACTAATAATTCTGCTATTTTAAGCTTTTTGTCTCCTGCTCAAGATGAAAAATGTAGTATTACCAATAATCGTAAGGAAGCGATGGAGATAATTGTAGTTATCAATAAGATGCTTCAAAAAATTATTCCTAATCAAGTAGGAGTATATGATGATACTTTTAATATCAACTGTGTTGGTGATACTTTTCAGAGCTTTAATGTACCTACAATTTTATTTGAAGCTGGTCATTTCCCCAATGATTATGCAAGAGAGGAAACCAGAAGGCTTATATTTTTGTCTCTACTAGAAGCATTGATGGTGATTTCAACTAATAATAATCTAGGAAAGAATTACGCTCCTTACTTAGATATTCCAGAAAATGAAAAATTATTTTTTGACATTATTATAAGAGAAGCTTCTTTAAATACTGGTTCTAAGGAATCTATAATAGACTTGGCTATTCACTATGAAGAGGTACTGGTGAATGATAGAATTGAATTTATTCCAAAAATTAAAAAAATTGGAAATTTATCTAATTATCATGCGCACAGAGAAATAAATGCTAATAAAAATGAATTATTACTTCCAGATGGAGTTACCTTGAATGTAGAGAATTCAATCGATTTCGTAACTATTGCTAATAATAAATATTTATTAAATCTTAAATAAATCGAAAAAAGAATGCATTATTTTTATTAAAAATGTATTATTTTTGATTTTTATTTAAAGAAATTAGAAAATGGCGAAGTTCAAGTTAGATGAAATTGATCACCAAATATTAGATATGTTGATTGATAATACGCGTATTCCTTTTACAGATATTGCAAAGAAGTTATTAATATCTGCGGGTACAGTTCATGTGAGAGTTAAGAAAATGGAAGATGCAGGAATTATAAAGGGATCTTCGTTGACGTTAGACTATAAGAAACTGGGATATTCTTTTATTGCATATGTTGGAGTATTTTTACAAAATACATCTCAAACAAAGTTTGTAATTGAGAGAATAAATGAAATACCTAATATCACTGTTGCACATATTACCACTGGAAAGTTCAATATTTTCTGTAAAATAAGAGCAAAGGATACTACTCACGCAAAGGAAATTATTTTTGAACTAGATGATATAGATGGAGTTTACCGAACAGAAACGATGATCTCGCTTGAAGAAAGCATTAATGATAAAAAGCGACTCATGCATTCAATTTTTAACGAATTATAATTTTAAGCCCTGATCAAAGGGCTTTTTTTATGCCTATGAAACCAATAGAAGGAAAAGAGTTTGATCCATATTACTCATCCTACGTTAATAGAGTAAAGGAAAATACAGTTGTTAATATTTTACAAAACGGCTTAGATAGTTCTTTCACTTTTTATAATTCTATAGCTAAAGATAAATGGAGTTTCAGTTATGCTGAAGGTAAATGGACTATTAAAGAAATTTTGTTGCACCTAATTGATGCAGAAAGAGTTTTTGCTTATCGTACATTGTGTGTATCTAGAAAAGAGGAGTTAGAACTTCCTGGTTTTGATCATGATGAATATTTGAAAAACTCTAATGCTAAATCTAGATCTCATGAGAGTCTAATAGAAGAGTATGAGGCCGTTAGAAAAGCTAGCATTTCTCTTTTTAAGAGTTTTGATGAAGAAACTCTTAGCTATTTAGGTGTAGCTAATGGTAGTGCAATATCTGTTAAAGGGTTAGCTTACATTATTGCCGGCCATGAACTTCATCATAATAGTGTAATTAAAGAACGATATCTTTAATCGTCAGTTTCTTCTTTGCTTAAGTCCAGATCTTTTACATCTGTGTTTTCTAAAGAGTTATCAAAGTTACTTAAAGTGTAATGTAACTTAGAGTTAATCTTTACCAGGTAAACAGTATCATTGGTTTTAACCTCTACTGCTTCAATAGTTTCATTTCGATGATTGTCAAATACAATTATATCATCATCTCCATAACCATCAGGGAACTTTTGAGTAAGAAGAGATAAAATCTCTGGGGTAAGCTTTTTATAATCAATAATTACTCGTTTCATGTGTTTTTAGTTTTGGGTTTTTATCACATGTATTTAATCCTGTCAAAATAGGAACAGGGTGCTAAGTCAAATAATAGCACAATTAAAGGTATAAAATTTTCTAATACAAAAGCAAAAGATGCATGTGTTAGCTGCGAGTTAAGAAGCGTAAAACTCGAAAGCGTCAAAGATTAATTGGTTATCAACTATACAATCTACCTTAGTTTTTCCAATATCTTCTAAAAGAACAAAATTGATGTTTCCATGAGAGTTCTTCTTGTCAAATTTCATTAAATCGATAATGGTTTCGATATCTGCTTTACTAAAATTTACCTTTCCATAAGTTTTTAGCATCACTCCTTTAATGTGAAATAGCTTATTTTCCGGAAAATTCAATAGCTTATTAGAGATATAAGTAGCAAGCACCATTCCTACAGCTATTGCTTCTCCGTGTAATAACTTGTCCTTTTCTAAGTTACTTAAGAAGTAAGATTCTATTGCATGACCCAAAGTATGCCCATAATTTAAGGTTTTACGCAAACCTTGTTCAGTAGGGTCTTCAGTGACTACATTCTTTTTTATAACTATAGATTCATGAATTAAGTCATCAAGATCATCAACAGTTTGCTCAGAAAGATTAGTCATTCTCTCCCAATATTCTTCATCTTGTATTAATCCATGTTTAAGCATTTCTGCTAACCCTGACCTCATTTCAGTTTTTGGTAATGTTTCTAAAAAACTAGTATCAACCAAAACCATGTCACTGAAATTAATAACACCAATTTGATTTTTTAAAGTTCCAAGATCAACACCTGTTTTACCACCAACTGAAGCATCTACCATTGCAAGAAGTGTAGTTGGAATATTAATGAAGTTAATACCACGCTTAAAAGCTGAAGCAACAAAACCTCCTAGATCTGTAACAACGCCACCACCCAGATTTATCATCAACGATTTTCTGTCGGCTTCAAGATCAGATAGAGCATTCCATACTCCAACACAAGTATCAATTGTTTTATGTTCTTCTCCAGCTTCAATTTCGATAATTTCTAATGACTTATTTGTAGTTAACTCACTTAGAAACTTACTTAAACAATGCTCATGAGTATTGGAGTCAACAAGAATGAAAATTTTAGAAAAATCATGGCTACTCAAGTACTTTTCCAACTCAAGATAACAAGTTGAATTAAAGTGAATTGCGTAATGCTGTGTTTCGATAGATTTCATGAATAATTCTAGGTAAATTTAGGGGTGAAAATAAGTAGAATTTTGTTAAAAAAATGCATTCTAATAAATATATTTGTTGAAAATGAAAACTTAAATGTCAAGAGAACGGATTTTTGATAATACTGAAATTGCATTTCAGTTAAAGACTGATTCAGAGCTTGAAAGAGCTTATTTTTTATTTAAGATGATTGCAGTGCAACCCTTAGTAAGGATTGGTACTGCAGCCACCAATTTTGCTATTAAGGCAAATCTACCAGTAGAAGGACTTATTAGAGCTACTGTTTTTGATCATTTTTGCGGTGGTGTTAATGAAGAGGATTGCTTACAAGTTATTGATAGTATGTATAATAAGGGTGTTTCTTCTGTTTTGGATTATTCGGTCGAAGGGAAGGAAGAGGAAGCACAATTTGATGCTGTAATGAATAAAACATGTGAGCTGATTGAATTTGCTCATGCTAAAGAAGCAATGCCAATTGCTGTTTTTAAGCCAACAGGACTAGGACGTTTTCATTTATACCAGAAAAAAGGGGAAGGGGTAGCATTTACTCCGGATGAACGAGCTGAATGGGATAGAGTAGTAGAACGCTATCATGCAATTTGTAAGCTAGGTAAAGAAAAAGATGTTGAGATACTTATTGATGCTGAAGAAAGCTGGATGCAGGATGCCGCTGATGACCTTTTAGAGGAACTTATGGCTAAATATAATGTTGAGAAACCAATTGTTTATAATACGTTGCAAACATATCGTTGGGATCGATTAGATTATTTGGAGCAGCTACATCAAAGGTCTATAAAAGGAGGATATAAACTTGGATTTAAAATTGTTCGTGGCGCATATATGGAAAAGGAAAGGGAAAGAGCAGAGGACAAAGGATATGAATCACCTATATGTAAAGATAAATCTACCACGGATAAAAACTTTAATAATACCCTTACCTATATTTTAGAGAATCTTGAGGATATATCAGTTTTTATAGGAACTCACAATGAAGATAGTTCTTATTTAGCGATGGATTTGATGGAGAAAAATGCTATTGATAAGAATGACAATCGTGTTTGGTTTGGCCAACTATATGGTATGAGTGATCATATAAGTTATAATCTTGCCGATCATGGTTATAATGTTGCCAAATATGTGCCTTTTGGCCCTGTAAAAGATGTAATGCCTTATCTTATTAGAAGAGCAGAGGAAAACACCTCAGTTGCAGGTCAAACCAATAGAGAACTCAACTTGTTGAAGCAAGAGAAGAAAAGAAGGAAATTATAGTTGTAATAAACCAAATAGTTTTAGTCCTTTCTTTTTCTTTTTTGGGGCTTCACCATAACCATAGCCGTAACCCTTTTTCTTTACTACGTCATTTAAAAGTACGACCATATTTGAAAGTCTTTTCTCGTCATACATCGTCTGAGCAATGTGCAATTGACGCTTATCAAGGTAATTGGCTCTTACCACATAAATCACCATGTCTGCAAACTTACTAATTAGTAGTGTGTCCGTTACCAAACCAACTGCTGCCGTATCAACAATAATATAGTCGTATTTATTTTTAACGGCATTGAACAAGGTCTCCATCTTATCATCCATCAATAATTCTGCTGGATTCGGTGGAATGGTTCCAGAACTAATCATATCCAGATTTGGTTCTATTTTATTAACGACATCATTGAAGTTTACTGAATTGTCAATAATATAGTTGGTTAGTCCTAATCCTGACTTGTTTTCAACACCTATATACTTATTAAGTTTTGGAACACGAATATCGGTTTCAACAATAAGGACTTTTTTGTTAGAAAATGCAATTGATTTTGCTAGATTAATACTGGTAAAAGACTTTCCTTCTTTACTTGTGGTTGATGTAATAAAGATGGTTTTGCCTTTATCTTTATTAACCTTCGAAAGGATAAAATCTAAATTGGTTCGTATAAGCCTGAAAGCTTCAGCTTTGGGAGAATAATCCATTTTTTCAATAAATTTTGACTTTATTGATTTTGGGATATCACCAATAAAAGTAGCACTTAATACTGCATCCAGATCCTTTTTTACCCTAACTTTAGTGTCTAGTATGTTAGCAATATATATATAACCGATAGGTAAAATAAAGCCCAAAATTAATGCACCGAGGTATACAATTGATTTTTTTGGAGAAACAGGTAATGATGAAGCATAGGCATAATCTATAATCTTAGCATTTGGTGAACTCATACCTAGTGCAATTGCCGTTTCTTCTCTTTTTTGCAGTAGGTATAAGTATAGGGATTCTTTAATGCTCTGTTGCCTAGTAACATCTCTAAATTTTCGCTCTTTTGTTGGTGCTGAATATATTTGTGATCTAATTCTTTGATCCTCTTGGTTAATGGCATTTAATCTTATCTGATTTGTAGATTTAATATTCTCCAAACTTTGTGATAGGTTGGCTTTTAATTCACTAATCTGATTATTAAGATTAATAACTGTTGGGTTTTTTTCACTTGAATTTCTTAATATTCTATTTCGTTGTAATACTAACTCATTATGACTCTTAGTTATTTGCATAACTGAATTATCAGCAATACCAATATCTGCAGGTAATAAATCTGAATTAGCGCCATTTTCATTCAAATATTCTGACATATAGTCAATCATTTGAATCTGATTGGTTGTTTCAATTAATTTGGCTTCATTTTCTTTTTCGCTTTGCAAAAATATATTCGACTGCGAACTGAGTGCCGTCAGCCGATTTTCTTTTTGTAAAGTTTCTGCAGTAAAATCGACCTGTTCTAATTCATTTGAAACAATATCTAGTCTATTATTAATGAAATCCGAGGTTGTTTTGACAATTAATTGTTTGTCATTAACAACGTCCTCATTGTACTTCTCAATAAGTTTATCTAAAATGGTTTTGGCTTTCCCAGGAATATTTTCATTAATAGTCAGTTTAACTATTCCTGAATTTTCAATAATAGGAGCAACTACAATTTTTTCTTGGTATTCTTCGGTTGAAACCTCTAAAGGTTTTAATTCTATCCTAATTGTTCTTCCAACTAAGTTAATATCATTTAGGGTTTCATTATCAAATAAATTAGGAGTGATTATGAAATCACCAAAATTAGCATTTAGTCTATCACCGAAGGAGTAACTTTTTCCATTTGAGTTTGACAGATTTAAAAATCCCCCATCGTTCTCGCCACTCAGTCCAAATTTAGTTGCAGAGACTACATGTACATAAAGCGTTGTGTCTATTAAATTAACTAAAGAATCTGAAGAAAAAAAGTTGATCTTTATAGGAGGAGCTTCAAAAATTTCTTGTTCTTTAATGGTTCCTCGTTTAAAGTACTTAATATTTAGATTTAAATCATCAACAACTTGTTGAATTAATGTCCTAGATCGAATAATTTCGATTTCATCAATTACTTTATTAAAATTATTTGAAAATGGACCAAAATTTTGAAGTGCTGTAATTTCCTTTAGAGAATTGTTATTTTGGTTTTCCTCATTAATCTTGATGGTGGCAGTTGCTTCATATTGATAGGTTGCATACCTTAAGTACAAATAAGATGCAGTTATTGAAAAAATAACGCACACTGCTATTATTTTCCATTTCGAAGCAAATAAATCAAATTGTTCTCTCACATCTGTTACAGTTGTCGATATATTCTTTTTTTGATTCATTTTTTATTTGGCATTTATTTATCTAATCAGAATTGCAACTATAGTAGCTACAATACCAACAGCAGAAATAATCTGAGAGTTATTAGGGTTAAAGTTAGATTGTCTGATTTTTGCTCGATTAGGCTCTATATACAATACATCATTTTGTCTTAGGTAGTACGAAGGGTTATTTACCGCATTAATTGAGGTTAAATCAATCTTACCATACTGTTTTACACCATTATTATCTCTTATTAATAAGACATTATTTCGTCTACCGTATATTGATAAATCACCTGCTAAGCCTAATGCTTCTGGAACACTAATTCGTTCATCCTGAATTGTAAATGAACCAGGATTATTAACTTCTCCAAGTACAGAAACTGTGAAGTTTGCAAGCCTGATATTTACAATAGGATCTTTAATGTATTCCTTTAATCTGTCTTTTAGGAAGACAACAGCCTCAGTTCTAGTTAACCCTCCAATTTTAAGCGTACCTAAGACTGGAAACTCAATATTTCCATTAGAATCAATAAGATAAGTTTGCATTTTTAAATTTCCTTGAGCACTTATTACTGAAGATGCATTGTAAGATACAGCTGGAAGGTTAAATGGTCTTACAGCATCTGGATCTAAGGCTGAGACATCTATTGTCAATAAATCGTCTGTTTGGTACTTTAATTCTACATTTTGATTGACATTCACTTCAGAGGTTATTGCCTCGTCTTGAAAATAGACAATTTCTTGCCTACTCGCGCAAGAGCTAATTAATGAAATTAGTACAAGCACTTTAAGTAATAACTTGGAGGTTTTCTGCAGATTCTTCATGGTTATTTATTTTTGACATTATCTAAAACTTCAAATTTTGAATTGTTGGATTTGTATTCAGGAACTATACCCTTCAACATTGAAACAATTTCAATACTTTGACTTTTCAGTATCATATTATTTAATTCAGTTATTTTTCCTTGCGTTTCTTCAATTGCAATTTTTTTACTTTTTGCAATCATTATTTTTTCGTGATAAGTTTGTTTAGTATTTTCTCCATCAGCTAGTAATTCTTCATATATCTTTTCACCAGGCCTTAATCCAACAATCTTTATATCGATATCATCTGGGTATTTTAATCCGGACAGTTTAATCATATTTAAGGCCAAGTCATAAATTTTTACGGACTCACCCATATCGAATACGAAAATTTCACCTCCAGTTCCCATAGCCGCAGCTTCTAATACCAAAGCACAGGCTTCTGGTATAGTCATAAAGAACCTTGTAATTTCGCGATGCGTAACGGTTAGCGGTCCACCTTTTTCTATTTGTTTTTTAAACAAAGGAATTACAGAACCATTTGAGCCTAATACATTACCAAAACGTGTAGTTATGAATTTGGTTTTGCCTTTACCTTTTAAACAGCTTATATAAAGTTCTGCCACTCTTTTAGTGGCTCCCATAACGTTAGTTGGATTAACCGCCTTATCGGTCGAAATCATTACAAATTTGTTAACTCCGTGTTTAACGGCAAGGTCAGATATATTTATAGTACCCCCGACATTAACTTTAACAGCTTCATATGGGTTGTTTTCCATTAAAGGCACGTGCTTATAGGCTGCTGCATGGAATATAATATCAGGCTTATAATCGGTTAGAATTTTATCCATTCGTACTGGACACCCAACATTTGCTATAATGGTTTCGAATTTCCTTGCACCTCTTTGTTTCAGTTCCTGCTGAATATCATACAAATCAGATTCAGCTACATCAGTCAGAATTAACTTCTTGAAGTTGAAATTGCACAGGTTTCTTGAAATTTTGCTTCCTATAGATCCAGCAGCTCCAGTAACTAGTATAACCTTTCCTTCATATTCATCAACCAAAATAGGATTCCCCAAACTAATAGGTTCTCTTCCTAAAAGGTCTTCAATTTTTACGTCTTTGATCTGAGAAGCTTTTAAATCACCATCAATCCATTGTTGCACAGGAGGTACAATCTTAACTTTTATGGATTTTTCTAAAAAAGTACTAGAAATTTCCAATAGTCTATGGTAACTAATCGTCTGAATTGAAATAATGACTTCATCAATGTTATTCTTCTCAATAAACTCATCATTAACTTTGTTAATACTATAAACTTTAGTAAGGTTAATTATTTTACCAATTTTACGTTCGTCATCATCAATAAATCCAACAACCTCAATATTTGTTTTAGGATCTTCAGTAATGGCGCTGTATGTAATATTACCAGAGTTTCCAGCACCATAAATTAGCACATTAGTTTTTGGATTATATCCTGAAATAAGATTTTTATAGGCTGCTTTTATAAATAATTTCGACGAACTAAGAAAGAGAATATTTAATAGTAAGTGTATATAAATAATTGAGCCTGAAATATTGAAGGCTATGAAAAAGTTATAATGACGGGTTAAAAAAGTGGTAAGCAATAATACTGTAGCCAAAATATTAACCGAGATAATTACATTGATAACATCTTTGATTCCAATAAATCGAACTACAGTTCTATGTGTTCCGACAATGGTAAAACATAAAGTAGCTAGAACTGCTACAAAAGGAATTTCACTGAAGAATTTATAGAGATCAAATTCAAACTTGAAATTATACCTAATAATATATGCTAAGAAGAATGTAAAGAGTATAATGCAAACATCAAATAGTAGTACAAGCCATTTAGAGGCATATCTTTTTGTGATATTATGTAGCTCTTTTTTTAACAATTTGCATTAGGTTAAATGTTTTACACTTTTGGCTATTCAATGACAATTGACAACTAAATAATCAATAACGTAAGACAATTATTTCAAAGTTCTATAAATTATGCTATTAAACAAACTTTATTAATTTAGGGAGTATTTGATTATTATAATTTATTATTCTGAATTTTATTTTTTTAATAGAAAAATAATCGGCTAATAAAAAATAATAACTATATAAAAGTAAATATCAAGCAATCAAGACTATTCATCAAATAAATACGACCAATAACATAATTTTTCGGTTTTAATAAGCTGATTACAACCTAAATATTAAGAAAGCTAGAAACGGTAATAAAAAAAAGATGTTATTGACAGATTTTAGATACAACTTCGCAAACTCTTCTTAGATCTTCAGTTTCTAAACAAGTGCCACTTGGAAGGCATAATCCTCTATTGTAGAGATCTTCTGAAACTCCATTAGTATAACTTACGAAATTTTCAAAAACGGGTTGTAAATGCATTGGTTTCCAGGCGCTTTTTACTTCAATATTTTCTTTTTCGAAAAGTTCCATCAACGCAAGTTTTGTGTCAGCTGTATCTACTAGAATACAATTTAACCACCTGTTTGAAAGAGCGTTTTTTAATTCAGGTTGTAAAACGATACTTCCCATGCTTGAAAAAGCCTTTTTGTAGTAGTTGTAGTTTTTTCTTTTTTTTTGAACTTTATCATCAAGTTTTTCTAATTGCCCTATCCCAATTCCTGCTAAAACATTTGAAAGTCTGTAGTTAAAGCCTATACCATGATGGGTATAATCTTTGGAGTTTGAATTGTATTGCGTAGCTAATTTGATGGCCTCTGTCTTTGATTGCTGTTCATTAACAATTAACAATCCACCTCCTGAAGAGGTCACAATTTTGTTACCATTGAATGAAAATATTGAGAAGTCACCAAATGTACCACATAATGTATCCTGATAAGTACTTCCCAATGCCTCAGCACTGTCCTCAATAATAGGTATACCATAAGATGCAGCAATAGCGTGAATTTCTGTCACTTTATAAGGCATACCATAGATACAAACCGTGATAATAGCTTTTGGCAGTTTACCAGTCATATTTAATCGGTCTTTAATTGCTTTTTCTAAAAGCTCCGGGCACATATTCCAACTTTCTGATTCGCTATCTAAAAATATGGGTGTGGCTCCCGTGTAAATTACTGGATTAACAGAACCAATAAATGTATTTGACTGACAGAGCACCTCATCATTGTTACCGATATTTAGAAGTAATAGGGCTAAATGAATTGCTGATGTACCTGAATTAAGTGCTACAGCATATTTACCATGGCCCAATAAATCTTCAAAGGATTTTTCGAGCATTGAAAGGTGAGGGCCAACTGGAGCTATCCAGTTTGAAGTAAATACGTCTTTAATATAAGACAATTCATTACCGTCCAAATTAGGGGGAGATAACCAGATTCTTTTTTTCAAACGAGTTTATTTATTGGTAATATATGTAAATACTACATCTTTTAATTTAATAAAATAAAAATATAAAGTTTAATCTATTTTATAATGTGTTTGATCGGTTTTGATAATTCTCTTTGCAATATTTTTTTACTTTTAACGAAAATTACTCATGAACAAGCACCCCTTCAATCGACCGACATTTCAAGAAATATGGTCCAAATATTTTAACGGTTCAAATAAACCTTTAAGATTTAAAAGTATAGAGGGTGTTCAATTTTATAAGAAGGGTAACGGTACATTCGTTAACATTGGTAAAAACATTACTAATGGTAATTTTTATAAGGTAAATCTGGATGAAAATGACTTTAGAGACAAGACCTTTTTAATATATGATGTGCCATCTTATTTTGAAATTAAACCGCATCAAAGCAACTTAGAGGTAAAAAAAATAGGGCAATACAAGGGGTTTACATCACAACTTTCAACCTTTGAAAATTTTGATGCTTTTTTTAACTCTCAATTCAAGTCCAAAAGTCGATATAAGTATAGGCGAAATGTCAAAAGGCTTGAAGCTAATTTTGACATTACTTATAAAATCTTCCATAACGATATTACTAGAGCTGAGTATGAAACTCTATGCAAGTTTCTAAAAAAAAACCTGGAGAGACGATTTGCATCCCTTGGTCTAAATAATAATATTGTTTCAAAGTGGGATTATTATTACAATCTAATGTATAAGATGGTATTAAATGGGGAAGGGGTAATGACGGCTATTTATAATAAAGATTTACCTATCGGAATCTCTTTTAGCTTCCTGAGCGAGCCTATTTTGCTTTTTGCCATTACATCTTTTGATATAGATTATATGCGATATAATCTTGGTCATACAACAATTATTAAATTAATGAAGTGGTGTTTTGAGAATGGCTATGATGTTTTTGATTTTTCAAAAGGGGAATATATTTACAAAACAAGATGGGCCAATCATGACTACAATTACCAATGCCACATTTTGTACGATTCAAAATCTTTAAGAGCTTTATTAATTGCTAATTACTACGAAAAATACTTTAAACTTAAGCAATATTTAAGAGATAAGAATGTAAATAGACTTTATACAAAACTTAAATTTAAGCTTAAGAATAAACAACGTTATCGAAGAGATACCTATATGATTAATAAGCTGGATTCTTCTTTTGATAGTAATGGAAAGACGATCATTAATTTGTATGAAGAATCTTTCGTAGACTTACGATATACGCTGTACGAATATTTATATTTGAACCCCGAAAGAATTGACGAAATATACTGTTACAAGGATAATGATACTCCGAACACGTATTATGCTATAGGAACTGTAAATAAATTGATGTTAACTAAGGTAACTAATTAACAGTTTTGGGTTTTAATACGCGTACGTACATCCAGAGATACATAAAAATAAAGAATGCATAAAGCATTTCCCTGGTTTCTGCCAATGCCATTTTCTTATCTAAACTGGAATATATGGCTAAGAAAAACGATAATCCGAATATCAAAGAGAATATGGCAATATAAGTCCACGATGGTTTTATATAACCTAGTTTAGTCACAAATCGCCCAAGTCTTTTGAATAGTGTCATTAATATAGGGAGTATCAAGAAGTAACCAAAAAAGAAAATTCTATAAATATTCTGAGAAGACTTTAAAAAATTAATCACACCTTCTTTACTTATTTTACCATCTACAAATAGGCTATCGCCCTTAAAAATAGAGAGATTGTGCAAGTTGAACTCGTTTTGGGAATTTACATTTTCTACAGACGCTACCGAATAATTTAGTATTCTTTGAAACCAACTAGTCTCTTCACCCAAAAACACAAAACACATTAATGTCCAAGCAATTGGTAAAAGCATTTTTTTTGTTTTAAAAATGGTAACCAAACCAACAATAAATCCCGTTAAATAGAATAGAGCACTTAAATTTTCAATTATGCCATCTTCATCCGTTATTTCATGTGCAAAAGCTTCGGTGCTAAAGGCAATAAATAAGATTGAAAATAGACCTATACCGAATAATGCGGTATAGTGTAGGTTCCCTTTTTTAAACATAATGCAATTTTATTGTGATATAAATGTATAATTTATTAAAGGTCTATAAATATATCTTCTAAATTTTTCGATAAGCTAGGCAGATAAACCGATAATTGGCAAAATTTACTTATCAATATTAATTAACTCTTCAGCTAATGAGGTCATAGTACTGCTCTCAAAGCCATAAATATCTTTAAGTTCTTGATACGTTTTAAGGATAGTCTCAAAATTATCTAAATTCTTTTCAATGTCTTTACCAAAGTTATGCGGGTGAAACCACAAGTGGAATAATCTATTTGTTTTTGCAGCTTTTGTCATTCCATTTTTAATACGCCTTCGTTTAAACGACTCTAGAAAACTTAATTTAGATGTGTAGGGTCTTAAGAAATAGCTTGAAGCTAGATTTACTATAGTTCCTGAAGTTAGCTCAGATAGGTTGTACACATTTCTACCTGTAATGTTGAAATAGGCATCTGCAATGCGCATTATCCGGTGCAAAGGTTTTTTCGATTTCTTGTAGGGTTTTGGCTGATATATTGTATGCTTTTCATTGCCCCTATAAGCCAAAATCCCTTTATCTTTACAAATTTCGAGATGGGCTTGATTCACTTGATTTCTTGGAAATACAATACTTCTAATAGGAATATCTAATTTATTCCCCATTTCGATTGCCATATCCAAATCTTCAGCAAAATGATCTGCTGATTGCCCATCTTCTAAGCAGTAATAATGACAAAAGGTATGTGTGCTAATTTCATGATTGCCATTAGCCTTTATTTTTTTAATAGTATCCAATGCAAAATACACACTACTGCTATTGGCATCATTAGGTATTTCTGAAATTAAACTATAAGGACTATGCCTTGCATCCTTATATTTTGGTTGTAATTTTGGTATATCTGATTCGAGAGCTTCTTTTGATTCATGGAACAAGAAGCCTACAGTTGCAAAGGTAAGTTTCACATTATAAGAATCTGCCAAGGTCAAAAGCTTTTCTACGACACTATCAACAGCATTAAGGTTTTCTGCATAGGTATCTAGCGATTTACTATCAAAAACACCCCAAAACTTTTCAAAGTCCAATGATATTATAAATTGCCCTTTCATTTTCTAGAGATTAAGTAAGAATAACTTTGATTGTCATTAATATAATCTTTATATCAGTGATTAGATTATGATTAGCAATATAAACTTTATTGAGTTTTATTTTTTCGGGCATGATCTCGTTTATATAGGTTTGCTCAGGCTGATTAGAATTCTTCATAGCTTCCGCTTCATTTCTATATTTTATAGATGCATAATCTGTAATACCAGGCTTAACACTAAGTATTTCTATGTCTGAATCTGAATACAATTCTACATACTTTCTAACCTCCGGTCGTGGACCTACAAAACTCATATTTCCTATAAAAACATTTATTAACTGTGGTAATTCGTCAAGTTTGTATTTCCTGAGTACATACCCAATCGTTGTTACTCTTGGATCTCTATCACCTACAGTTAGTAAGCCAAGTTTGTCAGAATTGATATGCATTGTTCTAAACTTATATATTTTAAAATCGATACTATTTTTTCCAACTCTAACTTGTCTATAAAAAACAGGACCTTTTGAATCTATTTTTACAAGTATAGCAATGACTATTAGGAAAGGAGAAGTGATTACCAATCCTAAGAAGGAGAACACAATATCAAACAATCGTTTTATCATATTACAGATTCCACAGCAGAAGATACACTTTCAACAATATATTGCAACTGTTCCTCAGTTAGTTGCGGATAAATGGGTAATGATATTTCAGACTTATAATTGTCATAAGCTATTGGATAATCCTCAATAGCATATCCCTTTTCTTTAAATAAAGATAGTAGTGGTAATGGTTGAAAATGAACATTCACAGCAACACCTTTTACAGAAATTCTATTGATGATTTCATCCCTTTGCTCTTCTGAAATATCCTTTATCCGCAAGGCATACAGGTGGCATGAAGATCTTCTTTCACCACTTATATAAGGAGGTAATATTGCCCACGTTTTATCATTGAAGAAAGATTTGTAGTATTCATAAATGTCTTTTCTACGCGGTAATACCTTTTCAAAATAGGTTGGCATTTGTGCCACTCCAATAGCAGCCAGAACGTCGGGCATATTTATTTTGTAACCTTGGTATATGATATCATACTTCCATCCACCCGCTTTTGATTTGGTAAATGCATCTTTAGTTTGTCCATTAAGGGCATTACAACGTAAGAATTGATACTCGTTTTCATTATCAAATGGTTTAGGTAAATTTAAGCAAATAGCGCCTCCCTCTGCGGTAGTCACATTTTTTACAGCATGAAAAGAAAAAACGGTAATATCGCTTATTGCTCCAATTTTTTTCTCATTGTAAGCTGCTCCAATAGAATGAGCAGAATCTCCCAAACACAATATCCTACCAAGTTTTTCCTGCCTTTGACTTTTTGGTTTAAAAAGGTCTTTTTTAGAAGTAATTACATCCATAATACCATTATAGTCACATGGCCAGCCTGCAATGTCTACTGGTATAATAGCTTTGGTTCGTTCTGTAATTGCACTTTCAACAGCATTAACCGAAATATTAAAATCGTCTTCAACATCGACCATAATTGGAGTTGCCCCAACATGCATTACTGCAAGTGCAGTTGCGGCATAGGTATATGCTGGGATTATTACCTCATCGCCTCTTCCTATATCGTACCAAGCCAAGGAGAGTAATAAACCTGAAGTTGCGGAGTTGACACAAAGCGTCTGTTGTGCTGAAGTATATTCACAAACCAACTTCTCAAGTTTTTTAACTTTTGGCCCCGTAGTAATCCACCCAGAAACAAGAGAGTCTTTTACTTCTTCTAACACATTTTCATCAATAAAAGGGGGTGAAAAAGGTATTTGCATCATAAATCTGGGTTCGTTAATTGAGTAAATATAGATATATATTGCTTGGCTACAGTCTCTAAACTAAACAATTTGACTCGATTTAAGGCGTTCTGCGCAAATTTATCGGCGAGTGGTTTGTTAGTTGCTAATTTTATCATAGCCGATGCCAATGATTCTGAATTTTTGACCTCTGCAATATATCCTTCCTTTCCGTGTCTAACAATTTCACCAACTCCTGGGACATTTGTTGTGATAGAAGGTAGGCCTATGGCTGCAGCTTCTAAAAGCACTCTTGAAAAGCCTTCTCTAAAAGTAGGTAGTATAAAAGCATCGGCTTTTGCAAGCAGTTCTGAGACATCATTTCTAGTACCTAACCTATCAACAATATCGTCATAAGTTTTAAGAATTTCTTCATTAAGTCGTTTCGAGTTCTCTTCTAACGGACCAACAATTTGATATTTGAAATTGAAACCTTTATGTTGGCAAATTCGAGCAGCTTCCACTAAATTGATAATACCTTTTTCATACACTAAGCGTGCTACACATATAAAGGTGAAAGGGTTTCCTTCTCTTTTAGCGTGTACGTTGATATCCTTTAACTCAATGCCACTACTTTGAATTAATGTGCTATTGGATTTGGTTACTAGATTGTTTTTTAGAAATAAAGCCATATCATCTTTATTTTGAAATATGGTCATAGCTACTCGCTTCCGAATTAACCAATGAAGTGCAAAGTATACCATGCGTAGGATTAGAAACTTTGGGGTATTAGACATGAACACGGTACCTAAGCCAGTAATTGTACGTACAATTGGAGTTCTATTTCCAGACAGGGCTAGGGGAACAAGAAATGCAGGTTTGGTATCAAATGTCTGAATGATATCAAAGTCATTTGCTTTAAAAAAATGCTTTAAAAACTTTATTGTTTTATAATCTTTTGAAAACGAGAAAGATCTAACTAGATTATAAGGCATATAATTAATGAAATCCGGAAACCCCTTATTACTTGTCCCAAGAATGGTTACCTCAAAGTTAGCGTCTTTTAGGTATTTAGAGAGCTTAATTCGCTTGTGAACATCTTCACCACCAACTATGCAGATTCTGGATTTTTGAACCATACTTACAATTAATTTAGTGCGTCGTCTAATATTTCAATAAAATTCTTGATATCTCTTTTCTCTAAAAAGGTATCAAACAATTGCCTGTTCTTTTCGTTGTTTTGAGATAAACTTTTAAGCATTACATTTTCCAAATCGTCAATACTATTAGGTTCACAAGTAAAGATACCACTTATGTCTTCAATCCCTCCTGCACATCTCGTACTAACGATGGTAGTGTTTTGAGACATCATTTCTAATAAAACATTTGGAAACCCTTCAATTTCAGAAGAGATAACACATAGTTTTGCCTGTTTAAAATACGGATACACATTTTTTACATTTCCCGGAAAGAGAACGTCATCATTAAGATCTAGTTTAGAAACTAAAGCCTTTAAACTTTGCTCTAAAGGCCCTCTTCCGAGAATTAATAATTTTAATGAATTATGGTCTTTTTTTAGTTTTTTAAAAGATTCAATCAATAAATCGAATCTTTTAACTTCTATTAACCTTCCTGCAGCGACGATATAATCATCGCTTAAATTAAGATCGATCACCTCTTTTTCACTTTCTCTGATCTGTTGCAAATTAATTGGATTTGGAATAACCACAATCTTTTTATTTTTCAAAAAAGATAAATTCGTCAAAAACTGATTGTTCATTAATTGCGTTTGGCAAATAATAAGATCAACACCTTTATAGCCTACTTTGTAAAATAACTTATAGACTTGTAACTTCAACCCCTTAAATCGTAGAAAGATTGATGTAGATTCTCGTGCAACTACTTTATCTATAGATACTATTCTAAAGCGCCTAAGAATTCCAATAATCCCATTAGTAATTACGCTGGAAGAAAATGAGCGATCAAATTTTTTCCTAGAAAAAAGTAATATCCAAAATAGTCTTAATATACCTAAAAAATAACTTGTTTTTGAAAGTGTGGTGACTTCTAAATTCTTATCGTTGAACCAAGGCTGGTCAGTCGTTTTTTGCAAGCAGTATATAGTAAGTTCTTCGTCTTTATAAAATTTAGCTACCAAGTTGAGTAATCGTTCTGAGCCACCATTATGTGAGTTGTCATGTAATAAAATTAGTATCCTCATAAATCAACTCAATTTCTAATTAACTTTGTGAAAAGGGATTCATATCGCTTTAAAATAATTTCCTCACTAAATCTGGAGAATACTGAATCACTAACTTCTTTATGATTAAATGGATAGTTTTTGTGATAAGTTTTCAATTTCTCAGTAAATTCTTCCGAAGTATTGATAACAGTTCCATTGACACCCTCAATAATAATCTCATTATGTCCTCCAGGTGCACTAAACGCAGCGACAGGTGTTCCAACAGCACAGCTCTCTAATACCGCATTTGGAAACCCTTCAACATAAGATCCTTGTAAGTACAAATCACTCTTATTTAAGAACTCTGACACGTTGTATGTATGCTGTATAAACTCTAAATTATCTATAATCATGAGTTTTTCAGCATAGCTTTTAATCGCTTTATATTCATCTCCTTTGCCGATTATAGTATACTTAAAATCATAATCTAATTTAGATAATGCATCTAGAATTCTAATATGTCCCTTCAATTTAGTTAGTGATGATACTGTAATATATTTGCAAGCACTTTTAGTTTGTTCTCTTTCTTGAAACTTAAAGTTTTTTGTTATAGGATTATTTATAATAACAAACTTGTCTAATTTTAGATTTTTGTTATTTCTTTGAAAATCATTCAACATGTCGTGAGATTGACAAATAACAGCATCGAGCCTTCGAAGCGCCCAGTTATGCAGCCTATTAGAAAACATACTCTTGCTTGCTTCGAAACTTTCTCTAATAGTCTTTACGCTTGACTCTCTCCCTATATATCGAGGTTTCGAAACTATTAGTGATATCAATGCCATCATTGAGTTAACATGACTTAGAGAACTAAAAACTATTGATGGAGAAATCATTTTCAGAACTTTAACAAGTTTAAAAAAAGATTTTTTAGCACTTCCTTTATTTAAATAAATTACATTAATTCCTTCAATAATATATTTTGTGTTTTTTTCGAACCCTAAAACAATAAGCGTTACTTCAAATTTTGATTTATTTATATTACTAGCAATGTAGGACATCACTCTTTCCGTTCCACCAGACCTTAAACTTGGTATCACAAATGCAACCTTTATTCTATTGGAAATTGTCAAGTTCATTGGTTATTTTATTTCTATCAATTTGAAATTGGAAGTGAATATTAATGAGTAAAACTATCATTAATATGTCATAATCATTGTAAAAGGCAAAACGGTTATGAAATGAAGTATTAATAAGATATCCCATCATAAATATTATAAAAAGCAAGGAAAAAGGTCTTTCTAATTTTTTTGAATTATTTACTATGAACCAAATGAAAATGAATATGACTAGGTATCCAAAAATTGTATAATGAATCCCGATATTTATTAAACCATTATGCGAACTGTAGTTTTTAACAGAAGGAACTCCGGTTTTTTTGAACATTTCCATTTTTATTTGGTTATATTCTACTACAGATACTCCAAATGGATGATTTGCAACTGCATAAATACCGGTAAGCCATAGAAGTGGTCTATTTGAACCTGTATCAGAAAAGTTTTCTAAGCGTGATTGAGAAACGGCATCTAATCGACTACTATAGTTAAAAAAGAGCATTGAGGCGACAATTAAACTTATAAAAATCCCAATAGTTTTGAGGCTATTTATTTTTCTAGTTGATATAAATAATACAATACCAATAATCACAATTACTTCTGCTAAGAATAATGATCTGGTTTGCGTTAATATGGAACAAACTATGATGATACCTATGGGAATTAAATAAATGTTTTTGCTTGTTCGTATTAGCATGTAAATATTTAATGCAAAGCTTACAAATAAGAAATATGCAAACCCAATTGTTGACCTAAAAGGACCAGATAATCTAAATCTGTCGTAAATGCTTTCCCTAATGTATGCTTCTTCGTTTTGTAATCTCTCAAAGAGTTCACCAGTAGTTTCTGTTCCAATAAAAAGTAATTTCTTTAATTCATGAACTTCTGAAGATAGGGGAGAAAATGGGTGCTGAAGTAGTGCGAACAAACAAATAATAAAATGGATTATGAGAATTATATTTAAATATTTGATGTTAGATTTGATAAGAAGATAAAAGAGAAACGAAAAAACCCCAAAGGAGATACTTTTAACAAATCCCTCAAGAATCATTTTAGTTTCATACCCATCAAATGCCACTAGTTTAATGTTTACGAAAAGTTGTAAAACAGTAAAGGTAATTACAAATAAGAAGTACTTTCTGAAATATGAATTTTCACTAAACTCTTTTATAAAAGAATTGAAGAATGCAAAAAATATCATAAACTCAATAAGTCTAGTATAGCTTATAGGTCCAAGTTTATAATTGCTAAAAATGTTATTTGTAGCCAATAAACAAGCAATTATTATGAAGACTATTTTTCTCATTGATCCAATTTAAGTGCTCTAGTTATTGGAGCTAGTTTAGTTGGTAAGTTATTTAGAACTAGTTTGAGAACTTTTCTATTATGCGATTCAAAAAGCAAGCTTTTTTTGAATCTGGTTACCCATAAAAGAACCGCTATTAGAGCAATAGTAGAGATTAACAACAATATAAGTGAATTGCCTAAATGCAATGTTGCCATGCCAATAATTATAATAACAAAAGGAATTGTTGTTAGTAATGATCTTAAATGTAATGAAATAAAGTAGCTATACTTAGCATCTATTTTTTTCTGGATCCTGAATGCTACCTGAAAATAATTAAACAATGTTGTAATAAACACAGCAGCAGCTACTCCAGGAAGCCCAAAATAATGAGCTCCAACAAGACAATTAACAATCATAAATAGGGCGAAAAAAAATTGATATTTTGCGCCATGATAAACCAATCCTAATGATTTTAAAAAAGATTTGTTAATTCTGGTTCCAAACCTTAAACACAAGCCAACAATAAGTATTTGGAATGGCAATATAACTTCAAGCCATTTTTCTCCTAAAACAATAAGAACAATTAGTTCAGCATTGATCAAAAGAAATAAGGAAACTGGAAGTAAGAATGTAAGACAAAATGAAATACTAAAAATATAAAATGAAGTCAACATTTTTGTCTCTTCTTTTATACTAGAGAGTACAGGAAATAAAACTTGATCATAAATTTTCCCGAAGAATGTTGCTGGCAGTGCCAAAAATTGAAAGGCTCTTGAATAGATTCCTAAACTCGAAGCACCTAATAATTTAGCAACAATTATATTGTCAGCATTTTCAGCAAGAAAATTAAAATTCAAATCTATAGTTAATCCAGACCCGAAATAAATCAGTTCTTTGACAGTTTTCTTCTTAAAATTTAAAGAAAAAATAGGTTTTTGAAAGTATAAGAGTAGTAGGGTGGTCACAAGTAAAATAGCTAGTTGGCCATAAACTAAAGACCACAAGCCATATCCCATGAATGCTAGAGTAATTGAGGTCAATCCGTAGCCAAAGAAATATGCAATTGAGCTTATTTTAACCAATACAGAAAATTTCAATTTTCTTTGAAGTAAGGCTGTTGAAATACTATTAAAACTGTAGATGGGAAAAAATATCGAGAAAAATTGCATCGGTTTTATTAAAGATTCCTGATCAAAATACAAGGCTATTTTTGTCGAACCAAAGTAAAAAACAACACCAATAATTAATCCAAATAGAATGGATAGAGAGTAGGATATACCAATATGAGATTTTGATATAGAGCTTAATTGAACCAGAGCACTGCTTAAGCCCATTTTTGTTATAATATTCGAATAATTAACAAAGATTAATATGATACCTATTGCACCAAAATCTCTAGGCTCTAATAATCTAGCAAGAACCCCAATTATTAAGAATTGAATCAGCGTATTAAATACGCTGCCAAAAAACATCCAAATAAAACCATTTATACTAGACTTTATTTTCGATTGGTTTTTTTGCATTTTGATTAGTTTAGTAAGTTAAGTAACAATTTTTTATTAATTTTTTGATTTCGATTTGAGTTAAATAAGTGTGTTTTCTAATCTCGATTCAATGCATTTTTATAGTAGATTTGAACTGAAATTTCCTTCATTACTTAGAGTATTTCAAATATACTCTATATAATACTCAAAACTTCTTTATAATGCATTTTACAGATGCATCATTATTTTAACAATTAAATCTGCTTATCGCGTAATCTAAAATTTAATTTCCCACGTAAATAGTTATTATAATCTTGATAAAACGTTGAATAAGTAAAAAAAAACTTACATAATTATGTATTTCATCTAAAAAATATGTATATAAACGTCAAAAAGATATAATTTTATTAAAATTGTAGACAATCGAATCCCCAAATCGAATAAAATGAAGAATGATTTTTTTGGTAAGCTAGTTTTAGTATTAATTCTATTTATACTTTCTAATATTTCCTATTCACAAACACCCTCTTTTCCGGACGCAAATGGCTTCGGGAAATTCGCTACAGGAGGTAGAGGAGGAGCTGTTATTAAAGTAACGAACTTAAATGATTCTGGACCTGGTAGTTTTAGAGCAGCATGTAATGCTAATGGACCTAGAACAATTATTTTTGAAGTTAGCGGTATAATTGAGTTATCATCTAGTATTGAAGTGCGAAATGGCAATTTAACTATTGCCGGTCAGACTGCTCCTGGTGATGGTATTTGCATTAAGGGGGCAGGATTTATTGTTTCCGCAAATGATGTAATTGTTAGGTACTTAAGATTTAGATTAGGTGATAACGGATACAAAGATGCCAACAATAATGTTGTAGGTTCCAATTCGTCGGATTATGACACTGTAGGAGTTTATGGAAATGGAGGAAGAGTAGAAAATGTGATTTTTGACCATTGTTCGATGAGCTGGTCAATAGATGAAATTATTGGAATGTATGGCAGTACCAATTCAAACTACGGAGTAAATAATGTAACCTTTCAAAATTGTATATTCTCTGAAGCATTGAGAAGTAGCCATCATTCTGAAGGATCACACTCCATGGCTTTTTTAATGAATCAGAACGTTAATAATGTTTCTATTTATAAAAATTACTTTGCCCATAGTGATGAACGTCATGTTAGAGCGGGAGGAGGATGTAGCTTTGAATTTATAAATAACCTTGTTTTTGATTACGGATATAGTTGTATAGTTTCTGCTGAAACCGAATTTGCAATGATAGGCAATCATTATAAAGCTGGAAACGAAAACGTAAAATCTTCACATTTGGCAGAATATGTAGATCAAACTGGATTTGATCCATTAAAAACAAGAGCCTTCGTAGGAGGAAATACAAGTACTCTAAACATCAGCGAAATTGATGATAAGCTTATGCCTTATTTACAGCCTTCACCGCCATTGTCTTCCGGAATTGTAGCCGAAGATTCTCAAGGTATGATTCAAGAAATATTAGCTAATGTTGGTGCATCTTATCCAAGTAGGGATAATGTAGATGAAAGAGTTATTAATGACTATTTTAATAACTCAGGAAACTGGATTAATACTCAGGCTCAAGTCGGGGGATACCCAGTTTACAATTCAGATCCTGCACCACAAGATACAGATAATGACGGTATGCCTGATTCTTGGGAGGATGCTAACGGGCTAAATAAAAATGATCCAAGTGATAGAAATCATTATAATCCTGATGGATATACAAACCTAGAATACTACTTAAATAATATGGTTTTATCAACTGATGTTAATGCAGGAGAAGACCAAAGCATATGTGAAGGTGATAGTGCAACACTTACGGCATCTGGCTCACAAAGCTATGTTTGGAGCACAGGAGAAACCTCTCGTAGTATAACAGTAACCCCAAATACTACTACAACTTATTCAGTAACGGGAACAGATTCTGAAGGAAATACAACTACAGATTCAGTGATTGTGACAGTAAATGAAGTTCCAATAGCAAATGCTGGTGAAGACGCTGAAGTTTGTGAAGGAAATGAAATAATTTTAACTGCCTCTGGCGGAACAACCTACTTATGGAGTAATGGAGAAACATCTCAAACTATTACGGTGAGTCCAACCACCACAACTAATTACTCTGTAATTGCAACCACCAATGGCTGTTCCAGTACCGACGAGGTCACTGTTACAGTCTTACCCAGGCAAACGATAAACGCAGGAAGTGACGTGGATATCAATTACGGCGAAAGCACAACCTTAACGGTTACAGGTGGTGTAGGCGATATTTTATGGAGTACAGGTGAAACTACAGAGAGTATAACAGTTTCTCCTACCAATAATACAACGTATACTGTACAAGTTACTGGTGCTAATGGATGTATTGCAACAGATGAAATAAATGTAACAGTAATCGGCAGTGTTAATGCTAGCGCAGGTAATGATGTAAATATTTGCGAAGGAGAGTCTACAGTATTAACTGCATCAGGAGGTGATGACTATTTATGGAGTACTGGAGAAACAACACCTAGCATTACTGTATACCCAGACACTACAACTACATATACAGTAGTGGTTTCAAATTCGGTAACTTCAGATTCTGATGAAGTAACAGTATTTGTCACTGAGATTCCAGATGTAGAAGCTGGTGACGATGAACAAATAAATTTAGGAGAATATGTTACGCTTTCTGCAACAGGAGCAGATACATACTTATGGAGTAATGGAGCTACTCAACCTAATATTGCCGTGAGTCCACAAGAGACTACAACATACTATGTTACTGGATTTACAAATAATTGCTCAAGTGTAGATAATGTAACGGTTAATGTTGCTAATACTATTAATGCTTATGCAGGAAAAGATCAAGTTATTTGCTCTGGAGAATCCATAACGTTAACAGCAACAGGCGGTGCAAATTACGAATGGAGTACAGGAGAAATCACACAAAGTATTGAAGTAGCTCCAGAAGAAACTACCACATATTCGGTAAATGTGAGTAATGATTATGGATCTGCCACAGACGACGTAATAGTAACAATTGTTAGCTGTGGGGAAGAAGAGGAAGAATTAGATTCTAATTTTAGATATGATGTTTATCCTAATCCTGTTTTAGATGGAAAGCTCAATATTTCGTTAGGAGGTTTGCAAACTGAAAGCAGTATTTATATTCATGATGGAATAGGACGATTGGTCTATTTTGAAGAGGTAGATGCTAACAATGGTTATGCATTTCAAAAAGAAATAAATACTTCAGGATTTAATAGCGGAATGTACTTTGTTACCTTGGAAGAACAAGAGAGAACAATTACCAAGAAAATTATTTTCAGATAAACTGAATTAGACAAATAATAGATTAAATGCTCATTACTTTGTAGTGAGCATTTTATTTAACATCAATTTCTTTTAGTGTAGCTATACTATCGCAATTCTCTATAGTAAGAGCAATTTCTTTATTATCAACCTTGTCTTCAATTATGTAAATTCGGCAAGAATCTAATTTAGTATTACTCTCAGAAAAATTTACATTTCCTTTTCTTAATACAAATGAGATTGAAGCAGTATCTATGTGCTTATTGTTGATTGCATCTTTAACCAAATCAGAATAAATAAGCTCTTTAGTGTTTATATTTTTTAAAACTCTAGCGTTAGGGCCATAAGCACAAGAAGTTTTTTTTCCGCTTAAAAAGAAAGCCAAAATAATTAAACCTATAGAGAAACCTCCAAGGTAATATCCAAGACGTTGTATTAGTCTCATTTATAAATTAGAAAATTAAAAGATTTGCGTCACTATATTTTAGATCAAACCAATCTGCAACAGATTTATTTGTCAGAATTCCGTGGTAAAAATACAAACCATTCCTTAAACCACGATCAAAACGCAAAGAACTTTCCAAACCTCCTTCTTCGGCAATCTTTAATAGATAAGGAGTGAAGATATTACTAATTGAAACCGAAGCAGATCTCGAGTATCTAGCAGGAATATTAGGAACACAATAATGAATAACATCATGTTTTCTAAATGTTGGGTGATCATGAGTGGTTACTTCGCTTGTTTCAAAACAACCTCCCATATCTATACTTACATCAATTACTACAGATCCAGTTTTCATGCTTTCAACCATTTCTTCACTAACTAAAACAGGAGCTCTATTTTTACCCCTCACAGCACCAATAGCAACATCACAACGTTTTAGAGCCTTTAATAGGTTTTTAGGTTGCATTGTAGAGGTATAAAGTGTTCTTCCCAAATTGGTTTGAAGCGATCTTAACTTTGAAATTGAGTTATCAAATACCTTTACATTGGCTCCTAGTCCCATTGCTGATCTTGCAGCAAATTCACCAACTGTTCCAGCACCAATAATTACCACTTCTAACGGTGGGACTCCACTAATATTACCAAACATTAAACCATTACCTTCATTAACATTAGAAAGTAACTCTGAAGCTATTAAAACTGAAGCGGTGCCAGCAATTTCACTTAATTGTCTAACAGCTGGGTAAATCCCATCTTCGTCTTTAATAAACTCAAAACCAATAGCAGTAACTCTTTTCGCTGCCAAAGCCTCAAAATAGGTTTTGTTTTGCGTTTTTAGTTGGAGCGCTGAAATCAAAATGGTCTGAGGGTTGATTAGTTTTATTTCATCTAAAGATGGTGGCTCAACTTTTAAAAGCATAGGGCAGGAGAAAACCTTTGCTGTATCCTTGGTCACTTCAGCTCCAGCTTCGCTGTAGTCTGTATCACTAAAATTTGCCCCATCACCAGCACCAGCTTCTATAAGTACTCTGTGTCCATTATTAACAAGTGCAGATACTGCATCTGGTGTAAGACAAACACGCTTTTCTTGAAATGATGTTTCTTTAGGGATTCCAATGAAGAGCTCGCTTTTTCTTTTTAAAACTTCTAAAGTTTCTTCTTGTGGTAAAAGCTGTTCTTTAGTGAACGGAGAGAGTTTTTTACTCATAGTTAGGTTATTGAATAACCAAATTACAAATAAATTTTAACAAATAAAGCTCTCAATTGAGAGCTTTACCGTAAGTTTTTAAAATATTGCTACTTCTAGAAATAGTCAGATAATTTTCCTAAGAAACCTTTACCACCAAACTTGAACTCTTCTTCTAATTCTTCAAGCGTTTTGTCGGCATCATTAATTTTGTTAAACATTCTAGCTCTAATTAGATATATTGAAGGGATAATTATAGCCATAATAGGAAGAAGATAAAGTATAAGATTGTCACCACTAAATTTTAAATCGTCATTAAGAATGGTAATTATCTCGTAAACGTACATAGCAATTGGAACAAGGATCACGTGATACCACCATTGGCGACAAGTAAACATCCATATAAGTAATAACGACAAAGGTACTAATTGCCCCATCAAAGTCCATACTAGTGTCTGGATATCATAATAATAGGTCGTCGTATAGGTAAACAAAAAAGTGTCCCAGGTTTTATTTTCACCCGGAACACTCTTCCATAAAGTTGCGATATAAGGAGTAATTGCTATAATTGTAGCTAAAATACTCCCTATAATAAGTTCTTTCTTATTACCTCTGGCCTTGACCAGGGATTCTGACTTTAGTCTTATCGATTTGTGTTTTAAACTGCTCATTTAAATCTAAAACATTAGTTGCTTGCGCAGTAAATAACACCCCACCGAAAATAGCTATTGCTATTAGATACTTTTTAGTTTTCATAATTTCAAGGGATTTAATTAATTAATTAACTACTACAAATTTAAAATCCAGTTTAAGTTAAAACTGTTAAAAAAATGTTAAATCCCTTTATTTATGGGGCTTTCGAGATGTGGAAAAACCGTAATATCTCGATTTTATTTGGGGTGTCTTACTCTGTTTATTACGCTATTTTAGGTTAAGTTTTTAAAATTAATCTTCAGAAACGTTCAATTTGATCGTTCTAGTACCGTCTTTATTCAATTTTATGTAAGAAACGTCTGCTCTTTTAGGCAAAATTTCTTCAATTTTATCTGGCCATTCAATAAAAATCCAATGATCAGAATAAAAATAATCTTCAATTCCAATATCTAGTGCTTCATGTACGTCATTAATCCTATAAAAGTCAAAATGATATACTTTGTCATTCTTCACCTGATATTCATTTACTATAGAGAAAGTAGGACTAGAAACTTCAGTTGTCCCTCCAAGCACTTTAACAAGAGCGCTTATAAGAGTAGTCTTGCCAGCACCCATGTCACCATTGAATAAAATGGTTTTCGTTTGGGCATTTTTAACCAAGTCGTAGGCTACTTCATCGATAGATTGTATGTCAAATACCTTTTCCAATTGCACTTAATTTTGTGCAATTATACTGCTAATATAGTAAAAAAACAATAGATTTTGGTATTTCGTCGATGTTTTTTGCTTTTTATGGATATTATCGAGGGTTTAAAACTACAAATGGAATTACCATTTCCTCCAATGAAATACCTCCATGTTGGTAGGTATTTCTATAATAGCTTACGTAATGGTTATAATTATTTGGGTATGCAAAGAATAAATCGTCTTTAGCAAAAATAAAAGAACTGCTCATTGTAATTGAAGGCAAATGAATGTCCTTAGGATTAGATGCTGCATATACTTCTTTATTCTCATAAGTAAGGCTTCTACCTGTTTTATATCGTAAATTCAAGCTTGTAGCTCTATCGCCTATAACTTTTGATGGTCCTTTTACATTAATAGTTCCATGATCAGTAGTAATAATTAGCTTAAAGCCTAAAGATTGAGCTTGTTGAATAACTTCAAGCAATGGTGAATTTTTAAACCAACTTACCGTTAAAGATCTATAAGCTTTGTCATTTGAAGCCAACTCTTTTACAACTTCCATTTCTGTTTTGGAGTGGGAGAGCATGTCTACAAAATTGTAAACTAAAACAGTTAGATCGTTACTCTTTCTCGATTTAAAGTTGTCTACAAATTTTCTTCCTGATCTAAGGTTTGAAATTTTGATGTACTCGCTTTTAAGATTAGAAAGCCCTAATCTTTTTAACTGTGCTTGTAAAAATTCATTTTCGAACAAGTTTTTTCCACCCTCGTCAATATCATTCTTCCAATAATTAGGATGTAAACGCTCCATGTCACTTGGCATTAATCCTGAAAAAATGGCATTTCTAGCATATTGGGTTGCTGTAGGAAGTATGCTATAATAAGGAGTTTCTATATCTTTTTTGTAATAATTAAGAACAATTGGCTCAAAAGCTCTCCATTGATCATATCTCAAATTATCAATAACAATGAAAAGAGTTGGTTGATCTCGACTTAATTCAGGAACAACCTTATCTCTAAATAGATTATGAGACATTATTGGCCCATCATTATCACTAAACCAAGATTCGTAATTCCTCTCAATAAACTTTCCGAATTGCGAATTAGCTTCAGATTTTTGCGACTCAAGAATCTCAATCATTGCTGGATCGTCTGTGTCTTCTAGTTGAATTTCCCAATAAATGAGTTTTTGGTATAATTCATTCCATTCTTCAAAAGTATTAACCATTGAAAGATCCATGGCAATCTTTCTAAATTCTTGCTGATAATTAGATGTGGTTTTTTCAGAGACTAATCTAGAATGATCTAAATTCTTCTTTAGGCTAAGTAGAATTTGGTTAGGGTTAACTGGTTTTATTAGATAATCAGCTATTTTGCTACCTATAGCTTCTTCCATAATATATTCTTCCTCACTTTTGGTAATCATTACTACAGGAAGATTTGCTTGCTTTTCTTTTATTTCTGAAAGCGTTTCTAAACCAGTAAGTCCAGGCATATTTTCATCCAAGAAAACAATATCAAAACCTTCTTCATCAATAAGTTCAATCGCTTCAGTTCCGCTTTGGCATGTAGTTACATTGTAGTTCTTTTTTTCAAGGAATAGAATGTGGGGCTTTAGTAAATCTATCTCGTCATCAACCCAAAGGATGTTAATGTTGCTCATATATTTATATTTGTATAACTTTTTAAGGAATCAAGCTTGAATACACAAAACAAACTCAAAATATTTAACGACCCAATTTACGGATTTATTACAATTCCTAACTCTCTTATTTTTGATTTAATTGAGCATAAATACTTCCAACGTTTAAGGAGAATTACGCAAATGGGATTGTCATATTTGGTCTATCCAGGAGCACATCATACAAGATTTCATCATGCACTTGGAAGTATGCATTTAATGCAGAAAGCGGTGAGAATACTTCGTTTTAAGGATGTTACAATTTCTGAAGATGAAGAAAATGCACTATTAATAGCCATTTTATTGCATGATATTGGTCATGGTCCTTTTAGCCATGCTATGGAGCATAGTATAGTAAAAGGCATTTCTCATGAAGAGATTTCCGTGCTTTTCATGGAAAAATTGAATGCAGAATTTAACGGAAAATTAACGCTTGCAATCAAAATATTTAAAGGTGAGCATCATCGAAAGTTTATGTTTCAATTAGTATCAAGCCAGTTGGACATGGATAGAGCAGACTATTTAAAAAGAGATAGTTTTTATACTGGAGTTGCTGAAGGAAACGTCAATAGTGAACGTTTAATAACAATGATGAATGTCGTTAATGATGAACTTGTAATTGAAGAGAAAGGAATTTATTCGGTTGAAAAATTCTTAACAGCTAGAAGGTTAATGTACTGGCAAGTGTATTTGCACAAAACCAGTTTAGTAGCAGAACAGTTATTAATAAGAGTTTTGAAAAGAGCCAATGAATTATCTGAGGGAGGTCACGAGCTATCGGCTAGTAGTGCACTTTCATATTTTCTAAAAAACAATGTTACGAAAGAGTCATTTACAGATGAAAGCTTAAATATTTTTGCACAACTTGATGACTACGATATTATCTCGGCTATTAAAGAATGGCAAAGTCATGAAGACTTTGTTTTAAGTAATCTTTGTGAAATGATTATTAATAGGGAGTTATTAAGCATTAAAATAAAAAATAAAAAGATTAAGAGTGCTAACTTTGATAAACACGTCGATGAATTGATAAGTAAGTACAATATTTCAAAGTCTGAAGCTGCTTATTTTGTATTCAAAGGAGAGATTAGTAATCAAGCATATCAAAAAAAATCGCAACAAATAAATATTCAGTTAAAAACAGGAAAAGTAGTTGAAATAATTAAAGCCTCTGACCATTTAAATTTAAAGGTACTGTCAAAACCAGTAACTAAATTTTATATGTGTTTTCCAAAAACCAAACTTTAACACATTTTTTTTACTTTTGCGACAATGAAATTGAGGTTAATAAGTTTTAATTGCAATTCATTAGCTAATCGAAAAACACTAGGGTGAAATTTACCGCATCTCAAATAGCTGGAATCTTGGAGGGTGATATTGTTGGAAATCCTGACGTAGAAGTCTCAAAGCTTGCTAAAATAGAAGAAGGAACCAAGGGCTCTTTAACCTTTTTGGCCAATCCAAAGTACACACAATTTATTTACGATACCAAAGCTTCAGTAGCAATTGTGAACAAAGACTTCAGTCCAGAATCAAGTATTGAAACTACTTTAATTAAAGTTGATGATGCTTACAAAGCATTTTCAAAATTGCTTGAGTATTACAATCAAGTAAAGATGAATAAATCTGGAATAGAACAACCTAGTTTTATTTCAGAGTCAGCTAATTATGGAAGCAATCTATATCTTGGAGCATTTTCATATTTAGGAGATAATGTTAAAATAGGGGAGAATGTAAAAATATACCCTAATTGTTATATTGGAGATAATGTACAAATTGGAGATAATGTTGTGTTGTTTTCAGGTGCAAAAATTTACTCCGAAACTGTAATAGGCAATCATTGTGTTGTTAATTCAGGTGCTATTATCGGTGCTGACGGCTTTGGTTTTGCTCCTAATGAGAATGGAGAATACAGCAAAGTTCCTCAAACAGGAAATGTGATCTTAGAAGATCATGTTGACATTGGAGCAGGTACAACGATAGATAGAGCAACTTTAGGATCAACCGTTATAAGAAGAGGAGTAAAGCTTGATAATCAAATCCAAATTGCTCATAATGTAGAAATAGGCAAGAATACTGTTGTTGCTGCTCAAACAGGTATTGCAGGGTCAACAAAGATTGGAGAGAATTGTCAAATTGGTGGACAAGTTGGAATTGTCGGACATATTTCAATAGGTAATAATGTTAAAATACAAGCACAATCTGGGATAGGAAGAAATGTCAAGGATAATGAAGTGCTTCAAGGTTCTCCGGCCTTAGGTTACGGAGATTATAATAAATCTTATGTTCACTTTAAGAACTTGCCCAAAATTGTAAAAGAGATTAGTGATTTGCAGAAAAAGATAAATCAGAATGACTAAAACCGAATCGAAACAAACAACTATTCAAAAAGAAGTGTCTTTAACAGGTGTAGGCTTACACACTGGTAAAGAGGTAACATTAACTTTTAAACCTGCTGAAGTTAATAACGGATTTGCATTTCAAAGAACAGACTTAGAAGGAGCTCCAATTATTGAAGCAGATGTTAATTATGTTACCAATACGCAAAGAGGTACTTGCTTAGAAAAGAATGGAGTAACCATTCAAACTAGTGAACACGTTTTAGCAGCTTTAGTTGGTTGTGGTGTTGATAATGTGATCATTCAACTGAATGCATCGGAGCCACCAATTATGGATGGTTCTTCAAAGTTTTTTGTAGAAGCTATTGAATCTGCTGGTATCATAGAACAAGAAGCTAATAGAGAAGAATACATTGTAAAAGAAGTTATTTCATATACTGATGAAGAAACAGGGAGCGAAATAACAATCATTCCTGCTGATGAATATCAAGTGACCACCATGGTAGACTTTGGTACTAAAGTGCTTGGCACTCAAAATGCAACACTTCAACATATTTCAGATTTTAAGGACCAAATTTCAGATTCTAGAACATTCAGTTTTTTGCATGAATTAGAAATGCTTCTTGAACATGGTTTAATTAAGGGAGGAGATTTAAACAATGCTATCGTTTATGTTGATAAAGAACTATCCCCTGAAACTATGGAACGCCTAAAAGTTGCATTCAAAAAAGATAATATAGCAATAAAGCCTAACGGAATATTAGATAATTTAACACTACATCATCCAAATGAAGCTGCAAGACATAAATTGTTAGATGTAATTGGAGATTTAGCCTTAATAGGTGCAAGATTAAGAGGTAAAGTAATAGCTAATAAACCAGGACACTTTGTAAACACTCAGTTTGCAAAGAAAATGGCTAAGATCATTAAGATTGAAAAACGTAATAATGTTCCTCAAATAGATTTGAATCAAGCTCCATTAATGGACGTAACTCAAATCATGGACATGCTGCCACATCGACCACCTTTCTTACTTGTTGACAAGATTTACGAGCTTTCTAAGTCACATGTAATTGGTTTAAAGAATGTGACCATGAATGAGCAATTCTTTAATGGGCATTTCCCAGGAGCTCCAGTAATGCCAGGTGTTTTAATGGTTGAAGCAATGGCACAAACAGGAGGGATTTTAGTTTTAAGTACTGTTCCAGATCCAGAGAACTATCTAACTTTCTTCATGAAGATAGATAAGGTAAAGTTCAAACAAAAAGTTGTACCTGGAGATACTTTAATTTTTAAATGTGATTTAATAACCCCAATTCGTAGAGGAATTTGTCATATGCAAGGATATGCTTATGCCAATGGAAAACTTTGCGCTGAAGCTGAATTAATGGCTCAAATAACTAAAGTTAAATAATTATGAATCAACCACTTGCCTACGTTCATCCAGGCGCTAAAATTGCTAAAAATGTAGTGATTGAACCTTTTACTACAATTCATAATAATGTAGTAATTGGAGAAGGAACTTGGATTGGATCCAATGTTACTATAATGGAAGGTGCTCGTATTGGAAAGAATTGTAACATATTCCCAGGAGCAGTAATTTCTGCTATTCCACAAGATTTGAAGTATAATGATGAAGATACCACAGTTGAGATAGGTAATAATGTGACTATTAGAGAATGCGTTACAATCAATCGTGGCACAGTTGATAAAATGAAAACTGTTATTGGTGATAACTGTTTGATTATGGCATATTGCCACATTGCTCATGATTGTATTGTTGGGAATAACTGCATTTTTTCTAACAACAGCACCTTAGCCGGACATATTTCTGTTGGTGATCATGTTGTTCTTGCAGGAATGACAGCTGTTCATCAGTTTTGTTCAATTGGAAATCATGCATTTGTAACAGGAGGATCTTTAGTTAGAAAAGATGTACCGCCTTTTGTAAAGGCTGCGCGTGAGCCTTTATCTTATGTTGGAATTAATTCAGTAGGACTAAGAAGGAGAGGGTTTACAACAGATAAAATTCGTGAAATACAGAATATTTACAGAATACTGTATCAAAAGAATTATAACAATACACAGGCTTCAAGTATTATTGAAGCAGAAATGGCGGCAACTCCAGAAAGAGATGAGATTCTACAATTTATCAAAGATTCTCATCGCGGAATTATGAAAGGATACTTTAAATCAAATTAAAATAAATGGCTAGTACTTCAGATATAAGAAACGGATTGTGCATTAGATACAATCACGATATTTATAAAATTGTAGAATTTTTACATGTTAAGCCTGGTAAAGGTCCAGCTTTTGTAAGAACTAAACTAAAAAGTGTTACTACTGGAAAAGTAATAGATAATACATTTTCAGCTGGACATAAAATTGATGATGTTAGGGTTGAAACTCATAAGTTCCAGTTCCTGTATAATGACGGAGATACTTATCATTTTATGCATACTGATGATTATTCTCAAATAGAACTTCAAAAGAATACTTTAGATAGACCAGATCTAATGAAAGAAGGAGGGGTTGTAGCAGTTATTATAAACACAGAAGATAATATGCCGTTATCTGTTGAAATGCCTGCTAGCGTTATTCTTGAAGTAACACATACAGAGCCAGGAGTAAAAGGAAATACTGCTACTAATGCAACAAAGCCAGCTACTGTAGAAACAGGCGCAACTGTGAATGTTCCTTTGTTTATTAACGAAGGTGATAAGATTAAGGTTGAAACAGAAAAAGGAACTTATAAAGAACGTGTAAAGGAATAAATTCCCTTTTTATAAATGAAGTTCCCTAAAACTTACGAATTAAAAGAAATTGCTTCTATTATAGATTGCGATTATGTAGGTGACGACAATTTTCCAGTAGAAGGAATGAATGAAATTCATGTGGTAACACCTGGAGACATAGTTTTTGTTGATCATCCGAAGTACTATGATAAAGCACTTCAATCTGCTGCTACTATAATTCTCATTAATAAAGATGTAGAATGTCCAGAGGGAAAAGCATTACTTATTTCAGATGATCCTTTTAGAGATTTCAATAAGCTAACAACTCATTTCAATCCTTTTAAGCCTTCAAACAGCTCAATTGCAGATAGCGCAAAAATTGGAAAGGATACTATAATTCAACCAAATTGTTTTATTGGAAACAATGTTGTGATTGGTGACAATTGTTTAATTCACTCTAATGTAAGTATTTATGATGATACTATAATTGGTGATAATGTTGTTATTCACGCTAATACTGTTTTAGGTAGTAGTGCTTTTTATTATAAAAACAGGCCAGAAGGCTTTGATCAGTTAATTTCTGGAGGTCGTGTAGTTATTGAAGATAATGTTCATTTAGGCGCTTCTTGTACTATTGACAAAGGAGTTACAGGAGACACTACTATTAAGGAAGGGACTAAGATTGATAACCTAGTTCAAATTGGTCATGATACTGTCGTTGGTAAGAAATGTTTAATAGCATCTCAAGTTGGTATAGCTGGTTGTACTATAATTGACGATGAAGTTACTATTTGGGGACAGGTAGGAATCACTTCTGGTATTACCATTGGAGAAAAAGCTGTTATTTCGGCTAAAGCAGGAGTGAGTAAATCACTAGAAGGAGGAAAGCACTATTTTGGTATTCCAGCTGAGGATTTCAGATCTAAATATAAAGAGATTGCATCTATCAAAAAGATACCAGAAATTCTGGAGAAGCTAAAAAACATTTAAGAAGAAAAAGCTCTTAAAGAAGCTTTAAAGACTCTACTTTATAGATGGTTAAATCTTCATTCTCAAGATATTCCTCTTTAAAAATGAGCTCAAATTTTTCACCAACCAAATCGAGGTCTTCTCTTAAATTGTATTGATAAAGAACCTTTGGATGAACTTCTTCAAAAGCCATTTTTCCAATATTTTCTAGATCAAATATGTAATACTCATTTGAGTAACTTAAAAAAGTAGCAATCTCCATTGATTTTAATTATCAGGAAGCTCGAGTGCTTCGTCCATATTATTCGAATTCATTTCTGAACTATCATCATCAATATTTTCTTTCCCATCTTTATCCAATTCTTCCATAGCTGCAGTTAGACGCTTGCCTATTTTTATCAGATAAATGGTATCATCAGTATTTATTTCTACCGCTTCTATAACTTCATTCTTAGCATTTCTAAAGGTTATTATGTCAGAATCTCCATAACCATCAGGAAATTTTTCTACTAGCAGTTTCAGTATTTGTTTGTCGAGTTTTTGATAATCTATAATTTTACGTATCATTTTTTTAACATTATATTTCTAATTAATAAATGAGGTTATAAAATGTGTTACGCTTATAGCGAAACAAATACGTAATCAAATTCTTAAATGAAAAACCACAAAAGGACTGTGTATTTCAAGTTTTTTAGGAAAGGTTAATACGGAAGTTAGCTTTAAATTTCGGTCATTTATCCAATAAACTGTTTTCGAATATGACTTCCTAATTTTCGAAAACCCGAACGTATAAACACGTAACATGATGTTCAGCTTAGAAATGACATTGTGCATTTCAGTATTACTAAATAAGTATAAAATTTAATACGTTCGACAATAATTTGGAAAAAATAAAAGTGCAAACCAATTTTGAATAAAATTATAAGCACAAAGCCTTTAAAAATTCATGGCAAAAAATTACTTTTGCCCAATCTTAGTTAAATAAAAAAATAAAGCACACATGAGCGTTTTAGTAAATAAAGATTCTAAAATTATTGTTCAAGGATTTACAGGAAGTGAAGGTACTTTTCATGCTTCACAAATGATTGAATATGGAACCAATGTTGTTGGTGGAGTAACTCCTGGAAAAGGAGGACAAACACATTTAGATAAACCTGTTTTCAATACAGTTGAAGAAGCTGTTAAAGAAGTAGGAGCAGACACTTCAATTATTTTTGTTCCACCAGCATTTGCAGCTGATGCTATTATGGAAGCCGCAGACGCTGGGATAAAGGTTATTATTACTATAACTGAAGGAATTCCTGTTGCAGATATGATTAAAGCAGCAGATTACATTAAGGATAGAGATTGTCGCTTAGTTGGTCCAAACTGCCCTGGTGTTATTACTCCTGGTGAAGCAAAGGTTGGGATTATGCCTGGGTTTGTGTTTAAAAAAGGAAATGTTGGAGTGGTATCAAAATCTGGAACTTTAACTTATGAGGCTGCGGACCAAGTAGTAAAGCAAGGTTTAGGTATTACAACAGCAATTGGTATTGGTGGAGATCCAATTATTGGAACAACTACTAAAGAAGCTGTTGAGTTATTGATAAACGATGACGAAACTCAATGTGTGGTAATGATAGGTGAAATTGGGGGTCAGTTAGAAGCTGATGCTGCAAATTGGTATAAGGCTAGCGGAAGTAAAAAACCTATCGTTGGTTTTATAGCAGGTGAAACTGCACCAGCAGGTAGAACAATGGGACACGCTGGAGCAATTGTTGGTGGTAGTGATGATACTGCACAGGCGAAAAAGAAGATTATGAGAGCATGTGGAATCCATGTTGTTGACTCTCCAGCTGAAATAGGAAAGAAAGTAGCCGAAGTCCTTTCATAAAAGGAGTTTTGCTCAATAATATTGTTAAAAACCTCACAAGATTTTGTGAGGTATTTTTATTTGATGCAACTTGTAATTGCTATATTTGATTTAAACAAAACACAACCAATATTTATGAAATTATTAGAAGGAAAAACAGCTATTGTTACTGGAGGAAGTAGAGGGATAGGCAAAGGAATAGTTAAGGTTTTTGCAGAGCAAGGGGCAAATGTAGCTTTCACGTATAGTTCATCAGCTCAAGCAGCCAAAGAGATAGAAAAAGAGCTTAGTGGTCTTGGAGTTAAAGTGAAAGGGTACCAAAGTAACGCAGCCGATTTTGAACAAGCGCAAGAATTGGCAAATGAAGTGATGCAGGAGTTTGGAAGCATAGATGTTTTAGTTAATAATGCTGGAATTACAAAAGATAATTTGCTAATGAGAATTAGTGAAGAAGATTTTGATAAAGTAATTGAAGTTAACTTAAAATCAGTTTTTAATATGACTAAGGCCGTTCAGCGTACTATGCTTAAACAGCGTAAAGGTTCTATTATAAACATGAGTTCTGTGGTTGGAGTGAAAGGGAATGCTGGACAAACAAACTATGCAGCTTCTAAAGCTGGAATCATAGGGTTTTCAAAGTCTGTTGCTTTAGAACTTGGTTCTAGAAATATTAGGAGTAATGTTATCGCTCCTGGTTTTATTGAAACTGAAATGACGGCAAAACTAGATGAAGAAACTGTAAAAGGTTGGAGAGCAGCAATTCCATTAAAAAGAGGAGGTTCACCAGATGATATAGCAAATGCTTGTGTGTTTTTAGCAAGTGATATGTCTGCTTATATTACTGGGCAAACCATTAATGTTGATGGAGGAATGTTAACTTAAGAAGCTAACTATTTATATTGGCAACACAAACAGTATTATATATTATTATTGCTGGAATAGCAGCGATTTTATTAGCGCTGTTTCAGTATTCATATAAATCTAAAAAGAGAAAACTTAATCCAGTTTTCGCATTTTTAAGGTTTATGACGTTGTTTGCTACTGCCTTGCTTATCATCAATCCCAAGTTTGAAAAAGTAACATTACAAAATGAAAAACCGAGTTTAATTGTTGCAGTAGATAATTCAGAATCTGTTACTTATTTAAATCATGATGAAAGCGTACTTGATTTAGTAGAATCTGTTAAAGGGGATAACACTCTAAATGATAAATTTGACGTTGAGCTATTTTCATTCGGTAAATCTTTGGAGTCTATAGACTCTATAAGTTTTAATGATGCTCAAACTAATATAGCTTTGTTATTTAAAAACATAAAACAAGTTTATAAAGAGAAAAAAGCTCCTGTTGTATTAATAACTGATGGTAATCAAACTTTGGGAAATGACTATCAGTTTGTTGCAAAACAATATAACCAGCCCATTTTTCCGGTAATCCTAGGAGATACTATTCGGTATTCTGATCTTAAGATCCAGCAGCTTAATGTTAATAGATATGCTTATTTGTATAACCAATTCCCTGTTGAAATTATAGCCGTTTATAATGGTGGTTCTAGCATTGACACTCAATTAATAATAAGTAAAAATGGTAATGTAGTTCATAGGCAAAATATCAACTTTTCTAGTGAAGATAATTCAAGAACTATTAATGTAACATTACCTGCAAATACTGTAGGTGTAGAAAGTTATGTAGCTACAATTACTCCTTTAAATTCTGAAAAGAACAAAACAAATAATAGTAAGCCTTTTGCTATAGAAGTAATTGATCAAAAAACATCAATTGCAATTATTTCATCGATTACACATCCAGATATTGGTGCTTTAAAAAAATCTATTGAAAGTAGTGAGCAGCGTTCAGTTACAATAGTTACACCTCAAGAGTACTTAAATAATCCTAATGATTTTCAAGCTGTTATTTTATATCAACCTAATAGTACTTTTAGTTCAGTTTATGAATTTTTGAATACTAACAGTTTTGACCGTTTTACAATTACCGGAACACAAACAGATTGGTTCTTTGTAAACCAAATTCAATCAAATTATAGACATGAAATTACAGGGCAATTGGAAGATTTTCAAGCCACATTGAATAACAATTTTACAACTTTCATTGTTAACGCTTTAGACTTTGAAAGTTATCCTCCTTTGCATTCCGAATTTGGAGCCGTAAATTTTAATATTCCATTTGAGCCTCTATTCTATAAAAGAATCAATACCAGTGTTATTGATGAACCATTGATGGCAACATTTGAAACTACTAACTTTAGAGAGGTTGTACTTTTAGGTGAAGGAATTTGGAGATGGAGAGCACAAGAATATTTAAATCAAGAAACTTTTCAGGAATTTGATAATTTTCTTGGTAAAGCTATTCAATATATTACCACAAATAAACGTAGAACAAGACTTGTTGTAAATTATGAGTCTTTTTATGATGGTAATAGTGATATTAGAATAGGAGCTCAATTCTTCAATAAAAATTATGAGTTTGACAATAAAGCTAGCTTAATAATTTCATTAAAAAATACTGAAACACAGCAATTAACTAATATTCCATTTATTTTAAAGCAAAGTATCTATGATGTTGATCTCAGCAACTTTTCTGCTGGAGATTATGATTTTACTGTTTCTGCTAATGATGGCGAGGTTATAGATAGTGGACATATCAAGATTCTTGATTTTAAGGTAGAGGAACAATTTTTAAATGCCAATGTAACAAAGTTGCAACAGGTTGCTACTAATAGTGGAGGGTCAAGCTATTTTATAGCAAACCCAAATGAATTGTTTACTAACTTGATGAATGACCAACGATTTACGACAATACAAAGAAGTACTAAAAATGTCGTACCTTTAATTGACTTTAAAATACTACTCATATTAATTGTTGGAAGCTTGACAATTGAGTGGTTTTTGAGAAAATATAACGGACTTATTTAATAATATTTACAATCAACAAAAATGGAAAAATTACCTAAAATTGGATTACCGATCCTATTCGGAATTGTTATACTTATAATTATAATATCGAAATCAGCTGTAACAATTGGCTCAGGACAAGCAGGAGTTTTATATAAAACTTTTGGAAACGGTGTTGTAACAGACAAAACGTATGGAGAAGGATTTCATATTGTAGCTCCTTGGAATGAAATGCATATTTATGAAGTACGTCGTCAAGAATTATTTGAAAAGATGAAAGTGCTTTCTTCTAACGGATTAGATATTCAGTTAGATGCATCTGCTTGGTACATGCCAAAATATGATGAGTTAGGAAAATTGCACCAAGAGATTGGTGAGAATTATTTAAATAGAATTATTCTTCCTACAATTCGTTCTGCAGCAAGAAGTGTTGTTGGACGTTACACCCCAGAGCAATTATACTCTAGTAAAAGAGATGCAATTCAAGTTGAGATCTTTGAAGAAACAAAAAAAATTGTTGATGATCAATACATTCAATTAAACGAGGTGTTAATTAGAGATGTAACCTTACCACCAACAATTAAAGAAGCAATTGAACGCAAACTAAAGCAAGAACAGGAATCTTTAGAATATGAGTTCCGATTAGTAACAGCTCAAAAAGAAGCAGAAAGACAGCGTATTGAGGCACAGGGTAAAGCTGATGCTAACCGCATTTTAAGTGCTTCATTAACAGATAAAATCCTTCAGGATAAAGGGATAGAAGCTACTATCAAGTTGTCTGAGTCTCCTAATAGCAAAGTTATAGTTATTGGGTCTGGTGAATCTGGAATGCCAATTATATTAGGAAATCAATAATTTTAGTGATCTAATTTTGAGAATATTATAAATTTTTAAATTTTGATTTATACTGTTTGGATTTGTAAAAAATAATTTCAAATATTTGTAGAACAAAACGAACAATGAAGTTTATTTTAACACATCGTCATCATTTTCATACTTGCACTCAAGCGAGCTGAAGATGTATTGAATAAACTAAAGATATATTTTGAAACCCGTTTGAGTAAATCAAGCGGGTTTTTTAATTAAACAAAGCGAGACTTACTCAAACACATTAAAAGAATAATGAGTAAATTAAAAATTGCAGTTCAAAAATCAGGGAGATTAAACGAAGACTCTCTAAAACTACTAAAAGAAATTGGAATTTCAATTGATAACGGTAAAGATCAGTTGAAGGCATCGGCTAGAAACTTTCCTGTAGAAGTATTCTATTTAAGAAATGGAGACATACCACAATATTTAAGAGATGGAGTAGTTGATGCTGCCATTATTGGTGAGAATGTACTTGTAGAAAAAGGTAATGATATTAAGTTTATTGAAAAACTAGGGTTTTCTAAATGCCGAGTTTCAGTTGCAGTTCCTAAAACTTCAAACTATAGTAGTCTAGAGGATCTTGAAGGAAAACAGATTGCTACTTCCTATCCTAATACAGTCGAAGCATTTTTAGAGGAAAATGGAGTTGCTGCTGGTTTGCATATTATTAATGGATCTGTTGAGATTGCACCAAACATTGGTTTAGCTGACGCTATTGTAGATATTGTTTCTAGTGGTAGTACCTTGTTTAAGAATAACCTTGTAGAAAAAGAAGTAATACTAAAGTCTGAGGCTGTCTTAGCAGTTTCTCCTAACATTACTAAAGAAGCTCAAGAAATACTTGATAAGATTCAGTTTAGAATACGTTCAGTCCTAAAAGGAAGGAATTCTAAATATGTTCTACTGAACGCTCCAAATGATAAGCTTGAAGATATAATTTCTGCATTACCAGGAATGAAGAGTCCAACTGTTTTGCCTCTAGCTGAAGAGGGTTGGAGCTCTGTACATTCTGTGATAAGCAAAGATCAGTTCTGGGAAATTATAGACGAACTTAAACTAAAGGGAGCTCAAGGTATTCTGGTATGTCCAATCGAAAAAATGGTGATCTGATGAAAACGATAATTAATCCGAAAAGAGAAGACTGGAAAACAATTCTGAAGCGTCCAACGCAATCAGTTGAAGAGATTGAAGAAACCGTAACTGAGATATTTAAGGATGTAGAGCAGCATGGGGATTTTGCTATTTCAAAGTACACTTCAATTTTTGATGGAGTTGAGCTTGATAACTATTTGGTTTCCGAAGAAGAGTTTAAAATAGCAGAAGAAAGTATCTCCGATGAGCTAAAGCTCGCTATAAAAGAAGCAAAAGAAAACATTAAGTCTTTTCATGAGGCTCAAAAAACTGATATAGTAGAAGTTGAAACTACAAAGGGAGTTAAATGCTGGCAGGAAAAAAGGCCAATCGAAAGTATAGGACTTTACATTCCTGGAGGAACAGCTCCTTTATTTTCTACAGTTTTGATGCTTGCAGTTCCTGCTAATATTGCAGGTTGTAAAGAAATAATTCTATGTACACCACCAAATAAAGAGGGTGAAATAGCCAACGAAATTCTTTATGCAGCTCAGCTATGTGGAGTTACCAAAGTATATAAAGTGGGAGGTATTCAAGCTATAGCTGGATTAACTTTTGGTACAGAGAGTATTCCTCAAGTTTCAAAAATATTCGGTCCAGGAAATCAATTCGTTACTGTAGCAAAACAATTAGCAACAAAATACGGAATTGCAATTGACATGCCTGCTGGACCAAGTGAGCTATTAGTTGTTGCGGATGATTCCGCTGATGCATCTTACGTAGCTTCTGATCTATTAAGTCAAGCTGAACATGGAACAGATAGTCAGGTAATCTTGGTTTCTACTTCACAAAATCTAATTGAAACAGTTGGTAGTGAAATTGACAAGCAGCTAGTTGTATTACCAAGAAAGGCAATTGCTAAGAAATCAATTTCTAAGTCTAAGATGATCTTCGTTGAAAGTGATGAAGTTGCCCTGGATATGATTAATCAATATGGACCAGAACATTTCATTATTTGCTGTGATAATGAGGATTTTTATGTAAGTAATGTAATTAATGCTGGTTCTGTATTTATTGGTAATTATACTCCAGAGAGTGCAGGCGACTACGCTTCTGGGACTAATCATACTTTACCAACTAATGGTTTTGCAAAAGCATATTCTGGGGTCAACCTAGATAGTTTTCAAAAGAGTATTACCTTCCAAAAAATATCTAAAGAAGGCATACAGAATATTGGTAAAACAATAGAACTAATGGCAGAAGCGGAAGGCTTACAAGCTCACAAAAATGCAGTTTCAATAAGACTTAAAGATTTGCAATCATGAATTTAGAAGAACTTGTAAGACCAAATATTTTGAGACTGAAGCCTTATTCTTCTGCAAGAGATGAGTTTAAGGATGCTTCATCAAAAATGGTTTTTATTGATGCTAACGAAAACCCTTTTGAAACTGGTTTAAACAGATATCCTGATCCTCAACAGAACTTGGTTAAGGATGAACTTGCCAAAATAAAAGGTGTATCAAAATCACAAATTTTACTAGGGAACGGAAGTGACGAGGTTTTAGACTTAATCTTTAGAGCTTTTTGTGAACCCAAGCAGGACAAAGCTATTATTTTACCTCCAACCTATGGAATGTATCAAGTATTAGCAAATACTAATGATATTGAGCTTGTCAGTGTTCCATTGTTGGATAGTTTTGAACCAAATGTTACAGAAATACTTAAAAATCAGGATTCAAATACAAAGCTCTTATTTTTATGCTCACCAAATAATCCAACAGCAAACAGTTTTGGTAAGAATTTAGTTTTAGAGTTGATTGAAAAATTTTCTGGAATTGTGGTAATCGATGAAGCTTACATAGATTTTTCAGAAGAAGAAAGTTGGTTAAGCAAATTAGAAAATTATTCCAATCTTATCGTTACTCAAACCTTATCCAAAGCTTATGGATTGGCTGGAATTAGATTAGGTATTTGTTACGCATCAAAGGAAATTATAGAAGTTCTAAATAAAATTAAACCTCCTTACAATGTAAATCAGCTAACTCAAGAAGCGGCTTTAACAGGATTATTAAATAGAGATAAAACTTTAGGAGAAGTAAAAGAGATCATTACTGATAGAAAAAAACTAGCAAATAATCTCGAAGAGATTTCATATATAGAGAAGGTATATTCTTCGGATGCTAACTTTTTATTAGTTAAAGTAGATGATGCAGATAAACGTTATAAAGAGCTTATTGGTAAGGGAGTAGTAGTTAGAAACAGATCTAATCAACCTTTATGCGAGAACTGTTTAAGAATCACTATTGGGACTCCTGAAGAAAATAAAGAACTGATACAAATCATGAAGGAATTATGAAAAGAGTATTGTTTATAGATAGAGATGGAACGTTGATAAAAGAACCAGAAGATCAACAGGTAGATAGTTTTGAAAAGTTAGTATTCTATCCAAAAGTGTTTCAGTATTTAAGTAAAATATGTAATGAACTAGACTTTGAAATAGTAATGGTTACAAATCAAGATGGATTGGGAACAGATTCACATCCTGAAGAGTACTTTTGGCCAGTACATAACTTCATGGTAGATACCTTTAAAGATCAAGGAATTGTATTCGAGGAACAGTTCATAGATAAGACATTTGCAAGTGAAAACGCATCGACAAGAAAACCAAATACTGGATTGTTGACACAATATTTTTCAGAGGATTATGATCTATCAAATTCTTTTGTAATTGGTGATCGTTTAACAGATGTAGAACTTGCAATGAACCTTGGCGGAAAAGGTATTTTTATTAATGACGAAACCAATCTGGGAACTGATGAGATAACTGTTAAGAGAGGCGACCTAGATGATTACATCGCCTTAGAATCTAACGATTGGAAAGAGATTTATGAGTTCTTAAAGCTTCAGAGTCGATCAGGATATATCGAAAGGAATACCAACGAAACTCAAATAGCTATAAGCGTCAATCTTGACGGAACTGGTAAAAGCGACATTGATACTGGTTTAGCTTTTTTTGACCACATGCTGGATCAATTAGCACGTCATGGACAAATGGATCTTGATATCAAGGTTGAAGGTGACTTAGAGGTTGATGAGCATCACACAATAGAGGATACAGCCATTGCGCTAGGAGAGCTGTTTAATGATGTTTTAGGTAATAAATTAGGTTTAGAACGTTATGGTTTTTGTTTGCCAATGGATGATTGTTTAGCCCAAGTTGCTATTGATTTTGGTGGTAGAAACTGGTTAGTATGGGAGGCTGATTTTAAACGTGAAATGATTGGCAAAATGCCAACAGAAATGTTTATGCACTTCTTTAAATCATTTACCGATGGAGCTAAGTGTAATTTAAACATCAAAGCAGAAGGAACTAATGAACATCACAAGATTGAAGCAATTTTCAAAGCTTTTGCTAAAGCAATTAAAATGGCTGTAAAACGTGATGCAGAAAAGCTAATACTTCCATCAACCAAAGGAATGCTGTAATGAATATTGTAATTATAGATTACGGAGCAGGAAACATTAAAAGTATTCAGTTTGCCTTTGAACGTTTGGGTTATCATGCTATTTTGTCTAGTGATCCAGAAGTTATTCAAAAAGCAGATCGCGTCATTTTCCCAGGAGTGGGTGAGGCTAGTAATGCCATGGCAAAACTTAAAAAGTCAGGATTAGATAAACTTATTCCTAAATTAAAACAACCTGTTTTGGGTATTTGCTTAGGAATGCAATTGTTATGCAAACATTCTGAAGAAAATAACACTAACGGACTAGGAGTTTTTGACTTGGAGGTTAGAAAATTTGAGAACAACTTGAAAGTTCCTCAAATGGGCTGGAATACCATTTATAATCTTAAGTCAGAATTATTTAACGGTCTTAAAGAAGAAGAATATATGTACTTAGTACACAGTTATTATGCAGAGTTAAATGATAATGCAATAGCTACTACTAACTACGGTTTAGAATATGCAACAGCGCTGCAGAAAGATAACTTTTATGGAGTACAATTCCATCCTGAAAAGAGTAGTGTATTTGGTGAGAAAATTTTAAAGAATTTTATTGAATTAGTATGAGAATAATTCCTGCTATAGACATAATAGAAGGGAAGTGCGTTAGACTTACCAAGGGTGATTATAGTACTAAAAAAGTCTATAACGAAAACCCTTTAGAAATCGCTAAACAGTTTGAAGATGCTGGAATACAGTATTTACATGTTGTTGATCTTGATGGTGCTAAGGCTAGTCATATTGTGAATTATAGAACGCTTGAGCAAATCGCTGCTAAAACAAGTTTAAAGATTGATTTTGGAGGAGGGTTAAAGTCTAATGAAGACTTGCATATTGCTTTTGAATCTGGTGCTTCACAAATAACTGGAGGGAGCATTGCTGTCAAGAACCCAACGATTTTTATCAACTGGATTGATAAATACGGTTCAGATAAAATTATTTTAGGAGCGGACTGCAATGATGAAAAGATTGCTATTTCTGGATGGCAGGAAGAAAGTGATTTAGAAGTGATTCCATTTATTCAAGATTATCAAACAAAGGGAATTCAATATGTGATTTGTACAGACATTTCAAAAGATGGAATGTTGGAAGGTCCTTCGTTTAATCTTTATGAAAGAATTGTTGCTGAATGTTATGATATAAAGCTAATCGCTTCTGGTGGAATATCTACTTATGATGAGCTTCCTAAGCTTAAAGAAATAGGCTGTGAAGGTGTCATTATAGGAAAAGCTATTTATGAGAATAGAATCAGTTTAAAGCAACTTGAGCAATTTATTATAAGTAATTAGTATGCTGGCAAAAAGAATCATACCATGTTTAGACATTAAGGACGGAAGAACCGTTAAAGGCGTGAACTTTGTCAACCTTATTGATGCAGGAGACCCAGTTGCATTGGCAAAACAGTATGCAGATAAAGGTGCAGATGAACTGGTTTTTTTGGATATATCTGCTACACTGGAAGCGAGAGCTACAACTTTAGAAATGGTATTACACGTTGCAGAACAAGTGAACATACCTTTTACTGTAGGTGGTGGAATTTCGTCTATCGAGCATGTTGATGCATTATTGAAGCATGGAGCTGACAAAATATCAATCAATTCTTCAGCGGTTAAAAGGCCTGAACTCATCAACGAATTATCTAATAAATTTGGTAGTCAATGTATTGTAGTTGCTATTGATGCTAAAGAAATTGATGGTGAATGGTTTGTACATTTGGCTGGAGGTACAATTTCAACAGAAATTAAACTGTTTGATTGGGCAAAAGAAGTTGAAGAACGCGGAGCTGGAGAGATATTATTTACCTCAATGAATCATGACGGAACTAAAAATGGTTTTGCTAATGAAGCTTTAGTAAAATTATCTGAGCTAGTCAATATTCCAATTATAGCTTCTGGTGGAGCTGGAAAAGTTGAGCATTTTGTAGATACCTTTAAAGAGGGTAAAGCCGATGCAGCATTAGCGGCAAGCGTTTTTCATTTTGGGGAAATTCCAATAATGGATTTAAAAAGAGAATTAAAAAAAGAAAATATAGAAGTAAGAATCTGATGGAAATAAAGTATAACAGCCACGGACTAATCCCTGCAATTATTCAAGATACGAAAACTAAAACTGTTTTGATGTTGGGTTATATGAATGAAGAATCCATTCAAAAAACGAAGGACACCAAAAAGGTTACTTTCTTTAGCAGAAGTAAGCAGCGTTTATGGACAAAAGGAGAGGAGAGTGGTAATTTCTTAAACCTAGTGAGTATTAAGAACGATTGTGATAATGATACACTTTTAATTCAAGTTAATCCTGAAGGACCAACTTGTCATAAAGGAACTGACACTTGTTGGGAGGAAGAAAATGCTTCTTCACTCGGATTTCTTACTGAACTTGAAGATATTATTAGTCAGCGTAAAGAAAATGCGTCTGGCGACACCTCATATGTTGCTTCATTATTTGAAAAAGGAATTAATAAAATAGCTCAAAAAGTAGGAGAGGAGGCTGTAGAAACTGTAATTGAAGCCAAAGACACGAACGATGATCTTTTCTTAAATGAAAGTGCAGACCTTTTGTTTCATTACTTGATTCTGTTACAAGCCAAAGATTATAAGCTGAAAGACATTGTGAATGTTTTAAAATCTCGTCATTAAACTTGTCAAAGCTTGCTAAAATAGTTTTCTTGTAGTTATGTTTAGCAAGCGATTTTATTACCTCATAAAGATTCAGTATTTAGGCTATCGTTTTCATGGTTGGCAAAAACAACCTAATGTGAAAACCTTGCACTTAATGGTAGATCGCACCTTAAAGTATATTCTAGGTGATCAAACATTTAAAACCTTAGCATCTGGACGTACAGACGCAATGGTTTCCGCTAATGAGGCAGCAATAGAATTGTTTTTAGATGATGCGCCTTTAAATGATTTAAATGAGTTTTTAGAGCTCTTCAATCACAATTTACCTCAAGATATTAGAGCATTATCCATTAAAGAAGTTGACGAGAGTTTCAACATTATCAATGATCCAAAAACAAAGGAGTATTTATATCTGTTCACGGAAGGTCAAAAGAACCATCCATTTTGTGCACCTATCATAACTACAATACTTGATTCTTTGGATATTTCCATAATGAAAGAAGGAGCTAAGTTGTTTGAAGGAACACATAATTTCAAGACTTATTGCTATAAGGCTAGTGATAATGGAGAGTACGTGAGAACTATTGAGTCTTGTTCATTAGAACTCAACAATATATTCACTGCTAATTTTTTCCCTGAAACCTCTTATGTTTTGAGAGTTAGAGGAAAAGGTTTTGGTAGAAATCAGATTCGACTAATGATGGGATCTTTAATAAAGTTGGGTAGAGGTGAAATTTCCTTAGAATATATTCGACAAACACTTCAACCAGAAAGTAAGGAGGTAATGGATTATATTGCTCCAGCTTCTGGTTTAATACTTAACAAAATTGAATTTGAATAACGGTTTCAAATTCGTAATTTCAGACAAAATAATTCCATATGAGTACTACCATACCTAAGGCTGCCCTTGACTTTTTCAAAAAGCTACAAAAGAATAATAATCGTGACTGGTTCAATGACAACAAGAAGGAATTCAAAGCTGTTGAGGCTGAAGTGAAAGGTGTGTATGGTGAGATTTATAATCGATTAAATCAGCATGATGAAGTCGATAAAATGAAGATGTTCCGTATTTATAGAGATGTGCGTTTCTCAAAAGATAAAACTCCATATAAGACCCATTTCGGTGGAAGTTTTCACCGTAAAAAGCCTGAACTAAGAGGAGGTTATTATTTACATATTGCACCAAATAATGAAAGCTTTTTAGCTACAGGTTTTTGGGAACCAGCTTCTCCAGATCTTTTACGCATTAGAAAAGAATTTGAAATGGATGCTGAACCAATGCGTAAGATTCTTGCTGATAAAAGCTTTAATTCAATTTGGGGAGATAAATTTGTTGGAGATGAAGTAAAGTCAGCTCCAAAAGGTTTTAGTAAAGAAGACACAAATATTGATCTCATTAAAAAGAAACAATTCATCTTTACGAGAAAGTTTACTGATAAGGAAATAGTAGCTGATGGCTTTCTGGACACTGTTGATGATTCGTTTAAAGCAATACGACCTTTCTTCAATTACATGAGTGAAGTATTGACAACAGATTTAAACGGAGTTTCACTTATTTAGACAGCTGCAAGTGTTTTGCTTTGTTCAATTAATTGAACGCTATCAATCAGGCTTTCTTTTACCAGATTCATCATTCGTTTGTTTAGAGCAGATGAATTTTGAATATAAACTTGGTATTCTTCAATAGTGAAAACACCAATCATCATACCCTTTAGGCTATTTCGAAATTTCATATCCTTGTGAATAGCGTTCTCTATGTAATCAATCCTTTTTTCTAAAGATAGATCATAGAAAACATTTTTATGCTTTGCGACATAGTTTCTAAAGACCTCAATAAAAAGTGGTCTTTGAAGTTTAATTATTGGTCTTAAAACAAGGTTCTGAAAGCGTTCATCTGCACTCATCCCATCGTTAATAGTAGTCGTCATATAATCGGGACGAAAACGCTTGAGGTCAAGGTCTCTGGTTTCCATAACTGTTAGATTTGTAATTAAATTTATACAAATCTTAAATGTATAATTAATGATACATCATTAGTTGTTAACCACCTTATTAACATTAAAAAAGCCAATCAAAACGATTGGCTTTCTAACTTATTCATTTACAAACTCTTCAAAAGTTTTCAGCTGTAGATCTTTTACTTTTGCTTTCTTTTTAAGTTTAGCGAAATCTACTTTGGCTTTATTAAATCTATCTTCAATTATTTGTAATGTTTCCAGTTCCGACTTAGATGGTTTATCGTAACTTCCAGCTACTTTACTATATAAGTCTGCCATTTTCTCTCTTAATTGTGGTTCTGCAGCACCTACATAATTATCACCAGTAGTTATCACTAGAGTTTCCTTTAATTCTTGAAGAGAAGCCTTTGCTTTTTTACTTGTAGTATTTGAAAGTATTTCGTCTAACTCATAAACCAGATACGCTAATTCTTCTGTCATATTAAACAACTTCATTGTTGTTGAGTTTTTTAACTCTCTATCACTTTGAGACAAATCAGCGCTTTTGTCATAAATAACCTCAAACACATGTTCAAAAGTATCTCGACCTTTTTTGATAACCGCTTTATAAGTTCCTTCAGGTACTCTTGGAGCAGTGAAACCACCAAATACTAATGTCTTTCCCTTTGCTACTTTTGGCTGCTTCATTGTAAAGCTCCAGTTGACTATATTAATTCCTTTAGATTTTCCAGGAGCAATATTACTTAATACATTTCCATCTAAGTCTTGAATTTCCATTGACATTTTACCAAAGGTGTGTCGTTTGGATAGCACATATTTAATTTGCCCTAATCTTGTTGAATTTCCACCAATGAATTGCGTTTCATATCCAAAACTACCTGAAAACCCGCTTTGATCATTCATAACCATAGGATCACTTTCAAAAAAATGAAGTTTTTCAGACAATGTTTTATCATTAATCTCTCTTAAGGGTGAAATATCATCGATGATAATTACACCTCTACCATGAGTTCCCATTACAAGGTCATTAGTTTTCTTTTGTAGATCAATGAAATGAACAGCAACAGAAGGCATATTATTGGTGAATTTTCCCCAACTTTTTCCACCATCAGTAGTGATGTAAAGCCCAAACTCTGTTCCTAAGAACAAAAGATCTTCATTAACATAATCTTCTTGAATATTTCTAGCAAATCCAACAATGTCATCACTAATTATATTTGTCCATGTTTGGCCATAGTCAATAGTTTTGTAGGCATAAGCATTCATGTCACCAGAAGTATGTCCGTCAAATACAGCATAGGCTGTTCCTTTATTATGAACACTTGCCTCAATATGATAACACCAGGTATTAGCAGGTAATCCTTGAATGTTTGAGACCGTATTTACCCACGTTTTTCCACCATCTTGGGTGACTTGAACGTTACCATCATCGGTTCCAACCCAAATTACATTTTCATCAAGAGTAGATTCGGCAATGGTAAAAATTGTAGTATGGTTTTCTGCACCAGAGTTATCCATAGATAAACCACCTGAGTCTTGCTGTTGTTGTTTAGCAGGATCGTTAGTAGTTAGATCTGGTGAAATGATCTCCCAAGTGTTACCCATATCTTCTGATTTGTGTAAAAATTGGCTTCCCATATAAAATCTATCTGGCTTATGAGCACTGGTTGCCATTGGAGCATTCCAGTTAAACCGAAGTTTTGCGTAACCTTGTTGAGGTAATGGCTGAATGGTTTTTATTAATTTATTGTCAACATCATATCTCCACACATTTTCTGCACCTTGCATTTCAGAGTAGATAATATTCTTTGTTGGATGTTTTAATACTCTAAATCCGTCACCACCACCAATTGAATTCCACTCACGAGCTTTTATTCCACCTGGAGCATAAGATGGTCCATACCAAGAACCATTATCTTGTAATCCTCCATAAACATTATAAGGTTCTGCATCATCAACACTTATATGATAAAACTGCGATAGTGGTAAATTTTCAACTATTTCCATAGTAGTGCCACCATTCCATGAACGATAAACTCCACCATCGGTTCCAACATACATTCGATCAGAATCATTTATATCGAATATTATATCATGAATATCACTGTGCATATTACCAAGATTTCTAAAGGTTTTTCCACCATCTCTAGAAATTGAGCCACTTAATCCACCTTTTACAACCACATCTTCGTTTCTCGGATCAACAACTATTCGAGAGAAGTAAAAAGGGCGAACTGTAATACCAAAGTCGTTATTCAACTGTTTCCAGTTAGCGCCAGCATCATCACTTCTATACAATCCCTTCTTAGTATCTTCCTCAGCTTCAATTACTGTATATAATACATTTGAGTTAGTTGGAGCAACAGCAATTGCCAAACGACCTAATTTTCCTTCTGGAAAACCATTATGAATTTTATTCCAAGTTGCACCACCATCAGTAGATTTATAAAGAGCACTCTTATCACCTCCAGAATTAAATGACCAACCAGTTCTTCTAAATTCCCACATAGAAGCATAAAGCGTGTTAGGGTCATTAGGATCCATTATAAGATCTGCACAACCTGTAGTTTGGTCAACGTATAATATCTTAGACCATGTTTTTCCTGCATCCAAAGATTTATAAACACCACGTACTTCGCTGTCAGACCACAATGCTCCTAAAACACCTACATATACTTCATTTGAATTATTTGGATTTACAATCACGTTAGCAATACGTTCAGATTTTTCAAAACCTATCTTGCTCCAATTTGTACCACCATCAACAGATTTATACAGTCCATCACCAACAGACACACTGTTTCTTGGCCATGTTTCACCAGTTCCAACATATATTACATTATCTGGGTCGTTAGGATCTACTTCCACTGCACCAATGGATTGGCAGTATTCATCAAAAATTGGATTGAAAGTGGTTCCAGCATCATTTGATTTCCAAACACCGCCACCAGCAGTTCCTGCATATATAATACGTGGATCGGTTGGGTGAGCTTCCATATCGTTAATTCTCCCACTCATTAAAGCGGGACCTATATGTCTAGCTGTTAGATCTCCAAAATAGTCTTCAATTTTAATAGATTTTTTGTCTTGAGAATGAATTGGAGCATTGGCTAATAAGGCCAAACTTAGAATAGTTAAAATTCTTTTCATTTTGATTAAGATGTGAATTAAAAAAAGCCTTAATGAATATTCATTAAGACTTTTAATATGTTTGGTTGATTAGTTTTTCTTATCGTCTGTAGAAGCTGCTTCCTCTGGAAAAGCAAACATTGCATCATCAACTTTAGGGTTCAATTCAATTTTATCAAGTGTAATTGGTTGACCTGGTTGTCCTTTAATACCCTGTGTCATTGAAAAAGGGAAATATAAACCATCGACCTCTTGGTAATCACTTAATATGGTCTCACTCATTTGCCCTTTTGCTGGTCCAGCATTAATTTTTGCATGAATAGCAATTGGAACAAAATTATCCATGTCAAATAAATGATAAGCTACATTAGCTTCTTCTTTTCCATCTACAATCAATGGCGTTCTAGTAATCTTGATCTTATAACATTCGGTACCATCTACTTCTTCATTCTCCATTAGCTCTATAGTATAGCCTTTTTCCTTATAGTTTAAATAAGAATCAGGAAAATCTTGACTCTGAACTTTCATATTTGCAGTAGTTTCTGCATCACTTTTTTCAGCTTTTTTGGTCATAAAATTGGTACTCCATAATACTTCACCATCAAACACACCTTGCTTTATCTCTTGTCCTTGAAAATTTATTACAGTAGCTTGTCTTCCGTCTTTTAATTGAGTAATTTCTAGAGGAATTTCCATGCCTCCTTGATTTATCTTAGCAAACATTTTCAAGCCTTCCACTTTTTCCCAGTTTTCTAAGCCTCCAGTATTTTCATAATAGTTTGCGATAATTTCATCAGCAGTTTGAGCACTCGTTTGTGCTGTAAAAGCAACAAAGCATATTGCTAAAAGAAGTTTAATTGTTTTCATAGTTTTTAATGAATAGTTATTTTCTGTTTGTCTTTTAAGGTAATCATTTGTTACATTCTTTTTATACAAAATGATTTTTTGTAATGTTTATATTTACAAAAACTAATAACTATGAAATTTGGAAGTGTTGATGATCCTGGAAATATAGACTTTACTTTACCTCCTGACCATCCTGATACTAAAAGAGTTTTAGAAACTAATAAAAGTGATAATCCTTTAGAGGTTTATGTTGGTTGTGCTAAATGGAATAGGGCAGACCTGAAAGGCTTTTATCCAAGAGGGACAAAGGATGAATTAGTGCATTATGCTACACAGTTTAATTCTATAGAGCTTAATGCAACTTTTTATAGAATCTTTCCATCTGATACGTTTAGCAAGTGGTATGATAAAACTCCAGATGGTTTTAAATTCTTTCCAAAGCTAAACCAAGAGATTAGCCATTGGAAGCGTTTAAATGAAGTTGCTGATGTAGTAAATAACTATTTATACAATGCTTCAAACTTAAAAGAGAAATTAGGTACACTCTTTTTACAGATGCATAATAATTTTACTCCTAAGGATTTTGATAGAGTTGTGAGTTTTGTTGAATCATGGCCAAGGGAAATTCAATTGGCAGTTGAATTCAGGCATACCAACTGGTATAATGATAAAACTGTTGCTGAAGAGTTATATCAATTACTTGAAGAAAACAATATCTCAAATGTTATTGTTGATACTGCTGGACGTAGAGATCTAATGCATATGCGACTCACCAATAAAACAGCATTTGTTCGATATGTAGGAGCAAACCATCAATCAGATTATGGCAGACTTGATGATTGGGTCGAGCGTCTTAAAACTTGGAAAGAACAAGGGATTGAGGAAATAGATTTCTTTGTGCATCAAAATGTAGAAAAGGCTTCTCCTTTACTATCGGCGCATTTTATTAAAAATCTAAACAAAGAATTAGGAACAAACCTTACTATTCCTAAAATGGGAAAAGATAATCCAGATACCCTTTTTTAATAATCAGGAATATTTTCACCTAATATAATATCTCTTTTTGCAACAAATAAAGAACCTTCTTTTTTCAATTGAATGATTCCAGAACCACCTCGATGGTTTTTTCTGTTCCTAATATTATTCGTCAAATTAGGATCATCTTTAAAGTAATAATCTGCTAAGTAATATTCATTTTTATCAGGTTCTTTAACCGTAATATGAATATGTTGAGGTATAGTTGTATTAGGATATGAAGCTGGTCTTGAACTGTAAAAAGTATAAGAACCATCTTTGTCTGTTTTCATCCATCCCCTTAGATAACCATGTCTACTTTCCCAACCTTTAGAAGTAGATCGTTTTGGATAGATGCCTTTATGGTCTGTATGATAAACATATAAAATGACACCATTAGCAGGAGTAACACCATCCTTGTTGTAAACGGTGCCATTGATTTTCAAAGGCATAGGTAGTTTGTTGAATTCTGGTAGTGTGTCAACTGCCATTAATCTTTTATTACCATATTCATAAATAGCTTCACAACCTTCACAGGGACCACCTACCAGCTTTTTATTAGAGTTGTTTTGACAATTTATGAGAAGACTAACATGAAATGTCAGTAATAATAAAATAACTTTTGACTGTTTCATATCGGAAAGATTTACCCAAATAAATTACAGCTATTTCATTGAAATACAGTAGGTTTAAGAAATGTTTAAAACAAGATTAACATAATAGTCGTGGATTGTTAAAATAAATGAGCTTATCTGTATATTTGAATCAAACATTTACAAAAAACTACTAATGCAAAAACAACTCATTGAATGTGTACCTAATATCAGTGAAGGACGTGATCTTGATAAAATACATGAAATAGCAAATATTGTCGAAACTGTTGATGGTGTTAAGCTTCTCGATGTTGATCCTGGAGCAGCAACTAATAGAACGGTAATTACTTTTGTTGGTGAACCTCAAAATGTGATTGATGCAGCGTTTTTACTCATTGAGAAAGCTGCTAATTTGATAGATATGAGTAAACACTCGGGTGAGCACCCTCGTTTTGGTGCAACAGATGTTTGTCCACTGGTGCCCATTTCTGGAATTACCTTAGAAGAAACAGCTACATATGCCCATAAACTTGGTAAACGTATAGGAGAAGAGTTAGGCATTCCTGGATATTTCTACGAAAAAGCAGCTACTGAAGAAAAGCGTATCAATTTGGCAAATTGTAGAGCAGGTGAGTATGAGGGATTAAATAAAAAGCTATCTGATCCAGGTTGGAAACCAGATTTTGGTCCAGCTAAATTTAATGAGAGTGTTGCTACAACAGGAGCTACCGCAATTTCTGCAAGAGACTTTTTAGTAGCCTACAATGTAAATCTAAATACCACATCAACACGTCGTGCAAATGCTATTGCTTTCGATATCAGGGAAGCAGGAAGGGTTAAACGTGAAGGAAATCCAATAGTCGGTAAAAAAATATTGGATGAACATGGAGAACCAGTTCGTATTCCTGGAAAGTTAAAAGCGGTTAAAGGAATTGGATGGTATATTGATGAATATGGTATTGCTCAGATCTCCTATAACCTTACCAATATTAGTATTACCTCAATGCACGAAGCATTTGATGAGACTTGTAAAGCAGCAGATAAAAGAGGGTTACGTGTTACTGGTTCAGAACTAATTGGACTTATTCCTTTACAGGCAATGTTAGATGCAGCTGACTTTTATTTAACCAGACAAAATCGTTCATTAGGTATTGCAGAATCTGAAAAGATCAAGATTGCTGTAAAATCACTTGGACTAGATGATTTAAAACCTTTCAATCCAGACGAGAAGATCATAGAATATGTGCTTAGAAGTAATGCTGAAAAGAAATTAGTCGATTTTGATTTGACAGGATTTGCTGAGGAAACAGCAAGTGAGTCTATGGCTCCTGGAGGTGGATCCATTTCGGCATATGTTGGAACTTTAGGAGTAGCTTTAGGTACTATGGTTGCTAACCTTTCTGGACACAAAGCTGGTTGGGATGATCGTTGGGAAGAGTTTTCTAAATGGGCTGTTAAAGGTCAGGAGTATAAAAATACTTTGCTGACTTTGGTTGATGAAGATACCAATGCATTCAATAAAATTATTGATGGTTTTAGAATGCCTAAATCAACTGATGAAGAAAAGAAAGTACGCGCTGAAGCTATCGAAGCAGCAACTATTTATGCGACAGAAGTTCCACTAAAGGTGATGGAAACTGCCTATAACTCTATGGAAGTGATGGATGCTATGGCTAAAGATGGATTGCAGAATTCTCTATCTGATGCTGGAGTAGGAGCCCTTTGTGCTAGAACAGCAGTTTATGGTGCTTATTTTAATGTACGTATTAATGCAAAGGACATCAAGAATCGTGAGATTGCTGAAGACCTACTAGATAAAGCTAAAAATATATTCGATAATACACTGACTCTTGAAAATCAGATCATAGCTTATATAGATGAAAGAATCTAAATTATGCCTTAAAATTGCTGTTATTAGGTAATTCAAATATTTCTAGATCGAAATAAGATACTGCTGCGATCATGTGGTCGAATACATCTGCTATGATGTATTCGTAGTTTTGCCAACGTTTATCACTACTAAAAGCATAGATCTCAATAGGAATACCTTGTGAAGTAGGTGATAATTGGCGAACCATAATAGTCATTTCCTTATTGATTGCTGAGTGGTTTTCAATAAATGTTTCAGCATATTTTCTAAACACACCGAGATTGGTCAGGTTCCTACCATTAATAAGTAAATCTTTATTAATGTTATTGGTAGTATTATATTCATTAATATTACCTTGGCGTGTCTCTAAATAGCTTGAAATCAATTCAATATTTTTAAGCTTATCTATTTCATTTGCTGACAAATACTTAACGCTATTTAATTTTATACTTAAAGATCTTTTAATTCGTCTACCACCAGAATCGGTCATACCTCTCCAGTTCTTAAATGAATCAGATATCAAAGCGTAAGTTGGAATAGTAGTAATCGTCTTATCCCAGTTTTGAACCTTTACAGTAGCCAAATTAATTTCTATTACATCACCATCAGCTCCATATTTTTCAAACGATATCCAGTCACCAATACGCACCATATCATTAGTAGCAACTTGAATACTTGCGACAAATCCAAGAATTGTATCTCTAAATACAAGAATTACAACTGCTGAAATAGCACCTAATCCAGTAATAAATTCTAAAAATTTGATACCTGTAATAATAGCTATGATCGCAAATATGCCCAGTGCCCAAGCAATGATCATAAATACCTGTATATAACTATCAATAGGTTTATCTTTAAGCCTAGGTAAGGTTTTAAGATAATCTTTTACAGAGTTTAATAGACTTCTGGCAACCCAAAGGGTTAGTATAATCCCAAAAATCAATAAGGTTTTTTCAATGATATTTTCCCAATAGGGAAAATCAGAAAATACCATAGGAGCAAACTCTACAGCAATGACTAACGGAATAATATGAGCAACATTTCTAAATACCTTGTTACTCACCATAATATCATCAAAATTTGATTTTGATCGTTTAGCTATTTTAGAAAAGATCTTTAATAAAATCTTTCTTGAAATAAAATCTATGATGAAAACTATTAATAACAACGCTATTAATAAAAGTATCATGTTTAAATAGCTTGCAGTACCCTCTGAAACTCCGTTAGATACTAGTAAATCGTATACAAAGTGTCTTAGTTTATCCATTTGCTAAAGCTTTTGCAAGTTTTCTATCTAATATAAATGTACCAAACGGGATGATAGCTGCTAATAATATTTGCTTGAAATTACTTTTAAAATACTCATTTTCTAATTTTAGCATATATGCAAGTATAATGTATAGTATAAATAGAATCCCGTGAGGCATTCCCAATAGTTTAACATATTGAGGATCGTCACCAAAATACTTAATTGGAGTCGCTATAAATAATAATAGAATATAAGAAACACCTTCAAAAAAGGCTATAATTCTAAAAATATTAAGGAGTGAAAGCATAACGAATATTTTGAGCTGCAAAGATATTATATTAGCTGTATTCTAACTAATACTCAAAAACAAAAAGCACAACATAATGTTGTGCTTTTTGTTTAGAATTTTGGGGCGTTTAGTTCAATGGATAAACTATTTTATCTGTCTCCTGCAGCAATTACATCAGTTTCGTCTGCCATTAGGGCGAAGAACTTGTTGATGTTTGGAAGAATAACGATACGTGTTCTTCTGTTTTTTGCTCTATTTTCGCGAGAGTCGTTATCTACAATAGGTTGGTAACTACTACGTCCAGAAGCAATTAATTTTTCAGGAGCTACGTTAAAGTCTTTCTGCAATTTTCTAACTACAGAAGTAGCACGCAATACACTTAGATCCCAGTTGTCTTGTACTTTTTCATTGTGAATGCTTCTAGAGTCTGTATGACCTTCAACCATTACATCAATACTTGGTTCAGAATTGATAATATTGGCTAGCTTTTCAAGGATTGAATTAGCTTTATTGCTTACTCTGTAGCTAGCAGTATTAAATAATAGTTTATCTGAAATAGAAATCATCACTACAGTCTCATCAATGCTAATTGCGATATCATCTTCCTCATTTAATTCTGTAGTATCAATAGTTTTGCTCAAGCTGTAAGAAACTGCAAGATCCATTGAATCTTTCAATGTTGTGGCTCCAGCTAAAAGGGTAGGATCTACATTTTGTAATGTCTTACGCATCTTTTCTTTAGTAACATTAGAGATAACAGCAATATTTTCAACTGTTTCTAACTTTGCATCATTTTCTTCGTTTAATTCAGCATTTAGATCAGTTAAAGAGTTAATCTTTTTATTGTACTGATTAACACGTGCTTCAATTACTTCAAATTTTGCTTCAAGATCTTCTTTTGCAACTCTTGTTTTTGTTAGTTCACTCTTAATTTGTCCATTTTCGTGCTCTAACGCTAAGTATTTCTTTTTTGAAACACAAGATGTTAACACAAGTCCGCTTAATAATAGAATTGAGATTTTTTTCATGGTGGTTGTTTTATGGATTTAATTATTTATGGTATATCTACGACCAAATACAGAAAATGGATGTTGAATAGCATACTTTTTTTAACTTTTTTTCAGTTTCTAATATTTAGTTGAAAAAGACAGTAGATTTTCGTATCTTAAAAGTCCGATTGTCTCGAAATTATCATGTACTAGATTTAAGGTTAATAGCTAACAAAAGTCATGTTTTCTAATAGGAAATGTGAGTAGTTTTATTGAACAATTTAAAACCGAGTATATGAAAGTATTTGACGATAAGCACATCAAAAACGTTGTTTTTGTAGGTGCACATAACAGTGGTAAGACCACACTCTCTGAGACCATGCTTTTTGAAGCTGGTCTTATTAATAGAAGGGGTACTGTAGAAGACAAGAATACAGTATCAGATTACCACGAAGTAGAACACCAAAGAGGTGCCTCTGTATTTGCAACGCCGCTGCATACCGAGTGGCGTAATTACAAGATCAATATTATTGACACTCCAGGTCTAGACGATTTCATTGGCGAAATTATTTCATCCATCAGGGTCGCAGACACGGTTGTGACCGTGATTAATGGACGACACGGAGTAGAGGTTGGCACCGAGATCATCTGGAATTATACAGATAAATATCACAGGCCAACCTTATTTGTTATAAATCAGATTGATCATCCAGACACTAATTTTGACGATAACTTTAAAAGCATAAAGACTTTAGTTGGTAATAATGCTGTAGCTATTCAATATCCTATTCGTATTGATGGAGCACAATGTATTATTGATGTTTTAAAAATGCGATGTTACAAGTTTAAGCCAGAAGGAGGGAAGCCTGAAAAACTTGATATTCCTGATTATGAATTAGACAGAGCCAATGCGCTTCACAACGAATTAGTGGAAAAGGCTGCTGAGAACGATGAGGAATTAATGGAGCTTTACTTTGACAAGGGAACATTGAATGAAGACGAGATGCGTCAAGGTATTAAAGCAGGAATGCTAAATCATGAATTATTTCCAGTTTTCTGTGTATCTGCATTAAACGATATGGGAACAGGTAGATTAATGGGATTCATAGATAATGTAGCACCAGCTGCAGCCGATTTAAAGCCTGCTCAGAGTTTAGAAGGAGATGAGATTATCACAAAAGTAGACGCTCCAACTTGCTTATTCGTGTTTAAAACACTTTATCAACCTAATCTAGGTCAGATTACCTTCTTTAAAGTAAAATCTGGAGAAATTAAGGTTAATGATAAGCTCACCAATTCTAGAGTTGATGAAACTGAGATCATTAATCAGCTATTCATCATGGATGGTAAAAAACGAGAACCTGTTTCAAAATTAACAGCTGGAGATATTGGAGCTACTCTAAAATTAAAATATACTGAAACTAATGATACCTTATACGGTGGTAAAAAGGCTATCACTGTAAAGCCAATACAGTACCCTGAGCCTCGCATCACAAAGTCGGTTAGCGCAGTCAATAAAAACGATGAAGAAAAGTTAAGTGATGCACTGAAGAAAATTCACAGTCAAGATCCAACAGTTGTAGTGAAGTATTCGAAAGAAGCTAAAGAGCTTCAACTTGGTTGTCAAGGAGAATTGCACTTGGCAACAATAAAATGGACACTTACTAATATATATGGTGTTGAGCCAGAGTTTAAGAAACCAAAAATTCAATATCGAGAAACTATTCAGCGTTCATCTACTGCAAATTACAGACACAAGAAGCAATCTGGTGGAGCTGGTCAATTTGCTCAGGTGCACATGAAGATAGAGCCTTGGTATGAAGGAATGCCAGAACCAGAAGGTTTCAATATTAGAGGTAAAGAAGAGGTAAACCTAAAATGGGGCGGAAAATTAATGTTCTATAACTGCATTGTAGGTGGAGTTATTGATACTCGCTATTTACCAGCAATAATGAAAGGTATACTTGAAGTAATGGAGTCAGGACCTTTAACTGGCTCATATATTAGAGATGTAAGAGTAATGGTGTATGATGGTAAGATGCATTCGGTAGATTCTAATGATATTTCATTTAAAATAGCTGGATCACATGCATTTAAAGAAGCTTTCTTAAATGCGAATCCTAAATTATTAGAGCCAACAAATGAGCTTACGGTAAAGGTTCCAGAGGAGATGGTTGGTAATGTAATGACAGATCTACAATCACGTCGTTCGATCATTCAAGGGTTTGAAAATTTAAATAACTATCAAATCTTGAAATGTGTTACACCAGCTGCCGAATTATTTGGTTATTCTACAGATTTACGTTCGTTAACACAAGGTAGAGCAACCTTTAGTTCAACGTTCGCATCATATCAACCGGTGCCAAATAATGTGCAACAACAATTAGTAAAAGAAGAAGTATAACAAATAAACACAAACAATATGCAAACTAAAGTATCATATTTAAGTGATCTAAGATTTAACTTAGAAACATGGAAGAGAGAGTTGCGTTTCCACTTTAATGAAATGGATACGTTTGAAGAAAAACTGGAAGAGATCGCTGGACGCGAATTCGATAAAAGAGCTATAATACCATTAGAGCATTTTCAAAATAAGATTATGCTTGAAAAAAATGCTATCTCTAAGTTAATGCATAGGTGTAAGCGCAAGATGGCTAATATCCACAATGCCGATTTTAATGAAAATATTGATGGCCGCTTAATGAATGAACAAAGTACATTGAGTCAAGATATGCGTCAATATATTCGTATTCATTATGAGTTTAAAGAAGATATGATGAATTATTTTAGAGAGTGGCTATAATAGCTCTATCTGTGATGTAAAAGAGAGGCCAAATTCTTAAGAGTTTGGCCTTTTTTATTCGTAATGCTCTTGAGTTATATTCGTCTAATACCAAAAGCTGGCGTTCTAAATATTATGCTTTGGAAATAGACTAGGGTGAAATGTCTAAACACGTTGGTGAAATAACTCTGAAACAAGTAATTAGATAGTAACTTTGATATCAAATAAGTAATAAAACAGTATAGTTATGAAAACGAGAAATGCATTAAAAATGATATTGTTTACTCTAGTTCTTATAGGTTGTGGATCTACTAAAGAAGTGGTAACAAAAGAAGACCTTAACAGAGTTAATGCTTTAATAGCCAATGATGAATTTACTATTGAGTCAAATTGGGCGTATCCACAAAATGCTGATGTTGTAAGGGTAAATAGAATATTAAACCCAAATAATATGGGAGGAGATATTAATTTAGTTGGTAACGTTAATCATTTTAAAAAAATAGGAGATAGCCTTTCCATTTACCTACCGTATTATGGAGTTCGCCAGAATGGAGGTGGATATAATGCTAGTAATGTAGGAATAAAATTTGATGGAACTCCCAAAAAAACCGAATATTCATTTAATGAAAAGAAAGGAATGCATCAATATGAATTTGTAGTTGATCATGACACCGAAAATCTTCAGGTATATGTTCAGATATTTCCTAAACTAAGCACTGTAATAAGGGTAAACAGCTCGCACCGAACAAGCATTTCTTATAGAGGAAAAGTAATTCAAGAATAAATAGAATAACATAAAAAAGGAACTTTTTCAGGCTCCTTTTTTATGTTATTGGGTTTTAAGAGAATTTTATAAATAAGGTGTTTGTTATTTCAATAACTTGTTGTCATGAAAAAATTGAATTTATTCATTCTATTAATTCCATTTATAGGGTTTTCTCAATATTCAGAGTATGACTGGGAGGAAAGAGATACTTGGATGGACGTAAATTACATTTTTCAACAAGGAGGCATTGATAAGGGAAGTTTTGTGGCTGATATTGGTTGTCATGAAGGCTATTTAAGTATTCATTTAGCAAAAAAGGTTGGGAGTGAAGGTCAAGTATATGCTGTTGATGTAAGGGCAGATCGATTAGAATCACTAAGAGAACATTTAAAAGATCGTGAGATTGATAATGTGAATGTAGTGTTAGGAGATTACGATGATCCAAAACTACCCAAAGAAACACTTGACGTTGTTGTAATCATGGACACATACCACGAAATGACTGATTATATGACCATTTTAGAACACGTTAAGCAATCACTAAAGCCTAATGGCAGGATTGTAATTATTGAAAAATTGAAGAAACGTATAAGAGGTAAATCAAGAACTGCACAAACTAATGCACATAGTTTAGGAATGAAATATGTTGAAGGGGAATTGATAAAAACTGGTTTCAATATTATACATGAGAATAATAACATTGGTAATTGGGAAAATGATAAGGAAAAAGTTATTTGGATATTAGTAGCCAAAAAATAATATGCATGTGCTAATTAAGCTTAATAGTTTTATAATAAAAAAAGTAGAGAAGGTACTGTTTTAAAAATAATATTTGACATAATATAAATTATAGTACAAATTGTAATATATGTTTATCCTTTCAAACACCAGTAAACAAAGAGCTTATGTTATTTTACTAAGTTAAATAATTTTTAGGATAAAAATCAAAAACTAACAATTTAGATAAACACATCTATTAAATTTACTTATCCTTAGTTGCCAGTTTTAATTATTTTTTTTGGTTTCAACTCCTCAAAAAAGAAATCATCATTAGGCACATCAAAATCAAAGCCTATGACTTCTAAATTATTGTTTGTCTCAATTTTTATAGTTCCAAAGCTGAACCAGGCCTGTGGATGATCCCAATTAATTCTCCAGACATCATAATTCCAATGAGTTAAAGTTGCTGATAAAAGTTTTGAATGGCTAAACTCTAATTTTAACTCACCATTGATTTCGGCAATGCTAATTTCGCCATAGATGTCAGAATTATAATTTCCTATAAAATCCTTTGGCATTACAATTGGTTTTGTATTTAAAATTCGACTATTAATTCTATCGGCAACTCGTGTATCATTATTTATATTTCTGTTTGCACTTTGTAATAAATCTGCCGACCAATCTTTATTAGAATCTATTCCCAAGAATTTTTCCAACGCGTAATTAACAGCGGCTCCAGTAGGACTTTTATGACCATTTGTTAGCACGACGACACCTAAATTTTCATCAGGAATCATGTTTATTGATGTAATCATACCATCATATCCTCCACCATGGCCAACTCTTAATCGCCCATGATAATCACTAAGACTCCAACCTAATCCATAAGAAGCAAAATGTCTGTTTGCGCCATTTTTTGTTGTGTGGTCAACTCTGTAATTGTTATGGGGAGTCCAAACCATATTTCTCGTTGATTTGGTTAGCAAGGTATCCTTTCCAATTATACCATGTTTTAAATTGAAGATCATCCATTTTGAGATGTCCGAAACACTAGAAATTAATCCACCAGTTGCAGCTACATTATCCCAACTTACCCATGGAATCGGGTAATTTTTTCCATCCTTCATCGCATGAGGTGTGGCATAATTGCCGATGTCATCTAGATGATTTACAGATGAAATCGTTCTATCCATCCCTAAAGGATCTAAAATTCTTTCTTTTACATTTTCTCCCCAGCTTTTTCCAGTTACGGTTTCAATAATCTCGCCAGCTGTGATATACATTAAATTTGAATAACCATCGCCTGATCTAAAATCGAAGGCTTGTGGCACATATTTTATACGTTTAATAATATCTTCTCCAGATAGATCAGATTTGTACCAAATATTATCACCGCTATAAGTACCTAAACCAACGCGATGACTTAAAATATCACGAATAGTCACATTATTACTCACCCAAGTATCATATAGTTCAAAATATGGCAAATACTTTTTCACCTTATCGTTCCATTTAAGTTTTCCCTCTTGAACAAGCATTCCAATTATTGCTGAAGTAAAAGCTTTTGAGTTGGACGCAATGGCATACAATGTATGTTCATTGGGCTTTTTATTGGTGCCAACTTCCAATACTCCATAATTACCTGTAAAAATGAGTTCACCATCTTTAACTATACCAATAGATGCACTAGGTACACCCCAGTCCTCAACCATTTTAGTGAAATAATTGTCAATCTCGACCAGATCAACTTTAACTTCTGTTTGCGCGCTTAGTGCTAAACAATAAAACAAGCATGTATATACTAAGATGAGATTTTTTTTCATGGTTGGTAGTTTTAATAATTATCTGAATTACTTAAAGATAATGAATTTAATATATTCAGAACGGAGACTATTATTGCAAACTTTGAACAGTCTTTAATCGCTTTACAACTCTACTTAATTCCTTATCTGTGAAGATTTGATCAAAAATTATTTTAAGGGTAACTACTACAGCCATTCGATCTTAATATTTCAATATTCTCATCAAATGCATCATCTAATACTTTACCCCCTTTTTTATGGCAAAATGGGCAAGGATTCATTTCGCCATCTGTATCGATATACATACCTTTTTTCCCTGCGCTTAGACAACCTTGTCGCCGTTGATAATAGCCATGATAAATAATTATAGGATACGCACTATACGCAGAAGTAAAGTTCATTTTTCTAAAGAAATTTTCTAAAATTTCTATCTGGTTTAGACACAGAGTCACATTTTGATTGTGATAGTGACCTACTGCTTTTGGTTCTAGAAATTGAACAAAGGAAACCTTTAATTTTTTCGCTAAATCCATGTAGGACATTAAATTTTCTTCAGAAATAAACTCTTTAGTAGTGCATAAAGAAAGTGCAGTAATAAGATTATTATTATTGGCATTTTTAACGGCTTCTTCAACCCAATAATAGGCTTCATTAAAATGCCTGAATGCATTATGTTTTTCTGGAATAAAATGATCTAAACTTATAACAGCGCCGGTTAAACCAGCTTCTTTTAAGCGTCTTGCATTCGTATTGTTTAATTTAAAACCAGAAGTAACTACCCAGAAATCGGTAGATGTATCTGCATGGTTTAATATATTAAGTATGGCATCCAATTTAATTAAAGGCTCTCCACCAGACAAATGTATTTGGCTCACTCCTTTATCCTGAATTCTTTTTATGATATTCACCAATTCATTACCAGACAAGGTTTCCCTTTTATTTAAATTATCCCACTCGAAACAATGTTCACATTGTAAAGCGCATTTTTTAGTAATTGCGAAAAATATATTATTAAACCTATTAACGGCCATGGATTTAATCGGTTTAAAGTCATTTAAATTTGAGGCAATAAACGTTTCATATAGGGTACTATTCCATCCTGGAGTATATAAACCTATATGATATTTTCCATTAACATAAACCATTTTTTGAACTTTGTCATTTCCTAAAAAGCGCCTTCTTAGATTAATTAAATAGTGAAGTGATTGAATCCAGACTATAGGATTATGGTAGGATTTTAAAATAACTTTTAAGAGCGTAATTTTAATTTTTAATTGAACTAATTTCAATCTAAAACCAGTAACATTTCTTGGACCGATTGAAGAATCAATTGTTGTGGAAATTAACTTAGTAGTTTCTTTTACTTTTTTTTCTTTGAGTTCAGCTATCATATATCCATGAATCTTAATTTGAAACTATATCTAATTGGCTTTCATAATTCATTAAGACTTCATATTCTAACTTAGAATATTCTGTAAAAGCACCAGCTTCTCTAAATAATTTAAGCTTTTGAAAATTAGGAGTTCCTTTATAATCTCTTATGTAATTATAGTATCCTCTATTTTTTAAAAAGTATGTTCTTTTTAAATCAGGATTTTTATTACTGGTTTTAAAAGTAACTAATACCTCATCACCTACATTGGGCTGTACAAAATAGTTTTGATCTGCTGCCGATAGAAATGCTGTCACATTAACATTATTACCATCAATAGCTTCAGTGGGGTTGATATAATTAATATCTAACGCTACATTTTCTGTAAAATCGATACCAGCAAAATCTAACTCCCAAAACATAAACCCGGTTTCAAGCTTAATAACTACTTCCTGTCCAATTACGTTACTTAAATTAATTGGAACTGCAATGTCTCTTGAGGCCATAGGACCAACTGTATTTATTTTATCTATTAGGTCCCAGCCTTTATCAGTTTTTAAATACACCGATAAAGGAATATTTTGTTCGTTTATCCATTTTGTACTTTTTTCTGCCGATGCACCCTGTTGATCCTTTTGGAATTGATTATAATAGGTTCCAAATTGTTCATTAAACTTTCCAAATACATAGTCTAACCACATCGAGTTTTTAACTGTCAAGAATAATTTTGCATTTTTAGTTTGTTGAGGCTTAATAAATCTTAACTCAATATTTCTTAAGTTATTCGACTCATCCATAACTTCTGAATTGAATAAGAATGAATTATTATCTTTTTCTAAAAGTATTTCATCGCCTGTGATTATTTGATCAACAATTATTTTATTAGGTGTAATAATTTCTGAAAATGTATGAACATCCCCATTTTTATCTAGTAAAATCTTCAGATCATTAGAGTGAGGAATCTCTAACAATTGGACAAAGTCTGTATATTGGATTTCCTTTAACTCATTGGTAATTTTAATACTAACTTCATTATTAATATTATTAATATTAGGTAGGCCTAAATAATCATTACGTTGTTGTTTAGGGGTTAAAACACCTGGATAAAGTTCTCCTGTAAAAACAAGTTCTTCTCCATTTTTTACATAAACAAATGGACAAGAGCTCTTTGTCAATAAAGCGATAATAGCTACGAGTGCTAATGTTCCAACAACGCCAACAGCAATATTTAAAACTGTTTTCCCTGTATTTTTATCGTTTACTGAAATCGAATTAATCTCTTCAAATTTTATTGTAGCTTGTTCACCATAAGGATGACTAGCTCTTGAACTTATATAAAAATGAACCTCATTTAAAACCTCTTTGGATCCAGAGTACCTATGTGTTCTTTTTATTTCTCTTGGCTTTTTTGGAATATGCAATTCACTCACCTCTTTTTTAACTCCAGAAATTGATTTTTCATTTTCGTTAATGACAAGATTACTTAAATTCCAAATTTCCTGTCCTGAATGAATGATCACATAATTTTGATTCTTTGAAAATTCAGTTATTTGACTAGCTATAGTGTCCTGAGTAGTTGTAAGACTTCTCACATTATAATAGGAGCAACCAATAACTAAATTTAAAAATGAAAGGGTTAAAAAGACCGAAAGAAAAGATGCAATTCTTTTGTTTTTGATTAAACAATAAAACGAACTAAACTTTTTGGTTGAATGAGATTTCATGATGAACAAGAATTTTGCAAGAAAGCCTCATTCATTGTGAGATTTTGGGCAGTAAGCCTTTATTTTTCTTAAAGTAAAAAGTGAAAAGTAAAAGATATTGTATTAAAAATAAGCCATTTATAAATAAGAAACAAGACTTTTCCATCACAAACGCAATATACTTCCCTCCTACATCCTCGTATATTATACGTTTACTCGATCGCTACTTTTGAATAAATAGGAGCTTATGGACTACAGGCGATTTCATTATAGTATAATTTAAAAATGGTTAATCCTTGAATTAAATCAATTAGCTTTCCAAATTATCATTTGTATAGGATTCTTAAAGGTTTAAGTTTACAAATCTAAACCCTTAGTTTTATTTTAATGCGTTCCATTCTGTTTCGGTAGCTTCCTCTTGTTGATATTCCATAAGGGTAACCCATCTATCATTAACCTTTACAAGAAGTGTTTCAAAATGAATATATGCATCTTCAATAACATTTCCGGTTGCCGCATCGACAGATGTATAATGATATATACCCTTTTCAAATGCTGTATTGTCATCCTCAATTCGTTTAGAGAAACGAAATGCTAAGGTATTTGCTCGCTTACCATTTTTTACTTCTAAAATTTCCTTTTTCCAACGTACTTTAAAAGCTCTGGATACGGCAAAAGTGGTATCTGGTTTTACGACAACAGCATCTTGGTGATACAAAGACTTCATACCTTCAAAATTACCTTCCTTCGCAGCCTCTGCTAAGTCTGCCCAATATTTGTTTAATGATTCTTCTCGACTGTCTAAAATTGAATTGCTTTCCTGAGTAAATCCATTTGCTTGGAATAAGAAAATAATTAGTAGTAGTATTATATTGAGTTTTTTCATGATACAAGTTGCTTTTAACTTCCTCAATATATGCTTTTTATTCTATTGTCTCAAAGTCACTTTATTGATTAATAATAGAGAAGTTAATGCTTTTCAGTCTTTGACTTTATAGCTAACAATTTACATCCTGATGCATGTTTATTAATATGCATAGTATATCTTAATTCTAAGTTTATATAAAACATTAAGGTCAACTAAATACTTAGCTGACCTTATTTAAATATAATTAAATCGTATGTTAATAAAGAAGTATTAAATTTTTCTCACTATTAAAATGGCATTCGAATCAAAACAGGAACCCAAAAAAGATTCACCACCAAAGTTAGCATTGAAACTCAAAACATATGGCTGGTAGCCAACTTTTGTAGAAGTCCAATAAAATAGTGTTTCATTAAAATTACCCAGACCTTGTTCGTGAAGATTGTTAAATATAGCAACTGCAGACTCGCGACTAGGAATAAACCAATCGTCATAATTTTCATAGTTTAAGTCGTAAACAATTTTGAATGCGTAATCGTCGCTTCCAAATTCTAAACCATTTGGAACATTACTATTATCATTTAAATTACCATCCACAATTTGTTGTGTATTTAACTCACCATCACCAATTTCTTCACCGTTGGTTAAGTCAAAATGATCACCCCAAGATTTAGTTCCAATTTCTGAATAATTAGAAGCTACCATTAAGGTTCCATCTGTTTGGTTAACATGGAAAATATATCCACCACCATATTCAATGCCATAAAAAGCTTCGACTCCTAATACATTTACAATATCTAGCACAGCAACGCCATTTTCTAAATTCTCTACTATAGTTAGTTCATCATTAAAAACTGTAGGATCTGTGACATTGTCGTCAGAACAATTAAAAAGGGATAAGGCAAATAAAATAAAGATTAATTTTTTCATAATAATTTAGTGTTTACATAGTAAACAAGTTACTCGGTAAAATTCCTACCTAGAATGACAAATTTTTTTGAATTGATTATTAAGAAAAACAAAAAATACTTCTACAAATAGAACTATTAGTTGTTCCATTGAAGCTTAGCTTCTTTAATTTTTGCTTCAAATGGAATCCATGTATCTTTAATGAAACTATCAAAATGTTTGGTAAAATCAACTATCATAGTTCGTACTTGATCAATCAATTCGAGCTCTTGATCAGAAGGCATTTGGTGACTCGACATAAACTTTCGACTGGCCTCTCTTAATTTGGTCATAGCAGTAACCTCAAAGCTTTGCCATGCACCAACTTGACGAGTTTCAGGAGTTCCTAACGCTTGATAACGTAAATGGTCGATATCATCGAAAAGTGTTTTTACTTCTTTTATTAAAGAAGTTCTATTGGTATTTGATAAAATCTTATCTAAAGATTGTAATGATTCTTTCTTCTTATTTAATGTATCCAGCTGCTTCATTAAAATACCTCTAAGTTGATCAATTTCCTTCTGAGCTTTATATAAGGCATTATCAATGGCTGGATTAATGTCGAAGCGTGGATCAGGAATTACTTGCACAACCGAATTTGCATAGTGATTCCTATATTTCAAAACTGCTGTATAGTTTCCTGGAAGTACCGAAATTCCTCTTTCTGTAGCTCCTTTTTCGTTTAATTTCCAACTAATGTAGTTTAATCCCTTAACAGCTGTTGTATCAGCCTTAAAGGAATTAATCTCCTCTCCTGCTTCATTTAAGATCTGTACCGTCAACCTTTTGCTCCTATCGATATCGCTTAATAAATAAGGAATATCAACTTGTTTGAAAGCTCTATTATCGCCTTCGAAAGTGGTATGAAATCCAGTCCAAATATTCCCAGGAGCATTAATAAACAGACCTTTTACCTGTACGGTAGGATTCACTTTAGGAGCAACCAACGATTTATTAATTCCTGATTTGGCATAGGTACGCATCGATTGCAAATCGTCTATAATCCAGATAGCTCGTCCAAAGGTTCCTACAATCAGAGCAGATTCTCGTTCTTGTATTTTTAGATCCATGGTAGAAACTGAAGGAAAACCATTCTTTAATTGTTCCCAATTTTCACCTTCATCAAAACTCACCCATAAACCATTTTCAGTTCCTAAAAAGACCAAATTCTCTTCTACAGGATCTTGAATAAAACTCAAGGAGTACCCAAATATCGGAGAATCTTTAATTATCATAGACTGCCATGTTTGTCCGTAATCCTCTGTTTTAAACAAATAAGGCGTATAATCTCCTTTACGATAATTGTTTACCACAACCCAGGCAGTACCTGTATTGTAATTAGAGGCATGAATACGTGCTACCCAAGCTCCTTCTGGCATTCCTTGAATGTTCTTCCCTACTTCTGTCCAAGTATTGCCCCCATCTTTAGTGATCTGTATATTCCCATCATCTGTTCCTGCCCAAATAACTTCTTTCGCAATTGAACTAGGAGCAATCGATAAAATAGTATTGTAAAATTCGGCTCCTGATGCATCTAAGGTGAGCCCTCCATAATCTCTTTTCTGTTGCTCAGCTTTGTTTGTGGTTAGGTCTGGCGAGATCACTTCCCAAGTCTTTCCTTTGTCATTACTTCTATGTACAAACTGACTCGCATAATAGACCGTCTTCGTATCATGTGGGTCCTGCGCAAAAGCTGCATTCCAATGAAAACGTAATCTCGGAAAACCTTTAGGTGTAGGTGGTTTGATACTAGAATAATAACCACCTATCTTATCGTAGCGATAGAGATTCCCGTTCTGAGAAGTTCCATAACCAAAACGTTTGTCGTCAGCATCGGGAGAGATATAAAATCCATCTCCTCCAACCAAATATTGCCAATATAGTGTTCGTATTCCACCTCTTCGCCATACATATCCAGGACCATACCAATTGCCATTGTCTTGCATTCCACCATAGACATTATAAGGCATTTCTTCATCAACATTAATCTGGTAGAATTGCGCCACAGGAATGGTTTCAGGAAAATACCAGCTCTTTCCGCGATCTCGAGTGATTCCTATACCACCATCACCTCCAATGATATAGAACTTACCATCTTTAGGTGACATCCAAAAAGCGTGAAAATCGGCATGAATCCCTTTGGTTTCATCTGCAGGTATTTGTGGCGTGGGATCAAAGGTTACTCCACCATCATAACTTACTGAAAGGGGTTGATAAATATTATATAGAAGATTAGGATCATCAGAACTAACGGCTAGGTCCTGAAAATAGAAAGGTCTATTATTGGTAAATTTTGGATCATTATTAATCATAGCCCAAGTAGAACCACCATCTTCACTACGATATAAGGCATTTTTAGTAGCTTCTACTTTCGCATATACACGATTGGTATTACTAGGTGCTATTGCCAATCCAATACGACCTAATTCTCCCTCTGGAAGTCCGTCTTTAGCAGAGATTTGCTTCCAGGTATCACCTCCATCCATTGTTAGATATAATCCAGAGCCTTTCCCACCAGAGACGAAGCTATACGGACTACGAAGATGATCATACATGGCTACAAAGATCTTATTAGGATTAGTTGGATCCATTACCATATCTGCAACACCAGAGGTCGTATTAGTATATAAGATCTTTTGCCATGTTTTTCCACCATCTTTGGTTCTATACAAACCTCTTTCTGAACTAGGAGAAAAAGTATTTCCCATGGCACCAACATAAACGGTATTTCCATCTTGAGGATGCACGATGATCCTATGAATAGTCTTCGTTTCTTCTAAACCTAGATGCATCCATGTCTTTCCGGCATCTGTACTTTTAAAGATTCCCATCCCGAGGTTCATAGAATTGCGAGGATTTCCTTCACCAGTTCCCACCCAAATCACATTCGGATTGTCTTGTTGAATAGCCAAAGCGCCAATATTCTGAGTGGGATTGTCATCAAAAATAGGATCCCAACGAGTTCCACCGTTTTCAGATTTCCAAACACCACCACTGGCAGCACCTACATACATGATATTCTGATTAGACTCAACCACATCAATGGCTGTGATGCGCCCACTCATGTTTGCAGGACCTACAGATCTGATCTTTAGGTTTCTAAAATTATCTAAGTGATTTGTTTGTCCAACTGTTGGAATCACAACAAACAGACATAAAACAGGAATAATATATTTAATCAATTTCATGATTTCAGTGTTGCTTCTGCTTCTATTTCTACTTTATAACCCTCTCCTACCAATTTGGCTTCTACCAAAGTATTGGCAGGTTGAATGTCTTTAAATCGCTCGCCATGTGCTATTGCTACAGGCTCCCAATCGCTCACGTCATTCACAAATATTCGAGTTCTATCTACATCCTCTAAAGTTCCACCTAATGAGATGATAGCACCTTCTATTTTATCAATGATAAAATGAGTTTGTGCTTTGAGATCTTTACCACCAATCATAAGCTCACCATGAGTTGCTGTAGTTCCTGATACTTTGATATTAGCTCCAACTTTGATCGCACGTGAATATCCCGCCATTTCTTCCCAGTATGTTCCGCTTATTACGAGCTGATTGCCATTTTTTAGTGTTTTGGTTTCATAGGGAGAAGGAAAACCTTTTAAATGGTGACTTAAATCACCTGAAGCCGTTAAGAATGGTGGTTTACGGTATTCGTCTCCACAATCGCCATGAATAGAATTTAATTGATCTAATTGGTGTTGAATGGCGTTTAAATCGTCCTTATCTAATTGAAAACTGAAGAGTTTTGCGTTGTCTTTTATATGTTCACTTTTTCCTAGTCTTGCTCCAACGATAACTCCAGCTACATGATTTTGTTCAAGAATGAACTTTGTTGCCACATTAGCAACAGAGATTTCATGTTTTCGTGAAATAGCAGCTAAGGCTCGCAATAGATTCTGAAAATTAGACCAAGTTCCTGCTTCATCAATGAAACGTTTGTATTTCATTTGTGACCAAGTAAAGTTTTCATCCACAATTGGTTCGGGTTTGTTTAACCATTTATTGGTTAGAAATCCACCAGCAAGTGTTCCGAAAGCTAAGAGTTTAACGCCATATTGCTCGCAGACAGCTCTCATTTCATGGTTCGCTCTTTGATCTAATAAAGAATAACACACTTGATTAGAAACGAGTTCGATGTCGCTTGCTAGTGCAATTCTTAAATGAGCCGAATCAAAATTGGTCACTCCTAAATGTTTAATGAGACCTTCTTTTTTTAATTCTTGTAATTCAAACAAAGTATCCAGCCAAGCAGGATTAGGATACGACCAAGCGTGATATTGTAAAAGGTCTATTTGCTCTGTTTGTAATCGTTGTAACGCTTTTTCAACATTTGCTCTAATGGTTTCATTAGACACTTTTCCTGGTTCTGGGACCCATTTAGTGAACATCTGAACTTTTTGGTTAGAAGGTTGATTAGCATTAAAAACACCTGAAATCACTTCGGCAGAACCATAGTGATCTGCCATATCAAAAGTTGTGAAACCAGCATCAACATAAGGCTGCATGAATTTAGAAGTCGTATGAGGATCTAAAGCATTGCCATCACGCTCAAGATCTGCGATTTGCCATAAACCCGTTAATATTCGAGATATTTTGAGATCTGGTGCCAATTCTGTATACATTTCTGACATTATTCTTCAGGTAGTTTGGAGAAAAGCCTTTTAAGGTCTTTTCCAGATTTTTTAAGAGTGTTTGTTTTTATCAAATATATGATAGAACCCATTCCCATTACGATTAACCAAACTGGGGTAGAACGGAAATACCAAGCATCTACATCTGCATTAAGGTCTTTTAAGGTGTGAACCGTTAAGAAAACGATCAATAAGATCACTCCTCCATAACCAATTAATCTTTGCTTGTTTAAAGATTTTACCATTTTGATCTCTTTGGCCAAGGTTGGATTTACCTTGGTAATGGTAATTAAGGTGAGACACATCAGCAAAAAGTTCACCATCATGGAAGTCACCATAATATCGATTCCCAGGAAGAAATCTCCTGCGAAATGAGACCCCATTACTCCAATGGATGCCATGATACCGCTGAGATACAGAGCACGGTGAGGAGTTTGATATTTTTTATGAGTAACGGCAATACTCTTTGGAAAAATTCCATCATCCGCCCAAGCAAAGACCAATCGCGAAACCGATAATAACATGGCTGGTAGATCATTAATCAAGGCAATCGCAGCACCAAATAAAATAGCTACCGATAATCCTACAGGTAACAATGGACTTATGAGTCCAGGAGCAGTGATATCCTTTACTTGTGCTTGTTCGGCCACATAACCCCAAGGAACCGTACTATACATTGAGATGGTAAACAAGAAATAAAAACTTCCTACTATGGTAATAGCTAATAAAATAGCTTTTGGTAGGGCTTTAGTAGGAGATTTAGCCTCTCCTCCTGCCTGGGCTATAGCGTCAAAACCAATAAAGCTAGAGAATAAAATTGCCGCTGCAGATAGAAAAACTAATGGATCAAAAGTTGCTTCGGAGCCATTAACAAACGAAGCCGCTTCAGGAACGGCTTGTACATAGCTTTCTTGATCAAATAAGAATCCTGAGATGATCACGATAATTCCCAATCCAAACATTATGAACATTAATGGAACTACAGTTCTCTCATAGAACTTGCCACCTTTAATATTGATATAAATAAAGAGCCAGATTAGTGCTAAAGCAATTCCGATTCTAATGGAATCCACTTCCATCAAATTGGCGGCTTGCATCCATTCTAGGCCAACAAAAACATCACGAATAAAAGGAACAATGATATAAGCGATCACTCCAATAACAATAGACAATCCAAACCATTGCGAGAAGCTCGCAATAAAGCCTAAGTACGGACTGAGTCCTCTACTTGCATAGATATAACTTCCTCCAGCACGAGGCATTGCCGAAGCCAAAGAACCATATGCAAATGCTGCTAACAATGCTGGTAACATGGCAAAAAGAAAAGCAGGCAATACATTGGAACCTATATCGGGTACACTCCTATGAATCATAAAGGGTACAACATTTATGGATGCTCCTAGCATGGAACAAATACCTGTAGCAACTAAAGAGAGTAATCCAATCTTTCTTGATAGTCGGTTAGACGTTTCGGACAAAGTAATGGGTTTGTAATGATAATCGTAAATATAAGCATTAATACTATTGCTTTACGTTATGAATATTTCTTGTTAGGGTTTGTGGGTTCAATTACGGATATTACAATAATCTCTAAAATTTAGAAAGTATCTATAAAGTAAAACCGAGAACTTACTAGTTATGTTCTCGGTTTTTTAATATTATTTGTTTAAACAATATTAGTTGATTGCTTTATTGGTTTCAAACAAATCATAAAGTACATCATGAGACTCTTTAGGTGTAACCTCTTTTAAATACTTAATTAAATCCTGAGATGTTGCATAACGATTAGTCTTAGTTTTTTTAATCCCTATATAACTTCTCCAATCATTAATAAATCGTCTTAATGCCAAATTTACTTGCTCCTCTCCTATTAATTCTTGCAACTTATACATAGCAATAACACCTTTATAATAGTACACGAAATTTTGATTCCCTACCAAAGCAAGTGAAGCTTCTGATGTTTCCTTTCGTTGTTTTTTCTTGTACTCTTCATGTTGTAATTCTAAAAACTGATCTACTTTTTCTTGAGGATAATTGTGCTTTAATGCCATGATAGCTCCGTATTGTGCTAAGGTTTCTAGTATAAAGTTTTTCCCTTTTACATTGGCTGCCTCAATTTGCATTCCGAACCATTGATGAGCTACTTCATGAGCGGTTACATAAAATGCCATATCTACATCTGTTTTATCATCAATGTCTAAAACAAATCCTAGGGCTTCAGAAAACGGAATGGTACTAGGAAGCGATTGTGCATACTCAGCATAACGTGGAAACTCCATTATTCGCAATTGTTCATATTGATATGGACTGAAATTCTCACTATAATAGCTTAATGAAGCTTTCATTCCTTTCATCATTCTGTCTAAATTGTAATTGTGTTTTGGATGATGATAGATTTCTAGGTTTACTTGTCTTTGAGAAGAATCTAGAGAAGTCCACTGTGCTCTTTCTACTTCATATTTTGCAGAAACAATCGAATAAAAGTTGATTACAGGTTGTTCTGTTTTATAATGGAAGTAGTTCCTGTTATTAGTGGTCCATTCCTTGATTAATTTTCCAGAAGTAACAGCCTTTTGTTCATTGTTTGTACCAATTACAATATTTAAATAAGTACCATCAGAATCACTACTAGAACGTGCATTTACCAATTCTCTTTTGTTATTAATATCGGCTTTGTTTTCTCTTGTTTTTAAGTTCATCTCTTGACGAATTTCATTATCGTTCAATTCGTAGTTGCTATTGTATCCTAAAGATGGAAAAATTAAATTATTGAAAGATGTACCATTATAAACAAACTCTGAATCACTATTATCATTTTCAAACCCTTTCGGGTAATAGGTTTGTTTAAATTCCATTTTTAAAGAAGCCTCAGGTAATAAAGGGTTCGATAATGTATAAATCGTATAATCAAATTCTTGATAATCATTGTTAGCTGTTACTCCTCTATCAAAAGATACATTCTCAAGTTCAACATGGGATGCGATGCGTTTTTGAATATGAATTTCTTCAATCGGTTTATCGGTTGTATTTTTTAGAATATAAGCTCCTTCTATCTCATAACTTCTAGTTTCTGGGTACAATTCAATCTTTAAATCTGTATTAATAATTTTTGGTTGCGGAATATATTCAAAAGGTTTTAATGTCTTTTCATATTTTGATCTAAAGGTGATTTCCTGTGAATCATTCCAATACGTGTTTAAAAAATTGGTGTTGTAAAAAATGTAGCTACCAATCAACGCAAAAACAACTATTGCTGATATTCCTAAAGTCATAATTGGTTTTGTAAGCTTATCTTTCATGGTCTTTAAACGCAACCATAAACTCGCATCTATTCCTCTTACCATAATTAAAGAGCTCGCAATTAACAGGACAATTCCAAACACAAACCAATAACCTTTCACCCACAAATAAGGTCCTAAAAAGTGACCATAGCCGTTCATTTCTGAATAAATTCCGAGTGGTTTTCCTCCAAACTTGTAGAGGTTGTGTGTAAACCCAAAAAATTCGGAGGTTACATTGATAATGAAAAACACCAAGGTTAATAGAATTCCGATAAACTTATTATTACTAAGCACTTGAAAGAAAAATGCAACAAACGTGAACAAGACTAAGAATGGAAATATTTCGATAAAGAATCCAGAGAAATAAACACTGACATCAAAATCGTAATAACCCATTGCTACTTGAAACAACATTCCTGAAACAATTAAGCTCAGCATTAAAATCACATAAATACCATTCAATGCTAGAAACTTACTTGACAAAGTAACAAAGCTACTTACAGAGGTGGCATCATTTAATAAATACTGTTTGGTATTTCGTTCTCTCCAAAGAAGTTCACCTGAATAGAGTAGCAAAATGATAATAAAAAAGAACATGGACATTTCTTGTAACTCTGCAATAATAAAATGGGTTTCGGGAAAGCTATCTACCCCATAAACGGTCCCTAAACTCACTGAATTGATAGCAATGATGATAATTCCACAGATTACAATTGCCCAAAAAGACATTTCTTTTAGTAATGAAAGCAAGTAGAATTTTGAGAGTTCATATAGCTGAACAGCTTGCGCTTTTAAATGATAATGAATAGACACTTTTGGAATTGGGTAAGTGTGATTAGATTTTATAGCTTTTACGTCAACAACTTTCTTTGATTTCTTTTTTGACTTTTTAGTTAATAAACTGAAAGAAAATTTTCTATAGCCATAGTACAAAACAATGAGCCCCAAGCCCATCCAAAACAGTTTGTTGTGTAATAAAATCGCGCTAAATGAAATCCCAAGTGAATTTAATTCGATAGCTGAATAATCCTTAGCAAACTGCGTCAAGGTTGTTAATGAAAATGGATCTAGTATCCCTTGGAAATAATCGTTAGTAATGGCTTTTGTAAGTAGAAAAATGACGAACATAAAAATACCTTGCGTATAGACCACGAGTAACTTCTTACTTAACATTCCTGTGACAAAGAACACACATGCTCCAAAGAATAATAAAGGAAAAACCACTACTATAAATGATTGGATATAGCTCACTATACTAAATGCTAGCATTTCCTCTTCTTTTTGCAATGGCATTTGTGAACCCAACATCATACCGAATAGTAAACCACTAAAAACAAATAACAAAACTGTAAACGAACCTAGAAATCTGCCTAATAAATAATCACGTTTGGTAACTGGATTTACGAATAATAAAGCTTCGGTATCATATTGGTAATCGCGTAAAATAGGAACTCCCATAATCATTGATACTAAAACCATAAAAATACCTGTTAAAGCACCCATTGTTTTGGCAATTACTAATGGAGCATTTTTCTTCATTAAGCCCAATTCTGCTCCTTGAAAAACAAAGTCTACACCTACAATTGAAAATAGAAATAAAAACACAAAAAAAACATAGGTTTCAGGACGTCTGATCCTATATTTCAATTCAAATTTGAATATATCGTACCACATAATTTCCTGATTTATTGATTGATTTGAGAAAAATAAACATCTTCTAATGCTGCTTCTACAGGAACAAATCCGTTTCCTGGATCAACTTCGCTAACAATATGAATGATTGGTTTACCTAGAAAAAGTTTGTCGTTAATGACATTGTACTGCTTTTTGTAGTTTTCTATCTCAGACTTATTTATGGTTTTTTGATACACCTTGCCGTTCAACTGATTGATAAGGGCTAAAGGATTTCCTTCTAAAACCACTTTTCCTTTATTGATTATCGCCATATTTGTACATAATTCTTGGATATCATCTACAATATGAGTGGAAAGAATAACTATAGTATCTTCAGCAATTTCACTTAACAAATTGTAAAAGCGATTACGCTCTTTAGGGTCTAATCCTGCAGTTGGTTCATCAACAATTAATAACTTAGGATTGTTTAACAAAGCCTGTGCTATACCAAAGCGTTGTTTCATTCCACCAGAAAAACCACCTAAGTTTTGTTTACGAACATGATATAAGTTGGTCTTGTGTAGCAGTGCATCAACAATTTCTTTTCGTTCATTCTTTTGAGTAATACCTTTTAAAATTGCAAAATGATTGAGTAATGCAGCTGCAGACATTTTAGGATACACCCCAAATTGTTGTGGTAAAAACCCTAATTGTTTTCTAACAGCGTGTTTGTCGGTTTTTATGTTTAAATCTCCCAACATTATGTTTCCCTCATCTGCATCTTGTAGCGTCACAATGGTGCGCATAAGGCTAGATTTTCCAGCACCGTTAGGACCTAACAAACCAAACATTCCTTTCGGAATTTCAAGAGAGACGTTTTGCAGTGCTTTTACACCGTTGCCATATGTTTTACTTAAGTTGTCAATGATTAGTTTCATATTGTTCTTTTTAATATTGTTGCTGCAAACCTATTGGCCAATATCAGCTTTAAAAAGAAAGTGGGATGTGTTCAATTCTATGCGGGACATATTCGCCTAAAAGGCATACAAAAGATGTTCGTCCCATTTTTTAATGAACTTGTGCAGGTGTTTTAGTCGTTTGTCAAATTATTTGTTGACCGCATATTATTTAATTAATATTGACCCATGAAATTAAAATCTCTAGTTAGAAACAGTTTTTTTTCTTTACGTACATTTAGAATCGCACTTGTTGTAATTGGTGTCATTATTGTTGCCTTTAATGACTATTTTGGTAAAAAAGAAGGTTTTGTAGAGTTTCTTCTATTATTTTTCATTACCGTTATTATTACTGTTTCACATTGGTTGTTTGTTAACATTAAAGCCATTGTAAAGCTGAAGAATGAAAAGGCTAAAACAGAAATGATGCATTTGCAATCACAAGTAAATCCGCACTTCTTCTTTAATATGTTGAATAATTTATATGGATTGGTTGATAAAGACAGCGAACAAGCAAAAAAACTTATTTTAAAACTGTCTGACATGATGCGCTATAGTATTTATGAAGGACAAAAAGAGTATGTAACTCTCCAGCAAGAAATAGACTTTATCAATAATTATATTGAATTGCATAAAATGCGTTATCATAAAAATATTTCCATCAATTTTGATGTTGATGTTGATAATGAAAATATAAAGCTGATGCCCTTACTTTTTATTATTTTAGTTGAAAATGCTTTTAAACACGGAATTGAAGTATTACGTAATGATGCATTTGCAAACATTTCTATTAGATCAAATCAGAATGAAATCACATTAAGTGTTGAAAATAACTTTGATGTGGACGAGAAAAGTAACAAAGGGATTGGCTTAGATAATTTAAAGAGAAGGTTAGAATTGGCATATCCTAAAAAACACGAGTTAGTTCATACAATTAATAATGATATGTATACTGCAACAATGAAGCTGAATTTATGATAAAATATATTATTGTAGACGACGAAAACTTAGCTCACGATATTATAAAGGGATATTGTGATGCTTTACCAAATCTTACACTGGTAAAGCATTGTTATGATGCCATTGAAGCTATGGAATGTCTTCGCAATCATGAGGTAGATTTGATGTTTTTAGATTTAAACATGCCTAAATTAAAAGGTTTTGAATTTTTAAAAGCATTGCAAAATCCACCAAAAGTAATTGTTACTACAGCTTATCAAGAACATGCTTTAGAAGGTTTTGAGCTAAACATTTTAGATTATTTATTAAAGCCTTTCAGTTTTGAACGCTTTGTGAAGGCTATCAATAAAGTTGAGGTTAAGAAAGAAGTTTCAACTCCAGCAACTCCGAATATTAAAAAGGAAGAGGATAGTTTATTTTTGCGTTCAAGCAAGAAGATTGTACAAGTAAAAACAGATGATATTCTGTTTATCGAGTCCCTCAGAAATTACATATCCATCACTTTAAAGGATAAAGAAATTCAAGTTCGGGAAAAAATATCTGATATTATTAATGTACTTCCCGAAGACGATTTTATACAAACTCACAAATCATTTATAGTGGCTAAAAAGCATATCAACGAAATTGAGGGGAATAGAATTTTTATCAATGATTTTGTAATACCAATTGGAAAGACGTATAAAATGAACTTAAAGAAGTTTATCCATTAAAGTCAATTTTTGTTCAAATCAAAAATTACTTTTGCATCAACCCAATAAATATCAGCGTTATCGCCTCCATAAGATCTGTGAAAGAAGAAATATTTACCATCGGGAGAAATACTTCCATAAGCTTCAGCATGTTCGGTATTAATATTGTCTCCTAAGTTAATAGCCTTTCCCCAAGAGCCATCTTCTTGTCGAAAACTAATGTATAAATCATTATCACCATAACCTTCGTCTCTTTCACTATCCCAGATTAAATAAGATTCATCAGGAGCAATAAAAGGGTGAGCAGTCCATTTACCTGCATTAATTTGCTCACCAAGCAACTGAGGTTCTTGGCGTATACCATTCTTAATTGTAGATGTACGAAGCACATCGCTTTTGTAATCATCAAAAACATAGGTTCCATTAACAGATACTGTAAGTCTCATAATTCCTCTGTCTTCATCATCTAATAAGGACTTTGTATCTTTTAATTCTCCCCATCCAGTATTGGTTATTTCTCTATACTTTCTTCCTAAGAATAGCGTCTTCCCATCTTGCGTAACAAAAGGTTCACCTGCATAAGGAGGTACTTCTGACTCTACCCATTGATTATCAATATTTTTAATAACAAATAATGTGTTCTTTTCATATTCACCACCTCGTCTTCTAAAATAAAATTCTTTAGCATCAGGTGAAAATGCAGCAGCTGCCTCTCTAAATTCATTTTTAATAATATCTGGAGCAAATAATTCTGGAACTAAACCAGGCGGCTCCTGTCCTAAATAGGTTAAAGAATCTTTTGAATTACAGCTCGCAATAAGAAGTACTGTGAATAAGGTTAAAAATGTATAATTGGTTTTCATGGTTTTTATATTATTTCGCAAAAGCTGGTATTACAATTTCAAAAATGGGTTTCATAATTTTATCATCCTCGCGGTCGTGACCAGAAATTACAATAGTTAAGTCTAATTCTTCTACAACCATTACACGTTGTCCTCCACCTCCCCAGGCTAACGTAGCATCATAATTTTTATCTCCAACTTTTACAGGTGTATAATACCAATAATACCCATAAAGATAATTCTTCGGCATCCAGTCTATAGCAGGCTTTACAATAGCACTTGTTGCCTTTTTTAGATAAGGTTTAGATATAAATTGTTTATCATTTAATTTTCCATCATTAAGTACTAAACTTCCCCATTTCAACATATCTCGAGAGGTCATACTCGTCATATAGCCTGCTTGAGGTAACCCATTTGGGTTGGTTGACCATTTGTAATTACTAATTCCCAACTTGTTTAGTACTTCATTTTTAATAAAATGTTCTGCTCCTTCCGGTACCATAGCATCAATAACTGTCATGACCAACATTGGGTTAAAATTACCATATAGATACTTTTGAGACTCGTCTGTTATAGGTTCGCTTTGTTCAAGAAGCTTCTGTACCAAACCTTGACCATATATGTTAGCAGTGTCTTTTTCTATTTCTTTCCATTTTTCACGATCAATAGTTAGTCCACCCTGCATTGTCAAAGCTTTATGAAGTGTGATCTTTTCTGCGCCATCAACAAATTTTGATGGATCCAGGTCTTTTAAAAAATGCACTATCGGTTTATCTAGGTCATCCATTGTCAAATAGCCCAATTGAATAGCTCGACCAAGTAAAAGACTGGTGTAACCTTTTGTTGCAGAGGCTTGGCCATGTGGTATGTTTATACGTCCTTTTTTATAATAAGATTCAAAAACTAATTTATCCTTGTGAGAAATCAGTAAGGCGTCATAGTTACCGTATTTACCTTCAAAAATTTCCTGAGATAATTTGAGAATTGCATTTTGATCCTTACTATTCACTCTTAGTGTATCTACCACTATTCCGTCTTTTCTGTTCTCTGGAGTTGTTGACACAAATTCCTTATTAAGATGCGGAATATTCCAGAAGGATACTTCATTGTTTTCACTTGAAACATGTGTCATTGTGGATGACAACCAAGCAACACTTTCTACTGCAACCCTTGGAAATGCAGTTTGGTGATCACCTTCAATGGTTTTTCTTTGTATTGATAAACTTAAATTTCTATCATCGAATAAAGCAATAAATTCATCTGTAGGCTCTTCAGTATCTTCTTCTAAGGAACCGTATGCAATGAATACATTGGCATGCAATTTCTTACCGTCAATTGACTCTTCTTGCGCAAGTTTTGAATTAATTTCTGATAGATAAGGTACTATGTCTTGACTCAACGGACTACCAAGAATATAATTATTAAAAGTATCAGGTTGAGTAAGTAGTATATAAGAACCAAATGCACCGCCTAAGGAATAACCAAAATAGGAACGACTATTTGGATCGGTACGATAGTTACTTTCCACAAATTTTATGACATCATTACGAATAAATTCTAAGTGATTATTTGCTTGACCAAATTTTAATAAAGGATGATTTGGGTTTGATTTTTTCCAGAATGAATAATCGGTAAATCGACTAGCATGAGCTCCATATTTGTCCATTAAATCGTCTGAAAGGTTCTTTTGCCAAGAAATTCCAACTAGAATAGCATCCTCTAACATGAATTCTGCAGATCCAGAAAGTATTTCAAGGTGCCACATAGCATCGGTGTAATAAAGAACGGGATATGTTTTGTCTTTATTCTCTATATAATCTTCCGGCAATTCTATGTAAAGTTCATAGTTTCCTCCTGTTTTAGAGTCTTTTATAGGAACTACCTGAATTTGTGGTAATACCAAAGATGTGCTTTCTGCATTATTTTCTTGAGCAAATACAGTATTTGTAATTATTAGTAATAGTAAAAGAAAAAGTCTTATTCTGATTTTCATGATTTTTTAGTTACGGTCGAACAAAAATATAATATAGCTCATGATTAATATTTTAAAGTTGACAACCATAATGATTAAATGACAAAACCATTTCATCATTGATATAATCCTTTTATAAATAAATTAAGGCATTATATATTTATAGATAGTATCTTTATTCGCTATTAGACTACCTTATGCTTAAGTCCTCTTTGAAGAATACAATACTGCTTAACATTGGTGCCTTTGTATTGGTAGCCATGCTAGAGATATTTGGCGGATGGCTATCCAGAGATAAATATGATAGCGATTATGAATTTTATACATGGCAATTAGGCTTTGCTGTAAGTATTATGGCGGTAATTTGGATCAACCATTTTGTCCTTATTCCATTTTTTTATGATAAAAGAAAGTACGTTTTATATGGTATATTACTTGTTATTGCCATATTCCTGTCGTCTTACATAAAAGGGTATGCTCCAAATAACTGGGTTGGTGTCTATAAGACGTTCTTTTTCCTTATTTATACTACTGGAACCGGAATGGCTGCTTTCTTTCTAAGGAGAAGTATCCTATTTCGAAGAAAAAATGATGAGAAAGAAAAATTACAGAAAGAAATGGAACTCAACTATTTAAAAGAACAAGTAAATCCCCATTTTTTATTCAACTCATTAAATAGCATTTATGCCCTTTCCAGACAACAGTCGCCAGAAACACCTCATGTGGTCATGCAACTCTCAGAATTAATGCGCTATCAGTTAGAGAGTTCAAAAAAAGAAACGGTTTTATTAACCGAAGAACTAGAGTTTATAGAAAATTATTTACTACTTGAAGAAAAAAGACTTAGTAAAAGATGCACTGTTGAATTTTCAATTGAAGGCGATCTTTCGAGCTTGCAAATTTCGCCAATGCTATTAATTCCTTTTGCTGAAAATGCTATCAAGCATGGAGCGCAAAGTACCAATGAACAGAGTAAAATTGATATTGCTGCAACTATAAGAAACACAACTCTAAATTTTTCTGTAATTAACTCTAAGCCATCAATCATTTCTGATAATGCAAGAAAAGGAACTGGGCTTGAAAATGTAAAAAGACGTTTAACTTTGCTATATCCTGATGCGCATACCTTAGATATTATGGATAAAGAAAACGAATATATTGTAAACTTAACTATTGATTTAACTGTATAATATGATAAAAGTTGGAATAGTTGATGATGAATTATTGGCGCGCAAAGTATTAGAAGAATATTGCTCGAAAATTGAGAACTTTGATATAGTAGTTAATACTGGTAATCCACTTGAATTTATCAATTTTATTCAGCAAAACAAGGTTGATCTTATTTTTCTAGATATAAAAATGCCCGAGCTTAATGGAATGGAAATACTACGCTCAATGATAGATCCGCCTAACGTAATTTTGACTACTGCTTATTCGGAATATGCGTTAGAAAGCTATAATTATAGTGTAGTAGATTATTTATTGAAACCAATAAAACTAGAACGATTTTTAAAAGCAGTAAATAAAGTTTCAGCTTCAAAAATTACTGCTCCTAAAAAAAGTAATAAAATTGGGGAACTTCAAATAAAACATGATGGATTACCTGTTAATATTCCATTTGAATCTATCTTGTATATTCAGAGTTTTGGTAATTATTTAAAGATTTTTACTAACGAAAGAATGTATTTAATTCAGGAAACTCTTATTAATATTACCAAGGTTTTATCAGAAAACTTCCAACGAACACACAAATCTTACATTACCAATTTAGACCTTGTAACAAAGGCAACTAAATCTCATTTGTTTATAAAAGATTTGCGAGTCCCTGTAAGTGCAATGTATCGTGTTTTGGTAAATCAAAAATTAGAAGAACTATCAAAGTTATAGATAATTAATATCTATTAATAGGAAGTTGAATATAACTATCTGTATACCACTTAATTTGTATAGGTTCTTTAGCATCTTTAATGCTTTCTTCACTTACATCTTTTCCAGTTCCGTAATTAATTTGATTAAAAGGGTGTTTAATTCCGTTTAGCATCACAACAATTCTACTTCCCTTTTTAATTTTTTTACTGGTCATTCTAAAATTATTAATAGGAATTGATGTTTTTTGATTTGGAGTTAATAGCGTTCTTTTTTCAATATCCCTAGACATACTAGCTCTGGTGGTAAATGGTAGTGTTAAACTAAAGAATTTACCATCTGATGTTTGCTCGTAGATTAAAACATTGAAATCAAAATCCTTTTTATTGATGGAGATATTTATTGCTCCTGTTACAGAACCACTTAGTTCTACATCCTCTTCAAAAGGTTCTGTTGAAAAAGAAAATCCTTCTCCCACAGTTAATGTTTCTGACACAACATTTCTACCACCGCTATAGTTCCAAGAATACTGACGACGATCTGCAAAATCAATCTTTTGCTCTAAATAAGTTGTAGCATCAGGTATATTAGACAAGCTAAAATGTTCATTAACTCCTAAGTTTCCTGTATTGTAAGTTGATTTAAATGCAACACCAGAACGTTCCTTGTTAAAATAAAATCTTAATGATTCAGAAGCAATTTTATCTAATGATGACACATGTTTCCAAGTATTAGCTCCCATTACTTGATAATTGATTTTATCTTTTAATAATGCTGGTTTTTCAGCGCCTTTAAAGATGTAATCAAACCAATCAAAGATGATGTTTTTAATATTTATCTGAGCAACTGGATCTATTGTATACCCAAAAACGTTCTTTTCGGGAAGCTCTTGTGCTCCAAAGTGAGTATATGGTCCAATCAATAGATAATGCTCTGCATTTTTATTGAATTGATAATGTGATTTTAAATAATACATCGATCCAAATTGTCCACCATCATAATACCCTGTTGTACTTAATACTGGAATATTAATCTTAGAAAAATCTTCTTTATATAAAGTCATACTTTTCCAATAATCATCAAACATTGGGTGTTCTAGTTTTTGATTGAACCCAGGATTTGGTGTACCATCTAAACTGTCTAATTTATTATAAGCGATGCCTTTATTATAATAATCGAAATACAAATCATTCCAACGTTTTCCATTGTAGTAAGAAACCGTGTCCAAAGTTTTGTTATTGGTTACATAATGCCACCAAGGGTAATGAAAGTTAAAGTAAACGCCATTTTCCATTGGTTCTGCAATACCAGGAGCTGCCGCAACTGAAGGTACAATTGTTTTTAGCGCTGGATGAACTTTATCTTTCATAGAAGCCCATTGTACAAAACCAACATAACTTCCACCATACATACCTACTTCATCATTACTCCATCCTTGTTCTGTAATCCAATCAATAACATCATAAACATCAGTGCCTTCCTGTTCATAAGGCGTAATTTCATCAGGACTTAAGTTTTTGCCTCTTGTATAAGAGATAACTCCAACATATCCTTTATCTGCTGCTTCAAAAGCTTTATTGATATCATCTTTACGAGTATAAATAGTATGAAATAATATGGCTGCTTGTGATTCTTTAACAGCTTTATTTCTAACAACAATGGCTGATATTTTCGCACCATCTCTAGTGGTAATAAGTAATGAATCTTGAACCAAATACTGTTTCCCTTCTTTACTGACTACTCTTGGTTTTTGTTGTTGCTCTGGTTCTATAATAAATTTACAAGAACACAGTACTACTGACAGTAACAATAATAAATTCTTAAACCTTAGAACTGTTTTCATTTAGTTATTCTTATTTTGAATATTCAATTAATTCCTCCGTATAAGAGAATCCCTCTTGATCTTGAGTCATATAGATAAAGTTTTTAATTTCTGGAGCATATACAATAACATCATCTGTTCTTGAAAAAATACCTTTTGAGGTTGTAATTCCTCCTTTAAACTCAATAGTATACGCCATAAATGTCCCTGCTTCTACAGCTACTTCTTTGTAAGAAATCACTTCAGCATCTTGACTATAAATTCCTGTATTAGATCCATCTGCACTGGTAAACTCAGTTTCATACTTCCATTTTTTACCAACTTCTAAAGGCCATAAGAAACGTGGGTTTTTACTTTTTTTAGGTTTTACAATATCAGATACTAAGATGGTATCATTACCAGAAGTTAAACCCAATTCTCCTTTAAAATCAACAATAGTTTTTGTGTCAATTCCTTCAGAGCGAACTTCACCTTCTCCAGAAACACCTTTGTATTTCCAAACCCATTTTTCACCTACACTATAATCAGATAATACGGGTTGGTTAGTCGAAGTGGTTTCTGGATTGCTTTTGCAAGATGCTAAAAATGATAACGCTAATATTAATACTAATTTAGTAGCGTTATTTAGAACTGTGATAACTTTCATAATAATAGTTTTAATGATTTATAAGACAAATTAAAGGCAGTTTATTTTCAAAAAAAACAAAAAGTACAGGAGCGTTCTAAAACATGGTTAAACGTAAATAAACGACAATATTTACGTTTACAAACTATTCCAATTTTTAAACTTAACTGACTGACGACTAGAAACATCAATAGTTTCACCTGATGTTAATCTAATTTGTAATCTATTATTAAAGTGAGGGTAAATTTCTTGAATATAATGTATGTTGATAATCTGACTTCTATTCGCTCTAAAGAATACTGTGGGATCTAATTTTTCTTCTAATAGATTTAAAGAACGTTTGATCATTGCTTTTTGATCTCCAAAATATAAACGTGCATAATTTTCTAAGGATTCTATGAAACGAATTTCTGATAATGGAACAAAATGACAATTTTCTCCGTCTTTGATAAAAATCTTGCGATGCATTGGTAACACCTCTGGAGTAACTATGCTTTTCTTTATCAGCTCTTGTTTTACTTTTTCTATAGTTTTAGCAAATCGTTCTTCACGTAAAGGTTTAACTAAATAATCTAAAGCATTTAATTCAAAAGCTTTTACCGCATATTGATCATAAGCTGTTGTAAAAACAACTTCTGGAACGTTTCCTAATTCTTCCAACAACTCAAAACCCGATTTTTCTGGCATATGGATATCTAGAAAAATAATATCTGGTGCTTCGGCTTCGATAATTTGGATGGCCTCATCCACATTTGAAGCTTCTCCAACTACATGAAATTCTTTATGTAACTTTAAAGCACGCTTTACCTCTTCTCGAGCCAAACGCTCATCATCTACAATAATGGTTTTAAATGTTTTCATTGGTCTCTAAAGGTAAAATTAGTTGAGCCTGCACTCTATTATCAGTGATTTGGGTCAAGTAAAAAGAAGCGTCATTTTTATACTGTAACGCTAAGCGTTCTTGTAAGTTCTTTAGTCCAACTCCTCGAGATTTCTTCGATGTTAATTTTCCAGGATTTTGAACTTTTATGGTTACTTTATTATTTGTTTTCGCTATTTCTAAGGAAACTGTTCCTCCCTTGATAAATTTATCAATTCCATGTTTAATTGCATTTTCTATTAATAATTGAATGCTTAAGGTTGGTATTTTATATTGCTCTATACTTTTATCTAATGTGATGTTTAATGTCAAACGTTCTTCAAAACGCAATTTTTCCAATTCTATATAATCATTCACTAGTTCCAATTCCTTTTGAATAGAAATTAAATCATCGTCTTTTTCATATAGAGATGATCGTAATAAATCCGATAATAAATCAATAGCTCTTCTCGCTTTACTCGGGTTCTCCTCTACCAAAGATTTGATTGAGTTTAACGAATTGAATAAAAAATGGGGATTCAACTGAGCCGATAAATTATCTAATTGAATTTGCTTGGTAAGAATAGAAAGTTGGGCATTTTCTTTAGCTGTAGCAACCTCTCTTAGATAATAATGATATAAATGATATGCTAAGATCCAAATAGACATCAAACGCAAGCCTGTAAGCAAAATTGGATCCCAATAAATAAGTGCTCTCCTTAAATCACGCTCTTCACCTGCAATAGCAGTCCAATAGAGATACCATTTTATATTATTCAATAGTACATATAAAACAGCTAAAAGGATAATACTTGGGATTACCCTACGAAGTAATTTTTTAATGGATAAATCATTCCATTTATTCTTTAAAGCAAACAACCTGTAACAATGTGTTAGAAAAATTCCGATAGAAATATCTAACAGATAATTTAATAATGTATAAAAGACACCGTAATTATCTCTTGTATACACCGTATAAGCCCAATAGACTGCTACAATACCCCAACCTAACAATTGACATAACCAATAGAGATTAGAAGACTTTTTTGCTAATAATGTATTTGCTTTCAGATTCATCAACTACAAAGAAAAACATTACTTTTTAATACAGAAAGCAAAAGTACAGGAGCGTTAAATAATAGAATTAAATGTAAATAGAATAAGATGTACTCTTATTAAAAGTTACAAAAATAACATATCACCTAATTTAATAAGATTTAAATATCCAGTTAAAAATGAGCTAATAAATCACAATATTGATATTGTTTTGCTTTATTGGTTAATCTCTCTCCCTTCAAGATTAAAATTAGTTCTTCCAATATATTTACCTTCCTTATTGTAGTTGAAAATTGATTTAGCAATACCATTCCTATCTTCCGTCTTTTCTCCTTTTCTATTATAGTATGTAATGCTTTCCCTGGTCATATTGGATCTATAAACTATCTTTCCATAAGCTCTTTGCTCATGTGGATACCCTAAAGTATTCATATAATAAATACTGGATGGTTTCCCATATTTATTAAATTCTCTCCAATTTATTTTTGCTAAATCAAACCTTGGATGCAAAAATAGATTTCCATTCTCATCAAGAAACTGTTCTTCATAGAACATTCCATCCTGATTAAATTGAAAAATTACAGTTGCATAGCCATTTACCCCATTTACTATTTGCCCCTCTCTTGAGCGACTTTGTCTGTAAAGGGTAAGACCGTTTCGATCATAATCGAAATGTACAATTGGAAACCCATTACCATCTGGAATGGTATCATTGGTTACAGAAAATTGAATTTCTGTGGCGAGTTCATTATTGATGTTTCTGGTAACTTTAGAATATGCCACACCTTCTGTTACTAAATTACCTTTGCTAAGATTTTCCTTTTTAATCCAATATCCATTAGTGTTTAATGTATATTTCCTCTCATCTACTCCTCCTGAAACACTAACATATTCACCTTTTGTGTTCCTGTATTTCTCAATAAAATGATCATTAAAATATGAGCGCACTAGTTCGTGTGCTCCATAATTCCCTTGGTTACTTTTCTTTCCTTCAAAATAGAATTTTACGCTTTTTAATCTATTTTGATTATCGAATTCAACATAATAAGCATATATTTTCTGTGCTTCATCTTCACTAATCTTTATACTTGGCTTAACGCTTCGTTCGGAATGATCTATGTTCCATTCCATGTAATAACCAGACTGTTGTGCACATATGATTTGAATAGACATATATGCCATTAAAAATATAATATTCTTCATGCTACTTTAAATTTTCGTTTTCGATAATCCTTCTTTTGCTCTTTTAGAATCTGGATTATCTTCTAATATGATTTGAAAAATATTTCTTGCCTCTTTCTTATCACCATTAGACAAATAAAATTCTGCTACTATAAAAGCCCAACTCACTCTTAATTGTTTTGTTAATTTATCTCCTCCAAATTCTTCATGAAATTTCTTGAATGTTTCAAATTCTTTTGCCTTAATTGCTAATCTAAGAAGTGAATATTTTGAAAATGTAGGTGGTTCCAAATCTTTACCGTAGAGTTTGTGTCTTGTTTGATAATAATCATTAAAATAGGCAAGACCTCCTAATTTATTCAATTCATCTAAAGTAGAAAGATGAAGATCCTGGTAAAAATTGAAATAAGATAAAATCCCATGATAAATTGTTGTATAAGGTGTGGACCTATGTTGCTCTCCCTTTAAATCTTTAAAATACCAACGCAATCTTGTTTTTTCTTCATCCAACAATTTGTTTAATGCAGTAGTTCCCTCTCTAACCCCATTTTCTTCTTTGTATGATGAGTAATAAAGAAATGTAGATAAGTCTTTATTATTCTTTAGAAACTTACTAAACCTATCTATTTTACTCTCTACAGGATAGGGACTGGATAAAATATAGCCATCAAATAATTGCGGGAATTTCATAAAAGATTCTACTCCAAATCCGCCAGCATAAGCCCAACCAAATAGTAATCGCTTGTTAGAGGTTCTATAATTTTCATCTACATAAGGTATTAATTCAGACTTTAAATAATCTAAAAACTCCGCTCTATCAGAACTGAAGGTGCGCATACGAGTTGCCTCATTGTTGGTAATTCCAACTACAATAAAATCGGGTGCAGTGTCAAACGCGCTAAACGATTGATACAAGCTAACTCCATACAAAAAGAAACGCTGGCCATCTAATAGATATACAACAGGATAGTTTATATTCGATTCATGGTAATCATTAGGCAAATATACTTGAATATTCTTTGAGGCTTTTAAGACCTTGGACTCGATTGTAATATTCTCCCCTACTAAATTAGGGTTCTTAGTTTGTGCAAAAGAGTTTAACACTAGTAAAAGTGCTAAAACTGTAAATATTTGTTTCATGATTGATTTTTGAAACGCCAAAAATAATTGATAAGGATCATTTCTTACCGAGCTTTTAAGATATTTAAGTTTTGTTTAACGCTATGCTTCTTAAACTTCTTTTCTTAATACTTCTAAGGGAGGACTCTTTAAAACACTTCTTATATTACTTAAACCTATTACTAAAACTAAGGCTGTAATACCTGGGAAGAAAACTATAAAGGGTATTCCTGATGGCACAAATGGCTCTTCAAAGAGCAATGTTGCTAAAAGCTGACTTCCAATTAAAGACAATATAATACCAATTAAACTTCCAAGAATTCCTAAATAGAGATATTCTAAAGTTGTAATTTTTAAAATTTGTTTGCTTTTAGCTCCCATGGTTCTCAGCAATACGCTTTCTTTTATACGCTGGTATTTACTCGTACGAACTGAACCGATAAGCACAATAATACCAGTAAGAATACTAAAGAAAGCCATAAAATTAATTACCCAAGAGACCTTATTTAGAATGTTCTCTATAGTATAATATATCTGCCTCAAATCTATAACAGTAACATTTGGAAATTCTTTAACCAAGCTTCTCTGCAGTATCGCAGAACTTTCTTCATCAGGAACATACGATGTCAATACATGAAATTGTGGTGCGTTTTCTAATACTCCTTTTGGAAATACTATTGTAAAATTCATTTGCATACGTGCCCAATCTACTTGTCTAATACTTCCAACTGTAGTTTCCATTAAAACTCCTTGAACATTGAAAACAATTTCGTCTCCAATTGTAACTTGAGCACTTTCAGCAAGATCATCGGAAATAGAAATTTTAACAGCCTCTCCTAAAGTCAATTCTGGAATCCATTCCCCTTCAAGTATAGATTCTGAAGCTATTAAAGAATCTCTGTAGGTCGTTCTAAATTCGTGGTTAAGTATCCATCTGCGTACTTGTGAAGCTGTATCTTTTCGTATTTCATTAACTGTTCTCCCTTTTATAGTGTGCATTCGCATTGTAACAAGCGACATATTATCAACAACATTTAATCCTTTTTGTGTAACATTATTTGCTACGTCTTGACGCTGATCTGGTTGAACATCTAACAGAATAATGTTTGCATTTTCACCATTACCTTGTATAGATGTTTTTGATAACAAAATATCTTTAGTAAAGTATAAGGTACTTATAAGGAAGGTTCCTAAACCAATTGCGAGTATTAATACAATGGTTTGATTGTTTGGTCTGAATAGATTTAACAGGCTCTGGCGTGCTGAAAAGCTCCAATTTTTAGGAAAGAACTTTTTCAATGCTTTCATAAAGAGCATCGAAATTCCTGCTAAAATAGAGAATGTAACCACAACTCCTATAACAAACGACATTGCATAAAATGCATTAGAAAGCAACCACAACGTAAACAAGAAAAGGAATAATAATATTATACTAAATGTTATAATTCTTGCCTTTCTAGGCTTAGCCGTATTGCTTTCACTAACACGCAATACTTCTAATGGTGAAACATACCATGTATTTAGCAATGGTAATAATGCAAATAATACCGACATAAGCATTCCTAAAGCAACTCCCATTATTATTGGCTGCAATGAAATGGACACTTCAACATCAAATGGTAAAAAGCCCTTTAGTATTAAAGGGAAAGTTTCTTGTAAACCAACGCCCAGAAGGGTACCTATGAATCCTCCTAACAGTCCCATGAACGCAACTTGTATTAAATAAATAAGGAATGACTGTTTCCGTGAAGCTCCCAAGCATTTAAGAACTGCAAGCGATACCAATTTTTCTTTGATATAAATATGAACAGAACTGGCAACACCAATACAACCAAGCAAGAGTGCAATAAAGGCTGCTAAGTTCAAGAACTTTCCAAAATTATCATAACTACGTCCAAGTCGTTCGCTTGTACTGCTATGCGTGTCTATATCTGCATTTTCATCATCGAGTATAGGATCAACATTTTTATCGAGCAACTCTAAATTAACATCAGGATCGTAAAAGTAATACTGATATTCTTTTCTACTACCAACTTGAAGAAGTTCGGTCTTATCAACCAGTTCAAAAGGTATAAGTATCGAAGGTGCAATTGAACTAGAAACTGCAGAAGAACCAGGAATAGATTTTAATTTACCAACAATAGGTAATGTGAGTTCACCAACCTTTATCGAATCTCCCACTTCTATTTCAAATTGCAGCATCATGGTGGCATCTACTACTGCTCCACCACTACTCTGATAATCTGCCGCCGCAGAAACGGGTTCTGTCTCTAAACTTCCATAAAATGGGAAATCTCCTTCAATACCTCTTATGCGCACTAATTTTGCACTACCATTCTTTGGAAATGCTGCCATAGAAGAAAAAGTGACTTCTGATGCATCTGCACCACCAAGGGAGTCCATTATAGCTTGTACTCTTTCATTTGGTAGATTGTTAGAATCAATAATGAAATCAGCACCCATTAAAGACTTTGATTGCCTTTGTATATTCTCTTTTAGATTATGGCTAAACAACTGAATGGACACCACAGCTGCAATACCCAAAACTATGGATGCCATAAAAAGTAAAAGTCTAGAGCTACTAGCTTTACCGTCTCTCCATGCCATTTTTAGCAACCAAGAATAACCTGCTTTGGTATTTAAAGATGTACTCATTAATCTAAGTCGGTTCTTTCGTTACTGAAAATCTTTCCTCCCTTTAAGCGAAGAATCTGTTGGGTTCTATTTGCTAAATCTAAATCATGTGTTATAATTACTAAGGTGGTTCCTGCTTCCTTATTAAGATCAAAAAGCAATTGTATTACCTTTTCTCCAGTTTCTTCATCAAGGTTACCTGTTGGTTCGTCTGCGAACAAAATACTTGGTTTATTAGAGAACGCTCGTGCCAATGCTACTCGTTGTTGCTCACCTCCTGATAATTGTGATGGATAATGATGAACACGTTCTTTGAGCCCCACTTTTTCTAATAATTCTAATCCTATTTTTTTTGCATCTTTTGCCCCTTGGAGCTCTAAAGGAACTACAACATTCTCCAAAGCAGTTAAAGTTGGAAGTAATTGAAAATTCTGAAAAATAAACCCAACTTCCTTGTTTCTTAATTGAGCGCGCTCATCCTCATTAAGTTTATCTAAATTTTCATTACAAAGCTCCACTGTTCCTCTATTAGGGTAATCTAATCCAGCACATAAACCTAGTAATGTTGTTTTTCCGCTACCTGAAGGTCCTACAATTGAAAAGGTTTCTCCCTTTTCAACTTCAAAAGAAATATTTTGAAGTACTGTAATACTTCTTGATCCACTAGAGTAGGTCTTTTCGAGCTCGTTAATCTTTAATATCTTTGACATATAATTTGTATAGAAAAAGTAAATGACTCCAAATATAAATATTCCCCATAGTTCAACTTTGTTAATGTTTCGTTATTTTATTTTAATTGCTTTACTGTTTTCTTGTGGCAATGAAGCTTCAAAAGGTTCAATAGAGGCAAATAAAGAAGCTTCTAAAGTAGAAACTAATAATGAAGAGAATAATACTAGTAAGGCCAAAACCATAGTATTCTTTGGAGATAGTTTAACAGCTGGTTATGGACTCGACGATAGTAATGATGCATATCCTTCACTTATTCAATCTAAGATTGATTCTTTAAACCTTAATTATACTGTTGTGAACTCGGGAGTTAGTGGAGAAACTACCTCTGGTGGAATAAGTAGAATTGGTTGGGTATTAAACCAACAAGTAGATGTTTTTGTTCTTGAACTGGGTGCAAATGATGGTTTACGCGGAATCACACTTTCTGAAACAAGACAAAATCTGCAAGCGATTATTGATGCTGTAAAGCTAAAATTTCCTGAATCCACTATTATTCTGGCAGGAATGCAGCTTCCTCCTAACCTTGGTCAGGATTATACAACAGAGTTCAGAAATATTTTTAATGAATTAGCAGCAAACAATTCGCTAGCCATTATTCCTTTCTTACTAAAAGATGTTGGTGGTATCCCAGAGTTAAATCTGGAAGATGGCATACATCCTAATGTTGAAGGTCAAAAAATTGTAGCCAATAATGTTTGGGAAGTCTTAAGTGAATTTGTAAAATAATCCTTTTTAAAATTTATACGAAAGTGTTAGCATACTTCTTCTTGGCAGTACAGGAACAACAACAAAACTTGCGTCTGGATTAGAAGCTATAAATTCTTTGGTAACGCCATCTGCGTTGGCACCAAAAGAATTTGCACCAAAGAAATTGGTTAAACCAGCCGAATTAAACAGGTTAGAAACCAAGAAACTAGCAGAAAGCTGAGAACTAAGCTTATAATTAAAACCCAAACTAAACATGCTATAACTAGGTAATTGTAATGCATTAGCTATGTTTCCTTCACGCTCTGCAAAGTATTGCCATTTAAAATAAGATGATAACTTCTTAAAATCGTAATTAACGCTCAAGCTAGAAAGAAAGCTTGGAGTAAAAGGTAATTTACTATTAGAAAAATCAAGGATGTTGTCATCACCAATATCTGTAGTACCTCCAGCGTCATAAACGGTCCATTCAGTTGCCTTTGCATCTTGTAATGTACCATTAAAATGGAAACTAAGATTTGCAATAGGTGAATATACACTTTGCCATTCCAAACCTATTGTTCTGGTGCTATTAAACTGAACAGGAGTATAAAAAACAGAATTATCATCTGAATCAAACTCGAAATTAGAAACACCAATATCCTTTAACCAACTTGCAAATGCTGTAGTAGCTATAGTAAATTGTTTTACATTGTATTTAGCACCAAACTCTAATTGAGAAATCTTCTGAACTTCACCTTTTTTATTAATAGGTACGTTGGTGAAATTATTAAGATAATACTCTAATTCAGGGGCTTTATTCCCTCTTGAATAGCGCGTGAATAATGAGGTTTGATTGTTAAAAGCATAATTTAATCCCAAGGATGCCGATAAATAACTATAATCATAATTAAAGCTATCTTTTTCACCAGTTGGTGTTAATACACTATTGTCATATGCAGTAGTATCATCTCCATCTACTCCACCACTCTGTTGTAAAGGTGCATATCTGTCTTTATCTCCTTTATGCTTTATAAATTCATAACGCAATCCAGCATCAGCGGTTAACATTTCGCTTATCTTCCATACATCATTTATATAAAGTGCATATTGCTTAACGTTAACACCAGCATTTATAAAAAATAAGCCTCCATAATTGCTTAGTCCATGTTCATCTGAAAGTGCAATAACAGGTTGCCCCGGATTTTCCAAAGTTACTTGTAGCATTTTTGGACTAGGCTCATAGGTTGCATATCCAAAACTTCCTTGAGTGAATAATGAAGAGTTAGAAATCCCTAAAGCAGCACCTAAACTTAAATCATGATTACTCCATTTTTTAGTAAACGTTAGATCTTCCATCCACTCATCAGCATCAATAAACTTATACCAAGCGGCTGTTCCTAATAGCGCATCATTAGGTAGACTACCATTACTTAAGTACTGAAAAGGTTGTCCTGAAAACATACCAGAATTATCGACTCTTGCTACTTCAGAACCTGAACGAGCATCTCTAAAAACTATCTGACCTACAGGGAAATCTGCTCCACTAATAAAATATGCTAACGGATTATTGAGCGAGACAAATACATTACTAATTGAGGTTTGCCAATCTGCTTCTTTCGTAGAAAACTTCCCGTTGAATCTAAAAGACCAATCATTTCTTAAATCTTGATTGATAGCAATACCAATAGCAAAATCTTTTGCGTGAACTCCATTTGCAGGATTGAATCCATTAGTTTTCCCTTCTGAAAGGAATCTACCATCTGGAACGTTTCCATTAAATTCAGGCATTAGCAGCGAAGTATTGTTAAAGTCCTGATCGAAAGCTGCTCGAGGATCATTCCAATTGGTTGCTGCAACTCCATGGTATCTATTGGTATAATCGTTTAATATTTTTCCATAAAGCTTAATCTGTCCATTCTTATGATTTTTAATAAGGTTATACTTCAGTTGTCCTCCCTTACTAAAAGTGAAATCAGTAGTTCGTGCTCCTTGATCATAACGATAATGACCTCCAATATTAAAATACCAATCATTACCAAGTGGGCCACTAAAAAGACCCTCTAACTTAGCGATTTCATTGTTTTCACCTTGTAAACCACTACTTAATTGAATTTCACCACCAAAGTTATTTCTGGCACCATTAGAAATGAAATTGTAGATTCCTCCTGGCGCATTTAATGCATGAATAGAGGCACTGCTTCCATTAAGGATTTCGACTTTATTAGTTGTGATGTCTAATCGATGAAATAAGTCTGGAGTATAATATGAATGCTGTATCAAACTAATAGGAAGCCCGTCTTCTTGAAGCGAAACATAATACCAACCTATATCATCTTCTGATGAAGCGGAAATGCCTCGCGAATACACCTTTGTAAAAACTTCTCCTGCTGATGCATCTGTAATTAATCCAGGAATAGATTGCAACAAATCTGCCGTTCCTAAAGAGTACTGATTTTTTAAATCATGTGCATTTAAAGTAGTTAAAGATAATCCTGACTCTTGCTGTTTGATTGTTGACTTTGTTCCTGTAAGAATGATATTTTCTAGATTAAGAGGGTCATCCTGCATCTTAATTGAAACCGATACATCTGCCCCACTAATAATCACCTGCTCTTGAATTGTCTTTGCACCTAAGTAAGTTATAACTATTGTGTAAGTACCATTATCAAGATTTTCAATCTGAAATTTTCCGTTATTATCTGATGTTGTGAAGAGATTAAAGGTGTCTAAACTGATATGTGCACCTATAAGAGGCTCATTTTTTGAATTTACGATAGTTCCAGAAATGGAATTTTGAGCAATAACTGTTTGTGTAACAAGTAGTAATAGTAGAAAGGCTTTTTTCATTGGCTTATTCTAAAAAGAAAATTTATAATTAGCGCCAATAAATATAGAAAATGCATTAATTAATTAGAGTATACAAATTGTATTTTAACCTAATTGATCTATAACTTTTAAAGCTCTATCAATTTCCTCTTTTGAGTTATAAATATGAACAGAATGACGCAGTAGCTCTTTACCAACTGATCGAGGTTGTAATCTTTCGGTATTCCACATATGTTTTTGAAGTTCTGGACCTGTCATTCCATTTACAGCATAAGTCGTAATTCCTGCTGCCATATCTTCATTGGTAGATGAAGAAATAGTAACATGCTTCATTTCTTTTAGCCCATCTCGTAAATGTTGTCCTAACTCTTTGATACGCCCTAACCAACGATCTTTACCAATAGTATTAAAAAAGTCTACAGCGGCTTCAAATCCTGTAATGAGTGCAGGATTTCCAGTTCCATTTTGCATCAGTCTAAATCCGTGATCATCTTGATTATCCCAATTATAGCTCGCAATTGTTGTCCAGATATCTTCAACTTTATCTTTATTAATATACAAGATCCCGCTTCCAGGAGGAGCTAATAGCCATTTATGCAAGCTTGAATAATAAGCATCACAACCAATATCTTTTACATCTACATCTATCTGACCAACACATTGAGCTCCATCTAATACAGTGAAAATTCCACGCCTCCTAGCTTTAGCACAAATTTCTTTCACAGGCATCACTGTACCATAAACCGAAACTATATGTGGTATTGCTATCACCTTAGTTTTTGAAGTAATCTCTTTAAATATTGCATCGATAATCTCTTGCGGATCATTTGCAGGAACAGGCATCGTAGCTTGCTTATAAATACATCCTTTGCGCTTTGCCAACGTTTGCCACGCTCCAAAACCTCCACCATGCTCTTGATTAGTATTTAGTAACTCATCTCCCGCTTTAAGATCTAAGCCCATTCCAACATAGTTCATCCCGAAGGTTGCGTTTTGTGTTATTGAGATTTCTTTAAAATCACAATTGATAATCTTTCCTAGTTTTCTTCTCAGCTCTTCACATGGAAAATAACCACTAAGAAGCTCAGGTCCAGAACCATTTTTATAATCGATAGTAGCAGCTTCTTTATTATAATAAAGCATGTGATCAATCATTTTTTCTAAAACATAGCTTGTAGTTGGTCCCATAGTACCATTGTTAAAGTATGTTTGCCCTTCTTTTAACGGAAATTGTTTTCGAATGAGTTTCCAATAATCTTCAGGATTATTAAACTCCTTTTTAAGCTCATTTAAAGAGCTCTTTGTATTTATATTGAATGAAATTAATGGAGTTGAAAGAGCAGCTAGACCAGCTGCTTTGAGAAAAGATCTACGTTGGTTCATCTAAGTTGTTTTAGAATATCATTAAATGTACTTAAAAAACTTATAAGTAACATACGTAATGAACTATCTAACTTTTAAAATCCATTAACTAAAGATTAATCTTATTTGTGAAGACCTTAACAATTAGCAGTCTTTAATTGTTGTTACTTTACCCTCATCAATCAATATTTGCAAAATGTCACACAAAAAACTCACTAACTTTCTTGTTTTCTTTTTTATGCTTACTGGCGTTGCCCTTATGGCTTATGGTGAGATAGAAAAAAGAGATCTAGAAAAATCTATGGAAGTCAAAACAGTTTGCACTAAAACGAAAACTGTTTGTACTAAAAACGCAGGATAACTTTTAAAAGTCTATCACAATTCCAATACTTGGAATTGGTGTACTTGTATCTTGATCTAATTCTGTTAAACTTCTTGGAGTTATTAATTCACCCGAATCATCTCTGCTCAACCCATATTCTGGAGAATTTGGGATAGATTGCATCAGCAAATTTTGGACCTCAAGAAATATATTCAATGACCATTTTTTGTAATTCCATTTTTTATCTACTCTAGCATCTAATTGACTAAACACATCTATCTTCTCCTCTCCTAACCTTTCATAGTCCAGAGAAATTTCTGGATAAGTAATAAGGGTTTGATCTAAATCTACAGGAACATATGGTGTTCTTCCTGCAAACCTATAGCGAGAACTTATCTCCCAATTCTTATTTAATTTATAACCTCCAACAAAAGACACCAAATGTCTACTATCCCAAACAGAAGGTTTAAACTCTGATATATCTAAACCAGAAAACTTGCTAAAAAAATAGGTATAAGAAAAAATGCTGTAAAAATTATTTCTAAGTTTTTGTTGATATTGAAACTCTAAACCATAGGTTTTACCTTTTCCAATATCTATGATATCTTCATTACCTAAAACTTCAAAATCAGCCCCTTTATTCGCAAGAGAGACACCATCGATAAGCGAAGCAGGATAATCACTATATCGCTTATAAAAGCCTTCAACTGATATTCTTGCTGATGGATTTGGTACATATTGTACACCTCCTACGTAATGATCACTTCTGGTATACTCAATATTCTTATTTACTAGTATATCTGAGTTATCTCTAAATCCTAAAATGGTATACGGTGGCAACTTATAGTATCTCCCTACAGAAGCGCTTACAAACCAATCATTAGTAATTTCATATGATAGTGAAAGCCTTGGGGAAAATGTCTTTAAAAGGTTACTCTCAGTTGTGAAATTATCGTCATCCAATCTAAAGCCAAGAGAAAGGCTAAATTTGTCATTGAGGTAACTTCTTGAAGCACTAGCAAAAACACCGAATTTCTGAAAATTAATAGCACTTGAATAGAAAACATTGTCAATATTATTTTCGGTGTTATTAGAGTAGTCTGAATGCTGGATATTAAACCCACCAGATAATTTCCAGTTGCCAATAAACTTAGTGGTTTTATGTCTCAACTTAATTTCTGACTCTACAGCGTCATTTCTAAATATAATGCCAGTTCTAGTTTCTGGAATTTGATAAGTTGTATAGATATTTTTTAATCTATTAGTACTAAATGTATTTTGCATAAAACCAGATCCATTCTTAAATCTTCGTTTCCAAGTAAGTCCAATCGAATTTGTTCTTTGCTCTATGTATGGAGCCTGTTCTAAGACTGCCTCTGCTGTTTCATCGTACTCTTCTGGTCGCTCTACGGTAAAATCATCAATAGATCCTAAACCAATGATATACAGATTATTATATTCATCTATTTTATGTGACAATTTATATTGATAATCCCAATAATCTGGTCTAATTGGCAAACCTATAAGTTTAAATAATGCTTGTAAATAGCTTCTTCTTACGGAAAAAATCACGCTGGTCTTACTCTCTTCAGAAATTCCTTTAAATAAAGGTCCTTCAAAAGTAACAGCTGCATCAGTGGCACTAACTCTAATATTTGTATTAGACTCATATCTATTACCATCTCGTTGACTGAATTGAAGCACTCCAGATAAAGGATTATCGTATTCTGCTCCAAAAGCAGATGTTGATAACGTTACATCATTTATAAATGATATATTTAATAATCCAACCGGTCCTCCCGCACTGCCTTGTGTAGCAAAATGGTTAATATTAGGAACTTCCATTCCGTCTAAATAATATACCGTTTCATTCGGGGCTCCCCCTCTTATAATTAGATCGTTTCTAAATCCGCCTATAGAAGGAGAAACTCCAGGAAGTGATTGTGCTACTTGCACAACATCGTTGTTCCCTCCAGGATATGTTGCTATTTCAACAGCGGACAAAGATTGTGTGGACAAAGGAGTTTCTACAGACCTTTTTATTGTGTTTTGGTTATTGATTATAACAGTTTCAAGTTCTAGATTAGATTCCTCTAAAACAAAATTAAAAGAAGGATTTCCTTTAGATTTAATGATGATGTTATATTTGGTTTTTGTAGTAAATCCAAGAGATTGAGCCGTTAGATTATAAGATCCTGGAATAACTCCTGTAATAACATAATTTCCAGATTCATCACTTATAGCTCCTAAATTTGTTTGTTCTAGATAAACTGAAACACCTTCGATTGGCGCTGCCTTGTCGTCTAGAATTGTTCCTCTTATATCTACTTGAACTTGAGCATGTAGATATAAGCCGATTAATGAGAAGAATAGGCTACATAATTTATTTTTCATTTTCACAGCAAATAATGGTAAAAATACATCAATCTTTTACCAAACTCAACAGCTGTAGCACAATTAATGTAATGCCTTGTAAATCAACACATCCATAATGTGTTGGGTTTCTTTTGTGTTTTCTTTATTAACGGTAAATAAAGTAGCTACAGATAATGAAACTCCAATATTAGGCGAATCTTGATCTAAGGTTTGGAACTTTTTCTCAATAACACTCTTTATTAAAGGAATGGCATCAGGATATCCTATAAATAATATTTTTTCCAATTTTATGGTGTTTAAAAGTAAGTTGACCTCAAACTCACATCCTTTATTCTTTTCGGAGAATCCTCTTAGATCCATTAACACCACGTCAACAGTGTTCACCAGTTTGTTAACAGTCATCATCCAAGTATTATCGTAACACGACATTGGTTTTTCCTTGAAAGTATTATCCAGCTTTACTGGCCATTTGTCTAATTGTTTAAGATCTTTATTTAGTGCAGCTTCATTACTAATAAAATTCAGTTTCATTCGACCGATGCTGTATATTACAAAAATGATCGCACCAAAAATTAGTAAGGCTACAAAAGGAGCAAATGGAGATGTTTCCGAACTATTTTCTATTTGCGTATACACTAGAAACAACATGATAATAAAAACAGGAAACTTATTTCTGAATTTGCCTTTCCAGTAAGTTCTGTAAAATGAGGGGTCTGAAACCGTAAAGTAAGAACCAAAATGCTTCCAGAATTTTGCCAATTTAGAGAAAGTAAACAACGAGGTTTTATTAATTAGAAAAACGCGAAGTATTAATAGCTTAAGGTTATCTCTTTGTCTAGCCTTTTTACGTACTCTTAGAATCATGAATACGTGAAAGATTGCTCCAAAAAGCATTACAAAACCTTCGTCATAAACACCAATGGATAAGAGTATGGATGAATTAAACAAGGTTATCACCAAAACAACTAATGCTAATAACATATACCACCTTGCTTGAAATACAGCAAAAACAAATTTCCATAGAGGTGCAATTACTCTAAAAACACCTTTTTGATAAGCAGTAAATTGATGTCGATAACCAATATATCGCATCACTGTCCAAATTAAGAATAGAACTATGTAAAGAAAATAAATATAGGACGATTCAAGGGCAATAAACTCTAAATATAATCCTATCAAAACATAAACTAAAACTACTAGCAAATCTATTTTAAATTGATTAAGCATAGACTTTTTAGCTCGAGTGACCATAGTTTGTCTACTTTCTGTAGCAGCAGAGAAATCTGAATCTAAATCCAACATTTTAAACTTGAGGTTTTTAGTTACTTTTAGCTCATCCTCTTCTGAAATAATGATTTTTGTTTTAGTTTTTTTTGATTTACTCATCATCCATCTATTCATGAACTTAATAAGGATAAATCTTGAAAAGAGTGCAATAATAATTCCTATAATAATAATTGCAAATCTATTTCCGAGACCTGCCATTGGATCATTTTGTATAAACAATGAAGTAGTTAAACTTAAAAAAGACATATTGTGGTTGGTTTAGTTTAGTGACATAAAAGATACATATTAATTGGTTAACAGATGGTTAGCAATTAGTTTGAGGGTCGTAATTAGGAGTTTAAACTTGTGATTTCAGTGAGCACATGAGATGCCTTAGAATTTTCTTAACATGAAAAGTGATTTATTTTTCTAAATTTGTCGTCCCTAACAATCAACTTGAACTCTTAAGAAAACCTTCTCAAGAATTTTAAATTAATGAAACTAGCTATTACAGGTAGTTTAATATTATTGTTTTCTTTTCAATCAATTTATGCACAAATTGATACATTAGCTATAGGTTCTAGTGCTTCAATTAATAAAGTTGATGACATAAAGGTTAATGATACTTTTGATGCTTCATCAATTGGTGATATAATGTTAGAAAATTGGAGTACAAGTGTTTTCAACCCATACAAAGATGAAAACATTGAATATCCATTCAAGATTACTTTTGAAGATAGCATTTACAGAAACCCTGTACTTATAAAAACTGTAGTAACTTCAAGATATGGTTGGCGTTGGCGAAGAGCACATGAAGGTATTGATATTGATCTAATAACTGGTGATGACGTAGTTTCTGTTCTTGATGGAGTTGTAAGAATGGCACGCTGGAATGGTGGTCATGGAAGACTGGTGGTTGTTAGACATTTTAATGGTTTAGAAACAGCTTATGCACATTTATCGAAAATAAGTGTTAAACCAAATGACACTGTTAGAGCAGGACAAGTTTTAGGAAAAGGTGGAGCTACAGGAAATGCCAGAGGTAGTCACTTACATTTTATTACAAGTTATAAAGGTGTTGCTATCAACCCAGAATATTTATTAGACTTTAGCGAGGAAAGAAAAATACGTGCTCTAGAAATTTGGGTTACTAGAAAATGGACAAGACCATATTTACATAGCTCAAAGCGTATGACAAAGTTAGAGCTTCTTACTACTAAAGAGGAAGCTGCAGCTAGCTTAATTAAAAAGACAGAAGTTTATGTTGTAAAGCGTGGAGACACACTTTCACATATAGCAAGACGAAACGGAACTTCCATTCGCTCTATATGCGTTGCTAATAACATTAGAAGCAATTCAGTTTTAAAAGTTGGTCAGCGGTTAATTTTAGAGCTTTAGTTCTTTATAGGCTTCTTGTAGTTTTCTTGTGATGGGTCCTATTTCATCATCTCTATACAAATAGTAATCATCTATTTTCTTTATTGAAGCAATTTGCGTACTCGTGCCAGTAAGAAATGCTTCATCATAAGATTTTATATCGCTAATTGATATTCCTTCCTCAATAACCTCAATATTTAGCTTTTCGCATAATTCCAACACTATTTGTCTAGTTATACCATTTAAAATAAATTGGTTTGCTGGATGTGTATAAATTTTGTTGTTTTTTATAAAAAACACGTTACAGTGTGAAGCTTCGGTAATTTTACCATCCCTAATAAATAATGTTTCATAACAATTATTGTTGATTGCATGTTCATTTGCAAGAATGTTCCCAAGTAACGAGGTCATTTTAATATCGCATTTGGTCCATCTATAATCTTGTTGTGTTACAACTTCAATATTACATTCATTTATTTCTGGTAATACCTTTGGAATTACATACATAAAAACTGTAGGTTGAATTCCCTTTGGAAATGAATGTTGTCGAGGAGCCACTCCTCTAGTTATCTGAATATAAAGCAGACAATCTTGAGATGTTAATTTTGATGCTTCGAGTAATTTAGGTATTTCAACATTTAACTGAGATACATCATATTCAATATCTATTCTTTTTAAACAATATTTCAGTCTTTTCAAATGTGCATCTCCATAGAAGAAACGTCCATTAATTTGAACCATTACTTCATAAATTCCATCTCCAAAAATGAAACCCCGATCAAAAACTGATATTTTGGCTTCTTCAACTTTTATTATTTCTCCATTGAGATATACCTTTTCTGGATATAACATATTATCTTCCTTTAAACCTAATTCTAATAGGCTTCTTTGAGTTAATAAAGTAAACTGCTGTTAAAAGAATTATTGCTGCAATAATTGATTGCCCAGAAATTCTTTCATTCAAAATATACCAACCCAAGATCATCGCAATTATTGGGTTAACATAAGCTGCCGTTGCCACTTTTTCAGCAGGAACATGTTGCAATAAGTAATTAAATGCGGTAAAGGCAATCACGCCGCCAAAAGTAATTAGTAATACCATAGCCCACATGGTATCTGTTTCCCATTCTTTAGGAGCTAACCAAGACTCTCCTAAAAGTTGTGAGAAAATTAAAAGCATAGCTCCTCCTATTACCATTTGATAGGCTGTAGAGATAAAATAATTTTTTGGCAATTCAACTCTCGATACAAAAATGCTTCCATAAGCCCAACTTACAATACAGGTAAACATTACAATAATACTCCAAAGACTTTCTTTACTAGTTAGCAACTCTTCTTGGCCAACTAGTAAATACATTCCAATTACACCTAGAATGACTCCTATAATTGCTTTGGAAGAAATTTTATTTCCATATAAAGCCCACATCAACACTAATACAACAAGTGGCTGAATTGAAGCTTCTAAAGCAGCGAAATTACTATCTACATACCGTAAGCACCAAACAAATACTCCATTACCATAAACTAAGAATAAAAAACCCGCAATTGTTGAATTAACAAGTTGCCTCTTATTTATCTTAAGGCTGTGCCCCATTACTTTAGCAATGATAAAAATTAGCATTCCTGCCAATACAAACCTTATGGAGGCTAAATACAATGGAGCAATTTGAGTAACAGCTATTTTATTGCACAAATAAGTAGATCCCCAAATAACATATATAGCCAAAAAGGATAGTATTATCAGAATTGGTTTTGGAGATTTACTCATACTACTCCTCTGCTTCTTCTTTAAGTTTTTTAAACTGCTCTGTTAATTCTTTAAATCTATTCTCTGCCTCTTGCCCAGGCAATTGGTCTGCTCTACTAATCATACCTAATAAATACGAAACCTGAGAAGCATATACCTGTTGTGGATAGGCGCCTTTGGCATTTTTAATTTTCTTTAAAACGGCATTAACTTTTTCAAGTCTGTCTTTTTTAGCAGTCGCCTTTTTACCTTTCAAAGACTTAGCTTCTTTTTCCAGCTTATGCTGAAGAATTCTTGTTTCAGATAGTAAATCCTGAATTTGTTCTTGCAATACAATTTGTTCCTTAATATCAGATTCAGAAACACCACTATCTTGAACTCTAGGATCCATAACAATTTCAAAAGTTTGTTCTGAAACAACATTATCTCCAACTTTTAATTTTGCGATGTAAGTACCAGGTGCAACCATAGGACCATTTTTAAAGCGTCTGCTTTTAGTTGCATGCCATGGTCCTTTGCCTCTCATGTTCCAGTTAAATCTATTTAATCCAGATTTTGCCTTTAAACTCTTATCAGATAATACAGTTATTTCACTTAACTGCATGTTATAAATTTCCTTTTCTGGAGTGTTTTGCTTCGTTGTATCACTTGAAATTGCAATCACAGGTTTATTGTTTGCATCAAAAATCTCTAATGTTACTTTCCCTTTAAACTCTTTTGGTGAATAATAATCAAATATTACACTCGCTCTGTCATATTTAGGGAATGTTGTACTACCATTACTTACTTTAGGATATCGATAACGAATAGTATTGTCAGGTTTAAATAAAACAGGAGTATCTGCTAAAGAATTAATCTCTTTTTGACGTAGCGCTGTAATATTATCTAATATCCAGAAACCTCTACCCATGGTACTCAAAACGATATCTCCTCTATGAATTTTGATATCAGTAATAGGAACTACCGGAAGATTTTGTTGAAACTTCTTCCAAGATTTTCCATCATCAAAAGAAATAAATAATCCATACTCTGTACCAGCATACAGCAATCCTTCTCGCACAGGATCTTCACGTAAAACTCTTGTAAAGAAATCTGAAGGAATACCATTATCATTAGTAGTTATAAGGTCCCAACTCTTACCGTAATCATCAGTTTTGTATATGTAAGGTGTGTCATCTCCTAATAAATGCCTATCGACAGCTACATATGCCTTTGCTGGATTGAAGTGAGAAGGTTCAACAGATTCTATCCTTCCTCCTTTTTGCATTTTTCTAGGAGTCACATTAACCCAAGTTTTTCCTCCATCTTGTGTAACAGAGATTACACCGTCATTTGATCCTGTCCAGATTAATCCTTCTTTTAACTTAGATTCTCTAATTGAATAAAGTGTACTATAATACTCTTCTCCTGTAATATCACGTGTTATTGGGCTTCCCGAAATAACTTGTTTATCATCTTCAAAAGCAGTTAAATCTGGAGAAATAGTTTCCCAAATCAAACCTTCAGTTATAGTCTTATGCAAATACTGCGATCCATGATAAATCACATTAGGATTATGAGGTGAAACATGGATAGGCGCAACACGCTGAAAACGATATTTGAGATCTTTAGGATTATGACCATAAATATTAGAAGCTCCAACATAGTATCCTTTTTCAACTCCAGTAATCTTGTTATAAACTCCAAATCTTCCTTTACAATTAGCGTATACAATATTATGATTTCCTGGTTTTGGTACCGCAGGCCCCGTTTCACAACCTCCTGTATTAATAATCCAACCGACCCCCGAGTTTTGTATAGCGTATGGAGCAAAACTAGGTACCGCAATGGTTGTGTAGTTATCCTGTTGTCCAGCATATAACCAATAAGGATATTGATCATCAACCTCTACTTGATATAATTCGGACGTTGGTTGATTAAACTGAGTTGACCACGTTTTTCCTCCATTATGAGTAACATTTGCACCACCATCATTAGCTTGAATGAATAAATCTGGATTATCAGGGTTGATCCATATATCGTGATTATCTCCATGAGGAACACTCATGCGTTTCCATGTTTTTCCTCCATCTATAGATTTTATCAACGGATTTGCATTGGAGTAAATAATATCTGGGTTTGTTGGATCCAGTTCAATATTGGTATAATAAAAAGGTCTATTAACCAATCTGATATCGCTTGAAACTTGTTTAAATGATTTTCCTTGATTAACAGACTTGTAAAGCCCTCCTTCTTTTCCAGGAGCTTCAATAACCGCATAAACTATACTTGAGTTTGAAGGCGAAACTGCTAAATCAATCTTTCCAACTAACCCTTTTGGCAATCCATTTTCTAGTTTCTTCCAGCTTTTTCCTCCATCAATAGATTTGTATATGCCACCTTCATCTTTGTTTCCTCCAGAAATAATCGTCCAGGGTTTACGTTCAGCTTTCCATACTGCAGCGTAAACTATATTTGGGTTACCAGGGAGTAACTCTAAATCAGCAAAGCCAACAGTATCTGAAATATAGAATACCTTATCCCAGGTTAATCCTCCATCAACAGTTTTATATATACCTCGTTCTTCATTTGAGCGAAAAGCGTTCCCTATTGCAGCAACCCAAACTACGTTGTGATTGGTTGGATCGATCTCTACAGCACCAATTTGACCTGTATTACGCAAACCAATGTGTTCCCAAGTCTTTCCAGCATCAATAGATTTATACATCCCTTTTCCGCTAATAACATTACTTCTAAGTCCGTCGGAACCGGTTCCAACATAAACAATATTTGGGTCGTTAGTTGCAACTTCAATAGCTCCTATTGATGGTGTAGCAAAATAACCATCGGAAACATTTTCCCAGGAAGTTCCATAATCTAAAGTTTTCCAAACACCACCTCCAGAAGCTCCTAAATAGAATGTTCCTGGTTCCATTGCAGTTCCAGTAACTGTTGTGACCCTTCCTCCTCGTCCAGGGCCAACAGGTCTATACTCAAAAGACTTGAAATCTTGAGCGATTGTTAAATCTGATAAACAAAATAGGACGAATAGACATTGCAAAAATCGGATAGGTAATTTCATAATACTGTATTGGTTGGTTGTAAATATTATCATCTAAAAATAAGAGTTATTTGCAGATGTAGAAAACAAATGATAGTTAACTTTAAATTTCGTGATATTTCTAGTCAAGAATATCATTTTAAAGAATGAAAATATCATCAAATATTGTACTTTAGATTTATTCATTTCTTAATGAGTAAAACAGCTAACCATATCAAGAAATTTGGAACCTTTGGAGGTGTATTCACACCTACACTGCTTACCATTCTTGGTGTTATCATGTACTTGCGTATGGGTTGGGTTGTTGGTAATGCAGGGCTTCTAGGTACTTGGTTAATCATAATTATTTCCTTTGGTATTACATTATGTACAGCGCTTTCAATGTCTGCAATTACCACTAATATTCGTATTGGTGCTGGTGGAGCTTATGCTATTATTTCACAATCATTAGGTCTAGAAGTTGGAGGTAGCTTGGGTATACCTAGATATATATCGCAAGGTTTGGCTGTGACCATGTATATATTTGGTTTTCGTGAAGGATGGTTGGGTATTTTTCCTGCTCATGATCCATTTTTGGTAGATCTAGTTGTGTTTTTAGTGCTAATATCAATTGCATATATAAGCGCAAACCTTGCGATAAAGACGCAGTTTGTGATTATGGTAATTATTGTTTTATCACTAGTTTCTATTGTAATGGCTGCTTACAATGGCTCAATGCAGATTCCAGTTACAGAAGCAATAAGTTGGGGAGAATTTAAAGGCTCTCCCGAAAACAACTTCTCAGGAAGCAACTTTTGGATAGTCTTTGCAGTTTTCTTTCCTGCAGCCACAGGAATTATGGCAGGAGCGAATATGTCTGGAGAATTAAAGGACCCTAAAAGAAGTATACCACAAGGAACGCTATGGGCAATTGGTGTGAGTTTTGTAATCTATATGGTTCTTGCTTTTTGGTTGGCAAGAACAGCAACCCAAGAAGAGCTTTTGACAAACTATAATATCATCATTGATAAGGCATATTTTGGACCGTTGATAATAGCGGGTATTTTAGGAGCGACTTTCTCCTCTGCTCTGGCATCTATTGTTGGATCATCAAGAATATTATTTGCTATGGGAGAACATCAAGTACTTCCTTACTCTAAGTTTCTTGCGGGACAAAGTGCCAATGGGCAACCTAGAAATGCGATGCTTGTCACCGGAGTTTTGATATTTGCTACTATGCTTTTAAGAAACATTAATGCCATTGCACCATTGGTAACATTATTCTTCTTAGTTACTTATGCTATGATAAACATTGTGGTTATCATAGAACAGCGTTTGGGTTTAATTAGTTACAGGCCGTTATTCAAAGTTAATAAATGGGTGCCTAGACTTGGATTGATTTCTTCCGTGTTAGCAATGTTCATCATTAATCCAACCATAAGTTTAGTAACCATTATGATTGTTTTTGTGGTGTATTGGTTCTTGTCACGACAGAACCTTGAAACACCGTTTGAAGATGTACGCTCTGGATTATTTGTATCATTTGCTGAATGGGCAGCAAAACATACTTGGGGAATGAAATCTATGCAGCAGAGAGCATGGAAACCTAATTTAATGATTCCTATTAGAGACCTTAATGGAATAAAGGGCAACTTCCAGTTTCTAACTAATATTGCTTACCCAAAAGGTTCATTAAAGCTATTAGGAATAGAACCTGATGGTAAGAATAATGCTTTATTAGATGAGCTCGAGAATCTATCAAAATCATTTAGAGAACAAGGTGTTTTCTCATCTAGTACCGTTATAAATACAAGCGAATTTGCCAAAGGAGTCAACTATGGTAACCAAGCATTGAGAGGAGCATTTTTTAGACCTAATATCGTCTTTTTAAACTTACAACAGCATGACGATTTTGAAAATGAAATTAGACCAGTGATTCATGAATCCATTCGTTTAGAAATTGGAGTTCTGCTCTTCTTAGCGCATCCAACAGCAGCACTTGGACAAAGAAATATCATAAATGTTTGGGTAAGTGATAGAACTAATAATTGGAGTTTGGGTTGGGATATTGGAAACATTGATCTTTCAGCATTGATCGCCTATAAATTAAAACTAAATTGGAATGCTCAAATTCGCTTTATAACTGTAATTAAAGACAATAGTGAGAAGGAAAATGCTGAAAAGTTCTTGAATAAACTAATACATCTTGCACGATTACCTAAAACTCAAACAAAGGTTTATGTTGGAAACTTTATGACGATTGTGCAGGAAGCACCAGCAGCTGATCTTAATATTTTTGGATTAAATGAAGACCTTAAAGAGGAATTTATTCATGGCATGACCAAACATACTAATAGTTCGTGTTTATTTGTTAAAGATTCTGGTCACGAAAGTATCCTAGCCTAATTTATTATAATATGAAATCAAAAATTCTTATCATTCTGCTAATTGCTATTACATCTTGTAAGCAAGAAGCTCCAAATCTTGAATCAATTGTAAAAACTCAAATAGAAGACATAGAAGGTGATATTGCAGTTGCTTACATGAATCTTAGTAATCCAGTAGATACGCTATTTATCAACATTGATGAGGAGTTTCATGCAGCAAGCACTATGAAAGTTCCTGTAATGATTGAGTTATACAAGCAACAAGCTGAAGGTAAATTTAATTTGAGTGACACTATTGTGCTTAGAAATGAATTTAAGAGTATTGTTGATGGAAGCTTATACTCTATGGATATTGGAGATGATAGTGATGATGACGTATACAACAAAATTGATCAAAAAGTTACACTTCATGAGATTATGGTTCCTATGATAACCACTAGTAGCAATCTAGCTACTAATGTATTGATTGAAATAGTAGATGCTAAGAAAGTAACACAAACTATGCGTGACCTTGGAGCTGCTAAAATAGAGGTTTTAAGAGGTGTTGAAGATCAAAAGGCTTATGATTTAGGATTAAGTAATTCCACTACGGCAAGAGATTTAATGATGATCATGAAAGCCATTGTTGAAGGTAAAGCTGGTAATGCTATTAACACAAAAGAAATGCTTGATATACTTAAAGATCAAAAGTGGAATGATATGATCCCAAAATACTTACCAGATGGAATTGAAGTTGCGCATAAAACGGGATCAATTACTGGTGTTCACCACGATGCAGCTATAGTGTATTTACCAAATGGCGATACTTATGTGTTGGTCTTTTTATCTAAGAATTTGAAAGATTGGGATAAAGGTACAGATCAATTAGCAAGAATATCTGAATCAATATATAATCATTTGATTAATAACTAATTAATATGATTTATTAGATCTAATTATTTAAAGCTTTATTAATACCTTTCATAACTATTGGTTCTAGCGTTTGGTACCCTTTAATAGTTAGATGCACTTCATCAGAAGTTAGGTCACTTGGTAATCCGAACTCTTTTGTCACAAGTTTTTCGTAGTAGTCTACGTAAATAATATTATTTTGATTAGCATAATCTTTAAGCAAAGAATTTAGTTCAGCTACTTTTTCTATAGGATTAATTTCCATGCGCCATGGAAACTCTTTTGCAGGTAAAACCGAACATAAAACGACATTAATGCTATTGGTCTTTGCTAATTCACACATCGATTTTAAATTTCCAAAAATATCCTTAACAGCAATTGGTCCTTGATTTTGAGCAATGTCATTGATGCCCGCTAAAATGACTACAGCTTTTGGCTTTAAATCAATAACATCTTGACGAAAGCGTAATAACATTTGAGAGGTGGTTTGTCCGCTAATACCTCTATTCACAAAAGATGGGTTATCAAAAAAGTTTAGCTTTTTATTGAGCCACCCTTCAGTTATGGAGTTCCCCATAAAAACAACTAATGGATCATTGATTTCTTTCTTCATAAGTCCGATATTATCACTTCTAAATCTATCTAAATTTGCAAAATCTTGTGCATTTGCAAAAGAAATAAAACCAAAGAGAATTAAAATAAAATGCTTTTTCATACTGATTATCTGATATGACTCCCTGCGTTAATATCTATAGTACTACCTGTAGCATGATCCATTTGTCCAGAACACATCAAGCCTACAAGTGGAGCTATATGTGACGGTTCTGTAAGTTCATTTAATGATAATTCATTTAAAACTCTTTCTTCACCATATTTTTCAATAAACGAATCAGCCATTTGTGTTTTAGTAAACCCTGGAGCAATTACAAATGCTTTAATATTATCTTTCCCAAATGATCTAGCGACACTTCTAGCTAATGAAGTAACTCCTCCTTTTGAAGCTGCATAGGCTAAGTATTCTTCAGTTTCCCCTCTAAATGCTGCTCTACTTCCAATATAAATCAATCGTCCTCCACCATCATTCCTAAAATGGTTTATAGCTAGTTTTGTCAAAATCCCTATTGAATCTAAATTGATCTTCATTGTGATCTTCCATGTATTAAACCAATCATCTAGTGATTGCTCAAGAGGATGTTCTTTATAAATTCCAGCGTTTAGTACAATCGTATCTATGGTCTTATACTCTTTAATAACATTTTCAAACAATGATGCCACTTGCTGAGATTCTTCAAGGTTAGCTTGAAAAAGCTTAGATCCTGATTGTAATTGATCATTGATTACACTTTTTGCTCCAAACTTATCTGTATTATAATGCAACGCTACATTAGCTCCATTTTCAATTAGATGTGAAGCAATTGCTTTCCCAATACCTTTAGAAGCTCCAGTAACAAGAATATTTTGATTTTTTAGATTGGTCATGATCAAATATAAAAAGAGAATTGCATACCTTAACTAAAAGATATGCAATTCAGTAATAAAAGTTTAATTATATATAGTCTAATTCAAACTCTTAGACGCTCTAATTGATGCCTGAGCAGCAGATATGCGTGCAATTGGAACTCTATAAGGAGAACAACTCACATAGTTCATACCTACTTCATTAAAGAACTCTACCGAACTTGGTTCTCCACCATGCTCACCACAAATACCAACTTTTAATTTTGGATTGGTAAGTTTTCCTCGTTTTGTGCCTAGTTCAATCAACTGACCAACTCCTTCTCTATCAAGAACTTCAAAAGGATCATTCTTAAGTATACCCTTTTCTATGTATGTTGGGAAGAACTTACTTGAATCATCTCGAGAATAGCCATATGTTAATTGCGTAAGGTCATTAGTACCAAATGAGAAGAAATCTGCATAATTAGCTATTTGATCTGCTAATAAAGTTGCTCTTGGAATCTCCATCATCGTACCAACTTGATAATCTATTCTATCATCATATTCTTTGAATATTTTCTCAGCAGTTTCTCTAATGATAGCTTCTTGCTCAGTAAATTCTTTGATAGTTCCCACTAGAGGCACCATAATTTCTGGTTTAGCCTCTACACCAAGTTCCTTTAAATTTAATGCAGCTTCAATAATAGCTCGAGTTTGCATTTCAGTAATTTCTGGATAGGTGTTACTCAAACGACATCCTCTATGACCAAGCATAGGGTTGAACTCTTCAAGCTCTGCAACTTTATTTTTAACTGCTTGTAAAGATATGTGCATATCTTCTGCAAGTTCTTTTTGTGTTGCCAATTGATGAGGAACAAACTCATGAAGTGGTGGGTCAAGTAAACGCACTGTTACAGGAAGTCCATGCATAGCTTTAAAGATTCCTTCAAAGTCACTTCTTTGCATTGGTAACAGCTCTTCTAAAGCTTGCTTTCTACCTTTTACAGTATCTGCTAAGATCATTTCACGCATTGCTCTAATTCTGTCTAGTTCAAAGAACATATGCTCCGTTCTAGTTAATCCAATACCAGTTGCACCAAAACTTCTTGCTATTTGTGCATCTTTTGGTGTGTCAGCATTGGTTCGCACTTCCATTTTTGAATACTTATCAGAAAGATCCATTAACTCTGCAAATTCACCACTAAGTTCAGGCTTTATAGTTCCTATTTTACCTTCGTAGATATTTCCTGTTGAACCATTTAAAGAAATCCAATCTCCTTCATGGAATTCTTTATCTCCAATGATCATTTTGCGTTCCTTATAGTCAATTTGAATAGCACCTGCACCAGAAATACAACATTTACCCATACCACGTGCAACTACAGCTGCGTGTGATGTCATACCTCCTCTAGCAGTAAGAATACCCTTTGCTATGTTCATTCCTTCAAGATCTTCAGGAGAAGTCTCCATTCTTACAAGAATGGCATTTTTATACTTATTAGCCTCATCTGCGAAGAATACTATTTGACCTGTTGAAGCACCTGGTGATGCCGGAAGTCCTTGTGCTATTGAATGTGCTCTTTTTAAAGCCTTAGGATCAAATATTGGGTGTAATAGTTCATCTAGTTTGTTAGGCTCTATCAATAGTAATCCTTCTTGATCACTAATCTGACCTTCTTTATAAAGGTCCATAGCTATTTTTACCATAGCAGCTCCTGTACGCTTACCATCACGTGTTTGCAAAATCCAAAGTTTACCATCTTGGATAGTAAACTCCATATCCTGCATATTTCTATAGTGTTTCTCTAATTGATCTTGATACTTGTTTAGCTCTTCAAACTGTTTAGGCATTAACTCTTCAAGTGAAGCATAAGATGCTTTTCTTTCTTTCTCTTCAATTTTTGCTAATTCTGCCCAACGCTCAGAACCAAGTTTAGTAATTTGCTGAGGAGTTCTAACACCAGCCACAACATCTTCACCTTGAGCGTCTATTAAATATTCACCATTAAAAACATTCTCTCCAGTTGCTGCATCACGAGTAAAACATACGCCTGTTGCCGAATTTTCTCCCATATTACCAAATACCATAGCTTGAACGTTTACTGCTGTTCCCCATTCAGCTGGGTAACCGTGCATATTTCTATAATAAACAGCTCTATCTCCATTCCAACTATTAAATACAGCTATAACTGCACCCCAAAGCTGATCCCATGGATTCATTGGGAATTCTATATCTTTTTGTTTTCTGATGATATCTTTAAAATCATAAACTAAATCTTTAAGGTCCTGAACTGTAAATTCTGTATCTAATTCAATACCTCTCTTTTCTTTAAGATTCTCCATAATCTCTTCAAAGGGATCAATATCATCTTTAGATTCAGGTTTCATTCCCAATACAACCCCACCATACATTTGTATAAAACGACGATAAGAATCCCAAGCGAAACGCTCATTATTAGTCTTCTCTGCTAAACCCAAAACAGCGCTGTCGTTTAATCCTAAGTTTAATACAGTATCCATCATTCCTGGCATTGATACTCGTGCCCCAGAACGTACCGAAATTAATAACGGATTTTCATTATCACCAAACTTAGTGTTCATTTGGTCTTCTATTTTTTTGATAGCGTCTACAACTTCATCATGAATAAGTTCAATAACATTGTCCTTCCCGAGTTTATTATACTCTGTGCAAACTTCGGTTGTAATTGTAAATCCAGGTGGAACAGGAACACCAATCGAGCTCATCTCTGCCAGATTAGCTCCTTTACCTCCCAATAAATTTCGCATTGTACTGTTCCCGTCAGTGATATTAACACCAAACTTGTATACTCTCTGTTTAACTTCTTGCATTAACTCCATAGTAAGTATTTTACATTAAAATTGAAATGCAAAATTAGTACCCAAAATAGGTTAGAAGAATGACATAAATCATGTTTCATTAGTTACTTCTGTAACCTTTGATACAAAAAAAAAGTGACCTATCTAGATCACCTTTATATTTGACAATTAATGTTAAACAATTTAATTGAGTTCCTTAAGCTTTTCTTCAGCATTCTTGGTCACAGAACCATCTTTATCTAAGCCTATTGCCTTTTTATATAGTTCTTTTGCTTTTACTTTATCTCCAGCCATCAAAAAGCCTTCTGCTAAACTGTCCCAGGCATTTGCTGAATTAGGAAATAAATCGGTTATCATTTGAAAAACAAAAATTGCTTCCTTAACCTGACCACTACCTAAAAGATTATATCCTGCCCTGTTGAACTGACCTTCAAAATCAAAAAATCGATAATTTTCATGATTTACCATTCTAACAGCTTCACTTTTTAATTTATCAATTTCCCCTTTCATGAAAAGATCGGTAAAATAGGTCATTGGATCTAACACATAATTTTCTTCTGAGTAGTTTAAAGCTGCCTCCAAAACGGGATCCTTATTAGTTTTATAATCTTCAAAACTCATATCCACCGGAATATGAGGTGGCATCCATTGCTTGTCTTCCCATTGTGGCTTGTCTTGCCACCATGCAAATGACAAGTACACAGGAATCTTACTATTCGGTAAATTAATAGTTCTATTGTCTCCGTAGAAGTTTATGTTTTCTGCCGTTGGTTCACCAACAAAAACTGCGTTGGTATAATTACTCATCTCATTAACTAAATTCTGACAAGCAGAAAAAGTTCTTCTACCTATAATTACAAATAGGTTCCCAACTTGATTAATTTGATCTGATCTAATAATCTCTCTAATTACTGGTTTGTTGAAGTAGTTATTACCTCCTCCGTTTAACCTTACATCTATTACCAGCTTTTCAACATTATTATCCCTAATAAACTTGAAAACTCTTTTATAAAAAGTTTCTGTATTTTCATTAGGATCATGCTGAATTTGACTATGTCTTACATAAACTGTATTCTCATCAGCTAAGTGTTCAAAGTAATAGATCTTGTCATTAAAATGTCTTAGATACAATGGTGTATCACCTTCGTTTCTAGCTTCAAGCCAATTCTCATCAGCTTGTATCAAACTATATTTTACAGGAACACGCTCACCTTTAGGCATTATTTTAAGGCTTTGCTTAAACTGCTTTCCGTCTTTCTCAAAAGTAAAGCTTATCTCATCATCCAAAGTCTTTATAACCCTTTGGGCGTGCAATACTTCAGGGATTCTTAAATAGCTAATCCCAAAAGCTTTGAAATATTGATCATTTTCTGAAGGTACTGTGGGATAAATTGCCTTTAGCGCATCTTTGATTGAAGTTCCTTCAATTGCGACAAGCTTTGCTCCTAGTATGGACTTGTAGTCCTTATGAGTTCCTTGCACATAAACACCATCACTATAGTGATAAAAGTTTACAGGCAAGTATCTGAAAGTGAAAGGTTCTGTGCCAAAACCAATATCTGTATGTCCATACTTAAAAAGAGATACTATTCTTGAAAGGCCAACAATAATCTCGTGGTCTTGCAGATTAGGAATCTCTTTGTTTAGTTTGTCAACAGCAGTTTCAAATTCTTCTTTAGTTACTTTCTTATAAAGAAAAGAATAATCATTATTAACTGTTTCTTTTAAGAAGTTAAGGTCTTCTTGCCATTGCTGGCTTGTTAATGCATTTTGAGCATGTAAGGTCATCACCATAGAACAGATGATGAAAAAAAGTGATTTTCTCATTTTGATTGATGAATTGATTAGTTACTAATATGATTGCATAAGTGTAACAATGTTACACTTATGCAATAAAAAATTAATTTTTATCCATTAATTCTAGGCCCTGATTAATCCCCTTTTCTATTGCAGGCACTCCTCTTTCCATCCAAACAGGTTTTGGAGCATCTTTTAAATAGTAATCAAAGAATTGCGCCAAACGAATATTAAAATCTTTCCTATTTTGCATTTTTAAAGGCCAATGTGGTTCGTCATTGTAGTTTAAGAACCAAGATGGTTTACCTAAACGACGTAAGCTTACAAACAGCTCAATACCTTGATACCAAGGCACATGACCGTCAGCATCATTATGCATTATCAATAATGGCGTATTTACTTTATCTAAATTAAAAATTGGTGAGTTTTCAATATACCTTGCAGGATATTCCCAAGGTGTACCACCAATTCTACTTTGTGTATGCTCATATTGAAATTGACGGCTTAAACCTGTCCACCAACGAATTCCACCATATGCACTAATCATATTGGGTACTGGAGCTCCGGCTTCTGCAGCTTTAAAAATATCAGTCTTTGTAACCAAATAAGCTATTTGATAACCTCCCCAACTGTGCCCTTGAACACCTATATTATCCTTATCTATAAATCCTTTTTCAATTAATGAAGTAATTCCTGGTATTACACAGTTATAGGCACTTTCACCAGGATAACCATTACGATAATACACATCAGGATTAAAAATTACATACCCTCTGCTTGTATAAAAACTATAATTAATAGTTGAACGCCCATGAGACGGTGCTCTGTGTCTAAATAATCCGTTTGAGCTCTTCTCGTAGAAATTAACTATTAATGGGTATTTTTTATTTGGATCGAAATTTTCTGGTTTGATCAACATACCAGAAAGCTCTTTCCCATCTAGAGAAGTCCACTTAACTAGCTCTGATGTTCCCCAATTAAAGTCATTTTGTTGGGGATTGGCGTTGGTTAACCTAGTCTCCCTTTTAAAACCTAAATCCGATAGCCTTACATCTGGAAACTCTTCAAAAGATTGCCTAGTGTAAATAATATTATCATTGTCTTTTGCTTTAACTAATCCACCATAACTATAAGGTCCGGATATTAACTGTTTACCCTTTCCTGTTTTAGCATTGTACTCGTAAAAACCTGAATGCTTGTTGTTTTCGTCAAAAGTATATAGTAACCACTTTCCTTTTTTATCTATGCTTCGCGCCTCATTATCAAGACGCAAATATCTATAGCTAGTTTTACTCTCTCTTCCTTTCGTTAAACGTTTGCTAGCTCCAGTGTCTGGGTTAAACTCCCAAATGTCATATCTGTCATAAATAAGAATGTTTTCATCATTGGAAGTCCATCCAGCAACTCCGTATGATCCTGGATAATTTGGTGAGTCATTCAATTCATTATAAAAAACGCGTCCCTTAGTAAGATCAATTCGCTTACTAGAATCTACTCCATAAACTACCCATGTTGTATCTGATCGTTGATAACCATACACATATTTTGCTTTTGGACTTAACTGCATTGAATTGAATCCTTTTAATATCTGATTTCTTTTGCCTGTATTTACATCTACCAAGGCCAAATCATTTAGTCTATTTGCAGTCCACTGAGACTCTAATTGATAAGGAACAGGGTTTGCTACTAATGCTACAGATGCATTGCCTTCATCTCCAATTCTTGCATTCGGATATTCTACATTCGCTAATTGAACTAACTTTTTCGATACCAAGTGATAAGCAGTTTGATATGATTTCTTCGTATCATTTTTAACCTGTAACTCCTGAACAGTATATAATCTAGGTTCGTCATATGTCCAAACTTCTACGTTTACAATTTCTTCTTTAAGTAAAGTAGTGTCTTTAACAATTGGAGGTGTTGCCAAACCAAAATATAGTTTGGTCTCATCTTTTGAAAACCCAACATTTCCATCAGAAGATACGCGATAACCTTTTGGTGCCCTTTGTGCATCTGTCACCAATGAAGTCGTACTAGATCCTTCTGACCAATGGTATAATTGATTTGGTCGTACCAATGCCTTTGTAGTATCTGCATCGACTACAAATCCAAGGTTTTTACCAGAATCACTTAAACTTACTTTAAAGTATTTGGTCTTTTTATGAGAATCGAATACGTGGCTAGTTGTATTATTATCAAAGTTTCTCACATAGACACCAGGCTTGTTGTTTTCTCCATCTCCTGTGGTAACATAAACCATTCTCTTTCCTTCTTTAGCAAAGCCAAAATTGGTTACATATTTAATAGTGTCTTGATTACCTGAACTCAGATTTCTGATTACAAGGTGATAACCATTAGTTTTACTTACCTTTTTAGGTTTCTTAGCTTTTTTAGCCTTAGCAGAGGTATCTTTCTTCTTTGTACTCTTTGCTTTTATATCTGTTAAATAGTAAGCAACAACATCAGACCACTTTGAAGGTGATTTATAAGACTTGATATTTGGAATCTTTGTGAGTGCATTAGTATTAAGGTTATAGATACCCAAAGTATCATTAGGCATTTTATCTTTCTTTACCTTACGCCGTTTCATCTCTGTAACACTATCTTTCCATGCTTTTATAGTAAACATTGCAAAGCCTGAATTTGATGTAAACTTTCCATTTTCCGAACGCTCATAGTCAAAAATTAATTTTCCATTTTGATCTTTTATTTTTAGATGATTGTCTTTTTCTCCTTTTTCTAAAGAATACATAATATAATCTCCATTATTGGAAATAGTTTTATTTTTAATAGTATTCCATAGATCGACATCTGCATGATCAAGTACTTTCTTTTGTGCAAATGTTGATAATGATAGTAATGCCAGTAGTACTAAGTAAATGTTTTTCATATAAGTAATCTTAAAAGAAGGGAGTTACTGCTATTAAGTAACTCCCTTGAAAGTATTAAAATGCTATTAATTTTTTATAATTCCCTGACCTTCTATCCAAGGTGCACCAGCTGCACCTAGCTCTCTTTCTAACTGAGGTAATGTACCTTCTACAATCGGAATCAATTTAGCTTTTACCTTAGCTAATTGACTCTGAACTCGGTTCAAGAATGCTTGATGCTCGTCTGTTGGTCCATAAGTATTTCCTAAGGCTCTCCAACTAATAGCACCTCCATCACTCGCTGTTGGATTAGAACGTTCACCAATCTCGCCTTTAGTGTCATCACCGTTAAGCTCTTTATCTATATCTAATAACAAAATTCTGGTATCATGGATCTTTTGTTGTAATGCATCACTAGGAGAACTTGCTTTATCCAATGCACGTTGCATCGCACTAATACGACTTAGGCCTCTTGATAGTGCAACATTGGTAGCCGTAAGATCTTGTTGGAATGCATCAGCCTCTTCTCTAAAGTCATTCATTTCCTTAAATGACTTTCTTGGTAAAGCACCATCATACATTGGCACAACATTAAATGATTGTGGTCCTTGAAGGACAGTAGATTTTCCGTCTACACGCTTTACCAGGGTCACAGTATATTCTCCTGGAGTAACCATAGTTCCTCCACCTCCAAAGAAGAATCCACCACCTCCACCGGTACGAAGACGTTCGCCTCTTTTACTAGCATGTGTTAATCCCCAACTTACTCTATTGAATCCTTTTCGGTTAGTTCCTTTCACGGTATTCACTACATTTCCATTACCATCTTTAATGATCAACAAAACATCTGGTCCTTGTTGCCTGTTCTCTGCTTCAATTGCGTCCCATCCAGGAAAGTTAGTATTCGTTTTCTCTCTTGCTTTTCTTGCATCTTTAAGCGATTTTACCTTATCTGACATATAATAAGTAAAAATGGCCCCAAAAGGTGGGTTTTTAGCACTATACTCATTATCACCCTGACTTCCAACTCTATTATTTGGGCGGTACCAGTAGGCATCTTTGATAGAGAACATCGTTGCCTCTTGCGATTGCATACTTGCATTAAATTCTCTTAATGGAGTAATATCGTCAAGTATAAAGAAACCTCGACCAAAAGAAGCGGCTACAAGATCATTTTCTCTACGCTGAATAGTAATATCTCGAATGGAGATTGTTGGAATACCGCTTTTTAATTGGATCCAGTTTTTACCTCCGTTTTTTGTGAAATAGACACCAAATTCGGTAGCAGCGAAAACTAGGTTTTTATCAACATGATCTTGAACTAATCTCCAGGTTAATAAGGTTGATGGCAAGTCTCCATTCATTAGCGACCAGGTTCTCCCCTTGTTTGTACTCTTTATCAAGTATGGTTTATAGTCTCCATACTTATGATTGTCTAGAGCTGCATATACTACATTGGCATCAAATAAATCTGCTCTAACATCATTAACAAAAGGTATGGCTGGCAATCCTTTGATACTTCCTAAACTTATTTTTTTCCAATTTGCACCACCATCTTCGGTAACTTGAATAATACCATCATCTGTTCCGGCATAGATTAATCCGTCTTGTTTTGGCGACTCTGCTAGAGATGTAATGGTGTTATAGTTTGACATAGCATTAACATCCCAGGCATTGTCCCAGCTTTGTTGCTTTCCATAATAAGGTATTGTCATACGATCTTGATTTAAAGTAAGATCTCCTGAAATCGGTCTCCATGCATCCCCCCTATTATCAGATCGCCAAACTCTTTGTGAAGCGAAGTATATACGCTTTGGATCATGTGAACTAACCAATATTGGTGCGTCCCAATTAAATCGCTCAAAAGGATCACCTTCTCGGGCTTGCGGTTGAATAAACACAGTCTCTCTTGTGGTTTGATCGATTCTCCAGAGCGCCCCCTGCTGAAATTCACCATAAGTAATATTAGGATTACCTGGTTCGGTAGCCGATTGGTGTCCATCTGCTCCTAATGTTTTCCACCAGTCATAGTTTTTTATACCATCTGCAAAAACAGTTCTTGAAGGTCCTCCATGCGAACCATTATCTTGTGTACCACCATAGATCTTATAAAATGGTTTACTGTCATCTACAGCTACCTTAAAATACTGTGTAATTGGTAGATTGCTTACATACTTCCAACTATTTGTTAGATCAAAACTTTCATACAATCCACCATCGGTACCGATAAGTAAGTAATTAGGGTCCGATTTTTTAAATACTAAAGAATGTGAGTCACTATGTTGATTAGATCGCTTCATTCTTTTAAATGTCTTTCCATGATCATTAGACTCTAAAGCAGCATTATTCATAAAATAAATGGTGCCTTCATGATGCGGTGAAGCAATGATTTCTTGATAGTAATGCGGTCCTGTTCCTCCAGAAACTGCATCAGATTGCTTGGTCCATGACTCTCCCCCGTTAGTAGTCATATAAAATGCTCCTTTAGTTCTATCGAGTTCCAAAGCGGCATAAACCACTTCTGAATTAAAAGGAGAAATTGCTAATCCTGTTTTACCTAGATTTGATTTAGGAATCCCATTGGTTAATTTTTTCCAAGTATTACCACCGTCGGTACTTTTATGTAATCCTGATCCAGGTCCACCTCCTAAATATCCTGCCACAGTACGATGTCTCTGCCATGTCGCAGCATATAAAATATCAGGGTTATTATGATCTATTACCATATCTGTAGCACCAATCCATTCACTATCACCTAAGGTACGCTTCCAAGTTTTACCACCATCTTCTGATTTGAATACACCGCGATCCCCTCCTTTTGTCCATAGAGGTCCTTGCGATGCTACCCAAATTATATTAGAGTTTTCTGGATGTACAATAATTTTTGATAAATGCTCGGAGTTTTTTAATCCCATATTTTTCCATGTCCTTCCATCATCATGACTTACATAGATTCCATCGCCAAACGAAACGTGACGACCACCAACGTTTTCTCCTGTACCCAACCAAATGGTATGCGGATTATTAGGGTCGATAGTAATACAACCTGTCGAATACACAGGCTTATTATCAAAAATAGGTTTCCATGTTGTTCCTGAATTAGTTGTTTTCCATACTCCTCCAGAACCAACGGCTACATACCATACATTTTCATTCTCCGGATGTATAGCAATATCTGCGATACGCCCAGAGGTAAATGCAGGACCAATATTTCTAAATTTTAATCCACTAAAAGTGGATGACTTCATGTCTTGTGACGATGAAGAAAATGACATTCCTATCATACATATTGAAAGGAATGCTGCTTTAATGAATTTTTTCATTTTAAATGAATTATTAAATGTTATGTTGTACTTATTTTTTAACTATTGGCAAACGAATTTGAGATGGATGCTCTGATGAATGATGTACATTATTGTGAGCAACTACACCTGAAGCTTCATCGTAATTACTTCCTCCAGTATTCATGTTTCTTGCGAAACGAGGAAAATTACTAGATGATATCTCAATACGAATACGATGTCCTTTCTTAAAGACATTGCTTGTTGCCATTGGTGTTAGATCTACTTTATACACTTCTCCCTCTACCATAAACACTTCCTTATCATATCCTTCTCGATATCTGACCCTTTGAATTGTTTCATCCAAATTATATGCTTTTCCATCAGGATATACATCAATTAACTTTATGGTGAAGTCTGTATCTCTGGCATCAGATGAGACATATAATGTTGACTCAATAAATCCAGAAACTTCTGTATCTTCCTGTAAAACATCTGTAGTGTAGACCAGAATATCATGTCTAGCCTCCATATCTCTTTGATCAAAAGCACCACCTTGAACTGCATTTCCTGTACAGCATACATTTCCACCATATGATGGAACTGGAGCCATTGGGTCATAGGTGAAACTATCTGGGTTGTCTCCATTAGGATTTTGGGTAGTCAATTTACCGTCACCAAACCTGCTATTAGCTTTACCTCCGCTATTCAGATAGTATGTTACTAATTCAGAGTTTTCTGGCGGCCAAGTATTAGATGATTGCCATTTGTTAACTCCCATGGTATAATACTGTACACGTGGTGTTGTTTCTTTAAAATCGTTTTCTTCTCCCTTAAGCCAAAGATCAAACCACTTATAAATTTGCTCATCATAATTTAATCTAGCATCGCCAACACTACGTTCGCCAACGATAGTGTTTTCAGTGGCTCTTGTGAACCTACAATGCAATGTTGGAGCAATTACCATATATTGATTATCTCTAATCTGAGGGTCTTCCGTATTATTTCTTACATGATTGAATAATGCTAGATTTGGAGTAGTAGAAACATCATACCATGATGCAAACCAAAAACTTGGGACACCTATTTCCATATTATCATGGTACAAACCACCTTTAAACCAATCTGGATGATTTGGTTTTCTTCTTACCATTTTATCAAAAATTTCACGCTTTCCATCAATATTCTTTATAATATCTTGAATTGGTAAATGACTCAGAGCCTCACTCATGTCAATTGGAGGGTTCTCTGGTGCGAGATCATAGAATCTTGAAATTCTTATCAAGTCTTGTTGAGATGCTCCTGCAGGGATACGAGGTTTATAACGATCATGTTCCACGCTATATAACCAAGAAAAGAACAGCAATTGTTCTACTCCTCCTCTATACCAGTTTCCTTGTTCGTTAATATCTCCAACGCGACCGACTCCTGCACCATAAGCTTGTGGTACCATAGCTGCATGAGATGGATGATCTAGGGCTGCAACTGCCATTTGCCATTCGGCAGTTGAGGAACAACCAAATGTACCGATCTTGCCATTAGACCATAATTGATCTTTCATCCAGGTAAAGGCATCATAACCATCTGTCAATGGTACGCCCAAAATATCCCATTGACCTTCAGAGTAATATCTTCCTCTTTCGTTTTGAACTACGTAAGCATAACCTCGTTTAACAGCTTCGTAAGCCCTTTGTGCAGTTCTCGTTCTACGCTCTCCATCTCCCCAAGAATTAAAATTATAAGGTGTTCTTGAAAAAATAATGGGAACTTTCTCACTGGTTTTTGGTCTGTAGATATCTGTTGCCAAGCGTATACCATCACGCATTGGCATCATTACTTTTTGATCAATTATAGCGATCTCTTTTAACTTCTCTAAGATATCATCTTGTGCTTGCAGGTAAGAGTTACCAAGCAGAAATAGCACAAGCACAAACCAAAGGTTTGGTTGCTTTTTCATTATGTGAATATTTGGTTGGTTATAAAGTATTAAAGGTAGAAAAATGAAACTATAAATTAAAGCTCTTCAATAGTTTTAACAGAACTCTAATTACCAACCAGAAAGAAATTTTAGAAACTATACAGGCATCTTCCCATGTATACTCATATAAACTTCATCAAAATTTGAACGAATGTATGATCGAAGCTTTTTCTTATAATCATCTTTTAGCCACTCAACAAAGTTAAATGTGCTTTTACTAATGCATTTTGTATAACGACCTATGCGATGATCAATATCATCATTTAAGAGCTTCATAAGTATCAATGCATCAAACATATCCTCACTGTTTTCTATACAGATATGGGCGTGTTGCTTGATAGATTTTTCGAGTACAGTTTTTGTTGATTCTCCTTTACGAATACTTTGCACGTAAACCTCTCTGATATCAAGATAAACTTCTTCGGAATTTGAAAACTCATTTCTTACTTCCTCAGGCATTTCATAACGGAAGTTGCCTTCAATTTCCTCATCACTCAAAATACCATCTAAATAATAGTTTGGTGATTTAAAAATTCGCTGCCAATCAAGGTTACTTCCCCATGGGCCAAAACGATAAAAGTTATTTCCTAAATCAATAACTTTGAAAGTTTCTTTGTCTTCCAAAATTCTTGAACCTCTACCAATCATTTGATAATAAAGGGTTAAGGATTTTGTTGCTCTGTTAAGAATAATAGATTCTACACTTGGTTCATCAAATCCTGTAGTAAGTATACTTACCGAAGTTAATATTGCATCTGGAGTTTCATGAAACCATTTTAGTATGAGCTCACGATCTTTTTTCGAATGCGTGTTATCTAGATGTGCAATTGGGTAACCTGCATTTCTAAAAGTATCATACACACAAAGAGAAGTGTTGATTCCATTATTAAAAATTAAGGTTTTCTTTCCTTTAGAAGTCTCCTCATAAGCATGCATAAGCTTACCAAGCATGTCGTGGTTAGTATAGAGATCTTCTGAAGATTTAACTGTATAATCTCCATTGGCACCAACAACCAATGATGTTAAACCAACATTGTAGCTAAAGGTTTCTGCACGAGCTAAAAACTTATTCTTTATCAACGACTCAATAGACTCTCCAACAATTAACTCATCATAATTATCAGTCATTGGTAAATTAATGTTGGAACTTAAAGGAGTAGCTGTTACACCAAGAATAAATGATTTATAGAAAAACTTAAAAAGCTTAGTGAATGAATTATAATGAGCTTCATCAATAATTACCAAACCAACGTCGGAAATGTCTAGCTTATCATCATTTAACCTATTGTTCAAGGTTTCTACCATTGCTACAAAACAAGAATACTCATTTTGATCATCTAACTTCGCCTTACTATCAATAACTTTATTCTTAACATTGAATTCGGTCAGCATGTTAGAAGTTTGTTTACAAAGTTCAATTCTATGCGTCATGACCAATACCTTCTTAGAGTGATTTTTTAGGTATTGCCTAACAATTTCAGAGAAGATTACTGTCTTTCCTCCTCCAGTTGGTAATTGATATAGTAGATGATAATCTTCTGGAGCGTCATCAAATGCTTTAAAAATTTTACTAATAGCTCCTTTTTGGTAGCTATAAAGCTCCTTCCCGGTTTTCCGTTCTTGTAATTCTGAGGTTGATACTAACATTAAAATAGCATGATTAACAAGTTGCAAAAATACGGTCTTTTTTGAGTTTATTTTTAATGAATAGGAAAATATTCTAACAAAGTTTTTAAAGAATTGTTGAAAACATAGGTATGTTATCTTCACCATATTTCATGAGTGATAAACATGCAATATTTGCATTTTAAATGCTTTCTGAGTAAATTGTTAGTACTTAATTAATTGCAAAACAATATTTTACTAACTAAAACTATTTATTATGTCTAATTCAAACAAACCCGGAATCGCTTTTTGGATTGTGGGTATCATTGCTTTATTATGGAATGGTTCTGGTGTCTATTACTACCTGAACAGTGCATTTGATACAGAAGCTTCAAAAGCAGGTCTTTCGCCAGAGCAGATTGATTTTATGAACAATGTTCCTGCTTGGTATACAGCACTTTTTGCTCTTGCTGTATTTGGAGGTATTATTGCTGCAATATTGTTTTTGATGAAGAAAAAAATGGCAGTTCCTTTGTTTATGCTATCTTTTATTTGTGCAACTATTAATGAAATTTATTGGCTATTCGGTACAGATGCGCCCACGGTTTTTGCTGATCAACAACCTTACTTAATGCCTGTACTAGTTGTTGTAATAGCAGTATTCTTAGTTTGGTACTCTAGAGATCAAAAAGCAAAAGGAATTTTATCATGATCAAGACTCACATGATATTAAGCTCGAACTAGTTCGGGCTTTTTTTATGGTATCATTTTTGATTTTCATAATTCAACATTAACATTTCAAAACTTAAATTATAAGAAACAAAAGAACTGCCCCAAAGGTAAATGCTGGTTCTATGGCAGACATTGCATTTTTATTATTGATCTTCTTTCTTGTTACGACAACTATTGCTAGTGATAAGGGCTTTAACAGAAAACTTCCCAAATTATGTCAACCAGAGACTAATTGTTCAACAGAAATCAATTAAAGAAACATTTTAAGAATTGCTTTAAATAGCAAACAAGAAATTATGGTTAATAATGATTTGGTTTCTATAGATGAGATAAAAGATAGAGTAAAACTGTTTGTAGATAACAATGGCGATAACAGTTGTGATTATTGTAATGGATTAAGAATAGAAAACTCATCTGATAATCCTACTAAAGCTGTTGTATCCTTAAAGAGTGGTCCTCAATCAACTTATAACTTATTTATTAAGGTACAAGATGAACTAAAAAAAGAATATTTTGATCTAAGGGTAGATTATGCAAGAAAAGTACTGAATAAGAACATAGAAGAGTTAACCCAAGAAGAGCTTAAACAAGTTAAAGAAGTATATCCTTTTATTGTTTCAGAGGCAGAAACGAATTAAATCTTTTTATTCATATATTTGGTTGAATGAAACAATTAAACCAACCAAATAATGAATAAAGAGACTATTATAGAAGCTTGTAAGTCCAGATCTATTTATAAGCTTCTTTTTTTGTTTACATTGTTAATAGGAGCTTCTTGTAAACAACAAACTGAAGAAAAACCATTAACTGAAGACGAGTTAATTGCAAAGGCTAAAGCTATTCATGAAAAGGTAATGACATTAGATACACATTGCGATATCAATGTTGCCAATTTTACAGATTCTATTAACTACACCCAAGAATTGGAAAATCAAGTGAATCTTCCAAAAATGATTAAGGGAGGTCTTGATGTGCCATGGTTTGTAGTTTACACGGGACAGGATACGCTTACTGATGAAGGTTATGCAAAGGCTTATGACAATGCTATGGCTAAGTTTAATGCTATTCACAAGCTTTGTAATGAAATAGCTCCCGACCAAATTGCATTAGCAACTACTTCTCAAGAAGCTCGAGATATTTACGCCTCTGGTAAAAAAGTAGCAATGATAGGAATAGAAAATGGTTACCCCATAGGAAAAGATATTTCTAGAGTTAAACAATTTTATGATTTAGGAGCAAGATATATGTCATTATCTCACAATGGTCATAGTCAATTATGTGACTCTAATACTGGTGAGGAAGATGGTGTATGGCTACACAATGGTGTTAGTGAATTAGGAAAAGAGGTTATTAAGGAGATGAACAAATATGGAATGCTTATCGACGTATCGCATCCGTCAAAAGAATCGATAAGAGATATGATAGAGCTTTCTAAAGCACCAATTATTGCTTCTCATTCATCTGCCAGAGCTTTATGTGATCATAGTAGAAATCTTGATGATGAACAATTACAATGGATGAAAGAAAATGGAGGTGTTGTCCAAACCGTTGCATTTAAAACATATGTTAATAAGGATAAGCAAGAGGCAAGAAACGAAAAATTGAAAGTAGTTCAGCAGAAAATTGCAGATTCTTTGGGTGTAAAATGGATTACCTCGTGGGCTGAGTTTGGAGCGTTAAGTGATGAAGAAAAAGATGACTTCATGAAAAACAGAAGAAACATCATGAAAATGGCAGATGAGAAAGCTGAGGGGATGTCTGATATCCCAGATGCTGTAAATGTTGCTGACTTTGTAGATCACATTGATTATCTAATTGAAAAAATAGGTCTTGACCATGTTGGAATTAGTAGCGACTTTGATGGTGGTGGTGGTGTTGAAGGATGGAATGATGCATCTGAAACACTTAACGTTACTATTGAATTGGTAAGACGAGGTTACACTGAAGAAGAAATTGACCAGTTATGGAGTGGAAACTTACTAAGAGCATTAGATGAAGCGCAAGCTGTTGCTCAAAAGATTCAAGCAGGAGAAATGTAGATAGCATTTAATATCTAAAGAATAATTTAAGGTCAGTTATTAAACTGGCCTTTTTTATTAATCTCTTTTTCTGAAACCATAAGTGAGCTGTCCCCAAAAACCTTTTGGCATTCTTTCGTCTGTTGGATAACCAAGCTCTATAGTGCCACTGTCTTCGGGAATGTGATTGGTTTTAAAGATATAATCCCAAATACTTAGGCTAATTCCGAAATTGATTCCGTGCGGTTTATTATTTGGTAAGCTATAAGCATGATGGTACAAGTGCATTACTGGATTGTTGAAAATATACTTAAAAGGACCATAACTTAGCTTAATGTTAGCATGGTTTAAATGACCTATAGCTATAGCTACAAAATGGACTATAAAGGCTTGTTCAGGTTCAAAGCCACCAATTAACATAACTGCTAGCACCTTTAAAGGTTTGTAAAGAATATTTTCCATCCAATGGTATCTCAAATGTGCTGCAAACCCCATTTCTTTTACAGAATGATGAACTTTATGAAAACGCCATAACAAAGGAATTCTATGCAGTAAAATATGAGTAAACCATTGCACAAAGTCATTAATAACGAAGAAAATTAATAATTGTGCCCACGCACTTAACTCCTTGATATTAAATATTGAAAGTGATTGCATATTTATTCCTAAGGAATCACTTAATACTAAGCTAATTATTTCATAAAAACCACTTATAACAATAGTGAAAAGGAAAAAGTTGAAGAACATATAAAATGTATCCAACCAAAAATCTTTCCTGAAAATAGCTTGTTCTTTTCGCCAAGGAAATAGCAACTCTAGAACCCATACAGCTAGAGATATAATAACCAATCCCCAAAAAAAGTTTTCATACCATTTTACCTGAAATAAAATACTCTTCCAGTACCAGTTAGCTGTACCGAGAGCAGTATTTATAAAGGTTTCGATGTAATGCATTAATACGCTAAAAGATTCTTAAGTGCTTGTTCAAATCTATTTTTTGGTAAGTATTGTTGCTCTAGCTGACTTACAAAAGGAATTGGAGTTTCAATACTAGCCACTCGCTTTACTGGAGCGTCAAGATTTTCAAAACAGTTTTCCATGATCAATGAAGAAATATCTGAAGCAATTCCTCCAAACAAAGAATCTTCCTGAAGTATTATTGCTCTACCAGTTTTATTCACAGAATTAATAATTGCTTCTGTGTCTAATGGCTGTAAAGTTCTTAAGTCAATTAAGTCTGCACTGATATCTGCATTATTATCTAGTGTTGCTAAAGCCCAATGCACAGCAGCTCCGTAAGTAATAATAGTGACTTGCTCACCTTCACTTCTTAAAGCAGCTTTTCCAAATGGTAATGTGTAATAATTAGTAGGTACTTCTTCTCTAATACTTCTGTATAATGCTTTATGTTCAAAGAACATCACAGGGTTAGGGTCGTTAATAGCAGTAGCTAATAATCCTTTAGCATCAGCAGGAAATGCTGGATAAATAACTTTTAACCCAGGAGTTTTAGTAAACCACGCTTCATTTGTTTGTGAATGAAAAGGTCCTGCAGCAACTCCAGCTCCACATGGCATTCTAACTACAACATCTGCATTTTGATTCCAACGATAATGTACTTTTGCCAAATAGTTTACCACAGGATTAAATCCTGAAGTAACAAAATCAGAAAATTGCATTTCCACAACACTCTTCATTCCAGCAATAGAAAGACCCATTCCAGCTTCTACAATTGCAGATTCGCAAATAGGTGTATTTCTAACTCTTTCTTTACCAAATTCCTTTACAAACCCTTCAGTAATTTTGAAAACACCTCCATATTCTGCAATATCCTGTCCCATGATCACCAAATCTTTATGCTTTCGCATAGATTCTCTTAAACCTTCAGAAATGGCATCTACAAAACGGATCTCTTTTGTTTTATCCACAGAGGTAACTTCTTGATATTCATATCCTTTGTAAACATCATTTAACTCTTCGATTAAATTCGGAGTGATATCCTCTTCTGCATAAGCGAGCTCTAAACCATCATGAATTTCCTTTACAATTGCCTCTTTTATCTTTACCTCTTCCTTCTCTGATAGAATCCCTTCATCCCTAAGGTATTCCTGATAATTAACAATAGGGTCTCTCTTAGCCCAATCTTCAAGAATATCATGTGGAACATACTTGGTGCCACTAGCTTCTTCGTGTCCACGCATTCTAAAGGTTTTAAACTCTAATAAGATTGGTCTTGGGCGTTTTCTAATACTCTCTGCCAGTTTAGTAACTTTATTATAGACTTCAAGAATATTGTTTCCGTCAAGAATAAATGACTCAATACCATAACCTTTACCTCTATCTGCTATGTGCTTACAATTGAACTGCTCTGAAATTGGTGTAGATAACCCATAACCATTATTTTCAACACAGAATATTACAGGTAATTTCCAAACAGATGCCACATTAAGTGCTTCATGAAAGTCTCCTTCACTTGTTCCTCCTTCACCAGTAAAAACTGCGGTAACTCTATTATTCTTCTTTAATAAATTAGCAAGAGCTATACCGTCCGCTACACCTAATTGCGGGCCCAAATGCGAGATCATTCCAACTATTTTAAACTCCTGAGTTCCAAAATGAAACGAACGATCTCTACCTTTTGTAAAACCACTGGCTTTACCTTGCCATTGTGCGAAAAGACGTTGAAGTGGTATCCTACGAGTAGTAAAGACACCAAGGTTTCTATGCATTGGTAAAATGTATTCATTTTTTTGCATAGCCATGGTCACACCAACAGAAATTGCTTCTTGACCTATACCAGAAAACCACTTTGATATTTTTCCTTGACGTAATAAAATAAGCATCTTCTCCTCTATCATTCGAGGTTTCAACATATTCTTATACAATTCAATCAAGGTGTTACGATCTAGATTCTTTTTATCGTAACTAATAGATTTCTTGATACTTGAGGTACTGCTCATGCCTAGGTTTTGGTAAAATCAAATGTAGCAAAAATAAGGTAACAGCCTAAAGATTTTTTGTCGTTAAGCTAATTTTATCGATAATCACTTTAAATAGCCTAAATCAAGTGTTTTTATTTATTAACAAACATATTTTGAAAGCAGCTATTTTCGTTATATTTGTTATTGGTCGTTAATTAAAACACAATTAAATATGAATAAGATACCTAGTGTTAATTTAAATGATTTTCTTTCTGATGATTCTTCAAAAAAACAAAAGTTCGTGAACGAGATTGGAAGTGCTTACGAAAATATTGGTTTCGTAGCATTGAGTGGACACTTTTTAGATGATGCACTTGTAGAGAATCTATATGGCGAAGTAAAGAATTTCTTTAATTTACCTCTTGAGGTAAAACAGAAGTATGAAATACCAGGAATTGGTGGGCAAAGAGGTTATGTTTCTTTTGGTAAAGAAAGTGCTAAGGGAAAAAAGGAAGGAGATTTAAAAGAGTTTTGGCATTTTGGTCAGTATGTTGAAAATAATCCCGACCTAGAAAAAGAATATCCTGCTAATGTTGAAGTAACTGAACTCCCTGAGTTCAACAAAATTGGTAAGCAAACATACAGAATGCTTGAAAAGACTGCTAAATATGTACTTAGAGCATTAGCATTACATTTAAGCTTACCAGAGACTTATTTTGATGAATATATTTTTAACGGAAATAGTATTTTAAGACCTATTCACTATCCTCCAATCACTGAAGAGCCAAAAGATGCTGTTAGAGCCGCAGCTCATGGAGACATAAACCTTATCACACTCTTAATGGGAGCTCAAGGACGTGGATTGCAAGTTCAAAACCATGAAGGTGAATGGTTAGACGCTATAGCTCAACCAGATGAATTAATGATAAATGTTGGAGATATGCTGTCTAGACATTCAAACAACAAGTTAAAATCAACTATTCACAGAGTGGTGAATCCACCTAAAGAGCTTTGGGGAACCTCAAGATATTCAATTCCATTTTTTATGCATCCAATTAGTGATATGAAATTGAATGTGCTGGAAAGCTGTGTAGATAGTGATAACCCAAAACAATTTGATGATATTACTGCTGGAGAGTTTCTTAATGAAAGACTTGTAGAACTTGGACTTATCAAAAAATAAATGGATTTACAAGATCAATTAAAAAATCTATTCCCAGATCATGTCTCAGAGGAACCTGTTGAAGAAGCCACAGATAACGATTTAGATATTTGGTTACAAGATGATCCTATTATTTGCAAATACGAAAAGCGCAAAGGAAAACCTATTACGATTTTAGAAGGCTATAATGGTGCCACTAGTGATTTTAAAGCCTTAGCAAAAGAGCTAAAAACTAAGCTTAGTGTTGGTGGAAGCTTTAAAAATGATCAAATAATTATTCAAGGTGATTACAGAGATAAAATAATGAACATCTTAAAGCAAAAAGGTTTTAAGGTTAAACGTGTTGGTGGCTGATGAAAAAAATTCCTTTACACATAACTAACGGTAGCAATTTAACCGAGTATTTAAAAGACCTTGGTGTAGAAGGCGAATTCTTGACTTGGCACGAAATTTTATGTGAAGGTCCAACGGTAAGAAATATTGATTCGGATGAATTTGTTGAAGTCCGTCGTTCATTTCTTAATGAATTCTATAACATTGAAATAGATGAATACGAATTCAAAAAAGAAATGTATAAGCTAGATGACGTGAATAATAACTCTGAGATTGTACTGTGGTTTGAATATGATCTGTTTTGCCACATCAACCTTGTTGGTGTTATTAGTTTATTGAAACAGAAAAACATAGATCTCCCTCTCTATTTGGTTTGCAGCGGAAGAATTAAAGAAGCAAAAGAGCTCAAAGGTCTTTCAGAATTACTTCCGGAACAATTATTGCAACACTATAAGGAAAAGCTACTTTTGACAGAGGATGATGTAGATATAGCTACAAGCATTTGGGATATCTACTGCGGAAAGGATCATAATCTATTAAAACCTTACATAGTTAAAACATCTTCTTTTAGATATATGAATAGCTGCTTAAAAGCTCATCTAAAACGATTTCCAGACTCAAAAAATGGTCTATGTACTATAGAGCATAATATACTTACACTAGTCAAGGAAAATGAAGTTAAGTCTAAACACCATTTATTGGGATATATTCTCAACTATCAGGGATATTATGGATTTGGAGACATTCAATTAACTAGAATGATTAATAAACTGGATATCTTTTTTATTGAAGAAGAGCATAGTTTAAAACTCAATCGTAAAGGGCATGAAGCCTTATTAAACCATCATAACTATGCCGAAGAAATAAATAATGAAATGACTTTTGGTGGAGTTAAAAGACTACACTACAATTTTAGTACACAACAAAATAAATTGATTAAATCAAAAATAAATGCCTATTAAAGAATCAGAACTTATCCTCAATCCAGACGGAAGTGTTTATCACCTTAACCTATTACCAGAACATATTGCAGACACCATAATTTTTGTTGGAGATCAAGATCGTGTTGAACGAATTACTAAGCATTTTGATTCTATTGAGTTTGAAACGCAGAAGCGCGAATTTAAAACGCAAACAGGAACTTATAAAGGTAAGCGTTTAACAGTTCTGTCCACTGGAATTGGACCAGATAATATTGACATAGTGATGAACGAATTAGATGCACTGGTAAATATTGACTTAGATACTAGAAAACCTAAATCAGAATTAAAATCGCTTAATATTATTAGAGTTGGAACTTCTGGATCGCTACAGGCAGATGTACCAGTTGATTCATTTGTACTTAGTACACATGGCTTAGACCTTAACGGAATGCTACATTTTTATCAAATAGAAGATATCTGTAACCCAGAGATAGAAGAAGCATTTATTGAACATACAAACTGGCATGAAAATAAGTCTCGCCCAATTGTTATCAATAATAGTGCTGCACTTGAAGAAAAACTGGAAAGCGATCAAGTCCATAAAGGAGTAACTGCAACTGCTGGAGGATTTTATGGACCTCAAGGAAGGGTTTTAAGGTTACCGTTGAAAGATGATCAAATGAATACAAAAATTGATGGTTTCAATCATAGAGGTACTAGAATTACCAATTTTGAAATGGAGACTTCTGTTATTTATGGAATGTCCAAACTTCTTGGCCATCATGCCTGCTCTTTAAATGCTATAATCGCTAATCGTGCAAATGGTACTTTTAGTGAAAATCCTAGAGAAACCGTTAACAAATTGATTCAATACACCTTGAACAAGCTTGTCTAATTACTGTAATTAATAGATAAATGAAGACAGTAAAAATTGGTGGAGTTCCAGAACACTTTAATCTTGCTTGGTACCTTACCCTTAAAAACGGTGAATATAAACAAGAAGGCATCAATCTAAGATGGAAAGATTACTCTGGCGGAACTGGTCAAATGTGTAAAGCTCTTCGAGATAAGGAGATTGATCTGGCAGTTATACTTACTGAAGGTATCATCAAAGATATTATAGAAGGGAACAAGTGTAAGATTGTGCAAGTATTTGTTAATTCTCCATTGGTTTGGGGAATTCATGTGGCCAACAATTCTAAGTTTAAGACCAATGATGATATAAAGGGTACTAGAGCTGCAATAAGTAGGTATGGCTCTGGATCACATTTAATGGCCTTCGTCAATGCACAGAACAATAATTGGGATTTAAAAAAAGACTTGAACTTTGAAGTGGTTAAGAACCTTGACGGAGCCGTTGAACAGCTTCAACAAGGGAATGCTGATTATTTCATGTGGGAAAAATTTACTACCAAACCCTTAGTTGATGATGGTATTTTTAGGTGTATTGATAATTGCCCTACACCGTGGCCTTGTTTTGTAATTGCTGTAAGAGAAGATTTTATTGTTGAGGAAAGGGAAATTTTAAAGACTATATTAGGGATTATTAATGCTACAACTGCAGAGTTTAAGAGCATTCCTTCTATTGACAAGACCATTGCTAATAGATATGATCAAAAGCTAGAAGATGTTCAAGAATGGCTGAGCATTACTGAATGGTCACAATCTCAAATCACAGAAGAAATTATAGAAAAAGTTCAAAATCAGCTATTTATGCTCAACATTATATCTGAAAAATGGGCATATAATCGATTAACTACCAATATTTAGTAAACTTTCATCTGATAAGTAGGAGTTTTTAACGAAAACTTGTTATATACGTAACATTACGTATTGTTTTGAATTAAGTTTTTATCTATTTTTGTTTAACATATGTTAACATATTTTTTGCGTTTAATCGATATTATTTGTATTTTGTCGCAAAATTTGTTACCCAAATCGATATTATATGATATATACAATTACTATTATTCTTTCAATTCTTGTAGGTATCAATTTTCTGTTACTCGTTTTCAGTACAAATAAAATAAAGAAAACTAGTAAGCCCAGAAAAGCGCAAATCAATCGCCCTACAATTGCTACTAAACCCACTAGAACGCTTACCAATCCACAGGTTGCAAATCCATTGTCTCCAACAGGTAGTTAGTTTTACTAAAGTGTTTATTGCCAAACCAGTATCCTCTGTTAGCACTTAACGGAGAGGGATGCCCACTTTTTAAAATGTGATGTTTTGATGCATCTATTAGGGATGCTTTTTTCTTAGCAAAACCTCCCCATAATAGAAATATTACATTACTTTTATTATGAGAAATGCATTTTATTACGGCATCAGTAAACTGTTCCCAACCTTTATTTTGATGACTACCAGCTTGATGAGCTCTAACAGTTAGCGTAGTATTGAGCAACAAGACTCCTTGTTTAGCCCATTTTTCTAGATTACCACTTTGTGGATATGACTTCCCTAGATCAATCTCGATTTCTTTGAAAATATTAATTAATGAAGGAGGATGAGCAATACCGTCATTTACCGAAAAACAAAGCCCATTTGCTTGCCCTACTCCATGATATGGGTCCTGACCAATTATAACCACTTTAAGATCATCAAACTTGCAATTATCGAAGGCTGAAAGTATCTGTTTACCAGGCGGAAAACATTTATGTGTTTTATACTCCAGCTTAACAAAATCAATTAATGATTTAAAATAATCCTTATTAAATTCACCTTCTAAATAATTTCTCCAACTTTCCTCTATTTGTACAATCACTCTTGAACTTTGTTTAACATCATTCACAAATATACCTTAATATGCGCTTGTTGTTATATAGAATAACTTAATAAATTATATTTGTGCTCAATTACTTAATTAATGATTAATATTCATCGAAAAACGCTTCAAGATTTAGAGTTTGACACAGTTTTGAATCAGACATCGGAATACTGTATTACTGATCTTGGTAAAGCTTATGTACTCGCTATTCAGCCTTTAAAAACTAAGGATGAATTACTTCATGAGTTAACGTTAATGAATGAGTATATTTCATCTTTTGATAATGATAACCGAATACCTAATCACGGATTTGATGAAATAACAGAGTCTATTAAACTCTTAAATATTGAGAATACTTTTCTGAAGCTTAGTGAGTTTAGAAAAATAGCTAGCATTTCTGAAACTGTAAATACGCTATTATTATTTTTTAAAAAGTTTCATGAGTACTATCCTACTTTAAATAATGAAGCTTCTAAAATTCATTTTACTACTGAAATCATTGAAAGAGTAAATGCGGTTATTGATCGTTTTGGAGAAGTTAAGAATGAAGCTAGTGATGCCCTTCGAGCTATTAGAAAATCAATAAATGCTTTACAAGGAAAAATAAATTCAAGCTTTTCAAACGCGTTAGCTAGTTATCAAAGTTCGGGTTATCTAGATGAGATTAGAGAATCAGTTATTGAAAACAGGCGTGTTCTTGCTGTAAAAGCTATGTTCCGTAAAAAGATTAAAGGTTCAATATTAGGATCTAGCAAAACAGGCAGCATAGTTTATATAGAACCAGAATCTACGCTACAATTTCATAGAGAGCTTAACAACCTAGAATATGAAGAAAAAGAAGAGGTAACCAGAATTCTGAAAGAGCTTACCAATTTTCTTCGTGATTATGCTCCATTACTACAAGAATATCAAACCTATCTAACAAAAATTGATAGTATATATGCAAAAACTAAGTACGGAAGTTCAATAAATGCTATACTTCCTAAGATTAGCAACAACAGAAATTTATTCTTAAAAAATGCATATCACCCTATATTATATCTGACAAACAAAGAAAGCAAGAAAAAAACATACCCTCAAACCATTGAGCTTTCAGCTGATAATAGGATAATTGTTATCTCTGGACCAAATGCTGGAGGAAAAAGTATCACCTTAAAAACAGTTGGTTTATTACAAGTTATGCTACAAAGCGGAATGTTAATTCCTGTACACGAGCGTAGTGAAGTCTGTTTATTTGATAGAATCATTAGTGACATTGGCGATAATCAGTCTATAGAGAATCATTTGAGCACCTATAGCTATCGTTTAAAACAAATGAATTACTTTTTGAAAAAGTGTAACAATAAAACACTTTTTCTAATTGATGAATTTGGTACAGGAAGTGATCCTGAATTAGGTGGAGCTTTAGCGGAAAGCTTTTTAGAAGTGTTTTATGAACGAGAAGCTTTTGGACTTATAACAACACATTACAGCAATTTAAAGTTATTGGCAAACGAACTACCATATATGAGTAATGCCAACATGATGTTTGATGGTAGAAGTCTAGAACCACTATTTAAGCTTGTATTAGGAGAAGCTGGAAGTTCATTTACTTTTGAAGTTGCTCAAAAAAATGGGATTCCGTATAGTTTGATCAATAAAGCGAAAAAGAAGATTGAACGTGGAAAGGTTCGCTTTGATAAAACCATTGCAAAACTCCAAAAAGAACGCTCAAAGCTTGAAAAAACGGAACGATCATTAAAACTAAATGAGCAAAAAAAGCAACAAGAAGCTGATAAGCTAGAATATATAAACGAACGAGTACAGCGAAAACTAGAAAGTTATCAGGAGCTTTTTGATAGCAATCAACGCTTAATTTACTTAGGTCAAAAAATAGATGCTATATCTGAAAAATATTTTGAAAACAAGCGTAAGCGTGAGTTAATTTCAGAATTCATTAGAATTGTTGAAATGGAGAATGCCAAACGTAAAAAGCTTACTCAAAAACAGAAAATTGTAAAAAAGAAAAAGGAAAAACAAGTTAAGGCAGAGGTTTCTAAGAAAATTGAAAAAATAAGAACCAAGAAGAAAGAACTAAAAAAGAAGAAAGCATTAAAACCTCCTAAGCCTAAACCAATCTTAAAAGTTGGCGATAGGGTAAGATTACTTGATGGTAAAGCTGTTGGAAGCATTGATACCATTGAAAAGAACAAAGCTGTAGTGAACTATGGTTTGTTTACGACTAATGTAAGTGTTGACCAATTAGAATTGGTTGAAGCAATGAAGAAATAATGATTGAATTAGAAAAAGGAAAGCAACTGGTTATTTTTGATGGAGTTTGCAATTTATGCAACGCTAGTATTATTTATATTATCAAGAGAGATAAGAACGATATCTTTAGGTTTGCCCCTCTTCAGTCAGATATTGGTCAAAAAATTATTAAGGATTATAATATTGATACCATTAAGACGGATTCAATTCTATTATACAATCTAAATAAAGGTTTATTCAGTCGTTCAACAGCAGTTTTAAAAGTGGCTTCAAGGCTAAGTTTTCCAACTAATCTGTACGCTGTTTTTTTAATCATTCCAGCTTTTATAAGAAATGCAATCTATGACTTCATAGCAAGAAATAGATATAAGTGGTATGGTAAAAAAGAAAGCTGTATGATTCCTACTCCTGAGCTTAAAAAGAAGTTCCTACATTAAAAAAAAGCCTTGAAAACTTAGCGGTTTCAAGGCCTATTCATTTACAATTAACACAATTAAAATTATAAATATTTTAGCACACTTATTTTGGTGATTTAAATATAATAAAGCTTTCTTTTGTTTTTGAAAAATTATCGTTAAAACTAAACTTTTCTTTGTTTAACTAATGCTCTGATAGCAAAACCCTACTTTAAACTGCTTAAAATAAAGTCTACAGTTTTACTTTTGTTATTGTTTTCAGTAAAAGAATCAGTGATATGTTTAGCAGGAACAGCATAACCTTTTTTTGTGAGGTAATTAATGTCTTCTAAATGCTCTAAAGAAACTTTACCTGTTAGTAACGGATTCAAATCTCCTCCTTGTTTATGATAATTAAAAACCTTTTTAAGTCCAGTTAAATACAAGTAATCCTTTGTAAAACCGCCTCCTCTATGCGTTCTAGTAGTAATATAGAATGCCTCATCTCTATTAAGGTCATAGGTATTATGAAGCAATCTGAAAGTTTTTGAAAAAGTATATCCCTTAGCCAAACTATTTACAGCTATTACTCTATATGCAAGCTCTTTAAGTCGCTTAACAGTTAAATTCCCAGACATATATTCACTATAAACAGATAATCCTTCCTGAGTTTCAACATTGTTAGGAAGACCATGAGAAAATATCTTTAATGGATGCAATAAACCATTCATTGTGGTAACCATATGGACACCTATTTCGTGATTGGTCAACACACCAATTTCATTTTCACTGAAGGTATGATTGCTATTAAGCACTAGCGTTTGCAAATTATTTAATACCATTGCGATAGCTCCCATTTTATCTGAATGCTTTATGGAATAGCTAAAATCATAACGCTTAGAATATTCTCTAAAAAAATGTTCGGTTTCTTGAGCTGAGTATTTAGGTTTAAAATGGTTGGCATCTTGATCTGCTTCAAAATGAAGAATGAACTTAGCATTTTCAACATCTTTTTCGGTTGGCGTTCCAAAGGAATGCAAGCTGTTGTAATAAAACTTTTTCCCAGTACCAATGGTTTCAATACATTGTATTAATCCAGAGTAAAAATAGATGATCTCCTCATAAAGATCTCTAATTCGTTTGTCTTCAATTTTTTCTATAGGAAGAGAGAAAAACTCCTTATGGAGCTTGAATTTATCAAAGTCCATCTTTGGATATAAAAAGACGGGATCTGATAAATATTTAGAACTAAAGAAGCGCTCTTTTTCAGATTCTATATTGGTGGGATTGACATAACTTAATAATTCAATTTTCTTTACAAGCTCATCTATATAAGTATCAATTTCAAATAAAGCCTTTGTATCTTCTCCTATCTTCATATCTCTAAGCGTGCTTCTTTACAAACTGCATTGCATGATCATACAATCTATCTTGTAATTGCTTTTCAACTGCGCTTACAACTTCTGGGTAAATAATGCCAGTATATTCATCGCAATACACCTTTGCAATTTCAGTTGCCAAAACTAAGGTATTTTGGAAGTTTTTAGTAATATATTTTAGAAAATAACCATTACCATAAAATGTATTATTTATTGCTGAAGTAGACTTTATTCTGCTTGGAAGGTCTAACTCCGAAAGCCTTTTGCGCCATGATTCAATTTCATTACCAAAACGTTCATTGTCAATATTAGAAGTTCCAAGATTCCAGGTTGGCACTTCCCTATCCCATCGTTTCCAGTTATAACTGTGCATATCATAAACAATTGAAACTCCAAACTTCTCCTCTAACTTATTGATAAGTGCATGAACTACTTTGTAAAAGTTGGTATGCTTATCTAAAGACGTTTCTTTCTCATTATGTTGCAAAGGTTCTTTCCATAATTGCTTTCCCCAAGCTGTCTCAAACACAGCTTCATCTGGTATACGATTAAGATCGTACTCAAAGCGCGAGTCACAACCAGCAATTAAAATTGGGTGTGATATCACCATATTCTTAGTTTCAGGATCTTCCTCATACCAGCGGTCGTATTCAGTGTGTAAGCAGTTATCCCAAAGTTCTTTTCTAAATTGGTGTCCATCATGAACTGCACCGCAAGCATAAGGAACGTATTCATCAATCTTTAATGTAAATGAATAATCCTCAGCAACAGCATGAAAATGCTCTTCATTCTCAATCTTTTTAATGATATCTTCTATTGATAGTTTAAGCATCTGTTAATGTTCCATATTCTGTCCATGAACCGTCATAAACACTAAAATTATTATATCCTGTTATTTCTGAAGCTAATGCTAAAATGCAGGCCGTAATTCCTGATCCACAAGAAAAAACGAGTTTCTTATTCTCTATATTAAATGAGGATAATATTTCTCGTAACTCACTTTCAGGTTTCATGCAATTCCTATTCATTAATTCTTTAAAAGGTAAACTCTCAGAATTAGGAATATTACCCGATCTTAAACCAGCTCTAGGTTCTGCTTCCAAGCCTTTAAACCTATTACTTGATCTTGCATCTAAAATCTGAAAAGAATTATCATCTGAAACAACTTTAATATCATCAAAGAATTTAAAGGTCTCAGAATTATATTTTCCAATAAAATCACCTCTATCTACCTCTCGAATTTGTTTATCTACAACTGCATAATCATTATCTATCCATTCTGGTAATCCTCCATCTAAAACTGCTATATTTTTATGGCCAAAAGCCTTAAATAGATACCAAACACGCGCACTTGAATAAATTCCTTTATCATCGTAAACCACAATGGCACTATCTTGATTGATTCCTATATTTTGAGACTCAGCTGTAAATTGTTCTTCTGGAGGAACTGTATTAGGGAAAGGTGCATCAACATTGCTAAACCTTTTCTTAATATCAAAAAATCTGGAATTAGGAATTTGAACTTGGTTAGCTATCTCTAGATCTGCAGTTACTTTTGGAATAGTGCCATCCAGTATAACTAAATTGGGAGCATCAAAATTCTCTTTGAGCCATCTAACAGAAACTAAAGGCTTATCAATTTTAACCATCTAAGAAATCTTAAGCGTCCTCTACAGTTTTTCTTAATCTAGCGCGTCTGTTAAATGCTTGAAGCTTGTCAAGGACCTTACTTTCCAGAAAGTCAATTACTTTTTCCTCAACCTTTACCTTAGGCTTATAAACTTTGTTCATGTAAGTTATTCCTCCAGGGGACATCACGTTTACTTCAACAAGTTTACCTCCTATAACATCAATACCAACAAAGTAGAGACCATCATTGACCAACTTAGGCCCAATCTGTTTACATAGCGCCTTTTCAGCTTTAGTTAGAGAATGTTTTTGAACACTTCCTCCTGCTGATACATTTGATCTATGATCATTAGAACCAGGAACACGTTTCATAGCGCCAACGGGTTCACCATTAAGAAGCAATATTCTAACATCTCCCTGATCTGCGCCTTCTATATAATCTTGCAGAATCACGTAGTTAGAAGTACCATCAGAATTTGTAATATAAAAGTCTAACAAGGAATTAATATTACCCATTGCAGATTTCTCAATAAGAATAACTCCAGAACCACCAAAACCATTTAAAGGCTTCAAGATCATTTTGTCTGACTTCGATTCCTTTATTTGCTCTATTAGGTATCGCTTATTTTTAGACACGTGAGTTGAAGGAATTATGTTACTATGAGCATCACCGAAAGCCGCAGTATATAGTTTATTGTTAGCTTCTCTCATTCCTTCCAAAGAATTGATGATAAAAACATCATCCTTTACAGAATCCAAGAAATTAAGCATTATAGGATCTAAAGGAGGGTTCGCTCTAAAGAAAATAGCATCAAATCCCGCCAAAGGCAACATTTCTTCTCTAAGTTCAGCTTTATTATAAAATGATTTAAGGGAACTAGGAACTTTCTCCATCCTCCCTACAACAGTACAAAAAGCATTGGTAACACTATTGCGAATAGTAAGGTTTGCAGGAGTACACATGGCAACTCCATGACCTCTTTTAACACATTCTTTAATTAAGGCTAAGCTTGTATCATTTTCAGGATCGATCTTCTCCCAAGGATACATGATAAAACATACATTCATACCCTAGACTATTGGTGGTTATACGTATTTTAAAAGTAGAGATTTTATTTTACTTCCTCGTAATGGTCATCCCAATTTTTAATTTTTGGTTTTCCAAGTTTATCAACTGACTTAGCAACGAGCATAGAAACCGTAGCATCACCAGTGACATTTACTATGGTTCTACACATGTCAAGTGGTCTGTCTACAGCAAAGATCAATGCTAAACCAATAGCTAGCTTATCAGCAGGGAAATTAACCGCTTCTAGCACTATTACCAACATTACCATACCTGCACCTGGAACAGCAGCACTACCTATTGAAGCTAAAAGTGCTGTTAAAACAATAACTAGTTGATCTACAATTGTAAGATCAAAACCTAGTGCCTGAGCAATAAATACAGCAGCAACAGCTTGATATAAACTGGTTCCATCCATGTTGATTGTTGCTCCTACAGGAAGCACAAAACTTGAAACTTCTTTGTCAACACCAATATGCTCTTCTACCCTTTCCATAGTTACTGGAAGTGTCGCAGCACTACTACTAGTTGAAAATGCTAGCAATTGAGCAGGACTAATTTGCTTTAAAAACCAAAACGGATTCTTCTTGGTAATCGTACCAACCATGATACAATAGAAGACTATCATTAAAGCTAATCCAATTAGAACAACAACTGAGTAGTTTAATAATGCATATAATAGCTCTGGATCACCTGAAGAAACAACAACACTGGCTAATAATGCAAATACAGCGTAGGGTGCTGTAAGCATGATAAGATCAACCATTTTCAAGACTACATCATTTAGGGAGTCAAAGAAATCTTTTAACGGTTTTGCACTCTTCTCTCCTATCAAAAGCATTGAAATTCCTAAGAAAATAGCAAAGAAAATAACCTGTAGCATTAACTTGTTATTGCTTAATGCAGAAAAAGCATTTTCCGGAACCATATCCTCTAAGAACTGTAAAGGTCCGCTATCTTTTTGCTTAGTAGCTTCACTAATTTTTGACTGTACATCACTATCACCAGCATAAGTTTGAGTTAACTTGGATATAGTTTCGTCAGAAACTCCATCACCTGGTTGCATTACATTTACTAAAACCAATCCAATACTAATTGCTACTATTGTTGTCACTACATATATCAATATTGTTCTTAAACCAATATTAGCAAACTTTGATATGTCCTTAAGATCAGAAATACCTTTAATTAATGATGCTAGTATCAATGGAATGGCAATAAGTTTAAGAAGCTTAACGAAAATTGTTCCAATAGGTTTGATCCAATCATCAACAAATCCTGCTCCCCAATCAAATTGTAGCATAATGAACCCAAAAATGAGTCCTAAAAGCATACCTATTAAAATTTGCCAATGTAGTGCTAGTTTCTTCATAGTATAGTTATAGTTTAGTCATCTTATTTAATAAAAAGTAATCTGCAAGTACTAATGCAGCCATAGCCTCCACAATAGGAACAGCTCTAGGAACTACACAAGGATCATGACGACCCTTACCTTGCATTTCTACAATATTACCAATTTTATCAATAGTATCTTGTTTCTGCATAATGGTAGCAACGGGCTTAAAAGCAACTCTAAGGTAAATATCCATTCCGTTGCTTATCCCTCCTTGAATTCCACCTGAAAGATTTGTTTTTGTAGTTCCATCTTTATTGAATTGGTCATTATGTTCGCTACCTTTCATTTTTGCTCCACAAAATCCGCTACCATATTCAAAACCCTTGACAGCGTTTATAGATAGCATTGCTTTTCCTAATTCTGCATGTAACCTATCAAAAACAGGTTCTCCTAGGCCTACAGGCACATTTTGTAATACACAAGTAACGGTTCCTCCAATAGTATCACCTTGCTTTCTGATTTCTTTGATGCGATCGATCATAGTTTGCGCTATGTTCTCATCTGGACATCTTACTACATTCGATTCGATCTTAGAAAAATCTAAATCCTGATAAGGTTTATCTATAAAGATTTCACCTACTGAAGATGTGAAAGCAGTAATCTTGACTTCACTAAGTAGTTGTTTGGCTATAGCTCCTGCTACTACACGACATGCTGTTTCTCTTGCAGAACTTCTCCCTCCGCCTCTATAGTCACGTACTCCATACTTTTGATCATAAACATAGTCTGCGTGACTTGGACGAAATACGTCTTTTATATGAGAATAATCTTTTGATTTTTGATTAGCGTTTTCAATAATAAAACCAATTGAAGTTCCAGTAGTTTTTCCTTCAAAAATCCCTGAAAGAAACTTTACTGTATCCGGTTCTTTACGCTGGGTAACAATTTTAGATTGACCAGGTTTACGCCTATTCAATTCGGTTTGTATATTCTCTAAATCTAGCATTATACCTGACGGACATCCATCAATAACTCCACCAATTGCTACTCCGTGAGATTCACCAAAAGTGGTGAGTTTAAAAACATTTCCAAAGGAATTTCCTGCCATGTACTACTTATTTTGTGCTAATGTAAATTTATTATTACAGAAACAAAAATTGGAAGCTTTAAAGTACTCATTTATTTGTCCAAGGCGCTCAAAATTATAGCATACATAATTCAACTATGGTTTTTTGCAAATAATTGTGGCATGATATTCGTTATTAGCTGTATAATATTAATTTTACATTCATTAATTAAAAAACTGAATTATGAGAAACATTTGTTTAATAGTATTAACCTTAGTAGGTTTTAGTTTTTCTGGTAATGCTCAAGATATTGCCGACAATGCCATAGGACTCCGCTTAGGAGATAGTGATGGTTTTGGTGCAGAAATATCTTATCAAAGAGCTGTTAGTGATTCTAACAGATTAGAATTTGGTCTTGGTTGGAGAAGCGGAAATAGTTATGATGCCTTTAGAGCTGTTGGATTATACCAATGGGTTTTTCAATTAGATGGGAACTTTAATTGGTATACTGGAGTTGGTGGTGGATTAGCTTCATACAGCTTAGATAATGTTAGTCCTGGAATGAGTGATAGCGATACCTCATTACTTATAGCAGGTGATATTGGTATTGAGTATGATTTTGATATTCCGTTGGTTATTTCACTAGACTTTAGACCTGAACTAGGCTTTGGAGATATTAATGATGATCTGGATTTTGATATTGCATTAGGAATACGTTATCAATTCTAAACAAAAACAAATTATAATAAAATTAAACCACCTTTTTAGGTGGTTTTTTTATATGGACAAACAATTCGTTAAAGCCTGTTCATATATTTCTTCGTAAATAGGAACAATCTCATGAATATCAAATCCTAAAGCAACCTTCTTAGCATTTGTTTTAAACTCTTCTAAGGTTTTATCATCTTTCAGAATTTGTAACGCATTTTTAGTCATTGATTGAATATCACCGACATCACTCAAAAATCCAGATACTCCATCAATATTAACCTCTGGAATACCTCCTGTATTACTTGAAATAACAGGAACACCCGAAGCCATTGCTTCTAAAGCAGCTAACCCGAAACTCTCCGTTTCAGATGGTAATAAGAACAGATCACTAAAGCAAAGTATTTTATCTATTTCACCACTATTACCTAAAAATTTAACCCTGTCTTCTATACCAAGTTTTTCACATAACATTTCTGCTGGTTCTTTTTCTGGACCTTCCCCTACCATCATTAAAGTAGCTGAAATTTCCTTTTGAATCTCATAAAACACGTGAATTATATCGTCTATTCGTTTTACTTTTCTAAAATTACTGATATGAGTTATTACACGCTCATTATCATTAGCTAACATTGCACGTTGACAATCGGTAAAATGAGTAACATGTCTTTCTAGATCAATGAAATTTGGAACTACTTTTATGTTGTTCTTAACGTTAAATAGTCTCAATGTGTCATCTTTTAAACTTTGAGAAACAGATGTTACAGCATCAGATTTGTTAATACTAAACTCTACAGCAGTTTTATAATGAGGATGACTACCAACTAAAGTAATATCCGTACCATGTAGCGTAGTTACAATTGGCAATTCAATTCCTCCTTCATATAGCATTTTCTTCGCCATATAGGCAGCATACGCGTGAGGAATCGCGTAATGCACATGTAATACATCAATCTTATGAAGTTTAACCATATCAACAAGCTTACTTGATAATGCCAACTCATAAGGTTGATAAAGAAATAGTGGATACTCTGGTACATTAACTTCATGAAAATGTACATTATGACTCAATAAATCTAACCTTACTGGTTGGCTATATGTAATAAAATGTACTTCATGACCTCTTTTAGAAAGCTCTAAACCTAACTCTGTAGCAACTACACCACTTCCTCCAAAGGTTGGATAACAAACAATTCCTATATTCATATTATTCTTCTATAGCTTCATAAATCAAACGCTGAATTTCGGTTCTAATACTTTCCTTCAACAATTTATTCTCTTTTGAACTTGGGTAGGTTCTATTTGCCATAAAAACATAGACCAATTCCTCCTCAGGATCTGCCCAAGTATATGTTCCTGTAAAACCCGAATGACCAAAACTTGTCATAGAAACACAACCACATGTAGGTCCATCTTCTTCTAATTGTGGTTTATCAAAACCGACCCCTCTTCTATTATCCGATTCACAAAAATAGCACTCATTAAACTTATCTAAAGTCTCTGTATTAAAATAACGATGACCTCCATAATATCCTTTTTGCAAATACATCTGCATAATTTTAGCTACATCATTAGCGTTACTGAATATTCCAGCATGACCTCCTACTCCTTGTTGCATTGCTGCTCCCATGTCATGAACATATCCATGAATTTCCTGATAACGGAAATAATCATCAACTTCAGAAGGTACAATTTGGGTTTTACTAAATCTTTCCCTTGGCTTATATGTTGTGTAATTAGCACCTAGAGATTTATAAAAACGTTGTTGCACCAATTCGTCCAATGGTTGGTCGTAATGATACTCTATAAATTTCTTTAAAATATAATATGGTAAATCACTGTATCTGTAACTCAGTCTTTCCAACATATCACTCTCTTTAATAATAGAGTTAATGGAGTCTTGATAATCAGATCTTAAGAATAGATTATTAGCAACTTCTATATTATACTGTCTGCTTCGTTTAGTTCTATAATATTGCTCAGAAGGTTTCTTTGTAACAGAGTCTAGTGTCTTTTCATAAAAAGGAATCCAAGGTGTTAACTGTGCAAAATGGGATAGCATCTTCTTGATGGTAACATCTTCTTTATTGGTACCTTTAAACTCTGGCAATATCTTTGAAATCTTGGTATCTAGTTTAATAATTCCTCCTTCTTCTAACTCCATAACTAAAGGGAGTGTAGCCAAAATTTTTGTTAGTGAAGCCACATCATAAATATCTGTCCATCTAACATGTTGCTCACCTTTATAAGTATGCTTACCAAAATTTTTATTATAAACAACCTTTCCTTTTCTAGCAACTAAAAGTTGAATTCCTGGAGTCATTAAAGAATCAACCGCATATTTGGCTACTGAATCTACTTTAGCTAATCGCGTGCTATTTATTCCAACTCTTTCTGGTAAACTATAACCTAATCTACTTGTAGAGGGAAAATGAATTCCTTGTCCAAGTTTAAAATTCTCTCCAGAATGTACAGGGAGATTCCCTTTAGCTGCTATGGCTCCAAAAATTAATTGAGCAGCCTTTTGCTGACCTACTTTACTATTTTGATATGCAACTAAAACGCTTTTAAGATTGGTATCCGTTTTTAAATCCAATAATGTATAAGATCTAGCAAAAACTGATAGAATTGTAATATTGTTTCTTGCAATTTCATATAACCAGGTCAACTCTTTTTCAGTAAACTTGTATCCTTTCCAAGGATTGGCGTTAGACTTATGAAACCCTACTATTACAGTGTTATAATTGTTAAGTTTAGAAATTAAATCATCAAGGTTATCAGCAGAAACTTGATGAACTCTCGTATATTTTTTAAGCTCCTCTAGAAATGCGGTACCATCATCATCACCAAGCTTAACATATGCTACTGTTTTATTTTCCAGTTGTCTTAAAGGTAAAAGATCATTCTCATTTTTTGCTACAGTAAGGGCATTCTCAATAAGCTCTTCATAAAGTATGTCATCCTCTAACCTATTTAGATCTTCAACCAGATTGTCCAATTCAACAGGTTTATAATTATTTAAGCCAACTTTATACTTAGCCATGAGAACTTTCTTCACTGAGTGCGATAAACGTTCTTCAGTAATTTCTCCACTCTCGTAAGCAGAAGCTATTTTGTCTATCCCTTTTCCAATATCTTCTGAAATTACCAATATATCATTCCCTGCTTTAAAAGCTGCTAAATCAACATCTTCAGATTTACTAAAGTTTGAAGCTCCTTTCATATTCAAAGCATCTGTAAGAACCAATCCTTTATGACCAAGCTTTTCTTTCAGAATATTAGTAATGATATTTTCTGACAATGTTGATGGATATCCAGGTTTAGACTCTAAACTAGGAATATTCAGATGTGCTACCATGACACCAGAAAGTCCTTTATTTATAAGGCTTTTATAAGGATATAATTCTACAGAATCAATCCTTTTTTCATCAAAACTTATGGTTGGTAATGATTTATGTGAATCTACTTCCGTATCTCCATGACCTGGAAAGTGTTTAGCCGAGGCTAAAATGCCTTCACCTTGCATACCTTCCATAAAGGCTAAAGCTTTATTAGTTACGTTAAGTTTGTCCTCTCCAAACGAACGGTTACCAATTATTGGATTATTAGGATTAGTATTTATATCAACAACAGGAGCAAAATTGTAATGAATTCCTATACGCTTACAATGCTCTCCAATATTTTTTCCAACTTTTCTTATAAGCTCGTTGTCCTTTATAGCTCCTAAGGTCATATTCCAAGGAAAGCTCACTGTTGAATCTAATCGCATACCTAATCCCCATTCGCCATCAAAACCAATTAGCATTGGTGTCTTGGACAAAGACTGGTACTCATTTGTTAATCTAGCTTGACGAATTGGTCCACCTTTAGAAAAGATCACTCCGCCAATTTTCTTCTCTTTTATCAAATTAACAATGAACTGATGAGTTTTCTGATCTTGACTTGAAAAAACCATAGGCATAAACATCTGCCCAATTTTTTCTTTTAAACTTAACGAATTATAGACGCTATCCACCCATTTTTGTTGAGCTTCAAAGTCTTTAGTTTTTAATGGATGAGTAGTTTCTTGAGCGAATGAATATAAGCCTAAGCAAAAAAGTGCAATGAAAAAGGTTACTTTGCGCATAGTTTTGGGATTAATTACTTATCAATATTTTATGATACACATAAAACTATGCCAAATTACCATTTTTAAAGGAAGCTGAAAAAACTTTAAGATAGATTTATAAAGAAGAAATTAACTAAAAACTACTTTATCAAATCGATATGTCTGTCATGATAACCTAAAAGGTATAATACGCCATCCAAACCAATACTTGATATAGAACTTTGAGCATTATCCTTTACTGTAGGCTTTGCGTGAAAAGCTATTCCTAAACCTGCTAAATTTAGCATTGGAAGATCATTAGCTCCATCTCCAACTGCTATAGTTTGCTCTATAGCAATACCTTCCTTTTTAGCTATTTCTTTAAGATATTCGGCTTTTTTTTCACCATTTACTATTTCGCCCAAATAGTTTCCTGTTAAAGCTCCATTCTTAATTTCCAATTCATTAGCATGAACATAATCTATACCTAGTTCTTTTTGTAAATAATGACCAAAATAAGTGAACCCTCCAGATAGAATTGCAGTTTTAAAACCATAACTCTTTAAAGTATCTATAAGTCTTCTGGCCCCTTTGGTTATTGGTAGATTGATAGCCACATCATGCAAAACTTCTTCACTAAGTCCTTCAAGGAGTTTCATACGTCTCTTAAAACTTTCATTGAAATCTATTTCTCCTTGCATTGCCGCTTCAGTAATTGCTTTTACTTGATCTCCAACGCCAGCTAATTCAGCTAGTTTATCTATTACCTCTGCTTGAATTAATGTAGAATCCATGTCAAAACAGACTAAGCGTCTATTCCTCCTGTAAATGTTGTCTTCCTGGAAAGCAATATCTACATCTAGATCATGTGAAATCTGCATAAACTTAGCTGTAATATCAGCTTTGTCAATTATTTTTCCTCGAATAGAAAGTTGAATTGAAGCTCTTGGATATTCTTCTTCTGCAACAACTGACAAGCGACCCGTTAATCGCTTTATTGCGTCTATATTTAGATTCTTATCTGAAATCACTTTAGTGACCTGAGCAATCTGCTCAGCTGTAAGTTTCTCACCTAAAATGGTAATAATGTACCTATCTTTTCCTTGTTGGCTTACCCAATCTTCATAATCATCTAACGAGATTGGAGAGAACTTAGCAGTAATATCAAGCTCGTACGCTTTAAAAAGAAGGTCTTTTAATACTGATGCCGACTTTTTACCTGATTCAATTTCAAACATTATTCCTAGCGACAATGTATCATGGATATTGGCTTGACCAATATCAAGAATTTTGGCACCATAATCTGCCAAAACGTTCATCAAACTTGATGTAAGTCCTGGTTTATCAGTTCCAGAAATGTTTAGTAAGAAAATCTCTTTAGCCATAATTTTCAGTTTCACTTTTTGAAGCCATAAAAATCACGATTCTATCTAATAAATAAAAAATCTAGTAAAGATAATTGAACTTTAAGTTACGCAAACGTAAGAGTTAGAATAACAAATGGATGCACTAATTAAGAAATCGACTATGCCAACTCTCGCTAGCTGGAACTTCCCAGTTCTCTAAATATTCAGCTTTATTAGCAACCAGATTATTAAAAACAATAGTTTTCTTAGAAACTGCCTTGTCCTTCGCCATTTTCTTAAAATCTGACAGTGACTTGTAGGCAATAAATTCTCCTTGCTTATAGGACACATTCATTTTATCCATAAGATCGATACTATACTCTTTCTCCAATTGCTGAATAAAATGAACTGAAGCATCAATAGAACAACCAGTAGCAACATTCAAGTTTTGATTTAAACCTAGCGTTATAAACCTCTTATACTTAATATCATAACCTGCCATAAGATCACTACCATGAGCAGTCCAGTTTTCGATAAATGTATCTAGTTTATTACTTATCTCAGAAATCTCATTTTCAGTTAATGAGCGATTACATTGATAGATCCAAACACGTGAGGTTTCCGGTAATGAATTAAAATCTACTAACATAAATTAAAGGGATTGTGATAGTAATTCAGCAACATCCAATACTTGAATATCACCTTCTTTTTCTTTGAACTTTACACCATCAGTCATCATGGTGTTACAATAAGGACAACCGGTTGCTATTACTTCAGGATTAGTTTGAAGCGCATCTTCTGTTCTAAGTACATTCACATCCATATCACCTTTTTCTGGTTCCTTGAACATTTGTGCACCTCCAGCTCCACAGCATAAAGCATTTCGTTTACTTCGTTTCATTTCTACTAAATTAACTCCTAGGTTATTTAGTAGGCTGCGAGGTGCTTCATAAACCTCATTAGCTCTACCTAAGTAGCATGGATCATGAAAAGTGATTCGCTTTCCTTTGAAGGTATCTTGCTTTACCTTTAATCTGCCATCACTTATGAGCGCTTGCAAGAACTGCGTATGATGTAGCACTTCATAATTACCTCCTAATGAAGGATACTCATTTTTTATTGTATTATATGAATGCGGACAAGCAGTAACTATCTTCTTGATTTCATAAGCATTTAATATTTCTATATTGGTAACTGCTTGCATTTGGAACAAAAACTCGTTACCAGCACGTTTAGCAGCATCGCCAGTACAACTTTCTTCAGTTCCCAAAACCCCAAAATCAACACCTACTGCATTCAAAATTTTTACAAATGCTTTTGTAATCTTTTTTGCTCGATCATCATAACTACCAGCTGAACCAACCCAAAATAATATCTCAGGTTGTTTACCCTCAGCCATGAATTCTGCCATTGTCTTTACATTCATAGTAATATTTTTAAACTAGTCTTCGCTTTTCTTCTTGCTTTCTAGCATAAGGTTTTGCTTGTACTCTTTGGCTTTTTCAATTAAATCTGATGATACAACTTGATAAAACAACGGTGAGTCAGCATCATAGTTAACCATCACCCATTGATTATTAGTTGCGTCTTCCTTTAACATAATTGTTAAACTATCTTTTAGCAATACATCCATTGTATTATCAGAAATGAAGTTAACATCCATTCCTTGTGCACTCATCATAGAAGTCATCATTTGTTTTGATTCATCATCAAACTCTTGATTTTTAAAGGTCATTTTCATTCTCATATCATATGAAACAAATGCATATTCTAAATTGTTTGCAGTTCCTTTAAAAACCTCTGAAACCTTATACTCTGGAATTTTATCAAAGATTTCGATACTAAACTCATCATTGCCTTCAAAAGTCATTTTGAAAACTTCCTTGATCTGCTCTTTAGGAGCAATATCAAACACTTTAGGATGTGTCATATCAATAATAGCATCAAAATCTTTATTAAGAACATCAACAAACATTTTATTTACAAGATCTTCTACAACAGATTTCTCTTGAGCATGAGAGCTTGATAATGCTGTAATTACCAATAAACTAAATAGTATTCTTTTTAAGTTCATATATAAAATAGTTAAGGGGTTATTCGTCTTTCCAATTTAACCTGTCCATTTGGCTATAAGGCCAAGGAGCACCATTATTTTCAATATTAGACATCATATTGTTCAATTCAGTTGGTGCTGCAGATTGCTCCATAACAAGGTAACGACGCATATCCATGATTATGGATAATGGGCTGATACTTACTGGACATTCTTCAACGCAAGCATTACAGGTAGTACAAGCCCAAAGCTCTTCTCGACTGATATAATCATCAAGCAATTGCTTTCCATCATCCTTGAACTCTCCTTTGTTGGCGTCAATATTCTTACCAACTTCCTCGAGACGATCACGTGTATCCATCATGATCTTACGAGGAGAAAGTTTCTTTCCAGTTAAATTAGCTGGACAAGATGATGTACATCTACCACACTCTGTACAGGTATAAGCACTTAATAACTGTGTCCAGTTAAGGTCAGTAACATCACTAGCTCCAAATTTTGCAGGCTCTTCTTCATCTTCAGCTGGAGCTGCAAATGGGTCAGCATTTGGATCCATCATTAGCATGACTTCTTTTGTTACTGCCTCAAGATTATTTATTTGTCCTTTTGGTTTTACACTAGCAAAAAATGTATTTGGAAATGCCAAAAGTATATGTAAATGCTTTGAATAATACAAGTAGTTCAAGAATACCAGTATTCCTAAAATATGCAGCCACCAAGTAGTTCTTTCAACTAAATGAATTGTGCTTTCTGAAAGACTTGAAAACCATGGCGCCACATATTGACTAATAATGTTTCCAGACTCCATTGCTTGAAAAGAAACATCGGTTGCGTTCATTATTAAGAACAATGACATTAGCACTATTTCAAAATATAAGATGTAATTCGCATCTTTCTTTGGCCAACTTGTCATTTCCGAATTCCAGAAACGTTTTAGTTTGATTACATTTCGTCTTACCCAGAATACGATAACAGAAACCAATACTAAAACAGCTAGTATTTCAAAACTACCTATAAGCACTCCATACAAACTTCCAATTCCAGAGAAAATTCTGTGAGTACCTAACAGTCCGTCAATAATAATTTCGAGAACTTCTATATTAATGATGATAAAGCCTATGTAAACAATAACATGTAATATTCCAGAAACAGGACGACGCGTCATCTTGCCTTGCCCTAAGGCAATACGAATCATGTTATTCCAACGTTGCTTCTTATTATTGCTAACATCTACATCTTTACCAAGTTTAATGTTTCGCGTTAGCTTCTTGATATTCTTTACAAAAAATCCAATACCTAGCACAAGTGCTATGGCAAATAGTATGTTTGGCAGATAACTCATATCAAAGCTTATGGTTAGTTTTCGCTATATGGTATTTCCTTTTTAGAAAGAATTCTAAAGTATCTTTTTGGATGGAGTTTAATATCTCTGAGCAATTCTTCCAATTCTTTTGTAGCTCCCTCTATATTATTATACAATGCTTCGTCTTTCATGAGTTTACCCATAGAGCCTTCTCCATTATTCATAGCATTTAATAAACCATTAAAATTATTGATGGTAGATTGTAATTCTGTAATAGTTGCTGCTAAATTAGCCTTCGCAACTTCATCAGTGATAGACGCTAAGCTTTTTGAAGTTGACTCAAAGTTTGTTATTGTACTATCCAGTTTTTCTTGATTACTTTCTAATATCTTATTTAATGAGTTAGAAGTGCTTTTAAATGAAGTAATAGTTGCATTTAACTCAGAAATACTGCCTTTTAAGTTTGCTTTAGTTTCTGCGTCAAAAACTTCATTTATGTTAATTAATAGTTCATCTGCGCTTTTGAGCATCTTACCTAAGTCTTCTTGTAAAGGAGTTAACTTTTGATTAACCAACTCAGATAAACCAGCTTTAATAGTTCCTTGAAGTTCATCTCCGCTCTCAGCATTAACTGCGTCATCAAAAGCGGGAATAATTGCAATGGCTTTACCTCCTATTAAACCAGCTTCATATAATTGTGCTTTACTATTCTTTGAGAATTTAAAGTCACTATCAACCAGTAATTTAACTTTCAACTTTGCAGAACCGTCTTCGGTAAAAGCAATTTCTTGGACTTTTCCAACAACATTTCCACTAATGGTAACTGGAGCCGAAGTTGCTAAGCCTTCAACATTATCATAAACGGTATAAAAAACCCTTGATGAGTCTAATAGATTTTCCCCTTTAAGGTAATTAAACAGATAGATGATTAGTATCAAACCTGAAATCACCAAAATAGCTGTTCTTACTTCTCTAGTAATCTTCAAAATGAATCGTTTTGGTTAATAGCAAAAGTAGCAATTAATTTATATTAAGTACTTAATTGAAATAGTTTTTAAAGATCAGAAATTTTAACCTGTTCTCCGTTCTTATATGCTACTATAAAACACGTGGTATATCCTTTTGACTTGGCCTCATTTTGTAGTCCCTTGGCCTCGTCATAGCTTGTGGTATTTCCATAAAAATACTTGTACCCATTACCATAAGGCTCAATACTCACACCTCGAAGCCCTTTAAAATTATAAGGTTTCGTTTCTAACTTTCTTGATCCTGCAGCTATTTGCACTTTATAAAAAACATCATTTTGCTTGTCAACAGTATTATTAGTTTCTGAAGCAACAAGTACCTTATCTGGTTCATATGAGTTGTAATTATTTTTAACGTATTCTGTAACAGCATTGAAAAGAGATTTAACCATTACAGCTTTACCTCTTTTTGAGTTAAGAAAATCTTCTTCTTTTCTATGTGTTAGAAAACCTAGCTCTACTAATACACTTGGCATAGAGGTTTGGACTAATACCAAAAAACCAGCTTGTCTAACACCTCTACTTCTTCTCTTTGCAGTACCAATAAATTCATCTTCGATATTTCTAGCAAGCTCAATACTTTGATTCAAGTGGTCTTCCGCCATTAAAGCATAGGCTATTATAGACTCTGGGTTATCTGGATCAAATCCTTGATAATTTTCTTCATAGTTTTCTTCTAAGAGAATAACCGAGTTTTCTCTCTTAACTACTTCTAAATTTGTAGCCTCTCTATGCAATCCAAGAACATAGGTTTCTGATCCATACGCAGTACCTTTTTTACCTGGTTGTGCATTACAATGAACAGAAACGAACAAGTCGGCTTCAGCCTCATTAGCAATTCTAGCTCTCTCCCATAAACTTGGAAATTCATGATTCTTATCTCTGGTATAAAGTACTTTAATATTAGGATCTTTTTCTAGAAGCTTTCCTAAGGCAAGTGACACATCAAGTGCTATATTTTTTTCGGTTGTTTTATAGCGCCCAGTTCCTGGAGTTCCGCCATCTTTTCCACCATGTCCAGGGTCTATTACTACAACAAATCTGTTATCTTCACTTTGAGAAAATAGTGGTTGAGAAACTATAAAAAGTAAGCATACTAAAAGGTAATTTATTCTCGTTTGCATAAAGACTAAAACGACTTTTTATTTGGGTTTATTTTAATTCTCATCTTTTTGTAGATATTAAAATATTCACAAAAAAATATATGTACATTTGGCAATTCAAAAACCGAGCCATAATTTTACAAAAATACACCTAAAAGCGTTGCAAACAAACACCTTGAAAATACTTTTTGCTCTAAGTTTTACAGTGTTTATAAACACTTTTGGCTACGCTCAAGATGTACCTCCTAAAAAGGATAAAATTAAACCAGTAGTTACAAGAGACACTTTAACTACAAAACTATCAGATACGCTTACGGTAAAAACTCAAGAATTACCTGAAATAACCCAAGACACCATTACACTTGACAGCATACAAAAACCTAGATTTTTAAAGGATATTGTAAAATATAGTGCTACAGATTATGTTTCAATTAATCAACGTACTAAAAAAATATACTTACGCAATAATGCCAAGATTAATTATGAAGACTACGAGATCACTTCAGGAATTATTATAATAGATTACTCCAAAAATGAAGTGTATGCTGGTAGATTAAAAGATTCACTTGGTAACTATAGTCAAGCTCCAGTTTTTAAGCAAGGGAGTGATGTTGTAGAACCCGATTCTATTCGTTTTAATTTTGATACCCAAAAGGCATTAATTTTTAATTCGAAAACCGAACAACAAGGTGGTCACATTATTGCTGAAACCACAAAGAAGGAAAACGATTCGGTATATTTTATAGACAGAGGAAAATTTACAACATCTGAAAATCTGGACGACCCAGAATATTACTTTTTAATGCGAAAAGCAAAAGTGGTGCCTGGTAAGAAAGTAGTTACTGGATTAACAAATATGTTTATAGCAGATGTACCAACTCCTATTGGACTACCATTTGCTTATTTTCCATTAACACAAAAAAGGACTTCAGGAGTTATCTTTCCAACTTTTGGTGAACAGAACGATCGTGGGTACTTCTTACAGAACGGTGGTTACTACTTTGCTATAAGTGATTATGCAGATTTAGCCGTTTTAGGAGACTATTATACCAACGGAAGTTATGGTATGCGCATAGAAACTAATTATGCGCTAAGGTATAGGTTTAGAGGAAATCTTAGCTTTAGGTTTGAAAACTTGATTAATAGTGAACGTGGGTTTCCAGACTATTCAAAAAGCAGTATCTATAATATTCGCTGGTCACACAATCAAGACTCAAAGGCAAGCCCAAGTTCGCGATTTTCAGCATCTGTTAACTTAGGAAGTAGCAGGTATTATCAACAGTCTATAAATCAGTTAAATGGCTCAAACTTTTTAAATAACAACTTATCTTCTTCTGTTTCATATTCAAAAACATTTGATGGTGAGCCGCAGGTTAACATGAGCATTACAGCTACGCACTCTCAGAACACGCAAACAGAAAGCATCAATATGACGCTTCCTACTTTTCAGGGAAGTGTAAGTAGAATTTATCCTTTTGCCCCAAAAATTGGTGCTAAAAAGGGAATTATCCAGAATATAAATTTACAATACAACGCCAGAGCCGAAAACAGAATACAAACTACAGACTCCTTATTCTTTACCCAACAAATGTGGGAAGATGCTAAATCTGGAATGCAGCATAGTATACCAATTAACACCAACTTTAAATTGTTTAAGCATTTGAGTATGAGTGCTGGAGCAAATTTTCAGGAAAACTGGACCTTAAAAACAATTAAAAGAGAGGATTTTGTAGAAGGTGAAACCCAAGTGGTTACAGATGTTAATGGCTTTGATGCTTTTAGAACATATAACTTTAGTACAAGTTTAGGAACTACACTTTATGGTATGTATACTTTTGGAGAGGACAAAAAGATACAAGCCATAAGACACGTTATGAGACCTTCTATTAGCTACACAATTTCTCCAGCTTTTGATCAATATTATGATACTTATGAAGTTATAAGTGCAGATGGATTAACATCTGAAGAAATTGAATACACACGTTTTGAGGAATCGATATTTGGTGTACCTGGAAATAATTACTCGAGTTCTATTGGTTTATCTATAAGTAATACTATTGAGGCTAAAGTAAGAGATAGGGATAGTACTGCAACAGAACCGAAGAAAATTGACATCTTAAACAGCTTAAATTTTTCCACCTCATATAATTTAGCAGCCGACTCTTTAAGAATGAGTCCTGTTCGTGTTACAGGAGGTACGCAGTTATTCAAAAAAATGAGTATCAACTTTGGTGCAACCCTTGACCCTTATGCACTTGATAATAACAATAACAAAATTGACACTTGGAATATTAATAATGGTGGTAGCCTGTTTAGAGTGACAAGTGCTAATTTAACCATGAACTATTCCTTCTCTAGCAAAGATTTAGAAGGAGACGAAGATCGCACCAACGATAGAGCACGTGAGGAATCATTACGTAGTGGTGGTAGAGATGATGATCTTTTTGGTAGACCTATGGATTTTTCAGATAAAAGCTTATCTGATGGCAGTAAAGATGAGGAACAAGAAAAGGAAGAAAAAAGCAAGCTATATAATTACAAAATACCTTGGAATATACGACTAGCATACGCTTTAAACTACAGTAATGCTAGACGACAAAATGAGATATCTTCTCATTCCTTAATGTTCTCAGGAGATATTGATATATCACCAAAATGGACTATTGGTGCTTCTTCTGGTTACGATCTTAAGAATCAAGGAATCACTTATACACAGTTACGTTTTCAGCGTGATCTTGATAGCTGGAACATGAGCTTTTCATGGATACCGTTTAGTGCCAATAAACAATGGAATTTCTTTATTGGTATATCATCAAGCATACTTAAGGACATTAAATACGAAAAGCGTCGTCAACGAGACAGACAATTATAATTCATATTATGAAACAAATAATTACTACAAACAAAGCTCCTGCTCCTATTGGACCATATAATCAAGCTGTACTTAGCGGAAACACTTTATATACTTCTGGACAAATTGCCTTAAACCCAGAAAATATGGAGTTGGTTTTAGACGACATAAAAACCGAAACCAAGCAAGTAATGGAAAACATGAAAGCTGTTTTAGTAGCTGCTGACATGAGTTTTGAAAATGTAGTAAAGACTTCTATCTTTATTAGTGATATGAACAACTTTGGGCAGATAAACGAAATATATGGTAGTTATTTTGAGGAAGCAACTGCTCCAGCAAGAGAAACCGTTGAAGTAGCTTGTTTACCTAAAAACGTGAACGTAGAGATCAGTATGATAGCTGTAAGGTAGTTCTATTTAACATCAAGATTAGTGATGTGAATACCTAATACTCTAAAACCCTAACAACTTTACTTTACAGATGATACGCTTGGTTATGCACTAAGGTATTACCACAATTACTACACGTTCCGGCAGATGCTGCTCCTCCTGCACATCCTTTCCCACATGTATAGTGCCATACTCCAGCTGTATTTTTACCAGCTTCATTAGTTTGAGGGTTCATAAAAGGAATGGAATTCGACGTATTATCTACATTAGAGTTATTATTATGATATGCCTGATTATGTGCTAACAGATTTCCACAGTTTCCACAGTTAACTGCAGATTCGGCTCCTCCATCGCAACCATTTTTACAAGTATAGTGCCATACCTTTCCTGTATTATTTGAGGGATTAGAACTAGTCGTATTAGGAGTTGTAGTATTTGTTGGAGTAGGCGAACTTGAAACCTCTAAAGGTTTAGTTGTGTCTATTTTTGTTACGTTAGCCTTGTCATTACAGGCATAAAAAGAAATAATAGAACTAGTCAACAGTATAGTAAGAATCTTAGAATTTTTCATAATGCATTCTTTAAATAAGTTATTTATAAATTTCGAGCTAAGCGAAGTTAGTCTTTTTACAGCTAAAAAACAATACATAATGTTAGGCATCACGCCTATAAATTATTGATACATAGGTGACAATCCCTCCATTGGTCTACTTTGGAAGTTACTTTTTCACCTAAAAATGTGAATGTGGTGATTAATGTGATTGTTGTAAGATAGGTAGTTTCGTTAATTAGTGCGGATGAAATCGTTTTAATGTTTTATAAACAACCTTAAGGAAGTTAGTTGTTTTTACAATAGAAAATCAATACGCGATGTTAAGTATACGGTCTATAAATTATTGATATGATAGGTCACCAATCCTTCAATAGGCCTACGCTGGAAGTTTCCAACCCTAAAGCCCATTTCTTTAGCTACTTGACGAACCTCATCTTGCGCATAAAAAGCAATAGATCCAGCAAAATGTACTGGAACTTCATCCAAAACTTCTTTATACTGCATGATATAGTTACGTGTAAATAATCTAATACCATCCTTTATAAGCTTATTGATGTATTCAGATTCTTTATTCAAGAACATAAATTCAGCAAAGGAGGCTAAATAAGCATTTGGGTTAGGTTGTTTGTACAGGTTGTACTTTATAAAATCAGAATCGAGATTAAAACGTTCGTCAAAAGACACACGAATATCTTCTGGCATGTGGTTAAAATAATAATCACGTATAAGTTGTTTCCCAAAATAATTACCAGAAGCATCATCCATTAGGCTATATCCCAACGATTTTACTTTCTGTTGCATTTGATGACCATCAAAATAGCTGCAATTAGATCCTGTACCTAATATGCAGACCACAGCAGCTTCATGATTATGGGAAATAGTTGAGTATACGGCTGCATAAGTATCTTCCTTGATAACCACTTTAGCATTAGGAAATATATCTTCTAAAACCTCTTGCAATAACAAAACTGGTTTTTCAGTACCGCAACCAGCTCCATAGAAAAACAAATGAGTTGCGCGCTCGCTATTACCAACAAGTACATCGTTCTTCCTAATGGTTTTACGAAGTTTTGTTTCAGAAAGAATAGCAGGATTTAAACCCTTAGTGCGTTGTTTATCAAATAATTGCTTGCCATTTTTATCAATGGCTAACCAATCACATTTTGTAGAACCGCTATCAACAATTAAAATCATGAATAAAAGGTAAAAAATAAGCCATTAAAAAACTTAACGGCTTATTTTAATTTTGAAAACAATTATAGGGAATTTACATGCAATGCCAGGTCTACTAATTTGTTTGAATACCCAAACTCATTATCATACCAAGACACTACTTTAAAGAAATTCGAATTTAATTCAATGCCTGCACCAGCATCAAAAATACTAGTGCGATCATCACTTACAAAGTCTTGAGATGCTACAGGCTCTTCAGTATATCCTAAGATATTCTTTAAAGGACCAGAAGCAGCTTCTTTCATAGCTTGTTTTACTTCTTCATAAGAAGTAGCTTTTTCAGTCTTAACCGTTAAGTCAACAACAGAAACGTTAGCAGTAGGTACTCTAAACGCCATACCTGTAAGCTTTCCGTTTAATTCTGGAATTACCTTACCAACTGCTTTAGCAGCTCCTGTTGAAGCTGGAATAATATTTAATAAAGCACTTCGACCTCCTCTGTAATCTTTTCTTGAAGGACCATCAACTGTTAACTGCGTTGCAGTTGTTGCGTGTACTGTAGTCATTAATGCTTCAGCTATTCCAAAGTTATCATTGATCACTTTAGCAATTGGTGCTAAACAGTTAGTAGTGCAAGAAGCGTTAGAAACAATATTGTCACTAGCTTTTGCTTTGTGATGGTTTACTCCCATTACAAACATTGGAGCGTCTTTACTTGGTGCTGAGATTACTACTTTTTTAGCACCAGCATCTATATGATATTGTGCAGTATCTAAAGTTGTAAAGATACCAGTACATTCAGCTACTACATCTGCTCCAACAGCATCCCACTTAAGCTCCTTCGGATCTCTTTCTGCAGTGATTCTAACAGTATTTCCGTTAACTACTAGGTTTCCTTCCTTAACTTCTACATCACCATCAAAACGACCATGAACAGAATCGTATTTTAATAAATATGCCAAATGCTCTACATCTAATAGATCATTAATTGCTACCACATCTACATCTGGTCTATTGACAGTTGCTCTAAATACTAGTCTTCCAATTCGACCAAATCCGTTAATTCCTATTTTCATTTGTGTTAATTATTTCTCGTTATTAAGTTGACATTATGTCTGAAACTCTTAAGAGTTCCATATTTATTTTAGATTTTCCTTTAATTGCTTTCTCTAAAGGTGTAAGCTCCATTTTGTTATTCTTAAGTCCAACCATGAAGTTAGATTTCCCATCAAGTAAACTCTCGACCGCCTTCACTCCCATTCTACTTGCTAAAACTCTATCAAAACATGTTGGATCTCCACCTCTTTGAATATGACCGAGTACTGATACTCTTACATCATAATAAGACATGTGCTCATCAACATAGTCCTTAAGTTCAAAAACATTTTTTCCTATTTTATCACCCTCAGCAACTACAACAATACTTGACGACTTCCCTCTTCGCTTACTCTTGTTTAATGATTCTAATAAGCGGTCTAGACCTAGATCTTCTTCTGGAATAAGTATTTCTTCAGCACCACCTGCAACACCAGCGTTCAAGGCTATATGACCAACATCTCTACCCATAACTTCAATAAAGAATAAACGGTCATGTGAGCTAGCTGTATCTCTAATTTTATCGATAGCTTCAACTACTGTATTTAAAGCAGTATCAAAACCAAGTGTATGCGAAGTACCAAAAATATCATTATCAATAGTTCCAGGAATACCCATTACTGGGAAATCATATTCTCCATTAAAAACCAAAGCACCTGTAAAGGTTCCATCTCCTCCTATAGTAACTAAAGCATCAACCCCTTCTTCTTTTAAGTTCTCGTATGCTTTTTTTCTTCCTTCTTTAGTTCTAAATTCGTCAGATCTAGCAGACTTTAAGATAGTCCCACCTTTATTGATAATACCTCTAACACTTCTTGCATTAAAAGGTTTGAAATCACCTTGAATAACACCATCATAGCCATGGTAAATACCTACACACTCTACATCATAATATGCACAGGTTCTTACAACTGATCTGATTGCTGCATTCATACCAGGAGCATCTCCTCCTGAAGTCATTACACCAATCTTCTTTATTTCTTTTGACATTAATGTTAATTTAAGAAGAGTAAAATTAGTGAATTTTAGAGCTTTAATTGGTGTTATATACCCAGATTTTACTCAAAAACAACCTCAAACGTTTGAGTAATTTTAAGAAGATAAAAACTACCTAATTATTGACCTTAGTGGTCTTTTTACTATCTGCTTTCTTGTAGTTGATAAAGTCAGGTGAAAATTTGCTAGAAGGTTCTTCTTCAACGTCTTCATTCATTTTCTTTTTGCTGAATACTTTCTGGAAAAGCTCCTTAAGATTATCAAACTCTACATTATACGAAAGCCCTACACCTTGGGTGTAGCCAATTTGCTCACCAAAATAGCGAATGCTATTCTCACGATTGAAGAACTTAAGAGATAATGTTCTATCTTCATTAATCAACATTTCTACCTCAAAATTTCCTGCAATAACCGTTTCACTAACACCACCTATTGGGACACCAACCTGACCATTGACCAATATATTATCACTCAATTTGGTTGATAGCGTTACACCTACTCTACTATCTGTTTCAAAGTCTGGAGTTGCTTGCCCTAATTGAAAATCGAGTCCTAAGTTAACTTTACCATCTTTAGAAGAAATAATCTCATTAAGCATAGATTGTATTCTATCTGAAACCAATCCAAAAGCATCTTGAGAATCAAAGCTTATTTCGCTTTTAAAAGATCCATAAAGTAACAGCCATATTACTTGAAGCTCTTTACTTTCTTTATCATTTAGGCGATATTGTAACTCTGAGTTGAGTGTCGAGTTTACATTTGGAAAACTTAGATCATAATCTATATTAGGTTTTTCAAGTTCCTCGGTTAAATGAATTTTTACTTCAACAGGAATGCTCTGGTTTATAGGATTTTCTAATAATACTGATGGGTTTGCTCTTATTTGATCATAAACAGCTTCTATATTAATCTCTGCTTTCAATGGGTCACCATCCCAAACCAATGTGCCTCCGGGAACCACATTAAACTGTTTTTCAATTACATTTTCATAATTAAAATTATAGCTTCCTTCAGAGATGATAAAGTCTCCATACATTTCAAAAACTCCGTTGGTAGTAATTGTCGTCAGCAATCCACCATTACCACGTCCTTTTATTGAGCTTCCTGTTCCTCTATCCATAATGATTTCAATCTCTGCATTTTCATTCACATCAAGATCAAAATTCATTTCCAACCCTTTAACCTGACCTAACACTTCTTGTTCATCAGTCATTTGTGAATATTTCTCCTGTTCACTTATGATTCTAATAAATGAATTATCACCAAAGGTTTGACTGTCGGTCATTGGGATGTTAAACACCGTTCCTTCTTCTGAAGATACTTCGGCTTTTATCACCAACTGATCTGTTGGTCCTTGAACATAAATATTACCTGCAACAAAGGCTCTTCCGTAATAGAGTGCATCTTCTTCGTATTCAGTATTCAAAACAAGTAATCTATCAGAATCTATATCGAGGTTTAGCCTCCAACTAGAAAGATTCACATGATCTACATTTCCACTTATTGTTGCTCTAGAGAAAAATTCTGAATCTGTTAATCGCGCGTTATTAAAAACAAAACTCTGACGTTCTAAATCTATAATAGTTTCGTCCTCAAAACCATAATCAATATTTAAATACGGAATACTAATTCCTCCACCATCTAAACTCAGTTCTCCATTAATTTGCGGTCTTTGCAATCTTCCTGAAACCTTTGCGTTACCAGAGATCTCACCTCGAATATTCGTAATTACACCTTCTCCAAACGGATTTAAAGGATCAAGAATAAACTTATCAAAATCTATATCAAGATTAATTGTTGAGCGATTACCTGAAAAATCTAAATTACCAGTTACAGCTAATGTTTCATTATCATCTTCTTTCAAACTTACATCAACCGTATAATTTATTAAAGATTGATTTCCACTTATATCTGCATTAAAAGAACCAAGGTTAAAGTCGTTTACCTTAAAATTATCAATAGTAATATTTGAGGTTGGAATATATACTCCAAGATTTTGAGTAATGTTAAGTTTTCCATTCACACTTCCAGCAAGTGATAAACTATCAATAACTGGAGTAACTTTAGCAAGTTCAACATTATCAAAATCTAGATTTATATTCTTGGTTGTAGAATCTTTAACTACTCCATAAAGGTTCATTATCTCATCATCATGACTCAATCTCAAAGCTTTTAGCGTAATTTCTCGAAAGTTTCTATCGAACTCTATCTTATTAAACTCATCCTTCCTTTCGTTAATATACCACTCATTATCCTTGAATGTTACATTGGATTTTCTAAAGCCTAGAACAGACTTGTTTTCTTCGTTAATGGTATAGAAGAGATTTAAATCAAAGTCATCAACATTTTCAGCACCTCCTTTAAAGTCCGTTTTAATGAAAAGCGTATCATTTTTTGTCACATTAATCAAACTAAGTTCAGAAATATCATAATGCTTACTGTTGATGTTATCTACTTGAATAAATGTGTTATATACTGGATTATCATTATCAACTTCCAAATGAATATCATCAACCTGATAGTCTTTCAGTTTTATTTTAGGTGAATTAAATACTAGCTTGAAATTTTGCGCATTACTCTCCACTCTACCTTCAAAAAAGGTATTATTGCCTAGTTCTAAATCTGGAACAAAAATTTCAGCAATGGTATTATAAATATTGAATTTAAAGTTGATGAACTGATCCGAAGCAATATCATGTGGCTGATAGTTTGCATAAATACTTCCTAAGGAATTATCTACTAGTTTAATAATGTCGTTAAATGCAAACTTTCCGTTTAGACTTCCTCTTACAATGTCTGGTGAATTAACGTCTATAAACCTAACCTCTTCTTCAAATCGTGAAGAAATAGAAAAATCTTCAAAATAATATTCGTTATTCTGGTTCTTGTAATTAGTATTTCTAAATCGAACACTACCAACTGCATCATCCATATTACTAGCGTTCATATTCATTCTAACGTTGCTAGTTAGCACAGAAACAGTGTCGTTCTTTGAAAAATTTAATGCTCGAAGGTTTGCATGCTCAACATTTGCTGTAAAGTCATATTTCTTGACATTCTCTGAAAAATCTATCAAACCGTTAAAATCCATGATCATATTTGGATCACTAACTACCAAATTACCATCAAAGATCTTATTACGAACATTACCACCAACTTTTACTCTGTTATATTCATAATCATTGTAACCAATACTAAAAACATCTCCATTAACGCTAGAGTTTAAGCTTTCAAGAGTGAACCCTGTTCCGTCAAGATCTACATTAAATGAAATCTTACCAAGGTTCTCATCATTTAGTAGTATCCCTATATCAAAATCATCCATGATCAAGTTTCCTTTATAGACAGGATTAACTGTGGTATCTAGATTTTGTATATGCAACCTTGAAATAAGTAATCCCAATTCTGAAGAAATCTCAACATCTATATCTAACTCTTGAGGCATAATGGTTGATATCCCTTCAATAGTAAATCTTCCCATATTATCTACTATTGGGGGAATGGCATTGGTTAAAATATTAGGAAGCAGATTTTTTAAATCTCTGTTATCCGTTGAGAACTGTTCGAGATTAGCCTCCATAACAAAGGTATTCTCTTGCTTGTCAAATGAATTTTTAAACTCAAAATCTCCATCAATAAAAGATCTACCAGAAGTTCTAATAATTACATCTGTAGCTTCTAAGTCATTAAGTGTACCTAATAGGTCTAAGCTTAAATTTATTGATTGATTTCTACCAAACTCATCAAAAAATATGTCTAGGTCACTTAACATGATATTTGAATCTCTAAAGCTTCCAGATATTTGAACACTATCAACAAAATGTTGTAAGTCTTCTCGATCATACTCGAACTTAAGATCACCCTTTAGCGTAGAATTTTTAGTGATCATCTTAAGTTGCTCAAAGTTCATACCGCTTAAAGTATAAGTGAAGTTTGTAGACATGTCAGTAACAGATATTCCCCGATCATCAGTAAAGGAGAGTTTATTTATTCTTGTACTAACATTTGGTCCTAGTATCAGAAAATCGGTAGCATTTATGTTAAGTTCACTCAGCGTAAAAACTTTATCTTCCTCCTTATTCTCGTCTATTAAGTGAAACTTACTGTCATTAATAGAAACATCAGAAGACGACATTAAGAAAGGATCAGTTCCTTCTTCCCTTGGTTGATCATCATCAAATTTTGCAACAAAAACATCAAGGTTAGTATCACGCTCATCCTTGTACGTCTTGATGAATAATTCCATTTCATAAACATCAATATCTCCAAACGTAAGTTTGTTATTATATAATTTCCTAAAACTTAAAATTGAAGTATTCAGCTCTCCAATACTTACAAGCGTATCGTTATGGTGATCTTCAATATAAATTTCCTTCAATTCAATATCACCATTAAATTGTAATCCAACTTTAGCAATATTTATATTGGTTCCAAAGTCTTCGTTAAGTTTTTTGGTAGCGTACTTACCTAAACGGGTTTGAACTGCAGGAATAGAAAATAATAACACCAATATGATGAAGAGTAACAGCAAAATTGCTGCTATTTTCAGTGCTATTTTAATTACTTTTTTGATGCGCTAATAAAATTATTAAATTCGTCAAAATATCCCTGTGTTTTATGCTATAAACTTATCTATTTTTAAAATCAGAATTCAGTTTATTAGCACTTATTTTTTTCATTTCTTTGTATATACGTTTAATTGTAAAGTACAGATGTTTATTTTCTTACAAAATAAACAATTATTATGCCTAAAAATTCTTAATGAGCTCACAAAATATCTACATATTAGGAATTGAATCTTCCTGCGACGATACTGCAGCTTCTGTTATTTACAACGGAAAGGTTTTAAGCAATGTTGTAGCCAATCAAAAGATACATGAAGAATATGGCGGAGTTGTTCCTGAATTGGCTTCTAGAGCACATCAACAAAATATTGTTCCTGTGGTGCATCAGGCACTTGCAAAGGCAGGAATTACAAAAGAACAACTCAACGCTATTGCATTTACCAGAGGCCCTGGTTTAATGGGTAGTTTATTAGTAGGGACTTCATTTGCCAAATCATTGGCATACGGATTAAATATTCCGCTAATAGACGTTAATCATATGCAAGCTCATATATTAGCACACTTCATTGAGGAAGAAGGTTTTGATAAACCTGAATTTCCCTTTTTAGCTATGACTATTTCAGGAGGTCATACGCAAATTGTTAGAGTAAACAGTTATTTTAATATGGAAGTACTTGGTGAAACTATTGATGATGCTGTTGGTGAAGCTTATGATAAAAGTGGTAAATTACTCGGTCTTGGTTATCCTGCTGGACCAGAAATGGATAAGCGAGCACAACAAGGAAATCCAAAAGCTTTTAAATTCACCAAACCAAGAGTCGATGGTTTAAACTTTAGCTTTTCAGGTTTAAAAACTGCCATCCTTTATTTTGTACAAAGAGAAACTAAGAAGAATCCTGATTTTATAAAAGAAAATCTAAACGATATTTGTGCCTCCATTCAATACACCATCATTGGAATTTTAATGGATAAAATAAAACTAGCTGTTAAAGAAACTGGAGTTAGTCAAATTGCTATTGGTGGTGGTGTTTCAGCAAATTCTGGCATTAGAAAAGCACTAAAAGATAGTGAGCACAAATTTGGATGGAAGACCTTTATCCCAAAGTTTGAATTCACGACAGATAATGCTGCTATGATTGCCATTGTTGGTTATTTAAAATATTTAGAAGACGATTTTGCAAACCAAGATATAATGGCTTCAGCGAGATTGAAGATTTAGCATGCAACTATTCTACCATCCAGAAATAAACGAAACATCTGAGCACTTCACTTTCCCAAAGGAAGAAAGCAAACATATTACTAAAGTCCTTAGAAAAACTGAAGGAGATACGTTAAATATCACCAATGGAAAGGGCTGGTTATTCAAAGCTGAAATTACAATTGCAGATCAAAAGAATTGTCAGATAACAATTATTAATAAAGAGCTTCAACCTAAAAGAGCGTATTCGTTGCATCTTGCTGTAGCACCTACAAAAATGAACGATCGTTATGAATGGTTCTTAGAAAAAGCTACCGAAATTGGTATAGATAGCATCACTCCTATTATTTGTAATCATAGTGAACGAAAAGTTATCAAACCAGAACGATTTGAAAAGATACTAGAATCTGCAATGAAGCAGTCACTAAATTGTTATTTACCTAAACTAAATGAAACTATTTCGTTTAAAGAGTTTCTAAATAAAGAACACAGCGGACAACTATATATTGCTCATTGTGAAGAAACAGAAAGAAGATCTTTAAAACAAGAACTCAAACCAAAAGTAGATACTATTATTTTAATTGGGCCTGAGGGAGATTTTAGTGTTAAAGAAATTGAAATGGCTTTGGAACAGAATTTTATTCCTGTAACTTTGGGTAACACCAGATTACGAACAGAAACCGCTGCAATAGTAGCGTGTCATACTGCTGCTTTAATAAATGAATAAACTCCATATAACATTTATATTATCAATGCTCCTCGCTGCAAGTACTTTTGCGCAGGATATAGCCATTTTAAAATATCGTGGTGGTGGCGATTGGTATAGCAACCCAACAGCACTACCCAATTTAATCGCATTCTGTAATGATAATATAGATACGAGGATTAACACCAGACCACAAACTGTTGAAGTCAATAGTGTTGACATTTTTCAGTTTCCGTTTATTCATATGACTGGTCATGGTAATGTATTCTTTAATGATGAAGATGTTGAGAATCTAAGAAATTATCTGCTTTCAGGAGGCTTTTTACACATAGATGACAACTACGGAATGGAGCCATATATTAAGCAAGAACTAAAAAAGGTATTCCCAAATAAAGAACTTACTGAAATACCAACTACACACGAAATATTTAATATAGTGTATGACTTTCCTCAAGGGTTACCAAAAATCCATGAGCATGATGGCCAACGTCCAGAGGCATTAGGTATTTTTCACGAGGACAGATTAGTTTTATTGTTTACCTATGAAAGTGACCTTGGAGATGGTTGGGAAGATCAGGAAATACATAACGACCCTCAAGACGTTCGGGAAAAAGCACTAAAAATGGGTGCTAATATTGTTAAATATGCGTTTGAAAACTAAAAATGCAGCTTGACCATTACACTTCAAAATTCAAAAAGCACCTTTTTCCAATCACTTTGGTTTGTGACAATGTAACCAATGCACCTAATATTGGCAGTTTATTTAGAATCTGTGATGCTTTTGGAGTTGAGAAACTAATACTTTGTGGAGACCACATTCCTCTAGGAAGAAAAATGACGAAAACCTCAAGAGCTACTGAAAAATATGTAGACTTTGAAGTTCAAGAATCGGCATCGAAGGCAGTTTCAGATTTAAAATCTAAAGGTTTTCAAATTACGTCACTGGAAATTACGAATACAAGTAAACCAATTCATTCTTTCAAATTTCAAAGAGATCAACCAATTGCATTAATAATTGGTGATGAGAATTTTGGTATTTCAGAAGATATATTAAACCAATCTGACATACTCATTCATATAGAAATGTTCGGACAAAATAGTAGTATGAATGTTGTACAAGCCACCAATATTGCTTTATATGAAATAACAAAGCAACTAATACCTTAGTTTTATATCTTTACTTTATGAATTCCAAAATTATCTCTCAAGGCATCTTAAGGTCATTAGCAATCATTGCTGGAATTGCATTACTTGGATACTTTTTATATAAAATACAATCGGTTATTGTTTATATAGCCATTGCCTCTGTTACCTCGCTTATTGGTCTACCTATCGTACGATTTTTAAGAACTAAGCTAAAGTTTAAAAATACTTTTGCAGTTGTGGTTACCATGGTAATTCTTATAGCCTTTCTAGTTGGACTTATACGTTTGTTCATCCCGTTAATAATGGAACAAGGGCAAAATTTATCACTTTTAAATATTGAGGAGCTAGAAGGAAAAATTGAAGATCTTTATTATCAATTTACCAGCTATTTTAACCTTACCAACTTTGATGTAGAACGTTCTATCAAAGAATCTAACATCCTCTCTAAGCTCGATTATTCAGTAATACCAAATTTTTTAAATTCAGTAATTAGTGGACTTGGTAGCTTTAGCATTGGATTATTTTCGGTGATATTCATAGCTTTTTTCTTGTTGAAGGACAGCAAACTTTTGGAGCAAGGAATCTTGGTTCTTGTACCAGATAATAAAGAGGAACGTTCTATCAAATCGTTTGAAAAGATTAAAGTTTTATTATCTAGATACTTTGTTGGGTTGATCTTTCAAATACTTATTCTCTTTGTAATTTATGCAGCTGGGTTAATGATTTTTGGAGTAAAGAATGCCATAATCATTGCATTTTTATGCGCTCTGCTAAACCTAATTCCATATATAGGACCATTAATTAGTGCAGTACTTATGCTTACCCTGACTATGTCTAGCTTTTTAGGAGAAAGCTTTAGCGAAGTAATATTACCTAATACATGGAAAGTAATGCTATTCTTTATCATTGGTCAACTAATAGACAACTTCTTCAGTCAACCAAAAATATTCTCTACTGCTACTAGGGCTCATCCACTAGAAATATTCTTGGTAATCTTAATTGCCGGTATTTTATTTGGAGTTGTTGGACTTATAGTTGCTGTACCAGCATATACAGTCATTAAGGTGATTTTAAAGGAGTTTTTATCTGAAAATAAGATTGTAAAGCAGCTTACTAAGGATTTATAGTATTACATTGAATAAAAATATATTAAATACTGTAATTCAAGAATTTATAAGCGATAATGTTTCCAAAGATGTCACTTCTTTTCTTTTGGAAAGTCATCACTTTGAAGGAGCATCAATAAAAGAGATTGTTGAACAGATTGAAGCGAAAAAACGATGTAAGTTAAAGCTTCCAACTTGGTATAATAACACTAACATTTATTACCCTAATAAACTCAATATTGAACAAACATCTTCTGAGGTCACGGCTAAATACAAGTCGGAAATTATTTCTGGAAATAGCATCATTGATCTTACTGGAGGTTTTGGAGTTGATTGTTATTACTTCTCAAAAGTATTCAAAAATGTAACCCATTGTGAGCTTAATAAAGAATTATCTGAAATAGCTAAGCATAACTTTCAAGTATTAAATGCAGAAAATGTAGAAAATGTAAATACTGATGGTATTTCATACTTTCTAGAAAAAAAAAAGAAGTATGATTGGATTTACATAGATCCTTCCAGACGTAATGATATTAAAGGGAAAGTCTTTTATTTAAAGGATTGTTTACCTAATGTTCCAGAACATTTAGATCTGCTCTTCAATTATAGTGACAATATTCTTATCAAAGTTTCTCCAATGCTTGATTTAAGCATTGGAATATCTGAATTACAACATGTAAAGAACATTCATATAGTTGCAGTAAATAATGAAGTAAAAGAGGTGTTATTTGTTTTGGAAAGAGATTGCTCTTTAGGAATAGAAATTAAAACAGTTAACTTTCAAAAAGAAAAAATTCAGGAGTTCAGTTTTTTACAAGAGAAAGAAAATGAAGCACTTGTCAACTTTGAAGAAGTTCAAAGTTACCTTTACGAGCCTAACGCTGCTATTCTAAAATCAGGAGCGTTTAAAAGCGTAGCACAAATCTTAAAGACTGATAAACTACACCAACATTCACATTTATACACATCAGAATCACTATTAAATTTTCCTGGAAGATCTTTTATAGTTGAGAAAGTTGTTCCCTACAACAAACGAAAAATCAAATCAATTTTAGAAAAGCAGCAAATAAATGTTTCTACCCGTAACTTCCCTGAATCTGTTATTCAATTAAAGAAAAAGTTCAAATTTAAAGATGGTGGAGATGATTATGTTTTCTTTACAACTAACCACAATAATGAGAAAGTAGTTATTTTTTGTAAAAAAGCTTAGCTACCTATCTATTTTAAAATTCCTCAAATTAATATCATCCAATCCTTTATCATCAAAAGGATACTCCATATGATCTTGAATATTATAAAGTGAAATAAGTATAAACTCGCTCAAGATTACAACAAAATATGTGATCCAAATAGTGGTTTCCAACCCCACTCTATTGATAATGGTTGGAGTATAAATGAAAGGGAAAATGTAAATAAAGATCAAACAGTAAGCCTTTAAGCTTATTGGTGTTCTATGAATATGAATAGCCTGTAGATTTTCAATGGCTTCATGAAGATCATTCATAAACCTAATTACTTTATCTCTTAAAGTTCTAGGGATAATATCCTTATTATCAATAATAAATAGATAAACCTTATTAACTACCTCATCAAGATCATTAGTATCATGACCTTTGTATGCCAAATGTTCAATGGTTCTATCACTAATTTCTAATAAAATTGAAGATATTTCGGCTTTCTTTTCATCTGTAAAGGTTGGAGCGCTCATAAAAAAGTAATCTACAGTTTTTATAGCAGCTCTAAACTGACTTAAATGTTCTAAAGCTTTTTCTCTTCTTCTAAACGAACTTCTTATGGTAAAAACCAACGGAAAAACAATAGCAATACTAATTAAGGTAAGATCTATATTGTAGTTAATGTTAAACTTATAAGCAAAATACAAGGTTGCAATAGCTATTAGCATTGCTACAACGGTTCGTTTATTAAAAACTGTAACATATTGATCCATAGAAGACTAAAAACATTATATTTGTTAAAGCAGATACAAGATAATGAAAAAACTCAATCTTCTTCTTTTTCTATTTTTCGGAACATTTTGTATAAGTCCTATTTCGTCACAAGTTGACACAATTCAATCTGATTTCAAAAAGCCTGCAAAACTCTTTAGAAGTCAAACCGTTCTTCCTATTAAGCTTAGTTATTCAAATAAAGTCCTGAAGAATAAAACCAATGATAGTACTTATATGAAAACTAACTTTTCATATATGGATGAAAAGAATTCGTGGGATTCATTAGAAATTGAGATAAGAGCTAGAGGAAATTTTAGAAAAAACAACTGTTACTTTACACCAGTTAAGATAAGTATTGAAAAAGAAAATGCTAAAGGAACCCTACTTAAAGGGAACAAAAAGCTAAAATTAGTACTCCCTTGTAAGACTGATAAATTTGGACATGACTATATCTTGAAGGAATATTTAGCTTATAAATTTTATGAGGTATTGTCTCCTTTTAGCTTTAAAACAAGGTTGGTAGATATAAACTACGAAGAATTAAGAGGGAAAAAGCCAAAAAATCATGACATTATTGGGTTCATTATTGAAGATGATAAAAATGTTGCTAAGAGGACTAATGGTAAAATTCTAAAATCTAAAGTCCATCCTTTAGAGCAAGATTCTGAAAATTGTGTTAGACATGCATTTTTTCAGTATATGATAGGGAATATAGATTTTTCTTCTACGTATCAACATAATGCTGATCTCATCTATAAGGACAATAAGATCTTTCCCGTACCTTACGATTTTGATATGTCAGGGCTAGTTAATACCAATTATTCCGATATGCTTGCACCTCAATTAGAAAAAATGAACATTAGAGATGTTACGGTAAGAAAGTATAGAGGCTTTACGCGTCATATTGATGTTTTTAACTCTATTAGGCAAGAATATCTCGATAAAAAAGATGACATTTTGCAATGTATTGAAGAGGTAGAGTCACTTTTCAATAGTAAAACTCAATTCCAGAATACAAAAGAATACATACGCTCTTTCTATAAGATTTTAGCAGATGATGAATTATATGTTGAACATATAGTTTCTAAAGCAAGAACAAAATAACCAAGTAATATTTTTATAAAACAAAAAAGCCTTACTAGAAATAGTAAGGCTTTTTGTGATCGCGACAGGATTCGAAACTGACAGTCTCCCTATTAGGTAAATATACTATTCGTCTGAATGGTATGTATTCTATCCTCTAATATTTCAGTGTTGTGTGTAATTTTGAAATGAAAATAACAACGAAACATATCAGATTTTTCATGATTAATTTGATATGTGTGATGTTAATAATTAGTTTTCTTTTCTGGGTGAATAATGGCAGTTCTTAAAATGCATATCCTATTGAATCATTGATAAGCTCCATAGTTATTTCTATCCCGATAATATTTTTGCAATACCCATTATTAAATCTTAAACGGAATTGACTTTACAAATCCTTAGTTTTTTATTTAAGTATGATTACTTATTTATTCGTTTTTGGAGCAGTGTTTGCATGGAATCAAATGGTGGTTGACAATGAAGCTGGGACTTGGTTAGCAAGAGTTGATGGAGGGTTTCGAATGAGTATTTATGGACAATTCCTTGGCGGCATATCTGGGTTTGGAGTAATAGTGCTTGTAAACTTTGCCTTAAAGGAAAAGTCATATGTGAAATAAAAACAACACACCAACGTGTATAATTCATGCTTACACGTGAAGTTCATTTCAAATTAAATCTTTAGTTTACAATTTGAGTTGCCGCTGAAATATCCTATCGGACATTTTCACACAAATCATACACAGAAATGAAATAGTGTACACTATTTAATCTGATTATGTATCATAAATTATAACAAATATATTATTTTGTTTAATTATTTATTAAATTTGTTAAACATTATGTAATATTTTAACTTTTTTAGGATAATATTATGAAAACTTCCAAAATACTTCTAATCCTCTCCTCTTTAATTCTTATTAGTTGTCAGTTTGAAAAGAAACAAAATAATCAGTCGTCTATCAATAATGAGGATAAAACTACACAGACCATCTTTGAAGGTGGTAACATCATTACGATGGATGATGACAAGCTAAAAGTTGTTGAAGCGGTCGTTACAGAAAATGAATACATAGTTTTTGTAGGTGATAAAGAAGATGCACTTGACAAATTTCCCGCTGCTAAAAAACATGACTTAAAAGGAAAGGTTTTAATGCCTGGTTTTGTGGAACCGCATGTACATCCATCGCTAGCTGCTACCATGTTACCCAATGAAATCATTGCGCCATACGATTGGGTCCTTCCAAATGGAATTAAAAAAGGGGTGACAGGTCATGAGGCTTACATGGAGCGTATTACCAACTCTATCAATAATAATGCAGAAGAAGGAAAGATGTATTTCATATGGGGCTACCATCAATTATGGCATGGGGATTTATCACGAGATATGATTAATGAGATCACCAAAGAGAAACCCGTTGGAATCATTCACCGCTCTTTTCATGAAATATATTTGAACGATGCCGCAATTGCCCTTTTAGGAATCACTGAGAATGAATTCACGGGAAATCCACAAGTCGAATGGGATAAGGGACATTTTTATGAAGGGGGTTGGTTAGCTCTCGTTCCTAAAATGGCACCTATAATGTTGGAGCCTAAGAGGTACATGGAAGGTCTTGGAATGATGACACAATTAATTCAAAAAAACGGTATTACCACTATTGCTGAACCGGGTTTTCCAAGTGCCGACTTTGAGGGAGAATTAGCTTTACTTAAACAGGAAATGGCTAAGAAACCACCATATAATGTGTATTTAATTCCTAGTGGCACACAACTTTTTGGAATGAAAGGAGGTAATCAAGAAGCCATGGACTTTATGGAAACTTTAAGTGATACCTACGGTACAGATAACATCCATTTTTTACCTAAACAAGTTAAATTGTTCTCTGATGGTGCCATCTATTCGCAGTTGATGCAAATGAAAGATAACTACACCGATGGACATCATGGAGAATGGATGACACCTTTAGATTTGTTTCAAGAACAAATTAGTATGTACTGGAACAATGATTACAAAATTCATATACATTCCAATGGTGACAAAGGCATACAACAGGTTTTAGATTACGTCGCACTCGATCAAGAGCGCAACCCTCGCGCCAATCATAGACTCACACTGCACCATATGGGTTATTTTACTGACGATATGGCTCAAGAAATAAAAGATCTAGGTGTTGAAGCTTCTGTTAATCCCTACTATTTATGGGCACTCGCAGATAAGTATAGTAATAATGGTTTAGGTAAAGATCGGGCAGAAAATCTTGTACGTATTAAAAGCTTAGTACAACGCGATATACCAGTGTCCTTCCATTCCGATTTCTCTATGGCACCTATGGAGCCCTTAACATTAGCTTGGACGGCAGTGAACCGTGTAACCTCTCAAAATAGTGCTTTTTCTCAAGATCAGCGTATTTCAGTTTACGATGCCATGCGTGCTATAACCATTGATGCTGCTCGTACGCTTAATTTAGAAAATCAAATAGGATCTATAGCAGTAGGAAAACGTGCTAATTTTGTGATTTTAGATAAAAGTCCATTTGTTATAGATCCTATGAAAATTAAAGATTTAAAAGTGCTAGCTACAATTTTTGAAGGTGATTTTAACATTATAAAATCCAATAACTTAAAAGGAAAATAACTAATACTTAGATATATGAAACATTTCAAACATATTTTTTTAGCCCTTGTATTATTAATCTTAAGTTGTGAAAATAATACTTCTAAAGAAAAAGAATCAACACCTGTTGCAGAACCCTATAAGCTTCAACAGACCTTATACCATGGTGGTGATATCATTACTATGGCTGGAGAAGAACCAAAATATGTTGAGGCCGTTGTTCAACGCGAGGGTCAAATAATCTTTACTGGTAGTAAAGCAGATGCTTTAGCCCGCTTTGAAGGTAAAGCAGAAATTGTAGATTTAAAAGGCAAGACCATGCTTCCAGGGTTTATTGATGGTCATGCTCATTTTGGTAATTTTTCTTCACAATCTATTGGTGCCCAAATATTACCACCACCAGATGCCGGAGCAAACAATATTGCCACACTTATTGAAATTTTAAAAGAATGGAATACTCCGGAAAATCGTGCGTTAACTGGTTGGATATTTGGAGCCGGTTTTGACGATAGTGTTTTAGAAGAAAAACGCTTTCCTACGAAACATGATTTGGATCAGGTGTCAACTGAATTTCCAATCATGATCATTCATATTTCGGGCCATTTCGCAACTGTAAATTCTAAAGGATTAGAATTATTAAACATTACAGCAGATACTAAAGATCCAGAAGGTGGACTTATTAGGAGAGAAAACGGAAATGAACCTAACGGAGTTTTAGAGGAGCTCGCTGCTATTCCAAATTATGCAGCAGCCTTAGCCCCTAAGAGTAAAGAGGCAGCTGATTTGTTTTTTGAATCCGGACAAAATATGGCGCTTTCCTATGGCTATACAACCGCACAAGAGGGAAGAGCCATGCTTGAGAGTCATGACTTTTTAGTAAGTAAGGCGGAAGCTAATAAACTTAAGTTAGATGTAGTTAGTTATGTTGATTATCTGATTGCCGATTCACTGATGTCAACAAAATGGAATTCAAATAAATACAATAAAAAATATCGTATTGGAGGGATGAAACTTACCTTAGATGGTTCACCTCAAGGCCGTACTGCTTGGCGTACAAAACCCTATTTATTACCGCCAGATGGAGCTGAAGAAGGTTATTTAGGGTATCCTGCGATACCGCAAGATAGTGTCGTTGAATCGCTATATGCAAAGGCTTTTGAAAACAATTGGCAAACACAGACCCATGCTAACGGCGACGCTGCGATGGACCAGATGATTAGAACAATGTCAAAAGTATCTAAAAATTACGTAGATAAAGATAGGCGTCACGTTTTAATACATGGACAGTATGTAAGAGACGATCAATTAGATGCTTTTAAAGAATTAAATGTAATCGCCTCATTATTTCCATTACATACTTTTTATTGGGGTGACTGGCACAAGCAGATCATTGGTGAAGAATTGGGTGATAAAATTAGCCCTACTAGAACAGCATTAAACAAAGGATTACGCTTAACAATTCATACCGATGCGCCCGTTGCCTTGCCAAATTTAATGCGTATGGTGGGTATAACTGTTGAGCGAAAATCCCGATCTGGTAAGATAATTGGTGTAGATGAAAAGTTAACGGCATACGAGGCCTTGAAAGGTATCACGGAATGGTCAGCCTATCAACATTTTGAAGAAAATAGTAAAGGGACTATCGAAGAAGGAAAACTAGCTGATTTAGTTATTCTTGATAAAAATCCATTAAAGATTTCAGAAGAGGAAATAAAAGATATTATTGTTCTTGAAACGATTAAAGAAGGCAATACTGTGTATAAAAAATCTATGAAATAACAAGGAAATGTAGTAATTACTAAAATTTAAATAAAGGAAACCTTGATATGATGATAATATATAATTCAACTTTTAAATAAAACCGAATATAAAAAACTGTTTTTAAACTAATTATAACAAAGAATTTCTATTGCCTAATGTCCACAAATTATACAATAATAACTTTTATTCTTATCATTTCTGTGCTATTCATACAATGCAAGAAGAAAGATAGTAACTATAAGGAAAATTACGCCGAACCTTTAATGGAGGAAAAATATCATAAGGTAGTTGGTGGATGGAAATCAATGGAAATAAACCAAAAAATAAAAGATTTGAGTGACTACATCATAAAAGAGTATAAAATAGAAAGTTCCATTAAATCAATATCCAATGCATCTTATCAAATTGTGAGTGGAAAGAATTATAGATTTGAAATAGCTCTAGAAAATGGCGAGATCTGGAAATCTCAAGTTTATTTAAATTTCAAAAATGAGCCTAGCATAACAACTTTTCAAAAAATATCTAAAAATGAAAAATAAACCATCAAAATTAAAGAGATTCTTTTTTGGCACAAAACTATTAATAGCTTTATTATCTAGTTACAATGCGCTTGCTCAAGAATCAGACGACAGTAATGTAGATCCTTCAAAGCCTACCAATCTGTATACACAAATAAATGCCGCTTTTGAATACCAATCGTTTAAAAATGGCAATGATTTATATGGTACTCGCTTAAATGTACAATATGCTTTTGATCCTGATAATTTATTACTTATAGAACTACCTTTGTTATATAATGAAGGAAGTAAAAAATTTGGTATTTCAGATACTAGGGTGCGTTATTTTCATGCCCTAAAAAGAAATATTACTGAGCATTTGATTGCTATTGCTCCATATGCAGATATAACAATACCAACAGGGTCATTTTCTAACGGTCTTGGAGCTGATGTTTGGTCACTCTCGGCAGGTGTTGTTGCTGGTTATGTAGTATCTCCTAAAATTGCCATGTTTCCAGGAATAGGATACGTACATGTCACTAAACCAAATGATTACCCTGGGAATTCTCAAAATGGTATTAATTTACAAACGAATATGAGTGTTAGTTTTACCCAGAGAGCTTTTCTTTTTATTAATCCTATTGTTACTTTTCTATCAGATACAATATGGAGCGGTGAGTTCAATTTTAATTATATGATAACACCTAATAAATTTAAAGTAAACGCTGGTTATTTTCCTAATTTCACCAGCGACATCAATACATTTAGAGTTGGTGCAACACTATTTTTATGAAAGAAAAAACTATTAAAAGTCGATTAAAAACGATTTTATTTCGTTTTCTAATAATCAGCGGTATTGTATTCTGTGTCGTACTTTGGATCTGTTCATGGACTTATTCTGAAGGAACACGCGCAGGAAATCTAATTAAAATTTCAAAAAAGGGGATTGTTTTTAAAACCTTCGAAGGACAATTAAATTTAGGAGGTGTAAATTTAGTTGAAGGACTAGAGGGTAATATATGGGCTTTTACAATTTTAGATGATTCACTCGCAAAAACCTCAACATCATTTGAAGGTAAAATGGTAAAAATCACTTACAAGGAAAGATACAAAACTCTGCCATGGCTAGGAGATACTAATTATATTGTAACGAATATTCAAAAAGTGGAATGAATAAAATGTTAATGCGTATAATATGGATAATATTTGGTATAACCCTCTCTTCATGTTCATTGGTTAAAATTGAAAGTGAACAAAAACCGCTTTCCCAAATTGAATTAAATACACGTCTTTTAACACAAGAGTTTATTAAAGATGCTTCTATTAGAGTGGAAAAGGGTGCTGATAGTTTAATTGATTTGAGTACAGATCTTGATATTCATAAAAATGCTTTAAAATGGAAAATTAATACCTTGAGTTCTTTGAAAAGCGCAGGTTTCCAGACTTCTCCTAAACTAGCTCTTTTAGATAGTTGGTCAAGTGGAGTTGCTGTGACAAATTTTTTCCAAAGTGATTCTGCCAAAACAATATTTTATCCCTACGAAAACATCCCTTCATATATATCAGAAGAAAATCTGAATGAAATAGAGAAGATAGCCAAAATGGTTATGTCTACTAAAGAATTTATTAGACATAAGGAATTTGTATACAACTACGCTAAATCTAATCCAGTTTCCGATTTAAGCTTAGAACACAGATTCATTAGAGATTCTTATTTTGAATTCAGAAACATTCCTGATAGTTTAGCTATAGAAACAGTTGGTTCATTATCAGAAGTTGTTAATGATCTTACAAATAGAATCTCATATACATCAGAAAATACTGGAAAAATCTTAAAATGGAATACTGAGTTATTTCTTATAGAAAAAGGTATTGATTCAGTTCAAATTAAAACGCTTTTAGACAATTTAGATATTAAGTTCAAGAAATTAGTTCAGATTGCTGAAAAATCACCTGCACTTATTAACGATGCATTAAATACAATTCAAGTACAAATAAATGGATTTAACTGGAGAATTGACCAAAATATAAACACTTCTTTAGATCATTTAACTGAGGAGAGGAAGAAATTAATAGAGTTTTTAATAAGTGAGCGAATAGAGATTAACCGAATAGTAGAAAGAGAAAGAGAAGTACTTACTAATAAGGCTGATGAATTAAGTTCCAAACTTCTTAATCAAACTATGGAACATATTCGAGAGCTTATTAAAACCACTTTGATATATTTGATAATTTTACTCACGGTTATTATCATACTACCATTTTCAATGGGCTTTTACCTCGGTAAAAGGTTAAGTAATTCGAAAAATAATTAAAAACAAAAAAGCCACACTATTACTAGTATGGCTTTTTGTGATCGCGACAGGATTCGAACCTGTGACCGTCTGCTTAGAAGGCAAATGCTCTATCCAGCTGAGCTACGATGTTTACAAACCTTAGTTATTCCAGCGAATGCTTGTGCTTACAATGTGCACTACTTTAACCTGGTTTTAATCTCTTAGTTATCTTAATTTCGATTTTATCATATTGTGCATTACAATAGGCAATAAAGTTAATATTAACTGAGGGTTGACTTAGGGTGTTGGTAGATTAGGTCTATAATCACCTAATTCAATCGATATTTTCTGTGCCATCTTATCCATCTCTGGAATTATTTCTTGTACTCTTTGTTTACTCCAGCGCAATCTGTTGTGTATGTCATCAATTAATGAAATCCATTCCTGACGCTTATAAAGATCTCCAGGAATTTGCCTTGTTATTTTAAACTCTCCCTCATTTTTCTGAATTACAATCTCCTCTCTGAAAGCATTTTGCATTTCAAGATATTTTTCAAAATCACGATCATACCAGTTCACTCGAAATAATAGACTTGGTAAATCAAAATCATAAAAGTGTATAAGTTGATTCCTCAGCGAGTCATTCGAAATATTATCAATTCCTGAGGATTTGATCGCCTCATAAGGACCAAAATTAGCACGATATTCTATGCCTGTTCTCAAACGCCACCATGATTTATCATAGGTAGCAATTATCTTTAATGAATCTCGAACATCATAACCTTTATGAGCCAAATCAATGAACGCAATAGCGGCAGAATCTGCTCTTTCAATCCGTTTAGTTAATCCTTCAAGATTCTTGATGTCTTGCTCTAATGCTAATTTCACTTCCCTTAGCATTTTGAGCTCATAACCTCTTTTTTTGCTAGACTCATTCCAGTTATTAAACTGCAGGGCGATCAATATCCCGATCACCACCAAAAGTACTTCACCAATAGCATACAAAAGATATTTCCCAATGCGATCACGGTTAATCAAGCCTTGCCTTATACGTCTGAAGAAGTGTATCATTAGTAGTTTGTTTCTTTAAAGATAGTAAACAGTCTTGAAAAGCGGATATTTTACATAATACAGTTATAGCTTACAGCTTGTCTGTACTATAACTAAGTGTTATGTAAACATAGCTTTGGATGCAATTCTAATTTATTTTATTAGAATTGTGTGTGGCGGGGGCACACCAATCTTGTTTTCTAAAGGTGGGGTGATTGTTAGAAGTACACTTGTCTACCTGACGTATTCTTCTAATCCTCAAATATTAATATTTTCAAGTTGTATTCTGCTGACTTTCCATTTATAAAGTTTACAAAATGATTTTTTCCCATTGTTGCGTGTGCATTTACATTGAATATGTCGTATGGTGTTATTGTTGTAGTGTTTGGATTTAGTGTGGTTGCTGGCACTAGTCCTGCTGGGTTTTGATTGTGTCCTAGTTGCTGTAGATTTTCGTGATGTAGTGGTGCCAAGTTTGAACTATTTCCTCCAATTTTAAATTCTGTGGCGTAAGGAGATATTATTGTTCCGTTATCTAGAGTCCATGATTTTGCATTTGTGTCGGTTCCTTCGTATTCTAGGTTTGTTCCTGTTATTCCAGGATATGTATTAGCGTCTAAATAAGGGTCATAATTAATCAGTTGATCTGCTGTTAATTCTGAAAATGGCGTGTCATAATATGTAGTAGAGTTAGGGAGTCCTAATAATGCATCAATAGCATTCATTTCATCAATAACATCTTGTCTACCTGGAGCTGGAGGTAAATAAATTGCTCTGTGCCCTAATATCCATTCCGTTTGATAATAAGGTTTGTAAGCATTTAGGTGTGCAGCTAATACAGGTTCTCCTGTTGAATAATTATCCTTCTCAACTGTTGTTGTGTTGTATGTTGCTGTTAGCTCTTCGTTTGTATCTACTAATGGTACATCAAGTGTTCCACTATTTTTTGTGTAGTGTCCTGTTTTGCTTGATTTAGTTCTATATGTTGTGTTGTCTGGCACATCATCAAAAAATACCATTCCTGTATTGTCAGTGATTTGTGAGTCTACAACAGTATCAGTGTCATTATTTATTAGTTCAAGAGTGACTCCTTCTTCAGGTAGTAATGTTTTGTAATTGTACACATAAAAAGTGATATCCTGAACATTTGTTACCATTGTTGCTTGAACTACATTGTTACTCTCTCCTTGACTTAAATCTTGTACAATTTCAACTGTTTGAACACCTGCCTTAGAGAATGTGAAAGTGTATGGAGTGGGATTCACAAGGACAGGATGATTATCAACGATAATAAAACCACTTATTCCAGTTGATAAATTTTTTTCATAGTTTTCCAGATTACTACTCATAGTAACTGAGACATTTTGAATAGTGAGGCTGTTTTGATCCTGAGCTGTAATATATGCATCTCCTGACTCACTAACATCATAAGAAGTAATGTTAGCTGCTATTGTATTAGAAGCTCCTTCAAGTACCAGAATATCTTTTGTTCCATCAATAATCCAATCATTATCATTCCACGTTATGACATAATTATTTACTAGTCTGCTTTGATTATAATTTAACTTCTTTTCTTTTTTTCTTGAAGGAACAGATGTTGGTCCATCACCTTCACCTCTTTTAATAAATTTTAGTGATTGTTCCTTACCCTGATGATTCACTTTTACAAAGTATAGCCCATCACTTTGGTTAGTTAACACGTCATAAATGTGTACAACACCATTATTAATAGATAACGGAGTAGGTTTGCTTACTAATCTACCATTAAGATCATAGACATGAGTTACTAAGTCTTTTATGTTATCTATTCTTATAAACAAGTTTAAGGCTCCTGACGGGTTTTTAGGCAAGTAAATATCTTCTTCAAATATTAAATCAGGTAATGCTAAAGTGCTTTCAGCTTGCCAACTACTAAATGCAATAGCTTCATTTGTATTTCCAGAGATTTGATAAACATGTGCACCATCATCAAATAAACTGGTTGCAGTTGCCTCGATTGGCACATTAGATACTGCGTTAAATGTAATTGTACCACTTCCTGTATTTTGTGAAAAACAGAAATACGTACTCAGCATTAAAAATAGCGAGGTAGTTTTTTTCATAATGGATTAATAGCGAAATATAAAGATAGTTAAGTAGTTAAATACTTCAAAACTAATGTGATAAAACTCTCAATGTTGAGATGCTTTTAACTTGTTATGTTATAAAAGATTGGTATTTACAATTCACTACTAGCTGCGAATTCTAACTTAATTAATTACTCCAGAGAAGGATGTTAATGCTATATTAATCTATGGAACTACAATTCTAAATCTTACAGAAACTAATAAAATATCCGTGTTAGGAGCACACCTCTTTTTTCTATCACAAAATAAATTACAGATTATAACATAAAAAATTAATTTTCTTAACTGCTTCTAAAATATCAGCTGACCTAACTATAAAGGTCAAAGATGATGTTTTAGAAGTTTGTTGTTAAGCAACTATTGTTTAATTTTAACTTAAACCCATCAAAGTTGGAGGCAATTTTTTGAAATCTGACGTTTTTACAAAAAAAATGGTGTATTTTACTACTTTAAACCGCATCATTTTGGATTTAGGTTGTCAACAAAATGGCTGTTTTATTGCGAATAATGCAACAAAATTTAATTGACATGAAATAGGTAAAAACAGAGTTCCTTTTCAGCCTATTTTGGTCGATTTTTCATCTTTCTACAAAAACCCATTGAATTATTCGCAAAACTACCATAAAGCCTTGATTTTGTTGAATTTGAGAGTTAATTTTAAGCCTGACGACTTATGTTATGATAGGTCTTCATCTCTCCAGTGAAAAACAATCTAAATTTAATTAAAAATGGCAAAAAAAAAGAAGGCATTTGTACCTATTGGCAATTTTAGATGGATCAAACGATCGTCACACATTCCAAGAAAAAGTGTTATGCCTATTTATAAAAAATTGAGACTAAAGGACATTATAAATTGGAATAACCAGTATGTGCGTATTGACATTATGATAGATAAGCATCCGATAGACCTTTGGAATATGATTTACAACAAGGAAAATGGAAAAAATAGTATCAGCCTTGACAAACGTTCGTTAGAATTATTAAAAAGTCGGGTTAGTGAGCTGAAACCAGAACTTATTGAAGCTCTAAATAACAAAAAGAAACATCACAAAGACATTAAAAAATTAAAACAAAAATTAAAGGATGGTAAAAATGTTTCTCAAGTAGGTCGCTTTAAAAAGATTAGATCGGAAAGGATTATAGAATAAGCAATTATGATCTATTTAATGAAATAACTTCATAATGCATAACGTCAAGTTTATTCTCATCAAATGCATCCAAATAAATAGCTGTTGTTTTGTTTCCATACGCATGGCCTAATGCTTCAGCTATTAGTTCGTTAGAATAGCCTTGTTTTTTAGCAATATTGGCAAAAGAATAGCGTGAAACATATCCTGTTAAAGGCAAATCAAGCTCTATTTGCTCTCCTAATCGCTTTAAATACTTATTAGTTGTCTTTACCCATTGTTTGATTATACATTTAGCTTGCAAGCTGTCTTCAACAACATCGTTTGTCAGAATAGGCAACAAATAATCATTATCATCTCCATGCATATCATCTATTATCTTCTTCGCTGGAGTAAATAGTCTTACACTATAGAGCTTGTGTGTTTTTCGTCTAGTGTAATGTATTCTATTATTAACAATGTTAGAGCGTTTTAAATAAGCTATATCTGTGAAATTAATACCTCTAAGATAGAAGCTCAACAAAAAGTAATTTAAGGCTTTATATTGTGCAGAGTTTCGCTCTAAAGGTAAGCTTATCAACTTCTTAATATCTCCTTTAGAAATAGCCCTATTTACTGTTCTCTGGGACTTAATGCTAATATCATAGAACGGATAATAAGCTCTATCAACAAGCTTATGTTTAATTGCCTTATTATAGATAGCTCTGATCGTTCTAAAATAGTTAGAAATGCTATTTTGTTTAAGGCCTTTAAGCTTGAGGTGGTGCTCGTATTTTGTAAGCAATTCATAGTCCATCTCAGTGAACTGAATATCATGCTTACAGAAAGCTAAAAATCTATTCATAGCGGTTCGATACACAATAGCATTCCCGATATTATTAGTTGCTAGCATTTCATTAATTAACTGCTGTGTAAATTCTTTAAAAGATTTGGATTGCTTTAATGATCCTCCCTTAATAATACTACGTAACTTTTCGATTGTAAAATTATCATCAAGCATTAGAATTGCTTTCTCAATGTTATAATACTCTTTAAGTAACTTTAAATTTAGTAATCTAGCGTTGGGATGGTCTGAATTTATTTCTGTTTCCTCATAATCCCAATACTGTTTAAAGACAGCGAGTCCAGAGTTTATTGTGTATGTGATACGTTGATGTCTAATTTTAAAAATGATGTTGTAAGTTCCATCAGTTTTTGCTCTGCGAGTATCGAGCTTGATTTTTACTGTTGCCATAATTTAGAAATATTATGGTCAAAGCGTGCTTACATTTGTGCTCACAATTCGTCAGAAAGTAGTCAAATTATCTGATTCTCTGGAATAGTTGAAACTAGTATAAACAAAAATAACCTCCTGTAAATCAGAAGGTTATTATGTGATCGCGACAGGATTCGAACCTGTGACCGTCTGCTTAGAAGGCAGATGCTCTATCCAGCTGAGCTACGCGACCTATTTTGTCGGGGTGGCAGGATTCGAACCTGCGACCTCCGCGTCCCAAACGCGGCGCGATAACCGGGCTACGCTACACCCCGAAAATTGCGGAGAGACGGGGATTCGAACCCCGGCAACACTTTCGCGTTGACAGATTAGCAATCTGCTGCATTACCACTCTGCCACCTCTCCTATCCTTGTTCTTTAAGAACGTCGCACTAATATTTCAAATGCGGATGCAAATGTAACTTTTCATCTTAAAGAACGCAAACTATTTTTTTAATTTTTTGAACAAAATACTATTCTGGATATTCAATTCTCAGATGGTAAATATTTGCCAACTTACGTTTCAACACTTTTTTAATTACTTGTATCTCCTTAAAGGTTATATCTGCATTTAAAAATTGTTCTTCTTCAACTTGTTTGTTTATTATATTTTCAACAAACTCATCTATTTTTGAAGACGTTGGTTCTTTAAGGCTTTTAGAAGCAGCTTCTACGCTATCGCACATCATTAAAATTGCTGTTTCTTTGCTAAATGGTCGTGGTCCAGGATACTTAAAGTCTTCAATATCTAAATTCTCGTTATTCTCTTTTTCCTTACGATAGAAATAATAGACAACATTTGTTCCATGATGTGTTCGAATAAAATCGATTACCCGATCAGGAAGGTTATACTTTTTTGCAATCTCAATACCATCAATAACATGGTTGATTATAGTACTTGCGCTTTCTTTTGCAGAAAGATCATCATGAGGATTTATTCCTGTAGATTGATTTTCGGTAAAATAAGTTGGATTCTTCATTTTACCTATGTCATGATACAATGCTCCTACACGTGATAACATAGCATTAGCACCCACTTCATTTGCCGAAGCCTCTGCCAAATTTGCAACATTTAACGAATGATGAAAAGTTCCAGGTGCTTTGTTAGACAATTCTTTAAGGAGTTTTGAATTAGTATCTGAAAGCTCTAATAATGACACATCGGAAACTAAACCAAATAACTTCTCATATGCATAAATAAGCGGTTGTACAAAAAGAGTTGCTAAACCACACAACACAAAGAGCACGAAGGTTTCCCAATTTAAATTATCTATACTTCCTTCATGTATCACAAAAAAAGCAAAATAAGCAACTATATAAATGAGCGTAATTTGTCCTACTGAAATGAATAAGTTAGCTCTTTTATAAAGTTCTGAAACCGTTAATATAGTTACTATACCAGCAATAATTTGCAGGAACATATATTCGTAATTATTTGTAACAACAAACCCTAATAGCAAAACGGTTATTACATGCGTAAAGAGACCCAATCTAGCATCAAAAAATGCTTTAAGAACTAAAGGAAGAATACATAATGGAACTACATACAAGTAAGTAGAATTGTAATTAATAACCAAAGTGGTTAACAGAACCATCAATGAAATATTGAAGAATATGAAAGTTACCTTCGTATTATTATCATAAACTTCAACTCTATACTTCCGCAAGAAAAGAAGCAACATTAATAAAGCTAAAGCCACTAGAAGCGTATATGCTGCAAGTATCCAGTTATAGTTTGCCTCACTCCATACTTGTGATTCATATTCAGACTGTAACGATTCCAATATCTTATAAGTATCACCTTCAACTACCTCTCCCTTAGATATTATTAGTGTTTCTCTGGCCACTTGACCTCTAACTGGTGAAACCTTATTTAACTCTTCTTCTAAAGCGCTTTGAGTAATACTTTCATTTAGAGAAACATTTGGCTTAATAATATCAAAGAAAAGTGATAAATATTGAGAATTATATGAAGTGAGTTCCTGCTCTTGAATTAAACCCTCTAAATAAGACCTAAATTCTCCAGTCTTGACAAAACTTGAATAGTTAACAGTTCCTACTTGGTTTCTGCTTTCTAGTAATATAACCAACTTATTCGGTTCATAGTCATACTGCTCATCTAGAACACCTCGTTTGTAGATTTCATCTAATATTTGCAAACCTCTATTATAAAGACGATTTCTATTACTTCTATTTCTAATAAGGGAATCCGTGAACTTCACAGAAAATTGGTCCTCGTAAATAGCTTTTACATTTTCAACTGTATCAACACTTATGTTAAAATAAGGGCTTGCATTATTTTCAATTGTGCTACGCTCAACTTGAAGTTCATCTTCAGATTTCTTTATTGCAAAATCAAAAGGAGCATACAAATTTTCAGATTGCCAAGGTTTTCCTCTTTCAAAACTATATTTAAATTTTCCACTCTTCGGAAACAAATAGACAATTAAAAAGGTTGTGGCTATAAAAAGAAGCACCTTATAAATCAAGGAATGATGCTTATAAATCTTGTTAATGAAGTCTCTCATTTAAGGCTTTAAGATAATCTCAAAAGTAATAAAATTAAGTGAGCTTAACTATATAATGATAATGAAGTAATCCTTCTTAATTGTAGCAAATTTTAATTAATTTCGCAGCATATTAAAAATTAAAAAAATGGCTAAAGAAGTTGTTATTGTTTCAGCAGTTAGAACACCAATAGGTAGTTTTATGGGTGCTTTATCTACTGTTCCTGCTCCAAGATTAGGTGCAATTGCTATTAAGGGTGCTTTGAATAAAGTTGGTTTAAGTACAGATCAGGTTGATGAAGTACTAATGGGTAATGTAGTGCAAGCTGGAACAGGACAAGCTCCTGCTAGACAAGCGGCCATTTTTGCTGGTATTCCAGATGCTGTTCCTTGTACTACAGTAAATAAAGTTTGCTCTTCCGGAATGAAAACTGTGATGCAAGCTGCACAGGCAATTGCTTTAGGTGATGCAGATATAGTTATTGCTGGTGGAATGGAAAATATGAGTTTAATACCTCATTACTATCACGCACGTACTGCCTCTAAATTTGGTCCGATTACTCTTGAAGATGGAATGCAGAAAGACGGATTGGTTGATGCTTACGATAAAAACGCTATGGGAGTTTGTGCAGACGCCTGTGCTGTTGAATATGACTTTTCCAGAGAAGATCAAGATACTTTCGCCATTCAATCATACACTAGATCTGCAAGTGCTTGGGATTCTGGAAAGTTTGATAATGAAGTTGTTCCTGTAGAAGTACCTCAGCGAAGAGGAGAACCTGTTATTGTAGCTAAGGATGAAGAATACTCTAATGTGAGAATGGAAAAGATTCCCGCTTTACGTCCTGCATTTACTAAAGATGGTACGGTTACAGCTGCTAATGCGTCTACTATAAATGATGGTGCAGCAGCAATGGTATTAATGAGTAAGGATAAATGCAACGAACTCGGTTTAACACCATTAGCTACGATTAAAAGTTACGCTGATGCTGCACAAGAACCTAAGTGGTTTACTACAGCTCCAGCCAAAGCTTTACCTAAAGCTCTAGCAAAAGCAAACATATCTATTGATGATGTGGATTATTTTGAATTTAATGAAGCTTTTTCTGTTGTTGGTTTGGCGAATATGAAAATTCTAGGTTTGAATGACAGTAAAGTAAATGTCAATGGTGGAGCTGTTTCTTTGGGACATCCACTAGGTTGTTCTGGCGCTAGAATTATAGTTACCTTGCTTAATGTATTAGAACAGAATAATGCAAAAATTGGCGCTGCAGCTATTTGTAATGGTGGTGGTGGTGCTTCTGCAATTGTTCTAGAACGTAATTAGTATTTTAATGCTGTACGGAATTTGCAACTTAAGCATTGCTTCTTTAAGATCTGAACCATCAGACAAATCTGAACTGATTTCACAGATACTTTTTGGTGAACATTTTAAGGTCCTTGAAAAGCGTAAAAACTGGAGTAAAGTTAGAATTGCTTACGATAAATTTGTAGGTTGGGTTGACAACAATCAGTACACAGAAATATCAGAAGATAAATATAAAAATTTAGAAGGGGAAGATATCATTTACTCATCTGACCTTGTTGAGTTTGTTGAGAATAATTCAAAAGAATTAGTTCCAATAGTATTGGGTTCTTCACTAAGCAGCCTCAATCTACTTTATTACTCACATGATGGTAGTACTATAACAGGGAAACAAAGTAAAGAAGACCTTCTTAATACGGCTTTTTTGTACTTAAATGCTCCATACCTAAGTGGAGGAAAAACACCTTTTGGAATTGATTGCTCTGGTTTCACGCAAATGGTTTATAAACTAAATGGGTATAAACTATCAAGAGAAGCTTCACAGCAAGCAACACAAGGAGAAGCATTAAGCTTTATTGAAGAAAGCGAACCCGGAGACCTTGCTTTTTTTGATAATGCAGATGGTGATATAATACATGTAGGAATTATAATGAAAGACAATTATATTATACATGCTTACGGTAAGGTTAGAATTGATCGTTTAGATCATTCTGGAATTTATAATGTCGACAAAAAAGAGCATACACATAAATTAAGAGTGATTAAAAAAATCATATAAATAAAAAAGGGATTGCAGCTGCAATCCCCTTTTTATTTATCTATACAAAAGAAAGTTTAATTTCCACCTTCTAACTCTTCTACTTTAGCCTTCATTGCTTTAAAATTAGGCATATCATCTAAAGCACTATAAATATTCATTAAAGTTCTAGCAGCACCTACATCAGAATGATCAAGATCAAGTACAGACCTTAAATAAGGAACAGCGTCTTTGTATAACTGTTGCCTCTTCTCCTTTAATTCGTCATATTTCTTATTATCAGCAGCAGAAGTCCCTAAATTATTCATCTCATCAATGATCACTTGTTCTTGATCTAAGATAAGAGCAGCCATATTCATATAAGCATTCTTATAACCAGAATCCATTTCTATAGCTTTATTATAATATCCTTTGGCTTCTTCAAATTGATTTTCCTGAGCAGCAAAAACTCCCAAGTTGAAAACCAAATCAACATTATTAGGATCTAACTCTAAAGCCTTTTTAATAAGTACCTTGTATTTGTCATGGTCTCCCATCTTGTAATACACATTAGCTTCAGAAAGTATCAGATTTAAGTCATTAGGATTAGACTTCTTTGCCTTTTCAATCGCAGCAATAGCCTCATCTGTTTTTCCTTGCTCAATGTAGATAAGGGCTACATTTTTTGCAATTTCTCCAACCTTAGATTCAGATTTTACATTTCTAGAGTTGTCATGAGTTCCAGCCTTTACAGAAATGTCCCTCATCATAGCATCTGGAAAAGTCTGTTCTTCTCCTGTTTCAACGTCAGTTGCTTTATACTCAGTAGCAATACCTGTATAACCAAGATCCATTAGCTCTGCATACAAATCTAGAGCCCTATCATAATTTTTTTCCATAACTGAAACAGCTGCAGAATTATATAAATATAAAGTATCAGCAGTAGACGCGCGATAAGCTCTCTCGAAATTTAATGAAGCTCCTACATAATTTTTTTGTTCATATGCATCACTTGCACTCTTTATAAAGCCATTCACCATCTCTAGTTTCATAGCATTCGCTTTAGGAGTGTAAGTCAATCTTCCTGTTTTACTCTCTAATTCTGCCAAATCAGAAAAGCTCTTTAAAGCTCCAGCAACATCATTATCATCACCTGCTCCATTAGCGTATAATGCTTGAGCCTTTAGAAAATAGAATTTCGCCTTGGTCTTATCATCCATTGCAGACATTAAAGCTTCTGCGGCAGAAATTGCAGATTTAGCACTAGCAAAGTTGTTACTCTTTATAGCTTTTTCAGCTTCTTTTACTTCCTTCTTTTGTCCGAAAGTGAAAACGCTCATCATTAAAGCCAATATTAATACAACATTTTTTTTCATTTTCTTATTTTTAAGTGTTAATTGTTATTATCGTTTTGTGAGTTATCAATAGTTGTGCCATCTTCAGTAGATCCATCTACACCCTCTGCTCCCTCTGCATTTTCAACATCATCTTCATCATGCATAACTTTTGCTACAGCAGCAATCGAATCTTTACCTTTAAGATTGATCAATTTAACCCCTTGCGTAGCTCTTCCCATTACACGTAAATCTTCCACAGCCATTCTTATAGCTATTCCTGATTTATTAATAATCATGAGGTCATCATTATCAGTAACATTCTTAATAGAAACTAAATTACCAGTTTTTTCTGTAATGGAAATGGTTTTAACACCTTTTCCTCCTCTATTGGTAATTCTATAATCTTCTAAACTAGAACGTTTACCGTAACCATTTTCTGAAACCACGAGTATATTACTCTCCATGTCATTTACGGCAATCATACCAATTACTTCATCTTGCTCGTTAGCTAAGGTAATACCTCTAACGCCAGAAGCATTTCTACCCATAGGTCTCGTCTTCGCTTCTTCAAAGCGAATAGCTTTACCGGACTTAAGTGCTAACATAACCTGACTTTCACCTGTTGTTAATTTTGCTTCAAGTAATTCGTCTCCTTCTTTAATAGTAATAGCGTTAATACCATTTGTTCGTGGTCTAGAATATTGCTCTAGAGACGTTTTCTTTACCTGCCCTTTCTTCGTAGACATAATTACATAATGACTATTAATGTAATCTTCATCTTTAAGATCTTGAGTACAAATAAAAGCTTTTACCTTATCGTCCTGCTCAATATTTATAAGGTTTTGAATGGCCCTTCCTTTAGAAGTTTTACTTCCTTCCGGAATTTCATAAACACGCATCCAGAAACATTTACCCTTCTGAGTAAAGAACAACATATATTGGTGATTGGTACCAACAAATAAATGCTCTAAGAAGTCCTCATTTCTAGTTGTAGAAGCCTTTTGACCAACTCCTCCTCTATTCTGAGTCTTATATTCATTTAAAGATGTTCTCTTAATATATCCAGCGTGAGAAATTGTAATTACTACTTTCTCATTAGGAATCATGTCTTCTATTGAAAGATCCCCTCCTGCATATTCAATAGTAGAACGACGCTCATCGCCATACTTACTTTTCACCTCAAGAAGCTCTTCTTTGATGATATCCATTCTTCTAGACTTCTTATCAAGAATATCTTTAAGATCTTCAATAGTCTTTAATAGCTCATCATATTCAGCTCTTAACTTGTCTTGCTCAAGACCTGTTAATTGACGTAATCGCATTTCGACAATAGCCTTAGCTTGAATCTCACTAAGTTCAAAACGATCTATCAATTTTTGTCTAGCTTCATCAGCATTAGCTGAAGAACGGATTAATGCAATAACTTCATCAATATTATCAGAAGCTATAATTAACCCTTCTAATATATGCGCTCTTTCCTCTGCTTTACGTAATTCATACTGAGTTCTTCGAGTTACAACTTCATGGCGATGCTCAACAAAGTGATGGATCATATCCTTCAAGTTCAATAGCTGAGGACGTCCTTTAACTAAAGCAATGTTGTTAACACTAAAAGATGACTGTAAAGCTGTATACTTATATAACTTATTTAGGACTATATTCGGGATTGCATCACGCTTTAACACATAGACAATACGCATTCCATTTCTATCAGACTCATCTCTAATAGTTGATATACCATCAAGCTTTTTATCATTAATTAAGTCGGCTGTTTTCTTAATCATATCAGCCTTATTGACCTGAAACGGAATTTCTGTTACAACGATACTTTCTCGTCCCTGTACTTCTTCAATATTGGCAGTACCACGCATCACAATTCTACCTCTACCAGTCTTGAAAGCTTCACGCACACCATCGTATCCATAAATGGTTCCTCCTGTTGGGAAATCTGGTGCTTTTACATAGGTAATTAGCTCGTCAATTTCTATAGCGTTGTTGTCAATATATGCAACAGTTCCATCCACAACCTCAGAAAGATTATGAGGGGGCATATTAGTTGCCATACCAACAGCAATACCAGAGGCCCCATTAACTAAAAGGTTTGGTATTCTCGTTGGAAGTACAGTTGGCTCTTTTAAGGTATCATCGAAATTAAGCTTGTGATCTACTGTCTCTTTGTCAATATCTGCCAACATGTCTTCAGATATCTTCTGCATACGTGCTTCTGTATAACGCATTGCTGCAGGACTATCGCCATCAATAGAACCAAAGTTCCCTTGCCCGTCGACCAATAAATAACGTAAACTCCATTCTTGAGCCATACGCACCATTGTATCGTAAACCGAAGTATCTCCATGAGGATGATACTTACCTAAAACTTCTCCAACGATTCTCGCTGATTTTTTATGCGCTGTGTTAGCCCTAACACCTAATTCATGCATACCGTAAAGTACACGTCTATGTACTGGTTTCAGACCATCTCTAACATCTGGTAAGGCACGTGACACAATGACTGACATCGAATAGTCGATGTAAGCCGATTTCATCTCATCCTCAATATTTATTGGAATAAGTTTTTCTCCTTCTGCCATAAATAAAACTATTAATTTTTGTAGGTTTTCAAATCGAGCTAATATAACAAAATACTATATCCAACTACCATTAAAATAAGGCTTTTTTAAGACATTTTATCAACAATATTTTGCCTTATTTTCGTTAATAACTCATAGCGCATTTTCTTTGATATTTAATACATTTTATTGTCATTTACCCAAACCATCTTTAATTAAGGTATAGTTTTTGCCTTTATAAAGTTGTTTTATTATTTTTAATGCAGAAAGGAACCCAAAATATGGATGATAATTTTTCGCCGAGAGTAAAAGATGTTATTGCTTACAGTAAAGAAGAAGCGTTGCGTTTAGGTCATGATTTTATTGGCACTGAACACTTAATGCTTGGGCTTTTACGTGATGGAAACGGTAAGGCTATAGATATTTTGAGTGCTTTAGAAATCGATCTTAATCATTTAAGAAGAAAGGTTGAGATTCTAAGCCCTGCCAACCCAAATATCGCGACAGCATCAAATGAGAAAAAGAACCTACACCTAACAAGGCAAGCAGAACGTGCATTAAAGACTACATTTTTAGAAGCAAAATTGTTTCAAAGCACTTCTATTAATACTGCGCATCTATTATTGTGTATTCTTAGGAATGAAAACGACCCAACCACCAAACTATTAAATAAACTTAAAGTAGACTACGACAACGTGAAAGATCAATTTAAATACATGATAGCCAATGACGATGATTATATAGAGCCTCCAAAGGCTGAATCATTCTCTGATGAGGAGTCATCGTCAGAAAGCTCTAAGGAAAATCCATTTAGTCAATCGACTTCAAAAGGAAGTAAAAAATCTAAAACTCCTGTTCTTGATAATTTTGGTAGGGATTTAACTGCCATGGCAGAAGAAGGGAAACTCGATCCTGTGGTTGGACGTGAAAAAGAAATACAGCGTGTCTCTCAAATTTTGAGCAGACGTAAAAAGAACAATCCACTTTTAATTGGAGAACCAGGAGTTGGTAAATCAGCCATCGCTGAAGGTTTAGCAAACAGAATTGTAAAGCGTAAGGTTTCAAGAATTCTTTTTAATAAAAGAGTAGTTACACTTGACCTAGCAAGCTTAGTGGCAGGAACAAAATATCGCGGACAGTTTGAAGAGCGCATGAAAGCTGTAATGAACGAGCTTGAAAAGAATGATGACATCATCCTGTTTATTGACGAAATACATACTATTGTTGGAGCTGGTGGAGCAACTGGAAGCTTAGATGCTTCGAATATGTTTAAGCCAGCCTTAGCTAGAGGTGAGATACAATGTATTGGTGCTACTACACTTGACGAGTACAGACAGTATATTGAAAAGGACGGGGCTTTAGAACGTCGTTTCCAAAAAGTAATCGTAGAACCTACTACCGTTTTAGAAACGATTGAGATTCTTAACAACATCAAGGGAAAGTACGAAGAACATCATAATGTTGAGTATACAGACGAGGCTATTGAAGCCTGTGTAAAGCTCACCAACAGATATATGACTGAACGTTTTTTACCAGACAAAGCTATTGATGCTTTAGACGAAGCAGGTTCAAGAGTGCATATCACCAATATTGACGTTCCTGAACAGATATTGGAGCTTGAAAAGCAATTAGAAGATGTAAAAGAGACTAAGAACTCTGTTGTAAAGCGTCAAAAATATGAAGAGGCAGCAAAGCTCAGAGATGATGAGAAACGCTTAGAAAAGAGTCTTTCTGAGGCTCAAGCCAAGTGGGAAGAAGAATCTAAACAACATCGTGAGATTGTTTCAGAAGAAAATGTAGCCGATGTGGTATCTATGATGACAGGAATTCCTGTAAATCGTATAGCTCAAACCGAGAGTAATAAATTAGCACAATTACCAGATCTTATTAAAGGGAAAGTAATCGGTCAAGACGAAGCTGTTGGTAAAGTTGTGAAGGCAATTCAGCGAAATAGAGCTGGATTAAAAGACCCTAATAAGCCGATTGGATCATTTATATTTTTAGGTCAAACAGGAGTAGGTAAAACTCAGTTAGCCAAGGTGTTAGCTCGTGAACTATTTGATAGTGAAGATTCACTAGTTCGTGTGGACATGAGCGAGTACATGGAGAAGTTTGCCATCTCAAGATTAATTGGAGCACCTCCAGGATATGTTGGCTACGAGGAAGGAGGACAGTTAACTGAAAAGGTAAGACGCAAGCCTTATGCTGTTGTTCTGTTAGACGAAATTGAAAAAGCACATCCAGATGTATTCAATATGCTTTTACAAGTACTTGATGATGGTTTCTTAACTGATAGTTTAGGTAGGAAAATTGATTTTAGCAACACTATAATCATTATGACCTCTAATATTGGAGCTAGAAAACTTAAAGATTTTGGAACAGGTGTTGGTTTTGGAACTTCAGCTCAGAAATCTCAAGCTGATGCAAATGCAAAAGGCATCATTGAAAATGCACTTAAAAAAGCATTTGCTCCAGAGTTCTTGAACAGAATTGATGATGTTGTAGTATTTAATGTACTGGAAAAAGAAGACATCAACCAGATTATTGATATTGAATTAGAAAAACTACTTGCTAGAATTAAAGAATTAGGTTATACTTTAAAATTAACAAAGAAAGCAAGAACATTTATTGCAGATAAAGGGTTTGATCAACAATATGGAGCACGTCCTTTAAAACGTGCCATACAAAAGTATGTTGAAGATGCATTAGCAGAAGAGATTATTGTATCTAAAATTCAACAAGGTGATGTAATTACCATGGATCATGAAAAAGATGGTACAGAGTTAACCGTTAAGGTTAAAAAACAACCTGAAAAGTCAACTGAATCTTAAAAACACTTCTTATTTATAATTATAAACTCCGCCATTGTGCGGAGTTTTTTATTTGTTACCAATGAATCATCATTGTGACGTAGTGAAACAATCTCTTAAAACATAACTCCATACAAACAGACCGCCACGTCATTTCATTCTTCGATATTATCCTCCTCGTAATGACAAAAAAATAAAAAAGAGGCGCATTTGCGCCTCTTTATAAAATAGTTACCCAAAAAACTATTGTTTAATTGTTGAGGCTACTATTTTCAATATATTGTCTAGATAACATCTAACTATTGTTTATTGGTGTTTGAAGAAACAATTTTCTTAGTCACTTCCCCTCGGTTAGTAATTATCTTAACATAATACAATTGATCCGCACCATCAATAGTCATTGGTAATATAACTTCAGATCCAGCTTTGTATGCTTTGTTAACTTGTCTTTGGACTAGTAATCCTTTAGTGTCATAGATCTCAATTATTACATCAGTATCAAATTCAAAGTTGTACTTAACAGTCACATCGCTATTAAATGGTACTGGGTACGCTACAAAATCAATACTTAAGCTCTCTTCATCTTTTTCTGGTGCTTGTGGAGCTTGTTGGGCATCAACGATAGACCAATCATAAATTACAATGCATGTATTGCTTTCGTTTCCACAATTATCAGTTGCAGTAAAGGTTCTAATTTTTGTGTAATAGGTTACTCCATCAGTTGAGCCTCCTAAACATTCTACACGTAATATTGAACAGTTAAGAGTGTTCTGTAAATAATCCGTTTCAATCCAATTAGCATCGCAATCTGGATATTCATCATTATTTTGTGAGTTCTTTAGTGCAATTAATATGCCATCCAATCTTAGCACCCAATCGTTTAAGGCTTCTACAGGAGCAGTATTAGGGTTATCTATACCTTCTTCAAAGGTTAATGTATAAGTGCCTTGTCCTGTAACTATTGGCGTATAATTTGCTTGTGGTCCAGAGACTCCAACATTAGTAAAGGTGCCATCCCAAACAAAGGTTAAAAAGTCAAAAGTGTTAGGACCAGTTTGACATGTAAATTTATATGTTCCTGCCTCACTTACATCTTCGCCAGGCACATATACACTATCATCAGTATCATCAAATGTAACTTCTGGTGAAGGATCACAATTGTCTGTAGCTATAATGTCTCCGACTTCAGAAAATTCTGGTGTTTCTGTTACTTCTCCAAAGTCAACATCGTCTGGACAATTTGTAATTACTGGTGGTGTATTATCTACAACAGTAATTGTTTGAGTTGCTGAAGCAGTATTTCCACAATCATCAGTCGCTGTCCATTTACGCACAATTTCTCCACAACCATCTACAACGGTATTACTCAATTCTTCAAATTCAACTTGCATATTGTCTGTACATCCATCTGTAGCTGTTACAGAAGGAGGATCAGGGATAGCATCACATTCAACAATTTCAGACTTTGGAACTCCAACTAATATTGGGTCTTCAACATCAATGATACGTGAAACAGTAGTGGTTGTTTGAGTATTATTTCCACAATCATCAGTAACACTAAACGTATACACTAAAGTTTGTATACAATCTACTACAGCCGAAGGTTCACCAGGTATTCCATCAACATCACCAGAGGTTTGTCCGTTAACACCACAGTTGTCTGTCCAAGTGGTTTTCAGGTCTGGCCAATTTTCATTACAAGTTTCTAAGGCATAATCTTCAATATCAACTATAACAGGCGCAGTAACATCTTTAATAATGATCTTCTGCTCTACTTCTATACTATTGCCACAAGCGTCTTCCACCTTGTAAGTTCTAGTGATTGTCTCTGGACAGCTTAAGTTATCGCTTACATCTTTTACCCATGTTACTGTTGGTGTACTGCAGTTATCTGCCTCATCTGTTACTACTGATGGGTCTTGTCCTGGTACATCTGCTACACATTCTACATTAATGTCTGCTGGGTTACTCGCTGTTGGATTAGTACTATCCTTAATAGTAATAATCTGTGTTCTTGTAATCGCATCATTTCCACAGGCGTCTTTTACATTCCATGTTCTTGTAATTGTTCCATCACAGTCTGTCCCTACTAAATCTCCATCTACGCCTTCTACGCTTCCGCCTGCATCACAATTATCTGTCCAGTCTAAACTTGTCATTTCTGGCACGTCATCAATACAGTCTACAGTTACATCTTGTGGTGCAGCTGCTAATACTGGATTAGTAACATCCTTAATAATAATCTTCTGCGTTACCTCTATGCTGTTACCACAAGTATCTTCTACCTTATAAGTTCTTGTAATAGTTTCTGGACAACTCTGGTTGTCACTAACATCACTTACATGAGTTACTTTTGGTGTACCACAGTTATCAGCTTCATCTGTTACCACTGCAGTGTCTGGATCTGGCACATCAGCTGAACACTCAACATTAATATCCTGAGGATTGCTTGCGGTTGGATTCACATCGTCTTTAATAGTAATGATCTGTGTTCTAGTCTCCGCTGGATTGCCACAGGCATCACTTACGTTCCATGTTCTAGTTATCGTTCCATTACATGAAGTACCTTCTAACTGACCGTCTACTCCTTGCACGCTTCCTCCAGTATCGCAGTTATCTGTCCAATTAAGGCTTACCATATCTGGTACTTCATCCAGACAGGCCACAGTAACATCAGCTGGAGCTTCGTCTAATACTGGCTTAGTTTTATCTTCAATAGTAAAGGTAGCTACCGTATCTGAACTGTTTCCACAAGAATCTGTAGCTGTAAATGTTACGGTTACTGATCCTGTTCCTGGGCAATCTCCTCTTGATAATGCATCAAAATCATTAGTCCAGGTCACTCCACTACAATTATCACTTGCAGCTGCACCTCCGTTAGCCGCTAGCCATGCTTCTAAATCATCTTGATTAGGGTTTCCAACTGGCGGTGAACTTACTGTCTGACCAGTATTTTGGACACCTGATGTGTTCGCTATTGGTCCACTCCACGTAAAGTCAGAACGCTTAGTTCCTGTACCTATTAACTGTAATGAATGCCCGATTGGAGTTGAACTTGCTTCTAAAACTCCAACATCTGTTGATAACATACCATTGGCTGGTCCATCAGTAGCTGTGAAGCTTCCTTCGTAACTAATAAATTCAATTACGTCTGAACCGTTCACTAATGCTATTCCATCAGGATTCGACCCACCATTTTGAATAGACGATCCGCTGGCAGTATAGTAATTAATTCCATTTGAATTGGATGCGAAAACAAGTCCTAGTGTATTATACATAGCTCCGCCGCTACCATTATATAAGACTATTTGATAAGCTGAAGCATCAAAATTAGCAGCAACTTCCACAAATTCACCTTCATCTGCTCCTGAATTATCGTAATGGAATTCGTTAATCCATACTTGTTCAGAAACAGCTGCAATACACTCTACAGTCTTATCCTTTGCGGCTGTATCTATAGTAGGGTCTGTTGTATCATTAACCACAATAGTCTGGCTCACACTTGAAGAGTTTCCACAATTATCTGTAAACTTCCAGGTACGAATAATAGTAAAGTTATTTTCACAATCACCATCTCTACGTTCTTCTGTTGGTAACACCGTAATATCTCCACTACAATTATCGACCGCTGTTAACTCTATAGGAGCTGGTACATCATCAGCACATTGTAATTCTACATCTGCTGGCGGCTGTGGCGTTACTGGTTTAGTAGTATCTACTGCATTAAACACTCGAGTATATGTTGTTTTAGAAATATTTTTACATAAATCTTCAGCCTCAAAAGTTACAGTTATTTCATTACTACAAGTAGTCTTAGCGTTTGTAATTGAAACTACATGAAGTGTTATATTTTGTAATCCAACACAGTCATAAACACAATCACCAACTGGAGCTACTTCTTTATCTGCAACTGTCCAAGAATCAAATGGAGAAATCTTATCTCCAACCTTTAAAGAGATTGTTGCATTTTCAGGACAAGAAAACTCGATATCTTCTGGTGCTTGACATTCGTCTTGGAATACAGGTGCAGTTTGATCTCTACCGTTTAAGATTACCTTAAATGGAGGATAATCGTTTCCACAGATATCTGTTACTGTAAACTCAATAACTTTGTTCCAGTTACAGTCGTCTCCATATACTGGAGATTCGAATGTTCTGTTT
>JAXOFM010000004.1:0-393596 GCA_044841755.1 Flavobacteriaceae bacterium LMIT009
AACAGAGAAGTTAAGCCCATTAGCGCCGATGGTACTACACTCGTGGGAGAGTAGGTCGCCGCCTTTCTTTAAAAAAAACCCTTACTAGACAACTAGTAAGGGTTTTTTCGTTTTATATTGTAATATATTAACATTTACCAATGAAAGTTAAACAATTTAGGCAATATTCTATTAGAAAGATTTCTATAAAAATATTGCTGATATTGTTAATATTATCCATAACTATTAACGTAGCTGTAGAAGCTATTTTAAAAAGTAGAATTAATAACTGGATTCAAAGTAATAATAGTGCATTATACGATATAAGTTTTGAAAAAATATCAACTGAAATCTTTAGAGGAAATATATCGTTTAATAATGTTATAATTGCTACTAAACCTAATACTGATAGTCTTGCTAAAAAAAATAATTCATTAAGAGCTTCATTTAAAAAGCTTGAACTTGATGGAATAGATATTGCTGATTTATTATTTAGCAATGCTGTTAGTGTGGATAAAATTATTTTTTATAAATCACAAATTGAAGTTTTATTTGATCCACTAGCCAAAAATAAGGACATAAAAGATAAGAATGTAAAAGACCTAAATAGATTTAATCTTGGCGGCCTTAATCGAATACATATAGGTGAATTTAAATTTGTAAATTTTTCTTACCAGTCATTCTTATTCAATAGTGAAAAAGAAAAACAAAAGGTATTACATATACCCTCAACAAATTTTTTATTGAGTGGACTAACATTAGAGAATTCAGATAAAGGTTTAAGTATTAAAAACGAGAAAAGTCACTTAGAGATTATGAAATCATCTATAGTGTTTGACGATCATAATTACCAATTATTGTTTGATAGTGTTAGGTGGGACTTGGAAGAGCAGAGTTTTCATATTGAAAATTTTAAGCTTCGTCCGACTATAAAAGAACAATCCTTAGCAGATAATTATAAATATAGTGAGGATATAATTAATGTAGCCATCGATACCATTGATGTTTTTGATTTTGATTTTTTGAATTTTTTTAAAAGCCATGAAATGAAAACATCTAAAATCATCTTAACTGGTTTAGACTTATCGATTTATAAGGACAAAAATAAACCCGTAAACAGCTCGAAGTTGGTTAATTTACCTCATTTAACTTTAAAAAGATTAAAAGCACCAATTCAAATAGACAAATTTCTTCTAAAGGACTCTAAAATTAATATTAAAGAGCGCATAAAAAGTAAAGATACCACTATGCAGGTATTTATTAACAATATATCCAGTGAGATAAAAAATTTAACAAATAAAAAAGGATATACAAATAATCTTGAACTATCATTAAAAGGTACCTTGATGGGTACAGCTCCAATTAAACTTATGATGAAAGCTCCTTTATCACAACAAGACAATAATTTGTATTGGGGAGGTAAAATAGGTGCATTAAATTTTAGAACCCTTGATAAAGTGCTTTACCCTGTCCTAGGTTTAAAAGTGCTTAGTGGAGAATTGATTGAAATTGATTTTAAGGCTGTAAGTAATAATATTGAATCACGAGGTGAGATGACAATGCTCTATAAAAATTTGCATGCGAGTATATTAAAGTCAAATTCGAATAATGAAAATCATTTTTTAACCTCAATAGCAAATGGATTAATTCATAAATCCAATCCTAATAAAAGAGGTCATATAAAGACTGTACGTATGTACTACAAAAGGGACCAGAATAAAGGACTAGGAAATTATATTTGGAAAACTTTACAAAATGGTATAATCAATACTATTACACCGATGAGAAAGCGTGTTAGGAAATTAAAATAAGATTACATCATTTAAGTTTTGATAACAGATCTTGAAATAACAATTTTCTGAATTTCTGATGTGCCTTCATAAATCTGAGTGATTTTCGCATCTCTCATTAAGCGCTCCACATGATACTCTTTTACAAAACCATTACCTCCATGAATCTGTACCGCTTCGACTGTTTGTTCCATTGCTACTTTACTTGCATATAGCTTAGCCATGGCACTAGACATATCATAATTGTTGCCTTGATCTTTGTCCCAAGCAGATTTCATTACAAGATGTCTGGCTGCTTCAATTTCTGTAGCCATATCTGCAAGTTTAAATGCTATTGCCTGGTGATTACATATTTCTGTTCCAAAAGCTTTTCTTTCTTTAGAATATTTTAGTGCAAGTTCGTAAGCTCCAGAAGCAATTCCGAGAGCTTGAGAGGCAATACCAATTCTTCCTCCTGAAAGAGTTTTCATTGCAAACTTAAATCCAAAACCATCTTCACCAATTCTATTTTCTTTAGGTACTTTAACATCGTTAAACTGAAGAGTATGAGTGTCACTTCCTCTAATACCTAATTTATCCTCCTTAGGTCCTATATCGAAACCTTCCATTCCTTTTTCAATAATGAATGCATTGATTCCTCTATGACCTTTTTCTCTATCTGTTTGTGCAATAACTAGATAGACATCAGACCTACCTCCATTTGTAATCCAGTTTTTTGTGCCGTTTAAGAGATAATAATCTCCTTTATCTATTGCAGTAGTTCTCTGTGAAGTTGCATCACTTCCTGCTTCAGGTTCACTCAAACAAAATGCACCTAAGTACTCACCTGTTACTAATTTTGTGAGATATTTTTGTTTTTGTTCTTCTGAACCGTATTTTTCTATTCCATAACAAACTAGAGAGTTATTTACAGATACAATGACAGAAGCTGAAGCATCAATTTTTGAAAGCTCCTCCATGATAAGAACATATGAGATCGTATCCATACCACTTCCTCCATATTTAGGATCTACCATGATCCCTAAAAAACCTAAATCCCCCATTTTTTTTACTAATTCATTTGGGAATGACTGTTTTTCATCACGCTCTATAACTCCAGGAAGTAATTCAGTTTGTGCGAAATCACGAGCTGCATCGCGTATCATTAAATGCTCTTCGGTTAAACTAAAATCCATGTAACTTTAAAATGTTTAGAAAATTCGTAAAAAATGAATACAAAGATACTTTATAGATATTTTATTATCAATAAAACTTAATTATTTTTAGTAATATGAAAAAAAACCGTTTTAATGTTTTAGGGGTAATGTCAGGAACTTCTCTTGATGGAATTGATTTATGTTATTCGAGATTTACATATGAGGACAGTTGGGAGTTCGATATCATAAAATGTACAACAATACCTTATTCAAACATTTGGAGGGAGAAATTGTCTTCAGCGATTATGGCCAGTCAAGATTCACTAAGTAATTTAAATAAAGATTATACTTCATATTTAGGAGAAGTTATTCGAAAATTTATTGAGGACAATCAAATTAATGACATTGACGCCGTATGCTCTCATGGTCACACCATTTTTCATGAACCAAATAATGAATATACACTTCAAATAGGGAATTTGGCTGAACTTGCAAGTATCGTTGGTAATAAGGTAGTTTGTGATTTTAGAGTACAGGACGTTAAGTTGGGAGGACAAGGAGCACCCTTAGTTCCTATTGGAGATAAACTTTTATTTCATGAGCATGACTTTTGTATAAATTTGGGTGGTTTTGCAAATGTTTCGTTTAAGGAAAATAATAAACGAATTGCCTTTGATATATGTCCAGTTAATATTGTCTTGAATTATTATGTGAAAAAGATGAATATAATGTTTGACAATAAGGGAGAAATAGCTAAGTCTGGAAAAATTAATCAGAGCTTGTTAGAACAGTTGAATGATTTAGAGTTTTATTCCACTAAGCCTCCCAAGTCACTTGGTTTGGAATGGGTGATGGAACATATTTTTCCGTTAATTGAAGAGTATAGATTACCGACTTCAGATATACTTAGAACATTCATAGAACATGTTGCTATTCAAATAAACAGATCAACTCAATATAAAAATAAAGCTAGTATTTTGTTTACAGGTGGAGGAGTATTTAACACCTTTTTAATGGAAAGAATTTCGGCTCACTCAGCTCACAAAGTTGTTGTTCCGGATAACGATATAATAGAATTCAAAGAAGCTTTAATTTTTGGCCTTTTAGGAGTGCTTAAATTAAGAGATGAAGTTAATTGTTTAAGCAGTGTTACAGGAGCTAAACGAGATCATAGTTCTGGAAACATTTTTATACCATAAATTTTCAATAATTTAATATTCAACATTTATAGTTTTTTATATTTGTTACATCAACCTTTAAAAACTTTCATTATGACTCAACTTTAGCTGCACTTAAAGAAAAAAACCGATCAAAAAGTTAGAATTAAGTAAAATAGTTAAAGAAGATTTCAAGAATACGATGAAAGAATTATTAAGTAAATACGAGAATAAATCACCAGAGATAGTTTTTAATTGGAAAGATCCTGAAACTGAAGCTGAAGGATGGACAGTTATTAATTCCCTAAGAGGAGGAGCTGCTGGAGGAGGAACCCGAATGCGTAAAGGATTGGATATGAATGAAGTAGTTTCGTTAGCTAAAACTATGGAAGTCAAATTCACGGTTTCTGGTCCAGCAATTGGAGGTGCTAAATCTGGAATTAATTTCGACCCAAGAGACCCAAGAAAAAAGGGGGTTCTTGAGCGTTGGTATGCAGCCGTATCACCTTTGCTAAAAAGTTACTATGGTACAGGAGGAGATTTAAATGTGGATGAGATACATGAGGTTATTCCAATTACGGAAGAAGCAGGTGTTTGGCATCCCCAAGAAGGTGTATTTAATGGACATTTTAAGCCAACTGAAGCAGATAAAATAAACAGAATAGGTCAATTGCGTCATGGCGTAATTAAGGTGATAGAAGATGAAAAATATTCACCAGATGTAATGCGCAAGTTTACAGTGGCAGATATGATAACTGGTTTTGGTGTAGCCGAAGCTGTTAAACATTATTACAATATTTATGGAGGTTCTGTAGAAGGTAAGCGAGCAATTGTACAAGGGTTTGGTAATGTAGGGGCAGCAGCAGCATATTATTTGGCTCAAATGGGAGCTAAAGTTGTTGGTATTATAGATATTGTTGGAGGTTTAATAAATGAAAACGGATTTAGTCTGGAAGAGATTAAAGAACTCTTCTTAGAAAAAACTGGAAATACTTTAGAAAGTGAAGATCTAATTCCGTTTGATGAAATGAACAAACGCATTTGGTCTCTTGAAACTGAGATTTTTGTTCCATGTGCAGCCTCAAGATTAATTACAAAAGAACAAATAGATTCTTTAATAGATACTGGATTAGAGGTTATTTCTTGTGGAGCAAATGTACCATTTGCTGACAAAGAAATTTTCTTTGGACCTATTATGGAATATACCGATAATAAAGTAAGTTTAATACCAGATTTTATTTCAAATTGTGGAATGGCCAGAGTTTTTGCTTACTTTATGGAAAGAAGAGTGAAAATGACAGATGAAGCTATTTTTAGTGATACATCTAAAGTTATTAGAGATGCCATTAAAAAGGTGTACGATCAGCACCATCAAAAAACAGAATTAAGTAAAAACGCATTTCAAATTGCGTTAAGTCAACTAATATAACCAAACTAGAACCCTATGGAAGCAGCAATCATTATCGTATTTGTGGTAGGCTATTTAGCAATTACCCTCGAACACAGTATTAAAATTGATAAGCTAATTCCAGCTCTGGTGATGATGGCTATAAGTTGGGCATTAATATCATTAGGTATTGATGATTTTGCCCAATGGTTTGATTCTGGTTCTCATGGACTCGTTGATGGTTTTGATGGAATGGAGCATTATGGCAAAATGCATCTTATGGAAGAAACACTCCTTCATCATCTTGGAAAAACGGCCGAAATTTTGGTTTTCCTGCTTGGGGCTATGACCATTGTCGAGATCATTGATTACTTTGATGGATTTTCAACCATTAAGAGTTTTATTAAGTTCAAGAGCAAAGTAAAAGTGCTTTGGTTTTTCTGTGGTTTAGCATTTATTTTATCGGCTATAATAGACAACCTAACAGCAACAATTGTATTAATATCTATACTTCAGAAAATTGTTAAAGATAGAGGTATTAGGCTTTGGTATGCCGGTTTAATAATTATTGCTGCAAATGCTGGAGGAGCATGGTCACCAATTGGAGATGTTACTACAACTATGCTTTGGATTGGAGATAAGGTAACCACAGGTAATTTAATTATTTACTTATTTATTCCTTCACTTGTTTGTATGGCAGTACCAACATTAATAGCTTCATTTTTACCTGTATTTAAAGGAGATTTAGAAATGGAAGCTGAAATAGAAAAACCAAAAAGTAATTTTAGTTCTACTATGCTTTATCTTGGATTGGCGGCAATTGTTTCGGTACCTGTTTTTAAAGTAGTAACCCATTTACCACCTTATGTAGGAATGATGTTAGCACTTGGAGTTGTGGCGATATTTGCAGAAATTTATAGTAATGCGAAGTTTAGTTTAACAGAGATTGATCACGCTGAAAGCACAGCTCATGCACATCATAGTCCAGTGCATCATTCTTTATCTAAAATAGAAATGCCAAGTATATTATTCTTCTTAGGAATTTTAATGGCTGTTGCAGCTCTAGAATCTTTAGGTTTACTGTTTGGATTTGCTTCAAATTTAAAAGAGTCAATGCCAATGCTAGGAACAGAAATGGACGGAACTATGGTTTCTGATATCGTTGTTCTTTTACTAGGAATTGGGTCTGCTGTAATTGATAATGTACCGTTAGTAGCAGCAAGTTTAGGTATGTTCTCTGAGCCAGTTGATGACCAATTATGGCATTTTATTGCATTTTCGGCAGGAACGGGAGGAAGTATGTTAATCATTGGATCTGCTGCTGGTGTAGTAGCGATGGGAATGGAAAAGATTGACTTTTTCTGGTATTTAAGAAAGATTTCATGGCTAGCATTTGTTGGATTTTTAGCAGGTTCTCTAGTGTTCTTTGTAACAAGAGCAATTTTCTAAATACTTTATTATAAAATCTGTCGTTATTATTCAGAATCTAACCCAATAACAATAACATGTTAAACACAATAATTTTTGCTTCTTTTCAGGAAGGTGCTGAAATAGTTACCGATGAAGAATCAGCTGAAAAGACACTATCCATTATTGAACTTATCTCAAGTGGTGGAACCGCTGGACAAGTTATCATCCTACTTTTATTTGTACTGCTTTTGGTAGCTAGCTACATTTATTTTGAGCGTTTATTTGCTATTAAGGCTGCTTCAAAAATTGACAACAATTTCATGAATCAAATAAAGGATCATGTATCTAATGGTAAAATTGATGCAGCTCAAGTATTATGTGCACAAGTAAATTCACCAGTATCAAGATTAATCAATAAAGGAATTACGAGAATTGGAAAACCTCTTGAAGATATAAACACAGCAATTGAAAACGCTGGACGTTTAGAAGTTTACGGACTAGAAAAGAACGTAAGTGTTTTGGCTACCATTTCTGGAGCAGCTCCAATGATAGGATTTCTTGGAACGGTTATTGGAATGATCTTATCAATATTTGAAATAGCAAACTCAGGAGGTCAAATAGATATTAAACTGTTAGCAGATGGTTTATATACAGCAATGACAACAACAGTTGCAGGACTGATAGTTGGTATTATTGGTTATATAGCGTACAACCATTTAGTGGTGAGAACCAATAAAGTTATCCATCAAATGGAAGCGCATTCTGTTGAGTTTCTAGATCACTTAAACGAACCAGTTTAGTATGGATTTTAGAGGAAGAAATAGAGTTACACCAGAATTCAATATGTCATCAATGACAGATATTGTATTCTTGTTATTGATATTCTTCATGTTAGCCTCAACCTTGGTAACTACCAATGCTATTGATATTTTGCTTCCTAAAGCAAGTGGAAAAACAGAGAATAAAAGATCAGTTTCTGTGAGTATCAATAAAGACTTAACATATTATATAGACCAAAAAGTTGTTGGTGAAAGTGTATTGGAGAGCAGATTGATTTCAGAATTATCAGACCAAGAAACTCCTACAATTGTTCTTAGAGCAGAAAAATCTGTTCCGGTTGACAATGTGGTAAAAGTAATGGATATAGCTAACAGAAATAAATTCAAAGTGATTTTAGCAGTTAGGCCAAAATAGAATTGTATGAAGTCCTATTTTAAAACCAAACATGAAAAAGATTCAGCAAGAATTACCACCTTAATTGGAGTGATCCTGTTATTACTGATCTTTATTGTTGGACCAAAATATATGGACCCACCTTTGGAATATGGTGTGGCTGTAAATTTTGGAACAACCGACTTTGGTAGTGGGCGTGTACAACCTAAGAAGCCTATAAGGCAAGCACCTAAAGAAGTAGTAACACCTCCTAAAAAAGTTGAGGAAACGCAACCAGCCCCTTCAAAACCTCAAGAAACTAAAACAGAGGATGTAATCACAGAGGATAATGAGGAAAGTATTGCTATAAAGAGACAAAAGGAAGAAGCTCGAAAAAAGGCAATTGAAGAGGCTAAAGCTAAAGCCGAAGCAGAACGTATTGAGCGTGAAAGAAAGGCAGAAGCTGAAAGAGTTGAGAAAGAGCGTAAAGTTCAAGAAGCAAAGCGTAACTCGGTGAATGATCTTATTGGAGGTATAAAGAATAGCAGTGGCTCAGATTCTGGAAGCGAAGGCGATGATAATAGAGCAGGAGATAAGGGACAACTGAATGGAGATCCTTACGCACCAAGTTATTTTGGTGATCCAGGAATAGGAGGTGGAGGTTCTGGTTATGGTTTAAGAGGTCGAGGAACACCATCGAAAAGAAAAGTGCTTCCGGAGTGTGATGAAGAAGGAAGAGTAGTTGTCGAAATACACGTTGACCGTCAAGGTAGAGTAACAAATGCTATACCTGGAAAAAAAGGAACAACAGGAGCTTATTGTTTATATGATGCAGCTAAGAAAACTGCACTTACTTACAAATGGCCACCAGATTCTAAAGCTCCAGCGAAACAGGTAGGTTTTGTAGTTATAAACTTTAGTGTAAGCCAATAACATATGGATTACAATGATACTGTAAATTGGATGTTCAACCAATTACCTATGTATCAAAATAAGGGTAAGGCGGCTTACAAGGAAGACTTAAGTAATACCATTCTACTTGCCAATCATTTAAAAAATCCTGAAAACAAGTTCAAATCTGTTCACATAGCTGGAACCAATGGTAAAGGTTCTACCAGTCATATGATTGCTTCGGTTCTACAAAAAGCTGGTTATAAAGTAGGGTTGTATACTTCTCCTCATTTAAAAGACTTTCGAGAGCGAATTAAGATCAATGGCAAAGAAGTAAGTAAACAATTTGTTATTCAGTTTGTTAAACGAAATAAGCAGTTTTTTGAAGAAAATAGCTTGTCCTTTTTTGAAATGACCGTTGGTTTAGCGTTTGAATACTTTGCTAAGAAAGAAGTAGATATTGCGGTTATAGAAGTTGGCTTAGGAGGTCGGTTAGATTCTACCAACATTGTAACACCGCTTGTTTCAGTAATTACCAATATTGGCTTAGATCATACACAGTTTTTAGGGAATACTGTCGAAGCTATTGCAAGAGAAAAAGGTGGAATTATTAAGCCTAAAATTCCAGTGGTAATTGGCGAAACCCAAGAAAAAACGGAAGTGATATTTAAAGAAATAGCTACCAAAAATAATGCTCCAATATATTTTGCAGATCAAACAATTAAGAAACTTTACGAGTGTGATTTAAAAGGTGGTTATCAAGCTAACAATATAAAAGCAGCGACGCAAGCAGTAACCATTCTTCAGCAGTTAGGTTTTAATACTTCTGAAAAGCAAATTTCTAATGGTTTCAAAAATGTTGTCGAAAATACAGGTCTTCTTGGGCGCTGGCAAGTTTTAGGTAATAATCCAAAAGTAATTTGCGATACTGCTCATAATAAAGAAGGGTTGACCTATGTGATGAAGCAGATTCAAGAGGAACAGTTTGAAGTGTTACACATGGTTATAGGAATGGTCAGCGATAAGAACATTGATGATATTCTTCCTTTATTTCCCAAAAAAGCAAATTACTATTTCTGCAAACCAAATATTCAAAGAGGTCTAAATGAACAAAGTCTAGCAAAAAAATTTACACTAAAAGGTTTTAAAGGAGAGGTGTTCAACTCTGTAAATGAGGCATATGAAATGGCAAAAAAGAATGCTTCAAAGAGTGACTTAATCTATGTTGGAGGAAGCACTTTTGTAGTAGCTGAAATTCTCTAGAAATTTATTTAAAAATGTTTGCAGGAATAAAAAACTGACTTATATTTGCAGTCCAATTACAAGGGCGCGTAGCTCAGTTGGTTCAGAGCACTTGGTTTACACCCAAGGGGTCAGGGGTTCGAATCCCTTCGCGCCCACAAATAGATAAAGTCCGCACAGTGTGTGGACTTTTTTTATTGAATAAAATGTACTTACTGGTTTTAGAAAAACAAATAGTTTTTTAAACTTTTTTTGAGTAGGTTTTAATTAGATTATAGGTGATTCATTGTATGAAATCATAAACTATCTTCAATAAATCTTAACCAACCTACAACACTCCATTTCAGCTTTTTTTCAAAAAACAGGTCGTAAAGTTTTTGTCAGGTACTTATAAAGAAAGACATTTGTTTAATAGTTTTGTTTTTGGTGAGGAAAATCAAAAAGTTTAACTTTTTAGAAGGATTAAAAAACTTGAATGAAAGATCAGTTTGATTTAATAATAGCTTCTCCGGGGAGAATAAATTTGATTGGAGAGCATATTGACTATAATGGAGGATATGTGCTACCTGCTGCAATTGATAAGAAGATAAATTTAAGATTCAAGAAGAATAACATCAATATTTGCAAAGTGCATTCAAAGAATTTCAATACCTACTTTGAAATTGATCTGGACAATATTAAGCGAAGTGAAGTACAATGGCATAACTATATTTTAGGTGTGATGTATCATATTGATAAGTTAAAACCTAAATATTTAAAAGGATTTGATTGTGAGATTGAGAGTAATTTACCTTTAGGTTCTGGTATGAGTTCGTCAGCTGCTTTGGAGTGTGGATTTGCAAAAGGATTGAATGAGTTGTTCAATATTGGATTTACAGATATAGATCTTATTACATTGTCAAGAGATGCAGAACATACTTTTGTAGGGACCAAGTGTGGTATAATGGATCAGTTTGCAGTTGTAAAAGGAGAGAAAGATCACTTGTTGCTTCTTAATTGTGAAACCTTATTGCACCAACTTATTCCAGCTGATTTTGGAGATTATAAAATTATTTTATTGAATACAAATGTATCTCATAATTTGGCAAGTAGTGAGTACAATTTAAGAAGGGATGAATGCAATGCAGTAATGGAAACAATTAATAAAAAATATCCACAATATAAGCTGCTTGCTCAAGTTCCATTTGAAGTATTGGAAGAGTTTAGAAATGCCTTACCAGAAGTGAATTATAATAGGGCACATTATGTTATTTCTGAAAATAGAAGAACACTAGCTGCGGTTGAAACCCTAAAGCTAAACAACCTTAAACAATTTGGAGCTCTTTTATATAAGTCACATGAGGGATTGAGTAAGAAATATGAAGTAAGTTGTGATGAGTTGGACTTTTTAGTGGATTACACCAAAGATATTGATTATGTAATTGGATCTCGAATGATGGGAGGAGGCTTTGGTGGTTGTACTATCAATTTAGTCCATAAAGAATACGTATACTCGTTCATCAAAAATATTTCTGAAGTTTATAAGCGACAATTTGATGTCGAGTTGACTTCAATAGATGTAGGTATAAGTAAAGGTGTTTCAAAAATTGAAAGTGAATAAAAAAGCACTCAATTATGAATAAAGCAGATCGCTGTACTACAATAAGAGTTACAAATAGTAATGGTCTGGAGTTATTAGTAAATCCGATTGGGGCAACTATAATGGCTTTGAAGGTTCCGAATAAAAAAGGAAAGCTTATAAATGTGGTGCTTGGTCTTCCTAAAGTTTCGGACTATCAATCAAGTGTTTATCTTGATAATTGTGTTTATTTGGGTGCTATTATTGGTCGCTATGCAGGTAGAATCTCAAAAGGTGAGTTTGCGATCAATGGTGTGACTTATCCTTTGCATAAAGAAGGAGAAGTTAGTTTGCATGGAGGAAAAGAAGGTTTTGATAAAAAGGTATTTAATATCGAAGAAGTTGTGAATGCAGATGCTTCTAAAATTGTATTGTCTTATTTAAGTAAAGATGGAGAAGAAGGATACCCTGGCAATCTTAAAACAATTGTTACCTATGAATTAACTCAATTAAATGAGTTGAGAATGATAATTGAAGCAACTACAGACAAGCCCACTTACGTAAATTTGACCAACCACAATTATTACAATTTAGATGGTGAAGGATCAGTTTTAGGACACAGATTAAAAATAAGCGCTTCCAAATATTTAGAAGTTAGTGAACAACTGATTCCTACAGGAGAAATAAAAGAAAATAAAGGAACAAAGTTTGACTTTACAGAAGAAAATGTAATTGGTGAAAATGAGTTTTCTGGTTTAGATGATACTTTTGTGTTGAATGATAATGAGGAAAAAGTGGTTTTTAGTTCGGGTAAATCTGGAATTGAAATGACTGTAAAAACAAATCAACCAGCTATGGTGGTTTATACTCCACCTAATTTAGATCATTTGCAGTTTTTGGATGGAGCTAACTATAGAAAGTATCCAGCTATTTGTTTTGAAACGCAAATGTTTCCTGATGCGCCAAATGTTACAGATTTTCCATCAACATTGTTGTCTCCAGGAGACATATATAAAAACGAAACAATATTAACGTTTAAAAATATATAACAGTTATATGAAAATATTAGTAACAGGAGGTTTAGGGTACATTGGTTCGCATGTGGTTGTAGAGTTGATTAATGAAGGCTTTGAAGTAGTGATTATAGATAATCTATCTAATTCATCTGATAATGTTCTAGATGGTATTGAAGCTATTACCAATGTTAGACCAACATTTGAAAAACTGGACCTAAGAGAAAAAGTAACCGTTGACAAGTTCTTTAAAAAGCATCCAGATGTTTCGGGAGTTATACATTTTGCAGCATCAAAAGCTGTTGGTGAAAGTGTAGAAAAACCTTTATTGTATTACGAGAATAATATCAATACTTTGGTTTACTTATTACAGCAACTAAGGGAAAAGAATAATGCGCAATTCATTTTTAGCTCTTCATGTACTGTCTACGGACAAGCCGATGAATTACCAATCACAGAATCTGCGCCAATAAAGCCTGCAGAGTCACCTTACGGAAATACCAAACAAATAGGAGAGGAAATCATCAAAGATACTTGTAAGGTGTCACCAAATGTGAAAGCTATAGCATTACGTTATTTTAATCCAATAGGAGCGCATAAATCTGCAAAAATTGGAGAGTTACCTTTAGGAATACCCCAAAACTTGGTGCCTTTTATTACGCAAACGGCTATTGGTTTAAGAGAACAACTTTCTGTTTTTGGAGATGATTATCCAACAGAGGATGGTACATGTGTAAGAGACTACATCCACGTGGTTGATTTGGCAAAAGCACACGTAGCTGCACTACAAAGATTAATAAAGGCAAATAACAATAATAATTTTGAGGTTTTTAATATTGGAACAGGAACTGGTTCTTCAGTTTTAGAAGTTATTAAAGCTTTTGAAAAAGTCTCAGAACAGAAACTTAATTATAAAATTGTGGGCAGAAGAGAAGGTGATGTAATTGCTGCTTATGCTGAAACTACAAAAGCAAACGAAGTGTTAGGTTGGAAATCTATTTACAATATTGAAGATGCCTTACTTTCTGCATGGAAATGGGAACAGGAAATTAGGAAGTAATCTATTTACCACTCAATAGTTCCAACAGGTCTATTGCCTTTTCCAACTTTATTAGTTAAAGCATCACCAAGTTCTACTCTTATATTGGTTCCTAATGATTTAATTTTGGTAACTATTTCGGGATGTTGGTTTGCTACATTTATTGTTTCACCAATGTCTTTCGAAAGATCATAAAGCTCAATTTGGTCAATAGTATTATATTCATAGTTGACAGGATATCCATGTTTTCCTCCTTCTCTACCATTTAAAGTTCTGTATTTATGAGGGAAGTACATTTTCCATTTACCATATCTAATTCCGTGAAGTTCATTCGTATGATAATAAAAGTAATAAGCTTCGTGCGGCGAAGTATGGGATGTTCCATTCCATATATCCCATACGTTTTTTCCATCAATTGTTTTGGTTGGTAAATTAGCGCCAGTGATATGAGCAATAGTTGGAAGTATATCAATTGTCATCATAGGAATATCAATTGTTCTACCTTGACTTATTTTTTTAGGGTATCTAATAATACAAGGTTCTCTTTGTCCGCCTTCAAGAGCTGTTCCTTTACCTTCTCTTAATGGAAGAGCACTACCAGAATGTTCACCATAACTTAACCATGGTCCATTGTCTGAAGTGAAAATTACAATAGTATTATCATCAATATCATTTTCTTTCAATGAAGCCAGAACTTGTCCAACAGACCAATCAATTTCCATAATTACATCACCATATAAACCTCTTTCAGATTTTCCTTTGAATTTTTCAGAAACATAAAGAGGAACATGAGGTTGAGGATGAGCGATATAAAGAAAAAAGGGATGATCTTTATTTTTTGTTATAAAATTGATGCTTTTTTCTGTGATCTGTGTCGTTAATAAAGTTTGATCAGTTAGCGTATCTACCACAGTTTCGTTCTCATACAATGGTAAAGGGCCAAAATCAAATATTGGGCCTTGTTGAGGATGAAGAGGCCACATATCATTAGAGTATGGGATTCCAAAAAAATCATCAAAACCCTGTTTATTAGGCATAAAATCAGGATGATCACCTAGATGCCATTTTCCATATATGGCAGTTTTATAATCAATTTCTTTGAGCATTTCGGCCAGAGTAATCTCGGATGGATTTAACCCTTTTTTGCTGTTAGGCATATAGGCTCCATGAATACCTAAACGATTTGGATAGCAGCCTGTTAAAAGCGCAGCTCTTGAAGCCGAACACACAGCTTGTGCTGCATAAAAATCAGTAAGTAAAATGCCTTCATCAGCCATTTTATCTAAATGAGGAGTTTTAATATTAGGTGAGCCATAGCGTCCAACATCTTGATATCCTTGATCATCAGTAAAAATGATTATTACATTAGGTTTATTACTGGCTGCCTTTTCTTCGTTTTTGCAAGAAAAAAGGCTTAAATAAATTAGGAAAAAGAGACATAGTTTTTCTAACATGAGTTCTTTATCTAGTTAGATAAATGTACATAAAGTTCTTATAACAAATCTAAAACTCTCTCCAAAGCCATACCTCTAGAGCCTTTTATTAAAAGTGCAGCTTCTATAGGTGTTTTGCTTTCAAGTTCAGCTTTTAAAGCTTCGAAAGCTTTAAAGGTTTTTACTTTTAGTGAATTCGCAGATGTCTTATAAAAGTTCTCTCCAACTAAGTATATAAGATCTATATTCAAATGTGATGCATAATCAGCGATAAATTGATGTTCGCTTTCTGCTTCTTTACCCAACTCAAACATGTCTCCAAGAATGGCTATCTTTTTTTCAGCTTCTAAACTTTTAAAATTATCTAGGGCAGCTTTCATACTTGTTGGATTGGCGTTGTAGGCATCAAGTATAATATTTAAACTTCCCTTTTCAATAATCTGTGATCTGTTATTTTCGGGAACATAACTTTCAATAGCTTCTATGATGTCATTCCTGTTTACTTCAAAATATTGTCCTATTGCTATGGCTGCTGAAATATTATTGAAATTATATGCACCAATTAAATTGCTTTTTATGGTTTGACTTTCATATTCAGAAACTACCATTGGATTTGCACTGATCATTTCGGTTTTACAATTAACAGAAGCATCATTACCAAAAGAATAGAACAACGAATAATCACCTAATTGTGTAAGTTGCTTTTCATCATTTGCATTTATGAAAATAAGTTTATCTTTTTCTTTAAGGTGATTATACAATTCACTTTTTCCTTTTATCACACCTTCAATACCTCCAAAGCCTTCTAAATGTGCTTTACCAAAGTTGGTGATATATCCATAATCAGGTAGCGCAATGGAGCACAAAAATGCAATTTCCTTTAAATGGTTAGCACCCATTTCTACAATACCAATTTCAGTTTCTTTTGTCATAGAAAGTAGGGTAAGCGGTACACCAATATGGTTGTTTAGGTTTCCAACTGTAGCAGCAGTTTTGAACTTCTTTTGCAATACTGAATTGATGAGTTCTTTGGTGGTGGTTTTACCATTACTTCCCGTGAGAGAAATAATTGGAAGTCCTAATTGTAGGCGGTGAAATTTTGCTAGCTGTTGTAAAGTAGTAAGCACATCTTCAACTAAAATATAATGGTTATTCTCAACAGCGCTTTTTTCATCAACAACAGCGTATGAGGCTCCTTTTTCTATGGCATCTTTTGCAAATAAATTTCCGTTAAAATTATCGCCTTTTAATGCAAAGAACATGCAGTTTTTAGTGATCTTTCGAGTATCTGTACATGCAGAACTACATTTCAAAAAAAGGCCGTGGAGATTTTCTATGTTCATAAATTAAATGTAATAAAAAAGTCCTAACAGGGTTAGGACTTTTTATTCAATATTTAAAAACGCTTAGTGTTTCTTTTTGTTCTTGTTTTTAGACTTAGATCCAATTCTAGACATTGCACATCTAAATCCAATATAATCGGTAGCCATATCTTGCGGGAAGTATCTTCTTTGAGCAGGATCTAGCCAATAAGCTCTATCTCTCCAAGAACCACCTTTATAGACACGTACTTCGTCATTAATTAATGATGATCTGTTATTAGACTGGTCATATTCTTTAACCTGGTTACCTTCTTCATCAGTAGTTACATTATGCTTTGGAGCGTTATACATTTTTCTTGTTGTGCTTCCTTCTTCACCTTCCTCTTCTTCATTGAAGCTTTCAAAGTAACGAGAAGAACGTCTGTCACCATCTCTAAAGTTTCGGTTATCACTAGTGTCAAAGTTATTACGTAAGTAGGTTTCGTTTTCATCAACAGCTACTTGCAATATTTCACCAGGTAGGTTTCTAGCAACTAATTTACCATTACTTAAAGTGTCATAAACCACAGTTTCTGCAGTAACCACTTTTACTTTACCATCTTCTCCAATAGCATTTTTTGTATAAACGTTTCCACGATAGTAGTTAAAGTCATTAAACTCATCATCAACTATTGGTCTATATACATCTGCAACCCATTCTGCAACGTTTCCGGCCATATCATAAAGACCATGATCGTTTGGTTGATAAGATTTTACTTGAGCAGTAATATCTGCACCATCGTCAGACCAACCTGCAATTCCACCATAGTCACCTTTACCTTGCTTAAAGTTAGCTAATTGGTCACCACGAACTTTACGTTTTCCAGATCTAGTGTATTGTCCATCCCATGGATATTTTTTACGTCCTCTATATACGTTATAGCTTCTTAGCTCTGTTAGTCCTAATGCTGCATATTCCCATTCGGCCTCTGTTGGAAGACGGTATTTAGGAGAAAGAACTCCCGTACCTCTGTTGGCGTATACGTTAATAGTATCTCCTGCGGCAGTTGTTTGTACTCTTCTACCTCTTGCCTTATCTGGTCTTGTTATACTGTCATTGCCTCCATAAGATAATGTAGGAGCGTTAATATAAGTGTCAGTATTAAAGTTTGCATCAGAAGTAGCTGTATGACGAGCATCACGCACTAAATAACCAGCGTCTTCTAAGTACATTTCATTTACTCTATCTGTACGCCAGTTTGCATATTCAACAGCTTGAATCCAGCTCACACCAACTACAGGGTACTCAGCATATCCTGGGTGACGTAAGTATTCATTGGTCATCATTTCGTTATAACCTAAACGATTTCTCCAAACAAGAGTATCTGGCAATGCACCTTCATAAATAGCTTTAAATTTAGGGTCACTTGGTGGGTATACACGTTTAATCCAATCAAGGTATTCCATATACATCATATTGGTTACCTCATGCTCATCCATATAGAATGATTGTACATGTTGTTGGTTTGGAGCATTGTTCCAGTCATGCATAACATCATCCTGAACTTTACCCATTGTGAAAGTACCACCTTCAATAAACACTAAACCAGGAGCAGTAGCTTGCTCTTTAAAGCTTGTATTGTATTGAAAACCTCCTTCTTTGGCGTTAATTGCCCATCCAGTTCCTTGAGATTTGTTCTTAGAACTCGACTGTTTTTTACAACTAAACATAGATAACGATAATGCCAGAACTAGCATTATTCTTAGTGTTACAGCGTTTTTCATATCCATACTTTTAAGTAAGTCAATTAAATATTTGGTCTCGCAATATAGTAATTAAACATTATTCTGCAATGAAAATTTGCAAAAAATGTGCATTTCATCGTATTTTTTATACCGAACATCGACGTTTTTAACTGTTTTCGACCTTTTTTTGTTACTCTAAAACGCAGTTTATTTTGATTTATTATTATAAATTTGAGCAAAAATAAAATTGCAATACTATCCTCAAATAACCAGCGTTAAACCTAGTATGAAAAAAGCTTTACTCTTTATTTTATTTTTTTGTTTTTTTCTGGGTTTTTCGCAGCAGAAGCAGTTTAAGATTGAGTGGAATGGATCTACAAAGTTTTCAACTTGGTCTTCTGGAGTCGAGGTTCCTTCTTTCAATAAAGAAAACTTAAGCTTTGATCATATTGAAGGGTTGAAGTTTGTTGCGCAGTGGGAAACGTCTCAATTGGTCAGTGAGAACAATATTGAAATTACAAATGTTGTTTCTTCCATAATTTCTAAGAACGAATTAAAAGATCTTAACGAAAATACAATCCCTAGACAAATAACTTATAGGCTTAGAAATTCTGTTTCAAGAGAAAAAAGATCTGTTCATTTAGAAGTTTCACCTATATATGTAGAGAACGGAGCTTATAAAAAGCTTCAAAGTTTTACAGTAAGGTATAATTATGGATTTAATAGAAGCACTCAAGCGTCTAGACAAATAATTACTAACTCAGTAATGAGTCAAGGAAGTTGGTATAAATTCTATATTGACAAAACAGGAGTATTTAGGCTTTCAAGAAATTTTCTTAATAGTCTAGGAGTAAGCACTGGTAATATTGATCCAAGAACTATTAAAGTTTATGGTCAAGGAGGAGCAATGCTTCCTATGGAGAATTCTGAATTTTATCCGTTAGACTTAACAGAAAATCCAGTTAAAGTGGTTGGAGGTGAAGATGGAAGCTTTGATAATGGAGACTATATATTGTTTTATGGTGTTGGTCCTACAGGATATAACGCAGAGAGTAATACCAATATAAATGCTTATACAGATAGGGCTTGCTACTTTATTAATGTGAATTCTGGAGGTAATTCAAAACAAATCCAAACTTATATTGAACCTTTAGGAGCACCTACAACTACAATTGATACTTTTCATGATTATCAGTTTCATGAAGTAGACGAATACAATCTTGCAAAATTGGGACGTAGATGGTTTGGAGACAGGTTTGATTTTGATATTGATAAAACTTTTGATTTCGAATTTCCAAATTTTGTTGCTTCAAGGCCTATTAATTTGAAGATATATGCAGCAGCAGTTAGTGAGGTGGTAACTAATATGAGAGTGAGAGTAAATGGGAATGAAATTGATAATTTTAATTTCCCGTCAATTAATGATCCCATTCTAGCTACCCAAGATTTTTATAACAACCAAATAAATGTTGGTTCAGGGAATATTTCTATCAATTTAGTATATGATAATAATGGTGTTCCAACTTCCGAGGGCTTTTTGGATTATATCTCAATTGAGGGGACAAGAAGTCTTATGGGAACTGGAGATCAGTTTAGTTTTAAAAATAATGACACAGCTTTAATGTCTGGTATTGGGCAGTACGATATTTCTAATGCTTCTAACATTGAAGAGGTTTGGGATGTAACGGATAGATTCAATATTACTTCAATTCTTAATTCAGATTCCAATAGTGTTCTTAGTTTTAAAACAAATCTTGGTGAAGTTAGAAATTATGTGGCTCTAGAGACTTCAGATTACTATGAACCGCTTAGAGAATCGTCGTCTTCAGTTGCTAATCAAAACATTAAGGGAACTGTGTTGGCAGATGGTCAAGGGCAGTTTCAAGATATTGATTACATAATTGTTGCAAGAGAAGATATGCTTAACCAAGCAGAGCGATTAGCACAAATTAATCGTATCCATAATGGTATAAATGTTAAAGTGTATGAACTACAACAAATATATAATGAGTTTAGTTCTGGAAATCAAGATATAAGTGGTATAAGAAACTTTATAAAGTATGTTTACGATAATGCCAGTGCTCCAGAAAATAGGATTAAATATCTATGTTTATTTGGAGATGCTTCTTTTGATTATAAAGAAAGAATCGATGATAATACCAATATAGTTCCTTCATGGCATACTTATAATAGTTTTAGTTTATCAAGCTCTTTTATTTCAGATGATTTCTTTGGAATGATGGATATTAATGAGGGAAGTATGCATTCTTCAGATAGACTTGATATTGCAGTAGGACGAATATTAGCTGACACACCACAGCGAGCTAAAGAGATGGTTGATAAGATTGAATCTTATTATGCAGAAGAAGCTTACGGAAGTTGGAGGAACAATTTTATGATGATTGCTGATGACGTTGATGAATCTTGGGAAGGGATTTTACAAGAAACTTCCAATAATATTGCTAATGAGGTTGTTCAAAACAAGCCCTTCATGAATGCTATGAAGGTTTATACAGATGCTTTCGAGCAGCAGTCAACAGCAGGAGGAGAACGTTATCCTTCAGTTAATAAAACAATATTTGATAATATAGAAGTTGGTTCATTGGTGGTTAATTATTTCGGGCATGGAGGAGAAGATGGATTAGCTGGAGAACGTATTTTTGATAGACTAAATGCGCAGCAATTAAAAAATCCTTGTACGCTAAATTGCTTTGTAACAGTTACATGCGAATATACAAAGTTTGATAATCCATTACGACCTACAGCTGGTGAGTATCTTTATTGGAACAAAGATGGAGGAGCTATAGGGCTTATAACAACCACCAGACAAATATTTGTGAGTGTTGGTGTAGCGTTCAATGTTATCTTGGATGACTATTTATTTGGTTATGGAACAAATGACTACCCTTCAATGGCCGAAGCACTTAGGTTAACTAAGAACGATCCTGGAATTTCGGGAATATCTCAAAGAAGACTGGTTTTCTTTATTGGAGATCCAGCTATGAAGTTAGCAATGGCAAAACCAGATATTAGATTAACTGAAGTTAATGATGTATCAATAACAGGAAGTATAGATGCCTTATCTGCACTTAGTACTGTTAAGTTAGAAGGAGAAGTTGTTGATGAATCTGGAAATTTGATTTCCGATTATAATGGTATTATAACGGTTTCGGTTTTTGATAAGGAAATAGACAGACAAACACTTTCAAATGATGGTACTGTAAATAATGGGCAAAGGGTTGTTCTGGATTTTAAAACCTTAGGGGAGACAATTTTTAGAGGGCAAGCCACTGTTGCTAATGGAATCTGGGAAGTTAATTTTGTTGTGCCAAGAGATATTGGTGTCCCAGTTGGTAACGGAAAGGTAAGTCTGTACGCTAAAAATAATAGTCTGTTGCAAGATAGAGCTGGAGCTAATTTTGATGTTCAAATTGGAGGTATTAATGATAATGCTCCAGAAGATAATGAAGGACCAGTCATTAACTTATTTATAAATGACGAAAGTTTTGTTTCTGGAGGAATTACAAATGAATCTCCAACCTTATTAGCAAAGCTTCAAGATGAAAACGGAATAAATACAGCAAGTGGAATTGGACATGACATTGTTGCAATTTTAGATGGTGACGAAACCAATCCATTTAAATTAAACGACTATTATCAAACCGAAGTAGATAATTATCAGGAAGGTATGGTTTCATATCCATTTAGAGACCTTGAACCTGGTTTACACACTTTGACATTAAAAGCTTGGGATGTGTATAACAATTCATCGACATCTGAGATACAATTTGTGGTTTACGACGAGAATGAGGTACTTGTTATCGATAATGTATTGAATTATCCGAATCCTTTTGTTAATTACACCGAGTTTTGGTTTAACCATAATAGTTCTGAACCATTAGATGTTTCGGTTCAAATATTTACCGTTTCAGGTAAACTAGTAAGAACATTAAATGGCCAAACCACTGGAGGAGCAAAGTCAAGTAGTTCTGTTTCTAGAGATATAACTTGGGATGGACGAGATGATTTTGGAGAAAAGATAGGTAAAGGAGTATATGTTTATAAGTTAATTGTACGCTCAAACCTATTAAATAAACAAGTAGAAAAAGTGCAGAAACTAGTTATACTATAATAATAACTATATTTGCAAAAAAGATAAAAATCCTAAATCGCACGAATAATTTACTTATGTAATAAAATGTTAAAATATGCGTTATTATCATTCCAAGGATAATAACATTATTTAACAAGTGCCCTTAAAAAACTATAAATAACTACAAATGAGAAACTACATTTTAGCCCTAGTAGCATTAGGCTTTTGTATACAGTCAAGTGCTCAACAATTAACCCAAGTTATTCCATATTCACAGGACAGTAGAGTAATTACCACAGCAGTTCCATTTTTATTAATTGCTGGCGATGCAAGAGCAGCTGGTATGGGAGATATAGGAGTTGCTACTTCTGCCGATGTTTATTCACAGCAATGGAATCCTTCAAAATATGTATTTTCTGAAGCAAAGTCTGGATTAGGAGTAAGTTATACACCGTATTTAAGTAAACTTGTTAATGATATTTCAATTGGTCAGGTTACCTATTTTAATAGACTTAATGAAAGAAGTGCTTTTGCAGGTAGTTTTAGATACTTTAGTCTTGGTGAGATAGAGTTGGTTGATGGACCTAATGATACTCCAAGAATTGCAAAACCAAATGAATTAACGGTTGACTTATCATATACATTAAGACTTGCAGATCAATTTTCAATGGGTGTTGCATTACGTTATTTAAGATCTGATCTTAAAATTATTGGTGTTGATCTAAACCCAGCTCCAGCAAGTACAATTGGTGTAGATATTTCTGGTTTTTATCAAAGTGAAGAAGAGGCTTATGATAGTTTCAATGGTCGTTGGAGAGGTGGATTCGCCATTCAAAACTTAGGGCCAAAAATTAAGTATGATGATGCTGGTAGAGAAAATTTCATCCCAACCAATTTAAGACTTGGTGGAGGTTTTGATTTTATTTTCGATCAATATAACACTTTAGCTGTTACCGCTGAATTTACTAAGTTGTTAGTACCAACACCTCCTGTTTTAGGAGCAGAAGTTGTTTTTGAAGACGATAACGGAAATGGAACCTATGATGGTCCAGTTGAAGATACACTTATCTCTGAAACCGAAGTTATTATTGATGGTAAATCAACTGACGTGAGTTTTATTAAAGGTGTTTTTCAATCATTTGGTGATGCTCCAGGAGGTTTTAGCGAAGAATTAAAAGAATTTACTTGGGCATTAGGAGCAGAGTATAGATATCAAGACTCATTTGCTTTACGTGCTGGTTATTTTAACGAAGCTGAAGAAAAAGGAGCAAGAAAGTTCTTTGCGCTTGGTGCAGGATTTAAATACACTACTATTAATGTAGATTTATCTTACTTGTTCTCGGCATCTAAAGTTCAAAGCCCTTTAGAGAATACATTACGTTTTTCACTAACATTTAACTTTGGTGATGGCGAATATGAAGAATATTAGCATGTTTTACATATAAATTATTTCAAAAAACTATTGTACTTTACAATAGTTTTTTTGTCTAAAACGGTTTCTGATGAAGGAAATAAAAATCCAATCTACTTTATATGTCTATGATTCAATAAATGAAATACCTCAAGAGATTCAGGCTCTTATGAATCATGCTGCTACCGCAAGAAGTGAAGCATATGCACCATACTCAAATTTTACTGTAGGAGCAGCACTGCTTCTAGATAATGGAGAAATTGTTATAGGAAGCAATCAAGAAAATGCCTCTTATCCGTCAGGTCTTTGTGCAGAGAGAACAGCTATTTTTTATAAGGGAGCTAAATATCCAGAAGCTAAAATATTAAAGATGGTCATTATAGCAGGCTCAAAAACACATAAAACTAACAGTCCAATTCCTCCTTGTGGAGCTTGCCGACAATCTATTGCAGAGTACGAGGTGAATCAAAAATCTCCAATAGAGATATATTTCATGGGAGAGGAAGGAAAAGTTATGAAATCCAACTCACTAGCTAATTTACTTCCGTTGGTTTTTGATAAATCTGAACTATAACGTTTGAGTTAATTGAAACCTTCACTTTAGATTAATTTTAATAAGCATACTTTTTAGATTATCATCCAAAGTATTACTTTTGTAGCTCGCTAAATAAAAACCAAGATTAGTCGATGCAAAAGATCACGAAAGAGACGTATTTAAAATGGTATGAAGAAATGCTGTTTTGGAGAAAATTTGAAGATAAGTTGGCTGCAGTTTACATTCAACAAAAAGTAAGAGGGTTTCTTCATTTATATAATGGTCAAGAAGCTGTATTAGCAGGAGCAATACATGCCATGGATTTGTCAAAAGATAAGATGATCACAGCTTATAGAAACCACGTGCAACCAATTGCAATGGGAGTTGATCCAAAAAGAGTAATGGCAGAACTTTACGGAAAAGGTACAGGTACGTCTCAAGGACTTGGAGGTTCAATGCATATCTTCTCTAAAGAGTTTGGTTTTTACGGCGGTCATGGTATTGTTGGAGGTCAAATTCCTTTGGGAGCTGGAATGGCTTTTGGAGATAAATATAATGAGACGGGGGCGGTCACTTTATGCTATATGGGAGATGGAGCCGTAAGACAAGGTTCGCTGCATGAAACATTCAACATGGCAATGAACTGGAAATTGCCTGTAGTATTTATTTGTGAAAATAATGGATATGCTATGGGAACTTCAGTAGAACGAACTGCAAACCATACTGATATTTGGAAGTTAGGTCTTGGATATGAGATGCCATGTGGTCCAGTAGATGGAATGAATCCAGTTAAAGTTGCTGAGGCTATGCATGAGGCTATTGAAAGAGCTCGTAGAGGTGATGGTCCTACATTCTTAGAAATGAAGACTTATCGTTATAGAGGTCATTCAATGAGTGATGCACAACATTATAGAACAAAAGATGAGGTTGAAGAGTACAAGAAGATAGATCCTATTACTCAAATAAAGGATATTCTTATAGAAAAGAAATATGCTACGGAAGATGAGGTCGCTGAAATGGATCAGCGTGTAAAAGATAAGGTGAAAGAATGTGAGAAATTTGCTGAAGAATCGCCATGGCCAGAGAAAAACGTTATGTACGACGCAGTTTACGAACAAGAAGATTACCCATTTTTACAACATAAATTATAGACTATGGCAGAAATTATCACAATGCCTCGTTTGAGTGACACCATGGAGGAAGGAACTGTTGCTTCTTGGTTAAAAAAGGTTGGAGACAAGATCTCAGAAGGAGATATTCTAGCTGAAATAGAGACTGATAAAGCTACCATGGAATTTGAATCTTTCCACGAAGGAACTTTGCTTCATATTGGAGTTCAGGAAGGAGAAACTACTAAAGTAGATGAGCTACTTGCGATTATCGGAGATGAAGGTGAAGATGTATCGGCACTTATTGCTAGTGGAGCCACTTCTGCTGAGAGCACAGAAGAAGGATCAGATGATGCTGCTACTGAGAATATAGTCGCAGGGTCTCAAGAAGACACTTCATCAAATGTGGAAGTACCAGAAGGAGTAGTTGTAGTAACAATGCCTCGTTTGAGTGATACCATGGAAGAAGGAACAGTTGCTAATTGGTTGAAGAAAGTTGGAGATGTAGTAGAAGAAGGAGATATTCTAGCCGAAATAGAAACAGATAAAGCCACTATGGAGTTTGAGTCCTTCAACTCAGGGACACTTTTACATGTTGGATTAGAAGAAGGGCAATCTGCAGAAGTAGATTCATTATTAGCAATAATTGGTCCTGCAGGAACAGATGTTTCAGCGGTTGCAGCTAATTTCAAAGTAGATGTTCCTAAAGAGGAAAAGACTACACCTAATAAAGAAGCGTCAAAACCTGCTCCTAAGGCTGAAGCTAAAACGGCTGAGAAGCCTAAACAAAGTAAGCCAGTTGCTACTACAAATGGTAGAGTATTTGCATCACCTTTAGCTAAAAAATTAGCAGAAGAAAAAGGGATTAATCTTTCTCAAGTGCAAGGTACAGGTGAGAATGGTAGAATCATCAAGCGTGATATAGAAAACTATACACCAGCAGCATCAAGTACTTCTGCGGCTAAGTTTGTTCCAACAGGTGTTGAATATTTTGATGAAGTGCCAAATTCAAACATGAGAAAGGCTATTGCTAAAAACTTGTCAAAATCGAAGTTTTCAGCACCTCACTATTACTTAAATGTTGAGTTTGACATGGATAATGCAATTGCATTCCGTGAACAATATAATACCTTGCCGGACACTAAAATATCGTTCAATGATATGGTGGTTAAAGCTTGTGCATTGGCATTGCGTCAACATCCACAGGTTAATTCGCAATGGTATGATGATAGAATGGTGTTAAATAACCATGTACATATTGGTGTTGCTGTTGCTGTACCAGATGGATTAGTTGTGCCAGTTGTAAAGTTTGCTAACGAGCAATCACTACCTCAGATTAATACTGCGGTAAAAGATTATGCAAGAAGAGCAAGAGATAAAAAATTATCGTTAGATGAAATGGAGGGTAGTACTTTTACAGTGTCTAACTTAGGTATGTTCGGTATTGAAAGTTTTACATCGATTATCAATCAGCCTAATTCGGCGATTCTTTCAGTAGGTGCTATTATACAAAAGCCTGTAGTTAAGAATGGAGAAATAGTTGTTAGTAATACAATGAAGCTTTCTATGGCTTGTGATCATAGAACGGTTGATGGAGCAACCGGAGCACAGTTTTTACAAACGTTAAAAGGGTATATTGAAAACCCAGTAACGATGTTAGTATAATAATTAATTTGTCGCCCTGAGCGAAGTCGAAGGGTCTCATAAAAAAAATCCGGTTCAATTGAACCGGATTTTTTTATGAATGTTGTTGCATATATTTAGAAGGAAGAATTTCAAACTTATCCCTGAAACATTTACTAAAATGTCCAGCACTTGCGAAACCTGTTCGTTCTGCCACTTCCATAATCTTTCCTCTTCTAAAATGCATTAAATGCATTGCTCTGTGTAATCTAAAATTTCTCATAAACGTACTTGGAGACATCCCAGTTAGTGACATCATTTTTCTGTAAACCTGTGACTTACTATAGCCTAAAGGGATACTAAAATCTTCAATGCTAAAGGTAGGACTGTTCCAAACAGTCTCAATATAATCCATAAGATTTGTGACAAAGTCTATTTCAGATTGTTTTAAGGTTCTAATGTGCTCTTTGTTAATAAAAGTATTTTTGTTTTCTTTTTGATAAGCTTTTTTAATCATTGTTGTAATAACAATTTGATCTTTAACCACCTCACACATTCTGGTTGCTAGAATTTTTCCTTCTCCATTGCCATTTTCTTGAGCAACTCCAATTTTAAGGCGCCTAATAGAATTATCAAACTTAGGTGTGATGTACTTAAAATTTGATTGTAATTTAAGAGCACATAAAATGACATTTGTTACTTGATCAAAAGAGATGTTGTAAGTATTGTCATTATGGCTTAAAACCGAACCATTAAATTTTCTTACCACTTTAGAAATTCCGTTATGCAGTTTTTGAGTGAATAGATTAAATTGATTGGCCTCCAGACGATGTAAATAATCACTGGTTTCAATAACCATGATATAAGAAACTTGAGAATTCATACTGTCAAGGGTTTGTGGAGTTATCAAGTTAATGATTTTTAAGGGATTAAGCTAGCTTTAAGTGATCTAGATATCAACAGTGCTAAGTGAAATGTTTTCCGATTGACGTAGCAGTATTTTTTTATCTTTAAGGCTAATTAAAAATCAATCAAGAATGAAAAGAATATTAGTACTTGCTTCACTAGTGGCATTATCAAGTTGCAAAACCAAACATATCACAATTTCTAAAGAAGAAATCCAGGAGAAAATGGAATATCTGGCATCAGATGAGTTAGGAGGAAGAGAAACAGGGAGCCCTGGATTGGAAAAAGCCGCAGTTTATATTGAAGACTTTTTTAAGACAAATAAAATCAAACCGTATTTTGAAACATATCGAGATTCATTTAAGCTAAATGATATTGATGGATATAATATTGTTGGTGTTATAGAAGGAAACGATCCTGTTCTAAAAAATCAATATGTAATCCTTGGTGGCCATTACGATCATATAGGTAATGGAAAAGAAGTGAACGGAGATGTTATTGGAAATGGAGCCAATGATGATGCCTCAGGAACTATTGCTGCTATGGAGATTGGGAGATATTTTGCAAAAACGAAGTCCAATAAGCGAAGTGTTCTAATTACGTTGTATGATGCAGAAGAAAAAGGATTAAAGGGATCTGCTCATTTAGCAAAAAGACTGAAAGAAAGCGGAATGGACATTTACACTATGACAAATTTTGAAATGATTGGTGTGCCACGTGCTAGTGATGTTTCAATGTCCTATATGACAGGGTATGAAAATTCAAACTTTGCAGAAACATTGAATAAGTATGCAGGAGAAGAAGTTGTTGGATTCTTTCCTAAAGCTAAAGAGTTTAATCTGTTTATGAGATCAGATAATTATCCATTCTTCAAAGAGTTGAATATTCCAGCTCATGCTGTATCTACTTTTGATTTCACAAATTTTGCGTACTATCACCACGTGGATGACGAAGCCGATAAAATGGATTATGAGCATATGGCTAGTTTTATAAACAAAATAATCCCAGCTTATAAGGGTATGATTAATGCTCCTACTAATGAAGTAGTTTTAAAGAATGAGTAAGAACGTAATAATTACAGGAACGAGTCGTGGTATTGGTTTAGAGTTAGTAAAGCTCTTTGCTGCCCAAGGACATCAGGTGTTGGCATTATCTAGAAACGATGAACCTGTTAAAGCTTTGGGTTTGAAAAATGTTACGACTTGGTCCTTTGACCTTGCAGATGTAAATGCATATCCAAAGGTCAAAGCTTTTATTAATAATAATTGGCAACAGGCAGATATTCTTATAAATAATGCTGGAGCATTGTTAAATAAACCTTTCACTGAAACCTCTATTTCAGACTTTGAATATGTCTATAAAACCAACGTGTTTGGTGTAGCAGAATTGACAAGAATTGTACTTCCTTTTATGAAAGCCAGAAGTCATGTAGTCACCGTTAGCTCTATGGGAGGTGTACAAGGTAGTATGAAATTTCCTGGATTAGCTGCTTATAGCTCTAGTAAAGGAGCCGTTATAACACTTACTGAATTGCTTGCTGAAGAATATAAGGAAACAGGACCGTCGTTTAATGTACTTGCTTTAGGAGCTGTGCAAACAGAAATGCTTGAAGAAGCTTTTCCTAGTTACAAAGCACCAATTTCTGCTTTAGAAATGGCGCAATATATCTATGATTTTTCCTTGACAGGGAATAATTACTTCAATGGCAAATTACTTGAAGTTTCTAGTACTACTCCCTGACTTAATAGCTTAAATTGTTACATTTGACAAATTTAATTTTATGAAAATAAAGTTACTTCTATTAATGCTGATATTTGCTGTTGTTAATTCTTTTGGGCAGCAATTTGAAAGGGTTGAAAATCTTGTTGGGTTAGGGGTTTTAGAAGAGAATAATGGTATTGCTGTAGCAGATATAGATGGTGATAACGATCTCGATGTTTTTGTTGTTGCAAAAGCAGCAGATGTTAATGGGGTTGAAAAAACACACAGCCGTTTATTTAGAAATGATAATAATGGTGCTTTTACTGACATAACAATAGGCTCTGGTTTAGAAAGCTTGTTAGCACGTGATGTAACACCAATGAACAATCCTGCATTAAATGGTGAAAAGTATGGAGCATTTTGGGGAGATTATAATAACGACGGCTTCCCAGATTTAATAGTTACACAACGGTTTGGACCAAGACTTTTTAAAAACCGTGGTGATAATACTTTTGCTGAAATTACTGAGCTAACAGATTTTGGGGATCTAGAAAGATGTCAGTTCACATGCGCTACATGGTTTGATTATGATAGAGACGGTGATCTCGATTTCTACATGACCGATTGGGATAAATGTGAAACCAATTTACTGTTTAGAAATAATGGTGATGATTCTTTTACTGATGTCACCGAAGTAATAGTAATAAAAGAAGCAGTTCCTTTACATGGTTTTAACGCTTTGCCAATAGATGTTAATGATGATGGATGGATGGATTTATACGTATCTAACGATATCAATGAGCCTAACTATTTATATATCAATAATAATGGGAACGGTTTTACGGAAAGTGCCAATGAATATGGCTTAGATAATAGTTTTGATGATATGGTCATTGCTCCAGGTGACTATAATCTTGATGGTCTTATCGATTTCTTTATAACTGGAATTGATGAAAATAGATTGTTTAAAAATAATGGAGATGGAACTTATTCAGCTGATGAAGTGGCTATGGGAGTTGAAGATTCAAATTGGGCTTGGGGAGCAAAATTTTCCGATTTCGATCTGGACGGAGATGAAGATCTAGTTGTTGTAAATGGTTATGATTTTGATCAGTATGGTGAAGCAACTAATCAGTTTTACGTTAACCAGCATGTTCAAGGACAATCTTCATTTGTGCATGAAACAAGTTCCTCATTAGCAGAGTTGACAATAAGCGTAGATGTTGTTGATTTTGATTACGATAATGATGGCGATAGAGATTTATTAATTACAAATAATGATGGGCCTTCATATTTTTATGAAAACAAGCTCATAAACTTTGATGAACAAAATGATTTCAATTGGTTCAAGTTAAAGCTGCAAGGAGTAACATCAAACAGAGATGCTGTTGGAGCATCAGTCAAGTTAACAACATCAGGAGGAAAAGTTTATGTTCGCCACCACTCGGGAATATCAATGTTTGGTCAAAGTCAGTTGCCAGTTCATTTTGGTTTAGGTGATGAAGGTGATATTTCAGAAATAGAAATTAAATGGCCTTCAGGATATGTACAAACGATTACTAATTTAAGTTCTAGGACTACTGTTTTACTGGTCGAGGGTCAAAGTCCTCAGATATTAAATATAGAACCAAGTCAAAAGGTATATGGATGTACGGACCCTAATTCATGTACCTATGACCCTTTAGCAACTCTTAGTGATGGTTCTTGTGAATATCTTGATGTTAACGAAATTTCTGGGCGTTTAACTTCTGGGTTTTTAAGTACAGAAACTTATGCTTATCAACTTCCACAAGGATCAACGGCGATATGGAGTGTAGAAGGAGGAGAGATACTTAGCGGACAAGGAACCAATCAAGTAACAGTGAGATGGCATGTAGAAGCTGAAGGACATATTTCGGTTATAGAATCAAATGGTATTTGTCAAAGCCTTCCAGTGTCTGCTACTGTACAATTACATGTTAATAACCTAGAACCAGGCAAATCAATTGCAAGAATTTGGAATGAAGCACTGTTAGAGGCAATAAGAGGCGACTATGCAAGACCAACAGTTCATGCTAGAAATTTGTTTCATATTAGTGTGGCAATGTATGATGCATGGGCAGTTTATGATCATGATGCAAGACCATATTTTATTGGGAATGATGTTCATGGCTTTGAAACCGAATTACTGGAGTTTATTCCTGTAGAATCTATTGAAGAATCAAGGAAAAAAGCAATTAGCTATGCAGCATATAGAATAATATCTCACCGTTTTGCTAATTCGCCTGGATCTGAAGAAACGATTGCTCGTATCAATCTTATAATGGATCAGTTGGGATATGATTATAATTTACAAGTAGGGACGCATTATGAGTTTGGAAATGCTGCAGCATTAGGTAATTACATTGCGCAAAAAATGATTGAATATGGAAATGTTGATGGTTCACGGGAGCAGTCCGATTATAGTAATGCCTATTATGAACCAGTTAATGATCCAATGAATCCTGCTTTTTCAGGAAACACAACAATTAGTGATCCAAACAGATGGCAACCTTTAAGTTTAGATACTTTTATAGATCAAAGCGGAAACCTAATTGAAGGCTCTACGCCTGATTTTTTAAGTCCAGAATGGGGAAATGTTCATGGTTTTGCATTAACTAATGAAGATAAGACAATTTATAATCGTGGAGGTGATGATTACAATGTTTTTAATGACCCTTCAGATCCACCATATTTAGATTATACAAATAGTTCAGAAAGTTCACGAGCATACAAATGGGGATTTGCTTTAGTTTCTGTTTGGGGAAGTCATCTGGATCCTACAGATGGTGTACTTTGGGATATTTCACCAAGAACAATAGGTAATATTCCTTTTGAGTCTTTGCCAACAGATTACATTGATTATCCAAGTTTCTATGATTTGTTTCAGGGTGGAGATATTAGTACTGGACATGACGTTAATCCAATAACTGGTTCTGCGTATGAACCTCAAATGATTCCAAGAGGAGATTATGCAAGGATACTTGCAGAGTTTTGGGCTGATGGACCCGACTCTGAAACACCTCCAGGGCATTGGTTTACAATTCTTAATTATGTAAATGATCATCCGCAATTTGAAAAACGGTTTAAAGGAGAGGGAGAAGAGTTGGATGATTTAGAGTGGGATGTTAAAGCATATTTTATGCTTGCAGGAACAATGCATGATGCAGCAATTTCAGCTTGGAGTATAAAAGGATGGTATGATTATATAAGGCCAGTTTCAGCAATTAGATATATGGCTAAAAAAGGGCAAAGTACAGATCAAAATCTTTCAAATTTTCATCCAGAAGGTATCCCTTTAATTGATAATTATATTGAAGTAGTAGAAGCTGGAGACCCTCTAGCTGGAAGTAATGATGAACATGTTGGAAAAATTAAGCTTTATACATGGAAAGGTCATGATTACATAGACGATACTGAAATTGATCAAGCTGGAGTAGATTGGATTTTAGCCGAAAACTGGTGGCCTTATCAACGACCTTCGTTTGTAACTCCACCTTTTGCTGGGTATGTTTCAGGTCATTCAACATATTCTAGAGCAGCAGCCGAGGTAATGACGAGATTAACAGGAACTGAATTTTTTCCAGGGGGAATGGGCGAGTTTAAGGCAAATAAAAATGAATTCTTGGTATTCGAAGAAGGTCCGTCCATAGATGTAACATTGCAATGGGCAACGTATAGAGATGCTTCAGACCAATGTAGTTTGTCAAGAATTTGGGGAGGTATACATCCGCCAGCTGATGATATTCCAGGTAGAATAATTGGCGAAAAAGTGGGTAATGACGCTTTCAATTTTGCAGAACCTTATTTTTACGGAAAACAGCAGCCTGAGATTGAAGAAGAGAACTTGATCCAGGTGGTCTATCCTAATCCTGTTTCTTCAAATACCATTAATATAACTAACACCTCATTAAACGATAAGTTTGAGTTGTTTGATATTACAGGAAAGTACATTGAAATTAGGAATAAAACTTACTTAGAAGACACTCAAGTTACACAATTAATTATCTCAAAAAATATTAGAACTGGAATCTATATCTTAAAAATCAATGGTACAAAGTCTAAGTTGTTAATTGTGGAGTAAATTAGTGAGTTCGATTATTTCAAACCCTCCCATTCCTCTTTTGTGGCATTGGATTTTTGATATTCCATAACACCTAACCACTTGTCATCTTTTTTAACCAATAACATTTCAAAGTGTATAAAGATATTTACATCATTACCAGCACCTTTTGATGAGTAATTAAAAATACCTGTTTCGTGTGCTGTATTTTCATTTCCAATGCGTTGTGAAAAACGAAACTCAACATCACTTTTAACTTTACCATTTTTGGTATCTATAAATCCTTGCTTCCAGCCATCTAGAGCTGAGGTAATAGCTACTGAAGTTTTATTTTCACCAACAGCAAAAATTACAACAGCATCATCGTGATACGCATCTCCATAACCTTTAAAATCACCTTCTCTAACCGTTCTTGATAACTCTTTCCAGTAGTTGTCTAACTCATTTATTCGGTTAGATGTTTGTTGAATAGAAGTGTCAGTGTTATTTGTGTTGTGTTCAGGATTTGTGAATAGGGTTAAAAAGGAAAAAAGAATTAGTTTGATCATGATAGATTTTTTTTGAAACTTTTAACTTATTAAAATGTATGTTGCATCATAGTTACTTGGTCTCCATTGATAGTTTGTAGTCTTTTAAGCAAATCAGCGGTCATACAACTATGTACAGGAAAAACTAAAACAGTATCACCAACTTTGTAATTTTCAATGGTGTCTTCAGGTACTTTAACTACTCCGTGTTCTTGAGAAATTCCTCGTAAATAAGTGTTTGGAATTAAGTCATCCCAACCATTAGTAGTTTTTTTGGTGAGCTTTCCGAAGATGGTTCCGTATTCCTTGTCAATCATTCTGTCTTTTGATAAATGAATACCACCACCATAAATAATTAATTCGCTTTGCTTTTTATGAACCCCAACAATTGGACATTCAAGAGCAACTGCAATATCTTCAATATAACATGAGCCTATTTGAGTTTGAACGAGATCATAGAAAACATAATTTCCAGGTCGGAGCTCATCCAGTCCTTCAAAATTTTCTGCAACACTACAGCTTGGAGTATCTCCGTAAGAAGCTATTATATTTGGATACCGATCCTTAAACTGATTTTTAAGATTTACAAGTTTATTTTTGGCTTCCTCATGAGTACTCAAAATAGCAGCTTTTCCTCTGCATTTATAGGTGTGTCCAGCATGCCCTAAAAAACCAATAAAATTAAGTTTATCACTTCTTTTAGCAACATGAAGAAGATTTTCTATTCCTTCAATATCATAATGAACAAAACCAGCTCTATTATTTCCAATATTAATTTTGATGTAGAAGTTAACAGAATGTTTTAAATGCTTCTGGAGATAATCAATACTGTCATCTGATTCAACCAAAATGTTTAAATTAATTTTTTTAGCAAGTTCGTTTATAGTATCAATCTCCAAAATATTAATTGGAAAAGCGACAGTAATATCATCCCAATCTTGAGCAAAATAACTAGCCATTTGGAGTGAAGAAACTGTGATCTTGGACACTCCAACTTCCTTAAACCAACTTCCAATCTCTAATGATTGATGCGTTTTAAAGTGTGGGCGTAACATGACACCATGCTTTTGAGACTTATGAAACATGTTTGCTATGTTGCGCTTACATTTAACTTCGTCTAGAATTAAAGTTGGAGTAGTGATCATTTTGTGACTTTCTTTGAGTGAATATAACGATAATTTTTATTTTTGTTTAGATGCAAAACACGCTTCAAGAGTACATTCCAGAAAACGCTTTTCCTTTGGTCAAGGAGCTGTTAAATTATGATAATTTAGTAGTTAAAATTAAGTCTGAGCGTAAGACTAGGCATGGAGATTATAAGAGACTGCCAAATGGTAGACATCAAATTTCGATCAACTCAAATCTAAATGAATATCGCTTTTTGATCACATTGATTCATGAGATTGCTCATTTTGAAGCTTTCCGAGAGTATGGCAAGTTTATTAAGCCTCACGGTATAGAATGGAAGCGTACTTTTCAGCATTTGATGCTACCATTTTTAAATCCTGAGGTTTTTCCAGCTAATTTATTACCTTTATTAGCTAGCCATTTTAAGAACCCAAAAGCAAGCAGCGATACAGATGCTAATCTAGCTTTGGCTTTAAAACAATATGACGAACCAAACGATAAAACATTTGTATTTGAAGTTCCTTTTGGGCAAAAGTTTAAACTGCATAACAAACGTGTTTTTGAAATGGGAAAAAAACGAGTAAAACGATTTGAATGCATCGAGGTTAATACAGGAAAGTTGTATCTTTTCAATCCTAATGCAGAAGTTGAATTATTACAAGATTAAATGAACAATAATTATTACGCCATTTTAATGGCTGGAGGAGTAGGCTCTCGATTTTGGCCAGTAAGTACGCAAGAGTACCCAAAGCAGTTCCACGACATGTTAGGTACAGGAGAGACCTTGATTCAAAAAACTTTTAACAGGTTAAAAAATATAATTCCATCACAAAATATTTTCATTCTCACTAATGAAAGATATAATGATCTGGTGCTTGAGCAATTACCAGATGTAACCAATCGACAAGTTGTTTTAGAACCTGCTATGAGGAATACCGCTCCTTGTATTTTGTATGCTGCGTTAAAGATTCAAAAGGAGAATCCAAATGCAGTTATGCTTGTAGCACCAAGTGATCATTGGATAGAAGATGAGGCTTCCTTTACTGAAAACGTTCAACAAACCTTTGATTTTTGTTCAAATAATGATGCGTTATTGACCTTAGGTATAAAACCAACTTTTCCTAATACTGGATATGGATATATTGAATATGATAAATCTCTTGAGAAGGAAATAAAAGAGGTCTCACAGTTCAGAGAGAAACCAGATTATGAAACCGCAAAATCATTTTTAGATCAAGGTAATTTTTTATGGAACGCTGGCATTTTTATATGGAGCGTTTCAAGTGTGGTAAATGCTTTTAAGAATAATCAACCAAAATTATTTCAACTTTTTGAACAAGGAGTTGAAGTGTACAACACCGATTTTGAAGACGACTTTATTCGAGATAATTATGCCAAAGCTGAAAATATTTCGGTTGATTACGCAATCATGGAAAAAAGCGATAATGTATTTGTGCTTCCAGCAACTTTTGACTGGAATGACCTTGGAACTTGGGGGAGTTTATATGAGAAGTTAGATAAGGATAGTCACAATAATGCAATCTTAAATGCAAAGAGTTTAGCCGAAAACGCTAAAGGAAATATTATTAGAACTAATAAAGATAAACTGGTAGTAATTGATGGGTTGAATGAATATATAATTGTTGATAAAGATGATGTGTTATTAATTTATCCAAAAGATAAAGAGCAAGATATTAAGGAGATACAAAAGCGAATAAAGGCTAAATATGGAGATTAATTTCTATATTGAGTAATCAAGTATTAATAAATGGAAGAGAGCAAATTCAATTTTACTGAAGAAGAAAATAATAAAGAACAAGCCGTTCAACAATCTAAAGAAGCAGTACGTCAAGGTGCTAAGGGTTTGTGGCAAAGTACAAAAGTGTTTTTGACAGAGTTGCTTGACTTTCGTCAGGATACAGATAGAGAAGCTACAATTGATGCAATTAAAGGCGATATACCTTTTAAAGGTGCTACTGCTTGGATTTTGATATGTTCTATTTTTGTGGCGTCAGTTGGATTGAATGCTAATTCGACAGCAGTAGTTATTGGAGCAATGTTAATTTCTCCTTTAATGGGACCAATCCTTGGTGTTGGCATGTCTATTGCTTTAAACGACATTGATACATTAAGACGTTCAATGATCAACTTAGCTACGATGATCGTGCTAAGTTTAATTACTGCTTTTCTCTTTTTCTATTTTTTTCCTTTAAACGAAGATACTTCAGAGTTACTTGGAAGAACTCGTCCAGATATCCGCGATGTATTAATCGCCTTTTTTGGTGGTTTGGCACTTATAATTGCCAGAACCAAAAGGGGTACAATCGCTTCTGTAATATTTGGAGTAGCCATTGCTACAGCCTTAATGCCTCCGTTGTGTACCGCTGGTTACGGTTTAGCTAAGGCTTTGAGTGGAGAAACAACGATTAATTTAAAAGGAGAGATTGTTACTGGATTGGACTATGCATTGGGAGCTATGTACTTGTTTACCATTAATACTATATTTATTGCCTTGGCAACATTTCTGGTGTTGAAGCTATTGCGTTTTCCTATGCTTAAATATGCTAATTCAAAGCGTAGAAAATTTATTGCTCGTGTAGCTACTGTTTTAGCTATTGTAGTGATGATTCCAGCAATTTGGACATTTATAACTGTGCTTGGTGAAAGTCAATTTAATCATGATGCAAAAAAGTTCATTAGTAAAGAACTTGAAGGGTTGCCTAATAAAGAGTATATCAAAAAGAATGCGACTACTGTTTATGATCCTGAAAATGGATCGTATATAGAATTAATAACTTTTGGCTCTGATAAAATTGAAGAGGACACGCGCAAAGTTCTTGAAAGTAGATTTGTTGATTACCCTAAATTAGTAGGAGCAGAGCTTAAGGTTAATCAAGCAACTTTTAGAGAGGTGAATAACTTAGAGTATATGGAAGAATTGCGTTATCGTGATTCGTTGGATTTACTTTCACAACAGCAAAAAATAATCTTTTTAGAAGATAAAGTTGCGCAACTTTCTAAATTGGAAAGAGATCAAATTCCATTTGTTCAGGTTACTGAAGAAGCTCAGGTTTTATTTAACAGAATTTCTCAAATTTCATATTCGAAAGAGGTAACTACCAATTTTCAAAAGTTGGATACACTAGCGGTATTTACAATTAAGTATCATGATTCGATTGCTACTCCTCAGAGTATTCTTGATGATAACTTAAAATTAGGAAATTGGTTAAGAGAAAGGTTGGAATTAGATACTTTGGTAATTAAGAATAGATAGGTTTTTAGCCTTTTTCTTCTTGGTACATTTTACGAACTTTTTTAAACAGTTCGGAAGAGTAAACAAAATCGGTAACGGCTTCATTGTCTGTCCTAAAAATAGTTTCTTTTGAACCTTCCCAAGCTTTATGACCATGTTGTAGAAATACGATTTTCTCACCAATTTCCATTACAGAGTTCATATCATGTGAGTTAATTACTGTAGTAATGTTATACTCATCTGTTATTTCTTGAATCAAGTTGTCAATTACTATAGCCGTTTTTGGATCTAAACCTGAATTAGGTTCATCACAAAACAAATACTTTGGATTGTTAACAATGGCTCGAGCAATAGCTACACGCTTTTGCATTCCACCTGAAGCTTCACTTGGCATTTTATAATGAGCATCTGCTAAGTTCACACGCTTTAAAACAAAATCTACACGATCTTCCATTTCGCTTTTACTCATTTTGGTAAACATACGTAATGGGAACATCACATTTTCTTGAATGGTCATAGAGTCAAAAAGAGCACTACCCTGAAAAACCATTCCTATTTCTGACCTTAAATCAATTTTTTCATCATCCGAAAGATTTGAGAATATCTTTCCATCATAAGATATTGATCCTTCTTCATATTCAAACAACCCTAACAAGCATTTTAAAAAAACAGTTTTCCCAGAACCACTTTGTCCAATCACCAAACTAGTCTTCCCATTCTCAAAAGAAGTACTGATTCCTTTTAGGATATGAGCATCACCAAACGATTTGTGTAAACCTTTCACTTCTATCATTATCCTAGTAGCATATCAGTTAATATATAGTTGATAAGTATAATCACCACACTCGTCCATACAAACGAAGTTGTACTTGCTTTACCAACTTCTAGAGCTCCACCTTTCATATAAAATCCATGAAAAGCAGGAATAGTGGCTAAAATAAAAGCGAACACAAAAGTTTTGATGAATGAATATGTCATATGAAACGCATCAAAATCCATCTGAATTCCGTTAACATAATCCTCAAGAGAGGTGTAGCCTCCATAAACACAAGCTGCCATACCTCCTAAAATACCAAGAAACATTCCAATGGCAATGGCAAATGGATATAGCATCATGGCAACAGTTTTTGGAAAAACTAAATAGTTCAATGGGTTTATTCCCATTACTTCAAGAGCATCTATTTGCTCTGTAACGCGCATAGTTCCAATACTGGAAGTAATGAATGAACCAACTTTACCAGCCATAATTATTGATGTGAACGTTGGAGCAAATTCTAATATTACAGATTGTCTTGTTGCAAAACCAACTAAGTATTTTGGAATTAACGGATTGCTAATATTTAAAGCAGTTTGAATAGTAATTACTCCACCAACAAAAAATGAGATAAAGGCAACAATACCTAATGAGCCAATAACTAAATCATCAATATCTTTTAAGATCAGGCCTCTCATTACCGACCATTTGGTAGGCTTACGGAACATGTCCTTGATCATTAAAAAATAAAGCCCAATATTGCTAAGGTAAGTCATGAATAAAAAGTTACCGCTAAAGTAAAAAAATACTCCTATTATTTAATTTATTATTAATATAAGATTGACCAAAAATAGTATTTTTGATTTTTGGATAAATCTAGTGTTAATATGAAGAAATTCATTTTTGTTATAATAGGCCTTTTATTGAGCTTTGTTGTTAAAGCTCAAAATGATTCTACCAATACAACAGATACTCCAAAATTGGTTGTTGGAATTGTGGTTGATCAAATGCGATACGAATATTTAACAAGATTTCAACATAGATATGGTGAAGGAGGTTTCATGCGATTAGTAAATGAAGGGTTTAATTGCAAGAATAACCATTTTAATTATGTTCCAACGTTTACAGGTCCAGGTCATGCTTCGGTATATACAGGAACAACGCCTAAGTATCATGGTGTGATTTCAAATACATGGTATGACAAAGAGATAAAGAAGAGTGTTTATTGTGCTGGTGATGATAAGGTTAATTCTGTAGGTACAGAAGGTGATGCAGGAAAAATGTCGCCTCATAGAATGAAAACCACAAGTTTTGCTGATGAAAACAGACTGTTTACGCAAATGCGGGGAAAGTCAATAGGAATTTCAATAAAGGATCGTGGTGCAATTCTTCCTGCTGGACATACGGCAAATGCAGCATATTGGTTTCATGGTATGAATGAAGGGAATTTCATTTCAAGCACACATTATATGGAAGAACTTCCTCGATGGGTCACTAAGTTTAATATAGGTGATAATGTCGAAAAGTATTTGCAAACTTGGAATACGTTATACGATATTTCAACTTACGTTGAAAGTGGAAATGACCTTAACGAATTTGAAGGGGGCTTTAGAGGGAAGGAAACTGCAACTTTTCCATATGATCTAAAAGCTTTGAGTGAGCAAAACGGAGGGTTTGATATTTTAAAATCAACCCCATTTGGAAATAGTATATTGACCGATTTTGCTATTGCTGCAATTGAAGGTGAGGATTTAGGAAAAGACGAAATAACTGATGTGTTAGCAATAAGCTACTCAAGTCCAGATTATATTGGTCATAATTTTGGAGTTAATTCAAAAGAAGTTCAAGACAACTACTTAAGGTTGGATAAAGATCTTGAAAGACTATTTAATGAGCTTGATAGCAAAGTAGGAAGAGGAAATTATACCGTTTTCCTGACTGCTGATCATGGTGCAGTTCACGTGCCAGCCTATTTGAAAAGTCTTAAAATACCGGCCGGTTATATAAGTTCTACTCAAACAAGAGCTAGGTTTAGAAATTTCTTAAATGAGAAGTATGGTAGTGCAGACCTAGTTGAAAATGTTAGTAATAATCAAGTTTTTTTAAACAGATCTAAACTTACAGAGTTAGGATTGGACCTACAAGAAGTTCAAGAAGCAATAGTCAATGAAATTATTAACTATAGGAGCATTGATAAGGCCTACACATCCTATGCCATGTCAAATACTTCATTTAGTCATGGTATTGAAAAATTGTTGCAAAACGGATTTAACCAAAAGCGTTCTGGAGATGTGATTTATGTATATGATCCTGCAACTATTTCTTATAGTATGACTGGTTCTACACATGGTAGTGGTTTGAATTACGATACGCATGTGCCATTACTTTTTTATGGAAGCGGAATTAATCAAGGAAGTACTTATAACAGGACTAGAACCATTGATATTGCACCTACTATTTCTGCCTTATTAGGAATCAACTTTCCAAATGGGAATACTGGGCAGCCATTAGGTTTCGTACTGAAAGAAGATTAATGATCTTTTAGCTCTTGATTAATAGAGTCGATATAACTTAAAAGTTCATCACGACCAATTTTTTTAGAAGACGATGTAACAAAATAGTTGGGCATTTCTTCCCAAGTTTCTAACATAATAGACTTATAGTCCTCAACGTGATTCTCAATAGCATTTGGCTTTAATTTATCAGCCTTTGTAAAAATTATTGAAAACGGAATCATGTTCTCACCAAGCCATTGCATAAACTCAAGATCAATAGGTTGAGGTTTGTGCCTAATATCAACCAACACAAACGCAGACACTAACTGCTTTCGTTTTTCGAAATAAGCAGTTATGAATTTCTGAAAAACCTTTTTTGTTACTTTGGAAACTCTTGCGTAACCATAACCAGGTAAATCAACTAAGTGCCAATTCTTATTAATGATAAAATGATTAATAAGCTGAGTTTTTCCTGGCCTTCCCGATATCTTTGCTAAACTTTTACGTTCTGTAAGCATATTAATCAGAGATGACTTCCCAACATTGCTTCTTCCAATAAATGCATATTCTGGAATATCGGTGTTAGGGCACTTTGCAACATCTTGGTTGCTCACTACAAATTCAGCTGATTTTATTTTCATAGGAAGAATTAAAATTTTCTTTCCTTCAACCAATCAAAAAGAATTTCGTTGAAAAGTTCAGGGTGCTCCATCATTGCAGCATGTCCACATTTATCAATCCAGAACAAATCAGAATCTGGTAACAATTCATGGAATTCTTCAGCTACATCTGGAGGGGTAACATTATCATTTTTTCCCCAAATAATGCAGGTTGGAGTATGCATTTTAGGTAAATCCTTTGCCATATTGTGTCTAATGGCACTTTTTGCAATGGCTAGTGTTTTAACTAGTTTGTTTCTGTCATTTACCGTAGCATAAACTTCATCAACAATCTCTTTAGTTGCAACAGCTGGATCATAGAAAACATCTTGTGCTTTTTTCTTAATTACCTCATAGTCGCTGCGCTTGGTATAACCACTTCCCATAGCACTTTCATATAAGCCTGAACTGCCTGTTATAACGAGTGCTTTAACTTTTTTATGGTATAGTTTGGTGTGATATAATCCAATATGACCTCCAAGTGAATTACCTAATAAAATCACTTCGTCAAAACCCTTAAAATCAATAAATTCTTTTAAGTATTTCGCAAAACTCTTAACATTAGTTTTTAAGAGTGACATGGTATAAATTGGAAGTTCTGGGATGACAATTTTATAGCCATTTTGACTAAAGAAATCAGTAACTCCATCAAAGTTACTTAATCCACCCATGAGCCCATGAAGAATAATAATTGGTGTTCCTTCTCCTACCTCAATATAGCTATAATCTCCTTCCTTTTTTAAAGTATGGGTCATGTTAATGTTGTGGTTTCAATCAATGGCAAATCTACACATTTTTATTTTAAGAAATAGAATAGGCTTCTAACAAAGTCTTACTGCTAAATGTGTCTTGAATGACAGTCTTTTTTTTTGATTTACCCCACTTTTTAACACTACATGTTAATTAATAAAAAGGCGTGTGTAATTATCTGATTGTCAGAAAATACCACAAATAAACCAATTGCATTTAACCGAAATAATTGGTGTTTTGCAGAATTTTATCAACAAAGTGGTATAAAGTGGTAAAAAGTGGAAATATTTTTATTAGATTTGATTCTTATACAGATTTTCTAAAAACCAACCTTGAATTCATTAATAGGGACATACGAGTGTAAAGTTGATGCTAAGGGGCGTCTAATGCTTCCTTCTGCTTTGAAAAAGCAATTGTCTCCTGTTATGCAGAAAGGTTTTGTTCTTAAAAGAGCAGTGTTTCAGCCTTGTTTAGAGCTGTATCCTATGGACGAGTGGGAGGTTTTAATGCAAAAAGTAAATAAGCTTAATAGGTTTAAGAAAAAGAATAACGATTTCATTCGTCGTTTTACGGCTGGAGTGAAAATGGTTGAACTTGATGCTTCCGGACGTATTTTGATTTCTAAAGATCTGGTGTCCTTTGCTGGTATTTCAAAAGATATTGTGGTGTCGGCAGTGGGGAGTATTATGGAAGTTTGGGATAAAGGTAATTATGAGAAGGCTATAGATGATGCGGTTGTTGACTTTGCTGATTTAGCTGAAGAGGTAATGGGGCAAGATGACGAAGGGATATCATAATCCGGTTTTACTTAAAGAAACTGTTGGCGGTTTAAATATTCGGGAAGATGGAGTTTATGTTGATGTGACATTTGGTGGAGGTGGTCACAGTAAGGAAATTTTAGATCGCTTAGGAGAAAAAGGAAGGCTAATAGCCTTTGATCAAGATCAAGACGCTCTTTTGAATATAATAGATGATAGCAGATTTACGCTTATAAATGAAAACTTCAGATATCTTAAGAGGTTTCTGAGGTTTCATGGCGTAATGAAGGTTGATGGTATACTGGCTGATTTTGGTGTGTCATCTCATCAATTTGATGTGGCAGAACGAGGTTTTTCAATTCGGTTTGATGGTGAATTAGATATGAGGATGAATCGGCAAGATGAGCTTTCGGCTTATCATGTTATTAATGAATATGATGAAGAACAGCTTCGTCAAGTGCTTAAAGAATATGGCGAGTTGAGGCAAGCTCCAGCAATTGCAAGAGTGATAGTTGCGGAAAGAAAAACTCAAAATATTAAAACCACAGATCAATTAAAGAATGTATTGAAGAAGTTTTTGCCTCCAAGAAGGGAAAACAAGATTCTAGCCCAAATCTATCAAGCAATAAGGATAGAAGTGAATCAGGAAATTGAAGCTTTAAAAGAATTTTTAACACAAACTCCAGAATTATTGGATGTTGGGGGGCGTTTAAGTTTCATATCCTATCACTCATTAGAGGATCGTTTGGTAAAACGTTTCATAAGAAATGGAATGTTTGAAGGAGAGCCTGAAAAAGATGTTTTTGGGAATTTTGAGGTTCCGTTTAAAAAAGTGGGGAAGTTGATTGTTCCAGGTCAGGAGGAGATTGAAATTAATAATAGAGCGCGGAGCGCAAAACTTAGAATTGCAGAACGTATATAAATGGTGAAGAAAAAACTAAATAGTGTTTTAAAGGGAACTTTTTTGGTGAGTGATGATTCATTCAAGAATTGGAGAATGATCATTTTTCTTTCTGTTTTGGCGGTTGTAATGATTGCAAGTTCACATAGTGCAGATAGAAAAGTGCATGAGATTGCTCGATTGACTGAAGAGGTCAAAGAGTATCGTTCGGCATTTAGTGATGGGCGAAAGAAATTAATGACATTAAAAATGGAATCTACAATAAGAAAGAAGCTTAAAGATAAGGGAATTGTAGAATCAACTGAGCCACCAAAAAAAATAAAAGTAAAAACAACAAACTAAAGTTGGGTTTTGGCAGTAGCAGAGAAGAACATATTGAACCGATTGTATTTTGTAGCTGGATGTATGTTCATCTTCGGGCTTCTCGTGGTATTTAAATTGGTGAACATTCAATTTGTTCATGGCGATAAATACAGGAATCTTGCAGAGAAAAGAACTTTGAAAACTGTTGAGATTCCCGCTAATAGAGGAAATGTATATTCGGCAGACGGTAGTTTGTTGGCAACTTCAGTTCCAAAATACGACATCAGAATTGATGCTGTAACCCCAACTACAAAGAACTTCAATAAATATTTAAAACCGCTTTGCGATTCTTTGGCAAAGTTTAAGGGTAGAACTTCGGGATACTATCAACAAGAAATTAGAAAAGCAAGAGAGAATAAGAATAGATATTTCTTATTGGCTAGAAACTTAGGGTATTCTGACTACCTAAAAGTTAGAAATTTCCCAATGCTAAAACTTGGAGCTTTTAAAGGAGGTTTGATTGTTGAGCAAACTACAAAGAGGGAGCATCCAATGGGTGGAATTGCACATCGTTCAATCGGTTATGAGCGATGGGATGAAGAAGGAAATGTGACAAGAGCTGGGATTGATGGAGCTTTTGGTGAGCAATACTTAAGAGGGAATAATGGTCGAAGATTAAAGCAGCAAATTGGTAAAGGACAATGGAAACCAGTAAGTGATGCTAATGAAGTAGAGCCTCAAGATGGACTAGATGTGTACACAACTTTAGATGTGAACATTCAAGATATTGCGCATCACGCATTGTTGGAGCAGCTGGAAAAGTATAAAGCTGTACATGGCTCTGTGGTAGTTATGGAAGTGGAAACAGGTGAAATTCGTGCTATCTCAAATCTAGCTAAAACTGATGAAGGAACATATTATGAAAAACGAAACTATGCTGTCTGGGAAAGCCATGAACCTGGTTCAACATTCAAGCTTATGGCTTTGGCTGCGGCACTAGATGATAAAGTAATTGATACTAGTGATGTTGTTGATACTGAAAATGGTGTTTTAACTTATTACGGAAAACATGTAAGAGATTCAAGAAATGGTGGTTACGGTGAAATTAGCATTGCAAAAGCTTTTGAAGTGTCTTCTAATACAGGGATAGTCAAAGCTATTTATGAAGGTTATAAGAATAAACCTAAAAAGTTTGTTGAAGGTTTGTATGATATGAATCTTAATGACCAGCTGAATCTACCTATCAAAGGAGAAGGAGTTCCTATTATTCCACATCCAGATGATAAAAACCGTTGGAGTGGTATTGCACTTCAGTGGATGGCCTTTGGGTATGGTGTGTCGTTTACGCCATTACAAACGCTTACGTTTTATAATGCTATAGCAAATGACGGTGAAATGGTAAGACCTCGCTTTATAAAAGAGGTGAAAGAGTTTGGAAAAACAGTAGAGACTTTTGATAAAGAAGTAATAAACGCTCAGGTTTGTTCTCAAGAGACTGTGAATAAGCTGCAAAAGTTATTGCAAAATGTGGTTGAAAAACCTCATGGTACTGGAAACGATCTGTATTCAAAAAACTTCTCAATGGCTGGTAAAACTGGGACTTGTCAAAAAGATTATGCTGATAAAGAAAAGTTGAACTATATATCATCATTTGCTGGATATTTTCCTGTTGAAGATCCAAAATATTCATGCATTGTTGTTATTCATGAACCAGATAAAAAGATAGGCTACTATGGTGCAGATGTGTCTGGACCAGTATTCAAAAAGATTGCCCAAAAAATCTACACTGATACTCCAATTATAGATGCTGTTGATGATTTAGAAGAAAAACATGTTTCTGTTGATAGAAGTTTTGATGCTTACTACGACTTTGCTAAAACTTACAAAACCATAATGCCAGACCTAAAAGGAATGCCGGCTATGGATGCGTTGACGCTTTTGGAAAACATGGGGATGCGAGTTGAGCTAAGAGGAAATGGAAGAGTAAAGAATCAGTCTGTACCAAGAGGAACCAAATTAAAACCCAAACAAACCATTGTATTAGAGTTGTCTTGATAGAATTAAGGAACATATTATATAAAGTAACACTCGAAGCGGTTGTTGGAGATACTTCTGTTAAGATCAATCGAATACAGTTTGATTCTAGAAAGATAGAAGATAAAGATGTATTTGTTGCAATAAAAGGAACTGTTGTAGATGGTCATGATTTCATTGAGCAAGTAATAGCCAAAGGCGCTATAGCTATTATCTGTGAAGAAATTCCAGAGATTACAGCTGAAGGAGTGACATATATGAAAGTTGATAATTCTGCTAAGGCCTTGGCAATAATGGCTTCAAATTATTACGGAGTTCCTTCAGAGAATTTAAAACTAATAGGTGTAACTGGTACTAATGGAAAAACCACTATTGCAACACTACTTTATCAGTTGTTTAAAAAAGCAGGATATAAGGTTGGTTTGCTTTCTACGGTTAAGGTTTTAGTGAACGATAAAGAATATAAAGCAACTCATACTACTCCAGATTCATTAACTATCAACAGTCATTTAAAAGAAATGAATGATGAAGGAGTTGAATTCTGTTTTATGGAAGTGAGTTCTCATGGTATTCATCAATCTAGAACTGAAGGATTGCATTTTGAAGGAGGGATTTTTACCAACCTAACACATGATCATTTAGACTATCATGAAACATTCGCTGAATATAGAGATGTAAAGAAATATTTCTTTGATCAGCTACCTAAAACAGCTTTTTCATTGGTGAATGTCGATGATAAAAATGGCTTGATAATGCTCCAAAATACTGCCTCTAAAAAATATACATACGCCCTAAAGAACTATGCCAATTATAAAGCTCAAATCTTAGAGAATCAGCTAAACGGACTGTTTCTGAAAATCAATGACAATGAAGTTTGGACAAGGCTCATAGGTAATTTCAATGCGTACAATTTACTAGCTATCTATGGAGCTGCCGATCTTCTTGGGTTGGAAAGTGTAGAGATCTTACGCTTAATAAGTGAGTTGGAAAGTGTAAGTGGGCGCTTTCAATATATGGTTTCCGATGAAAAGATTACTGCTATTGTAGATTATGCGCATACACCAGATGCTTTGAAAAATGTGTTGGAAACCATTAATAGTATACGAACTAAGAATGAAGAATTAATAACGGTTGTTGGTTGTGGTGGAGATCGTGATAAAACCAAAAGGCCGAAAATGGCACATATAGCTTCAGCTTTAAGTACCAAGGTGATTTTTACAAGTGACAACCCAAGAACTGAAGTTCCTGAAAAGATCATTGAAGACATGGAAGCTGGTGTAGAGCCACAGAATTTTAAAAAGACCATGTCTATTGTAGATAGAAAACAAGCTATTAAAACCGCTTGTCAATTGGCAAATGCAAATGACATCATTCTAATTGCTGGTAAAGGACATGAGACTTATCAGGAAGTGAATGGTGTAAGATCCGATTTTGATGATTACAAAATAGTAGAAGATTTTTTAAAACAATTACAGAAATAGATGCTGTATTATTTATTTGAATATTTAGAAAAAGAATTTCAGTTTCCAGGAGCTTCACTTTTCGGATTTATTTCGTTTAGAGCTGCAATGGCAATTATATTGTCCTTGTTAATTTCTACTATTTATGGTAAGCGCATTATAAACTATCTAAGAAAGAAACAAGTTGGTGAGACCATTCGTGATTTAGGGCTTGAAGGTCAAAGCGAAAAAGCGGGAACACCAACAATGGGTGGGATTATTATTATTCTGGCTACTTTGATTCCTGTGCTTTTATTGGCGAAGTTGGATAACATCTATATTATTCTATTGCTGGTGACAACAGTGTGGATGGGTATAATAGGATTTATTGATGATTATATTAAGAAGTTTAAAAACGATAAGGAAGGTTTAAAAGGAAGATTTAAAGTTTTAGGTCAAGTTGGACTAGGAATTATTGTTGGGTTAACGCTTTTCTTTCATCAAGATGTAACTATTAGAGAGGAGGTTAAAGAAACTTCTGTAGCACAAGTTCAGACCCAAACTTTACCACAATTTGGTCAAGAAAAGAAATCTACCAAGACTACAATACCTTTTGTAAAAGGAAATGAATTTGACTATGCTAATCTTATTACTTGGATTAGTCCAAAGTTGGCACCTTATGCTTGGGTAATATTTATTCTGGTAGTGATTATTGTGGTGACTGCTGTGTCAAATGGTGCTAATTTAACTGATGGTATCGATGGTCTAGCAGCTGGAACATCAGCAATAATTGCGCTTACCTTGGGAATCTTCGCTTATGTATCAAGTAACATCATTTTTGCTGATTATCTCAACATTATGTTCATACCAAGAGTTGAGGAAATAACAATTTATATAGCAGCATTTGTTGGTGCTTTGATAGGGTTTTTATGGTACAATACTTACCCAGCGCAAGTATTTATGGGTGACACAGGAAGTTTAACCATTGGAGGAATCATTGCTGTTATTGCCATTGCTGTTAGAAAAGAATGGTTAATACCATTGTTGTGCGGAATATTCTTAGCAGAGAATTTATCGGTAATGCTCCAGGTGAGCTATTTCAAATACACGAAGAAAAAATATGGTGAAGGCAGGCGCATTTTTAAGATGTCACCATTGCACCACCATTACCAAAAGGCAGGATATCATGAAAGCAAGATTGTAACACGGTTTTGGATTGTTGGAATCCTGTTAGCAATAGTTTCTATAGTCACCTTGAAGATTCGATAATGAAACGATTGGTGGTTTTGGGAGCAGGAGAAAGTGGAGTGGGAACTGCGCTTTTAGGGAAGAAAAAAGAATATGAGGTTTTTGTTTCAGATAAAGGAGCAATTGCTGAAAAATACAAAGAAGTTCTTATACATAATGAGATTGAATGGGAAGAAGGTCAGCATACTGAGTCTAAAATTCTGAATGCAGATGTGGTGATGAAAAGCCCTGGAATTCCAGATAAGGTTGCATTGGTTCAGAGGCTAATTGAAAAACAAATTCTGGTGATTTCTGAAATAGAGTTCGCTGCACAATTTACGAATGCGAACATAGTAGGGATAACAGGAAGCAATGGTAAGACCACAACAACAATGTGGACACATCATATTTTGAATGAAGGAGGGTTGAACGTAGGGATTGGAGGTAATATTGGAGAAAGCTTCGCAGAATTAGTTGCTAACAGAAGCTACGATCACTACGTGTTAGAATTGAGCAGTTTTCAGCTGGATGGAATTAAAGACTTCAAGCCGCATATTGCCATTATAACAAATATCACTCCAGATCATTTAGATAGGTATGATTACAAGTTTGAAAACTACATAGCATCAAAATTCAGAATTGCTATGAACCAAACTTCTAATGACTATTTGATTTATGATGCCGATGATGAAGTAATAACAACCTATTTAGAAAATCATCCAGTTCAATCAACATTATTGCCATTTTCATTAATGAAGAAATTGGAACAAGGAGCTTTTTTAGAAGAAGACAACATAAAAATATTAATTGATAACATCCAAATTACTATGCCAACAGCAAACTTAGCTTTAGAGGGAAAACATAATGTAAAGAACGCAATGGCCGCCTCAACCGTTGCGCACTTACTTAAAATTAGAAGTCATACACTTCGTGAAAGTCTTGAAAATTTTCAGGGAGCAGAACACCGTTTAGAAAATGTACTTAGAATCAATAAGGTTGATTATATAAATGATTCAAAGGCAACAAACGTAAATGCAACTTACTTCGCTCTAGAAAGTATGGATGCGCCGACGGTTTGGATTGTAGGTGGAGTTGATAAAGGAAATAATTACAAAGAACTTTTCCCCTTTATTAATGAAAAAGTAAAGGCAATAATCTGCTTGGGAGTAGATAACAAAAAACTGTTTGAAACTTTTGGCAATATGGTAGATGTAATTGTTGAAACACAATTTATGAGTGAAGCTGTAAAAATAGCTTACAAAGTAGCAGAGGCAGGAGATAATGTATTGTTATCACCAGCATGTGCAAGTTTTGATTTGTTTGATAATTATGAAGATAGGGGACGTCAATTTAAGGAAGCAGTTAGAAATCTATAATGCAATTTTTGTTTAACAATTTAAAAGGAGATCGTTTTATTTGGGCAATTGCTGCTTTGTTGGCAATATTCTCATTTCTTCCTGTATATAGTGCTGCCAGTAACTTAGCCTATATTAGTGGAGACGGTAATACCTTTAACTATTTTGTTAAGCACTTTGTGCACTTGTTTCTTGGATTTACAATCATGTACGGTGTACATAAAATGCCATATAGGTATTTCAGAGGACTGTCAATGATTATGATTCCAGTTGTATTAGTATTGCTGGCAGCAACAATGTTTCAACCTGATACTTCTGAAAGCTTGACAAATGCAAAAAGATGGATTAGAGTGCCTTTTGTAAACTTTACCTTCCAGCCATCTACATTAGCTTCGGTAGTTTTGATGGTTTATGTTGCTAGGTATTTGTCAAAGATCAAGGATAACCAGGTATCCTTTAAAGAAACAATTCTTCCACTTTGGTTTCCAGTGTTTTTAGTATTGATATTGATATTGCCTGCAAACTTTTCTACCACTGCTATCATTTTTGTTATGGTAATGGCCTTGGCTTTTATGGGAGGTTATCCAATAAAGTATTTAGCATTGATTTTGTTATCTGGAGTTGTTGCTTTTTCAATATTTGTTTTAGCAGCAAAAGTTTTTCCTGAAGCTATGCCTAATAGAATTGATACCTGGATGAGCAGGATTGAAAACTTTGCGAATGGGGAAGATACAGAAGCTGATTATCAAATAGAAAAAGCAAAAATAGCAATTGCCTCGGGAGGAATACAAGGAGTTGGCCCAGGAAAGAGCGTGCAAAAGAACTTTTTACCTCAGTCGTCATCCGATTTCATTTTCGCCATAATAATTGAAGAGTATGGAATGTTGGGTGGTTTAACATTGATGATTTTATATCTGTTGTTGTTATTCAGAATTGTAGTGGCATCCCATAAAGCCGATACTGTTTTTGGTAAACTCTTGGTAATAGGTGTTGGATTGCCAATAGTTTTTCAAGCACTTATTAATATGGCCGTAGCTGTTGAGTTATTTCCAGTTACAGGACAAACGCTTCCTTTAATAAGCAGTGGAGGGACATCTATTTGGATTACCTGTTTAGCAATAGGAATTATACTTAGTGTGAGTGCTAGAAGAGAAGAAATAAAGAAACAAGAAGAATTAGAAGATAATCCGCTTGAAATTTTAAGCGAGACAATATAAATGAGTAAGTACAAGATCATATTATCTGGAGGAGGAACAGGAGGACATATTTATCCTGCGATCTCAATTGCAAATGAGTTAAAATCACGTTTTCCAGAAGCTGAGTTTTTATTTGTTGGCGCCAAGGATAAAATGGAAATGGAAAAAGTTCCGCAAGCTGGATATGATATTGAAGGACTATGGATTTCTGGTATTCAACGAAAACTCACTTTAAAAAACCTTTCATTCCCTTTTAAGTTAATTGCTAGTTTATTGAGGTCTAGAAAGATAATTAAGAGTTTTAAACCTGATGTGGCTATTGGTACTGGAGGATTTGCTAGTGGACCATTATTGCAAGTGGCAATTTCTAAGGGTATTCCAAGCTTGATTCAAGAACAGAATTCGTATCCTGGGATTACCAATAAAATATTGTCAAAGAAAGCTGATAAAATTTGTGTGGCTTATGATGGACTGGATAGATTTTTTCCTAAGAGTAAGCTCATAAAGACGGGGAATCCTGTTAGACAGGACTTATTGGAAATAACAGATAAGTCAGTAGAGGGAAAAGACTTTTTTAAGTTAAGACATAATAAGAATACGCTTTTAGTTTTAGGAGGTAGTTTGGGTTCTAAGCGTATTAACGAATTGATTGAATCGAAATTAGAGTTCTTTCAAACCCAAAATGTAGAAATCATTTGGCAATGTGGAAAGCTATATTACAATAAATACAAGAACTACAACAATATGGAGCTTGTTCAGGTGCACGCTTTCTTAAACAGAATGGACATGGCTTATGCTGCTGCAGATGTTATTATTTCTAGAGCTGGAGCAAGTTCGGTTTCAGAGCTGTGTATAGTAGGCAAGCCAGTTATTTTTATTCCTTCCCCAAATGTTGCTGAAGATCATCAAACTAAAAATGCAAATGCAGTTGTAGAAAAAGGTGGTGCGGTACTAATTCGGGAATCTGATTTGGAGGTTGATTTTGAAAATAAGTTTTCGCAAATCGTAAACTCAAAAGAAAAGCAACAAGAATTAGGAGATAATATAAAGAAGCTCGCATTAGTGAATGCAACAAAAGATATAGCAGACGAAATAGAGAAATTATTGAGCAAGTAAGTGAATTTAGAGCAACTAAATAACGTTTATTTTATTGGTATAGGAGGTATTGGTATGAGTGCACTTGCAAGGTATTTTGTAGCCAATAATATAAATGTTGCTGGTTATGATCGCACTCAAACAGAGATAACGGATGGCTTGGTTGATCTTGGAGTGCAAATTCATTTTGATGATGATATTGATAGAGTAGATGAGAGTTTCTTAAATATAGGAAACACACTCGTAGTATATACACCAGCAGTACCTAATTCGCATTCAGAATTAACCTATTTCAGAACAAATGGGTTTACTATATTAAAACGTTCTCAGGTTTTAGGGTTGATTACTCAAAATACTTATTGTTTGGCAGTTGCAGGTACTCATGGTAAGACTACTACCACGAGTATTCTTGGTCATTTACTTAATGAGTGTGATGTTGAGGTTACTGCATTTTTAGGAGGTATTTCAGAGAATTACAATTCAAATTTAATACTAAAGGGAACTAAAGTTACGGTTGTGGAAGCTGATGAATTTGACAGATCATTTTTAACGCTATCACCAGATTTGGCTGGAATCACTTCAATGGATGCTGATCATCTTGATATTTATGAAAATAGAGAGTCTTTAGAGGCTTCGTTTAGAGAATTTGCTGGTAAGCTTAAACCCAATGGTAAACTGTTCGTAAAAAAGGGTCTTCCTATTCAAGGAATTACTTATGCGGTTGATGAGCACGCAAATTATTCAGCAAAAAATATAAAAATAGAAAGTGGTAGCTACGTGTTTGATGTGCAAACACCTAGCGCGCTTATTAAAGATATTCAATTTAACCTACCAGGTAGACATAATCTGTCGAATGCATTAATAGCACTGGCAATGGCTATAGAATTCGGTTGCGCTCCTTATAGCCTTGCCAGAGCGTTAGCATCTTACAAAGGGGTTAAAAGAAGATTTACATACCAAATAAAGACTGATAATCTAGTTTTTATAGATGATTATGCGCATCATCCAGAAGAAATAAATGCAGTGAATGATGCTGTGAGAGAGATGTATCCAAACAAGAAAGCGTTGGCTGTATTTCAACCGCATTTATTTAGCAGAACCAAAGATTTTGTAGATGAATTTGCAGAGAGTCTTTCACGATTTGATGAGATTATTCTATTGGAGATTTATCCAGCTCGAGAACTTCCTGTTGAAGGAGTGAATTCAAGCTGGTTGTTAGATAAAATTTCTAATGACAACAAAAAACTGGTTACCAAGGAACAATTGGTTTCAGAAATTAAGGAAAGTGATGCCCAAGTAATACTAACGCTTGGAGCAGGAGATATAGGAGAAGAAGTAGTAAAAATAAAAGAACAACTGAGTATTGCGAGTTAATTGGAATTACATAAAAGGTTTTTTGTTGATCACTCTTGTGGGCTTCATTTTTGTGTTTTCATCATTTAGAAATAGTGCGCGAAAAGTTGATAAAATAAGTGTCAATTTTGAAGGGGAAAATAACCTGTTTATTACCGAAGAAGCGGTTAATAAATTGTTAATACAAAATAAAGAGGCCATTACGAATATGGCTAAAGAAACTTTAGATTTGAATGAGTTAGAGACTGTCCTAAAATCTAATCCAATGATCAAAACAGCGCAAGTACATCTTACTGTTAATGGGGAAGTTAGAGCAAATGTTGTTCAGCGTAAACCAATAGCAAGAGTTAGTACTAATGCGTCGTTTTATATTGATGATGAAGGTTCTTTTATGCCTTTGTCTGTTAATCATTCGGCACGAGTACCTTTAGTGACAGGTCATGTTAAGAAAAATAACTTGGATAAGGTGTACACCTTAGCTAATAAAATTTTTAACGACCAATTTTTAAAGACACATATAGTTGAGATTAAGCAAAACTCTAATGAGACCTTTGTCTTAAAAACTCGCGTTTTAGATTTTGAAATATTACTTGGTGATATTGAAAATCTAGATAAGAAAATTAGCAACCTAAAAGCCTTTTATCAAAAAGCAAAAAAAGATAAAGTTCTAAACACTTATAGCAAAGTGAATTTGCAGTTTGATAATCAGGTAGTGTGTACAAAAAAGTAAAAAATGGAGCATAACAATATAGCAGTAGGACTTGATATAGGAACCACTAAAATTGTGGCCATGATTGGTCGTAAAAATGAGTATGGTAAAGTAGAAATACTAGGTATTGGAAAATCTAAGAGTCTTGGTGTGCACAGAGGTGTAGTAAATAACATTACACAAACTATCCAGTCAATACAACAAGCTGTTCAAGAAGCTGAAGCGGCCGCCGGACAAAAGATTGATGGTGTTACTGTTGGAATTGCTGGGCAGCATATTAGAAGCCTTCAGCATAGTGATTATATAACTAGAGCTAATTCCGAAGTGGTTATTGATGAAGATGATATTGATAGGTTAATAAATCAGGTTTACAAACTAGTGATGCTTCCTGGTGAAGAAATTATTCATGTACTACCACAGGAATATAAAGTGGACGGACAAGCAGAAATAAAAGAGCCAATTGGGATGTATGGTGGGCGTTTAGAAGCCAATTTCCATGTGGTAGTGGGACAAGTTTCATCTATCAGAAATATTGGAAGATGTGTTAAAAGTGCCGGTTTAGAGCTAGAAGGAATCACGCTAGAGCCTTTAGCTTCGGCAGATGCTGTGCTAAGTCAAGAAGAAAAAGAAGCAGGTGTAGCGTTAATTGATATAGGAGGTGGAACGACAGATTTAGCCATATTTAGAGATGGTATCATTCGTCATACTGCGGTAATTCCGTTTGGAGGAAATGTAATTACAGAAGATATTAAAGAAGGCTGCTCGATTATAGAAAAGCAAGCCGAATTATTAAAGATCAAGTTTGGTTCTGCGTGGCCAGGAGAAAATAAAGACAATGAGATTGTGTCAATCCCTGGACTTCGAGGGAGAGAGCCAAAAGAGATCACATTAAAAAATCTATCAAAGATTATTCATGCACGAGTAGTTGAGATTGTAGAGCAGGTATATGTTGAAATAAAGAACTATGGTCATGAAGAACAAAAAAAGAAACTAATTGCAGGTATTGTTTTAACAGGTGGAGGAAGCCAGTTAAAGCACTTAAAGCAATTGGTTGAATATATAACAGGAATGGATACCAGAATTGGTTATCCTAATGAGCATCTAGCAGGCGATAGCGATGATGATGTTACAAGTCCATTATTTGCTACAGCAGTTGGATTAGTAATGGATGGATTAAAAAGACAAGAGAAAAGAAAGTTAGAAGCTGTATCTGAAGCAATAAATGAAGTAGAAGGTGCACATGCCGAAGATCAACAAGAAGAAACCATTGAACAACCTAGAAAAGAGCGCAGATCTTTTCTGGAAAAATTAACTGAACGCGTTAAAGATTTTTTAGATAACGCGGAATAGAGAACTAAAAACTAAAACCAGTAAAACTAATTTTATGAACAGCAACAGCGACCTTGGCAACATTACCTTTGATTTACCAAAGAATCAATCCAATGTTATTAAAGTAATTGGAGTTGGTGGTGGTGGTAGTAATGCCATCAATCACATGTTCCAGCAAGGTATTAAAGGTGTAGACTTTGTAATCTGTAATACAGATGCACAAGCACTTCATAATAGTGGAGTCCCAAACAAAATACAACTAGGTGTAAGTTTAACCGAAGGATTAGGAGCAGGAGCCAATCCAGATGTTGGAGAGCAAGCAGCTTTAGAAAGTTTGGAGGATATAAGAAATATGTTAGACACCAATACAAAAATGGTGTTTATTACCGCAGGAATGGGTGGAGGAACTGGTACTGGTGCAGCTCCTATCATTGCTAAAATGGCTAAAGAGATGGAAATACTTACCGTTGGTATTGTAACTATTCCGTTTCAGTTTGAAGGTAAATTAAGAAATGAACAAGCCCAAAAAGGAATTGAAAAATTAAGAAGTCATGTAGACTCTCTAATTGTTATCAATAATAACAAGCTAAGAGAAGTTTATGGAAACCTAGGATTTAAAGCTGGTTTCTCAAAAGCAGATGAAGTGCTTTCTACAGCTTCAAGAGGAATAGCCGAAGTAATTACACACCACTATACACAAAACATTGACTTACGTGATGCTAAAACTGTGTTAAGTAATAGTGGAACTGCAATTATGGGATCGTCTTCTGCAGCTGGACCAAACCGTGCGCAAGATGCTATCATGAAAGCCCTTGATTCTCCATTGTTGAATGATAATAAAATTACTGGTGCTAAAAACGTATTGTTGCTTATCGTTTCTGGTTCACAAGAAATTACTATTGATGAAATTGGAGAGATTAATGATCATATTCAGGCAGAAGCTGGTTATGGAGCCAATATAATTATGGGTGTTGGTGAAGATGATGCTTTAGAAGAAGCTATTTCTGTAACGATTATTGCTACAGGCTTTAACTTAGAGCAGCAGAATGAAATTTCTAATACAGAAGCTAAAAAAGTAGTTCATTCTTTAGAAGATGAGCAGCAAGAGCTAGCAACCGAAAAAGAGCCAGCAATTATTACTCCGGATATAATTTTAGAAAAAGAAGAAAAGGTAGTTCATACACTTATGGATGAAGAAGAGGAAGAAGAAGATTTTACTCCAGAAATGGATTTAATCTCAACTACTGAAGTAATTAAGAATATAAACGTAGTTTATGATGAAGTGTTGGCTAATGTTCAGGAAACTGAGTTTATCATCAATGAGGTGATTAAGGAAGAGACGATTGAAGAGTCTCCTGTTGAAGAACAAACAATGTTAACTTTTGACCTTCCTTTATCCTCAACTCCAATTGAAGAAGAAAAACCTATTGAAGAACAAAAGATAATGTTTGAGCTTAATGAAGAAGAAGTTAAAGATATTTCAGTTAACGATTATATAGAATTAATAACTGTTACTGAAGCTAATGAAACAGGTGAAACAAGATATGCTCTTGACGATTATATAGTACTTGAGTCTTCAGGAAATGAACAGGAAAAAGAACAAGAAGTTACATTTGAAGTTGAAGAAGATATTGTTTTTGAAAAGAAAGTAATTCAAGAAGAAGAGGCTGTAGAAGAATCAGCGGAAGAGTTAGATCCTATTAATAGTCCTATAGCTGAATTACTTAAAGAAAGAGCAGATGAGCGCAGAAGAAAAATGAAGGAGTTTAACTATAAATTCAACAATGCTAAGATTGATGATATAGAAAAAGAACCTGCTTATAAAAGGCAAGGAGTAAATCTTGAAGAAGTACAGCATTCGTCAGAGAATAATGCTTCGAGAATGTCTGTTGGACTTGATGATAATGACGATATACAATTAAGAAGCAACAACTCGTTTTTACACGATAATGTAGACTAAGTTAATAGCACCGTCGTTTTGACATTTTGGTTTAACCCGAAAGACAATTTTGTGTTTTTCGGGTTTTTTTATTATGATTATTTGTGATTCATTTGTTTGAGCAGAAATCAATTTTTTATCTTCGCAATTCATATTAAATCATTAAGAAATGAGCTTACAAAAAAAGGTAATGACAGCAATGAAAGATGCTATGAAGTCTAAAGATCAAACAGCTTTAACAGCTTTGAGAGCGGTGAAATCAGCAATATTATTGGTGCAGACAGAGAGCGGAGCATCAGGTGAGCTTTCAGAAGAGCAAGAAATGAAGTTATTGCAAAAGCAAGTAAAACAACGTAAGGACAGTGCAGCTATTTTTGTTGAGCAAGGGCGTGAAGATCTTGCCGCTCCAGAATTAGCAGAAGCAGCTGTTATTGAGCAGTTTTTACCTGAAGCATTAAGTGAAGAAGAGGTTGAGAAAGCAGTTGCTGCAGTTATTGAGCAAACTGGAGCTAGTGGAATGAAAGATATGGGTAAAGTAATGGGAATGGTTACAAAGCAGTTAGCTGGACAAGCAGACGGAAAGACCATTTCAACTATTGTTAAGTCAAAATTAATGTCTTAAACTATTTGGCCACGTAGCTCAGCTGAATAGAGCACTGGATTTCGGCTCCAGCGGTCGGGGGTTTGAATCCCTCCGTGGTCACTATGTGAGCTCTAATATATTGTTTTTCAATTTATTAGAGTTTATTTTTTTAAATGTGACTATTTGTGACGATCATTTAACTTAAATCAAGATAAAAATTTTGATTTTTTAAAAATAGTACGAATACCTTTTCTGTAAGGAAGAAAGATATCACGAGTGAGTGGTTGAACTTGTTTCTTAATTGGATAAAGGTTAATGATTTATAAATAATTGATTTTTCTTTTGTGAAAGAGTCTTTTTTAAATATTGCAATTAGAGCAGCCTTTGAAGCTGGAAGCGAAATCATGAAAATTTATGAGAACAGTTTTCAAGTTAATTATAAAGATGATAAATCCCCCTTAACTAAAGCAGATGTCAATGCAAATAATGTAATTCTTTCATACTTGGAAAAAACCAATATTCCTGTTATAAGCGAAGAAACTAAACAACTGGATTATGATATTAGAAAAACTTGGGATAGTTGTTGGATAGTAGACCCACTAGATGGTACTAAAGAGTTTATTAAAAAAAATGATGAGTTTACGGTTAACATTGCATTTGTAGAGAAAGGAGATGTTTCATTTAGTGTTATTTATGCACCAGCATTAAATCTGTTATATTATACAGACAGTAATAAAAAAAACGCCTATAAATTGCCTTTGAAATCAATTGAAAATTTTGAGTCTAAACTTTTCAGAGATACTAATAAGATTAGCCCGAATGTTCCTCAAAATTCGTTAGTAAGAGTTGTAGGTAGTAGATCTCATATGAATGAAGAAACTAATAATTTTATCAATGATTTAAAAGGAAAATATGATACTGTAGAGTTTTTGTCGATAGGGAGTTCTCTAAAATTCTGTATGATAGCAGAAGGTGAAGCAGATATTTATCCTAGGTTTGCCCCAACAATGGAGTGGGATACTGCAGCTGGACAAGCTATATGTGAAGCGGTTGGCTTAAGAGTTACAGATTTAAGCTCCAAAGTAAATATGATTTATAATAGGGAAAACCTTAGGAATAATTATTTTGTGGTATCATTGAATAACCAATCATTATTAATGGGAAATTGATAAAGGATGTCCAAAAACATTATAGATTTTCAATATAAAATAACATGTAAGCAAAGAAGAAAGATGAATAATCATAGTTCTTTTTTGGTGTTTTTTACTGGACTGTCTGGTGCTGGTAAATCGACCATTGCAAATGGAGTTGAAGAGCGTTTATTCCAAAAAAATATTCGCAGTTATGTTCTTGATGGAGATAATATAAGAAAAGGTATAAATAAGAATTTAGGATTTTCACCAGAAGATCGGTCAGAAAATAATAGACGAATAGGTGAAATATCAAAACTCTTTATTGATGCTGGAGTTGTTGTTTTAGCTGCTTTTGTTGCACCATATAAGAAGGATAGAGAATTTATAAAGCAAACTGTAGGTTACAACAACTTTATAGAGGTTTATATGGGGACAAGTCTAAAAGAATGCGAACGAAGAGATGTAAAAGGGTTATATAAAAAAGCGAGAGCCGGGGAGATAAATAATTTTACAGGAGTTTCAGCTCCTTACGAAGTTCCTGAGAAGCCAGATTTAGAGCTGAATGAGTCGCATTCAATTGAGAAATCTATAAGTTTAGTTTTAGATAAAATACAATCCAAATTAAAACTTAAAGGTTAATGAGTGATTACCAATTAAGTTATTTAGATGAGTTAGAATCTGAAGCAATTTATATACTGAGAGAAGTATATTCAATATTTAGTAACCCCGTTATATTGTTCTCAGGAGGTAAAGACTCTATCGTGGTAACACATTTGGCAAAAAAAGCTTTCTATCCAGCTAAAATTCCATTTAGCTTATTGCATATTGATACAGGCCATAATTTTAAAGAAACAATTGAATTTCGAGATAAGCTAGTAAGAGAGTTAGATGTTAACTTGATAGTTTCTTCAGTTCAAGATTGGATAGATAAAGGCAGGGTGACTGAGGAGAAAGGAATATTTAAAACACGAAATAAATTACAAATAGTAACCCTTCTAGACACCATTAAAGAAAATAATATAGACTGTGCAATTGGTGGCGCAAGAAGAGATGAAGAAAAATCCAGAGCTAAAGAGCGTATTTTTTCTCATAGGAATAAGAGAGGCGAATGGGACCCTAAAAATCAAAGACCAGAGCTTTGGACATTATATAATGGTAGCTGTTTTAAAGGTGAGCACTTTAGAGTATTTCCAATTAGTAATTGGACAGAAATAGATGTATGGAATTATATAAAAAAAGAGAATATAGAAATACCATCTTTATATTTAGCGCACGATAGAAATGTTATTTGGAGAAATAATAGTTGGGTTCCTTATTCAGAGTTTTTAGAATTGATGGAGAATGAAAAAGTAGTAAAAAAGTGCGTACGATTTAGAACGTTAGGAGATATTACTATAACTGGTGGTATAGAATCTAATGCAAATACTATAAACAAAGTCTTAAATGAGGTTTCAAGAATGAAAATTACAGAGAGAGGTAATAGAGTAGATGATAAAGAATCAGATACATCAATGGAAGATAGAAAACGTCTAGGGTATTTTTGAGATGAACAACCAAAAACAGTTAATAAGATTTGCTACTGTTGGTAGTGTGGATGATGGTAAGAGTACATTGATTGGGAGACTACTTTTAGATTCTAAATCAATTTTTGAAGATCAATTAAAGTCAGTTGAAAAAGTTAGTGCTAATAATGAAATTGATTTAGCTTTATTTACTGATGGATTAAAAGAAGAAAGAGATAGAGGAATAACAATTGATGTTGCGTATAGATATTTTTCTACTCCAAAAAATAAATTTATCATAGCCGATTCACCAGGGCACATAGAATTTACAAGGAATATGTTTACCGCAGTTTCTACATCAAATGCAATAATTGTATTAATTGATGCTAGAAATGGCATTGTAGAGCAAACTATAAGACATACATTCATCGCCTCGTTATTAAATGTAGACCATGCCATAGTCTGTATTAATAAAATGGATTTGGTCAATTATTCTGAAAAAACGTTTACAAGAGTTGTTAATGAATTTGAGTATTTGTTGTCTGAAACCGAATTACAAAACATTACCTATATACCAACTAGTGCCATAAAGGGAGATAATATTGTTGAGTGTTCTAAAAATATGGATTGGTATAATGGAGCTCCTTTGTTAAATGTTTTAGAAACATTAAATACGTTTAATAATGTTAAGAATGATAACGCACGTTTTCCCGTACAAACAATTATAGAATCCAATGATTACAAAGGATATGCTGGTAGAATTGTAAGTGGAGTTTTTGAAGTTGATGATAGTGTAACTGTTCTTCCATCTGGTATTAACGCGAAAATCAAGAGTATTAATGCGTTTGAAAAAAAACTTACAAAAGCATATGCTCCAATGTCAGTTTTAATTACTCTAGATAATGATATGAATATTTCAAGAGGAGATATGATTGTGCAGGAGAAAAAACAATCTAAATTGTGCAAAAATATTGAAGTGGTTCTTTGTTGGTTAAGTGATGACCCACTTTCAGAAAATACAAGACTATTAATACAACATACTACTGCTAGGCAAGAGGTGGCCATAGAAGAGGTTGTTTATAAAATAAATATTGACTCTCTTAAGAAAGATTATCAAGATAAAAGTATGAGGGTAAATGATATTTGTAGGGTAAATTTAAAAACTGCTAAACCTCTGATTCTTGATCCTTATAAGGAAAATAAGTCAACAGGGAGTTTTATTTTAATTGATGAAAGAACTAAGAATACTGTAGGAGCTGGGGTAATCCTAAAAAGATAAAAAATTTAGATTGATACTAAAACTTTAGCAAACAATTTAGCTGAGATACCATTCTCACTTTTCACTGCCCCGAACTTAATCCCGTTTTCAAAGCGAACCTTTAAGGGGAGTTTGTCGCTTTTTTATTTATTTTAGATGACATAACCAACGTGTTCTTCTTTCAATGGAAAATCAAACTATTATTCTAATTGTCATGTGTATTTACATGATACTATTAATTGCTTTTGGAATATACCAAGGACAAAAAGTAAAGACAGGAAGTGATTTTGCTATTGCAGGGAGAAAATTACCTGGTTGGGTGGCAGCTTTGTCTGAAAGAGCTACAGGAGAGTCTTCATGGGCTTTGCTTGGCTTGCCAGGAGCAGCATATGCCACAGGGTTAATGGAGGTTTGGGTAGCCATTGGATGTGTTTTAGGAATTATTTTAGCTTGGGTTCTACTAGCTTCAAGATTACGAAAAGAAGCAGAAATATATAGTGCTGATACGTTTACAGATTATATAGCGAAGCGACATGGAGAGGTAGGGAAATGGATTAGAATAGTTGGGAGCTTAACCATAGTTTTTTTCTTTTTCTTTTATGTTGGAGCACAGTTTATAGGAGGAGGGAAGACACTAAATAATCTTTTTGGGATCGATCAGAGTTTAGCAATGTTAATAATTGTGCTATTGGTTGTTCCTTATACTATTTATGGTGGATTTAGGTCTGTGACCTATACAGATGTGATTCAAGCAATAATTATGATCATTACCTTAATAATTGCTCCTATTGCTGGAATATTGTATTTGGTTGAAATGCCTGAAGGTTCAGTTTTTGCGCATTCAATATCAGAGGCACTGTCTAAAGCAGGTGATTCCTATTCAACAATGACTGGAGGAGCAGTTGTTAAAACTGATTCTGCACTTTATGAAACTTTAAATGGCTGGTTTCCTAATTCAATTAATATGGTAAAAGGTTTAGGAACGGGAGTAATAATTGCTGGAGCCTTTTCTTGGTTTTTTGGGTATTTAGGAGGGCAACCTCAATTAAGCATGCGTTTCATGGCAATTAAAGACGAGAAGAATGCAAGAATAGCCAGAAATATTGGTGTAGTTTGGACGATAATAGCATATACTGGAGCATTAATGGTTGGATGGATTGGTATCGCTATTTTTGGCCCTAATGGTCTTAGTGATCAAGAAACTGTAATGCCTGAAGTATTGACGACAGTTTTTAATCCAGTGGTTTCAGGAATATTAATAACTGGAGTGTTGGCAGCAATTATTTCAACAGCTAATTCTCTTTTAATTTTATCGGCAACAGAGTTGTCTGAAAATCTAATTAAAACAGAAGAAAGTGAAAAGAATAATAAGAAATCATTAAAACAATCTCGTTTAGTAACAGCGTTGTTGTCACTAATAGCATTAGTGTTAGCTTATTTTTCACCTAGTGATCTGGTGTATGCAATTGTTGGTTATGTTTGGGCAGGAATAGGTTCGACATTTTCGGTAGTTATTTTACTTACTTTATTCTGGAAGCGTTTTCATGGCGTTGCGGCTTTACTCACAATAATTGTTGGATTAGTGTTTACTATTATATGGATTAGTACAGGAATGGATGCTATAATTAGCTCAAGATTACTCACATTTTTAGTAGCTGGACTTGTTGCTATTTCAACAACATTACTTATTAAAAAGCCTTCATCATAAATGTGAGGTTCTTACAATTAGATGTGTAATAATTCGTTGTGATAAATAATGATATCAGACTATATCTTTCTTTTACTAAATTCTACCGATAAAACTGTAATAGCTGTATTCTTAGTAGCGCTATTTGGCTTAATAATATATTTTGGTTTCAGAATGGTTGAGATGCTTTATGTAATGAAAAAGCGAAAACCACTTTATATTCATTTTTATTTTTCAAAAAAAAGGTTGACTTCAGATCAGTTAGTTATTTTAAAGAACTTTTCTTTCTTCGATCGATTGGAAAAAAAAGAAAAGATATATTTTGAACATAGAGTTGCCAATTTTGTTAAGGATAAAACTTTTATTGGTCGGGATGGACTATCTATTTCAGAAGAGCATGAAGTGCTAATTTCTGCAACTGCTGTAATGTTGACTTTTGGATTTCGTGATTACTTCATTGGTTTGATAGATAAAATATTTGTTTATCCTAAGACTTTTTATTCTACTATAAATGAAGAAAATCATAAAGGGGAGTTCAACCCAAAACTTAAAGCACTAGTATTATCTTGGGAGGATTTTTTAAAAGGACATATCATAGGTAATGATAATTTGAATGTTGGTATCCATGAGTTTGCGCATGCCATCCATTTAAACAGCATAAAAGAACGAGATGTAAGCTCTACCATTTTTAAAGACTCTTTTCGAGAGCTAACAGATTTACTTTCTAACGATAAACCTTTAAGAGATAAACTAATTCAATCAAAGTATTTCCGTGATTATGCATATACCAATCAGTTTGAGTTTGTTGCAGTTTTGGTTGAATATTTTATTGAGAGTCCAGAAGAATTTCAAACCCATTTCCCTAGAATTTATAGTAAGGTAAGGCAAATGCTTAATTTCAATTTTACTGGATATTAGCCAAAAACTATTAGTATGACATTTGTCATAATTTAAATTGCAATAGTTGGGTACCTTTAAATAAGAATTTTAAAGCCAGTGAGATGAGACGAGGAACGCCAATTTCAGCTATTATGACCAAGGATGTTATTACGCTAAATACTACAGATAGCCTTGAAACTGCCGAACTTTTGTTTAAGAAAAATCACATTAGACATATTCCCGTAGTAAGTGGAAAGGAGATAATAGGAATGCTTAGTTATACAGATTTATTAAGAATTAGTTTTGCAGATGCTGTTGACGAACATGAAGAGTATGTAGACACTGTGGTTTATAATATGTTTACAATAGAGCAAGTAATGGCTAAAAACTTAGTAAGTGTAAAACCGAGAACAAGTATAAAAGAGGTAGCTCAAATTTTAGCTAAAAAAGAGTTTCATGCCTTACCAGTAGGAGAAAATAATAAGTTAGTTGGTATAGTAACAACTACAGATTTGATAAATTATTTATTGACACAATTTGAAGAGTAGCTTACACAAGCCATTTTAGACTGGTTACTGAAATTCCTTCGGTAGCCAGTTTATTTTGGTGCTAAGAATTGGCAACAGCTTTTAAGTCTGCAATTGTTGCTAGTTGATCTTCACTTTTAAACACAAAACTTCCAGCAACCAAAACATCAGCTCCAGCATCTACAAGAGTTTTTGCATTTTTATTATTAACTCCACCATCAATTTCAATTAAAGTAGAAGCTCCTTTTTTATTTATTAGTGCTTTAAGCTGCTTTACTTTATTGTAGGTGTTTTCAATAAAAATTTGACCTCCAAAACCAGGATTAACGCTCATAATACAAACAAGATCTATATCGTTGATGATATCTTCAAGTACATTGATATTAGTATGAGGGTTTAAAGCAACTCCAGCTTTCATGCCATTTGCTTTTATTGCCTGCAAAGTTCTGTGCAAATGTGTGCAAGCTTCATAGTGAACAGTGAGTACATCACTTCCAAGGTCAGCAAAAGTTTTTATATATCTGTCTGGATCAACAATCATTAAATGCACATCAATAGTTTTTTTTGCATGTTCTGAAATAGCTTTTAAAACTGGCATTCCAAATGAGATGTTAGGAACAAAAACACCGTCCATAATATCAATATGAAACCAGTCGGCATCGCTATTGTTAACCATTTCTACATCGCGTTGAAGATTAGCAAAATCGGCTGCTAGTACTGAAGGTGCAATTAATTTACTCATTTGTTTTCTTGAATGTTTGCGCAAAAATAGTGTAAAAAAGTGAACCCTCGGTAATCAGCCGAGGGTTCTTTCATCAATCAAAAAACGAACAGTTATGTAACTGTTTGTTGCGGTTATTAGGTATAAATATAACTAACCTAAATAAGTTTTTAAAATTTTACTTCTAGAAGTATGCTTTAATCTTCTAATTGCTTTCTCTTTTATCTGTCTAACACGCTCTCTAGTTAAGTCGAAAGTTTCTCCAATTTCTTCCAAAGTCATAGGATGTTGGTTACCTAAACCAAAATATAAACGAATAACATCAGCCTCACGAGGAGTCAATGTTTCTAACGCTCTTTCAATTTCAGTACGTAAAGATTCGTGTAATAATTCTTTATCAGGATTTGGAGATTCACCACTACGTAATACATCGTAAAGGTTAGAATCTTCACCTTCTACTAAAGGTGCATCCATTGATACATGACGACCAGAATTTTTCATAGATTCTTTTACGTCATTGATTGTCATGTCAAGTTCTTTAGCAATTTCTTCGGCACTTGGTGGGCGCTCGTGAGATTGCTCTAAGAAAGCATATGTTTTGTTGATCTTGTTAATCGATCCAATTTTGTTAAGTGGTAAACGTACAATACGCGATTGTTCAGCTAATGCTTGAAGAATCGACTGACGAATCCACCATACCGCATACGAAATGAATTTAAAACCTCTAGTTTCATCAAAACGTTGTGCAGCCTTAATAAGCCCCAAGTTTCCTTCATTAATTAAATCAGGGAGTGTTAATCCTTGATTTTGGTATTGCTTTGCTACCGAAACTACGAAACGAAGATTAGCCTTTGTTAATTTTTCAAGAGCAATTTGATCTCCTGCTTTTATGCGTTGTGCTAATTCTACTTCCTCGTCTGCTGTAATTAAGTCAACTTTACCTATTTCCTGAAGATACTTGTCTAGGGAAGCAGTTTCTCTATTAGTTACCTGCTTCGTAATTTTAAGTTGTCTCATTTAAGGGTCTCCTTCTTTTTTTGGGATTATTACTATTCGCTATATAATTATACGTATACTTTTACGAAAATGTTACAAAAAAGTAAAAAAACTTTAAATTCTTTAACATAGTATAATGCCTTATTAGAACAGCGAACTATTAAATACTTCAATTTTAAGTTAAATATTTGATTTGCAAAATGGGTTGCCTATGACAAAAGTCATAGGTTAAAACTTAATTTTATTATATCATAGTAAGATTGAAAATTTAATCAAAATGAAGGGTATATTTAAAATTTTAATTCTAACAATTGTGTTATTGATTATTACCACATTGCTACTTTCAGTTTCTCATTTGTTGATATAACTATTTTTTTTAAAGTTTTCAACCCTAAAACATAAGGTTATGAAAACAATAAACAAAGATTTAAGGACGATTGCACTATTGTTGGTGGCTTTGGTTAGTTATGGTCAGGACGTTGAGAAGTCCAATTTAAGATATAGATCATGGTCTGTTACTCCAATAGAGGTTTATGATTTCTCAAGTGGAAACCAAGATCTGTTTTCTGGCGTATTACCTTTTTCAATTTCTACTGACTTAGCCTTTTCATTAAATGAAAGTCTATTCAGTATTTCTGCAACTTATGGTGAAGAATCAGGAATATTTAGTGGTTCGGCCAATTTTAAACAAATTAGTTTATTATATGGTAGAGAATTTGAATTAAACGAATGGCTTTTTTTCGAAACTCATACGGGAGGAGGTATGTTCTTTTATAATAGCACTGATCTTACCAAAGGTGTTAGTGAGCTTGCAATTCCATTAGTTGGAAAATTAAGGTTTAAAACTGGAAATAAATTTTCTATTGGATTAAGACTTTCATACATATTTAATTCATTTAATAATTTATATTCAGCTGGACTGTCACTGCAATGGACTGGTTAAAATTAAAAAGCCTCTCATAATTGAGAGGCTTTCATCTATATAAAGAACAAAATTAATCTTCTTTTTTCTCTTCGTTTCCAGAGTTATTGTCACGACGGTTATCACGTCTATTATCTCTATTACGGTTATCACGTCTATTATCACGTCCGCGGTTGTCACGACCTCTATTGTTATTGTCTCTTGGTGGTCTTGGTTCCCAACCTTCTGGCTTTGGTAAAATAGCTTTTCTAGAAACTTTTTCACGCTTTGTTTTAGGGTCAAAACCAAAGTACTTGACATCAATAGTATCACCAATATTAATAACATCAGTAACGCTGTTTGTGCGTTCCCAAGCTAACTCAGAAATGTGAATTAAAACATCGTTACCTGGAGCTTCTGTATATTCTAATACAGCACCAAAGTCTAATATTTTAGTCACTTTCATTTCGTAAACGCTACCTCTTTCAGGCTTAAAGCATAATGCTTCAATTTTTGCTAAAACAGCATCGATACCAGCTTGATCTGTACCAAGAATCTCAACGATTCCCTCTTCAGTTACAGGATCTTCGTTAATAACGATAGTAGTACCTGTTTCTTTTTGTAATTCCTGAATCACTTTTCCACCAGGGCCAATGAACGCTCCAATAAGATCGTTTGGTAAAATTGCATTTACCATTTTTGGTGCATGTGGCTTAACATCATCATTCGCAGCTGGAATAGTTTCGGTTAATTTATTAAGTATGTGCATACGTCCATCTTTTGCCTGCATTAATGCATTTACAAGAATTTCGTAGCTCAATCCTTTTATCTTGATATCCATCTGGCAAGCAGTGATACCATCTTCAGTTCCAGTAACTTTAAAGTCCATATCTCCTAAGTGATCTTCATCACCAAGAATATCTGAAAGAACAGCATACTTTTCACCATCAGAAATTAATCCCATAGCAATACCAGAAACTGGTTTTTTGATCTGTACACCAGCATCCATTAATGCCATAGTTCCAGAACAAACGGTTGCCATGGATGAAGAACCGTTAGATTCTAATACTTCAGATACGACTCTTACAGTATATGGGCAATCATCAGGGATCATTCCTTTTAAAGCGCGTTGTGCTAAGTTACCATGTCCAACCTCACGACGAGAAGTACCTCTTAAAGGTCTTGCCTCACCAGTTGAGAAAGGAGGGAAGTTATAATGTAAATAGAAAGTTTCTTCACCTTGATAGGTTGGAAGGTCTATCATGTTAGCTTCTCTAGATGTTCCTAAAGTCACAGTAGCTAAAGCTTGTGTTTCACCTCTTGTAAAGATTGAAGAGCCATGAGTAGAAGGTAAGTAATCTACTTCACACCAAATTGGTCTGATATCTGTAGTTTTACGACCATCTAAACGAATTCCTTCATTCAACGTTAGATTTCTAACAGCTTCTTTATGAGCTTTTCCAAAGTATTTTGATACTAATCCACCAATCTCTTCAAGTTCTTCTTCGGTGAACATAGCTTTGACTTCATCTTTAACTTCACTAAAAGCCAAACCACGTTCTTTTTTTGAAGAACCGCTCTTTGCAATATCATAACACTTTTGGTATGCAGCATCGTATATTTTTTGAGCTAATTCTTCATCTTCTACTTCTGGTTCGTACTCGCGAGTTTCTTTTTTTCCAAAAGCTTCTGCTAATCTTACCTGTGCATCACATTGTACTTTAATAGCTTCGTGAGCGAACTTGATAGCTTCGGTCATTTCTTCTTCGCTACATTCATCCATTTCACCTTCAACCATCATAACAGAGTCTGCAGAGGCACCTACCATCATGTCAATATCTGCTTGTTCTAAAACTTCTCTACTTGGATTGATTACAAACTCTCCATTTACTCTTGCAACACGAACTTCAGAAATTGGAGTTTCAAAAGGAAGGTCACTTAACTGAATAGCAGCAGATGCTGCTAAACCTGCAAGTGCATCAGGCATTACATTTTCATCATGTGACATTAACTGGATCATCACTTGAGTTTCAGCGTGATAATCTTTAGGGAATAGTGGACGTAAAACTCTATCCACTAAACGCATAGTTAGTATCTCTTCAGTGCTTGGTCTTGCTTCCCTTTTGAAGAATCCTCCCGGATAACGACCAGCAGCAGCAAATTTTTCTCTATAGTCAACTGTTAACGGTAAAAAGTCAACATTAGCAGCTTCATAGTTTGAAACTACAGTACAAAGTAACATAGCGTTACCCATTTGTACAACAACCGAACCATGAGCTTGTTTTGCCAATTTTCCGGTCTCGATGGAAATCTCTCTTCCATCACCAAGGTCTATGACCTCTCTAAAAACTTGTGGAATCATAAATTTTTTTAATTCTAATTAAACAATGGTCGTTGTGTTGTTGTAGTTGTTGTGTTGACACTTTTGTGTCTGACCAATGAAAAACTATAATTAGCTTCTTTTAATTTGGTTCTAATTGTATCAGAACCTATTGTAAATTAATCTCTTACGTGTGTGTAATATAAACAAAAAAGAGGCTAAAAGCCTCTCTTTTTTTATTTTCTTAATCCTAATTCTTTAACGATGGCACGATATCTTAAAATATCTTTCTTAATTAAGTAGTCAAGAAGTGCACGACGCTTTCCTACTAATTTTACCAATGAACGCTCAGTGTTAAAGTCTTTACGATTTTTCTTTAAGTGTTCTGTTAAATGATTAATTCTGTGAGTAAATAATGCGATCTGTCCTTCTGCAGAACCAGTATCTTGTGCATTTTTACCATGCTTTTTAAAGATTTTCTCTTTAGTTTCTTTTGTTAAATACATTCCAATATTATTTAAATGATTTTTATGTACCGATACGATTCTCGTATTCAGGCGGCAAATATAGTAAAAATTAACCAGTAACAAGCTAGTGTGTTATTTTTTTGAAAGGATATTTACAAATGCATTTCATCGAAAAAATACTGAACGATTAAACTATTTAGTTTTAAGAAAGTCTTAACAGTATAAATCAAAAAATCAAGCAATGATGAGAAAATTAAATTTAACAAAACAATTACTTATGGTAATGGTTCTATCACTAATAGTGGTTAGTTGTAGTGAAAATGAACCAATCGATGTTATTGACACCCAAACCCAAGACTACGAAGAAGTTGCTATGTCTGCTCAAGTTGATGAAGCTTCAGAGATAGTAGATGAGATTGCTATTGATGCCTATGAGACTCAAGAGGCAACTGAGAATCCAGTAGGAAGAACTACTGGAGTTGAAACATATCCACTACCTGAATGTGTTACTGTAACAGTTGTTGCAGAACTGAATTCAAGAGAGATCACCATTGATTTTGGTGAAGAAGGATGCGAAGTAAGAGGACATATATTAAAAGGGAAGATACTTCTATCTTACACCAGAAACCCTGAAGCAAGAGAGGTTATGATCACCAAGGCTTTTGATGGCTTCTATTTTAATGACAAAAATATTGAAGGAGGTAAAACTATCTTAAGAGAGCGTTCTAACGATAATGGTAATCCTCAGTTCACGAAAACTGTTGATATCACAGTTACTTGGCTAGATGGAACCGAAGCATCAAGAACTGGAGCCAAGATTAGAGAATGGGTTGAAGGCCATGGTAGTGGAGTTTGGAGTGATAATGTTTTTGAAGTTTCAGGAAACTGGACTACAACGTTTAGAAATGGAAATACACATTCTTATGATGTTACTACACCATTAAGAAGAGAAGTAGTTTGTCGCTTTTTTGTAAGTGGATCAATAGATGTACAACGAACAAATTTCTCTGGTATATTTGATTATGGTGAAGGTGATTGTGATAATCAAGCAACCTTTACTTTTGCAGATGGGACAGTTAGAGAAATTACACTGCGTTAGGCTTTTGTTAGTGTAATTATATAAAAGAAAAGCGAGTCAATTTGACTCGCTTTTTGTTTTATGCTCTTAACGGTTGATTAGTTATTAGATCAATATATTGATTGATCTTATTTTTAAGGTCTTTTCTATGTGTTATAAAATCAAGGAAACCGTGTTCTTGTAAAAATTCTGCTGTCTGGAAACCTTCTGGCAACTCTTTACCAGTTGTATCCCTAACTACTCGAGGTCCAGCAAAACCAATTAGTGCTCCTGGTTCGCTAATATTAATATCACCTAACATAGCGAAAGAAGCAGTTGTTCCTCCTGTTGTTGGGTCAGTACATAGTGAGATATAAGGAATCTTAGCATCTGCCAATTGTGCTATTCGAGCTGAGGTTTTTGCTAATTGCATTAGTGATAAGGCAGCTTCCATCATACGAGCACCTCCTGACTTAGAGATGATCATAAAAGGAATCTTTTTCTTGAGAGCATATTCTGCAGCTCTAGCTATTTTTTCACCTACAACACTTCCCATGGATCCACCTATAAACGAGAAATCCATACAAGCAATTACAATATCTTTTCCTTTAGACTTCCCAACTGCAGTTCTTACTGCATCTTTTAGCTTTGTTTTTTCTTTAGCAGCTTTTAATCTGTCAGGATATTTTTTTGTGTCAACAAATTTTAAAGGATCTTTAGATTCTAATTTAGAATCTAGCTCAGTAAATTTGTTGTCATCAAAAAGAATCTCGAAGTACTCTTTACTTCCAATTCGCACATGGTAACCATCTTCAGGACTAACGTAATAGTTTAGCTCAAGTTCTTCAGTATCTATTACTTTTCCTGTAGGCGTTTTATACCATAAGCCTTTAGGTGTATCTTTTTTAGCTTCGGTGGGTGTTTGTATACCCTTGTCTTTACGTTTAAACCAAGCCATTTTGCTTTTCTAAATTTATTGTTAGTTAGAATGCAAAACTACATAAATTTTATAATGTATCTACATTATTTAGGTCTTCAAAAGCTTTCTTTAGGCGGTCGATGAAAGTTACCTCACCTTCACGAAGCCATTTTCTTGGGTCGTAGTATTTTTTGTTAGGAACATCATCACCTTCAGGATTACCAATTTGCCCCTGCAAATAGTCTTCGTTTCCTTTCATATAATCTCTAATTCCTGTCATGAAAGCATATTGAAGATCAGTGTCAATATTCATTTTGATAACTCCATAGCCAATGGCTTCTCTAATTTCTTCTAGTGTAGAACCTGATCCACCATGAAAAACAAAGTCAATATGATTGTGTTCAACACCATACTTCTCTGTGATATATTCTTGAGAGTTCTTAAGAATTTTTGGAGTCAATTTTACATTACCTGGTTTGTAAACACCATGAACATTACCAAATGCAGCAGCAACAGTAAATTGATCACTTACTTTACTTAATTCTTCGTAAGCATATGCAACTTCTTCCGGCTGTGTATATAGTCTGGACTCATCAACATCTGTATTATCTACCCCGTCTTCTTCACCACCTGTAATCCCTAATTCAATTTCAAGAGTCATTCCCATTTTGCTCATACGCTCAAGATATTGCTTACATATCTCGATGTTTTCTTCAATTGGTTCTTCAGAAAGATCAATCATGTGAGAACTATACAAAGGTCTGCCAGTCTCAGCAAAATGCTTTTCACTTGCATCTAATAAACCATCTATCCAAGGCAACAATTTTTTAGCACAATGATCTGTATGTAAAATTACTGGAACACCATATTCTTCAGCTAAAAGGTGTACATGTTTAGCACCAGCAACAGCACCAGCAATTGCTGCTCTCTGATTTTCATTTGAAAGTCCTTTCCCTGCATTAAAACAAGCGCCACCATTTGAAAATTGAACTATTACAGGAGCATTTAAGTCTCTTGCCGTTTGTAAAACACCATTGATAGAATTTGAACCAACCACGTTTACCGCTGGTAAAGCAAATCCTTTTTCTTTAGCTAGTTTGAAGATTTCTTGAACTTCTCTTCCTGTAGCAACTCCTGGTTTAATATTGTGTCCCATTGTTTGTTTCTTTGTAAAAATTTAATTCGTCAAAATTAAGCAAAATTTGACCAAAAGTACCCAGTTGTATTGGGTTAAAATTGGAAAATTTCAACGAAAACGTTTTAGCAAATAAGTGCGAAATATTAATTAGAAAGGGTAGTTTATACCTAAGTTATAAACTGCATTACCAAAGTTGTAATCGTTAAACCAACGATTAGCATCTTTGTATGATGGATCGTAAGTTTTAAAACCAATATCACCTCTAAGTACAAAAAAACCGAAATCATATCTGAGTCCAAATCCAGAACCTACAGCTATATCTTTTAACGAATCAAATCCTGTAAAAGTTGCGCTTGGGTCATCTTCATTATCAGCTACATGCCAAATGTTCCCTGCATCAACAAATAGAGCTCCATTTAGGCTTCCAAACAAGTTGAAGCGATGCTCTAAACTTAACCCAATTTTCATGTTTGCTTCGTTAAATTCATCTCTGCTATCTGAACTTCCTGGACCTAAATCATAAGCTGTCCAAGCTCTATTATCGTTTGCACCACCAGCAAAGAAACTTTTTGAAAACGGTATGTTGTTAGAGTTACCATAAGGTATTGCAATACCAAAGAAACTTCTAATGGCTATAACATTGTTTCTTCCAATATCCCAGTGCTTTATGTAATCTAACTCAGTTTTGATATATTGAGAATAAGGAACACCAAAGAGCTCAAATTGACCATCTTCATTTTTCTGTTCACCTAACAATTTTGAAGCGGTGGTAAGTAGATTACCAGCCGATTCTAACTTAAACCTAAATATTGAAAAATCTTCATCTACTAAACTTTCACGACGATCTTTAGTAAAGCTAAAAGTTGAAGCAAAAATAAGGTTGTCTTCTGTTAGTCTTATCTTACGTTCCTCAATGTTGTTTACAGTTTGATAGTCACTTGGATTACTGTCTTTGTATACTTGGTCTTGTAATACTAAGTTAATAAAGTCGTCAGCTTGCTGCTTATCAAGACCACCTTGCGCGTCAAGATACTCTGGTGGTGTATTATAAGAGTTTAGTGCTATGTTTTCGAGTGTTTGAAAAGAATTTTGATAAACGTCAAAGTAATTTCCTGGATTAAGATTTCTTACGTACTGCGTATTGAAAAGGTCAAAATTATTAGTTGTTCTTTCGTTTGGTGTCCAGTTATAATTAAATATTCCGTTAACCGTTTGTTTGTCCAAACCAATGTTAGTTTGACTCGTGAACCCTAAACTCATTCGAGTTGTTGGCATCATGCGTTTAGGGATAATTCCTTCTGTATCAATAGGAAAGAAAATACGAGGGATGGTTAACTTTACATCTGCACCTAACTCATTAATGTCAAAAAATTGATCATTAGTAGAACCATCTTTTGAAGCTCCTATGGCTCCTAAGGCAGAAATTTCTAAAGTCTCAGCTCCTCTAAAAATATTTCTGATTAAAAGCGAGGTGTTAAAAGAAAACCCAATGGATTGAATGTTACTTTGAGATACATTAACATCAAAGCCTAAAGAATATTTTTTTCTGGGAGATAATTCAATTAAAGCGGTCAAGGTTGAGTCAGCTTCATTTTCAATATACTCAATGTTAGGGTATCTAAATGTACCGAACCTATTTAAATATCTGTACGTTCTATTTCGATTTAAATCACTAAATAAATCTCCTTTTTTTATAAAGATTCCTTGCTCTAATGATTTTGGTCTAAACTTCATGTTCCCATGACTCTTAAAGGTCATTTTATTGAAGACAATACTATCAGTAAAAGGGCTCTCACGATTTTCAAATGAATGATCTGTAATAACATTTACCTCTTTAATTCTATAAGTTTTAAAGGGTACAGTTGCAATTGAGTCTTCATTTCTAATAAGACGGTTCCCAATTATAATTTCAATATCAAGATTCTTGTTTTCATCATTGGTGATTACATCATAATTTATGTAGTCTTGTGAAAAGTGGTAAACTCCAGAATTTCTAATGGTTTCTGTTAATCTATCTCTTTCGCTTACCAGGTTTTCTCCTCTATATTGCTCACCTTTTTTAATAAAACTATTCTCTCTGTTGAATTGATAAATAGAATCAACAAGCCTTGAACTTATGTTCCCATAAATAGAGTCAATTATTCTGGGTTCTCCAGTAGTAATATAGTAGTCGACCGAAGCTCTTTTGTTATCATTTTTGGTGGTTTCATAACTTACTTCTCTATCAAACCAACCGTTATATGCATAAAAATCTTCTAAGGTTTTTTTTGATCTCTCGGTTCTTAAACTGTCTAGAATAACTGGCAGCTCTCCTGTTTTTCTAAGCCAATTATTAAACCCAACTGCCGAATTCTTTAATTGGTCTAATTGTTTTTTAGATAATCGTTTTGTTAATCTAGCTCTCTTATTTGGGTTTTTGTCTAACCAAGCTTCAAACAAAGAATCTCTATTGTCTCTGGCCAGATTATAAATGTGTAATCGTAAAGGAAAACCAAGAAGTTTATTGTTTGGTCTTTGATTAATAAGTTCGTTTATACGTTCGGAAGAATTTTTCTTCCCATTTACGTGAACGGTAGTGTTAGTAAGAAGGTGTTCGTTTTCTGCAACTCTCTTAACTACATTGCAAGAGGAAATGATAGAAAGGAATAGAAATACGATTAATATTTTAAAAAATCTAAATTTCAACAGGTGAAATATGTTTGTCTTAAATAATAAAGATGAAACCTACTAGTGCATCAAAAATACACTATTTCATTTGAAAAAAATCAAATAAAAATAAATAGCTTCAAGTTTGTTAATGTTGCAGTTTTATCGCTTACTTTACATAAATTTAAACGACAAATTTTAAGTATTGTTTGAATGCTTAGTAAAAATCAAATTAAACTTATTTCAAGCCTTAAACAGAAAAAGTACCGTCAGCAACATGGTCTTTTTGTAGTTGAAGGAATTAAGACTGTAAATGAGTTACTGCATTCCAATCTTCAATTACATCAACTGTATACAACTACGTTGCAATTTGATGTTTTGGATGATTTGGTTACGCAAATCACAGAAGCTGAGTTGAAGAAAATAAGTTTTTTAAAGGCGCCAAATATGGTTTTAGCGGTTTTTAAATTTCCCGAACCAAAACCTGTAGATTTTTCAAGATTGGTTGTTGCTTTAGACGATGTCAGAGATCCAGGAAATTTGGGAACAATTATTCGTTTATGCGATTGGTTTGGAGTTAACGATCTTATTTGTAGTAATGAAACAGTAGATTGTTACAACCCGAAAGTTATTCAAGCAACCATGGGTTCTATAACTCGTGTTAATGTTAGTTATGTTGATCTGGAAGATATATTAAAGAACCAAGATGTGATTAAGTTTGGTGCTTTTATGAACGGTGAGAATGTTTATGAAACTAATTTGCCAACTTCAGGGATTTTAGTTTTGGGAAATGAGGCAAATGGAATAAGTAAAGAGATTGAGTCGCTAACTATAAAGAGGATATCAATTCCCAGATTTGGTGATTTGCAAGAAACCGAAAGTTTAAACGTAGCAAACGCTACTGCAATTTTGTTGAGTGAATTTAAAAGGCGTTCTACTGGAAAGTAAAACTAACCAGAAATCCTCTGCTTTTCATGCTTACAATGTTGCTTGTCCAAGGGCTGTTTGGGTCTGAGTCTCTAACTAATTCATCATTTAATGCGAAAATACCTCTGATAGCAGGTGTAAATTTAAACCAAGGTAAGTAGATATCAATACCTGCACCTAATTCGTAAAAGAACACTCCGTTTTTGGTTCTAAATTGACCAGCACTGTTATCATCTGGATTCTTCTGATTACTTGATAAATTTACTGCTGCAGAGAGACCTCCAACTATAAAAGGCTTAATGTTATTTACTCTGGTTGTAGAAACTTTTAGAAGTAAAGGAATGTGAATATATGTTGAGCGAACCTCTCTAATAAGGTCGTTGTCATTAAACTCCATCCCTAGAAAATAAAGATTATTGTAATATAAATCTCTTCTGGTAATAAATAAACCTGGTTCTAACCTAAGATCAAGATGCTCAGTAATACGCATATTACCAATTAAACCAACACTAAATCCTAAGGTCTGCTTTGTTTGAATATCTGGTAGATCTTGATAATAATCAAAGTTAAAGTCGTAATTGTTAAACCCTAGAAAATATCCCCAAGAATATCTAGGTTTATCCATGTTTTGATTATTCTGAATTTTATCCTTGGTAAATAGCTGAGCTGTAACAGATTGACAAGAAATGATAAGTGCTAAGACTAAAAGTACTTTCTTCATATTATTGCTTAGTTGCTGTGTATATTGTTGCTACACCAAATGTTTGAGGCATTGCTACAGGATTTATAAACCCGATTTTACTTAAAATATTGTTCAAACGTTCACCATAAGGAAAAATAGAAGCGGATTCGCTTAAATAAGAATATGCGACTTTATCTCTAGAAAACACTTTTCCAATAATTGGCATTATGCCTTTGGTGTAAATGTTATACCCTTGCTTAAAAGGAAACTTGGTTGGGACCGAAGTTTCCAGAATAACAAAAATTCCACTTGGTTTTAATACACGTAAAATTTCTGATAATCCTTGTTCAAGATTTTCAAAATTTCTAATTCCAAAAGCTACTGTAATAGCATCAAATGAATTGTCTTCAAATGGAAGCTCCTCAGAATCTCCTAAAACCATTTCTATGGTTTCACTTAGGTTTCGTTTCGTGATTTTACTTCTTCCAACCTCTAACATACCTTCACTAATATCTAAACCAACAATTTTTTCGGCATTTGTCTTGGTTAGATTGATAGCTAAGTCACCAGTTCCAGTAGCAATATCTAGAATAGAATTCGGTTGATTTTTTCCAACAATTTTAACCACCTTTTTGCGCCATTTTACATCTATACCAAAAGAAATAACACGGTTTAACCCATCATATTCTTTTGAGATGGTATCAAACATTTTAGTTACCTGTTCTTTCTTGCTTAAGTTACTATTCTTATATGGTTTTACCTTTTCAGACATCTATACTTTTTGAGCTTAATTCCTTTGTATCTGTATTTTAGTGCAAAGAAATACATTTAGAATACAAATCCCTAAAAATAAATTATATTTGCGCATCTTTTTATATAAGAATATCAGATGAAGATTATTATCGCCGGAGCAGGTGAAGTTGGATTTCATTTAGCAAAACTTTTATCATACGAATCCCAAGAAATTACTTTAATAGACTCAAGAAAAGACAGCCTTATCTATGCAGATACGCATTTAGATATTAAGGTTGTTAAAGGTGATGCCACTTCTATAGCAATTCTGAATGATTGTAGAGTTAATAATGCAGATCTCTTTATTGCAGTAACAGCATCTGAAACTACTAATATTACAGCTAGTGTTTTAGCAAAACAATTAGGGGCAAAAAAAACCATTGCTAGAATCTCTAATACAGAATTTATTGATTTTAAAGATGAGGTTGGTTTTACCAAATTCGGAATTGATGAGCTCATTTCACCTGAATCTTTAGCTGCGGCAGAAATTGAGTTGCTTTTAAATCAATCAGTTTTTAGTGATACCTACGAGTTTGAAGATGGAGCATTGACTATGCTCGGGCTTAATTTAACAAGAACGGCAAAAATTGTTGGTAAAACAGTAAAAGAAGCTGCTCATTTAATGCCAGAAGTTCATTTTGTTCCTATTGCTATTCAACGATATGGATCGCACCTTACCATTATTCCTAGAGGAGATACAGTTTTAAGAGAAGGCGATCATGTAGTATTCATGACATCAAAAGGGGGAGATGAAGAAATATGTAAGCTTACAGGTAAGTTTAAAACAGAAATCAAGAACGTCATGATTCTTGGTGGTGGAAGAATTGGATCAAAAACAGCAAGAGACCTTACCGATCATAAGTTTAACATTAAGCTCATAGAAATGGAAAGAGATAAGGCTTTTGAATTAGCAGACGAGCTTCCAAATACTTTATTGATTAATGGTGATGGACGTAATGTAGAGTTGCTTGATGAAGAAAATATTGGTGATATGGATGCCTTTATTTCGGTTACTGGAAATTCTGAAACAAATATCATGTCTTGTTTGGTTGCCAAGAACAGAGGCGTTAAGAAAACAATAGCACTTGTTGAGAATATGGATTACTATGAGCTTTCACATTCCATCGGTATAGACACCTTGATTAACAAAAAACTACTAGCTGCAAACTCTATTTTTAGATATATACGAAAAGGGGAGGTTGTAGCAATGACGAAATTAAGTCATATGGATGCTGAAATTTTGGAATTTGTAGTAAACGATAGTTCTAAAGCAGTAGGAAAAGAGGTTAAGGAACTAAATTTTCCAAGAACTGCAATTATCGGTGGTGTTATAAGAAACGATGAAGGAATTATAGCTCTAGGTGATTTTAAAATTGAAGCTGGCGATAGGGTTGTAGTTTGTTGTTTACCACAATCAATAAAAAAAATGGAAAGTTTCTTCTTCTAGTATGCATCTTAATTATAAGATCATAAGTCATTTTTTAGGTCTGCTATTACTCGTTAACGGTGGGTTTATGTTATTGGCTACATTGGTAAGTCATTTATACGATGATGGTGTTGCAACCAACATTTTGGCTGCTGGTTTAATGGTGATAGTAATTGGTGTTGTATTCATGTTACTTACCAAGAATCACCCTAAGGAAATGAACAAAAGAGAAGGTTATCTAGTGGTAACATTAGGATGGCTTTCAATGGCACTTACAGGAACATTACCTTATGTATTAACAGACACGATACCTAGCTTTACCAATGCCTTTTTTGAAACTATATCAGGATACACCACAACAGGTTCGACCATACTGCAAGACATTGAATCTTTGCCAAAGGGCATTTTATTCTGGCGGAGTCTTACACATTGGATTGGTGGTATGGGGATTATTGTTTTAGCAGTTGCAATTTTACCTTTATTAGGTATTGGTGGTATGCAATTGTTTGCTGCAGAAGCTCCTGGACCAAGTGCAGATAAGTTGCACCCTCGTATAACTGATACTGCAAAGCGTTTATGGTTTATTTATTTTGGATATACAGCGGCCGAGACTATTTTATTGCAAGTAGCTGGTATGTCGTTCTTTGATGCCTTAAACCATTCAATGTGTACATTATCTACCGGAGGATTCTCAACCAAAAATGCAAGTTTAGCCCATTGGAACGGACAACCAATGATTCAGTATATTATTATGTTGTTCATGTTTTTAGCGGGAATGAACTTTGTGCTAAGTTATTTTGCTTTTAAGGGAAGGGTTCAAAAAATATTGAAAGATGAAGAGTTTAAGCTTTATTTCAAGTTCTTGATTAGTTTTACTATTGTTGCGGCCTTAATCATTTATTTTAGAGCTGATTTTGCTGCTTCATCAATAGTACATCCAATGGTTTGGGGAGAAGGAGAAAGTGCTATAAGACATGCGCTTTTTCAAGTATTGGCGATTGTAACAACCACTGGTTTTGTGACCGCAGATTTTACAATGTGGACACCATTTTTAACGGTGTTCTTCTTTGGGTTAATGTTTTTGGGAGGATCTGCAGGTAGTACTTCTGGTGGAGTGAAAGTTGTACGTCATTTGTTAATGATAAGAAACGGTTTTATAGAATTTAAAAGAACGTTGCATCCTAATGCTATCCTTCCGGTTCGTTATAATAAAAAAGCGGTAGAACGTAAGATTATTTTCAATATTCTAGCATTTTTTATTTTATACATGTTGTCATTTATTGTAGGAGCACTTGGATTCTCCATATTAGGTCTAGATTTTGAATCTGCTATTGGTGTAGCTGCATCAAGTTTAGGCAATGTGGGGCCAGCATTAGGTGATTTTGGACCTACAAACAACTTTTACGATATGCCTTCTATTGGTAAAATTTGGGCGTCTTTTTTAATGTTAATTGGTCGTTTAGAACTGTTTACTGTACTCATTTTATTAACTCCATTTTTCTGGAGAAACAGATAAATTTTGAAGATTTTTTTAGAATTATAAAATTTGTTGGAAGTATAATATTTACAATATTTCCCATGATTTTTTCTTATAATTTTTTAATTCAGTTGCGCAAAGCAGTTGTAACATTTTGAACTATTCTTCGTCATATCTGTAAATATCAATCAAAAAACATTAATCATGGAACTAGTATTAACACAAGCGGATTTTGAACCATTACCCAGACAGAATAGAGAAGCTTTCGAATTTAAAAACGAAGGACTTTTAACATCAATTTACAAGGAGAAAACACAAAGTAATTTTTTCCATTCTAATCCTGATTCTATTTACGGAACTAAGCAACGTATTAAAAGTTGGCAATACGGAATTACTTCGAATATGGAAACTATTTTAAAACTGTCGGTATTTGTTATTGCACTGGCAGTAGCTTTGAACTAAAAAATTCTAGTTGGCTCAATAATCGAGAGTTTTAATATTTCTAGAGTAGCAAGTAAATGCGTTCTGAGCCTATAAACTCATAGCTCTTTTATTGTTGTTAGTTTAAAGAAACCCTCTGTTAAATCAACTATTCAACATATATTATCATAAACATATTTCATTTTATAGTTTTAGTTAGTTAAAAAAAAGCGACAACTTTTTTAAAGTTGCCGCTTTTTTTATTGACTATATTTTGTTGTTCTAGCTTACTGCTTCTTTTATACGTTTAATAGCTTCGATAATTTGCTCTTGAGATGCAGCATAAGATATTCTTATACAATTAGGATTTCCAAAAGCATCTCCAGTAACTGTTGCTACTAATGCTTCCTCTAATAGATATAATGAAAAATCTGAAGCATTATTTATGGTCTTACCTCTCAAGGTTTTTCCAAAGAAGCTGGAAACATCAGGGAACACATAAAACGCTCCTTCAGGAGTATTGGCATTAAAACCATCAATGTCATTTAAAAGACCTAAAACAAGGTCTCGTCTGGTCTTAAATTCATCAACCATATATTTAATACTACTTGGGTCAGCTTCCATAGCTGCTATTACAGCACGCTGTGCAATACAATTGGCACCACTTGTTACTTGTCCTTGCATTTTATTACAAGCTCTGGCTACAAATTCTGGAGCGCCAATAAAACCAATTCTCCATCCAGTCATGGCAAATGCTTTTGATACACCATTTACTGTAATAGTTCTCTCGTACATATCTTCAAATTGAGCCATACTTGCGTGACCACCAAGAAAATTAATGTGCTCATAGATTTCATCAGAAACTATATAGATATTAGGATGATCTTTAAGTACATCTGCTAAAGATCTTAACTCTGTTTTACTGTAGACAGAACCGCTTGGATTACAAGGGGAGCTAAACCATATCATTTTGGTTTTAGGAGTGATAGCAGCACGCAATTGATCGGCAGTCATTTTGAAATCTGTTTCTATAGAAGTTTTTACTTCTACAGGAACACCTTCATTTAGCCCAACAATGTCACTATAACTGACCCAATATGGACAAGGCAAAATAACCTCATCTCCTGGATCTATCATAGCAGCTGCAACATTGTATAAAGCCTGTTTTGCACCTGTAGATACTACAATTTGCTTCGGTGCATAAGTAAGGTCGTTGTCACGTTTAAATTTTTTAATAATAGCAGCTTTTAAATCTCCATAACCATCTACTGGTGTATAAGAATTGTAGTCTTGATTAATGGCTTCAATAGCAGCTTCTTTAATAAAATCTGGAGTGTTAAAGTCAGGTTCTCCTAGGCTTAATCCAATAATGTCTTTTCCTTCTTCTCTTAGTTCTCGAGCTCTGGCGGCCATGGCCAAAGTAGCAGATGTAGATAGATTATTTATTCTATCAGAAAGTTGGTTCATTAGTTCTTCTTTTGCAATTTATATAGTTAGGCAAAACTTGGTCTTTGTCCTAACACTTTTAGTTGGTTATAATGTTCGGCAATAGCTTTCCAAATAGTATTATATTCATTGTATGGTAGGCTAAATTCTTTAGCGGTCTCCTTAACTATCTTTGCTATTTTACCGTAGTGAATATGACTAATATGAGAGAATAAATGATGTTCTACTTGTCTGTTAAGCCCTCCAGTGTAAAATTCTACCAACTTACTTTTTGGTGAAAAATTTGAAGTAGTGAACAATTGATGTATTGCCCAAGTATTTTTCATATTACCATTTTTATCTGGTAAAGGCATTTCGGTATTTGGCATTACATGTGCTAATTGGAAAATAACACTTAAAATAATACCTGCTGTATAATGCATAATAAGGAAGCCAATTAATACTTGCCACCAAGTATATCCTAACGCCAATGGCAAGACTACCCATATAGAATAATAAACTATTTTTCCAACAATTAGCTTTGTCCATTGCGTTGCAGGGTTAGGAAACTCACCATAAGATAACTTTCTCTTTAAGTATTGGTAGGTTTGTTTAAAATCGGTTGTAAGTGCCCAATTAACAGTTAATAATCCGTAAAGGAAAAAGGCATAGTATTTTTGATATTGGTGAATTTTGTACCACTTAGCGTGTTTTGAAAAACGGATGATTCTTCCCGCATCAATATCTTCATCATGCCCTTGAATATTTGTATATGTATGGTGCAATACATTGTGTTGAACCTTCCAGTTGTAATCATTACCTGCAAGGATGTGAATACTGCTTCCCATTAATTTATTAATCCATTTCTTGCTAGAAAATGAACCGTGATTAGCATCGTGCATTACGTTCATACCTACGCCAGCAACACCAATACCAATAACAACTATGCAGACTATTTGCAACCATGTTGGAAGCTCAACAGCTAGCAATAAAGCAAATGGTCCTAATAGCAAAGTGAACATAACCAGAGCTTTAAGGTATAGCTTCCAGTTGCCTGTTTTTTTAATGTTATTTTCTTTAAAGTAATTGTTAACGCGTTTATTTAGAGTTCTAAAGAATTTTGCTGAATCTACTCTAGAAAAAGATAAGGTTTGTTTAGTCATGTTTTTGTATGTGTTGATGTAACCTTGCGTTTGCTCTTTTATATAAGCGACAAATATAGTTAATAATTGTATCGATATTTGTGGTTAATTCAATTTTTATACACACAAAAACGTCTATTTTTGTTAAAAATTTTACCACTTGTGGAGCTTTTACTAAAATACTTTCCAAATCTTTCCGACAATCAAAAAGAACAGTTTGAAAAGCTTTATGGTCTTTATGTTGAATGGAACTCAAAAATAAATGTAATATCAAGAAAGGACATTGATGAACTATATTTACGTCACGTGTTGCATTCTTTGGCAATTGCAAAAGTTATTCAGTTTAAACCTGGAACAAAAATCTTGGATGTTGGTACAGGTGGCGGATTTCCAGGAGTGCCTTTGGCAATTATGTTTCCAGAATGTTCTTTTCATTTGGTAGATAGCATTAATAAGAAACTGAAAGTAATCAACGCAGTTTCTGAATCATTGAATCTTACAAACATCAAAACAACCCATAGTAGGGTTGAAACTATTGATGATCGGTACGATTTTATAGTAAGTCGTGCAGTAACGGCGATGCCATCTTTTGTAGGTTGGGTTAAAAATAAAGTACTAAAAAAGAGTTATCACCACCTGAAAAACGGAATACTATACCTTAAAGGAGGTGATCTAACCGAAGAGCTAAAAGACTTTCCTAAAGCAACCCTTTACAATTTGTCTGATTATTTTGAAGAGGGTTTTTTTGAGACCAAAAAAGTGGTACACCTGCCTTTAAAATATAAGGGTTAGTTCTTATCAGTGATATCTAGATTTACCGTTAAGGCTTGGTCAATATTTAAGTTTGGAATAACATTTATGTTTTAGTGTTATTCATAAATTTTGATGATCTCGCCATTACCAGCACCTAAAATACTTCTGGAGTATGCATTTATGGCTTTATGCATTGAAACGGGATTGTGACCAGGAAAATAATCTTTATATTTTTCGTAGGCGTCTTCAACAACTCCAAGGGACACTACATTTAAGCGAATGCCATTTTCAATTTCTAATGCAGCAGCTTGTACAAAACTGTGAATACCTCCGTTTACCATTGCTGCACTTGCTGTTTTTCGTACAGGGTCGTCGGCTAAAATACCAGTAGAAAGTGTGATAGATCCACCTGAACTAAGATAATGTTGTCCAATTCTTACCAGATTTACTTGTCCCATTAATTTGCTCTTGATGCCAATATAATAATCTTCCTCACTAAGATTATCAAAGTCATCCCATTTAGCTTCTCCAGCTATACAAACTATCGCATCGAGTCTACCAATCTTATCGAAAGCATTCTTTATTGATGAGCTGTTTGCAATGTCAATCTGAACATCACCATTGGTTCTTCCACCAACAATAACTTCATGGTCTTTTGTATAATGGTCACGTACAGCTTTACCTATGGTTCCGTTACCACCTATGATGAGAATTTTCATTTCATTTATGTGTTTAATAAACTATGGTAATGAATTATAACCAATGATGTATTTAGCATATTTCTTCACATTAAATCATTTAGTGTGTAACCTCTTGGAACGTTTTATTTTCTTATAGATAAAGGACGTTAATAAACCAAATATTAGTCCAAAAGTAGCTCCTCCTAAAGTTAACAAAGAAATAAGTATATAGCCCATGTAGTCAAATACAAAATTTTCGTCAAAATATCTACTGCCACCCAATTCATTATATGCTTCAAAACCCATAATAAGAGCGCCAAAAAAGGTGCATAATATGATATATAGAGATTGTTTATAGAGTTTTCTCTTCATTGATTTTTTCATATTTAAAAGCAGGTTATTTATTAATGCTTACATTTTGATGTGTTCCAAAAAGTTATAAAAAATTATGGGAAACAAAAACACCTAAAACAAACGCGATAGGAATAGAAATTAGATATAACCCAATCTTTGAAACATTAACTAAAGATTCATTCTTTTTTTTCTTTCCTCGTGTAAACATAATTAATAGAATTATTAACCCTAGACCTAGCACCATTGGGCCTAACAACAAAAGAAATAGAAAATTTAGATGACCTCCTCCTGTATTAACATTACATCCCGATAAAAACCCAAAAATACTTAATGAAACAGGTAATATTAGCCAGTACTTTATTATAGTTTTTTTTGTGGAATTTTTATTATTATGCACTGTCGGTTTATTTTCAGAGTTTTTAAACCAATAATCTGAATCTTTGTTAAACAATGAGGTGAGAATCATAATTACAATTATTAACTGGATTGCCGTTATAGGAGAGATTAGTAATGTTTCACTCCATAAAGCTTCACTGGCAAAAGTCCATGGTAAGCTTAAAGCATGAAATAAAAATAGTACTAACAACATTATTTTGGCCCAACTCTTCTGCTCTTTAATTTTAAAAACTAAGAACCAAATTAGAATTACCTCTAAAGCAAATAGAGTCATATCGTCTGGATCTAGGCTCTTTTCTGGAAATATTGCCAATGCAATAAATTTAACAAGTCTAGAGAAAAGATAAATCAATACTAATATCAAAGCTCGTTGGAGTTTTTTTGGCATATGATTGAATTGTTTTTTAAATATCATTTTTTTTGCCTTTCAAAAGAACCAATATAATTCCAATGATTATAGTTATAATAGATGGGTAAAAAAGAAAGAACTCAAAAAACCCAAAAATTAAGTTGATAATATCGTTCAATAAGTAATGCTTAAAAGTAGGAATGAAGCGAGCAATCAATAATGAGCTTTTGCTTAAAATTAAGGCGCTTATTCCAATGCTTAAAGTTTGATTAATATTAAATCTAGATTGTATAAGTTTATGGATGAAAATTATAAATCCAACACTAGTTAGCAATATTGCTGGTATCATTGTAAATATGGTCCATAACATAGAAAATAGTCCCTGCAATTGACCTTTATTTCCTTTTGGTAATTCTGTAAAAATCAAAAAGGGAGCAAAACTTATAACTAATAGAATTACGCCTAATAATAAGATCGTTATACTCTTTAGCTTTTTTAACTTTCTTATTATCATTATTAAATTATTTGCTTAAACGGGCGTCTGAAAATTGTTATAACAACGGAATTAAATCTCTATGGATTATATTTCTCTGAATTTAATTTAAAGGTATAAAAAAAGCCTGCAATATGCAGGCTTTATATCTTAATCTGTTCTTTTTTTATTCTCCCAAAAAAGGATATCTATAATCACTTGGGCTTACAAAAGTTTCCTTAATCATTCTAGGTGATACCCAACGTAATAGGTTTTGAGCACTACCGGCTTTATCATTTGTTCCAGATGCTCTGGCACCACCAAATGGTTGCTGTCCCACAACTGCACCTGTTGGTTTGTCATTGATATAGAAGTTACCAGCTGCATTTTGTAATATTTGGGTAGCTTCATTGGCTGCATATCTGTCTGTTGAAATGATGGCGCCAGTTAAAGCGTATTCACTAGTTTCATCAACTAACTTTAGAGTTTCAGTATACGCATCATCTTCATATACATAAATAGTAATTACTGGACCAAATAACTCGGTACACATAGTGGTGTACTTTGGATTGGTAGTTACTATAACTGTTGGCTCTATAAAATATCCTTTACTTTTATCATAACCACCACCAACAATAATTTCGGCATCACTGTCAGCTTTAGCTTGGTCTATATATTTAGCCAACTTGTCAAAAGAACCTTCGTGTATAACAGCAGTGATGAAGTTGTCCATGTCTTCAGGAGAACCCATTTTAAATGAATTTACATCCTCAATCACATAGTTTTTAACATCTTCCCATAAGCTCTTTGGAATATAAGCTCGTGATGCAGCACTACATTTTTGTCCCTGGAATTCAAAAGCACCTCGAACAATAGCTGTGGCCACTTGTTTAGGGTTAGCAGAATTATGAGCAACTATAAAATCTTTACCACCTGTTTCACCTACAATTCTAGGATAGGTTTTATAGTTGTGTATGTTGTTTCCAATCTTCTTCCAAAGTTCTCTAAAAATAAAAGTAGAACCTGTGAAGTGCAATCCGGAGAAATCCGGATGATCCATTACAGTATCTGTGATCATTACTGGATCACCAAACACTACATTGATAACACCTGCAGGAACACCAGCCTCCTTAAATACATCCATAATTACCTTTGCAGAAAATACTTGTGAGTCACTTGGTTTCCATACAACGACATTTCCCATTAATGCCATACAAGCAGGCAAGTTTCCAGCAATAGCAGTAAAGTTGAATGGAGTTACAGCGTAAGTGAATCCTTCTAATGGTCTATACTCTATTCTGTTCCAAGCATCACTTGTGCTTTCTGGTTGTTCAGCATAAATATCTGTCATGAACTGTACATTGAAACGTAAAAAGTCAATGAACTCACAGGCAGCATCGATCTCCGCTTGATGAATAGTTTTCGATTGTGCAATCATGGTAGCAGCATTAATTTTTGCTCTGTAGGGACCAGCAATTAACTCGGCTGCACGTAAAAAGATTCCTGCACGTTGTTCCCACGGCATTTGAGACCACTCTTTTCTAGCTTCAAGAGCAGTAGCAATAGCTTCGTCAACATGTGATTTTTCAGCCAAATGATACTCACCAACAATGTGTTGATGATCATGCGGAGGCGACATAGTTCTAGTATTTCCAGTCTTTATATCTTGTCCGTTTATATAAAGGGGTACTTCAGTTTTAGCATTAAACAACTCTTTGTAAGCTGCCAAAACTGCCTCACGTTCAGGTGATCCAGGAGCATATCCTTTTACAGGTTCGTTTACTGCAATAGGAACATTAAAAAATCCTTTTCCCATGATAAAATTTATAAGTTTAGTTATGAAAATTGAGTGGCAAAGTTACAACAAAATTTATGGATAATTTTATCCTTTTAGCTGCAAATATTGTCCATATATTTTAAGGTATTTTTTGTAAGTTGCTTTCCAGTTTATAGACTATAAAATTCATGTGTACAGTAACACTTTTTCCTGTAGGGAAATCTGATTTTGTATTAACTTCTAACCGAGATGAAGCCCCAAACCGAGTTTCGTTAGCTCCAGATATTTATGACGTAAATGGAGTTAAAATGATGTTCCCTAAAGATAAATTGGCTGGAGGATCTTGGATAGGTGTAAGTGCGAAGAAGCGTGTATTATGCGTGCTTAACGGAGGCTTTACCAGACATAGTAGGAAAGATAAATACAGGTTGAGTAGAGGTGTGGTAATGAAAGATTTACTCACTTGTGGTGATATTGAAAAAGCTGTTGCTAATTATGAATTGCAGGATATTGAACCTTTTACTTTAGTGATAGTAGATTGGATTGAAAATCTGCGATTTTTTGAACTGGTTTGGGATGGTGATAATAAGCATTTTCAACAGTTACCATTAGTACCTAAAATTTGGTCTTCCTCAACGTTGTATAATGATAAAATGAAGAGAGAGCGTCAGCAGTGGTTTGCTGATTTTATAACTGCGAACACCCTTACTAAAGAGCATGTATTAGATTTTCATCAAAATACACAAAAAGATAATACCGAATACGGAGTTGTGATGGATCGTTTGTTTGTGAAAACTACTAGTATTACACAAGTGGTAAAACAGGAAGAAACGGTGAGTATGAATTTTAATAATCTGCAGGAGGCGAGTAAAAGTTATCATCATTTTGAACTGCTTCAATAATTAAATGAATAATTCAGGAATTATTTTATCACTTGCTTACCCTGAAACCATAGTTATGGTTGCAGAGGAATGGTATTCTCCGTTGTTAAGATATATTGGAATTGGAAAGAAGAATTACGTACGTGCAGGACACGCAGCTTTGGTACTAGTAAATAAAAAAACAGGCGAATTAGAGTATCATGATTTTGGCAGGTATATTACTTCAGAGCCTAATGGCCGCGTTAGAGGTAAGGATACAGATCATGAATTAGACTTTCCCTTGAAAGCCAAAATTGAAAATGATAAAATCGTCAATCTAAATGAGATTTTAGAATTTTTAGCTACTAATCCAAAACTTACGCATGGAGATGGAAAGCTTATAGCTTCTGTTTGTAATGAAGTAGACTATGAGTTGGCAAGGACTCATATTACTGAAATGCAAGAAAAACATTTTATCAGGTATGCTGCTTTTGTGAAAGATGCTTGTAATTGTGCTCGATTTGTAACGCATTCGTTAATAGCTTCAGTTACAAATATGAAGATAAAAAAGCGCTTGATAAATTCAACATGGTTTACACCAAGTACTGTTGGTAATGTAGTGATTGCTGATACAGAAGGTCAGGTATATGAGGTTTCGGAAGAAGGAGTAATAAGTGATTTCAATTCTTCAACAAGTGCTGAGAATTTGCGTAACTTTTTAGATAGATTGCCAGATCATCAACCAAGTTTTGTTGGAACTCTAGAGCCAAGATCAGTTGTGGAGAAACACCATGCTGCACAATGGTTGGATGGAATTGCAGCAGGAGCGTGGTTTGAATTACATGAAACTGATGTTAGTACAGAATTTCGGTTTAAGCGTATCTCTCCCTATGGAAATATTGATGTTCACGGTTTGTATAAAGTGAATGATCAAAATTTCGACTATGCTTTAGCTTACAAGTTTGTTCACTACTCTAATTGCAAATTCTACCACATCGAACAAAACGATGTAATTTATAGGTTCGATCTAATTAAAACAATTAGTTAAGTGCAAAAGGAGCACTTAATTTAAAGGTAGGGATAACCACTCTAAAATTTTTGGTATCTGATAAGTTAACCATATTGTAATGACCACTCATTGCCCCAAAAGGAGAAGCTAATAAACATCCAGAATTGTAAGTGTGAGACTCACCAGGTTTAATCACGGGCTTTTTTCCAATAACACCTTCACCTTCAACAATTTCATCATTGTTTAAAGCATCAAGAATTTTCCAATGTCGGGAATTTAATTGAACAGTATCCTTACTTTGGTTTTCGATAGTGATCTTATAACCAAAGGCAAAATGTATCTTATAGTTTTTGTAGAACGTTCCCTCGAAGTTCGTTTCTACTGAAATCTTTATGCCTTTAGTTACCTGTTGTACCATTTTCCAGTTAGAAGAATAATAAATTTTAGCGTATTCAAAAATACTAAATAAATGGATTTGAGGTACACAAAAGTCCTATTTATAAAGGAAATTTAACAATTTAATAGACGATTAGTTGGTAATTGTCGTTGACGAGCCTTCACCGAGGCCTACCAGTCGGTCATAACGCGCACCTAAATCACGATAATAAACTAAAACCTTATAATTGTTTTCGGTTTGATCGAAGTTTCCACTTATAGCACCTTCATCTAAATTTCCGTTTTCATCAACCACGACATACTTGTAACTATAAAAACCTTGTTTAAGAATTAATGAAGTTTCATAAAACCCTGAGTTGGAATTAAAAGTCATTTTAGTTTCATCGGTAATAGCATAGTTATTAAAGCCACCATAAATATGAATGCTTTTGTCGTTCAACATTTCAGGGTGTTGTAAAGAAAAATGAACAACAACATAATCTGCTTCAATATCAACATTATCTACATCTAATGCAGTGGTTAAAAAGCGACCGTTAATATCTGGATTGAAAGTATAAGGAACATTTGATCTAACAAGATCTGCAAATAGATAATGATTATAGAGATCTTTTAAGTCAACATATTGAACGCCAATATTGGCAGCCCTAACACTTTTATTTTCAAAATATCTATACTCATTTCCAGCCCAAAAGCTAGAACCTTTGATGTCTTTGTATATTAGTTCTCGTCCAAGAGTATATGTAGGTTTCATGGTTGTTATTGCAGTGTTTAAATTGTCATTTTGAAGCGCAACAACTTTAACTGTCTGTGTAGGATTCTTAAATAGTATTGAGGGCGAAGAAATGCTAATATCAATCGTTTGTTTCTTCTTGATATATTTTACGTCTCTTGATCTTTTAATTGCTACTCCAACATTAGTTAGATCTTCATAAATCATAAATTTTCTACTAAAAACTAGGTCTCTGTACCTGTCATAAACTTTGATCATGTAGTTTCCGGATTTTTTCAAACGCGTTTGCTGATTAGGTATTTGTAACCTATAATGAGAATAGATTTGATAAGTATTAAATGAGTTTTCATAATCGCGAATACGTTGGTTGTCAAAACCTTGCATATATTCCGCTTTCATGAGTTGAGATGGTGTCCAGTCAAAATCATAATGATCAATTACATAATAGAAATCTTCTTCGTTTCCATTTATGGCATCAAAACTTAATGAGATTCTTCCATTAAGCTTTACAATAGGTAAAGCACTTTCTCTAGTTTGTCCTTTAAAGGTAATCGTCTTAATGTAATCAGGAGGATTTAATTCTTCTTCAGCTTGGGAAAAAGCAAGACAGCTACTAAAAAGAAGTATTAAAGTCCATTTAAATTTTAGCATATAAGGGCAATTATTTTGGTAAAGATAATCAAATTCCATACCTAAAAATAACACCCTCCTCAATCACCTAAATTTAACGTAGTTTTATTATGAAATCTGGATTATAAATTCGTAAATTTGCACGGATTTTTAGACAAATAATTTCAATATTCAAAATATGTCAAACGACATTCGTATTAAAAAAGGTCTAGACATAAAACTAAAAGGTACTGCCGAAAAAGCAAAAGAAAGTGCGATAGTAAGCAATTTTTATACCATTAGACCTATAGATTTCCACGGTGTTATTCCAAAAATGATTACGAAAGTTGGCTCTAAAGTAAAAGCGGGTGAAACTGTATTTTATGACAAAGCTAATGAAGCTGTGAAGTTTGCTTCTCCAGTTTCTGGTGAGATCGTTGAGATAAAACGTGGTGCAAAGCGTAGAATTTTAGCTATTAAAATTCAAGCTGACAAAGAACAAAGCTATCAGGATTTTGGTAAGCTAGATACTAATGCTGATGCAGCAGCTGTAAAATCAAGATTATTAGAATCTGGATGTTGGGCTTTCATCAAGCAACGTCCTTATGACGTGATCGCAAATACTGAAAAGGCGCCAAAAGCAATTTTTATTTCTGGCTATGCTTCAGCACCTTTAGCAGCTGATTACGATTTCACGCTTGAAGGAAAAGAAAATGAATTGCAAGCTGCAGTCACAGCGCTTGGTAAATTAACTGAAGGTAAAATTCATGTTAGTGTAGGGAAAAATTCAAAATCGCCTTTAGCTGGCTTGAATGGAATTACACTTCATAAGGTTTCTGGACCACATCCATCAGGTAATGTTGGTACGCAGATTAATCAGATCGATCCTGTTAACAAAGGAGAGACTGTTTGGACAGTCAGCCCACAAGATTTAGTGATTATTGGAGAGTTTTTACTAACTGGAAAGTTCAATGCTGAAAGAGTAGTTGCACTAGTTGGTTCTTCTGTAGAGCAACCAAGATACTTTACTACAAAGATTGGAAGTGAAGTTGCAACTATGATCTACGATAAAGGAATCTCTAAGGATGCCAATGTAAGAATCATTTCTGGTAATGTGTTAAGTGGAAATCAAGTTGCACCAGATGGAGCTTTAGATTATTATAGCAATGTAATTTCAATTATCCCAGAAGGAGATGATTATGAGTTCTTTGGTTGGAACAAGCCAGTATTCAATAAAGTGTCTACGTCAAGAGCGATGACTTTCTCTTGGTTGAGTCCTAAAAAAGAATACGATCTAAATACAAATACAAACGGAGAACACAGAGCATTTGTGGTAACTGGAAGTTATGAAGAAGTGTTCCCATTAGATATTTACCCTATGCAAATCTTAAAGGCTTGTATGTACAAAGACCTTGATGAGATGGAGGCTTTAGGAATGTACGAAGTAGCTCCTGAAGATTTTGCATTAACAGAGTTTGTTTGTGTGAGTAAGCAACCTCACCAAAAGATAATAAGAGAAGGTTTAGACTTAATGCTTAAAGAGATAGGATAATGGGATTAAAAAGTAAAATGCATAATCTTAAAAAGAAGTATGAAGGAACTAAAATGGCTCCGCTATTTAATGGTTTTCATACCTTCTTATACTTGCCTAATGAAACTACTCATGGAGGAACTCACATTAAGGCAGCCGACGATTTAAAGCGTACTATGAACATTGTGATCATGGCTTTAGTGCCATGTTTGATTTTTGGAATGTTTAACGCTGGATATCAACATCACTTAGCATTAGGAGAAATTCAATCTGTATCTGCTGGTTTCTTTAGTTCAGAATTTTGGACGTTAGATAATCTAGGTGTTGGAGCACTTAAAATATTACCGCTTGTAGCTGTATCTTATATAGTAGGATTAGCTATTGAGTTTATCTTCTGTATCATTAAAGGCCATGAGATTGAAGAAGGTTACTTAGTAACAGGTATGTTAGTGCCATTAATTGTGCCAGTTGATATTCCACTATGGATGCTTGCAGTAGCAGTTGTATTTGGAGTTGTGATTGGTAAAGAAGTGTTTGGCGGTACTGGAATGAACATCTTAAACCCAGCTTTAACCATTAGAGCTTTCTTATTCTTTGCTTATCCAACTTGGATGACTGGAGATAAAGTATGGGTACATGGAGTACAAGAAAGAGCAAGCCAAATTGCTGGAGGTGCAGAATTAGATGCAATAACAGGAGAAACTGTTCTGGGATATTTGGCTCAAGGAAAAGAAGCTGGTTATAGTATTATGGATATGTTCTACGGATTTATACCAGGGTCGATTGGTGAGACTTCAACTTTATTAATATTAATAGGAGCGTTATTCTTGATCTTTACAAAGATTGGAAGTTGGAGAATAATGGTATCTGCGGTAGTTGGAGCTTTAGTAATGGGTTACATTTTTAACCTTGTCGCACCAGCTATGGAAGGGACAAAGTTCTTCTCATTAATGAGTACTGAGTTCTGGCATCACTTGCTAATTGGTGGTTTAGCCTTTGGTATTGTGTATATGGCCACAGATCCTGTAACTGCTTCCCAAACAAATAAAGGAAAGTGGATTTACGGATTCTTAATTGGATTTATCTCTGTTATGATTCGTGTATTCAATCCGGCATATCCAGAAGGTGTGATGTTAGCAATTCTATTAATGAATGTATTTGCACCGACAATTGATCACTATGTGGTTCAAGGAAATGTAAAAAGAAGAATGAAACGTTTAAAAGCTAAAACTGCCTAAGTTATGAGTAATAAAACAGATTCAAATTTATATACAATAATGTTCGCTGTGGGAATGGTGGTTGTTGTTGGGTCATTGTTGGCCTTTGTAGCACAATCGTTAAAACCAACTATTGACGAAAATAAACGTATAGAAAAGCAACAAAACATTCTTTACGCTATGGGCGTAAATGAGAATGATGAAAGTAGCGCAGTATTTATTGCTGATGATAAGGTAGGAGCTGAGTTTACAAAGTACATCACTAAGCAATTAGTAATTACAAACGGAACTGACGTAGCTGAAGATGATCAAGCATACTTGATTGATGTGAAAAAAGAGCAATCTAACGCTAAAGAAGGTATTGAAAGACGTTTACCACTATTTATTGGTGAGAAAGAAGGTAAAACTTATTATGTAGCACCAATTAGAGGAAAAGGACTTTGGGATGCTGTTTGGGCGTATGTTGCCATGGATGAGAATATGGTAGTTCAAGGAGCTTACTTTGATCATAAGGGAGAAACTGCTGGTCTTGGAGCTAACATCAAAGAACGTTACTTCATGGATGACTTCATTGGTGAGCCTTTAAAAGATGGTTCTGGAAACTTTGTTGGTATTGCTATTTCAAAGAGTAATGCAGATCCATTAAATAATGATAAAACTGATAATGAGGTTGACGCTATTGCTGGAGCTACAATTACTGGTGATGGTGTTGCTGCAATGATCAAATCTGAATTGAGATTGTACGTGCCTTATTTTAACACATTAAAAGCGAATTAATCTATGGGACTATTATCAAAAAAAGACAGTAAGCTAATATTAGATCCATTAGCTGATGATAACCCAATCACTATTCAGGTATTAGGTATTTGTTCGGCATTAGCAATTACAGCGCAGTTAAAAGCGTCTATTGTAATGACGATTTCAGTAATCTTCGTGCTTGGAGTAGGTAACGTGGTTATTTCGTTAATTAGAAATATCATTCCATCAAAAATTAGAATTATTGTACAGTTAACAGTAGTTGCATCTTTGGTAATTATTGTGGATCAGGTGTTAAAAGCATTCTCTTACCAATTGAGTAAGGAGCTTGGAGCTTTTATCGGATTGATTATTACAAACTGTATTATTATGGGACGTTTTGAAGCATTTGCTTTAGGTAACGGTCCTTGGAAATCTTTCCTTGACGGAATAGGGAACGCACTTGGTTATGGTGTGATCTTGATCATTGTAGGATTCTTTAGAGAATTATTAGGGTCAGGAACTTTACTAGGATATAAAGTTCTTGGTGATCCAATTGAAAAGACAGGATTATATGCTACAGGTTATGAGAACAACGGTTTTATGTTGTTAGCGCCAATGGCATTGATCGTGGTAGGAATTATTATTTGGGTACAACGTACAAAGAATAAAGCATTAGTTGAAGATCACTAGAAAGAAGACAAACTATGGAACATTTAGAATTATTTTTTAAATCAATATTTATAGATAACATGGTATTTGCCACGTTCTTAGGAATGTGTTCTTACCTAGCAGTATCTAAAAAAGTATCAACAGCAGTTGGTCTTGGAGCAGCAGTTATCTTCGTATTAATAGTGACTGTACCATTAAACTGGATTTTAGATCAGTATATTTTACAACCAGGAGCTCTAGGTAAATGGTTAGGTGAAGAATATGCATCTTACGACTTAAGTTTCTTATCATTTATCATGTTTATTGCAACTATTGCGACCATGGTACAATTGGTAGAGATTGTTGTAGAGAAGTTTTCACCTTCATTATATAACTCATTAGGTATCTTCTTACCACTTATTGCTGTAAACTGTGCAATCTTAGGAGGTTCATTATTCATGCAATCTCGTGAGATTCCAACAATTGGTTTAGCAACGGTTTACGGATTAGGTTCAGGTATAGGATGGTTCTTAGCAATTCTTGCAATTGCAGCTATTCGTGAAAAGATCAGATACTCAGCGGTACCGCCAGCATTAAGAGGTTTAGGAATTACTTTCATCATTACTGGTTTAATGGCGATTGGATTCATGAGTTTTGGAGGAATGTTAACTGGAGGTGATGATGAACCTAAAGAAGAAACAACTGAAGCAGCAGTGATCGAAGACACGATTGAAGATGAAAAGGAAGACGAAAAAGACATAGCTGATAACACTATAAAAGGAGTAGAGTAATATGATATTAGCAGTAAGTACATTAGGAACAATTGTAGCAACTGTAATAGCCTTTTTGGTATTAACCATAGGTTTAGTTGGTTTGTTATTATTTGTAAAGCAGAAATTATCTCCATCAGGACCTGTTAAGATTTTAATTAATGGCGAAAGAGAAGTTGAGGTAGCTTCTGGAGATAGTTTATTATCTACTTTGGGAAATCAAAAGATCTTCTTACCATCGGCTTGTGGTGGTGGTGGAACTTGTATTCAGTGTGAGTGCCACGTATTAGAAGGTGGAGGAGAAGCATTACCTACTGAAACACCTCACTTTACACGTAAAGAGTTACAGCATGGAGCTCGTTTAGCGTGTCAGGTAAAGGTGAAGCAGGATATGGAAATTACCATTCCTGAAGAAGTTTTTGGTATTAAGAAATGGGAAGCAACGGTTGTACGTAACTATAACGTAGCGTCATTTATTAAGGAGTTTGTAGTTGAGATTCCTGAAGATATGGGTTATAAAGCTGGTGGATATATTCAGATTGAGATTCCTCCATGTGAGATCAAATATTCTGATATCGATATTACGGCACACCCGGAAGAGCATGAAACGCCAGATAAGTTCCATACAGAGTGGGATAAGTTTGGTCTTTGGCCATTAGTGATGAAGAATGATGATATAGTTGAGCGTGCTTATTCTATGGCTTCTTACCCAGCTGAAGGACGTGAAATTATGTTAAACGTTCGTATTGCTACACCACCATGGGATCGTGCTAAGAACGGTTGGATGGATGTTAACCCAGGTGTTGCTTCATCATACATTTTTGCTCAAAAGCCAGGAGATAAAGTAACAATTTCAGGACCTTACGGTGAGTTCTTTATCAATGAGAGTGATGCGGAGATGTTATACGTTGGTGGTGGTGCAGGAATGGCACCAATGCGTTCGCACTTATATCACTTATTTAAGACATTAGAAACAGGTAGAACTGTTACTTACTGGTATGGTGGACGTTCTAAGCGTGAGTTATTCTACTTAGAACACTTCTATGAGTTAGAGCGTAAATTTGATAACTTCAAGTTTTACTTAGCATTGTCTGAGCCAATGGAAGAAGATAACTGGAAAGTGAAGAAAGATATTAATGATACAGAAGGAGATGGTTTCGTAGGATTCATTCACAATTGTGTGATCGATAATTACTTGAATCATCACGAAGCACCAGAAGATATTGAGCTATACTTCTGTGGGCCTCCGTTAATGAATAAAGCGGTTCAAAAAATGGGAGAAGATTTCGGTATCCCAGACGAGAACATCCGCTTTGACGATTTCGGTGGATAAATCTTTATGTCATTTCGAGCATAGTCGAGAAATCTATATAAAACAAAACCCAGCAATTTGCTGGGTTTTTATTTTATTAATAAGTGCTATGGACTAAGTCTAATGTTGTTTCATAAAGTGATTTCCTATCCATTTTGCTTTTTAACCAAGCATAAAAGCTCATTACAAAAATATCTTCACGTGTGGCTTCAATCCACTCGAAGGAATTCTCCACTTTATTGAAGAATTCTTCACTAGTAACTTGATTGGGGTTTTTGTAATAGTCCTCAATTAAATTTATATAAATAATTACACGTTCTTGATTAATGTCTTTTAAGTATTGAAAATAGCTGCGCTTAAAGTGTAATAGACGCGATTCAAGAAGATTTACTTGTCCAAGTTCTAAGTATAACAAAATTTCAATTAAGTTCTTTTTAATGATCCATTCAATTCCAGCTTTTTCTATATACCATTTGTCTGTATGATAGAATTTTGAAAAAATATGATGTGCTTTTTTGAATTCAGATCTTTGAAAGTAACACATAATTAAACTTAGATAGATATCTAATAGCGACTCAATATCTGGATGTTTTTTAATAATAAACTTTTCGAGAATTTCAATGGCTTTATCTTGCCTATTGCTATAATTATAATTTAAAGCCAATAGTAAATTATATTTTAGTTTGAAGGTGTTATAGTACTTTTTTCTAGAACGTTGCATTTCGTTATGCATTAGTTCAAGATAACTTATTGAGTCGTCAAACTTTTTGTTTCTAAATAGGGTGTTAGCAATTAAGTATAAAACTTGGATGTGATAAAATTGCTGATTTTCGAGGTCTTTTCTAGTGGCAATTTCTTTATAGCTGTTTACTAAAAATGATTCTGTTTTAAAATATTCTTTAGTAGCAAAGGCAGAAATACTTAAAAGGGTAATTAATTGATAAAGTGATTTGAACGAAATCAAACTTGACGTTTGAATGTTATGTTCTTCAAGTATTTGGGATAACATAATCTCAAAATCTATAACTTCACCTTTATAGGTGATATCAACAATGGTTGCTCTTATTTTTGCTAAAACCATATTAAGCTCTTCTTCCAGTAAATGTTGTCTTTGGTTTTCTTTAAATGCTGCGATTAATAAATCTAAATTGATGTCTGGATTTATGTGAGCATACTGAATCTTAATATGATAGATCTCGTTTAAATAAGGAAACAAAAATTGTTCTTTTCCAATCAGTTCTGCTTTGTCTAGCAGATTATAAGCAGTCTTATATTGTTGTTTGTGCAGAAATGTTCGTGAGGCTAAGATCAGTTTAATGATTTGCATATTAGAAGAATTCTCTTCTGATAAGTTGTTGTTTGCGATAAAGTCAATTATTGATTGATAAAGTCTTTTACGCAGTGCGTGATATGCGTCTCGTTTGTTTTCATCATAAATTCTTAAAAATATCGCTTCTGAATCGAGATCATCATGAGCTAATAACTTGAATAATTTAATGTTTTTAGCATCGTTTCGTTTGTTCTTTCGATCTAAAAAGCTGATAAATTGTTGTTGTTCTTCTGAAGAAAATGACTTTACTATTTGTTTTAAATCATTCAATTAATCGTCAGTTTTAATTTATGTAATTACTTTAATATATAGATTATACGTCTAATATATTAAAAAATATCGTCAGTAATTATTAAAAGTTGTCTTTAATAGCTCCTTTTTACTTAGCACCTTTGTTACATAATCATCAAAACAATTATCATGAAACGATATTTTAAAATAACCTCTTTCGTTATGGTAGTGGCAGGCATAGCTATTTTTTCTAAAACTATTAATGAGTTTTTCATCTCAAACTATCATAATTCATTAGCAAATTATAGAAGCATTATAGACGCTATTACATTCAATATTCCGGTTTAAGATGAAACTTAAGCAAGTAAATACTGCTTTTTTGGTAACTACGGGAATTTCGGTAGTGGTTTTTATCTACTTAATCTTTCTTGGGTATGACGAGATTAAAACCCTTAGAGATGTAGTAAAGATAGTAGCAGCAATAATGTTTCCCATTCCATTATTATTTTTTGTTCGCTTCATTTTGATTGAACATTTTTTACCAACAAATACTGATGAGTATAAGCTTAGAAACCAAAAACCAGCAACAGTATTATTAGTATTGAGTATAGTTAGTGGTATTTTATTATTACAAGGAATAGAGTTAATTACTCAAAAGAAACTTGAGGATAGTTTAATTTTTGCACACTTGATTAACTCTACAGCCATAAGTAGTTATGTGCTTAATTTCATTTTATACAATAACCTAAGAGCCAACGGAATATTAAGTGGTGTATTATTAGCCCTTGCCGTTCATGTGTTCTTTTTATCTGCATAATAAATCAAAACAACATATTAATTAAATAAAGTATTATGGAAATTTTATCAAAACCATCATTAAATAATAGTAATTCAAAAAAGAGAGAGTTACTGTTTACATTTCAGTCAATTATCGTTATAGGGTTACTGGCCTTTACAGCTATTGCTTTTTTCTTTTATAATAATTTAGCTATAGAAAAAGGAATCAAGGTGATATTTGCACCTTTCTTATCTGTAGTTCCTTTGCTATTTATACTATCAATACTTAGGGATTTAAGACAAGGCTTTATTGAAGGAAATTATAACAAGCAGCAAATTATTAAGTTCTCCATTATTACAATAGCAATAACCTTAATTTTTACTCTAATAACCTTTTTACTATCAAATATTGGTGCTCTGGAAATATTGTTAGCAGCCATAATTGCAATATTTAGTGCTGTTTTCTTTTTACGTAGCAAGATCAAAGATATTTTGGGTATGTCTATAGTTACAGGAATTGCTGAAGGTATTATTGTCTATATGATTTTTTTGTTTTGATGATTGGGTTAGCTAGTTGATCAAAGCCTCATGATATTTATTGGTCATGGGGCTTTTTGTTTAATTACACATTTTGTTTTCAGTAATTAGTGTTCGACGTACATGACGGAAGAATTTAATCATGATCATTAATTTCAATCATTGATAAAATTTTCTTTGCCTTTTTTTTGGTTGCTTTCCAACCCGATAAGCTACTGTTCATCATATAATTTTTATAGCCAACTAAATGAGTCAACAAATTCACATATTCTTGCTCATCTTTTATTTGTGCATTCATTTTAGTGATAAATGCTCCATGGTTTTTACCAAATTTATATTTAGATGTAAAGTTGTTCATAAAGCCTAGGTAAATACCTGAGTTTCCTTTATTAAGGCTACCAGCTTGTAGGCTTTTATACTCCATAAGTTCTTTCTTAAAATCATTATTTAGTAGCTCTATTTTTCCTGTGGATTCTATAGAGTTTAAAGTGGTATTATTAAAAGCCTCTATTACCCAAAATGTTGGGTTGAACTCTTTGGCTACATTTTTAAATGTATTTAGTGTTGCTGTGTCGGAATGCAGCTGATCTGTTAAACTACTATTATGTTTAAGAAGGTCTTCATAATCATTTATTCTTTTAGTAAGTAAAAGTGTATCCTTTACCAAATCATTATAAATTGACTCAGTAATCAATATAGCTTCCTTTTTGTTTAATCTGTTTTGATTCCATGTATTAATCTGCAATGCAATCAAAATTCCGATTACAACTAGCAGTATTTCACCTATAGCATATTTAAAGTATTTACCCATTTTGTTTTCGCTTAAGAGTTGTTTACGAATATGACGGAAAAATTTTATCATTTGTAATTATAAGTTGCCATTATTATTTATCATTATCCAACAAAATTTTTGAACTTTCAAAATCAAAGCGTAGTTCAATTTCCATAATTTTTCTGGTCAAACTATCTTTTTTGGTTAAGGGCTCTTTACTGTTTTTTTTCTCTTCTATTCGTTTTAGCTCTTTTAAATTATCAGTAAAGTACTTTCTAGTTGTTAAGCGTTCATTAATACTACTGTCTTCAGTTTTTATTATTCTATTGCAATGATAATAATGCTCTAAAAAGTACTTTGAGTACATCGATTTCACCCCATCTTCATTTCTGTATTCATCGATAAAATCACTGGTGTAATTGAGCTCTTTCATAGCATCCCATACCATTTGAATATGATCTGGAATATCTTTTTCATCAAACAATTTATGTATCCTATTCAAGGTGTTTTCATTAGAGTTTTTGGTGTTTAATGCTTCCAGTTCTTCTTCAATACTTTCAACAAATACTTCCTTCATTTTTGTAGTTAAGGCTTCTTGATAATTTTGAAGATTTGATATTTCGAGATAGTTTGTTTGATACTCTTCCCTTAGTACACTTAAATAGGCAATCATGTAAGTAAGGCTCACTTTTAAAGAATCTAAATTCTTTTCAAGATCGGTATCATCAACCAATTTAAGTCTTCTCTTAAAATCTTTTAATGCAATAAGGCTTGGAATGATATTATTTCTAATTTGTTCACCATACGTTTTTCCAGATCTGTGAGATTTAATAAGTATTCTAGCCAATTCTACGTTGTCGTGAACTTTTTGCAAAATAGTTTGCATTTTATTTCGGAAATTTTTTTGTTTTTCCCGTTCTTCCTGCCTTTCCTTTAATTGCCTTCTGATGTCGTCCTCTCTCTTTTTAAAGTCTTCAACAACATAATTAATGAGCCCGCCAAGTCCACCTCCAATTAGGCCCACTCCAATTAATGCCTGACCAAAGAACATGAGTAGATCTGCTACGATTTTTTCAAAGGAATTATCCACTGGGGCCTTGTAATAATAGATTAGAAGTGAAGTAACAATTAGACCTATTGAAACCAAAGACCAAAGGGCGATAATCTTTTTATACTTTTTAATTAGCTTTAAAACTCTAGAGTTTTTTTTGGATGGTTTCTTTTCCTTTTCTGATTTCTCTGCGGTTATCTCCATTGTTAATCTATTAGTATTGTGGATAAATGTGCTTTGTTTCTGGTCATTTCCCATTGACCTAAAGCTATAGGGATATTCCCAATACTATTAAGCGTATCAAAGAATTCTTTGGTCTTAAATTCCTTTCCTTTTAGTTCTTGTATTCTAGCGTAATCAGCCAAGGCATTTTCTAGAAGATACTTGCCTGTAATATAACTGGTGCCATATCCTGGTTGTCGCAAGTATAAGTGTTGCTCGAAAATGAGTAATTCTTTTTCGGTTTTCATCCAACCTCTTGGAGTATATTCACTATGGATGCCACCAGCTTCTTCCATGGTCATTTCATTAGCATGTGCATACAATGAACCTAAACCTCTTGCTGCTCGCTGTGCAATCATGATATACACAATTTCTTTAGAACGAGGACTATCATCATACAAACCAGCTTGCATAAACATTTCCTCAACTGCTGTTGCTGTTCCTTCATTACGCGAATCAAAGATGTTATAGAGTAATGGTCCTCTTCTAATTTCACTTTCATGAGGCTCATTATCCATTCTAGCTAATTCAAACCAATGGTAAAAATGAGAATACAAAGGTCGTGGATCGTAATGCTGTCCTATTCTAAAGAAGTTTCTTTGGTCTTTAGGTATGTATTCACCTAAATGCTCTCTTAGTGCTGGATCGAAGTATGGTTTAACAGTAACAATGTCTTGTTGGTCAAGGAAGTTAATTAAACTTTTAGCAGCATCATCTGCCATTTTATTATAGGCTTCTGGAGAATCCGCATCTAAAAGTTCTGGTAATGCTCGGTTTCGATGCTCTTCTAGTTTAAGTGATGTCCATGAACGAGCTAACTCACGTTTTAAGATCATTACTTCGTCTTCCCAAGTCAGCGGAACTAGATGTACATTTTGTAAATACCAAGTGTAGTTTTCCTTTCCAATACCTGAAGGACCAGTTTTGTTTTTCGATTCTTCTTCTAACCATTTTACAAAATCGTTGGTAGCATTAATTGCGCTATCAATTACTCCAACTAATTCTGAGTCGTTTACTACATGCTCTTGTATTTTTAGACTTTCTAAAACTTCACTTTGATTTCTAATGTCTCTTATTCCCGTAATCCAAAGGTCTTTAGCATTTCCTGTTAGGTTTTCTCGGGCTTGCTCATTTAAAGATGGAATTATCTTGAGGTCATTTATCAATCGATCTCTTTCGGTTGAAGTCAGCGGAAAATCATAAGTCCATAATTCAGTTGTACCATGGTTTGTTGGCCCTTCGTGTGCAGGAACATCACTTTTATAAGTCCAAATACATTTGTAGAATGCTGGATCACGAACCCATGGTTTTAAAATGTTGTGATTAAAGTCGTAACCATTCATTTCTGCCCAAACAATCATCCAATCTACCTGATTAGCGATAGACCAGTTTGAAGTGTCAATAGCTTTTAATTGGTTTTGAAGTACTTTAAAATCTTCCCAACGTGCATCAAAAGTTTCTTTTCTGTAATCTGGAGCGCCATTAAGTTTAGGTGGACTTTCAAAGCTCCTCCAATTATGAAACAGGGAAACGAAATCTTCATATTTTGAGGTTGTTTTTACCTCAGCCTGGGTTGCTGTATTACTGCTCGTATTTGTCTTCTGTTTACTACAGCTGATACAAATACTTAATGTCAATAACCATGTGATAATTAATCTATTCATATGCTAACCTACTTTTCCATCATTATCAATGTCTTTTACAATATGTGTTTCAAGCGCTACCAGTGTTTTTTTGAGTAAGGTTCTAGTTTTGCCTAACTCTTCTTCGAGTTGAGCGACTCTGTCTTCTAAACTGTTAGCTTGTTCTTGTTGTTTTTCTAGTTCGTCTTGTTGGAGTAAATCCCAAAATATTCCCATAGTGTTTATTGTTTTTGTTCTAAATAATTGTTGAGCATAATTCTTAATTCATGATTCACAACTAAGAAATTTTGAACTTGAATTGAAAAATTAATGCCAAAAAACTTAAACTGCTCCAAAGAAGCAATTACCGTTTCATCTTTAAGTAAATCACTCATGTCTTTAACTTGTACAATATCACTATTCATAAACTTTCTTATTTGTTTACTGTATTGAATGTTAAGTGGTGTACCATATTGTTCTGTAATTCTATTACTTAAATCGATGCTATGGACTACATAATCGTATTTGGCATGATACTCTCTCAATTTAGCTCTAATAGAATCATTGCTAATCTGTTCATATGCATTAGGGTTGTTGTTTATTAAATTGGACTGATAAGCTAACCTAAAAAAGAAAGGAAAACCATTTGTAGTTCTTTTTCCAATGGAGTCAAGTTTAGGATTTAGTCCATAAAGAATAAGGTCGTTGTATAGTGTATCTCTTTGTTTTTGAAAAAGAAACCTTGACTCGAAAAAGATTGAATCCGCTTTTGAGTCTTCTAATAATTGAGAAACGAGTTTTGTTTCCTGTTGTTTAGTCTTACGATTTTCGTTCCAGTTATTTACTTGAAGTGCTAGGAGGATACCAATCATTACCAACAAAATCTCACCAAATGCATACTTAAAGTATTTGGCTGTTTTGCCTTCACCCAAAAGTTGTCTGCGTATGTTTCTGAAGAATTTGATCATTGACCATTCGTTAGTTTAGTTCTGACTTTTCATTACTTAAATCCTTTAATAATTTTTTAGAAACACCTTTTAAGGCACTGAGATTATTGTATAAGGACTGGTTAATCCAATAATGACCTGCCGCATTACGTTCCATTAAATCAGCTTGATTTTGAATGTTTTTTAAAGCTTCTATTCTCTCTTTATGTAAAAATAAATCACTTGTAGCCGGATCAATCTCAAATGCACTCGTCAATTTGGCGACTTCTAAATCTAATGGTGTGATCCAATTTTTGTTCACTGTGTGGAAATTATCCACTTGTTTTATATAACCGTAATACGCAATTATCTTATCCACTAATTCATCGTTTTTAAGAATATTCATATTTCCAGTTTGGGAAAGGTCAATATATGTGTTATCAGTTGAAATGTATTCTGATATAATCCAACCATTTGTGAAGTAATTAGTAAATACTGAATCTAAAATAGAATAATCTGAAAGAGTACGAATAGATTTTGTTAAATCGTGAATAACAGATTGATTTTGAATTATTTCAGATAAAATATTATTTATATTAATAGTGTCTTGCTTTATATCGTTTACTATTCGTTCTAAGTATGTTTGCTTTAATTGATTGTTTTTTCTTTTAAGATTCCAATTATTCACTTGCAGCGCAAGTAAAATACCTACCATAACAAGTAAAATCTCCCCAATGGCATATAACAGATATTTATTAAAACGATTCTCCGAAAGTAATTTTTGACGAATACGCCTAAAGAATTTGATCATGCATTAATTAATAGCAAGTGATCAAGTATAAGTAGTTTGGTTGGTTAGTGTTTTAAAGGTAAGAAATTTTACCCAAGGAAATAATAGTAGTAATTTTGTAGTATGAGCAAAGCATTAAGCAAGCAGGAATTACATAATCTGGCAATGAACATTGTTGGAAAAGATCTTGAGAAAAGAGGTTTTGAGTTTATAGCTGTGAATAGTAAACTTAAAAAGCATCCACAGTTTGTTTGTATCGACAAGAATAAGCAATACTTTTTTGTGATCGTTAAGGCTGCAATATTGCCAGAAAATCCAAATAATTTTGATGTGGTTTGGATGGAAACCTTTAAGCAACATGCTCGTGAAAAAGATGCTAAAGTGCTTTATGCTGGAGTTGGTCTAGGAAACCCAGAAGGAGAAGAGCTTCCAATTTATTTAAATGAAGAGTACCTTTGTGAATACAATGGTATTCAGGTAATTGATACAAATTTTAATTGATGAAAAGAGTTTTTATATACCTATCGATTGTTTTTCTTATAGTTTCTTGTAAAGAAGAGTCAAAACAAAACATGCGCATTGTTGGTAATGTGTTTGGAACCACGTATTCGGTACAATATGTTGGTGATCAAACTGATGTTGATTTCCAAGAGCAATTTGATAAGTTGTTTTATGTGATCAACAGGTCGATGTCTACTTATCAAGCAAATTCATTTATATCGAAGATCAATGCTAACGAAGAAACTACAATTGATTCTCATTTTAGAAAGGTATTTGACGCTTCTAAAGAGATTTATCAATTAACTAATGGAGCTTTCGACCCAACGATTGGTATTATGGTGAACGCATGGGATTTTGGACCCGATAAGGCAATTGAAAACTTAGATGAGCAAAAGATCGACAGTTTAATGCGAACTGTTGGTTTAGATAAGGTGACTCGGGATGGAGACGTTATAAATAAAGAACATCCAGGAACACAACTAGACTTTAATGCGATAGCGAAAGGTTATGCTGTAGACGTAATTGCTGAATTCTTAGAAACTCAAAACGTAGAAAACTATTTGGTGGAAATAGGGGGAGAAGTCCGTACCAAAGGTGTCAATATGTCTAGTGAACAACCTTGGAGAATTGGAGTGGAAAACCCTAATTTTGATGGCTCACAAACTATTGTAAAAGCTATCTCCTTAGAAGGCGAAGCCATGGCTACTTCTGGTACTTACAGAAAGTTTAAAGTAGATAGCGAGGGTAACCGTTACGCGCATATCATAGATGCTAAAACAGGTTATCCAAGTAAGACAAACTTGTTGAGTATCTCTGTGATTGCCTCAGACTGTATGACAGCGGATGCTTATGCTACTGTTTTTAAAACTATGGGAGTTGAAGGAGTGACTCACTTTTTGAAAGAACATAACGATTTAAAGGCATTCTTGATCTTCGAGAATGATAAAAAAGAACTAGAGACCTTATCGCTAAATGGATTTCCGGAAAAATAGTCCTTAGCTAAATTATATTCAGAAGTAGTAATACCCATCCAGCTGCAAGAAGTAGACCTCCTATTGGTGTAATAGGACCTAAAAATCGCATTTTCTTCTTTTTAGCATCAGATACTACTAAGGCATAAATGCTAAATGAAAACAATAATACTCCTAGTGTAAAACACCAGTAAATAATTGAATTTGTATTGTCGAAATTAAACCCGAGAACTAATAAAACTATGGCATGGTACATTTGATATTTTACACCAGTTTCAAAACTTTTTTGCTGTTCTGAGGATAAAATTTTCTTTAAAGCATGAGTTCCAAACGCACCCAAAACAATTGATAAAAAACCAAATAGTGCAGCAGTTGCTATAATTATTTCTTGTTTCATGATCTTCGTTTATTTGCTAACCACAGGAATAATCTCACCCTTAGCTAATCGATATTTATCAATTTGTACGTCGGTTAATTGCGTAGTGTAATCTACTTCATCGACTCTAAAGCCGATACTCCTTAACTTATCAAAGTAATCACGACCATAAATACGCACATGATCATATTGTCCAAATATTTTAGCCCGTTCTTTTTTGTCGGTGATGGAGTCATCCTCAAAAGTGGTTTCACGATCTAAATCCTGAGGAATTTGAAAGATACCTATACCGCCCGGTTTTAAAATTCGATGCAATTCCTGCATAGCTTTAGTATCGTCCGGGATATGTTCTAAAACGTGATTACATAAGATGACATCAAATTCATTATCGTTGAATGGAAGATCGCATATATCTGCCTTAACATTTGCTAGTGGCGATTCTAAGTCTGTGGTTGTATAATCTAGATTAGAAAGATTTCTAAATAACTTGTAAAATGCTTGTTCTGGAGCAAAGTGTAATACCTTTTTTGGAGCGGTAAAGAAATCGGTTTCATTCTTCAAGTAGAGCCAAAGCAATCTATGTCGTTCTAATGAAAGGGTAGAAGGTGAGAGAACATTCTCTCTTGGATTTTCATAACCATAGGGTAGGAATGTTCTAAAGCTTTTACCATCAATCGGATCAGTATAGCGATTTCCTTTCATAAAAAAAGTTATAAAAGGTTTGAAAATATAACTCAATCTGATTAAGAATGGTCTGGGAAAAAAATTAAGGAAAAATTTAAAGAGGTTCTTCACCTTATTATTTTTTTAAAACACAAGTTTTTGAAAATTTATCGTGCCATCCATTTTTTGAAAATAAAAAAGAAAGAGGTTCTATAGGAATTAATCTAATTAATACTCTTTTTAAAACTAAAGAGAAACTAGGTTTATTTCCTTCAATATCGGCTACGTACGTGCGTGTCAATAATTTTCCTAGAGTCGTTTGAAATTTAAATTCTAAAATTAAGTAGTATCCTATGAAAGAAATTAGAACTAGTAGAGTGCTGTAGATATAATTTACAACATACGAATTAAAGCTAACGCCATAATTACCTATTACATAAGCAATTGAAAAAATAATTAAAAGAATAGTAATAGAATCTACCAAGAAATTTATGAGTCTTAGAACTATGGGTGAATAACTTTTATTTTGAGTCATAGCGATATCACTTATTTATATTCCTCTCTTGCAGGGCAAAAGATATCAGTAAGTTTACAATCAGTCAATGCTTTTCCTCCGTGTGGAACATGTGAAGGAATCTTTACCATCATTCCAGGTGTATAAACTTTGGTTTCGCCATTAACTGTAAATTCAAATTCACCTTCAATAACTTGCATCATCTGTTCATGAACATGGTCATGCGTTGGAATTTCAGATCCAGCTTCTACTTCCCAGTAAGCATAGGTAAAACCATTCATATGTACAAAACGACCATGATAGCCTTTGATGATTTCTTTTGGTTCTATGTCATTAAAAAGATTGAAGTCCATTATAATACCAATGCTTTTTGTCTGAATTCGTCCTCCTCATTACTCTCAATACCTAAAGCTTCATAGATATAAGCAAAAGTTGAAAGTAATTCTGGTTTGCCATCTACCAAAGCTACATCATGTTCAAAGTGTGCACTTGGTTTTTTATCAAGCGTAGTAATGGTCCATCCATCACGATGTTGCTTGATACGATGTGTTCCCATATTGATCATTGGCTCAATAGCAACTACCATCCCCTCAATGAATTTTTTACCACGTCCTCGCTTACCATAATTAGGCATTTCAGGATCTTCGTGCATTTTTCTTCCTAAACCATGACCAACAAGTTCTCTCACTACTCCATAACCATGATCTTCACAATATTTTTGAATGGCATAACCCACATCACCAACTCGATTATTCTTCTTGAATTCCCTAATACCTACATATAAAGACTCCTTAGTTACTTGAAGTAACTTTTCAGTTTCAGGATCAATTTCGCCAACAGCAAAAGTATAGGCATGATCACCATAGAAACCATTTTTTAGAGCGCCACAATCTATAGAAATGATGTCACCTTCTACAAGTGGAGTATCATTAGGAATTCCATGTACAACTTGCTCATTTGGACTCATGCAAAGCGTATTAGGAAAATCGTACAATCCTAAAAAACCAGGGATAGCACCTTGATCTCGAATACATTCCTCAGCAATTTTATCCAACTGTAAAGTCGTAACTCCAGGTTTTACAGCCTTCGCAACTTCACCTAAAGTTCGTGAAACGATCAATGCACTTTCACGCATTAACTCTATTTCATCTCTTGTTTTTACTATGATCATTAATTCAAAAAAATAATCGCAAAGATACTCAAAATTAATGAGCAAAATATTTTTGATAAATATGACTTTCAGCAGGTTTTTGATGAGGTTTAATGTATAATTTTGCCCTATAAAGTTGAAGCTATGTATAAAGCAGTAACAGCTGAAGAGGCCGTAAAGATTATAAAATCAAACGATAGAGTTTATGTGCAAGCAGCAGCAGCAGCACCACAATTATTGGTAAAGGCAATGTCCGATAGACATGAAGAATTACGAAACGTAGAAGTTTGCCATTTGCATGTTGAAGGAAAAGCTCCTTATGCCAACCCTGAGTTAAAAGATAGCTTTCATGTAAATTCTTTTTTCATTGGAAAGAATGTAAGACATACGTTAAAAGCAGGAAACGGATCATACACACCTGTTTTTTTAAGTGAGTTACCTCTGCTTTTTAAACGAAATATAATTGATGTTAATGTAGCGTTGATTCATGTATCAGTTCCCGATAGACATGGCTATTGTTCGCTGGGAGTTTCAGTAGAAGCAACCTTGGCTGCTATTGAAAATGCCGATACTGTTATTGCTCAAGTTAACAAACAAATGCCAAGGACGCATGGTGATGGAATTATCCATGTTAGCGAAATTGACCTATTTGTAGAGTGTGATGAAGAGTTGCCAATAATGAAAGCAACTGAGCCAAGTGAAACTGAGCAGCAAATTGGTGATTACGTAGCGAGCTTAATTGAGGATAAGAGTACCTTACAAATGGGCATTGGCTCTATTCCAAATGCTGTTTTAACCAGATTGACTAATCATAAAGATCTTGGTTTACATACCGAAATGTTTTCAGATGGTGTTATAGATCTTATTCTAAGTGATGTTGTGAATGGGAATTACAAAGGAATTAATCCTGGGCGCGCAATGTCAACTTTTTTAATAGGATCTAAAAGATTGTATGATTATGTTGATGATAATCCATTTGTAGAAATGCGATCGTCTGACTATACCAACGATGTCTCCATAATAAAACAAAACCCTAGAATGGTGGCCATAAATTCTGCAATAGAAGTAGATGTTACAGGTCAAGTTTGTGCTGACTCTATTGGATCTAAAATGTATTCTGGAGTAGGAGGACAAATGGACTTTATAAGGGGCGCTTCTTTGAGTGAAGGAGGAAAAGCCATTATTGCGCTGCCTTCTATAACAAATAAAGGTATTAGCCGAATTGTACCATCATTAAATCCTGGAGCAGGTGTTGTTACAACAAGAGCACATGTGCATTATATAGTTACAGAGTATGGTATAGCTAATTTATATGGTAAAACAATTAAGGAACGTGTTAAGTCCTTAGTAAATATTGCACATCCAGATCATAGAGAAGCTATAGATAGACAATATTTTGAGTTGACCAGAGCGTAATTATTTGAAGAACCCAAAGAAACCTTTACGTTTTTTTCTTTCATTAAACTTAGGGTCTCTATTGGTGATTTTCTGATATATTTCTCCCCAGCCTAAAATGCCTCCTAAATTTCTGTCGTCAATAAAAAGGTCGGCGTGAATTTTGCGGCTTTTGGTATAATCAAATTGCTCTTCAGGAAAGCTTTTATTAACTGCATAAAAGTTAACGCCATTTTCTTTACAAAATTCAACAGCTTCCTCTAATCGTAATCCGCTTCTATAAGTCCATAAAATTAATCTGTGACCATCTTCCTGAAGCTTTTTAAGTGTTTCAAACGCAAAAATGCGAGGTTTACCAACGTTAGGATAGTCATCCTCTACAATGGTTCCATCAAAGTCAATAGCAATGGTAAGTCGATTATAAAGCTTCATTTTCGAGCTTCAATATACACTAAACTAATGAATTTTGCGTCATTGCTTTTGGTTGATCAACTCCCATTAGCACCAGAATAGTTGGAGCTATGTCACCTAAAATACCATCATCAATAGCCTTTAATTCCTTATCTATTAGAATAATTGGGACTGGATTAGTGGTGTGAGCAGTATGAGGGCTACCATCTGGATTCACCATAGTTTCACAATTTCCGTGATCAGCAATTAAGATGGTAGTATAATTATTTTCTAGAGCAGTAGTCACTACTTTTTCAACGCATTCATCAACAGCTTCACATGCTTTAATAGCGGCTTCCATAACTCCAGTGTGTCCTACCATATCTCCATTAGCGTAGTTTAGACAAACAAAATCAACCTCTCCTTTTTGTAATTCTGGAACAAGAGCTTCAGTTAGTGCATAAGCACTCATTTCAGGTTTCAGATCATAAGTAGCTACTTTAGGTGAATTACGTAATATGCGTTTTTCGCCTTCAAAGGGTTCTTCTCTACCACCGGAAAAGAAAAAGGTGACGTGTGGATACTTTTCAGTTTCAGCCATTCTAATTTGACTTTTATTATTGGTTTCAAGTACTTCTCCTAATGTATTTGTTAGATTTTCCTTGTTGAACACTACCTTAATGTTTTTGAAAGTTTCGTCGTAGTTTGTCAAGGTAACATAATACAAATCTAATGTATGCATGTTGTGTTCATGAAAGTCTTGTTGGCTAAGAGCTTGGGTTAATTGCCTTCCTCTGTCTGTTCTAAAATTGAAAAAGATAACTACATCATTTTCTTTAATTGTAGCAATAGGTTGTGCTGTATCATCTGTAAGAACAATTGGTTTGATAAACTCGTCAGTGATATCATCTTCATAACTATCATTTATAGCCTTTAAAACATCTGTTGTTTTGTTTCCTAAACCATTTACAACTGCATCATAAGCTAATTTTACTCTTTCCCAGCGCTTGTCTCTGTCCATAGCATAATAACGACCAGTAACAGAAGCCAATTTTGCAGATGTATTTTCAATATGTTGTTCTAATTCGGTTATGAAACCATAACCAGATTTAGGATCTACATCCCGACCATCTGTAAAAGCATGAACAAAAACATTCTCTAACCCAAAATCATTGGCAGCATCTAACAATCCAAATAGATGATTTATGTGAGAATGCACTCCTCCATCACTTACCAAACCTAATAGATGAACATTTTTATGCTCTTTTTTGGCATAGTTAAAAGCATTTACAATGGCTTTTTCCTCTTGAAGGGTTTTATTCTTCACTGCCAGATTTATCTTTACAAGATCTTGATAAACAATTCTGCCAGCACCAAGATTCATGTGTCCAACTTCACTATTTCCCATTTGTCCTTTAGGAAGACCTACATGGTTTCCATCTGTTCTCAGACTAGCGTTTGGATATTTAGAATATAAACTGTCTATAAAAGGAGTTTTAGCATGATCTATGGCCGAAACTTTTGGGTCAGGTGAGGTTCCCCAACCATCTAAAATCATCAAGATTACTTTTTTGTTCATCGCTATTATTTAGAACATCAAAGATAAAAACAATATCCCTCTAAATAGCAGTATTTATCAAGAAAGTACTATAACGATTGCGCTATTGAGAGCGGTATTTTTCAATAGCCTTTTTAATCTTTTCAATACGATTTTCAGGGTCTGGATGTGTGCTCTGAAATTCAGGAACACGATTAGGTCCAGCAGCAGCTTTTAGTATTTTCATCACCCCAATCATTTCTTCGGGATCATAGCCAGCATCGATCATAAATTGTACACCTAATTCATCACTTTCCAACTCATCACCACGACCATTAGTTAGTAAAGTTTGTTGACCATAGCTTCCAACCAGACTGCCTAAATCTGCACCAACAGAAGCACCAGTGGTCACTTTTTGCCAATATTCAGTTTCAGCAATTCGTTCGGCAGAATGACGACCAAGTACATGGCCAATTTCATGACCTAGAACTCCAGCAAGCTGATCTTCATTTTCTAATTTAGAAAATAAGGCATATGTAATGAAGATTTGGCCTCCAGGAAGTGCGAATGCGTTAATTGTTTTTTCATCTGCTAGCAAATGAAATTCATATTGATAAGGAGTGTCTTTTGCTATGGAACTGTTTACTAATTTATGGCCAACCTGATCTACAAAATCCTGATAATTTTTATTAGGATATTGTCCGCCATGTTGTTGTTCCATGATCGGAGCATTTTGTAAACCAATAGCTATTTCTTGGTCAGAAGTCATGCTAATTGCCTGAACTCTTCCCGTAAAAGGGTTGGTTTCCTTTCTGCTGCACCGTTGTACATAGGCAAAGACAACTATAGCAATACCAATTAATAACCTTATTTTAAATCTGTAGCTCCTCACGTCAAAATTTAAGTCATTTAAAAATACAAAAGTCTGGGCAAAAAAGGTGTCGTATATTTTTATTAGACACTTAAAGTGTTAGTAGGTCACAAATAACTTATATGAATTATATTTGAGGGCTTAAAATTGACTATGGATTTTCAATTTAAAATTTTATCAGCATCTCATATAAAAGAAATGATTCCGTTAATGCAAAAGTTAACTGAACATAAGTTTTCAGATACAATTCTTGAACAACGATTTAATGAAATGTTCACTCAAAATTATGAGTGCGCAGGCATTTTTGATAAGGATAAATTAATTGGAATTAGCGGAATGTGGTTTTGTACTAGACACTATTCTGGAAGAAGTGTTGAGGTTGATCATGTCTATATTGAAGATGGTTATCAAGGGCAAGGACTTGGCTCTCAGTTTTTTGAATGGATTTATTATTATGTAAAGCAAAAAGGTTATGAGTCAATAGAGCTCAATACTTATGTGCAAAATCATGCATCGCATAAATTTTATTACAATCAAGGATTCAAGATCTTAGGATATCATTTTGTAAAGAAGTTATGATTTTTCTTTACTTGAAAAAATAGTTTATATATATTTGATCCAGAATTGCGGGAGTAGCTCAGTTGGTAGAGCGTCAGCCTTCCAAGCTGAATGTCGCCGGTTCGAACCCGGTCTCCCGCTCAAGAAGCTTCACAAATTGTGAGGCTTTTTTATTTTAAGCTACTTAGGTCTGAGTTAGGTTCAATCTCATAAGGTACTTTACTGTGCTCAAAAATTCTGGCAGAGTGTTCGCCTCTCAAAACAATACTATTTCCTTTAACTTCTAAATAGCTTCCTTCTCTTAAGCCTACAACGGGTTGCGTATTGAACTTATGAAATTCTTGAATTCTCGTTTCACGAGTCTCTCCCATATGAGTACTATTATGATCAGGATCTAAGTAATGCGGATTAATATTAAATGGAACAAATGATAATGTCTTGAAACTTGGTGGATAAATTATTGGCATATCATTGGTTGTGCACATAGTAAGACCACAAATGTTACTTCCTGCACTTGTTCCTAGATATGGTATGCCTTCATTTACACGATTATAGATTTCTGAAATAAGATTATTCTTGTAAAGTTCGTTCACTAATACAAAAGTATTTCCACCTCCAACAAAAATTCCTTGAGCCGTTTTAATTGCACTCTTTGGATTATCAAATTCATGAATTCCTTTGACAGAAATATTTAATTTAGAAAAAACCTCTTTGATCTTGGCTGTATATTGATCGTGTGAAACTCCACCAGGACGAGCATAAGGAATAAAAATAATTTCTGAAACCTGAGTAAAATGTTCCTTTAAGACTGGGAGAAGATACTCTAAAAATCCACTGCCATGAATAGTAGAAGTGCTTGCTATTATTAAATTTTTCATTTCGTTGAATAAAGTCGTAAATTTATATAAATAAGCTTTAACAAAAGTTTATACACAGTTGACATTTTATTAAGATAAGTATTCTTTTACTTTAGAGTTATGAAAATTGACCAACTTCTAATATGCTTTCTAGTCCTTTTTAACACAATTTCTTTTGCACAAGAAATTGAACGCGTTGAGGTTAATGGAAGAATAATTGTTGATAGGAATGATGTTGAAGGAGTTACCGTTTATAACCATTCTTCTCAAACTGGAACTGTAACTGATGAAGATGGTAATTTTGTAATTAACGTTGCTATAAATGATAGGGTAGAGTTTGGTGCACTTCAGTTCCAAAATTTTACAATTACTATAACAGAAGAGATCATTACTAGTAAAGAAATGACAGTTCACTTAGTTGAAAAAGTAAATGCTTTAGATGAAGTTGTAATACTTCCTTATGGACTAACTGGTAATTTGGAGGAGGACGCTGGCAGTGTTCAAATAGAAAGCCCAAATTTGGATGCACTTTATTTTGGATTAGATAATTTAGATAAGATAGAGTTTGCTCCTGATCATTTAACAGGTGTGAAAAATATAGCAATGGAAGAATCAAGGCTGGTCTATGGCTTCGACCCTCTAATAATAATTGGTTCTATTGTAGATAAAATTTTTAGTACTACAAAGAAGAAAGAACCTTTCGTTCCAATTTTTGAAAGAAAAAGTATCATGAGTGTTTATTCAATGGAGTATATCGTTGATGCTTTAGATATGAAAGAAAAAGACATTCCAGAATTTATATACTATGTTGAAGAGAATGACTTTGATTTAGCATTACTCGAAGCAAATAGAGAGTTAGATTTTCTTAATTATCTCAATCAAAAAAAGGAAGAATTTTTTAATCTAAAAAATGACAGAAATTAGATTAAAGCTTCCTTTTCTATTCTTAATAATATTTGGTTCTGCATTAGCTGCTCAAACCATAGAAATTTCAGGATCGGTTGTAGGCGTTGGAGATGTTCAAAACATTCATGTAATTAATAAGTCATTAAACAAGTTTACTACTACTAACAAATTGGGAGGCTTTACAATTGATGTTAGAGTTTCAGATACTTTGGTTTTTTCTTCTATAAGGTATAAGCTAAAAGCTATTCAGGTAAAGCAAGAACATATCGATGAAAAACGCATTACTGTTTTATTAGAAGAAAATGTAAATGAGCTTGACCAGGTTGTTGTTGGTAAAGTGCTTACTGGTCAATTAGATTCTGATGTAAATAATGCTGAAAATGATAGAGACATTAACTTTTATGATGTAGGGATTCCTGGTTACAAAGGAAAACCTAAAACACAAAGTGAAAGACGATTGCATGAAGCAGATGCAGGAAAAATGGTTCAAATAGGTTTAGGTTTTGGATTGAACCTCAATAAACTTCTAAATAAAGTTACTGGAAGAACCAAAGAGTTAAAAGAACGAGTTAGAAAAGAAAGTAATACTCAATTAATGAATAAGGTAAAAGATGAGTTAGCTGAAGATTTTTTTAAAACCTATCCTTTAAAAGAAGAATTAAGAACAGATTTCTTCTATTTCTGTTCGGACGATTCAGAGTTTGAAGTAAGGTGTAAGGGAAGAAGTAATATTGAGATTTTTGAATTTCTAACAGAAAAAATAGTTCAGTATAAAGCTAATCTTAAAGAAGTTCAAAGGAAAAACTAATTTTCGGTATGTTTTTTGAAAAGAAGTATGTGAATTACTTCAAATTATTACATTTGTCAAACATCAAAAGAAATAGGTTTTAATGAGGTCTTTTAAACTAATAATAGTTCTAATGTTTCTCCCTTTAGTTGCTTTTAAAACAGCACATGAATATTATGTAAGTGTAACTGAAATAGAGCATGTAAAAGAGCAACAATCGTTGCAAATAGTATCAAGAGTTTTTGTTGACGATCTTGAGAAAATGCTTCGTGAGCGACATGATGAAACGATTATACTGAATGTTGGTAAAAATGAAACTTTAATAGATAATTATATTAAGAGATACTATAGTAATAAGCTTAAAATTAGCGTTAATGGTAAACCTGTTTCGTATGAGTATTTAGGAAAAGAATACGAAGACGACATAGTGTTTTCTTATCTAGAAGTGACTGGGATAGATGAATTAAATTCTATTGAGGTTGTTAACGAAATATTGTTTGATGTTCTGCCAGATCAGCAAAACATTGTTAAGGTCAAAACAGGTGATAAAAACAAAAGTTTTGTGCTTATTCCAGCTAACAAATCTCGATTGTTAAACTTTAATTAAAAGCGTTAACAATTCCTTAAATTTTACTACTTTCCGCAATCAAAATTTTCAAACAAGACTTACAATGAAAAAAGTATTTTATTTTTTCTTTTCAGCCTTATTTCTATCGGTTGGTGTATTTGCTCAAGAAGAAAAAGAACCTGAGAAAAAATCTGGACATTATAATATAAATAAGTTCAGACAAATGTACGATGAGTTTGCAACTCCAAATATGTTTAGAACGGGATCAGGAGCTCCAGGGCCAGCTTACTATCAGCAACAAGCAGATTATAAAATGGATTTGGTCCTTGATGATGAGAAGGCAAAAATTTCTGGGTTCGAAACAATTACCTATACAAATAACTCACCGGATGAGTTAAAATATCTTTGGGTGCAGTTGGATCAAAACATGAGAGCTAAAAATTCGAAGTCTCCATTGATTGAAAGTAGTGGAACTCAGCAAGTGCAACGTGCCTCAGGATTTGCAAGTAGCTATTTAGAAGAGTCTTTTGATGGTGGTTTCAATATAGAACAGGTTACTGATGTTAACGGAAAGCCTTTACCACATATGATCAACCAAACCATGATGCGAGTGGAGTTGCCTAAAGCAATGAAAACTGGAGATAAGTTCTCTTTCCAAATCAAGTGGTGGTATAACATCAATGATCATACTAAAGATGGTGGTCGTTCTGGATATGAGTATTTTCCAGAATCAGACAATAGAATTTATGTAATATCTCAGTTTTACCCTCGTATGGCTGTATATAATGATGTTGAAGGATGGCAGAACTCACAGTTCTGGGGACGTGATGAATTTGCACTTCCATTTGGAAACTTTGAAGTAAATATTACGGTTCCTGCTGATCATATTTTAGATGGAACAGGATACCTAACAAATAGAGAAGAGGTATTTACAAAAGAAATGATGAAGCGTTACGAACAGGCAAAAAAGTCTTATGACAAGCCAGTAATGATCGTTAACCAAGAAGAAGCTGAAAAAGCGGCACTTAAGAAAACTAAAAAGACAAAAACATGGAAGCTTTATGCTGAAAATGTTCGTGACTTTGGATGGACATCTTCTCGTATGCATATTTGGGACATGATGGCTGTTAAAATTGGAGATAGAGATGTAATGGCCGTTTCATTATATCCGCCAGAAGCAAATCCGCTTTGGGAAGATTGGTCAACAAGAGCAGTGGCAAGTACGTTGATTTCATACTCAAGAATGACGTTTGATTATCCTTACCACAAAGCAATTTCTGTTAGTGCTCCAATGGGAATGGAATATCCAATGATCTGTTACAACTTTGGACGTCCACAAAAAGATGGGACAATTCCAGATAGGACAAAATATGGAATGATTGGAGTAATCATTCATGAAGTTGGACATAACTTCTTCCCAATGATTGTTAATAGTGATGAGCGCCAATGGACATGGATGGACGAAGGTTTAAATACTTTTGTACAATATGTTGCACAACAAGATTTTGGAAAATGGTATCCAGAAGCATTGTCCCCAGGACATAAAGAATTCCCTTCTAGAAGAGGACCAGCGAAGAACATTGTCCCTTATATGAGCCGTAACCAAGATATTATAGCTCCAATTATGAGTAAAGGATTAAATACATATTCTTTTGGTAATAACGCTTACGGAAAACCAGCAACAGCGTTAAACATTCTACGTGAAACCGTGATGGGAAGAGAATTGTTTGATTATGCTTTTAAAGAATACTCTAGACGTTGGATGTTTAAACACCCAACACCGGAAGATTTCTTTAGAACTATGGAAGATGCATCTGCCATGGATCTTGACTGGTTTTGGAGAGGTTGGTTCTATAGCACAGATTGGACAGATATTGGAGTTAAAGAGGTGAAGAAGTTGTATGCAACTACACCATCAAAAGAGGTGACTGACAATATTGCTAAACAATATGGAATTACAGCTGCAGATTTACCTCCATTAGTATATATGGTAGAAGAAGGTGGTGAAGGATATGACGAGTCAATGAAAGGTAAATCGGCTTTAGAGAATGCTCCTACGCTTAAGGAGTATTTAATGGATAATTTTTCAGAAGAAGAACGTAAAAACATGAAAGCTCCAAAGTATTTCTACAATATAACATTTAATAAGCCAGGAGGTTTGGTAATGCCTATTATTGCGGAATTTACATATGCAGATGGTACTAAGAAGCGTGTACATTATCCAGCTGAAATATGGAGACATAATGATAATGAAGTAAGTAAGTCTATTGCCTCTGAGAAAGAAATTGTATCGATCGTAGTTGATCCAGATGAAGAAACTGCAGATATTGACACTTCAAATAACTCTTGGCCAAAAGAAGTAAAGCAGAGCAGATTTGATCAATTTAAAAGCAAGAATTAATTCTTATTTATATATTAAAAAGACCGACTTAATTTTAAGTCGGTTTTTTTAATAGTACTCCTTATATTTGTAACGTGATATATTTAAAAACATTCCTTTTTATTAGTGGTGCCGAAATAGCCTTTATTATGTTTATTGTTGTAATGGTATTTGGGGCAGATAAAATTCCTGATATTGCTCGAGGTTTGGGGAAAGGAATGCGCACGCTTAAAGATGCTACCAACGATATTAAGCACGAAATCACCAAAAGTGCCGAAAAGCAGGGAATTGACACCGATTTTGTTAAAGACATCAACGAAGAAGTCTCAAAAGTAAAAGAAGGTATTGAAGAATTTGGTGGTTCGGTAAAGCGAAAACTTTAAGCTTAACTCGTATTAAAGACTATCAAATTCAATAAAGTCATACTGAGGAGATGCCTCGAAAAATTGCCTTAAAATTGCAGCATGACCATTACCAAATAAAACTAGAATTCTGTCATCGGAGCTTTCAGTTATATTTATGATGTTTGCAAAAATTCTAGCGTTTCTATTATACCACCACATACTAAAATGATCTGCAGCTTGTCCATCACCTGTAGCAAAAGATCCTGTTAAATAGAGACCGAAGTTAGCATTATGTCCTTCGCGACTGTTCATCCCTTTAAAAATATCAAGTACATGGGTTGTCTTCTTTTGCTTTTCTCTATATTCAAAATAATCTTCGGCATTTTTCCAATAAGGATCTTCTAGATCCCAATCTACTTTGTCAGTAATTGACTTATAAAAAGTAGAATCCTGGCTCCATAATATATTGCTTAAAGGCACAGCATCTGCAGCATATAAAGTATCAAGGCTAAAATCTTGTGCAATGCGCATTGCTAATTGGTAACGTTCGTCACGTTTATCCCGATGCTGTCCCTTCTTATATTCCTTAAATCTCTGGTTCCAAACATCTGCAGATCTTGACTCAATTGCAATTTTAGTAGGTTTGAACTTTTTGATATACTCTACTAATTCTGTGACTTCAGACTTCTTAGGTTCTTTTAGAACATCAATTTTATCATTTTCCTCAGTTTTTAAGGCATCTAAACCTGGATAATTAAAGTGGAAAGTGCCCACAACCAATACTTGTGCACGATCTTTAGGATAAAAATCAGTAGCTGTTTTTAAATCGTTGGTTGATTGATCATTATTTTTAATTTGATTTTCTTGATTACAAGAAATGAAAAGACATGCAGTTATAAAAAGTAGAATTTTGCTCATTAGTAATAGTGTTTTTATAAATGATGAGCAATTAGCTTAAATGTTACAGTACTCTATTTTTTTCTGCTAATAGTAAGACCATCTCTAATCGGAAGTAATACGGTTTCAATTCTATCGTCCTCTTTTAGTAGTTTATTGTATTCAATCAAAGCTGGAGTTGAGGTGTCTTCTTTTTTAAAAGTTGTTTGAAGTACTTTTCCACTCCATAACACATTGTCAGATAAGATAATTCCACCTGAATTAAGCTTATCTATTATTGCATGAAAGTAGTTCGTATAGTTTTCTTTATCGGCGTCAATGAAAACGAGATCAAATGAGTCCTCTATTTCTGGAATAATCTCTAAGGCATTTCCTAAATGTTGAATAATTTGATTTCCATAAGGAGATTTATTAAAATACTTTCTCTGAAAATCATAAAGTTCTTCATTAATATCTATAGTGTGTAGAGTTCCATCGCTACTCATTCCTTCAGCAAGACAAAGAGCAGAATAACCCGTATAGGTTCCAATTTCAAGAATAGTTTTCGGGTTGATTAATTTGGAAATCATGCTAAGTACACGACCTTGAAAATGACCACTCAACATTCTAGGTTGAAGAATCTTTTGATAAGTTTCTCTATTTAATTGTTGTAACAAATCTGGTTCATCCTGACTATGAGCCACTACGTAATCGTCTAATTCTTCAGGTATGAAGTTCATTTAAGATAAAATTCTGTTAATCATTTTTTGCTTTTCAGCTTCATTTTCTCCAAACAGCCATTGAATTACATTATCTTCCCACATTTCATCTTTTTCTTTTTCTGAAATGATTTTCTGTTCAATAGCTAAATCTAAAATTTTACCTGGATAAGATGATTGCACGTCACTTTCCATTTCACCTAGCGGATAAGGATCATCTAATCCTATTAATACTTGCTTTGATGTTTGATTTTTTACCAATAATTCTAAGGAACCTGTGTCATGAACTAGTGTGTCAAAAAAGATGTTTTTATGACCAACAGCTTTTCTTGGATGTTCTTTACCTTCAAAAAGATCTGGTCTTCCATCAAACCCTTGAATACGACGACCTAAATTCATTTGTGCTAACTGTCCGCCATGAGCAAAGCAAATACGCATATTTGGATACTTTTTATAATATCCATTTAGTGTCAAGAAATGATATGCATCAGCGCACTGTGCAAGCATCCAAATAAGGTGAAATCTCCAAGATGTGTTTTCAAGTTTTATGAATTTTTCGCCATCATAAGGATGAATTTCTACAGCAAGATTGTATTTATTAGCTAGTTCAAAAATTGGCTCATTCTCTTCGTCGAAAATACAACGCCAAGTTCCTATAGTGTCCATATAATGAGTAGGAAGGCATAATAAACGCATTCCTAAAACTTCTACGCAGCGTTCTATTTCCCAACAAGCACCACGAACAAATCCTGGATGTACCACAAACCCACAAGTAAATTTACTTGGATTTTCATGCTGAATTCGGGCATTAAAGTCATTTTGAAAACGAAGGGCTTGCTTCATTTCTTCAAGACGAAGACCATTACCATAAAGCTGTGATAGATTTAATACCACAGCATGATCTATATTGAAGCGATCCATCCACTCGAGTTTTTCGTTAAGGAAAAAGCTTGAATCAGTTACAGGTCGTTTCCAGTCTTTTTGAAGCATGAATTTTTTGTCAGCATCAACCCAAAATATGCCTTTGTCCTTCATGAACTGAGGAATTTCCTCAGGATAGGGAAGAAGGTGCGAATGACCGTTAATACGCAGTTTACGTTTTGTCATTTATAATTTCTTAGGAGGTTCCATGACAGTTCCACATTCTTTACAAGTGCGTTTCTTTTTACTTCCATAGTACTTGTCAAAAATTGCTGGCATATCGGATTCTATATCGTCCAGTTTAAACTTTTTTCTATAAAGTTGGTTGTCGCAATTTTCACAATACCACTCTAAAGCATCCTTCATTTTTTTCTTTCTAGGGTACTCAATTACCAAGCCAACAGTATTGGCTCCACGCTGAGGAGAATGAGGGACTTTAGGAGGTAATAGATATATTTCTCCTTCTTTTATGTGAACATCTTCAGGTTTACCTTTGTTAATGATCTTTAAGACTATGTCTCCTTCAATTTGATAAAAGAACTCTGGAGTTTCGTTGTAATGATAGTCTTTTCTACTATTTGGACCACCAACAACCATGACAATAAAATCGCCATCTTTCCAAACACATTTATTACCAACAGGTGGCTTTAACAGATGTCTGTTTTGGTCGATCCAATCTTTAAAATTTAGAGGTGATACTAGCTTGCCCATATTGTGAAGTTTAATATTATAAAGTTACAAAGATTTTGTGCGTCCTCCATCAACTGGAAGATTAATACCATTTATATAGCTGGCACATTCACTACACAGAAATACAATTGCGTTGGCAGTTTCTTCTGGTTTTGCAAAACGCTTTGCAGGAACTGAACTCATCATAGCATTGGTAGCTTCTTCGACAGATACTCCTGTTTTAACCGATTTGTTTTTTATGATCTCCGCTAATCGCTCTGTAGAAGTTGCTCCAGGTAATACATTATTCACTGTGATTCCATATTCTCCTAATTCATTAGCTAATGTCTTACTCCAATTAGCAACAGCGCCTCTAATAGTATTGCTTACTCCTAAACCATCTAAAGGCTGTTTTACTGATGTGGAAATTACATTTACAATTCTTCCGAAGCACTGCGTTTTCATAAATGGAACTACCGTTTGTGCTAATACATGATTGCATTTTAAATGTTGTGTAAAAGCCTTTTCAAATTCATTAAGTTCAGCACCAAAAACAGGCCCACCCTTAGGTCCACCAGTATTATTTACCAAAATATGGAATCCTTGATTTTGAGATATATAGTCGGAAACCTTAATTCTCAAATCTTCTGGATTTGAAAAGTCAGCCACAATGTAATTATGGTTTCTATGCTGAGGTAATTCTGCAAGTGTCTGTTTTAATCGTTCCTCATTACGTGCTACTAATGTTACGTTAACACCTTCCTGAGCTAGTGCAATTGCAGTTGCTTTACCTATTCCTTGTGTGCTTCCGCAGACAAGTGCATTTTTATTATTTAGTTTTAAATCCATTATTGATATATTTCTTTTGCGCGATCGCTCATTTTTTCCATAAGCATCGAAGGGTTTTTAATTGGTTCGAATCCAAATTGCTCATAAAGACCATGGGTATCACGTGTAGCCAAAAACCATTTGTCTACCTTTTTTATGGACTCATGTTCCATGATGTTTTTAATTAATAATTTTCCTAAACCACGACTTTGGTAAGCATCAATTACAAAAACATCAAGAATGTAGGCGAAAAACACAAAATCTGTCATTACTCTGGTAAATGCTATTTGATTACCATTGTGGAATAAGCCAAAATTTAAAGTGCTTTCTACTGCCTTTTTTTGTTCCTCAAAAGTTCTTTTATTTCCCCAATAGCTGTTATGAATATAGTTATAGATAAGCTCCATATCCATATCTTTTGGATTGGTAGAAAAGTATATATCTTTTTGAATTTCGATCATGTAATTTAATACTTAATACACACATTTTTAGGTTCTGTAAAGAAACGAAGTGCTTCAAAACCGCCTTCACGACCAACACCTGAATCTTTAACACCACCGAAGGGAGTACGAAGATCACGCATTAACCAGGTGTTTACCCAAACAATTCCAGCTTGTAACAGCTTTGTCATTCGCATGGTTCGTTTAAGATTGTTTGTCCATAAAGTGGCTGATAAACCATACTTCACTTTATTAGCTATCTTAATTACTTCTTCCTCTGATTTGAAAGGCATTATTGTTACAACTGGACCAAATATCTCTTCTTGATTTACGCGACATTCATCCGTTGAAACTTCTATGATAGTTGGTTCCATATAGTAGCCATTTTCATAATCTTCGATGATTAATTGATTTCCACCATAAAGTATTTTTCCGCCTTCTTCTTTGGCAATATCTACATAACTCAGTACTTTTTCTAAGTGTGACTTGGAGACTAATGCTCCTACTGTAGTGTCTGGCTTAGAAGGATGCCCAACTTTTTGTTTAGAAACAAGTTCTACAAAATCTTTTTTGAATTGCTCATAAATAGAAGATTCAACAAAAATGCGACTTCCACATAAGCATACCTGACCTTGATTGGCAAATGATGAACGCACTGTTGTATTCAACATTTCGTCATAATCACAATCTGCGAAAATGATGTTAGGGTTTTTTCCACCTAATTCCAATGATAATTTCTTGAACATTGGTGCTGCTGTTCTGGCAATGTGAGCTCCAGTAGCTGTTCCACCAGTAAATGAAATGGCTTTAATATCTGGATGTTCTACAATTGCTTGACCAGTCGTTGTACCTAATCCATGAACAATATTTAATACGCCTTGAGGCAATCCAGCTTCGGTACAAATTTCGCCTAACAAATATGCGGTCATTGGCGTTACTTCACTTGGTTTTGCAACTACACAATTTCCTGCAGCAATAGCTGGAGCAATTTTCCATGTAAATAAGTAGAGTGGGAGGTTCCAAGGTGAAATACAACCGACTACTCCTATTGGTTGACGTAAAGTGTAATTAATTGCACTTTGACCAACACTTTCATGACTTTCACTTGCAAATTGAGTGATGGCATTTGCAAAAAAACGAAAGTTACTTGAAGCCCTAGGAATATCAACAGCTTTAGCTAACCAAATAGGCTTACCATTGTCTTTGCTTTCAGCTTCTGCTAATAAATCTATTTTTGATTCTATTAATTCTGAAATACGAAGCATTATCCTACTGCGCTCCTCGAAAGAAGTTTCACTCCATTGCTTAAAAGTAGATTTAGCACTTTTATACGCTTTAGCCACATCTTCCTTAGTAGAATTAGGAATTTGCCCATAAACTTCACCATTTGCAGGACAATAATTGTCTATCCAATTATCTTGAATTGGATTTACATCTTGACCGTTTATATAATTTTGAATGTTCATTTCAGTTTTTACTCCGGTTTATAAGCCATTACTTTTATCTCAACAACTAAATCTGGATGTGGTAATTGGTGTACTGCAACTGTGGTTCGTGCGGGACCAGTTTCTGCATTAAAAAATTCGGCGTAAGCTTTATTATATCCTGCAAAATCGTTCATATTTACAAGAAAAGAAGTGACATCTACCACATCACTCATAGAGGCTCCAGCTTTTATAAGGTTTCTTTCAATATTGGTTAAAACTTCTCTAGTCTGCTTAATAATGTCTAATCGTTTGGTACCCATTTCATCAATAATTTCTACTCCAGCAATGGTGTTGTCTGGTCGTCTGGAACTTGTTCCTGAAACGAATATAAAATCTCCTGCTCTTTTGGTATGGGGGTAGGCACCTCTTGGTGTTACTTTTTTTTCACTCATAAGTACAAAATTTAATGTCGCATAGTGCGAGCTACTTTATCGTCATCTAATATTTCATTAGTTGCTTCTTTTACTTTTTTCAGAACTTCCTTTAAGTCATCATTTAAATTCAATTCATTATCATCGATCATGTTCAATATAGCTTTGTCTTGCGCACGACCTCTTACCATAGCTTCATTATAGCCTATATCTTCATTAAAGGTTACGAGGGAATATTTTGAAGAATATTCCTCAGGGAATTGCTCTTCTAAAGCCATTTCTAATTTACGTTTCTCTTGAAATATTTCGCTAGCAACATGGTCTTTCATTTCATGGAAATTATCTATAGCTAAATCTGCGATGGCATCGGTATCTTTTTTACGCGACTGTTCATATGCTTTGAAAGTTGCTTCCCAATCTCCTTGATGCTTTTCAAGGAATTTATCGAATTCTACTACATCTTCAAATGATGCATTCATTCCTTGACCATAAAATGGTACAATAGCATGAGCAGCATCCCCCATGAGTAATGTATTACCTTTATAGTGCCATGGCGAACATTTAACTGTACCTAAGGCTGAGGTTGGATTTTCAAAGAAATCTTCAACTAAATTTGGCATTAAATCAAGTGCATCAGGGAACTCTTTTTGAAAGAATTCGGTAACTATTTCGGGAGTAGTAAGATTATTAAAATTGTACTCACCATCGTTATAACTTAAGAACAGTGTAACGGTAAAACTTCCATCTAAATTTGGTAAGGCAATGATCATAAAATCTCCTCGCGGCCAAATATGTAATGCGTTTTTATAGGTTTTGAAATCTCCATCTTCGGTAGGAAGAATACTTAATTCTTTATATCCATGCGTAAGAAAGTTTTGCGAAAAACTAAATAAAAACTTTTTACCTAAATAATAGCTTTTGCGCATTGCTGAACCAGCACCATCAGTGCCAATAATGATATCGGCATCTTCAATGAATTCCTTTTTTGAGTCGTAATTGTAAAAAGATGCTGTCGTTTTTTCAAAGTCAACAGCTGTGCATTTTCTATTGAAATGAATAGAGACATTATCAAGTTTTTCGGCTTCAGTCATCAATAGTCCCGTTAAATCACCTCTCGAAATAGAATTAATGTATTCATGACTCCTTCCACTATAGTTGGATAAAAAAGTGTTTCCTTCTTTATCATGGATCATTCTTCCATTCATAGGAATGCAAAGTGGTTCAACTTTATCTTGAATACCTACCATTCTCATGGCTTTTATGCCACGATCTGAAAAAGCAAGGTTGATGGATCTTCCTGCACTAATATCTTCCGTCCGAAGGTCCGGACGTTGCTCATATACGTTTACATTGTAACCTCTTTGACCTAAGCGAAGTGCTAGTAATGATCCGCAAAGTCCTGCACCAAGAATGAGAACATTTTCTTTATTCTTCATTTAAAATATCTTTTAATTTTTCTACCATCAGGTATACGTCCTCAAAACTATTATACAACGGAACTGGAGCACAACGTATCACATCAGGTTCTCTCCAATCAGTTATGATATTGACATTCATAAGCTTTTGATGTAACGACTTATCGGCATCCTTAACTTGAATTGATAATTGACATCCTCGTTCTTCTGGATTAGATGGAGTGATAATTTTTATTTTATCATTATTTATTTGATCGATTAGATACTCAAAATAACCAGTAAGCTTTAGCGACTTTTCTCTCAATGCATCCATACCAACTTCATTAAACATATCTAAAGAAGCTTTTATCGCTGCCATAGATAGAATGGGTGGATTACTTAATTGCCAACCCTCGGCTCCAGGTATTACATCAAGAGGTTGACGCATATTAAATCTTGTGGATTTGTTGTGACTCCACCAGCCGGCAAAACGCTTCAATTCTTTATTATGAGCATGTTTTTCATGAACAAATAACCCAGCTAAACTTCCTGGTCCTGAATTCAAATATTTGTAAGTACACCATGCTCCAAAATCTATGTTCGAATCATGAAGGTTAGGTTGAATATTTCCGGCACCATGTGCGAGATCAATTCCAACCATACAACCTTTAGCATGACCTAATTCTGCTATTTTTTTTAAATCGAATACTTGTCCTGTATAATAGTTTACTCCACCAATAAGTAACATAGCAATTTCATCCCCTTGTGCCTCTAAAATGGCCTCTAAGTCTTCTATATGAAGTAATTCTTCTCCAGCTCTTGGTTTCCATTCTATAAGACTTTCGTTAGCATCAAAACCATGAAATTCTAATTGGGTTTGTACCGCATAACGATCAGAAGGGAAAGCATCACTTTCAATGACAATTTTATATTTGGTTTTTGTTGGTTGATAAAACGAAACCATTAGCAAGTGAAGATTAGTGGTGAGTGTGTTCATGATTACCACTTCAATTGGTTTTGCACCAACAATTTTTGCCATTGATTCGGTAAGGAACTCATGATATGGCATCCAAGGATTTTTAGCTTCGAAATGTCCTTCAACACCAAAATTTGCCCAATCATCAAGCTCTTGTTGAATATACTGTTGCGTAGATTTTGGCTGAAGCCCTAACGAATTACCGGTAAAGTATAACCATTCGTTGCCATTTTCATCTTTTGGGATATGAAATTTATCTCTATAATCAGCTAATGGGTCTGTTGCGTCTTGCTGTTTTGCATAGTCTAGACCTAATCTGTAATTGGACAATGCGGTTGTTTTTTGAGTTCTCTCAAAAATAGAAAAAATGAATGATAATTAAGTTGGCAGAACTGTAATTAGTTTTCGAATTCTACCTTTACATTTCGTACAAGTAAGTTCCAGTCTCCTTCACTTTTTTTATGTTCCTGAGCGACTAATATACCATTGAAGTTGTCATATTTTTCAAAGGTGTTAGATAGTGATGGTTCTACTTGGTTTCCTCTTCTGAATGACCATTCTCTAATAATAAAGTCATTGCCATAATAGATATCATAGGCATCACCTGGAGTATAACCTCCTTCATTAGAATAAGTAATGGTTATTTTTTTCAAGGACTCTCCTTTTATTGGCGAAGTAGCCTCTGAACTTTCTGAAATTGTAGCACTTGTATCCCAAACCAATTGAAATGGTATTAATGCCCAAAACTTGTCATTAATAAAAGCGCGATCATTCTTTATGGCAATGGAGTCCATGTTTTCTCTATTATAACTGAAGATCTCGCCATTTCTATTTAAGGTTATATCGTCTGTTTTAGGGTTCCAAATCCAAGAACGACCACTATTAGGATCTTCCGCTTTTCCGCCAAAAGTGAAATGAAACTCTTTTACCTTGTCCCAATGTTCAATACCATGAGCCTTGGCAATTTTTTCAGGAACAGTGAGTTCTTTTTGATTACATGCAAACAGAAATGGAACAATGAACAGGGAGAATAATAGTTTCTTCATTTTAGTGCTTTCTTCAAAAATAGAAATAGTATTTTAGATTTTTACTTAAAATTATGAATTCAGAAGAAAAATATTTTGATGTAAATAAAAACACTTGGAATGAGAAGGTTAAAGTTCATTCAAAAAGTGAAATGTATAGCCTAGAAGCTTTTAAAAAGGGAAAGTCTTCATTAATGTCTTATGAGTTAGAAGCTTTAGGAGATGTTTCTGGAAAGTCATTATTGCACTTGCAGTGCCATTTCGGGCAAGATACCTTGAGTTGGAGTAGGATGGGAGCAAAGTGTGTAGGAGTTGATCTTAGCGATGAAGGAGTGAGGTTAGCGCAGGAATTAAATAAAGAATTAAGTTTAGATGCTGAGTTTGTTTGTTGTAATGTGTTGGATACTTCAAAGCATATAGCGGATCAATTCGATATTGTTTTTACAAGTTATGGAGTTATTGGATGGTTGCCTGATTTGAAGCCTTGGGGAAAAATGATTGCTGAAAGATTGAAGTCTGGAGGTACATTTTTTATGGCAGAATTCCATCCAATAGTTTGGATGTTTGATTATTTAGAGAATCCTCCAACCATGAAATACGGTTACATGCAAGAGGAAGCTATTTATGAAGAATATGAAGGCACCTATGCCGACGAATCTTCAAAAATGGTAAGTAAAGAATATGGTTGGAATCATGGATTAGGTGAAGTTATATCTGCATTAACGGAAGCAGGGTTACAAATCGATTATCTAAAGGAGCATGCTGAAAGCCCTTATGACGTATTGCCTAATTTGATAAAAACTGAAGCTGGTATGTATGTAACAAAGGATAAATTATATCCTTTGATTTTTACGTTGAAGGCAACTAAAGTTTGAAGTTTTTCTTTAATCGTTATACGTTTGAGTTAATAAAGGTTGATATGAGTTAATTTTAAGTTGAAGTCATAGTTCGTTAATTCTCAGCTTAACTCTAACCTAATTTAGGTTGTGTTGCGTTGAGCATTTTTTTTATTAACCAATCAATTTATCAAGAGTGTTCTTAGCCACTTCAATCTTACTCTCCATGATTTCAATAAAGTATATTTTTTCCATTGAGCAATCTGGATTTTCGTTCATGTATTGTATGGCGGTTTGAATTAATAGAGGAATGGTAATTTCAAAATCGCCTTTGTCAGATCCAGTACCGATGAAGGGAATTAAAATAGATTTCAAATCAGGATAATCTTCGGCAAGTTCAAGTGCTTCGCGAACGCAGCGCTCCACTTCAATTATGGGATAGTAACCTCTACCTATTTGACCTGTTACACCAGCAGCATGAAATATTTTTTTAACATTATGAGTTTTTTCAAGATATCCAGAACCTGTTGGTATTACAACACCGGGATTCACTGAACTATGAATTCCCATCAATTCTTCAAGTTCATTTTGAATTGTATCCTCTAAAATATTTTTAGTAATATCTTTTTTTGCTCCCAAGTACCTTATCATACCTGAAATTGAACCAGAATAATATTTAGCCATTTGCATATTCGTGTTTTCTGGATTAACCCAAATATCAATGTCCTTAATTTTATCAATACTACCAGTAATTATCCCTATTTTTTTAGATGATTTAGCATTTATTTTGTAATCAATCAGTTCTGATTTTTGTATCAGAATATCTTTAGTACGGACTACCAAGTTATCAATAGAATCAAATATTGGACTGTCCATTTGTCGGTCTTTAATTCCGTTTTTAATGTATGCTTGAATTTGCAATCTTGTTCGGATTCTACTTTCAACATTTTCTTCGTCATACTCGATTAATCTCATTCCCGAAATATTAAAAGGAATCTGAGTGTTTTTTCTTTTAATTATAATAGTAACCCCCTTTTTTAAAGCATGACGCATTCCAAGTTCGTAAAATACATTAGGATTTAATATGGAAATATCTACGATAGCAATATCAGAATAGTAGATGTGGTTGAACATGTCTTTATGAATCATCCCAGCTTTACTTATTTCGTCACATCTTAAACAAGCTAATTCCAATTCTTGAATAGCTGGTTTAATAATACTGGAATAAATCTCATTAAAATTTACTTTATTTCCCTCATTATCATTTTTAATACCAAAAGGCATTATAACAAAACAACTTTTTTTGTCCCTTCCCATATAATATTTCGGTGTTAAAATATATAAGACTGAAAAGTACATGAAGTCGTTTAACAACGTACGCATGTAACTTCCACCTTCTTAGTTGAAAACGAAGGTCGACTATTTATTCTAAAAAGTCAATAATAAAGATTAATGATCTTTCTTTAACAAATGAGGAAATTTCTTTTTAAATCTCTTTAATCTAGGGATGGATATACGTTGAATATAAGGGTTATTTGGGTTTAATCTTTCGTAATTTTGATGGTAGTCTTCACCAACCCAAAACTTCAGGAAAGGCATAATTTCAGCTGCTAATCGTTTATTTAGCTTTTTAGCTAAAGCCTCTTTTTTATTAAGGATGATTTGTTTTTGTTCTTTGTTTTGAAAGAACAAAATAGATCTGTACTGTGAGCCAATATCTGGTCCTTGACCATTTACTTGAGTTACATTTTGTGAGCCAAAATAGACATCTACCAATGTTTCAAAGCTAACTACCTTCGGATCGTAAATTACTTCAACAGCTTCCGCATGTCCTGTTTTTCCTGTATTACTGGATTGGTAGGTTGGATTTAATGTATGACCACCAGAATAACCATTTATTACTTCTTGAACACCTTTCACACTTTCATATATAGCTTCAACACACCAAAAACAACCGCTGGCAAAATAAGCTCTTGCTAATCCGTTTTCTAAAGGCACTTCAACAGGATCTGCATTCATTAAGCCTAACTCAATGTTTGTTTTTGTTTGTTTAGCGACAGGATTAGATTGTGCATTATTTTGGCAGCTTATAAACGAGATAAAGACTACAGTTAAAATTGTTATTGACTTTTTCATATTGATATATTTTTTTCTTGCTCTGTCGTAACCAAAAATAAAAACTTAACACTTGTGAAGATAATTAATAAAAAAGCCTTCACATTGTGAAGGCTTCTATTATTTTTAACTACTAATTAAAGCTTAGCAAATAACTTTTCCATTTTTTCTTTTTCCTCGGTAGCTAAATCTTTGTCGACAAGTATACGGCCACTGTGCTCATCAGTAATGATCTTTTTTCTTGAAGCAATTTCAGCTTGTACTTGAGGGGGAATTATAAAGAAAGATCCTCCAGAAGCTCCTCTTTCAATAGGAACAACCGCTAATCCGTTCTTAACATTTCTACGAATTCTATCATATGCAATAACTAAACGCTCTTCAATTGAAGCTTTGTACTCTTCACTCTTCTTGATTAATGCATCTTCTTCTTTAGCAGTTTCAGCAAGAATGTCGTCTAACTCACCTTTTTTATGCTTTAGATGTGCTTCTCTTTCTTTTAAACGAGTTTTAGTTTCATCAATTACTTCTTTTTTCTGCTCGATTTGAGCATTAAATTCCTTAATATGCTTTTCAGCTAATTGAATTTCAAGTTCTTGATACTCGGTTTCTTTAGTTAAAGAGTTGTATTCGCGATTGTTACGAACGTTCTTTTGTTGTTCAGTATACTTTTTAATTAAAGCTTTTGCTTCTTCAATTAGATTTTTCTTAGCCTTAATTTGCTCGTTAAGATCAATAACGCCATCATCTAATTTTTGAAGCCTTGTATTTAATCCTTCTACTTCATCTTCTAAGTCACGCACTTCTAAAGGAAGCTCTCCTCTTACATTTCTAATTTCATCAACACGAGAGTCGATTAATTGTAAATCATATAATGCTCTTAAGCGCTCTTCCACAGTAACTTCTTTCTTTTTGGCCATGTTTAAAAATACTTTACAGGATTTGAATTGGTCTTTGATAAAATGATTGCAAAATTAGGAATTTTTTTTGTAAGATACTCTACTAAAAGATTTTTTGTGTATTGCTCACTTTCGTAATGTCCAATATCGGCCAAAAGTATCCCATTTTCAGCTGTGAAGAAGTCATGATATTTTAAGTCTGATGTAACAAAAGCATCTGCTCCAGCTCTTTTTGCAGCGCGAATGGCAAAACTTCCTGAGCCCCCTAAAACGGCAACCTTTTTTATTGATTTATTTAGAAATGATGTATGACGAATACATGGTGTTCCCATAGTATTCTTCAAGTATTCTAAAAAGGATGTTTCATCCATTTCACTTTTCAATTCACCAAGCATTCCCATACCAATATCTTGATTATTATTTTCTAAAGGAATAATTTCATAGGCTACCTCTTCGTAGGGATGTGAGTTAAATAATGCTCTTAAAATTTTAGCTTCAAGATGCTTTCCAAAGACTACAGTTAGCTTTGTTTCTTTTTCATATTGCGTTTCACCTTTGGATCCAATTGTTGGATTTGAACTCTCATTTCCGTTAAAAGTACCGATGCCATCAATATTAAAACTACAATGATTATAATTCCCTATGGCTCCAGCTCCAGCAGAAAATAAAGCTTCTCGAACTTCACTTTCCTTATTTTTAGGAATGTAAGTGGTCAGTTTTTTTATCGTTCCCAATTGCGGAATTAGAATTTGTTTATTGATTAATCCTAATCGATCACAAATTCTATCATTTACTCCTTGTAGCGCATTATCTAAAGCGGTATGAATGGCATAAATTGAGATGTCATTTTTAATAGCTTTTAATACTGCGCGCTCCACATAGTTCTTTCCTGTGAGAGATTTTAGTCCCTTAAAAATAATTGGATGAAAACTAACGATTAAGTTGCAATTGTGCTCTATTGCTTCATCGACTACAGTTTCTAGAGTGTCTAGCGTAACTAATATTCCAGTTACCTCATTATTTTTATCACCAACCAACAAACCAACATTATCAAAATCTTCGGCATAAGCCAATGGAGCTAGGGCTTCTAAATGGTTAATTACATCTTGAACTATCATATGGTAAATGTTAAAGTTCAAATATAAATAATTACTATCTTGGAAGCCTACTAATTAGGTAATTATTGGTTGATTACATTGAAGTTACTTAGAAACATATTACTTCCTTTTGTTCCAGTTTATGGAGCGATAACAAAGGTTAGAAATTATGCCTATGATCAAAATATTTTTGATTCTAAGGAGTATGATTTTCCTGTAATTTGTGTTGGTAATTTAAGTGTTGGAGGTACAGGAAAATCTCCAATGGTTGAATACTTAATAAGACTTTTAAGTAACTATAAGTTAGCTACTTTAAGTAGAGGTTATAAAAGAAAAACTAAAGGGTTTAAAATTGCAGATGCAACATCAAGTGCTAGTTCAATAGGTGATGAACCGTTTCAGTTTTATTCAAAGTTTGATGATATTATTGTCGCGGTTGATGCTAATAGACAATATGGAATTACGCAACTTAGAAATCTAGAAAATTCTCCTGATATTATTTTGTTGGATGATGCTTACCAACATAGAAAAGTAAAAGCTGGTTTTAATATACTTTTGACAGCTTATGATAAACTTTACGTAAACGATATATGTTTACCAACAGGAGATCTACGTGAACCCATTTCTGGGGCAAAAAGAGCTAATATTATTGTGGTTACAAAATGTCCAGATAACTTGGATGCGATTGAAAAGAATAAAATAATTAAGAAACTTCAGCCATTAAAAGAACAGGTGGTCTTTTTTAGTTCGATTAAGTATTCTGACAAAATTATATCGATTGATGATATCAGACCATTAAATGGTTTGATTGAAGGGTTTACTTTGGTTACTGGAATTGCTAATCCAAAACCGTTACTAGAATATTTATATTCCCAAAGCTTGCATTTTGAACATATAAGTTTTAATGACCATCACAATTTTTCTCAAGAAGAGATTGCTGACTTAAAGAAGAGAGAATTTATACTAACTACAGAGAAAGATTTTATGAGGTTAAAAGACCATTTAGATTCTGATAAGTTATACTATTTGCCAATACAAGTGGAAATTGATGAAAATGAAATACTTGATAGCTTGATAAAAAACTTTGTTGACTCTTATTAAGCCTCAGCTGTTTTTTTGTTATCTGTTAAAGCACCATAAAGTTTCTTCTCAAAATCTTCTTGTTTGAATGGTTTAGAAATAATATCATCAAAACCGGCTTCTTCAAACTCCTGCATTTTGTCTTCAAGAGTTACTGCTGTTAGGGCAAAAATGGTCAACTCTTTATCAAAAGCTCTAATTTGCTTGGTAGCTTCCAAACCACTAATTCCAGGCATATGTATGTCCATCAAGACTACATCATAAGTTATTTCTTTTACTTTTTCAACAGCGTCTTCACCGTTGTCCACCAAGTCACAAACAAGATTCATTTTATTAAGAATCTTCTTCGTGATCATTTGGTTAATTTTGTTGTCTTCTACTACTAAAATTCTCACGTTTGTAAGGTCTAAATTATTAATGTCTTCTGCGTAATCTTTTTTCTTGGTTCCAGCTTTCTCTTTGGTTTCCTCTAGTGGAATTTCAACAAAGAAAGTTGTTCCTTTTCCAAGTTCACTTTTTAAGTATATTTTCCCATTCAATATCTTAACAAGCCCTTTTACAATAGATAAGCCTAAACCAGTTCCTCCATATTTACGGTTAATTTGCACAGAGCCTTGAGCAAAACTCTCGAACATTGATTCTTGCTTCTCTTTAGTAATACCAATACCATTATCTTCTATCTCTAATCTAATGGAATGATTTACACCTTTTTTATTAAGCTGAATAACCCTTACCCAAATGTCACCGTCTTTTGTGAACTTAATTGCATTACCAATTAAATTAATTAGGATTTGAGAGATCTTTAATTGATCACCATTAAACATTTCAGGTAGTTTCTTGTCGTACTCAAAATGGATATAAATATTATTGTCTTGAGCAGAATTGTTTAAAGCAGAAATTACATTTTCTACCTTATTCTTTAAGTTAAATATTTCTGGATCAAGCTCTACTTTGTTGGCTTCTATCTTATTTATTTGAAGTATATCATTAATAAAAGTTAATAAATAATCTCCTGAGAATTTTAACGATTTTAAATGTTGAATTTGCTCTGGTTTAGGGTTTTCTTCCAATAGCATATTTGTCAAACCAGTAACTGCGTAAAGTGGTGTACGAAGTTCATGCGTAACTGTTGAAAGGAAGTTTGTCTTAGTCTTAGCAGCAATTTCGGCCCGTTCTTTCTCGGTTAATAACTCTTCATTTTTCTTATACAACATGTTATTGGTTTTTAACCTAATGTTGTTGTTCTTATAAAGTGAAAGTGTTAATAATGATAAGATCGTGATTAAACCCACACTTAAGATTGTAGTCAGCTTATTAAGGCTTTCAGATTCATTACGCTCATCAATTTGCTCCTTTTGACTCTGAATAAGTATATCCTTATTTTGGTCTATTAGTTGTTTGTCTGCCAACAATGTAGCTTCTTTTGCACTTGATATAGAATCGTTGAGCTCAATAAATAACTTGAGATTGGTATTTGCTAGCTCATAATTGCCACTCTTTTCATAGACCTCGCTTAGTACTCTGTAACTTTCATTAAGTATTTCAAGATTACCGTGTGTATTAGCTAAGTTCGAACCTTCAAGAGTTTGTGATAAGGCTTTATCATATTTTTCTTCCAATATTGCGAGTTCACCGCTTTTTATAAGAGAAGCACTTAATAAAGAATTCATTTCGTGCTTCTTGGAAAGAATAATTGCTTTGTCAACAAGAGTATTAGCTTTAGCTATATTGTTTTGACCTATATATGCCTTAGCTTCATCTAAAGTAACTTTAGTTACTAACTCATTAAGTCCTTCTTCTTCAAAAATGGCTTTAGCTGATTTAAAATAATCCAGTGCATTTATATAATCTTTATCACCTAAATGAATAATACCGCAAGTATATCTCGAAACTGCTAAATTACTTTTGTCCTCAATACTGCGTTGAATATGCATTGCCTTAATTATGGTAGACATTGCGTCCTGTGATTCATTTAAGTTGTACTGTAGATTGGCAATTTTAGATAATAAAATACCTTGTTGAAGTGAGTCATTATTAGTTTTTGCAATTTCAAGACCTTGTTCTAGTATATCGATAGCACGGTAATAATTTGAAAGCAGCGTCTCCTTATCTGCTTCTTCGATTATAAAATCAATACGATTTTGAACTAAAATAGCCTTGTCCTCATCATTATTTTGAGAGAAGAGAGGGAGCGTAATTAAGACTAAAAAAACAAATATTTGATATTTGATTTGGGACATTTTTAAGTCAGTTTATCGACAAATATAACAATTTATCCGATAAACTGCATATTTTTTTAAAATTTATACACTTTACCGATAAATTAATTCTGCGAAATTTTTTCAATCAAATCAATAATTCTGCTTGAATATCCAATCTCGTTATCATACCAGCCAATAATTTTAATCATATTCCCGATTACTGAAGTCATTTGCGCATCGAAAATACATGAATGTGAATTTCCTATAATATCAACAGAAACGATAGGGTCTTCCGTATATTCCAGAACACCCTTATATTTAGTAAGTGCAGCTTCTTTAAAAGCTTGATTTACTTCATCAACAGTCACGGTCTCGTACACATTAAAGGTAATATCTGTCAAAGAGCCGTTAGCCACTGGGACACGTATTCCACAGCCACCAATTACATTAGATAATTCTGGAAACACCTTTGTTAAAGCTTTTGCAGCACCTGTTGTCGTTGGTACAATTGATTGTCCTGCTGCTCGAGCCCGCCTTAGATCGCGATGGGGCTGGTCGTGTAAACTTTGATCGGTTGTATAGGAATGAACCGTTGTTATATATGCTTGTTCTATACCACATAGATTATTTATGATATCAAACATTGGAGCTGCATTGTTAGTAGTACAAGAGGCATTTGAGATAATCTGTTCGCTACCGTTTAAAATATGATCATTAACTCCCAGTACAATTGTTTTTATTGAGTCATCTAAAGGAGGAACAGAAAGAATTACTTTTTTAGCTCCATTTTTGATGTGATGCATTAAATCATTATACGATTTGAATTTTCCAGTGGCTTCAATTACCACATCAACATCATGTGGTTTCCAATTTATATCTTTTGGATAAGATTCGTTGAACAGATAAATGCTCTTATTAGCAACAACAATACAGTTTTCTGTATGTGAAACATCTTTGTTTAGTATTCCATGAATACTATCGTATTTCAAAAGATGGCTCAATGTTTTACTGTCGGCCAAATCATTTATAGCAACAACTTCAATTGAAGAATGACCTTGCAATAATCTAAAAACACTTCTTCCAATTCGGCCAAAACCATTAATGGCTAACTTTATCATATTAGTTTATGTGTTTTTGTGCTCTGTATGAAGATCTTACTAAAGCACTACTCTCTACATGACGGAAACCAAGCTCTTTACCAATTTGCTCAAACTCATCAAACTCGTCTGGAGTAACAAAACGCTGAACAGGAAGGTGTTTTTTACTAGGTTGCAGGTATTGACCAATAGTTACTACGTCAACTTTAGCTTCCCTGAGCTCATGAAGTGTTTCAATGACTTCTTCTTTTTCTTCGCCTAAACCTAGCATAATTCCAGTTTTAGTACGACGTTGGCCACTATCTTTTAAGTATTTCAAAACACCAAGACTACGATCATATTTCGCTTGAATACGAACTTCACGTGTTAAACGTCTAACCGTTTCCATATTATGAGAAATAACTTCAGGCGCAACATCAATGATTCTGTCAATATGTTGTTCTATTCCTTGAAAGTCAGGAATTAAGGTTTCTAAAGTTGTTTCAGGGTTCATACGTCTAACAGCTTTTACTGTTTCAGCCCACATGATACTTCCCATGTCCTTAAGATCATCTCTATCAACGCTAGTCAAAACAGCGTGCTTGATTTTCATTATTTTTATAGAGCGTGCCACTTTTTCTGGTTCGTCCCAATCAACAGATTCTGGTCTTCCTGTTTTAACTCCACAAAAACCGCAAGATCTTGTACAGATGTTTCCAAGAATCATGAAGGTAGCTGTCCCTTCTCCCCAACATTCGCCCATGTTTGGACAACTCCCAGAAGTACAAATAGTATTTAACTTATACTTATCTACTAAACCTCTAAGCTCTGTATATTTTTTACCAGTAGGTAATTTTACCCTTAACCATTTAGGTTTAGGTTGTCTCTGGGTAGTTTTATTTGTTACTGTTTCAGTACTCATGTTCATGACAAATATGAGGGCAAAGATACAAACAATTGCATTAAAACAATCTTATAAAGTTGTTAGATAATAGATGCTAAAACCTACAAGAAATATAATACCTGTCCAACTTAAAATATGCATATTGGTATTAGGTTGAAACTCTTTAGGCGTGTGTTTTCCGCTTATTAGTTTATAGTTTATTATTGCATAAAAAGGAGCAGTAATAAATGATAATATGGTAGCTATTTTGACTAATAGTCCCATTTCTGAGGCAAAGAAGAAAAATATACCTATCGTACCTATGGCTAATAATATTAACCACGCTAGGTAACCACGTTTGTAATCTCTATTAAAAAGTAACTCTAAGGTTCTGTCCATCGCTCTTGGTGAAGCATCTAAACAAGTAAGTGTAGTACTAAACATAGTTGTGAAAGCCGCAATTCCAATTAAAATATATGCCCATTCACCTAGACTAGAGGTATACATATCTATTAACTGACCAGAAAACTCTCCTGACGCATTGCTGAAAGTTTCACCAGAACCAAACATTACTAGACAGCCTAGAAGTAAAAAGCAAATACCAAGAATTACTGTACCAATGTAACCAACATTAAAATCGAATAAAGCAGTTTTTGATTTAAACTCTTTATCATCTTTTCTTTTTTCAACTGCCCATAACGAATGCCATACCGAAATATCTAAAGGAGCTGGCATCCAACCCATAAAGGCAATTAAAAATGCTATTTCTGCAGTTTGTTTTGGTAGTATTTGAGCTAAAGAAACAGAAGAGTCATTGCCAATAATAGCCATTACTACGGCAGTAACTGTACTTATTGATAGCGTAATTATAATTACTTTGATGAGATTATCTAAGAGCTTGTATTTTCCAACAACTAAAAGAACAACACAAATACTTAATATTACGATTGTCCATACTTCAACATTAATAAAATCTCCAAATAACGAAGATGCTAAACCAGCAGTAACAATGGTGACGGCAGTTTGAATAGTGAACATGGTGGCAAACGTGAGTATAAAATAGGCTATTAGAATACCATTCCCCATTTTCTTATAACCATCCAGTAAGCTTTCACCTGTGGCTGAAGCATACCTTGGGCCAAACTGAAAAAAAGGATACTTAAACAAATTAACCAGTAAAAGCGCCCAAAGTAAACCTAGACCAAAATCGGCTCCTGCTCGAGTTGATTGTACTAAATGAGATACGCCAATAGCAGCTCCAGCAAATAAAAGCCCAGGACCTAGTTTTTTTAAATCGAATTTCATACTCGAAGATTTATTTGTTTTGAATAATTTCAGCTAGCAGTTTTTTTGCTCTCAATAGCTTTACTTTTATGTTGCTCATTGGCTCATCTAGCTTATTGGAGATTTCCTGATAACTTAATTCTTGAAAATACCTTAAGTTAATTACTTCTTGATAATGTGGCTTAAGCTTTTTAATGTCTCTTAAGAGCTTAGCTAGATTCTGTTCTGTAATAATCTTATCCTCAGGTGAAGGAGATTCGTCAATAATACGATTCACCTGATCTTCATGGTCCTCACTTCGTTCTCTTGAAATTGCCGATTTTTTCATTCGAAGAAAATCGATATGAATATTCTTAGCAATAGTAATTAACCAAGTTTTGAACTTGTATTTTTCGTCATAACTATGAATTTTGTCAAAAGCTCTTGAGAATGTTTGCACCGTGATATCTTCAGCATCATTCTCATTTTCAGTACGTTTTATTAAAAATCCGTAAACGTCGTTCCAGAAATTATCAAGCAAAAAATTGAAGGCAATTTGATTGTTCTCTTTTGCTTTTTTAATGGCTTCTTTTAATTCCAACGACTATTCTTTGTAGTAAGATTAGATATAAAGATAACTAATTGTGTGACAATTAAAAATACTTCTAAAACAGGTAAGAGAATAATAAGATCTCGTTCTCTCAATTTCTTTGAGGACTTAAAGAAGCAGACATATTGTACAATAAACCTTAGAACTATCAGTCCTAAAACTATTTTCCAATTGTATAAGAAGACAAGAAGAAGCGTTCCAACTGTCCAGAAAAGAAGTTGTGATAGATAGAACAAACCAAGTAAGAATTTATGTGAAGTTTTATACCTAGAAGCTGTTGAAAAATGTCTCTTTTTTTGTTTAAACCAACTTTTAAAAGAATTCTTAGGTAAAGACTCAGTAAAACTATCGTCCAAACTGCAAATAATAGCATTATCTTTTGTGGCTATCTGGTTTACAAATAGATCATCGTCACCAGAACGAACATCCATATGATCCATATAACCTCTGGCATTAAAGAATTCTTCCTTTCTATAAGCCAAATTTCTGCCTACAGCCATATAAGGCATTCCTGCTAGTGTATAAGAGAAATATTGAATGGCTGTCATTACAGTTTCAAAACGAATTAACTTATTGAGGAACCCTTTAGTTTTTTTATAGGCTCCGTAGCCAATGACAATAGTTTTTTGTTTATCAAATTGACTACTCATTCTCTTTATCCAGTTTTTGGAAACTGGTTTACAATCGGCATCAGTAAAGAGTAAAAAATTGTGTGAAGCAGCTTTTATACCAAGTGTTAAGGCATATTTTTTACTTCCCCAAAATGCTTCAACTGGCTTTACGTCAACAATTCTTACCTGATCATTTTTAGTTTCAAATGATTTCATAACGGAAAGTGTATCATCACTTGATCCATCGTTGATCAGAATAATTTCAAAATCATGGTAATCCTGATTGATAACAGAAGGAATGAATGCTTTTAGATTTTCAGCCTCATTCTTAGCGCATATAAGTACTGAAACAGGAATGTTTTTCTTCCTTGGTTTAGTAATCTTTTGAAAAGCAAACTTAGAGAAAAGTATTCCGTAATAGAATAGTTGAATGGATACTACAGCTATGAGTGTGTAAAATAAAATATCTAACACAAACATATATAATTACTGGTGCTGAGGTTCACTACAATCTTTGTATTGATCTGGAGTACGCCCACAAAATCCGCATACTTCACCTTCTTTGTTAAGCATAGGATTTTGACTTGCACAAGTACCAGCAAACTCACCATCTTTCTTTGCCCAAAGCTTAATAGCAATACCAGCTATTGCCAAACCTAAAAGCACTAAAGTGATCAATAAAAGTTTCATGAAAAAATATTTTTGCAAAGATAATGTATTTGGTTTTCAGAGGATATACTAAATCACAATTATTAATTCATTTTTTAAGGTTTCCAGATGCAAGGAGTTTGCTTTTTATTTTAATTGATTGATATTTAATATCTTGTAGAAACTAACTTTAACTAATAACATTATGAAGAAGTACATTTCAGAATTATTTGGAACCTTTTGTTTAACGCTTTTCGGGTGTGGTGCTGCTGCCATTGCAGGAGGTTCTGTAGGAGCTGTTTCAGGTCTTGGCTTATTGGGAATTTCATTGGCATTTGGATTTGCTGTTGTGGTAATGGCCTATGCTATTGGACCAATTTCAGGATGTCATATAAATCCGGCTATTTCAGTTGGTATGCTTGTTGCAGGTAAGCTTTCGGTCAAGGATACTGTGAGTTATATCATATTTCAATGTTTGGGAGCGTTATTAGCAATTCTTGTATTATCAACTATTTTAAATGGACAAGCTGGATTTGAAGCAGGAGAATGGGCTTATGGTTCAAATGGTTGGGGTGAAGGTTATTTAGGTGAATATTCGATGCAGGCAGCTTTTATTGCTGAAGCAGTTTTCACAGCAATTTTCTTGATAGTAATTCTTGCTACTACTTCAAAACTAGGAAATGCAACTATGGCTGGTTTAGCAATTGGTATTACTCTGGTACTTATTCATATGGTTGTAATACCAATTACGGGAACCTCTGTTAATCCTGCCAGAAGTTTAGGACCTGCTGTTTTTGCTGGAGGAATGGCCTTAAGTCAGCTATGGCTTTTTATTGTAGCTCCTATAGTTGGAGGAGTTGTAGGAACTCTAATTTGGAAATACGCTATTGCGACCGATGATAACTAAAAAAAAAAGAAGCCTTACTGAAAAGTAAGGCTTCTTTTTTTGGTGTATAGTTGTTGTGCTAATTGTTTTCTTTATTCAAAGTAATTTCTGCAACCGAATTTTCAAGTGAAGCATTTTTATTACCTCCTTTAGGTTCTATAGTGATATTTAAACTTAAAGCATCTTCGATATAAGGAACAGATTTAAGTTTTCTGTCAGAAGCATCAAGAATTCCTAAGTTGACCATTTTATCTTGCATTTGTGCCCATAATTGATAAGACTGCTCTTCAGAAATTTCAGGTAAAGATATTACGTCAATAAGTGAAGATTTATCAATAGGGTTAATATAAGCGACCGTTTTAAGATCTTTTGCTCTGTCATTACCACGTAAAACATACTTAGCTGTTTCAGGATTATTCAATCTCATAAACTGACGCATTACATCATCTAGTTTATTATTATTGTCTTGAATGTCATCACGAAGATCAAAAATCTCTTCAGCAATGGTATTGTTTTCATCTAGTAAAGATCTGTTTTGATCGTATAATAAGAATGATGTTCCTGCAAAGATCAAAGCAGCAATACTAGCAGCAATGCTGTACCATGGCGTAGCTCTACGCTGAGGTTGCATTTTAATCACTGGTTTTTCATCTAAACCTTCTAATATATTATCTAGAGTACCAAAAGGAGGTTGAATAGCTTCTGCCTTAGCAACAAGTTCTAATTGATCTTGGAGCAAATCATACTCTTCCTTAACTTCAGGGTAAGCCGAAATATAGGATTCAACTTTCAGTGTTTCTGAAGCTGTAGTGGTTCCTATTAGATATTTGTCTAACAAACCAGAGTTTAAAAAATCTTGTACTTTTTTTTCCATGACTCTAAACTTTATGGATTATAGATCTTTTTAAGTTCTCGTAATCCAATTTTTAATCTGGATTTTATGGTGCCTAATGGAATTTCAAGTTCTTCACTTGCTTCCTGCTGTGTCATGCCCTCAAAAAATAAGGCTTTGATCACAGTCTGATACTTTAAATCCAGCGTTGCAACATGTTTTTGTAAATCAATTGTATCTTGATTTAATCCTAATGTTGATATCTTATATACGTTAGAATCCGAAATTTGGATCTCTTTTTCAAATTTTAGGTTGTGACTTCTAAGTTTGTCTATAGCTGTATTACGAGCGATCCTGTACAACCAAGTGAATAGTTTAGCTTTTGCTGGATCGTACTTTTTGGAATACCTCCAAACTTTAATAAAAGTTTCCTGTAACACATCCTGAGCCATTTCTTCATCCTTAATTATTTTATTAATAACACCAAAAAGTGATCCTGAGTAATTCTCATAAATAATAGGAATTGCCCTTTTATCACCATCTTGAAGCAAGCTAACAATATGTTTTTCGAGTTGAGAAACCAAATTGATTCTTTTTGTTTAGTGCTAAATATAAAGTTAATAAAATAGAAGCAACTTTCGTACCGTTTAATTTGTTTGAGGTATTTCGAGTTACGATAATTTCTTTAGTAACGAAAAATGTTAAATAATATTTACTTCGGCTTCTAATTTTATTTTAAAAAGTCGATAAATAGTATTTTGTATCAGTACTGCTAGCTTGTAGATATCATTTCCATTAGCACCTCCATAATTTACTAATACCAACGCTTGTCTATCATGCACGCCATAATTACCAAATGTCTTTCCTTTAAAACCAGCTTTTTCAATTAACCATCCTGCAGGGACTTTAACCTCGGTTTCGGATATTTTATAAGAAGGGATTTCTGGGAAATTGCTTTTTAAATCTTCAAACTGCGAATCGGAGATGACGGGGTTTTTAAAAAAGCTTCCACTGTTTCCTATTTCTTTAGGGTCAGGTAGTTTAGATTGCCTAATGCCAATCACTGCGTTTGAAACATCTTGAATTGTAGGGCTACTAATTCCTAATCTTGAGAGCTTATCATTAATAGCTCCATAACTAGTGTTAAGCTTGTGATTTCTGCTTGTTAGCTTAAAGGTCACATTTGTTATAATGAATTTTCCTTTAGCCTCTTTCTTAAAAATAGATTCTCTATAGCCAAAATTACATTCTGCTTTAGTAAAAGTTTTTAATTCGCCAGTTTTTGTGTTTAAACCTTCACAAGAATGAAAAACGTCTTTGATTTCAACTCCATAAGCTCCAATATTTTGCATTGGAGCCGTACCAACATTTCCAGGTATAAGAGAAAGATTCTCAATTCCTCCAAAATCATTTTCTAAACACCAACATACAAATTCATGCCAATTTTCACCAGCATTGGCTTTGATCAATGCATGATCTTCAGTCTGTGATAAAATTTCAATTCCTTTTAAATTTATATGAATTACCAATGCATCAATATCTCTAGTAAGCAACATATTACTACCTCCACCAAGAATAAATTTTTTTGGATATTCTTCCAAAGAAATAGCTTTTTTAAGCTCTTCTAGGGTTTCAATAGAAACAAAATGTTTTCCTTTGGCATCAATGCCGAAAGTGTTATAAGGTTTTAAAGATATGTTGTGAGCAATGTTCACTAGGCGTTGTACTCCTTTAAAGCTTCTTTAAGAATGTTAATAGCAGATCTTAGATTCTCTTCTTTAAGTACGTATGCAATTCTTACTTGGTTTTTTCCTAATCCTGGACTAGAGTAAAACCCTGCAGCTGGAGCAACCATTATGGTTTCATTATTTAAACTGAACTTTTCTAACAACCATTGAGCAAAATCATCTGAATTTTCTACCGGAAGTTCAACAATGCAATAAAATGCACCTTTAGGTTTAGCTACTTTAACACCTTCTATTGCATCAAGTCCTTCAACTAAAATGTTTCTACGTGAAACATATTCTTCAATAACATCATCAAAATAGCTTTGAGGAGTATCTAGAGCAGCTTCACTTGCTATTTGTGCATAAGTAGGAGGAGATAATCTTGCTTGTGCAAATTTAAGAGCTGTATTGATCACTTCTTTGTTCTTTGAAACAATACACCCAATTCTTGCTCCACACATACTGTATCGTTTAGAAACAGAATCAATAATTATAGCATTTTCTTCTAAACCTTCTACTTGCATTACAGAGTAATGTTCGGTTCCGTCATAAGCAAACTCTCTATATACTTCATCGGCAATTAAGAACAGATCATGCTCTTTAACAATTTTAGCTAGTTTTTGAATCTCTTCTTTGCTATATAAATAACCTGTAGGATTTCCTGGATTACAAATTAAAATAGCTTTCGTTTTTGGAGTAATCAGTTTTTCAAATTCTTCAATTGGTGGTAAAGCAAAATTGTCCTCTATTTTTGAAATTACAGGAACAACTTTAACACCCGAAGCTGTTGAAAATCCGTTATAATTTGCGTAAAAAGGTTCAGGGATTATCACTTCATCACCATCATCCATAATACTTCCAAACGTAAATAAAAGCGCTTCGCTTCCACCTGTAGTTACAATAATTTCATCGGCATTAACTTTGATGTCATTTTTAGCATAATACGCAGCTATCTTAGTTCTGTATTCTTCAGAACCTTCAGATCTACTATAAGCAACAACATCAAGGGTATTGTTTTTTACCGCATCTAGGGCAACTTGTGGTGTTTTTATGTCTGGTTGCCCAATATTAAGATGAAATACTTTTACTCCTCTTTTTTTAGCATCTTCAGCATATGGAACCAATTTTCTAATTGGTGATTGAGGCATTGATTTTCCTTTATTCGAAACCGTTGGCATTTACTTAAATTTAATGATGTGCAAAGTTGCAAAATTTATCTTAAATTTTCTTTAAAAAAAGAACGCTTTAAAACGTTTTTATTAAAAGATTCGTAAATTGAGATAGCCTATTTAGGAAATTGCATGAAAAGATTCTTTCTCACTATTTTTCTGTTCTTCTTGTGTTCTGAATTTGGTTTTTCTCAAGGAAAATTTGTCATGAATTATGACGAAAGTGATAAAATCAATTTTGAACTCATAAACAACTTAATTGTCATACCGGTTGAGGTAAATGGAGTTGAGCTTTCATTTTTGTTAGATACTGGAGTTAGTAAGCCTATTATTTTCAATTTTGTAAACTTGACTGAAGAGCTTAAGATCAACCAAACTGAACGAATTTATTTAAGAGGACTGGGTGAAGGAGATTCAATTGAAGCTTTAAAATCAAAAAATAATGTCTTCAAAATAGGTAAGGCAGTAAGTATTGGTCAAGATTTGTTCGCAATTTTTGATCCAACCATGAATTTTGCTCCCAAACTTGGGGTGCCAATACATGGAATTATTGGGTTTGACCTTTTTAAAGATTTTGTCATTGAGATTAATTATTCAAAAAAAGTATTGAAACTATATAATCATGAATCTTATAAATCTAAAAAATGCAGTAGTTGTGAGACTTTTGAGCTTAGTTTTTATAACAATAAGCCATATATAGATGCTAATGTTGATATAGGGAATAATAATTTACCAGTTAAACTTTTAATAGATTCTGGAGGGAGTGATGCTTTATGGTTGTTTACAGATGATCAAATTAATGTGCCTGAGAAATATTTTGAAGATTTTTTAGGCTATGGGTTAAGCGGAAGTGTTTATGGTAAGCGCTCAAAAGTTGATAAGTTCTCACTGAACAGTTTTTTACTAAAACAAGTAAATACAGCTTTTCCTGACTCCACTTCAATAACATTTGCTAGAAAATTTAAAGAACGTAATGGAAGTATTGGCGGAGAAATACTTAAAAGGTTCAATGTGATTTTTGATTACAAGAACAAGCGTATAGTTTTAAAGAAGAATAGGTATTTTAAAAGTCCTTTTTATTATAACAAAAGTGGTATTGTTTTAGAGCATAATGGAGTTAGAGTTGTAAAACGATTGAATAGAGCTTATGGTATTTCTTCTTTTGGAAGTAAGGCTCAAGAAGATTTACAATCAACCATGGTTTCATCCAACTCCTATGATTATATATTGGCACCTTCATTTACTATCGTAGAGCTAAGAAAAGATTCTCCAGCGCATAAAGCTGGATTGAAAATAGGAGATGTCATTTTAAGCGTTAATGGTACAGGAGCTCACAAATATTCCTTGCAGCAGGTTACACAATTATTTTTTGACGATAACGGAAAACGAATTAAACTTCTGGTCGACAGAAAGGGTATTCAAATGCGTTTTCAGTTTATGTTAGAAAATGTTCTAAAATAAAAAGCCTCCATCAGGAGGCTTTTTTATTTATAAACTATATTCTTTATTGCTGCTCTAAAACGCTTTTATTCTTTTTCTTAAGAACGCTGTTTTTATTTGGATCTACAACCAAACCTTTAATCTTTAAAGCTACTGTAGCTCTATCAGCATTGGAAGTAACTGTAATTGTTTTTCTAATTGGCATTACTCGGTTAGTATCATACTTTACCTCAATTTCTCCAGTTTCACCTGGCATAATAGGCTCTTCTGGTTTTTTTGGTACAGTACATCCACAGCTTGACTTTACTTTAGATATGATTAACGGAGCATCACCTGTATTCTTGAACTTAAAAACACGAACACCATTTGCACCTTTATCAATAGTTCCATAATCGATCGTTTCAGATTCAAATTCAATTTTTGCTACTTTTTCTTGTGAGTAACCAGCAAAACTGATTAACCCTACAAATAAAATCATGACTAGTTTTTTCATAACTTTTGCTTTTAATTCATGGTAAACTTACATACAATTTGAAGATTCTACAAAATTATTAGACGTAATGCACACTCAAGTTTACATTCAACAGGGTTAAAGGGACATAATTCATCCATTTAATTTCGCAAAAACCAAATTATAAGTACTTTTGCACATCAATATTCAAAAACTATTCCAAACGTATGTCAATTCCGTCGCAATACGAGGCTAATAAAGTAGAAGGTAAGTGGTATGATTACTGGATGAAACACAATTATTTTCATTCAGTTCCTGATGAAAGAGAACCATATACAATTGTCATTCCACCACCAAATGTTACTGGTGTTTTGCATATGGGACACATGCTTAATAATACATTGCAAGATGTGTTAATTCGTCGTGCAAGATTAAAAGGTTATAATGCATGTTGGGTTCCTGGAACAGATCATGCTTCTATTGCTACTGAGGCAAAAGTTGTTGCTAAACTAAGAGACGAAGGAATTGATAAAGAAGATTTATCTCGAGATGAATTCTTAAAGCATGCTTGGGATTGGACGCATAAACATGGAGGAATCATTCTTGAGCAGTTAAAAAAACTTGGAGCTTCTTGTGACTGGGAACGTACTAAATTTACGATGGATGATGATCTTTCTGAAGCTGTGATCGATGTATTTATCGATCTATATAAAAAAGGACTGATCTATCGTGGTTACCGAATGGTGAACTGGGATCCACAAGCACAAACCACACTTTCTGATGAAGAAGTTGTGCATATTGAAAGAACAGACAAACTCTATTATGTAAATTATCAAATTGAAGACGAAGATGAGTTTGTAACTATTGCTACAACACGTCCAGAAACTATTTTGGGTGATACTGCAGTTTGTATTAACCCTAACGATAATCGTTTTAAGCACCTTAAAGGAAAGAATGTTGTTGTGCCTATCTGTAATAGAGTAGTGCCAATTGTGTTAGATGATTATGTTGATATGGAGTTTGGAACAGGATGTTTGAAAATTACTCCTGCTCACGATATTAATGACAAGGAAATTGGTGAGCGTCATAATCTTGAAGTTATTGATATTCTTAACGATGATGGGACTCTTAATAAGTTAGGGCTTCATTACGAGGGAATGGATAGAGCTGTTGCTAGAAAAGAAGCAGCAAAAGAGCTAGAGACTTTAGGTGTCCTAGCTAAAACCGAAGATTACACACATAAAGTAGGAACAAGTGAGCGTACAGGAGCTGTAATAGAGCCTAAAATATCAGCGCAATGGTTCTTGAAAATGAAAGACCTTGCCAAACCTGCTCTGGATAATGTAATGAATGATACTATTGAGTTTCATCCTAAGAAATTCAAGAATTCCTATAGAAACTGGATGGAAAATGTTCGTGATTGGAACATTTCTCGTCAACTGTATTGGGGACACCAAATTCCTGCATATTACTACGGAGAAGGTGTGAACGATTTTGTAGTGGCTAAAACAGCTGAAGAAGCTTTAGTGTTAGCTCAAGAAAAGAATCCAAGTATTACTTTGGATACACTTCGTCAGGAATCTGATGTGGTTGACACGTGGTTCTCATCATGGTTATGGCCAATTTCTGTTTTTGATGGGATTAGGCATCCTGAAAACGAAGAGATCAACTATTATTATCCAACCAACGATTTAGTAACTGCACCAGAGATCATGTTCTTTTGGGTAGCGCGAATGATTATTTCTGGATACGAGTATAGAGGTGAACTTCCATTTAAAAATGTGTATTACACAGGAATTGTTCGTGATAAGCAAGGACGAAAAATGAGTAAGTCTTTAGGGAATTCACCAGATCCAATTGAGTTGATGGAAAAATATGGAGCAGATGGTGTTCGTGTTGGAATGCTCATGTGTTCTCCTGCTGGGAATGATCTTCCTTTTGATGAATCACTTTGTGGACAAGGAAAAGCCTTTGCTAACAAGATTTGGAATGCCTTTAGATTGATAAACGGTTGGGAAGTAGCTGAGGATGCACAACCAGCATCTGCAAAAGTTGCGATAGAGTGGTATGAGAATAAATTTCAGCAAACACTAGCAGTTATTGAAGACCACTTTGGAAAGTATCGTATTAGTGATGCATTAATGGAAACCTATAAGCTTATCTGGAACGACTTCTGTTCTTGGTTGCTGGAAATGGTAAAACCAGCTTATGGACAGCCAATTGATAAAGTTACCTACGATGCAGTTATTAATATTCTGGAAGATAACTTAAAAATTTTGCATCCTTTTATGCCTTTCTTAACCGAAGAAATTTGGCAACATATTTCTGAGCGCACTTCAGAAGAAGCACTTATTGTTGCTAATTGGCCAGAAGCTAAAGAAGTAAATGAAACTATTATTAAGGAGTTTGATTTTGCCTCTGAGGTTGTTTCGGGAGTTAGAACCATTAGAAAGCAAAAGAACATTGCTTTTAAAGATGCTATTGAGCTTTCTGTTTTGAATAACGACAATGCATCTACAACCTTTGATGTAGTAATTAGTAAGCTTGGTAATATTTCAACGCTTAATTATACAGAAGCAAAAGTAGATGGAGCGTTGACCTTTAGAGTAAAGAGCAATGAGTACTTTGTACCAATGTCTGGAGCTATTAACGTTGATGAAGAAATTGCAAAACTTACTGAGGAGTTAAACTATACTGAGGGCTTTTTAAAGTCTGTACAAAAGAAGTTGTCTAACGAGCGTTTTGTAAACAATGCGCCAGAACAAGTTGTGGCTAACGAAAAGAAAAAAGAAGCTGATGCTTTGGCAAAGATTGAAACGCTAAAGGCTAGTTTAGCGAGTTTAAATTAGAACTTTTAGTTTAATGTAAGCCTATAAACAAATTAAAGGATTGTTTTGCGCTCATAAACTTGAAAGTGAATAATTAGTCCCAAGCATATTTCCAGGAACCATCTTTTTGCATTTTCCATACGGTATGGAAGATGCCTCTATTTTCTTTTTTGTTTCCAAGAGAATCAAGATAAGTAAAAACAAAATCTCCGTAGGTAAAAGCCATATTTCCAGAGCTGCTAACGTCTACAAAAGTGGGTGTCCAAGTTAGATTATCTCCAGGTTGAACATCATTTTTATACCATTCAGCAATAGCATTTTTACCTTTTATAATTTTTTTACTTCTTCTAATTACACCATCTTCGGCGGCAAAATGTTCAAAAGCTTTTGTTAGGCCTTCTTCTTGAGCCATATCGTTAAAAGCTTTTTCAGCAGCTCTAACTTCAGACTTCCATACTTCCATCTTTTCATCACTAATGGTTTCGGTTTTGCAACTTGAAAGGAAAAGTATAACGGTAATAATTTAGCAGAAATGCGCTTTCATAGTTTGCAGATATTTATTTACGGTATAAAAAGTAATTATTTACCAGATCGATATATTTCTGTTTGGCTTCGTCTTGTGAGATGTCTTGCGCTTGAAATAAAGCGTTGGTTTTGAATGCATTGATTAATGGCTTTCTACTATTTGGTCTACCATAATCGTTAGTAGCCTTTTTATAATAAGCATAGAGTTTTAATAGCACATCTGCAGGGAAAGGTTCGGTGTGTGCGTTTATGCGATCAACAGCGTCTTTAAATGTTATGTCTAACTCTTCAGGTGTCATGTTATAGTTCGGCTATTACCGTTTCTCCACCTCTAACTTTTTGGTTAAGTGCTACTTTTATATTGGTATCTATAGGTAAAAATAAATCTACTCTTGATCCAAATTTAATAAATCCAGCATCAGCTCCTTGGGTAGCTTTATCACCTTCTTTAGCATAGTTAACTATACGTTTTGCCAATGCTCCAGCAATCTGTCTATACAACACTTTTCCGTAGGTTTTGTTTTCTACTACAATAGTAGTACGCTCGTTTTCTTCACTTGCTTTAGGATGCCATGCAACAAGATACTTTCCAGGATGATATTTACTAAAAACCACATTACCACCAATAGGATAACGTGTTACATGTACATTTATTGGTGACATAAAAATGCTTACTTGCAAGCGTTTGTTATTAAAATATTCTTTTTCAAAAACCTCTTCAATTACCACTACTTTGCCATCAACAGCAGCAATTACTTGTTCGTCGTTAAGTTTGGTATGACGTTTTGGATTTCTGAAGAATTGTAAGATAAGTATAAGGAAGACCAATAAGGTGATCTCTAATAACAGACGTAACCAATTAATGGTTACAAACTCATCAATAGTAAAAATACCAACAACCACAATTAGTAATGTGATTAAAATAATTTTATGTCCTTCTTTATGAAACATACTTTAAAATCCTTAAAAACAAATAAATGAATGGTGCTGCAAAAATAATACTATCTAATCGATCTAGCAATCCGCCATGTCCAGGCATGATCACACCACTATCTTTCACTCCAGCTTGTCGCTTGTATTTCGATTCAATGAGGTCGCCGATAGTACCAAATACACTAACAATAATTGCCATGATCAACCATTCGGTTGAACCTAATGTGTCCGTATATTTTGCAATGAAGTAACTACTGATACAAGCAAACAACAAACCACCTAAAAAGCCTTCAACTGTTTTTTTTGGTGAAATACTAGGAAACAGTTTTTGCTTTCCAAAATTCTTCCCAACAAAATATGCAAACGAATCGTTTACCCAAACTAAAATAAAGGCACCTAACAATATATTAGGGTTGAATTCTTCATAATAGTTGGCAATAAGAATAATGAAAACAAATGTACTCGATAAATAAAAGGTTGTATTTATGTATCGCTTAGTTATAATCGTTGGCAAGGTTTTTTCGGTAAATAGGTCACGTATTAAGAACAATTGAACAAAGATAGTTACCACGTGTAGCACTTGTCTTGCAGCATCAAAACCTTCGTTGGTTTCTAGCATTAGTTGCCAGTAAGCAAAAAACAGATACAGTATTGTGAAAATGATGAATGAAATAATTCCTTTCAGCTTGATAAGCTTATTAAACTCTGCTAAAGCAATAATTCCAAAAACATAGAAGAGTGCAATTAACGCATGCTGAGAGCTTAATGCCAATAAAAATAAGGTAACATATAAAACACCAGATAAAGCCCGAATAAGAAATTCCTTCATTTATAAGTCTTCTAACAGCAGCAAATATAAGTTTTTTGAACTGCTTCCATAACTTAAAAAGTCGTTATCTTCACTTGTTTTGAAATGCTTTATGGTAGTGATATTGGTTGGGATCTTTTCTCTATTTCTATCTTTTATTCCTCTTAATCCTTCACTAATAGTCTCAACAAACTGACTTGTAGTAGCAAATATTACAAAGTTTCTTGGGAGCTCTTTTAACTTCTTCTCAGCAATTTGATGAGATGAGATCAATAAAGAACCATCGTTAGCAATTAAATATTCACAGGTGGTTAAGAAGTAGGCACAATTATTTGTGTTTTTTGTTACTCTTAAATTAAAAGCTTTGAATTTTTCTCCTAAACGATCATCCAGCAACAAAACACTTTCATTTTGCCAGCTGTTTTCTTCAAGTATAAATCTCAAGTTTTGATCTACTTCATCAAAATCTTCACAGTATAAGAATTTACCTCCGTTAGCCTTAAAATTAATAGTAAAACGTTCATCAATAGGAAGCTTAACATCAGGCATATATTTGCTTCTCTCGTCACTTGGAAGATCCTCATGAGAGCTGCTAGATTTCGGGCCGAAGATTTTTCTAAATAGGCTCATTTAGGGTTTGTGCTATTAACCAGTTAAGTCCTAATTCTTACCAAATATATGAAAACTTACATTATTCATTCAGCTGTTCGTCGAATTGTGATTAATTACTCTTCTTCTGAAAGGTCTTCGTTTTCAACTTCTTTTACTTTTTCAAATGGTCTTTTTCCAAAGATTTTCTCTAAATTGTCTTTAAAGATGACTTCTTTTTCAAGTAATACTTCAGCCAATGAAGAAAGCTTATCTTTATTTGCTTCAAGTAATTTTAAAGCACGTTGATATTGTTCCTCAATAATGTCTGAAATCTCTTTATCAATTAACTCAGCTGTTTGCTCACTATAGGGTTTTGTGAATCCGTATTCATTTTGCCCCGAAGAATCATAATATGTTAGGTTTCCTACTTTATCACTTAAGCCATAAATGGTTACCATAGCTCTAGCTTGCTTAGTAACTTTTTCAAGATCACTTAAGGCACCGGTAGATATTTTTCCAAAAATCACCTGTTCTGCAGCGCGACCGCCAAGAGCTGCGCACATTTCGTCTAACATTTGCTCTGGACGAACAATTAAGCGTTCTTCCGGAAGATACCAAGCAGCACCCAGCGAACGACCACGCGGTACAATAGTTACCTTAACCAAGGGAGCCGCATGTTCTAATAACCAGCTCACAGTAGCGTGACCAGCTTCATGATAAGCAACAGCTTTTTTCTCTTCTGGAGTGATAATTTTGTTTTTCTTCTCTAAACCACCAACAATTCTATCGACAGCATCCAAGAAATCCTGCTTTTCAACAGATTTCTTTCCTTTTCTTGCAGCAATTAAGGCTGCTTCGTTGCATACATTAGCAATATCTGCACCTGAGAATCCCGGAGTTTGTTTTGAAAGGAAATCGGTATCTACATCCTTACCTTTTTTCAGTGGCTTTAGGTGTACTTCAAAAATTTCTTTACGTTCTCTAACATCAGGAAGGTCAACAAATATCTGTCGATCAAAACGACCAGCTCTCATCAATGCTTTATCTAAAACGTCAGCTCTATTCGTTGCTGCCAGTACAATCACATTTGTATTTGTACCAAAACCATCCATTTCGGTTAATAACTGGTTCAAAGTGTTTTCACGCTCGTCATTCGATCCTGAGAAGTTCGCTTTTCCTCTAGCACGACCGATGGCATCAATCTCATCAATAAAGATAATTGAAGGAGATTTTTCTTTGGCTTGTTTAAATAAGTCACGTACTCTTGAAGCACCAACACCTACAAACATTTCCACAAAGTCTGATCCAGACAATGAAAAGAAAGGGACTTTAGCTTCACCGGCAACTGCTTTTGCTAATAAGGTTTTACCTGTTCCTGGAGGCCCTACCAACAATGCTCCTTTCGGGATTTTACCACCAAGTGACGTATATTTCTCAGGATTTTTTAAGAAGTCAACTATTTCCTGAATCTCTTCTTTTGCTCCTTCTAAACCAGCTACATCTTTAAAAGATGTTTTTACTTCGGTGTTTTGATCAAATAATTTTGCCTTCGATTTTCCTATGTTGAAGATCTGCCCGCCAGCACCTCCACCAGCGCCAGATGACATACGACGCATGATAAAAATCCAAACTCCAATAATTAAAGCAAATGGTAATAGCGTTAAAAGAAGATCACCCATAAAGTTTTCTTCGATGTCGAAATCAATTTCAGTAATTAAATTGTGTTCCTTTTTAATCTCTTCAACTCTGTTTTCAAACAGTGCTAAATCACCAAATTGAAACTCGTAATTTGGCGATTTCCCTAACTGAGGAATTATAGATGGTTTAACCGAGTTTTTATGCTCTGGTTTATCTGCCGCTTGATTAGTTAAATAAACTTTTGCCTTACGTTGGTTAATAATGAGTACCTTTTCTACATCACCATTTTCAAGATATTCAAAAAACTTTCCTTGAGTAGTTGGCATTCCTACAGAAGAACCCATTCCTCCAGAAAGCATTTGAATTCCCAAGAATACAACGATGATGATTCCGTAAATCCAAAACGGACTAATCTTAGGTTTTTTGTTTATTGGTTTTTTATTGTCTGCCATTTAGCTCTTTTTAATAACTGGTTTTTATTTCGGTAGTTACTGCATCTCCCCATAAACTTTCAATATCATAGTACTCTCTTGTCTGTTTCTGAAAAACATGCACCACAATATTAACATAATCCATTAAAACCCACTCTGCATTATCGCTACCTTCGATATGCCAAGGCTTATCTTTAGTTTCTTTACTAACTTTTTTCTGAATGGAATTAACTATAGCGTTAACTTGTGTATTTGAAGTCCCTTCGCAAATGATAAAATAATCGCAAACGGTATTTTCTATTTCTCTTAAATCTAAAATATTAATGTTTTGTCCCTTTACATCTTCAATACCACTAATGATGACCGATATTATTTGGTCGGCATTACTATTTTCTTTCGTCATTAATTTGTTTTAATTTGTACAAAGTTATTATTTTTTTAGGTCATTATACCCTCAATAATCATAAGAAAATTATAATTTCTTAACCATCAATTGCAATGAATATAATCAAACTTAATGCCATTGACTCTACTAATTCTTATTTACGAGAATTGGCATCAAAAAAGACGTTAGAAGATTATACAATTGTAACTACAAAGTATCAAACCAAGGGCAGAGGGCAAATGGGCGCTGTCTGGAAATCTGAAAAAGGGAAGAACCTCATGTTTAGTGTGTTTAAGCGGAATTGTTGTGTCTCTGTGGATGACCAGTTCTATATTAGCATGGTAACTTCATTGGCAATAATTAAGACATTGCAGTCTTTTCAGGTACCAAAATTAGCTGTAAAATGGCCTAACGACATTTTGTCAGAGCAAAAAAAAATATGCGGAATTTTAATCGAAAATGTCATAAAACAAAATGAAATTGAAGGCACGATAGTCGGAGTCGGACTTAATGTGAATCAGACTCAATTTGATAACCTACTTCAGGCTTCGTCTATTCTCAACTTGACAGGAATGGTTTTTAACCCAGAAGAGTTACTTAATAAAATAATAGAACACCTAAGTTTCTATTTTGACAAGCTCGAACAAGGAAAACAGAATTTTATTAAAAGGGCTTATGAAGCCTTGCTTTTTAGAAAGAATAAGCCATCAACTTTCAAGAAAAAAAATGGAGAACTCCTGTTGGGTTTTATTGCAGGTGTAAACACTAACGGAAACCTCCAGATACTTACTGAAGATAATATTATTCAGGAATTTGAACTAAAGGAAATACAGTTATTGTATTAGATAGCGTTTGGTATACTTGTAGCTAATGTTTCTATAAACTTGCTTATGGGTCCCTTGATCATCATAGCCATCATAGGGTTGAAATCTCCGGTAAAACTTAGTTTAATATCACTTTTGCCATTAACAGTTTCATTAATATCTCCTGTTAGTGAGAAATCTAATTTCCCTCCAGCAGCACCTAAAACAATTTTGTTAGGAGCTTGTACATCTTTCTTCTTTAAAACAATTTCTGGCATTCCTTTGAGAGCAAACAAGAACTTATCGTCTTCAAGAACTTCAAATTTACTGATATTCTCAGGCATTAATTTTTCGAAGTTGCCAACATTGGTTAAAAAGTCAAAAACTTCTTGAGGTGATTTGTCTATGGTAACTCTAGGTGATTCTAAATTCATGTGTAATTGTTTAATTTTTGAAACGTGTAACTCTAATCAATTAGCGTTCCATTCACTTGGGTTGGCATTCCAGTCTGACAAAGTTTCCAGCTCTTTACTGGTAATGTATCTTGTGTCTAATGCTTGTTCAAGAAGGTTTTCGTAGTTACTTAGCGTATGTAATGTTACATTTTCCTTTTCAAAATTTTCCTTTGAAATATCAAAGCCATACGAAAAAATAGCAATCATCCCCTTCACATTTACTTCAGCAGCTTTTAACGCTTTTACAGCATTTAGACTGCTTTTTCCAGTACTGATAAGATCTTCTACAACCACAACATTTTGCCCTTTTTGAATAAACCCTTCAATCTGGTTTTGGCGACCATGTTTTTTAGGCTCAGGACGCACATATACAAAAGGAAGTCCTAAGTACTCAGCAACGAGAGCTCCAATACCTATGGCTCCAGTTGCAACACCAGCAATTACATCTGGTCTTCCATAATGGCGCTCAATATGCTTCGCCATTTTTTCACGAATATAGTTTCTTATTGGAGGGAATGATAACACAATTCTGTTATCGCAATAAATTGGTGACTTCCATCCAGATGCCCAAGTAAATGGCTCCTTTGGGCTTAGTTTAATAGCATTGACTTGCAGCAAAACCTCTGCGGTTTTTTTGGCTACGTTTTTGTTGAAAATCATAGTGGCAAAAGTACATGATTTTTTTAAGTTGCGAGGTATTGGATTGACATAAAAAATTCATTATCTAAAATGATTTTCATCATGTAAAAGACTACCAAAAAATATTATTTTTACCTAGCAAAAAGCGTTTTAGTTAACGATGTACAAAATATTTGTTGGCGATAAGCCCATTATACTTACAACCGAAGTTGAGCAAGAAACCAACTTCAAAAACTATCTGCTTGATACTGTAGCCATAGGAAAGGTTATTAAAGATCTACAGAAGAAGAATATCCAGGAAGTACGACTAATAGGAGACGATAAAACTACCTTGCTTAAAAAGTTTTTAATGCTATTACCAAATGTAATTGCTGGAGGTGGAAAGGTCTACAACGATAAAGGTGAAGTACTATTTATTTACCGAAATAAAAAATGGGACTTGCCTAAAGGAAAAGCTGAAAGAAAGGAAACCATTGATAAAACAGCTGTTCGAGAAGTAGAGGAAGAAACTGGCATTAAAGGTTTAAATGTCACTAAACCTTTAGAGATGACCTACCATATCTTTAAACGTAATGGAAAGCATCGTATTAAGGTGACCTATTGGTTTGAAATGCACTCTAATTACGATGGACCATTAATACCTCAGGAAAAAGAAGGAATTACCAAGGTTGCTTGGTTAAATAAAGCTGAAATGGAGGAGGCTTTAAATAACTCTTATGCTAATATTAAGGCTTTAGTTTGAGATTTACGAATTAATTTTTTTTAGCTAAAGATTTTATTTCAGTTATTAAAAGTTCTCCAGCTTTGGGGTCTATTGACATTCTCGTTAAGTATTCAGTATGTTTTACTTTGGGATTTTCTTCATAGAATTCAGGTGTTAAAATATATCCTAAGGCATCCATTCCCAATCCTATTACAAATTTTGGACCTTGAATAGTCATCATTTCTTTTGATTTTAAAGAATGAGTAGGAGTAGTTTCTCCTGGATGAGTTACGAATTGAGCATTACCAATTGAGAACCAAGCAACTTCTGTAGAAACACTGTCTGTAATTTTACGATTTATTACTCCCATTTTTGAGAGAAGTTGAAAATTTGGATTTGAAACCGGTAAATTAAACGTGCTGCTATTAAACTTAATAGATTCTGAGCTTAACTTGGTTGGGTCTTTTAATAGTTCTGTAATTTTCTTTCCTAATTCTTTTCCTCTTTTATTTACACTCTCTAGAGTTTTAGGCTCATATTCAGGTTGTACCCAACCACCGATTGCACCTTGTAAGAAAAAATTAACTCCTCCAAGATTTTTATCGAGATAAGTATACATTGAAGAAATGTAGTCCGAAGAAACCACATTAGAACGGCCATCCAAAATAGTTGGGTGGCAAGCAAAATTATTTAATGTTGCAATTGACTTTCCTTTTTTGTCAAGAAATTGAAGTGTAGTAAGAGAACGATCAAGATTTAAAGAATCAGAAATGTTAAACACCCAATCTTCACCAAAATCGCCTTCTGCATATACCATGTTGGTTTCGTGCATATTGTTCCAAGCAGTTTCAATAGCATTAACCGATTTACTAATGACTGATTCCATATAATTAGGATCAACGCCTGATGTCATTTGATCTGGTCCCCAAATTCCAACTACATCTGGTCCAGAGTGAGTATGACTCGAGGTCATGACAATATTACCTGGATCAAATTCCGAATTTGAAATTCTAGATGAAACTTGTTTTCTAACTTCAACTAGAGTTGGATGAAGCATTCCAATGCAATCATAAGTGATAAATGCCATTGTAGTCTTTGAATCAGATAAAACCATGGCTTTTACAAACAGAGAATCTTGAATTTTGGTAAAGCGACGATTATTTTTGTCGCCAGCTATAAAAGCTCCTAATTCTGGATTAATAGATTGGTATGCGACACCAACCTTTAAGTCCAAACTAACTGCTTTATTTTTATTGCAACCAAGTAATATAAACGTAGTGAATAGGAATATAATTTGCTTCATTTATTTCTGGTTTAATCTATAAATAGGATACTGCATATGTGCAGCCTCGTAATGATTTGAGTTTCTGTAAAGCCAATTAAGTTGCATATAAGGGTTGGAAGCAAAAGATTCATCTTCTAATTTTTTGGATTCAAATTTTGCCCTTAGTTGTGTGTCATTTTCTAGAAGCTCTTTTGCGGTATCTTCAAATACATAACCAGAAAAATGCTCTTTTTGCTGTAAAATAGTATCAAAGAAATTCCAGTTAAAGAAAGAGTCAGGAGCAGTTGGTTCTAGAGTTTCTAACAAGTAACGAACTCCTTCTTGATTGGTGTCAATTATAAAATCACCTTTTCTAAAGGTAACTTCCTTACTTTTTGAAGATACTTGTACAGCATAATGTGGATAATGTCCCTCGTAAGCACTTTGACGAGTTTTATAATCTTCAATTCTGTAAGACTCCACAGTAATTGTAGAATCTTTTTTTAATTGCGCCATTTCAATTTGATTTAGCTTTAAAAGGTCAATTACTTTATGCCAACCTTGAGGTACGATATAACCCTTTGGAATTGAAACTTCTGTTCTTGAAACAAAATGATTTTTGTACTCAGTTTTCTTTTCAAAAGGGCGATCGCGATAATATTTTAATCGCATTGCACCTGTAACTTCACTTGGTATTCTTTTAGCTTCGTAACCCTTAAAATTAAGTGTTGAACTTTTTGTAGTGTCAATTTTCCAATCAACAGTATAGGTGTCTTTTGCTAGAATGTCTTTCCAAGATTTCTCACGTAATGAGGCCATAGTTTCATGTTGTTCTTCGGTGATTTCGATCATACTTCTCATAAGTTCATACGTTCCTTCAACACGAGGTTTATAAGGTTTCAACATATGTGTTTCAACCATCATTCCCAAAGTGTTAAACAAGGTAGTATAACCAGTTGAATATCTTGGGTAATCCATGAATTGTGAAAAACCATATTCAGGAGTATTTCTAAAAGCACTCACATAAGGTGTAATAATCCAATCTTTTTCTCCCAATTTTGTTTCTAGTTTTGGACGAATAGTTTCTTCAATATAATTTCCAAGATCACCTTGTAGTTTGTTGTGTTGGGTAAACAAATGTGTTAAAACATATTGGTAGTCAGCACCATTACTTACATGGTTATCAATAAAAACATCAGGCCTTACCATATGGAAAATTTTGGCAAATGCTCTAGCGTTTTTGGTGTCACTTTTAATGAAGTCTCTGTTTAAATCATAGTTTTGAGCATTTCCTCTAAAACCATAAGCTTCTGGACCATTTTGGTTAGCTCGAGTACCAGTATTTCTGTTTAATGCTCCACCAATATTATAAACAGGAATAGCTGCTAAAACAGTTTTTTCTGGAGCCTCAACTTTACCTTGAACGATGTCTCTGAAAAGCATCATTGTCGCGTCAATTCCGTCGGATTCTCCTGGATGGATTCCGTTGTTTATTAAGATGATTCTGTGATTATTTCTAAGTTGATCGAAATCTAATTTTTCATCGGGATTTAAAGTAACTAGATGTAAAGGAAAACCTGAATCGGTCATTCCAACTTCTTGAATGTCTATTTCGGAAAAGCTATCTGCTAAAGCTTTCCAGTAATCAATAACCTCGTGGTAAGTTCCAGTTTGAGTTCCGTTTGAATTTTCAAAGGTAGTCTTGAAATCGTAATTAGGTTTTTCATTTGGATTATTGCAGGAAAAAATAAAAAGTGATGCTAGTAGAAAATAAATGTATTTCATTTCAAACGTTTAAGTTTCCAAACATAACGAATTTATAATAATAAGAACTTGTATGTGCTGATATTAGCTGTATTTTTGCAGCCACAAAACACTATGCACTATGACTGAGTTTATTAGAAAGAGAGCAGCGAACGCCAAGAATGATATTTTAAGTGGTTTAACAGTAGCTTTGGCATTAGTTCCTGAAGCTGTTGCTTTTGCTTTTGTTGCTGGAGTAGATCCTTTAGTTGGCTTGTACGCAGCTTTCATGATTGGATTAATCACCTCGATTTTTGGAGGTCGCCCTGGAATGATTAGTGGTGCCACTGGAGCTTTAGCTGTGGTTATGGTGAGTTTGGTAGCCGAAGGAAATGCAATGGGAGCAGCAGGAGAAAACCTTGGTTTGTACTACCTATTTGCTACAGTGATCTTGATGGGAATCATCCAGATGTTTGCAGGTGTTTTTAAGCTTGGAAAATTTGTGCGCTTGATTCCACATCCAGTGATGATGGGATTTGTGAATGGATTAGCGATTGTGATCTTCTTATCGCAATTAGGAATGTTCATGAAGAATGTTGATGGAGACATGGTTTGGATGCAAGGGTCTGAACTTTGGATAATGCTTGGTTTAGTTGGATTGACAATGGCTATTATGTTTGGATTGCCAAAAATCACCAAAAAATTACCAGAAGCATTGATAGCTATTTTAGTGGTTTCAGCTATTGTAATTCTTGGGAATATTGATGTTGCTACCGTTGGAAGCTTTATACGCGAAGGTGGAGGAGAAGGTCTTAAAGGTGGACTTCCACAATTTCAAGCAGACATATTCAGTAAAGTTCCGTTTACATGGGAAACGATCAAATTCATTGGCCCTTATGCCTTAATCTTAGCCGCTATTGGCTTGATTGAATCTTTAATGACCTTGAATTTAATTGACGACCTAACGGAAACCAGAGGAAATGCCAACAGAGAATGTATGGCTCAAGGAGGAGCTAACATTGTTACTGGTTTCTTGGGTGGAATGGGCGGCTGTGCAATGATCGGTCAGTCTATTATCAATATTAAGGGAGGAGGTAGAGGACGTCTATCAGGAATTGTTGCTGCACTAGCTTTATTGATGTTCATTTTATTTGCTTCAGGATTAATTGAGCAAGTACCTATTGCAGCATTAGTAGGAGTGATGTTCATGGTAGTAATAGGTACGTTTGCTTGGTCAAGTTTCAGGATTATGAATAAGATTCCTTTAGCTGATGTAATCGTACTAATCTTAGTTTCAGGATTAACAGTAGTGTTTGATTTGGCTATTGCAGTATTTGCTGGAGTGATAGTAAGTGCCTTGGTATTTGCTTGGGAGAATGCAAAACGAATTAGAGCAAGAAAGCGTTTGAAAGATGATGGAACCAAAGTATATGAAATTTGGGGACCATTGTTCTTTGGAAGTATCTCTGCATTCAATGAAAAATTCGATGTAAAAAACGATCCTGATAAGGTAGAAATTGACTTTGTAGAATCTAGGGTAAGTGATCATTCAGCCATTGAAGCCATATTCAATCTGGTAAATAAATACGAGGCTGAAGGTAAACAGGTTAAATTAAAACACCTAAGTGAAGATTGTAAAGTATTGCTTTACAAGTCAAGCCCTAAGTTTCATCAGGTTATTGAAGAGGCTATAGATGATCCTCGTTATCACTTAGCTGAAAATCCAGAAGCTTTTACAAAAGGAATAGGAGAGTACGAATTTTAGACTTTCTCGAGCAACCATTTAACATTTTTGACATCTTAGCATAAAAGGCTACCTCAATGAAACTACGTTTTTTGTTCATAATTGTTTTCTCCTTGTTTTTGTTTGGATGTGATAAAGATTCAGATGAAGAATTTTATACGTTTAAAACCAATTCGCAAATTGTACTAACAGAAATTGACGAAGACTACTGTTTAGCTAATTTAGATGAGGGAGATAATCTGGTTTTTATCTATGAATTTGTAAAAGATGATGATCCAGATATTGCTGATGATGAATACGCAGAGCGTATCATTTTTGAAATAGATAAAGATCTTACCTCATTTAGCTATACTAGTGAAGATATTAGTGAAAGTAAAATGTACTTCAATCAGTTTTGTTTTTGTCCTAGTATAGAAAGTATTCATATTGAGAACGGAACTCTTGAAGGTGAAAAAATTAATAACTCAAAATGGCGAATTTCTTTAAACGTTCAGTTTGAGTTATATGATAATCTACTAGAAAGGCAGGTTGAAGGTGTCTTTAAATTAGATTGATCTAGTAAAACGTTTTTTCATCAACTACAATAGTAGTAAGCTCTACCTTGTGACCATCGGGATCTCGTAAATAGATAGAATGGAAATAATGATGATCTTGAAAATCAAAAGCCATTCCTGAATTCCTAAAGTACTCTTGCGCTTTTTCAAAATCTTGATTGGAAACATTAAACGCAAGATGTTCTATTCTCACGTTTCTGGAATCTGGATTTATTTTATCATCCTCTAAACGCGCAGGAAAAATGGCTAAACCACTTTTACCAGTAAGCATAAATACAGGGAAATCTCCCCATTCTTTTGGTTGATATTTTTTAAGTCCTAAATGTTTTGAGTACCAAGCTATACTTCGATCCATGTCCTCAACATAAATAGCGACATGATCTAAAAAGTTTATATTAAAAGGTTTCATAGTTTCAAATTTTATCTAAAACTATAGAATTAAGTTATACTAATTATGGGTGGCAGATAAATTTTCTCTATTCAACAATTGACCTCTAACAATTACTTTTTCGATGCTATTATAAGCCTCGATAGTTTCTAAAGGATTTTTATCTAACAACAGCAAGTTTGCTACTTTGGTTTCCTCTATTGAACCGTACTTATCATCCAAATTAAATACTTTGGCGTTATTGTATGTTGCCGCTAAGAGAATCTGTTCCAGACTAACTCCTGATTGTTGCCATTTTTGCATCTCTAAGTAGCCGTTTAAACCAGGTGGCATTGTATGAGTATTTGCAGCAGGTGTATCTGTTCCAAAAATTAAATTAGCATCATGCTCTGCTAAAGTATTTGTGGCAATTTCAACTTTGTCAACTACTTTTTGTAATAGTGTCATAATCTCTTCGTTTGTTAAGCCATCAAAAAATGATTTAGCATACTTTCTAATATTCTGCTCTTGCCATTTACCTTCTAATGTATTTAACCAATTTAATTGATCCTCTGGATAAACATGTTGAAGATCTAAGTTTTCAAGAAAATTAACATTAAAAACATCTTTTTGACCTCCAACTACTCTTATAGTAGGTTGGTAGCCAATTTTTTTATTAGCTATTTCAATGAGTAAATTTTTATGCGTTTCAGGGAGTTCCTTAATATTGAGATAGTCTGCTAGTTTTCCCCAATGCCACATACCATGAGCAAACACATCAATGCCGGTTTCTAAGCCAAATTTTTGGGCTTCATAGGCGTTGGCATGAAGTAATACTGGAACACCTTGCGAATGAGCTTCAGCAACAATCTCTATGATAATTTCTTTACTAGGTAGCTCCCAAGTTAACTCTTCGGTACCTCCAAAACCATCTTCGTAGAGCGTTTTAACACAAATTCCTTCATTTTCATCAACAATTCGGGAAACAAGAGTTTTTGGCGTGTGTTTGCTAAGATCAATATCAGTTGGTATCTCAACATTTTCATTGTATTTGTCATGTAAAAAATGAGGATGCTCAATAAATCTATCTTCAGCTGGAGTTTCATTCATCATTAAGTCATGAGCAACTACTATTTGGTCACCGCAAGTATAGATATCTGGACGAACTGTTTTTCTTAAAATACCATTAATAACATTAGGATTGTAATTGTTTACATCTATCAAGGTTGTATACCCAAAATAGAGATAACTTTTAGGAAGCTGGTTGTAATAAGCCTTAGCTAAATCTGGATATTTCTTTTTGTGTCTCCATCCCATTCCTGCAATACTTGCAAGATGGACATGGCTATCTATTAAACCTGGAATAATGTATTTTCCTTTCCCGCTTATAGTATGGAAGTCTCCATTAATAATGTACTCATCTTTAGTAACCTTAACAATCTTATCATTGTCGATGATAATGTTACCTTTAAATGAGGAGTATCCATTTTCGTCAGGAGTTAAAATGGTTGCATTATTTATGAGTAGACCATTTTCAAGAGTGATTGATGTTTTGTTTTTACATGACATAATAAGTGTCACTAAAACAAAACACAGTTTTAATGTTCGCATGATTGATTAGTTTGATTGATATTTAGTCGACGATCAAACTAATATATTGTTACCTTAATCTTGATGTATTTGAATGTAATTACCACATGTGTCTTCAAAGGTAGCCACTGTTCCCCAATCTGTTTTCGTTGGTTCTTGTTTGAACTTAACGCCTAAGGATTTTAGACGTTCATAGTCAGTTTTAACATCATCTGAACCTAAAATGATAATTGGATATCCTTCTGCAAATACCTTTTTTTGAAAAGCGTCGTAATAACCATCACCTTTTGGCTCGAGTAACAGGGTAGTTTTGCAATCTTCAGAAGTAACAATTGCTAATTGCATTTCTGGCATATAAGTATGTTCTTTTAACCCTACTATTTCAGTATAAAACTTAAAAGCTTTAATAGGATCTTCTACTGGAAGGCTGGTCATTTTTAAATACATAGACTTAGATATTTACACTGTCTGGAACTAACTTTGAGATATCACCATTATTTCTAATAATGTCTCTAACTATACTAGAGCTAATAAATGAAGTTTCTGCACTAGTTAATAGAAAGACGGTTTCTATGCCAGAAAGCTTACGATTGGTTTGCGCAATGGCTTTTTCAAATTCAAAATCAGCTGGATTTCGTAAACCACGAAGAATAAACTCGATATCATTATTTTTGCAGAAATCAACGGTTAACCCTTCATAGGTCATGACCTTTATCTTTGGTTTATCGGCAAAAGCATCTTCAATAAATTTCTTTCGATCTTCTAATGAGAACATATATTTTTTTCCTGCATTAACACCTATGGCTACCACTATTTCATCAAATAAAGGTAGTGCTCTATTAATGATATCTACATGTCCAAGAGTAATAGGATCAAAAGAACCTGGAAATACAGCTCGCTTCATATTATAAAAATAGGACTTTTATTTTAAAGCTTCCTCTATGGCATTTCCAAACAACTCACTTAAACTTATTCCAGCAGCTTCAGCTTGTTGTGGTAAGATACTTTCTTTGGTTAACCCTGGAACAGTATTTACTTCCAGAAGATGAGGTTCTCCATCTTTAAAGATATATTCGCTACGAGAGAATCCTTCCATTTTTAGAATTTGATACACTTGCTTAGAAACCTTTCTAACTTTTTTTTCCATCTCTTCAGAGATTCTAGCAGGAGTGATTTCTTGTGATTCGCCAAGATATTTAGCTTTATAGTCAAAGAAGTCATTCTCACTAACTATTTCTGTAATCGGTAAAACGATAACATCTCCTTTATAGCTTATAACTCCAACTGATACTTCTGTTCCATCAAGAAATGCTTCAATAATAATTTCATCATCTTCCTCAAAAGCATGGTCAATAGCAGCTTTAAGATCTTCACTTTTATAAACTTTTGATATTCCAAAACTACTTCCTGCTTTGTTAGCTTTTACAAAACAAGGGAGTCCAACTTTATTGATGATTGCATCTTCATCGATTGCATCTCCCAAGTTTAGGTAGTATGATTCTGCTGTTTTGATTCCGTAAGGTTTCAGCACACTTAAACAGTCCCGTTTATTAAATGTCAAAGAAGCTTGATACATGCCACAACTAGTATGAGGGATATTCAACAATGCAAAATAGCCTTGCATAAATCCGTCTTCTCCAGGAGAACCATGAATAGCATTAAATACACATTCGAAGTTTATTTTTTGGCTATCTATAGTTACTGAAAAATCATTTTTATCAATTTGAAATTCCTTATCATTTTCATCTACATATACCCATTTATCTTGAAAAATATGAACACGATAGGAGTTGTATTTTTCGCGATCTAGCACTTCATGAACCACGTTTCCACTTTTTAGAGAGATTTCATATTCGCTAGAATAACCTCCCATGATAATTGCAATATTCTTCTTTTGTGACATATATTTTATTTACGGCTCAATAATTGAAAAGGGTTCATCGTTTTGTAAAAATATTATTTATTCATGTAAAGAGAAACCTTTTTGTTTGAATATAACGTATATGTTACGAAAGTTAGTTCCATATAATTTGAAGAACTATATTTGCTAAATATTAAAAATCTATGAGTCTGGTAAAATTTCTAACTAGTAAAGAATTTCTAAAACAATTAGGGTTGGCGATTGCTGTTACGTTGGTATTGGGTTTCTTTACATTAAGATACTTAAAGTATACAACTAATCATGGCGACTTTGTAGAGGTTCCAGAACTAAAGGGAAAGACCTTAGAGGTTGTGCAAATGGAGATTGATGATAATAATTTGCAAATGGTAGTTCAAGACTCAGCAAATTACAACCCAAATTACCCTAAATTCTCTGTGATTGAGCAGCAACCAGAAGCAGGATCATTGGTAAAAGAGAATAGAAAAATTTACTTAACACTTAATCCTTCAGGCTATAGAAAAGTTGGTGTTCCAAATGTTATTAGAAGAACGTTTAGACAAGCAAAGCCAACTTTAGAAGCTTTAGAGTTTGAAGTTGGTAATATCTCTTACGTTAATGATATAGGTAAAGATGAAGTAATTGAACTTCGACATAACGGAGAGATAATAACTCCAGGAACATTGTTAGCTAAAAAATCTAAGATCGATTTGGTTTTAGGTAATGGGAATCGTTAAGTAATGGAAGAACCTAATATCTTACCAGAAGAAAACCCTGAATTATACGAACATTATTCCTTTACTGTTGAAAAAGGACAGCAACCTTTGCGTATAGATAAATACCTGATGAATTTTGTTGAGAATGCAACAAGAAACAAAATTCAGACTGCTGCAAAGGAAGGGAGCATCTTTGTAAATGATGTACCGGTTAAGGCGAGTTATAAAGTAAAACCTTTAGACGAAATAAAGGTAAAATTTGCGCATCCACCTTATGAGTATTTATTGGTTCCTGAAGATATTCCGTTAGATATTGTTTACGAAGATGATGAGTTGTTAGTAGTGAATAAACCAGCAGGTATGGTGGTGCATCCTGGACATGGAAACTATTCTGGTACACTTATTAATGCATTGACTTTTCATTTTGAGAATTTACCAAAAAATTCTAGTGACAGACCAGGTTTAGTTCATCGTATAGATAAAGATACTTCAGGCCTTTTGGTAGTAGCAAAAACTGAAAATGCGATGAATCACTTGTCTAACCAGTTTGCAGAGAAAACAAGTGAACGGGAATATGTTGCTTTGGTTTGGGGGAATGTTGAAGAAGACGAAGGAACTATTGAAGGTAATATAGGTCGTCACCCTAAAAACAGATTGCAGAATACTGTTTTTCTTGATGATGAAGCTCATAAAGGAAAACCAGCAGTAACGCATTATAAGGTTATTGAACGATTTGGTTATATTACCATGGTTTCTTGTAAACTAGAAACAGGGCGTACGCATCAGATACGTGTGCATATGAAACATATTGGTCATACGCTGTTTAATGATGAGCGCTATGGAGGTGAGCGTATTTTGAAAGGAACTACTTTTACTAAATACAAGCAATTTGTAGAGAATTGCTTTAAGGCATTACCACGTCAAGCACTTCATGCAAAAACGCTAGGTTTTGAGCATCCAACTTCTGGTGAATGGATGAGTTTTACTACTGAACTTCCAGATGATATTCAATCTTGCATTGAAAAATGGCGTAGCTACGCAAAGCATCAGGATAATCTATAGGAGTATTTGAAATTACTTCTTTTTTGGCTTTTATTTTGAGCTACTTCAACTTAAATTTGATATCAAATAATTGATTCATGAAATTAGTATTATCTCCAGCTAAGTCTTTAAATTTTGAAAGTGAATTGCCAACTACACGCACTACAGAAGGATGCTTTTTAAAAGAGGCTGAAAGGCTTAATAAATTGCTTAAGAAAAAGTCAGCAAGAAGTTTATCAAAGCTTATGAAAATATCAGATGCTCTTGGGCAACTGAATTATGAGCGTAATCAAGAGTGGAGCCTTCCTTTTACTTCAGATAATGCGAGACAAGCTGCATATGCTTTTAGTGGAGATGTTTATAGAGGGCTTGATGCGTATACTATTTCAAAAGATAAATTAGATAAACTACAAGATACTGTTAGAATTATTTCTGGGTTGTATGGTTTGCTAAAGCCAATGGATTTGATGCAGCCCTATCGATTGGAAATGGGAACTAAATTTCCTGTTGGAAAGAATAAGAACCTTTATGAATTCTGGAGAAAAAAGGTAACTGAAGAGCTTAATAACGAACTTGAAGATGGTGAGCTTTTCTTAAATCTTGCAAGTAATGAATACTTTAAAGCAATAGATACGAAGGCTTTAAAAGTTCCTGTTATAACTGCTAGTTTTAAGGATTTTAAAAACGGGCAGTATAAAACTATTATGACCTTTGCAAAACTAGCTAGAGGTTATATGACCAGATATATTATAGATACAAATGCGAACACCTTGGAGGATTTAAAAGGATTTAATTATGAAGGTTATGGTTTTAGCGAGGAAATGTCTACGGATACTGACTTAGTATTTGTAAGATAAAAAAAGCGAGAGGGTATCTCGCTTATTCTTTATCATCTTTTTTTGTTTCTGCTTTTTTTGTGGTTTTAGCTTTCGTTGCTTTTGGTTTTGCCGCAGCTTTTTTAGTTCCTGTAGCCTTAGTAGCTGTTTTAGGTTTTGCCTTTGGTTTTGAAACTTCAGCGGCTACATAAGCTTTCTTTTTTTTGCGTCGTCTTCTAGCTCCAAAAGTCTTGTTAGTTATTTTACCACGTTTTGTTTTTTTGTCGCCTTTTCCCATAGTAACTATTTAAAAGTTAGTTCTTTAAAAATACTATTTTTAGAGCCTATTTCAAAATACATGTTTTTACATAAGCATCCATATCCTCCTTTTATTCAGCGTGATACAGAAAAATTGATTGTTGGAACCTTACCTCCTCCACGCTTTAGTACTGGTGAATTATTGGAAAAGGATGTAGACTTTTGCTATGGTAGTTATTATAATTCTCTATGGTTGAAGATTGATAAAATCCATGATCTTAATTTACTTTTTGATAACTCTGAAGAAGCAGTAAAACAACGAAAAGATTTTTTAATCAAGCGTAAAATTGGTGTTTGTGATATTGTTCATAGCGCGGAACGTGAAAAGATTGATGCTTCAGATCTTGGTATGAAAAACATTAAACTGCGAGATGTAATTTCATACATCAAAAAATATCCAAGTATCCATACTTTATTATTTACTGGAGGCAATAGTAAAAATAGTCCAGAATATTTCTTCAGAAAGCATATCAAAGAGTATGGATTAAAGCTAGAACTTGTAAATGACAAAGTGCCAAGGATTCATAACTTCCAACTGGATAATAGAGTGATAAAAACAGTGTCTTTAACCTCAGGCTCTGGAGCAGCTAATATCTCTATAAGTAGATTACCATTATATAAACAGTTAAAAGTAAATAATCCAAACTTTAACACGTTTGATTTTAGAGTAATGCAGTACCGTGAATTCTTTTAGCTTTTCGACCAAACTGCATAAATAATATAAAGAAGCCCTGGAATTGCAAAAGCATTCATAATTGGACTTTCAATTAGATCATTTCGAAAAATATGCAACCCAATCATTCCTAAAACAGAGAGAAATCCACCAAATCCTTTCCACTTAAATGCTAGAAGTAAACCTAATTGTACCAAAACTGGAAAACAAAAGAAGATAAATAGTTCCTTGCTGTCATTAAATCCGCCAATGCCACCATACATTGCTATAAATAAGATAGCAATTGATAATGTACCAAGAATTCTGGCAACCCACAGAGTGATGGTTAAAAATTTGGTTTTGTTTGCCATAAATGAATCTAGAAGATACAAAATTCATGGTAAACATGGTTTTAGTTAGGTGCTTGATGATCGTAACTATATATTCTACTCATTTTCCATTCACCTTCTATCAAAATCCAAAGCGTGGTGTATTTAGCTGTACTTGTTAAATATTCCGGCTTGTCGTTTGGTTCTTTAGCATAAAATGAATGTTCTCCCTTTAGTAAGGCAGCATAAAGTTCACCGTTTTTGTACATTGGGAATACTTTGGTAGAATTAGGGATAAGCTCACGTCTGGCTTTGTAACTTAATGTTCCAAGACCTTTCATACCATTTATAAAGTCTTCTTTAGTGTATGTTGCTCCACCTTGATCGTGATAGAACTCAATATCATCAGTAGCCAATTCATCTAAAATACTTGTATCTAGTTGATTGTATGATAGCTCAAACATGATGCTATCTTTTTCTTTTAAAAGATGGTACAGTTCAGATTGTTTTTCATTGTCTTGAGAAACTTCCAAACGACCGTGAACTTGGTCTTCTTTTTGTTGAACGTTTTCGACGGGAGTTTCTTTACAGCTCTGTCCGGATATTAACAAAATAACCACTAATGGTTTGATTAGTAATTTCATTTTTTGATTGATTATATTAATCGGTATGATGAATGCCGAAATCGTTACATCTTTTATTTAAAATGTTTTACACCAATAGCTTCATATAAAGCTTTCGGATTAAATATTTTTCCGTCTTTAATCGTTAGTTCTACGCGACGGATATCACTTATATTATTTAACGGATTTCCATCAATCAAAATTAAGTCGGCTAATTTTCCTGCCTCAATTGAACCTAATTTATCATCAACCCAAGTTGTTTTTGCTGAAGTAATGGTTGCAAGTTTTAGTACATCACTTTCAGAAATTCCTGCTCGCACATAATTTTCAAGTTCAGTATGTAGACCAAATCCAACCATAGCATCAGTACCTGGAAGTATAGTTATACCTTGGTCATGTAACTCTTTTACAATGTCTAAAAGCTTTTGAAAAGAAGCTTTGTAGTTTTCTGCTTCACCATCTGGAATAGGTAACCCAACACCGTAAAAACCGCGCTGAACTTGAATAGGAAGTCTATCCAAGATCATTGCAAATTGCGGATCAGGTTCGTCTGATTTAGTAGTAAACATTCCTTCGAAAATTGAAACAGTTGGATCTAGCTCAATATCTTTTTCTTTTAAGAGATTTACAAAATTCTGGAATTGTTCTCCTTTTAAATCTAATTTATAAGCATGTGCTGCAACTTCTGAAAAGCGTTTTGGAGTGCGTGAATCTATAGTGTCCGACAAGAAATTTAAAACTACCATATTCACGTGTTGAATTTCATCATAACCATCTTTAATGGCTTGTTCTGCCAACATATGCGCGGGAATATGACCGCTTAATTTCAAACCTAGTTCATGCGCTTTTTCAGCCATAGGTTTTACCCAAGAAGGATCTATGGAGCTGTATAGTTTTATTTGATGGTATCCGTCATTGGCATAATCTTCAATAGCTTTAATACCTTCTTCAACATTTGAAATAGTTAACCCTGGACCAGCAAAGGGACCTTTTTGATCAATAAATCCAGCCATGGTCACTACACGCGGACCAATCACAGTGTTTTCATCAAACTCTTTTTTCATTTCAATAAGTTCACGAGAATTTGCCATATCTCTAACCGAAGTTACTCCAGCGGCTAGATGCATTAATCCATCTGATCGACCAATATGTACATGGTTGTCAAATAAACCAGGTAATAATGTTTTGTTTGTTCCATCTATTACTTTTGCTGATTCTGGAAAACCAACAGTTGAGGTAGACACAGATTCAATTTTATTTCCGTTAATTAAGACAGTTTGACCTTCAATAAGTTCTCCAGAATTTGAATCGAATACATTTACATTAGTAATTGCAACTTTGCCATCTGGTATTTCGGTGAGATTTTCTGCTAGATTTTTAAAGAATACATTTTCTTTTTTGGTTTGAATGTCTAATAATTCTTCAGTGAGCGCATTATTCTTTTCTTCTATTATTGTTAACCATGAAGACACAGAAGCAAAAACACGATCTTCATTATCAACCCAAACATAATTTGGTGTGAAACTGAAGCCAGTTATTTCTAGTAACCTTAGATTATGATCTCCAATAGTTAGTTCATCTATGTTGGCTATTTTAACTGTTCCGCTTGGGTATAGATTTACACTGTGGTCAGGTGAAGTTAATAGTTTTCTAACCAATAACTCGGTATCTCCTAATGTTCCATTAATACTTGAATAAAACGTGTGTTCAATATGAGATTTACCTCCTTTTTCCGAAGTACTTTCCCAAGAGGCTTCGTTATTTTCTATTTTAAAAATTTCTGAAATGGTGTCCTTTAAATAATTGACACCTGATATTTCAAGCAATTGAATGTTACCTTGATAGTTAAGAACAATTTTTTCTTCTATCTCAGGACCACGACCTCTATCGTTAAAATTAAAAGTGTATAAATATTCATTGTTTTCGTCGCGTAAACTAGTATGAGTGCCAGCTAATTTCCCACGCATATAAACACTATATTCTCTTGATTGGTAAGTTGTGTTTGTTTGAGTTTCTTGGCAAGAAACTAATATAATTAGGCAGGCAATAGCTAGATATAAATTTTTCATTTAAGTGTTGGTTGGTTTAGAAGAACACTAAAGATAATGAATTTATAACAGCTCCAATTTTTTAATCACGCATGCTGTTACTTATAAAAATGAGACCTTCAGGCAAAGAATCTACCCAAAAATTCCAGGTGTGTCCACCATCACGAACGCGATACTCGTGCGGAATACTTTTCTTTAAAAGATCGATATGTAATTGTGAATTACCAATGGCTAAAAAATCATCATCACCGCAATCAAAGTAAATGTTTACTGTTTTAAGAAGTTCGGGATCTTTATTATTTATAAGGTGTAATATGCTAGAATCATTGTAAGAATCGGTTAATCGATCTTCACCTTCCTTACCAACCAATTCTGGATCGATACGAGCAAAGTAATTATCAAAATTTCCCTGAGGTATTTGCTTAATTTCAGCGTCTGTTACAATAGCAGAACTAAAAGCAGCACATGCTCCAAAAAGCTCATGATGTTTAAGAGCAAGTCTCAAACTACCCGCGCCACCCATCGACAATCCACTAGTACTTCGGTATTTCTTTTCACTTTTAATACGATATTTCTCCTCAACATAAGGCATGAGCTCTTTTATAATCATGTCTTCGTAGGGGTATGAACGATCTGCTTTGTTCATGTATAGACGATCATCGCCATCTGGCATGATAATAACCATAGGTGTAATTTTCTTTCCTCTTATAAGTTCATCAGTAGTAGCTTGAACCAATCCTACCCTTGTCCAGTCGGTTTCATCTCCGGTAAAACCATTTAGTAAGTACACTACAGGATAACTTTTATCAGAGCTTTCAAAGTTGGGAGGTAAGTAAACCGAATATTTAACATCGGTATTTAATAGGTTACTTGCCATGGATTGACTTTTCAGAACTTTACCTTGTGAATAACTATTTAGTAATAGGAAATAAGCAACAAAAGTGAAAAATACTCTTTTCATGAAAATGAATTGGTTGGTTAATTAATGTGCGCTTCTCAAATTTAATGAAACTAATTGAAACTTGTTATTTAACACGATAGGTTAGTTTCATTGTTATTGATGCTGTCTTTTCTTTTGATGTTGTATTATATGCACCTCCCCAAGAATAATCTTCGTTAGAGTTTTGACCGGTAATTTGGAATATTCCCATTTTTGCAACAATTAACTCATCAAGAGAAGATTTTGAATTGGTTGCAATCTTTTCTGCTCTTAATCTTGCATTTTCTGTGGCCTGTGATATCATTTCAATTTTTAATTCATCTAACTTTGTATAATAATACCTTGGAGCAGAAGAATATAGTTGAATGCCTTGATTCAAAAGCTCGGTAATCTCTCGAGAAATGCGTTCTACTTTTTCTACTTCCTTAGAATCAATTTCAACCGATTGATTTAAAGTGTATCCTGTAAATTCGCTTCCTAAGAATTTTCCTGAATCGGAATAAATACTCTTAGAGTTCTTTTGCGTATTTACAGCACTAAATACAATGTTCTCTTTTGATATTCCTTTTGATACAAGATAACTTTGAATAGCTTCTTTGTTCTTTTGTAAATCAGCATAGGCAGTTTTAAGATCTTGATTGGTTTGTGAATAGGAAGCGTTCCAGACAATTAGATCAGAAGTAAAGTTTGATTGACCCAATCCAGTTACTGAAACTGTTCCTTGGGTTTTGTTTCGGTTCATAAAAGCGTTTCCAAGAACAATGGAAGCCGTAACAATTGCGATACCAAAGATAATGGCAGTAAGATTTGTTTTCATAGTTATGTAAGTATTAATGTTATATAATACCTACGCCATTTTTTTTGATGAAGATTACGGCATTTACGACTTTAATTAATTATTAACAAAAATCTATTCTAGAGATGAAAAGTCTATGCTTGGCGGTATTTTGCTAGAGCTCCTTTTAAAAACGGTGTCAATGGCTGTATTGTGATTTGTAAAACCGCAGTTTCGTAAAAAGAAACCATTATCTAATGATCCTCCAGAATAGTCTAATCTGGCATCTTTTCTTGCTGTAGCATCAGCTGAGAATCTAGCTTGAGTTATTTCATGCCAATTACCTTTAGAGTCTCGCATCCACTGATTGTAAAAATTTCCGTGACGATTAAGTGCTCCTGTATTTGGTATAAAGTTTTCCAAAAAAGAATATGGTCGTGTTAGGTAGGTTGATGTTTTTGGTCTTCTAAAACTGGCTATAAGATGCCATTGATCACTTTCAGGGTCGAAAAAGTAAGCGGTATAGTCAGTATTGTTCTCATCATATGGTTTTATATGAGTGAGAAATTTATAACGTACTTCACTTTTCCAGTGAAATACCTTGAAGCTTTGTCCTCCAGAGCCTTCATTACCAAATTCTCCAGTAGTTACGCCATCACCTTTTTTTAAGAGTTTAATTTTGTATTCTTCTGGAATGCTATTTGGGTCATCAGTTTTGTAAGGACTCCAAATTGAAAATAGAACTCGACGTTCTGTAGCTGAGTTTACCTGAATACCAAAGTAACCTTCTCCAAAACCATTAGCCACAAAATAGCAACCTTGAACATCTTGACCTTCGTCAATTTCAATTTCACTGTACATCCACTCAATATCATCTGTTGGCGTTTCAAATACTAAATGGGTTGAAGGACCACGACGTCCAAAATAAAAATCGTCTTTAACATATTTAACTATTGAGTCAACTTTTACGTCTAAAAGTAATTCAGGAACTGTTGCAAACGTAACATCTGTTTTAGAAACACCTTGAATATCAATGTAATGATAACCCTTACTTAAGGCTTTGTATGTATCAATAAAAATCGTATCAAGTGATGTGTTGTTAAGTGTTATGTTTTTTGAAGTTTCACCAAAAGTGATCTTAAGTTTAGAATCACCACTTTTTACCTTAGCTTTTATCCCAAAGGGAATGTCTAAGGGTTCATCAACATGAAAATAAGTGCGAATTATATCATTAGAATCATCCCATTGTGTTATTCCATCTTTTGAAATAATTTCTGTAGAACGAAAAACATCGTTAATTGTCCAACTATTTCCAGTTGTTGGTATAGCAATGGTTGCATTAAAATCAACCTTTTTTTGACAAGCCAAACAGGTAGTTAGGAAAAGGAATAGAAATAGATTACGAAAAGTCATATCTAAAGATATAGAAATTTGGGAAAGGAGTTTCATTTAACGGTTTGGCTAAACTGCGTTTCAATACATTTTAGGTCTTGTTAGGCAAAGTATTTATATAATCCTCTAGATATTCGTGTAGCCCTTTTTCTGGTTGATCTAACAAGTTTTTTTTGTACTCAAACTGTAGCTTATCTAATAGACGCATTATGTTGAAACCAATTGTATAATGATAATCAGTTGAGCCAGCATATACGAGGTAGTTAAAAGCATCATTGTTCAAGTCTATTTCTTCAAATTCTTTATAATTAATAAATTTTGGATCATTAAGAATTACTGGCGCATCTGGCTTGTTAAAATAGCTTTTAAGAACAAACATACTTTTATATTCAATATATCTGGCTGATCCTTCTTGTATAACGTAATAGTTTTCTACCTGTTCCAAATGTGGGTGTTCTTTATTGTATTTAGTAATCCTTTTATTTCGTGTTTTTAAATAGGCTGACACCAATGAGTCACATGCGACTTTATCTTCTTCAGCAAGCGCAGTCATTAAAATGTCATTCTCATTTCGAATCATGGACAAGAACTGTTTGTCTTCCTGACAAAGGGCGACTAAATTTCTGGAGTCGAAAGGTAATACTCCAATTACTGTTTCCGCATATTTTACGTATTTCGAATTGTTATACTGAAAATGATGAAACATTTCATGAACAACCATGGTTGCCCACATTTCTGTGCTTTCAACAGGGATGTGTTTTCCAATTTCTTCCACAGAAGAATATTGCTCTACAGGATTCTTAAAGAAGAATTCTAAAGAATCTTCTTCATTGAAACTAATCATTACTTCCATATGATAAGGAATACTATCTGTCCTTTTTGTTAGCCAATAATGGTCACTGTGTTTTTTTGATTTGTGTAACTTATTAACAACTACCGAATCTGGGAAGAACATTTCAGACCAATCTGCATGGAAGTAAATTAAAGTTCCTTCGTTATTCTTTGTCCCAAAGTCAGACCAAGTACTTTCAGCAACGGATTTTTTTAGGTCAAGAACGAAAGAAATCCTTCTTGTTGACAAGCTATCAGGTAAGCCAAATTGATTCTCTGATTTCTTGCTTTCAAAACTAGCATGAGAATCATTCTTTTGATTTTGGCATGCTGTTGTGAGAATGCAAATTCCTGCTATGAGTAAAAGTTTAATATTCATTTTTGTCCATTTTGCCTAACTAATGTATATGATGTCGTTTTAATGAGTTATATACGACGTTAAACGAAGTTAGTTGTTTTTTCGCACAAGATCAAGTGACTATACTATTAGTGAACTCACCAATTTTATTAGCTCCATGAACATTTAAATGCTTTATAAATGCGCTGCCAATAATTGCGCCTTTAGCATGTTTTGTAGCTTGGGTAAAGGTGTCATTATTGCTAATTCCAAAACCAACAATTTGAGGGTTGTTGAGGTTCATTGATCCAATACGTTCAAAATAATTAGTTTGTTCTTCACCAAAACCAGTTTTTGCTCCTGTTGTACTTGCACTACTTACCATATAGATGAATCCGTTTGAGATTGAATCAATATAGTTGATGCGCTCATTACTTGTTTGAGGAGTAATTAAGAACACATTAATTAAACCATATTTTTCAAAAGTTTCCTGATATTCTTCATGATAAACATCAACAGGAAGATCTGGAATTATCAATCCATCAATACCTATTTTCTGACACTTCTTGCAAAATGCTTCAACTCCATACTGTAAAATAGGATTGAAATAACCCATGATCAATAATGGAATAGAAACAGTTGCTCTAATATTTTCAAGTTGCTCAAATAATAGGCTAGTGGTCATACCATTTTTAAGTGCTTGGGTAGAGCTTGCTTGTATAGTTGGTCCATCTGCCAATGGATCACTAAAAGGTAAACCTATTTCTATCATATCTACACCACTCTTCTCCAAATCTTCAATGATAGATACAGTATCATTTACCTCTGGATATCCAGCAGTAAAATATATGGAGAGTAACTTCTTATCTTCTTGTAGTTTTTGATTAATTCTATTCATTATCAAATTCTTCTCTTAGTTTTATAAAAACTTCTTTTTGTTCTTTAGTTAAACTGTTTGCCGTAAAAATTGAAATGCCTTTAGCTCCATTTTCTTTTGAAAGGCGAATGGCTTTTTCTAAATCTTTAGGGTCTTTAACAGCAGGATCAAATATTCCTGAATGTATAGGAAAGTCTACATCTCTTACTCCCTGTGCAGTAGCAAACCCAATCCAGTTAATATTCTCTCTATAAAAGTTGTTATACAGCATCGGATACGCAGCATCAAGATTAAAATCGTCCCAAGGTTGACGTACCATTTGACGTGACATTTCCGGAAAAGGAAAAACAGCTGCTGTCATTTTATGCCCGCTTTCATGCGCAATATCTACTAATTCGTTTACCAACGAGCTTACCGCATTAAGTCTGTATTGTCTCCATTCGGTACTTAATTCAGGATGATCCATATCTAAAGGATCTCTCCCAAAGATTTCTTTAAAACCTTCTCGTGCAATAGGATGATACCCATAATCGTACTCAGGCATTTCAGTAGTTTGAACCAGATTATATTTAGGTTGTAAATCAGCCCCAAGAATTACGTCTACGTAGCGTACATAATCAAGATGAATAGATGCTAGCCCTTCAACTTTGGTTAGCTTTCTAACGTTATTCTTCACATGCTCGCGCGCTTCTGGGTGAAATGGAGACAACCATTGATAGTAGTCAACATAAGCGCGATATTCCAATGAGTTTTTTCCTGCTCTATTTACAGCATACCATTCTGGGTGTTTATTAGCTATTGTATCACCAGGTCTATTTAAAGTCCACATCCAAGCATGAACTTTTATTCCTTTTTCATTAGCTAATGGTACCAATTGCGAAAGGAATTCTGGACCACCACCAACTAGTACTTCTGAAATTCCAATAGAGTCGTAACTCGCTAATCTTGCTTCCCATTTTACTGCATCAAATTCTCCATCAGCATTTGTCCAAGTAGCAAAAGTGAATTGTTCTTTTTTTACCTCCTCTGAAGTTGAGACTTCCTTTAAAGATGGTTCTTCTTTACAGCTAATAAAAGCTGAGATTACCGAGATTAGTATTAATTTTTTCATATCTGTTTAAGTCTGCCTTCTTCGTTGATTATAAATTTGTGGTTTGTGATCGGACTTGTGATAATGATCTCGAAACCAAAACTTGTTTTATTGAATTTTGATGAAATGGTTTCATTTTCAGCATAAGTAACTTCAATAGCTTTAAAAGCTCCTTCTGTTTCATCTAATAGATACTTTAGATCACCATATTTGGTATGTCTGAATAAAGCATAAGCAACTTGTTTTATCTCTATTTCTTTGTCCTCAATAAACTTTACATTTTCTGAGGATGAATTTTCAGTAAACTGTAAAAAGCCCCATTTTTCTGGCTCATGCATATTGATCACTTTTTGGTTGCTCCATACCCAATTATATTCAGGTGAAAATTTATTATTCTCTTTTTTTCTGGAATATTTTCCATTAGTAAGATCATGATCCCATTGTACTCGAGAGAAATTAATGCGCCATTGTTCTCCTTCTTTTGGAAGTGTCTTTGGGTTATTCTTTAAACTGATTAGGGGTTTTAGCGGAATTGCCATTTCAATTGTCCAATGTGAATCAATGTCTGAGGAATTATTCAATGTACCATGAATTTGAACAGCTGTCTTTAAATTATCTAAATTCCATTCAAAATTTGCTTTACCACCAACACGATATGGCTTGTCTAGATAAAGATCCCAAACAGTATTTAAGGCGTTAATTTCTATTTCTCCATACCCATGAGTTGTTCCTGAAGGATCCAAGAATATCTCAAAATCATTATTATAGAAAATAACAGTGTCCCGTTGCTTTAAAGTTCCCCAAATGTGCGGTTCTCTCATTTCTGTATAGACATAAAGAAATGTATCGTCCCAAAGCATTTTTAATTGCGTGTCATATTTTGGGGTTTTCACTCCTTCAATGTCTATAAATTTATCTGTAAAGGTTGCATTGTTCCAACTTTCTTCAGAAGCTTCTCCATCAATTATTATAGCTTCAGAAGTTTTTGAAACCACATAGTGCTTAGGAATTACTATATCGTTACTAACATCAATAGTAATCACTTCTTCTGTTTTTTTAGAACAGGATATTATGAGTAATCCTAATATGAAAGCTAGAAGGGTACGCATTTACAGTTGAAAATGTTTAATATAAGTTGCCAGATCTTTATCACCACGCCCTGAAAGACATAATACAACAATTTCGTCTGGTTTAAATTTACGTTTTTCAAAAACTGCTAAGGCATGTGAACTTTCAATGGCTGGAATAATACCTTCTAATTTACATAGTTCTAGACCAGCTTTCATGGCGTCATCGTCAGTTATAGAAATAAACTCTGCTCTTCCAGATTTATATAAATGAGCATGCATTGGTCCAACTCCAGGATAGTCTAAACCAGCCGAAATAGAGTATGGTTCTGTTATTTGTCCGTCATTGGTTTGCATGAGTAGTGTTTTACTACCATGTATAATTCCTTCATGACCTAAAACCGAGGTTGCAGCACTTTCTCCAGAATCTACTCCTAATCCAGCTGCCTCAACAGCAATAAGGTTTACATCTTCATTATCTAAGAAATGATAATAAGCACCAGCAGCATTACTACCACCACCTACACAAGCTACAACATGATCTGGATTTGACCTTCCTTCATGTTCTTTGAGCTGATCTTGTATTTCTTCTGAAACCACCGATTGAAATCTTGCTACCATATCTGGATAAGGATGAGGTCCAACTACACTACCAATAATGTAATGTGTGTCTACAGGATTGTTGATCCAGTCTCTAATTGCTTCATTCGTAGCATCTTTAAGTGTTTTACTTCCTGAAGTAGCTGGAACAACTGTTGCACCTAACATTTTCATACGTGCAACATTTGGAGCTTGACGAGCAATGTCAATTTCACCCATATACACGATGCACTCCAATCCCATCAAAGCACAAACTGTTGCTGTTGCTACACCATGTTGACCAGCTCCAGTTTCGGCAATGATACGATGTTTACCTAATCGCTTAGCCATAAGAATTTGACCAATGGTATTATTGATCTTATGTGCTCCAGTATGATTAAGATCCTCTCGTTTTAAGTAGATCTTGGTATTGTACTTTTCAGAAAGTCTTTTTGCAAAATAGAGTGGAGAAGGTCGACCAACATAGTCTTTTAGTAATTGATTGAACTCTTTTTGAAAATCTGATTCAGCCATTACTTTCAAGTAGTTTTGCCTTAACTCTTCTACGTTTGGATATAGCATTTCAGGAATGAATGCTCCTCCAAATTCTCCGTAATACCCTTTTTCGTTTACATTGTAACTCATATTTGGGATTTAAATTTTTTTAATTCTTCTATGTCTTTTAATCCTGGTTCAATCTCGAATTTACTATTTACGTCAAGCGCATAGCAGTAAGTTGAAGCTGGACTATTTTTAAATTCTTTAATGTTTTCTAATTGATCTAATCCAATTCCTCCACTAAGAAAGAATGATTTTGTTGAAGGGTAATCATTTAATACACTCCAATCAAAGGTATACCCATTTCCTCCTGGTAGTTTTCCTTTGGTGTCAAACAGAAAGTAATCGCAAACATCTTCATAAGGAGCTAGCACTGAAAAATCGAATTCGTTTTTAATGGAAAATACTTTTATAATTTCCACATTTGCCGACTTCAAAAGCTTGCAAACTTCAGGTGATTCATGACCATGAAGTTGAACTGCATCTAACTGGTGTTTTTCAATTTGACCAGCAATGAACTCAACGGTTTTATCCACGAACACACCAACTTTTTTGATGTTTTCCGGAAGTTTAGGAATATCGTTGTCAAAATTCCGAGGAGAATCTTCATGAAATATAAACCCAAGATAGTCTGGTTGCAATGCTGCAACTTCAAGCGTGTTATGTTTCATTCCGCAAACCTTCAGTTTCATGCTTCTAATTGTTTAATAAATTGAGATGCGTTTTCTCCTGGATTATCCGTTTTCATAAAGTTCTCTCCAATTAGGAATCCTTGATATCCATAAGGATATAACTCTTTTATGGCTTCAACAGAACTAATTCCGCTTTCTGAAACTTTTACAAAATCGTCTGGAATCAATTCACTTAATGACTTACTCGTATCTAAAGAAACATCAAAGGTCTTGAGGTTTCTATTATTTACTCCAAGCATATCTAAAGAAGGCATAATCGATTTATGTAATTCTTCTTCATTATGAACTTCAAGTAAAACATCGAGTTTTAAACTTTTAGCAAACTCCGAGAATTGCTTTATTTCCTCTCTGGTTAAAATTCCTGCGATTAGTAAAATGACATCAGCTCCATGAGCCCTAGCTTCCAAAATTTGATATTCATCAATGATGAATTCTTTTCGTAGTAGCGGTAATTTACAACTAGACCTTGCTATTAAAAGATCATTGAGTGAACCACCAAAATATTTTCTATCAGTTAGCACAGACATGCCACAAACTCCAGCATCTTCATATCCTACAGCAACATCTTGAACATTTAAACTTTGATTAATAACCGACTTAGAAGGCGAACGACGTTTGTGTTCCGCTATAATCCCTGATTTACTTTCTCTTAGTCTGTTTGAAAGAGAGATAGTAGCTCTTTCAAAAAGAACAAATTGTTCCAATTGTTCAATAGGAATTAATGATTTTTTTAAATCAACTTCCTTTCGTTTGTCAATTACTATTTTATCTAGAATATTCATTTACTTAGTTCAATTAGCTTATCCAATTTAGCCTTTGCCTTTCCGCTTAATAAGGAGTCTTTTGCTAGTTCAAAACCTTCTGTATGTGAAATTTGTTTTGATGTAGCAATCGCTAATCCAGCATTTGCACAAACAACATTGTTTTGTGGTTCTGTTCCTTTTCCACTAATCACATCTACAAATATTTTTGCGGCGTCCTCAACAGTACTTCCTCCATAAATTTCCGGTTGCTGAATTTGAGGAACTCCTAAATCATTAGGAGCAAACATTGTTTCTGAATTATTGGAAATTACCTTAGTTTTTCCTGTTAGTGATATTTCGTCATAACCATCAAGCGCATGAATAATACTGTAATTTTTATCGGTCTGTTGATACAAATATCCATAAAGTCGCTGTAGTTCTAAGTTAAAAACACCAACCATTTGGTTTTTTGGAAAGGACGGATTCACCATTGGCCCCAACATATTGAAAAAGGTCTTTACCCCTAATTCTCGTCTAATTGGAGCAACATTCTTCATTGCCGGATGGAATAGTGGTGCATGTAAAACGCAAATTCCTGCTTGATCAATGGTTCTCTTTAGGAAATCTACATCATCGGAGAATTTGATGCCTAAAAACTCCATTAAGTTTGATGAACCACAAGCAGAAGAAACACCATAGTTTCCATGTTTTGCCACGTTAATACCAGCTCCAGCTGTTACAAATGAAGATAAGGTTGATATGTTGAAAGTATCTTTTCCATCTCCACCGGTTCCACAAAGGTCAATAGCATTGAATTCTTCAAGATCTACCGGAATACATAATTCTAACAGTGCTTGTCTAAACCCTTGAAGTTCTTCAAGAGTAATGCTACGCATCATATATACAGTCAAGAATGAAGCAATTTGACTTGGGTTATACATTCCGTCAGAAATATTAACTAATACCTGTTTTGCTTCTTCGCTGGAGATGCTTTCGTGATTTATAAGTCTGTTTAATAACTGTTTCATAATCTTAAGCGTTTACCCAGTTTTTAAGCATTTTTTTACCATCTGGAGTCAGTACAGATTCCGGATGATATTGCACTCCTTTTACATCATATTCTTTGTGTCTAAGCGACATGATCTGTCCATTTTCATCAAAAGAAGTGGCTTCCAAACAATCTGGAAGATTCGTATTAACAACCCAGGAGTGATAACGTCCAACTTCAATGGTTTTATCCAATCCCTTGAACATAATTTCATTATCTACAGTGATTGTCACATTGGTTGCAACGCCATGATAAACTTCATCTAGATTAACTAAAGTTCCTCCAAACACTTCACCAATAGCCTGTTGACCAAGACAAACTCCTAAAATGCTCTTCTTGGAAGCATATTTTTCGATAATTGCTTTTAATAATCCTGCTTCATCTGGAATTCCAGGACCTGGAGATAATACAATCTTCTCATAAGGTTCAACATCTTCCAAATCCAATTTATCGTTTCTAACCACAGTAACCTCACAATCTAAATCTTCCAAGTAATGAACCAGATTGTATGTGAAACTGTCGTAATTATCTATAACTAATACTTTTTTCATAACTCGATTCTTTCTGCAATTTTAATAGCTTGTTTTAAAGCGCCTAGTTTATTGTAAACCTCCTGCAATTCATGATCTGGATTTGATTTTGAAACTAAACCTGCCCCAGCTTGCCAATGTAACTGATGGTTTTTACTTAAGAAGGTCCTGATCATAATGGCGTGGTTGTAGTTGCCTTTAAAATCCATAAAACCAATAGCACCACCATAATAGCCACGACTTGTTTTTTCATAGCGCTCAATAAGTTGCATAGCCATATGCTTTGGAGCTCCGCTTAAAGTTCCTGCGGGAAAAGTGTCTGCCACTACTTGCATAGTAGTAGTGCTATCGTGTTTTTGACCTGTAACCTTACTCACTAAATGAATTACATGAGAAAAGAATTGTACTTCTCTATATTTTTCAACGGTAACATCGTGTCCATGTCTGCTCAAGTCGTTTCTTGCTAAATCAACTAACATTACATGTTCGCTATTCTCTTTGTCATCTTCAACTAAGCGTTGAGCAGCTTTGGTATCTTTTAGATCGTCACCTGTACGTTTAAAGGTTCCTGCAATTGGATGTATCTCAGCTTTTCCATCGCTAACTATTAATTGTGCTTCCGGAGAACTTCCGAAGATCTTGAAATTTCCATAATCAAAATAGAATAGGTATGGAGAAGGGTTGATGCTTCTTAAGGCACGATACACATTAAACTCATCTCCTTTAAAACCTTGTTGAAATTTACGTGACAATACTAACTGGAAAACGTCACCTCTTCCACAATGTTTTTTAGCTAATTCAACATGCTCTTTATATTCATCATCAGTTAGATTTGAACTTATATCTCCTTCAGCATTAAAATTGTATGACGCGAAGTTCTTTGCTTTTATGAGGTGATGAATATCATCAATATTATTTTCGGTATTAAAGCAATGTGCAAAGATGTAAGCTTCATTCTTAAAATGATTGATAGCAATAATGTTTTGATATACTGCATAATAAAGATCAGGAATATCTAAACTGTCTTCCTTTTTGCTAATCCCAATATCTTCAAAATATCTTACTGCATCATAAGCAGTATAACCAAAGATTCCATTATTAATGAACTTGAAATCTTCTTCTTCATTCGTCGAAAAACGTTGTGTAAAATTGTGAATTTCTGAGGTTACATCAGTATCCTTAGTATTAATTGCAGTTTGAGAACCATCAGGGAATTTTTGAGTGATTACTTCATTTTCAACCTTAATAGATGCAATTGGATTGCAGCAGATATAAGAGAAACTATTATCACTTGTATGGTAGTCACTACTTTCCAACAAAATACTGTTTGGAAACTTGTCACGAATCTTCAAATAAATGCTTACAGGGGTTATAGTGTCTGCAAGAATCTTTTTGTAATGTGTTGTTAATTGATACATGTTTAGTATAAATTAAAAAAGGCTTGTCGTGAATGACAAGCCTTATATTTTGAATAAATAATATAATAGTCTAATTCACGAATATTAGTTTCGAGAATTCCACCACCATGTATTATTTAAAAAAGAGTTCATTTGTTTTGTTTGTTCAAATATAGAAATGAAAATTTTGTTTGCAAATAAATTATCAAAAAATTGGATGAAAATAGAATTTTTTCCCGTTAACGCTTTTCGATAATTTTATGTTAAAGTTGCACAAGACGTTAAAAGGATGATTAAATTTATACTATGAGATATTTTTTATTAGCCTTTTTAGTATGCTTTGTGTCTTGTAAGCAGACTGAAGAAACTAAGGTTGCTTCAAATAGTACAGAACAAACTACTTCTACTTCAACGGATGATATTGAATTGGAAATCCATGATTATAATGGTCTTGAAAAGTACCTTCATTTTGAAGATGACAAAACCTATGTGGTAAATTTTTGGGCTACATGGTGTGCTCCTTGCGTAAAAGAGCTTCCACATTTTGAAGAGTTATATAAGAACTATAAGGACAAAGATGTTGAAGTAATGTTAGTGAGTTTAGACTTTCCTCATCAATACGATAAAAAATTAAAACCTTTTATAAAAAAACACGATCTCAAGTCGAAAATATTAGTACTTGATGATACCGATATGAATACTTGGATTCCTAAAATAAATGAAAACTGGGATGGAGCCATTCCCGTAACTATAATCTATAACAAGGACAATCGTACTTTTTATGATCAAACCTTTACATATGAGGAATTAGAAACAGAACTAAAACAATTTTTAAACTGAACGTCATGAAATTTTTAAAAACTATTTCGATATTAACATTAGTATTCTTAGTGAGTGCTTTTACGGTTAATACAGTAACCGTTGGAGGCGATGGTTATGAAGTAGGAGATATTGCTACTGATTTTAAATTAAAGAACATCGATGGGAAAATGGTCTCGTTAGCCGACTATAAAGATGCTAAGGGATACATTGTAATTTTTACATGTAATACTTGTCCTTATGCTGTTATGTATGAAGACAGAATTATAGACTTAGATAAAAAGTATGCATCTAAAGGTTATCCTGTAATTGCTATTATGCCAAATGATCCAGATATAAAACCTGGAGATAATATGGAAGCGATGAAAGCTCGTGCTGCTTCTAAAGGATTTACGTTTCCTTATTTAATTGATGAAGGACAAGAAATTTACCCTCAATATGGAGCAACTAAAACTCCTCACGTTTATCTTCTTGAAAAAACCAATGCTGGAAATGAAGTGAAGTATATTGGAGCCATTGATGATAATTATAAAGATGCTGCTGCTGTAAATACAAAGTATGTTGAAGATGCTGTTGATGCATTATTAGCAGGAAACGAAGTTACAGAAACCAAAACTAGAGCTATTGGTTGTTCAATCAAGGCAAAGAAAAGTAACTAGAATCTGTAACACATTATATTTTTGATCGTCTATATAGTAAATCCTAAAGAAATGTTAAATTTGCGCGAAAAATAATTTATGGCAAATTTATCACAAGAAGATTGGAAAACACAGCTAGATACAGATACTAACGCTGTTGTTTTAGACGTTAGAACAGATGCAGAGGTAGCCGAAGGAATAATTCCAAATGCAATTCAGATTAATATTTATGAAGGGCAAGGTTTTATTTATAAGCTTGAAGAACTTGATAAGAACAAGAACTATTATGTGTATTGCAGGTCAGGAAATAGAAGCGGTCAAGCATGTGCTATCATGAATCAATTAGGATTTGAAAATGCATATAACCTTGTTGGAGGTATCCTTGAATGGAAAGGAGAACTCGTAAACAACTAAAAATATAATTTATGAAACGTGCTTTAGTTTGTCTTGCCCTAGCACTAACTTTTGTTAGTTACAGTTGTAAGGAAGAAGAAAAAGGAACTCAAATAGAAGTGATTACTGCTGAGGAAATGCAGCAAATAATTGAAGATAACGGAGTGCAAATGGTAGATGTTAGAACACCTGAAGAATATCAAGAAGGGTATATCAATGGTTTCCAAAATATCGATTATTTTTCAGATACTTTTGAAGCTGATCTAGAAGAACTAGATAAAAGTAAACCAGTTATTGTTTATTGCAGATCGGGAAATAGAAGCAGTAAATGTGCTGCTAAAATGGTAGAGAAAGGATTTGTGAAAATATACGAGCTGGATGGAGGTATTACCCAATGGAAGTTTAAAGGTTATGACGTAAAAACAGAAACTCTTTTAAATTAAAATATATAAGGCGCTCATTTGAGCGCCTTTTTTATTAAAACTTCTTTGCTATAATCTCTTTTATTTGTTTTTGTTTTTCAAGTGCAAGAAAAGCAAACCTAAAGAGACTTTTACACCTATCCAGGTTTTGTTCAGGATATGTTACTTTGTAATAGATGTTTCCGTTTAAATAGTCAGTTAGAGCTCTTAATCCATGCATAAAAGGCATTAAAGCACATGATATAGGTAAATAACTAATTTCCTTTGGTGACAAGTTTATTTTAGATTTTTGAAGTCCATTAATAAAGTTTTCAAAAAGAGAAATATTAAACTTGATTCTTTCTAATTTTTTTTCATCTTCATTACTTTCACTCACGACGGTTCGTACTGCATCTCCAAAATCATAATGAAAATAACCAGGCATTATAGTATCAAGATCTATTAAGCATAAACCGTCATCATCTTGGTCGAATAAGAGATTATTTAGTTTTGTATCGTTATGACAAACTCTCAATGGAAGATCTGCATCATAAAAATCATCAAAAATATTAAGATTTGCTAAACCAAACTCTATTTGAGAAAATGCTTTTTCTTTTAAATCTTGTGAGGTGTTTTTTAATGCTTCCTTAAACTCTTGAATTCTAAAAGGGAGGTAATTAAGATCCCTTACTGTTTCTACATAATCACTGCTAACTTCATTAGATAAAAGTTGGTGAAAAGTTCCAATAACTCTGCCTGCCTCAGATGCTATTTTTGCATTGTTAGTATAATTATGAGCGGAGCTGTCATTTACAAAATTCAGTATTCTCCAGCAGTTTTCATTTTCTAATAGGTAGGGAGCCTCTTTTATGGTTGAAAACAGTTCAATTTTTTGGTAATCTATTGCAATTAACTTGCTTAAAACTTGAGTGATGTTTTTATGTAAACCTTGTATATCTTTAAAAACATTTCTGTTTATGCGTTGGAGTAAATAAGTAGGAAAACCATTAAGACTAACAAGATAGGTGTCATTTATGTAGCCTTGTGAAATTTGTTTAAACGAATAATTTCCATGCTCAATTTTGAACTTGGAAATTATATCATTTAAAACCTTAAAATTCATAGAATTTATCCCCAAAGTGGAGTAGGATATTGTTTTTCGTCTGTAAGTCTCTGTAAGGTGTTTACAGCTTCAGTTTTATCTTCATAATAAGTAACTCCAAACCATTCACTTTGTGAATTGATTACATTGATATCAATTAATCCGTTAGCCATCATCTCTTGAGCTACAAATGGTATGTATATTTCACTTTTTTCAAGGTTCTCTGGAATTTGTAAAAAGTTCTTGAAATAGGTTTCTATATAATCAAAAACAGACTCGTTACATATCCAGAAATTCATTGAGACAATAGTGTCTGGGTCAAGTGTTCTTCCAGAAGCTTCATCAATAATAGCACCATCTATATCCTCTATTTTTGTATGCTCTTCAATAGAAACTAAATGATCACCTTCAACGCTACAAATACCTCTAGAAACCGAACCATGTTCAGATAACGTATCTTTAAGGTTATAGCCAACTATTGCATAGGTATTCTTTGTATTGTTGTTCTTAACAAAATTTGCTGCTCCTTCAAAAGCTTGTTTTCCATAGTAATCATCTGCATTTATGATTACAAAATCTGTATTAATAACGTGTCTTGCTGACCAAACAGCATGTGCTGTTCCCCAAGGTTTAGCTCTGTTTGAAGTGTCAATATCTATTCCTTTAGGAAGGTCGTTAATATCTTGTACTACAACGTCAAGCTTAATATTATTAGGAACTCTAGGAGTTAAATATTCTTCTAAGTAAGATTTGTTTTCAGCTTTAGTAATTAAAACTACATGATCAAATCCACAATCAATAGCATCGTAAATACTAAACTCTAATAGAAATTCTTCTGCTGGACCAAGATCATCAAATTGTTTTAGTTTTCCATAGCGACTACCACTACCAGCAGCCATAAGTAAAAGGGTCATATACTTAAATTTTGAGGTGTAAAAATAACGGTTTGAAGTAAAAGAAGAACAATTTTTTAAACTGATTTATAAACCTCTTCAAACGGCACTCTAAATCTAGGACCATAAATGCCTTTATCATCTCTAATACCACAACCTATTATCATATTAATTTCAGCACTCCAAGGTATACCAAGTATTTTTTTAACACGTAAAGTATCACTGCCTTCCATAGGGCAAGTGTCATATCCTATTGCCGCCATACTCATCATAAAGTTTTGCGCTGCTAATCCAGCACTTTTATGAGCTACAATACGCATATCACTTAATCTAGCCTGTCTATAAATAGGTCTAAACAATCCTATTATTTGAAAGGAACAATATTTAAGAAGTCCGAATATGCCTAAAAAATCAAAGTAAGTTATTGGCATTAACTTTTGATAATAATTCAATGCCATTTTTTTTCTTTTGACTAATCGCTCTTCAAGATCAGGCTTATCAAAGACATTATTTAAGAAGTCAATATTAGATTTGCATCGTTTTCTCCAAAGGTCTTTTCTTGCCACTATTACAACTAATTCTTGAGCTGTTCGTGCTGCATTTTGATTAAAGCAAGCCTCTGTTAGTGATCTTAATTTGTCTTTATTACTTACATGATAGAACTCCCAAAGTTGTAAATTACTACTAGTAGGAGCTAGCGTTGCATTTTTAATACATTGTTTTACTTTTTCGCTATCTATAGGTTCGTCTTTATAAACTCTGCAAGAGCGACGATAAGCAATGGCTTCGGAAACTGTTTTTTCCATAGAGGTTTATAATTTTCATAAATATATGTCATTTATTATATCTAAGGTTTTTAGACAATGCTAAATGATTGTTTATCAATTTTAGTTTATTTTCTTACATTTTTAAATTGCTTATATAAGAAGTTGGTGTTTGTTTTAAAACAGATAGGTTTAATTTTTTAAAATGATATAAATCATTGTATTCTAATTTTTTACATGATAAATTGTTAACTATAGTAATTTTAAAAAATGGAATCATGAAGACTAAATTAGTTAATTTCCTAGTTATTGTTTTGATACCAATAATTGGGTTGTCTCAGACCGAAGAATCATTTGAATTTATTTCTCCTTTCAGTGATGAAGTTGCAGCGGTAAAGAAGGGAACGCAATGGGCATTTATTGATAAGGATGGAGCAATTGTTGTTGATTTTAGAGATGATCTTGTAATTTCTGAAAGCAATGATCTATCATATCCAGTTTTTATTAATGATAGGTGCTTGATTCAAATAAAAAAAGATGGAATAAAATATTTTGGTTACATTGATAAAAGCGGTAAAACTATTGTTGAACCTAAATTCTTGAATGCCCAAAATTTTAAGAACAATAAAGCGATAGTATTAGAGCTTGTAAAGAAAAATGTAGGTAAGAATAATCTTTTAGATAAAAATATTGTGTACTATAAGTATTTTGAGGTTGTCATTGATACAGAGGGCAAAGTTTTATGCTATCTAAATGAAAAGGGAACCAATGTTGTTCTAGATAAGGAGTTTTTGCGAAATCCTCCAGTTTTCAGTTCAAAAATAATGTCTGATAATCTTGTAGCACTTCTTAACGAGAACAAGGAATGGGTGGTTAGAAGAATTATTGAATAGATATTTTAAAAAATATTCTTTTTTCAATTCTTCTTCTTTTTTTCTTGGCGTTCAAGTTTTTTAAAATAGCCTCTTGTTAAGAAATTATGTTTTAAAGCTTCCATGTTTTGATTGAACTTCTCTGTTCCTTCATTGATGCTTTTTAGTGTAGATTTTAAACTATTTACTAATGAAGTATCTGTAGTTATGTAATTAAAACCTCCTTCACTAGAGTTAAGTTTATTCACAGTTTTATTGATGCTCTTTGTTACATTTTCTATCCCTTTACTTGAAGTTTCAAGATGCGTAATAATATCTCTTAGTTTATAACCAGAGATGGTGTCATTTATTAACATGCCTAAAACAGTTTCATAATTAGTTTTAAGTGAAGTAATAATTTGATTTAACTCTGCAATAGTATTTGTTGCATTCCTGCTAGCCATTTTCAAATTAGTGATTGATTGTTTCAAATCTTGGGCCATTATTGAATCGTTTAATAACATGGCCACAGTGCCATCACCTTTTACCATTGCAGTTGTAATTTTTAACAAATCAGAGGTTAGAATAGCAGCGTTTTCAAAGCTTACACTTAAAGTGCTTAAAATATCATCAGGTCCTAGTTTACTAAAAGATTTAATTATGTCACCATTGTTAATAACCTCTGCATTCCCGTGTCCAGGAACAATGTTTAAGATCATGTTGCCAACCAAACCGTCAGAACCTATAGTAGCTATAGCATCTTTTTTGGTTATTTCAAGATGTTACTTTTATAACTCTACTTCTATTTTCTGAATTTTTGATTATACCTGTACTATCACACTATCAAAGAGTTTAGGGATGAAAGCGTTCCAATTATACTCTTCTTTTATTTTTTCTTTAAACACCTCCAGAGCAGTTGTTTCTCCATGAACTAGAAAAATATTTTCTGGAATGTTTTTTATTTGATTCATCCAGTTTAGTAGATCTTTTTGATCTGCATGAGCAGATAAACTTTCAATACTTATAATAGTTCCATTTACGGGATAGTATTTTCCAAAGAAACGTATTTCATGTGCACCATCTTGAAGTTGTCTACCTCTGGTGCCTTCCGCCTGATATCCAGCTAATAAAACAAAGGTGTTTGGTAGATCTATGAGTTGCTGCAAATATGTTAACACACGTCCTCCTGTTACCATACCACTACCAGCAATTATTATTTTAGATCTCGGATCATCAATAGTTTCCCAGGTTTCCCCGTAAGACTGAATGATATTTACATGTCTACACATGGAATTGTATTCAGCATTGGTCAATTTATGCCATTTTGGAAACTGCTTAAAAACTTCAATCACATTGTTGCCCATAGGGCTGTCGATAAAAATCGGAATATTGGGGATCTTATTTTTTTTGTAAAGGCTCCATAATATGAACATCAATACCTGTAAGCGTTCTACTGCAAAACTTGGAATAATAATATTTCCTTTGTTGTAGATAGCTTCTTTAACAAGGTTGATTAATAGGTTTTCAATATCTTCTTTCGGGTGGTTTTTGTTACCATAAGTACTCTCTATGAACAAAAAATCTGCCCACTCGGGTTTCTTTGGAGCCTCTAATAAGTAATCGTTTTGTCTACCAATATCACCCGAAAAAACAAATCGTTTACCATTAATTTCTAGCTCTATAAACGTAGATCCTATGATATGGCCGTTATACTGAAAACGGCAGTTAATATTTTCTGACAGTTCCCACCATTTACCTTCCTCTTTGGAGGAAAAATGGTCAATACTCTTTTCAGCTTCTTCTATAGTAAAAAATGGTAGGGCAGGACTATGCTTTGTGTATTTTTCTCTATTGGCTTTTTCTGCTTCTTCTTCATGGATTTTTGCGCTATCTCTAAGAATTATTTCAGCAATAATCAAGGTTGGTTTTGTTCCAATAATTTTTCCTTTAAATCCTTGTTGTAATAATCTGGGAATATATCCAACATGATCTAAATGGCCATGAGTAAGTAGCACAAGATCTATGGCAGCAACATCTATGGGCAGATTTTCCCAGTTAAGCTCCCGTAGTTCTTTTAACCCTTGAAACATACCGCAATCTACAAGGATACTCTTTTCAGTTGTTTCAATCAGGAATTTAGATCCTGTAACAACACCCGATGCACCGAGAAAACTTATTTTAACATGTTTCTTCATTATGTTAAGCTAAGGAGCACAACTGCTGGATTTCAATTAGGATCTTTTCTTTTCTTTTGTCTGAAATACCCAAATGGTCTAAATAAAAATTATCACCTAGTAGTTGCCTGCACAATACAATATCTCTGCTTAAGAGAAACTGTTTCTCCCTGGCGGTAAGCAATGTTGATACTGTAATAGGATATAAGCCCAATCTGTCTATTTTATCTTTTAAACCGTCATTCTTCGGATAATCCCAGCTTAATAGATGCAGACCTACACACTTACCATATTCTAAGGCATCTTTAGTAAACCTGGTATTTGTAGCAACCCAACCCTTTGTTAAGGTCGTTCCATTTAATTTATTAGCATTCCAGTGCTGTTTCACATCTTCATAACGTGAATGAATATAAAGAGGAATTTTTACATTACATTTTAGACCCTGCTCACCGTGAAATTTACATTCTACAATGGCCGTTTCTTTCCTTTTGTGGGCAACTACATCTATTTCATGGGCAACACATTGACCCTTCAAAATTTTCCCAACCTCTACTTTATAACCTGAGTATTTTAAAATAGCACTAATAAACCTCTCGAAAGGGAATCCAGTAGGACCTAGTTCATAAATAGCTTTTTTTAGTTTGTATTTAGAGGCGAAATAACTCTCCTCGTCTTTTAATAATGAAAATGCCCGATTATAAATTTCGTTTGTTGAAATTTCAGGATATAGTTCGTCATAAACTATATCTATTATTTCATCAACTGTTTTTTTACTTGCACCTGTCCTATTCAAGGAATTACGAAGTTTATCAAAGGAAAACTTTACTTTCTTTCCGGATGATTTTATGATTTCGAATTCTTTGAGATTCATTTTAAAAGTTTTTTATATTTCACTCATTACCAAGGTCTGTAATAGTTTAACTAAACTTATTGTACAGCTTTTTAAGACGAATAATAATCTCTAACCAATGCCTTAACCTGATTGTCGGTCATACTATCCGCTTTCAGTATGTCTTTTATTTTATCACCTATGGATTTATATTTTGAGTGTAATTCTGTACCTAGTTTTTTATTAGTGTCTGCTGGCCCAAAAATTACTAAAGCATCAATATTTTTTATTTGGTCTGCAATATTTTTGAAGTACATCGTTAATTGATGTTTTTCTCGTTCTAAGTACTTGCTGTCTTGTACCACATCTTGTGGACCTCCTTTTAGTTTGGTTCCAGAACCACCTCCAATACGAAAATGTTCAATATTAGAAGGGATCTTTGTTAAACTTTCTTTTCCGTTTTCTATGGTTACGATAAGAGCCTTGTTTTTATCTAACCAGATTCCTGTTTTTTTCATTTTGTTTAGAATTAGTTTCTTAGATCATGCAATACTAATATTGGTACTTTAGAATGGAAGGATATTCCTTTAACCATGGGCTTTGTTAATATACTTCCAAAGAATGCATGCTTCTTATTAATAAAAGTGACCATGTCACTGTTTCTGCTTTCAACAAACATATTTAGAGCAGGTTCAACATCGAAATGAGATAGAAAATGAAAAGTAATAGGCACTTCCTCTAATATCTCAATAAGTAATTTCTTATTCTCCTTTTGAATTTTTGAAAGCTCTTTATCTTGCGAAATATGCAATATCGCTATTGTTGCGTTACATTTTTTAGCAATGTCAATTAAATATCTTAGTTCGCGTTTTTTATAATGTGTCTTAAAGCTTGTGGGAAATACAATTTCTTTTGGTATTTTTTTTATAGCTTTTAAAGGTACCACAATAACAGGGCAGTTGCGCACTTTCTCCATTACTTGAACTGCAATACTTCCAAAAATGGTTCCTTTATTGTTTGTCTCACCCTTGGTTCCCATTACAACTATGTCAATATCTTTCTTCTCTATCAACTCCTTTATTGCTTTAACTGGATTATTGAAAACCGAGACCATTTTGAACTGGTGTAAAAAGTCGCTACTCTTGCTGAGAATGAGTTTATCCAAGACTTTTGACAGTTCTTTTTTTGACTTTTTTTCAGCTTGGTATAGTAACTCATTACCAGATGCTGCATTCAATAAAATATCAATGACAGTTGCCTTGGATGAAAAAGCGTTCATCAAATAGAAATCACAAGGTTCATTCGCAAATAATTCAAGAGCGTAATTAATTGCATTACGAGAATTATCTGAAAAATCTGTCGGTAATAGAACTTTATATTTCATCATTTATGATATATGAACCTTTTCAAATTTACATTGACATTGAAAGAATGCCAATGATATATATCAGTTTTGCTATTAAATAGATAACCTAGAATTAGGTTTAATTAATAGCTATCAAATAGTTTATAGATTATTATCTGCTATGTTAAAGCATTGAAGGTATTACCAAAAACGGGATATCTAAATGAAAGCCGATTTGATCTATTTTGGATTTGAAAAATAGTTTTTCAAAAAATGAATGTTTATTTTTTATCATTACTAATAGATTGATATTTGTTCTTCTCATAAAATTTGAAATCGCTTCGGGCACAGTTTGATTACTTAAGCTATGAAAATAATGATTGGTGTTTTTTAAATAATCTACTAATAGTTCTTTGTTTTCTTCTTGCCGGTAAGATAGGTTATAGCCGTATGATACATTCATTATGTTTACCTGAGATTGATATAAAGAAGCAATGTCTATTATTGGTTTTAGATGGTTTTCACCAAAGTTTACCTCATAGTCTGTAGGAAAAAGCATTTCTACTGGAGGATAAAACGGAAAATTTTCGGGAATTGCTAGAACAGGACATTTAGCACTCTTGATGACATGTACTGTATTAGATCCCAATAGTATTTCTTTTAGGCCTGAAGCACCTTTAGTTCCCATAACAATGAGATCTAAAGTGGCATCTTCCTGTAGTTCTTTTATTTCCATTAAAAGGGTATTAAAGGAAGATATCTTTGTAAATATATGGTTCGGATTATTAAACTCCTTACCTATGCGTTTAACGATATCATCCAAGCCTTTTTCTGAAACTTCTTTAACAAAGTTAATAGGGCTGAACCGAGATGGATTTGAGAGTAAGTACTCTTCATGATATACCGCAGGAGTATAAGTATTGAGTACTTGGAAATTACACTTTTCATCTTTAAAAAGATGTAATGCATATTTTATTGCATTCCAGGAATTCTCGGAAAAATCTGTTGGTAATAATATATTTTTCATAACAGAGTGTTTATTGTTAATAACGCTTAATGTTTTGCAATGTTAAAAATGGGATATCAATATTTAAACTTATTTTGTCAATGGTCGATTGAAATAATATGTTCTCTAAAAACGAATGCGTTGTATTTACCATGACTAACATGTCAACACTATTTCCTTTTAAATAGGAGAAAATGGTATTTAAGATGTTTTTATTTTTTAAGGTTTTAAAATTAATATTGTTCTTGTCGAAGGCATCTTTAATAAAATTCTTATGATCTTGCTGGCGCATAGATAGTTTCTTACTTTTTGAAATATATAACATATCAATAGTTGCACTAAATTTTGAAGCCATTTCACTCAATAATTTCAATTCTCTTCTGTTATATGGAATTATATAATTTGTTGGGAATATAATGTGCTTCAGAGATTTGTATTCATAGTTTGCAGGAACAGCAAGTACTGGACATTGTACATATTTTAGAACTTGTAAGGTGTTGCTTCCAAATGTTATATTTCTGTCGTTAGTTTTACCGTGTGTTCCCATTACAATTAGGTCTATATCCTCATCATTTGATAGAAGTTCGACCTCATCTATTAGTAAATTATTTGAGGAGATCGTGTTATATTTGTGTTTTGGGTTAGAAGAATATTCACTAATATCTAGTAAAGTTTTGTTTAAAAACTCTTCAGATTTTTTGCCAACAATTTGAGTAATACTGTCAAGAGGTGCTTTCTGCAATAAATCCTTGTCCTCATAGATTTCGTCTTTATATGCGTGCATTATATAAAACTCACTAACTTCATATTTGAAAAGCTCTACGGCATATTTTATAGCATTCCATGCATTCTTAGAAAAATCGGTAGGAATTAATACTTTTCTCATTTTAAACAATTTAGAATTGCCTATAAGTTAACTAGTGTCATTCATTATTACTATGATATATATCAGTGTTTCAAAGCCTTAGTTTTAGGTTATGACATATGTCATTGCGAATAATTGAATTGTTTCTGAACTTTGGGAGAGTAGAGAAAAATGATGATGTGAGGTTAATGTATCACTAGGATGTTATATATAATTCTCATGAAAAATATCTGGTAAAAACCTTATGAGAATTGATTTTGTAACAGTTGAAATGGAGATAGTTTAAATGAAGATAGATTTATTTGTAATCAATTTTTGTTTCCACTAAGAATAGTTTAGCTGTATTAATCTAAATGTAAACAAAATGTTTTTATATGCTTACTTTCAAAAATTATAATATAGCCGATTGGTTTTCATTTTATCGCGTATTTGCTGCACCTTTTTTGTTAGTCTTAATTTTTTATGATCTCAGAACCATTTTTACCTGGTTGTTGTTAGTGAGTTACTGTACCGACGCTATTGATGGTTTTCTCGCTAGAAAATTAAAAATTACCAGTCCAAGAGGATCTCAACTGGATTCATTTGGAGATCAAGTAACCCTAATTATTGGGCTGATTGGCTTGTTTGCTTTTGAGAAACAATTCATTATGGATAACCTAATTATAATATTAATTGCATTTGTACCGTATATTATTCAAATGCTTTTAGCCTATTATAAATATGGTAAGGCAACTGCATTTCATACGTATTTGGCTAAATTATCTGCCGTGGTACAAAGTGTTTTTATTCTATGGTCACTATTTTTCAACCCTGAATATACGCTCTTTTATATAATGATAGTAACAGGAATTTTAGAAACAGCAGAAGAAATTGTACTGATATTCATGCATGATAAATGGGTGTCAGATATTAAGGGAGTCTATGCGGCTTATAAGAATAAAAAGAAAAAAAATTGATTTAAATGAGGTCTTACTCTTTCCTGACAATTCTTCTCTTATGTTTAGCAATTTTTATTGTTGATATACTAGCCTTTTATTGGTTGCAATCCATAACTAAATTTATTCCATCCAAAGTATTACATAACACCATATATATAGCTTTCTGGAGTTTTTCAATAGGATTGGTTCTGGCCATACTTTTATTAAAAATGAGATTAGATAGTATTTTGCCTAGGCGTAAGCATTTAATTATTTCCTCATTATATGGTTTAACTGTATCATCATTTATCCCTAAGATTACATTTGTACTCATTATCAGTATTCTCTACTATTCAAATTTTATATTTTCGGAAACCGAATCGGTCATTATTGTTCCTCTAGTCGGATTGTTATCTGGTTTTTTTCCATTCTTCGTAATTCTATATGGGATTTTTATAACCGTATACAGATTTAAAGTTTATCACCATAAAATAAAGTTTGAGGAACTACCTAGGCAATTTAGAGGTCTTCGAATAGTACAATTATCGGATCTTCATTTAGGAAGTTTTAATTACCGCTATCATATTTTAAAAAGAGCTATTGATATAATTAACCAATTAAAACCTGACCTTATTTTTATTACAGGTGATTTGATCAATAATTATTCTTGGGAATTAAAAGGTTGGAATAAAATATTTAATGAGTTAAATGCTAAGGAAGGTAAGTTTTCTGTTTTAGGAAATCATGATTATGGTGATTATAGCAAATGGAAATCACAACAAGAAAAAGAAAAAAACTTAGAAGAAGTTAAGACGTTTTACAAAGATATTGGTTTCACACTTTTATTAAATGAAGCTGAATTATTAAAAAGAAATAATGAAAGTATTGCAATAATTGGGGTTGAAAACTGGGGGTTGCCTCCATTCAAGCAATATGGCAATTTATCTGAAGCTAAGGAATCTGTTCTACCGGTGCCATTTAAGATATTATTATCGCATGATCCTACTCACTGGAAAGAAGAAGTAGTTGGGAAAACAGATATTTCATTGACATTTTCTGGGCATACACATGGTATGCAAGCAGGTTTTCAGTATAAGAATAAACGATGGAGCCCTATTAAGTACAAATATAAGCATTGGTCTGGTTTATATGGAATAGGAAAAAACTGGCTCTATGTAAACAGAGGATTAGGTTGGCTTGGATTCCCTGGAAGGTTGGGAATGCGGCCTGAGATAACTTTTATAGAATTAATTTAAATTGAATATTCATTCATATTTCGTCTAAATAACTACTTATTTTTAAACCCAATTTGGTTTTTAATATTAGGAACTTCCCATTTAATCATTTGTTTTAAAAACTCATCCACTTTCTCAATAATTATTTTTTCAGAAATATTTGAGGGTCTGTATGTTTCTAATTCAATACTGCTTTTCTCTAATGGGATTTGATCAACATAAGGTAAAAGAATAAAGGTATGAACATCTCCGCTATACGACTGCGAAAACACTAGTGAACCGCCCGGAATAAACTGATATGCAGGTATTTGGTTCGTACAATCAATGAGGTCTTTAGGAAAGGAATCGAATGTTATATTGATGGCTTCATTTGACCCTATCCAATTAAGTTCTTGTACTTTCCAACCAATCTTATATTGGTTGCAAATAGCTGTTAGGGTATTTTTGATCAATACTTTCGTCTTAGTTTGCCAGGTGGTTTTTTTATCTACTACCGTTTTTATAGAAACTTTATAATCTTGAATACGTTCTTCTAAATGTTCAATTTTCATTTTTAATATTAATTTTTGTCTTTTTTTTGTTTTTTCTCTTGACGCTCAAGTTTTTTAAAATACCCTCTAGTTAAGAAGTTATGTTTTAGCGCTTCCATATTTTGATTGAACTTATCTGTTCCTTCATTAATGTTCTTTAAAGTCGATCTAATACTATTTACCAATGCGGTATCGGTTGTGACATAATTTAAAGCACCTTCACTAGAATTAATTTTAGTGATCGTTTCATTAATATTTTTAGCAACTGAATCAATCTCTTTGCTTGAGTTTTCCAGATGTGTAATTACATCTTTTAATTTATTTCCAGAAATAGTATCATTCATAAGCATACCCAGTACTGTTTCGTTATTGGTTTTTAGAGAGGTGATAATACTATTTAATTCATTTATGGTCTTGGTGGCGCTGCTGCTTGCAATCCTAAGATTTGTAATAGACTGTTTTAAATCTTTTGCCATTAGCGAATCATTAAGTAAAAGAGCTACAGAACCTTTACCTTTGACCATAGCAGTAGTTATTTTCACTAAATCCGAAGTTAAAATTGCTGCGTTTTCAGAACTAACACTTAAGGTGCTTAGGATATCATCGGCACCTATTTTACTGAAAGACTCTATGGTATCGCCATTGCTAATTACTTCGGAATGACCATTTCCTGGAACTATGTTTACGATCATATTACCCACCAAGCCGTCTGAGCCAATGGTTGCGATGGCGTCTTTTTTAATATGCATAATGATCTTCTCATCTATATTCATATCGACCTTTATGGTAGAATCATTGATCATAGTAATGGTTTTAACAGTCCCAATATCAATTCCCGAGAAGCGCACATTATTACCGTTTTGCAATCCATTCACATTTTGGAAATAAGCACTAATGGTAAAAGTCTTCTTGAACATATTTTGCTGCTGTCCAATAAGGTAAACACCAACAATAAAAAGTATACTTCCAATAATGATAAATATTCCTAACCTTAGTTTTTGTGAGCTTGTATTTTTCATGATCGTTAATGTTTAAAAAAAGCTTTGATTTTTGGATCTGTCGAAGACGATAGTTCAGCATATGTACCAACAGCATAGTCAATACCGTCAATCAACAAGATCATTCTGTCTGAGATAACACGAGCACAATCAACATCATGTGTAATTATTAATGAGGACGTTCCATATTTTTTCTGAATGTCTTGCATCAGGATAATGATCTCTTTTGCTGTAATAGGATCTAAACCACTAGTAGGTTCGTCATATAAGATGATTTTAGGTCGTAATATGAGGGTTCGTGCTAAAGCAACACGGCGTTTCATCCCTCCAGATAATTCAGAAGGCATTAAATCTACAGTATGTGCAAGTCCTACGTTTTCAAGTGCCTCAATCACAAGCTGCTCGGTATCGATCTGTTCACCAAATTTTTCTGTGTGACGACGCAATGGAAATTCCAGGTTCTCTCTTACCGTCATAGAGTCGTACAATGCACTACCCTGGAACAGAAACCCGATATCCGCACGTAAAGTATCCAAGGCCTCTTGATCTAGCCTGGTGATATCTTTGTGCATTACCGAGATGGTACCTCTATCGGCTTCCAATAAACCAACTAAACATTTGATCATAACCGATTTTCCTGAACCAGATTTACCCATAATCACCAAGCTCTCTCCTTGAAACAGATGCATATTAAATCCGTTAAGCACATGGTTATCGCCAAAGCTCTTATACAGGTCTGTAATCTGCAAAACGATATCTCGGTTGGATGTATTCATGTTTGTTGTCATAAATCGTAAAAAATATCGGTTACAAATACTGCGATGAAATCAATAATAAAAAGTAATAGGGAGGTAAAAACCACAGCAGAGTTCGCTGCTTTACCGACGCCTTCTGTTCCTTTTTCACAATTGTATCCTTTAAAGCATCCCACGATTCCAATTGCAAGCCCAAAGAAAAAGGTTTTTATTGTTGCAGGAATAATATCCCCAAATTCCAATGCATCAAATACTTGATTGAAGTAGAGTGTAAATGACACAGAACCTTTAACATTTTCAACCAGAAAGGATCCAAAAATTGCAATAAAGTCCCCAATAATAACTAATAATGGAAGCATTAGGGTTACCGCTAACACACGGGTAACGACCAGAAATTTAAATGGATTCGTACCAGACACCTCCATAGCATCAATTTGTTCGGTTACACGCATCGAACCTAATTCTGCACCAATACCTGATCCAATTCTACCAGCGCATACTAATGCGGTAATGATAGGGCCAACTTCTCTAACTATAGAAATACTGACCATGGACGGCATCCATGATACTGCTCCAAATTCCATTAATGTAGGCCTTGTTTGTAAGGTTAATACAAGACCAATGATAAAACCAGTGATACCAACCAACAATAAGGAGCGATTCCCCATATTATAGCATTGCCTAATCAATTCCTTATATTCAAACGGTCTTTGAAAAGCAACCCTAAAATAGCGCATGGTAAACAACGACAATTCTCCAATTTCTATTAAAAAGGATCTAACTTGTGTTCTTATATTGTTTATTTCAAGCATAACAAGTGAAATCGAGCTGTATCAAAGTTAGCGTAAAAGTAGTTTCAATAAAATGACATAAATCATAACCGAGAACTGATAATTATCATTGTTTGTTTGATATGAAGTTCAGATATTTAATCGAATCATAAATCTATAAGTCATGAAAAATCAAGAGGACGTTCAATTTATGGATAAAGTAATTGAAGCACTTAGAAAAACGGCTGTAGAGTTAGAAGAATTTAGAGTTCAAGCTGCCTTAGGTAAAGCAGAGGCTCAGGACAAGTACGAGGAGGTTAAAAAGAATTTTAACTTGTTTATACATGACAATGAGCACAAAGTCAAAGGAATAAAAGTAAAAATAGAAGAACTCAATACTAAGTTCGATGAACTTCGTGTTCAGTTAGCTCTGGGTAAAGCTGAGACGAAAGAGATCTTTAGAAAGCAGAAGAAAGATCTGCTTAAAACGCTACATGAAATTGAAGTTAAAATCAAAACTAATGAGACTTTAAATAGAATGTATGCATTGACCTTAATTGAAATAGAAATATTTAAGGTTCAATTGGAGATTTTAGAGCAAAAGTATATAAAAGGAAAAAAGGAGGCTAAAGCAAGTTTTGAGAAAGGTAAATTAGAATTTAATTCCTTTATCGATAGACTTAGGACCAAGTATGGTAAACAAAAGGAAGTTACCAAGCTAGAACATTTTCAGAATGAAATATCTGAAGCCTTCCATCATTTTAAGAATGCATTTGCTAAGCCCTAAGATTTAGATATTTAGAAGTAAAAGGCGCACTAATTAGTGCGCCTTTTTTTACAATTACATTTAAATTATTTAGTAGTCGTAATCGCCCTTATTTATATTCTTTATCAATCCAAATCCAATGATCACAGCCAGCGTAAAACTGCTCATACCTAGAACCGAAATTCCTTTCCATAATGGTGTTACTTCAAAAATGATAAATAATGAGGCACCCACAATAAGTGCGACCATAATAAACGCAGCGATAAGTTGTTTTGTAATTCTTTGCATGGTGTGCACCATTGGGTCGATTCCCTTATGGGTAATATCAACCTTGACCTCACCAGAATTAATCTTTCGGATAGCATTCTTAAGATCGGAAGGAAATTCTTCCATGTAATCTGTAAGCTCTGTGAATGAGTTCACCAACTTTTTACCAATGAAAATCGGATTATATTTTTTAGTAACGCTCTTCCTTAAATAGGGTTTTACAATTTCAAATTGTTCTAAATCTGGATCAAGTTTATCGATTACGCCTTCGAGGGTTACTAATGACCTGGCAAAAAGGAAGAAATAAATAGGAACCTTTAAACCATGTTCAATAATGATATCTTTAAGTTCTAGAAGCACCGTACTCATCTCATTTTCGTTCATTTCTCTTACATAATACTTTTCAAGAAACTCATTGATATCGAATTCCAATTCGCGCATGTCTGCGATCGATGCATTATTTGATAACTGTTGTAAAGTCTTAATGATATTCTTTACGTCTTTGTTGCTTATGGCAATAAACAGGTTGCCAAATATAGAGACATCTCTTGGGAGCATGCTACCCATCATTCCAAAATCTAGATAACAGATATGGTTGTTTGGAAGTACTAATAAATTTCCTGGATGTGGATCGGCATGGAAGAAACCATAGTCAAAAATCTGTTTAAAATAACTCACAGCCAGTCTTCTAGCAATCTCTTTTGGGTTTACGCCTTTAGCTTTTAATTCATCAACCTGGTTGATCTTAACACCCGAAATAAATTCCAGCGCTAAAACCTTAGTGGTAGTGAATTCAGGATATACCTTTGGTGCTTTAGCATATTGATCGAGAGATTTATCACTCTCCAGGTTCTGATAAAAACGTTGTACGTTAACAGATTCATTTATAAAATCGATCTCCTTCATTATGGAGTCTTCAAAAGTATGCACTAAACCAACCGGGTCGAAACTCTTTAAGGAAGGCATACGTTTTTCTAAGATTTCGGCAATCTTATACATTGCCTTTATGTCCTCCTCGATAATCTCATGAATTCCGGAACGTTGAACTTTGAGTGCTACTCGCTTGCCAGAGTGCAATATTACATTATGAACCTGAGCAATTGAGGCCGAGGCAAATGGTTTAGGTTCGAACCATGCAAATAGGTTTTCGACGGTATCCTTAAGCTCAGTTTCTACCATTTTTTTGGCAACAGCCTCTGTCATTGGTGGAACATTATCGTGGAGTTTTTCCAATTCTATAGTCAATTCTAAAGGAACGAGATCTGGTCTGTTACTAATTATTTGACCAAATTTTACAAAGGTTGGTCCTAGTTCCTCACAAACCAATCGCATCTTTGCCCATTTTGTGTGCATGGAAGCACGCCTACGTGAAGATTTAGGAACCAGTTTTTGCAATAAGGTATACTTATTATTCTCTTCCAGATAATCTACCAAATCTTCGAAGCCATATTTTATTAGAACTTTTAGTATTTGGTTATATCTAGAAATTGATCTAAAATTCTTTCCAATCCCAGCTAAGACACCCATTTTTCTAAGCTTCTAATTTGTTTAATCTTGCCTCTAATAGGGCTACGGTTGCATCAAGCTTTTCGAGCTTTTCATTTAGTGCTTTGATCTCGTCTAAATGAGCTACATTGATCTTCTTATAGAATTTCACAACCATTTCTTCGATCTTTTCATTAAGTTCTTCTCTCAGCTCATTGGTTTTAAGAATGATCTTGTCGACAAACTCCAGTTCATTTCCGTTTTCGTCAAGTTTAGGGTCGGATATGATCTTATTGATATTATCTTTTCCCTTCTCGGAAAGCGCACTTAATCTATCTAGAAATTGTGTGTCTCTTGCGATATAATATAGACTAGAACTTAATGTAAGTAATTCTAATATTGTTTTCGTTTTCATAATTGCGCACTTAGTTTAAATTAACACTAAAGTTATTAAGAAACCGGATGTTTTAACATGATATTAGTCATATATAGGAATTAATTTAAGCCTTAACTTTAAGTCTATTATTAGATAAAACTTGTAAGAAGATGAAAACTGACTCAGTAGTTGAAGTAATGACCAAAAATGTAGTTTGTGTCACGCCCGAGCAATATATACTAGATGTGAAGCACATCTATGAAAAAAAGGATTTTCATCATCATATTCCAGTAGAAGAAGATGGAAAACTGGTTGGAATGGTAAGTTTGGTAGATTTCATGTATAATATTGCAGGTGCTGGAATTAGAGATGATAGTCCAGTTTATAAAGAATTTAAGGTCAAAGATATTATGACCCAAGATCCATTTTTTATGAACACCAGTACTTCTATCGAAGATGTGGCAAAAGTTCTGATGGAAGGCAGGTATCGTGCGATTCCTATTCTAGAAGATAAGAAGATCGTTGGTATTGTATCTACTGCAGATGTTATTAAACATTTTCTGAATCAAGCGCATTAAGTATTATGATGAATAAAATCCTATAATGATAGGTGTTGCCATTGCTTGGTAAGTGAAATTAAATTGCTGGTGAGTAAATTAGTGATGCATATAAATTCCTTGATGATAATGATACTCCTTGTATTTGGGTGTATCCAACAAAGAAGTGATGCATTTTTTGAGATAAAAAAATCAAAATTTTCCGATAAATTTACTTACCAGGATTCAAGTAGAAACCACATAGTAATTGATAGGGATATAATTGTTAGAGAGTATTTTCAATTTGTTGATTCTTTGGTAAACAAATATGATACGTTAACTTCTTATAAATTAACTGAACACTTATTGGTTAGAGCAAACCCATGGATTATTGACTCGCTAAGTCATACCGACTATTATCATATGAAGCAATGTGGTAAGTTTATATATGACCAGAAAGAAATAATTATACTGCCAAAAAATAATATTGTTGTTATACCAAGCGAAGAAAGAGCAAAACTACTTTCAGAAGTGTTTAAACAAACAAGAATAGATATAAACATACCAGAGTATAAACTACGTATTTATGAAGATTCGGTAATTAAGCATGAATTTACTGTTAGGGTTGGTAAAGATGAAAGTAAATATCTTGAAATGTCTGGGAGAACTCAAGATTTAAGAACTAAACATGGTAAAGGTATTATTGTGAATCATGTGAAAAATCCTAGATATATAAATCCAGTTAATAATCATGAGTATGTTGTAACAAAGAGAGATGATGATAGTATTACTAGGCTTCCACAAATTCCATTCATTGAAACTGAAATAAATGGAGTAAAATATGGTCAATTAATTCACCCTACAACAAATCCTGTAACTTTAGGTAAGCCCTCCTCTAATGGGTGTATAGGAACAAAAGAAGGAGATGCTTGGATAATTTATTATCATGCTCCTATAAATACTAGGATTGTTATTAGGTATGATTTGTCTATTCTAGACACAAAAGGGCAAAGATTAAAATTGAAGGATATTTATAATTATGAAGAACAGAATAAGAATTATTAATTAAATACTTCTCCAAGGGCATTACTCATTTTTGTTCATTTTGATTCGTCATCCCTAAGCTTGGTTTTTTCTTGTTCTATATGGATAAATCTTCCTGAGGTATTTGTTGCAGTTTCTGTGCAAGCATCTGATGAGCTATTAATTAACCTACCTTGAGTATTTATAAAACCAATTAGTCGGGTCCAATCAGTATCAATATGCTCCAATTTGAAGGTTAGCGAATTATCTTTAATTAATAAGGTATCCTTTACTAAGGTTGCATGATCTATAGTTGGAGTTTCTCTTGTGCCGTTATTCATAATAACCTAAGGATCAGAACTCTGTTTGCTAAACCCGTGTAATTGTATAAAAACAGAACTTGGTATTGCGTTATTGAAAACCATGGTTTCATTTTTTTGATTGATAAAACTTAAATTAAAAGTAAGATTTATTTCTCTACTCCTGTTAGAAGCTAATTATTTATTAAGTTTAAGTCTATTAATAGTTTTAATATGAAAAGACTCTATTTTTATACAATTATTTGCTTTCTCTTTTTCAGTTTGACCTTTGGTCAGAATAGCGAAAAAGTACTATTCGTGGGTAACAGCTTTACTTATTACTGGAATTTGCCAATTGTTGTAGAAGAAATGGCTAAATCAACTAATACCAATTTAGAAGTTTATCAATCTACGTTAGGAGGAGCAACCTTAAAACAACATTGGAATGGAGAAAGAAATTTGACCACTCGTGAATTATTAGCTGCTAATGAATATGATAAAGTGATTTTACAAGACCATAGTACTTATCCATTAACAAAAACCGATACCTCGTTAGCTTATTTTAAAAAGTTTATTCATCAAATTAGATCAAAAGAAGTAGCAAGTGATATCTACTTATATTCCACTTGGATGTATCCACAGTTAGAAGAGAAAGAATATGATACACCTTATCCTATTGAAACTATTATGAATAGTCTAGCATCTGAAACAAACAGTAATCTTTTACCAGTAGGAAGAGCGTTTAAAAATTTTAGAGATAAATACCCTAATATTCCTGTTTTTATGGAGGATGATAAGCATTCAACCCATAATGGAGCTTATCTGGCGGCTTGTGTTATTTATGGCAAACTTACAGGAAAGTCACCAGTTGGATTGCCTCACTATTTTAAAAGTGACGAAGAAAAAGGCAAGAAAGCTATTTATTATATAATACTTAGAAAAAATATTGCTGAGTTATGTCAAGCGGTTGCAGCACAAGCTTTAGGGTTGAGTGAATAAAAAAATCCGTAAAATATTGATAAACAATAAAATACGGATTTGTAAAGTGGAGTCGCCGAGAATCGAACTCGGGTCCAAACAAGCTATCAAAATGCTTTCTACATGCTTAGTTTTTATTTAGTTTTCGGTAATATGCTGACTAAAAACTACCTACATATTACTTAGCTTCTTAATTTTCGAATTTCTATCGAAGCCATAAAAATTCTAGGTTTACTTTTACGATGCCTCTAAGTAGAACGCCATAAACCAAGGCTTTCAAGAGACATTTAGCTTGCGCACCTTGTGCGCCGAGGCTTGAACTTACTATAATTCAGTTATTAAGCAGCTAAAGCGTAGTTATTCTCGCCGTTTAAAGTTTGATCTAGCCTTTTACGTGTGTCAAAATCATTACACGACATGCTTACAGTTTAATACAACTCGCTGTCAAAACCAATCGACCCCAGATTTTCAAAGAACTTTTCTTTATTAGAAAAGGATTGCGAAGTTACAAAAAAAGTTGTGCAACCGCTTAAATCCTATTATTTTCGTGCAAATTTTATTCCAAGTTCATTTATGAAGTTTGCCATTATAAAAGAGCGTAAAAATCCGCCAGATCGTCGTGTAGTTTTTTCTCCAGAAATGCTAGCTAAAGCGAGAGAAGAATTCCCACAGGCAGAGTTTAAAGTTGAATCTTCTAATATTAGAATTTTTCCAGATGAAGCTTATGAAGCACTTGGATTTGAGGTCACCGATGATGTAAGTGACTGTGATGTGATGCTTGGGGTGAAGGAGGTTCCTATTGAAAATTTAATTGCCAATAGGAAATATTTCTTCTTTTCTCATACCATTAAAAAACAACCTTACAATAGAAAATTGTTGCGGACAATGCTTTCAAAAAATATTGAAATGTATGATCATGAAACTATTGTAAAAGAGAGTGGAGCACGTTTAATAGGTTTTGGACGATATGCTGGTTTGGTTGGTGCTTATAACGGTTTTAGAGCCTTAGGATTTCGAGATGGAATATTTGAGTTACCTAAAGTTGAAAACCTTACAGATTTAGAGGAAGTAAAGACTGAGCTAGATAAAATATCAATTCCAAATATCAAAATATTACTGTCAGGAACAGGAAAAGTTGCTCTCGGAGCAAAGGAAATTCTTGATCATTTAGGAATTAAAGAGGTAAGTGATGCCTTGTATTTGACATCTAAATTTACCGAACCTGTTTATTGTAGAGTAGATGTAATGGAATATACAAAGCGAACAGACGGTAAGGTGGGTAATAAGTTTGAGTTTTATAAGGATCCTAGTGGTTATGAGAGTAATTTTATGCCTTATGCTAAGGAAACCAATTACTTTATAGCTGGACATTTTTATGGCGATGGATCACCTTTTTTGTTTACCAGAGAAGATGCTAAAAGATCAGATTTCAAAATAAATCTTGTTGCTGACGTTTCTTGTGATATTGATGGTCCTGTTGCTAGTACCATAAGACCTTCAACTATTGCTAATCCATTTTATGGTTACGACCCTCAAAATGAAGAAGAAGTAGCTTTTGATGCTGATGGAGCAATTACTGTTATGGCAGTAGATAACTTACCATGTGAGTTGCCCAAAGATGCAAGTGAAGGTTTTGGAGAAACCTTTTTGAAGCATGTAATTCCAGCATTCTTTAATAATGATAAAGATGGGATTCTAGAACGTGCTAAAATGACCGAAGGTGGAATACTAACCAAAAGATACGACTACCTTCAGGATTATGTTATTGGAAAGGAATAATTAAGTGTCCTGAACAAAATAAATGGCGTTTTTATTGTGATCAAAAAATCCAAACTCATGTGTGTTCCAAGGTGTGTTTGAACGCAATTTATCTTTTGTGATTGTCCCTCTTTCAACCATTTCATCTAGAATTTCTTTAATATCATTAACAAAGAATTTGATAACCGAACCATAAATAGGATCTTCGTTATCCCCATAATGAAACTGTAAATGAATCCAAAGCTGCTCCCTGTTTAATACGGCATACCCTTCTTCTAAGTAATTGAGTTTAAATCCCAAGTATTGATCATACCATTTAATGTCTCGTTCGAGGTCATTGGTTGATAAAACTGGTACGGTGGCATAAATGTTAGATTTCATACATTAAAGGTAATTGATATATACAAAAGCAAAAAGCCTATCAAATTTTGATAGGCCTTTAGTAATAAAAAAATAATAAATACTGTTTATTAAATGACTTTAACGTTTACCGCGTTCATTCCTTTTTTACCTTCTTTTAATTCAAACTCAACGTTGTCACCTTGCTTCACCTCATCGATTAATCCTGAGATGTGTACAAAGTACTCTGAACCTGAACCTTCTTCTGTAATGAATCCATAACCTTTAGAATCATTGAAGAATTTTACTGTACCTGTGTTCACTGTAAATATTTAATAATTTTTACAAAGATAAGGCTAAAATATTGGTTCTGCTGTTTTTAGATATTAAATTTTGGTTATCTAAACTATTTGTTGGCAGTAACACTATATTTTTCTACAATATCAGTCACATCTTTAAACTTATTCCAGGCTTTTGGTCTTTCAAAATCCTGTCCTGAGATCAACACCTTCGCAGTTGGATAATTATCTTTTATATTTTTCCAGGTAGTATCTTCCCAATTAGCTCTGTCTTTTTCTAAAAGTTCAACACCTTTTAAATCACCTGATACTGCTCTATCTATTAATGGCCACCAAAGACTTTCTGTTTCTCGGTCCCAGAGAATAAATCCGTCTAAACCGTCCCAGACTTCTTTATCGAAGTAAGTATAACCGCTTAATGCAAAGGTTAAAACTTTATCACCATATTGTCTATCGTAAATAGCTCCGAGATCAGCCAAAATGCAATAAGCAGCCATAATTGGTTCACCATTTAAAACATCGTTAACTACTTCATGTCTGGTAAGGTCTTTTACTGAGTAAGCTTTAATATCATCTCCAGAATATGCTAGTAAAAACCTATCTTCATCTTTCCAAATTGAATCTACAGCTTCGACGTTGGTAAATTCTGGTTCTAAAAGTGCTGGAAAACGCTCACGACCAATTCCATAATGAAATTGATTGTCATTTAGATCGTAATCAGTAATGTCAAAATGTTGCAAGGAATCTTTTCCTCCATAAAGCATTTTTCTTCCATCAACTTCAAAAAATTTTCCACTATCAATAGCAAAAGGGCGTTGCTTTTTTGGGGTAACGGAGGTCCCTTCATTTGAATTAGAATTATACGATTTCTTTTGGTTACAAGCTGTTAAGCTTATAATGAAAAGAAAGATGAGTATTTTTTTCATTTGTACAGTCTTAGTAGTTTTTTATAATTCTTTATTAATAAGGTTGTGTTTTACTTTAAGCGTATCATATAATATTACAATTGAATTGTAACTAAGGTATATGTTTCTTAGTAATATTTAACACCCTAATACACTATTTAACTCTTTGCCCTTCTTTCTGCTTTCGTTCCAATTATTTACTTGTAATGCTAATAATATTCCTATCATTACTAACAAAACTTCACCAATACCCTATTTAATATCTCTAGAAGTTTTTCCTTTTCCCATGAGCTGCAATCTTAGTTTACGAAATATCTTCATTAGAATTTTCTTCTTTGTTTTCTTTTCTCATCTTTATATAACCAGTAACTAAACGTATTCCTAATCTGGCGAAAAGGATGATTGCAATTACCATTACGATGTCAAATCCGTTCATTTAGCTTTTTTTACAAGTTATAATTTTATTAAGACGCAATTACACATTTGGGTCTAATTTAACTCTTGGTTTATAGATTCGATAATTCTTTCTAATAGTTTAATTACTTTTTTTATACGTTGGTAGCCACCATTATAGTTGTCTATGTTGAACCTTAAGTTATTAATTGCTACAGGATGGTCTTTCAGTACTTCAATATCTTTTAGAATAACATATTCTTTAAACTTCATTTCTTGTACTTCATTTTTCATGAAATCGACCCAATCCCTTCCAAATGCATTTTCTATATCTTCAATTGACTTAGTTACATTTTTTGAATCATCATCATAATAGGTGCCAATGATAAAGCGAAGTTGCTTATTTGAGATAAGATCCAAACCTTTAGATTTAGCCACTTCATAAGCATTTGTTAGTGGTTGAAACCGATCAAATTGAATAATATCACCTAACCAGTATTTTACACTATCTCTTTCATTTTGATTCCAACTGGCATTTAAGATCTTGTCGGTTGAGCTCAAGGCGCTTTCGAAATTACTTTTTATATCGGTTAGCGTGAGCTTGTCTTTAATGAGGTTGGCACGTATTTGCTCTAGAATTTCTTTTTCGAAAGCTTGATTTTTGCGCTGTTCATTCCAGTTGTTGATTTGAAGTGCGATAAGAATACCAACTACTACTAGTACTATTTCACCAATAGCATATTTAAAGTACTTGCCCATTTTATTCCTTTCTAATAATGATTTGCGAATATGTCTAAAGAATTTAATCATCGGGGATATTTAATTCTTCACCTATTTTTTTATACAATTCTTCAAGAATTTGAATAGCAGATTGGTAACGGTTGTATTTAAAGTTTCTGTATCTAAACGCTTGTCTCAATAAAACTTGAAATTCTGAACTCTTTTTAAGTGCTTCAAAATCATTAGGGACATAACCTTGATATACATCAAAATTTCTTCCTTCGAAAGAATCGGTATAAGGATATTCAAATTTGTATTCATATAATTCGAATGTATATTTTAACGTGGAATCCTTATTTACACCAAAATTTTTATGGTAAAAGTCATTAAAAAATTCTTCCAGGTCAGGATAAAACGGGTTTTCCTTACTAATTCTGGGTAACATAAACTCAAAAACATTTTGAGTTCTATTACGTATACTATCATTGCTAATTAAGTCGAGTCCTTCTTTTCTCAACACATTATAGGCCGAGGTTATAGGATACATATATTCGTCTCTAATAAGCCAATGGAAATCAAAACACATGGTATCATTATACTTAAGATCTTTGTCGATATATTCGACGATGTTAAGGTGACTTTCAATTCCTTTTTTTAGAACATCTTTATCACCTCTAAGATCATTCAGCATGCTTCCTAAGTCTTCTTTAAGTTGTAAAAGTACCGTTTTTTCAAGCTGCTTTTTTGCTCTAGTATTATTCCAGTTATTAACCTGCAATGCTAATAAAATACCAACCATTACAAGTACAACTTCACCAATAGCATACTTAAAATACTTTGAGGTGTCATTTTTCATTACTAGCTCTTGACGAATAGATTTAAAAAACTTGATCATGAAAACTACTCCTTGATCACTCTAATACCAACATTCTTACTATCGATCATGCTATCATCATTAGCATCATAAAAATCATAAGCGCTATAACCATAAACTCCATTTGAGTAATACTCTGCAATGTTTCCGCCTAAGTCATAAACAACGGCATCTCCTACTTTTGTTGACTTTTTCTTTCCTACCTTTTTGTAAAGAATGGTATTTAATTCCTTAAGTTTTTCTCGAAGCATTGGTACTTCATCTTTTGTAATAGCATATCCAGCCCAATAATTAAGCGTTAATTCTTTAGCGCCAATTTTATGTGCTTTTTTATGCAAACTCTTAGCTTCTTTCTCATTTGGTAAACGATAGGTGTCTCCTGTTTTTTCAGAAAGCCATTTTACATAAGCTTCAGCATCTTTGCGACTTACTTCAGCTGGATAGTTATCAATGCCTGCTTCAAATTCAAAATCAGTTTTGAAAGCTTGGAACTGCGCATTTGTAACTTCAAATCTCCCAATAGAAGTCGAATCCTTCTTTATTGCCAGAGTTTCAGGAACCAATACCCCATTTTTCATTTCACCAAATAAACCATCTACACTTTTGGCTTCCTGAATTTTAAGTAATTCGTCTAATGGACTTCCCTTTTTAAAGGCTTCATTTTTTGTTGAAGGTTTATTGAATAAGTAGGTGTCTATCCATTGTAACTCTTCTTTCATTTTACGCAACTGATGTGTTATTTTTCCAAGGCCATGAGGTTGTCCCGGGAACCAAAGAAATCTAACTGGAGTATCACCTGATTGCTGAAGTCCCCTAAAATATTCCCAACCTTGATCACGAGGTACAGCACGATCTTCACTTCCGTGGAAAATTATAGTTGGTGTTTTTATTTTTTCAATTTCGAATATTGGTGATTTAATGATGTAATTTTCATTATAGTACTTTCCGTTAGTATCATCCCAAGGGTTTCCTCCAAAGTATTGACGATCAAAACTTACTCCAAAACGACAGGTGCCATAATCAGACGTCCAGTTTACATCACCTGCTCCAGGTGCTGCTACTTTAAACATATCTGGGTATCGAACAGTAAGCATTGTGGTAATGATAGCTCCGTTTGACCATCCCATGGTTCCCATTTGATTTTTATCTATTTTTCCTTCTTTGTCTAAAACATCTATAGCTTTTATGATGTCCTCCATTTCAGGCTCATAGTAATTACCTTTAATACTTTCAACAAATTTCAACCCGTGATTAGATGAGCCATGATAGTTTGGTTTCAAAATAAACATGCCTCGTTGTGCAAGAAGATGAGGATATGTACTCCAGCGATCGCTAAACATATCTAAATCTGCACCAGCAGGACCTCCATGAATAGACAGCATTAAAGGATAGCTTTTACCTTCTTGATAGTTTTCTGGATACACAAGAATTCCCGTTACTTCATCACCATTATATCCTTTCCAGACCATGACTTCAGTTTTTGCTAACCCCTTTTTACGAAGTTTTTTGTTAAGCTCAACAATTTCCTTTTCGTTTGAGAACTTATTACCATCCAAATCAGCTATTAGAAAACTAGGAAGTTTTGAAGCAGTAGAGTAGGTGTAAATTACTTTTTTACCATCTTCTGAAACTGTAATTATCGAGGTGTGATCGTTTTTGTCTCCTAAATTTATATTTGATTTACTCCAAGAATTTGAATTTTTCTTATAGTATGCCAACCTTAAAGTGGCTTTATTGGCAAGAGAAGCAATTAAGTTGTTTCCAACTACGGTATAACCACGACCAAGCCCTAGATCCCATCTTAAATTTACTTTTTTGAAGCTATGAGAAGCAAGTGTATAGTAATAAGCTTCTTGAATCCCGGAACCATTCCATTGAGGGTCAGAAGAAGTGGTGCTTAGAAAATAAAAGCCTTTATTATCATTAGTAAATTCAACAGCATACATTGGTTGTCCTAGACCAGATTCAATTTTTTTAATGTTTCCCGTCTCAAGATTTTTTAAATAATGGTAAGGGTCATGTTCAGAATCCGCCGCATAGCTTCTGCTGCGTTGCACACTATAAAATAGCCACTTTCCATCTTTTGATATTTGGTAACCGCTTAACGGCTTTTTGTTGTTGGTCAATCGTTTTATGGATTTAGTTTTTATGTCATATGAATACACATGGTTTGGACGCCAATGCATGGAGTCTTCAACTACAATAACATTATCTTTTTTTTCGGCTAATTCTTGTTCATATAACGTTTTTCCGTCATGAGATTGAAAGAGTAGTGTATTTTTATCTTTCCATCTTATTCCAGAAATTCCATTCTTAAATTCTTTTTCTTTTTTGGCTTCTCCACCATAAATGCTTAAGCTCCAAAGTTTATTGCCTTTATCTCGAGAAGATAAAAAGTAAATATGTTCGCCGTCCCTGGAAAACATTGGACTGTAATCGTTATCCTCACCATTTGTAAGTTGAATGGTTTTATATTTACCATCTTTAACCATATCTAATCGAGTTAAATAAATATCAGAAACTGTACGATCTTTAGATTTTACAGCTTTACGTTTGGTCCAGACAACCATATTACTATTTGGTGAAAAGGACACGGAACCCATAGTTTCACGACTAATAACATCCTCTGGGGTCCAACGTGATGGATCATTCTTTTTTTCTTGTGAGAATGATGTGGTTATGAATAAGACAAAAATTCCGGTAACAAAAAGTTTAAGTTTCATTTCAATTATTTTTCTAAAGATTTTTAGTTGTTTTTAGGTTTAGCTGGTGTTGAGAATTTAGGAGGTGTTACTTTTTTATTGCTCTGACTACTCAATTGTTTTAATAATTCTTGAACAGCACGTTCAAGCTGCGGATCACCACCCTTACTTAATGATTTTGCATCTTGTCGTACTTCAATATCTGGAGCTACACCTTCATTTTCAGCAATCCATTTGTTATTGATTGGATCGAAAACAGCATTGTCTGGAGCGGTTAAATAACCACCATCAATTAGGCCATAATGCACTGAAGATTTTACTAGTCCCCCCCAAGTAGTAGCACCAATAAGTTTACCAGCTTTTTGTTGACGGAAAACCCAAGGAAAGAAATCACCGCCTGAACCAGCTAACTCATTTATAAGTAATACTTTAGGTCCTAATATTCCTGCTGGAAGTTGCATAGGTTTTCCATTCGGAACTTCATTAGTCAGTCCAGCTCTTAAACTTCTGGTCATAAGATCGACCATATAGTCATCAAGTAAACCACCACCATTAAAGCGCTCGTCGATAACAGCTCCTAATTTATCCTGTTGTGCAAAATAATATCTGTTGAAAGATACGAATCCACCACCTCCAGTATTCGGTACCCAGATATAGGCCAATTTGCCATTTGATAGCTCATCAACGCGTCTTCTATTGTCTTCAACCCAAGTACGTTGTCTAAGTCCATTTTCACTTCTAATTGGTTTTACGGTTTCTTTCCAAGCTCCTTGAAAATTTGATTCATCATTAATATGAAGTGTAGTTTGCTTACCTTTTGTACCATCCAAAAATTCAAAAATATTATCTGATGCGGTAAGTTGTTTTCCATTAACGCCAACAATATAATTTCCTTCTTTTATGTTGAATGCAGGTTGATCAAGTGGACCGAATAATCCTGGATTCCAACTTTCTGTGGTATAAATACGTTTAATTTGCCAACCATTATTCTTAATTTCAAAATCTGCTCCAAGTAACCCAACTTCGTTCTGGTCAATCGATGGATATTCTCCACCTCCAACGAAGCTATGACCTACAGAAAGTTCACCATTCATTTGATCCAGGATATAGGTAAGATCTGCTCTATGTTTAATATAAGGAACTAGAGGAGCATAACGTTTATACACTATATCCCAATCACGACCATGCATATCAGGATCGTAGAAAAAATCTCTTTCATATCTCCAGGCTTCTTCAAATATTTGTTTCCACTCAACACCATAATCAAGTTTCATATTAAGATCTGGTTTGATTGTTTTACCATCTTTACCACTACTACCAGTAGTCTTCATGAGTTTCCAACTTCCTCTAACTCTTGCTAACATTTGTTTACCATCGGAAGAGATAGATACGTTCCCGGCACCTGAAACAAATTCTTTGGCTTCATTATCATCAAGTTTGTATTTATGAATCGTAACCCCTGGATTTCCAGAACCATATTCTCCTAAAAAAGCCACTCCTTTGGGACCTGATATTATGAATCTATAATTTTTTGGACCTCCTGACAGAGCAAGAATGCGCCTAGAAATATTATCAAAATCAATGGTCATTCCTTTTGGTTCTTCTTTTTTCGACTTATCCTCCTCTTTTTTAGAATCTTCTTTCTTCTTTTCCTCTTCCTCATCACTCTTTAATTTAAAAGGAGATTGATCATCATTCTTAAGATTGACAACATAAGCAGCATATTCTGGATTTGCCGTCATAGCACTTGTATTTGCCCATCCAGAACCTAAAGCAACTTCAGTACTTGCAAGAAAATAAAGATGCTCTTTATCTTTATCCCAAGCCGGTGAGAAGGAGTCGGCAAACGGATCTGTAATTGCATGTACCTTGTTTTTATCAAGGGACCAAAGCATAACTTGTCTGAAATTATTGGTTCCGGATTTTACATAGGCTATCCATTTTGAATCTGGTGACCATGTAATACCTAATCTACCTCTTTCAAGGTTATTTCCCCCAACATCGGCAGTTGTAATTTTGTTGGTTTCTAAATTAACAACTTGCAGGCGTACATCATCATCAACAAATGCTATGTGTTTCCCATCAGGAGACCAAGCAGGTTCCCAAGCCATTTTTGATGCTCCAATAGAGATAACTTTCTTTATGCTGGATCCATCTTGAGATGCTAAAATGAGCTCATAGCCATTTCCTGATTTATCACTAAACCATGCTACTTGATTTCCTTTAGGAGACCAAAGAGGAGCTCTATCTGCTGCACTTACACTATTCGAGATATTTCTTGAATCACCGTTTTCAACAGGTACGGTAAAAATATCACCTCTTGAAGCCATAATAACTCGTTTTCCTGTTGGAGATAAGGAAGCACTTCCTGCTGATCTTGTGACATCCTTCCATTTTACTTGAGCCCAAGGAAAATCACCAACCACACTTATGTTTATTTGCTTCGAACTGTTATCAGTTAAATCCATTAAGTGTAAATACCCATCGCGTTCATAAATTATTTTGTTATTATGACCAGCTATTGATTTAATGTCTGATCCTTTGAATTTAGTTACTTGTTCTAAAGCAGTATTATCAGGATTATAAGACCAGATATTCATTACATAGTCGCGATCTGATAAGAAGTAAATAGTATTTTTTAACCAAATTGGTTTTATGTCAGTCGTTTTTTCATTTGGTAGAAGAGTCTCGTTTTGAGAATTGAGGTCCAAGATTACCAAAGGTGTATTTTGCCCTCCTCTATATGCTCGCCATTCAACATCCCAACGATCCATTCTGTCAATGATCATTTTTTTACCATTAGCATTATAAGCACCAGAAGTACTCCATTGTTCAGTCAACTTAGTTGCAGGACCTCCATTTTTTGAAATTGTCCATAATCGATCAAAACTTGTTGGTGCCGTATTTCTTGTTGATGCAAATAAAATACGTGAACCATCATTAGTCCAACCACGAACTCTATCTGTATTAGGGTGCCATGTAATTTGTTTAGCTTCTCCACCCTCTGTAGGAACTACAAAAACATCACTTGATCCTTTTCTGTTTGATGTAAATGCAATCCATTTTCCGTCAGGAGAGAAATGTGGATCTCGCTCAACTGCAGCAGTACTTGTAATTCTTTTGACATTTGTACCATCAATATTTGAGGTCCAAATATCACTTCCGTAACAAAACACAATTTTTGAATCATTTATATCTGGTTGACGTAAAAGTCTAGTGCCTTGTGCTACAATTGTATAACTAAAGGCGAGTGTGATAAGTGTTGTAAACAGTGTTCTTTTCATAGTTTAGTTTTTGATTATTAATGCAGGTAAGTTTAAGTTTTTAAATTGATTATTATAATTAGCCATTTCTGTATTTATAATAGCATCGCGATCATTTTTGAACGTAGTCCAAGTTGCAAGTAGATCATTAAGTAGTTCTTTTGCACCCTCAGTTACCTTTGGCTCTGCTACGTCAACAAATCCTTTTAAGTGCATCAACTTTGCACTAAGTTTATTGTTGAAGTTAATAACGTCTTGAAAGGTTTTTTGATCCGGTTGAATAAGGTTTCGTTCCCAAGTTTCAATGCGTTTAATGAGTTCTTTTCCTTTATCCAAAAGATCTTTTGCATCTTCATTATCCTTTAAAAGTTTTGCATATCCTTCTAATTGAGATTTTGCAGAACGCATATTATTTACGCTTTCATGAATGTCTTTGATAGCATCTTCAATTTGCCCAAGAACCTTTTGTTGCTCATCAATATCAGCTTTTGAAGCTTTTACTTTTGGGTTTTGTAAAACAGTGGCTACGATTTCTGCTGTATTTTCACCTAAGCTTAACCTTAAAGTATAATCTCCTGGAGGAACTGTTGAACCAGAATAATCACCAAAAACAAACACATTGTCAACCGCTGGTAGTGGATCTTTGGAGAAATTCCAGGTAAAACGATTATATCCTTTTTTAGCTGGTAGTACTTGTGGTCTTGATGGGCCACCTGGCCATGATTTAAACCCTTTTGGTTTTTTACTAGAAATATTTCTAATCACTTTTCCATTTTGAAGTACTTCTAATTTTAGCTTTAATGAATCTGGTTTTTCAGCCAAGTAATAGTCGAAGGTCACACCAGTTTTCGGATTTGTTCCAACTCCTGGAGTATTGGTTGTACTTCCTCCAAAAATTAGGTAAGAATCTTTAGGTTTAAAAATGTTTACTTCTTGTTTTTCTGTTTTTACATTTTGAATAGGAGCTAAGTCGTCTAAAATCCAAAATGACCTTCCAGCTGTTGCAGCTACTAAGTCATTATCTTGAATATAAAGATCGTTAATAGGAACTACTGGAAGATTCAATTGTAACTTTTGCCAGTTTTGTCCATCATCAAAGGATACGTAAAGACCTGTTTCAGTTCCAGCATATAATAATCCCTTTATGTTTTTGTCTTCTCTAACTACACGAACAAATCCGTGAGGATCGTCAAACCCATCAGTAATTTTTGTCCAAGTTTCTCCATAATTTGTGGTTTTATATACGTATGGTTTTAAATCTTGGAATTTGTAGCGCATTACAGCAACATACGCCGTTGCAGGATCATGAGGTGAAACTTCAATGCTATTGATAATACCTTCATTTATTCCTTTCATGGTAATGTTTGCCCATGATTGTCCGCCATTTTTAGTAATATGCAGTAATCCGTCGTCAGAACCAGCGTAGAGAACACCTTCTTCATGTGGAGATTCAACCAAATACATGATTGTGTTATAGTTTTCGCCGCCAGCACCTTCGTTAGTATATGGTCTTCCACCTGGACCATGTTTACTTTCATCGTTTCTTGTAAGATCTGGACTTACTACATCCCAACTGTTTCCTCCATCTTGAGTCTTAAAAACAACATTTCCTGCATGATAAATGGTATTTCTGTCATGTGGAGAACTAATAATTGGAGCGTTCCAATTGTATCTGTATTTAAAATCTTTAGGAAGCACACCTAAACCTAATTCTGGATAAGCTTTGATAGGTTTTCCTTCACGAGAACCAGCAATCCATTTTTCGATAATTCCTTGGTAGCATCCACCATAAACCACTTCTGGGTTGTCAGGATCGAAAGCAAGATATGCACTTTCACAACCAGCAACCGAATACCAATCCTTCCAATCAATACCGAAATCGTTGGTACGACTAGTGATGGCAATTGCAGAATTATCTTGCTGTCCTCCATATACATTATAAGGAACCAAATTATCGGTAATTACTCTATAGAATTGTGAAGTAGGTTGGTTTTGCTGTGTGCTCCAACTTCTTCCACCATTATGTGAAATATTTGCTCCACCATCATTAGAGTTAATCATTATTTGGTTATTATTTGGGTTGATCCATAGATGATGGTTGTCACCATGAGGAACAGGAACATTACTAAATGATCTTCCTCCGTCTATAGATTTCATAACAGGAGCATTTAAAACATAAACAATGTTCTCGTTTTGAGGATCAGCAAAAATCTCCATGTAGTACCAAGAACGGGCAATATTTACTCTATTTGAATTTACTTGTGTCCATTTTTTTCCTGCATCATCTGAACGATAAACACCTCCTTTTTTACCCTCAGCTTCTATAACAGCAAATACTCGATTAGAATTTGCTCTAGATACTGAAATTCCAGATTTACCAAACTCTTTTGGTAAACCACCTTCCATTTTTTTCCAAGTATCACCACCATCCGTTGACTTATATAATCCAGATTTGTCACCACCAGATTCCATAGTCCAAGGGTAACGAGCGTGTTGCCACATAGAAGCATATAAAATTCTTGGGTTATTCATATCCATTGATAATGAAGAAGCTCCAGTTCTGTCATTTACATAAAGTACTTTTTTCCAGTTTTTTCCACCATCAGTAGAACGATAAACTCCACGTTCTTCTGTTGGACCATATTGCGCACCTTGAGCGGTTACGTATATTATATTAGGATTTGTTGGATGAATGATAACGTCAGAAATATGACGTGAATTATCCAATCCAATATGTTTCCATGTTTTTCCCGCATCTGTCGATTTATAAACTCCATCACCCATAGATGTCATTACACCTCTAGCTGCATGTTCACCCATTCCTACAACAACTACATTTGGATCGCTTTCTGCAACGGCAATTGCTCCGACAGTTCCTGTTTTGAAGAAACCATCAGATATGTTCTTCCATGTAATTCCGTCGTCAGTAGTTTTCCAAACTCCTCCACCTGTGGTTCCCATGTAATAGGTGTGCTGTTGACCTATAACTCCTGTAGAAGTAACACTTCTTCCTCCTCTAAAAGGACCAATATTTCTCCATTTAAATCCGTTGAATTCTTTGTCAGAAACAAGTTGTTTAACTTCAGTTTTCTTTTCTTTTTTGTTTCGTCGCTGTGCTTCAATATTTGAAGTAAGACTTAGGCACAAAATAAGGGCAAGAAGTTTTAATGATTTCATTGGTTGGTTGTTTTGATTAAAAATTAAACAATAAATATAAGATTTTTCTCAAGCTGAATGAGATAAAAAATTCCGACTTTCTAAATACTCTGAAAGCCGGAAAATGACTTAATTTTTCACCTTAATTGGGTGAGGCGGAGTCACCATTTCTACTGGTGGATTTTCCTTTAATTCTTTTAAGGCAATTTCAATAGCTCTTTCAAGTTGAGGATCATGACCCTTAATAACTAATTCTGGCCACTGTTCAACTTCGATATCAGGAGCAACACCTTCATTTTCAACCCTAAATCCATTTTCAGAATAGAAGCCAACATTAGGTGCGGTTACAATACCTCCATCAATAAATTCTGGGTAACCAAGAACACCAACTAATCCTCCCCAGGTACGTTTACCAACTATGGTTCCCATTTTAAATCTTTTGAACATCCACGGTAAGTAGTCTCCACCAGATCCAGCAGTTTCATCAGTAATCATCACTTTAGGTCCTTGTATGGACGCACTCGGAGCTTTATGATCTTTTCCGTAGCGATAATTCCAATATGATTGAAGCGGTTTTTTGAGCATATCAATATAATAATCAGCTAGCTGTCCACCTCCATTAAATCTTTCGTCTATAATGATAGCTTTTTTATCTGCTTGAGGGAAGAAGTATCTTTTAAAATAGGTGTGTCCAGCTCCAGCTGTATTTGGTACATAAACATAAGCCACCTGACCATTTGTGGCTTCGTGAACTTTTCTCATATTGCCTTCAACCCAATCTCTGTTGCGCAATGCATTTTCATTAGATATAGTAGTAACTTTAACTTCTCTGGCATCACTGCCATCAGCTTTTTTTCCGACTCTAAGTTTAACAATCTTATTTCCTGTATTTTCAAAATAACTGTAAAGATTATCTCTGGCGGTTACATTTTTACTATTTACGCTTATAATATATTCACCTTCTTTTATGTTAACACCCGGTTCGGTAAGCGGTGAGCGTAAATTAGGATTCCAGTTAAGTCCTCCATAGATTTTTTTAATCTGATAGCGATTATTCTTGGTTGTATAATCTGCACCAAGTAATCCACCTCTTGTAAGTTCTCTACTATTTTTCATGCGATCTCCCTGACTGCTAAATCTGTGGTGGCCAACAACAAGCTCACTAAACATCCATCGCATTACTCTATATAGATCAGACTTGCAACTTAAATGAGGTAAGAATGTGCGATATTTCTCTTTCATTGCATTCCAATCGACACCATGCATATTTGGGTCGTAGAAATAGTCTCGGTTAACTCGCCATGCCTCTTCAAAAATATTATTCCACTCATCCTTTGGGTTAATCTTAATTTTAACACTTGAAAAATTAATTGGACCATCTTTAGGTTTAACACCTGTATCTGTTATACCAATAGAACCATTATTTACGTACATCATTTTTTTACCCTTTGCTGAAATAGCAAAATCTGAAGCCGGCATAATGGCTGTTGCTTTTCTCTTCTTAAGGTCGAATTTGCTTAAGGTTAATTTATTGTCCTTAGTAGCTATGTAGAAGAGTTCTCCTTCTTTGGCAATGCCCAAATTTCTATAATTTGAAGGTGGTATTGGCATATCTACAATTCGATTTGCCAACCCATCAAAGTCTATTGTTAGTACTTTGTTCTTTTCCTCATTCTCTTTTTTATCTTCTTTTTTATCTTCTTTTTTATCTTCATTTTTTACTTCTTCCTCGTCATTTTCCTTCACAAATGGTGAAACAGTTTCTTTTTGAAGAGTTACTAAATATATTGAATTGGTGGCAACCATATCGTTGTTGGACTGATCAAACCAGTTAACCACAGGGCCAGCATCGGTTGAAGCAACCATATATAAATACTTACCACTAGGGTCAAAGATAGGTTCAGCTACATTAGCTAAGCCATCAGAAATAGGATAAGATTGGTTTTCGCCTAATGAGTAAACTGATGCTCGTTCAAAATTGGTTTGTCCAATTGTAGTGTAAGCCACCCAATTGGAATCATGAGACCAACTCCCAAAAAGCTCTCTAAAAATTCCTGGGAAATACATTTCATCTGATGCAATTTTAGTAGTTTTATTTGTAGTCCTGTCAAATACATAAAGACTTCGACCATTGTCTACAAAACAAACTTTCTTACTGTCTGGAGACCAATGTAAATAAGCATAAAAGCCTGCACCATTTAATTGATGTTTAGTAACATTACCTGTTACAATACTTTTAAAATGCAAAGCGTATTCTCCAGATTCATCAGAGAAATACGCTATGGTTTTTCCGTCTGGTGACCATTCTGGAAATTTTTCATGGACCCCTGTACTAGCAGTTAAATTATTTGCATCTCCTTTTTTTGCAGGAACTGTAACTATATCACCTCTAAAATCTACAACGATTCTATTTCCAGAGGGTGAGATTCCACCCCAACGAACATAATTCTTTCCTGAAACATACCGCTCTCTTAATTCGAGGAGATCGGTAGAAATATTAAATTGTAATTTTTTAGAATTTCCGGTGCTAGGATTAAACATAAATAAATGTCCAGCTTGTTCAAAAACTACATTTCCTGCATTCGCTGTGAGATCTACAACCGGGAAATCCTTAAAATGCGTATGTTGTTTAACTTCTTTAGTAGTTACATTATAACTGTACAGATTAAATTCACCATTAGAATCGCTTCTGTAATATACATGATTACCCATCCATTGAGGTTTTGTAATATTACCTTGATTTCCTGATCTTGGGATCTCAACTACTTTGTGATTTCTTTTATTATAGAGCCAAATCCTAGTTTCCATACCACCTCTATAATGCTTCCATTGTCCATAAGGCTCATACAAAGGTGTATATGCTATATGATTTCCATCATCTGAGTTTGTTGCCCAAAAGGCATTTGGAATATCTAATTGTGTTACTGCACCTCCATTGATTGATACTGTATATAATTGAAAATACCTTCCAGTAAATGTGTTACGTCTAGAGGCAAATGTAATGGTCTTTCCATCTGGTGAGAAATCCCGAACAAGATCTGCACCTGGGTGCCAAGTTAAACGATTTGGAATTCCGCCATTTACAGGGATAGTGTAAACATCTGTATTACCATCATATTGTGCATTAAATGCAATAGTCTTTCCGTCAGGTGAAAATACTGGACTACTTTCAATTCCTTTATCAATGGTTAATCGAGTAGGGTTTGTTCCATCAATATTAGCTACCCAAAGATCTTCGGCGTAAATAAAAGCAACATGGCTTTGACTAACGGCAGGCTGAGAAAGGAGTTTTGTGTCCTTATTTATCTGAGCTGTTATTGATATAGGTGAAATAAAAATAAAAAGGAGAAGGGCAACGAGTTTTTGGTTGGTCGTCATAATGTTTAGATTAATTAAAATAATTACCAGTGGTTATTTTAGAATAACCTAACACGTTAATTAATGTCAAGGAAAGATTGGAACTCGATGAGTAATTTGTAGGAATATAAATATACTATTAATTTAATTATCCTTGAATTCGGATATAAAAAAAGCGTCAGTTTTTTTCTGACGCTTTGTATGTAATAGTTTTAAGTTATTTTTTGACTGTTTCTTTTTTGGAACTAAGATCCACTGTAACTTGATTATGTAATAGGTCATCGAAGGTTTCACGCTTCCTTATAAGGTGAGCTTCATTATTATACCAAAGTACTTCAGCTGGACGAAAACGAGAATTGTAATTGCTAGACATGGTGAAGCAGTAAGCTCCTGCATTCTTAAAAGCTAAAATATCACCTTCTTTAATTTCTGCAATTCTTCGATTGTTTGCAAACGTGTCCGTTTCACATATATAACCAACTACTGAATAAAAACGCTTTCTTCCTTTAGGATTAGATATGTTAATGATTTCATGTTGTGATCCATATAACATAGGTCTGATTAAATGATTGAAACCAGAATCTACTTGTGCAAAAACTGTTGAGGTAGTTTGTTTAACCACATTTACATTTACTAAAAAGTAACCAGATTCACTAACCAGGAACTTTCCAGGTTCAAAAGCAAGTGTTAGTTCTCTACCATAGTTTGCGCAGAATTTTTTAAAGCGAGTAGTTAACTTTTTACCAAACTCTTCTATATCAGTTTCTATGTCACCTTCTTTATAAGGTACTTTAAATCCTGATCCAAAATCAATGAACTCTAAGTCTTTAAAATTCAAAGCAGTTTCAAATAATATTTCGCTTGCGTATAGGAACACATCAATATCTAAAATATCACTTCCTGTATGCATATGTATACCATTAATATGCATACCTGTATTTTCAACAATGCGCAAAATATGAGGTATTTGGTGAATTGAAATACCAAATTTTGAATCGATATGACCAACAGAAATGTTAGTGTTTCCACCAGCCATTACATGCGGATTGATTCTGATACAAACAGGAATGTCTGGATTTGCACTTCCGAATTGCTCTAATATTGAAAGGTTATCAATATTAATTTGTACACCAAGTTTGGCAACTTCTTCAATCTCTGAAATTGAAACACCGTTAGGTGTATAGATAATATCTTCAGGTTTAAATCCAGCATATAAACCTAGTTTTACTTCTTGTATAGAAACGGTGTCTAAGCACGAACCTAAACTGTTTAAAAATTTTAAAACAGAGACATTAGATAACGCTTTAGCAGCATAATTGATTCTTAAACTTTGTATTTTATTAAATGCAGAAGTAAGGCGTTTATATTGTGACTCTATCTTATGTGCATCATATACATATACTGGACTTCCAAAATCATTTGCTATTTTTTGTAGCTGTAAATTGTTCATGTCTAAAAATTTTGACCAAATATATTTTTTTGATTTGTAATTCTATCAATACTAACAGTATTTAAATAAATAAAACTATTTGTTAAATAAATAACACTTGTAAAGAATGTAAAATATTATCATCAATCCTGTAAAAATATTGGTGTAATTAATTGCTATTATTTACTTTTGCCGCATCTTAATTAGTAAGCAAGTTATGAATTTACACGAATATCAAGGAAAAGAAATTTTAAGCAGTTTTGGAGTGCGTATTCAAAGAGGAATTGTTGCTCAAACTCCGGCTGAAGCCGTAACTGCTGCAAAGCAGCTAAACGAAGAAACAGGAACAAGCTGGTATGTTGTTAAAGCTCAAGTTCACGCTGGTGGACGAGGTAAAGGAGGCGGAGTAAAACTTGCTAAGAGTTTAGAAGAGGTTGAAACTATTTCCAATGATATTATTGGAATGAACTTAATCACTCCTCAAACATCTGCTGAAGGAAAGAAGGTTCATCAAGTGTTAATTGCTGAAGATGTTTATTATCCAGGAGAAACTGAAACAGATGAGTTTTATATGTCTGTTTTATTAAATAGAGGAACTGGAAGAAATATGATCATGTATTCTACTGAAGGTGGAATGGATATTGAAACCGTTGCTGAAGAAACTCCTCATTTAATATTTACTGAAGAAGTAGATCCAGCAGTTGGATTACTTCCTTTCCAGGCAAGAAGAGTCGCTTTTAATTTAGGTCTTTCTGGATTAGCTTTTAAAGAGATGGTAAAGTTTGTAATGGCGCTTTACACAGCTTATATAAAATCTGACTCTTCATTATTTGAGATCAATCCGGTTTTAAAAACTAGTGATAATAAGATCATGGCAGTTGATGCTAAAGTAACTATTGATGACAATGCTTTATATCGTCATAAAGATTATGCTGAATTAAGAGATGTACGTGAAGAAAATCCTATAGAAGTTGAAGCTGGAGCGTTAGGTTTAAACTATGTTGATCTTGATGGTAATGTTGGATGTATGGTTAATGGAGCTGGTTTAGCTATGGCAACTATGGATCTAATTAAACAAGCAGGTGGAGATCCGGCAAACTTTTTAGATGTTGGTGGTACAGCTGATGCTGCTCGTGTTGAAGCGGCTTTTAGAATTATATTAAAAGATCCTAATGTAAAAGCTATATTAATTAACATCTTTGGTGGAATTGTTCGTTGTGATAGGGTAGCACAAGGTGTTATAGATGCTTATAAAAATATGGGAACTATAGATGTTCCAATTATTGTAAGATTACAAGGAACTAATGCAGACATTGCTAAAGAGTTAATTGATGGTTCTGGATTAGATGTACAAAGTGCTGTAGAGTTTCAAGAAGCTGCAGATAAAGTACAAGCAGTTTTAGCTTAGAAAGAATATAATAAAATATATATTGCTAAAGAGTGGTGTTTTACACTACTCTTTTTTTTTGAAAAAATTTTTATCAAGCAATTCCTATTAATATAATATGTGTTGTTTAGAGCAAATTTTTTAAAAGCGAACAAAAATTATTAATAATTAAGTCGACAACGTCAATTTTAATAATTTAATTAAGGATCCAACTTAGTAAATTATTAACGGGAACCTAATAGCAAAGGGTTCTTTATTATTCTTCATTTTTCAGCCGACAAACCTTTACTGATAGTTTACTAATTCCATTGAAAAGCAATTTGTTAACTGTGTATTAATTAACGTTAAACATGTGTTAATATCTAAATTTCTGTGTAACATTTACGTTCTATATGCAGTCTATAAGATGTCAATCAATTTTTTATCAATCAATTTAAAACGAACAATTATGAGACAATTAAAAGCTTTATTATTAGTATTAGCCTTAACATTTAGTAGTACGTTAATGGCAAACACAAATCCAGAAGATCGTGCAACAGAATCTGCTGCAATTACTACCAAAATTGGAAAACTTCTTAAAGATCCAGGATTTTTAGTAGATGGCGAATTAACTGCCAATGTAAGAATGGTATTGAATAAGCACAATGAGTTAGTTGTGTTATCTGTAGAATCAGATAATCAAAATCTTGAAGGATTCATTAAGAATAGATTGAATTACGAGAAACTATCTGAATCTTACGAATCAATTGATGGTGAATTTATAGTCCCTGTAAGGATTACACCTGAAGAAGAATAATAATCTTCATTTGAATTAGTCTTGAAACTCCTAAGTGATCTTAGGAGTTTTTTTATGCATATTTGTTAACATATGATAATGACTTAGAGGCAATGTTTGAAGCAAAAACGAACGAAAGAATTTCTTATTTAGTATATTAATCAAAATTATTTAATTTACTGATTTTTAGTTTATTATGAATAAATTTATTGTCAACACTATAAAAATCACGATAAAATGCTCCATTTTTTTCGATGAGATACATTATATCGACGATTATTAAAGTATAATTATCTCTACTTTTATGTAATAATTATTTAATTCACCTTCGGCTATGATAAATCGTGTTGAAAAGTTAAGTCTGCTGTCGGAAATGATAGCATTCGCCCGAATTGATAATAGCTTAAAAGAGATTGAGTACAATTTCTTGCTTGGTGTAGCTAAACAGCTAGAAATTACCAGGGAGGATTTTGATTACTTACTCGACAATCCTGTAACTCATATTCATTTAAAATCGCATAGTGAAAGAATCGTACAGTTTCACCGATTGGTTTTGTTAATGAATTTAGATGGAGAAGTAGATGAAAAAGATCTAATACGCCTACATAATTTTGGATTAAGAATGGGACTTGGTTACGAAGCCATTACAAAGGTTCTTGACCTTATGGAGAGTTTTCCTCAAAAGGTTATTCCTCCAGATTTCTTGATCGATATTTTTAAAACACAGTATAACTAAAAGACGAACTATAGAAAAACTATACTTTCAATTGATCTAACTTGGTTTGATAAGCCTTAATTTCATCTCTAACTTTTGCTGCTAAGACGAAATCTAATTCCTTAGCAGCTTGCTCCATAAGTTTGCGTTTTTCCCGAATCTTTTTCTCGAGTTCAGGTTTAGTTAGGTATTCGCTTTCTGGTTCAGCAGCTTTTAAGGCTTGCTGCTCGTAGTAATGTGTGCTTACAGAGTTTTTTGTCAAAGCATTGCTCAAGCTCTTATTTAAAGGTTGAGGTGTTATATTATTTTCAGCATTATAAGTTATTTGCTTAGAACGACGATAATTTGTTTCGTCAATTGTTCTTTGCATACTTCCTGTTACTTTGTCAGCATACATGATGGCTTTTCCGTTAATATGTCTTGCAGCTCTTCCAACAGTTTGCGTTAAAGACCTTTCTGATCGTAAAAACCCTTCTTTGTCAGCGTCTAAAATTGCCACTAAAGAAACTTCGGGTAAATCTAGTCCCTCACGAAGTAAGTTTACTCCAACCAACACATCAAACAATCCTTTGCGAAGGTCTTGCATAATTTCAACGCGTTCTAAAGTATCTACATCGCTATGAATGTATCGAACTCTAATTTGAATTCGTGCTAAATACTTAGTGAGTTCTTCGGCCATACGCTTGGTAAGAGTAGTAACTAGAGTCCGTTCATCTTTTTCTACTCGCTGTTGAATCTCTTCAATGAGATCATCAATTTGATTTAAACTCGGACGAACCTCAATTTCTGGATCAAGCAGTCCTGTTGGTCTAATTACTTGTTCTATATAAACACCATCAGTTTTCTGCAATTCATAATCAGCAGGAGTTGCGCTCACATAAATTACCTGATTTTGTAGTGCTTCAAATTCTTCAAATTTTAGAGGTCTATTATCTAAAGCTGCGGGAAGTCTGAAACCATATTCTACTAAATTTTCTTTTCTACTTCTATCACCACCATACATAGCATGTACTTGAGATATGGTTACATGACTTTCATCAACAACCATAAGATAATCATCAGGAAAATAATCCAGTAGACAGAAAGGTCTAGTTCCAGGTTGTCTTCCATCTAGATATCTTGAATAATTTTCAATACCTGAGCAATAACCTAGCTCTCTTATCATTTCCAAATCAAATTCAGTACGTTCTTTAAGCCTTTTAGCTTCAAGATGTTTGCCTATTTCCTTAAAATAGGCATGTTGCTTTACAAGATCATCTTGAATATCTTTTATGGCATTCTGAAGGATTTCTGGCGAGGTAACAAAAATATTTGCAGGATAAATATTCAAACGTTCATATCTCTCAATGACCTTATTGGTGTTAATGTCAAAAGCTTCAATATCCTCAATTTCATCACCAAAAAAATGGATTCTATAGGCTTCATCTGCATAACTAGGATAAACATCAACTGTATCTCCTTTTATTCTAAAATTACCATGAGTGAACTCAGCTTCAGTGCGAGCATATAAGCTTTGAACTAAGCGATGTAATAATTGAGTTCTAGATATTACCTGATCTCTTTCAATTTTAATCACATTTTTTTGAAACTCAACAGGGTTTCCAATTCCATATAAACAAGAAACCGAAGCAACCACTAGAACATCTCTTCTGCCTGAAAGTAGGGAAGAGGTTGTACTTAATCGAAGTTTCTCAATTTCTTCATTTATTGAAAGATCTTTTTCTATATATGTTCCTGAAACTGGGATGTAAGCTTCAGGTTGATAATAGTCGTAATAAGAAACGAAATACTCTACCGCATTGTTAGGAAAGAACTGTTTAAACTCAGAATATAACTGAGCTGCCAATGTTTTATTATGCGCAAGAACCAGTGTTGGTCGTTGTACTTTCTGAATTACATTAGCAACAGTAAAGGTCTTACCAGATCCAGTTACACCTAATAAGGTCTGATATTTTTCGTTACTCGAAATTCCATCTGAAAGCTGTTTGATTGCTTCAGGTTGATCTCCAGTAGGGGCAAAGTCCGATTCAATATTAAATTTCATAAAATAAGGTCAGATGTAAAATTAGCGAATTATCGCTTTAAGGTAAAATGACCACGATATTCTTTTCCATCGGCAAACTTAGCAACAAACCAATAATCACTTGTAGGTAAGGATTTACCATTTAGTGTTCCATCAAACCAAGACTATTATTAGTGAATGTTTTTCGTTAAAATTTAATCTGAAGCAATGATAAATATACCTCAAAAAAGTATTGAATTACCAATTAGAGAGATTGAAATTATCTTCTCAATGCAAAATGCCCTCTTATTTGAAACTCTGAACCATCTTTAATAACATTGGCTACATACCAGTAATCATTTGCAGGCATGTGATGACCATTGTATGTTCCATCCCAACCAGGAGTAGAAGATGTTAGGTAGGTAAGTTGTTTCCCATATCTATCAAAAATACTAATGGTAGTTCCTGGGAGATTCTCCACAGCCGATATATGCCAAGTATCAAAATACCCATCATTATTAGGAGTGAAAAATTTAGGAGCATCAAAAACCACAATTTCTTTTGAAATTGATGCACAACCATTAAGATCTATGATGGTTATGGTATTGTAACCTAGTGGAACATGTTCAAATATATTTGATTCTTGTGGTTCACCATTATTAAGAACATACATATAATTACCAATACCACTTATAGTAACGGTTACATTGTTTGGATCAGAGAAATCAATAGTCTCCGTTACTTCAATGGTTGCTTGTTCAGATTCTATCACATTAAATGTGGTAGTAGTTACGCATCCATTAGGAGTAGTTACCGTTACCCAATATTCTCCAATTTGAGTTATGTCAATCTCAGAGGTGACATCACCAGTTGACCACAGATAATGATCACCAGCAACAATTTCACCAGCAATTACCGTTAATGGGAAATTGTCTAAACAAATGGTTTGCTGAGGTATATCTACCACCGGTTTTCTATGTACTACTGTAAAGAATGAGGTAGTACTAAAACATCCAGTTGTGTTGTTCTCAACTCGAACAAATAGTTCTTGCCCATCAGCAGCTTCGTAATTTGTAGTATTAGAAATAGTAAAGTCACCGCTTTGAGCATCATCAATAGTTTCATGATAAGTAACCGTAAATAGTGAGCTATTTTGGTTACCTAAAATTGTTGTTGTTTGTTGTGATAGATCAAATCGTTGTAAATAGTCATAATTGTCATCGCAATCAGCCAAGTCTGATGGTCTGTTAGCTATTGGGTTAGGGTTAACAATTAAATTGAAAGTGTCAATAGTTGTACAACCTATAACTAGATTTTCTGCACGAACAAATAATTGTGCACTTGAACTATAATTAAAATTGTTTCCTAATCCATTTTGGTTGCTTTCTGCATCATTTTGGTTTAAATGATAACTAATCAGTAATCCTGTTGTACTATCAAATAGTAAATCGGTGGCTTCTGCTAGCTCGAACGTGTTTGTGTCATTATCACAAATTTCAATTGAAGTGATGTTATTGACTTCAGGTGGAATATTCACCGTTAATTCTAAAGGAATAGCCACATAGCAACCAGAAATTGTGTTAGTAACTTTTATAAAAACCGTTTGAGGATTCGCAGTATTGGTATAGGTTTCAGGATTAGCAATCTCATTAAAATCACCTTCAAGCGTTTCCATGCTTTCAAAATAGTCTATTACAGTATCATTGTTTCTAATATCGAGTACTTCAAACTCTGAAATCGTAAGATCAAATTGAGAAACACCATCATAATTATTATCACAAACTGTTAATTCTGAAGGTGTATTTACAGTTGGTACTTGTATTACGTTTAACCCAAACTCAGCAATAGCATGACAATAAGTTCCGTTCTCTATTCTTGCAAAGATCTGTTGTGGGTTAGTAGTATTTGTAAAATTGTTGCTTATTTGATTAGTCTCATTTTCAGCATCGTTAAATGATGTATAAAATTTGATCTCAAGATCTTCAGTAATGCCTTGTGATATTTCTGTGATTTTTTCAGTCAGATCAAAAGTCTCTAGTGCATCGTTAGATATATCATCGCAAACTATAAAATTGGTTGGAGGGTTATATAAAGGAACTGATCCAACTTCAATTTCAAAGGAAGAAACACCATAACAATCTTGATCTGTTAAGTTCTCAACACGTGCAAAAATCGTTTGTGGGCTAGATGTGTTGGTATAATTTGAGTTTTTATCAATAATATTGGTGCGATTAAGAGCATCATTTTCAGTTTCAAAGTATAACACCTGTTTACCAGTTTGACCATTTAATATTTCTGAATCTTTGTTATAGAACAGAAAATCTGCAGTTTGATCACCATCAGTTTCACAGTTTTCATAGTTAGTTATTGCATTAAAAACTGGAAGAGTATTTACAATAATTGGTATTTCAACAGTAGCAAAACAACCTGTAATGGTACTTTCAACACGAGTATAAATAGTTTGATTGGTTGCGTTAAAAGCCTGAGCATTTAAGATAGGGTTTATCCCATTCTGCTGGTCATTTAATGATGTGTGAAATGTAATTATTAAATTATTCAGATTAGTAACCATAGTAGGGATCAAGGCCTCAAGATCCACAATATTGTATGCGTCTTGATCGTCGTCACAAATAATGATATCTGCAATAGTATTAACTGTCGGAGCAGGAATCACATTAATTTCTAAAGGAATAGTACTATAACACCCTGAAGAATTATTTGTTACTCGAGCATGGAGTGTTTGCGGATTTGATGTGTTGGTGTAAAACTGAGGTAAAGCTCCAGCATTATTTTCTGCATTATCATTTGATGTGTGGTAACTTACAGAAACATTGGTTAAGCCATTACTTACTAAATTATTGAAAGAGTATAAATCTATCTCAGTGAATCCATTATCGTCGGTATCGCAATAATCTTGAGATGGTACGGCTTGTAAAATTACTGGCGGATTAATGATTAAGTTTATTTGAGAACGATATTCGCAATTAATATTTTCAATTCTTAAATAAATAAGATGGGGACTAGAACTTACAACATATGGCGCGTTTTGATCAATAGTATTTGTATTGTTTTCCATATCAATTTCTGTCTCGTAAAATTCAATTGAGGCGCCATCAAGTCCATTAAGAATAGTATTCGCAACTGTTAATAAATAAAATACTTCGATCCCATCGGCGCTTTCATCATCACAAACCGCAAAATCTTCAATTGCTGTAGAACTTTCTAATAGATTTGAATGAATTGCAATTGTCGCAACAGAAAAACATCCTGTAGTATCATCTTCTATTCTAATATAAATTATTTGAACATTGGCGATAGTGTTTTCAAAATTGTCTGCATTACCGATAGCATTCACACCATCTTCAGCATCTTGATTAGTTTCATGAAATGTCACAGTAACTCCTGTCAGATCTTGCAGTAGGTCTGGAATTATAGATGTAAGATCGAAGAATGCAAAACCATCATCATCTGTATCACAAGCATTTAAAGGAGGTAAATTTGTATTTACTTGAGGTTGTTCCAGTATTATTACACTAGCTGTAGTAGTTGAGTAACAACCTGTTTGTTGATTTATAACTCTCACAAATAATTGTTGTTCATCTGGAATAGTATTCACAAAAGGAGAAGGAATAGGGTTGATTCCATTTTCAGCTTCAATAGGAGTAAAGTGATAGGTCACTCTTAAAGATGGATTTTCTTGGGTTATTTCACTATCAAATTGTGTTAGGTCAATAAGGGTTTGTCCATCAGCAACGTTATCATCACATAATAATAACGGTGTTGGCTGTACAATTTGAGGTAATGGATTTACCACTAGATTAAAACTTGAATACGCCATACAACCACTATTTATGTCTTCAACTCTTATAAAAATTGGTTGAGGTGAACTATTGTTTTGAATAGGTGTGGTTATAGGATTGATATTATTTCTTGAGTCATTCTCAGTTAAATGGTAGGACACATTATAGTTCCCAGGAGTAACGGCATTGATGACTTCATTTGTCTTGGTAGTTAGATCAAAGATTTCTAATCCATCTTCGCTAATGTCATCACAGATCTCAAAGTCTGTTATTGGTTGAACCGTTTGTTCAGAATGAAGCGTAATATTAATAACATCATCAATAACGCATTGTGTGTTGCCTAGAGGCATGGTTATTTCAACACGATAAGTTCCAGAATCAGTAACGGTTAAATCATTATTATTTTCACCATTTAGCAACACTCCATTTCTATACCATGAGTAAGTTGCTAATGGATTTTGAATATCACCATCTATTACAAAGTCTTCTGCACAAGTAGTAATGTTTGGACCAAGATCTACAGTTGGAGTAAAACTGTTCCCTTGTATGAAAACAGCCGAATCATAATTCTCATCATTTTGATCTGCAATTACCAATTTAATGTGGTATTGTACATTTGGTTGAATACTGGCTGTTGCTGTTAACATGGTAGTTCTACCATTATAATTTGTATCACCTACACTATAGCCATCAAAATATTGTTCGTTTTCAGCAGCGCAAAAACCAACAATTTCATCATGAACCGTATTGGTGTTAACAGGAATATTTGTTCCAGGAACTAAAGCAATATTTGTATAGGGATCATTTGTCCCAGCTTCTTTTATTAGGAATGCAAACCCATCAGAATATTCACAAGGAAAGTTTCCAAAGTACTCTTCAGAAGCCAAAATATAATTGAACTGAATCATGTTTGAGACTGAAACAAAATCAAACTCTATAGAAGTAGCATTGAATGTATTTGATATTCCGAGTGCATTTTCAAGATCAGTATCTGTTCCCCAATTGAGCTCTCCTTCGTTTAGAATATTAATATTGTTCGAGTTTCCACCAGAAAAGGCATTTCCTGTTGTAAGTATAATTCCGTTATCGAAAGGAAAATTAGAGCTGGCTTTTTCAAAGTATCCAAAGCTTGAAAAACCATTGATTTGTCCATTTACTGATGAGCTGATGTTAGTTATTTCAACACAGCCTTCAGCAAAGTTATTTTCAATTAATTGCTGAACAGGAACAGTGTTATCTACGGAAATTATTTGCGCAGAAATCGAGTTAATTGCAAATAATGCAATGAGGGAATATAAATAGGTTGATTTCAACTATTTTTTTGATTTGGGATTACAGGTCTAAAAATATAATTATTTAGATAAAACGCAAAAAATAATCGATAAAGTGAATTTTAATGTAGGAAAAATATTAAAAATAATTATCGTTTCAGCGTGAAGTGGCTTTTAAAGATTCTACCATCTTGTAGTTTTACAGAGAACCAATAATCGCTAGTTGGAAGCATGTTTCCATTAAAGGTTCCGTCCCATCCAGGACCTTGAGGTCGTAATTGCTTAAGTAATTTACCATAACGATCAAAAATATAGATGACACTTTCAAATTGTGTAGGATCATTTATTCCATACACATGCCAAGTATCATTATAACCGTCGTTATTAGGAGTGAAGAATTTTGGGAAGCCTATAACTGAAACAATATCATCTACAATTCCACAATTGTTTTTGTCTCTGATAAATATAGTATGTAAACCAGGAGGAACATTTTCAAAAAAGTTACTGTCTTGATATGGTCCATTAATATTGTTTAGCGCAAACTCATAATCACCTTCTCCAGATACAAAAACAGTAATAGTGTTATTAGTAGTAGCATCAACAACTTCAACATTATCAATGGTAGCAATATTAGATGGAAGTACAGTAATGGTACGCTGTTTTTCGCACTGATTTGCATTGGTAACAGTTACTGAGTAACTACCAGGTTGATTGACAAGAATTTCTTGAGTTATCTCACCAGTTGACCATAAATAACTAAAATCACTAGGAACATTATTAATTAAACCAGCATCTAAAGTTATAGTTTGAGGGAAGAAGTTCAAGCAATAAATGGTTTCATCTTCAATATCGATGTTAGGAAGTTCAAAAACGGTGAGTTCTATTTGACTAATTCCATAACAAGCGTTATCATTTTCAACCCTAGCATAGATTGTTTGGTTATACGCTATTGTATTGGTGAAATTATCACCTAAAGGATTCTGTTCTAATAACGAGTCTTCGTAAGTTTCGTAATAGGAAATTGTTAGTGAAGCTGGAAGACCATTAAGAATAGTAGCATTGGCTAATGTTAGATCGAAGTTGTAGAAACCATCTTCAGTTCCATCATCATCACAATGCATTAACTGTGCATCAGCTGCATCAGTAGCCGTTACATCTAACAAGATTTCTGCAGTACTAAAACAACCTGTAATATCATTAATAACTCTAACATAAACTGTTTGTGGGTTCACAGTATTACTAAAAGAAGTTCCGTCAATTTCATTAGAGTCGTTTTCAGCATCTAACAAACTTAGGTAATATTTTGTGGTACGATCTGGAACATTTCCAACCAAATCATCATGAGATTCTGTAAGATTGAATAGTGTAAATCCGTCTGGATTTCCATCTTCATCACATTGATACAAAGCAGTATTAAATGCGTCAGGAACAATATTTACTACCAAATTAAAAGAAGTAGTTGCATAACAATCTGTATTTGCATTGTTTTCTAGGCGTACAAATATTTCTTGGATATTAGGTGTTTGATTGTAGTAACTAATCGGTAAAGGGTTTGTATTTGAATCAGCATCAAACTGTGAGTTATGATAGCTTACCGTATATTGTAATGGGTCTTGTGATCCTAAGACTACCGCATTAAGGGTGCTTAGGTCAAATTCTGTCTGACCATTCTTGGCATCACCGTCTGTCGTGTCATCGCAAATTTCCCAATCACCAATTACGTTGGGTACTGGGGTATCAAATATTTCCACCATAAAGGAGGTTGTGTCATAACAGTCGATACTTACATCATTATGTATTCTTACAAATATTTCCTGAGGATTCGATGTATTGCTATATGTGCCTAAAATTTCATTTGTATTGCTATCTGCATCAGCTTGAGAAGTAAAGTAATGAACACTAAATGTTGAACTATTTTGCCCTAATAGGACGGCTGCATCTTGAACAGTGAAATCAAAATCCCATGTAGTATCATTATTGTCATCGCATATAATAATATCATTCGGCTGATTTGCTGTTGGAAGCGAATGTACTATTAAATGAAATGAGGTTGTATCAAAACAATCAGTATTATTTACGTTTTCAATTCTTATAAATACTTCCTGAGTGAAAGCAGTTGTGTTATAGTAAGGAATGATCAAACCATTACTGTTATTATCTGCATCTATTTGCGAACTATGATAGGTTATGTTTACTTCTGCTATATTTTGAGTTCCAAGTACAACTGAATTTAAACTTAAAAGATCAAATTCTTTTTGCCCATTCTGTTCATCTCCGTCGTTAATATCATCACATTCAATCCAATCTGTAACTGGGTTGGCTATAGGTGTATCATGAACTTCAATCATAAATGAAGTTACTTCATAACAATTAGGATTATCATTGTTATGTACTCTTACAAATATTTCTTGTGGACTTGAGATATTATTATAGATTCCAATAATTTCATTTTCATTATTGTCAGCATCAGTTTGGGAGATAAAGTAATGAGCGCTAAAAGCAAGGGGATCTTGACCTCCTAAAGCTACGATGTCTTGCAATGAAAAATCAAAATCCCATACACTATCATTATTATCGTCACAAACATTAATATCGTTGGGTTGATTGACTACCGCATTCTCAAAATATTCTACATAGGCAATACCCTCAAAAGTTTCACAGGCTCCATTATTAAATTCTATGAACAGCTCATAAGTACCATCTTCAGTAACAATGAGATCGTGATCATATTCAGCAAGTAATATTCTATCTTTATACCATGTGTAAATGGCTCCTGGTACTTGATCATAACTAAGCGTATAAATGTCACCGTCACAAAGTGGAAGTTCTGTAGTACTGACGTCATTACGGATGATGTCTATTTGATCGTTAAAAAAAGATTGAATAAACGGAGGTAATCCTTGAGTAGATAAGTTAGGAGACAAATCTATGGCATTTTCTATATAATTACACGCAGCCCCAACACTGTTAGGATTATCAATGGCACTTAAAAAAGGTTGACCAATAATGTAATTATCGCTCATTGTTCTATAAATCTTTCCATTAGGGCCTAATTGTAAAGATCCTCTATATAGTTGTGCTTGATCAACCAAAAATTGTGAGCCTATAATATCGGGATCTGTTAAATTAAATTGGGTTAAAGAAGACTGATGGACATTTGCAGGTTGTGTTGCTCCTGCACCATTTGTGGAATGAACGTATAATAATTCACTATTTGGAGAAAATTCCACTCCATAAGCGAATGGTGAAAATGTATTAATTGTTAGCTGTTGTTCATTAGAAACAATTCCTGTATCAGTATCGAAATCATACAAATACAATCCTGCTCCCATATTTGCTGACACTATTTTTGTACCATCTGGTGAGGCCTTTAATTGACCTCTTCTATCTCCAATAACTGAAGGAACTGTAGTTTTTACAGAGGTGTTACTAACTCCTGCAGCAGATACCTCAAAGGCATGATAGGTAGTAAAAGGTCCAGGGCTTCCATCAACTGAAGCTAACGTAACAACCCAAATAGATTCTGATACGCAGTCTTTTAAAACAGCAGTGATCTTTTCTGAGCAAAGAGGTAAAAGGTTAATGTTTTTGTTCGTAATCCCTCCTAATCCACCATCCAAGGTCATATCAACTACGGAGTAATTAAAACCAAAGTCGGTACCAGATCCGTCCGGTGATACATCAACATCAACAGTAAAAATGTAATAAATGTCAGGATTTTGAGGAGCTGGAACTACTAAAGCCGATTGCGTACTAGAAGAATCTCCAAAAAGATTAGTACCGTTCTGCATTACTTGATGGTTACTATTGTAAACGGTCGTACCATCAGTATACAATACTAAATTACCATCATTATCCGAAATAGAAGTGCAACCTTCTAGTGTATTTAGTTGTCCATTATTAACCGAAGTTACATTACTTGATGCGATATCAAAAACTAGTCCAGCACCTTGCCCAAAGTACCAATTTGCAGCTTGGTTTTGAGCCCAACAATTAGCGCCAATAGCGAGGGAGAGGATTAATAATACCTTTTTCACAGACTTACATTTTAAAAATGTAGTCTATAAATATATTATAAATCGCGCTTTTTTAATAACCTATACGATAAAAATACAAATAAAGCAGTCCAAGCAAGAACAATAACAATCTCGTACCAATGCACGGCATAATCATAAGCAAGACTCTCCTTATCTGGAAATTTAGACATTGCTATCCTTTGAAAAGGCTGCTTAATTAGATTGTACATAGACTTGAGCGGGAAGAAATTTTGAATTCTCTCTGCAATATCTGAACTCTTGGTTTGCCAAGCAATAAGACCAAAAATTATCCATTCAAGTACAAAGTCAATAAATAAGAATCCTAATGCAAAAGCTGAACGTTTAGCAAGCATTCCTAAGAATAAACAGAATGAAAAGAATCCTACAAGTTTAACAAAGTAACCTAGTAAATATTCCGTTTCAGAAAGAATGATTCCAATTTCTTTATAGCTTGAATAATACAATCCGATTAACAGTGATATAAGTGTTAATAAAAGTGTAGCTACTAAGGAGAAAAATACAATTGTGTAAAATTTAGATAGAATAAACTCTTTCTTACTTAAACCATCAATTAAGTTCTGCTTAATTGTCTTATTACTATATTCGTTTCCAATCATACTTACCACTACAATGGCAAAGAAGAACTTAAATTGAGAAGCAAAGAATGTGGTGATATGCCAGATTATTGGGAAGTTGTAAATACCTAATTCACCTAACTCCAAAGTAAAGAAGCCAAAGAAATTAATTTTAATCGAAGATAAAATTAATACTGTGAATGGTAAAACAAATGAGATAAATATGAGAATCTTGCTCGTTCTATTGAGCAATAGTTTTTGTAATTCTAATTGTAAAAGACGTAACATTTTTGATTGATTTTGGTTAGTTGTTGTCGGTTAATTGAAGGAACTGCTCTTCTAGACTTTCTTTACGTTTAACTAGATGTGAAAGGGTAATTCCTTTATCAAACATTAGCTTGTTAAACTCTGAAGCCTCCATAGGATTATTCAAGAATGCGGTGATTAAACCGTCTTCTACTTTTACATTTTTTATAGTTTCATCACTTTCCAGAATAGAAAGTAATTCGTCATGCTTATCTGTTTTTAACTCAAAGAACCCATGAGAAGAAATCATTTCATCAACTCGACCAGAGTATAGCTTTTCTCCTTTCCTTAAAACTACCACATGTGAGCAAACTTTTTCAACTTCATCAAGTAAATGTGAAGCTAATAGAATGGTAGTGCCATTGTTGGCAATCTCCTTAATTATTTCACGAATTTGATGTATTCCTTGTGGATCAAGTCCGTTTGTTGGTTCATCCAGAATTAGTATTTCAGGGTCATTCAGTAAAGCTGAAGCAATTGCTAAACGCTGTTTCATACCTAACGAGTAGGTTTTGAACTTACTATTTTTTCGCTCTAGTAGGCCAACAATTTCAAGTTTTTCGTTAATCTTACTTTCAGAAACTCCTTTAATTCTACATACTAATTTTAAGTTGTCATATGCAGACATATAAGGATAAAAGTTAGGTCGCTCTATAATGGCGCCTACACGTTTAAGCGCATCATGAGTAGAAATGTTTCCATCAAACCATTGAAAGTCCCCTTGTGTTCTGTTAACAACGTTTAAAACAACACCAAGAGTTGTAGATTTTCCACTTCCGTTAGGTCCTAAAATTCCATAAACATTACCTTTGTTGATAGTAAAAGAAAGGTCTTTAACCGCAGTTAAATAACCAAATTTCTTGGTAAGATTATTAATAGTTAATATTGGTTCCAAGTGTATATTGATTGATTAGTTATAAACGTAAGACGACAAAACCCAAAACTTGTTACAATAGGTTTTTAATATCACAATAAAAATGCATTACATTTGATCTTATGGCGAAAGATAAAGTTAATGATTTAAAAATATCGAAAAAAAAGCCTTCGTTTCCAATAACAAAGGAATTACAAGCATATCTCTCTGAATATAAAAGAAAGATACGAATACCTGTTTTTTATGACGATTTGTTACGCTTTCAAGGTTCTATTTCGGTTTATGATAAAGATGGTAATGACACTTTATGGATTAGAGTATATTACAATGATTATGAAAGAGAAGAGATTGATTTAAGTCTTAAAAAGGTTTATACAAATTTACATTCAGATGGAAATGAGAAAATCATTTCTTTTTTAAATATAGATGCTATAGACTACTGCACCTTTGGTAACTCAAAGCCTTTTAGAGTTAAGGTGAGGAATATTTTAAATGATAACTACACTTACTTTTATGTAAAGAAAGCAGATGCTTCAAGAGTTTACGGGTTAGAATTAGAGCACATGCTATCACCATATAATTTAAATTTTATGGTCTTTAAGGATACGTTGATTGAAGAGCATATTTCGGGAATTCCTGGTGATGAGTTTATAAAAAATATGCTTCCCAATTGTAATGAGTTAGAACGATCCCAAATAGCTAAAGAATTTGTGAAATTTAATGAGCGTTGTATGATTAGACTTTTGGGTGATATGCGTTCCTATAACTATGTGATTGTACCAACTCATGATTTTGATCAAGTGATTTATAGGGTTAGAGCTATTGATTTTGATCAGCAGTGTTATGAAGGAAAATTTAATATCTACAGACCACAGTTTTTTAAAGAAAACCTGAAAATGGTTCAAATGGTGGCCGATAAGTTTCAAAAAGAATCAATAGATCAATATAAGCTTGAGGAAAGATCTATTATTGCTAAACGATTAATAAGTTATGGCAAAAGAATTGAAAAGCTATTGGATTGCATGATTATGGACGATATATCCACTCAGGAAAATGTAGACCAATTAAAATCTAGAATCTATGAATATACTAACGACATGAAATTTAGGCACAGCAAAAACATGGGTGAGATTCTAAAATACGCTTTAGATTTTGTCAAACGTAATTACGAAAACCATCATACTTCTGGTCTATAATTAGTTCCAATTCTCGTTAAAATCTAAATCGTCGTAATCGTCTATTTTAAGGCTGTCAAACTCATCAAGACCCATTGGGTCTTCTGCTTCAAAATTTTTTTCCGGTGCTTCAATAGGTATTTGTCCGTGCACAAACATTAGGTTAGGATAATCTGTACCTTCTGCTTCATCAACAATTTCTCCCAATTCAACAAAAAATGTCCACATATTTAGGAAGTCGTATACATATATGAGTTTAGTTCTTTCTTCATCAACAATGTCTTCAAGAACAGTTTCATGCATTAATCTAACCGAACCGCCTGCCTCGCTCATATCAAAAAGAGAAATTTCTTCACCTTGATTCCATTCATCATCACTTAAGTAAAACGAAGCCATTTCTGTTCCATCAAATCCAAAAGACTGAGTAATGGTATTATGAAGATCTTCAAGGGTATTAGTTTTTCTAATTTCAATATCTCTGAAGATATCTTCTTCTGTCATGTGATCTAATATGATTCTAAATCTGTAAATCATGAATTAACTATTCTTAAAGTAAATGTATGAAATTTTCTATTTAGTAAAACGATGTAATGTAAAGGTCATTGAAGTTAACAAGAAAAAAGCTCCTACTTGATGCGCAACACCTAACCAAACGGGTACTTGTAACAGTATTGTAAGTACACCAAGAAGAAATTGAACTCCAACCAAAATGAGTAAGCTATTAATGCCAATTAACTGATCTTTTGAAAGCGCAAGGTTTTTAGCTTTTCTCCAGATTAGGAAAACAAAAACAACTACTATATAAGCTAAAATCCTGTGAACAAATTGCACTCCACTTTTTCCTTCTATAAAGTTTTTAATTACTGGTGATTGCTCCATATAAACAGTTTCGTGCATAAACTTACCGTCACTCATCATAGGCCAGAAGTTATGAATAAAACCAGCATCTAAGCCTGCTACAAAGGCACCGTATATTATCTGTAAGATTAATATGGCTAAACCAGCTCTGATAAGGTTTCTGAAACTTTTTACAACCTCTTTTTTATTAGGATATAAAATATCAAGAGCTACCCAAAAGGTAAATGCAAATGTGATGAAGGCTGTAGTTAAGTGAGCTGCTAATCTATAGTGACTTACATCTGGCCTGTCAACCAATCCGCTTTTCACCATATACCAACCTAAGAAGCCTTGAAAAGCGCCTAAAAATAACAAGATGATACATTTTTTAATTGTTGGTTTAGCAAGTTGTTTTCTAATTAGGAAATAGATAAATGGAAGAATAAATACTAAACCAATTAATCTTCCAATCACACGATGGAGCCATTCCCAAAAGTAGATTTCTTTAAAATCTTCTAAGGTAAAGTGGTAGTTTAATTTCTGGTATTCTGGGTATTGCTTATAAAGTTCAAAAGCTTCTTGCCATTCAATTTCATTCATTGGAGGAATGGTACCAGAAATAAGCTTGTAATTTGACATTGAAAGGCCTGAGTGTGTAAGTCGCGTTATACCACCAACTACCACCATCACAAAAATCAATATACATCCTAAAATTAACCAGTAAACTACTTTCTTGTTGTCTTTATTCATTTGCTTTAAGTCCTAGTTTTTTTCCTTTATCGAGCATCAAATTAAACGCAGCCTCATGTTCATTTGGAATGTCTCCATCCAAGATGGCTTCTTTAATAGCTTCTTTAATGATTCCTATTTCACGAGAAGGTTTTAGGTTGAAAGTCTTCATGATTTCTTCTCCTGTTACTGGAGGTTGAAAATTCCTAACATGATCTCTTTCTTCAACTTCTACAATCTTTTGCCTTACAATTTTGAAGTTGTTATGATATTTATCAAACTTCTTTTTGTTCTTAGTGGTGATATCTGCCTCACACAAGATCATCAGATCATCAACATAATCACCAGCATCAAAAATGAGCCTTCTAACAGCAGAATCAGTTACAATATCTTGAGCTAATACGATGGGACGTGAACTCATTAATACCAATTTCTGAACGTACTTCATCTTGTCATTTAGTGGCATTTTTAAACGTTTAAAAAGCCTGAAAACCATTTTTGAGCCTTCAAATTCATGACCATGAAATGTCCATCCAACCTTTTTACTGAAACGTTTTGTGGGAGCTTTTCCTATGTCGTGCAATAATGCTGCCCATCGCAGCCATAAATTATTAGTATGATCAGCAATATTATCAACTACTTCAAGTGTATGATAGAAATTGTCTTTATGTCTTTGACCTTCAACTTCGTCAATTCCTTTTAGAGCAGTGAGCTCAGGTAAAATTTGCTTTAACAAACCTGTTTTTTCCAATAAAAGAAAACCTGTTGAAGGTGTATTACTTTCCAGTATTTTATTTACTTCGGTAACAATGCGTTCTTTGGTAATAATCTTTAAACGTTCGTTGCTTCGACTAATAGCATCAAGTGATTTTTCTTCAATTTGAAAATCTAATTGTGTAGCAAATCGAATAGCACGTAACATTCGCAATGGATCATCGCTATAAGTTATGTCTGGATCAAGAGGAGTTTTAACGATTTTGTTATCTAGATCTGTTAATCCGTTAAAAGGGTCTAGAAGATCCCCAAAATTATCTTTCCTTAAGCTTAGGGCTAACGCGTTAATAGTAAAATCTCTTCTGTTTTGGTCGTCTTGAAGTGTTCCGTTTTCAATAATTGGGTTTCTGCTATTTTTTGAATACGACTCTTTTCTGGCACCTACAAACTCGATCTCTAAATCTTCATAGCGCAACATAGCAGTTCCGTAAGTTTTGAAAACCTGAACTTTTGGATTATTGGGTAAGTTTTTTGATACTTGTTTAGCCAGTTCAATCCCACTTCCAATAGCAACAACGTCAATATCTTTATGTGTACCTCTTTTAAGAATTAGATCACGAACAAAACCACCAATTACATAGCTGTCAAGTCCCAACTCTGATGCTGATTTGGAGATAATTAAAAAAATTGGATGTGTTAAAGCTTCTTTGTAGTTCATTTATTTAAAACTCCAATTTTCAAATTCCAAACTCCAAAATAACTTGGAACTTAGCTCTTGAAATTTTGAATGCTATTTTCTTATAATAGTTACAGCTCCATCATTACTTAGCTTAATGATTGATGAGGCTTTACCGTTTTTTTTATTGCGTTGCAAATTTACAACATAGTCAACACCTTTTAAAATGTCTTCATCTATTTCTTTAAAGCTTTTTGGTGATGGCAGACTACTTATATTTGCTGAGGTAGAGACTATTGGTTTCTTATATTTTCTCAAGAGCGCATTACAAAAACCATCTCTCACTACACGAATTGCTAATGTGTTATCTGATGCTATAATATTTTCTGTAACTCGTTTAGGTCTATCATAAATAATAGTTGTAGGCTTATTGGCATATTTTAAGATATCGTATGCAACCTCAGGAATGTTTTCTATGTATTGTTGAAGCATCTTAAAATCACTTACCAAACAGATCATAGACTTGGATTCTTCTCTTTTTTTAAGTTCATAAATGCGTTTTACCGCATCATAATTTGTGGCGTCACAACCTATTCCCCAAATGGTATCGGTTGGATAAAGAATAATTCCGCCTCTTTTTAAAACTTCAATGGTTTTATTTACTTCTTCGTTTAACATTGGTATTTAATCTGCATGCAAATTTACCATTAGTTTTCAACTTTGAATTAAAACTTTGTAATATTGCGGCATGGTTGGATATGTTCATAAAAAGTATGAATCACATCAAGAGGAAATTGAAAAGATCGTTTCATCTTTTGATGAGAGAGGTAATCAAATAAAGGATGCTAGAAATAAGTTGAAGCTTTTCGATTTAAAAGGGCAGACCGTTAATATCAAATCATTTAAAGTCCCTAACCTAATTAATAAGTTAGTTTATAAGTTTTTTAGAAAAGGAAAAGCCCAACGTTCTTTTGAATATGCTAGCAAATTGATTGAAATGGGGATTGGTAGCCCACAGCCAATAGCCTATTATAAAGAGGAGTCAATCTTATTTTTGAAGAAAAGCTTTTATGTAAGTGAGCACTTGGATTACGATCTTACTTATCGAGAATTAATTCATGATTTTAATTACCCTGATTGGGAAAATATCTTGAGAGCTTTTACCAGATTTACGTTCAAGCTTCATGAAAAGGGAGTGTATTTCCTCGATCATTCACCAGGAAATACTTTGATAAAGAGGAAAGAACAGGATTACGAATTTTATTTGGTTGACCTTAACCGAATGAAATTTAAATCACTTACATATAATGAACGAATTAAAAACTTTGATCGATTAAGTAAGCATGAAAACATGGTAAGGATAATGAGTGATGAATATGCTAAATGCATTAATAAAAATCCTAATGCGGTTTTTGATTTAATGTGGAAGTATACTAATCAATTTCGAACTAAAATAAGGCGTAAAAAGAACCTTAAGAAAAAGTTTAAATAAAAACTATTTTCTCCCTCTTCTTAGTAACCATAGCTTAACATAGCGCATAAATACTACATATGCCTGGATGTAACCAATAGTAAATCCAACAACGCCATCTCTAAAACCACTTTGAACAATATAGTGCTTGAAAAATCCCCATAAAGGTTTTATTACAAAATGATAAGGTGTTAATCTCCCAGTTTTTTTATCATAGTCTTTTGCTTGCCAAGAGGCATAGCGATTCATTTTTTCTATGTATTTATCAAAGGTGATATACGTATTATGATATAATTTATTACGAAGTTTACCTACTGCGCCATTTGCAATGATTTCGGCATGAACATGTTTGTCTTCATATTTACAGTAGTCACGTTTAAAAAGGCGTAGTACCTTATCGTTTCTCCATCCACTATAATAAACACGTTCACCCATAAAATGATTATTACGACCAATCCAAAACGCAACAATATCTTTGGGAGGATTTTGTAATATATCTTGTATTTCTTGTTTAAGCTCAGGCGTTACTCGTTCATCGGCATCAACCAAAAGAATCCATTCATGTTTTGCTTGAGGAATTGCCCAGTTTTTTTGTGAGGCTGAATAATGGTATTCCCTTCTTATTACCCTAGTTGCTAGCTCTTGAGATTTTTCATAAGTACCGTCTGTACTAAAACTATCCACAACAAGAATTTCATCAGCAAAATCTACAGAAGTTATAACTGCTTTTATATTGTGTATTTCGTTTCCTGTAGGTATTATTGCTGTAATTTTATCCATAACTATTTTCTAGATGGTTTTCCAAATATAGAATTGACTTTCATTCGCCTAAAAAATGAAATTTTTCTTTTCTCAGGCACACCATGTTCAGCAATATAACTTTTTACGGCTTCTACCATTCTAAATGCTGACTTTCCATCTTTATAAGGGTGAAACTGATTATTAGTATACGCTCTTTGTTTTTTAAAAGGATCTTTGGTCAGATTGATTTCAACTAGCTTAAATAGATCTGTATATTCTGAAACATCGTTCCAACTAATATTTGTTGAGATACTATTAAATGATATTACAGGTTTGTCAAGTAGTAAGAATTCATAAACAACAGATGAGGTGTCACTAATAAGCAGATCAGCGACAATTAAGTATTTGATGATGTTTTTTTCCTCCACATAGATTACATTTTCAATCTCTTTTGCAATATTTTTGTAAGTTTCCACCAATTCGCTAGCCATTAACGGATGAAACTTAAATAAAATTAAATAGTCTTTATTTTGAGCCAACGATACTATTTCATCTTTTAAAAAAGGAGCAGAGGTGAGTTTTGGTGAAAAGGTAGGAGCGTATAATACTATTTTTTTTGTTTTAGTTTTATTTAGAAGCTCTTCTTTTTCATCATTGAATGAACTCAAACTCTGACCATATATGTCCAGTTTAGGCCAGCCAGTTTCAATAACGTCAAAGTCTTTATGAATATTCTTTAATTCTAAAAACCTGTTGGTGAAATAAGGTCCTTGGGTGAGGTAAAGATCAAAATAATGTCTTATTCTAAAGTGTCCTTTTTTTTCTCCTGCAAGTCCATGAAATATTTGTGTTTTTAACCCTCTTAAGTAATGAGGAACTTCATTTCCTGGAACAAAAATTACATCACTTAAAAAAAGAATTAAGTCATCAACTTGTGTTGTGTAGGGATCGCTTTTAAACGGGAAATCAGCTGCAATTTTGTCTTTAACGTACCAGATGTATTCGTCATTTTGTTTTATGAGCTCTTGTTTTATAGGCTCTAAAATTCCGAATGCGTAGTTGTTTTGACAAAAAAGAATTGCCTTCATTACAGCAAATTATTGGCATTTTCAAGGTCTTCTACAAAGTCTATTTCCATGCAATTGTAAGCTGAGATATCAACTGCACTTACTTTTAAATTATCCTGTTCAATGGCAATTTCTAAACCTCTTTCAAAATAATCATTATTATCAACCTCTTCTAGTCGTTTTATGAATTTCGTGATATCTGCTGAAGAAATAAAATTAATACCAACTGCTTCTCCTAATCCATTTTTCACAGTTTTAGAAAGCTCATCTATAAAACCATCTTTTAATGTATACTTTACTTCTTCCTCTGCTACTTTACTTGTATTAACAGCTACAAAAGATTTGTTGTCTCTAATGTATGGCTCTAAAATATCCAGAACTCGTTCATCAAAAACAACGTCACCATTTAACCATAATACCGATTTGTCTTTATGCTTTTTTAAAGCTTGTAGTAAACTTTTTGAAGTATTGGTTCTGTCAAAAAAAGGATTGTACACATAAGTCAATTCAGGAAATCGTTCCATAATAAGGTCTTTTTTAAACCCAACAACTACGTTAATATCATCAATATCGAACTTAGTAGAAAGATTCTCAACCTGCATCTTCATAATGCTTTTCCCATTCTTTAAAGGAGTAAGAGGTTTTGGAAATGGATTTCCGAGTCTGGAACCTATTCCAGCAGCGAGAATAATAATTTTCATTTAGTATAGAATATTGAGGTCAAATTTAGGGGAATTATTTCTTATTATAAATTCTATGCTTGATGTATTTATTATTTGGCTCCATTATTGTTTTTCTTAGTTTTGCCAAATAAACATCTCATATGAAGAATATTGATATAGCTGCACTTTCTAAAAAATTTCCAGATTGGAAAATTGAATTGGCAAAATCTGATGAAGATATCATTATTATAAGTGGGAGTAATAAGGCAAATCAAGAAGATTTGTTCAGATTACTTAATAAAATTAGTGCAAGTAAAGATTTTAATGTTACTATAAAACTAAGTCAGACTAATACCATAAACGCCATTGTAAGAAAGCGCAGTGTAGGCTCAAAGTATCATAGAATGTACACTTCTGGTTGCTTTGATATTTTTCATTATGGACACTTAAATATTCTTCAACGAAGTAAAGAATTATGTGATCATTTAGTAGTAGGTGTTTCTACTGATGAACTTATTGAGAAGGAAAAAGGAAAACGACCTGTTATTCCTTTTGAAGAGCGAATAAAACTAGTAAGCGCCATTAAGTATGTTGACGAAGTTATACCTCAAGTAGACAAGAATAAACAACGAGTAGTTGATGAATATAATATTGATGCTATTTCTGTTGGTGATGATTGGAGAGGTAGATTTCCAAAAACTTCTTGTCCGGTTGAGTATTTTCAATATACTAAGAGTGTGTCTAGTACTATATTAAAAGACACGTTAAAACTTCGAGATAAAATTTAGCTTAGAGCTTTGTCGTCTGTAGAAGTATTCCAGTCTTTTACAGGAGTTTCCCAATCACCATATCTATAGGTAAGGTATTCATCAGTTAACTCGGGAATAATGTAGTCATGTCCTTTAAAGGTAATCGTTTTAAAGTTTTCATAAAACTTCTTAGGAACAGATTTAGTCTTTCCATCTATTTGCCAAAAAGCATTATCCGAAACAGTTTTTTTAATAAAAATATCTAAACAAACATTTCCCTTTAAAAGACCAAAAAACTTACGCTCTCTAATCTTAATCATTCTTAGTGCACCTTTTTCAAAAGGCTCATTTTCACTTTCAAAAAATCTATTTCTCACCCTATAATTAGCTTTTTTTAACGCTTCATAGAAATCAGGTAATTTATCTGATTGATCTACCATTAAAGAGATGTCAATATCATTATCCCAAGGGAGTAGTCTGTTTTCTCTTCTTATACCTAACAAAGTGCCTCCTTCTAGCCAATAAGTTATTTGACAGTCATCTAAAATAGAAGCAACTTTTTTTAGCATTCTTTCTGCAATTACAGTATTCTTGCCTTCAAGAGTAATATTGTAAGCCATTTTCTAAAGATTTTGGTCAAGAAAGTTGCTCAAGTTTTCTAAAGAATCTCCGGGTTTTAACCAAAGAGTTTTAATTCCAAGAGATCTGGCCGAATTTACAGCATCTTCATTATGTTCAAAATAGAGAACATTATTAGAGGTGAGTTTATGCTCACTTAAAAATTTTTCAAAATAGGTTGGGTTAGTTTTGTTCGGATTATGAGCTAAAGAAAATACTGGATAAGGCATATTTACAATGCCAAATTTTATGCATTCTTCTTCATTTGCATTGGTTAAAATAATTTTCGAATTAGAATATGTATCTAACAACTTTTGCATAGAAAGATTAATTCCATCTACTGTCACAAAAGTATTCCAAGCATCAACCAAAATAGTCTTCATACAAATTTTTAAACCGCAACATCATGCTCTCTTAAAGCATCATTAAGCGAGGTCTTTTTATTAGTACTCTCTTTACGTTTACCGATAATTAAAGCACAAGGTACATTATAATTTCCAGAAGGGAACTCTTTGGTGTAACTACCAGGAATAACCACAGACCTAGCAGGTACTCTTCCTTTTAACTCAATTGGTTCATCACGTGTAACATCAATTATCTTAGTAGAACCTGTTAAAACAACATTAGCACCTAAAACAGCTTCCTGTTCTACATGAACACCTTCAACTACAATACAACGCGAACCAATAAAGGCATTATCTTCAATAATTACTGGAGCTGCTTGAAGAGGTTCTAAAACACCACCAATTCCAACACCACCAGATAGATGTACATTTTTCCCAATTTGAGCACAACTACCAACTGTTGCCCAAGTGTCAACCATAGTGCCTTCGTCAACGTAAGCACCAATATTTACATAACTTGGCATTAAAATAGTACCCGAAGAAATATAAGCTCCGTGTCTAGCAACAGCATGAGGAACAACTCGTATTCCTTTTTCAGCATAATTACGTTTTAAAGGAATTTTATCATGGAATTCTAAAGGTCCAGTTTCAATAGTTTCCATTTTTTGAATTGGAAAATATAACACAACCGCTTTTTTTACCCATTCATTAACTTGCCATCCATTTTCAGTTGGTTGGGCAACTCTCAATGCTCCTTTGTCTAATAATTCTATTACTTCTCTTATTGCTAATTGAGTACTTTCTTCTGCAAGTAATGCTCTGTTATCCCAAGCGTTTTCTATGGTAGTTCTAATCTGATCCATCCTAATTTTGAAATTTTGAAGCAAATATAGTGGTATCTAGTATTTTTAAACAGAAATGTTATTCATATTAAACATAAAGATGTGACTTTGTTAAAAAGCAGGTGTCTTATAATTAGTAATGCAGAACTTTGTTCTTGTAATTAACACAATTTGATTGATTTGATGGTTAGCTTTTCATTATTGCTGACAAGATTTAACTCTCTAAAACCCAAATTAGAGAGTTTTTTTTAAAAAGTTGTGACTTGGTGAGAAAAGCGTGTCTTATAAGTTATAAACGTATTTTTGGCGTTTATATAATTAACACAATTATAGCATTGGTTAGAGTATTCTGAATTTTTTGTCAATTGCAAGTTCAGAATTGTTAGGGACTAACCATTCTACCCTCTGATTTTATTCGGAGGGTTTTGATTTTAATAAATAGTTTAAAAAAAATAGTTAGATCTGTAAGGTCTGTTTTAAGGATACGACAATTCAATTTATAACATCTTTGTTAGACATCTAAATTATTTGTCAATTGCTGATTTAGATACTAAAAAAAGACCAAGTAAAGCTCTCTAGGTGAAAACTTAGAGAGTTTTTTTGTATACTTTTGTGTTGATTATGGGAAGAATTCTTGCTTTAGACTACGGAAAGAAACGAACAGGAATTGCTGTGACTGATGAGTTACAAATAATAGCTTCTGGTCTTACGACAATTGAAACAAAAGATATATTCAACTTTTTAAAAGAATATATTGCATCTGAAAAAGTTGAAACCTTTGTTGTTGGTGAACCCAAGCAAATGGATAACACACCTTCAGAGAGTGAAGAACTTATTAAAAAGTTTCTTATTCAACTTCAAAAAAACTTCCCAGACATTCCTATTGAAAGAGTTGATGAACGTTTTACTTCAAAAATGGCATTTCAAACTATGATTGATGCTGGTTTAAAGAAAAAGAAAAGACAGAATAAAGCACTTATTGATGAAATAAGTGCGACGCTAATTTTACAAAATTACTTGTACTCAAAATAGTTGAAAATTCGGTTAATATTCTGTCAGAAATCTAGTATAGTCTGTATCTTTTTGGTTATATTTACTAGCAATTAAACATATCCCTCAATGAAACATAAATACCTTTTCTTAATTGCGTTATTGCTAGGTGTGCTTTCTTTTTCGCAAACATGTCCCGAAATTTCATTTGTTGTTGATTTACCAACGGAAGAAGTGTTGTTTATTTATGATGATCCTGGTCCAGCTTGTATGGATAGACCAGCAGCTATTGTAATTGATGGTAGTGCTTATTCGTTAGGGAATTGTGATACCTACTCGTCTAGGTATGTATTAGCTTCTGGGAGTGGAGTTATCGATCCAGATAATTTTTCAGTTACTTATGGAGGCTTAACCTGTGAGTACAGTGAAGGAACTTTGTTAGGTATAGAAGACACACATAAGATATTAAGTAAAGCAATTAAGATTTATCCTAATCCAATACAGAAAAGTAATGAATTAAAGGTTCATTTTTCAGTGCCTTTTAAAACAAGCTACAATGTTTATGACATTACTGGTAAGTTGTTATTAACTGGTAAAACCAATTACGAAAATACTAGTCGCATTAATATTTCTAATTTAGAAAGTGGGTTGTATCTCATAAGGTTTAGTTTGGAAAGCACAGTATTAACAAAGAAATTTATTATTAAAAAGTAATTGTATTAAGCTTTTTAGTTTCAACTCCTTTTTACAAGGAGTTTTTTATTTTAAATCAAGAAGTATTGTATTTTTGCACCACATTAAAAATATTTCATGGTATTACCTATCATAGCATATGGAGATCCTGTTTTAAGGAAAGTTGGTAAGGATATTGATAAAGACTACCCGAACTTAAGTGAGCTAATAAAAAACATGTACGAAACCATGTATAATGCTTACGGAGTAGGTTTGGCAGCACCACAAATAGGGCTACCAATTCGTATATTTCTTGTAGATACTTCTCCGTTTGCAGAAGATGAGGCTTTAACCGAAGAAGAGCAGGCTCAACTAAAAGATTTTAAGCAAACTTTCATCAATGCCGAAATTCTTGAAGAATCTGGAGATGAATGGGCTTTTAATGAAGGATGTTTAAGTATTCCTAATATAAGAGAGGATGTTTTTAGAAAGCCAACATTAAAGATTAGGTATCAAGATGAAAATTTTGAAACCCTTGAAGAAGAATATGATGGTTTACTGGCAAGAGTAATTCAGCATGAGTATGACCACATTGAAGGTGTTTTGTTTACCGATAAAATATCAAGCTTTAAAAAACGTCTTATTAAAGGAAAACTAGCCAATATATCAAAAGGGAAGATCAATATAGATTATCGTATGCGATTCCCTGATGCAAAAAAGAAAAGATAAAAACTGAAAAAGAAAATATGGGATTAGATACAATTTTAGCAATTTCACAAAAACCAGGTTTATATAAACTAGTTACCCAAACCAGAGGAGGTTTAATTGCCGAGTCATTAGTTGATGGGAAAAGAATTTCTGTTAATTTAAGAAATAACATTAGCTTGCTTAGTGAGATTGCAATTTTTACATTAACTGAAGAAAAACCACTTAGTGAAGTTTTTCTAAAGATGAAAGAGAAGGAAAATGGAGAAAAAACAAGTGTGAGTCATAAAGATAGTAAAGATGCTATTGAAGAATACTTTTTTGAGGTATTACCAGATTATGATGAAGACAGAGTTTATGTAAGTGATATTAAAAAAGTAATTAGGTGGTACAATCTATTACAAGAAAACAATCTGCTCGACGATTTAGAAGAAGAGTTAGCATCACAAGAAGAAGAATAAGAAAGGAAAAGGGAAGTTTAAAACTTCCCTTTTTTTTATTCGAAACCTTTAACGAAAGTATTTATTAAATCCCTCTAAAATATATAGCTAAAGTCTTCGAACTATAACGCAAAATGCGCAAAACATTTTAACGAAATAGCTAATAGCATTCTAAATTTAATTATTTAGTGTATTAGTATTCAGGTAATTAAAATAACTTATTAACAATATCTACAAGCTGCTTATTTTTTCTTTGTATGGTAGATAAATACAAATACTAAAGTTACCTTTGCCAAACTTTTACCATTTGTAAAATGCTTTCAGCTTATACCAAAGAGTTTAAATACAACTTTAAACTAGCCACACCTGTAATGTTAGGTATGTTGGGTCATACTTTTGTGAGTTTGATCGACAATATTATGGTTGGACAGCTGGGTTCAGCTGAATTGGCAGCAGTATCTCTTGGTAACAGCTTCATTTTTATAGCAATGTCATTAGGTATAGGCTTTTCTACGGCCATTACTCCATTAATCGCAGAAGCAGATTCCGAAGGTAATTTTAAAAAGGGAAAAGCATCATTTAAGCACGGACTTTTTTTGTGCACTGTTTTAAGTGTCTTGTTGTTTTTAATGATTTTGGCTGCAAAGCCTTTAATGCATTACATGAAGCAACCAGAGGAAGTGGTTATTTTAGCTATTCCTTATTTAGATCTGGTTGCATTTTCGTTAATTCCGTTAATAGTATTTCAAGGGTTTAAACAGTTTAGTGATGGTTTGTCAATGACTAAATATCCAATGTATGCAACTATATTGGCAAATGTCATTAACGTAGCCCTAAACTATGTACTTATTTTTGGTAAACTTGGCTTTCCTCAGCTCGGAATTGTTGGAGCTGCAATTGGAACCTTAGCTTCCAGATTCATTATGCTATTTTTCCTTTGGTATTTATTGCAGAATAAAAAGAAATCAAGGGATTATGTTACTAATATTAAGTTCTTGGTATTAGAGAACAAGATGATCAAAAAGATTCTTAGTCTTGGTTTTCCAAGTGCAATGCAGATGTTTTTTGAGGTAGCAATATTTACAGGAGCTATTTGGTTGAGTGGTTTGCTTGGAAAGAATCCACAAGCAGCAAATCAAATTGCGTTGAATTTGTCATCAATGACCTTTATGGTAGCCATGGGATTAAGTGTAGCGGCAATGGTAAGAGTGGGGAACCAAAAAGGGTTGCAAAATTTTAGAGAGCTCAGAAGAATAGCACTTTCTATTTTTATTTTAGGATTAGGATTGGCCTTTATTTTTGCGTTACTATTTATAGCATTTCATAAAGTACTGCCAACTATTTATGTAGACCTTGACGATCCAACAAATTATATTGACAATACTGAAGTAGTAGCTATTGCTGCTAAACTTCTAATTGCTTCAGCAATATTTCAGTTGAGTGATAGTGCTCAAGTTATTATTCTAGGAGCATTACGTGGTTTGCAGGATGTTAAGATTCCAACCCTAATTACGTTTATTGCATATTGGGTCATTGGGTTCCCAATAAGTTATTTTCTTGGAAAGGAAGAAACTTATGCAAGTTTTGGTATTTGGTTGGGACTATTAGTAGGGTTAACCTCAGCAGCAATTTTATTGTATATTCGATTTAATTATTTAACTAAGCGTTTAATTTTGCAATCTGATAAATCATAAACATGGAACTTCCAAAATATATTCTAGGAGATAATACCGATTTTCCAAATGCTATTTTTGTAATTCACACAGAATTCCCAAGGTTCATTATAAATCTGGAAAATGATGAAATAGAATGGTTTGAGCATTTTGATCAACATGATGAGAAAGAGTTACTCAATGAAACGGAAAGACTTGTAGAAGAGGCTTCACAATTTTATGATAGAGAAGTTTCACGGTACGAAGATTAGTTATGATAGAGCAATTGCTACAATATGATACCGAACTTTTTCTTTATCTCAATAATTTAGGTAACGCTAATTGGGACCAATTTTGGTTAGTCATCACCAATAAGTTAACTTTTATTCCGCTCTATGCGGTTTTGTTATATTTAATTTATAGAAATCTGGGCTGGAAAGTACTTTTATTGCTAGTCGTGGTAATTGCTGCTATGATCACGTTTACCGATCAGGTAACCAATTTGTTCAAAGATGGTTTTCAAAGACCAAGACCGTGCAGAGCAAAAGATATTGAAGAGTTGGTACGTTATATTGCACCAAGATGTGGTAAATATGGTTTCTTTTCTGGTCATTCTTCAAACTCTATGGCAGCTGCGGTTTTTGCAGGCTTATTATTAAGACCTTACTATAAAAATTTGATTTTTATTCTGCTTTTCTGGAGTGCAATAGTAGCTTACAGTAGAATATATGTTGGAGTACATTATCCGCTAGATATAATTTGCGGATTAACTTTTGGGGGACTTTCAGGTTTTGGGTTTTATAAACTTCAAATCTATTTGAGAAATAGATTTATTTCTTAGTAAGAATGTAATAGTGGCTAACAAGTCTTTTTCTATATCCTTTTTCCTCCGATGCTTTTTTATTTAAGTCAAAAGTTTCTTGGTGTTCTAAATTATACAACATTTCCAGATAGGTTTTCTCTGTATCGTTAAGTTCTTGAACTAGGATTCCAAATTTGCTGACATCAGGAAAATTGTACATACTGTCATTGGGCTTTATCTGCGGAAGCTTATCACCATATTGCCAAATCATTTCAGGAGAAACATAACCTAAGCTGTATAGTTCTATATCACCTTCAAAACTACCAATTGATCTATAGTCTGCTTGACTTTGAATATTTGAAAAAGGGGTCAATAAAAGCATAATTGTAACTAGGAACAATATGCATGAATAAAAGACTTTATTTATTTCTTTTCGTCTAAGATTTACAATAATCTTTATTCCGATAATCACTAAAGTCAAAGAGGAAACTAAATATAAGACAAGTATAGGTCCAGCTAAAAAAGGGCCAAAGAAAAAACCAACTAAAGGAAAAAGTATTCCTAAGAGAGCAATCAACCCAAAATTAAAATAAACAGGAAAGATTTCTCTTTTATCTTTCAGATCTCCAAATCTTCCAATTAAATATTTAATATAAAACCCTGTGTTAATTGCCATTGGTATTAATACAGGCATTAAATATCTGCTCTTTTTTTCTGGTATTATTGATAAAAGGATTACAGCAATAATTGTCCACCAAAATGTGAGCTGGTAAACTTTTAAATTACTTACTCTAGACTTCATGTAGGGATAGAGCAGTGCTATAAATGCAGGAATTGTCCATAGCCCACTTTGAGTAAAGAAACTCCAATAATAATAGAAAGGGCGTACGTTATAGCTTCCCCAATTTCCTGTTTCCTTTGAGGTTATTGCGGCAAAAGTTTCAGGGTCTTCTAACCTCACATATAAAAACCACCAACCACCAATCACTATGGCAATGAGTATAAACGAGAATAATGAAAAAGCCTTTTGTTTAAAATCATTGTACTTATAGATGCTTCCATAAGCAATTAAAAAAGGAAGTAATAAAGCATATAGAGAAATAGGACCTTTGCATAGTAGCGATAATCCAAAAAATATTCCAGCGATAATAGTATGGTTCCAATACTTTTCCTTCTTTTCAAACAGTTGAAAAAGATGGTAGATTGCTACAAGCATAAAACCATGTGTAAAAATATCCCAAGGAGCCTCGACTACAATACCAATTACATAAAATGAGGTTATTGTAATTAGTCCGTTTATGAAAGCATGTCGTTTATTTTCCAATAATTTAAGGCTTAATAAGTATGAAAAGATTCCTGTGATGGCAATCATAATAATTGCTGGAAATCGTAAAACAAGAACATTTTTTAATCCAAAAACAAGTGCAGAAATTGCAGTTAACCAAGTAGGTAATGGAGGCTTTTGGTATCTTGGTTCTCCATTCATAGTAGTGAGCAACCAATTACCATCATTAACCATTTCACGAGCTGTAATAAAATTTCTAGCTTCCATGATGGTCACATCAAGTACAGAAAAACTCACACAACACATTAACAGCACAATAATGCAAATAGAAAGAATAGGATGTTGCTCTAACCTACGAATCATCTTCTCTATGAAGTAAAATTAAGTTCCTTACATATATAACCGAACCTAATAAATGTCCTATAAACAAAACAGGATCTCTTCTAAATATAGCGTATGTTAATATCAAACCAGAACCAACCAAACTCAATAACCAAAAACCAAGAGGTAGGGATGAGGTCTTTTTGTATTCTGAGTACAACCATTGGTATACAAAGCGTAATGTAAAAACAACCTGCGAAATAATTCCTAGCCAAAGTAACCATACAGGAATGGCTTCGTTTCTAAATAATGCGTCTGTGTCAATTACATTATTGTTGTAGTAATAAATCACCAATAAGGTTGGTACACTATATAAAAACAACCTTAAAGACCAATGAAATTTTTGCCATTGGTTTTGCAATTGCAAGTTTCTTATGTATATGAAATAGGTAAGTGTTTGCCCTAACATAATGGCAAAATCATCACGTAAATAACCATACACAAATAATAAGAAAGAGGCTATTAGGCTAAGTGTCCAAAACAGGGTTGGTGTAATAACCTTACGTTGCTTTTCAGAAGTAATCCATTGAATTACCAATCTGGAAGAAAACAGAATTTGTGCTAAAAACCCAATGGTATATATTAACCAATTGCTCATTATCCTTTTTTAGCCACTTCGTAGTTAATGTACTTACGTTTCATCCATAGGTAGGCAAAACAATCACTTAAAGGGCCTAAAAGTCTATTCCAAAGACCAAATTTTGCTTGTCCAGCAATACGAGGAAAGTGGCGTACAGGAATTTGAGTTACCTTGCCATTTTGTAACATGATCATAGCAGGAAGAAAACGGTGTAATCCTTTAAACATTGGAATTCGCTTAGCGTAATCTGTTTTAATGATCTTTAGTGGGCATCCAGTATCATCCATTCCGTCGTGAGTGAAAGCTCTTCTAATGCCATTGGCAATTTTAGAAGACATATTCTTTACAAACGAATCTTTTCTATCGGCACGAACACCTGTTACTAGTTCATATTCTCCAATATGTTCAAGAAGTAAATTGAAGTCTTCTGGTGCTGTCTGAAGGTCAGAATCTATATAACCAACCAGCTCTGTTTTGGTATGATCAAAACCAGCTTTTATTGCAGCACTTAATCCGCGATTTTCTTTAAAACTAATAAAGTTGAAGATTGAATTACGCGAGCAAATTGCTTCAATTAGCTCCTGACTTTTATCTTTTGATCCGTCATTGACAAATAAAGCACAAGTAGGAACTGTAGCAATTTTCGAGTAATCTAAAAGTTCTTTTTCAACACGTTCCAGATTATCTTCTTCATTATAAACTGGGACAACTATTGTTAGTTTGTAAGACATAGGTTTAAAATCTGCGGCAAAAGTACATGATTTTTTTTACTTAAAAACTAACTAAATCTAAATGGAAAAAGTATTAATAATAAATTATCCATTTATCAAAATCAACCTTGTTGTTGAGATCCTTTTGAAAGAACTCAAGGTTTTCTGGTAGTTGATGTTTTCGTCTGGTGAATAGAATTACATTTTCTGAGGCTAAACTATCTAGTTGTTTGATGCCTTCTTCAGTTTTAGCGTCAATCAAATATTTTTTCCAAGAGTCGTCATTTTGAAATCTAAGATCTCTTTTAACGGTGTTATGACCATTGTTAATGGTTACAATAGGTTTGTTAGTATAATACGAAGCCGAAGGGAGTAAGTAATTGTAAACAACTATATTCTTTGATTTTAATTCGTCGTTAGCATCTATGTGGTCAATAATTGGTTTAATAGAATTTACCTGTATTTCATTTCCGTTAAAAAAAACAACACTTCCCCAAACAGTTGATAACATAAGCAAGAAAGCAGCTGCTAAAAGTTTTGATCGTTGCTCGATCTTAACTTTTGAAATGGTAAACAAGCCAACTAAAAAGACTAAAGAAATTAATACAAGATAAGTGTAATCAACATTGTATTTACTATCAATAACTGGCAATAGAAACAGTGCTAAAAGAATGATTCCTGAAAAAATAAGAATAATGCTTTTCTGAAACTTTAAATGCTTTTCAGAAACGGAGGTTATTACAATTCCGCATAATAAGGCTATAAATGTGCCAATAGGTAGTATATAAAGAATGAGCTTTGTACTAGCAACAGAGAAGAAAAGTAAAATGGTTAAAATATTTACAGCAACAAGTAATAATACTTTTTGTTGTCCTTTTATAAAAGAACCCTTTAGTCCTTTTACAGTAGGCCACAGCCAAGGAAGTATAGTTAGTGGCAACACAACTAAATAGTACCAAAAAGGTTTTCCTCTATTAAAAGATCCTGATGTGATTCTGTCTGCAATTTGCTCATTTAAAAAGTAATCTAATATTTTAGGGTTACTTTCTGAAAGCGCATATACCCAAGAAGCAGAAAGTAGTACTAATAGTATAAACCCTAACAAGTGATGCAAATTGAGTTTTACCCTATGCTTAAAAACGATTAGGTAGCTAGCCATAAATATTAAAGGGAAAAGTAAACCTATTGGGCCTTTAATATTGATTATTAAACCTAAACAGATATAGAATATGTAGATAAAAATTGCTTTTCTATGCTTAAGATAATACAACCATGAAAAAATGCTTCCCAAAACAAAGGTGTTTAAAAAAGCATCTGTAGTAAGATTTCTAACCGAGATCAATACTAATGGTAATGACAAATAGATTAACGCAGATGTAAACGCTATCTTCTTATCACTCACCAATAGCAAAGCAATTCTGTAAACCAGAAAAATTTGTAACACAAGTGCAATCTGTAAAAAGAATCGTGCACCAAATTCATTAATACCAAATAAGCGATATCCAGCAGAAGCTATAGCATAAGTTACAGGAGGTTTGTGATAATGATATACATCTAGTAAGGTTGGATTTACATAATCTCCTGAGAGATGCATCTCTTTAGCTATCTGGCTGTACCTACTTTCACTGGTCTCAGTAACTCCCCAACTTCCAAGTCCAATACAACACACAATTAAGGTTGCGATGCAAACGGTTAAAAGACGATATTTAGATTTGAGAAGAGTCTTCATTAATTATTCGCGAAAATACGATTAAAATGATTTATTTTGCAAACAAAAAACATGACCATACTCGTTACAGGTGCTGCTGGTTTTATTGGTTCTCATACAGCTGAAAGATTACTTGGTTTGGGACACGAAGTTATATGTATTGATAACTTCAATGCCTACTATGACATTTATCTAAAGAAGCTAAACGCAAAGACTGTTGAAGAAAAGGGAGGGACATTTGTGGTTATGGATTTACGAAATGACGAAGATTATAAAAAATTGCCTTGTAGTGTAGATTATATTTTTCATTTTGCTGCACAACCAGGAATATCTTCAACTTCCACTTTTGAAGATTACTTCACAAACAACGTGATAGCAACAAAAAATCTTATTGATTATGCTTTATCTTGCGAAGGCTTGCAGTTGTTTGTAAATATTGGAACCTCATCCATTTATGGTCTTGAAGCTACTTTTACGGAAGATATTGCGCCTAAGCCTGCTTCACATTATGGAGTTACCAAATTAGCTGCAGAACAGTTGGTGCTTCAAAAGAGTAGAGAGCAGCAAATGAAAGCTTGTTCATTGCGTTTGTATTCGGTTATTGGTCCACGGGAAAGGCCTGAAAAAATGTACACCAAGCTTATTGCTAACGGATTAAATAATGAAGCTTTCCCGTTATACAATGGAAGTGATAAACACTTAAGAAGCTTTACTTATGTTGGTGATATAGTAGATGGAATTGTAAGTGTGGTAGGTAATGAAGAAAAAGTTGACGGTGAAGTTATTAATCTTGGTACTGAAGTTGAATATACTACCCAAGAAGGTATAGACGCTGTCGCTGAGGTTTTAGGAAAAGAAATTAAGATTGATGTAGTACCTAAAAGAGCAGGTGATCAAAATAGGACTAAAGCCAATATTGATAAAGCAAGAAAATTGCTTAACTACAATCCACAGACTTCATTATTGGATAGTATAAAATCTCAAGTTGCTTGGTATAAAGAGAATTTTTTATAGACTTAGCAAATATTCTGCCGCAGCAAAAGGAGTGGTTTTTGATGTTTCAATAAGCTTTAACTGTTTCTCTAATTCTTTTTTAATTTTTGAATTACTATAGAATTCGTGCTTTAGATGCTCATCAATAGTTTGAAGCAACCAATACTTGTTTTGCACTTTTCTTTTTTGATTGAAAAAATCATTTTCAGTAGTAACGGCTAAATATTCCTCTATCGTTTTCCATACTTCATCTACTCCTTTGTCTTCAATTGCACTACACAAAGATACTTTTGGTGTCCAAGTAGAGGCTTTTAAAGGATATAGATGCAATGCTCTGGTAAATTCAACCTTTGCAAGTTTCGCAGGTTTTAAGTTGTCACCATCGGCTTTGTTGATTACAATTGCATCGGCCATTTCAATAATACCTCTTTTTATACCTTGTAATTCGTCACCAGCACCAGCTAATTTTAATAGTAAAAAGAAGTCTACCATACTATGAACTGCGGTTTCACTTTGCCCAACACCAACTGTTTCAATAATAATGGTATCAAATCCTGCAGCTTCGCAAAGAATAATTGTTTCACGTGTTTTTCTTGCAACACCTCCAAGTGAATCACCAGAAGCAGAAGGTCTGATATAGGCATTAGTTTCTTTAACTAGATCAGCCATTCTTGTTTTATCTCCAAGAATACTTCCTTTAGTAATGGAGCTGCTTGGGTCCACAGCAAGAATAGCAACTTTCTTGCCTTGTGTGATCAAATGCTTTCCCAAAGTTTCAATAAAGGTACTTTTTCCAACACCAGGAACACCAGTGATACCAATTCTAACCGAATTATTTGCATGAGGTAAACATCCTTTAATAACTACATTTGCTTTTTCAAGATGTTTTGGATTTTTACTTTCTATAAGGGTTATTGCTCTACTCAATGAGGAGATATTACCTTTTAATATACCCTTAATCAAATCATTAGAAGACGGTTGTTTTTTGCGTTTCTTTACAATATTAGAAATAGCATTATTATCGGTAATCTCAGGAGGAGAGATACCATCTTTTTCAGTTAATGCAGATTTATGTGGTTTGTTATTACCCAAACTATTCTTTCAACGGAACAACAATCTTGACGTTATCCCAAGCCATAGTTAAAGATAAGTTATCTGTAGAATTATCAAAAGCAATTGTGAATTGTTCTACAAAACTGGTTAACTTTTCAACTGGAACTTGTACTGAAACTGCATCAAAATTGGGGTCGCGCATTGGCTTCATTTCTTCATCAACTCCCCAAGCATATTGCTTTGAATTAAAGATGACTTCCCAATTTTCGGCGTTAGGTATTGTCCATAATGTATATTTTCCAGCAGTTAAATAATCATTTCCAATCTTAAGGGGTTGATTGGTTTCAAAAGTTGTAGCTTCGTTTGCTCCAGTTCGCCATACTTTATCAAAAGGTACTAATCCTCCAAAAATTTCACGATCACGCTTAGAAGGCCTGTTGTAAAAAACTTCTAGTTTAAGGTCATTCAATGCAAATTCAACAGTATCTTTCGGACTTAATGTTTTTTTGAAGATATCTCCATTGGTATAAGCATATAAAAACAAACCAACTGCTGCGATTAATAAGAAAAAAATAATACCCTTTAAAAACTTGTTCATAGCACAATATTATCTAGTAATTAGCGAAGGTTAGTATTTAGATTGAACGCAAAGTTAGTGCCAATTGTTATAAAAATTAAAAAATTAATTACCTTTTTGCAACATCTTAAATTTTAAGTCGTCTTTAAGGCGAACTCTAACCAAAACACCAGTTAGTGAGTACATTAACTATCGACATTATAGAGCAATGCAAGCTAAATGATCGTAAAGCACAAATGAAGCTTTACAACCAGTACTGTGATGGTATGTACATAGTGGCTATGCGCTTTGTTAAAGATTCTATGGAGGCTGAAGATATCGTTCAGGAATCGTTTATAAAAGCATTTCAGAAGCTACACCAATTTAAAGGAGAAGTCACTTTTGGTGCTTGGTTAAAACGTATCGTCGTAAACAAGAGTATCGACTTATTAAAGTCTAAAAAACAACAAATGTTAGAAATAGACGAGGTGCACCTAAAAGTAGTTGATACCAATTATGAAGACGAATGGTTAGTAGATGATGCAATTACTCTAGACGAAGTAAAAGCAGCGATTAATAAATTGCCAGATAAGTATCGTTATGTAGTGATGTTGTTTTTAATAGAAGGTTACGACCATCAGGAAATAGCACAAATTTTAAACATCTCACAAGTAGCATCACGAACACAATTATCGAGAGGTAAGACCAAATTAAAAGAACTTTTAACACTTTCAAGCAATGGCACAAGATATTAGAAAACTGTTTGAGAACGAGCCAAAAGTAGAGAACCTTAAAATGCCAAAGGGTCACGAAGCAAGATTTTTAGATAAACTAAATGAAGAGCTTCCACAACAACCAAAACGTAGTTTGTTTACATTCTTAAATGTAGCTGCGAGTGTGGTACTACTTATAGGATTAACTTTTGGAGCGTATCAATTCTTGGGAACAGACGATCCTGTTGAACCAGAAACGCAAATTGCAGCTGAAGATAAAGGGCCATCAGCATTTGGAAAATTGTCACCGCAGCTTAAAAAAGTAGAAGATTACTATCTAGCCAATATCAATTTAGAATTATCTAAAATGGAAGTCACACCAGAGAATAAAGAATTATTTGATGGCTATTTGTCAAGATTACAAGAGTTGAATGATGAATATGAAGTGCTTACTAAAGAGTTAGAAGAGTCTGGTCCTACAGAGCATATAATAAATGCATCGATCGATAATTTAAAACTTCGTTTAAACCTAATGTATCGTTTAAAGGAAAAGTTAAACGAAATAAACAATGAGAACAACGGACTTGAGCAAAATCAAGTCTAATAATTATTAAACTATCAAAAAATGAACAAGTATAGAATAATAACATTAGCTGTAGTTTTTATGAGTGCCTTAACCTTAGGTGCACAGCAAAAGCTTGAAAAACTGTCAAAAACAGTGAATGCTAATAAAGATGTTACCCTTAATCTTGATACCAATTTTACAAATATCGAGATCGATAAGTGGGATAAGAATCAAATTCAGATTGAAGCTTATATAGAAAGTAATGAACTTTCTAGAGAAGAACTTAAAGAACTTTTAGATCACTGGGATGTTGATATTGATGGTTCTGGGAGTAAAGTAACTTTAAGGTCACATGGAGGTTTTGGAGGAGATTGGGATTTTGATTTTGATTTTAGTGGATTAGAAGCATTAAATATTTTAAATGACTTAGATATTGATATCCCTGCGATTCCAAATATGCCAGAAATGCCAGAGATGCCAGAAATGCCAGAGATGCCAGAGATGAACATAGAAATACCTGATATGCCAGAATTACCAGAGATGCCAGAATTACCTAAAGGAGTTCACAATGTGCGTTTTGATGTTGAAAAATATAAAAAAGAAGGTGAGCCTTATTTAGAAAAATGGGGTCAGGAGTTTGAAGACAAGTATGGAAAAGGTTATAAGGAGGACATGAAAAAGTGGGCTCGTGAGTTTGCCAAAGTTGATTGGGACGGTTATTCAGTACGAATGGAAAAATGGGGAGAAGAATTCGGAAAGAAATTTGATGGAAAATTTGCTAAAGACATGGAGAAATGGGGAGAAGAGTATAGCAAGAAATTTGACGGAAAATGGGCCAAAGAAATGGAAGAATGGGGAGAAAAATTTGGTGAGAAGTTTGGTAAAGAATGGGAAGAAAAAGGAAAGATCATCGAAGAGCGAATGAAGGTATTTGAAGAAGAGTGGGAAGGTAAAGAAGCAGAATTCGAAGAAAAGATCGAGAAGCGCATGGAAGAATTTGAGCGTAGAAACGATAAGATCAAGAAAACGATTAAAATAAAAATGCCTAGAGATACTAAGCTAAAAGTTAATGTACGTCATGGTGAGTTAAAGTTCGCCTCTGTAATACACAACTTAAAAGCAGATCTTAAGCACTCAAGCTTATTAGCAGATGTCATTGATGGAAGTGAAACTTCCATCAATGCTTCTTACACTCCAGTTTTAGTTAATAAATGGAATGCTGGGGAGTTAACTTTAAGTTATGTAGAAGATGCCTTATTAAAGCAAGTGAAGACCTTAGTATTATATTCAAATTCTTCTAATATTAACATCGATTATTTAGCAGGTAACTCTATTATAGATGGTAGTTTTGGTCACTTATCTATTCATAATATTCTGGATTCTTTTAAGAATTTGAATATAGTATTAGAAAATAGTGATGCTAGTATTAAATTACCAAAAGCAGACTATAGTTTACAGTTTAAGGGGAGTAAAACAAAGTTGAAGCACCCTAAAAATTCAAAGAGAGAATACGTATCTTCTTATTCTTTAGGTGAGTTAGCGAGCAATAGAGCTATTGTTATCAATGCAAAATACAGCAGCGTTTTTATGCAATAGAAAAATCTGAACTTTTAGAGAAAGTCCAGATTTTTCCATTGATTCAATCAGAGGTAAACTTTGGTACTGTAAAAATCTTTTCAAATCTATCTCGATTTAGAGATTACTTCATCATTCCTTAACTAATGGGTTACAGGAATTTTTTATTTGTAATATATTCCACATTTTTTGGCATAACTAATTGAAAATAAAAACCTTATTTTTATAAAACTTTATTTTATCAAAACACTACAATCATGACAATTTTAAAAAAGATCGCTCTATTAAGTATACTTTCAGTATGCTTTTTTTCTTGTAAAAAAGAACCGCAAACCGACAATTCAGGTGCTATTTACTCCAAATTTATTGATGATATGAAAGCAGAAAATATTGCAACAGGTAATATTTTGGTTTATAAAAAAGGAGAGGTGATTTTTAAAAGTGCAGATGGGTTAAGAAGTATAAATCCAATAGATTCATTAGATATTAATGATCAATTCAGATTAGCTTCAGTAAGCAAGCAATTTACTGGTATGGCAATAATGAAACTTAAGGAAGCTGGGAAAATTGAATATGATCAAAAGGTGAATACAATTCTAACTGACTTTCCTTATGATAATATAACAGTGCGTCAGTTGTTGCATCATGTTTCTGGTCTTGCAGACTACATGGGTATAATAGAAGCCAACTGGACTCCAACTGATTCTACAAAGATTGATATACTTGGGAATGATGAAATATTAAATGTTTTTTATAGCGTTAAACCAGAATTAAACTTTCAGCCTGGCGAGCGATGGGAATACAGTAATACTGGATATATAGTGCTGGCCTCAATTGTTGAAAAAATTTCAGGGAAACATTTTAGAGATTTTATAAAAGAGCAAATTACTGACCCGCTTGGTATGAGTAATACGGAAGTATATAAATACCAGATTGAAGTTGACCCAAATATGCCTGATAGAGTTTTTGGATATAGTTTGGCTCTTAATCAAAAAGATTTGGTTCTAAATGATTATAATATTTTGAATGACGCCAGAGGAGATGGTGGTGTATATTCCACACTGGAAGATTTATACAAATGGAATATGGCTTTAGCAAATTATACAATTATTCCAAAAGATTATTTAGACGAAGCTTGGACATCAGGAAAGTTGAATAATGGTGAGAAAACCAATTATGGATTTGGTTGGGGACTAGAAGATGATGAATCAAAACCACAATCTGTTTCCCATTCTGGCGGTTGGGTAGGATTTGGAACCTTTCTCTATAATGAAGTGGAAACAAAAAGTGGATTTGTAGTATTAACTAACAATTCATTTGAAAATTTTGGCGGTATATTAGATGGCATATCTAATATTTGGAATGGCGAACCCTATGACATCCCTAATCCAAGTTTAAGAAGGTCAATTGCAAGTGTAATACTAGAAGACGGCATTGACAATGGGATAACTCTTTATCATGAATTGAAAGTGGACACCACCAGGTATAAATTTTCTGAACAAGAAATCAATTCACTTGGTTATCAATTTTTGGGTGAGAATTATGTAGATGAAGCCTTAGGGATCTTTAAACTGAATATTCAAGAGTATCCCGAATCTGCGAATACATATGATAGCTATGGAGATGCTTTATTGGTTAAAGGTGATTCGTTAAAGGCATTAGAAAATTTTCAAAAATGCTTTGAGATGGATGGCACAATGATAATTTCTAGAGATAAAGCAAAAAAACTGAAAGTTTCTTTAGAAAAGACTAAATAGATATTTAGTAAAAAAAGAGCGAGTAAAATACTCGCTCTTTTTAATATATCATTAAAAAAATTAATCCTCAGTTAAAACCCAATCACCCTTTTTAATTAAAGGTTCTGCTTGTTTATATTTTAGGGTTTTATTTTCACCACTCATTACATTTTTGATCGTTACTCGATCGTTTCTTCCAATCTTAGGTTTATCTCTTACAATGGTTTCAACCACTTGTTGTTGACGGCTGGCTCCAGCTCCAGCAGCCCTACTTTGAGCAGCACGTTCATCCATGTTTTGAATTTCTTCTTTTGTGGTTTGAACCTTTTCACGCTTACGTGTCTTAGCTTCTTGAATATTATTAGCCGTTTCTTGTGGAATTTCTCCTTTAAACAGGAATGAGATCACATCTTTGTTCACTTGATCTATCATTTTCTTGAATAGCTCAAAAGATTCAAATTTATAAATCAATAATGGATCTTTTTGTTCGTGAACAGCCAACTGAACGGATTGCTTCAACTCATCCATTTTACGAAGATGTGTTTTCCAAGCATCATCTATAATGGCAAGTGAAATGTTCTTTTCGAAATCAGTTATTAACTGCTTTCCGTTTGTTTCATAAGCTTTTTCAAGATCGGTAATTACTTGAAGGTTTTTAATACCATCTGTAAACGGAACCACGATACGCTTAAATCTATCGCGCTGAGTTTCGTAAACATTTTGAATCACAGGAAATGCTAGGTCCGCATTACGCTCCATTTTCTCTTTATAATGATCAAATGCTGCTTTATATATCGTTGATGAAATTTCCTGAGCAGACATTGATGCAAATTCTTCTTCAGAGATTGGAGAACTCATCGAGAAGTAACGTATTAATTCAAACTCAAAATTCTTATAATCGTTAGCATCTTTGTTAGTTTCAGCAATAATTTCAGAAGTATCGAAGATCATATTGGCAAGATCTACTCTTAAGCGCTCACCAAATAATGCATGATAACGACGTTTGTAAACTACTTCACGTTGTGCATTCATCACATCGTCATACTCTAGCAATCGCTTACGAATACCAAAGTTGTTCTCTTCAACTTTCTTCTGAGCGCGCTCAATAGATTTTGAGATCATAGAATGCTGAATTACTTCGCCTTCTTTTAATCCCATTCTATCCATCATTTTGGCAATTCGTTCACTACCAAATAGACGCATTAGATTGTCTTCTAATGAAACATAGAATTGGGAACTTCCTGGATCTCCTTGACGACCAGAACGACCACGTAACTGTCTGTCAACACGACGTGAATCGTGACGTTCGGTACCTATAATAGCAAGACCTCCTGCATTCTTAACTTCATCAGAAAGTTTAATGTCTGTACCACGACCAGCCATATTAGTTGCAATAGTTACTTGGCCTTTTCTACCTGCTTCATCAACAATTTCAGCCTCTTTTTTATGTTGTTTGGCATTCAATACATTATGTGGTACTTTACGAATACTCAACATCTTCCCAAGCAATTCACTAATCTCAACTGAAGTTGTTCCAATCAGCACTGGACGACCAGCATTAGAAAGTTCCGTTACCTGATCAATTACTGCATTGTATTTTTCACGCTTGGTTTTGTAAACTAGATCTTCTCTGTCAAAACGTGCAATTGGTCTATTTGTAGGGATCTCTACAACATCCAATTTGTAAATTTCCCAGAATTCTCCAGCTTCAGTTACAGCAGTACCAGTCATACCAGAAAGCTTGCGGTACATTCTGAAATAATTCTGAAGGGTGATAGTTGCAAACGTTTGTGTCGCAGCTTCAATCTTCACATTTTCCTTTGCTTCAATAGCTTGGTGTAATCCGTCGCTATAACGACGACCATCCATGATACGACCTGTTTGCTCATCAACGATCATCACCTTGTTATCCATCACTACATACTGGATGTCCTTTTCAAACAAAGCATAAGCCTTCAGTAATTGGTTAAGCGTATGAATGCGCTCAGACTTCACACCAAAGTCACGGAATAGTTCTTCTTTGAGCTCAGCTTCTTTTTCCGGAGTAAGCCCTTGTGATTCTATATTGGAAATTTCCATTCCCATTTCAGGCATCACAAAGAAGTTTGGATCATCTTCGCCAGAAAGGAAATCAACTCCTTTGTCACTAAGCTCTATCTGATTATTTTTTTCATCAATTACATAATACAGTTCCGCATCAATTTTAGGCATTTCACGGTTGTTATCCTGCATGTAAAAGTTCTCAGTCTTCTGAAGTAATTGTCTAACCCCTTCTTCACTTAAAAACTTGATTAAAGCTTTATTTTTTGGTATACCACGATACACACGTAGTAACTTAAAGCCACCTTCTTTAGTGTCTCCCTCAGCAATAAGCTTTTTTGCTTCAGCTAAAACTCCAGTAAGATATTTACGTTGAACACTTACAATATCTTGAACTTTTGGTTTTAGTTCATTGAATTCGTGACGATCACCTTGCGGAATAGGACCAGAGATGATCAATGGTGTTCTTGCATCATCTACAAGCACAGAATCCACCTCATCGACTATTGCATAATGATGAGGTCTTTGCACCAAATCGTCTGGAGAATGTGCCATATTATCTCGAAGGTAGTCAAAACCAAACTCGTTGTTGGTTCCGTATGTGATATCTGCGTTGTAAGCTTTTTTACGTGCAGCAGAATTTGGCTGGTGGTAATCTATACAATCAACACTTAAACCATGAAACTCAAAAATAGGAGCCATCCACGCACTATCACGTTTTGCCAGATAATCATTTACAGTTACCAAGTGAACTCCTTTTCCGGTTAATGCATTCAAATAAACTGGAAGCGTAGCCACTAAGGTTTTACCTTCACCTGTTTGCATCTCAGCAATTTTACCTTGGTGCAAGGCAATACCACCAATTAACTGAACATCATAGTGTACCATATCCCAAACAATAGCCTTACCTGCGGCATCCCAGGAGTTTGACCACTCAGCTTTATCATTATCAAGCTTTACATAATCTTTTTCTCCTGAAACTTCACGATCAAAAGTATTAGCTGTTACAGTAACGGTCTCATTATTTACAAAACGCTTTGCGGTTTCTTTAATAACAGCAAAGGCTTCTGGAAGAATCTCATTTAAAACAACTTCAGTAGCTTCATAAGATTCATCTTTGAGTTTATCTATTTCTTGATAGATATCTTCTTTTCTATCTATGTCCTCAGTTGTGTCGGCTTCTTCTTGTAACTTAAGAATCTGTTCTTCAACTTCTTTTCTTCCTTCATCAATTTTAGCTTTAAAAGCTATGGTCTTTGCTCTTAATTCATCATGAGATAATCCTTCAAGTGATGCTTCAAAAGATTTTACTTTATCTACTAAGGGCATAATAGCCTTGACATCTTGTTTGGATTTGTCTCCAACGAATACTTTAAGTACCGAATTTAAAATACTCATGTATATAGGTTTATTTTTAGTCTTTAACTAAAAGGCAGTCAAAGATACTATTTGTTGTTATGTTTAAGGTCAAAATAGCGCACAAAAAAAGCCTCTAAAGAGACTTTTTAACTATTTTTTATGTTTATTTTTTAGTATTCATCCTCGTTCCAAAGATAATCTTCGTCAGTAGGATAATCTGGCCATATTTCTTGAATAGACTCGTAAGAATCTCCCTCGTCTTCAATAGATTGCAGATTCTCTACAACTTCTAGCGGAGCTCCTGTTCTAATAGAATAATCTATTAACTCATCTTTTGTCGCTGGCCAAGGTGCATCACTTAAATAAGATGCTAATTCTAAGGTCCAATACATTTCTTACAATTTTAATTTTGTGCAAAAATAAATTTTTAGCCGAAAAAGTCAAGTAAAAATGAAATTATTTCATTTTTATTTAAACATTAATATTAAGAACGTCCAATTTTTGTTTATAACCTTTTGAGGTTAAAGGGCTTTTAAAGATCAAATAGAAAACAGCTATTAAACTAGTCGAGTTTTTCGGGAATCCATTTAATTTCCTCAGCTTGCAGGTCATTGGACAACTTTCGTGCCAATACAAAAAGATAGTCAGAAAGGCGGTTTAGGTACTTTAAAGTATCGGGTTGAATAGGTTCAATATCATTAAGTGCACTTGATAAACGCTCTGCTCTGCGGCAAACACAGCGTGCTATGTGACAGAATGACACCGTTTGATGACCTCCTGGTAACACAAAATGCGTCATAGGAGGAAGTTGATCGTTCATTTCATCCATTTCTTTTTCAAGAAGCAGAATGTCTTCTTCTTTAATTTTAGGAATATTTAAGCGTTGCTTTCCACTTTTTAAAGTAGCCTTTTCTGGATCTGTGGCTAGAATTGCACCAACGGTAAAAAGCTTATTTTGAATATGAGTTAATATTGATTTATAGTGTTCATCAATTTCTTGATCACGTATCAATCCAATATGTGAGTTTAACTCATCTACAGTACCATAACTCTCTATACGAATATGATGTTTCGGGACGCGAGTTCCCCCAAATAAGGCAGTGGTGCCTTTATCTCCTGTTTTGGTGTATATCTTCATATTTCAAAATTAAGGGTTAAAAGAAAGATAGCAAAACATTCAATTAAACTCTAATTGTAAAATGCTCTTTTTGTTGTTCTTCTCTGAAGAATGCAAATCCCCAAAAGTAGGTGTCAATGGTAACGGTAACTTTTGGATGCTGTTTAATGGTTTCCCACGCTTCTGTCATTCCTTTTGACCAATAAATATCATCAAAAATGAAAACTGAATCATTATGGATAGTATTCAGTAATTTTTCAAAATAGTTTAAAGTAGCTTTTTTTTGATGATTACCATCAAAGAAAATCAGATCATAACTGTTTTTTGAAAGCTCAGGAAGAAATGCTGAGAAGTCTCCAGTGAGTTGTTCAACATTTTCTAGACTTAAAGAACTAAATCTTTCTTTAGTAAAACCTGAAATGTTCTCACAGCCTTCAATGGTTGTGATGTTAGCGTGAGGACTTCCAAGTGACAATGCTTGAGTTCCAATTCCTAAAGATGTTCCTAGTTCTAATATATTAGTAGGTTTAAAATAATTGGCAAAGCGGAAAAGCAGTTTAGAACGTCTTAATGTTGTTCCCGAATTCTTCGCAATTGAATTAATCTTGCGTTTAGAAGTTTTCATGACTTGAGAACCTGCTCCTAAATCATTAACTTCAATGCTGGAATCATCATTTAGTAAAGAATTCCTAAAATCTTCAAGCTTTTTGTAATCCTCATATTTGGCTTTATCATAAAAGCATTTAGTAACAAGATCAAAAACAAAAGGAGAGTGTACACGATGTTGATTTGTAGATCTTAAAAGAAATTTTAGATATGAGATTATACGATACCACATATTAACCTTCTTGCTTCTCTAAAAGTTCTAACCATCGCAACTCTTTTTCTTCAATAGTTTCTATGATTTGCTGCAATTCTGATGAAAGTTCATTGATCTTTTCTGGAGACAAACTTTCATTATTGAATTTAGATTCCAGTTCTTTTTTATCGTACTCTAAAGATTTTATTTTACTCTCAATATTCTTGAGTTCTTTTTGTTCGTTATACGAGAGCTTAATATTATCGTCCTTTTTCCAGCTCTTCTTTTCTGTTTTAGGTTTGTCTGTAGGTTCTTTAACAGCACTATCTTCATATGCCCTAAAATCGCTATAATTTCCAGGAAAATCTTCAATTACACCATTTCCTCTAAATACAAACAGATGGTCTACGATCTTGTCCATAAAATAGCGATCGTGAGAAACTACAATTAAACATCCAGGGAAATCGAGAAGGAAATTTTCTAATACATTAAGGGTTACGATATCTAAATCGTTTGTTGGCTCATCGAGAATTAGAAAATTTGGATTTTGGATAAGAACAGTACACAAATACAATCGTTTACGTTCACCACCACTTAATTTTTCAACAAAATCATATTGCTTTTTTCTATCGAATAAGAAACGTTCTAATAATTGTTGTGCACTAATTTGTCTTCCTTTTTTAAGAGGAATATAATCGCCAAACTCTCTAACAACATCAATTACCTTTTGTTCTGGTTTAATGGTAATTCCGTTTTGAGTATAGTAGCCAAATTTGACAGTTTCACCAACCACAATTTTCCCAGCATCTGGTTTCAATGTATCAGTGAGAAGATTTAAAAAGGTAGATTTTCCGGAACCGTTTTTCCCGATAATACCAGCACGTTCACCTTTTTGAAAAACATAATCAAACTTGTCTAGCATGATTTTTTCATCAAAGGATTTAGAGACTTTATGTAACTCTAAGATCTTACTACCCAACCGTTCCATGTTAATTTCAAGTTGAACAACGTGATCTTTTCTGCGTTGATGAGCTTTATGCTTTATTTCGAAAAAGTCGTCTATTCTTGATTTAGATTTTGTGGTTCGTGCTTTTGGTTGACGACGCATCCAATCCAGTTCCTTTTTATAAAGTTGTTTGGTTTTATTTAGTTCAACAGCTTCACGTTCTTGACGAGCTTCTTTTTTATCTAGGAAATAAGAATAGTTTCCCTTGTATGTATAAATTAATCCTTGATCAAGTTCTATAATTTCGTTGCAAACTCTCTCCAGAAAATAACGATCGTGGGTAATCATGAACAGCGTGATATTTTCTTTAGCAAAGAACTTTTCTAACCATTCAATCATTTCAAGATCAAGATGGTTGGTTGGCTCATCGAGAATTAAAAGATCCGGTTTGTTGATCAAAGCATTTGCTAATGCTAATCGTTTTTTTTGTCCTCCTGAAAGTAATTCAACTTTTTGATTGAGATCTTCTAACTTTAGTTTGAAAAGTATTTGTTTGTACTGTGTTTCAAAGTCCCATGCATTTTCTCGTTCCATATCATCAAAAGCCTTTTGATATGCTTTCTCATCTTCTGGGTTCCTAAGTGCTTTATGGTATGTATTTATAACTTTAAGAATATGACTATCTGAATCAAATATAGTCTGCTCAACCGTTAATTTGTTGTTTAAATCAGGTTCTTGAGAGAGAAAAGAAACCTTAATGTTTTTTCTGTAAATTACCTCACCAGAATCTGGTTGATCCTTTCCTGAAAGAATATTAAGAATAGTTGTTTTTCCCGAACCATTCTTAGCAACAAAGGCAATTTTCTGATCTTTATGGATGCTGAACGAGACGTTTTCGAACAGTAATAACTCACCATAAGATTTCGATATATTTTCAACGGTTAGGTAGTTCAATTTTCAATTTTTTACAAATAACGCATAAAAAACCAAAAAATACGTCAGCTGTTTTTATTTTGACTGCTAAAAGTTATATTTGTCTATTAACAATAGAGCCTCAATATGAAGAAACTCTTTGCTGTTACAGCTCTTGTTTTAAGTGTTTTAGCTTCTTCTTGTATCCCTCAACGAGACACGCTTTATCTTCAAAACAAAAATAATGCTTCAAATGAAGCCTACACGATCACTGAACAACAAAAACCTTATCGCGTTCAGATTAATGATATTTTAAATATTAGAGTGAAGTCTTTAGATCAGACAGCTGTACAAATATTTAACCCAGTTGGTGACGAAAATTTAAACGCTGGAAGTGCAGAAAGAGCTTATTTTGATGGTTTCACAGTAGATCTTCATGGCGAAATTAGAATTCCAACTTTAGGGAAAATTAGTGTATTAGGTTATACTACTGAAGAGATTGAGCAAATTGTTGAGAAGAAACTTTTGGAAGAACAATTTAAAGAAACGGCTAATATATTTGTAACTGTTAAACTTTCTGGGTTACGATTTACTGTAAATGGTGAAGTAGCAAGTCCGGGAACATTAACGCTGTTTCAGGAGCGTGTAAATATTTTTGAAGCATTAGCCAATGCAGGAGAGATACCTATCACTGGTGATAAAAAAGACGTACTTATTATTAGACAATATCCGCAAGGACAAAAAATTCATCATTTAGATTTAACGGATGTAAGTGTAATGCAATCACCTTATTATTACATACAGCCTAATGATTTGATTTATGTAAAGCCATTGAAGCAAAAATCTTGGGGAACAGGCACAACTGGAGTGGAGACTATTGGGACTATTGCTTCCTTATTAGCTTTAGTTACTACAACAATTTTATTGATCAAGAATTGATATAATGACAGAGGATTTTAATATTAACGAACTACCATCTAATTTCAATATTAGGACCTTTATTTTTAAGGTATTGGGTTATTGGAAATTGTTTGTTGTTAGTGTGGCTATAGCTTGTGGAATTGCCTACTCTGTCAATATAAGAAAACAAAATGTATATGCACTTGATTCATTAATTTCTGTTGAAAACGATCAAAATCCCTTTTTTACTGCTAATACAAGTATTTCTTTTAATTGGGGAGGAGTTACCAGTAAAGTGCAAGCGGTAATTACAACCTTGAAGACAAGAACTCATAACGAAAGGGTTATAGATTCTTTACAATACTATTTACAATATATGCATCAAGGTAAATATCATATGAATGATGTTTATACCAATGCTCCTTTTGAATTTCACATAGATAAAACTAAGCCACAGATATTAGGTAAACCAATTTCGGTAACCTTTACGAGAGAAGATGAATTTGAATTGGTAGTAAATTTTGAATCTGAAAATGCTTCTGGTCAAATCTATCAAACTAAAGAAAGGTTAAATGTTTTAGTTCCACAAGGAGAATTTAGACAGACTTACAAATTAGGTGAGGTAATTTCAACAACATTCTTAAATGGTCGCATTACTTCAAGAAATTTTGCTCCTGCAGTTGTTGGTAAAGAGTACTTTATAAGGTTCTTGAATTTTGATGGTGTTGTAAATCAATATAAGAATGGTCTTTCAGTAACGCCTAATACAAAAGGTTCTTCTGTTTTGAAATTAAGGTTAAGCGGAGCTAATAAAGGTAAGATAGTTGATTATTTGAATACTACTGTGGATATACTTGAAAGGGCTCAATTAGAGAGAAAAAACCTTTACGCAACCAATACCATAAAATTCATTGATAGCAGCTTGAATAAAGAGGGGGATAATTTAAAGCAGGTAGAGGATGAAATGAACAGGTTTAGAGCTCAGAACAATCTTTTTAATATTGATGAGGAGAGCGGAAGGGTTTCTGAAAATTTAGGAAGCTATGAATCCCAACAAATTCAAATAGACTCAAAAATTGAATATCTCAATTCACTTCAAGATTATCTAGAAACTAAAACAGATTATACAAAAATAGCAGCACCAACAAGCGTAGGTATAGAAGAAGCTAATATTGTGGCAAGTGTACAAAGAATAATTGACCTTTCTATTACCAGGCAAAAATTAGAATATACAACTCGAGAAAATTCACCACAGTTCAGGAATATAGATCGTCAAATTGAAGCAGAGAAAAATGTATTGCTTGAAACTATTAACGAGACTAAGAAGACTTTAGGTATTCAGTACAACAGTTTAAACAGAATGATAAGTTCATTACGAGCTAAATTGAGTGAATTACCAAAAGATCAGCAAGAGTTTTTAAAGATTCAAAGGCGTTTTAACTTAAGTGAAGAGGTATACAATGTGTATCTTCAAAAGTTGAGTGAAGCAGAAGTAGTCAAAGCAGCAAATGTTTCAGATATCAATGTTATTGATAGTGCTAAGGATATAGGTGGAGGTCTTATAGGGCCGAATACCAGAGTGAATTATATTATTGCCTTATTTGCAGGCTTGTTAATCCCATTCATGATAATTGTTATTATTACACTTTTTGATAATAATATTCAAACAGTTAATGATATTGAACGTTTATCTACAATTCCAGTCTTAGGGATAATTGGTAAATATAAAGGACAAGGTAGTTTGGTTGTTTATGATAATCCGAAATCGGCTATTTCGGAGGCTTTTAGAGCAATTCGGTCTAGTTTAAAATTTATTTATAAGACTCAGAACGTTAAAGTAACAAAAACGGTGATGGTCACTTCTTCTGTAAGTGGAGAGGGAAAAACTTTTTGTTCTATAAATATTGCCAGTGTTTTTGCGCTTTCAGATAGAAAAACTGTTTTAGTTGGTTTAGATCTTAGAAAACCAAAAATTTCAGGAGATTTTAATTTACAAAACGACATGGGAGTTGTTGACTACCTAGTCGGTTCAAAAAACTTAGAAGAAATCATTCAAACTACACAGATTAAAAATTTGGATATTGTGCTTTCTGGAGAAGTTCCTCCAAACCCTTCAGAATTATTGATGAGCGACAAAATGGACAAGTTCATTGATGAGTTAAAACAGCAGTATGATATTATTGTGCTGGATACCCCTCCTCTTGGATTGGTAACAGATGCTGTAGAACTTGTTGAGTATGCAGATGCTACCATATATTTGATAAGACAAGGTTATACTAAAAGGGACATGCTTGCTGTAATTAATGATAAGTACAAAAAGGGTGAAGTGAAGAATATAAGTTTTGTGCTTAATCATTACCTGCATAAGAAGAATCAGGGTTATGGCTATGGTTACGGTTATGGTTACGGCTATCATGAGAACGAAAAAGATAATCGTTCATTATTAAAAAAAGCTGCCTCACTATTTAAACTTAAATCTTGAGTCTAAAGAAAAGTAATAGCTGTTTTTTTATCTATTTCTTACCTTACCTTTTTAGTTACAATTATTATTCCCCAATTTTAGTTTTTATGGTTACGTTTGAAAACGATTCTTATACTATTAAATATGGTTTAAAACGCCATATTAACCTTACAAGATGACCCAGAAAATTACAATAGAACGATTATTTGGGTAGATAAGGTGGAAATCAATAAAAAGTACATTCAAAATTGGAGTTTTTCTTTAGATTTGAAGTATATACTACAATCAATTAATTAGTTAACTAATGAATATGAATGATAAAATTGCTGTTATTGGATTGGGTTATGTAGGATTACCTTTGGCTGTAGAGTTTGCTAAAAAGTATATTACGATTGGATTTGATATTAACGAACAACGTGTTTCTGAATTAAGATCTGGAACAGATAAAACTTTAGAAGTTGAAGATAAAGATTTGAAAGAGGTTTTAGTTGAAAATATAGATGCCTCTAAAGGTTTATTTATATCTTCGAATGCTGAAGATTTATCAGAAGCAAATATTTATGTTGTCACAGTGCCTACTCCTACAGATGATCTAAACAAACCAATTTTCACTCCTTTAATCAAAGCAAGTGAAGCTGTTGGAAAGGTTTTGAAAGATGGGGATATTGTAATCTATGAATCAACGGTGTATCCTGGAGTTACAGAAGAGATATGTGTGCCGATTCTTGAAGAACATTCAGGGTTAGAATTTAACCAAGATTTCTTTGCTGGATATTCACCAGAGCGTATTAACCCTGGTGATAAGTTGCATACAGTAACTAAGATATTAAAAGTTACTTCTGGTTCTACTCCAGAGATTGCAAAGCGTGTTGATGATTTGTACAATTCTGTAATCACAGCAGGAACACATATGGCGCCTTCAATTAAAGTAGCAGAAGCGGCTAAAGTAATTGAGAATTCACAACGTGACATAAACATAGCCTTTGTTAATGAATTATCTAAGATTTTTAGATTACTGGACATAGATACCAAAGCTGTTTTAGAAGCTGCGGGAACTAAATGGAATTTCATCAAATTCACTCCAGGTTTAGTTGGTGGACACTGTATTGGTGTTGACCCATATTACTTAGCGCAAAAAGCAATTGAAACGGGTTATAATCCAGAAATAATTCTGGCTGGAAGGAAGATGAATGACAGTATGGGAAGCTATGTGGCTCAAGAGACTGTAAAGATGATGATCAAGAACGGAGCAACCATAAAAGGAGCTAATGCTTTGGTTTTGGGAATTACGTTTAAAGAAAATTGTCCAGATATTAGAAATTCAAGAGTTATAGATATTATCCGTGAATTTGAGACTTACCATGTTAATGTTGATGTTTTTGATCCATGGGCTTCTAAGGAAGAAGTAAAACACGAATATGGTTTTGATATGCTTACTTCTTCAAAGCAATTAAAGCCTAATTACGATACTGTTGTTTTGGCCGTAGCTCATAATGAATTTAAGGAGTTAGATATTGAGGGGCTAAAATCAGAAATAGGAGTGATTTTCGATGTAAAATCATTATTACCAAAGGAAATAGTTGACGCAAGATTATAATGTACACGCATAAATATCACACAGAAGATTTATCTAATTATTCGTTCTTGATTACAGGAGGTGCAGGATTTATAGGTTCAAACATATTAGAGTACTTATTAAAGAATAATGCAAAACTAGTTCGAGTACTAGATAATTTCTCAAATGGCTATCGAGAGAATCTGGAAGAATTTCAATCTAACTCGGCTTTCGAGTTAATTGAAGGCGATATTCGTGATCTACAAACCTGTAAGGATGCTATGAAGGGCATCGATTTTGTAAGCCATCAAGCGGCTTTGGGTTCTGTACCAAGATCAATTAACGATCCTAACACCACCAACGATGTTAATATCACTGGGTTTTTAAACATGATGGTTGCCCTAAAAGAAAGTGATACAGTAAAGCGAATGGTATATGCTGCTTCTAGTTCGACTTATGGAGATAGTAAAACGTTACCTAAAGTTGAAGAGAATATTGGGAAACCTTTATCTCCGTACGCAGTAACGAAGTATGTAAACGAGCTTTATGCCGATGTTTTTGGTAAAACCTATGATACCGATGTTATTGGATTGCGCTACTTCAATATATTTGGACCAAAGCAAAGCCCTAAAGGAGCTTATGCAGCTGTAATTCCGTTGTTTATGGAAGCTGTTAAAAACAATGAAGCAGCTACAATTAACGGAGATGGTGGGCAAACCAGAGATTTTACTTTCGTAGAGAATGCGGTACAAGCTAATATCAAAGGATTTTTTGCCCCGAAAGAGGCAGCTAATCAAGTTTTCAATATTGCTTGTGGAGAGCGGATTAGTGTGAACTATTTATGGGAGCATATAAATGATGCAGCAGGCAAAGGTGTTGATGCCATTTATGGACCACCAAGACAAGGAGATGTTCGCGATTCTCTGGCAGACATTTCTAAAGCAGAAGAGCTAATGGGTTATAAACCTGAATTCACAGTTAGAGAAGGACTAAAGATTACCTGGGAGAATTTTATCAAGTAATTATCGTTTGATATATTTACAGATATAAAATTGTTCCAACTTTAAATTACTAATTTGAATAGTAGCACCGAAGATACCTGGTTATATACAATATCTTCTAAACATAAATTAATAGATCTTAATCTCAAAGAAATATGGAGATATCGCGATCTGTTAATGCTGTTTGTAAAACGTGATGTTGTTACTGTTTATAAGCAGACTATTCTGGGTCCATTATGGTATTTGATTCAGCCACTATTTACCTCTGTTATTTTTACCTTGGTGTTCAATAACCTTGGGCAGATCCAAACTGGAGGCGTACCTCCTTTCCTTTTCAACTTAGCAGGAATCACAGCATGGAATTATTTCAAAGAGTGTCTTACAGGAACTTCTAATACGTTTACAAAAAACCAGAATATTTTTGGTAAGGTGTATTTCCCTAGAGTCATTATGCCAATGTCAGTTACCATTTCAAACCTGTTGAAATTTGGGATACAAATTGCGATTTTTATTGGGTTTTACCTTTATTATTACTTAAATGGTACTACAGTTGCATTAAACACAAGCTTGATCTTATTTCCAGTATATGTACTATTAATGGCATTATTGGGATTAGGTCTAGGAATGATCATCTCATCAATGACAACCAAGTACAGAGACTTAACTGTTTTGGTGGGGTTTGGGGTACAACTATTAATGTATGTGTCAGCAGTTCCTTATCCAGTATCTGAGGCAAAATTAAAGTTTCCAGAATGGGTAGTGCCAATAGTTGAATATAGTCCGCTGACTCAGATTATAGAAGGATTCAGATTTATGCTACTAAATTCTGGAACATTTGATTGGATGAGTTTTGCATATACAGCATTGATTAGTGTTATAATATTCTTACTAGGATTGATTATTTTTAACAGAACAGAGAAAAGTTTTATTGATACGGTTTAGAGATGGAGATGAATAGGCAGAAGAGTATTTCTAATATTGATAAGAACAGAAGCTTTTACGATAACAAATACAAAGATGTTAATGTTAAAGGGCTTGTTAAAACTCTAAATAATTTAAACGTATTTCTTGACGATGCAACAAGTACTGATATTAGTTGGGTTGGGATGTATGTAAACAATTTAAGAAATGAAGTTCGAGGTAAAAAGATATTAGAGCTAGGTTGTGGCAAATGTGTTAATGCTGCCGTATTAGCGGCTTTAGGAGCTAAAGTCTGTGCAAATGATATTTCAGATTATAGTGGTGATATTGTAGATGCGTTGAATAGAGAATTTGAATTTGAATACAAAATTGAGTTTATACAAGGTGATTTCACAACACGTATATTTCCATCACATTCTTTTGATATGGTTATTGGAAAGGCCTTTTTACATCATTTAACGTTAGAGTATGAAACACTCGTGTTAATGAAAATAAGTGAAGTTCTAAAACCAGAAGGAGAAGCGCGTTTTTTTGAGCCAGCAGTGAATAGTAAGCTTTTAGATGAGCTAAGATGGGCAATACCCATGAACAATAGACCTTCCAAATTATTCAATCCCGCAGGTTTTAAAATTTGGGAAGAGAAAGATCCTCATCCACATAGAGATAATAGTTCAAAGCATTTTAAAAACATTGGTAACATCTATTTTGAAAACACTACAATAATTCCAATGGGAGTTCTAGAAAGATTTTATAGAGTTCTCCCTTTTTCAAATAAAACACTAAGAAAGTATAGAAGAAATGCTTTAAAAATTGAAAAGTTTTTGCCAAGATTTATTCAATCAGTTGGAGCAAGAAGTCAAACAGTTATTTATCGAAATCCTAAATCCTTTGGCAATGTCTGACGTAATCTTAAAAGCAGAAAACATATCTAAGCAATATCGATTAGGATTAGTTGGTACAGGAACGATTAGTCATGACCTAAATAGATGGTGGAGTAGAGTGAGAGGAAAGGAAGATCCTTTTTTAAAAGTAGGTGAGGTTAATGATAGAAGTACTAAAGGAGTTTCTAATTATGTTTGGGCCTTAAAGGATATTAGTTTTGAAGTAAAACGTGGTGAAGTTCTTGGAATCATTGGTAAAAATGGTGCTGGAAAATCTACTTTGCTTAAAATACTATCTAGAGTGACAAGTCCAACAACAGGTGAAATAAAGACCAAAGGTAGAATTGCCTCATTATTGGAAGTAGGTACAGGTTTTCATCCAGAAATGACAGGAAGAGAGAACATTTATTTAAATGGAGCTATTTTAGGGATGACCAAATCAGAAATAAACTCTAAAATTGATGAGATCATAGCATTTTCTGGCTGTGAGCGTTATATAGATACGCCAGTAAAGCGTTATTCTTCCGGAATGACTGTACGTTTGGCATTTGCTGTAGCTGCACACTTAGAGCCCGATATACTGGTGGTAGATGAAGTGCTAGCCGTAGGTGACGCTGAATTCCAAAAAAAGGCTATTGGTAAAATGCAGGATATTTCTAAAGGAGAAGGTCGAACGGTATTATTTGTAAGTCATAATATGGAGTCCATTGTGAGATTGTGTCCAAAATCTATTTTAATGAGTGATGGTTCTATAGTTAAGTATGGTGTGACATCAGATGTTGTGAACTATTATTTAAGTAATGAATTTGGTGTAAGAAAAAGGAAGAAGTGGAACAATTTAGGAAACGGAATTATTAGTATAAGAGAAGTCTTTGTCCATAATGAAGAATTTGACACAAAAGGCGATTATTTAGTTTCAGAAAAAATTGGGATTACGCTTAAATATGAAGTTTTATATAAGGATAAAAAAATTCAAGCTGCTTTTAACTTTCATAATGAAAAGGGTATCAATATTTTTGATGCTCATGAAGTAAATACCCAGTTATATGACAATATAAAGGAAAAAGGGGTTTATAAAACTACAGTTTGGATTCCAAAGAATTTTTTTAATGAAGGTGCTATATTAATTGGAGTTGCACTGGTTACGCATGACCCTTTTGAAGTGCATTTTCATGAAAAAGATGTTTTAATTTTTAATATGTACGATAATCTGAATAATAGCCCAACAAGGGGAGATTTCGTTGGAAATTTCCCAGGAGCCATAAGGCCTTTACTAAAATGGAAGTCAGAAAAAATTAAATAATAATGTGGAGTTTAAATAAAAAAAGAGAAGAGGAAAAGGTAGAAGTGTCTATTAACTCTATTGACAAGGGTCACCATTTAGTTACTTATTGTGGTGTGAAAGCTATTAAATGTCCATTTGATTATGTTATATATCAGATGATATTAAATGAAGTAAAGCCGGATTTAGTTATTGAAGTAGGTACAAATATAGGAGGGGGGACATTATATATTGCAGATATCCTCGACAAAATTGGAAATGGTATTGTTCATACAATTGATATTAACGATGTAGTTGATCCATTAGTGAAAAAGCATAAGAGAATCAAATTTTTTATGGATGGTTGGGAAAATTATGATCTTAAACAAGCACGAGGTTATAAAAAAATACTAGTTATTGAAGACTCCTCACATACATATCAGAATACAATCAATGTTATGAAAAAGTTTCAAGAACTGGTTTCGATAAACTCATATTTCATTATTGAAGATGGAATCGTTAATGAATTAGGCAAAGAGAAAGAATTTGATGGAGGGCCGTTACGAGCAATAAGAGAGTTTTTATCTTATAATAATGATTTCGTTGTTGATCGTAAATGGTGTGATATGTTTGGCAAGAATGCAACCTTCAATGTTAATGGTTATATAAAGAGAATTTCTTAAGTGTCATTATTTTAGTGACAATCTATAAGTTAAATACTATGAAAGAAAAGTGGTCTGGTGAGAGATTAGAAACGTTTATATATTCGAGAGATGCTGTTGAACACTTACATCGCTATGCTATAGCAAAGGATATTGTTGAAGATAAAGTGGTCTTAGATATTGCATGTGGTGAAGGATATGGCAGTTATTTAATGAGTAAGAATTCTAGATTTGTTTATGGTGTAGATATTGATTCTAAGTCAGTTGATGCTGCTAAAATTAAATACAAAGAAGGAAATTTAGAGTTTAGGATTGGTACTGTTGATGCCATACCATTGAATGATAACAGCGTTGATATTGTTACAAGTTTTGAAACATTAGAACATCATGAATTGCATAATGAAATGATGGTAGAAATTAAACGTGTTTTAAAACCAAGTGGTTGTGCAATTATATCAACTCCCGATAAATTGTATTATTCTGACGAAAGAAATTTTAAGAATGAATTTCACAAAAAAGAGTTATATAAGGAAGAGTTTGTATCGTTGGTGGAAAGGCATTTTAATTTTAATCAAATGCTGAATCAAATATTTGTAAATGGAAATTCTATTATACAGATTGACAATGATGACCATAAAATAGAACTGATTTATAAAGGTGATTATACAATATTAGATGAGGTTAAAATTTCTCCGTTATATATGATTGCAATTGTATCTGATGTAGGCTTTAAAATGCTAAGCCCGTCAGTATTTGATGGATCGCAAATAACAGAAAAAAAAATAATAGATATTAAATCAGAGATATATAAAAGTAATTCCTATAAAATCGGACATTTGCTTTTATCGCCTTTTAGATTAGTAAAAACAATTTTGAAATAAGTGTTAGCAATTGTAATACCATATTACAAAATAGAATATTTCAAAGAAACTCTAGACTCCTTAGCAAATCAAACCAATAAGAATTTTAAGGTTTTTATCGGTAGTGATTGTAGTCCTGACGATCCAGAAGATCTTATATCAAATTATAGAAATATTTTAAACATAAAATACAATTGCTTTGAGAATAATTTGGGTAGTACTTCTTTGGTAAAGCAATGGGATAGATGTATTGAACTATCTGAGGACGAAGATTGGATAATGATTTTAGGTGATGATGATTATTTAAGTAGTAACACAGTAGAAACTTTTTATAGTAATCATCGTATATTTGAAAATAAAACCAATTTAGTGAGATGCGCCTCACAGATGATATTTGATAACAGTGAAGATATCTCTATTAATTATACACATCCACAGTGGGAAAGTGCCTCAAATGCGTTTCTGAGAAAGCAAAAAGGGGAGACTAGGAGTTCACTTTCTGAGTATATTTTTAGAAAAGAGCAGTATGATAAGTATAAATTTTATGATTTTCCATTAGCATGGTATAGCGATGACAGAGCATGGTTAGATTTTTCTGAAGATAAAGAGATATTTAGTTTAAACAATACTACGGTTTTTATAAGAATGTCGTCTTCTAGTATTTCAGGTAGTAAAGAAAACAAAGCGCAAAAGAGACTTGCTTCTTCTCAATTCTATAGGTATTTAGTAGATGAAAAACTTGATCAGTTTAACAAAACCTACCGAAAAGAAATTATAAAAATCTATTTTGAAAGGACTTTGGCACTTAGAAATTTTAGTGCTAAAGAATGGTTTTGGATTTTTAGACTTCAGTTTTCTAATTTTTCCACAAAATCGTTCAAGAAACTAGTAAAATCCTTTTTTAAGTCAATCCTTAAGCCAAAATAAATGTTTTCTAAAGTAGTAATATCAAGAGCATTGAACGTTTTCGGATTAAAGATTTTTCTTTTAAGCTTACGGTATAAATTGACATGTTATTTCAGCTTATTATTTAACTCCAAGATGAAAGAGCATAATAAGGATTATAAGTCTATACCTATTATAATAATAAGTTATAATCAATTATATTATTTGAAGAAATTAGTTAAGGTTTTAAAAAAGTATGAATACAAAAACATTATTGTTTTAGATAATAATTCTAATTACCCTCCGCTTTTAGAATACCTGGATAAAATGAAGAATGATTTAACTGTTTATAAACTAAATTATAACTATGGACATCGAGTGTTTTGGAAAAGGAAAGATATTTACAACAAATTCGCGAAGGGCTATTATGTGGTTACCGATCCAGACTGCGTTCCTATTAATGAGTGTCCTGATAATTTTATTGAATATTTCAAAGCCATTTTAGACAAATCACCCAAAGTAAATAAGGTGGGATTTAGCCTAAAAATTGATGACATACCAAACACAAATAAAGAGAGAGAAACCATTTTAAAGTGGGAGAGTCAGTTTTGGAAAAACAAAATGAGTGATGGAAATTTTGAAGCCAATATCGATACAACCTTTGCGTTGTATAGACCTAAATCAATTAAACCTATCTGGAAAGATTTTTTTAAAGCCATTAGAACCAATTACCCATATACATGTATTCATGGAGGGTGGTATATTGATTTTAACAATTTAACCAAGGAGCAAGCCTTTTATATTAAAACTATTGACAAATCAAGTTCTTGGTTAAACCAAAGCACAGAAGGTAAATTAAAAAAGTACAAACTTTAGCTTGAATGCATGATAGACGTAAGTATAATATTTGTTAATTATAATACCAGAGAGTTAACAATAAATGCTATAAAATCAGTTTATGATTTTACTAAAACCATAAGGGTTGAAGTAATTGTAGTTGACAATGCATCATTAGATAATTCTGTACAGGCAATTAGACAAAAGTTTTCAGATGTTGTCCTTATAGAAAGTAAAGAGAATCTGGGATTTGGCAAAGGAAATAACAGAGGATTAGAAATTGCTAAAGGAAAATATATTTTCTTTTTAAATACAGATACATATCTTCTCAATAATGCTATTGAAGTTTTATTCTATTTCATGGAAAATAATAAGAATAATAATGTAGCTGTTTGTGGAGCCAAATTATTTAAAGAAGACTTGTCAGCAAACGTGTCTGCAGGAATTTTCCCTAATTATAGGCTATTTGTTAAAGGTTCATTTCTGAAATATTTGTATTCTGGTAATTACTATTCAGGAGTTGAGCGTAGAGAAATTCCTAATGAATTTACAAAACCATTTGAAGTAGATTATGTTTCTGGAGCGGATTTTTTTGTAAGAAGATCAGTTTTGGATAGAACAGGTGGATTTGACAAGCGTTTTTTTATGTATGCAGAAGATGCCGAACTTTCATTTCGGATAAAACAGGCTTTGCCAAAAATGAAGAACATGATTGTTCCTAAAGCAAAGATTGTACATATTAGTCAGGGTTCATCGAAATCTGATAGTACGAGTAAAAAATTTAGACTGAGGTTTATAAGGAGTAGAGCCATTTTTTATAAAATTCATGAAGGAATTATACCAAGTTGTCTTTACTATATTGTAAGTTTAAAAAGATTGTATTTTAATTAAAAATAGCTTGAAAATATTAGTTATCACAGAATCAATTGATGTAAACGATAGCAGTGCAACTAAAGGTAGAAATGCACTTATTAGAAATCTTAAAGAATCGGGAGTTGAGGTAAAAGTTTATCATTATACACGTAAGGATCTTATTCTAGAGGGAATAGACTGTGAGGCGATTAGGGAAAGAAAATTAACAATATTGTTTCTTTTAAGTAAAATACAGTTGTTATTTAAAAGATGGTTTAATTTGAATACAAATAAGTTTGTTGAAGAAAGATTTGGGTTTTCATTAACCTTTTTTAATGATGTTGCAAGCATTAAAAAAAGATTAAGAAGTGAAACTAACTTTAAGCCTGATTGGATTTTAACACTGAGTAAAGCTGCTAGTTTCAGAACACATATGGCTCTACTAAGAATTCCGAAGTGGCACCATAAATGGTTAGCTTATATTCATGATCCATACCCAATGTGTTATTATCCAAACCCTTATAAATGGGATGAACCAGGGTATGAAAAAAAAGTAGAGTTTTTTGAGAAAGTCTCTAAAAAATCAGCTTATGTGATTTATCCAAGTCTACTTTTAAAAGAGTGGATGAATAAATATTATCCGCTTTTTATGGACAAAAGTATCATTATACCGCATCAAGTTTCAGAATCATTACATCATAAAAAAAAGGAAGTTCCTATATATTTTGATAAAAACAGCTTTACTATTTTCCATGCTGGAAGTTTGATGAAGCCACGAAACCCCAAAGGTTTGGTTGAGGCATTTCAATTATTCTTGAAGAATAACCCACAAGCTCGAAATGAAGTTCAATTACTTTTTATTGGGAAAAATGGATTTTATTTAAATTATTTAAATCATAAAAAAAATGAAATCCCTCAAATGTACGTTAGTGACGGATATGTAGATTTTAAAACTGTTTTGGCAATGCAAAAACGGGCTTCGGTCAATGTTATTATAGAAGCTAAAGCTGAAATTAGCCCATTTTTACCAGGTAAATTTGCTCACTGTATAATAGCTGACAAGCCAATATTACATTTAGGACCTACAAACAGTGAAACTATGAGGTTGCTCGGAAAAAACTATGATTATCATTCAAGCATTGATGATGTTAACGAAATTTATAACAAGATAGAGAGACTGTATAATTTATGGTTGAATAGTAAGGATATGTTATTCTTAGATAGAGAGGATTTAAAAGATTACTTATCTGTTACTAATTTAAAAAAAGTAATGTCAACGATTGGTTAAAACTGAATGACGGAAGTTACTATTATAATAACTACAAGGAATCGCCTTAAAGAATTGAAGTATACTCTTGAGAGAATAAGTTACTTGCTCCAAAGAAATGATACTTCTTGTATTATCTGTGACGATGCTTCAGAAGATGATTCATTTAATTTTATTAAGGCTAATTATCCAGAAATAAAGTTGATAAAAAATGAAACTTTAAAGGGATTGATTTATTCAAGAAATAGGATGATGAATTTAGTAAAAACCGAGTATATTATTTCTATTGATGATGACTTGAATTTTATATCTGAATATCCAACAGAAAAGATATTTGAGTATTTTAAAAGTAATGATAAATGTGCTGTTGTAAGTTTTAGAATATTTTGGAGTAAATTACCCCCTGTTTCTCATGGTACAGAAGAGAAGCCTTGTAGAATGAAAAGTTATGCAGGTGGAGCCCATGCCTTTAGAATGAGTGCATGGAAATCAATACCCAATTATCCAGATTGGTTTGTTTTTTATGGAGAAGAAAATTTTGCTTCATTTCAGCTATTTAAAAAGGGATGGGAGATTCACTATCTCCCAGAAATTTTAGTTCATCATAGAGTTGATTTAAAAGGACGGAAAAAGAATAAAGATTATAAATTAAGATTAAGACGTTCTTTAAGATCTGGCTGGTATTTATATTTCTTGTTCTTCCCTCATGTAATGATTCCTAAGCGTTTTTTATATACCTTGTGGATTCAGTTAAAAACCAAAGTATTTAGAGGAGATATTAGAGCTTTATTTGCAATTATCCAGGCGTTAGGAGATGTTGTTGTAAATTTACCTCGATTGTTTAAATATTCGAATAGATTATCGGTGGAAGAGTATTCGGAGTACTCAAAACTTCCTGAAACTAAGCTATATTGGCACCCTATTAATGTTAATACATTCGAAAATAAATCGTTATGAAATTTAGCGTTAAACCGTATGAAAATAGAGCCGTATTTGCCAACGAAATGTTAGACAAATATTTCAGTAAAGCACCTAATAAGGTAGTTAGCGATATAGGAGCAGGATATGGTCATATGAAGCAAAAGATTGATGCTATTGGTGCCGAATGGCAACCTTTTGATTATTATCAAAAAATAGAAAGCTCAACCATTTGGGATTTAAATAATAAAATGCCAAAAACCGCAAAAAAAGCTGGTACTGCTATTTTTTTAGAGGTATTAGAGCATTTGGCAAATCCGTTATTATCTCTACAGCATATAGCTGACCATATTGTAGATGGAGGTTATTTAATATTAACTACTCCCAATCCACAGTCAAGCAAGAATATTATCAATCTGGCATTAAAAGGAACTCTATTTGCATTTCAGGAAAAACATTTAGAAGAGCATCATGTGTTTACACCTTGGGAGCACATCGTACGATTTTTTTTAGAAAATACAGGTTTTGAGATATTAGAATATGCTGTTGTAGATACTGCATATACCAAACGAAAAAGGACATCAATAAAGGATGGGCTCAAATTTTTTTTAGAACGATTTTTAGAGAAGAGAAACCCTAAGGCCAAAGGAATGAGTTATGGTCTTGTAGCAATTAAGAAATAGAAAATGCAGAGAACATTCATTATAGCAGAAATTGCACAAGCGCATCATGGTAACTTAAGCGTTGCGCGTGAGTATATCGATGCTTTAGCAAAAACGGGAGTTGATGCAATCAAATTTCAAACACATATCGCTGTAGCCGAAAGTAGTATACACGAACCATTCAGAATAAAATTTCCAACACATGACAAAACACGTTTTGATTATTGGAAACGTATGGAGTTTACCTTAAAGCAGTGGAAAGAACTAAAGAGTCATTGTGATGAAGTTGGATTAGAGTTTATGTCTTCACCATTTAGTAATGCTGCAGTAGATTTGTTAGAAGAAGTTGGCGTATCTCGCTATAAAATTGGCTCCGGAGAGGTAACCAATTTGTTGTTGTTAGAAAAAATTGTAGGAACGAAAAAACCTGTGATACTTTCATCCGGCATGAGTGACTTTTCTGAATTAGATAATGCTATCGCGTTTTTAAAAAAGAGAAAAGTTGAAGTATCTGTGTTGCAATGCACAACGTCTTATCCAACAGAACCAGAAGAGTTTGGGCTCAATGTTATTAATAAGCTAAAGCAGCGATATAACATACCAATAGGATTTTCAGATCACTCTGCACATATTGAAACTTGTATTGCTGCAGTGGCCTTAGGAGCTGAAATTATTGAATTTCATGCCGTTTTTAGTAAAGATGATCCTGGACCAGATACCACTTCTTCTTTAACTATAGATCAAATTCAAAGCTTAACAAAAGCGATAAGGAACATTGAAAAAGCAATGAATAACCCAATTGATAAAGATGATATCTCAAAATTTGAGACACTAAAGAATATATTTGAAAAGTCACTTGCTGTGAATAAAGATCTTGTGAAAGGACATATGTTGACTTTTGAAGATCTAGAAGGTAAAAAACCTGCTGGACTTGGAATTAGTGCTTCGAAGTTTAAGGAGATAATAGGCAAACCTATAAATAGATCGATGCAACAATGGGAATTTTTAAACTTAACCGATTTGATAAATGAATAAAAGAAAGATTTGTGTTGTTGTTACTGCAAGACCATCATATAGTAGAATAAAAACAGCTTTAAAAGCAATGCAAGAGCATCCATCACTCGAATTACAATTAGTAGTGGCTGGTTCAGCTTTATTAGATAGATATGGAAATGCTGTCAATTACATTGAAGAAGACGGATTTAACATTAATGCTAAAGTGTTTATGGTGCTTGAAGGAGAGAATAAAACATCAATGGCTAAGACTACTGGATTAGGAGTTATGGAGCTGGCAAATATCTTTTATAATCTTAAACCAGATGCAGTAGTTACCATTGCAGACAGATTTGAAACCATAGCTACATCAATAGCAGCAGCATATCAAAATATACCGCTAATTCATGTTCAAGGAGGTGAAGTAACTGGGAATATTGATGAAAAAGTAAGACATGCCAATACAAAGCTGGCAGATATTCATTTGGTAGCTTCAGAAGATGCAAAAGATCGACTTATAAAAATGGGAGAAGAAGCTAGTTATGTTTTTAATACAGGGTGCCCATCAATAGATATTGCTTATCAGGTTAATAAATCACCAGCATTAAATTTTGATCCAATAAAAAAATATGGAGGAGTAGGACAAGATATTGACTGGGAGGATGGGTATTTGGTAGTCATGCAACATCCAGTTACTACAGAGTACAATATGGCCAAAGAGCATGTTACGACAACATTAGAAGTAATTCACGAATTACAAATACCTACATTTTGGTTCTGGCCTAATGTAGATGCTGGAGCAGATGGAACATCAAACGGAATAAGAACTTATAGAGAATTTCAAAACCCTAATAACATTCACTTCTTTAAGAACATGATTCCGGAAGATTTTTTGAGATTACTCATAAATAGCAAAGGTTTAGTTGGTAATTCAAGTGTTGGAATAAGAGAGTGTGCCTATTTGGGAGTGCCGGTTGTAAATCTTGGAACCAGACAAAATGGTAGGGCACGAGGTGAAAATGTAATGGACGTAGATTATAATAAAGAGGATATAAAGGAAGCTATAATTGCTCATATAAATAATGATTCAAGTATTGATAGTGATTCAATTTACGGTATAGGAGACTCGGGAAAAAAGATAGCAGAAATATTAGCAGAGGTTGAACTGCGATTTCATAAAACCATTACCTACTAATGAGAGTTTTAGGATTAATACCAGCTAGAGGAGGAAGTAAAGGAATCCCTAATAAGAATAGTAAAAAATTATTGGGTAAACCTTTAATGCAGTATACCATAGAAAGTGCTAAGGGTTCGCATTTATTAGATCGAGTTATATTTTCATCAGAAGATGAAAAACTTATAGAGCTGGCAAAAACTCTAGGTGTTGAGGTTCCTTTTGTTAGGCCTAGTGAATTAGCAACAGATATGGCAAGTTCACTCGATGTAGTTAAGCACGCAGTCAAAGAATTGTCTAGAAAGGGAGAAAAATACGATACTGTTTGTTTGCTACAAGTCACCAACCCTTTTAGAACCTTGACTTTTATAGATGAGGCAATTTCCAAGTTTGTGAATAGTAGAGCAGATTCGTTGATCTCAGTACTAGAAGTATCACATGAGTACAATCCGCATTGGGTATTTAAAACCAATGAAGATCAGAATTTGGAGTTGGCAACAAAAGATGAACAAATCATTAAACGCAGACAAGACCTTCCAAAAGCCTATTATAGAGATGGATCAATTTATATAACCAAGACAGAGGTAATTTTAAATCAAAACTCTCTTTTTGGAGACAGTATACACTATATCTTGTCAGATAAAAGTAGACACGTTAATATAGATACAGAGGAAGACTGGAAAAGAGCCGAAATGATAGCTAAAAAAATATTAGGTTGAGTGATATAATTGTGTTATTTAACAAACATTAAATGAGGAAGAGGTTTGTTAAATATTGTAAACTGATTTTACCTGAACCTTTTTTGGAAAGGCTAAAAGAATCAATGGAGAGGAGAAAGAATAGATTATTTCTAAAAAACTTGAGAAGAGAAATACTAACTTTTTATGAAAATAAAAGCACTGATGAAGAAATTAAAGAGGTAATTGAATATTTAAAAGCTAACCCTGTTACAGTTTTTCCTTATGATTTTAAAAAAAAATATTCAGAAGACTTTATTGAGGTATTTACTGATAAAAGTAATGAGCTTAAATATGTAATTCACGAGGATAAAAGATTGTATTTTAAAAGATCTTTGTCTGAAGAGGGAATAAAGAAATTGTATTTGGGTTTACAAATAGATCAGGATATAGAGTCTCCTCACTTATATCTCACTAAAGATTTTTATTTGGAGAGTCATGATGTTATTGCAGACATTGGTGCAGCGGAAGGAAATTTTTCACTTTCAAATATTGAAAAGGTAAAAAAGGTTTATCTCTTTGAATATGATCAGGATTGGTTAGAAGCATTAAGAGCTACATTTGCACCATGGAGAGACAAAGTTGAGATTATTGATAAATATGTATCAAATGTTGATTCAGAGTCTACAATTACAATGAATACGTTCTTTGGTCAGAATCCAGATATAACATTTTTAAAAGTTGACATAGAAGGAAGCGAAGCACACTTTTTAGAGGGATTTAGTGAAATATTAGATAAGGATATGCAGATAAAAATAGCCTTGTGTACATACCATAAACAAAATGATGAAGAAGAATTTACAAAACTCCTTAGCAATTATGGATTTAAAGTAGTCCCATCCAATGGATACATGATTTTTATTTATGATAAAAAGATCAATGTCCCATATTTAAGAAGAGGTTTATTACGAGCAATGAAATAGCATTGAATAAAAAAGATAGAATAGCAATATTAACTACAGTAGCTAATTTTGAGCTATATAAGAAAACTTCTAGGTTCTTTCCTTCTAGTATTAAAAAATATGTAATTGATGGTAGCAATGGTATGCATGGTATTCATAGCATTGTTTATATGATGTTTAAGCTAAAAGATGAGGATATAGAATGGTTGATAATGGCAGATGAAGATGTGATTTTTGTGGATTCAGATTATGTGTTTAAGATAATAGAAGATATGCAAACTAATAATATAACAGTTGCAGGAGTTAGAGATGGAGGTGTAGTAACGCATAGGAAAAAGAATCCATATGCTATAAATACCTTTTTTTCAATACTGAATCTAAAAGAGATTTTACGAATATGGAATAAAAAAGAAGTACTTAAAAACCAATATATTTATGATAATGAATTTGATGATGATTTATCAAGATTGAAAGGTTCATTTGATAAAAAGAGTTTATTTGAACCTTATTATTGTTTTTATTTTTGGTTAAGGAGACAAGGAAAAAAGATACTGTTTTTAGATGCAAAAATGAATGAAGATGGAATTACGAATGAAGTATATTATAAGGCAGACAAATTGTTATATCACACATGGTATGCAAGGAGCTATGGTATAAATAAAAAACATACTGAAAGAATAAATAAGATTTTGGTAGGAGCTGAAAATACTAAACAAGAAGCAGAATATATAAACCCAATTTGTTTTAGGGATAGTATGTTTTATCTAAAGAAGGTGATTAGGAAATATTACAAATACTTACTTCTAAAATTAGGTAGATGAAAAAATTAGGTGTTGTTATTACCGATGGAGTAGGGTATCGTAATTTTGTGATGAGCGATTTTTTAAAAGAGGCTGCTACTTCATTTGAATCAATTGCGCTCTATTCAGGATTACCAAAAAGTACTTTAAAAGAGCATATATTACCCAATGTAAAGGTATATGAGCTGCCAGTTTTCAAGGAATCAAGGTTTACCTGGTTTTTAAGAAGATTAAAAGAAGTGGCGCATCTTCATAATCATAAAAGTAAAGCTTTCGGTCTTAATAGTAATTTAAGACGAAGCAGATCTAAACGATTAACTAAAAGAGGAGTATTAAACAATCTAGTTTATTTTATTACTTATTTATTTCATTCTGAAAAGGCAATTCGAAACTATGAAAAATGGCAATTCAGAAGTTTTAAAAGTAATGAGGTTACAAAAGCGTATTTAAAACTTTTAAAGAGTGATCAACCAGATCTGTTATTTTTTACGCATCAAAGACCACCATATTTGGCACCAATATTAGCAATGTCTAAACAACTTAATATTCCAAATGTTGCCTTTATTTTTAGTTGGGATAATTTAGCTTCCAAAGGGAGGATGTTGGGCACCTTTAATAAGTATTTAGTCTGGAGTGATCTAATGAGTTCAGAATTATTAACATTTTATCCAAGGACAAAGAAAGAAAATGTAATGGTGGTAGGTACTCCACAATTTGAACCCTATGTTTTAGAAAACTATGTGGTAAATAGGGAAGATTTTTACAAAAAATTCGATCTGGAAAACAACAAAAAAATTATATGCTATAGCTGTGCAGATAGCTCTATAGGTAAGAACGATGAACATCATATAAGAGCATTATGGAACTATATTAAGAAGCATGATAACCTTCAATTATTAATAAGAACGTCTCCAGCCGAGGATGGTAAAAGATTTCAGAAGCTGAAGGAAGAAATACCAGAATTAAAATGGAATATTCCTAAATGGGTGCAAACAAGAGCAGATCATGCCGAAAGTTGGTCACAACGACTTCCAACCGAAGAAGACGTGTTAGACTTAAAAGCGATATTAACATTTAGCCATGTGAATGTAAATATGCTGTCAACCATGAGTTTAGATTTTATGTTGTTCGATAAGCCTGTTATTAATACCGTTTTTGGTAATGAAATCAATGGGCTTTATAATGACCAAAGGTTTTTAAACTATAAACATTATAAGCATGTTATTGATAGCGAATCGGTGACCATTGCAAAAAATGAAACCGATTTGCATCAACAGTTAGAAGAAGCATTAAATGAACCAGAGAAGAGATCCTTAAATAGAAAAGAAATATTGGCTTTGGAAATTGGTGCACCATTAGTGGGCACTAGTAAACGACTTGTAAAAGCCTTATTGAGTTAACTATGGAAAGAAAAATAGCTGTTATTTGCGATTATAAGTTACTTCCCAGTAGGGTTGGTGGAATGGATTATTTTTATTGGGAGTTTGATAAAAAATGCAAGGCAAATAATATTCAGGTAGACTGGTTTTTTCCGAATATTAATGATCATGGAGAGTACCAGCAATTAGAAATATTTCATCCTAAAAATAATCAGAGCTTAACGGCTTTTGTTCTTAAAAGACTTCAGCATAGTGAAAAGAAATATACACATGTAATTACTCATTTTGTTGAGCTTTGTACTTCTTTTTTCTGCGATTTAAAAAAGATGACTAAAGCACAAATTATTACTGTAGATCATAACCCAAGACCTTTAAAAGGTTATCCTATTAAAAAGCGAATTAAAAAGCGTTTAAAAGGGTGGTTGTATTCAAAATGCATTGATCATTTTATAGGTGTTTCACAATATACTGTTAACCAAATTTTAAAAGATTTTGGAAGTTCTTTAAGTAATAAAGTTTCTGTCATTTATAACGGAGTTATCATTAACGATATACATGTTCAAACAAAAAGAAAAACTAAAATCCCAGGTTTTCTAGTTGCTTCCCATTTAAGGGAATCAAAAGGCATTCAGGATTTAATTGAAGCTGTTAATCTTTTACCAGAATCAATTAAAACTAATCTTCAAATTGATATCTATGGAGAAGGTCCTTATAGAGAGAGGTTAATTGATAAGGTCAAGAAAAAAAACTTAGAACAGGTTTTTCAGTTTAAAGGAAGTGTATCCAACTTAAATGAAGTTTATTGTAAGTACGATTATTTGTTGTTGCCATCACACATGGAATGCTTTAGTCTGGCAATATTAGAAAGCTTAGCAGCCAATGTTCCAGTAATTGCTTCAAATATTGGAGGGAATGAAGAAGCTATTACTCATGACCAAAATGGGTATGTTTTTAGAGCACAAAATATTAACGAGTTGTCTCAACTAATTGAAGAAGTATATATAGGTAATAAAAGAATAACAATTAATACAAGAACCGAAATTGAGAAGCAGTATTCACTAGATAAAATGGTTAACGAACATTATAAATTACTAAAATGAAAGTAGCCTATTTAACTCCAGAATACCCACACCATAAAACCAATAAATCGGCAGGCATTGGAACAAGTATTTATAATTTGGCCAGAGGACTTGTTGCATTAGGACATCAGGTAAGTGTATTAGTATATGGTCAGGATAAAGATGAAAATTTTGAAGATGAAGGAGTTCATATTTACAAGGTTAAGAATGTAAAAATAAGAGGGCTATCACTTTACCTTACCCAAAAAAAAGTAGAAAGATTTATAAATAGATTATACAATAAAGGAGAAATAGCTATTGTTGAAGCTCCAGATTGGACAGGGTTTACAGCCTTTGTAAAACCAAAGTGTCCATTAGTTATTAAATTACATGGCTCCGACACCTATTTCTGCCATCTGGATAACAGAAAAGTTAAACCTATTAATAGATTTTTAGAAAAAAAGGCGTTAAAAAAAGCTGATGCAATTATTTCGGTAAGCGATTTCACAGGTAGACTAACCAATAAACTTTTTAAACTCAGTAGAGACTATAAAGTAATTCAAAATTCAATTGATTTTCATTCGTTTGTTCCAATAAAAAAAGATAGCAAATTAACCATACTCTATTTTGGAACACTTATTCGAAAAAAGGGTTTACTTGAGTTACCTTATATTTTTAATAAAGTCGTTGCACAAGTTCCAGGAGCAAAGTTGGTATTAGTAGGGAAGGATGCCTCCGATATTATGACGGGTTCAGGTTCAACGTGGAGTTTAATGGAGCCACTATTTTCAAAAGAAGCAAGGCAAAGAGTAGCTTATCAAGGTGTGGTACCATACCATGAAATAAGAGAAATAATAGGAAAAGCGAGTCTATGTGTATTCCCGTCATTTGCAGAGGCATTTCCAGTATCTTGGCTAGAAGCAATGGCTATGGAAAAACCAATAGTAGCTTCAAATGTTGGTTGGGCAGAAGAAATGATCGAAAACGGAAAGGAGGGATATTTAGTTGACCCTAAAAATTATGAGGACTATGCAAATAAGATTGTAAAAATAATAAAGGATAAAGAATTCCAAATAGAACTTGGAAGAGCAGCTAGAGAAAAAATTAAGAATGAATTTGCTATAGATGTTGTAGCACAAAAAAGTGTTGAATTTTACACCCAAATTTTAAATTAGAAAATGAGCACAGTTCAATTTCAAGAATATACTAACTCTCAAGGAGAAGTTATAAGATATACAGGTAGCCCTGAACTTAACTTTTTAGAAGAACTGTCATTAGGTCTTGGTGATATTTGGCATAGTTCGTTTGAACAAGGATATAAAAACGCTTTTCCAGAAATTGTTTATCAAACTGCAGTATTCTTTTGGTACGGGATGGATTTTGATAATCTTGATGAATGCGTAAGTTGGAGACTTAATCCGCATAATTTTGCTGTTAGAAAAAATGTTTGGGAGCAATTAAACGGTTTTGATCAGGATTTTAACGGATTAGATACTCAGGCATTTGATTTTGCCTATAATGCACTTAGAAATCACGGAGCAATTCCAATGTATATAAAAGGATTGTATACAAACAAAGAAGATAGATCTGTTGAGATATCAACTAAAGACAGGTATATATTTTACATAAAGAATTTTCGAATTGGTCTCGCTTATTATATGCTGTTTAGAAAAGGCATTTGGAAATTTAGCGAGTGGTCAAGGTTAGTTTACGCTAAAAGAAAATTTAAAAAAAGGGATAAGTTAAAGACTGTAGCAGCAAGAGTATTAAAACCTATGGAAGGAAACCCTAAGGTGAGTTATATTATCCCTACGATGTTGCGGCAAGATTTCACCCTAAATCTGCTTGCAGATTTAAAAAATCAAACCTATCAGGTAGATCAAGTTGTGGTAGTAGATGCTACACCTGAAGATAAAAGAGACGAATCGCTTTATAACCCTGATAATTATCCGTTTAAAGTTGTTTTTAAATGGCAAACATCTAAGGGAAGCTGTAGAGCACGAAATGAAGCTATTGATCTTTGTACAGGTGATTATATAGTTTTTGGGGACGATGATATTAGAATACGACCAGACTTTATTGAAAATCATATTAGGCTGTTACAAACGTACAATGCAGGAGCATGCAATGGTCTGGATATTATGGCAGATCATGTCGAACAAACATTAGATGATTTGGAGATTAAACTTAATAATATCGATCCAAATAGATTAAAAGTGGGAGTTTCACAATCATTTAGCAATGCCAATTCATGTGTAAAAAAAGAGCATGTAACTACTTTGGTAGGGAATGATGTAAATTACGATGGCGGCTATGGTGAAGATGGTGATTTCGGGATTTCTTTAACCAAGATAGGGGTTCCAGTGCTACACAACCCATTTTCGGTAAACTTACACTTAAAGCCACCTCAGGGTGGGTACCGCTTTTGGGGGAGTCAGGCTAAACTCATGGGGAAGAAGAGAAAAAAACAACCTTGGGAGTTAGATACGCCAGTAAAACTGATAAGGCCAGTTCCTAGCCCAACAGTCATGTATCAGTTCTACAAACAATTTACACCAGCGCAGCGCAAAGCCTATAAGCATAAGTATTTTTTAAGATTTTTACTGAAAGGGAATAAGCTGTTAATTCCATTAAGAGTTTTAAAGTTACCATATCGATTAATGCAATACCGCAAATCTGAGTTTTACGCAAAGCAGTTAGTAGCAATAGGTAAACGAACCCAATAGTCTATGAAGTTTTCTTTAATCATCTGCACTTATATGAGACCACAGCCTTTACTGCAACTGCTACAATCGGTAAATGTACAGACATTGCATCCTAATGAGATTCTGATTGTTGATGGTTCAACTAATGACGAAACGCAACAAATCTTGAAAAAAAATGATTTTCAAGATTTGCATTACTATAAGGTTAAAGATCACGAAAGAGGCTTGACAAAACAGCGCAATTTTGGTATTCAAAAAGCAAATCTGCAAAGTGAGGTTATTTGCTTTTTAGATGATGATACCATCCTTCAAAAAGATTACTTTGAGAAGCTTATAGATACTTACAAACACTTTCCAGAAGCATTAGGAGTAGGTGGCTATATCAAAAATCAGGTGGTATGGAAAAAAGTTGACTTGAAGTCCTCGAGTAAAAAGTTTTATTACGACGGGTGGGAACGTACAGAACCATTTAGATTTAGGATACGAAGTTTTTTTGGTTTGCAGCCAGATACACCACCATGCTTTTTACCCAACTTTTCCCATGGAAGAAGTGTTGGGTTTTTACCACCTTCGGGTAAGATATATGAGGTTGAACAGTTTATGGGAGGAGTTTCCTCATTTAAAAGAGAAGTTTTTAATACGCTTAGCTTCTCACATTACTTTGAAGGTTATGGGCTTTATGAAGATGGCGATTTCACACTGAGGTTGTCTAAAAAAGGGAAGTTATATGTAAATACGGCTGCACAACTAGAACATCATCATGACGATTCGGGGAGACCTAATAAGTTTAAATATGGTAAGATGGTAGCCAGAAATGGATGGTACGTATGGCGAGTAAAACATCCGAAGCCAGGTTTAAAGGCAAGATTAAAGTGGAACCTAACATTTATACTCTTAATGAAGCTTAGATTTGTAAATGTATTAACAACGAAAAAACGTTACGAATCTTTTACCGAAGCAATGGGAAGATTGGCAGGATGGTTATCTTTATTAGTTAATAAACCGAAGGTTGTAACATGAACTTCCTCATTATAACACATGTTAACCATACTCAGGACGGAGGTCATTATTACGGATATGCTCCTTATATACGTGAAATGAACCTGTGGCTAAAACATGTAGATGAGGTTACCATAGTAGCGCCATTAAAAAACCGAAATATTTCTGAAATTGATGCCCATTACGAACATTCAAATTTATTGTTAAGAGATATTCCAAGCATTCAATTTACAAGTATTGGTAAGACTTTCGTTTCGTTATTTAAGATTCCGGTGATATTATGGACACTATTTTTAGCCTGTAGAAGGGCAGACCACATTCATTTAAGATGTCCAGGGAATATAGGTTTACTTGGATGTTTCGTTCAAATATTTTTCCCTAATAAAAGCAAAGGCGCCAAGTATGCTGGTAATTGGGACCCAAAATCATTGCAACCATGGTCGTATAAGCTTCAGAAAAGGATATTGAAGAGCGAGTTTTTAACAAGGAAGATGAAAGTATTAGTGTATGGAGATTGGAAGGAAACATCAAAAAACATAGTGCCATTTTTTACAGCTTCTTATAGTGAAAATGAAAAAGAGGCTGTAAATGATAAAACACTGAACAATAAAATCAATCTTCTTTTTGTTGGAACCATGAGTTCAAATAAGCGTCCAATGCATTCGGTTAAGGTTACCCATCAATTAAAAGAAAGAGGTTATGATGTGGCTTTAGACATTTATGGAGAAGGAAAAGAAAGGTCGATTATTGAGGATTATATTAAAGATAATAACCTGAAAGGAAATGTAATTCTACATGGAAATCAAAATAAGGAAGAATTGAAAAAAGCTTATCAAAAGGCACATTTCTTGGTGTTCATGTCGAGATCAGAAGGGTGGCCAAAAGTAGTTGCAGAAGCTATGTTTTGGAAGTGTTTGCCAATAAGTACACAGGTGTCATGTGTTCCAGAAATGTTAGGATTTGGGGAAAGAGGTAGTATTGTAGTACCTGATGTTGAAGCAGTAGTTTCAGAAATTGAAAACTATATCCTAGGGAAGAATAACTACCAGGAAAAGGTAACCAAAGCTCACAATTGGTCTAGAAATTATACATTAGATAAATTTGAAAAAGAAATTAAACACATCTTGATTGAAGACTAATGTTTTACATATTATCGACAGTCTTAAAACAGGTGGAGCAGAAACCATAGCAGTTAACACAGTTAATGCCTTAAATGACTCCAATGAAGTAAATGCTTATCTCTGTACTACTCGTGAAGAAGGAGCGCTAATAAATACTATAAATGATCATTCAAAATATATCTTTTTAAAGAAAAGAAGAACCTTTGACCAGAAGGCGTTAAAACTACTTCGAACCTTTATTAAAGAAAACAACATTGAGATCATCCATGCGCATTCTACTTCCTTTTTTATAGCATATTTAACTAAACTAAACCTTAGAAGTGTGAAGGTGGTTTGGCATAATCATTCGGGAGCTAATGTGAAGTTACGTCAAGGAAGATTATGGATATTAAAGAAATGTGTAAAGATATTTTCGGCAATCATTAATGTGAATGATTCGCTTAACAATTGGACGAAGAAACAATTAAAATTTTCAAACAGTTATAAACTAAACAACTTTGCGCGCCTAGATTTCAATCTTAAAGAGACACAGTTAATTGGCAATAGTAAAATTAAAATTGTGTGTGTAGCAGGATTTAGACTAGAGAAAGATCATTTAAGCCTGTTAAAGGCCTTTAAGTTAGTATTAAAGACTACACCAGATGTTTCCCTTCATTTAATTGGTAAAGATTATGATGATAATTATTCCAATTCAATTAAATCCTTTATTAAGGACGAAGGCCTCTTTAATAAGGTGTTTTTATATGGAAACATTAAGGATGTCTTTAATGTTTTGAAGCAAGCATCGATTGGAGTGTTATCTTCAAAATCCGAAGGACTCCCAATATCCTTATTGGAATATGGATTAGCAGAATTACCAGTTGTCGTAACAAATGTTGGAGACTGTATCAAAGTTGTAAATCACAATAAAAGTGGTTTGCTAGTTGAAAGAGAAGATGAAATTGCATTTGCCAACGCAATAAAAAAACTTCTGGATGACCCAGAAAAGGCAAAAAAAATTGGTAGAAGATTAAAACTAAATGTTGAGCAAAATTATTCTAAAGAAAAGTATATTGAAGGCCTGATATCTATCTATAAATCTCTTTAATGAGGAAAGGACAAATAAAAAATATAGCACTGTTTTTTATACTTCTGCACATTATTTTAGCAGGAGTAGTTTATTTTATTCCTTTTGCCTCAAATTTGATAAGTCTTGTTGTTGTTGCTATAAGTATTATATATGTAGTGTTTTCTAAAAATACTGTGGTAGCAGTATTAGCAGCATCTGCATATATAGCTACTGGAGATGTTTTTTTTAGAATGACCGGAGGTTTATTCTTTTATGAGTTACATAAATATTTGTTGATTTTACTGGTCTTATTAGGCATAATATTAGATCGAGTAAGATTAAAAGGTTACGCGTATTTACTCTATATAGGTCTTTTGCTAATGAGTATTTTGTTTACCACCTATAATTATACGGATGAAGTAAGGCGAATGATTGCTTTTAATCTTGCTGGTCCAGTTTCTCTAGGTTTTGTGGCTTTTTATTTTTACAAAAAGAAGGTTACGTTCAAGCAGTTGCAATACGTTTTGTTTACGGCTTTATTGCCTATTATTTCTTTAGTGACCTATTTGTTTTTATATGCTCCTAGTATTAAGGAATCTGTGACAGGAACTGCTTCTAATTTTGCTACTTCTGGTGGTTTTGGTCCAAATCAGGTTGCCACCATTTTAGGAGTTGGTATATTTATTCTTTTTTCAAGGTTGTTGATTAATAAATTCAGAGGTATCCAATCAATAATTGAATTGGTATTACTCGGATTTATTTTGTTTAGAGGGTTGGTGACATTCTCCAGAGGAGGAGTTATTACTGCTATGGCAGCAATTTTATTACTGGTAGTTGTATTAGCCTTAAGAGGTAGTACTAAATTTAAACCTAAGATATACAAGACCATTTTCTTCGGAATTATATTAGGACTGGGAGTTTGGTTTTTTGCAGTAGAAAGAACTTCGGGATTGCTCGATAATAGATATGCTAATGAAAATGCTTTTGGTGAAAAGAAAGAAGACATTTCAACAGGTAGAAGTGAACTATTTATGACCGAGCTTGAAGCTTTTCTGGAGAACCCAGTATTTGGAATTGGAGTTGGAAAAAACAGGCAATTTAGATTTGAAAGAACTGGTCGTTTAGCTGCTACACATAATGAAATTAGTCGTTTATTAGCTGAGCATGGGTTGTTTGGGATATTAGCATTTATAATTTTACTAATAGTTCCTTTCCTTCTCCGAATGGAAAACACACGAAATATTTACTTCTATTCTTTTCTGGTATTTTGGCTGTTAACGATCAATCACTCTGCAATGAGAATTGCATTTCCTTCTTTTATTTACGGATTATGCCTTTTAGACGTTAACTTTCAAAAGAAAAAAAACTTAAACTCAAATGCTACTATACATAGGGAACAAATTAGTGTCTAAAGAAAGGAATGCTAGTGGTATTGATACTTTAAGTGCCTTGTTAAGACAAGAAGGCTATACTGTAAGAGCAGTTTCTTCCTATAGTATAAAATTGTTTAGACTTGTTTCAATGATGTGGAATGTGCTCTGGTTTAGCAGAAAAATAAGTTACGTTCTAATAGATACATATAGTACAAAAAATTTTTATTATGCTTACGTAGTTAGTAGGTTGTGTTTTTTATTGAACTTAAAGTATGTGCCAATTTTAAGAGGAGGAAATTTGTCATATAGATTAGACAACTCTCCCAAAATGGCTAAGGCTATTTTTAGTAATTCCTATAAAAATGTGTCACCATCAAATTATCTTAAATCTGAATTTGACAAAAGAGGTTTTTCAGCAACATATATTCCAAATGTGATTGAAATAAAGAATTATAAGTTTTTAGAGCGGGGAATTTCTACTCCAAGATTGTTATATGTACGAGCGTTTGCAGGTATTTATAATCCAGAAATGGCTATTAAGGTTTTAAATGAACTGTCAAAAACTTATACTGATGCATCTTTATGTATGATTGGACCAGTAAAAGATGAATCGTTTGAAAGATGTAAAGCTTTGGTTAAAAGGTTAAATCTTGAAGATAAAGTTGAATTTACAGGAAAGCTTTCTAAATCAGCATGGCATAAAAAAGCTGAAGAATTCAACATTTTTGTAAATACCACAAACATAGACAATACACCAGTTAGTGTAATGGAAGCGATGGCATTAGGATTGCCAGTAGTTTCGACCAACGTTGGAGGCGTACCATATTTGATTAATAATAACGAAACAGGTTTATTGGTTGATAAAGGAGATGTAAAGCAAATGGTAGAGGCGATTAATTTACTAACCATTGACAATGAGTTGAAATCCAAGTTAGTGAAAAACGCAAGAAACCAAGTTGAAAAATTTGATTGGGAAGTTGTGCGTTATCAATGGAAAAAGTTATTGCAATAGTATAACTCAAAGCATATTATTACTTGTATCTTTACAAGGTCAATTGCAATTATACCAATGAACAAGAAAATACATTTCGAAATATCAGAGCGAAAGGTACTTTTACGAGTATTTGATATCTTTTCTGTATTTGTAGGCCTTTATTTTATTGGTTATTGGTTTGAGTTCGATTATTTCACAGTTACCAAAGAGCACTGGGTGTGGATGGTTGTTCTAGGACTTTATTTATCTGTGTTTGGAACTATCTTTGAGTTATATGATCTTAAGCAATCCAGCAAGCTAGATAGTACATTTAGAAACATAATTTTGACTGTTTCTTTAACAGTACTGTTCTATTTGCTTACTCCTATAGTTACTCCAGTTTTACCGCTTCAACGTATTCAGATAGTGTACTTTTACTTGGCTATAATTGCCGCAATTTTTCTATGGAGAGTAGCATACACAACTTTTATTGTTTCTCCAAGGTTTTATAAACGAGTATTGGTTTTAGGAGAAATAAACAATGTTGAAAACTTAGTTAAAGTATTTAGTGTAGCTGATCCAAACTATAAAATAGTAGGATTTATCAATAACAATAATGAGGAATCAGTAAAGTTTAAGGGATTAAAAGAATACAAAATTGATGAACTTCAGGAGGTAATAAAACGTGAGGGTATCTCAGAAATTGTAGTGGCAATTAACGATTCAGATAGGATTACTTCAGAGGTTTATAATAAACTAACCTATTTGCTGGATAGAGGTTTTACTATAAGAGAATACACGCAGGTTTTTGAAGAAATAACTAAGAGAGTACCAGTACAATATGTTGGTAAAGATTTTTATAAATACTTCCCATTTAGCAGAAGTAACCAAAATAGATTGTACAGATTGTATCACCGTGTTATGGATATTATCTTTTCTATAATTGGAATTATTCTGGGGATTTGTTTTTTGCCGTTAATTCTTCTTGGAAATTTATTAGGAAACAGAGGAAGGTTAATTTATGTTCAGACAAGAGTTGGGAAGCATGGGAAACCATTTAAGATTTATAAATATAGAACCATGTATCCAAATGCTGAGAACAGCGGTGCAAAATGGGCTAAGGTCAACGACAATAGAGTGACTCCTTTTGGACGATTTTTGAGAAGGTCCCGATTAGATGAGTTTCCTCAGTTCATTAATATTTTAAAAGGAGACATGAGTGTAATTGGTCCACGCCCTGAACGTCCTGTTTTTGTTGAAGAACTTTCTAGAATTATACCTTTCTACGACACAAGACATGCTGTTAAACCAGGTCTTTCTGGTTGGGCACAAGTTAATAGTCGTTATGGATCTTCAGTTGAGGACTCATTGATAAAACTACAATACGATTTATATTATATTAAACACAGAAGTTTCTTTTTAGATGTAAATATTGTGGTAAAAACCCTTAATACAATGTTGTATTATAGAGGACAATAATTATCCTTTCTGAAAACACTTGATTAGGTAAGTGTACCTAACGATAAGAGCAAGTAATAACGGAATTAATCCAATGGCGAATACTTGCACTCCAATAGTCCAATGCAGCGTCATTAAGCATAACATAATAACTAAGAATTTAAGGTACTTAATAAACCATTGATTCCTTTTAGATAGTTGTCTGATAATAAAAAGGTTTAAAGGGAATGCCCAGAGTAAATTATAATTATTGGCAGTTGCTGTATGATCTGTAGCAAACCATAACAGTAATATAAATACACCGATAACTCCAGTTAAAATAAATAGAGAAGTATCAATCCACTTGGTACGAACATTATTTTTAAAATCGCGATATGTGATATATAGAATTAGAAAGCTAATAATTCCGAATATTATTAGCGGACTAAAAAGGAAACTGCTTGATTTGGCCTTTTCAACTTCTTCATATAATACTCTAGTAGTTTTAACCAATGGCTCACCAGATTGTTTGAAGGTTGCTTTATCAAAAAAGCGATAAATGAATTTTGGAAGAAACATGTGTTCCTCAGCCGTTGCTTGTCTGTCAATAACAGCTCCTAAAGCAACGTCAATGCCTAAACTTCCCCAAGAATTTAATTCTAAATGTTCATGGATTAGTTTTCTGAAAGTTTTAGGTTGAAACTCATCAGGATTTGCAAATACTAGTTTATTGTTATTGGTTTCCTGCAAGACATCCTTTAACTTAGTAGCACAATTATCAAAGAAAAAATCATATAAGTAATACTGATTTTCAGGTTTGGCATTATTCAATAAATAATCAAAAAGCTGCTGTTTTTGTGGATGTGATAGATTTAGAATTTGCTCAACTACAGTTCTGTTTTGAGCCATATAGAATTCAAAAAAATCAGAATAAGAATTTGTTGCTAACCTATATTTCAATTTTCCTTGCGCAAACTTTAAATAGAAGTTTGAAGTGGTAAAATCGTACGAACCATAATTAAAAACAGTATCAATTCTGTTTTGTCTATCTCTAACTCTAAAAGCGCTATGTCCAAAAGAATCCACTAAATAAGTTCCTGGACCAATAGTTAAGGCACTAATTTCTGCGTCGCTAGAAAGCTGAATATTTTGAGCTTGTAAAATTGAAACCAGTAATAATAAAAGGGAAGTTAACTTTAGTCTCATTATCTAAAAATACTAAAATCAAACTTTACTGAAAATATATTGGAATATAAGGCAGCACTTTGGTCACCAATATCAGTAAACGCATAATCAACCTGAATGCCTCTATATTTAAAACCAACACCAAAGTTTGGTTGAAAGGTTAATTGTTCGGTATCGTCAATTTGTAACTCATTTTGAAAATTTCCCATTCCAGCTCTTAAGAAAACTAGATCTGTGTAACCAAACTCAAAACCAATTGCAGGAGTAACACTTGCAAAAGACGAGGAAATAATATCGTTGGTTTCAGCAAACCTAACGTTGAGGTCTAGTTCTGTTCTAAGTGTATAATCGTAGTTGAATACAAATTGTTTTGAAACACCAATTTGCATTTTTGGTAATGTTAACTCAGTACCTTCAGGAGCTTCTTGATTTTGTCCTGGAATAGCATTCTGGATGTCGTTTAATTTATCCTCATCAATTGTCCAAGCATTAAAGGTTGTAGTAATATCTCTTACCATTAAACCAAATTTCCAATCGTTTCTCTCAAATTGAATTCCTAGATCCAATCCAAATCCCCAAGAAGAAGCAAAATCACCAATAACACGCCTAATTACCTTTGCATTAACACCATAATTCAAACCTTCAATTGGTAATTTACGAGCATATGAAAAAACTAGCCCATAATCTGCAGCAGAGAAAAGGTTAATATTATCGTAGTTCACATTTCCTTGCTCATCTATTAGTTGTGTGGTGTCAAGGATATCGTCCACACCAAAACGAATCAATGATAAACCAACAGCGCTTCTATCATCTAAAGGTTTAGCAAATCCAACATAGTTGTAGTTCGCAATATTTGCAAAATAGCTGGAATGCATCAACGCAACTTGACTATCTTCTAATTGTACTAAACCAGCGGGATTCCAATAACCAGCAGTGACATCATTTACAGTTGATACTACTGCGTTACTCATTCCTAATGCGGCAGCGTCAACACCAATATTCATAAATTCATTAGAATATTTTCTCGTAGTTTGAGCAAAAATCGAAATGCTGATAAGTAATAGCAGTATGGTTAAGTGCTTTTTCAAAAGGCAAATTCTTTATGCAAAGATGCACATAATTTTTCTCCTATTAAACTCGATTTTCAAACAGATATTGTTCTTTACTTGGGCTAGACTCAAATAGTTTTATATTTTTACTACATAAACGTCTGGCCTTGATTAAACAAATACCAAACTTTGTTACTTTATTAAATCTATTCTGTGGAAGCGTAGCTGTAATTTTTGCGGTTAACGGATTTTTAGTTGCCTCAGCTTTTCTAGCTTTTTTAGGCATTTTCTTTGATTTTTTTGATGGCTTATTGGCTAGAAAACTTAATGCACAAAGTGAACTTGGGTTACAATTAGACTCATTGGCTGATGTGGTGACAAGTGGATTAGTTCCAGGGATTGTGATGTTCCAATTAATTAATCTTACAAATGATGATGTAGGCTTTTTTGGTGATATCGAAACTACGTATGGTTTTACTTTTAGCTCATTATCTTTATTTGGTTTATTAATAACTTTAGCTTCTGCTTATCGCTTAGCCAATTTCAATATAGATGATAATCAAACAGACTCTTTCATAGGGTTGCCAACACCAGCAAATACCTTACTTATTTTATCTTTTCCGTTGATTATGGAATTTCAGAATAATGACACTATGAATGCTATTATTCTCAATCAATGGTTCTTGATTGGTGTTACTCTGGTAAGTTGTTTTTTATTAAATGCTAAGATTAAGTTGCTAGCATTGAAATTCAAGAATTGGAGTTTTAAAGATAATGCTACCAGATATATACTTATCATTATGGCAATTGTGTTATTGGCAGTATTGAAGTTTGCTGCCATACCACTCATCATTATTTTTTACATTCTTATTTCCCTATTAAATAAATAAACCTTCTCTATAAATATGGCTTCAGGCTTTTTTGCACTTTTAGATGATATCGCTGCACTTATGGATGACGTAGCAACAATGAGCAAGATCAGTACAAAAAAAACTGCTGGAATTTTAGGTGATGATCTAGCTGTAAATGCTGAAAAGGCATCTGGTTTTGTCTCATCCAGAGAGTTGCCAGTACTTTGGGCAATTACTAAGGGGTCGTTTATCAATAAATTGATAATTCTTCCATTAGCCTTTTTGTTAAGTGCTTTTTACCCGCCAGCAATAAAGATCGTTCTTGTATTAGGAGGTTTGTACTTAGCTTATGAAGGAGCAGAAAAAGTATTTGAAGTTATTTTTCACAGGAGCCATAAAAAGGAAAGGGCAGACGGAGTTATTCAAGAAGTAGATAGCGCTGAAGAAAGGAAGAAAATAAAGTCGGCAATTTTCACCGATTTCATCTTATCTGTTGAGATTGTAATCATTGCTTTAGGAACGGTTTTAGAAGAACCTTTATTAACTCAGATTTTAGTGGTTTCAGTGGTTGCACTTATTGCTACTGTTGGTGTTTATGGCATTGTTGCACTCATTGTTCGAATGGATGATTTAGGGTTCCAACTCATAAAAATGAGCAATGGCTCAAAAGGATTTTTGAATTTGATTGGTCGTTTTCTAGTGAATGCGTTGCCTTGGGTAATTAAAAGTTTATCTGTTATTGGGACAATTGCATTGTTGTTGGTTGCAGGAGGAATATTTGTGCACTACATAGATTTTCTTCATGATGTTCTTCCAACTTGGCCAGGAATAATTAGAGATTTTGTAATTGGGTTGGGTATGGGTGCTCTTACTTTAGCGATTGTAATTCCTATTAAGAAACTATTTAAGAAGAAGAATAATTAAAATTCCAGTTTCTTCTTTCTAAGTTCGAAATTCTGTCCTAAGTAAACCTTACGTACCATTTCATCGGCAGCAAGTTCTTCAGGTTTTCCAGCTTTAAGAATACTACCTTCAAACATCAAATATGTTCTGTCTGTAATTGCAAGCGTTTCTTGAACGTTGTGATCGGTAATAAGGATACCAATGTTCTTTTTGGTAAGTTTAGCAACAATGCGCTGAATATCCTCTACAGCCACAGGATCAACTCCAGCAAAAGGTTCATCTAATAAAATAAAACTTGGATCAGTGGCTAAGGCACGAGCAATTTCAGTACGACGACGTTCACCACCAGATAAGAGATCACCACGATTTTTTCTAATATGACCTAAACCAAACTCCTCAATAAGAGATTCCATCTTATCGTGCTGCTGCTTTTTAGATAACTTGGTAAGCTGTAATACACTTAAAATATTGTCTTCAATGCTTAGCTTTCTAAATACTGAGGCTTCTTGAGCTAAGTAACCAATTCCGTTTTGAGCACGTTTGTACATAGGGAATTTGGTGATTTCAGTATTGTCAAGAAAGATCTTTCCTCCGTTAGGTTTTATGAGTCCTACGATCATATAAAACGAAGTGGTTTTACCGGCTCCATTAGGACCAAGCAATCCAACTATTTCTCCTTGATTTACTTCAAGAGATACATCTTTTACCACTTTTCGTCCGCTATAGGACTTCATTAAATTGTTAGCTCTTAAAACCATATAGTGTAATGAACGCTAAAAATAGTAAAAACATATAAGCTACTATTATTAGCATTATATTTTATCAATTATTTAACCTGTTGATCTAGTGTATCCCAATACTCATAAGCGCGTCGCAAATGTGGAATTACAATAGTGCCACCAACCAAAGTTGCAATACTTAAAGCTTCGGCAACTTCTTCTTTGGTTATTCCTATTTCATGACAAGTTCCGAGGTGATACTTTACACAATCGTCACACCTTAAAACCATTGAGGCAACTAATCCAAGCAGTTCCTTGGTTTTTTTATCCAAAGCTCCAGCTTGAAAGGCATTGGTGTCCAGATTAAAAATTCGTTTAATTATCTTGTTGTTATCGGCAAGAATGTTGTCATTCATTCTTTCACGATAAGCATTAAATTCTTCTACTAAATCAGCCATTTTGTTCTGCTTTACGCTTTTGGTTTCTAACTACAACCTTAGAAATGAATATACTTATTTGATATAAAATAATGATTGGTATTGCTACTATAATCTGACTTGCAATGTCTGGAGGTGTAATAATTGCTGAAAGAATTAATACAATTACCAAGGCATACTTTCTGTATTTCTTTAAAAACTCAGGAGTGACTAATCCCACTTTAGTTAAGAAATAAATGATTATTGGAAGTTCAAATACCAAACCAGAGGCTAAACAAGCCGACCTTACTAAAGCAATATATGAGCCTATATCTATTTGATTGTCAACTACTGTTGAAATGCTATAATTTGCCAAAAAGTTGATTGATAATGGACATACAATGTAATACCCAAATAACACTCCTAAGAAGAAAAGGAAAGACGATATGAAAATAAACCCTTTAGAGTATCTGCGCTCTTTTTCATGAAGTCCAGGGCTGATAAACTTCCAGAGTTGATATATAACATATGGAAATGAAATTATAAAACCTGCAAGAATAGATGTCCAAATATCAGCAGAGAACTGTCCAGCCATAGTTCTACTTTGTATAATCATTGGCATCTCTTCATTACAGAACGTTGTATCTACTCCAATTAATTGTCCTGCCTGACATAAATATTTGTAGGTAGGAAAGCTCATATCTATTGGAGCGAAAATGATAAGTTCAAAAATCTTCCTGCTAAAAATAAAAGCGGCAGTACCTACTATTACTATTGATAAGGTCGCTCGTATCAAATGCCATCTAAGGTCTTCTAGATGGTCTAGAAACGACATGTCGTTTACATTTTTCTTCGCCATTATAAAATTCCTTCTTTTATGAGGTCATGTAAATGAACGACACCAGCGTATTTGTCGTTATCAAGTACTATTAATTGTGAAATATCATTGGTTTCCATAAGCTCCATAGCGTCTACAGCCATAGCGTTTATATCGATGCATTTTGGATTAGTACCCATGATATCTTTTGCAGTAAGCATTGAAAAATCTTCTGTTTTACTGAGCATGCGTCTTAAATCACCATCAGTAACTATTCCTGCAACTTTATCATTTTCAACAACTATTGCAACTCCTAACATCTTTTCAGATATTTCAATAATGACATCTTTTATTTTAGTGTCAGGAGTAACTCGTGGTTTTTGATTTTGCGAAGAAAGATCGCCAACTCTTAAATAAAGTTTCTTTCCTAAAGAGCCACCTGGATGATATTTCGCAAAGTCTTTACTACTAAATCCTCTTAACTCTAACAAACAAACTGCTAAAGCATCACCTATTACTAATTGAGCTGTGGTACTTGTTGTTGGTGCGAGGTTGTTAGGGCAAGCTTCTTTTTCAACGAAAGTGTTCAATACAAAATCAGCATTCTTACCAAGAAAAGAATCTTTGTTTCCAGTAATCGCTACCATTTTATTAGGTCCGTTTTTAATTAGAGGGACTAACACTTTAATCTCTGGAGTATTTCCACTCTTTGAAATACATATTACAACATCATCTTTTAATATTAATCCAAGGTCCCCATGAATAGCATCCGCAGCATGCATAAATACTGAAGGAGTACCTGTCGAGTTTAGTGTAGCTACAATTTTGTTAGCAATAATTGCACTTTTACCAATTCCTGTTATAATAACTCTTCCTTTAGAATTGAGAATAAGTTCTATTGATTTAGAAAAATCTTCATTTAACAAGTTGGAAAGATTTGCTATTGCATTACTTTCCATGGCTATGGTGTCTTTGGCTATTTTTAAGATCGATTCTGAGGTATTCAAAATTTGTGTTTTTTGCTTTTGAACTGTTGTAAAGATTTTATTATCTTTAAAAGTCCCATTGAAAACATGATATGTTGCCTAATTAAAAACTAGTTACAAAAAAACGAAAAAAAATGATGAGAGTTTGCTAAATGAGTCAGAAAATGACTGATTAAAGACTCTTTAATAAATTGATTTAGCAAAATAAGAGGGATTAATGAAATTTGTTGAAAATGATTTACACCATGCCTTAAAAAAATACTTCGGTTTTGGTGCCTTTAAAGGACTTCAAGAAGATGTAATAAAAAGTATTATTAATGGTAATAATACGTTTGTAATTATGCCAACTGGTGGTGGGAAATCATTATGTTATCAACTTCCAGCGCTTATGAAGGATGGTACAGCAATAGTTGTTTCACCATTAATAGCTTTGATGAAGAATCAAGTTGATGCATTACGAGGAGTATCTCAAGAGGAAGGTGTTGCCCATGTTTTAAATTCCTCACTTAATAAAACAGAGATAAAACGTGTTAAGTCTGATATAAACGAGGGCATCACTAAACTTTTATATGTAGCCCCTGAATCATTGACTAAGGATGAAAATGTAGAATTCTTGAAATCTCAGACCATTTCATTTATGGCAATAGATGAAGCGCATTGTATTAGTGAATGGGGACATGATTTTAGGCCAGAATATAGAAACCTTAGGCATATTGTTAAACGAATTGGTCACGATATTCCAATTATAGGACTTACAGCAACAGCAACTCCTAAGGTGCAAGAAGATATTTTAAAGAACTTAGGTATTACTGGAGCTAATACTTTTAAAGCATCGTTCAACAGACCAAATTTGTTTTATGAAGTAAGACCAAAAACCAAGGACGTTGATGCAGATATTATAAGATTTATTCGTCAAAATTCAGGTAAGTCTGGTATTGTTTATTGCCTAAGTAGAAAAAGAGTTGAAGAATTAGCTCAGGTATTACAAGTAAATGGCGTTAAAGCGGTTCCCTATCATGCTGGTTTAGATGCAAAAACAAGGGCAAAGCATCAAGATATGTTTTTAATGGAAGACGTTGATGTTGTAGTTGCTACAATTGCGTTTGGAATGGGAATCGATAAACCAGATGTACGTTTTGTAATACACCATGATATTCCTAAAAGTATCGAAAGCTATTATCAGGAAACAGGTAGAGCTGGTAGAGATGGAGGTGAAGGTCATTGTTTAGCATATTACGCTTATAAGGACATTGAAAAGCTTGAAAAATTTATGTCTGGTAAACCTGTAGCAGAGCAGGAAATAGGTCATGCATTGTTGCAAGAGGTTGTCGCATTTGCTGAAACATCCATGTCTAGACGAAAATTCATTCTTCATTATTTTGGAGAGGAATTTGATAATGAGACTGGTGAAGGAGGAGATATGGACGATAATGTTCGCAATCCTAAAAAGAAAGTAGAAGCTACAGCACAGGTGAAAACCTTAATAGAAATTGTAACTAAAACCAACGAAAAGTATAAAAGTAAAGACTTGGTGAGTGTGCTTGTTGGTAAAGAGAATGCCCTTATCAAGTCACATAAAACTGATGCACAGCCATTTTTTGGAATAGGAAAAGAAAAGGATGATAAATTCTGGATGGCGCTAATACGTCAAGTGCTGGTTGCTGGATTATTAAGAAAGGATATTGAGACCTATGGGTTATTAAAAGTTACAACTGATGGTAAAGCCTTTCTTGATGCCCCTGAGGAGTTTATGATGACAGAAGATCATATTTATGAAGAAGGGGATGACTCTGGAATTATTACTAATGCTAAAGGAAGTTCTGCTTCAGCAGATGAAAACCTCATTAAAATGCTGAAAGACTTAAGAAAACGAAATGCTAAGCGATTGGGAGTTCCACCTTTTGTGATTTTTCAAGATCCTTCATTAGATGATATGGCTTTAAAGTATCCAGTTAATTTGAACGAACTAGCAAACGTTCATGGAGTAGGTGAAGGTAAAGCCAAGAAATATGGAAAGGACTTTGTTGAACTAGTCTCTAAATATGTTGAAGAGAACGATATTGTTCGACCTGAAGATATGGTGGTAAAATCTACAGGGACAAATTCAGCATTAAAGTTATACATCATTCAAAATATAGATAGAAAGCTACCGCTAGATGATATTGCTTCGGCAAAAGGAATGGAAATGGAAGACTTTGTGAAAGAAATGGAAGCCATTGTATATTCTGGAACCAAGCTGAATATTAATTATTGGATCGATGAGATTCTTGACGAAGATCAACAGGAAGAAATTCATGACTATTTTATGGAATCGGAAACCGATAAAATAAGTGATGCTATTGAAGAGTTTGATGGTGACTATGATGATGATGAACTTCGATTATACCGAATCAAATTTATTAGCGAAGTGGCTAATTAAGCCATAACTTCAAGGTAAACTAGTTTTGTATAAAACTTCTAGCTTCTAACTTCATACTTCAAACTTACTTTTCTATCTTTGCACATTCTTAAAAATTAGCACAATGCAAGACGGTTTATACGCAAGATTTAACACAAGCAAAGGCGAAATTATAGTCGCTTTAGAATATCAAAAAACTCCAGGTACAGTTGGAAATTTTGTGGCTTTAGCTGAAGGAAATATGGAAAACTCAGCTAAATCACAAGGAAACCCTTATTATGATGGGTTGAAGTTTCACAGAGTTATTCCAGATTTTATGATTCAAGGAGGTTGCCCTCAAGGAACAGGAACTGGAAACCCAGGATACCAATTTGATGACGAAATTCATTCAGATCTAAAACACGATGGTCCAGGAGTATTATCAATGGCAAATGCTGGTCCTGGCACAAATGGTAGTCAGTTTTTCATTACTCATATTGAAACACCTTGGTTAGATGGTAAGCATACTGTTTTTGGCAAAGTAGCCGAAGGTCAAGATGTAGTGGATGCTATAGCACAAGGTGATGCAATTGAAAATGTTACCATTGAAAGAGTAGGTGTAGAAGCAGAAGCTTTTAATGCTATTGAGGCATTTAGAGTTTTTGAAGGAGCAAGAGAGAAACGTATTGCTGAAGAAAAGGCAAAGGCTGAAGCTGAAATGGAAAAACTAGCAGCTGGATTTAGTAAAACTGAAAGCGGTTTGCGTTATCAGATACTTCAAACAGGAAGTGGAGCAAAAGCTGAAAAGGGTAAAATGGTTTCAGTTCATTATAAAGGACAATTAGCAGACGGAACAGTTTTTGATTCTTCTTATAAAAGAAATCAACCGATTGATTTTAGCTTAGGTGTTGGACAAGTTATTCCAGGTTGGGATGAAGGAATTCAGTTATTGAAAATTGGAGATAAAGCTCGTTTTGTAATACCAAGTGATCTTGCTTATGGTAGTAGAGGTGCGGGTGGAGTTATTCCTCCAAATGCTACTTTAATTTTTGATGTAGAGCTTATGAATGTTAAATAACAGTTCATTATTTTGATATAAAGAAAGCTGCCATTGGGCGGCTTTTTGTGCATTTATACTTCAGTCATGTAAAAAATCGAACCTATCGTCCTGATTTTTTGATATTTAAAGTTTAGTGACTAACTTTAGAAGCAATTAATCCAATGACTATGAAACTTACTAAATTAACCTTCGTTTTAGTACTTTCTTTATTTTTTGGTTTTTCGTCAATTGCCCAAAATGAAGAAGGTGTTATATCTACAATTAACGATTATTCTCTAGATAAGGTTGAGTTTAATCCAAATGGGATAAAAATGCTAGCGTTAGACAATACCTTGATGCTTGAATTTAAAAAAAATATTTCCTATTTAAAATTTGAAGTTATTAATAGAAAGGGAGAGTTATTACTCACGAAGAAAGATGTCGATATCAGGCGTTCACAATTAAATATTTCTAGATTAGGAAAAGGTACTTATTATGTTAGAGTTTATTCTGACGAAGTAAGAGATTTGCTTAAATTTTCAGTAGAATAAAAAAAGCTGTCGTATTTTTGAAATATGACAGAGCAAGAACTTACCCAATTAAAATATCCAATAGGTCAATTTAAATGTCCTGATCAAATTACTAATGCTCATGTTGAAACGTGGACAGAAGTACTTGAAAACTTTCCTTTACGATTAGCTTCGTTGGTTTTATCGTTAGATGATAGTCAATTAGATACTCATTATCGCCCTGGAGGTTGGACCATTCGCCAAGTTGTACATCACGTGACAGACAGTCATCATCATAGTTACATTAGATTTAAATGGGCTTTAACCGAAGATAAACCAGTAATTAAATATTATTACGAACAGCTTTGGGCAGAATTACCAGATGCCAAGTATGCACCAATTAAAATGTCGTTAGATCATTTAAGTGCTGTGCATTACAAGCTTGTTTATTTGCTTAAAAAGCTAAATGAGGAAGATTTAAATAGAAGCTTTATTCATCCTGAGCATAATGAAGAAGTAATACTTAAAAAGAATATTGGTATTTATGCATGGCATTGTAACCACCATTATGCACATATTGAAAATTTAATGTTAAGAGAAGGCTGGAAATAATTACTCAAGCTCTTTTCTAAAGCAGACACTATTTTCAATTCCAACATACTGCCCATAATTAGGAATGATTTCGTATCCATTCTTTTGATAAAGCGCAATGGCGTCAGGTAGACGTTTTCCCGTTTCTAAAATAGTGTACTTATAATTAAGCTCTTTAGCCCATTTTTCTAATTCAAGTAAAACCTTAGTAGCAACTCCTTTCCCTCGGGTTTCAGTTAGAGTGTACATTCTTTTAACTTCCGCTGAAGTATCATCAAACTTCTTTATTGCACCACAACCCACAGGTATATTATTCTCATACAAAACAATTGTATGTTTTAGTACATCAATACTATTGAATTGGTGATAAAAAGCATGATCATCTCCATCTACTATTGCTAATTCTTGGTCGAGAAGCTTTACTAAAGCAATGAAGTCTTGATCAGTAGAGCTGGTTCTAACACTATTCATTTCTATTTCCACTTAATATTACAACCAATACTAGGTTTTTGAGGGAGAGTATTATCTTTTTCTTCGTGCAAACAATCAAGGGCATTTTTAAGATCATTTCCTGTTAAAGGTATGCCATTACCTGGTCTGCTGTCGTCAAGTTGCCCTCTATAAATCAATTTTAAATCTTCATTAAAGAGATATAAATCTGGAGTACAAGCAGCATCATAAGCTTTAGCAACTTCTTGTGTTTCGTCATAAAGGTAAGGAAACGGATAACCAACTTCTTTGGCATGAGTCTTCATCTTGTCTGGTGCATCCTGTGGGTAATTAATGACATCATTACTAGAAATAGCAACAAAACCAATTCCTTTATGCTCATAATCATTGGCCATTTCTATCAACATACTATTGACATGAATAACAAAGGGACAGTGGTTGCAAATAAACATGACAACCGTTCCTTTAGGACCTTTTATATTGTTTAATGAGATAGTAGTATTAGAAACAGTATCTGGCAAGTTAAAATCAGGAGCTTGAGTTCCTAATGGAATCATATTTGAAGGAGTACGTGCCATAATTATTATAAGATATATTCAAAAATAAGGAACCTTAATATTGAAACCAATGTAAATTATAATTTATATCTTCCCAACCTAACTAACTAATCATTTTAAATGGCAGACACCATATCATTTGAAGATTTCACAAAGGTTGATCTTAGAGTAGGAACTATTATAGAAGTGAATGACTTTCCTGAGGCAAGAAATCCTGCATATCAATTAACTATTGATTTTGGGGATTTAGGGATTAAGAGATCTTCTGCTCAAATCACAATTTTATATACTAAAGAAGAACTACTTAACAGGCAGATTGTTGCTGTAGTTAATTTTCCAAAAAAGCAGATTGCCACTTTTATGAGTGAATGTTTGGTAATGGGAGCTGTTGATGGTAAAGATGTTATTTTACTAAAGCCAGAACAGCGAGTAAAGAACGGTTCTACGGTTTCATAATATGCAGCAACTTGATGGCGTAAAAATAAACTTTGATAGTGAAGGACTTTGGGTGCTTAACATTGCCTTAGCGGTAGTTATGTTTGGTGTTGCTCTGGGAATAACTATTCATGATTTCAAGAACCTTTTTAAACAGCCAAAGCTTGTTTTATTAGGAGTTTTATCACAATTTGTATTATTGCCTTTTATAACTTTTTTGGTAATACTTTTGATTAAGCCACAACCAAGTATAGCTTTAGGTATGATGATGGTAGCAGCTTGTCCAGGAGGTAATATTTCTAACTTTATGACCCATTTAGCAAAGGGGAATACTGCACTTTCAGTAACCTTAACAGCATTTGCTACCTTTTTAGCAATATTTATGACGCCACTAAACTTTCAAGTTTATGGAAACTTATATCAACCTACTGCCCAAATATTAAAGACGGTTTCTTTAGACCCATTAGAATTATTTAAAGTAGTTGGTTTAATTCTAGGAATTCCGTTGATTTTAGGAATGAGTTTGAGAAAAAAGAACGAGAAGCTTGCACTCAAAATGTCTAAAATATTGAAACCTTTATCAATTATTGTGTTTATAGCAATTGTGATTATTGCTTTTTCAAATAATCTGGACATTTTTAATGATTATGTACATCACGTGCTGGCCATTGGTATTGGTCATAACTTATTGGCTATATTGTTAGGTCTTATTATTGCAAAACTATTTAGGTTATCATTTAAAGATCAAAAAACCTTAGCTATTGAAATGGGAATTCAAAATTCTGGTTTAGGATTACTGCTCATATTCACCTTCTTTAATGGATTAGGAGGAATGGCAATTCTTGCTGCTTTTTGGGGAATATGGCATATTATTTCAGGATTAACTTTAGCAGCTATTTGGTCTAAAAAATAAACAATTTGAAAAAGCTCTGGCTACATACAGTTAGAACGTACTTGCGTATTGGCATGTTCTTTTACTTTAAAAAACTAAAGGTACATGGTGCTGAAAATGTTCCTAAAGATAAGCCTGTGTTGTTTCTAGCGAATCACCAGAACGCACTTTTAGATGCACTTTTAATCGCTGGTAAGTGCGGAAGATTTTCCTATTTCTTGACAAGAGCTGCAGTATTTAAGAAAAGCTTTGTAAGTAAGATTTTGAAAAGCTTACAAATGCTTCCTGTTTATAGAGTAAGAGATGGGTGGAATACTATTGCAAATAATAACGCCATTTTTGAAACCTGCTCAGAACTTTTATTTAATAATGAAGCTGTTGTGATTTTTCCCGAAGGGAGTCATAATTTGGTGAGAAGGGTTAGACCTTTAAGCAAAGGTTTTACAAGGATTGTTTTTGATACGCTTGAAAAATATCCAAATCTAGATTTACAGTTGGTACCAGTGGGACTAAATTTTATTGAAGCAACATCATGTCCAGACAGTACAGCAATTTTCTTTGGAAAATCTATTACTGCTAATGATTTTGTAAACAACAAAAGGGCAGAAGGAGTAGTGCAACTAAAACAAGAGGTTCATGCTAGAATAGCTGAATTAACCACTCATATTCCTGAAAGCAATTATGACGAAATCTTAAACGAGCTTTTAGAAAGAAATGTTGACTTGCTAAATCCAAAGAAGGCTAATGAGTGTATTAAAACAAACTTTGAAGATTGCAAAAGTAAACCTAAATCAAGCATTAATGGTTTGCGAGTGTTTCTAAAGTATGTATTAATACTAAATCTTTTTGTTCCCTATTTTATTTGGAAGTTTTTAGTCAAGCCAAAAATCAAGGAGCAAGAATTTGTTTCGACGTTTAGATTTGCATTAGCACTAACATTGGTTCCTTTTTATTTAATAATTATTTGCTCAATATTGGGAATACTTTTTGGAGCAATAATTGGGTTACTCTATCTACTAGGCAGTTTGGTTTTAGCATTAGTTGCTATTAAAGCATAAAAAAAACCGCTAAAATTAGCGGTTTTTTATGATTAGTTTGTCTTTTAAGATCTAAATATCTTCAAAGTTTACATCTGTAAAACTTTCTGGTGAAGCATGAGTCTCTTCTCCATTAAAGTCTTCTTTTTTAAAGTCTTTTTGATGACGTTCACTAATTACTTCTTCACCTTTTTCATCAATAATGTAATCAGTCATTTCTTGTAAAATACTATTGAACTCAGAAAAGTCTTCCTTGTATAGATAGATCTTGTGTTTCTTATAGTGAAAAGAACCATCATCGTTAGTAAACTTTTTGCTTTCAGTAATAGTTAAATAATAATCCCCAGCTTTAGTTGCTCTAACATCAAAAAAGTAAGTACGTCTTCCAGCTCTTAGAACTTTAGAAAAAATCTCTTCTTTCTCCATCATTTCATTGTTACTCATAGTTGTGCTATTAAGTTTAAAATAGTTTATGCTATTTCAAAAATCTAAAAAAAAAGCATAGCAACCAACTAAATAAGAAAATTCTTTTTGTTTGTTTAATTTTTATTTTTCCTACAAATCTTAGCAGGCAAAATCTATTCTCAATTTGAAGAATCTTGCGAAGACTCGGATAGTTGTTTTAGATATAACTCTTTGTAATAACCATCAAGATTAATTAATTGATCGTGAGTTCCTTCTTGTATAATTTTACCATCGTCTAGTACTAAAATATAGTCGGCATTTTTAGCTGAAGATATTCTGTGACTCACAATAACGGTAGTTTTACCAGATGAAACCTTACCTAGATTATTTAGAATTTGTTCTTCGGTTTCAGTATCAACAGCAGATAAACAATCATCTAATAATAGAATTTCAGGATTCTTAATTATTGCCCTAGCAATAGAAACACGTTGTTTTTGTCCTCCAGAAAGTGTAATACCTCGTTCACCAAGAACAGTTTCATAGCCTTTGGTAAACTTTTCAATGTTAGCATGAACAACGGCATCTTTAGCTGCGTTGATAACGTCTTTATCTGTGGCGTTAACCAAGCCAAATTTAATGTTATTCTTTATTGTGTCTGAAAACAGAAAAGCATCTTGAGGAACAAATCCAATGCTGCTTCTCAAATCGTTTAAATTGATTTCATCAATGTTGTCTCCATCAATTTTAATGTCTCCTTGACCAACATCATAAAGACGACCAATAAGATCTAGAATGGTTGATTTTCCAGAACCTGTTTTACCAATAATAGCTAAAGTCTGTCCTTTATTTATTTTAAAACTTACTCCTTTAAGTGCTTCAATGTTTGTGTCAGAATAAGTAAAATGTACATTATCAAACTCAATAGTCCCTTGAATCTCTGATCTGGAAGGGTTCTGATTTTTAATTTCAGGTTCTTCTTTTAAAAATTCATTGATCCTTTTTTGCGAAGCTTCAGCTTGCTGTACAATTGAAGTTACCCAACCTAAAGTAGCCACAGGCCATGTAAGCATATTTACATAAATAATGAACTCAGCAATAATACCAATACTCTCAATTTCACCATTTATATATTGTTGACCACCAATGTAAATGACGAGCAAGTTACTTGTTCCTATCAGTAGAATCATTAAAGGGAAGAACAGTGCTTGTACTTTAGTAAGATCAATTTGCTTCTGTCTATTTTCTGTAGAAAGAACTTCAAAATCATGATTGGTCAAAGCTTCAATACTATATGCTTTAATCACAGATATTCCGCTAAATGACTCCTGTGCATATGTTGAAAGTTTCGATAAATACTCTTGTACAATGGTACTTCGCTTATGAATTTCTTTACTTAGAAAATAAATTAAGGCAGAAAGAACAGGTAAAGGAATTATTGTATACAGCGTAAGTTTAGGAGACTGATTGTACATGTAAATAAATGCTACAATTATAAGCGTGAACATGTTTAATGAATACATGATAGCAGGACCAGCATACATACGCACTTTAGAAACATCTTCGGTGATTCTGTTCATTAAATCTCCAGTTCTGTTACTCTTATAAAAGTTTAGCGATAATCGTTGGTATTGTTGATAGATCTCATTTTTAAGATCAAATTCAATATATCTGGAAACGTTAATGATTGTTTGGCGCATTAAAAAGGTTAAACCACCAGCAATTAAAGCTGCACCAACTAGATATAAAATATTAATGAAAAGTTCTTTTTGAAAAACATCTTCTGCAATAGTGTCATTAACGCGGTTTGAAATTACATCAATTGATAAACCAATAAGTCTTGGTGTAAATAGCGCAAATATCTTTGCAGTTATGGTTATGACTACTCCAAATAGAAGTCTGTATCTATATTTATAAAAGTATTTATTTAAATGTCGTAATTCCTTCATTAACGTAAAGGGGCTTTCTTGTGATTAGTAACGGAGGTCAAAGATATAAAAAAGTAGTGCTAAGTATTTGTTAACTTATTGTAGTAATAAAATGTATTGTTTTTTAAAATAATACTATTTTTGCGCGTAGATTATTAAGAGTAATCATTAAAATTAAAAACGTTCTTTAAGATGCTTAACAGAAGACATATTCGTATAAAAGTAATGCAGGTGATTTATGCTTTTAGCCAGGGAGAAGCTGATGATACCAAAAAGAATGAGAAATTCTTGTTACAAAGTATGGAGAATATGTACAATTTGTACCTTTTAATTCTTTCTCTTTTAGCAGAGGTGCAAAGAAAGGCAGAAGATTACCAGAAAAAACTCCAGCAAAAGCATTTAGCAACATCAGAAGATAGAAACCCTAACAAAAAGTTTGTGAATAATGAGCTTTTATTAATGCTTAGAAATAACTCATCTTTAAAAGAAGCACTAGAATCCAGAAAAATAAAAAACTGGGAAATGGACGATGAATATGTTGAAGTGATTTTTAGAGCACTAATGGAAAGTGATCTCTATAAGGATTATATGGCTACTAAAACTTCTACATTTAGAGAGGATAAACAATTTGTTGTAGATATGTTTAAAGAAATTGTTGCGCCTAATGAGAAGTTATACGATTATCTTGAAGACAAGAACATTACTTGGTTAGATGATCTACCAGTGATAAATACTACCATTGTAAAATTACTTAGAAAGACCAACCCTTCAACTAGCGAAGGTCATTTTGTACCAATGCTTTTTAGGGATGAAGAAGATAAAGAGTTTGGAGTAGATCTTTTAAAGAAAACTGTATTAAATCAATCTTCTTTGAGCACAGAGATTGAAGGAAAGACTGCTAATTGGGATAAAGATCGAATTGCTAACATTGATTTTGTATTGTTACAAATGGCTATTTGTGAATTTCAAAAGTTTCCTTCTATTCCAGTAAAAGTTACCATAAATGAGTATTTAGAGATCGCTAAAGAGTATTCTACACCAAAAAGTAGCGTTTTTATTAACGGAATACTTGACAAATTAGTGAAAGAATATAGTGATAAAGGAACGTTAAATAAGGCTGGACGCGGACTGATGTAATGAAAATTTATTACATTTATGCCCGAAATAACCAAATTTAGAAAGAAAATAACCCAAAGTTTATCCAGAATAAACTATTAAAATGAAAAGTATGAAAAAAATAATTTTAGGTTTAAGCGCATTATGTATGGTAGCTTTTACATCATGTAAAGAGGATGCTACAAGCAAAATCAAATCTGAGAATGTAAGTCAAGCAGCTGAAAGAGATGCAGTAGCTGGAGATTTCCCAGTATTAACTTTCGATAAGAAAGAGCATGATTTTGGAGAAATTGAAAACGGAACTCCTGTAGAAACAGTATTTACTTATACTAACACAGGAAAAGCTCCTTTAGTAATTTCTGACATCAAAAGTACTTGTGGATGTACTGTGCCTCAAGACTGGAGTAGAGAACCATTAGAGCCAGGAGCTTCATCAAAATTTACAGTGAAGTTTAATGGTAAAGGAGCTAACAAAGTATCAAAAACTGTAACAGTAACTGCTAATACTGAAGCAGGTAAAGAAACAGTAAAGATTACTGCATTTATTAAAGGAGGAGCAACTACAGGTACTCCAATCCCTGCAAATACGCAAGCAGCAGTAAAGTCTAGCACTAAACCAGGTCACGAAGGTCATAACCACGATTAATTTTATTTAATGGAAGCATTAGGACCTTATTTTCCTTTTATAGCAATGTTTGCTGTAGTGTATTTTTTTATGATTGCACCGCAGATGAAAAGAGCAAAACAGGAAAAGAAATTCGCCGCAGAATTAAAGCGAGGTGATAAAGTAATAACTAAGAGTGGAATGCATGGTAAGATTTTTGAACTAACTGATGCCAGCTGTGTGATAGAAACATCAGCAGGAAAGATCAAGTTTGAGCGATCAGCCATTTCCATGGAGATGAGTAAGAAACTTAATCAGCCAGCAAAAAAATAATAAAAAAGGCTTCTAATTTGGAAGCCTTTTTTAATTAACAGTTTTTATACTTATCATGTAAACCAATGCCTTGAAGGATCATTGGTTTAATTTTTTCTAATCTACTTGTTTTGGTAGCTTCTCTTTTGGCAGAAGCTATATGCTCACAATATTCACGTTGTTTGTAAGGAGTTAAGCTTTCAAATGCATTCTGTAACTCTTTGTCATTATTTAACTCTACTTGTAACTCTGAAGGAATTATGGTTTCTTTTTTAGTTCTATCAGACTTTACTTCTTTACCAGCTTTTTGATTTTCAATAGCTTCTTTTACATATTGTAATAGTACTTTCTTATCAACCTCTTCAATAGAACTGAAATTAAGCTGACGCATAGCCTTTGTTTTGCCTTCTTGGGCGTTTCTTAAAATACCCAATTCATCTTTTAAAAACACACCTTGAAAAAACCACACACCAAAATGTTCTTTAAAAGCACCAATACCACAAACATTCTTTCCATTTATGGTGTAGGTTGGTATACTCCATTTAAGTGTTTCTACCAATTCTGTTTGTAGCATCACTTCACGTAATTGTGATAAAGCATCTGACCATTTTTCGTTGGTCTCTATATATTCTTTAACAGAGGTTACTTTTTTCATTTACAATGATTTTAAATAAATACTTACTTATATTTAGAAGCTGTCAATTCCGCAATCTTACAAATTACTTGCGTAGCTTTTAAAATGCTTTCCACTGGTACATACTCATAACGCCCATGAAAGTTGTGCCCACCAGCAAAAATATTAGGGCATGGTAATCCCATATAACTTAATTGTGAACCATCAGTACCTCCACGAATGGCTTTAATTAAAGGTTTAATATCAAGCTGTTTCATAGCTTCTTCTGCAATATCTACAATATGCATTACAGGTTCAACCTTTTCTTTCATGTTGTAATATTGATCGTTCATTTCTAAAGTAACTACTTCTTTACCATATTTGGTATTTATTTCATCAGCTACTTTTTGCATTAAAGCTTTACGAGCTTCAAACTTGTCTCTATCATGATCTCTGATGATATATTGAATCTCACTTTCTTCAACTTCTCCCTTCATTTGCGTTAAATGGAAAAAGCCTTCATAGCCTTCAGTATTTTCTGGTGTTTCTCTTTTTGGTAAGGAATTAATAAACTCAGAAGCGTAGTACATAGAATTTACCATTTTCCCCTTAGCATATCCAGGATGCACAATTTTTCCGTGAAAAGTCAGTTTTGCTCCAGCAGCATTAAAATTCTCGTATTCTAGCTCACCTACTTGACTTCCATCCATAGTATAAGCCCAATCTGCTGCAAACTTCTCTACATCAAATTTATGTGCACCACGACCTATTTCTTCATCTGGAGTAAATCCCACTTTAATTTCTCCATGCTTTATTTCAGGATGTTGAATTAAGTATTCCATAGCACTCACTATTTCACAAATACCTGCTTTATCATCTGCACCTAGAAGAGTGGTTCCGTCTGTAGTAATTAATGTTTCTCCTTTATAGAGTAACAAGTCTTCAAAATAGCTAGGCGACAGTATAATATTTTCTTCTTCACTTAGTATAATATCCGAACCGTCATAATTCTCAATAATTTGCGGATTAACATTTGCTCCTTTAAAATCTGGAGAAGTGTCAAAATGAGAAATAAACCCAATGGTAGGCACTTCATGAGTTACATTACTTGGTAGCGTTGCCATGATATAAGCATTTTCATCAATGGTAACATCACTTAACCCAATAGCTTTTAGCTCATCAACAAGCTTGTTAGCTAAATTCCATTGCTTTTGTGTGCTCGGTGTAGTATTACTTTCAGGATCACTTTCAGTGTCAATCTTTACATAGCTTATAAATCGATCAACAATTCTATTTCTGTCTAACATGTTCAATGGATTTCTTTCAAAAATAGATAACACTTCAAGAAAGCACAAGCTTTAAAATGTTTCTTTTTTTATGGTAGAATTTGATGTATTTTTGCAGGCAAATTATTGCTGATGTACAAATTACTGATTCGCCCAATTTTGTTTTGCTTCGACCCTGAAAAAGTACATCATTTTACCTTTTCATTTATTAAGTTTATTTCGAAGATTCCACTAGTGCCTTCAATTATTAGAGGAATGTATCAGGTAAATAATAAATCTTTGGAAAGAGAGCTTTTTGGATTGAAATTTAAAAATCCTATTGGCTTAGCTGCTGGATTTGATAAAAACGCGGTATTATATAATGAGCTGGCAAATTTTGGTTTCGGTTTTGTAGAAATAGGAACTGTGACTCCTAAAGGTCAAGAGGGTAACCCAAAGAAACGATTATTTCGCTTAAAGTCTGATAAAGGAATCATCAACAGAATGGGCTTTAATAATGAAGGATTAGAAGCTGCTATTGATAAGTTAAAAAAGAATAAAGGCAAAATAATTATTGGAGGAAATATTGGAAAGAATACTGCCACTAAACCTGAAGATTACACCAAAGATTATTTAGTCTGTTTTGAAGCACTGCATCCTTACGTAGATTATTTTGTGTTGAATGTAAGCTGTCCTAACGTTGGTAGTCATGCTAAACTTACTGATAAGGATTATCTGGAGGAATTAATTGCTGCTGTTCAGAAAATTAATAATGACAAGCAAACGCAACGACCAATACTTCTGAAAATAGCTCCAGATCTAAATAAAATTCAACTGGATGAGATTATTGAGCTTGTTGCTAATACTAAAATTGATGGTGTGATAGCATCAAATACTTCAGTGTCAAGAGAAGGTCTTAAAACTTCACAAGATACTTTATCGACAATTGGTAATGGAGGGCTTAGCGGACAGCCTATAAAAGATAAGAGTACTCAAGTGATTAAGTATCTTACTGAAAAAAGTAACAAGGCTTTTCCAATTATTGGAGTAGGAGGTATTCACTCAGCTCAAGATGCATTAGAGAAGATAAACGTTGGAGCAGATCTAGTACAGATTTACACTGGTTTTATCTACGAAGGTCCAAGATTAATAAAGTCTATTAATAAAGCAATTTTAAAGGGCTAGATTTAATTTATAATAATCTTTTTTATGGAAGTTTCGCCTAAACTACCTGAAGTAAGTTTAATTAAATAGATTCCTGGATTAAGATGAGATATGTCTAAAGTCATTAATTGTTGATTACTAGGATACACAATTTCATGCACTTTACTTCCCAAAATGTTGTAAAAATCTAACTGCTCAATAGTATGTGAATTTGGCTTTATTATTGAAACAATCCCTGTTTTATTTGGATTTGGGTAAATTTTTGTTTCGCTTAAAGAAGTTATACTATTTGTTGATAATGTAGAGGAATTGTACGTAAATGTTATTGTTGCCATCTTATTTCCATTTATTGGGAAACCATTAATCATTGAAACAGCAACTGGAGTATTGGGACTATTACTAGAAGTATAATCTATACCATCATCAGTTCCTGCGTCATAAGCAAAAACATCCATAGTAAAAGTATCTTTCCAACCATTATTTATTGAAGGGTTCCCACTTCTTAGGTTTAAGCTGTTAACAGCAATAAACCAGTCAGGGCTAGGTGCTACCATGGACACTAAAGTCACTAAAGGAAAATCCTCACTAACAGTAATGTTCATAAAACCTGCCATTGAATTATTACCAGCAAATGGTGAAAATCCATCTTGCAATAATTGATCTGCACGATTAGCAGAAATCACTGCATTTATCTCATTAATAATTTCAGTATTATCTCCTCTTTCAGCTACATCTTTAATGCCTGTTGTAGCAAAAGTTCCTAAGCTAACAAATTCATCAGGGGTGTTATGTGTAGCACCTATTAAATTTGACCAATGCGCACTTCCCGGTAAAGAAGAATGATCTGTTACATTCCATATAGTAGTAACAGAAACATCATAATTAGCAGTTGATTGCGCATGAGCTTGTAAAAAGAGTAATGGAAATAGAATTAGAGTAATTGAGCGAAGTGAGTGTGTAATTTTTTTCATAGTCAATAGCTTTACTATATTTAGTATTGAAAAACTGAAAACCTTACACTTAAGAAACATTTCAACATTAAAAATATGCTATTTATATTAGAAGTTTTTAATTTAAATTTGCCTAATGTCAAAGCCTATTAAGATAATTGAATGCCCACGAGATGCTATGCAAGGGATAAAGGAATTTATTCCTACGGAGCAAAAAGTGCAGTTCATTCAATCTCTATTACGAGTAGGTTTTGATACTATAGACTTTGGAAGTTTTGTTTCGCCTAAGGCTATTCCGCAAATGGCAGATACTGCTGAGGTATTGTCCAAACTAGATCTTTCAAAAACAGAAAGTAAGCTTCTAGCTATTGTAGCAAATGTTAGGGGAGCTAATGATGCGAGCCAGCATAAGGAAATAGATTATTTAGGCTTCCCATTTTCTATTTCAGAGAATTTTCAGATGCGTAATACACACAAAACTATAGCCCAATCTGTTATAGTTTTAGAAGAGATCTTGAATATTGCTGACAGGAGTGACAAAGAAGTAGTTGCATACCTGTCTATGGGGTTTGGTAACCCTTATGGAGATCCTTGGGGTGTTGATATCGTTGCCAATTGGACAGAAAGACTTAACAAAATGGGAGTAAAGATTCTTTCATTAAGTGATACTATTGGAAGCTCGACTTCAGAAACCATTGAATATTTGTTTTCTAATTTAATCCCTGCATATCCTAACATTGAGTTTGGTGCGCATTTACACACTACACCTTCTTCATGGTTTGAGAAAGTAGATGCTGCATACAAGTCTGGTTGTAGAAGATTTGATGGTGCTATTCAAGGTTTTGGAGGTTGCCCTATGGCAAAGGATGAGCTGACTGGTAATATGCCAACCGAGAAACTACTGTCTTATTTCACAACCAAGCAAGTTAATAATTTAAATGCCTTAAGCTTTGAAAGTGCTTATAATGAGGCATCTAAAATCTTTTCGAAATACCACTAAAATCTTTTTTATTTTTATTTAAAATAAATCTAAATAAAGTTTGTTTATTTAGATTTGGATACTACTTTTGCACCGTCAATTTAATTTTTATTTATAAAGAGTCTAAATTAAAACAAATGAAAAAAACTTTATTAAGTTTATTGTTATTTACATCAATTTTAAGCTTTTCACAGACCGTTCAAGATAGTATTACATTTGACCCTCAAAAACAACAAAATGCAGCCCAAAGAATTTTATCGGGGAATTATGGAAAATCTGTTACAGTTGGGGCCTATGGAGAAATAACCTATAACCAACCAGAGGCTGATAATGGAGAATTAGATGTTCAACGTCTTGTGCTATTGTTTGGTTATAAGTTCAATGAAAAAACACAGTTCGTAACTGAAATTGAATTTGAACATGTGGAAGAGGTTTATGTGGAACAGGCCTTTGTAAATTATAATGTAGGCAGTAACGTAAGTCTACGCGGTGGTTTAATGTTAGTCCCAATGGGTATAGTAAATGAGTTTCATGAACCTACTACTTTTAATGGTACGGAGAGACCAGCTGTAGACAATGTAATTGTTCCTACAACATGGAGAGAAATAGGTTTTGGTGTTACCGGTCGTTTTTCTGATTTATCAATAGGTTACCAAGCTTATGTTTTTAATGGTTTCAAATCTACATTCGCAGATGGTAATAATGGAATAGCAGGGTATTTAAAAGGTAGTAATGGTTTAAGAGGAGGAAGGCAAAAGGCTATTAAGTCAACTATTGATAGTCCTACATTTTCTACAAAAATTGATTTTTACGGGATACCAGGATTACGTTTAGGAGCATCAGGATATTTTGGTAAAACTCAAGCTGCTGATGAAATTGAAGATGTTGATGGGGCTAATATTGGCATAGTTATGATTGGGCTGGATGCTCGATATGCCTATAAAAGGTTTACCGCTAGAGGTCAATATATTTATGCATCGTTAAGTGATACAGAAGCTTATAACGATCTAACAGGAAAAGATTTAGGTAGTGGTTTAATGGGGTATTACGGAGAAGTGGCTTACAATTTGTTACCACAAAATAACGAGCAACGATTATTTGCATTTTTACGCTATGAGAACTATGATACACATGCTGATACAGATGGAAGTTTAGTGCGTAATGATGCCTATAATAGAACTGATATAACAACAGGTCTTAGCTATCATATTGCACCAGGAGTTGTGGTTAAAGGTGATTACCAGTTTAGAGATAATAAACTTTCAGGGTCTGAAGTTCCAAACAGATTAAACTTTGGAATTGGTGTTTGGTTTTAAAACTTTTAAATTTGCAGCATGAAAATTAAGTATATATTTCTTTTATTAAGTTCAATTTTATCGGTGTCGTTTTCGTCGGTATCAAGTAAAATAACGAAGAAGGCAGATAAAGAAATTCTTAAGTTTTATGAAGTAAGTATTTTTGAAAAAGATTTTATCAATATCCCTGAGGACATTACGAAAGAAGTATCTTCAAAATTTAATGAAAACAACTTTTTTAAAATTATAGCGAATGATAAAACCTTAGGTTATGCATATATAGGTAATGCTCCCAGTAAAACAGCTACCTATGATTACTTAGTTTTATTTGATAACGATTTTATCATTACAAAAAGTAAGGTTTTAATATATCGGGAAGAATACGGAGGGGAAATTGGCAGTAAGCGCTGGTTAAAACAGCTCATAGGTAAAACTCAAAATGATAAATTGATTTACGAAGATAATATTTTGGCGATCTCCGGAGCAACAATATCGGTAAGGTCAATGACTAAAGCAGTAAATAACTTACTAAGGTCAATTAAAGTACTTCACGATAGAAATGTTTTGCAATGAAACTTAACGGATTAATCTATACACTTCCTAAAGAAATAAAATTGCTTATTAGTGCTTTTGTGATTGTATTGAGTATTGGTTATTTAGGAGGACTGATATTTGTTGGAGAAACTACCTCTGCAAAACCTGAGGGAATTGAAGAGCAGTATCTGGGAAACGAAGATGATGAGGACGCAACGGTGATGAAGTTTAAAAAGAGTGAAAAAGAATTGCTAACAACGGTGCACAATCACATTCTTTCAATGTCGATTATCTTTTTTCTACTAGGTGGCTTAGTAAGTATTACAGATTTAAATAAAAGGCTAAAACGCTTTTTAGTTGTTGAACCTTTTATTTCTGTTATTTTAACTTTTGGAGGAATTTATTTGCTTTGGAAAGGGATTTTATGGATGAAGTATGTTGTTATGATTTCAGGGATATTAATGACACTTTGTTTTTGTTTGGCGGTAATAATCATTATGTATCAATTAATCTACCCAAAAGAAACCACTAAATAGAGTTATTCTAAATTTCAAATAGCTGTTAAAATCCAGCTATCTTTTAAGTATCTTTAGACTGAAAAATTTTAGGTATGAATCCAGCAATTGAAAAATTATTAAACGATCAAGTAAAATATGAGGCTGAGGCTTCTATGCATTATTTAGCGATGGCTTCTTGGGCTGATGCAAATGGATATAATGGTATAGCAGAGTTCTTTTATGCGCAATCTGAAGAGGAGCGAATACATATGACAAAACTTGTAAAGTTTGTCAATGAACGGAGCGGTAATGTTGAGGTGCCAGCATTGGAGAAACCAAAAGGAGAATATGGATCTCTGAACGAACTTTTTGAAGTATTTCTTAAGAACGAAATTTTTGTAACAGAGCAGATCAATCATATTATTTATGAGTGCTTGCAGCATAAGGAATACAACGTACATAACTTTATGCAATGGTACGTAACTGAGCAGTTAGAGGAAGAAGCAACGGCTAGAACTTTATTAGATAAGTTGAATATAATTGGCGATGACAAATCAGGACATTATTTATTTGATAGAGACATCAATATGATTGCCGAAGCGACAGATGTTCCAGAGTAAAAATTTAACATATTAATAGAAAGATTCCCTTTTGGGAATCTTTTTTTTGACTTATTTTTGCTTTTTATTTAGATTTATTAAAAATAAAATTATGTCTCAGTTGCAAGCCGTACCTTGTATTATGATTTCTTCACCATGTGTCGTAGGTGGTTGTGGTGAAAAAAAGAAAAAGTGTTGTAAGAAATATAAAAAGAAGGGTAAATCTAACTGCAAGCGTTGCCCTAAGCTATAGCTAATTCTCTTCTCTCAAATAAGCTGAAATAAGTAGCTCCTAAGACTGTTATTGCAAAGTAAAACAGCATCATATAACTTCCATAAGTTATGTATGTATTAATCCCAAACCAATCTCCAGAATTAAGGATTAAATAGATTCCGTAGCCACAAAAGATTAATTCGAAAATAAGACCATACATTTTGTTATCCATAATGGTTGTATATCCAAAAACACCAATAAAAACAATCGCACCGTACATTAATAACTCCGTTGAAGTCAAGTTGCCATAATTGTAAAACATAAAGTACATTAAAACTGTTGTTACGACTAGTTGTATTAACGACCAACTAATTTTTAGACTTGATGTTTCAGGCTCGTACTTTTTAAAATTATAGGGATCTTCAATAGTTTGAATTGGATACTTTTTAGCCACATCTTTAGGTCTCCATCCGGTCGGCATGAACCAAATTCTGAGTTTATCCAAATAGCTATTAGTTTTCCATGAATCTTTTATCAATCTCCATAAGTGTTGGAAGTTAATGATTATTGGGTTCCAAGTATTTACAGGCTTTAACACTCCGTAAACAGGTGGTACATTATCAAGTTCTTCCTGAAAAGTTCCAAACCATCTATCCCAAACACAAAATATTGCTGCTAGGTTTTTATCTATATATTCTTCATTAATGGCGTGATGTACTCTATGTTGAGAAGGTGTTACAAATATATACTCAAGAATCCCCAATTTTCCAATGTGCTTAGTATGATACCAAAACTGAGCAAATAAATGAATTGGAGCCAAAAGGCCAATTACTTCGCTTGGTACTCCTAATATAGCTGCTGGAATTAAGAATACTGGATAATACCCAATGATATTTGAAATAGTTTGTCGCAAAGCACAAGCCAAATTAAATTCTTCACTACTATGATGAATAACATGAATATTCCAAAAGAAATTCACTTTATGACACAAACGGTGATTCCAGTAACTCGCAAAATCAATAGCTATGAAAGCTACAACATAAACCAACCATGTGGCCTGTATCTCAAAAAGCGCTAGGTGTTTTAATAAAAAAGGATAGGAAATAAGGGCAACAACTAATCCTAAAGAGTCCTTTATTATGTTGGTAACACCAGAACTTAAACTTGAGATAGTGTCCATTATTGAGTGTGTTTGCTTATTGGTAAAATGACCGTAAGCTATCTCGATAAGAATCAAAATAACAAATCCAGGAATGGCATAAAGTAAGGCATTTGCGTAGGCTTCCATAATTAAAAGAATTCGGTTAAAAATAAATATTTCGATTCACTTAAAAAAGCGTATATTTGCATGCAATTAAAATTTAATTGCAATGATTTCACATCAAAACAAAATTGTTGGAGAAGGTCTTACTTACGACGATGTACTTTTAGTTCCAGCTTATTCACAAGTTTTACCACGCGAAGTTAGTATTCAAAGTAAATTTAGTAGAAACATTAGTTTAAATGTTCCTATTATTTCTGCTGCTATGGATACAGTTACCGAGAGTAAAATGGCTATTGCAATGGCTAGAGAAGGTGGCATTGGAGTATTACACAAAAACATGACTGCGGAGCAACAAGCTGCTAAAGTAAGAAAGGTGAAAAGAGCTGAAAGCGGAATGATCATTGATCCTGTTACTTTGCCGTTAACAGCAATTGTTTTAGATGCTAAACAAAATATGAAAGAGCATAGTATTGGTGGAATTCCAGTGGTTGATGAACAAGGAATATTAAAAGGAATTGTTACCAATCGTGATCTTCGTTTTGAAAAGAATAACCAAAGACCAATAACTGAGGTTATGACTTCTGAGAATTTGGTAACTGCAAAAGAAGGCACTTCACTGCTAGATGCTGAAGGAATATTACAAGAAAATAAAATTGAAAAACTACCTGTTGTTGATGACAACTATAAATTAGTTGGATTAATTACGTTTAGAGATATTACTAAACTTACTCAAAAACCAATTGCCAATAAAGATAAGTACGGAAGGTTGCGTGTAGCAGCTGCAATTGGAGTAACAGGAGATGCTGCTGAAAGAGCTGAAGCCTTAGTTAAAGCTGGTGTAGATGCCATTGTTATTGATACTGCTCATGGGCATACACAAGGAGTAGTAAGTGTTTTAAAAGAGGTTAAGTCTAAATTCCCAGAGTTAGATGTAGTTGTTGGAAACATTGCTACAGGAGCCGCTGCTAAATATTTGGTTGAAGCAGGTGCTGATGCTGTAAAAGTTGGTATAGGTCCTGGTTCTATTTGTACAACACGTGTGGTCGCAGGAGTAGGATTTCCGCAGTTGTCAGCAGTGATGGAGGTAGCAAGTGCTATTAAAGGAAGTGGAGTACCTGTAATTGCAGATGGCGGAATTCGTTATACAGGAGATATTCCTAAAGCTGTAGCTGCTGGAGCAGATTGTGTCATGTTAGGATCGTTATTAGCTGGAACTAACGAATCACCTGGTGAAACGATTATTTACGAGGGGCGTAAGTTCAAGTCATACAGAGGAATGGGTTCTGTGGAAGCTATGAAGCATGGTAGTAAAGACCGTTACTTCCAGGACGTAGAAGACGATATTAAAAAGTTGGTTCCAGAAGGAATTGTTGGTCGTGTACCTTATAAAGGAGAATTGTATGAAAGTATTCATCAGTTTGTAGGAGGTTTGCGCGCAGGAATGGGTTATTGTGGTGCTGGAGATATTGAAACTTTAAAAGAAAATGCGCAATTTGTAAAAATAACTTCTTCAGGTATTAGTGAAAGTCATCCACATAATGTTACAATTACTAAAGAAGCGCCTAATTATTCAAGACGATAATTAGAAATGAAAAATATTAAAAGGCAGTACATCGTGCTGCCTTTTTTGTTATAAACCATACAGTTTTTTAGCACTTTCAATTTGTTCCGCTTCCGTGGTTTCTGGATAAAGGATGTACTTTGGAGCAATAATTGGTTTCACTTGTTCTATACTTATTTCTGTGATGTTAGTAAAAGGAAATTTACCATCTGTCATTTGAGTTAAGACGCTTTCCATTTCTGAGAATTCTTTATCATCCTTTTTAACTATTCTTGCTTTTCCTTTAAGTTGAAATCCTTTTTGAACAAGAATATCTATAAAACTTGCACAAACATTTTCATTAAGCTTTATATTCTTGACTGTTTGAGGTGAAGCAATATTTGCAATAATGATCTTGTTATCTCCGTAGTAGTTAAATATCTCTTTAGGTGATACATTTGGAATACCTTTACTTGATGTAGCCAGCCAACAGAGTACACTTTTATCTATAGTAAATTTAATTTCTTTTGTCAAGTGCATTATGCTCTATTATTATTTTAACTAGCTATTTCTTCTAAAGCATTTACAAGATAATCTATATCTTTTTTTGTGATAAAAATTGCGAACGAAATACGAACGCCATTTAAACCAAAACTTGACATAGGTCTTGTGTCAATATGATACTTTTCAAACAATTGATTTTTTACATCCTGTACATTCTTACCAACAACCTCTAAAGTCTGAATTGCACAAGATAGTCCATCATGTTCAGGGGTTTTTAGTTTGAATTTTGGGTTGTCTTTTACTTTATTTCTGAAGTAGTGTTTTAATTCGTATGAACGCTGAGATATTTTCTCATTTCCAATACTATTTTGAAAATCTACTGCAGTTCCTAATCCCAATAATTCAGGAAGGTTTCTTGTGTTGTAGTTTTCTAATCGTCTAATAGTTTTGTTTTTATGACCCTTACAAACAACTAATGGTTTTAGGTGTTTTTGACTATCTTTTTTTGCATAGAATAAGCAAATTCCCTTTGGAGCAAATAACCATTTATGGGCACTCGCTGTATAAAAATCACATCCTAAATCGTGAAGATCAATGCTAAACATTCCAGGAGCCTGAGCACCATCAACAGCAACTAATATTCCTCTTTCATGTGCCATTTTTGATACTTCTTTTACAGGAAGAATCATTCCGTTGGTATTAATAACATGACACATAGAGATTACTTTTGTTCTAGGAGTAATAGTGTTTCTGTATATTTCAACAATTTCCTCTACAGATTTTGGAAGCAAAGGTATTTCTGGTCTTACTAACTTAATTCCTTTGGCTTCTTGCCAAACCTTCCATGGAATAACACTACTTGTGTGTTCATGGTCAATCAAGATAACTTCATCACCTTCTTTAAGATCAAAACTTCTGGCTATAAGATTCATGCCTTCAGTAGAATTATGGGTTATGGCAATTTCTTCTGCATCTACCGAAAACAGATTAGCAACTTTTTCACGTACTTCTTCCTTTTCATCTTCCCATCCTCCCCACATATATTTTGAAGGAAAGCTATCTAAAATATCTCTAAATGTATTTGTTTCCTCTCGAACTATTTTTGGAGCAGAACCTAAAGATCCGTTATTAAAATATCGCAATTTAGGAGCGAATTTAAATTGCTCTTTTACTCCTTCCCAAAAAGTTTCAGAATCATCACCTGCTTTTAACACCTCCAGTTGTAAGTATTGTGATTCTAAATCCTTGTAAGAGGAAAGTAGTACTGTTCCAGCTACTCCGGTAAAGAGTTGCTTAACAAAAGATCTGCGGTAAAGTTTTTTCATGATTTTAGAGAACTGTTTTTATTTCTGTGCCACCGAAGTACCATGCTCTACAAAATTCTTAAAATCTTCCATGTACTTGTATGACTGTTTCTTAAAAGCTCCAGGCATTAAAAAAGCCATGACTCTCATCATAAAATTACCTGGTTGAAATTCACTCGATGAAGTCCATTTAGTATTGCCATCGGGAGTTACCTCAAAGAAGTTTTCTTGAATACTATTCATTGTTGGTGTGCCATACGTAGCATGAAATTCATGCGGAAAGTTTCTTTTGGTAATAGTCTCAAGAAGGTCAAATTCTCGTTTACCCATTTTGTATTTCAATCGCATTTTTGCACCAACTTCTCCTGGAGTTCCTGAAATATGTTCGGTTGCTACCAAACCTATTTGCCAATGTTTCATATTATCAACATTGTCTAACTTTCGTATAACTTCATCTAAGGGCTTATTAATGGTGATATCAATACTATATTTCATCTGCTCAAAATTTTATAAAGCCAAGTGTTTTGCTACTAAAGATAGTCTAGTTTTTTTGGAATCAAAAATATTGTAGACCAAGACACTATAATAACTTCTTAGTCGTTTGCTAAGTACTTGTAATATCTATTATTTGTGTTATTTTTGCTTGAACCGAAAAAAAGCCCATTTTCTATGAAACTAAACGTAATCTATTGCTGTGTTGCATTAATGCTCTCCTCTTTTTTTGCAATCGCACAGATTGGTGATCAGGATGTATTGTTTACAGTAGATAATCGACCAGTTTTAGCTAAAGAATTTATAAGAGTTTATAATAAGAACTTAGATTTGGTTAAAGACGAAACTCAAAAAGATATTGATGAATATCTAAAACTGTTTGTTAATTATAAACTTAAGCTTGCTGAAGCTCGAGCTTTAGGCTTTCACGAAAAAGCAAGTTACTTGCGTGAATTGCAAGGGTATAAAAAACAATTAGCTAAAAATTACCTCACAGACCATGAAGTGACTGATGCTTTGGTGAAGGAAGCCTACCAAAGAATTTCCAGTGATGTTAAGGCGCAGCATATTTTGTTTAGAATAGATCCTTCAGTTACAGACACTACAGCGATTTATAATAAGCTCAAAGAACTAAAGTCAAGATTAAAGAATGAAGACTTTAGTCAATTGCAAGAAGAGCTGCATGATGGAAGTAGGGTTTTTGTTGAAGACCTAGGATATTTTTCTGGTTTTAAAATGGTTTATGAATTTGAAAATGTTGCTTTTATTACTCCTGCTAATGAAGTGTCTGATCCTTTTAGAACACAATTTGGTTTTCATATTGTTAAGGTTTTAGATAAGCGAGAATCAAGAGGTGAAATTACTGTTGGCCATATTATGATCTCTCATAATCAAACGGATTCATTAATTGATCCAGAGTCACGCGTTAATGAAATATATAAGCTTTTACAGCAAGGGCAGGAATTTGAATCTCTAGCTAAACAATTTTCAGATGATAAAAGTTCTGCTAAAAAAGGAGGAAAGCTAGAGCCATTTAAAGGAGGACAATTAAGTTCTCAAGATTTTGAAGATGAGGCTTTTGCATTAGAGAATGTTAATGATGTTTCTGAGCCTTTTCCAACTGAGTTTGGATGGCATATAGCAAAACTATATAATAAAAAACCAGTTGGTAGCTTTGAAGAGTTAGAGTATGAGTTGAAAAATATGGTGAGCAAAGATTCAAGATCAAGATTGATTAGTGAGTCAATGCAAAACAGGTTAAGAACTCAATATCAAGTTTCTGTTGCAGAAGGAGTGGAAGCGTATTTTACCTCAATTCTTAATGAAGATTTTTTTAATCGACGTTGGAAAATTCCCGTAGGTTTTGAAAGAGGTAGGGACTTTGCTAAAATTGAAGATAAGCAACTTCGTTATGGCGATTTTGTTGCCTTTTTAAGATCACAACAAAAAGCAACATCAAGGGGAAAATCTTTCGATCAAATTGTTGCCGAAGCATTAGATGCATTTTTAAACAGACAAGTTTTGATCTATCATGAAGAAAACCTTGAGAATGTAAATGAAGATTATGCCAATATCTTAAATGAATATCGAGAAGGGTTATTGTTATTTGATTTAATGGAAGACAAAATCTGGAATACAGTAAAGAATGATACACTTGGTATTAAGCAATATTATAATGATAATAAAAACAATTACAAATGGGAGCCTCGCGTTGAGGCCGTAGTAGCAACGTCTTCAGACCAGAAAGCTATAAAATCTGCAAAGAAATTAATGAGTAAAGGAGAAACGGCAGAAAGTATTAAGGAGAAATTAAATGCTGATTCTCAAAAAGTAATATTTACTTCAGGTTTAATGAACAAAGATCATCAAGCCTTACCTGATGGATTTGAGTTTAAAGAAGGATTGTCAAAAATATATCAAGCTAACAACGCTTTTTATATAGTTAAGGTCGCTAAGGTAATTCCAGAAACTGATAAAACCTTAGATGAGGCAAGAGGTCAAGTAATTAGCGATTATCAAGTAGAGGTCGAGAATAAATGGGTTGATTCGTTAAGACAAAAGTATGAAGTAACGATTGATCAAAATATTCTTCAAAAGGTTAAGACACATACTCATCAGTAGTGAAAGGTAAGCTCTTTATATACGTATTGTTTGTATTCGCACTTATTTCTTGTGATTTCTTTAAAAGAGCACCAGAAGGAGAAGTAGTGGCTAGGGTTAATGACACCTATCTTTATAAGAGCGATATTGAAGACTTAGTTAACGAAAGTACTTCTGAGGAAGATAGCATTATTAGAGTAAACAATTTCATAAATCAATGGGCAACACAACAGTTGTTAATTGATGGCGCAGAGTTGAATTTAGCACAAGAAAAACAAGATGAATTTAATAGTCTTGTAGATCAATACAAGGCAGAATTGTTTATCAATGCGTACTTAGAAGCACTGGTAATAAGAAGTATTGATACTGTTGTTAGTTTTGAGGAAGCTCAAGAGGTTTATGAAAGAGATAGGGAAAGCTTCAAGCTTAATGAAGAACTTATAAAGTTTAGGTACATAAATGTTAGTGAGAGCAATGATGATCTGGAAGAAATAGAAGAACGCTTTAAACGCTTTGATAATGAGGATAAGAAAATCTTAGACTCTGTTGCAATTCAATTTAGGTCATACTCATTAAACGACTCTATTTGGATTAGAGCTAATCAAGCTGTTTTAAAGATTCCGGCAATCAATTCAGAAAACAAACAAGAACTGTTAAAAAAATCTAATTTTATACAGCTTAAAGATTCATTAGGTTTATATTTGATGCAAGTTAACGATGTGTTGTTGCGTAACGAAAATGCCCCACTAGAATTTGTGATGCCAACCATTAAACAAATTGTGATAAATAAACGAAAACTGGAGTTTATAAAAGAACTGGAAAAGGATATTACTAAGGATGCAATTAAAAACAAACAATTTGAAATTTTTGACTAGAGGAATATATTTGGCATTAGGATTAATGCTTTTTACTGCAAATAATTCTGTAGGGCAGGAGATTATTGAGGACAAGAAGGAAGAAAAAGTAGTTGAAGAAAAGGTTGAACAAGGAAAGCGAATGAAGCTTGATGGTGTTGCTGCTGTTATTGGTGATTATGTTGTACTTGATTCTGATATTGATAAAAGAATAGAACAATCTAAAGCTGCTGGAGAGTCTCTGGAAGGTAGATCAAGATGTGAAATCTTTGGATCATTACTTGAAGAGAAGTTATATATGCATCAGTCTATACAAGATAGTTTAGAAGTTAATGATGCTGAAATTAGATCAGTAGTTGATAGAAAAGTTCAAGTATTTTCTCAACAAATTGGAGACATAAATAAGCTGGTTGAGTTTTACGGTAAAAACTCTGAGCAAGAACTGAGAGATGAAATGTTTGAGTTGGAAAAAGGAAACAAAATGATCCAGCTTATGCAAGAAGCTGTTACGGGAGAGATTGAAGTAACTCCTGAAGAGGTTCGTCAGTTTTATAATAGCGAACTTAAAGAGGATCTTCCAATGTTTGGTACTGAGCTAAGACTAGCTCAAATAGTAGTAATACCAAAACCATCAGAAGAAGAAGAGCAAAAAGTAATTGATAGATTAAAGAGTTTTAAGGCTGATATTATTGATAACGGAAGTAGCTTTACTACCAAGGCAGTATTGTATTCTGAAGATACTGGCTCAAGAAGTAAAGGAGGTGCTTATACCTTACATAGAAAACGTCCACAGATGGTTAAGGAATTTCGTGATGTAGCTTTCTCTCTTGAGGAAGGGGGGATCTCAGAACCTTTTAAGACAGATTTTGGTTATCATATAATTTATTTGGAAAAAATAAGAGGTCAGGAATACGATGTGCGACATATTTTATTGAAACCACAAATTTCAAATCAAGCAATTAATGAAGCTAAAGAAAAGCTTGAGAATGCTAAGAAACGTATTGAATCTGGTGAGATCAGTTTTGCCGATGCTGCTCTTGAAGTAAGTGACGAAAAAGAAACAAAGTTTGATGGCGGACGCTTCGTAAACCCTGAAACAAACGACTATACTTTCCCACTTACTAAAATTGATACAGATCTTTATGTACAGGTACAAAACCTAGAAAATAATGAGATAAGTGGAGTGATTCAAGAGAGTGATCTTGTAAATCCGGTTAAGTTTAAAATTATTACAGTTACCGATAGAATAGAAGAGCACGAAGCAGATTTTGCTAAAGACTACTTGAAGATAAAGCAATTAGCACTTTACGATAAGCAGCTTCAAGCAATTGGAAAGTGGCAAGAAGAAACCATTAAAGATACTTACGTTAAAATTAATGGAGACCATCGTGAATGTGACTTTAATGCTAACTGGTTAAAGAAAGATAATAACTAAAAAAGCCTATGTCTGACGTTGCTGCCATCGAACAACTTGTAAAAAAGTATCAAAACCTACGATCTGAAATAGCTAAAGTTATTGTTGGTCAAGAGGAAGTTGTTAATCAAATACTTATTTCTGTTTTTTCTGGAGGACATTCATTACTTATTGGAGTTCCTGGGTTGGCAAAAACATTAATGGTAAATACTATTGCTCAAGCTTTAGGTTTAGATTTTAAACGAATTCAGTTTACTCCAGATCTTATGCCTAGTGATATTTTGGGTAGTGAGATACTTGATGAAGACAGGCATTTTAAGTTTATTAAAGGACCAATATTTGCAAATATTATTCTTGCCGATGAGATTAACAGAACACCTCCTAAAACTCAGGCGGCTTTGTTAGAAGCAATGCAGGAAAGAGCAGTTACAGTTGCTGGTCATCACTACAAATTAGATTTACCATATTTTGTTTTAGCTACACAAAACCCAATTGAGCAGGAGGGAACATATCCACTTCCTGAAGCACAGTTAGACCGTTTTATGTTTGCGATTAACTTAGGTTATCCATCTTTTGAAGAAGAAGTAAAAGTTGTAAAGACAACAACCACTGATGAGGTGCAAACCGTAAATCCTTTGTTCACTGCTCAGGAAATTATAGACTTTCAGCATTTAATCCGTCGAATTCCTGTTGCAGATAATGTTATCGAGTATGCGGTAAGAATGGTTGGAAAGACAAGACCAGATAGTAAATCCGCAAGCGATTTGGTTAAGCAATATGTTGATTGGGGAGCGGGACCTAGAGCTTCGCAAAATTTGATTTTGGCGGCTAAAACACATGCTGCTATTAATGGTAAATTCTCTCCAGATATAGAAAATGTTCAAGCTGTTGCTAACAGTATACTTAGGCACAGAATTATTAAAAATTACAAGGCAGAAGCCGAAGGAATTACCGAAGAGCAAATAATTGCCAGTTTGTTCTAATTTTCGCATTGCTAATTTATTAGTTTTTCAATATTAAAATTGGTGATTTAATAAAAAATCATCAATAAAAGCATGCTTTGTTGAAAAATATTTAGTTTTTATTGTATTTCATTGTGCATACTTTAAAATATTTTAAATTTTTGTACTTTTGCGAGACTCAAAAAACTAAGTACAAAATTTAATTAAAAATACCTATGGCGTTTGATATAGACATGATAAAAAAAGTGTATTCCCAAATGACTGAACGTGTTGATAAAGCGCGAGAAGTTGTTGGAAAACCATTAACACTTTCAGAAAAGATATTGTATAACCACCTTTGGGATGGAGAAGCAACCAAAGCTTTTGAGAGAGGTAAAGATTATGTCGATTTTGCTCCAGACAGAATTGCTTGTCAAGATGCCACTGCACAAATGGCCTTATTACAGTTTATGCAAGCTGGAAAGAAAAAAGTTGCGGTACCAACAACTGTGCATTGTGATCATTTAATTCAAGCTAAAGTTGGAGCTGATAAAGATTTGCAGTCAGCATTAAATACAAGTAATGAGGTTTTTAATTTCTTAGAGTCTGTTTCTAACAAATACGGTATTGGTTTCTGGAAACCAGGAGCAGGAATTATTCATCAAGTAGTATTGGAGAATTATGCTTTTCCAGGAGGGATGATGATTGGAACCGATTCGCATACGGTAAATGCAGGAGGTCTAGGAATGGTTGCAATTGGTGTTGGTGGTGCAGATGCTGTAGACGTAATGGCTGGAATGCCTTGGGAATTGAAGTTCCCTAAATTAATAGGTGTTCGTTTAACAGGAAAACTTTCTGGGTGGACTGCTCCAAAAGATGTTATTTTAAAAGTTGCAGAAATCTTAACAGTAAAAGGAGGAACAGGTGCTATTGTTGAATATTTCGGGCCTGGAGCTACTGCAATGTCTTGTACTGGAAAAGGAACGATATGTAATATGGGAGCTGAAATTGGCGCAACGACATCTACCTTTGGTTATGATGAAACAATGGAACGCTACTTAAGAGCTACAGACAGATCTGATGTTGCAGAAGCAGCAAACCAAGTAAAAGAATATTTAACAGCAGATCCTGAAGTATATGACAATCCAGAGAAATATTTTGATCAGGTAATTGATATTAATCTTTCTGAATTAGGACCTTTATTAAACGGACCTTTTACTCCAGACCTATCTACCGAAGTAGGAAAAGATATGACAAAAAAGGCTACTGAGAATGATTGGCCATTAAAAGTAGAATGGGGATTGATCGGTTCATGTACAAATTCTTCTTATGAAGATTTATCAAGAGCTTCATCTATTGCGCAACAAGCCTTAGATAAAGGATTAGAAACCAAGGCTGAATTTGGTATCAATCCAGGTTCGGAGCAAGTGCGTTATACAGCAGAAAGAGACGGGATTTTAAATATTTTTGAAAAATTGGATGCTAAAATATTTACAAATGCTTGTGGACCTTGTATCGGTCAATGGGCACGTTATGAAGATCCAAAAAATGCTCCAAAAAATTCTATTGTGCATTCATTTAATAGAAATTTTGCTAAAAGAGCAGATGGAAATCCTAATACTCATGCTTTTGTCGCCTCACCAGAGTTGGTTGCTGCAATTGCAATTTCAGGGCGATTAGATTTCAATCCATTAACTGACACTTTAATTAACAAGGATGGAGAAGAAGTGATGCTAGATGAACCTACGGGATGGGAATTACCACCAAAGGGATTTGAAGTAAAGGATAATGGTTACTTAGCTCCAGAAGAAGATGGAAGTGGAATAGAAGTAAACGTAGATCCTGCATCTGAAAGATTACAATTACTTACTCCTTTTGTTCCAATTGGTGAAAACCTAACAGGAGCTAAATTATTAATAAAAGCTTTTGGGAAATGTACAACAGATCATATTTCGATGGCTGGACCATGGTTACGTTATAGAGGTCACTTAGACAATATTGCCAACAACACGTTAATTGGAGCAGTAAATGCATTTAACAAGCAAACCAACTTTGTGAAGAATCAATTAACGGGAGAACACGACGCCGTTCCAAAAGTACAACGAGAATATAAAGCAGCTGGTGTTTCATCGATTGTTGTTGGGGATCACAATTACGGTGAAGGATCTTCTCGTGAGCATGCAGCAATGCAACCACGTCATTTAGGAGTGGCAGCAGTGTTAGTAAAGTCTTTTGCTCGTATTCATGAAACAAACCTTAAAAAACAAGGTATGTTAGGTTTGACATTTGCTAACGAGAATGATTACGATTTAATACAAGAAGATGATACTTTTAATTTCTTAGATCTAGATCAATTTGCTACAGGAAAACCTTTAACCATTGAAGTGGTTCATGCCAATGGTTCTAAAGATATAATTTTAGCTAACCATACTTATAATGAGGGTCAAATTGAGTGGTTCAATGAAGGATCAGCCTTAAATTTGATTAAGAAACAAAATGCATAGTTAGAAACTATTAAATTTAAAAAATAAACTCTCAACACTTTTGTTGGGAGTTTTTTTATGGATTATTGTAAGCTTTGACTGGGTAAGTTCGACTTTTTAATCAAATATGTTAGGTTATGAAATCAATTTGGTTTTTTGAGGACGTAAATCTATTTAAAATTTTATGCCCTCATAAGTTCAAGCAGTATAAGAAAACACACGATTTTTCAGCCTATAGAAAGAGTGATTATATCTATTTTCAGGAAGATGCTTCAAATAAAATTTACCTAATCGAAAAAGGTAAAGTTAAGATTGGGTATTATAACGAGAACGGAGATGAAATTGTAAAAGCAATCTTATCGAAAGGAGAACTTTTTGGAGAAAAAGCAATTTTAGGTGAAAGAACGAGAGATGAATTTGCTCAATCTGTAGATAACGCCACTTCTATTTGTCCAGTTGGAGTAGATACAATGCACGATTTAATGCGTGATAATCAAAATTTCAGCTTTAGAATTTACAAGTTCATTGGGTTTAAGCTTCAAAAATTGGAACGACGGTTACAATTGTTACTATTTAAGGATGCCAAAACCCGCCTTAATGAGTTTTTAGATGAACTTTGTGTCGATTATGGTTATAATTGTTCAGAAACTGGTGACCATATTATAAATCACCCTTATACACAAAAAGATATTGCTTCTCTTATTGGTATTTCACGACCTACTTTGAATTTACTAATGAACGAATTAAAAGAGAATAACCTGTTAGATTTTCAGAGAAAACAAATCAGAATTTATAAAAAAATTGCTTAGTGTTAGCTAGCTAACATTTTACCATAATTACGCTTAATACTTTTGAAGTATAATAACTTTTAAAAAAATAAGCGATGATTAGAAAAATGTTTTTAACAGTACTAACCTTAAGTACTTTTGTGTACTCATGCAGTAATGACGACGATGATAATACACCAACCACAGCAAATTTAACTCTTGATTTAGCCGGTTTAGAAGCGTTAGGTGATGACTATGTGTATGAGGGGTGGATAATAGTTGATGGTGCTCCAGTGTCAACCGGAACTTTTTCAAGTGTAACTTTCCCACAATCATTTACAGTTGATGCAGAACAGTTAAGTAGAGCAACTACATTTGTGCTGTCTATAGAACCAGCTGTTGATCCAGATCCTGCTCCAGCTGCAACTAAAATATTAGCAGGTAATTTTTCAGGAAGTTCGGCAAGTGTGAACTCTATTGGGATTGTAGGGGACTTTTCAGCATCTTCAGGAACTTACATCTTAGCAACTCCAACTGATACAGACGACACTAATGAAGAGAGCGGAGTTTGGTTTTTAGATAACTCTAGCGGAAGTGCTGTGGCGGGATTAAATTTGCCAACACTTACAGATGGATGGAAGTATGAAGGTTGGGCAGTAATAGATGGTACACCAGTAACTACAGGTACGTTCTTGTCTGGTAATGTAGCTGATGATAATGCTGCAACGTCTATGTTTAAAGGAGATGCAAATAATGGTCCTAATTATCCTGGTGAAGATTTTCTACAAAATGCACCTGCAGGTTTGACGTTTCCAACAGATTTAAAAGGGATGACCATAGTTATTTCTGTTGAGCCTGTCCCAGATAATAGTCCAAATCCGTTTACACTAAAACCTTTAGCGCATATGGTTCCCGCTAATGCTATGAACCATACTGCAATAAATATGGGGACAGGTCCTGTTGCGTCGCTTACAGGAACCGTTACAAGATAAATAATATGTAACATTTATTTGGTGAGATTAGAAGCATGGTTTCAATATTGGAATCATGCTTTTTTAGTAGAAATGATACTTTATTGAGTTCTGCTGAATAGATTTTATTATATTGAACTATATTTATTAATCGACTCTACCTCATGAAGAAAAATTACAATTGGATAGTCTTTATTTTACTTTTAATTACTTTTAATTACTCTTATTCACAAGATGATAATAAGCCTTGGATTTTTGGGTTAGAGTTTAATGCTATTGATTTTTATCCTGTGGGAGAAGATTTGCCTCAAGGACCTTATTTCGATGAGTTCTTCAACTTAACTGATCATTGGAATATTGGACTACCAAAGTTTACAGCATATAAGTATTTTTCAGAAAGACTTTCTCTAAGTGGATCAGTATCGTTTAATCAAATAAAGAAGCTAAAAGAGTTAGGGACACCAACAGGAGAACGACCAGATAATTTGAGGTATTTAGGACTTGATGGGATGTTCAATTATTATTTTACATCTACAAAACTTAAACCATTCATTGCTATTGGTGGAGGATATACTTGGGTTGAAGAAGGACATTTTGATTCTTCAAAAATTCAAGGAAACAAATTGATTGGTGCTGGAACTCTTAATGGAGCTGTAGGAGCTAAATATTGGTTTGATGATAGCTTTGGATTAAATCTTCAGACTACATATAAACATTCATTCCAAGATTATTTATCTAAGCATTGGCAGCATAGTTTAGGTGTAATATTCCATTTAAAAGTTAAAGAAGATGAAGTTGAGGAAGAGGAAAAAGATAGAGATGGAGATGGAGTTTTAGATGAATTTGATGTGTGTCCAGATATACCAGGATTAGAAACACTTGCAGGATGTCCAGATACTGATAATGATGGTATAGCAGATAAGGATGACTTATGTCCAGAAATACCAGGTCTTGAGAAATATAGTGGTTGTCCTGATACAGATGGAGATGGATATGCTGATAATGTAGATGATTGTCCAGATGAAAAGGGAACACTACAAGGTTGTCCAGAAGAAGAGGAAGTTGTCTATTGCTTTGAAGATCTTGAAGATATTCCTGCATATTTTGCTTCATTAAAGCGCGACGGGAAAATAGAAGTACAAGGCCTACGATTTAAGGTGCAAGTTGGTGCTTATCGTAAATCGCCTACTTTGAAGTATTTTGACTTCCTTAAAGATGTGGGAGAAGTTGAGCAAGTTATGGAAGATGAACTCGTTAAATTTAGATTAGGAGATTATAAAACTCTTAATGAAACTGAAGTAATACGTTTAAGTGTTTTTGATCAAGGAATTCGAGACGTATTTGTGATTGCATTTTTTGATGGCGTTCGAATCACCATGAGGGAAGCTATAGAAATTCTCTGTGGTAAGGAATAATACTACATGAAACTTAGAAAGCCCAAAGCGAGCAATATTATCTTTTTCGTAGTTATTGCTCTATTGATTATTCCACAAACCAGAAAGCCTATTCAAGTTGCATTAAATAAGGTTATTGCTGTATTTGGTCCTTTAATAATTGATGAAGGAAAGCGAAGTGTTTTTGAATATTCGAGTTGGAGATTGGAAGGTCTAAATGGCGAGCAAATTAACTTTAAGGATCTTGAAGGAGAGGTGGTTTTATTAAATTTTTGGGCAACATGGTGTCCACCATGTATAGCTGAATTACCTCATATCCAAGAATTATCTAAAGAGTATGGAAATAGAATTAAAATAGTTCTAGTTTCTGGAGAAAGTTTAAATAAGGTTTCTTCATATTTTGATAAGAAAGGGTATGACCTAAATAGTTATCATCCTTTAGAGAGTTATCCTAAAGGTTTAAATATTTCATCAATACCAAGAACATTTTTGATAGATGAACAAGGAAAAATTGTTATTGATAAGACTGGAGCAGCTAATTGGAATAGTAATAAGGTTAGAAAATTAATTGATGACCTACTTAAATAATCTCCAAACCCTTAATATCCGGTGATTCAATTTTTTTCATAATTGATAGCGGAATTAATATCAAACTAAAGGCATATACAGCATCTTCTATTGGGATAGTGAAAATGCGCATTCCTAAGTTTTCAGAGTTATTGTACCATACTACTTCATTTTCAATAAAACTACCTGTTAAAATTCCGTTTACAAGAAGGAATGGAATAAATATTACCAAATAGGTTAAGAAGTACTGCTGAAGTAACTTTTTGTTTGATAATAAAACTAAAGTCAATATTATTCCAGCCACAGCAAAGTTGATGAAAGTGTAGTTTTTATCAATGTTAAAAACTGCAACTATGAGAAAAAATATAATTAAAGCAATTGCAACATAACGTGTGATATTCTTGTTTAGACCAAGGTTAGGATAACAAACTATAAGTGAATAATGAGTAAAGATACACGCATATGGTATACACAAAAAAAAGAGCCACTCTTCAATAGGAAGGTTAATTATGTTTATTCCCAATAAATACGTTTCGTTAAATCCCCAAACTCCATTTTTTGTGAATAAGACATCCCAAACAATAAAAATAGTTGCAGAAATTAATATTGCGATTAAACTAGATTTCCAGTGTTTATAAAATTTTAATTTAGGGTGAAAACTAAAAGCAAATGGAATTGCAATTGAGCCAATATTTAGCAGTAGATACAAATAGTTCACTTAAGTTTTGATCTTAAAGTATTTAAAAGGTACGATAAGCATTCCAAAGTTTTCTCCTTTGTCTTTACCAACATGCTTATGGTGTATTTTGTGAGCTCTTCTTACTCCTTTTGCATACCAATTATTTGCGTTCCTAAAAAGTTTAAATCTTTGATGAATAAAAATATCATGAACAATAAAATAGGCTACTCCGTAAGAAAAAATACCTAAACCAATTGGTAATCCAAACAAAAAACCTTCATAACTCCATAAATATAAACAGCTAATGCTTACAACTGCATAAAATATAAAGAAAAAGTCATTGCGCTCAAACCAACTATCATGATCCTTCTTATGATGATCTTTATGTAAGGACCATAAAAAACCGTGCATTATATATTTATGAGTAAACCAAGCCATAAATTCCATAATGAAGAATGTACTTAAAAAAACGCCGATCCATAAAAATATGTTCATAACGGTTACAATAAATTTAATTGATACTTAACATAGCTTCTAGTTAGGAGCTCAACTTTTTTATAATTAGGAACTCGTATTCTAGAATTTTTAATTTCTAAGGCAGGTGTTCTTTTCAGTTTCTTTAATAATTGTCTGTAGTATCTGTAAGCCATAAAAACACCAAACTTAGCTTCAATAGGTAAACGTTTAATTCCCTTTAAACCTTCGGCAAAATCTTCTTCGATATCGTTTATAATTTGTTGCTTTGATGTCTCATCTAAGTTGTTCAAATCGGTATCGGGGAAATAAGTCCTATTAAGCTCGTCATGGTCAGCTTTTAAATCTCTTAAGAAATTTACCTTTTGAAAAGCTGAACCTAAGGCCATAGCCATTTGCATTAACTCGTAATACTTTTTTTCATCCCCATTAACAAAAACCTTTAAGCACATTAACCCAACAACATCTGCAGAACCGTAAATGTAAGCGATATATTCCTCTCTTGTTCTATATTTATTTTTATATAAGTCCATCCGCATAGAGTTCATAAAAGCCTCAACAAGTGATCTGTCAATATCAAATTTGTGAAAGGTTTCTTGAAAAGAATTCAAAACTGGATTGAGACTTATTTTATGCTCCAAAGCATGATTAAGATCTTCTTCAAACTTTTTAAAGAGTTCTTCTTTTTTGTAATCATGGAAGGAATCCACTATTTCGTCAGCTAATCGAACAAATCCATAAATATTGTAAATGTGCTGTCTAATTTTAACAGACAACATTTTGGTAGCCAAAGAAAACGAAGTACTGTATGTTTTGGTTACAAGTTTACTGGTTTTGTATGACGTTATATCAAATAGCTCTTTCATTATTTTATGTAATATAGTTCTTTTTTTTTATTTTCTAAGTCACTAAAATTATTCTGCAATTAATCCAGCCGCCAATTTTCCTGATATCAACGCTGGCGGTACACCAGGTCCTGGAACCGTTAGTTGTCCTGTAAAGAAGAGGTTTTCTACTTTTTTACTTTTTAATTTTGGTCTTAAAAAGGCTGTTTGTAATAGGGTGTTGGCAAGTCCGTATGCATTTCCTTTATACGAGTTATAATCTTTCACAAAATCGTTAATACAAAACGATTCTCTGAAAATGATATGATCAGAAATATTTTGATTGGTTAAGTATTCAAATCGATCAATTATTTTCTGAAAATAGGTTTCCCGAATAGCAGGCGTATCTTCAATTCCAGGAGCCAACGGAATTAAAAAAGTACCAGCCTCTTTACCTTCAGGGGCAAAATAATTATCTGTTATACTCGGAAAACTCGCATAGAAAAGTGGTTTTTCTGGCCAACTAGGGTTATCATATATAGCATTTGCATGTGCATCAAAGTCAGTATCAAAGAATAATGTATGATGATTTACATTGTCGAGTTTTTTACTAAATGCAACGTAAAAAAGTAGAGCAGAAGGAGCAAAAGTTTTTTTACTCCAATAATTTTCAGAATATTGTCTAAATTCTTTTTCAAGCAATGTTTCCGTGTGATAATAATCTGCTCCACTTAAAACTGCATCACACTTGTGTGTGATTCCATTCGCTGCAATTCCTGTTGCCTTTCCTTTTTCAATTATTATTTTCTCAACATTTTCATTAGTCTTAATTTTTACACCAAGATCAATCGCTAATTTTTCCATAGCACTTACAACTTCATACATACCTTTTTTTGGATGAAAAGTCCCTAGACCAAAATCGGCATAATTCATAAAACTGTAAAATGATGGGGTATTAGAAGGTTTAGCACCAAGAAAGAGTACGGGAAATTCGAGGATTTGTGCTAAACGATTATTTTTAAATTTTTTTCGTACATCTTTCTTGATTGTGCTAAAAAATTGATCAAGTCTAGAAATGGTTTTTGAATTTATTAACTCAGTAATTGACATACCTGGTTTATAGACAAGATCCGTTATTGCTACATTATAGTTGTCCCGAGCTTTATTAATGAATTTTACAAGCTGTTTTGAGCTTCCTTCTTCTATTTGTTCAAAAACATTACAGATTTTATCTAGACTGTCTTCTATTGTAATTACTTGATTTCTATCAAAGTAAACACTGTAAGCTGGACTTAACTTTTCTAATTTGTAATAGTCTGAAGAATTTTTACCAAAGTCATTGAAAAAACGCTCAAAAACATCGGGCATCCAATACCAAGTTGGACCCATATCGAAAGTAAATCCCTCTCTTTTTAATTGTCTGGCTCGACCACCCAAGCGGTTGCTTTTTTCAAAAATGGTAACCTCATAACCTTGATCAGCTAAGTAGCAAGAAGCAGCAAGCGAAGAAAACCCAGAACCAATTATGTGTATCGAACGACTCATGTGTTTAACAAATATAAATAAAAGCTAAACAAAATAAAGTGTTTTGTAAAATTTTATATTTCTTTAACAAATTTCTCTATAGAGTCGAAAACTTTTATTTTATTCTTAGCTGGATTATTTGAAATATCTTTAGCGCGGTAACCCATTATAAACATTTTATTATCTGTATCTTTTAAAATGTTTTCATAAAATATTTGAAGGTAAGTATCTAAATTTTCTATTTCTGGTTTTACTGTAAAATAACTTCCAAAGACAATTTTATCATAATGTTTTGTAATGCTGACTAAACTATTTATTGGCACGCTCTGGCCAAGAAAAATTGATTGATATCCAGCACATACTATCTCATAATTAACAAATAATAAACCTATATCATGTATCTCATGCATAGGAAGAAAAAGGACATATACCTTATCTCTTCTTGCTGGTTCAAGGGTCTGAACTTTTTCTATATTAATAAGTACTTTTTGTTTTATTAAAGTCGTGATAAAATGCTCATGTGCAGGATTTATAGTGTCTGTTTGCCACAGTATACCAATCTCATTAAGCAGAGGGATGAAAATCTCATAGAAAATTTCTTTAAACGTATTTTCCTGAAGCAAATTATTGTAAGTAGAGTAAAATAGTGTTTGATCAAAGTTTAACATAGACATCTTAAAAGCATTTAGGGCATGATGCTTTTGAGATCCTTTTGAAGCAATCTCTCTAACTAAAACTGGGATATCATTCGGTTTTAAATCTGCTATCTTAGATATTTTCAACCCGTTAGTATTCAAAAAAACAACATTTAGCAACTTTTGAAGACTCGCAAGACTATAATTTCTAATGTTTGTGTCTGATCGATTTGGCTCTAGTAGATTATATCTTTTTTCCCAAATTCTTATAGTGTGGGCCTTGATTCCTGTTAGGTTTTCGAGGTCTTTAATACTAAAATTGGTTTTAATATTGTTCATTGTAATGGTATATACATTAAACAAAATTACAAATAATTAATGAATAGATTTAAAATAAGATGCTAAAATTAACTTAAAGTGCGCACGAGAAGACTCGAACTTCCACGACCTATATGGTCACTAGGCCCTCAACCTAGCGCGTCTACCAATTCCGCCACGTGCGCAAAATGAAGTGTTCAAAAATAAAAAAAGTTAAGCAACAGGCTTAACTTTTTTTGTGACCGGTCTGGGGCTCGAACCCAGGACCCTCTCCTTAAAAGGGAGATGCTCTACCAACTGAGCTAACCGGTCCCTTAGATTTCTCTAATGAGGGTGCAAATATAAAATGTTTAATTTATAATACAATACTTTTTATGCATATTTTTTTGTTTTTTTGTGATGCAAAATCACTATTGATTTACTATCAAATTTAAACCTGAATAATGGTTATAGTTTTAATGGGTTATATGGCTTCTGGAAAGTCAACTATTGGAAATTTTTTGGCTAAAAAGCTTGATTTTGAATTCTTAGATCTTGATGATTATATTGAAATTCAAGAAGGATTAACTGTAAAGCAAATATTTTCTGACAAGGGAGAGATTTATTTTAGAAAATTAGAAACCAGATACCTTATTAAGTTACTTGAAACAGAAGAAAACATTGTGCTTGCCTTAGGAGGAGGTACTCCTTGTTATGGTAATAATTTAGAGAGCATCTTAAAAAATGGCAATACTATTTCTGTTTACTTAAAAGCTTCTATTAATTCAATTATTAAAAGAGTGGAAGGAGAAAAATCAAAGCGACCACTAATTGCACATTTGAATACAAAGGAAGATATAATTGAGTTTATTGGAAAGCATTTATTTGAGCGTTCTCAATTTTATAATCAAGCTGATTTTGTGGTAGGTACTGATAATCTTGAAATAGATCAAATAATTGAACAAATTATACTAAAACTATACTAGTACGGCTTCAAAAGATTTTCCTTCTAATTTTACATCTATATGCTCATTCAAAGATGTAGATAGCGAGATTCCTTTAAAGTCTGCTTTTACCGGATACTTCTTGTGATTTCTATTTACTAAAACCGCAGTCTTAAACTGCTTTAGCGGAACATCTAAAAAATGCCTTACACCATATATTAAAGTCGTGCCAGAGTTAAGAACATCATCTATTAGTACAACAGATTGATTGATATATTCTTCTACTTTCAATGAAGTGTTAACATAATTTCTTGGATTTTTTTTGTCAATGGTTACCTTACAGAGTATAGGTTCAATACTAGATATTTTTGACAAAACAGATTTAAGCTTGCGAGCCAAAACATAGCCATTTTTGTCAATTCCAGCCAGTATGATTTGACTTTCGTCAACATTATTTTCATATATCTGATAAGCAATACGTCTTATCTTGTTTTCAATCTCTTTATGCGATAAAATAATGTTATTCTGAATAGTCATTTTAATATAATTATTGCAGTAAAATTAATCATTTTCGTCATAAAAATCTTCAATATCTCTTCTGTCTTTTTTTGTTGGTCTTCCAGTACCTTTTTTTCTATAATAATCTTTACTGTATTTTAATATTTCTTGCGTTTTAAATTCTTCCTTAGGAGTAACATCTGTTCTATAGATGTCAACTAGTTTTGCACCAACTCTATTAGGTGGAATATCATTAACAACTAGTTTATAATTAATTTGGTTCTTACGCAGCTCAATAACATCAGTCGGGTAAACTTCCCTACTAGGTTTTACAACCTGATCATTTACTTTTACTTGCCCCTTTTTACAAGCGGTTGTTGCAATGTTTCTGGTCTTATAATATCTGGTACACCAAAGGTATTTGTCTATACGCATAAAATTGTAAAAACAACGTTAATACTGTAATGCAAAAATATTATAAAATTGTATCTTGCAGACCGAAAAAAATACGCTTATGAAAATTAAATATTCGTTATTACTTCTTTTAGGGATTATTTTAACATTAGCCTCTTGTAAAAGTGATGATGATGTCTTTGTTCCAGGTGAAGATGAAAGAGATAGGGCAGAACAGCAAGTGGCAGATAAAGATACTTTGTTAACCTATCTTTCTGAACACTATTACAATTCTACAGAGATTGCCAATAATCCATCACCAACTATTTATGATTTGGTTATTACTAAGTTGGCTGAAGGTGAAACACAAGCACCAACAGATCATACTTTGCTTGCGGATGCAGTAGAGAGCAAAACCACAGAATTTCTTGATGTATCTTACGAATACTATGTTTTGAGAATTAATCAAGGTTTGGGAGAAGCACCAACTTTTGTCGATAAGATTAGATTGAATTATGAAGGAACATTATTGGATGGGGAAATATTTGACAGTACTGCAACTCCAGCTGATCTTGATTTAGTTGATTTAATACCAGGTTGGAATCGAGTTATACCACAATTTAACGCTGCAGATTCATTTGTAGAAAATAATGATGGTACCGTTACTTATAATAATCCAGGACTAGGAGTTATGTTCCTTCCTTCTGGTTTGGCATATTTTTCCTCGGGACCAAATAGTATTTCTCCCTATTCTTGTTTGGTTTTTAAATTTGAATTATATCAAACTGAAAGAAATGACCATGATGCAGATGGATTACCATCGTTCTATGAAGATTTAAATACTAATTTAGACTTATTTGATGAAGATACTGATGGTGATACTATTCCAAATTATTTAGATTTTGATGACGATGGAGATGGAGTACTTACCAGAGATGAATTAGTGCCAAATGAATATGTAATTAATGATGGTGATCCAGATCCACTGTTTGGAGCCAAGGAATTTGAAATTAGTAGAAGTGAGGAAAATGGTATGATTACGATTAACACTGTAACTATTGTTGATGCTGATAATAATAATGTTGATGACTACCTGGACGAAGCTGTAACAACTAATTATAATGAAGGTTAGTTGAAAGCTTAAAAGTTATATAATAAAAAAAGGGACGTTTATTTAAACGTCCCTTTTTTTATTAAGCTATTATCAAATAAGGTTTATAGTGCTAAAGATAAACTAAGAATTAGCTGATCTGGTCGCGTATCTAATCTATTATCAATATTAATTCCGTTATTATCTAAGAAAGAAGCTTCGTTATCACTTAAACCTCTTTCATATCTAATATCAATTGCAAATTTGTTAAAATTAATAGCTGCTCCAAAGTTGATTCCAACAGAAAAATCATTTTCAACTCGGTCTATAGATATGCCATCAAATCCACCATCAGAGTCTAAGATATACTGAAGTGCTGGACCTCCAAAAATGCTTACAGGACCAAGAACTTTAACACCTACTAAAAGAGGAGCGTCAATTTTTTTCATATCAAAGTCACCGCTGTCATAATCACTCTTGGTTGAAGTATAAACCAGTTCTGGTCTAAAATAAAGATCATTACCAAGCTTCCCAAAGAAACCAACATGGTATCCAATATTTCTATCTGGATTCTCTGCTGTATCTCCAATAGATTCAAAATAGTCTCCATTTGCATTGTAGTTTAAACCTGCTTTAATTCCCCAAGAGGTTCCGGATTGCGCAAATGTAAAAGTACAAGTGGTTGCTAGTAATACAAATAAAAAAAGTCTCTTCATAATATTCGTTTTAAGATTTGAATGTTTATGTATCAAAAACGCTGCCAAACAATTATTATTTCTTTATGTTAACAAAATCAAAATAAAAAAGGTTCCTTTCTGGTGAAAAGAACCTTCTAATAAGAATTATAATATCTTTTATTTTCTGGTAATCACTACCTTAGCTTTGGCCACAATAGTTTTACTGTCCAGACCATATTTCTCCATTAATTGCGCAGGAGTTCCAGACTCACCAAAAGTATCGTTTGTAGCAACAAATTCTTGAGGTGTTGGATTGTTTAAGGCAAGCACTCTTGAAACGCTTTCACCTAAACCACCTAAATAGTTATGTTCTTCTGCAGTTACAACACAACCAGTTTTAGCAACAGATTTTAGAATAGCTTCCTCATCGAGAGGTTTGATAGTGTGTATGTTAATCACTTCTGCAGAAATCCCTTCTTCATGTAATGCTTTTGATGCTTCTAGGGCTTCCCAAACTAAGTGTCCAGTGGCTACAATTGTAACATCAGTACCTTCAGTTAATTGAATTGCCTTACCAATTTCAAACTTTTGATCTGCTGGAGTAAAAATAGGCACAGAAGGACGACCAAAACGTAAATATACTGGACCGTTGTGTTCAGCAATAGCAATAGTTGCTGCTTTGGTTTGATTGTAATCACAAGGATTAATTACTACCATTCCTGGTAACATTTTCATTAATCCTATATCTTCTAAAATTTGATGTGTTGCTCCATCCTCCCCAAGCGTTAAACCAGCATGCGAAGCACATATTTTTACATTCTTTCCAGAATATGCAATAGATTGGCGAATTTGATCATAAACACGACCAGTAGAAAAGTTAGCAAAAGTTCCTGTAAAAGGTATTTTTCCACCAACCGTTAATCCTGCTGCAATTCCCATCATGTTAGCTTCGGCAATTCCTACTTGAAAGAATCTATCAGGGTTTTCGTCAATAAATTCATTCATCTTTAAAGAACCAACAAGATCTGCACAAAGTGCAACTACATTAGGATTAGTTCTTCCTAATTCAGCTAAACCAGCTCCAAAACCAGAGCGTGTATCTTTTTTTTCAGTATAAGTGTAAGTTTTCATTCTAGTTTTTGTTGAATTAGTAATCACCTAAAGTTTCTGGGTTTTGTTCTAAAGCAGATGCTAATTGATCGTCATTTGGTGCTTTACCATGCCATGCATGAGTATACATCATAAAATCAACTCCGTTACCCATTTCGGTTTCTAGAAGCACACAAACTGGTTTCCCTTTTCCTGATTTAGCTTTTGCCTCAGCCATCCCACTTAAAATAGATTCAATGTTATTTCCCTCTTTGATTTCAACAACTTCCCAATCAAAAGCTTCAAATTTTGCCTTAACATCACCCATTGCTAATACATCATCAGTCTCACCGTCAATTTGCTTTCCGTTAAGATCAACTGTAGCAATTAAATTATCAATTTTTTTAGCTGATGCATACATGATCGCTTCCCAGTTCTGTCCTTCTTGCAATTCACCATCACCATGCAAACTATATACTAAATGGTTGTCACCATTTAACTTTTTAGCTTCAGCTGCTCCTAGGGCTACTGACATTCCTTGCCCTAAAGAACCAGATGCAATTCTAACTCCAGGTAAACCTTCATGAGTTGTTGGGTGCCCTTGTAAACGAGAGTCAATCAATCTGAATGTATTTAATTCTTCAACAGGGAAATATCCTGCTCTGGCAAGTACACTGTAATAGACAGGTGAAATGTGACCATTAGATAAGAAGAAAAGATCTTCACCAATTCCATCCATGTCGAAACCTTCGTTTCGATCCATGATTTCATTGTAAAGTGCTACAAAAAATTCGGTGCAACCCAAAGAACCTCCAGGGTGACCAGAATTAACCTTATGAACCATTCGTAAAATGTCTCTACGAACTTGAGTAGTTAAGTCTTTTAATTGTTGGATGTTAGACATGTTAATTTAGTTGTATTGAAAGGCGCAAAAATAAGTTTTTAAATAAGTTTTTAAAAAGAAAAACAAGCTATTTTACTTAAAGGTTTTAGTAATGTTAATAAGGTATCTCTTTTGTTGATAAGTTAATTTAAGCACAATTATAATTGGTAGAATGATTAGTTAATTATCTTTGCCAACTGATGTACATATTGTATGATTTTTGAGCTAAAAGGAAAAGATAATCAAAGTAAAGCAAGAGCAGGAACAATTACCACAGATCATGGTAAAATTGAGACTCCTATTTTTATGCCAGTAGGAACAGTAGCCTCTGTAAAAGGTGTTCACCAACGCGAACTAAGGGATGATATAAATCCCGATATTATTTTAGGGAATACCTATCATCTTTATCTTAGACCAAAGACTCCAATTTTAGAAGCCGCTGGTGGATTACATAAATTCATGAATTGGGATAGAAACATTCTAACTGATTCAGGTGGGTATCAAGTTTATTCGCTTTCTGGTACAAGAAAGATTAAAGAAGAAGGAGTGAAGTTCAAGAGTCATATAGATGGTAGTTTTCATACATTCACTCCGGAAAATGTTATGGAAATTCAGCGTACCATTGGAGCTGATATTATTATGGCTTTTGACGAATGTACTCCATATCCTTGTGACTATAGCTATGCTAAGAGATCGATGCATATGACGCATCGCTGGCTGGATAGATGTATAAAACATCTAGAAAAGGTTCCGTTTAAATATGGTTATAGCCAAGCATTTTTTCCGATCGTGCAAGGGAGTACATATAAGGATTTAAGGCAACAGTCTGCGGAATATATTGCAAATGCAGGAGCTGTAGGAAATGCTATTGGTGGATTGTCAGTTGGTGAACCAGCAGAAGAAATGTATGCTATGACTGATGTGGTTTGTGAAATACTTCCAGAAGATAAACCACGTTATTTAATGGGAGTTGGAACACCAATTAATATTCTAGAGAATATTGCATTAGGTATTGATATGTTTGACTGTGTTATGCCAACAAGGAATGCTAGAAACGGAATGCTTTTTACAGCTCATGGCACAATAAATATTAAGAATAAAAAATGGGAGGATGATTTTTCTCCTATTGATGAAATGGGTATCACTTTTGTTGATACCGAATATAGTAAGGCATATTTACGCCATCTATTTGCAGCTAATGAGTATTTAGGAAAGCAGATAGCTTCAATTCACAATTTAGGGTTTTATATGTGGTTGGTTAGAGAAGCCAGAAAACATATATTAGCCGGAGATTTTAGAGAATGGAAAGATAAGATGGTTAAACAAATGGATAAGCGTTTGTAATTTGAAGATTCTTGATTGGTACATATTAAAAAGATACTTGATGACATTTTTTATGATGTTACTTCTTTTTATTCCAATTGGGATAACTGTTCACCTTGCAGAAAAGATTGATAAGATCTTGGCGAATGAGGTTCCTTTTCCAGAAGTTGCACAATACTTTCTAGATTTTACAATTTATTTTGCAAATCTATTATTCCCATTGTTCTTATTTCTTTCTGTAATTTTCTTCACCTCAAAATTGGCAAGTAACACAGAAGTAATAGCTTTTTTAAGTTCTGGCGTTTCTTTTTCTAGGTTTTTAAGACCTTATATTATTGGAGGAGTTATTGTAGCTTTTTTGGCTTTAATGTTAGGAATGTTCCTTGCTCCTAAAGCTAGTAAAGGGTTTAATGAATTTAGTTATAAATATTTAAGCGGAAGTAAAAAAGCAATCGATAATACACAGTTGTATAGACAGATAAATGATAATGATATCATCTATGTGTCAAATTTTGATCCACGAAATACTGTAGGAACTAATTTCACTTTAGAACATTTTGAAGATAATAAGCTTATTTACAAAATTCAAGCTAACAATATAAGATATATTGAAAAGGATACTACATATAGATTATCTCAATATACCAAGCGAATCATTGGGGAAAATGATGACGAAATCATTCATAAAAGAAGAGTAGATACCCTTTTTGCATTCGACCTTGAGGATCTAACACCTGTAAAATATATCGCTGAGACATTAAGTTACGGTGAGTTAAATTCTTTTATAGAAAAGGAAGAATCTAGAGGATCTTCAAATATTGGAAGATATAAGGTTGTTCTTTATAAAAAATGGAGCTTACCAGTGTCAATTTTTATATTAACCATTATAGCAGTAGCAGTGTCTTCAATTAAAAGAAGAGGAGGAATGGGAGTGAATTTAGCCTTTGGTATATTTATAGCAATGATCTTCGTTTTCTTTGATAAAGTTTTTGGAGTAATGGCTCAACAGTCCAACTTTTCTCCAATAATAGCCGTTTGGTTTCCTAATATCATTTTCGGTATTTTAGCTGTATACCTATTGTATAATGCTAAACGCTAGGCTTAAAAATTATCTTCATCTTCACTTACTTGTATTTATTGCTGGATTTACAGCGATTCTTGGTGAATTGATTACGATTGGGTCTATTCCGCTTGTATGGTTTAGAATGCTTATAGCTACAATATTGATGTTCTTTTTTTTGAGATTTAAAAAAATGAAACTCAACGTTGGAATTGGAACTGTTGTTAAGCTATCTCTAGCTGGAATTATTATTGCATTACACTGGATAACTTTTTTTGAAGCCATAAAGCAAGCAAATATATCAATTACGTTGGCTATGTTCTCTACAGGAGCGTTTTTCGCTTCTTTGATTGAGCCTTTATTTTTTAAAAGAAGAATAATTTGGTATGAGTTGTTATTTGGTATAATAGTTATTATCGGCGTGTGGTTAATAGTGCGATCAGAGATGCAGTATTTAAATGGAATTCTACTGGGTGTTTCGTCTGCATTATTCTATGCGTTATTTAATATAATTAATGGAAAGCTGGTAAAAAGATATAGTGCTACGGTAATTTCATTTTATGAATTTGCTAGTGGAGTTGCTGTTATTTCACTGTTTATTATATTAACTGAAGGGTTTAATAATGAATTCTTCAACATTTCAAATTCAGATTTTATTTATCTGTTTATCCTTGGTTCTGTTTGCACAGCCTATGCTTTTATTGCTGCTGTTTATGTAATGAAATATATTAGTCCATTTACAGTTGTTCTAACGTATAATATGGAGCCTATTTATGGAATTATACTTGCAATTCTACTGTTTCCTTCAAAAGAAAAAATGAGTTTAGAGTTTTATATTGGTGCTATTATCATAATTAGCGTAGTAATTTTAAACGGAGTACTTAAGAATTCTAAAAAAACCGAAAAAAACATTCAACAATAAAGGTTTGTAAATGAAGTTTTATATTTGACCATATTGTATAACTATTTGATATATAGAGTGTCAGAAAATCAATGTTCTATTTCGTTTTAATTCTAATTTTTAAACAAAATAAAATACGTAATTTTGTACGCTAACTAACAAACTAAATTTCTATGGAGTATTTAGAATTCGAACTCCCTATAAAAGAGTTAGAAGAACAACTTCAAAAGTGTCAGATAATTGGAGAAGAAAGTGACGTAGATGTAACTGAGACTTGTAAGCAAATTGAGAAGAAATTAGCAGAGACTAAAAAAGACATTTATAAGAACTTAAGTTCTTGGCAACGTGTGCAGCTTTCTCGCCATCCAAACAGGCCTTATACCTTAGACTATATTAATGCTATTTGTGGAGATTCTTTTTTAGAACTTCATGGTGACCGAAATTTCAAAGATGATAAGGCAATGATTGGTGGTCTTGGTAAAATAGGTGATCAGAGCTATATGTTTATTGGTCAGCAAAAAGGATATAATACCAAAACCAGACAGTACCGAAACTTTGGTATGGCCAACCCTGAAGGTTACAGAAAAGCACTTCGTTTAATGAAGAGTGCTGAGAAGTTTGGGATTCCAGTGGTAACATTAATTGATACTCCAGGTGCTTACCCAGGTTTAGAAGCTGAAGAAAGAGGACAAGGAGAAGCTATTGCAAGAAACATTCTTGAAATGACTCGTTTAAAAGTGCCAATTATTGTAGTAATTATTGGAGAAGGTGCTTCTGGAGGTGCTTTAGGCATTGGAGTAGGAGATAAGGTGCTTATGCTTGAAAACACTTGGTATTCTGTAATTTCACCAGAATCATGTTCATCAATACTTTGGCGAAGCTGGGAATATAAAGAGCAGGCTGCAGAAGCTTTAAAGTTAACTGCTAAAGATATGAAGCGAATGAAATTGGTTGATGAGATTGTAAAAGAGCCATTAGGAGGAGCGCATAAAGACCGAGAAAAAACTTTTGCAACCGTAAGTGATGCAATTGCAAAATCTTATGAGCAACTTAAAAACTTATCACCAAAAGAATTGGTGAATATGCGTATGGATAAGTATGCTGATATGGGCGTTTATAAAGACTAAGTAGTTACAAATCACTATATAAAGAAGTCCGAAGTATTTAGCTTCGGATTTTTTTGTCCTTATTAACAAAGCATGTTGACTTATTAACACAATGTTTGTTGAATTATAGTTAACAATGTCGTATTTTATATAGCAAGATTATTAGCAGTTTTAGTTACATTCGTTTAGCGAAAAGGCAAATAACCAATTAATCCATTTGATCTTTTTTTTAGATCAATCATTTTTAAATTTTAATGAAACAACCTAATCAACTTAAAGGGTATAGAGTAGATAAAAGCACCTTGATAAATCTTGAAAAAGGTAAAATCCCTCCGCAGGCATTAGACCTTGAAGAGGTAGTACTTGGTGCAATGATGATTGATAAAAAAGGAGTTGATGAAGTTATTGATATTTTAAGTCCTGAAGCTTTTTACAAAGAAGCGCATAAACATATTTTTGAAGCTGTTTTTAAACTATTTGAAAATAGTGAGCCTATTGATCTTTTAACAGTTTCAAGTCAGTTGAAGAAAGATGGGAAACTAGATCAAATAGGTGGCGATTTTTATCTGATCTCACTTACGCAAAAAGTGTCATCTTCAGCACATATTGAGTTTCATGCAAGAATTATTCTTCAAAAATTCATTCAACGTAGTCTAATAAAAATTTCAAATGAGATTATTGAAGATGCTTACGATGAGACCAAAGATGTTTTTGATCTTTTAGATCATGCCGAATCTAAGCTTTATGAAGTAACACAAGGTAACATCAAGAAATCTTCAGAGTCCGCTCAAGAGCTTGTGATTCAAGCCAAGAAAAAGATTGAAGAAATATCTAACAAAGAAGGATTAAGTGGTATTCCTTCTGGTTTTGATAAGTTGGATAAGCTTACTTCAGGTTGGCAGGAAAGTGATTTAATTATTGTAGCTGCTCGTCCTGGTATGGGTAAAACGGCATTGACGCTAACGATGGCTAGAAACATTGCTGTGAACCAAAATATACCAGTGGCATTTTTCTCTTTAGAGATGGCTTCTGTACAGCTAATTACCAGATTAATATCTTCTGAAACAGGTTTGTCTTCAGAAAAATTAAGAACGGGAAGACTAGAAAAACATGAGTGGGAGCAATTGAATGTAAAGGTTAAGAGTCTTGAAAAAGCACCTTTGTTTATTGACGATACACCATCGTTATCAATTTTTGATCTTCGTGCAAAAGCTAGACGTTTAGCCTCTCAACATGGAATTAAAATGATCATCATTGATTACTTACAATTAATGACGGGAGGTGGGTCAAACAAAGGAGGAAACCGTGAACAGGAAATCTCAATGATTTCACGTAACCTTAAAGCATTGGCTAAAGAATTAAATGTTCCAGTAATTGCCTTATCTCAGCTATCGCGTGCTGTTGAAACCAGAGGAGGAAGTAAAAGACCACTACTTTCTGATCTGCGTGAATCTGGAGCAATTGAGCAGGATGCTGATATTGTATCATTCATTTATCGTCCAGAATATTATAAAATTGATGAATGGGATGATGAAGAGCGTTCACCAACGGAGGGTCAGGCAGAATTTATTGTTGCTAAACACAGAAATGGTGGTTTAGATAATATTAGATTAAAGTTTATTGGTCACTTAGGTAAGTTTGATAATCTAGATGATTTTGATTCTCCTTTTAGTACCGAGTTCCATTCTAAGATGAATGCAGCTGCTAATGATGATACATTCAAAGCAGATGATTTCCGCCAGAATCCTAATGATGCATTTGGAGATCCTTTTGGGGAAGATGATAACGATGTGCCATTCTAAACCCTAAAATTCACTTAAAAATAAGGTAGTCGCAACATTTTTTAATTATCTTTCATTCATGAAAAAGATAGTTGCCTCATTACTATTCCTATTTATGGTTGTAAATGCATATGCATCTTACATACTTATTCCTATGGATGCCGAAGGGCAAAAAAATCATTTAAAAGCTTACGGAATTACTTATTGGACACTTGAAAAGCAGCAGAAAGTAAAATGGTTACTTAATTATCGCGGAGGTTCATTTTTATTGCCAGATTTTGAAGAGATTAGAAAAGAGTGCCAAATTAGAGGAGTGTCTTTTGAGGTGTTGAGTGATGCTCGAACAGAAAGTATTCTGGAAGAAATTAGTAGCCCTTCAAAAAACATGGATGCTGTTGTCTTAGAGAAAGCACCAAAAATTGCAGTGTATACACCTTATGGAAAACAGCCTTGGGACGATGCAGTAACAATGGTATTAACCTATGCTGAAATTCCTTATGACACAATTTATGATGAAGAAGTTTTAAATGATGCTTTATTGTTATATGATTGGTTGCATTTACATCATGAAGATTTTACAGGGCAATTTGGTAAGTTTTATAGAAGTTATAGAAGCGCACCTTGGTACATTAAGGAAAAGAAAGAAGCTGAAGCTTTAGCACAAAAACTAGGTTATGAAAAGGTTTCAAAATCTAAATTAGATGTTTCTTTAAAAATTAGGGATTATGTTGTTGGAGGTGGATTCATGTTTGCTATGTGCAGTGCTACAGATAGTTTTGATATAGCCTTGTCTGCTGAAGGTGTTGATATTTGCGAACCAATGTTTGATGGAGATGGTAGTGATCCAAACTACCAAAGCAAGATTGATTACAGCAAGACTTTCGCTTTTACAGATTTTATACTTGAGCGTAGCCCTAATGTTTATGAATTTTCTTCAATTGATATGACACAACGAAGAAGAATCCCTAAGTCAACTGACTATTTTACTCTTATGGACTTTTCAGCAAAGTGGGATCCAATCCCAACGATGTTAAATCAAAATCATACGGCTTTAGTAAAAGGGTTTATGGGGCAAACAACATCTTTTGCAAGAGATGAAATTAAGTCAAAAGTGTTGGTGCTAGGAGAGAATAAAACAAATGGAGAGGCTAAATATATACATGGTATAAAAGGAAAAGGATTCTTCACCTTTTATGGTGGCCATGATCCTGAAGATTATAGACATTTAGTAAACGACCCTAAAACTGAACTCGATTTACACCCAACATCCCCTGGATATAGATTGATTCTTAATAATGTTCTATTTCCTGCTGCTAGAAAGAAAAAGCAGAAAACTTGATTTTTAGAATAAACTAAGCTCAAGTTTAAAGTAATATTTTTTTAGTTGTACTTAATTTCAATTTTAATTTCCGAACCATCTTTGTAAATGTCGGTTACAAGACCTTTCATGTTTGGTCGCCAACCTGAAGGATTTCCACTACCACTTAAAGACTTGTTACTGTAAGTTTTTCTGTTAATGCTGCCTACAAATTGCACAACATCGTTTATTTGAGGCAAAGTATCTTTTATATTGTCATCTTCAATACTTCCACTGCGCCAGACAACCTCTATTTCACCAGCAGATTGGTAGGGGTCGTTATTAGTATCTAAACCAGAATATAACCATCCAGAATTCACACTAATGTTGTTTTTTGGAAGTGCTTTTAATTTTTGAATTGCTTCGTCAATGCTATCACGCTTAATTCCCCAGATATTTGTAATATAATCAATATAACCTTGTACTGAATTTTCATCTTTTATATAATTCCAATAGTCTTCTGGTCTTAGACTGGCTTCCAATTCATTTTTTTGTTTTTCAATTTCATTTTTCTTTTCATCCAGGTCCGTGTATAGTTTAGAACTCTTTATTTGTTCTTCAGTCAATGCTTGATCTTTCTTTGCGATTTGATCCTGATAGTATAAAACTATGGCCATAAAGGCAAGGATTAGTATTACGAAGCCTATAAATAGCAAACGATTTTGTCTATCCTTTTTTTCTATTTCCTGTACTTTTTGATCTATTCGTTTCATTTGGCTAGTGTTATATGGCTATGAGTTTATCAAATTCGTTGTTTGTATCATTTATCTGCTTATCGGTCATTTTATCTATAATGTTTACTAATCGTGCTCGTTTGACCTTGAATAGCTTTAATAATTCAATATTGCGATTTCGTTTTCGTACTTTTCCTATAGGATTTATTGCTAACCCAAAACACATAAGACATGCTATTATTACGATAATAATATTTACTATGTTATCCTTGTCTAATGGTACACCAAGTAGAAATTTAACTACTAGGAATAATAAGATAATACCAACTACAACTCCACCTATCATCAGGACATCTTTTTTTCTTCCTTTTTCGTGCATTTCAATTCCTGTATTGATCTCTAATTCTGAAACTAATTCATTGAGCATATTTTGTTCTCTTTCACTCACATCTTCCTCAATACTCTGTACTTTAGATTCATTTGAAGACGGATTAGATACACGTAATTTGTTTCTGAGTTCTATAAAACGATTTAATACATTATGTTCAAAACCCAAGTGGGTTAAGACTTTTTTCATAGCTCGTTCCGGATCAGCCACAAAATCGGCATATTGCATGCGTTTCCATCGGAACGGAATATGCTCAGGATCGATAGGCTCCACAAGAATGGGAACCATATCTTTTCCCAATTCTCTTGCCTCTGATACTTCATCTCTAACATTTTCAGAGATAGCTGCAGGTGTAGACATGATCAATACCATATGTGTGGCTTCATCTATTGCATCATCAATTTCATTGTCCCATGATTTGCCAAGGGTGATTTCTCGATCTATCCAGACCTTGGCACCAAGGCTTTCTAACTCATTAGCAATGCCTTCTGCAAAATCTTTATCACGTCTGGAATAGCTTACAAATATTACTTCGGCTGACATATTTTGAGGGAATTAGGTTTGTTTAGTTAGTCTAAATGTACAAAAATTAGTTTTAAGTAATTATTGAATAGGTCTTATTGAATATGTCTTTGTCACAAGGGTACATCTCGCCATTAACTCCAACCATTAACCAATCGCCTTTTTTACCCATCATTGTTCCTTCTAAAGTCTCTACTTTAAAAGGTTTATCAATTTGAATACACCTAATTGCAATGGGCTTTTTTATTGCTTTTTTAAAGTCCAGATCAGGAATATTATCTTTTTTAAAAGTTATCATTTTATCCTAGTAAATGTTCTCTAAGAAATTGAGTGAATTCATCATTTTCTTTGTTGCTTAGTGCTACATAGCCAGCAAATGCATTAGTATGCATGGACAATTTCTCTCTTATACCCATACCATCTGAAGCTTTTATATAAAACTCTTTTGCAGTGTCTAAATTTCCCAGATACATATTGGCTTCAGCAATCGTTGCATACTTCCAAGAGTCATCACATTTGTTCGCAGCTTCTAATGCCTGATTAGCATATTTTTTCATATCACCTCTACCAGTTTCAGGATCTGAAACTATACTTAAAAATGCCAGATTAATAGCATGGTAATAGATTTGAGAATCAACACCATTTTCAACTGATATTTCTAATGCCTTGCTATAATATTCATGCGACATTTTATAGGACTTGTATGAAAAAGTTTTCAAATAATCTCGTTTGTGTCTTCCACCTACAACTCCCATTAAATCAGTATTACTCTTATGATTATTGTTGTTTAAGATATCATACACTTCATCTTTGCGTTCCAGTCCTTCTAAGGCAAATACTAACTGGGTTATTCCTCTTTTGTCTAAATCGTCTTTATTTGGAAGTAATTTCTTAACAACACTATCATATTGACCTAGTATTAAGTTGATTTCTTCTTTATTATCATATTCATTAAAGAATTTACTACCAGTTAATGTATCTAATATTAAAGCATAAGTTGCATCTTTATCTGATTTAGGTTTTACCATATAAAGGTGTTTACCTTCAACGTATTCTCTATGTTCTTCTGAAAACGTTTTATGACAAGATTCTAACGATACAAATTCATCGTCTGTTGAAGCTGCAACTTTTAATTTGAATGGATAATTGTCACTAAAGGTATCTTTCCATTCTTTTCGTAATGACCTTATATAATCACCTTCACTACTTAATTCACTATACTTTTTGTTCCATTGTTTTTCAAGAACTTCTGGAGCAATACCATTGCTTGGAGTACCAAACATTATGAGGTGTGAAATTCTATTTCTATGGTCCTCATCAAGTTCAACAATAGCCCTTTGAGCCACCAATCCACCTAAACTATGAGCTACAATGGCTATGCGATCATAGTTTTTAAATTTATACTGAATAGAGGTTTTTAAGTAACCAGCAATTTTATCAACGTCTAGAATAGCCCCCCAAATATCTTTTCCCAATTTAGGCTCAGCAATTGGAGCGTATCCTAATGGTTTCATAGCCCAACCATCAAAGTTGGAATTAGATTGGAGCATAGCAGGAATATTACCAAAAGTATCTTTTGATTCTCCTGAAAAACCATGAAGGAATAATAAAAGATTATTTCCTTCATCTCTCTCCCAAGAAGGACTGCTTTCTTCTTTTGAGATAATTTTTTCAGTATTCTGGGTAGGTTTTGGAAATTTTCTCGTTGAAATTTTATGCTTAAGTTCTTCGGGGATATAACAAATAGCAAAATCTGCACTCATTTGAAGATTGGCATAAGGCATTTGCATCTTTTCACGAATAATTTGTTCAGCTCCTTTAGTTATTCTCTCATTATCTATTTTTTTCAACTCAAGAAATTTTTGAGGAGTTTTTTCGAAGACATAGTTAGCAGTTTCAACTGTTCTTACAAATTCATCAACTAAAAAGTGTTTGTGCTTCAAATTTTCAGCCTTAAGAGCTTCAATAAGACTTTCGGTAAAAATGCTGCATGTTCCTCTTGCCCATGAACGTTCATGAACTTGAGATGATGCCATGATCACCATTCCTTGTTCATCATCAATCTCTTGTGCCATTCCTTCAAGGTTTGACGATTGAAGATTCACACTTTGTAAAGCACTATTATTTACTACTGCTTCTACTAAAATATCAGTTTTATCTTCGTCAAAGAAACCTCCAGAATGGCAACAATCAAACAGAATGAGCATTCTCTTTGATTTCATCATGCTTAATTTTTTACGTAAATCTTTACCAAACACCAAATTCTCTGGAGACGCCAGATATGGTAACAAATATGAGCGCCCTTCGTAATAGCCTCCATGACCAGAATAAAATAGTAAGAACGAAGAATCAGGATTTATTTTTTCAATAAAGTTATCTAGAGCCCCAACAATGTTTTCAGAGGTAGCATCTTTGTCTAATAGAAGTGTGATGTTTTCTTTTTTGTAACCGCACAATTTTTCATCTGAAAGCACATTGTAAAATGCTTTTGCATCTTTTAAGAATATATCTGTTTTTTGTTCATTATCTACACCAATTATTAAGGCGTAGGCGTTATCAAGACTTCTCATGATTTAGAATGATATGTTATTAAATAACTTTTTCATTTGTGTCACTTGTTCATGAGAAATATTTGGAGAGTTTAAGCTCATAGTATTAAGTTCTATGAGGGTTTTTAGCTTATGAGCTGTGTGTTTATCTATTAATTTGTTTTCAACAAGATCATTAACCAGATCAAAGTTAGATGAGCTTGTGGTTGTATATCCTTTTTCTTTTGCAGCATTGGTTAGTTTTTCAAGTATTGCATCTTGCAACTCGATTAATCCTTGATAAGGAGATTCTGCATGATTTCTTACAGGAGATGGAGTAATATCACTGCTTTTTGGTATAATTGAACTCCCATCTTTCGGAATGATACTAGAACCATCTTTCGGAATAATGCTAGACCCGTCTTTTGGTATGATTGAACTCCCGCTTTTTGGTAAAAGCGCTGTACTTCCTTCGCCAATTAATTCTGCGGCTTTTTGAAGTTTAAACGAAACACCAGTAGCACTTACATTTGCTGATTCGAACCTGTTGATAATACTAGCAATTTGTTTTTTAAATAAATAAAGGCAAACAATTACAGTAATTGGCCAAATAGCAGCCTCAAGAATACTAATTAGGTTTTCCCAAGTAGATTGCCCTTTTTCTAGTTCTACAATTTGTTTGGTAAGTACTTCAATTTCCTTAGTTAATTCTTTGACTTTTGAAGAATCTGCCACTTGTTGCAAGTTTATCATTGTGTTCTATTTTTCCAGTAATTCATAATTCTCTCATTGAATTCAGGGCTGTCTTTTAATGTTCTAAAATGAGGATCGTTCTGATAAGTAGATGGAGTATAATTATAGCCTTGAGCTACTGCTTTTAGAAGAAAGTTTAGGGCTTTATCCTTATCACCAATAGATGCATTGTATTGTGCCCAAGCATAATCTACAGATCCAAACTGATAATCTCCTCTTAGTGAATCTAGTTTTTCAATTTGAGTTCTAGCTTCTTCAAAATTTCCATTGTTAAAATAACAAATGGCTAACTGAACTGTATAATCAATATTATTGGGATTATTGGCGCGTAATGATTCGAATAAATTCTGCGCATTTGAGAAGTCATCATTAAAATAATAAGCTTGAGATAAATAGGTTTGATCAACATCTTTGTCTTTAGTTGAAATTACCTTATTGAAATAATTATTTGCGTCTTCATTATTGCCAGCGTTTATTAGTTGAATGCCTGCAAAATTGTATAAATAGCTCATGTCATTTGGAGAAGCCGTCAGTGCCAAATCCGAAAGATAATTTTCTAACTCTGTCAACTTTTCTGCTTTAACATAAGCACTTATTAACGGACGTTTTAAATACGAAGCTTCAATAGTATTGGTAATCGGTTTAAGTGTGCTAATAACCTCATCATATTTTCCTAATTCAACATCTGCAAGTCCTTTCATATAATATCTATAAAGACAACGTGAGCAATTTTCAAGTACCATATTATCCATTGGAATCTCATTATAAATGACTTCTATATCTTCAGGACGATTCACCAATTGCAAAGCAATAGTCATGTTACTCATATTAGTTCCTAGGTCTAAATACGTCTGTTTAAGCTCTTCTTTATGAGCTTTATAGGCATTGCCATTTTTCCCCTTCAGCATTGATTCGTAAAACAACAAGATGTTTTGTTGTCTAGGAGTTAAATTTGACTCATTGTCTAAAAGAACTCGTAGTGAATCAGCAATTTGATAGTTGCCTCTGTTATAATAATGCGCTAACCTATGAGTTTTAGGTTCAAAGAAATTTGGGTCAGTTTCAATTGCTTTATTAAGGTATTCAATATGTAATTTGTTATTATCAAAATTATCGAGCGCCATTTGATTGAATTGTAATGCTTCAAATTTCGGTGGTGTTCTTTCAAAATAATTATTGTTCCCCTCAATTTTTAAATACCCCAATACTTTTTGCTTCAACTCCTCAACACAATCTAAAGGCGAATTTGGGTCACATGCTATAGTTTTAAAAGTATTTAAAGTTCTATCTGTTGGCCCATCTTTAATTGAGCCTTGAAGTAGTAATGTGTCATTTTCCTTATAAAAATTACCGGATATTACTTTTCCAGGTTTGAAGTAATTTTTGAGCAAACTTGCTAAATCTACAGTTCCAGCTTGTGACTTTAAAATGCTAGAATAGTCTTCAACTATTCTAGGAGAAATAACCTGACCAACCTCTTGCTCAGTAATGCCATGAATTATCCAATTAGCAGTTATTTTTCCTATAATGTTTAATTTTTCATCGTTAGTATTATTGGTAAATTCCAGCACTGCAATTCTATCATTGCTATTAATCTTATTTAGAGAAATATCATCAAAATTGTTTCGTATAATGAAGGTGATAGATACTCCAACAATAAGGCTTACAACAAACAAAGAAGAAAAGTACATTTTTTGAAATGCACTTTTATTGTATGGTGTTGTTGGATCTTCTGTTTGTTGAATTTCATATTTCAACAATCGAAATTTCCATACGTAGTAAACATATACAGGAAAACCAATTAGTAAAATTATGATAAGATAAGTAACACTTTTTTTGGGAAGCCCTAGTGGATCAGCAATAACTGCAAGTACTTGTAAAATAACCCAACTAGAAACAATATAAATAGAAAGCATCTTAAATACTTCCTTTTTATGGCACTCTTGAATAAAACCTTTTAAGGTCATTTTTAGCTAGTTAGCGAAGTTGGTTAAGTGTAAATGGGAGGTTTTACTTGTTAAAGTTACATTTTTTCACTAATATAGAGAATAATTAATTCTAAAATACCGAGTAATGGCAAGCGACGAAAATTCTCAAAAAGAGGATGGTATAACTCCTAAGGATGGAAGTAGTATTATCCCAAAAGATGGAAGCAGCATTATTCCGAAAGATGGTTCTAGTATTATACCTAAGGACGGAAGCAGTATTATTCCGAAAGATGGATCTAGTATTATCCCAAAGGATGGAAGCAGTATAATCCCTAAGGATGGATCTAGTATTATTCCGAAAGATGGAAGCAGCATCATACCAAAGGATGGATCTAGCATTATTCCGAAAGATGGAAGTAGTATCATACCAAAGGATGGATCTAGTATTATCCCTAAGGATGGTAGTAGTATAATTCCAAAGGTTGATGAAGAGTAAAAACTTTAGTTGTTTTTTTATTGTATAGCTTGCCCTGAATTCAATAAAAAAGATTAAAATTAAAAAGCCGATTCAATTGAATCGGCTTTTTTTTTATTGATGTCCTAAAGAGCAACCACATTGTTCTCTCGTAAAACTTTGACTTTCTTCATGCCAAGGAAATGCCTCATTATATTTTGAATTCTCCCAATAAAACTTCCCTCTTTCTTTTGGATGATTTCCAATTTCGTTCATAGTTTCTGTATCATATAATCTACCGTTGACCATCGTATAAATTACACTCTCAGTATTTCTAATGTTTTCCAGAGGGTTTTTGTCTAATACAATTAAGTCTGCCAATTTCCCTTCCCTAAGTGAGCCTATATCATTTGCCATCCCAAGATAGTCAGCACCATTTAAAGTTGCAGCTCTTAGAGCCTCCATATTTGTCATTCCTCCTTGATGCAGCATCCACAATTCCCAGTGCGCTGCCAAACCTTGTAATTGACCATGAGCTCCAATATTAACTTTAACTCCTTTGTCAGCTAATGCTTTACATGTCTGAGCCGTCAATATGTGTCCGTTGTCATATTCTTCTTGAGGAACCATAGTTCTGTGTCTAGATCTTGAATCAATTACGCTTCTCGGAAAGTATTTTAGAAGCTTTTCATTTTCCCAGACATTGGTGTTTTGATACCAATAGTACTCACCGCTCATCCCAGCATAATTTACAACTAAAGTAGGAGTGTAGCCTGTGTTACTATTACTCCAAAGTTCAATAACATCTTTATACACTGGAGCAATTGGAATGTTGTGCTCAATTCCTGTATGACCATCCATAATCATGCTAATATTATGATAGAATGTCGATCCGCCTTCAGGAACAACAAAAATACCTTCTTCACGTGCAGCTTGCATAACTTGTTGACGCTGCTCTCTTCGAGGTTGATTATAACTCTTAACTGATAAGGCTCCAAATGCTTTTGTTCTTCTAATAGATGAGCGAGCATCCTCAATATTATTTACTACAGCCTTGAAGTCACCATCAGCACCATAAAGAATAAATCCTGTAGAGTAGAGGCGAGGACCAACCATTGTTCCGTTTTTAATTAACTCAGCAAGAGTGAATACAGTTTCCGTATTTGCTGAAGGGTCATGAGATGTAGTTACACCAAATGCTAAATTAGCATAGAATTGCCAGTGTTTTTGAGTAGTTAGCCCATATCTGAAGCCTCCAACGTGTGCATGAGCATCTACAATTCCGGGCATAATGGTTTTTCCAGAAACATCATAAACTTTAGCACCTGATGGTATATTCACATCTGAAGAATTACCAATGGCTTCTATTAGGTTTTCCTTTACTACGATAGTTCCGTTTTCTATTACTTGATCACCTTCCATAGTGATAATTCTTGCATTTGTGAAAGCAATTGTACCTGATGGCTTATCGCTTTTAGAAACAAGACCAATTTTTACTCCATCTTCAACAACTTTAGCTTCGTCGGAAATATTTGAAGTGAAATATTCGTCACCTAATGTCCAATGTAATTTCTTACTGTCTTTAGACCAGTGTAAATTGATACCTGCATCTTTTGAAAGCTTGGTTACTGGAACAAAATTTGTTTTATCATTTAAATTAATAGCATTTCCTGCTTTTGGCATTGGAGCTCTATAAACTTTGTGTAAATGCTGAAAAGCAATCCAATTATTATCTGGACTTAATACTAAGCGATTAGCGTGCTTTGATTTTACATGAGTTCTTTCATCATTTCCTGTAAGATCTACACTTTTTAATTGTTTGGTTAAACTTCCAAAATAGGTGCCTCCAGTTTGATAATAAATACGATCATTTGAGTTATTAAATACTGCGTAATCACCATTTACCTTTAAGTGTTTTTTATTTGATCCATCTACATTAATTAGATATAAACCAGTTTTCTTTCCAAAGGTGTGACCTTGATCACCATTTCCACCTTCTTTTTTATAAACAATTAACTTTCCGTCTTTAGAAAAACTTGGGAATCTATAATTGCCTTTTTCAGTTGTAAGCTTTACGGATTTCTTGTCCTTTAAATTGACTTTATGAACAGCTCCTAGTTCTTCATCATTCCATGTTACATAAGTTATTTGACTACCATCAGTAGAGAATGAAGGTTCGAATTCGAATTTGGTCCCAGAAGTTAAACGCTTAGGTTTTCCGTTAGGTAATTTCTTTTGCCATAAATGCCCAAGGGCATGAAATACCAATGTTTTTCCATCAGGAGAAGTAACAGCTTGTCGAATAACTTTTGCTGTAAAGTCTTCAGTATAAACAGGAGTGTCAACCTCAAGTGTCTTTGCTATTTTGATAGTATTTTCAACTTGAAACGGAATGTTAGAAACTTCAAGATTTTCAATATTTACCTTATTAATTTTCCCTCCAGACCAAATAATGATGTTCTTGTTATCTGGAGTCCAGTTGTAATCTGGATAGACACCAAAAATTGCCCAAGCTTCTTGCTGGTCTTTATTTAGTTTATCATAAACAGGCCATTCTTCACCTGTTTCAAGATCGTGGATATATAAAACAGATTTGGTGCGAACACGCTTGACAAAAGCAAGATGTTTGCCATCTCTTGATATTTGTGGACTTGACGCTCCTCCTGGACCTCCAGTAATTCGCTCTGTCTTTCCGTTTTCGAGATTGAATCGGTTAATAACATATATCTGTTTGTTGGGATCTTTATTGTATTGAAAGAATCCGCCAGGATATACATCTTCACTATAATAGAGATACTTTCCGTCAGGTGAGATACAAGGTTCGTTTACATCTTGTTGGTCATTCTTGCGTTTAGTTAGTTGAATTCCACTTCCACCAGTTGTGTGATACATCCACATTTCTCCAGCACCTAGTGAACGCGTTGAGGTATAATGCTTTCTTGCAACAATATAGTTTCCATCAGGAGTCCAAGTAGAATTGTTAAGTAGTCTAAACGATTCCTTGGTTACTTGTTTAGCATTACTTCCATCAAGATTCATGGTCCATATATTATCTCCACCTCCTGCATCACTGGTGAAAGAAATGGTTTTGCCATCTGGACTGAAACGTGGTTGAACCTCGAATGGTAATCCTGATCTAAGCGCAGTTGCTTTTCCACCATTAGTAGACATGATATAGATATCTCCTAACATATCAAAAACTATTTGTCTTCCATCTGGACTTACATCAAGATTCATCCATGTGCCTTCATCAGTTGATAGGTTCATGTTTTTAAATTCCCAATCTCCAGGAGGATTAGATACATCCCACTTTTTATCTTTTTCTTGAGCAAAAATTAATGTTGAAGAAACAAGTAATAGGACTGATAATAAATGTTTAAAATGATTCATTATGGTTGGATTTTTAGAAGAAGAAAGATAACCATAAATTCTGAATCAGATCGTTGAGAAAAGGCATAAAAAAATCCGATTCGTAAGAATCGGATTTTAATAAGCGAAATATATTATACAATAGGCTAACGCCTTATTTAACTTTATCTACTACAGCTTTAAATGCTTCAGGGTTATTCATAGCTAAATCTGCTAAAACCTTACGGTTTAATTCGATGTTATTAGCTTTTAATTTCCCCATAAACTGTGAGTATGACATTCCATGTTGTCTAGCTCCTGCGTTAATACGCTGAATCCATAGTGCACGGAAAGTTCTTTTTTTGTTTCTACGGTCTCTATACGAGTATTGCATCGCTTTGTCAACCGCATTTTTGGCTACTGTCCAAACGTTTTTACGTCTTCCCCAGTATCCTTTTGCTTGCTTAAGAACCTTTTTTCTTCTAGCTCTTTTTGCAACTGAATTTACTGATCTTGGCATAATTTTAATTTTTTTTGTAGTAGGCGATCGATAATCGATACTTGTATTGGCCTAACTCCATGGTTTATAAATAATTTTAACCTAAGCGATTAATTACTTTAAACGTAATTGTTGCTTAATGCTAGCTTCATCATTTGCATGAACTAAAGTTGCATGCGTTAAAGCTAGCTTACGCTTTTTAGACTTCTTTGTTAAGATGTGACTTTTAAAAGCGTGCTTTCTCTTGATCTTACCAGAGCCAGTTAACTTAAAACGTTTCTTGGCACTAGATTTAGTCTTCATTTTAGGCATTGTTCTCCTTAATTTAAATTCACTTCGCTTATATCGTTAATGAAAATGTTATTACTTCTTTTTAGGAGCAATAAACATAATCATTCTTTTTCCTTCTAATTTTGGCATTTGTTCAACTTTTCCAAACTCTTCTAAATCTTGAGCTAAACGTAGCAATAAGATTTGTCCTTGTTCTTTAAAAATGATTGAACGTCCTTTAAAGAATACAAAAGCTTTAAGCTTTGCACCATCTTTTAAGAACTTTTCAGCATGCTTCCTTTTAAACTGGTAATCATGATCATCGGTTTGTGGTCCAAAACGAATCTCCTTTACTACCACTTTAGTAGCCTTAGCTTTTAATGCCTTATCACGTTTCTTTTGTTCGTAAAGAAACTTTTTGTAATCCATAACCTTACAAACAGGAGGGACTGCTTTAGGCGAAATCTCAACAAGATCTAATCCTTGTTCGTCTGCTATTTCTAGCGCTTGTCTAGTAGAGTAGATACCTACTTCTACATTATCACCAACTAATCTAACTTCAGAAGCAATAATCTTTTTATTGATTCTGTGCTTATCTTCTTTAATAATTCTAGCTGGTCCTCTTTGTCTTCTTCTACGTATTGCTATGGCTTTTCTATTTTATAATTATACTTTAAACTGTTTTAATGTTTTACCAATTTCGGCTTCAACAATTTTTGAAAATTCATCTACACTAATCATGCCTAAATCTTCACCACCATGTTGACGAACCGTAATCTTATTTTCTTTTTCTTCGTTCTCACCAACAATAATCATGTATGGAATCTTCGCCATTTCAGCTTCTCTAATCTTCCTTCCCATGGTCTCATTCCTGTTGTCAACGAGGGCGCGAATTTCGTTATTTTGAAGCAAATTTAAAACTTTTTCGGCGTATTTTTCGTATTTCTCGCTAATAGACAGTACAATAGCTTGCTCTGGCATTAACCAAAGCGGAAAATTACCACCAGTATGTTCTAGTAAAATTGCAACGAAACGCTCCATACTTCCAAATGGTGCACGATGTATCATCACTGGCCTGTGGAGCTCATTATCACTGCCTTTATAGGTAAGATCAAAACGCTCCGGAAGGTTGTAATCAACTTGAATTGTACCTAGCTGCCACTGTCTTCCTAAAGCATCTTTTACCATGAAATCTAGCTTAGGTCCATAAAAGGCTGCTTCACCAGTTTCAATGACATAATCTAATCCTTTATCTTTTGCTGCATTTATGATTGCTTGTTCTGCTTTATCCCAATTTTCAGTACTACCAATATATTTATCTGGATTTTCAGGATCACGTAAAGAAACTTGAGCAGTGAAATTTTCAAATCCAAGCGAACCAAACACATAAAGTACAAGATCGATTACATTCTTAAACTCTGCATCTAACTGATCTGGTGTACAAAAAATATGAGCATCATCTTGTGTAAATCCACGTACTCTAGTTAATCCATGAAGCTCACCACTTTGCTCATATCTATAAACTGTACCGAATTCAGCATAGCGTTTAGGTAATTCTCTATAACTAAAAGGTTTGGCATTGTATATTTCACAATGATGTGGACAGTTCATTGGTTTTAGTAAGAACTCTTCATCTTCCTTTGGAGTTTTGATTGGTTGAAAGCTGTCTTCACCATACTTTGCATAGTGACCTGAAGTTACATATAGCTCTTTTTGACCAATATGTGGCGTGACCACCATTTCATATCCAGCAAGTTGTTGTGCCTTCTTAAGAAAGTTTTCTAATCTATTTCTTAGCGCAGCTCCTTTAGGTAGCCAAAGTGGTAACCCTTGTCCAACTTTTTGAGAAAAAGTAAAAAGCTCTAGTTGCTTTCCTAATTTTCTATGATCACGTTTTTTAGCTTCTTCAAGAAGTTCTAAGTATTCTTTTAACTCTTTTTGTTTTGGAAATGAAATACCATAAACACGAGTTAATTGTTTATTGTTTTCGTCTCCTCTCCAATAAGCTCCTGCTACACTTAAAACCTTAACAGCTTTTACAATTCCTGTGTTTGGAATGTGTCCACCACGACATAAATCGGTAAAAGTTGAATGATCACAAAATGTGATGTCACCATCTTCAAGGTTTTCAATTAGTTCTACCTTATATTCATTACCTTGTTCTGTGTAAAGAGCCAATGCCTCAGCTTTAGAAACTGATTTCATTTTGAATTCATGCTTACCTCTAGCAATCTCCAGCATTTTATCTTCAATGGTTTTGAAATCTTTATCCGAAATTGCTCTATCGTCACCAAGATCCACATCATAATAGAAGCCATTCTCAATTGCTGGTCCAATTGATAGCTTTACTCCAGGATATAGTTCCTCTAAAGCTTGAGCCAATATATGCGAAGATGAATGCCAAAAAGCTTGTTTGCCTTTTTCATCTCTCCATGTATATAACATAAGGTTACCATCGGTGGTTATCTCGGTAGAAGTTTCAATTATTGTATCATTGAATTTTGCCGAAATTACATTTCTTGCAAAACCCTCACTTATATCTTTTGCAATATCCATTGCGGTTAAGCTATTTTCATAACTTCTAACACTACCATCTGGTAAAGTAATATTGATCATAAATCTTTTAAAAAAATAAAGCGCAAAGATAATAGTATAAAGATTTACATACAATATATATATGATGTATAATTTTGAGTTATTTATTCCTTAATTATTTTGCTATTCGCTTTGGCTTGGTTTGGAATTTCTTTTTGTGATAAGTTGTTGGTGTTTAGGGTTATGAGATTGTGGTTTTAAAAAAAGTTCAAAAAAGTGTTGTTTGGAATAAAAAGGGTTTTATATTTGCGCGCTCAAAATCTGGGGAATTTTGGTAAAAAAAAATTTTTCAAAAAAAGTTCAAAAAGGTTTTGTTGGAATAAAAAAAGGGTTTTATATTTGCACCCGCTTATCGCAGGAATGGGATAAGAGAAGAAGAA
>JAXOFM010000005.1:0-221217 GCA_044841755.1 Flavobacteriaceae bacterium LMIT009
ATCACTGTTCAAGATACTACAGCACCAGCATTCGTAGAAGAACTACCTGCTGATGCTACGGTAGAATGTGATAACGTGCCTGATGCAGCTACCTTAACTGCTACTGATAACTGTGAAGGATCTGTTGAAGTTAACTTCTCAGAGTCTATCACTGGTCAAGATGATGAATGTCCTAGTGAATACGAGATCGTTCGTACTTGGACTACAGAAGACGCATGTGGTAATGTTTCAGAACATGTACAAACTATTAATGTAACTGATACGACTGCGCCTGTATTTGTTGAAGAACTACCTGCTGATGCTACTATTGAATGTAGCGAAGTATCTGATCCAGTAGCTTTAACTGCTATTGATAATTGTCAAGAAGGTACTATAAAAGTAGAGTTCAATGAAGTTCGTACTGATGGTACGTGTGCTACAGATTATATCTTAACACGTACTTGGACAGCCGTAGATATTTGTGGCAATGTTGCAGAACATATACAAATAGTTACAGTAACTGATACAACTGCTCCAGAAACAACTACAGATTTTGAAACTGTTATTGATGTTAACTGTGGTGAGATTCCAGCTGTTCCAGAATTAGAGTTTGAAGATGCTTGTTCATCGCAAATAGATGTTGAGTTTGACGAAACATCAACTGATGACGGAAGTGGAAGTAACTATGTTATTACTAGAGAGTGGACTGTTACTGATGAATGTTCAAACGCAGCAGTATTTACACAAACAATAAATGTGAATTTAGAAAGTGCAGTACAAGGTAGTTCAGCTGATCTATGTACTGGAGATGACTTCGAGTATGACCTATTTGAGCTATTATCTGGAAACTATGGTCCTGACGGAATATGGTCTGTAACTAGTGGTGATGCTACTATAGATGGAAACATTTTTAATCCATATGGTGTTGAACTAGGTACTTATGAGTTCACCTATACTGATGAGCAAAGTGAATGTCCAAGTATCACAACTGTTACTATTAACATTAATGATGAATGTGTTGTGTTGCCATGTTCAGATGAGTTCGATCCTGATAAGGACATTCCTAAAGCGATCACTCCAAATGGAGATAACAGAAATGATAGATTTGAGATTACTAATCTTGATAATCCAGAATGTATTGGAGTAACTGTTGAGTTACAAGTATTCAACCGTTGGGGTGCAAAGATCTATGAGTCTATGAACTATCAAAACAACTGGCAAGGTGAAAGTCATGACAGCTCGATCGGTAATGCAGGTAAAGTACCTAATGGAACATACTATTACATAATTAACATAAACGACACAAGTGGATCAAGACTTGCTTCTTATGCAGGACCAATCTACGTAGGAACCAAATAAATTTAACCTATCATGAAAAAGTTTATTAAGTTTAATATTATTGCTTTTGTATTGCTAAGCTCGTATACAGCGCTAAGTCAGCAGTTACCACAATTTACGCAATACATGTACAATACCATCTCGATAAACCCTGCTTACGCAGGAAGTAGAGAGACCTTAAGTCTTGTTGGACTTCACAGAAGTCAATGGGCTGGTTTAGACGGTGGACCAGAAACACAAACCTTTTCTATTCATTCACCAATGCGTAATGAAAAGGTAGGGTTAGGTTTATCAATTATAAATGATGTATTGGGTTTTGAAAATTTCACATATATCTATGGTGATTTTTCATACACCTTAAATCTAAGCGAGAAAACAAAACTTGCGCTAGGACTAAAAGGAGGATTTACTTCTTATAGTTTAGATCAAGAATTAAGAATGGCTTATCCAAATGATCCAGCAATCTTTGGAATTGAAGATCGATGGAATCCTAACGTTGGTCTTGGAGCATACCTACACCAAAATAAATGGTACTTCGGACTATCTGCTCCAAGAATATTAACCACTAATCTTAATAAAGAGAATAATGTAAAAGCTTTAGAAAGAATTAGCTATTACTTTACTGGTGGTTATGTATTTGATGTTAGTAAGAATACTAAATTCAAGCCAGCATTCTTAATAAAAGCTACTAATGGTGCTCCTTTATCTTATGACTTAACTGCTAACTTCCTTTTCCATGAAAAGTTTTGGTTAGGTGCAGGATATAGAATAAATGAAGGAACCAGTTCTCTTGGTGGAATTGCAGATTTCCAGGTTTCTAAACAATTAAGAGTTGGTTATGCATACGAGTATCCTTTTTCAGACATCAACCGTTTTTCAAGTGGAACACATGAAATACTATTAATGTTTGAAGTATTTAAAAGCAAACGTGTTAAATCTCCTAGATATTTCTAAAATATATGACTATGAAAACAAAATTTTTACTCATAATATTAGTTTTAAGCAGCACTCTAACTTTTGCTCAGTCAAAAGTAGCTGATAAATTCTTCGAAAATTACGCTTACCAAAGAGCAATCGAATTGTACAAAAAAGCATATGATGAAGGAGATAGAAGCGAACATGTTCTTACTCGCCTTGGAGATTGTTATTACAATAATTCTAACCCAAAAGAAGCAGAGGTTTACTATAAAGAAGCCATGAGTAAAGATCTTTCGAAGATCAAACCAGAAAGTTTCTATAGATATAGTCAGGTATTGCTTAGTATAGATGCCGAAAACAACTTTGAAGAGGCTGAAAAATGGCTCAAATTATATAATGCCAATAGAAGTATTGAAAAAATTGAGACGCAAAAACCTCAATATTATACAGTAACTAATTTAGATATTAACACTCCTGGATCTGACTTTGGAGGCTATGAGCATGATGGTAAATTATATTTTGCTTCAGGAAGAAAAGTTAGTAATACTGGAAGTGAAACTGTGTACGACTGGAATGGACAGCCATTTTTAGATATTTTTCAAGCCGAAGTTACCGACAATAACGGTGTTCGAAAAGTTGAAAGAGAAGGATTTATTATGGCCGATAAGGTAAATACTGACTACCATGAAGCATCGGTTGCCATAACAAACGATGGAAAAACCATTTATTTCACAAGAGATAATGTCAATAAGCGAAACCGCCTCGATTACGATAAAGAAGGAACAACGCATTTAAAAATTTATAGAGCTTCATTAAATGGATCAGCATGGGCTGATATTGAAGATTTATCTATTAATGGTGACGATTTTTCAACTGGTCACCCAGCATTGAGCTCAGATAATAAAACCCTATACTTCGTATCAGATAGAAAAAATGGTATTGGAAAAACAGATATTTGGAAGGTAGCCATCAACGATGACGGTTCTTTAGGTACACCTGAAAACTTAGGGCCAAATGTAAATACAAAACATCGTGAAATGTTCCCTTTTGTATCTAAGAATGATACCTTATATTTCTCCTCAGATGGTAAAATTAACAACCGTCATGGCTTATTGGATATCTATAAATCAGGTATTTTAAAAGGAGACAACTCTAAACCTGTAAATTTAGGAGCTCCTTTTAATAGTGAAGCCGATGATTTTGCCTTCTTTATAGAACATGGAAAACAACAAATTGACGATAGAGGTTATTTTTCATCGAACAGAGATGGTGGTGAAGGGAACGACGATATTTATAGCTTCGCAGCTTACCAATGTAAACAAACTCTAACTGGAATCATCCGTAATTGCGATACTCAAGTACCATTAAGTGGTGCCAAAGTTGAAATATATGATGAGAATGATGTGATTGCTCATACCATCTTCACAACTGAAGACGGATCTTACGCCGTTGAAGTAGAATGCAATAAAAATTATACAATTAAAGCGACCAGAAAAGATTACAACGATGCCCTTGGTAAACTAACACCAAATAGAGAACATAATTATGAACATAAAGTGGACCTTTGCCTGAAGCCTTCTTGCGATTATCTTGAAATCGTTATTAACCCAATCTATTTTAATTTCGATAAAGATCAAATTAGAGAAGATGCCAAATATGAACTCGAGAAAATTGTAACAGTTATGAGAGATCATCCTTTAATGGTCATCAAAATCGAATCCCATACAGATAGTAGAGGAACTAAAGAATATAATCGTGATTTGTCTGATAGAAGAGCCAAATCAAGTAGAGATTATTTACTCTCAAGAAATATTGCACCTGAACGTATTGAAAGCGCTATTGGATACGGTGAAGACCGACTAGTAAATGAATGTGCCGATAATGTCAGGTGTTCTAAACAAAAACATCAAGATAATAGACGTTCTAAGTTCTTGATTGTACAAGGTAAATGTAAAGATTAGTAATAATGTTATAAAATCTATCCTATTTCTACATAGAAGAATAGTATTTACTTATTGGTTGGTTGTAAATCTGATTTATAACTTATTACGTCTAAAACCGCTCAGAGTATGAGCGGTTTTTTTTATGGTTATAACTCATCAATTATTGTTTAATAATCATAATCTACATAAAAAGAACATCAATACATCAATCTACTCTAAGCTCAATAACTACAAAGGTTAACCTAAAAATCATCGATTATCTGTCAAAAAACACCTTTTAACGTGCATTTCATCGATTATCTGCACGTTATTTTCGACAAAATGCATGCTTTTTATCGATTTTAACATTTTATTAACATAGTTTTTTAAGATGGCTTCTAATTTTACAGTCCCAAATCTTAATTAACCTACTGATGAAATTATCTACTTACTTGCCTGCTTTGGCTCTAATAGGATTACTGTCACTTTCATGCTCGACAGATTCAATTGAAGAAGAAAAAATTGAGAACATAACTCAATCTTACGTTCCAGAAACCAAGCAAATTGAAATAGAAATTCTTGAATTAATTAATGCACATAGAATCTCAATAGGACTAAGCACATTAAACAATTTAAGTACTATTAAAGCTCAAGCATATGGTCATACTGATTATATGATCAAGGAGCAGCAAGTATCACATGATAATTTTTATCAAAGAAGTACAAGTTTAAAAGACAACCCAGGCGCTAAAGCTGTAGCTGAAAACGTTGCATATGCTTTTAGTTCGGCCCAATCGGTTGTAAACGCGTGGTTGAATAGTGAAGGACACAGAGAAGTAATTGAAGGAGACTTTACAAACTTTGATATTTCTGCTGAGAAAGATAAAGACGGAAAATGGTATTACACCAACATTTTTATAAGAAAATAGGTTAAGACTGGTAGTCAGTAAGGAAATAAAAGGAGAACTGTATAATACAGTTCTTTTTTTTATGGAGCTAGTCTATCTATTTGCCAATTGTAGTCTTCCTGCAGCTTATATCTTATTCTATCGTGCAATCTGTTAGCTCTACCTTGCCAAAATTCAATTTCAGAAGGTCTTACTAAATATCCTCCCCAATGCTTAGGTCTTAGTATTTCTTTTCCTTCAAACTCCTGCTCTAACTTCTTAAGTTTATTTTCAAGAGTCTCTCTACTTTCAATAATATCACTCTGATTAGAAACTACAGCTCCTAATTGACTTCCTCTAGGGCGAGATTCAAAATAACCATCACTAAGATTCTCCAGTATTCTTTCTGCCTTTCCTTTAATAATTACTTGCCTTTCTGCTTTATGCCAAAAGAAGGATAAACATACATTAGCATTGGCTTCTATAGCTTTTCCTTTTTCACTATTATAATTGGTATAGAAAATAAAACCCTCGTAAGTGAATTTTTTAAGCAGCACTACCCTATTCTTAGGAAATCCATCCAAACCTATTGTAGCAATTGTCATAGCATTTGCTTCATCTATATTATCAGCAGTATCTACTTCATGAAACCATTTTTGAAACAATTCTAAAGGATTTTCAGGAATATTGTTCTTGTCTAATATTCCTTTTTCATAAGACTTTCTGTAATCACTAAGGTCATTCTTATCCATACTGCAATTTACGAGATTTGAATAGTTTATTTTAATAGAAAAGAAAAAACTACTACTTTAACCAAACTAATTACAATGTAATGCTTAGCGCTTCTTTCATAACAGGAACCATATTAATTGTTTGTGGATTTTTGGTTAAGTGGATGCCAGATTTAATTGCTGGTTATAATACCATGTCAAAGGCTGATAAAGAAAAAATAGATGTTGAAAATTTATCTAATGTGATGAAGAAATGTCTAATTACTTATGGTACCATCATAATCATTTCTGGCAGTATTCTACATTTATTAGATATTAAAGAAGACTATAAAGTATTGACAATAGGAATTCTAGCAATTCTATGTGTTATATCATTAATGATAATTAGCCAGAAGCACACTAAAAGAGATTAAAACTCAAATGTTTTGCCTTCTTCAGCAATAATTACATTTTCAAATACTTCTTGAGCTTCAGTTTTAAACTCAGATACATCTTCATATCTTGTTGAAAAATGCCCTAACATTAGATTCTTAACATTAGCCTCTTTAGCAATTGTTGCTGCCTGCTTAGCAGTAGAATGCTTTGTCTTAGTTGCCAAATGAGCTAGCTTATCTAGAAACGTAGATTCATGGTATAAAAGATCAGCATTGTTGATTATTGGTACTATTGCTTCGTTATAGGCTGTATCACTACAGTAGGCATAACTTTTTGGCTTTGGTCCAGCAATTGTAACTTCTTCATTCTTTATCAAAACACCATCTTCATTTTCTACATCAAAGCCTTGTTTTAGTTTTCTATAATAAGCAACATTAATATTTGCGTCTTCAACTTTTCCAATAATCAATTTACGCTCGTGCTCTTTCTCCTTGAACAAAAACCCATTGGTATATACTCTATGGTCTAACGGAATTGTGTGAACTTCAACTTTTTCATCTTCATAGATAAGCTCTGATTCTGTCGATGTTAGCTCATGAAATGTTAGTTTATAGTTAGTCCAAGAATCTCCAAGTTTCATTTGAAGCACAATTACCTCTTCAAGACCTTTGGGGCCATAAATATGTAAATCGGCTTCTCTACCAAGTAATCTGAAAGTAGAAATCAAACCAACCAATCCAAAGTAATGATCACCATGCAAATGAGAAATAAAGATGTGCTTGATCTTACTAAACTTAAGCTTATTCCTTCTTAACTGTACTTGTGTACCTTCTCCACAATCAATCAAGAACATACGATTGCTCATTTCTAAAACTTGAGCTGTAGGGTTTGTATTAGTTCGTGGAGTGGCACTATAACAGCCAAGAATGGTAAGCTTCATGTTATAAACCCAGATCTCTTTCAATTTCTTCCATCTCAATGATGTCATGAGCTTCTTGCAAAGTAGGCACCACCATTAATTCATCAGGAATATCATCAACATCCAGCTTACTAGTTACTATTAAGAAAGAGTAATTACTATTTCTGTGCTGATTAGATAATTGTAAGAATTCTAGAACATCCTCAGTTTGAAGCTGTTTAATTGTCGTTATATTAACTATAATATTATCTTTCTGATACTTTGGATATAAAGTAGAAAGCTTTTTTGCTAGTTCAACAATAGAAGCTTTTTCCTGAGTAATAATAGATGTATTACCAACCTTATCAAAAATCATAAACAATTATTTTATTTTAGAGGCTAATAAGTAAATAACAGCCATTCGTATAGCAACACCATTCTCTACCTGATTCAAAATAATAGCTTGATCTGAATCTGCCACATCACTCGTAATTTCAACACCACGGTTGATCGGTCCTGGGTGCATAATGGTAATTTCTTTATCTAAAGAATTTAATAAATCTTTATCAATACCAAATTGTTGCGTGTACTCTCTAGTAGAAGGGAAATAACTAATATCCATGCGCTCATTCTGTACTCTTAACATATTAGCTACATCACACCAATTGAGTGCTTTACGTAAATTTGTCTCAACTTTTACTCCAAGTTTATCTATATGCTTAGGGATTAAAGTTTTTGGGCCACAAACCATAACATTTGCTCCTTGAAGCTGTAGCGCAAATATGTTCGATAGCGCTACTCTACTGTGTAATATATCTCCAACAATTACAACATTTTTTCCTTTTACTTCACCAAGTCTTTCTCTAATAGAGTAAGAATCTAACAATGCTTGCGTAGGATGTTCATGAGCACCATCTCCAGCATTAATTATACTTGCATTAATATGATTTGATAAAAAGACTCCAGCACCGGGGTTAGGGTGGCGCATAACTACCATATCAACTTTCATTGACAAAATGTTATTCACCGTATCAATAAGTGTTTCTCCTTTTTTAACTGAAGATTGAGAAGCCGAAAAATTGATTACATCTGCGGAGAGTCTTTTTTCTGCAAGTTCAAACGAAAGTTTGGTCCTTGTCGAATTTTCAAAAAATAAGTTGGCTATTGTAATATCACGAAGCGAAGGAACCTTTTTAATTGGTCTGTTAATGACCTCTTTAAAATGATCAGCAGTTTCAAAAATAAGCTCAATATCCTTTTTGTTAAGGTATTTGATTCCTAATAAGTGATTTACACTTAATTCGCTCATATTCTTATTTATTTATCAAGTAAACTGAATCTTCACCATCGTTCTCCATCCAATTCACTTTTACTTTTTCTTCATTAATAGCATCTACTTGCCTGCCTCTATAATCTGGCTGTATTGGTAAATGCCTACTGAATCTTCTATCTATCAACGTTAAAAGTTCAATCTCATCAGGTCTTCCAAAAGATTGTATAGCCGTTAATGCAGCTCTAATACTTCTTCCTGTATAAAGTACATCATCAATAAATACCACTTTTTTATTTTCAACTACAAAATCAATTTCAGTAGTATTTGCCTCCAATGGTTTCTCTCCTCTTCTAAAATCGTCTCTAAAAAAGGTAATATCTAAATGCCCTAATTGAACATTCTTGATCTTATATTCTTCTTTAAGCATTTTACATAAACGCTCTGCAAGAAATTTTCCTCTTGGTTGAATACCTACTAAAACTGTATTAGAAAAGTCGTTATGATTTTCAATGAGTTGACAAGCCAATCGGTGAAGAATGATGTTTACCTCTTTTGAATTAAGTAAAACTTTTTGACTCATAAACTTTCCAAACGTATCTGGAGGGCAAAGTTAATGCAAAATTTGAAAAGAAAAAGCTATCTGCCTTATATTATAAATAAAAAAGCCTCCCAAATTGGAAGGCTTTTTGTGTGAATTTAATGAAAGGATTAAGATTTTCCGTCCATTTTATCTTTAAGTGCTTGTAAAGCATCATTAGCATCACCTAAAGTTGGCTTAGCTTCAGCTGCTACAGCTGCAGCTTTCTTAGCTGCTGCCTTTACAATTTTTGCCTCTTCTGCTCTAAATACAGCAGTATGAGAAGCAACTACACGTTTGAATTCTTTATTGAACTCAATGATCTTGAATTCTGCTTCTTCTCCTTTTTTAAGTTTCTTTCCGTCTTCTTTTTCTAAGTGACGAGAAGGAATGAAAGCAGTAATATCATCATTAAACTTAACTGTAGCACCTTTGTCAACTATTTCTTCAATAGCTCCATTATGCGTACTGTTTAATGCAAATTCAGTCTCATACTTGTCCCAAGGGTTTTCAGTAGTTTGCTTGTGACCTAAGCTTAATTTACGTCCTTCAACGTCAAGCTCAAGTACTAATACATCTAACTTATCACCTACAACACAGAACTCACTTGGATGCTTGATTTTCTTAGTCCAAGATAGATCAGAGATGTAAATTAATCCGTCAATACCTTCTTCTAATTCAACAAATACACCAAAGTTTGTAAAGTTACGTACAATACCTGTATGTTTAGATCCTACAGGATACTTAGTAGTAATGTCAGTCCATGGGTCTGGAGTTAATTGCTTAATACCAAGAGACATTTTACGATCTTCTCTATCTAAAGTTAAGATTTGAGCTTCAATCTCATCACCTACAGCTACAAAATCTTGAGCTGAACGTAAGTGCGTTGACCAAGACATTTCAGATACGTGAATTAGTCCTTCAACACCTTCAGCAACTTCGATAAATGCACCGTAATCTGCAATTACAACTACTTTACCTTTTACTTTGTCACCAACTTTAACTTCTTCACCTAAAGCATCCCAAGGGTGCTTGCTCAATTGCTTAAGACCTAACTGAATTCTTGACTTGTTCTCATCAAAATCAAGGATTACAACGTTTAGTTTCTCATCTAACTCAACAACCTCACTTGGGTGGTTGATTCTAGACCAAGAAAGGTCAGTAATATGAACTAATCCGTCAACTCCTCCAAGATCCATGAATACACCGTAAGAAGTAATATTCTTAACAGTACCTTCTAATACTTGACCTTTTTCTAATTGACCAATAATTTCTTTCTTTTGCTCTTCAATATCAGCCTCAATAAGTGCTTTATGAGATACAACAACATTCTTGAATTCGTGGTTGATCTTCACAACCTTGAATTCCATAGTTTTGTTTACGTACTGATCGTAGTCTCTAATTGGCTTAACATCAATTTGAGATCCTGGTAAGAACGCCTCAATACCAAATACGTCAACGATCATACCTCCTTTAGTTCTGCACTTAACAAAACCATTTACTATTTCTCCAGAATCGTGAGCAGCATTTACTCTATCCCAAGCTTTAATTACTCTAGCTTTACGGTGAGATAATACTAATTGTCCTGTAGCATCTTCACGCACATCAATTAATACTTCTACTTTATCTCCTACAGCAAGATTAGGATTGTAACGGAACTCATTTAAAGAGATTACACCTTCAGATTTTGCGTTGATGTCAATAATTGCATCACGATCTGTCATGTGTACTACAACACCTTCAACAACTTCGTCATCTAAAGTGTCTACAAAGTTCTCTGCTACCAATTTTTCGAACTCTTCTAATTTAGAATCTTCAACAGGGTCAATTCCTTCTTCGTAATTGTGCCAATCAAAGTCTTTTAAAAATTGTTCTGGATTTGTTTGAGCCTCAGAAGCTTGAGGAGCCTCAACAGTTGTAGCTTCTGTAGTTTGAGCTTCAACTTGTTCTTGTTTTTTTTCAGCCATTGCTGATTAAAATTTGTATTCTGTGTATCTCGGAAGAATTAAGCAATTACACACAGAAGTGTTTTAAACTTTTATAATTTTTCCTTTTATCTCTCCGATTCGTCGCTAAAAGGAGTGCAAAAGTAAACATTATTAATAGAATTGCCTAATTTATTTGAAAATGAATTTTAAGAATTAAAATACTGATAATGAAATAACTATTCTTGACTTTCTAGAGTCATTCTAACCAAATTCATGATCTTGTCAAATTGCTCTTCTAAAGTCATGTTGGAATTATCAAATTCAATAGCATCATCAGCTTTCATTAATGGTGAATCCTCACGATTAGAGTCTATATAATCACGCTCTTGTACATTGCATAATACTTCTTCGTAATTAACTTCATCTCCTCTTTGAACAAGTTCGTCATAACGCCTTTGCGCTCGAATTTCAGCTGATGCTGTCATAAATAGTTTTAATTCGGCTTCTGGAAACACTACAGTACCAATATCACGACCATCCATAACAATACCCTTACCTTCACCCATTTTTTGCTGCTGTTTCACCAACTGATAGCGCACTTCAGGAACTGCTGAAACAGTACTTACTAAACCTGAAACTTCCATAGTTCTAATTGGTTTCTCAACATTAATACCATTTAAATAGATTTCTGAAAACCCTAGTTCCGGATTGAACTCAAACTCTAAATGTATCTTATCAAGCTGCATTACAAAGTCATTCACTTCAAAATTATCAGCAGTGATGAAATCATTCTGGATTGCATATAGCGTCACTGCTCTATACATAGCTCCTGTATCAACGTATATATAACCAAGCTCTTTGGCTAATTGTTTTGCAATGGTACTCTTTCCTGTAGAAGAATGTCCGTCGATAGCTATCGTAATATTCTGCATTATTGTAAATCTATTTGCAAGCCAAAAAAGCTTGAGTTGGATGCACTTGTATATCGAGCATGCGAATAACTAAATCGCATTTTGTTTAATTTTATTCCTATTCCGAAAGACAGACCAGAAAAGTTTCGCTGATCCAAAATACGTAATTCTTCAGCTCTTCTAAAACTATAACCCAAGCGTATATTAAAACCGCGTTCAGGGAACAATTCCGCACCAAGAATTAAATGTCTAAAAGCATTATTAAAGAAGCTTACTTTTTCTTCTGCTTGATTTCCATCCAAATCACTTGTAGCTCTTGCAGGATTTGGTCTTCCTATTGGCCATTCTTGAAGGTTCTCTAATGTTACATGCCAGCGTATTGGAACGTGTTGCAATTTTTGAGACATCCCGAAATCAATTTCAAAAGGCAATGGCTCATTTAAACCAGCGTAAGTAGTTATTTGGCTACCTATATTTCTTACTGCAATGGCTGCATTAAAATCAATGTCGTCATTAATATAAATCAAACCTAAATCAACTGCTGTTCCTAAGGAGCTATATTGCTCTAGTTTTGAAGTAATGATTTTTAAGTTTCCTCCAATATAAAAGTTTGAATATCCAATTTGAGTTGCATAACCCACTGACAGCGCTGTTTCACTTCCTGAAAAACTTCCGGTGGAATTACCATTTTCATCATAACCATCAAAATTTCCATAATTGATATAAGTGATTCCTGCATGAATAGTTTGCGTTCGTCTATCAATAGTATACGCATAAGCAGCTGTTCCGTAACCTATTCCTCCCAGGTAACTAGAATAATTCAAAGCCAGCTGGTTATCCATTTCAACATTTATAGTTGCTGGATTATAGAGAGCCTGTGTTACATCAAAATCTACATTGGTTAACACTTTACCACCTAAAGCGGCTTGACGAGGTGAAGAAACCAGATTTAAAAATTGATAAGTAGATTCACCACCAACTTGAGCAGATGTCAAGCTAACACAAAATAATAGCGTTAATACAGTAGTAATAGTTCTTATCATAAAGAGACAAAGTAACTAAATCTAATAACGATGGGCAAAGGGTTTTATTTTTAATTCTTATTAAAAAAGCCTCGACTAATCGAGGCTTAAATTTTATAACTTCTTTGCGTTTTTTACTTTCTGTTTGGTTACGGCTACATCTATAACCTCACTCATATCTGATACGTAATGAAAAGTTAGTCCTTTTAAATAGTCTTCCTTGATCTCTTCAATATCTTTTCTGTTATCCTCACAGAGCAGTATTTCTTTGATCTTAGCTCTTTTAGCTGCTAAAATCTTTTCCTTAATTCCACCAACTGGAAGTACTTTACCACGTAATGTAATCTCTCCTGTCATTGCTAAGCTTTTCTTAACCTTTCTTTGGGTGAATAAAGAAACTAAAGAAGTAAGCATAGTTACACCAGCACTAGGACCATCTTTTGGTGTTGCACCTTCTGGTACATGAATATGAACATTGTATTTATCAAAAACTTCAGAGTTGATACCATACGCTTCAGCGTTGGCTTTGATATATTCCATAGCAATGGTAGCTGACTCTTTCATAACCTTTCCTAAGTTTCCTGTTATGGTTAGGCTACCCTTTCCTTTTGATAGAATTGATTCAATAAAAAGAATATCTCCTCCTACTCTAGTCCAAGCTAAACCTGTGACCACTCCCGCTACATTATTATTCTCATATTTATCACGCTCTAATCTAGGAAATCCAAGTACATCAGTAACATCATCATTTGTAACTGTGATATTATAGTTCTCCTCCATTGCAATATTCTTAGCAGCATGACGCACCATTTTCGCTATTTGCTTTTCTAAACCTCTAACTCCAGATTCACGTGTATAACCTTCAACAATCTTCTCTAATTGTCGTTTACCTATCTTAAGATTATCCTTAGTCAAACCATGTTCTTTTAATTGCTTTGGAAGTAAGTGACGCTTTCCTATCTCTACCTTCTCTTCTATAGTGTAACCAGAAACATTAATAACCTCCATTCTATCTAACAGTGCTGGCTGAATGGTAGCTAAACTATTTGAAGTAGCTATAAACATAACTTTAGAAAGGTCGTATCCCATTTCAAGGAAGTTGTCATAGAACTCAGAGTTTTGCTCTGGATCCAACACCTCTAACATCGCAGAAGATGGATCACCTTGATGTGAATTAGACAATTTATCTATTTCGTCTAACACAAAAACAGGATTTGAAGTTTTTGCTTTCTTTATATTTTGCAGAATTCTACCTGGCATCGCACCAATATAAGTCTTACGATGTCCTCTAATTTCAGCTTCATCTCTTAAACCACCTAATGACATGCGCACATATTCTCTACCTAAAGCCTCTGCAATAGATTTCCCAAGAGAAGTTTTACCAACTCCTGGAGGCCCATATAAACAAAGAATAGGAGATTTCATATCATTTCTCAACTTTAAAACAGCCAAGTATTCTATGATACGCTTCTTAACATCATCAAGTCCATAGTGGTCTCTATCCAATATCTTTTTTGCTCTTTTTAGATCGAAATTATCTTGACTGAATTCATTCCATGGCAATTCAAGGAAAAGATCTAAATAGTTTCGCTGAATAGAATACTCAGCTACTTGAGGATTCATGCGTTGCATTTTACCAAGTTCCTTATCAAAATGCTTCGCAATTTTTTCATCCCATTGCTTTTCTTTGGCTCTAGAACGCATTTCTTCAACTTCCTCTTCATAACTAACACCACCAAGCTCTTCTTGAATAGTTTTCATTTGCTGATGCAAGAAATACTCACGTTGCTGTTGGTTCATATCACTTTGCACCTTAGACTGGATATCATTTCTAAGCTCTAGCTTTTGAAACTCAACATTCATGAACTTTAAAGTTTCTAAAGCTCTTTTATGCAAATCGTTTATCTCTAATAACTCCTGCTTTTCCTTAACAGAAAGATTCATATTAGAGCCCACAAAATTTATCAAGAATGAATTGCTCTCAATGTTTTTTATGGCAAATGAGGCCTCGCTAGGAATATTTGGACTCTCCTTAATGATTTGAACGGCTAAATCCTTAATAGAATCAATAATGGCATTAAATTCCTTATTTTCTGAAGTTGGATTGGTCTGAGGTAAATCTCTAACCGTTGCATTCATATAAGGTTCCTCTGTAATTACTTGGGCCACATTAAACCTCTTTTTTCCTTGAATAATTACTGTTGTATTTCCATCTGGCATCTTTAGCACACGTAAAATTCGTGCAACTGTTCCCGTACTGTAAATATCCTTTGCACTCGGGTTTTCAACTAACTCATCTTTTTGTGCTACAACCCCAATAACCTTACTTCCTTTATTAGCATCATCTATAAGCTTAATAGATTTATCTCGTCCAGCTGTGATTGGTATCACAACACCAGGGAACAAAACAGTATTGCGTAATGATAAAATAGGTAGTGTTTCGGGTAATGCTTCATTATTAATTTCAATCTCATCTTCTGTTGTCATTAATGGAATTAATTCAGCATTTTCATCAAAATCCTGAAATGACAAACTGTCAAGACTTGTAAATTTAGACTTCGCCATAGTATTTTTAGGTCATTCTGTCATTAAAACAGAATATATTTTCTTTTCAAATTATTTCAAAAATCATTCATCGTGCTTAAAATCCAAGTATATACAAGGTTTTTAGTACTTTTATTACGCATTTAAGTTCAATTGTTGTGCCATATCAAGGTAAGCTTTCTTAAATAAAACTGAACTTTTTTTATTTAAACTGTAACACTCGCTTTATATTATACTCTTTCATGTAAACAATTTGTTTTTGTCGCTAACCAATCAAAATATCGAACAGCTAGTTGAGCTTTGTAAAACTGGTCACCAAAGTGCGCAATTGGAATTATATAACAGGTATTACAAAGCTATGTACAATACGGCATTAAGAATTGTAAAAGACAGTTTTGAAGCCGAAGATATCATGCAAGACTCGTTTTTAACAGCTTTTACTAAGCTTAACAGTCTCAAAGATACAGTGACCTTTGGTTCATGGTTAAAACGAATTGTTATAAATAACAGTATTTACCATTATAAAAAAAGTGCTAAATACAGCGAAGTTCCTTTAGATAATGTGATTTACAAAGTTGAGGACAATGGTATAGAGAGTGAACATGAGTTTACCAGTTTAAAAGCTAAACAAATATTGGAGACCATGAAAACACTCAAAGATAATTACAGAGTAAGCTTAACACTCCACCTAATTGAAGGATACGATTATGAGGAGATTAGTAAAATCTTAAATATTTCTTACGCCAATTGCCGAACAACTATCTCACGTGCTAAGGAGAGTTTAAGACAAAAACTTCAGCCTTTAGCTGAATATTAAAACACGACAGTTATGAGTAAAACTACTTTAGATGAAGCATTTAAAAAGCTAGAAGGACAGTTTGATTTAGAAAATCCATCTGCTGGGCATCAGCAAAGGTTTCTAGATAAATTGAATAACCAAAATAAGGTTTCTCAAAACAGAAAAAAGGTATTTAGGTTATGGAGGCCATTGGCTGGTATTGCTGCATCTTTAGCCTTAATTATCTCTGTGCTTACAGGTGTTCAAAATAGTAATAGCACTAAAGAACTTGCTAGTATTTCACCTGAAATGGCCAGTACACAAGAATTTTTTACTACTGCGATAGCTAACGAATTAGTAAAATTAAATAGTGAAGAAAACCCTGAATATCAAGATTTAATTGTTGATACCATGTTTCAAATAAAGATACTTGAAGGAGATTATGAGCTATTAAAAACGGACCTAAGGGAAAGTGGAGATGACCAGCGTGTTATTTATGCAATGATCGCCAACTTTCAAAGTAGAATAGACCTATTACAAAATGTTGTAGAACAAATAGACAATTTAAAACAAGATAAATTAGAAGATAATGAAAACAGCTCTACATTATAGAAATGTGTTAATGGCACTTTTATTAGTACCATTGTTCGCAATTGCGAACAATGGTAAAGATTGGAAGGGTAAGCATACCAAAGAAAAGAAAGTACATAAAGAATTTACCGTAAACTCGAATGCAACTGTAGAGATTAAAAACAGTTATGGAGACATTGACGTCGTTACTTGGGATGAAAATCGGGTTGTCATTGACGTTACGATCACGACAAATGGCAATAATGAAGAAAAAGTAATGAAGAAATTAGATGATATCGATATTGAATTTTCAGGTTCTTCAAATCATGTACATGCAAAGACAAAGTTTGAAAAGAGAAAATCATGGTGGAGCTGGGGTAAAAATAATGTGAGCATGAAAATTAACTATGTTATAAAAATGCCTGAAAGTAATAACGTGGATTTAGATAATAGCTACGGTAGTATTAATCTTGACAAATTAGAAGGTCGCGCAGTCATTGATTGTGACTACGGAAAAATTACTACCAAAGAGTTAATGGCAGATAACAATGATATTAATTTTGACTATACAAATAATAGTTATTTCGAGTACATCAAAAGCGGCACAATAAGCGCTGATTATAGTGGCTATACGGTTGGCAAAACTAAGAAACTTGTTATTGACGCCGACTATACAAAATCTAAAATCGAATTGGCTGAAGATGTTGAGTATAATTGTGATTATGGATCATTAACCATTGATAAGGCTAACAATATTACTGGAGAAGGTGACAACTTATCATTACAAATTGGTGATGTTTATAAAGATGTTTCGATATCGGCAGATTACGGTTCTTGTAAGATTAAAAACATGACAAGTAATGCTGGAGATATAACCATTAAATCTGACTACATGAAGATCACGATTGGTTATTCAGCTGGTTATAATTTCGACTTTGATCTAAATCTTACTTATGGATCACTAAGAGGTGGCGATAATTTAGAGTTTAGCAAGAAGATTGAAAAATCAAACAGCAAACTATATACTGGATACAACGGAACTAAAGGTTCTGGAAATAACATTAATATAACTTCTGATTATGGAAGTGTAACGTTTAATAAAAACTAAATATCAATCAAAAGCAATTAAAAATGAGAAAATTAATTTTAGGAATGGCTGCTATAATGTGTGTTACTGTAACAAATGCACAGTGGTGGGGAAGTAAAAAAGTAAAGGGTAACGGTAAAGTAACAACCGAGACTAGAAGTACTGGAGACTATGATGGCGTGAAGTGCGCAGGATCAATGGATTATGTTCTTGTAGCTGGAACAGAGGGAAAAATAACTATTGAAGCAGAGTCCAATTTAATGGAGTATATAGTTACAGAAATCAAGAATAACAACCTTATTGTTAAGGTAAAGAAAGGATACAATTTAAAACCTAGCTTCAACAAGGCTTTAAAGGTGACTATACCTTTTAAAGACATCTCAAGTGTTTCTTTAGCTGGTTCTGGAGACGTTTGGAATGAGGATAAGATTAAATCTAACAGCTTAGATGTGTCATTAGCTGGTTCTGGTGATATGGTACTAGATATCGAGGCAAATTCTGTCGAAGGAAGTTTGGCAGGTTCTGGTGATATGACATTAAAAGGAAATACAAATGATCTTACTGTAAAAGTTGCTGGTTCCGGAGATATTAGTGCTTTCGGGTTGCAAGCTAACAACACAAAAGCTTCAGTAGCGGGTTCTGGTGATATTGAAGTAGTAAGTAATAAGAGTTTATATGCTCGAGTTTCTGGCTCTGGAGACATTGAATATAAAGGAAACCCAGATAAAGAAGATACTAAAGTTTCAGGATCTGGAACTATTAACAACTAAGAACAACTATCTACTTAAAAGCCGCTCAAAAAGCGGCTTTTTTTATTTAACGTATTTTGTTCCTTTAATCATAAACAAGATCACAATAGCCACCAAAAAGAAAATTGCCAAAAACAATACAGACCATTGCATTGATCCAGTTAAAGCTATTAGAAACCCAAAAACAAACATTCCTAAAACGATAGCTATTTTTTCGGTTACATCGTAAAAACTAAAGTATGTGGCATGGTCTTCCGTATCCGGCAACATCTTAGAGTATGTTGAACGTGATAATGATTGTGTAGCACCCAAAACAAGTCCTAAAACTCCTCCGAGTATATAAAAATATAAATCTACACTGGCTTGTTCTTTATCTAACATAAAAGCAATAAAACATACAAGACACCACAGCAAAAGAGTTAATCTTAAAGCCTTTAAATTTCCGTGCTTTTTAGATAGTCTAGAAAAAAAGTACGCTCCAACTATAGCTACCAATTGTACTAACAAAATAGTCATAATAAGATTAGTAGTTGGCAAACCAAGTTCTTCGCTTCCAAATATACCAGCCATCAAAACAATAGTTTGTACACCAACACTAAAGAAAAAGAATGAAGCTAAGAATTTTTTAAGCTCTGTGTAGTGTTTTAATTCTTTCCACACCTTTTTTAACTCTCTAAAGCCTTTCCAGATATAATCTTTGTCAGGTTTATGTCCATACACATTGTTTGGTAATCTTCTATAAGTTATTTGTGCAAAGCCTAACCACCAAACACCAACAAGCACAAACGTAATACGTGATCCCCAAGCTTCATCTAATAAACCAAATACACTGGTTTGCACTAAGACCAAGCTTAAAATCATCAGTAAGACAGAACCAGAATACCCATAAATAAACCCTTTAGCACTAACAGCATCTTGTTGTTCTGGGTGTGCTATTTCTGGTAAGTAAGCGTTGTAAAAAACAATACTCCCCCAAAATCCAACACTAGCAGTAACAGTAAACAAAAGTGCTATCCAGAGCGTACTTTCATCTTTAAAGAAAAATAAGCTCATAACTGATAGCGATCCTAACAAACAAAAGAACTTTAGAAATTTCAATTTGTTTCCTGTGTAATCCGCAATACCAGAGAGAATTGGAGATATTATTGCTACAATTAAAAATGAGAAAGACAATGTGTAATCATAAAGCGTAGTTGGATTCCATTCAGTACCTAAGAAGGAAATCTTCCCTTCAATATTAGCAAATGACGAAGTCATACTGCTATAGTAAATAGGAAAAACTGCTGTACTAATTACCAAAGAATATACTGAATTAGCCCAATCGTAAAACGCCCAGGCATTTAATAATTTCTTATTACCCTTTTCTAATACGCTCATATCTTATCGTGTTTTTCTGAGTTATTTTTCGGAACTCTAAATAACAAAATAACTCCTATTAAAAAGAAAGAAAATAAATATAAGATTGCATTACGCATGGAACCCGTTATTTGATCTACAGTTCCATAAATAATCATTCCTATAATAATTCCAACTTTCTCAGTGACATCATAAAAACTAAAATACGAGGTAGTATCTTGAGTTTTTGGTAAAAATTTAGAGTATGTCGAACGTGACAATGCTTGCACACCGCCCATTACTAGACCTACTACTGCTGCAACAATATAAAATTGAATTGGTGAATATACATAGTAGGCATAGATACATATAATAATCCAAACAACATTCACTCCAATTAGTGCATTTATATTTCCATATAGCGCAGAAGCTCTAGCGGTAAGAGTAGCTCCTAAAACAGCCACCAATTGTATCACAAGAATACTAATAATTAAACCCATGGTTTTTTCACTATTATCTGCCCAAGAAATCTCTTCCTCACCAAAATACACAGCCATAAGCATTATGGTTTGTACAGCCATACTATACACAAAGAAAGCTCTCAAGAATTTTTTGAGTCTTAGATTATCTTTAAGTTGACGTAATACTGAATTTAGCTCTTTAAAGCCATTAAACAACACGTCCTTAGCTGGTTTTTTACTATTAGCGTTTCCTTTTGGTAAATGATAAAAAGTATACTGACTAAACAATGCCCACCATACTCCTACTGTTATAAAGGAGTACTTCATTGCTGTAACTGCTGCTTCAGTTTCTGATCCTTGAATACCAAACCAATTTGGTTTCATTACCATTGCAAGATTTAAAACCAAAAGAATAACACTACCTATATAACCAATTGAAAACCCTTTGGCACTTATCGCATCTTGTTGCTCTGGATACGCTATATCTGGTAAATAAGAATTATAAAACACCAAACTTCCCCAGTATCCAAATAATCCGAAGAAATAAAAGAGTAAACTACTATAAATGTGCTCTAAACTAAACCAATAGAGTCCGATACATCCAATACTTCCGGCATAACAAAAAAACTTTAAGAACACTCGCTTATTCCCTACATAATCTGCTATTCCGGAAAGAATAGGTGACATAATTGTGATTACAAAAAATGTAAAAGCAGTTACAAATGAAATTAGTGCAGTACTCTTAACGTCATACCCAAAAACTTGAACTGTTTTGAGGTCATCTATAAAAAGAGAAGCATAAAATATTGGAAAGATAGCCGAAGCTATTGTTAAAGTATAGACTGAATTAGCCCAATCGTAAAATGCCCAAGCATTGAGTAGTTTTTTAGATCCTTTCTTTAAAGCCATAAAAAAAGCTGCTCTTCGTATGAGCAGCTTCTAAAGTAATCAAATTAAATTTAATATTATTCTCTAAAGGAAGTCACACCAAACTTCTTCGCTTCTTCTTTAGCTCCTGTGGCCCATTCTTGCAAGTTCTTTATTCTTGTGTCATTAGAGGGGTGTGTACTTAAAAATTCTGGTGGTGCTTGTCCTCCACTGTTCGCTTTCATCCTTTTCCATAATTCTGCAGCTTCATCTGGATTATATCCTGCAACTGCCATAAGAAGTAAACCAATTCTATCTGCTTGTGCTTCGTGAGATCGGCTAAAAGGTAAAATTCCTCCCAGCTGAGACCCAACACCATAAGCTTGATTGAAAATTGCACGAGATTCATCATCTTTTATAGCCACATTTCCAGCAATTGCTCCAACTTGTTGAAGCATTCCTGCGCTCATTCGCTGTTGCCCATGATTTGCTAATGCATGTGCAACTTCGTGACCCATAATAACTGCAACTCCAGCTTCACCATCAGCAATTGGCAGAATTCCCGTATAAAAGACAATTTTACCTCCAGGCATACACCATGCATTTACCGCTTTATTATTTACAAGGTTATATTCCCATTTATAATCTTTTAAATATCCTTGGTAACCATTAGCATTTAACCATTTCTCTGAAGCTAATGCAATTCTCTTACCAACACGAGTGATCATTTCTGCATCAGAAGTACCTTTTACAACCTCGTTTTCAGCTAAAAATTGATCATATTGTGCAAAAGCCATAGGGAATAATGAACTATTCTCTGTTCCTGGCAATGCCATGGTTTTTTTTCCTGTAAAAGGATTAGTAGCACAAGAAATTATTAAAAGAGTAAGGGTAATTCCAAAAAGATACTTATTGGTTTTCATCTTAATTACAATTTTATTAGAGCTCTAAATTTACAAAAAAGCGCTTGTAATTCAGACACAAAAATAACTTAGAGGTCACTTAAAAACTTGTCAATACTATTTACCAATTATATGAAGCATTCCAAAATCTTTTTTGATGATCCATGAATATGCTCCGTTGGATTCATTCTTTACTTGTTCTAAAGACACAACATCATTATCAATTTGTATCCCTTTAACTTCAAAAGGAATTCCATGAACAATTAATTCGAAATTTTCGTAAGGTGCAGTATACTTACCTTCTTTATGCTGCTGAATTGCAAGTCCTGTTTCTTTACCGGTTAATTTAAATGTTCTAAGACTGTATCTACCTTTGATATAATCGTATCCATCATGCTTATCATCATAAAACTTTGAAGTTTCTTTTCCGTATTTGTAATAAACGTCCAGAGTTACTTTTTCAATTTTTTTCTCACCAACATATTGTTGAACAGGATATTTTGGAATAATTGCTCCTTCTTTTATAAATATTGGCATACTATCTATATCAGCATCAACCCACATTTCTTTACCTCCTTTCACAACTTCATTAGTCCAATAGTTATACCATTTCCCTCGAGGTATAAACATTCTTCTTCCCTTAGCATTTGGTTCTAAAATTGGACACACTAAAATTTTCTCTCCAAAAATAAACTCATCCGTTCTATAATGAGTATGTACATCATCTTGATCGAATAGGACTAAAGATTTTAATAAAGGTATTCCTTCTTCTATATATCTCCAGAAAGCTGTATACAAATATGGAAGTAACTGATATCTAAGTTCTATAAACTTCTTAACAATACTTGTAACGTCTTCATCAAAAGCCCAAGGTTCTTGATCTCCGTGATCTCCAGATGAATGAACCCGGCAGAATGGATGGAATACTCCTAATTGAATCCATCTTGTAAAAAGTTCACCTTGTGGTTGTTCAGCAAATCCACCAATATCACTTCCTGCAAAAGAAAAACCGGACATAGCCATGCGCTGTGCTTGTATATTCGCAATCCATAAATGCTCCCATGTAGCCACATTATCTCCTGTCCAAGTAGAAGTATATCTTTGGGTTCCCGAATAGGCAGAGCGGGTAATAACAAAAGGACGTTTTGGATAAGTAAATTTCTTTAAACCGTGATAGGTAGCTCTTGCCATTTGCATTCCATATACATTATGAGCTTTTCTATGACTACACGGATTGCCATCATAATTATGCCTCACATCATTTGGAAATGTTTTATTGGGAACCTCCATTACTGCGGGTTCATTCATATCATTCCAAACTCCTTTTACTCCAATCTCTTCAATAAGCTCTTTAAAGAGTCCTGACCACCATTCTCTAACTTCCGGTTTTGTAAAATCTGGAAAGTAACATTCTCCAGGCCATACTTTACCTTTCATATAAGGTCCATCCGCACGTTTGCAGAAATAATCTTTATCCAGAGCTTCTTTGAAGACTGAATATTCTTTATCAACCTTAATTCCAGGATCTATTATAACAACAGTTTTAAAACCATCTTCCTTTAGCTCCTTTACCATTCTTTTGGGATCAGGAAAATACTCTTTGTCCCAAGTAAAACACCTGAAACCATCCATATAGTCAATATCTAGATAGATAGCATCGCATGGTATTTGTAATTGTCTAAATGTTGAAGTAATCTCTTTTACTTTGCTCTCCGGATAATAACTCCATTTACATTGATGAAATCCTAAAGCCCATAAAGGAGGTAACTGATGAGGTTTACCTGTAAGATCGGTATAGTTGGTAACCACATCTTCCATTTGAGGGCCATAGATGAAATAATAGTTCATTTCACCTCCTTGAGCCCAAAAACTAGTTACATTTCTTCTTTCGCTAGTAAAATCAAAAAAAGATCTGAAAGAATTATCAAAGAAAATACCGTAAGCTTTCTTGTGATGCAAGGCTGTATAGAAAGGAATTGTTTTATATATAGGGTCTGTTCCTCTTCCGTAGGCATAAGAATCAGTTACCCAATTCTCAAAACGTTTCCCTTTTAGGTTTAAATGTACAGGCTTATCTCCTAACCCATAGTAGCTCTCTCCATCTTGAGATATTTTACTCATCTTTACAATATCTCCTCCAAATTCATAACTTTCCTCCCAATGAAATCCTAATTCATCTTTATTTATGAGCGAATTATCATTAGCGTCATATATGGAAACCTTTGCATCTAACTTAGCGATTTTACATATTAACTTTGCTGTTTCAATTATATAATATTCATCTTCCTCTGTAATTTCTAACTTATTATAACCGCGACTTGCGTATTTAGTTATGGCGTATGAGAAATCATTATCAAACTTTCCAAGAGTAGTATAGCGAAACCTCAAAACACTATCACGAAGTATTGTTAACTGAAGTATAACATCATTTTCTGTAGTAAAATATAAAGTGTCTACATCCTTTTTGAAAGACACTATGTTCGATGGAAATAAATTTCCTTTCTTTTCTAACTCTGTATTGGTAATCATACATTCTTCATTTTCAAGGCATAAAAAAAAGCAAAACGAACCACTTATAAAGCCTGAATACAAAAGTTTTTCAAACTTTTATTAACTATATCGTTTTCGAGGGAGATTTTTGCGAAATATTCAATTATTTCTTACCCTTAAGGTATTTAAAGGCTACCATTCCAAGAGGTGGAATTATAATTTCCGCTGAGTGATTTCTAAATTGCCATTCCTTTGACTCGGAAACTTTTTGCTTGTTTCTAAAATCACCTGTTCCTTGGTACTTCTTCAAATCACTATTAAAGACTTCTCTAAGCTTACCTTCTTTAGGTAATCCAATTCGATAATTTTCTCTAGGAACTGGCGTCATATTTAAGGCGACAATCAAATTATCATCCTCTTTCTTCCCCTTTCGTATATAGATCAGCACAGAATTTTCAGCATCATTGTAATCTATCCATTCGAAACCTTCGGCATTGAATTGCTTTTCATGTAATGCACCTTCTTTTTTGTACAACCCATTCAAATCCTTAATTAAAGATTGAACTCCCTTATGATAATCATATTGCAATAAATGCCAATCTAAACTCTCTTCAAAATTCCACTCTTCGCTTTGTCCAAATTCAGCACCTTGAAATAATAATTTTGTTCCAGGATGTGTGAACATATAGCTATACAAGAGCCTAAGGTTTGCAAAGCGTTGCCACTCATCACCAGGCATTCTGCCCAAAATTGAATGCTTACCATAAACAACCTCATCATGCGACAGCGGTAGCATGAAATTCTCAGTAAATGCATAGGTCATACTGAAAGTAATATCATTTTGATGATGTGTTCTATAAATAGGTTCTTTAGCAAAGTACTGAAGTGTATCGTGCATCCATCCCATCATCCACTTCATTCCAAATCCTAAACCACCTAAATAAGTTGGCTTTGATACCATTGGAAACGAGGTAGACTCTTCAGCAATAGTTTGTACATCTGGGAAGCTACTATACACCTCTTCGTTAAGGTCTTTCATAAAAGCGATTGCCTCTAAGTTCTCTCTACCTCCATACATATTTGGTTCCCACTCTCCATCGTCACGAGAATAGTCTAAGAACAACATCGATGCCACAGCATCTACACGCAATCCGTCAGCATGAAACTGATCTAACCAAAAAACAGCATTACTTATTAAGAAAGATTTTACCTCATTACGTCCATAGTTAAAGATTAAACTCTTCCAATCTGGATGGTAACCTTTTCTTTTATCTGGGTGTTCATAAAGATACGATCCGTCAAAAAATCCAAGACCATGAGCATCTTCAGGAAAATGAGAAGGAACCCAATCGAGAATGATCCCAATATCATTTTGATGCAGTTTATCTACTAACAATTTGAATTCTTCAGGATAACCAAAACGAGAAGTTGGTGCGAAATATCCAGTTAATTGATAACCCCAAGAAGGATCATAAGGGTATTCCATCACTGGCATCAACTCAACATGCGTAAAATTCATTTCTTTTACGTAAGAAACAAGCTCATCGGCCATTTCGGTATAAGATAAAAACCTTCCTTCCTCAACATGTTTCTTCCATGATCCTAAATGAACCTCGTAAACCGAATATGGAGCGTCAATAGCATTATGCTTCTTACGATTTTTCATCCATTTGGTATCTTGCCACTCATATTTAGAATCCCAAACAATTGAAGCTGTTTTAGGTGGATGTTCACAACGTCTTGCATAAGGATCAGCCTTCTCTGTTTTTATATCACCATTATGACTCTGTATTTTGTACTTATATTTATTTCCTTTACCAACATTTGGTATAAAGCCTTCCCAAATACCACTCTCATCCCAACGCACTTGCAATTGATGCTCTCCTTCTATCCAGAAATTAAAATCTCCAATTACCGAGACATTTTTAGCACTTGGTGCCCAAACTGCAAAGTAAGTACCCCCTACTCCATCAACTGTTGTGATATGTGATCCAAACTTTTCGTATAAGCGATAGTGTTTTCCTGCCTTGAATAGATCAATATCGAAATCGGTAAAAAAACTATGTGAAATAACTTCAGCCATAAATTATTTGTTGATAATATTTGAAATTCCTTTAAGTGGAATAACCGCCCAACGCGGACGTGAATTAAGCTCGTAACCCAATTCATAAACTGCTTTTTCAAGCATTGAATATTCTAGTAAAAAGATTCTTTCTTGTCTATAGCCAATATTTAAATTCGCCATTTTTATTTCTTCAACATAAACACCCATGAATACTCCAATAAGGTATTTATACAATAACTCTCCTGCTTCAAACAAATCTTCCTGGGATTGAGAATATGAGTCAATATTGTTGAAAATGGTTGCGTAAATAGCATAGTGAAATGACCTGAACAATCCAGCCACATCCTTTAATGGTGGCTGTTTCACTTTTCTATCGCGAATGGTACTTTCTGGTTCTCCTTCGAAATCAAGAATGAAGAAATCATCATTTTGTACCAAGATCTGCCCTAAATGATAGTCACCATGAACACGAATACGTTCGCCTTTTAATTTGGTCCAGTCAAAGTTTACAAAATGCTTTCTAATGCTATTCTTCTTTTCAAGAAACTCATTAGCTAACTCTAAAGCTAAACCTTCAAGTTTGTGAAGATTATTCTCAATGGTATTCAGTCTATTCTGGAACTGATAAAGTAATCTATTCTTTAACCAAACGGTATAATCATCATTAAATCTAGTAGGCTCAAAGGCAGTTTCTTCAAATTCAGACCCTAATGCAATATGCATTTCTGCAGTTCTTTTAGCAAGCTTTTGAACTTTTAAAAGTAAACCCAGTCCAACCCAATCTATTAGCTGAGGAGGGACATCTCCTATTTCTAATCTGCTGAATAAAGTGGTGTCTGGAAGACTGCTAATATTAATGTCTTTAGTGCCTAGATTAGAAAATACCTGATGTAATTCATTCAACATAAATTCCCAAGCATCTCCTTGATTAGGTACCATTTCGTTCATTAATGCAATGGTGATATTTTCTTTCTCAGAGTCTATGATATTGATACTTCCTAAATAGGCCGGAGTATTCTTAAATTCCTTCTTTTCAGAAAGGAAACGACTCATTTCGTAGTCAGGATTCTTGTTAGAGTAGATTCTGCGGAAAAACTTTAATACATACTTCTCATTATATATAATTGAAGTATTACTTTGTTCAAGCCCCATAAACCTTGATGATTCGTACTGAGCATCTCCTAGAACTTCACTTTTATGATACTGTACTTTGGTTCTATCTATAGGCATTGCCGTTGCAATACGATCAAAAACCAATTTTCTAAAGGCTTCAAGATTTACAGCGTCAATAATATAACCTTCTTGACCTTTAATACTTATAGGAAGAATGCGATCCTTTTTTGCAAAGTTTTCGTCTGAAACAAAAGCTATTGGAAGAAAATAATGTTGATAGAACGCCTCTACAAAATTCACCTCGAGAATTAAACCGTAATACACCTCTCCATCACGCTGTAGGCGAAAATATTCGGTAAGTTCAATGTATTTTAGCTTACTCGCTTTACCACCATACCAACGTTGCTTAATGATATAATCCTCTAAAACATCAGATAATAATACTTTTACAAAGTCCTCATGTTCCAAAAGTGATTCCCACTCTATTTGAAAATTATAAGGTTGTAAAGATGCTATTTTTGATGCTTTAGCCATACTACTTGTTTATCTTGAATATATGAAAAGGTAATGCTGGATGAAGTTCTACAAAGTTCCACTCATCATACCAATTATAACTGCTTCCAGTAACTAGATCTTGTACTTGAACCTGATGTCCTTGATGTACACCTAAATCACCTAATGGTAATTGCACATGCCCTTGTTGCCCATAGTAAGGATCAAGGCTTATAATAATGAGTAGTTCGTTAGTTCTGTCTTGATTCCACTTATAAAAAGCTAACAAATTATCATTTTCAATATGGCAGAATTTGATATTGTTAGTTTGTTGAAGTGCTTCATTTTCATGTCTTAATTGATTGATTCGGGATATAAGGGTTGTCAACTTATTCTCGATGGTCCAATCGTAATGACATAACTGAAATTTCTCTGAGTTTAAGTACTCTTCTTTTCCAGGAAGTGCATCATTGATCATATACTCAAATACAGGTCCATAAATACCAATATTCGAGCTCAACGTTGCTGCCAAAGCATAACGCTGAATAAATTTAGATTCATTAGCTCCCTGTAAATGATAAGGATTAATATCTGGTGTATTAGGCCAGAAGTTTGGTCGCATATACTCTGCTCTATCTGTTTTTGTAAGCTCTTCCATATACTCAATCAACTCATTCTTAGTATTTCTCCAAGTAAAGTAAGTATATGATTGTGAATAACCTTGTTTTGCCAATTGCTCCATTACCTTAGGTTTGGTAAAAGCTTCAGCTAGAAATAACACATCTGGATGCTTCTTTTTTACATTTTCAATTATCCAGTTCCAGAAGTAATATGGTTTTGTATGTGGATTGTCAACTCTAAATACGTTCACACCACAATCTATCCAATAGTATAAAGTACCTAAGCACTCTTTCCAAAGGCTTTTGTAGTCTTTACTTTCCCAATAGATAGGAAGAATATCTTGATACTTCTTTGGAGGGTTCTCTGCATATTGAACGGTTCCATCTGGTCTCCATTTGAACCAATCTGGATGATCGGTTACCCAAGGATGATCTGGAGCTGCCTGTAAAGCATAGTCCATAGCAATTTCAATTCCTTGTTCTTTAGCCTTAGAAACCAAGGCCTTAAAATCCTCAACTGTTCCTAATTGCGGATGAATATCTTTATGTCCACCATGTTTTGAACCTATCCCCCAAGCCGAACCTACATCTCCTTCAAAAGCTTCAGTGGTATTATTTTTTCCTTTTCTATTAACTTCTCCAATTGGATGAACTGGTGGAAAATACAATGTATCGAAGCCCATTTTAGCTACTCTTGGTAACAGCTTTTCACAATCTTTGAAAGTTCCGTGTTGCCCTTTAGTCCCTGAAGCTGAACGTGGAAAGAACTCATACCAAGTTGAGAATCTGGCCTTTAATCTGTCAACATAGATCTTAAAATCTATTGAAGCATTTACCAAGTCTTTTTCTGGGTACTTTACAAAAATATCGTGAAGCTTAGAACTTGTAGCTTCAGCTATAGCTGACTCATAACCAGATTCATTATCAAAATTCTTAATGCATGCATTTAAATATTCCTTCTCTGAAGCAGTTGCTTTCTTCTTTATTGCATCAAGATATACAATGCCTTCTAATAATTCAGAAGTTACTTTTTGACCATCATCAATTTTACGTTCAATTCCGTGTTGCCAATTCAAGGGATGATCTACCCATCCTTCAACCCTGTAAGTATAAAACCCTTGCTTTTCTACTACAAAAGAAGCATGCCATTCATCATTACCAGAATGATACATTCTTACTTCTTTCCACTTCTTTTCTTTTTCATGTTTATACAATACCGAAGCAGCAACAACATCATGACCATCTACAAGCACATGAGCATTTACATTAACTACTTCGCCAACGACTCTTTTAATGAAAAAATCACCACTATTGATTTGTGGTGATACAAAATCTATGACTACTCTTCTTTGGTTTTGCATTAGTTAGTTGATTATGAGAGCGTAAAATTAATAAATTATGGGCGGACATTGCTGTCCGCCCTTTATATATAAGTACTATAACGTTGTAATGTTAATAAATTTCTTAAATCACAAATCCCTTAGGTATAGTAGCATCTTTCTTAATTACCACAATTCCGTCTTTTATAAAGTAGGTGTCCGTTTCTTTATCCTTTAGATGAGGTCCTCCGTTTATTCTAACGTCATCACCTATCCTACAGTTTTTATCAATGATTGTGTTCTTAATAAAGCAGCGTTCACCAATACCCATCATAATATCAATTTTATTAGCTTCCACTTCTTCTAGAGTTTCATAATAATCACTTCCCATCATATACGTATTGATTACCGTTGATTCATTACCAATTCTAGATCGAATTCCAATTACTGAACGCTCAATTTTAGCAGCATGGATAAGGCATCCATCAGAAATCACTGTTCTATCTAATGCAGTTCCAGACACCTTAGATGTTGGAAGCATTCTAGCTCTGGTGTAAATGCGCTTACTACGATCATACAAATTAAAAGCAGGAATCTCATCGGTTAAACCAAGATTAGCATCGAAGAACGAATCAATATTTCCAATATCAGTCCAATAACCTTCATACTGATAACTTACCGTTTTATGCTTGTCAATATTCTGAGGAATAATCTCTTTACCAAAATCAATGGTATTTGGATCATTCATCAACTCAATTAGCAAATCTCGATTAAAGATGTAAATTCCCATTGAAGCTAAGTAGTTCTTTCCTTGGGCTTCCATTTCTTCTCCTACGTCAGAGGTCCAATCAGGTAATAAATCGGTTGAAGGTTTTTCAATAAACGAAGTAATGACACCTTCATCATTGGTTTTCATAATACCAAAGCTTGTAGCATCTTTAGCATTCACAGGTTTTGTTGCGATAGTAATTTCTGCTCCTAATTTTTCATGAACTTTAATCATTTCATTATAGTCCATTTGATATAACTGATCTCCTGAAAGAATCAAGGCATATTCAAAATCATGATTTAAGAAATGATGCATACTTTGTCTTACCGCATCTGCTGTCCCTTGAAACCAATCCTGACTCGCCATTGTTTGTTCTGCTGCCAAGACATCAACAAAAGCAGAACTAAAGAAGCTAAAATGATAAGTATTTTTTATGTGTTTATTTAAGGATGCAGAATTAAACTGAGTTAATACATACATTCGTTTAATATCGGAATTAATACAGTTTGAAATGGGAATATCTACCAAACGATACTTTCCAGCAATAGGTACTGCCGGTTTAGAACGAGTTGCAGTTAAAGGATATAATCTGGAACCTTGTCCTCCTCCTAAAATGATACTTAAAACCTTATCATTAACCATGTGTCTTTATATTATTGATTTATATAATGCTTCTACTTGTTTAGCTATTGCTTTCCAATCAAAGTGATCTTCAACTCGTTGCCTTCCTTTTGAAGCCATTGAATTTCTAAGTTCGTCATTTTGAATGACTTTATTAATACCACTGGCTAAATCTTTTGAAAATTTATCTGGATCTACAGGTTCAAAAGGAGCTTCTGTCATTTGTTCAACAGGAACCAAAATTCCTGTTTCACCATCTACAACCACTTCTTTAATTCCTCCAACAGCACTTGCTACAACAGCTGTGTTACATGCCATGGCTTCAATATTTATAATTCCAAACGGTTCATAAATTGAAGGGCAGCAAAAAACATCGGCATGCGAGTACAACTGAATAATCTCTTTTTTATCTAACATCTCAGCTATCCAAATTACATTATCTCTCTCTCTTTGTATCTCAGATACAGCTTTTTCCATTTCTTTTGCTATCTCTGCCGTATCAGGAGCGCCAGCACATAAAACCACCTGTATTTCTGGATCAATATATTTAATAGCGTTCACTAAATGAATGATTCCCTTTTGACGCGTAATTCTTCCAACAAATAACACAAATGGCTTCTCTTTATTAATCCCATGCCTTACCAAAGCACTAGTATCATTTGTGACAGTATATTCATTAAGATCTATTCCGTTATATATCACTTTTACTTTTTCCTCATCAACATCGAAGTGCTTTAATACATCTTCTTTGGTTTCTTTTGAAACTGCGATAACTGCGTCTGCCATTTCTATTGCAGTTTTCTCTATCCACGAAGAAGCATCATAACCACCTCCTAACTGCTCTCTTTTCCAAGGCCTCAATGGTTCTAAAGAATGCGTGGTTACAACTAAAGGAGTGCCATAGCATAACTTTGAAACAATTCCGGCAAATTGGGCATACCAAGTATGACAATGCACAACATCTGCGTCAACATTTATTGCACTCATATTAGTACCTGTGCTTAGCGTTTTAAAAACGGTTCTAAGTTTGCTATCTACAGAATCAAATTTAGGATCATCAAACTCAAATCCTTTAACTGTTAGATTTGTTTTATTTTCGTCTTGATCACCAAAACTTCTAACCTCGACATTCATAAGCTTAGAAAGCTGGTTGGCCAAATATTCAACATGTACACCAGCACCACCATAAACATATGGTGGAAATTCACGAGTATAGAAAAGTACTTTCATAAATAATATTTTATGTGCAAAACCGGTACAAAATTAGGCAAACACCAACAATTAAGAATAATGAGCGAGAATTATTAACGATATCGTAATTTAAACTAAATAATTTGTAAATAATAGATCAAAAAGAGACTAAAATTAGTAAAACTAGATTTGTTATAATTTTAACAATGCCTAAATCGAAAGAATTGTAATTTTAAATTAAATATTTCGACTTGAATCATATAATTCTTATAAAATGAAACAGTTATTCACTATTCTAGTCACAATACTTTTTTTGAGCTGTAATTCTTCAGCACAGAATAAGAAAAAAGAAAAAGTTTTTCCAGTTTCTAAAACAGAAGCTGAATGGAAAGCTCAACTTAGTGAGCTTCAATATTATGTATTACGAGAAGCAGGAACAGAACGTGCTTGGACAAGCGATTTCAATGAATTAAAGGAAGAAGGCACATATGTATGTGCTGGTTGTAATACTCCACTTTTTAAAAGTAAGCATAAGTATGATTCTGGCAGCGGATGGCCAAGTTTTGATAGAGAAATTAAAGGAAATGTTGAATTCTCTACCGATTATAATATTGGATATGCAAGAACTGAAGAGCATTGTGCTACCTGTGGTGGCCACTTAGGGCATGTATTTGATGATGGTCCAATACAAACCACCGGAAAGCGACACTGTATAAATGGTGCAGCATTAAAATTCGTCCCAAAGGAAGATTAGTTTTTCTATCTTTAAAATATGAGTAACTATCTAAAAAGTGTCATTAATAGGTTTGAAACCTATAAACTATTGGGTGAAAAAACCTTTGAACAACTCTCCGAAAATGACATACAATGGCAGTACAATGAAGTAAGTAATAGCATTACAATTACAGTAAAACATATTGTTGGAAACATGCTGTCAAGATTCACTAATTTCTTAAATGAAGATGGTGAAAAACCTTGGAGACAAAGAGATACCGAGTTTGAAAATTCTTATAAGTCAAAAGCCGAAATGTTGGAAGCATGGGAAGAAGGTTGGAAATGTGTTTTTGATGCCATCGAACCTTTAACAGAAGAAAGGCTGGAACAAACTGTCCTCATAAGAAATGAGAAGCACACTATAGTAGAAGCCCTCAACAGACAGTTAGCACATTATGCGTATCATATTGGGCAAATTGTTTATGTAGCACGAATGCTCAAAGGAAATGACTGGAAGAGTCTTTCAATTCCTAAAGGAAAATCGGAAGAATTTAATAAAAATTACATTCCAAAACACTAGCTTTTACATTTTCAATTTTGCCTTTATAAATCCATTTTGGTTTCGTAAATTCGTACCCTCATTTTAAGACTTAAAAATATACTCATGAGTAAATACGATGTTATTGTTTTAGGTAGTGGTCCAGGAGGCTATGTTACTGCTATTAGAGCGTCTCAATTAGGATTTAAAACGGCTGTTGTTGAAAAGGAAAACTTAGGTGGTGTATGCCTTAATTGGGGTTGTATACCTACCAAAGCTTTGTTGAAATCAGCTCAGGTTTTTGAATATTTAAAGCATGCTGAAGATTATGGTCTTTCTGTGAAAGAATACGATAAAGATTTTGATGCAGTTGTAAAACGTAGTCGTAATGTTGCAGATGGAATGAGTAAAGGAGTTCAGTTCTTATTAAAAAAGAACAAAGTTGACGTTATAAATGGTTACGGAAAAGTAAAACCAGGTAAAAAGGTTGACGTTGACGGAACAGAATATAGTGCAGACCATATTATTATTGCTACTGGTGCTCGTTCTCGTGAGCTACCAAGTCTTCCTCAAGATGGAGAAAAGGTAATTGGTTATAGAGAAGCGTTAACGCTTAAGAAACAACCTAAGAAAATGATCATCGTAGGTTCTGGAGCCATTGGTGTTGAGTTTGCTTACTTCTACAATTCGATGGGAACTGATGTAACTATTGTTGAATATATGCCAAATATAGTTCCAGTAGAGGATGAAGACGTTTCTAAACAATTAGGGCGTTCATTCAAGAAGAACGGAATCAAGATCATGACTTCTGCTGAAGTTACAAGTGTTGATACTTCTGGTAAAGGAGTTAAAGCCACTGTAAAAACTAAGAAAGGTGAAGAAATTCTTGAAGCAGATATGGTACTTTCTGCGGTTGGAATTAAAACAAACATTGAAAACATCGGACTAGAAGATGTTGGAATTGTTGTTGACAGAGATAAAATATTAGTTAACGATTATTATCAAACTAATATTCCAGGTTACTACGCTATTGGAGATATTACTCCAGGGCAAGCTTTAGCTCACGTAGCTTCTGCAGAAGGAATCTTATGTGTTGAAAAAATTGCTGGACAACACGTAGAGCCAATTGATTACGGAAACATTCCAGGATGTACTTACTGTTCTCCTGAAATTGCATCGGTTGGTTTAACTGAAAAACAAGCAAAAGAAAAAGGATACGATATTAAAGTTGGGAAATTCCCATTCTCAGCTTCAGGTAAAGCAAGTGCAGGAGGAAATAAAGATGGTTTTGTAAAAGTGATCTTCGATGCAAAATATGGTGAGTGGTTAGGTTGTCATATGATTGGTGCTGGAGTAACTGATATGATCGCGGAAGCTGTTTTGGGAAGAAAACTAGAAACTACAGGACATGAAGTATTAAAAGCAGTACATCCTCACCCAACAATGAGCGAAGCTGTAATGGAAGCCGTTGCTGCTGCTTATGATGAAGTAATTCATATCTAAAATTAGATTATAATATTTTAAAGCCAATTCATTTGAATTGGCTTTTTTTGTTTACTAAACTATATTCGCTTTATGATTATAAAACGCTTACTCTTTTGCTTAATTTTTGTCTTATTAATTTTTGCGTGTGGCACAGGTAAAAACAAAAAGGTTTATAGCTTAGAAGAAATTAGACCTTTTGCTAAGTGTGACAGTCTATTGCCATTAATCGATATTGAAGACAATATTTATAAACTTAAAAACATCAATAACTTATCATACTCCACAACTTATACTTCTATTTATACAGACTATAAACTTAAATCAGATTCAACTCAAAAAGAACGAATAAGGTATGATTATGAAAATAGAATTCATGACTTAGTCACTTTTGCATTTCCAAATATTGAAATTACAAATGATTCTGTTCTTCTTTCAAAAAATTATCAATCAATCGCTAAACCTATAAATAAACTGTACTTAAAAGATAATTACTATGAAAGTTATATTAATGATCTTATAACAGAAACTAATAGTTCTAATAAACAACTCTTTATTCGAGTATACTCTTCACATAGAAAAGAAAAGTCAAACATATATATAACATTCTATGTTTTTCGTATAAAACAGAAGTCTAAAGAAATACTTTATGAAGATCGAATGAGGTATAACTGTGATATTAGAGATTATGACTCCTTAGAAAAAGTAATATCGTATGGATTGCTAAAAATTAAAGAAAGCTTTGAATAGCCAACTCATAACTCTGAAGACCGAATCCTAAAACCACACCTTTTGCTACGGGGGAAATATAAGAATGGTGTCTAAACTCTTCTCTAGCATAGGTATTTGAGATATGGACTTCTATTACTGGAGTTTCAATCGCTTTTATGGCATCTCCTATTCCAACTGATGTATGTGTATAAGCAGCTGCATTTAATATAATACCATCATAATCAAAACCAACTTCATGAAGTTTATTTATTAGTTCACCTTCCACATTCGATTGATAATAATCTAGTTCAACATTAGGAAACTTATTCTTCAGCTCTTCTAAATAATCAGTAAACGAAAGGTTTCCATAAATAGTTGGTTCACGCTTACCTAAAAGGTTCAAATTTGGTCCGTTTATAATGATTAGCTTTTTCACTCTTCTATTTTATGAAAAGTAAAGGTATAAAAAAACCGAAGCTTTTACTTCGGTTTTAATTTTCATTTTATTTAGCTTAGAATCTGTACCCTAGACCAATTTGTAAATAGTTAAACTTAGCGTCAACATCTATACCTTCAATGTTGGTTTCTTCTAAGCGGTTATTTAAACCAAATACATATCTTCCATCAATAAATATGTCATCAGTAATATCAAATGCAAGTCCTGCTCCTAATCCAATACCAAACTTTTTGATTCCTTCAGCATCATCATCTAAAAGAAAGCCTAATTGAGGTCCTGCAACAGCGCTTACCTTATCAGCTACATTAATTTTTGCCATAATTGGTAGTGCTAAAACACTAGAACTCTCTCCATCTTCACTAACACTAACAAATTGCAGTTCTGTTTGTATATCAAATTTCTCTGAAACTTGAAATTCTCCGAAAGCTCCAATATAGAAACCTGAAGCGCTTTCTGAAGCCGATACTCCTTCAGCAGATGCTCTAATACTAAGTGAGTTAAATCCAGCTTTTAGACCAAATGAAGGCTCTTGCGCATTTACATTAGCTAAAGCTAAAATTGCTACAATAGCAATTGAAAATAATTTTTTCATTATAAGTTAAGTTTAAAAATTTGTGCTTGCGAAAGTATGATCTATTTATTTTACCTGCAAGATTATTCTTCTATTATATATATTCTTTTTCTTAAATACTTGATAATCAAAAATAAAAAAAGAGAGCTTATGAGCTCTCTTCCTTGATTAAATGCTATTAATCAATATAAGACTTTATAGTCCAAATTCCACTCCAAGGGAAATTATGTCCCAAGAACTTCCATCCTTACTTACACCTCTATAAGCAGCTACTATATCTATAGCATCGCTTATTCCATAAGAAACACGTGGCGCATAATAAAAACCACCATCGTTTCCATCATTTACTCCTAGAGCATAACCAACATCAGCTCCTAATCCAAAGCTATCACCTAAAGCTAAACGCCCAGATGCTGCTAATGGAATAAATTGTACGTCGTCAAGATCAATCCCCATAAATTCATCACCGAAAGAATGAGAATATCCTGTAGCTACACCCGCTTGAAAATTATCAGATACATCAAACAAGTACCCTAAATCAACCGCAATAGCAAAAGTAGCAAAGTCACTAGCGTCACCAGAAGGAAATCCAACGTTAACACCAGCTCTAAAACCGTCTTGTGCAGTAACTGTAAATCCTAACATTACAGCAACCATAACTAACATTAATTTTTTCATAATTTGTAAATTTAGTTTTGATTAATTTCCTACCAATTAAGTAATTAAATACCTTATTAACAAAATTTAAGCGATAAAAATGGTACTTTTATCGATAATTCCGCATTATTTAAGGAATAATTAGAGTAATATTTTACTTACATATTGTTAACAGGATTCAGTTATTAACATGAAATGGCACCAAATTTTAAATGATTATTCTCACTATCTAAAGATAGAACGCGGATTATCAGACAATTCCATAAACAGTTATAAGAATGATGTAAAGAAGTTAATTGCATTTCTTGTAGAAAGTAAGATTACTAAATCTCCCTATAAAATTGAAAAGGATACCATTCAAGAGTTCGTATACAAAATAGCAAAAGAATTAAATGCAAGAAGTCAAGCAAGAATAATTTCTGGGTTAAGAGGTTTTTTCGATTATTTGATCTTTGAGAATTATAGAGAAAATAATCCAATGGATTTAATTGAAGCTCCAAAAATTGGGAGAAAACTTCCAGATACACTTTCTGTTGAAGAAATTGATAAGATAGTTTCCTCAATAGATCTAAGTAAACCACAAGGAGAACGCAATAGAGCAATTATAGAAACTTTATATAGTTGCGGACTTCGTGTTAGTGAACTCATCAACCTAAAAATATCTGATCTTTTCTTTGATGAAGGTTTTATAAAGGTTACGGGGAAAGGTGATAAACAGCGTTTTGTTCCAATTGGCCAATTAACTCAAAAGTATATTAATCTGTATAGAAACGAAGTAAGAATTCATATTTCAATTCTTGAAGATCACAGAGATATTCTATTTGTAAACCGAAGAGGTAAAAAGCTTACCCGAGCTATGATATTTACTATAGTAAAACAGCAAACAGAAAAAGCTGGAATAAAAAAGAAAGTATCTCCTCATACGTTTAGACACTCTTTTGCAACCCATTTACTTGAAAATGGAGCTGATCTTAGAGCAATACAAATGATGCTAGGTCATGAAAGCATTACTACTACCGAAATATATATGCATGTGGATAAAAGTCATTTACGCGATGTTGTAGATACATTCCATCCTAGAAAATAAAAAAGCACCCTAAGTTAGAGTGCTTTTCAATTATTTATAGTGTTTAGCTAAACTATTTAGCAATATTAACAGCTCTAGTTTCTCTAATCACAGTAATCTTAACTTGACCTGGATACGTTAAATCTGTTTGGATTTTCTGAGAAATCTCAAACGATAATTGCGCAGCCTTTTCATCATTTACTTTTTCACTTTCAACAATTACACGCAGTTCTCTACCAGCTTGAATAGCATAAGCTTTCTTTACTCCAGTAAACCCAAAGGCTATATCTTCAAGATCTTTTAGTCGTTGTATATAAGAGTCTAATACCTGACGTCTAGCTCCTGGACGTGCACCAGAAATAGCATCACATACCTGAATGACAGGTGATAGCAAAAACTTCATTTCTATTTCATCATGGTGAGCTCCAATAGCATTACATACTTCTTTTTTCTCACCATACTTTTCTGCCCATTGCATACCTAGAATAGCATGTGGCGTTTCCATATCTGCTTCGGCATCTGGAACTTTTCCAATATCGTGTAAAAGACCTGCTCTTTTAGCTAACTTAGGGTTCAACCCAAGTTCAGCAGCCATAATTCCGCACAACTTAGCTACCTCTCTAGAGTGTTGTAATAAGTTTTGACCATAAGAAGAACGATACTTCATACGTCCAACCATCTTTATTAATTCAGGATGCAGACCATGAATCCCTAGATCTATAACGGTACGTTTTCCAACTTCAATGATTTCCTGCTCAATTTGTTTAGTAGTCTTCTTCACTACCTCTTCAATACGAGCTGGATGAATTCTTCCGTCAGTAACCAGTTTATGAAGCGATAAACGTGCAATCTCTCTTCTTACAGAATCAAAACAAGAAAGTATAATAGCTTCCGGAGTATCGTCAACAATTATCTCTACTCCTGTCGCTGCTTCAATAGCACGAATATTACGCCCCTCACGACCAATAATGCGTCCCTTAATATCATCAGATTCAATGTTAAAAACCGAAACACAGTTATCTACAGCCTCTTCAGTTCCTACACGCTGAATGGTATTGATAATAATTTTTTTAGCTTCTTGCTGTGCAGTAAGTTTGGCTTCTTCCATTTTATCCTGCACGTAAGCCATTGCATCATTTTTAGCTTCACCCTTAAGTGACTCTACTAACTGCGCTTTGGCATCCTCTGCAGACAACCCAGAAATTACTTCAAGCTGCTGTATTTGACTTTTATGAAGTTTATCAACCTCAGCCTTACGCTTGTCAAGATGCCCTAATCGATAATCATAATCTTTTATCTTAGCCTCTACCTCGCCATTAAGTTTCTTGCTTTTTGACAACTCATTAGATATCTGAGATTCTTTATCACGAGTACGTTTTTCGGCTTCAGCCATTTTTTTATCTCGAGACAAAATAACCTTTTCATGTTCTGCTTTAAGCTCTATAAACTTCTCTTTAGCTTGAAGTATTTTATCCTTTTTTATTGCCTCCCCTTCGTGGTTAGCATCCTTGATTATTGTAAGTGCTTCCTTTTTAGCATCCTTGACCAACTTTGACGCATTGCTTTTCTCTAAAGCTTTAGCAACAAAGAATCCAATTATTAATCCTAGCACAACTCCACCTACAATAAATAAAATTGTATTCATATCCATGTTTAACCTATTTATATAAAAAAAGCCTACATTGGCTGGATTCTGTATAAACTCCTTAAAAAACAAGTTTAGGGTTAACAAGCTGATCAAGTATCTGCCCAAGAACTAAACTTATTTAGATCTAGCAGCCCGCTTTTACAGCTTCAACTCACCCTTTTTAAAGAATTAACGTTGAGTTTATCAAAAAATTAACCAATGTAGGCAGTAACCTTATATTTTAAAGAACTTATGAGTTCAACGACTCTTTTAGAAGCTGATTTAAAGCTATTAGCTTCTCTTCTACTTCTTCACTTAAATTATTTTCATCTATCACTTTTTGTTCCGTTTGTGAGGCAAACTGTAGCGCACACATTGCCAATACATCTTGTTTATCTCTAACGGAATAACTTTGCTCAAATTGTTTAATCATTGCTTCAATCTTTTGAGCTGCTTTACGTAATCCTTCTTCTTGATCAGGACTGATTGTTAGAGGATATACTCTATTAGCTATTGATAGCTTTATTTTCAGCTTTTCAGACATTTAAAACAACTTGCACTATTCAGATAATTGCGAAATACAATAATCAATATCTCTAATAAGTGCATTTATTTTGAGCTTAGTTTCTCTTTTATTTTCGTCACTGCCAAGTATAGAATTTGTCAACTTTAGTGTTTCATATTTCTCAACCCAAGAAGAAACTTCTGCTTCTTGTTGTGCCAATCGTTCCTGAGTTAATGTTAATTCTTCACTTAATTTAGCGTTTGTTTGCCTTAACACTTCAAGTTTATGCAATACTTTGCTAATTCTACTCTCTAAAGAATCTACAATTCCCTCAATACTACTCATTTAACAAATTCAATACTAATTACACAAATTTAACATACCACAAACGAAATACCAATTGTTTTTAGGTAATTTTTGAAATACACTAATTTACAGATAGTTACATTTCATGGTTCGATATTTGATTTAACTTTTGCTTATTTACAACAAATTAATATTTTAGCGTTAATATCTTACTTATGCTTCGTACCCTCATCATTTCATTAGTAACAATTTTTCAGGTATCTGCCCAAAACCCATACCCTCAAGATTATTTTAGAAACCCTCTTGATATCACTTTAGTACTATCTGGTACTTTTGCTGAGTTACGGTCTAACCATTTTCATTCTGGGTTAGACATAAAGACACAACAGAGAGAAGGGCTAAAAGTATATGCTGCTGCTGCAGGTCATGTAAGTAGAATTAAAATATCTCATTACGGCTACGGAAAAGCTTTATACATCACACATCCTAACGGCTACACTACTGTTTATGCACATTTGCAAAAATTTGGTCCTAAAATAGAAGCTTATATAAAAAAACTGCAATATCAAAAACAAAGTTATGAAGTTGAGGTTTTTCCTGAGCTTACCGATTTATTGGTTGAAAAAGGAGATATCGTAGCATTTAGTGGTAACACTGGAGGTTCCGGTGGACCACATTTACATTTTGAAATAAGAGACAAAAGCCAAAGACCAATAAATCCGATGTTATTTGGAATAGACATCAAGGATACAAGAGCTCCACTAATTCAAGGAATATATGCTTATCCTATGGATGATGATGCACATATTAATCTAAGTAACGAAAAGACAAAACTAAGATTAGTACCGCAAGGAAATGGAGACTACACTGTTGAAGGAATTAAAGCATATGGAAAGATAGGATTTGGAGTGGTTTCTTATGATCAACAAGACCTAGCAGCCAATAAAAATGGAGTAAACAAAATACAAACATTTTTTAACGGTAATAAGAACTTTGAAATAGATTTTAAACGTTTTTCATTTAGTGAAACTAAACATTTAAACAGACTAATAGATTACCAACACTATAGAAAGCATAAATCGCGCATTCAAAAACTTTTCGTGCAATCAAACAATCCGTTAAGCATATATAAAGGTGTCATTGATAATGGTTATGTAAAAGTTGAAGACAGCACCTCTTCAGTGTACAAGGTGAGAATAAATGATTATAAAGGAAATGAAAGTTGGGTTACAATCCCTATTACTGGTATAAAATCAAATGAAGTAAAGAGAACTCCTAGGAAAACTACAGAGCACTTTATATATGCAGATCAAGCTTCTAAACTTGAAAAGAATAATGTTTCAGTTTCTATTCCTAAAAACACGTTTTACGACGATTTCTTTATTGATTTTGATGTGTTAAATGACACTTTAACTCTGCATGAAGCTACTATTCCAGCGTTAAAGAACTTCAGCATTAATTTTGATATAAGTGATTATCTAAAAGAAGACAAGGACAAACTATTTATTGCTAGAAAAACTGGATATAAAGATTATGTAGCTTATTCTTACACTACTAAAAAGGGTAATACACTTACCACGCGTACTAAAACTTTAGGTACTTATACACTTGCAACAGATACAGAAAGTCCAAAAATTTCAGCTATTAATTTTCAAGATGGTAAGTGGTTGAGCAAGTATCGTTATTTAAAGGTGAGAATTAAAGATGATCTCTCAGGTATAAGAAGCTACAGAGCAACTATTAATGGAAAGTGGATCTTAATGGAATATGATTATAAGAAGAATACTCTTGTTCATGATTTCAACGATAATGTAATCACTGAAACCAATAATAAATTAAAAGTAATAGTTACAGATAATGTTGGAAATAGTTCTACATTTGAAGCAACATTTTTTAGAAAATAGCACACCCATTGAAAATAGAAAACCTATTTATAAGGATTACATTTTTATTAGTTTCAGTTTTAAGCTACGCGCAAACAGCTACCATTAGAGGTGTTATTCTTGACTCCAATAACAGTCCAATAGAAAATGTAAACATTTCAGCTGATGACCTTGGTGTATCAAGTAATAAAAATGGTTTTTACATTTTAAAAGTTCCTGCAAACAAGGATGTTATTGTTGTTTTCTCGCATTTAAGTTTTCAAAATATCACTACTTCCTTCAACTTAAAAAACGGAGAAGAATTTGAGTTCAACCCTGTAATGAGCGCAGAGACAGAACAGATTGGTGAAATTATATTAACTGGAAATCAGCGCAAGCGAGTTGAAGGTGTTACTTCAATTTCTCCTGAAATTATTAGAACCATTAAAGGTGCACAACCAGGTGTTGAAAATCTTTTAAAGACACTTCCAGGAGTAAACATCTCAAACGAATTGAGTACACAATATTCTGTACGAGGTGGGAATTTTGATGAAAATCTGGTATATGTTAATGAAATTGAAGTTTACAGACCTTTCTTACTAAGATCTGGACAACAAGAAGGATTAAGTTTTGTGAATACAGATCTTGTTCAAAATGTAGATTTTTCAGCTGGTGGGTTTCAAGCTAAGTTTGGAGATAAACTTTCTTCAGTCTTAGATATCACTTACAAGAATCCTGTAGATTTTGGTGTTTCGGCAAATCTTAGTTTGTTAGGAGGAAGTATTGCCTCAGAAACAGTTTCAAAAGATTCAAAATTTTCAAGCATAACTGGCATCCGCTATCGCGATAATAGTCTACTAGTAAAGGCAAAAGAAACAGAGACGAACTATGATCCTAAGTTTGCCGATATTCAAAGTTATTTAACCTATAGATTTAGTGATAAGTTTCACTTGAGTTTTTTGGGTAACGCATCCATAAACAATTACAATTACGAGCCGCAAACCCGTCAGACAAATTTTGGGACACTTACAGATCCTTTAGCCTTATTGGTGTTTTATCAAGGTCAGGAAAAAGATAAATACCAAACCTTTTTTGGTGCCTTAAAGGCTAACTACTTTGTAAATGATGACCTTACCTTAAAACTTATAGCATCTGCTTATCACACCACAGAGGAGGAGTATTTTGACATACTTGCACAATATAGATTAGGTGAAGTTAACAGCAATATTGGTGATGAAAACTTAGGTGAAGTTGAGTTTAGTGAAGGCATTGGTAGCCAGTTAAATCATGCTAGAAATGACCTTGATGCTTTAATTGTTAATGTAGAGCATAGAGGAAGTTATAATTTAAAAGACAACCTTTTAGAATGGTCTGTAAAATATACGAAGGAAGATATTCGTGATAGAATTGTTGAGTGGGAGGTTATTGATTCTGCTGGATTTTCAATCAATCCACCGCATATAGACGCTTTTAATGATCAGCCTTACGAAGCTTATCAAGGACCTTTGGTTCCTTTTCAAAACATTAGAGCTACTAACAATACCAAAATAGACCGAATACAAGCTTTTGCACAATGGAGTAAAAGAGATGAGTTAGGAAATCATGAAGTGTTTTATAATGTTGGTGCTCGTATGCATAACTGGAGTGTAAGTGGAGATGGAATTGAGAAAAAGAATCAAACAGTTATTAGCCCAAGAGCTCAATTTGCCATAAAACCAGATTGGGAAACAGATATGTTATTTAGATTAAGTGGAGGTTTGTATTACCAACCTCCCTTCTATCGTGAACTACGTGATCAAAATGGAGCTGTTAATAGTCGTGTTAAAGCTCAAAAATCGTTTCATCTTGTTTTAGGTAATGAATATAGTTTCGAGATGTGGGATAGACCATTTAAACTTATCTCAGAAGCCTACTACAAAAACATAAACGATGTGAATCCATATACTATTGACAATGTTCGTATTCGTTATACTGCAAACAATATTGCCAAGGCTTATGCCTATGGATTAGATCTAAGATTAAACGGAGAATTTGTTCCAGGAACAGAGTCTTGGTTTAGTTTAGGTTATTTAAAAACCGAAGAAAACATTAGCGATCAAGGTTATATTGCTCGGCCTACAGATCAACGTTTAAAATTTGGAGTTCTTTTTCAAGATTATGTGCCTAATATGCCTGATCTAAAGATGTACCTCAACTTGGTTTACAATACTGGAGTTCCTGGTGGTTCTCCTAGTTATGCCAACCCCTACAACTATCAAAGTAGGTTACCAGATTACAAACGTGCAGATATAGGTTTTTCCTATGTTTTAGTTGATAAAAATAAGACCTACAATAGTAGCTGGAAACAGAAATTTGAGGAGCTAACCTTAGGCGTTGAGATCTTTAATATGTTTAATGCACAAAACTCAATAACCAATACTTGGGTACGGGATGTATATTCCAAACGCCAATATGCTATACCTAATTATCTAACTCCTCGTATATTTAACTTAAGGCTTGGTATGCGTTTTTAATCGATTGAAGTGTAACAATTTAAGTTTCACATAGTCAATTAAATAAACTACATCATGAAAGCCAACCGCGTATTCTGGATTATATTCATTGGTCTTGCTCTTGCAATTGGTTTATATCCAATAATTTACTTGATAGTTGATATGAAAAGTAATGGCTTACTAGAGTCTAAAGGCCAAGAATTATTAGGATCTACACTTTATAACATTGGTTTCTATATGCATATTTATTTTGGAGGATTAGCATTACTAACTGGATGGTCGCAATTTTCTAAAAAATGGAGGAATAAATATTTAAAAACTCATAGAACACTAGGAAAGATATATGTTGTTAGCGTCCTTTTGAGTGGAATATCTGGATTCTATATTGCATTATATGCAAATGGTGGGCTAACAGCTAAACTTGGCTTTGGAATCTTAGCCATTCTATGGTTATTATCCACAGTAAAGGCCTATTTAACCATTAGAAATAAGAAAGTGACTGAACATCAAAAATGGATGATTAGGAGTTATGCACTATGTTTTGCTGCTGTTACCTTGAGGATTTGGTTGCCACTACTTCCAATGATCTTACAAATAGATTTTGATAGTGCATACATAATTATTTCATGGCTTTGCTGGGTACCAAATCTAATTTTTGCAGAATTCTTAATAAGAAGATTAAACTTAAAAGGATCTAGATAAGTTCTTTTAAAGAAGTAATAACATAGTCTACTTCTTCTTTTGTGTTATAAATACTAAAGGAAAATCTTAATGAAGGTTTTTGCATTTCCTGATCATTCAAGATCTCTTTTAATACGTGAGAACCACCAGTTGCTCCACTTTGGCAGGCACTACCTTTAGAACAAGCTATTCCCTTTAAATCTAATTGAAATAATAGCATTGCAGCTTTTTCTTGAGAAACAGGTAAACGCATATTAACCAAGGTGTACGTACTGTTTTCTAAACTTCCTGAGCACCCATTAAATTCAATTTCTGGAAGTTCATCCTTTACTCTAGAAATAAAGTATTCTTTCAATTCTTTAACAAAGTTACGCTCGTCCTCTAATCTTTCGTAGGCAATCTTCAATGACTCACCCAAACCAACTATATTATGCACACTCTCTGTTCCTGCACGATAACCTCGCTCCTGTTCTCCTCCAAATATCAATGGTTTCAACCCAGAATCCTTTCTAATAAAACAGAATCCAACTCCTTTTGGCCCATGAAACTTATGAGCACTTGCTGCAAAGAAATCAATTGGCACTTCTTGTAGATCAATTTCATAATGCCCAACAGATTGTACCATATCACTATGGAATAATGCATCGTGCTCTTTGCATAGTTCAGCTGCTTTTTTAATATCAAGAAGATTACCTATCTCATTGTTTACATGCATTAAGCTCACTAAAGTTTTCTTCTTGTTGACTAGCAATTCTCGCAAATGATCATAGTCAATTTGACCTGACTCATTTAAGTCAACAAAACTAATTTCAATTTCGTATTCACCCTTTAACTGTTCAGCTGTATGCAACACTGCATGATGCTCAATTTTTGAAGTAATAATATTCCTTATACCAAGGTCACGAACTGCACTTCTTAATGCTAAATTATCAGCTTCGGTACCTCCAGAAGTAAACACAATTTCACCAGCTGACGCATTAAAATGTGAAGCAATATTTTTTCTAAATTCTTCAACTAATGATTTAGATGATCTTCCAAAACTATGCGTAGAAGAAGCATTTCCATAATTATTTTTCATAACATCAGTCATCCTTTCAATAACCTCGTCACGAATTTGTGTAGTTGCTGCATTATCAAAATATACTTGCTCCATTATACCTTAATTTGAGCGTAAAAATACTTCAAATAAAATTATTATCAATAACAAACGTTTTAAAGAACAATTGACTTATTTTTGTTTTCAAACTTTTAGAATGCGTAAATTACTATACTTACTTTCAGTTTCATTTTTACTAAATACTTCCTGCCATGATGGAGATATTATCGACATTAATTTAGAGTTTGATGAAGAACTGGAACTATGCGCTAATGGATTGAATTATGTTGTTTACGACTTGAAAGAAGATCCTTATGAGACATTAACTTTGTTTATTGAATCAACTACTACTAATGATCTTATTTTTAACCCTACTACTGCTCCACATTCTGGAAGTTTAAATATTAATGGTTCAAGCGTACGTTTTAATTATCGCACATACAATGATAATCCAATTGGAGAACTACTTTGTGTGGATATTCCATCTTCTAAAGTTGATATCATTGAAGATTATGAAGCTCAAGGAGGTACTGTTGATTTTGTTTCTGACTATGAAGTGATTGATGGAGTAACCTATTTGACAGTAGAATTTACTCTTAATGATCTAGATTTGGACATCCTTAATTCTACAACCGAATTTCTAGGTATATATAGAGTTGCTCAGTAATTTAATTCTGATAGATATATACTTCTGTAGCTCCTAATCCATATTTCTGATAATTTGCATCGTAAAACTTTACGTTATAACGCTTAAGCAGGTATTCAAGTTCTAGCTTAAGCACTCCTTCTCCAACCCCATGTATAAATACCATTTTTTGTATACGTTTTCTTATTGCAAATTCTAACTGACGCTTAGCTGTGTTTAACTGATGAGTTAAAATATCATGCTTAGTCATTCCTTTAGTAGAAGGCAAAAGCTTACCAATATGAAGATCTACCTCAAAAGTTGGTTGATAACGTTCTTTAGGCTTCTTTTTTATTGATCTAGGCTTCTTTGATTCCTTAAATGAAACAGCTTCTTCTAACGAAGTGGAAGCAAACAGATCTCCTTCTAAAGCAGTTGTATTTTGAAGCATTAAATTATTAGCCGAAAATTCTATAGGAAACCCATCAGCAGTTTCAATGGCAATAGTGTTTCCATTTATACTAATTACTTTCCCTGAAATAGCTTCATCTATAGCTTCAACGATGTCACCTATTTTAAAGCTCATTCTTCGTTAACTGGAGTATCTCCATTAGATTGTTCGTTTCTACTTGGAATTCCTCTTGAGAGTCTGTATAAACCTATCATTAATAAAAATATTCCGCCAATTAGAATATATGTGTTTTGCTCTTCTCCTGATTCGGCATATAGCGCAACTGCACCACCAACAAGGATCATTAAGAAATTAAGTTTTCTGGAATTCATATGCTAAGAATTATAAATTCAAATGTAACGATATTCTAAATTTAGATACTTACTTTTTATAAATTTGTTTAATGCTGCTAAACGCAATTTTATCTAATCCTGAAGACTACATGCTTCCTTGTTTAAGTAAGCAACTATTAAATCTTGAGTGCTTTGGCTGCGGACTACAGCGTTCAACTCTTTTACTATTTCGAGGACAATTTATCTCAGCCTTTAAAATGTATCCAGCAATTTACACTTTAATCTTACTAGCTGCTTTTTTAATCTTGAATCCTTATTTAAAATTTAAAAACAGTGAAAGAATCAAAATAACTTTAGTAGTTTTAAACATTGCAATTATCGTAACAAATTATATCATTAAAATAATCAACTAAACATTATGGAAAGAAAACGTCTAGACACCACCCTGATTTATATATTATCAGTATTAGGTTTTTTATGCTGCTGTATTGGTGGTATTGGATTCATTTTAGCCGGAGTTGCTTTTTTGGTTGCGAATAACAAACTAAAAGAAGCATATCAGAACCCAGAGAATTTTGAAAATATTGAAGGCATGAAAACAGCTAAAATTGTTGCTCTGGTAGTTTTGATCATTAACATCTTATATTTAGCAAGAACCATTTATGTGATCTCTACTGTTGGTTGGGACGAATTAATGGAACAATCGCAAATGATGATGGAGCAATTTGAATAATAATCAAACCAACTCATAAAAAAGGGCAGCTATTTGGCTGCCCTTTTTATTTGTCAAATCAATACATTTTTTATTCAAACTCTTTTAAAGTTTTTATGATGATACTCACACAATCTAACAACTGCTCTTCAGTCATTACTAATGGAGGAGCAAATCTAATGATGTTTCCATGTGTTGGTTTTGCCAATAGTCCATTATCGCGAAGTTTTAAACAAATATTCCAAGCAGTATCACTGTCTTCATCATCATTAATAACTATTGCATTTAATAGCCCTTTACCACGAACGAGGTTCACAATATTACTGGTTGCAATATATTTATTCATTTCAGCTCTAAATATCTTACCTAAGTATTCTGCATTTTCAGTTAAACCTTCGTCTTTAACAACTTCAAGAGCAGCAATAGCTACTGCAGCTGCTACCGGATTTCCACCATAAGTGCTTCCATGATTTCCAGGTCTGATCACATTCATAATCTCGTTATTTGCTAAAACAGCGGAAACTGGATAAACTCCACCACTTAAGGCTTTACCCAAGACTAAAATGTCTGGTTTTACATTTTCGTGATCGACAGCAAGCATACGACCTGTACGTGCAATTCCTGTTTGTACTTCATCAGCAATAAAAAGTATATTATACTTCTCACAAAGCGCCTTTGCTTTTGCTAAATAGCCCTCACTAGGCACATAAACTCCAGCTTCACCTTGTATTGGTTCTACCAAGAATCCTGCAATCTCTGAGCTGCTCTCTAAGGCTTCTTCTAAAGCTTGAAGGTTATCATACTCTATTTTAATAAATCCGTCAGTGTAAGGACCAAAATTCTTTCTAGCTACAGGATCGTTTGAGAACGAAATAATTGTAGTTGTTCTTCCATGAAAATTGTTCTTACAAACAATGATTTTAGCTTTGTTGGTATCAATCCCTTTTACTTCATAAGCCCATTTTCTACAAACTTTTAAAGCGGTTTCAACAGCTTCTGCTCCTGTATTGATAGGTAACAGTTTGTCAAAACCAAAGTATTCGGTTGTGAACTTTTCATACTTCCCTAACATATCATTATAAAATGCGCGAGAAGTTAATGTTAGTGTATGCGCTTGTTTACTTAAAGCATCTACAATCTTTGGGTGACAATGCCCTTGATTAACTGATGAGTATGCAGAAAGAAAATCATAATACTTATTCCCTTCAACATCCCAAACGTGTACACCTTCACCTCTACTTAAAACTACTGGAAGCGGATGATAATTTTGTGCACCATACTTGTTTTCTAAAGCCATCGCTTCTTGCGATGAAATGTGGTCTAAAACAGCCATTTTAATAAAATTTTTAAAGTTTAATGCCTTTTTAAAAGACACCGTTTAACATCTTGACGATGTAAACATTAATAATTCAACCTCGCTATGCGAGTAAAAAACTGTTCCTGTTCTACCTTTATCCTTTCGAAGAAGATTCGAAAATTCAGCGTGGGAAAGAAATCATCCCTGAGTGGTGCAAATTACTAAAAATATTGGTCTTTAAAATTTAAATTTTTCCTGATAGAGAAGACACTTGAATCTCTAATCGTTTTATTTCTCTAATAATGGCATTTTTATCCATTTGCATCCACGTAAATAATTTTAACATTGTAGTTGCAAAAATGGCCAAAAATCCTGCTAATCCCCATTTTATGAGATCATTAGTTTCCTCGGTATTAAAGAATTGTACAAGGCAATAAATAAAGGCAATAAATGTCAATACTTGAATAAAATTAATATAAATAAACATCCATTTATTTTTTCCTCTAAAAACACCAATTACCATATCAAACAGGTTTTGCTCATCAAGCTCATCATAAAACTTAGCTTCTTGTTCGGTTAATGTTTCCTTAATTAATCTGTCTATTTCTTCCTTTTTAGTTTTCATGGTCATAAATTTTGTAGAACCTAAACTTTTACCAACCTCTAGTAAAAGGTTCAATTCTTATTAATTAATAATGCCGATTATCGGCTTTTAAAATTATTTTCAATTTCTCTCTGGCGTGAAACAATCTGGATTTAACAGTTCCTTTCTTAATCTTAAGCAATTCTGCTATTTCTGAAAGTGTATATTCGTTCAAATAAAACAACCGAATAACCTGTCTTTGCTCAACAGTTAAGTCTTGAATGCCTCGCAATAGTAAGTTCTTTAACTCTTTATTCTCAGTATGAGGTTCTTCAATCTCGTACACTTTTTTTAATTCACTCTTTGTTTTAGTTAATCTCGATTGCACCCTTAAAACATCTATTGCCTTATTATTGACAATCCTTAAAGCCCAACTTCCAAAGCTACTAGCGTCTTTAAGTGAATCGAACTTTTTGATTATTGTCTGCCAACTCTCTTGAGCTACATCTTTTGCAACTTCAGAATCTTTTACAATAAAAAATGCCTTTTTACAAAAGTCCTTATGCCAGCGTTTAACCAGCTGTACTAAAGCAGCTGAGTTTCCATTCTGATAATCATTTACTAAACTACTATCAATGTGTTTGTCTTTTCGCATTTATAATGCTCTTCTATTATATTGACGGTGAATTTTAAAAAAGGTTCACTAGAAAGTTATTATTTAAAGATAAGTGAAAGTAAAATCTTTTATTAGGAATCATTTCTTTTTCTAGTTTTGCAAAATATATAATTCACATATTTAATGCCAAGGAGAGAACGTAACAGATTTGTAAAAAGAGGTCAGATTTTAGAACTAAAGATTGAAGATTATGCTTTTGGTGGAAAAGGGATTGCGAGAATTAGATCTGAAGAAGGCGAATTCGTGGTCTTTATCCCTAATACATTGCCTGGTCAGCTTGTAAAAGCTCAGGTAAAAAAGTCTAGCAAGAAATACGCTGAATGCAAATTAATAGATGTACTTGAACATTCTGAGGATGAAATCGCTGTTCCTTATCAAGATATTCCTGGGGCACCTTATATACAATTACCTATTGAACTTCAGCACAAGTACAAGAAAGAAAGTACATTGTCACTGTTTGAGCGCATTGGAAAGGTTCAAAACATTGAAAGCCTCTTTGATGAGTTTATAAGTTCTCCAAACTTATTCCACTATAGAAACAAAATGGAATATGGTTTTTCTGCTATTGGATATGACCGAAAGAACAAAACTGATATTGATGAATTTACGCTAGGATTTAAAAGACGAGGAGTTTGGTGGATGGGAGATAATCTTGAAAAAGATTCTGGGTTATTTGATAAACAAGTAGAAGATAACTTAAAGGCAATTAGAAACTATTGTCTTGAAACTGGTTTAGAACCTTGGCATGGACCAAGAAAAGAAGGTTTCTTTAGGTATTTTGTAGTTAGAAAATCATATAAGACAAATCGTTTATTATTTAACTTGGTTACTACCTCTGTAGATTTGTCCAAATTTGATCTAAACGCTTTTGCTAAACTATTAAAAGAGCTTTTTAATGATCGTTTTGCTGGTTTACTGCATACCATAAATGACGAAACTGGTGACAGAACTATTGCCACTTCAGGAAGTGTAACATTAATTGCTGGAGAAGACAAGATTGTAGAAGAGTTACTGGGCTTAAATTTTGAAATTAGCATGAAGAGCTTTTTTCAAACCAATCCTAAATCTGCTGAAAAGCTTTATTCAAAAGTTATTGAATATGCTTTAGAGAATAGAGAAGCCATAGACAATACTGTGGTAATGGATTTGTTTTGTGGAACTGGAACCATCGGGCAAATATTAGCTTCAAAAAGTGATAATGCGAAAATAATTGGAGTTGATATTGTAGCTTCAGCAATTGAAGATGCTAAAGAAAATGCAAAAAGAAATAATATAGAAGGGTTGCAATTTTATGCAGCAGACGTTGGTAAGTTCTTGCAACAGCATCCAGAATACAATAACAAAATAAGAACCATTATTTTAGATCCAGCACGTGCTGGAATTACTCCAAAAACGCTTAAAAAGATTATCAATATCAATGCAGATAGAATTGTATATGTTTCATGCAATCCTGCTACACAAGCTCGAGACACAGTAGAATTGGTGAATAGTGGCTATGAATTGAAGAAGTTGAGTTTGGTAGATCAGTTTCCGCATACTGCTCATATTGAAACTGTTGTATTGTTTGAAAAAGCGTAATGAGTTTTAACACAATAACCATTCGATTAAATTGTTCTAAATACTTACATTTGGTCTTTCAGAAACTTATCATTAATTAATGAAGAAAATTGTTTCCTTTTTTATTTTAACTGTCTTTATTTTCGCCTGCGAAAAAGATGATATTTGTGCAGATGGCACTCCTACTACTCCAAGATTAATTGTTAAGTTCTACGATGCAGCTTTACCTGATGAAACAAAGACAGTTGCTAACTTAGCTGTATATGGGCTGAATGATCAAAACGAACCGGTTTTCTTTGATAATATAAACAATACGGACTCTTTAGCAGTTCCCTTAAGAACAGATGCTAACGTTACCCAATTAGTGTTCCATAAAGACATTACAGATCTTAATGATCTATTAGTTGGTAATCCGGACAATGTTGACATCAACTATAATCGTGAAGATCATTACGTTTCAAGAGCATGTGGCTATAAAGCAATTTTTGAACTGCTTTCTACTGACTTAACCATAGATACTGATAATTGGATTTTAAACATCGAAATAAATACAGATAACTCAACCGTTGAAAATGAACAAGCAGCACATATTAAAGTTTTCCATTAGTATACTTTTTCTGTGCTTAACATTTCAAGTTGAAGCACAAAACGATAGCATTGTAAACGATTCCATTAGATATACACAAAAGTATGGTCTTCGCTTAGGAGGTGACTTCAGTAAACTTGTAAGAACTGTTATTGACGAAGACTACTCAGGGTTTGAGATTAATGGTGATTACAGATTATCTAAAGATCTTTATGTAGCTGGTGAAATTGGTTCTGAAGAAAAAACTACAGACAGCGAATACCTTAACTCAACTGCAAAAGGAAGTTATTTTAAAGGAGGTGTAGATTATAACATGTACCAAAATTGGTTTGGTATGGAAAACATGATCTATAGTGGTTTTAGAGTTGGTTTTGGTACTTTCAAACAAACCGTGAATAGCTATAGCATTTACGATGTAAATAGCGAACCTTGGACCTCTACTCCTACTATGGTAATTGACGGTACAGAGCATTCAGGACTAACTGCCGTTTGGGGAGAACTCATTCTTGGTATTAAAGCGGAAACCTTTGATAATCTTTATGTAGGGCTTAATGTTCAGTTCAAGGGGCGTATTACCGAAACCGATCCAGATAATTTCGAGAATCTTTATATTCCAGGTTTTGGTCGTACTTACGACAGTGGTGGCTTCACATTTGGTTTTGGATATAATGTATCTTATCTTATTCCTTTATATAAGAAGAAGAATAAATAAGAAATAAACTTGTGGAAAAACAAGAAATCATTAAACTACTCGAAAGTAAGCACCAAGACTTATACACTTTTTTAGAACAACAATCTCCTGATAAATGGGAACAAGGACCTGAAGGTAAATGGACAACTAGTCAGCATATACTCCATTTAATTCAAAGCGCATATTATCTCAATAAGGGCTTGAGTTATCCCAAATTTATATTACGCTACAAATTTGGAAAATCAAATAGAGTTCCCAGAGTATATGATGCTATCATCAACAGGTATAATGAACGTTTAGAAGGAGTTAAAGGAATAACTTTTGGTCCTTCAAAAAATATGAGAACACCAACTCTTGAAGAAAGATTAGATCTAATTGATCAGCTCAAAGCTCATGAGAATAAACTAAAAAAGATAGTTCTCAAATGGAAAGACAAGCATCTTGATAACTTGTTGCTTCCACATCCTCTTATGGGAAGGATGCCAGTGAGAGAAATTATCATGTGGTCTGCTTATCATACTGAGCATCATACAAAAACACTAAAAAATCACTATAACTAAATATACCAATGAAGAATTTACATAAGTACTTAATCCTATGTACGCTATTACTTTGCATTTTTTCTTGTAAGCAAACAAAGGAAGAAGCAGTAGAAGTTGAAGAAAAAAGACAAGTAATAGAAATGGTTACTACTAAAGGAACCATGCTTATTGAATTGTATAATGAAACGCCAAAACATCGAGACAATTTTATAAAAATCACAAACGACGGAGTATTAGACAGTCTTCTTTTTCATCGTGTCATAGAAACTTTTATGGTTCAAGGAGGTGATCCAGAAAGTAAAAATGCACAGCCAGAGCAACGATTAGGAAGTGGTGATTTAGGTTATAAAGTTGATGCAGAATTCCGCCCAAACTTATTTCATAAAAAAGGGGCTTTAGCTGCAGCAAGAGATGGTAACTTACAGCGAGCTTCAAGTGCTTCTCAATTTTATATTGTACAAGGTGAAGTATATACTGATAGCACTTTAATACATGACGAAGGCAGGATCAATGAATGGTTGGCACAACATTACTTTAAGAATGACCCTGTAAATAAAGCACTTATGGATTCTTTTCAAAGTGCTATTGATAATAAAAACTGGAACAAATATAGAGCGCTTAACGATAGTATAAATTCACTCGCAGAGGGTTATACAAATTTTGAGAGATATACTATCCCTCAAGAGCATCGTGAATTATACAAAACCATTGGAGGTACTGCTCATTTAGATCAAAACTATACTGTTTTTGGAGAAGTGATTGAAGGTTTAGAAGTTGTTGATTCTATTGCTGCGGTTATTGTCGATCAAAATAATCGTCCTTTTTACGATGTTCGAATTATTTCTGTTAAAGTTAAATCTGAAAACTAGACAACTGATATTTATCATAGTTATACTGGATTAAATTAATGAACTTCAATAAGTATTAATTTTAAAACCAGAGCTATGAAAACTTTAAAGCATTTTAGTTTCATCTTCTTATTCATACTCTTTGGTTGTGCTTCAACCGAAGCTGTTCTATCAGAATTTGATGAAAGTATCGATTTTAACCAATACAACACTTTTGTTTTATGTATTGATGACCTTTATGTTGAGAACACACGTTTTCCCAATTACGATAACAATGAAATTAGAGAATTAATTGGTGATGCCATTGAAAAACAAATGATCGATCTTGGGCATAAAACCAATGTACTGAAACCTCAATTGCAAGCTGGATTTAAGCTTATTGTAGAAAAAAAGGAAGCTACCTTCTACAATTGCGAACTGGATGATGAATATTACTATTGGCAAGAAAGCACATTAAAAACAGTTGTATACACTGAAGAAACTCTAGTCGTTTATGTATCAGATTTTGAAAAAAATCAAATTATATGGCAGGCGTCAATGACCTGTAATTTAAATCGCTCTAAATCTAAATTAAAAGTTATTATAAATGAGGCGGTAGAAGCCTTATTCGATGAATACCCAAAGGTTATTAATAGTCTTTAATTGTTTTATGTCTTTGAATATATGTTGCTAAGCTATTAAATTAAGTCATCAAGAGAATTTATATAAAAAGCTATGACTTTATTTATTAATTTTAGGAAACTTCAAGACTATATAAATGACCAAGAGAATTACATTAATAATGCTTTTCGCATTATTCATTTCATCATGCAAATCAAACACTAAAGAGGAAGCATCTAAAGAAACCACCGAAACAACAACCGAAAGTGAATGGATCCATTTATTTGATGGTACTTCCACCGAAGGTTGGCGTGCCTATAATGGTACAGAATTACCTCCGCAATGGGTTATAAAAGATGGAATTTTAACCTTCGACAAAGAAAAAAAGAATAAAGAATTAGAGCATGAAGGTGGAAAAGATATCATCTACGCTGCCGAAGAGTTCGATAATTTTGAATTATATCTAGAATGGAAAATCCCTCCTGGAGGAAACAGCGGGATTTTCTATCATGTAAAAGAAGGCTATGGAGGACCTCCAGAAGTTGCTCCTGAGTATCAACTTATTGATGATGAGAACTACACTAAGTTCCATGATATAACAGACTATAATATAGGATTAGGCTACACAGAAAATCCTAATGAAATTAAGCCATTACAATCTACGGCATGCGATTATGCAATGACTGCTCCCGATCCTGAGCAAAAAGTTCTAAATCCAGCTGGAGAATGGAATTCAGCTAAAATTGTATTTACTCCAGAGCTTGTTGAACATTGGCTAAATGGTAAGATGGTATTATCATTTGTTCCTTGGGATGATGAATGGAATGCAAAAAGAAATAGTGGAAAATGGGGACTTGCAAAAGACTATGGTAAATTTAAAACGGGTTACATAGGTCTACAAGATCATGATAGCCCTCTTTGGTTCAGAAACATTAAAATCAAGAAATTATAACTAACTAACACTTTATGAAACGTAGAGATTTTATTAAAACTTCAGCAATAGCATCAACAATTGCTGTTTTACCCTCAATACAAATGTGCGCAGAAGCAGCAAAAGCAGCTCCAACCAAATTAAGAACAGCTCATATAGGTGTTGGTAATATGGGAATGGCAGATTTAAAAGATATAGCTTCTCATCCTAAAGTAGAAGTTACTGCCTTATGTGATGTAGATAGTAATTACTTAGATGCAGCACATAAAATGTTTCCAAATGCAAAGGTCTATAAAGATTATAGAGTAATGCTTAATGAAATGAAAGATGATATTGATGCAGTAGTTGTATCAACTCCAGACCATACACATGCTCCAGCTTCTATGTTAGCAATGGAAATGGATAAAGCTGTGTATTGCCAAAAACCTTTAACACATCATGTTACTGAGGCTCGAGCAATGAACAAACTGGCTAAAGAAAAGAATCTAATCACTCAAATGGGTATACAAGTTCATTCTTTTTATGACTATAAACTAGCTACATTATTAATTCAAGACGGAATTATTGGTAAGGTACACACCGTAAGAGCTTGGTCTCCAAAAAACTGGGGTTATGATGGTCCAGTACCTAAAGGTTCTGATCCTGTGCCAGAAAACTTAGACTGGAACTTATGGTTAGGGACTTCTGGAGAAAGACCTTATAAAGAAGGGTATTATCACCCTGGGAATTGGAGAAAGCTAATGGATTACGGATGTGGTACTCTGGGAGATATGGGAGTACACATTTTTGACACTCCTTATAATGCTTTAGAATTAGATGTACCTAAAACTATTACTACAAACTGTAGAGAACCAAACGGATATGGATTCCCTGTAAACAATGTAGTTACCTATGAATTTCCTGGTACAAAACATACTACAGAGAATTTTAAATGGATTTGGTATGATGGTCCAGGAATGCCAACCGATCATGAAGATTTAGTACTTCCAGGAGCTGAAGGCGTGTCAAAAGTTGATCAAAAAGAAGATAAGAGTTTAGAAGAAATGTCTTCATTAGAAGTTAAAGAAACTGGAGATAGTCAACTACCAGAGCAAGGAGCAATGTTTATAGGCACTAAAGGACGTTTATTATTACCGCATTTCATGCAAATACCTAAAAAGATTGTAGATGGTAAATATGTGGATATTTCTGAAGAAATTGCTAAACATAATTTAGGAGAACCAGTTAGAGATTATGCTGGTGAAAGTTTTAAACACTACCATCAATTTGTTGATGCTTGCTTAGGTAAAGATGAGTGTACAGCACCGTTTTCTTATGCTGCTAGATTAACCGAAACTATTTTATTAGGTGTAATTGCAGGACGTTTCCCTAACCAAACATTGCATTGGGATAGTGCAAATGCAAGATTTGAAGAAGAGGAAGCTAATCAATTTTTAGATGCTCCTTACAGAGACTTTTAAAGAGTATTTTTTAATTCAAATAAGAAAAGTAATAGTTAATCACTATTGCTTTTTTGCTTTTTTACTTCCAGCATACATTTCGTATTTAACTAATCTGGATTCTAGCTTGGCATTAAATAACTTTATTTTCCTAGAAGGTCGCAGTCCAATATGCTTTAAGGCTTCTAAGTTTGAAGTAATAAACCAAGCATTAGTTCCTGGATAACCATGTTTTAACGTAGCACCTATATTACTATAAAACTCTTCCATTTGTATATCTAAACGCTCTCCATAAGGAGGATTAAATACCATATGCAAATGATCTTCTCCTGCCTTTTGAGTTTTAAAGAAATCTTCGTGGTTAACATTAATAAATTCCTCTAGATGTGCATTCTTAATATTGTCCTTAGCTTTTTTAATAGCTGAAGGTGATTTATCATACCCTATTAGTTTATGATGAAAATCTCTGGTTTTCTTTAAAAGAGACTCTTCCACCTTTTCAAAAAGGTCAACATCCCAATCATTCCAACGCTCAAAGGCAAATTCTTTTCGCATTAAATTCGGTGGGATATTACAAGCAATCATAGCAGCCTCAATCAAAATGGTTCCACTACCACACATAGGATCCATAAAGTTACTCTGTCCATCCCAACCCGATAACATAACTAATCCAGCAGCCAATACTTCGCTTATAGGAGCAATATTTGTAGCAGATTTATATCCTCGTCTATGTAACGATTCACCTGAACTATCTAAAGAAACTGTACATAATTGTCTATCTATGTGCACATTAATTTTTAAATCAGGAAAACGCAAATCAATATTTGGTCTTTCACCAACAGTGTCTCTAAATTTATCTACTATAGCATCTTTTGTCTTTAATGCTATATATTTTGAATGCTTAAAAACATTTGAATGAACTGTGGCATCTACTGCCAACGAACCGTCTTTACTTAAGTACTTCTCCCAATTGATCTTATAAATTCTATTGTAAAGATCTTGTTCACTCGTTATTCTAAAGGTTTTTATTGGCTTCAATATCTTAATAGCTGTTCGTAATCCTAAGTTAGCTTTATACATAAAGCCCTTATCGCCAACAAAACTTACATTACGAACACCAGGCTTTACTTCCATAGCACCAAGATTTCGTAACTCAGTAGCTAAAAGCTCTTCAAAACCATATAAGGTCTTGGCAACCATTTTAAAATTATTCTCCATTAAGCTATTAAAATAGATTGCAAAAATACTTTATTTTTGTTCCCACACACATTAATGCATGACAAAACACTCGAAAGATTGGTATACCTCTTGGTTTGATACACCGTTCTACCATATTTTATATAAAGATCGTGATGAAAAAGAGGCTCAATCTTTCATGGAAAATCTTACCAGTTATCTCAATATAGATGAGAAGGGAAATATCCTAGATCTAGCTTGTGGAAAGGGACGTCATGCAGTTTACTTGAACTCCATTGGATATAACGTAACTGGAATTGATCTTTCTCAAAAAAGTATAGATTTTGCCAAGAACTTTGAAAATATAAATCTCAAATTTGATGTGCATGATATGAGAAAACCTTACCACAACAAATTCAATGCAGTTTTTAATTTATTTACAAGCTTTGGTTTTTTTGAAGACGATCTAGACGACCTTAATACCATTAGAGCTATAAAAGCTAACCTAAAGGAAAATGGTATTGGTGTTATAGATTTTATGAACACTGATTTTGTTATTGACAACCTAGTGGCAGATAATTCAAAAGTTGTTGAGGACATTACCTTTAATCTAAAAAGATATGTATCTGATAACTTTGTAATTAAAGACATTGAGTTCGAATATGATGGAGAACAATATTCCTTTCAAGAAAAAGTGAAAGCATTACGTCTGACAGATTTCCAAGATATGTTTGACCAAACTGGAGTACAGTTACTTGATGTTTTTGGTGATTATAAACTTCATAAATTTGACCACAAAACTTCTGAACGCCTGATAATGATCTTTATGTAATATGAACAAATACTTATTTCCTATATATGCCGTTATTCTTGGTTTCTTAATAGTTAAGCTATCAAGAAATAAACCTATTAAAAACATAAAGCTATTATTAGCTTTTAGTGGTGCTTTTTTAATGTCGCTTACTGTTTTTGATCTGCTTCCTGAGGTTTATCATCATCTTGATGCAAAGCAAACAGGCTTGTTTATTATGATTGGTGTATTGCTTCAAATATTTTTAGAATTCTTTTCCAAAGGTGCTGAACATGGTCACGTTCATATTCATAAAAACAGCACAGTCTTTCCTTGGTTGTTATTTATAAGCTTATGCATGCACGCATTTTTAGAAGGATTTCCTATACACCAACACAATGATATGGTATATGGAGTTTTGATACATAAAGTTCCTATTGCTATTCTAATTACATCGTATCTGTTTGAATCCGGGTTTAAAACTTTTCAAATAGCATTATTTTTAATCTTGTTCAGCATTATGACTCCATTAGGAACCGTAATATCAAATAATGTTGAGGGTGTTCATGGAATACTAGACCATATTAATGCTATTGTGATAGGTATATTTCTACACATTTCTACTACTATTCTTTTTGAAAGTAGTGAGGGTCACAAATTCAATTTAGGTAAGATCTTAGTTATTGTTGTAGCAGTTATTATTGCGTACTTTATTTAAGACTTCAATACTTTTTTAGTTGATTCTCCTCTTTCAGTTTTAATTCTCAAAAAGTAAATTCCCGTAGGAAGATGACTTATGTCTATCAAACTAAAATCCTTGGTATCAACCTGAACATCTCTTCCACTTAAATCATACATAGAAATGTATTCAATATTGGCGTCAATAGAACTAATGTAAATAACACTTGAACTAGGATTAGGGTATACCAAAATACTTTCATCTTTTACCTCTTTATTTCCTAAAGAACTGTCAACTACAGTAAACTGTCCCATCATTCCGTTGTCTTCATGAATTAAATTATGACAATGATACATGTATGGAATAACAGGGTCTGCATAATCTTGGAACTTGGCAATTACCCTTACAGTTTCTCCTGCTTCAACCAGTACAGTATCCTTTAATCCAGATTCTGTTGCAGAAGGTACTGCTGGACCACCTCCATTATCTCTATCTAGAATATAAAACTGTACATCATGAATGTGAAATGGATGCGCTATTGGAGTTATATTATTAATTGACCAAATTTCTGTATTTCCCAGCTCTACTACCTCATTAATAACATTCATGTCCATAGTCACACCATTGATTTGACCGTTACTTGTAAGTTCAAAAGTTCTAGTTTCATCAGCATCAACTTCAGCATAGGGAGTAAGTGAAGTCATTGTTCCTGGTAGTGTAGTAACAGAAGAAGCCGTTTGAGCCACTACTCTTACTTCCATAAAGTCCCAGTCGGTTCCAAATAACGGGTTTGGGTGCCATGACCAACCAGAACCTCCTTCAATATTTGAAGCCATTTCAGACATGTAACTCCTAAGTTTAAATGTGTTACCAACGATTTCACCAGTTAGATCAACCAGAAACTCTGCACGCTCACCATTAGACAATAATATTCTTGTTACTGGAACTGGGTTTTCTAACAAACCTCCATCTGAAGAGATTTGATATAACGTTCTTCCATCATCAGCTCCTATATTTAACACGCGTGAAGAAGAACCATTCACTGCTCTAAACCTAACCATTTGGGCAGGCATCTCAACATAAGGAGCTATCACACCATTCACCATATGCTCAGTATCCATATTTGATGAAATCTGAATTTGATTATTTGCATCAAACGACTTTGTTTGAATTACAAGAGGAACATCATCAACACCATAAGTTCTTGGTAGTGTTAACGCTGCTTCTTCAGTATCTTTTACATAAATAAGTCCCGCAATTCCCATTGAAACTTGATAATTAGTTAAGCCCATTTTATGAGGATGATACCAATATACAGAAGCCTTATTCTTGATCTCAAAATCTGGCGACCAAGTTGTTCCTGCATTAATTAAAGAATGAGGTCCACCATCATCTGCAGCTGGAACATGCATCCCATGCCAATGCATTGTGGTAGATTCAGCAAGATCATTAATAACATTAAAGGTTACAAAATCTCCCTTATTTACGATTAAAGTTGGTCCTAAGTAATCGCCATTAACACCAAAAGTATTTGTGATATCTCCAGGTTTAAATTGTACGGTTCCTTCATCAACTGTTAAGTTAAATGATGTTCCAGAAAGTACTCCTGGAATAGGTAAAGGAGTGGTGAAAGACTGTCCAAACGCTAGATTTAAGGCAAAAAAAGCACTTATATATAGTAGGGCATTTTTCATAATAGAATTATTTGGTACAACAAATATAATTAATAAAAGACAATTTTATCTTTTATTTAAACGATTAAATTAGCATTTCAACTTTTAATATATTTGATCTTATGTTTAGCAAAGAAGAATCACGATTATTACGGCAAGAATTCTGGACAAGTTTTGGAAAATCATTTCCAAGAAAATGGTTGTTATATAACACAAAAATAAAAGGCTTATCCTTCAAATTCTATTTTGATAATAAAAAGGCATTTGTAACCCTTGATTTAGAAGATGATCTGGAAAACAGAGTAAATTGTTGGGAAAAACTAATTGCATTAAAAAATATACTCCAAATAGAATTTTTACCAGATGCCATATACGAAGAAACCTTCTACTTGGAGAATGGTAAAGAGATCTCAAGAGTTTACGTTCCACTAGAACAAAAGGTATCTATACACAATAAGAATAGCTGGAGAGATGTTATGGAATTTTTTAATGAGAAAATGGCATTATTTGAAACATTTTTTGAAGAATATAGAGACGTTATTGATCCTAGATAAAAATAATTTATATTCATTAACTTGATCCTCTAAACCAACTATATCAATGAAATTCAAGTACACTTTCTTTACTCTATTCTTTACAGGTTTACTTTTTACACATTCGCAAGAAAATATAGCAACTAAATTAGGTTATTCTAGCGATACTAAATTATTGATCATTCATGCTGATGATCTTGGGGTTTCTCACTCCGAAAATATTGCCTCTTTTGAAGCAATTGAGAACGGTTCGGTAAATTCCGCTAGCGTGATGATGCCAACTCCTTGGGTTCTAGAAGTTGCTGAGTATGCAAAAAAACGTCCAGACACTCATGACCTTGGGTTACACTTGGTGCTTTCATCAGAATGGAAAAACTATAAATGGGGGCCTGTTAGTTCAATAGACAAAGTACCCAGTTTAACTAGCGCACACGGATATTTTCACGAGGCTTGCGTTTCAGATATCAATATTGCAGAAGTAGAAACAGAGCTTAAGGCACAAATCGAAAGAGCTTATGAAATGGGAATCGAACCAACGCATCTTGACACTCACATGGGCTGCTTGATACAAACTCAAGAGTTGATTGAAGTTTATTTAAAAATGGGGCAAGAATATAACTTGCCTGTATTGGTTACAAACCAAGTGCCTAAAGAATTATTGAATAAATATGACGTAAAGATTGTTGTAGACAACATCCTTACCATTATGCCTCAAGAATATTTAACTGGTTCTGCTGCCTATTATACTCGAATACTTAAAAATCTTGAACCTGGTCTTACCACTATTTTAATACATACAGCATACGATAATGAAGAAATGAAAGGTATGAATGTTGATCATCCAGAATGGGGAAACGAGTGGAGACAAAAGGACTTCGACTTTTTCACCAGTGATACCTGCAAAAACTTACTTGAAACTGAAAAGATAAAGTTGGTTACTTGGAGGCAATTGAGAAAAGTATTTCATAAAAATTAGTTTCTTCGTTTATCAAATAGTATAACTAATCAGAAATCTTAAAGATGACTTTAGTCATAAATTAACGTAATTACTTAGGCTACCTTTAAGCACTCAATTAACCATTTAAAATAATTGACTGCTTGAAAACATTACTTCTAATCTTGTCACTCTTTATTGTCCCCTTTTCTATTTTAGCTCAAAAGGAACCTATAAAATCAAAACTGAGCTTTAATTCAGATTTTCGCTTTAGAGTAGAGCAAGATTGGGATTCAAAAAAATCTGATGGAACATATAGAGAAGATCGAACCAGATTTCGTTACAGGTTAAGAGCTGGAGCTAACTATGTAGCTAATCACTACGAAGTTGGATTTGCATTAAGAACAGGAAAACACAACAAGCAACAAGATCCGCAGCTAACTTTAGGAGATGGTCCTGGGGAGTTCGGAACATTGGAAATGGGTATTGATAAAGCCTATTTTAAAGCTAAGTGGAATTCTTTTAGCTTTTGGGTTGGGAAGAACACTTTCCCTTATGAAAAAACTAACGAACTATTTTGGAGTGACAACGTAAATCCTGAAGGTATATATGTTGAGAAACAATTCTTTATGAATTCTCAAGTTATTGATGCCATAAATTTTAAAGGAGGACATTACATCGTAACTACTTCAAATAGATCACTAGATCAGGATGCATATTTTCAAGGTTTTCAAATCTCCGCTTCACTTTTCAATAAGCGGTTAAAGTTCTTTCCATCTTTATATCTGTTCAAAAATCTTCCAGATATACCTGATGGTAATGACACTTTCTTGCTTAACTATTCCATAATACATTTTGGATCAAAATTAAGCGTGCTTAACGATCAGTCTTTGTATGCAACATTAGACTATTATAACAATTTACAAGACTATGATCAGGTGAATGAGATTCCTCAAGAATTTAAAGATCAAAAAACAGGATTAGTAATTGGTTTGAATTATGGAGTTTTAAAAGTAAAAGGTGATTGGTTCTTTAGTTCAAGTTATGCTAATCTTGAACGATATTCTGCAGTTGACTTTCTTGCCCAGAACGATTGGGCAAGATGGGACTACTCCTCTTCAGGTTCTCCTGACGGAAGATTAACCAACTTCAAAGGTATTGAGCTAGTAGCAGCCCATAAGATTGACAAAAAAATAAACCTAAAAGTAAAATACTACTTTGTCAACCAATTAGTGCCATTTGGGAATGCTAAGGAAACAGGAAGTAGAATTAGGTTTGATATTGATGTTAAGTTTTAAATTGCTAAATTTAGTTAAGTAACAGAAAAAAATGCATCCAATAAAGGTCCTGTCATACATTTTTATAATAATATTTGTTGGTGGTTTTATTTTCTTCCGTTCTTGGCACCAAATAATAAATTACAAGAATAGGAAAGCGGGCAAGAGATATTGTGAAGAAAATGATTTAACCTTTATAAAAGCAAAAAACTACGAGCTTCATTCACGTTTATATTTTGAAAAATACGGAGTGAAAAGTTGGGCTAACTACGACACAGATAGAAACTATAATATCACTTGGAAAAAAGAAACTCCATTAGAGAAAATTGCCAAGAAATTATCCAACAAAAACTAACTTTCTTCCTATTTTTATCTAATTATGAGCTTTATCAGATTATTTATCATCCTTTTATTTACTTTTTCCATCTCTACATACAGCCATGGTCAAAAAAGAAAAAAGAAAACTTATGAAGTAGTTCAGGTTAATTTAGTCTCAGATAATGACACAATCACTTTTAACGAGCTTCGTATTTATAAAATAAAGCATTCTTTTGAGGTTTCTGAGATTCTATATAATAAGTTCGGAGATTGGGATGAATATACTATAGGGAGATACCATCCTCATGTTCCTCAATTAATTTGGAGAAACTTAATTTTGGTAGGAACTACAAATAAAGAGTTCTTTGTTTCAACATGTGGTACAGAGACTATGACAGAATATTTTTCTTCAGTAATAGTCCTAGACCAAAATGGCATAGACTGTTTCTCGAATGGTTATCCATTAAGGCAAGAATTAATAGATTTCTTCATCACTGAAGTAGTAAATAATAAAAAACGAAATAACCGTTTCCTTTCAAAAAAGAGAAAGACTATGAAGTCCTACCAACAAGAAATGAAAATTAACAATTAAACCTCCAAAGTATCTTCTAATACCTTATAATCTTCTTTAGGAGGTTCTTCTACTCTACCAAAGAGTTTTTCTCTCCAACCTGTCCATTTATACACCTTAGCAAAAATAAAGAGCAATACTGGAAATATAATAAATACAGGCGCAAAGATATCTATAAAGCTAGCTACAGTTGGATCAGACACATCCTTAAAGATAGAATGTGTTTGAAATGCTGTCCAATCGGCTGTTACTAGTAAAGCAGTGAATAAGTTATTAGCAGCATGAAACCCTAAAGCCAGCTCCAAACCATCATCCATAATGGTCATTATACCCAAGAAGAAACCTGTCCCAATGTAGTATACTAGAAGTACGTAACCTAGTTTTTCTATCTCTGGGTTTGCAATATGTAACAATCCAAAAACTACTGAAGTTAACATTAATGGAAACCATCGATTCTTCACTAATACACCAATTCCTTGCATTAAATAACCTCTAAACAAATACTCTTCAAAACTGGTTTGTAATGGTACAAGCAACACAGCTAGTACAAATAAAATAGCAAACTTAGTAGGTTGAAAATTCCACTCATATCCATCGGGATTAGTAAAGTAATCTAAGAAAATGAGCGATGATGAAATAATTCCCCAAAACAAAAATGCAAACCAAAAACGCTTCCAGTCAATCTTTTCACGCGCAGTAGTTAACATTCTAAATGACTGTTTGTGTAAAAACTTGATCATTAATAATAAAGCCACCAAACCTCCAACAAAAGGAAGCAATAGGAATACCAAGTTTAAATTAGGCTCAAAAAGTGTGAGCAAGTAGTTTACATCTCCAAATCTTGATTGGTCTGCTTCACCAGTAAAGGTTTTTGCAAACAACGCAAATACATGCGGCATTGAGAATACTCCAACTCCAACAATTGCTCCAATTGTGCCAATTATATAGCGCCACCAATCGTGTTGTACTTTATAAACTTGAGAAATATACATTCGTTATAGGTTTAAGTTCCAGTCTTTGTTCTGTTCGTAACGCAATGTACCATTTTTTACTTGTAAAGGCGAATCAATATTATTAGTAAACAGGCTTCCTGTTCCTAGGCCTTGAGGCATTTTATTGTTTAACCTGTATGTCCATTGTGCAATGGCATTCAGCCCAATATTACTTTCTAAAGCGCTTGTGATCCACCAACCAATATTTTGTTTTTCAGCCAATGAGATCCACTCGCTGCTTCCTTTGAATCCTCCAACTAAACTAGGTTTTAAAATGATATACTGCGGATTTATGGTTTGTAGCAATTTCTTCTTATCTGTTACAGCAAAAACACCTATTAATTCTTCATCTAATGCAATTGGTAAGGGAGTTTGCTCACATAACTCTGCCATTTCATTCCATTGACCTTGTTTTATGGGTTGCTCTATAGAATGAATATCTAACTCTGATAGTGTTTTTAGCTTGTCTAAGGCTTCATTGGGATTAAAAGCTCCATTGGCATCAACACGTAGTTCAATGTCCTTTACACTGAATTCTTTTCGTACAGATCTAAGAAGTTCTATTTCGGTTTGAAAATCAATTGCTCCTATCTTCATTTTTATGCAATCAAAGCCATCAGCTATTTTTTGCTCTATCTGTTCTTTCATGAAATTTTTGCTTCCCATCCATACTAAGCCATTAATTGGTATAGTATCTTTTCCCCTAGTAAACTTTGAAGGAAATAAATTGAACATTGATTGACTTTCTATTGATCTAAAAGCCATTTCAAGTCCAAACTGTATTGATGGATATTCAATTAGCTCATCTAATAAAACGTTTAATCCTAAATGGATATTTAAGCATGTCCATTCTAAAATATCTTCGTAGTTGGGTTTATCATCTGCACTCAATCCTTTAAACATATTGCACTCCCCTAGACCTCGCTTGTCGTTTTGCTCAAGTATTATGAACCACGTTTCCTTTTCGGTTAACACACCTCTTGATGTTCCGCTTGGTCGTTTAAAATGAAGATTATGTTTCTTGAAAGTAGCTGTCATGAAGCTTCAAAATTAAGTAATTAATTTACTTTTTCACGCTAAACGTATAAGTTGCTACTACTTCTGAATCTATAAACAAATGAACATCATAAAATCCTCTTCGTTTAAAGGCATGCTCAAAAGCAAGGTGATTCTCCTCTATTAAAATTATCTTAGGTTTTACCGGAATATACTTCACTCCATTATCAACCAAAAGCTCTATGCTCTCAGCCTTTATTGGCTCCAGCAGCTCGTACTTAAAAACAATGCTTTCTTTTTTCATAACATCGCTATGCATTTTTTTAGGCAATATGTGTTTGCTAAAACTAGTATATGCCTTACCATAAAGTACTGGTGTCTCCAAAAAAGTTTCATACGTTGGTTTATTCTCCTCGAAGAGCAACCACGCTTCATCAACAGGATGATGATTTATAGCAAATATTTCAGGGTTGGCTAAGAAAAACCCATCATTATATTTAAACTCGAATTTTAGTGTTTTAGGATTCTGAATTCCGCTTGCCCAAGTAGGATCGCATAAATACCATTTTCCGTTTAGCTCTATAGCATTCCAAGAGTGATTTGGAGCATGAATTTTTTCAACATCAATTGAGCTTGTTCTTGCATACCCATTAACGATCTTACAGTTCAAATCGGCGTATTGGCACAGTTCTTTTAATAAGTAAGCATATCCAGTACATGTTGCTTTATTATCTTCCAATAACTTTTTAAATGCTTCTTTTCTAAATAACATACTCCACTCGGTGAGCTGTTGTTCATCTTCTCTAAGCTTATACCTCTTCCGTTTGTTCTTCGCGTATTGTGGATAATCATTAGCAATATTCTCTGCAATCCATTTAAATATTGTTCTAAACTTTTCTACGTCTGTTTCTAAATTAGAAGTAAGTTTATAAGATAGCTGCGGAATATTATTAAGTTTTTCTCCTTTAAAAGATAATGCTATGCTATCTGCTTTTTTAAAACTTATAGTCTTAAAGTCAGATTTTTGAGCATAGCATTGTCCTACAAATATGAATGCACATATTGGTATTAAAAGTCTCATTAAATAAACTAGTTCTGGATTTTCTTAATTTTTGTTCTTAGAGCGTTTTGATTTATAAAGTGCATTTGTATTTACCTCACCAATAAACTCTACCAGATCTTCATTAAGTGTAAGTTTAATAACTGTAGTATCGTCTTTGATCTTCACTGCTACTGTTTCAAAACCAATAAAACTAAATAGCAAAACATCGTCAGTTTTTAGAGGCTGGGGAAATGTAAACTCTCCTTTGCTATTCGTTACAGTTCCGTAGTTTGTACCTTTTTGAATTACGTTCACTCCTTCTAAGGGTCCATTGGAGTCACTAACTATTCCTTTAACTGTTTTGGTATTTTGAGCTTGTTGGTTTTGTAAAGCTTGTGCATAAACAGAGTTATATGACACCGAAATAACCATAAGGAATAAAAACAATGATAATACGTTTCTTAGTTTTCTGAATACTTGTGTTGCTGTTGTTTTCATAATAAAATATGTTTTGTTCCCTCTAATCTATTAACACTTACAAAATATTAAAACCTCAAATTAGCGAATAAGCCTTTAGAATGAGTAAAAGTATTGGATTTGTAAGTTAGTCTTTTATTATTACAATTCAAGGCTCTCTCCTATCTCAAGAAGCATTAAATCTTTTTCACGATCAAAAAATTTACGCTTAGCATCTTCTTGATCGATCTCAATATAACCAAAAGTATCAAAATGATAACCTAAAATCTTATCACACTCCACAAAGTCAGCTGCAATAATAGCATCATCAACTCCCATAGTGAAATTATCGCCTATTGGAAGAATAGCTATATCTAGCTTCGTCTCCATAGGAATGAGTTTCATATCGAATGTTAAAGCTGTATCTCCGGCAATGTAAATATTCTTATGTTCTCCTTCAATAACAAATCCACCAGGTTGTCCTCCATAAGAGCCATCAGGAAATGATGAAGTATGAATGGCATTCACATACTTTACTCTTCCGAAGTCAAATTGCCAATGACCACCATGATTCATAGGGTGGCCTTGAAATCCTTTTGATTGATAGTGACTTACTATTTCATAATTAGATACGATAGTTGCTCCTGTTCGCTGAGCAATACTCTCCACATCTAAAATATGATCTTGATGTGCATGCGTTAATAAAATATAATCTGCTTTCAGCGAATTAACATCTATATTTGATGCTTTTGGATTTCCAGAAATGAATGGGTCTACCAAAATTGTCTTTCCGCTGACTTCAACCTGAAGACTAGCATGCCCTAAAAAAGTTATTTTCATTATAGAATAATTACAGAATGAAAATACGAAAAAACTACTTAAAAAATAAGGAATATTTGCCCTAGACCAATTAACACAGCCAATAAAAAAGTAGATAACGCTAATACTTTAAGCTGAGGATCTAATTGCTTTGGTTCATTGTTATTTAAAACAGCAATTAAGTGTTTAATCAAAGGAATAAATGCAATTAGGAAAATTAAATTATAGAACGATCTGAAGTACAAAATTCCAAATACTATACTAAGCATCATTGCTCCACCAACCAAGAAAATATGATAGATCTTTGCTCTTTTAAAACCAAGCTTAACTGCAACAGTAATTTTATTAGACTCAATATCAGAATTAATATCCCTCATGTTATTTAAATTGAGTACACCTGTACTTAGCATACCAATAGCACAAGCTGGTAACACCAACACATGATCTAGTTGTCTGGCGTATAAAAAATAGCAACCAATGACACTTAATAACCCAAAGAAAATAAACACCATAACATCGCCTAAAGCTCTATAACCATAAGCAGTTTCTCCCATGGTATACCTTATTGCAGCATAAACGCATGCTATACCTAATGCAAAAAAGAGAATTGAAAATAAAAAATTGTTAGAACCAAAAGCACTATAAATAAGTAAAAAAATGAGAAGAATCGCCACTAAAATATTGATCTTTATCGCACCAAACATTTCTTCAGGGCTAATCTTTCCACTTTGTATAGCTCTTTCGGGACCAATTCGGTTTTCATTATCAGTTCCTTTAACACCATCACCATAATCGTTAGCAAGATTAGATAGTACTTGTAGCGCAATTGTAGCGAGTATTGCAAAAATAAAAATGGACCATTTAAAAAATCCGTTGTAAAAAGCTAAACAACTGGCTAATAAAATGCCAGAAACAGATAATGGTAATGTTCTTAACCTAAAGGCAGATAGCCATAATTTTACTCTATCCATCCGATGAGAACATTAAGGAATCCATTTTTTATCGAAGTTAGGTTTACGCTTTTCTAAAAATGCGTTTCTTCCTTCTACAGCTTCATCTGTCATATACGCTAAACGCGTTGCTTCACCAGCAAATACTTGCTGGCCAACCATTCCGTCATCAGTAAGATTCATAGCAAACTTTAGCATCTTGATTGAAGTTGGTGACTTTGCTAATATTTCTTGAGCCCATTCGTAAGCAGTAACTTCTAAAACATCATGCGGAATCACAGCATTAACCATTCCCATTTCATAAGCTTCTTGAGCGCTATAGTTTCTTCCTAAAAAGAAGATCTCACGAGCTTTCTTCTGCCCAACCATTTTAGCTAAATAAGCAGAACCGTAACCACCATCAAAACTAGTAACATCAGCATCTGTTTGTTTAAAAATAGCGTGCTCTTTACTTGCCAGTGTTAAATCACAAACTACATGAAGACTATGCCCTCCTCCTACTGCCCAACCAGGAACAACCGCAATCACTGCCTTAGGCATAAAACGAATGAGTCGTTGTACCTCAAGAATATTTAAACGATGATATCCATCTTCACCTACATAGCCTTGGTGACCTCTTGCTTTTTGATCACCACCTGAACAAAAACTCCATATACCATCTTTTGTTGAAGGTCCCTCAGCACTTAAAAGCACCACACCAATTGATGTGTCCTCATGCGCATCATGAAATGCTTGTAACAATTCGCTTGTAGTTTTTGGTCTAAATGCATTACGAACATTAGGCCTATTAAAAGCTATTCGAGCTACACCATTACTTTTTTTATAGGTTATATCATCAAACTCTCTAACGGTAGTCCATTGGATGTCACTCATATTTTTTGATTTATTTCAAAAGTAAGTTTTTAGTTGAAAAGATTTTAACATTAGTTTAAATAAATGCCATCTTCTTTTAAACTAATTAATCGTTGTTTATATAATGAACCAATCGCTTTTTTAAAGCTCTTTTTACTCATCTGTAGTGTCTCTTTAATTTCGTCTGGAGAAGATTTATCTGTGAGTCCTAAAAAGCCACTATTATCTTTTAACTCAGTTAAGATTAGTTCTGCATTAGGTTCAATATTTCTATATCCTATTTGACCCAAAGCAATATCTAACTTATTATTTCTTCTAACCTTCTTGACAATTCCTTTTAAACGATCACCAACATTTAAATCTTGAAAGATCTCGTCTTTGTATATAAGTCCTAAATGTTTTTTGTTAACAATAACATTCATACCTATTTCTGAAGGGTGAGAAACTATGACATCTACTTCATCAAATTTTTGCACTGTCAATTCACTATTATCTAAAAAGCGGTTTGTTTTACTTGAGGCTACCAAACGATTTGTTTCTTCGTCCAAATAGCAATATACTAAATACCAACCACCCTTCTTCATTTTAAAAGCTTGCTCTTTGAAAGGGCAAAACAGTTCTTTAACCATTCCCCAATCAAGAAAAGCACCAATTTTAGTAACTTCATTACATCGTAGTAGCGCAAATTCACCAACCTGTATATAAGGTTTATCTGTTACAGCAACAAGACGCTCACTGTTATCTAAATATACAAATACCTCAAGCTTTTCACCTATTTCAAAAACCTCAGGAACATATCTATTTGGCAATAAAACCTCATTATCTTCATTATCTCCTAAAAACAATCCTGGGTCCGTATGACGAAGAATTTCTAGCGTATTGTACTCTCCAATTTTTATCATGCTGCAAATGTAATACAAATAAGAAACGCCACAACAAGTTGTGACGTTCTAAAACCGATTTTTTCCTTTACTAGTAAGCAGATTCCTTACCAAAGTGTTTTACTAAAAGGTAATAAACGACTGCGCGATATTTATTTCTGTTTGAACGTCCATAAGCATCCATTACAGCATTGATTCCTGCATCTAGTTCATCACTAACTGAAAGTCCTAATTTCTTTATTAAGAAGTTATTCTTAACGGTTTCTAGTTCACTGCAATCACTGCTTGATACTGTCGCCGAATCAGCATTATAAATAGATGGTCCACAACCAATTGTTACCTTGGTTAGTAAATCCATGTCGGCATCTAAACCAATCTTTTCTTTTAGATCCTTAGCATATTTAGCAATAAGCTCGTCTCTTTTATTCATATTTACTTAGATTAAATGTTAAACCATTAGTTATATCCTTAATACACTAAAGATACTTAAAAGTCACATTTTTATCACTATCTAATAGCTTCAAAATATGTTAACAAAACATCATCATTTACTTCACGAGGAGTAAAGATTTCTAAAAGTCTTGGTGTGCTTCCCGCTTTATAAAAACTTGGAGTTATATTATCAATTTCTTCAATTGAAGAGGCACGATAATACTCTAAACCAAACATATCGCATAAATGTTTAGCATTGAGTTCATGTTTGGTCTCAAAATAAGTGTCAAAATTCTCAGTGTTTTTATGTCCAGGAAGAATTCTAAAAATACCTCCTCCTCCATTATTTATCAATATAATTCTGAATGAAGAAGGAATATAATTATTCCATAAGGCATTGCTATCGTAGAAGAAACTCAAATCTCCTGTAATAAAGACTGTCTGCTCTTTATTCACAATTGAAGCTCCAATAGCTGTACTTGTACTACCATCAATTCCACTTGTTCCTCTATTGCAAAATATTTTAAGTGAAGGATTGACATCAAAAAGTTGTAGATATCTAATAGTTGAACTGTTAGCACAATGTAATATGGAATAATCAGGAATGCTTTTTAAAATTAACTCAAACACCTTAAGATCTGAATATTGAATAGTATTTAAATACGCTTCATGCTTTTGATGTCTAAGCTCCTTAACCTTTTTCCAATGAGATTTATAGTTACTTTCAACCGTTCCATTATCTAGCACTCCATCAAAGAAATCATTAACCGAACAATTAAAGTGCTTTTCTAAACTAAAAAACGTGTCAAAGGCCTTTTTATCGTCAATATGCCAGTGATGTTTTGGTTTATAGGTTCTTAAAAAAGCTTTTATTTTTTTAGAAACAATCATTCCTCCAAAAGTCAGCAGCAATTCTGGTTGCAATTTTTCAAATTCTTCGCTCGATAAAGGAGCAATGATCTTATCTATACTTGGGAAAAAATCAGGATGATGAATATTTGAAGTGGTTTCGGTAAATACAATTACGCTATCATCATTTGCTAAAGCGTCAATGCGTTCTTGTGTAACAGTTTCGGGATTGTTCACACCAACCAAAACCATTTTCTTAGCAGAGTTATTCCAGATTTCTTTGTAGGAAGTGAAATCTTCTTTATGCTCCTTTAGCTGCAAAGGAAGCTCTTCAATTTCAACATCAAACTCGTTTACAAGATCATATAAGGGTTCACTAAAAGGAATATTAATATGAACTGGTCCTTTACTTAAAATTGCTTTATTAACAGCTTCATTTACAAGTATTTGATCTTGCTTATTTCCTTCTTCACTTAAATTAGCTTCAAACAATATATGACTACCATATACCTGTTTTTGATCTATTGTTTGACCATCTCCAATATTAATTAAATGTTCAGGTCTGTCCGCCGACAATATCACTAACGGAATATCACTATAAAAAGCTTCAGCAACTGCAGGATAATAGTTTAACAAGGCACTTCCTGAAGTACAAACCAAAGCTGCTGGTTTTTGATTTTGTTGTGCAATTCCTAAAGCAAAAAATGCTGCAGCACGTTCATCAACAATACTATAACACTTAAAATACGGATGATTTGTAAACCCTATAGTTAAAGGCGCATTTCTACTTCCAGGAGAAATAACTATATGTTCAATTTCTTTAGCAATACAAAGCTGAACTATAGTTTGAGCAAGAGGGATTTTTGGTAATCTCATGAACTAGCAAAGGTAAAAAAATGCATGGTTTTATGATACCAAAATATTCTTAATCGTTTTGGTTTTGTTCACTGTTTCAATCCATTCATTTTGAGGAATAGAGTCCTTAGTAATTCCGCCTCCTACATACAAAACAGCCTTATTATCTTTGAGTTGCATACAACGAAGATTTACAAAAAGGTGTGACGACCTTGTATTATAGGAATAAGCCATATTTTCAATGTTTCGTTTTCCAGCTCTAGGACCAATTTTAACTTCACGATTCAGCTCTCCTAAAAATCCTGTATAAAACTCTCTATTATAATGCTCATTATCTAGAATAAACTGCATTGCTTCAATCTTTGGAAGTCCACATACAGCAGGAGTTGGATGAAGTTTTAAGATAAGGCGTTGTAAACTCTGATCCTCCTTTTTGAGGTTACCAGAAACATCAGTACATAAATGAAGTAACTTACCTGCTTTAACGGTTCTAACCTCTCCTACTTCAATATTGTCTAAAGCATCTTCTAATAAACCAATAACATAATTGGTTACCAATAGTTGCTCTTCCTTCTCTTTTTGGTTCCAACTAACATCTAATGTTCCCAAATAGTCTTGAGTTCCCGCAAGGGCCATGGTGGTTAATTTATTCCTGTCAAGACGCAATAAGGTTTCTGGAGTAGCTCCTAGCCACAACCCAACCAAAGGGTGATACCAGCAATAGGTTAATGCACTATTATAACTAAAAGCAAGTTGTTTAAATATTTTTATTGGATCTACCTCATCATCTAGCTCTAAATTTTCTTTTCTGGAAAGCACCACTTTTTCTAATACATCTTCACCTATTTTTTTTACACCTTTCTCAACAAGGTTCATATGATGGTCTTCATCATTCTGAATCGCGAAACTTGCAAGCTGAACTTCATTCTCATCTATAAAAATGTCCTCTTCAGTATTTAGTGTTCTAGAGGCACTATACGGAATTAAAATAGCATCTTTTCTAACATCAAAAGGAGCAAATACAAAACCACTTTCTGAATAGTCATCAATTTTATAAAGTGTGGTGTCTTTTTGCAGTACAGCTCTGGTCTCAAAAGACCTTGGTAAACTATAAACTACAAATGGTAAGTCTTTTTGGTAATGTTCTGCTATATAATCAAAAAAATCTTTAGAACTCATTAATCTATTTAGATTTTGGAAGTGCTATTGTGGTTAACTTACAAACTGAGATAAGTTGATTCTCAGCATTAGTAATCTTAATATCTAAAAGCTGCGTTGATCTCCCCTTATGAATAAATGTTGCCTTGGCATAAACATATCCTTCTTTCACCCCTTTTAAATGATTTGCAGAGATTTCAATACCACGAACAAAGTATTTTTCAAGATCAACAAATACATGAGCAGCAAAGCTTCCTGTACTTTCAGCTAAGGCTACTGTAGCTCCTCCATGAAGAATGCCATCAGGTTGATGAACTTTACTGTTTACAGGCATTCGTGCAACCAAAAAATCATCACCAACATCGCAAACTTCAATTTGTAGAGTCTCCATCAAGGTGTCTTTGCATACACTGTTTAAACGTGCGATAAGTTCTTCTTTAGTATTTTGCATACTTTTGATTTAGATTTGTAAATGTACGAAACCAGCACCAAAAATGAATTCGACAGAAAAAGAAATATCGTATCAAATTAGTAATACCTATTCCACCTTAAACTCATTAACTAAACAAACAAAAAATGTATGGCTAGTTTGTCATGGAATGGGTTATTTGAGTCGATATTTTCTCAAATATTTTAAAGACTTAGATCCTACCGAAAACTATATTATTGCTCCACAAGCACAGAGTAAATACTACTTGAAAGACCAATTTAAACATGTAGGTGCAAGTTGGCTTACTAAGGAAAATACTGTTGCAGAAACTCATAATATTCTTAATTACCTTGATGCTGTATTAGAAAATGAACAAATACCATCCAACCATAATTTTATAGTTATAGGCTATTCTCAAGGTGTGAGCATAGCGATGCGCTATGTGTCTTCAAGAAAACTGCAATGTAACCATCTAGTATTAATGTCTGGCGGACTTCCAAAGGAATTAACCGAAGAAGATCTAAGTTTTTATAAAGGGAAAGTCTCCATGATTTATGGTACTAAAGATGAATATTTACATTCTGAGCGATTGGATTATGAAAGAAACAGAATGGATGAACTTTTTGGAAAAAAAGCTGAAATCATTCCCTTTGAAGGCAATCATATGGTAAATGTTGAATTAATAAATTCTTTAGTATGAAAGCACCAACATTAGAAAACAATCGCGTAAAACTCTCATTGTTAGATTTAAGCAATTATGAAAACCTTATAGACATAGGAGCTCAGGAAAAATTGGTTCAGTTTTCACCGACTAAAATTGACACGCCAGAAGATCTAAAAGCTTATGTGCAAAAGGCTGTAGATGGTTACTATCATAAAACCAAAATCCCTTTTATAGTATTTGACAAACAAACCAATCAATATGCTGGTAACACTCATTACATGAATATTGATTGGAATAATAAAGTAATTGAAATAGGTTCCACATGGATTGGAAAACAATTTCAGGGCACAGGATTAAACACTAATATGAAATTCCTGATGCTGCAACATGCTTTTGAAGAAATGGGTTTTGAAAAAGTAGCTTTCAGAATTGACGAACGTAATAAAGCCTCAAGAAAAGCTGTAGAAAAACTAGGAGCTCAACTCGAAGGGATTTTGCGAGCCAATGTGTATTTGCTAGATGGTTTTAAGCGAAATACTTGTTGTTATGGCATCCTTAAAGAAGAATGGCCTAGAATAAAAGATAAACTACTTCAGAAAGTTTAATGGTTGGATATATAATCTTCTTACAAGATTGATGCGTTTTAGGTTACAAAATTCGTAAGTACTTAATTTTCATTATCTTATAAAACTATTAATCATTAAAACCAACCAAAAATGAGAAAACTAATTCTATCATTGTTATTCCTTATTGCCTATGCAGTAAGTGCTCAAACAAACTACTATACCATGTATAGTTTTGTTGTAGAACCCCAAAATGAAGCTACAGTTGTTAAATTAATTGATGACTACTACTCTAACAACAAACCAGAAGGGGTTTTTGTTCGATTATTTGAAAATCATCTTCAAGATGGGTCTCAAGAAGCTACTCATCATCTTATTTTTTCAGGATCACAAGAGGCAATGGGAAACATGTACTCAGGAGGTGATGCTAATTTTGCACTTTTCTTGACGCAGGTTAATCAGCAAATTAAAAAAGGTGCTGGCTCTTCTATGGGTAGGCATATAAGCTTACATGTTGATGAGGGTGAAGGGAACCGTTATTATTATCATCGTTTGTATCTACTTCAAGCTGATGATACTGAGGCCTTTGATCGAGAATATAAAAAATTCCATTCAGCACATAGACCAGATGGTACGTTATCACTTTTAGCCACTCCAATGCTAGGAGAAGGTTGGGGTGAGTATAATAGAATTGCTGTAGTTGGATTTAAGGATATGAAATCTGCTATTGGTGGTGCAGGTGCTTTATTACCAGAAAAAGAGCGTGAAGCACGCGCAAAAGCTTGGACCGAACGACAAGCAAAAAATGGAGATGTTGAAATAATAGGTTCTGGATTGCGCATTCTTTTAGGTGCTTGGTAATTATTGCAACGAAAAAGTATAAATAAAAAGGCTCGTATAATACGAGCCTTTTTTATGTACTTAGAATTTTATGCTGTAGTCTGAAACGACTTATTCTTTTCTTTTAAAATAGCCAACTGCTTTTCTAAGAAGGTAATTGCCTTTTCTGTTTGTATGCTTACTTTTACTTTAAAATCTTTAGCTTCTTCTTTGAACTTCTCTTTTCCAGAAGCAGCGGCTTTAGATAAGTCATCTTTTACCTCTTTAAAATCTTCTGATAATTTATCTTTTATGTCCTTACCCTCTTTTTTAAGGTTCTCTCTAGTAACACTCCCTTTTTCTGGAGCTAGCAATAAGGCAATACCTGCTCCTACTAATCCGCCTAATATTAAGGCTCCTTTATACTGAATCATAATACATTTCTTTTAAATTAAACAACTACATTTTATAAGTAGTAAAAAGGGTTAATTTGTTACAAATGAATCATGTAGGCTATTCTAAGCAATTTGATTAGATACTATTCTTTAATTTCGGCATTTATTTGTTCTATTAGTTGCTGCATATTAGTTTTTAACATTCTATATGCTGTTTTTTGACCCTCCAAATTATATAGTTTTTGACGTAACATATTTAACACAAAAACCTCATTCCTATAATCTTCAATAGTCCTAGGTGGAATTTTAGATTGTGTTATATCAACTCTTGTAAAATCATTATACCCAACTAAACCCGGCGTAGCTTGTGGCGCATGATCGAAATTTAATATAAAAGGTGCAATAATATTTCTAGAATAATCCAACATAGCTGTATCCCACCCTTTGTATTTATTATTGTAATATTTTGTAATGGAGTCTGTTAAGTTCTGGCTTTGAATATATTCAATTTGACCTGATGATACAATATTATTGAATGTCGTTTTATTTTGGTTAAACGAATTAAGATTAAGGATTGATTTTAAATTATCTCGAAAGACGGCAATACTTGCTTCTTTCTTTCGTAGAATCACATCTATACAAAATTTCAACTCTTCAGAATTTTTAGTGATTAAGTCTATTTCCTCAGTCACTTGAATAATATCGGAAGTAATGTCATTACTCAATCTTTTCAAAATAAACTGCTCCTGAATGGTTTCCTTTCGACTTTCATTCCAATTATTTACTTGCAATGCCAATAGAATACCAACCATAACAAGCATTATTTCACCAATAGCATATTTAAAGTACTTTCCTACTTTGTTCTCATTCATAAGGGTGTAACGTATTGTTCTAAAGAATTTGATCATAGATACTTTCTTAATTACTTAGTCTATCAATTTCATGCTCAACGTCCTTAATAAGATGCTCTAAGACGGAATAGGCTTCATCTTGCCAATTTAAGCGCACTAATAACCAACCTTGAAGTCTAATAATTAAATTTCTAAAAATTGAATCATCTCTTAAAGATTCAATGTGTTTTGGCATATTTAAGTTGTCATTGGCATATGAAGCACTTTTATCTATTGTAGGTGTAGATATAAATTGTTGGTTCATATATGGTAGAAGTTCTTCGTCAACAATTTTCCAATTTCTATCTTCTCTGGTAATAATATTTTTTAAATGGCGTTCAAACATTTCTGTTATCCGTATTCGTAAACTATCATTACTTAAAGTATTAATGCCTTGACTTTCAATAAATTTATATGTTGTGTTAGCAATATTAAATAGTCCGTCCATTATAATGTTTTCAAATGCCATTTTTAAACTGTCGTCAACAGGTTTCTTGTTTTCAAAATAATCTAAAATTAAAATGGTAGAATTTTGCCTAGTTAAAGTTGTATTATAAGTTTCTGTAATTTCATCTAGGTTAGTTTTTAAGTCATTTTTGAGTTCATTTAAAATCTTGATTTCTTGTTGAATTGCCTTTCTTCCTTCATTCCAATTATTAATTTGTAACGCAATTAAAATACCTATAACCACAAGTAAAATTTCACCAATAGCGTATTTAAAGTATTTGGACGTATTATTTTCACTCATAAGGTTGTAGCGTATTTTTCTAAAGAACTTAATCATACTTATTCTTTAATCTCTTGATTTAATAAATCTAATATTTCTAAAATACGTTTATGTAATACTTGAGATTGTAAATTTGCTGAATAATTAACTGAAACTGCTAAAGAGGTTAATCCTTCTAACTCTTTACTATTTATAATTTTATTCACTTCTAATACTTTATTAGATTTTGGTATTACAAATGGGTTTACATCAGTACGTTCCTTTAACCATTTTAGGTTTTGTTTATCATTCCACCATGTAAAAAAACTACTTCGAAGTATACCAAAGTCAACAAACATTGGAACGATCGATTCCCACATTCTTGTAAACCATATTTGTTCAATTTCCTGTACACCAAGAACATCTGAAGGCCAATGAATCAACAATTGCTTTAGTTTTTTATTATTAATTAAGTTTATATCACCTGAATTAATCAGATTGTTTTCAATTGGCTCAATTGTAGGAGTGCCGATGTATATATTTAATTTATTAATTAAGCTATCACTATTAACATTGGCTGGTTCATCAATATATTGAAGTACTGTATTAGCAGCTGAAATCATTTTTTTACGATGTGCAATTTTTTGCTCTAATTGTAAAAGGTTGGCATTATATTCATCTTTTAATTGACTAAGTATTTGTTGCTCTTTTATAGTGTTCTTTCTGTTTTCATTCCATGTATTTACTTGCAACGCAAGAAGAATACCAATCATTACAAGGACGATTTCACCAATGGCATATTTTAAGTATTTACCTATTTTGTTTTCACTCATAAGGTTATAGCGGATTTTACGAAAAAATTTAATCATATATTAATTATTCTTCTTCGGATAAATACTCTAAAAGTTTGGTATTCTTGTCATGTGGATGAAAGTAATCGAACTCTAAATAATATGCTTCGGGACCAAAACCTACAAAGGCTGTATACCGTTTATCAGATTCTATTTCAAGTTGTTTTGTTCTTAATTCAAAGGGCTCATAAGTCTTTACATAGTTATACCAACCTTCGATATCCTCTATAATAAACCCGACATTAACCGCTTTTGTTTCAGTAAATTTATGCATGCCTCTACGCTCATCAACTATACCCAAAAACCCAGTTTGTGAAGCTTTATAGATTTTGGCCCAACCCTGGTCTGCTACCATCTCCAATCCTAAGGTATTTTCGTAAAAATGCTGCATTGCTAAAACATCTTTATAATACAACCAGGTAATTGTAGAATAAAAATCTAAACCTTCTGGAGTTGTCTTCTCATGATTAGGGCTAATGGTGCTAACTTTATTTTCTTCTAGAATAGGAATAAATGGTTCATTCTCCTGATGTTGTTTAAACATTTCAAACTCTAATAGATAACCTTCTGGATCAACAGCCACAAATCCGTCATGCGCACCACCTTCTTTAGGTTTATACTCATATTTTATTGTAATGTTTTCAGCTTTTAAATAATCGTACCATTCTCCTAATTTATCTGTTAATAAAGCAATTGCAACTGTTTTTGGTTCCTGCGCAGAATGCATACCTTTACTCTCATCTACCAATATTATATAAGAATCTTTAGCTACCCTCAAAATCTTCGCAAATGTATAATCTGCAACGACCTCTAACCCTAAGGTTCTGGAATAAAATGATGTTGCTTTTTCTAAATCTTTATAATATAGAAAAACATGATGTGCCTTAATTCCGAAATCATCCATGGTTCTATACGAAGTATTTTGGGAAATCAATGCATTAATTTTGCGTGGACTATAACTCAACATTCTTCCAAACCTTCTGGATATATCCATTTGCGACTCCTCATCGTAAACACCTTCGCTTTCTAATTTTTCTATCTCGGTTTTTAGTGCTAGATATTCATCTAAGGTTGTGTCTTGAAAAAGTAAAAGTACTTCTAGATTTTCAGCAATATCTGCTGGAAATAAATTGGTTACAATGAGATCAGACTCACGATATACAGATACATTATGTTTAGCAGCGATTTTCTCAGCTTCACTAATAAAAACATCCATTTCTTCAGTACTCATGGTGCCACTTAATGCCAATTGCTTAACTCCAGCGTTTACCAATTCTGAAAATCCACCAACTGCTCCTAAGTCATATGAATACTGATCTATATTACGAACATTTTCATTTTGCTTGCATGCAAAAAACATTACTATAATAACAGTTACTAAAATATTGTATCTCTTCTTCATGGCATTAATCATCAATGGATTGACCAACCAATATTCTAAATTTCCATGACGTATTGTCTCCAGAAATAGCTTGAGTTTGTTTCATTAAAATGCCAATGATTTGTTCTTCAGGATCTGCAAAGTATTGCGTATTAAAATAACCTCCCCATTGAAAAGTTCCTAGACTATTATTACCTCCTCGTGCATCTCCTTTTTCATCAATTATTCCAAATGCCAAACCATAATGTGCTCCTGCATCTCCCCAAAGATCACCAATTTGGTTTTTCATGATAAACTCCACTGTTGTTCTACTCAAGAGACGCGTTCCATTTAGTTCACCCATATTTAAATACATCTGCAAGAAGGTAGCATAATCTTTTGCTGTACTAGATAATCCTGCTCCACCAGAGAAAAAAGCCTTTGCTCCTTTTATTGGATAATCAGGGTCATAAAAAGTTGTTGGGTAATCTACCCATTTGTCTTCTTTCTTGGTTTGCACCTTAACCAATCTGTCATGTTTGGAGTCTGGTAAATAAAACCAAGTATCATCCATTTGGAGTGGATTAAAAATTCGAGTTCTTAAAAACTCATCAAATGGCACTCCAGAAACTATCTCGATAAAATAACCCAATACATCTAGACCTTCGCTGTATGTTACTTTTTCTCCAGGATGATGATGTAATGGAAGTTTTGCCAATTTCTTTACACTTTTTTCAATGGTAATATCCTCCGTAGTAAAAAGGTCTGTGATACCTGCGTCTTTATACATTTTTCTGAACCTTGGATCACCATCTATCACACCATAACCTAAACCAGAAGTATGTGTTAGCAAATGACGTATGCTTACTGGCTTATTAGCAGGAGATGTTTTGAATGTTCCATCAGGAAGCACAGAGTCTAATACTTGTGCATCTTTGAACTCTGGAATGTATTTTGAAATAGGTTCGTCTAATCTAAATCTTCCCTCTTCCCAAAGCATCATTACTGCTGTAGAGGTAATAGCTTTTGTTTGAGAAGCAATTCTAAAAATCGCATCTCTGTCTAATTGATCTCCTAATGCATTTGAAGAACCATATGCTTTATGTAATATAATTTTACCTTTTCTGGCAACAAGAGCTACAACACCAGGAATGCTATTGTTACCAACGGCTTCTTTACACATGTCATCAATAAGATCTAATCGCTCTTGCGACATACCAACACTAGCTGCAGCTGCCTCAACTAATGGTGGTGAATTCTTAATAGATTTTGTTTGTGCAGCGACACTAATTATAAATAAGAACAGGGCAGCAAAAGTGAAAAATTTTTTCATTATAAAAAGTATTGGTTGGTTGGAGTTTCAATTTACGAAAAGCTTATTTGTAATTATTAACTATCTTTAAAATAAAACTCATAATTCATGATTAAAATATGCTACTATTTTCTGCTTCTATTTTTATTCCCTCTAATCTCTAATGCTCAGTTCATTTCGGATGATGATAAATTACATTTTGGTGCAGGAGCTTTAATCTCATCTGGAACATATTTAATTGTTTATTCCAAAACAAAGGATAAGAAAAAAGCATTTTGGTATAGCTTAGGGACTTCAGTGCTTGCTGGATTAGCTAAAGAAGTATATGATAGTACCAAGGTTGGAAACAAATTTGACACTGGAGAACTCGTAGCAACATCAATAGGTGGCTTTACTGCCAGCATCACTTTTGACATCTTTACCAAGCCTAAAAAGCGAAAAAAGAATAATTAGCAAGATTGGAAAAGTTGTTTGAATTATTCGTAAATGTAATTTTTATTATATAAAAATTGATTAGAGTTTTGATTTTGTACTAATTATCTCTGATTACTCAGTAGAAGTTTCTTCAGGTTCTTTTGGAGAAGATGATACCGTAGTTAAGCTAGTTAAAATTTTCTTTAGTGGGCTATATGGGTGTTACGGACTTGTGGACTGTTGGTCTTAATTTATTTAAGAAAAAATACGAGCCAAAGAATTTGTACTATTAATACTTATTGTAAGCGTTTCTGCTTAATCAACCCTTGATCAAACGCTCAACAATAGATCGTGTAGGAAGTATTTCCTTAGTATGCTCAATACTGGGTCCAGCAACCCAAACAGTTTTATAGGTAGCTTTTTTTGCAGCTTTTTCTGTGGCCTTCATGCCAATGGAAAAACGTATCATTTTTACCCATTTTTTAAGCTTTCTGTTCTTGTTCAAAAGATTTTCCAACCAAGTGGCTTTAGTCCCAATCTTTTGAACATAAGGTGTATTAATTACTGTACAAGGAGTACCAGAAATTCGTTCGGTAACAATAATATCATCAGCTCCATAATCAACACATGCTTGTTTGTATTCTTTAGTTACGTTAGCTTCAGTAGATGCGATAAAGGGACTTCCAACCGAAACTCCCGCTGCACCATAACTCATCATCTCGTCTATATCGGCTTTACAACCAACTCCACCAGCTGAAATAATAGGAATATTACAGTGCTCAACTAACTCAGTAATTAGCGCTTTAGGCGAGCTACCTCCACGATGCCCTCCAGCTTCATTATTTACAGCAATAATAGCATCAGCACCTAAACCTTGAACCTTTTTAGCAAACTTAAGATCTACTACGTCACAGAATACTTTAATTCCTACTTTGTGAGCTTGTTTTATTGTTTCTTCTGGACTTCCTAACGATGTAATAATAAAATCACATCCTTCCTCACACAATACTTCAAGCTGTCCTCTGTACTTAACATTAGATTTGTTCACGATAAGGTTAAATCCAAATGAGCCACCTTCGGGTTTTGCTGCTTTTAACTCCTTTATAGCTTCTCGAAGTTCAGGTAAGGTTCTATAATTTAAAGCAGGAATACATCCTGCAATTCCACCCTTCATGGCTTCTTTAACCATTGTTGTGTTAGAAACCAAGAACATTGGTGCCTGAATTACGGGATGGTTTATTCCTAATAAGTTTTTAAGGGTTATTGACATGCCTTATTGTTTATGACTCTTCTACAAAAATGTAGAGGATTGCAGCAAATATAAAATATTATGCATGCATAGCAAAATATTTTTTATCCATCTAGAAACCTGTAATAAGCACATTTTAAATAAGCACCCTCAGGAAAAGTAATTGGGTGGTCTATATCATGTTCAGTAGTTAATACCGTTTTATAGGTTCTACCAACATTATTAATGGTTTCTAGGTTGATATCAAAAAAAGATTGACTAACCACTCTTGATGAACAAGAGGCTAAAACTAACAAACCTCTCTTAGCGGTTAACTTTGCTCCTAGTGTCGCCAATTGAGCATATTTCTTTTTAGCCAAAGAAATCTCAGAGGCTTGTTTTGCAAAACTTGGAGGATCAATAACTACGACATCAAAAGTTTTTCCATTATTGATTAATTTTTCCATTTCTAAAAATGCATCTCCTGCAATTGTTTTATGCGTTCCTTGATAATTATTTAGATTTCCGTTCTTAACAGCTATCTCAAGAGCCTGTTTACTAATATCTAAACTCGTTACCTCTTTGGCTCCATTGTATAAAGCATGAACCGAAAATCCCCCTGCATACGAAAAAACATCCAATACTGTTTTACCCTTACTCCACTCTCCTACTTGCTTCCTATTAGCACGATGATCTAAAAAATAACCTGTTTTATGACCCTTAATAACATTTGCAGAAAATTTGACATCATGTTCTACAAATTCAACGACTTCATTGTTCAGTTCTCCATAAATCACTTCTCCATCAATAAGATTATGAAGCCTAGAATTTTGAAGCTTTCTACTTAACCGTAATACAACTGCTTTTGCCTTAGAAGCTTCTTGCAAACTCGGTAATACATCTTCCAAATAAGAAAGCCATATCTCACTATATAATTTAACTACTAAAATATCTGTATATACATCCGCAATTAGTCCTGGGAAACCATCATTTTCACCGAAGATCAATCGATAACTGTTTGTATTAGTTTTTAAAAGTGTTACTCTTTTTTGAAAAGCTTCTTTAATTCTTTCTTTGAAAAAAGCAGCATCAATAGTTGCTGGTCCATTATGCAACATTTTTATGCGAATAGGAGAGCTTGAATCATATAGTCCTAACCCAATTAACTTATTCTTATTCTTACTAAAAATTATGGCCAAATCTCCAGTTTCCGCATCATCATTTATTTTGACAATACTATTGGAGAAAACCCATGGATGTCCAAGTATAACCAACTTTTCTGCCTTGGCATTTAACTTTACCGCTAATCGTTTGGGTTGCTGTTCGAATTTTATTTTTGGCGAAAACTCCATAAATTTAGAATAGCGCTAAATGTAACTAAAAAAGCGCAACCAATTTGATCGCGCTCCTTTAATATAAATCAAAAATAAGTTTATTCAATTACATCCGAATCTAAGATAAAGCTGCCTAAGAATGAGAAAAGCACTAATTGATAGTGCTTTTCATTTGTTCAATTTATTTATGATGTAGCAACTAGGCTGCCTGTTTTTTAACAGCTAGTGCATATATCACCAATCCAAATCCAATTTTATTAATAGCATCCGCTATGTTATAAGCAACATCTACACTACCAGAACCCAGTATACTTGTATACCACCCTTCTGTACCTAACATGTACCCTAATGGATATATTGCCCATCCAACTAGAACGAACCAACATAGTATTTTATGAGCCTGCAATATATCTCCTCCTGCTTCTAAAGCTAATTTCTTCGCGCTTCCAAACCAAATTTCGTATACTATGTAAAAATAGGCTAATCCTGAAATACCGCCCCAAAGCGCCGCCTGATCAGTAAAAACAGCCTCACCGAAGTAACCTGTTACAAGCATAATTAACGAAAATGTAATCATTTTCCACATTAGGGATTGTTTCGCACCAGCTATCTTTAATATTAGATAGAATTCTACACACATTAATGGTACTGTGAGAATCCAATCTACGTACCTAAAAAAGGTAGGAGATTCCATATTAACAGCCCAATAATCACGCATGTACCAATAATGTACTGCAGCGATAAACGTAATCAAACCTGAAACAAGAACTGATGTACGCCATTTTCTATCGAATTGACTCAGAGATAGAAAGAAAAATGCAGAGGCAGCCATCATGGCCATACATCCTACAAAGAAGGTAAATCCAACATAATCAGTGGGGTCAATTTTTGTAGAAACGTCTGCAATTAATAATAAATTTTTCATGATAATTAAATTTGATGATTATTTTTGTTTATACAAATGTAAAAAAGATTAAACATTATTAATTAAATTTTAACAATTTTTTTATTCTTTTTTTATTAATCTTACAATTATTTATGAATAATCTTCAGAATATATCAATAATTTTAAGTTTTGCTGGTCTATGGATTACCTCTTTGTTCTCCGGAGATTTCGAGATTATTTTGGGTTTTATGTTAATACTTTCATTCGGAATTTTGCATGGATCCAATGATATTATTTTAATCCACTCAATTGCTGAAAGTAGAGCTTCGATTACATTTATACGAGTTCTTTTAACCTATATATTGACCATAGGTATTGCAGTAATTGTGTTCTATTTCTTCCCGCTGATCGCACTTATTTTATTTATAATTTTTAGTGCATTTCATTTTGGTCAACAACATTGGGAATATCACGAATTATCATTAAAAAATAGCAGTAAAAATCTTATCTATTTTTCCTATGGAATGTTAGTATTACAGCTATTATTTGTTTTCAATATAAATGATGTAATCATAATAGTAGAAAACATTAGTAATATCACTTTAGAAGAGCATTTAATTCACTATTCATTCTTGGCTTCAGTAATACTCTTTTTATGTTGCGGAGTAATGATTTATTTGAAGTTGAAAGAGTTCAAAACTAAATTGATTAAGGAAATATTTCTATTACTAGTATTTATAGTCATTTTTAAGGTTTCTACACTAATCTGGGGATTTACCATTTACTTTATTTTTTGGCATAGTATACCGTCTCTAATTGAACAAGTACGTTTCATTTATGGTAAGTTTGATCAAAAAACCTTCCTGTCTTATTGCAAGAATGCCTTGCCTTATTGGATTATCTCTGTCATAGGTATTTCTGTAATGTATTTTATTTTTAAAAATGAAACCCTCTTTTTAGCTCTTTTCTTCTCTTTTATCGCAGCTGTTACATTCCCACATACATTAGTTATGAATAAAATGTTTGGAAATAAAAAAGCGCAACCAAATTGATTGCGCTCTTTTAATATAAATGTTAAAATAAATTATTTAACTTCTTCGAAGTCTACGTCTTCAACGTTGTCACCTTCTGGTTGTGCTTCTCCAGCTCCTGCGTCAGGACCAGCAGCTCCTCCAGCTTGCGCTTCTTGTTGTGCTTTATACATTTCTTCGCTAGCAATTTTCCAAGCTTCATTAATCTTCTCCAAAGCAGGATCGATTACAGCAATATCCTTAGTTTCATAAGCTTTCTTCAACTCTTCTAAAGCATCTTCAATTGGTTTCTTCTTATCATCAGATAATTTATCGCCAAATTCTTTTAATTGCTTCTCTGTTTGGAAGATCATTGCGTCGGCACTATTTAACTTATCAGCTGTTTCTTTAGCTTTAGCATCTGCTTCAGCATTAGCCTCAGCATCACGCTTCATTTTCTCGATTTCTTCATCAGTTAATCCTGAAGAAGCCTCGATACGAATGTTTTGTGACTTACCTGTAGCCTTATCAGCTGCAGTAACATGGATAATTCCGTTTGCATCAATATCGAATGTTACTTCAATTTGAGGAACTCCTCTTGGTGCTGGTGGAATATCAGCTAAATGAAATCTTCCAATTGTTTTATTATCAGCAGCCATTGGACGCTCACCTTGTAGTACATGAATCTCTACTGAAGGTTGATTGTCGGCAGCTGTTGAGAATACTTGCGATTTCTTTGTTGGAATTGTCGTGTTAGCATCAATTAACTTGGTCATTACGTTACCCATAGTCTCGATACCTAATGATAATGGAGTTACATCAAGAAGTAAAACATCTTTTACATCTCCTGTTAATACACCACCTTGAATTCCAGCTCCAATTGCTACAACTTCATCAGGGTTTACTCCTTTACTTGGCTTCTTTCCAAAAAACTTCTCTACAGCTTCCTGTACTGCAGGAATACGTGTAGAACCACCAACTAAAATAACTTCGTCAATATCACCAGTTGATAAACCAGCAGCTTTTAATGCAGCACTACATGGTTCGATTGTTCTACGTACTAAATCGTCGATTAATTGCTCGAACTTAGAACGTGTAAGTGTTCTAACTAAGTGCTTTGGTCCACTTGCAGTAGCTGTAATGTATGGTAAGTTGATCTCTGTTTGCGCTGAAGATGATAATTCGATCTTCGCTTTTTCAGCAGCTTCCTTTAAACGTTGCAAAGACATTGGGTCTTTTCTAAGATCCATGTTCTCTTCACTATTAAACTCTTCTGCTAACCAGTTGATGATCTTTTCATCTACATCATCACCACCTAAGTGTGTATCGCCATCAGTAGAAAGTACTTCAAATACACCATCTCCTAATTCAAGGATAGATACATCATGTGTACCACCACCAAAGTCAAATACAACGATCTTTTGATCAGTTCCTTTTTTATCTAATCCGTAAGCCAATGCAGCAGCAGTAGGCTCGTTGATAATTCTTCTAACTTTTAATCCAGCAATTTCTCCCGCTTCCTTTGTAGCTTGACGTTGCGCATCGTTAAAATATGCAGGAACTGTAATTACAGCTTCAGCAACATCTTGCCCCAAGTAATCTTCAGCAGTTTTCTTCATTTTTTGAAGTACCATTGCTGATAATTCCTGTGGAGTATATAAACGACCATCAATATCTACTCTTGGCGTATCGTTATCACCTTTTACTACTGTATAAGGTACACGTTCTGCTTCTCTTTTAGACTCGGAATACTTATTCCCCATAAAACGCTTAATAGAGTAAACCGTTTTAGTAGGATTTGTTACTGCTTGACGTTTCGCTGGATCACCAACTTTGATCTCTCCTCCTTCAACAAAAGCAATTACCGATGGAGTAGTACGCTTTCCTTCAGCATTTGGGATCACTACTGGCTCGTTACCCTCCATAACAGAAACACAAGAGTTTGTTGTTCCTAAGTCGATTCCAATAATTTTACTCATAACTTGTATTTATTCTTTTAAATGTGTTGTTCAAATTTTACAATAACCATTAGTCAATCATTATGCCATGAGAAAAAATATGACATGATGTCAGAGCAAAACAAAAATTTAATTACATAGATGCCAATTTTGGTACGCGATTTGTATGAATGAAACAAAAACAACATATATGAAACGTTTATTATCCTTATTTACAGTATTTGCATTATTCTTTATCGCTTGTGAAGGACCACAAGGACCTCCAGGTTTTGATGGGTTAGATGGCTTGGACGGATTAGATGGTGCTATCATCGCTTCATCTGCTTTTGAAATAGAAATAGATTTTAATGATGCTAATAATTATGAATTTATTGAAGCCTACGGATTTGAAGTACTACCTTCTGATGTTACTTTAGTTTACATTTTATGGGAAACAGATAATGGTCAAGATATATGGCGATTAATGCCACAAACCACTTATCTTAATGACAACAGTACTTTAGTTTATAACTTCGATTTTACCCAAGACGATGTTCGCTTCTTTTTGGATGGCACTACAGACTTTAGTACATTAGATGATGTCTGGACTCAAGGTCAAGTATTTAGAGTAGTTGTAGTTCCAGCAGATAACATAGATGGAATTGATGTTTCTGATATAAATGCTGTACTTAGTATTAACAACATACAAGCAATAGATTATAGATAATTTAAGCAAAACAAATCATGAAGCTCGAAAAGTTATTTTCGGGCTTTTTTTAATTTATACTTCTCTTAATTATATGCAGACAAAATTTATATTTGCTCAAAACTAATTATAGTTAGTAAATGGAGTGTATTTCTGTATTTGATATGCTTAAAATAGGGATTGGACCTTCAAGTTCTCATACCCTTGGCCCTTGGCGTGCTGCTGAGAAGTGGATCGCAGAACTTAAGGAAGATAACTTGTTTGACAAAGTCGAAAGTATTAAAGTTGATCTTTATGGCTCTTTGTGCTTGACTGGGAAAGGGCATGCCACAGATCTAGCAGTTATGTTAGGACTAAGTGGAGCTGATCCAGAACGAGTACCTGTTGATTCCATTCAAGAAGTTATAGATGTCATTCAAAGTAAACATACATTGAACTTTAATGGAGAACGAAATATCAACTTTATTCCTGAAAGCAATATCATCTTCGATAGAGAGTTTCTACCCTTTCATGCTAACGGAATGACCTTTACTGCAGGTGTTTCAGGAAAAGAATATACATCAACCTTCTACTCTATTGGTGGCGGATTTGTAGTCAAGGAAGAATCGTACGACGAGAAAGACAATTTAGATATTCAAAAGAGCTTCCCATTTCCTATTCAAAAGGCAACTGAGCTTTTGAAATACTGTGAAGATGAGCATAAATCTATTTCTGAAATAGTATTACAGAATGAGCTTTCACTTAGAACACAAGAAGAAATCGACTTTGAGCTTCAACGTATCTGGAACACAATGCTCGAATGTATGCATATAGGCTGTCATACTGAAGGAACGCTTCCAGGAGGCTTGAATGTACGTCGTCGTGCATTCGATATGCATAAAAAGCTTATTAGTGATTATGGTTATAATAACCCAGAGGAATGGGTAGAAAGCATTAGAAACACAGAGATTAAATTTAGAAAGATCTTTAAATGGGTTAGTTGTTATGCTCTAGCAGTAAATGAGGTAAATGCTGCCTTAGGCCGTGTAGTTACTGCGCCTACTAATGGCAGTGCTGGAGTGATTCCAGCTGTTTTAATGTATTACTTAACTATTGAAAACCATAAAGCAACTTTTGAACACATTAAACAGTTTTTGCTTGTCGCTGGAGAGATTGGTAGCATCTTCAAAAAAGGCGCTACTATTAGTGCGGCAATGGGTGGATGTCAAGCAGAGATTGGAGTTTCATCTGCTATGGCTGCTGGTGCATTATGCGAATTAATTGGTGGTACACCAGAGCAAGTTATGATCGCTGCAGAAATCGCTATGGAACACCACTTAGGACTTACCTGCGATCCTGTGGGAGGATTGGTTCAAGTACCTTGTATAGAGCGCAATTCTATGGGAGCCATTAAGGCTATTACTGCTGCCGAATTAGCTATGGAAACCAATCCTGAAAACGCTAAAGTGCCTTTAGACGAAGTAGTTGACACTATGTGGGAAACCGCTCAAAACATGAAAACCATATACAAAGAAACCTCAGAAGGAGGTCTTGCCGTTAGAGTAAGTTTATCGGATTGCTAATCCTTTTGCGCTTCACAACCTTGTCGCTGCCTTGTGTCTATTAAATAAATTATTTTCCACTGTCCATTGTCATGAAAGAGTTGAAAGGAGTTCACGCCACAATGACTAAAATTACCATTAACACGAAATTCATATGGAGTCCATGCATTAGCCATATTATTATCAATTTTGATAATATAATCTAACAATTTTTCATCCCATTTCTGATCAGCTGGTCTTTTAGCAATTGCATTCAATAAACTAGAAATATCACCATCATTTCTAAGTACATCTTTCCCTTCTTTATTTCTAAAAGCTGTTTGTAGCACTACTTTATTTGCCAATACAGATCTCATTAAAGTAGTATCTCCTTTGTGAAATCCTTCAAAAAAAGTATCCACAGCTGCTTTTACATTCGCTGTTTGATCTGTTTGAGCATTAATTGAAAAAACGCAACTTAAAATGAGTAATAGTATTGGTCTCTGCATAATTGAAATTTTTCTTAAATATAAGTTTTAGAATAAGCATCTAAGTCGAATAAAGAAAAGTTTAACAGAATTAGTAGCTATATGTTTATTTAGTACATTTACAATCTAAAATTTTAATCATGTCTATAGCCAAAAAAGAATACAAACGTGTTACTACCAAATCGTTAGTCGATATGAAGGAATCAGGTGAGAAAATCTCAATGCTTACCGCTTACGATTACACTATGGCAAAAATTGTTGATGGAGCTGGAATAGATGTGATTTTAGTTGGAGATTCAGCGAGCAACGTAATGGCTGGACATGAAACTACTTTGCCAATAACTTTAGATCAAATGATCTATCACGCTTCCTCAGTTGTAAGAGCTGTAGAGCGCGCCCTTATTGTTGTAGATCTTCCTTTTGGAAGTTATCAAAGTGATCCTAAAGAAGCATTACGATCTGCCATTAGAATCATGAAAGAAAGCGGTGCTCATGCTGTTAAATTGGAAGGTGGTAAAGAAATTAAGGATTCAATAAAGCGTATACTTCATGCAGGAATTCCTGTAATGGGTCACTTAGGTTTGACACCTCAATCCATTTATAAATTCGGAACATATACAGTTCGTGCCAAAGAAGAAGAGGAAGCTAAACAACTTATTGCAGACGCCAAAATGTTGGAGAAAGTTGGTTGCTTTGGAATTGTGTTAGAAAAAATTCCAGCAGAATTGGCTAAAAAAGTAGCAGAAAGCGTTAGTATTCCTATTATTGGTATTGGAGCTGGTAATGGTGTTGATGGACAAGTATTAGTACTTCACGACATGATTGGTATGACGCATGAATTCAACCCTCGCTTTTTACGTCGTTACATGAATTTGTATGAAGAAATGACTACTGCTATTTCTCAATATGCAGCAGATGTGAAGAGCGTAGATTTTCCTAACGAATCGGAGCAATACTAGTTCAAATGTCTAAGATCGTTTCTTCAAAAGATAATCTACAAGTTCTTTTTGAAGATAATCACATCATTGTTGTAAACAAGCGTGCTGGTGATATAGTGCAAGGTGATAGAACCGGTGACAAACCCTTAAGCGACGTTGTTAAAGAATTCATTAAAGAAAAATACGATAAACCAGGAAATGTCTATTTAGGCGTTACGCATCGTTTAGACAGACCAACTACTGGAATTGTTGTTTTTGCTAAAACTTCTAAAGCCTTAACCAGATTGAATAAAATGTTCAATCAAAAGGAGATTTCAAAAACGTATTGGGCTATCGTAAAACAAAAGCCCCAAGAACCACAAGCTACTCTTATAAATTGGTTGAAAAAGAATCCAAAGAATAATAAGTCGACAGCCTATAATAAAGAGATTAAAGATTCTAAAAAGGCTATTCTTCACTACGAACTCAGAAAATCACTTGATAATTATCATCTTCTCGAAATCAATCTGGAAACAGGCAGACATCATCAAATTCGCTGTCAGCTGGCAAATATTGGGTCGGCAATAAAAGGAGATTTAAAATATGGTTTTGATCGAAGTAACAAAGACGCTAGCATCCATTTACACTCAAGAAAGATTGAGTTTATTCATCCTGTGAGTAAAGAGCAAATTTCTATTACTGCACCTCCACCAAATGATGTAATTTGGAATGCCTGTTTGAGCTAAATGGTTATATTTACTCCATGAATATACCTGAACTCATTAATAAGCAACAACAATACTTTAAATTACAACATACAAAAGAAATTTCGTCTAGAGTCTCTTTATTAAAAGCACTTAAAAAGGAAATATTATCTCGTGAAGAGGATGTTTATAGAGCTTTACATAAAGACTTTCAAAAGTCACAATTCGAGACTTATTTAAGCGAGTTCGCAATAGTTATTGCAGAGTTAAATTTGGTTATTAAAAACCTAAGTCGCTGGGCAAAACCAAAAATGGTTAAACCAACTGCACTTACATTTCCTTCTTTGGATTATATCTATAAAGAACCCTACGGGACTGTGCTAATAATTGGCCCCTGGAACTATCCATTTTTACTCACTCTAGAACCAGCCATTATGGCAATTGCAGCTGGAAATACTTTAGTAATAAAGCCTAGCGAATTGACTACACACACCTCTAACTTAGTAACTGAAATTTTTAAAAAAGTATTTAACGAAGAACATGTAGCTACAGTTCAAGGAGGTGTAGAAACGGCTACAGAGTTACTAGCACAAAAATGGGACTATATCTTCTTTACAGGAAGTGTTCCTGTTGGTAAAATTGTAGCTCAAGCTGCAGCAAAACATCTTACTCCTGTAACATTAGAACTAGGAGGAAAATCACCATGTGTTATTCACGAAAAAAATAATCTGAAACTAGTAGCTCGACGATTGGTTTGGGGAAAATTCATTAATGGAGGGCAAACATGTATTGCACCAGACTATATTCTGGTCAATTCTAAAGTGAAATCAGATTTTATTGAGTGTTTCAAATCAGAAATAGAACGTGCTTATAGTGAAGACCCACAAAAATCTGAAGACTTTCCTAGAATTATTAATGATAAGAATGTAAGTCGGTTAAAAGCTATGCTAAAGGATGTAAACATTATATATGGAGGAAAAGTTGACGAAAAAGACAGATATATCGCTCCTACTCTAATTGACGAACCAGAATTAGACAGCTCTGTAATGCAAGAAGAAATATTTGGACCTATACTTCCTATTTTAAGCTATGAAACAGAGGAAGATATAGAGAATATTGTCTGGAAACTTGAAAAACCTCTGTCCTTCTATATTTTCTCGAAAGACAAATCGTTTGTGAAGCGACTTTTAGAAAAATATAGTTTTGGTGGTGGTGCTGTTAATGACCCTTTGATACATTTTGGAAATCATCGTCTTCCCTTTGGAGGAGTTGGCGCTTCTGGTATAGGAGCCTATCATGGTAAAAGGGGATTTGATACTTTTTCACATGAAAAATCAGTATCCAAGCGAGGTAACTGGATAGATCCTCCTGTTAGGTATGCTCCTTATAAAGGAAAACTTGGTTTGCTTAAAAAGATGTTTAAGTATTTTGGCTAACGCTCTTCTGTAAAGGGTAAATTAATACCAACTTCACTCCTTCTTTGGGTTTAGACACTAAAGAAAATTCAGCATTAATAAGTGCCGCTCTATTTTCCATGTTAATTAATCCAGAACCCTTTTTAACGGTTTCTTGATCAAATCCCTTCCCATTGTCTTCTGCAATTAGTTCTAAATGACTATCAGAATAGTTTAGAGATATATTAATTGTGTTAGCTTCAGAATATTTAATGGTATTAGACAAAAACTCCTGAAAGGTTCTAAAAAGAATAATTTCATCATTGGAATTGATGGGTTGTTCATTTCCTTCAATCTTTAAGGTTCCTACAATTTTATTGAGTTTGTTGAGTCTATCAATTTCATTTTGAATGGACTCCTTCAATCCTAAATTAGAAATCACATCATTATTAAGTGATTTAGAAAGACCTCTAACTTCTTCTATAGCATCTTTAACAACTCCTAAGCTATCATCTACTTTAGCCTTTACAGCTTCTTTAGTCATGGTAGACACCAAGTTTAGTTGCATACTCGCAAATGACAATAACTGACCTACATTATCGTGCAATTCCCTTCCTACATTTTTAAGTGTTTCTTCCTGTATCTCTGTTTGTACTTGAGAGAACTCTTTTTCAAACTTACGCTGCTGCTCGTATTTCTCGATAAGCAATTTGTTCTTTCTCTTTTGAAATACTATAAAAAATAGAATAACCAATGTCGTTACGATCACTAAAACAGCGATCATATAAATTAACAAATACCTTTCGGCATCTGTACTTACTAAACGTTCTGGGGTTTGCACCATAATAAAACAAAGGTAAAAGTTAAATACATAAATATATTCATAGATAACATGATTGTAGATCTAAGAATTACATGATTCCTTAGAAAGTCTTCTATTTATTTCAATCAATCTTATAGTCTTTTTCAGGTTTGCAGAAAATTAAAGCCACAGCAAAAGATAGATACATAAACGAATTCATTATAAAGAATACTTCCCACCTTAAAAGCACAAAACTCCAGTCGGATGTAGAGAAATAAATATTATAAAACACTAATGGCGTGACCACCAAATACCAAATAAAAACTATTGAAGCGATATAAAAATTAATGGCCTTATAGAAAGACATTAACAACTCACTTCTCAGCAACTCAATGAAGTAGAGAGCAATAGATACTAAAACTAAAAATGATCCTATAACAGTATTGAATACAATAGAATTATCGAATAATTCATTAGGGTAAATTGCAATATAGGTAATTGCACTAGTAAAGAAAATAATCTGCAGCACATTAATGGTCTTTTTTAACCATTTTGTATCAATATTTATCTTAAAATAAAAGGAGTAAAACAACGGAGCTACAATCTTCCAGAAAATATTATACCACCAATAATTCTGCTCAGCCCAAGTTCCTTTTAAAAAATCTTTAATTGATTTAAGAGACTCATATTTTGCTATAACTTCGGGATAACCACCTATTATCTCCAAAATAGCTACATATACCAAGAAAAATAAAAAGTATTTAACCGTAGATTGCTTATATCTCTTGTAAACAATAATAGCTGCAACAGCAGCTATTATTTCTACAGTACTGATCAATAAAGAGTAATTATTTAGTATAAAATCTCTCAAATTGTTAATCTTGTGGATATCCTGATCCAGGTGGATTTCCAGGTTTTCCGTCATTAAAGCCATCTCCTCCTGGAATATCGCCATTACCTCCTCCACCATCTTTACCATCAATAATTCTAGCTGTTGGCACTATAAAAGAAGTAGAATAACCCACTTGTTCATCGACAGTTGGGTAAGCGCCACAATAAATGCGCACTCCATTCATTTTATACCCATTCTTTTTTGCTTGCTTCTTAGCATGCTTCAAATACTTTTTAAGATCTTTTAAAGAATACCAGGACGAACGGTTATCTGGTCTTCCAACAATATCTTTGCTAATAAGCTCACATCTTGTTGTAAAATTGCTACTTAGTTCTTTCGCCTCTTCTGGAGAGATTAATCCCTTAATTTTTGCCATAATCAAATAGTTAAATAATTAATAAACAGTTTTGTGCTATTATTTGATCCTGGGAGAATCATACTGTTTTAATATTGTAAGTTAGACAAAACTTATTACAAAAAGAAGAAAAAACGTACTTGTTAATCGAGTAGTTTAAACTTGATTCTCTGCCCTGTAAATTTTTGTGACAATCTGTTAATTGAAGATCCATTTAATTGTAACACCCTTGGATAACCACCCGTAGTTTGACAATCTCTCATTAATACAATTAGTTTTCCAGAAGGCGTTAGTTGTACTGTTCCTGGTAATACTAAGGAAGTGATAATGCCATCTAGCTCATTATCTAAACTCTCTTCTAACTGATAGGCCATTCTGGAGTTTTCTTTGGAAATCGTAAACTCACTTGACAACAACTGTTGTGCTTGATAATCAGTAAGTTTATCAAATTCTGGTCCTTTAATAACATCAATAACATTATTATTGAAATGGTTCTTATCTATTTTAATCGAGGCATTAGAGGGCCTTTTTTCTTTATTAGATTGTTTGATTTCGAAAACATCTCCTTTTGATATAGAAATGCTTTCAGTAACATTCTTATACATACTCCTGCTACTAAGTACTTGTTTAGTCTGAAACCCTCCAGAAACTGCTAAATAGACTCTAAAACCATATTTCAACCTTCCAAATGAAAGAATATCTCCTTTGTTTAAAGAGATAGCTGTATTAATTGAAACATTTTTCCCGTTTAGCATCGGAGAAATGTTCGCTCCAGATAGTCCTATCAAGGTATTATCAGTAAATTCTAGTTTAGGACCTGTCATTGTTATCTCGAGTACAGCATCGTTCTCCATATTACCAACAATAGCATTGGCTACCTTAGCGCTATACATATCCATAACACCTGAAATGGGAACTCCGTATTCCTGAAACTCAAATCTCCCCAAATCTTGAATTGAGGAATAAAATCCGGTCTGCAGCACCTTAATCATCAATCACCTCGCTCTCTAATTGATAAACTCCAGCCTCAACTAAGGCTTTAATATCATCATATTCTTCTTTTGAAACTCGGTAGAAGCTTATTTTATCTCCAGATTGTGCAAAACAAGGAACCTCTTTATTTACATCAAAGAAATTTATTGGAGAGTTTCCAATAATATTCCAACCGCCTGGACTTTCATTTGGATAAATTCCTGTCTGTTTTCCACCTATAGCAACTGCACCCTTTAGAACCTTTAATCTAGGTGTTTTTTTTCTTGGAAAATGGAGTCGTTCATCTAGTCCTCCCAAGTATAAAAACCCAGGTAAAAAACCTACAAAAAAAACGGTGTAATTTGACCTACTATGAAGCTCAATTATTTCTGATTTTGAAAGGTTAAACTCTTCAGATAATTCATCTAAATCTATTCCAAAAACATCATCATAACACACAGGAATCCTCCACTGCCTAAGGGTAGGTTTGATTATACTCTCTGTTACGGAATAATACGTCTTTAGATCTGAAATTTTATCATAAATATTATTTATAGTGAACTCATAAGTAATTAATAACGAATTATATGCAGAATTTATATAAACTTTTTCTTTAATATATTCTTTTTGAAGTATTTCTTTGAATCGCAACACATCAGAAAGGATGGATTCATCAATTTTTGATGGCCATTCAACCAAAATTGAGCGTTCTCCAAAGGGTTTATATGTGAGCTCAAAATGATTCAAAACACTATCTAATTCCTATTCCAGAAGCGAGTAAATTTTGTCTTAAATCGGAAGCTAGTTTTAAAGCGTTCGGGTTGTCCCCATGAATACAAAAAGTAGCTGCTTGAATAGATACTTCCACTCCACTTACACATTTCACCTTTTGGTGCACGACCATATTGTGAACATGCTCGAACATTTCATCAGAATTTGTTATCAAAGCATTCGGTAGTTTTCTAGAAACCAAACTTAGATCTTCATTATAATTTCTATCTGCAAAGGCTTCATAAGTAATTGCAATATTTTCCCTTTTTGCAACCTCAGCAATTACAGATCCATAAGGAACATACAAATTCAAAGGCTGATGAAAGCGCTTCATTACCTCAACTATTACCTGAGCAGTAGATTTATCTTTAGCAGCAAGATTATATAACGCTCCGTGTGGCTTCACATGATGCAATAACGCTTGTTCTTCTCTACAAACTCTCAATAAAGCCTTGATCTGATTCTTAACTGCAGCAAACAAAGCGGTATGGGAAATGTCAATTACTTCTCTTCCAAAATTCTCTTTATCTGGAAATGAAGGATGCGCTCCTATTTTTACTCGGTGTTCCTTAGCTAGTTTAATAACTTTAATCATTGTTTCTTCATCACCTGCATGACCACCGCAGGCAATATTACAGGACGATATCAATGGTAAAAGTTGAGCCTCGTTACCAATTCCCTCTCCTACATCTGCATTAATATCAATTCTGAAAGCTTCCATTTTAAATCAACTCAAATACTTTTAAAATACTCTTCAATCCTAAGAAAATCGTTACAGATAATATTAAAATCCCTAAAATATTTTGTTTTAGCGAATTTTTATATTCGCCAAGCACAGATCGTTTATTAACAATCCAAATTAAAAACCCAGCAATCACAGGCAGTAGTATTCCATTAGCTACTTGAGCAAACTTAATGATCTCAATAGATTTGATTCCTGATGAAGAAGATAATACTCCCAACACCAAAATGACGATCCAAACTGCTCTAAATCTCTTAGTTTTCATATTTGACGACCATCCCAAGCAACCTGTTGCTACAAATGCAGCTGCTAATGGTGCAGTAATGGCGCTTGTAATTCCTGCAGCAAATAGACCTATTGATAAGAAGTATTTTGAGTAGCTACCGAACAAAGGCTCCAATCCTTTAGCAAGATCAGCTGCATTAGTAACTTCCTGCATTTGAATAGCTGCTGCAGAAATAATTATGCACATTGAAACTAATCCACCCAACACCACAGCAATCAAAATATCCTTTTGAGCGTATTTGAGATCTTTTTTGTCTTGCCATTTTTCTTTTACCAAAGAGGCATGCAAAAACAAGTTATAAGGCACTACTGTAGTTCCTATAAGACCAATAATGGTTAGAATACTATCCTCTGGAAATTTAGGAACAAACATTCCTTTAAACACTTCTCCCAGATTTGGCTTGGTCATGACTGCTGTAATCAAGAAAGCCAAACTCATCAATATTACAAGTGATACAAGCGACTTTTCCAACACTTTATAATTCCCTATATAAAGAAGGATAAAAGCAAGTAATCCAATAACCAAACTAAAGGTATTTAATGAAAATGATCCTAACGAAATTGAACTCGCTCCTAAGACTGCTTCTAATCCTAAAACTCCACCACTTATGTTTCCAGCTTCATATGCTGCATTGCCAATAACAATTGCCGATAGAATTAAAACAATTGCTAAAGTCTTAAAGATTGGATTTGAAATCTCAGAACGAATAACCTCAGATAATCCTTTTTGTGAAATAATACCCAATCTCGCAGCCATTTCTTGAAGCACAACTGTGGCCACTATTGATAAGACCATTGCCCAAAGTAATGCATAGCCAAAGTCAACACCAGCTAGTGTACAAAGCGTTACGGTTCCTGGACCAATAAATGCAGCAGCTACCAATGGTCCTGGGCCTATATTTTTAAACCAGTTCTTAAACATGAAATTTATTTGTAACTAAATTTACGATTTTTGAACATGTATTTACCCTAACCATCCTTCTCTATCTAAACTTCTATATTGAATAGCTTCAGAAATATGAGTTCCAGTAACTTCTTTTGAACCTTCAAGATCAGCAATAGTACGAGCTACCTTTAAAATTCTATCATAAGCTCTAGCAGAAAGATTTAAACGCTCCATAGCAGTTTTAAGGAGTTGCTTAGGTGCTTCTTCTAACTTACAATATTCTCGAATTTGTTTTGTATTCATCTGTGCATTGTAATGTACATTATCCAATTCCTTAAATCTTTCTGTCTGTAAGTCTCTGGCATTGGTCACACGTTTTCTAATCTCAACGGAAGTTTCTGCTTTAGTTTCGTCTGAGAGTTTTTCAAAAGGAACTGGAGTTACTTCTATATGAATATCTATCCTATCCAATAAAGGGCCAGAAATCTTACTCAAATAACGTTGCATTTCTGCAGGAGAACTTGTAACAGGTGCATCTGGATCATTAAAATAGCCTCCGGGACTTGGGTTCATACTTGCAACCAACATAAAACTACTTGGATAGGTCACCGTAAATTTCGCTCTAGAAATAGTTACCTCCCTATCTTCCAAAGGTTGTCGCATTACCTCGAGCACTGTTCGCTTAAACTCTGGAAGCTCATCCAAGAATAATACTCCATTATGTGCTAAAGAAATCTCTCCTGGTTGCGGATACGTTCCACCTCCGACTAAGGCAACGTCACTAATTGTATGATGTGGTGATCTAAATGGTCGTTGAGTCATTAAACCATGTTCTCTAACATTTCCTACAATCGAATGTATTTTAGTTGTTTCCAAAGCTTCATTTAGTGTCATTGGTGGTAAAATAGAAGGCAGTCGCTTTGCTAACATTGTTTTTCCCGCTCCTGGTGGACCAATAAGGATGATATTATGTCCTCCAGCTGCAGCAATTTCCATACAGCGTTTAATACTTTCCTGTCCTTTTACATCTGCAAAATCGAATTCGGGAAAATCGAGATTCTTATAGAATTCTTCTCGAGTATCAACTATGGTTTGTTCAAGGGCTTCTCCTTTATCGAAATAATTAATTACCTCAAGAATATTATCAACACCGTAAACCTCTAGGTTATTCACGATTGCAGCCTCTTTGGCATTTTGCTTTGGAAGAATAAATCCTTTAAACCCTTCTTCTCTAGCTTTAACAGCAATAGGTAATGCCCCTTTTATAGGTTGCAAACTTCCATCAAGAGAAAGTTCTCCCATAATCAAAAAGTCTTCTATGTTTTCAGTATTAATCTGAGAAGAAGCAGCAAGAATACCAACAGCAAGGGTTAAGTCGTATGCAGAACCTTCCTTACGCATATCAGCAGGTGCCATGTTAATGGTAATCTTCTTTCCTGGAATCTTGTAACCATTATTTTGAAGTGCAGCAGCTATACGATAATTACTTTCTTTTATAGCATTATCAGGAAGCCCAACTAAGTGATAACCTATGCCTTTGTCTACATTAACCTCAACTGTTATAGTAGAGGCTTCTACACCAAAGACAGCACTACCGAAAACTTTTTTGAGCATAAAATGGTTGATTTCCTTAAATGTAAGAAAATTACCTTTAGTCTGCCCAAAAATCTGGCGCAAAATTCTTACCTAAAACAGTACAATCTCCACAAGGTTCAAAAACAAGAATAAATGGTCCACCCTCGAAAATTGAGTAAGACTCGTCATTTTCATCGTAAAACTTGTAACCTTGATTTAAAGCTTCAATTAATGGAGATCTAATTACATTATGAGCAAAATCTTCAACTAATAAAGCTGGTGCAAAAAAATTATCACAGTTAATGTAGTAGGGTGGCAACTCTTCTTCTGGAAACAAATCGGAGTAATTAAAAAAGATACGTTTTTCATCAACAGAAGCAACCTCAAAAAAGCCAACTATTTTTTCATTTGAACTAGATTCTGAAAAAATATTGCCCTCTATAAATCCATTTTGAGTTTCTGATAACAGGCTTTCCGATTCTGAAAAGGATTTTAAATTTTCATAGTATGTGTAGGCTTGACTAGATTGTACAATTTGTCTAACTAATATGCTATAACGATGAGAGATTATATAATTCTCACTATTTATGAATCTAATCTTAAATCTGTCTAATGAATTTCCGGAAAAACTGCTTGTATTTGCAATAAGTATGTTATTTGATTCTACAGTATTGAAACAAATTTGCTGTTGCTCATCTCGAAATTTCATTTCCACTAAGAAATCAATTATATATTGAGGATCTAAGGTAGGAAAGTTGCTCAATGGAAATGGAAAACTAACATCACTAGGCACCAACTCTCTTGAAGAATACCAAGGAGCTATCACCTTATAGGTTTCCTCATATTCATATCTGTAAAACTGTAAGTTGTTTGATTGATTATAAGTATCTACATAAATTGAAATTCCATCTTCTCCAAGTTCGTTAAATTCTCTTTCGGCATATAAATCATTTATTATTGCAAAAGATGTTAGCTTCATATCCAAAGAACTGTATTGCCTCCCATTACTTGTAGTAACTAAAAGCCTATAATCGACATTTTCTTTAGCTGCAAATGGAAGTTTTGAACGATAGGTTCCACATTCATCCACTTCTTCAAAAACATACTCCGTTCCTGCATCTTCCTTTACAATAACTTGTGCAAAACGTTCACATGATTTTGAAGTAATGTCAACGCTATCCAAAGATCTTGTCCTTGAGAGTTTCACTTCTTGAAATTCATGCATGTTGGTTATAGTAGCTTCAACAACAAGTAGACTATCAAATTCTTCATTTGACTCTATATCGATTTCCTCTATACAACTAAAAATAGCTATCGAAAAAAATATCAAGTACAATATTTTTTTGATATTACCTTTCATCATTGATTATTTAACTACAAACTTTTGCTTAATGGATACTGGTGCACCGTTCTCGGTAAAACCTTCTACAGAAACTTCAAAGCTTCCATCAACATCAGATGTAAAAAACTCAAAACTTTTGCTTGATTGGTCAAGTGTGAAATTAGGAATCCAAATTAGTTGATGCCTATAATCTGGAATCCTATTATTATTATTTAAACCGTCTAAAGTATTGTATTTCTGAACAAAATAGCTTTTTCTAGGCTGAGGAGTGAATAATGTGTTTTTAGTGATATAACTATCATTAAATTCTTTATGAAATTCTCCTTTTAGCGTTTTCAATGCTAAAACACCTTTATAAACTTTATCGCCATAATAATATTCATCTCTAAGAATGGCTATACTCTTAATTTTTCTCGCATCATAACCAATAATCATTTCATGATCCTGAACAAATACTCCGTCTACGATAACTAAAGGCTTTAGATCTGATCCAAAATAAGGGTCAAATTCCCTACCTCTTACAACAAGTACTCTTTTACCATCATCATCCTTTCGGGTCCATGCATGCTCTATTATCTCAATTACTGTTTCATTTACTGTTGGAAACCTTGTGTAATCATCTAAATCATAAACCTCTTGATTATTTCCGAAAAACGGTGAAGGTGGTGTATTTGTTTTTACGGTATCAGGTTTAACACTAAAAAAACCATTTTGAATTTGATTATGAATGCTTCGACTCACTATCATCTCATCCATGCTTTTTGCCAATGTAAACTGATTAAATTTTAAATCATCATACTTAAACGACTCGTGCTTATCTATGTCAACATTAAATTTATCCGGATCTTTATCCAACACTTGGTAAATAGCTTCGTTTCCCTTGTAATTGGTCTTTAAATTAAAATAGAAAACTCCATTTTCATTAGTATTTGTTATATCAAACTCACTTTCGTTCTCAGCTATTGAAAATGCAATATGCTTTTTTGATACTGGCTGATTATTACTTTTATCTAATATTTTACCCGAAATCATTTCACCACTAAACTCAGGCATCAAAATAGTCTCTCCAACTTTTTTCGGTTCACTATTGATATTCTTAATAAGGGTTTCATGATTTATAGCATTCAGCATTTTTGGTTGATTTATATCTTCAACTTTTCTAATTGAAATTGAATAGTTTCCATTACCTAAACCATTAATACCTTTTAATTCAACAACTCCCTTTGAACGATTACCTAATTCAGTTGCGCTTAAACTGACTAATACATTTGAGTTCTTGTTGTCATTAGAAATGAAATTTGATGTCCTCGAATCTTGCTTAGAGTGGCTATTCAAAAAAACTGATTGATCTTGACGGTAAGGGTTAACAATAGCTACATCTCCATCAAAGAAATTATCACCTTTTCCATTAAGCATCCACTTTGTATAAGCTATTAATTTATAATTACCAGATGGCACTGTAGTTGGTATAAAATAATCCCCTTGACCTTTACCCTTATCTAATAAAATTTTATGCCTAAAAACTAATTCTCCACTTTCTGCTAATAACTCTACATAAGCAACTTTACTAGTTTTTGTTAGTTGCTTATTTACCGAATTCAAACAATACACTTTATAAAACAAATACTCACCTGTAAACAAAAGCGATGTGTTAAAATGCATGTAAACATATTCTTGATGAATACCTTGATACCACTGCACATCTTCTTGATCCTTCAAGATGTGTTGGGAATTCACCTTAAAGCAAATAGTAAAAGATATGGCTAAATAAAATAGTTTGTTTTTCATAATTTGATTTTAATCTTCCCAAAAAACTGGTGGTGTGTTTTGTCCTAGTTCTGTACAATCACCACATTCTGGATTCACTAGTATTTCAGGACCTTCTGAAGGAAATACATCAATAGTTCCATCATTAGTATGAAAAAATTGGTACCCTTCTTGTATATGATCATATAGTGGATGTGATGGAATATCATTTCCAAGTGCGTTTCCTGCAAGAGCTGGTGAAAGCAGTCCACAACCTACTATATAAGGAGGTAGATCTTCTCCTGGAAAATAATCCTCATAGTCAAAAAATATACGTTTTTCATCCACAGAAGAAACTTGAAAGTATCCTAAAACCTTTTCGTTTGAATTGACTGTTGAAAAGACATTTCCTTCAATAAAACCGGGCTGCGTATCTGTTAATAAACTTCCATCTTGCTCCGTAGTTCTTTTTAACACATCATAGAAGACATATGCTTCTCTTGACATAACATATTGACGAAGCAGAATTGAATACCTATGAGAGATAATATATTCATTTCTATTAATAAATCTAGATGGGAATTTTTCAACCTTATCTTCCCCTAAACTTGTTGTGTTTGCCAATATAATAGAACTAGACAATTGTGTTCTGTAACAGGTTTCTTGTTGCTCTGGTCTTAACTCAATTGTATAATCAAAAAATGAACCTGGTTCAAAGACTATCTCGAATGGTGAATACTTTGGAGCTACTACCTTGAAAGTTTCTTCATACTCATATCGATAGTAATTTGAACTACTGGAAGGATCATGACTATCTACATAAATGAACATTCCCTCTTGATTATCATCAGTAAATCCTCTTTCTGCATACAAATTATCAATTTGTGTTGATGTAGTTAGTTGTTCTGTAGATGAAGTATAACTACGACCATCATTTGTTTGAATGTCTAACACATATGTAGTATTTGGTTGTGCTGTAAAGGGTGTGTTTGAAATATATAAACCCTCTGATGCTTCACTAAAAGATATTGTTCCTTGCGCATCAGAAATAACTTTTACCACCGCATTTCGCTCTGGAAATGGAGCAATAGTATCTAGGTTATAAGATCGCGATAGTTTAATTTCCTGAAATTTATCTTGGTTGGTTATCGTAGCTTCAACAACTAATATACTTTCGAAGTTTTCAACTTCAGATTGAAATTCATATTCCTCAACACAACTAGTAGCTAGTAAAGAAAAAATAATTAAGAATATCAATTGAACTGATTTAGACATATTCATTAGAATTTGAAATTATAAGTAAATGTTGGGATTGGTATTGCAAAAATTGAACTCTTATATGCCTTTACATCTCCATTTTCCGTTACAAAAAATACTGCATATGGGTTATTTCTACCAAAAACATTATATATTGAAAAGTTCCAGAAACTGTGTGCAAACTTCTTGATCTTATGATTCCCTTCAACGTTAACTCCAAGATCTACTCTAAAGTAATCTGGAATTCTAAATTTGTTTCTATCACTATACAATACATATTCGGCATTATTAAAAGTATACCTTCCAATTGGATAGGTAATTGGTCTACCTGTTTGATATGCAAGATTAGCCGACAAACTAAATCGACGGGTTAATTTATAATTAGCTACTAAACTTACATCATGAGGTTTGTCAAAATTTGCAGGAAAATAATCTCCATTATTTACTCTCTCCTCTCTAAACTCGCTATCTAATTTTAAAAATGATCTAGAATAGGTGTAGCCTAACCAACCGTTTAATTTTCCTTTGTTTTTCTTAACTAAAAACTCCACTCCATATGCTTTTCCTTTTCCTTGTAGAACTTCAGTTTCTAAAGATTCATTCAGTAGTAATTGCGCTCCAACTTTGTAATCTAATATATTATTAGAAGTCTTATAATAGCCCTCTAAACTAAGTTCAAACTCATTATCTTTTAAATTAGAATACAATCCTAAAGCATATTGATTAGCACGTTGTGGTTCAATATTTTTATCAGATAATTTCCATGTATCTGTAGGAGATGCGGTAGTATTAGTCGACAACGTATGAATATATTGATAGGTATTATTGTAACTAGCCTTCAAGGATAATTCTGGTGTGAAGTAATATCGTAAAGACGCTCTCGCTTCGGGTCCATGGTAGGTTTCTACAAATTCATTTTTTCCAAACTCCTGTGTTTCAACAAGGGTCGCCTCACTCCTAGGAAATCCTTCTTGATAAATGTTTTGTGTTGCTTCTCCTAAAAATGAAAACAGTGAATATCTCAGTCCAACATTAAGCTGCAACTTTTCATTTAATTCAATATCTCCCGAGAGAAAAGCAGCAGACTCCAAACCTCTTTCCTCCTGAATAGAAAGAGGCGTTATTATGGAGTTACTTCCTTTTGGTTGCATACTTCCTGGACTTACCTGGTAAAGCTTTCCAGAAACACCATAGACTAAATCAATATTCTCATTAAATTTATTATCGAACTTAAATTTTAACTCCGTTTCAGAGATTTTAAAATCTAGATCAAAATCTCTGTTTGCATTCCCATCATAACCAATATCAAACTGATATTGACTATTTGAAGCTATAAGAGACCCTCTATTTTTAGAATTAAATCTGTGGTTCCACTCTGCTGACAACAGCCTGTTGCTATACCCAAAAATAGAATCAGAAGTAATACTAAATCTATCTTTACTGTAATAAGCTGTAATACCAATATTATCATTATCACCTATTTTGTGATGATACTTAGCAATTACATCATAAAAATTTGCTTCACTATTACTTAATGATTCTTCATCAAGTGATCTCAAAATCCAATCAGAGTAGGTTCCTCGAGCCCCAATAATTAATCCAGATTTTTCTTTTTCAATAGGAATTTCAAATGTTACATTACTAGTAACTGGACCCAAGGAAACTTCTCCTTTAAATTCTTTTGTATTTGATTCTTTAGTTTTTATATCAAAAACAGAAGATAAACGGCCTCCGTACTCAGCCGGAATATTTCCTTTATAAATATTTATATCACCCGTTGTGAAAGGGTTAATAGACGAGAAAATGCCAAAAAAGTGAGTAGGGTTATATATAGAGCCGTTATCTAACAGTATAAGGTTTTGATCTATTTGACCTCCTCTAACATTATATCCCTGCGATCCCTCACCTGTTTTGCTAATTCCAGGTAAAGCAGTAGCTACTTGCAAAACATCCCTTTCACCTAAAACAAGTGGAATATTTTTAACTTCTTCTACCTCAACTGTGGTTACACCAGTATTCGCCTCTTCAACATTTTTATTTATATCTGCTTCTAGAACTACTTCTTCTAATGTTTCGATACTCTCTTCAAGCTCTAAATCTAGTCTACCATCATTATAAATAACAACTTCCCTCACAAGTGTTAATGTTGCCAATGAACTAGTTTCAATTACATTTAGACCAGGGCTTAGGTTAAGTTCATAATAACCGCTATTATTCGAAACCGTTCCAACACCTTTACCTTTAACTATAACCGCGACATTAGGCAAAAGTTCTCCAGTTAGCACATTTTTGGTATATCCGTATAACCTAAATACACTTCTATTGCTATTAGAATCTTCTTTTCCTATTCTAACAATTGGATATTCTTTTGGAGCAGTATTCTTTTCTTCATTATAAAAAACAGGGTTTAAATCATTAATTACTTTTTCTTCTGCTGATGTTGTTTCTGTAGCAGTAGTATCTTTTCCGAAGAAATTCGTAGGTAATTCATCGTAAATCTTATTATGCTGAGTAATAATGACTTTAGAAGCCTCATAAATGAAGAAGTTCAACTTTAAGTCTTTAAATAGATCTTGTAATAAATTGTTTAAAGAGACGCTTTCATAGGTTCCATTCACAATAATTCCATCTAACCATTGTTCCACATAGAAAAACTCATGACCTGTCTTTGATTCAATTTGATTTAATGCCTCCTTTAATTGAACATTATTAAAAGAAACCGAAAGAATTATGTCTTTATCTTGAGCAGCTAACTTAATAAAGGAAAGCATAATAAAGAACAATACTATTTTTTTCATTAAATACGTTGGTTAATTTGATCGCAAGTTAAACGTAGTAAGGGTAAATTCTGTAAATAATGATAATGTTTTACTGAAGTTTTAAATAGAACAAGTAAAGATTTATAGAGTTTAACTACTAACAAACTCAAGAGCGCGCCTTTCATTATAATACACATTACCAGAGGTAATAAAGGCTACATGACCACCATGCTTAGGGATTTCTAAAAAAAGATTTGGGTTTTTATTTGCAACTTGGAGAGGGTAACATTCTTTTGATAAAAACGAATCGTTCTTGGCGTTGATAAGTAAAGTTGGGACTTTGATATTCTCCAAAAATTGAAGGCTGCTACATTTTTCATAGTATTCTAAAGCATCTTTATATCCATGAGCAGGAGCTGTATACACATCATCAAAATGTTTAAGTGTTTTAACCTCATCAATTGCTTGTTTTGAGATCATGTTTGGGTAACTAATTTGCTTTTCTCTCAAACGCCTCTTTAGATAAAATAAGAAATTAATTGCATAAGGTCTATTCTTTAATTTATGTAACTCAACACAAGAACCATATAATAGACAAGGAACAGAAATTGCAACAGCTGCCTTAATTTTAGCAGAGTGATCTTGACGTTCTCCAAGGTATTTTAGGACTATATTCCCTCCTAGACTAAACCCTTTTAAATAAATATCATTGTATACTTTTTTCTTTAATATATAGTTAATTACATCATGAAGATCTTCTGTAGCTCCTGAATTGTACGAGCGATATTTTAAGTTTTGTTCACCACTACAACCTCTTAAATTTACTCCAACAACATCAATGTCACTTTCACTAAATAACTTTGCAGCACCTAACATATATGGACGTTGGGCATCTCCTTCTAAACCATGCAAAAGAATAAGAAGCTTATCTGAACTTTCTTGTGCATAACTCCAATCCAAATCAAGAAAATCACCATCATTTAAAGTAATTCGCTCTCTGGTTTGAATAACTCCTTTAACCTTTCGCCAGAGCCCTGAATACACTGTGGCAACAAATCCGTTTCTAAAAATAAATGGAGGTTTGTATGACGAATCAAGTATAGGCATTACTCAAAACTGATCTTCAAAATGTTTTCGGTTGTTTCTGTTACTTTATATCTATTATCAGCACGGTAACCTATAACCCAAACAATATCATCACCAGAACACATTAGCAATGCATTCTCTTTATCGATTAGTGAAAACTTCTCATCTTTAAAATATTTACTGACCTTCTTTTTACCTTTCATTCCAATTGGATAAAACACATCACCCTCTCGTTTTTTTCTAACTGTTAATGGGAATTTCAGCTTATCAAGATCAACATAAATAGTTTGATTTGATAATTTATCAATAACATTAACAGATGATATTTTCATAGTTCCATTTGGCAATGACACTCTATTTTTATCTTTATCAATGAGTGCCTCAAACTCCTCTTTTTCTAATAACTCTGATAAGATTAAGTGATTTCTGTCCTTTAAAAGCCTCCATCCTTTTGAAAAAACCTGAGTACCACTTTGAGTATCTAATAACCCAACTACATCATTCCACTCTTTAAAACCATAATCTTTTAAAAGCTCATATAAATATGCTTTTGGATTATTTTGAGATTTAATGACATCTATATTTAAATAAACTCCATTAGACTTAACCTCAATCACTTTATCTGAAACCTCATCTATTCTGTCCTCAACAATCTGTTTAGCACCTTTTAAATGATCTAGGGTTTCAGTGAAATTTTTAAGCATCTGAGGATTAATTCCTTTCAGAATTGGAATTACTTCATGACGCAACTTATTTCTCAAATATTTTGTGGAAGCGTTACTTTTATCTTCTCTCCAGCGTATTTTAAATTCTTGAGTGAAGTCTTCTATATCTTGACGAGCAAATTGCAATAAGGGTCTTACGATGTTTCCCTTAATCTCAGGTATTCCAGTTAACCCATCTAACCCAGACCCTCGACTTAAATTAATAAGGAAAGTCTCTAAATTGTCATCTGCATGATGAGCAGTTAATATATAATCAAAATTTAGTCTTTCACATAAATCATCAAACCAGTTATATCTTAAATCACGTGCCGCCATTTGAGTTGAAAGCTTATGCTCTTTAGCATAGTTCTTGGTATCGAATTCTTGGACAAATGTCTCAATGCCTAATTTTAAACCAAGAGCTTCTACAAAACGCTGATCTTCGTCACTCTCTTTTCCTCGGAGGTTAAAGTTACAATGTGCTAAAGCAATATCTAAACTAACATCTTTACATAAATATGCTAGCACTACACTATCAATACCACCAGAAATGGCAACAATCAACCTACTTTCTAAAAGAAAAGGGAAGTTCTCTCTAATATGTATTTTGAACTCTTTAAGCATTTCTAAATTTAAGCTAATTCTCTAAAACCTGTCGCATTGCTTTAGCTTTCACTAGACATTCTTCGTATTCTTTTAAAGGATTACTTTTTGCTGTAATTGCTCCTCCGACCGAATATGACACATATTGTTTTGAGGCATTGTACAAAATACTGCGAATAACAACATTAAAATCAAAATCACCTTCTGGAGTAAAATAACCAACAGCTCCGGAGTAGAGCCCACGTTTGGTTTCTTCTAACGCTTCAATAATTTTCATTGCAGATATCTTTGGTGCTCCAGTCATACTTCCCATTGGAAAAGTAGATTCTAAAACATCAACAGGATGTACCTCATCACCAACCTTTGAAGTCACTGTTGAAATCATTTGGTGCACCTGGTCGAATGTATAAACCTTACATAATTCTTCAACAGTTACACTTCCTTTAATTGCTGTTTTTGCAAGGTCATTCCTTACCAGATCAACAATCATAATATTTTCGCTACGCTCTTTAGTATCTCTTTCTAATTGCTCCCTTAACAATCTATCTTCTTCTGCATCTAATGACCTTCTTGCTGTTCCTTTTATTGGCTGTGAAACAATTTCGTTACCATCTTTTTTCAGGTAGCGTTCTGGAGTAGCCGACAAGAGATATTTATCAAATAACTTTAAATAGGTAGCAAAGGGAGGTTTAGAAATTTCGTTTAGACTTCTATAAGTTTCTAAAGGATTAATTGTTGTATCCTCTGCATAAAACTCTTGACAAAAATTGGCTTCATAAATATCTCCTCTATGAATATGAGCAAGCATTTGCTTTACCTTACTAAAATACTCGTCCTTATGAATTCTTAAATGAATCTTTACTCCATTACTATGTTTTCCATTCTTAGGTTTACTAGACTTTATTTCCTTATAGTCCTGTTCAAATTCATCAGCTATAAAATTTAGGTATAAAATATTTAGCCTATTTCCTTTTAAAAGAAATAGTTTTTTAGGTTGAAAAAAGAAGAGCTCAGGAAATTCTAGACCGTCAAAATTATTAGATTGTAAATCTTCTACATCATTCTTTAAATCGTAAGACAAATAACCAAACAACCAATCTTTTGTTATTGACTGGTACTCCTTAAGTTTGTCAAAAGCATCCTTATAATCTGTTTTTATACTTGTAAAGGCATCTACTGCTAAAATGGCATCGTACTGCGCCTGATGGCCTTTATAATAATTTGAATCTAACCAAACTATCTCATCAAACTGCTGACTCCAAAGCAAGAGCTTTTCTTTAAAAGCTAAAGTATTCTTCAGTAAAATTGACTTATGAGTACGCAATAACAAATAGTTTGATTAAGCCGCTAATTTAATGAGATAATGTGAATAAAAAAGTAGCTTTAGAATTAGAAATTATACATTTGCATACAAATTAACAATGTGACCTTTCAAGAGCTAAACTTAAACACTCCATTACGAAATGCAATTGATGACCTAGGCTTCGAAAAGCCTACCCCTATTCAAGCGCAATCATTTAATATTATTGGCTCTGGGAGCGACATGGTTGGTATAGCGCAAACTGGTACTGGTAAAACTTTTGCTTATGGATTACCAATACTAAAAAACCTCCCTTTTTCTAGACAAGAGAATCCAAGGGTTTTAATATTGGTTCCAACACGCGAATTGGTTGTGCAAGTAGTTGATGAGTTTGAGAAAATTGCTCAGTACATTAATGTTAGAATACTGGGAGTCTATGGAGGTACTAATATTAATACTCAAAAGCAGCAAGTAGCTCAAGGACTGGATATTTTAGTAGCAACTCCTGGAAGATTATATGATCTTGCCGTAAGTCGTGTACTTCAGCTTAAATCTATTCAAAAATTGGTAATAGACGAAGTTGATGTGATGCTAGACCTAGGATTTAGGCATCAGCTACTTAATATTTTTGATATTCTTCCAGAAAGAAGACAAAACATTATGTTTTCTGCGACTATGACTAAAGATGTTGATGAATTGATCAATGATTTTTTCGTTAACCCAAAGAAAGTGTCTATTGCAGTTTCAGGAACACCTCTTGATAATATTCAACAAGAACGCTATAATGTTCCAAATTTCTACACCAAAGTAAATCTTGTAAATTATCTATTACAAGATATGGAAACCTATCAAAGGGTTTTAATTTTTGTTGCTTATAAACGTATGGCAGATCGCTTGTTTGAGCAACTTGAAGAAACATTTTACGGTCAATGCGCAGTGATACATTCTAACAAAACTCAGAACTATCGTTTACGAAGTATTGAGGCATTTGAGGAAGGTGAAAGTAGAATTTTGGTTGCGACAGACGTGATGGCTAGAGGATTAGATATTGATGACATTACGCATGTTATAAATTTTGACACACCAGATTATCCTGAAAATTACATGCACCGTATTGGTAGGACTGGTCGTGCGGAAAAAGAAGGTTATGCTCTGGTTTTTTCTACCGAAAACGAACAAGAAGCACTTCAAAATATTGAAGAACTTATGCAAATTAAAGTTCCGCTTTTAGATTTACCAGAAGAAGTAGAAATCTCTAAAGAGCTTATCGAAGAAGAACGCCCACAAATTAAGGAACGTCACAACCCCTTAAAACGAAAAACTGACGAATACACTCCTGGAGAGGCATTTCATGAAAAGAAAGAGAAGAATCAAAAAACCAATCAAGGAGGTTCTTATAGACGAAAAATAAAACAGAAATATAAAAAACCTAAAACTAGAGGTGATAAAAATTATAATAAAAAGAAAAGACGAAAGTAATTAAAAAGCGAGCCCAATAGCTCGCTTTTTTTATTTAGTTATATTATTAATATTTTTAATTAGTGCTTATAGTTTCTGCCAATTCCAAGCCTGAAATATTATTATTGAAAAAATTAAAACTTCTACAATATTAAAGAGCACGAAAAATTTCTGCCATTCACTGCTTATACTTGAAATTATAATGAGGACTGACATGCAAGTATATAATAATGCTACAATAATATTTAACCACTTATTAATCTTTGGTCTTAGAAATACAGAAAGAAATATCATTAAAGTAGGAACAATTAAAATTAGTGAAAAAATAACCAGAAGTCCAGGTGTGGTTGGTCCCATTGGAGTTTGAAGCTTTATCATTTTTTCCAATTTCTCTGGTGTCATTAAACGAAAATAATCGGCATAGATATACAGAAACATTAAACTAGTCCAAAGAGCCGCTAATTTTATCTTTATATCAACTTTGTAATCTATCAAGGATTTTGAATTATTATTGCTTTTACTCATTTTTTGATTGATTTTATTTAATGCTTAGACTTTAGGCATTAAAAAAGGTTTAAAATATTAAAAGAAAAACTTAATAATAAACCACCAATCAAGCTCTCTAATTATTCTTCTTATTGATAGACTTTTTTTGCTCCAACTGAAAAGTTTTACTTCGCTCTGTTTGCTCTTCAAGGTTCCAATCAAAATCGAAACGTTGTTTTAAAAATTCTTTAATTGGTCCTAGGCCAATTTTAGCGCGACGTTCGTCAATATTTGCTGGATCATAAACAGGCCATACATTAAAACTTTTAGTATCTGGATAGTACTTCATCTGCCCACCATAGATTTGTAATTCTCCTTTATCTGTAGCTATTCTATCTTCTGCTCTCACTAAAAAGCGTGCTTCTAGTTGATCATCTTCTACAGCTTGCTTCATCATTGGTAAGTATTTTTCGCGCACTTCTAAGCTAGAATGTTGCAATACATTTGCTATAGTCCAATTACCTTGCATTCCAATTAGACTCTTTTTTGGCCAACCGTAAGTATCTAAGATGTAGGTTACTTTTTCTTCATTAACTACATGGTTTTTTTTATATATGGCTTGATAATAATTGAATCCTTCAGAATCTACTCCATGAATTCGTCTTACTGAGTCACGTTTTCTTAGAGGTCCTTGTTCTGTATTCCAAACAGTATCTAAAACAGCTACTAAATTTTCAAGTTTTATAGTATCTATTTTTACTACCTCTGTTTGTGAAGTGATATTCCAAGGAAATAATAAAGATAGGAGGGTAATTAATAACGATATTCTCATTTTTTTGATTTATTTATTTTGGAAAAACTCTATTACAACAAAAATTAAGCCAGCTAAAGTTCATTCACAAAAAAAGGCAAACTTTTTAGTTTGCCTCCATATATTCTTGATCTTTTTATTAAGGTTTTAATCACAATCTTAAAATTAAAATCCCAATTCTTCCAATTATAAAGACTAAAGTACCAAACACAGTAGAAAGAAATGACACTTTTAGTCCTGCTGCAAAAACACCTGAATTAGCCATCCCGTTAATTGCTTCTAATGAGTCAAATGCCGTAATCAATCCAATAATTGATGAAAAGAAACCAATAACTAATCCTAAAAGACTGACATCTGCAATTAAGGCAATGTTCTTTTTGGTTTTTTCTACATTATCTTTACTTAAAAAGCCTTTAGCTATAAAATAAAATATAAGAATTAAGCACAATAAGATTATCGACATAAAAAAAGGGCCTCCTTCTATAAATCTATCTACAAAAGGGTTACTCAATAAGGCTTGTGTTTTTAAAATGAGTAAACGTTTCATTGTTTTAAATTTATTGTTTTTTTGTGAATTTAATTGGTTGATTATCTCCTTGCTTGAACATTAACGTTCTATTATCTAAATTGAAGTTTAGCTTCACACCAATAGCATCAAAAGTGAATTCATCCTCATTAGTTGGTAATAGTTCTTTTAAGCTGCTTCCTTCTGGAGCTCCTTTTAAAGTTTTCCCACTAGCTTCAAAAACTAGATCGTATGGAGTTTCTTCACTTTCATAAACACCAACATATTGTTTTATTTGTGCTGCTGTTAATTCAATCTTGCTAAAATTTGGCAACTGAATATCCATTCCCATGCTTGCTTGAAAAACGTTTCTAACAATTCCCATTTTTTCATAACTGAGCCCATTAGATGTAAGGGCTAATGCCATTTTTAAATTTGGCACATAAACTAACATAGATTGAAATCCATCAATACCTCCATCATGACCATACATATCTATTCCTTGAAAATCTGTATGAAAGATTCCTTTTCCAAAACCTTTGTCTGAAGTTATTGTCATTTCCTTTAGACTCTTTTCAGAAATAAGTTTTCCGTTAAACAAAGCTTCAATAAAAACAAGTAAATCTGTAGGAGTAGATATAAGTGCTCCAGCCCCTCCTGGTAAACTCATATGAGTTTCGGGTGATTGTTGCCAAATATCATCTTGGAAGTTATAGGAATGGCACTCATTATTATGTATATCCACTACTCCGCCATAATAAGTGTTTTCAAGCTTAAGCCTACCAGCAATACGATTTTGCACTGCTTCAGCATATGATGTGTTATCAAGGTTTTCAATAATATAACCTAGTAGCAAGTAATTGGTATTACTATACTCCTCTCCTTCTCCTGGCAGAAAATCGGCTTCAAATTTTTTTATTCTGGAAACCATAATCTCTGGAGTTGCAGGTTTATTTTTCCATGTTCCAAACTCATCAGCATTTGTTAGATTATACAGCCCACTACTGTGACTTAACAAATGATTAATTGTAATTTTGTCTGCATTAGTGATTTTTGGATAAAATACTGACAATGGTGTTTCAAGTGATAATTTTTGCTCATCGATAAGTTGAAAAATCATTGTTGCAGTGAAAGTTTTGGTAATTGACCCTATCTTGTACTTAGAATCTTTTGTGGCCATTTTACTTTCCTTGTAGCTAATATATTGATAGCCCTTAGAGTTATTATATATATGCTTACCATTTTTCGCAACTGCTAAACTACCCATAAATTTCTCGTTTTGAAAAAGCACTTCTAGATATTGATCTAATTTCCCAAAAGTTGGCACCTGCGAAAAACCTAAACAGCTTGTGAATAAAAAAAGAATAACTACTCGTTTCATGATTGTTTGTATTTGATTAATAGATTCAAACTTAAGTGGTTTATTAACTCTTAATTTATAATTGCGATGAATGACCATTTTAAGAATCGATTCTACATACTTTGTTTAAATCCCTCGCTTAAACCGCTATTCGTCTATAAAACCTTGAATACCTAAAGAAATGTACTAATATTGTAAAGGCATGAAGACTATGTTTGATAAGGGACTCATTTTAAATTACAGTATAAAAATTGTACTTCACATATTATTTTGGGGTGCAGTTCTGCTGTTTTATACCTACTTTTTTGCAGTAGATAGTAATAATTTTAATTATGTTCTTTCTTTTTCGTTGTTCTTGATGCCAATTACAATTGCAACTACTTATGTGTCTATTTACAAACTTATTCCTGAGTATTTAGTAACAAAGCGCTATCTTAAGTTTTCGCTTTACAGCGCATATACACTTATTATTTCTGCTTACCTCATTATTATTTCAATATTTTTTGGACTGGTTTACTTATCAAACTTTCAGTATCAAAATATGGCTCCTATTAGCAGGAGTTTATTATTGGTAATGATTGCCGTTTATTTAGTTGTGATTGTTGCTAGTGCTTTTAAGCTATTAAAATTGAATGTCAAAAACACTGAAAGAACAAGTAAACTAGAAAAAAAAATACTTGAAACACAATTAAAATTAAAAGAGCAGGAACTCAATTACTTAAAAATGCAAATTCATCCTCATTTTTTGTTCAATACTTTGAATACAATGTATGGTTTTGCATTAAAAAAGGCAGATGAAACTCCAGAGATAATTTTAAAACTTTCTAATCTACTTGATTATTTGCTTTATCAAATAAACAAACCACATGTTTTACTAAGTGATGAAATTGCTCATATTAAAGACTATATAGATCTGGAACAAATTCGTTTTAATGATACGCTAAAGTGTTCCATTAATGTAGATATAGTTAACGAGCATTTAAAAATTGCTCCAATGCTTTTTCTACCATTTATTGAAAATAGTTTTAAGCACGGATCTATAGTCAATGGATTTTTAAAGATAAATATTGACTTTAGCTGTAAAGAAAATGAAGTTTATTTTAAGATAACAAATAGTATGAATTCCGATAGAAACTCTAAATCTCATGGATTGGGTTTAGATAATATTAAAAAACGATTAGAATTATTATATAAAAACAATTATAAGCTAAGCATTAACGACAGGAAAACTGTTTATGAGGTTGAACTCATTATTAAAACTAAAGTAGATGGAAATTAAATGCATAGTTGTTGATGACGAATCTGTTGCTAGAGAGGTGATAATTTCACACTTATCAAAAATTGATAATATATCTGTTATTGCAAGCTGTAGTAATGCAATTGAAGCATTTAACATCTTAAGTTCTCAACACATAGATTTGATTTTCTTAGATATAAATATGCCTGAAATATCTGGAATTTCTTTTGCTAAAACCATTAATAAAGATTCAAAAATCATCTTCACAACTGCATATCGTGAATATGCTATCGAGAGTTTTGAATTGGAAGCAGTAGATTACTTATTAAAACCCATATCATTTGAACGACTTTTAAAAGCCGTAAACTTATATTTTAAAGTTCATACGAAATCAGATATCGAAATAAATGAAAGTGTTAATGCTAATGATTTCACTTTTGTTCGCTCTGATAGAAAAATGATTAAAATTAACTTTGAAGATATCATTTACATTGAAAGTCTAAGCGATTATGTTAAGTTTCATCTCAAGGACAAAATAATTACCTCTAGAGATACTATTTCATCTGTAGAGGGGAAGCTCCCTAAAAATAATTTCATTCGTATTCATAGATCTTTTATCGTTGCGGTACAAATGATAACTTCCTTTACTAGTGAGGAAATTGTAATTGAAAAAACTTCCTTACCTATAAGCAGAAGTTATAAAGAGCAGGTGCTTCAAAAACTTAGAAACTATTAAATAATTTAATAGCCAAAAAGTAAGCTCATTATCATAAATTTGCAAAGATTTAATTTCTTTATCGCAAACAACAATATCAGTTCATATGAAAAATTTCAATCTTAACTTTGGAATTGCACTAATTCTAATACTATTATATTCTCCTATAAACGCAGAAAACGACTGGGGACAAACTGGACATAGAGTTGTTGGTGAGATATGCGAAGATTATTTAAAACCTCGCACAAAACGAAAAATAAAAAAGCTGCTTAAAAAGAAATCACTAGCATTTGTTTCTACGTTTGCAGACGAAATTAAATCTGATAGTACATATAATAAATTTTACACCTGGCATTATATAAATATGCCGTTTGATAGTGATTATGAATCTTCAGAAAAGAATCCAAGTGGTGATCTTGTAACAGGAATAAATTATTGTAAAAAGGTAATAACAGACAAGAATTCATCAGATCAGGACAAAATATTTTATCTCAAAATGCTAGTACATCTAATAGGTGATCTGCATCAACCAATGCATATTGGCCTAAAGGATGACAGAGGTGGAAACGATTTTAAAGTGAAATGGCATTATAATGACACCAACTTACATAGGGTTTGGGACTCAGAAATGATTGAAGAATTTGACATGGGTTATATAGAGCTAGCCGAAAACGCGGATGCCTTAAGTAAGGAACAAATAAAGCACATACAAAAAGGAACGGTGGTTGACTGGGTAAATGAAACGCAGCAATTGACTAAGAAAATATATTCAGAAGTAAAACCTGATGATAATTTAAGATACCGCTACTCATATAAAAACTTTACTATTGTTAGGGATCAACTTCAAATAGCTGGAGTACGACTTGCCAAAATTCTGAATGATTTGTTTTAACAAAAAACCCTTCTCAAATTAATGAGAAGGGAGCTATTAGTCAAATATCAATTTGGGTCTTCCCTAACAATTACCTGTATAACACAAGTTTACCCTTTAATCTCAACTTGACTATTTGTAATATCTTTTATTGGCACTATTAATTTTCCGGTTTCAGTCTTTAACGTCATAGATATATCTTCTATTGCAATAATCTCTCCTTCAAAATTATTAAATTTTAAATGTTGTCCAACTTCATAGGTTCTTCTTGTATAAAATGTTCGCATTAAATCACTAACCACCTCTCTTGCTCCTAAACCAACTGCTAAAGCTATGGCAACAAGAAACGCACCAAAAATTAAATTGAGATTGCTGGTAATAATATCTGTGTTAATTCCAGCCTGATTCAAAGCAGTTATAGAAATAATTGCCAATAGTATAAAAAACACTAATTGACTAATAATCTTTGATCCTGAGAGCTCAAAAGACTTAAAGAAAGTTTGAATTGATTTCTTAACAAAATTGGCAATAAACAACCCAATTACAAAGATTGCTGCAGCACTTAATAATTTAGGTAAGTATGTGATGAGATTTCCAATTTCTTCAGAAATAATAGTTAGTCCCATCATTTCTGAAACCACAATAATCAATATTAGTAATAACGACCATTTAGTAAATGATAAAAATATCTTAGAAAGATTAATGTTCAGCTTCTTCCCTTCTATAATCTCAATATCATTTAGTTTTTTACCAAATCTATCAATATTAATAGCCTTTAACGCTCTTTTTAAAACCCACAGCAACAGCTTAATGAATAACCAGCCAAATAGTAATACCAAAAGTGCTTTAAGTATATTGACTCCTGTGGTTGAAAAATTCTCTATGGCTAAATCCTTAATTTCTTGTAACTTTTCCATTGTATAACATGTTAGGATATTTTATTTCTTCCTTTCTTTTATTGTTCGTTCAATTACACTGCCTAAGTTTAATGAAAACAGGCTAGCTAACTCCATAAGCAGTTTTGCCGTAGCAATATCCTTCATCACCTTAGATTTTAACTCTTCAGGTACTTCCTTTAAAGGCTTATTTATGTACTCAAACGGGTTATCGCTCATTTTCATAATAGACGTTAATGAGTTTTTCTTTTGCTCTCTTAATACGCATTTTAACTGCGCTTTCTCCTACACTCAAGATACCTGTAAGCTCTTTAATGCTTAATCCATCTTGATATTTTAGCAATAGAATCATTTTCTCCTCAGGAGTAATTAATTCTAGTGCATCCTTCAATTTACTAACCTTCAGTTTATTGATATCGGTATCATTATCTTCAATTGTATATCCAGCATCTTGAATATTGGCAGAATCAACCGATTTTTTTTCAATCTTTTTAGCGGTATTTCTATTTACATAATTCACACAATGGTTATAAGTAAATGCATATAACCATGTCGAGAATTTCGATCTTCCTTTAAAAGTGCTCAACTTAACGAACAGCTTTAAGAAAATATCTTGTGTCAGGTCTTCAGCTTCATCCTCGTTTTTAGAAAAACCTCTACATTTATTATATACTACACTAGCATATCTATCGTATAAAATTTCAAACAATAATGTGTCATTTGAAGAAACTATGGCTTGCACCAGTTCTTCATCAGACATATTTTTAAACTTGTTTTCTTTACTCAACGTAAGCTAGGGAATTTACAATTTAGACACCTTTTTTTTAATAGGTCACAATGGTTTAAATGTAACTATATAAAGGGCCAAAATCCTACAAAAAGTTATTCTTTTTTTAGCTATATTTATCGTTCTCAACATATTACTACAAACAAAAAAGGCACAACTAACGTTGTGCCTTTTATTATTATAAAGATTAAAATCTTAAATATGTAATGGTCTATTATCTGTAGCAGCTAAAGCAGCTTCCTTAATAGCCTCTGTAAACGTTGGATGTGCATGTGACATACGTGAAATATCCTCTGCACTAGCACGATACTCCATTGCTACAACTGCTTCAGCAATCATATCTGCAGCTCTTGCACCAACCATGTGTACACCTAGAATTTCATCAGTACTTTGATCTGCAAGGATTTTTACAAATCCGTCAAGATCCATACTCGCTCTACTTCTACCTAGAGCACGCATTGGGAACTGACCAACTTTATAAGCTACTCCAGCTTCTTTTAATTGCTCTTCTGTTTTCCCAACAGCAGCAACTTCAGGCCAAGTATAAACGACACCAGGAATTAAGTTATAATCAATATGTGGTTTCTGTCCAGCTAAAGTCTCTGCTACAAAAACACCTTCTTCTTCAGCTTTATGAGCAAGCATTGCTCCTTTAACAACATCACCAATAGCGAAGATGTTTGAAGCTGAAGTTTGTAAATGGTCATTTACCTCTACCTGACCTCTTTCATTCAATTTTACACCAGCCGCTTCGGCATTTAATCCATCAGTATAAGGACGTCGACCAACAGAAACTAAGCAATAATCTCCTCTAAAATCAACTTCTTCACCTTTTTTGTTAAGTGCTTTAACTACGACTTCATCTCCTTCTCTTTGTACAGAAGTTACCTGATGAGAAACATTCATTTTAAACTTCTGCTTCTTTAAGACCTTGTTGAGTTCTTTTGATAACCCAGCATCCATTGCAGGAATGATTCTATCCATATACTCAACAACAGAAACCTCAGCTCCTAATCGCTTATAAACTTGGCCAAGCTCTAAACCAATAACTCCTCCACCAATAACAATTAAATGCTTTGGCACCTCTTTAAGCTTTAAAGCTTCAGTAGATGTAATTATACGTTCTTTATCGATATTGATAAACGGCAAACTAGAAGGCTTGCTTCCCGTAGCTATAATTGAACTTTTAGCTTCAATTTCAGTAGTTTCTTCACCAGCAATTGCAATATGTGTTGCATCTTTAAAGCTTCCTAAGCCATGATACACATCAATGTTGTTCTTCTTCATTAAGAAATCAATTCCGCCAGTTGTTTGATCAACTACAGACTGCTTACGAGCAATCATCTTTTCAAGATTCACTTTAATATCTCCAGGAATTTCAATTCCGTGATCTTCAAAGTGTTTTACAGCGTCTTCATAATGGTGCGAAGAATCAAGTAGCGCTTTACTTGGAATACACCCGACATTTAAACATGTACCTCCAAGTGTTGCATATTTTTCTATCAGTGCTGTTTTCATCCCTAGTTGTGCACAACGAATTGCTGCTACATAACCACCAGGACCTGAACCTATAACTGCTACGTCGTATGATTTCATAAGATTTTTTTTGTAGTTATTTTTAAAAATCGCCTACAAAAGTACAAATGTTTTATGGGAACTCAATGTAAAAATACAAGGACTTATCCTAGTGGAATTCTCGTTTCTTTAGCACCCAAAAATTTCAAGTATTTTTTAACTTCTAATGCTTCTTCTCCTCCCTTTTCTGAATGATGTAAAAGCGTAAATCCATGAGGTCCTTTAGCATGCAAAATATTAGGAGAAAAATCTAACATGGGTTTAATTATATCTATTCTTCCAAAAAGTGCTGCTGTAAAAATATTCGCTTGAGCGCCATTCTCTAAAAAGTATTTGACCATCTCTTTATGTCCTACATGACTAGCAGCTCCCAATCCTGTCTCAAAATCGCCGTTTTTCCAATCATGTGCTGCATTGAGCAATGTAGGATGCTCTTCCAATAATTCTTTTACCTTATCAAAATCACTATGTGATTTATTAACAAATTCCTCAACCAGTTTTTTATCTAACTGCTCGTTTTCTTGATCTTGCTCATTATGAGCAAATGACGGTACTATAGGGAATAATATTGCTCCAATACCTAACTGGGTAATAAATTGTGAACGTTTCATATGCTTAGTGTTTGCATCAAGTTACAGAAACAGAAAGCGTTTCACTAAGAATTTAACATAGCCTTATGTTAATATTTAAGATGGAAACCCGAGCATGTTACCCATACCAACTGTAAACAACCAAGAGCCATAAATGGCATGCTCAATGCTTACTAATAAAGTAGATTTTGTTCTATGAAAGGTTAGTGCAAAAATCAATCCTCCCAAAAAAGTAAATACCAACACTAAAGTACTTTTGAAGAAAATATGACCTAATGAAAATATTGTAGCACTGATCAAAATGAAAAGGTTTTGATTCTTAAAAAGCTTTTGATATCTGCTAAAGAAAAATGTGCGATATATAAGCTCCTGAGGATATACCGAAAAAAAGCTATACACAAACAAGATAAATAACCAAAGCTGCGGTTTGTTCAGTAATACATTGAATAAAGAATCTTTATCTGTAACATAAACAAAAGTAGTCGTTATTACTGTTATCAGTGATAGCGTTAGAAACGTTCGCTTCCAAAACTCCTTCCATTTTAAATTTGGTGCGATGGAAAACTTTAGCTTCTCAACACGAAGTAAAACATAAATAATGTAGACAAAACCGATGAAACCAATACCCATTTTTACCCAAATACTAAACGAAAAAGTAAAGAGTATTGGAATTAGAATAAAGATTATGAAAAATTCAGTAAGTCTATAACTAACTGATTGCATTAAACTAAAAATTAATAGCTGTAGTGTGTTTTACCTCATTGATCATAAATGTACTATGCGTACTTCCAATATGGTCAATGCTAGTAAGCTTTTTCACCATAAACTCGCGATAAGCTTCCATGTCTTCTACAAGCACTTTAAGTAAATAGTCGTAATCACCACTAATATGATAACACTCAACAACCTCAGAGAGTCTTTTTATCTCTCTTTCAAACTTCATCACGTAATCTTGTGAGTGCTTCACTAATTTAATGTTACAAAAGGCGACAAAGTCTTTATTAACCTTTTCTTTATTCACCAATGCAACATACTTGTTAATTACTCCAAGCTTCTCTAACTTTTTTATACGCTCATAAACAGCTGTAACAGAAAGGATTAATTTATTAGAAAGTTCTTTGTTAGTCTGTTTGCAATCTTCTTGCAACAACTCAAGTAGGTTTTTATCAATAGCATCAAATTTCATAACCGAGCATTTTTCCGAATTCTAATTAAGAATAGAAAAAAAACTTAAAATAATTCAAAATTTTCGACGTATTGCAGTTTTATATTCTAAACTACATTTTATTGGTTGATTAATTATCGGATTTGAAGGAAATTTGTATTGTAAAACTTAAAAGCCGTACACATGAGTTTCAAGCCAGCAAATAATATTCAGGATCTTCAATATTTTGGAGAATTCGGAGGCGTAAACCCTTCAATATCAGACTCATCTACTTACACATTTCTTTCTGCTAAGACCATGTTCGACACATTTGAAGGAAATGCTGATGGATGCTACCTTTATTCTAGACACACTTCGCCTTCAAACCTTTATTTAGGAGAAGCGCTTGCCGCAATGGAAGGTACAGAAACTGCCAATGTTACAGCTTCTGGAATGGGTGCTATTGCACCTGTTTTATTACAGTTATGTCAAGCTGGAGATCATATTGTTTCAAGTAGAACCATTTATGGTGGAACTTATGCTTTTTTGAAAAACTTCACACCTAGATTTAACATAGAAACTTCTTTTGTTGATATCACGAAATTAGATTTTGTTGAAGCAGCTATTACTGAAAACACTAAAGTTTTATACTGTGAATCTGTTAGTAATCCATTACTGGAAGTTGCAGATATTAAAGGATTAGCAAAAATTGCTAAAAAATATAATTTGAAACTGGTTGTGGATAACACCTTTTCGCCATTAAGTATTTCTCCTGTAAAACTTGGTGCAGATGTTGTTATACATAGCTTAACAAAATTCATCAATGGTTCTAGTGATACTGTTGGCGGTGTGGTTTGTGGAACTCAGGAGTTCATTGATCAATTACGAAACGTTAATGATGGTGCTTCAATGCTTCTTGGAGCAGCTATGGATAGTCTTCGATCTGCTTCGGTATTGAAAAACCTAAGAACACTGCATATAAGAATGAAGCAGCATAGTAGGAATGCAACATATTTAGCTAATAAGTTTGAACAAGACGGATTAAAAACAGTTTATCCTGGTTTAGCGTCGCATCCTTCACATGAACTATTCAATAGCATGATGAATGAAAACTATGGTTTTGGAGGAATGCTAACCATTGATGTTGGGTGCCTAGACAAAGCCAATAAACTTATGGAGCTAATGCAAGAACGCAACCTTGGTTATTTAGCCGTAAGTTTAGGTTTTTACAAAACATTATTTAGTGCTCCAGGAACATCTACTTCTTCTGAAATACCTGAAAGCGAACAAGAAGAAATGGGGCTAACAGATGGATTGATTAGATTCTCAATTGGTCTTGATGAAGATATAGCGCGTACTTACAAAATGATGAAAGAGTGTATGATAGAACTAAATATTTTAGAACCTGTTTTGGTCTAACGTCCTTTTATTCGTTCAAAGAAAATCTTTAAATCTTCACTTGATGGAGGTTTACCTTCAAAAGGGAGAGCGTTCCAACGTTCTCCTTCTTTTTTTATAGTAAAACTGAAAACCGAAGAGTTAGGATCATCTTCATTAAACAACGGATACCTTAAATCGTTATATCTAAACGAATCCTTTTCCTCTAACGGAATTAAATTATAATATCCATTACTAAACCAAGATAGTGTTTGAATGTCCTTATTATTCTTTGGTGCAAGCTCATGGTTCTTTGGAAGCTCTTGCCAACTGGTAACACCTGAAGCTTCATCCATTAACGAATAAAATCCAACAAAATAATTGGTTTCGGTTTCTGCTATTCCATACCACAAAATATTATTAAAAACTGTTGGCTGCGTTTGAAATCTTTTAAAATCAACATTCTTCTCTACTAAAGATTTTTTATATACCGAATTGATATAAAGCTTGTTCCCTAAAGTAAATAGCATATAGCCAGAACTAATATAAATTCCTGTCCAAGTGAATATTTTTCTGCGTCTGTTATTCCGCTTAAAGAACATTGCAATAACAATACAGAACAGAAATGGCAAGGTATAAAACACATCAACCACCGAAATATTGTTAAATGCTACACGATAATTAGAAAAAGGTAAAAATAGCTGTGTACCATATGGAGTAAAACTATCTAAAATAGGATGTGTAAAGATAGATAAGAAAAACAACCACATCCAATCTTTTTGAGTTGTTGTATTTAATCGTTTTCCTCGATTATATAACCAATGCATTAATGGGCCTAGTATCAATGGAACGAATAATGCGAATATAATTGAGTGCATAAACCCTCTATGGAAGGCCATTTCATCAATTTCGTTTCCATATACCCAAGCTCCAATGAAAACGTCAAGATCAGGAATCGTCCCTCCAATTGCACCAAAAAGTAATGCCTTATTGCCAATCTTCTTTCCTAAAGCTACTTCACCGCAAGCAGCTCCCAATACTATTTGAGTGAGTGAATCCATACCTGTGTGAACAAATTTACACAACTAATTGAATTTGCATAGCTCTTTTGAAAATTGTAACATTACGCTTCTAAAAACCAAAACATGTCAGATAACGATAACATCAAAGAGGTTAAAATCCAAGATCAAAATATTATTGAAAATGTAGAATTGAATATTTGGGAGGCCTTAATTCCTGTAGTTATTTTAATGGGAATGTTAGCTTACAACATCTTTTTTGTTGATGGTCAAGAATGGTTTGGAGCTTATACTAATCAAATCATTTTATTACTAGGAGGCGTTGTTGCGGCAATCGTTGGAGTCTTTAATAAAGTAAGCTTTAAGCGAATGATGACCGAGGTTTGGGAGAATATAAAAAGTATTTTCGTTCCAATAGTTATACTTCTATTAGTTGGTGCCTTAGCTGGAACTTGGTTGGTTAGTGGTGTTATACCTGCAATGGTATATTATGGTCTGGAAGTATTGAATCCATCAATTTTCTTACCAGCATCTTTGGTTATTGCTGCATTAATCTCGATCGCAACTGGTAGCTCTTGGACAACTTCTGCAACGGTTGGTATTGCGCTGGTTGGTATTGGAACAGAAGCACTTGGTATTTCTGGTGGGATGGTAGCTGGGGCAATTATATCTGGAGCTTATTTTGGTGATAAAATGTCACCCATGAGCGACACTACAAATCTCGCACCAGCAATGGCAGGAACAGATCTGTTTACACATATAAGATATATGTCAATTACGACGGTACCAACCATTCTAGTGGCGTTAGTTGTTTTTTCCATCATCAGTTTTTCTATGGAAACCACAGGAGCCGCAGATGTAAGTAGCTTTGTAAACACTATTGACACTACCTTTAATATTACACCATTGCTATTCTTAGTTCCGGGAGCTGTAATTATTTTAGTTTTAATGAAAACTAAACCCATAAAAGCATTGACAATAGGTGTTGTTTTGGCGGCAATTTTTGCTTTTATTTTTCAGCCTGAAGTGCTTTCAAGTTTAGGTTCTTCTAGGCTAAATTCTGTTATTACTTCAGTTTTTACAGACACTCAAATCGTAACAGATAATGAAAAGTTAAATGATCTGTTTTCATCTGGTGGTATGAAGGGAATGCTTTGGACTATTGCTTTATGTTATAGTGCCATGGTTTTTGGTGGAATTATGGATGCTATTGGAGCGCTATCAAGAATAACAAGAGCTTTATTAAATATTGCTAAATCTGTCTTCGGACTATTCGCAGCTACTGTTGCAAGTTGCTTAGGTTTAAATGTTATCGCTTCCGATCAATATTTAGCAATTGTTATTCCTGGTAAGATGTTTAAAAATGCTTATGAAGACAGAGGACTTGCTCCTGAAAATTTAAGCAGAACTTTGGAAGATTCTGGAACGGTAACTTCAGTATTAGTGCCATGGAATACTTGCGGAGCCTATCAAAGTGGTGTGTTAGGTGTATCTGTTGCAGAATATTTTGCTTTCGCAATTTTCAATTGGTTGAGTCCCTTCACTACTTTATTATTTGCCGCTTTAAACGTTAAAATCAAACAGTTAAGTACGAAATTAGCGTAACTTATATTTTTATAAAATTTTATTATAAAAATTCTATTTTAAACTAATTAGCTAAACTATATTTGCCAACTTAAATTTATTAAACTAGAAAAAAAATATGGCAGTATTAGTAGGGCAAAAAGCACCTCAATTTAGCGCGCAAGCAGTAGTAAACGGTGGAGAATTTGTAGAAAAATTTTCACTAAATCAATATTTAGGTAAACAGTATGTTATATTATTCTTTTACCCAAAGGATTTCACATTTGTATGCCCGACAGAGCTACATGCTTTTCAAAATAAGTTAGCAGAATTTGAAAGCAGAGATGTTGCTGTTGTTGGAGTTTCAACAGATACGGAACAATCTCACTTTGGTTGGCTTCAAGTTGAAAAAGATAATGGTGGTATTAAAGGAATCACTTATCCATTAGTTGCAGATACGAATAAAACTATTTCTGCAAACTATGACGTGTTAGCTGGAGAAACATATTATGATGAAAACGATATGTTACAGTCTAAAGGTGAATTGATTGCTTACAGAGGGTTATTCCTTATTGACAAGGAAGGCATTGTACGTCATCAATTAGTAAACGATCTACCTTTAGGGAGAAATGTAGAAGAAGCTTTACGTATGGTTGACGCACTGCAGTTCTTTGAAGAAAATGGTGAAGTTTGTCCAGCAAATTGGAATCGTGGTGAAACTGGATTGCAGGCAACTCATGAAGGAGTGGCAGAATTCCTATCAAAGCATGTAAACTAAACTTATTTAGATTTGAATAATAAAAAAACCTTTTCTTTAGAAAAGGTTTTTTTATTTCTCGTTATTGCCTCAATAGCTCTACTATCTCTTTTAGTCCTTTTTGTTCAGCATAATCATTGGCAGAATTTCCTTCATTATCTATAATAGACTTGTCTGCTCCATGCTCCAATAATAGTTTAATAATATTACTATTGTCATATTTAGAAGCCATAATAAGTGCAGTATGTCCATTATTGTTTCTTGCATTGATGTCCGCTCCACAATCTAATAGTAATCTTGCTATTGTATCATTTCCTTTGAAACAAACTCCCATTAGAGCTGTGTTTCCCATAGCATCCTGCATATCGATTTCAGCTTTATGTTTTAGGATAATCTCTGTTAAAGTTACATTTCCCATATAGGCGGTATAAATTAGAGGTGTAAATCCATTACTGCTTTTACAGTTAACCAGATCAGGATTCATTTCTAATAAAGCCTCTATGCGATATACATTATCACCCTTTTTTATAGAATCAAAGAGATAATCTACACTTGAAGTCATATTTAAATAATTAAAGGAAAAACTATTTTAAATCATAACGATCAAGATTCATGACTTTGGCCCAAGCATTAGCAAAGGCAGTAACAAATTTTTCTTGACCATCATCTGCCCCATAAACTTCACAAACCGCCCTTAATTCAGTATTTGATCCAAAAATTAAGTCAGCACGCGTAGCTGTAAATCTAACATTTCCAGTTCTTCTATCTCTCCCCTCAAATAATGTATTATCATCATTGATTGGATTCCATGAATAAGTGAAATCTAAAACATTCACAAAGAAATCGTTTGTTAAACTTCCTACATTATCAGTAAAAACTCCATGACTAGAATCATCGTAATTAGCTCCTAATACTCTTAAACCTCCTATTAAGGCCGTCATTTCAGGAATAGATAATGTTAGTAAATTGGCTCCATCAATCAACATATCTTCCGCACCTACTTTGAGCTTAGCATTCATATAATTTCTAAATCCATCCGCCAAAGGCTCTAAATAACTGAATGACTCTAAATCTGTTTGATCTTGAGTAGCATCTCCTCTACCCTGAGTAAATTCAACCAATATTTCATGACCAGCACTAGCAGCAGCAGCTTCTACCCCAGCTGTACCAGCAAGAACAATTAAGTCTGCCATAGAAATAGTCCCATTAAATTCATTTTGAATTCCTTCAAGAACATTCAATACTTTACTCAATTCAGATGGATTATTGATATCCCAGCTTCTTTGTGGCTCTAACCTTAATCTTCCTCCATTAGCTCCTCCGCGCATATCAGATCCTCTAAATGTTGCAGCTGAAGCCCAAGCTGTTCTAACTAATTGAGAAATTGAAAGACCAGAAGCAAGAATCATTTTCTTTAGTGATTCAATATCATTATCTCTTAAAGTATAGTTAACTTTTGGAATTGGATCTTGCCAAATAAATTGATTCTCCGGAACTTCAGGACCTAAATAACGATCTATAGGTCCCATATCACGATGCGTTAATTTATACCAAGCTTTAGCAAAAGCGTCTTCAAATGCCTCATGATTTTCATGAAAATGCTTAGATATTTCTAGAAATGCTGGATCCATTTTTAAAGCCATATCTGCTGTTGACATCATTAAAGCTTGCTCACCATTAGCATCTCCAGCTTTTGGAGCCATTCTCGCTTTTGAATCCAGGGTTGGAGTCCATTGATGCGCACCCGCAGGGCTTTTTGTTAATTCCCAATCGTAATTTAATAAAACATCAAAATAATCCTTATCCCACTTTGTAGGGTTAGGCGTCCACGCACCTTCTAATCCACTAGTAATTGCATCATCCAATACCCCTGTACCAAAAGTATTTTTCCAACCAGTACTCATTTCTTCGATAGCAGCACCATGAGGTTCCGCTCCAACATATTTATCAGGGTCTGCTGCACCATGAGCCTTACCAAATGTATGACCACCTGCCACCAATGCTACAGTTTCCTCATCATTCATTGCCATACGCCCAAAGGTAATTCTTATGTCATGAGCAGATTTTAATGGATCTGGTTCCCCGTTCGGTCCTTCTGGGTTTACATAAATTAATCCCATGTGCACAGCACCTAAGTGACCCTCTAAATCACCATCACTAGTATCGTAACGATCATCATTGTCAAGCCAACCTGTTTCTGATCCCCAATATATATCTTGCTCTGGTTCATAGACATCCTCTCTACCTCCAGCAAATCCATAAGTTTTAAATCCCATTGACTCTAAGGCGCAGTTACCTGTTAAAATCATTAAATCCGCCCAAGATATTTTATCTCCATATTTTTTCTTTATAGGCCACAGTAACAATCGAGCCTTATCTAAATTACCATTATCTGGCCAGCTATTTAGGGGTGCAAAACGTTGTGTTCCTGTATTAGCACCTCCTCTTCCATCACCTACTCTATATGTACCGGCACTATGCCATGCCATTCTAATCATAAAAGGTCCATAATGTCCATAATCGGCTGGCCACCATTCTTTCGAACTTGTTAGAACTTCAATAATATCTTCTTTTAATTGACTATAATCAATACTATTAAAAGCTTCAGCATAATTAAAGTCATTTCCCATAGGGTTCGACTTATCGGCATGTTGTCTTAAAATGTTAAGCTTTAATTCATTAGGCCACCAATCTCTATTACTAGTTCCTCTACCAGCAGTTTCCTTAATTGAACCACTCATAAATGGGCATTTATTTATATCCCCATTAATTTGATCTTTCATAATTATTTTAATTTTTAGAATTAAACTTTAACTATAATTGTATTCAAAGAATTAAGCTATTGTTTTGCTTAATTCTCCCTGATTAAAGTACTTAAATTTTAATAAACACTTGGTATGAAAAAATTGTTATAAATTATTACTTAATAGGTTTTAATTATTACGCCTTGTATATTCAATATTTCATAATATATTCATGGTGTAAAAAAATTTTGGTAATAAAATTCTAATAATATGGCAAATGTGACCCTACAAGGAAATCCAATACAAACTCAAGGAGATTTACCAGCTATTGGCAGTAAAGCTCCTAATTTTAGACTAGCAAATAGTAAACTTCAAGATGTAAGCCTAGAAGATTACCATGGCTCAAAAGTAATTTTGAATATCTTTCATAGTGTTGATACTGGCACATGTGCTAACTCAGTTAGACAATTCAATAAAGAAGCTTCATCTTTAGAAAATACCAAAATATTATGTATTTCTAAAGACCTACCCTTTGCACAATCTAGATTTTGTGGTGCTGAAGGAATTGAAAATGTAGAGATGCTTTCAGATTTCAGGAATGGAAGCTTTGGAAATGATTATAACCTAACTTTTACAAATGGGCCAGTAGAAGGTTTATTATCTAGATCCATAATAGTGTTAGATGAAAATGGTGTGGTTTTACATACGGAACAAGTGCAAGAAGTAGTTGAAGAACCAAATTATGAAGCTGCGCTAAATGCTTTGAATTAACATAAAAAGCCTCTTCAAATTTGAAGAGGCTTTTTTTCTAATCAACTAAATAACTAACCAACTATTTGGGAAGAACAACTTTATCTATAACATGGATAACTCCATTTGTTTGATCTAAATCTGCTGCTGTAACTTTTGCTGCATTCCCATTTGCATCTTTTACGTAAACAGATCCATTTTTTATCATGGCTTCTAGGGTACCTCCAGCAACTGTTCTAATTTCAGCTTTACCTTTTCCTTCATTTATCATTTTTATAATATCCTTTGCATTATACTTACCTGCAACCACATGGTATTTCAAAACGGTTTGTAAGGTTTCTTTGTTCTCTGGTTTTAAAAGGTTCGCAACAGTTCCATCAGGTAGCTGAGCGAAGGCATCATTAGTTGGGGCAAATACGGTAAATGGTCCCTCGCTTGAAAGTACATTTACTAAATCAGCTGCCTTCACAGCTGCAACTAAAGTTGAAGTAGCTTCTGTACTAATTGCAGTTTCAACTATGTTCTTTGATTGCGCATTAAGTGTAAAGGTTCCAAAAACCATAGCTAAAACTAAAACCGACTTGAATAATCTTTGTGTTTTCATAATTGTGTGTTTGTGATAATTTTTCTTTTTAATAATTTTGTTTAACAATATTAATAATAAATTAAACAAAAATAATTGCCTTTATATAAATTTTAACTTTTAGAATTATTTTACTTTTAGTAATCTAATTAGAAAACTATAGATTAATGGACTTCATCTCAAAGCGAATAAAAAGTATTTTCCATGCCATCAGAGGTCTAGCACTATTACTTAAAAAAGAAGCAAGCATTCAAGTACAGTTCATTATTGCTATTATAATGACAGTAACAGGATTTTACTTTGAGATTACAAGCACAGAATGGATATTACAGCTTTTAGCAATTGGTTTGGTGATGGGACTTGAAGGTTTAAATACTGCGGTAGAAGAGCTTTCAGACTTTATTCACCCCGAACATAACAACAAAATTGGCTTTATTAAAGATGTTGCCGCAGGTGCTGTAAGTATAGGTGCTATAATTGCAATAATTGTTGGTCTTATAATTTATATCCCAAAATTGAGTTAATACAAGTATGAAAAAACTACTTGTATTATTCTTTCTCTTCAGTGGAATTATATGCTTTGGACAAAATTTAGAAATTTCAAAGGCTGCCTTAGAACTTACGAAAGATGAAGTTGTTTATGATCCTACTTATTTTTCTATTTCTTACCCAAATGGAGATGTTCCAAAAGGAAAAGGAGTTTGTACAGATGTGGTCATTAGAACACTTAGAAAAACAGGGATAGATCTTCAAAAGGAAGTTCATGAGGATATGAAAAGTAACTTTTATAAGTATCCTAACATTTGGAGACTTACAAGTACTGATAAAAATATTGACCATAGAAGAGTTCCTAATTTAATGACCTACTTTAAACGTCAAGGTAAAAGTGTGGGTATAACAAATAATCCAAAGGATTACATTCCTGGAGATATAGTAAGCTGGAATTTAAGTGGAGGAACTACTCATATTGGTGTAGTCGTCTACAAAAAACAAGAGATGGGAAGCGTTATTTAATCGTTCATAACATTGGTGCTGGACAAGTTTTAGAAGATTGTCTGTTCGACTTTAGAATCATTGGACATTACAGATATTAAAGCCATGACAAAATACTATTAGCATTAGGATAAACGTTAGTTATTTGTATTTTTGTTTTACAGTAAGTAGGTGTTAATGGCAAAGAGAAAACCAACCAAGAAAAAGAACAAACCTAAACGTAAAAAGCCCAATTTATCATTATCTAACCAACAAAAGTTAGTTTTTGGTAGTCTGTTGCTTATTTTAGGTATTCTGCTTTTTATTGCATTTCTTTCATTTTTCTTTACAGGACAAGCTGATCAAAGTATACTTGGACAATTCACAACAAGAGATGCCGAAGCGCAAAACTGGATGAGCAAATTTGGTGCTTGGGTTAGTGATCTGTTTATCCATCGTGGTTTTGGTGTTGCTTCATTTATTTTCTCAGGTCTCATATTTCTTTCTGGTGTTTATGTGATATTAAATATCAATAAAGGTCGTCTTTGGCGCCATTGGTTTTGGGGAACTTTAATTGTTGTCTGGACTTCAATCTTATTTGGTTTCCTTGCTAAAACAAATCCAATATTAGGAGGAACTGTAGGTTTTGAATTAAACGATTTTTTACAAGATTATATAGGAAAGATTGGTACTGCATTGGTTTTATTACTTGGACTAATAGCTTACCTAGCTATTAGATTTAGAGTGACAGCTCAACATTTTGGATCATTATTTAAAACCGCCAAAAAGGAAATTAGAGAAGAATTTAATGCTGAAGAAACAAGTACTGACGACAGTAAAGATTTCATTCCTGTTGATAATAATCTTTCTGCAGAGGCTGAAGACATAAAATCTGCTTTCGAAATCCCTCTTGATAATCTTGAACCAACAATTGAAAATCACTCTGAGATTGAAAAACCTTCAAAAGAAACAGTTGAAGAACTCCAGATAGAAGTTACAAGTGAGGAAGAAGAAGTTGAAATGAAGGTTGAAACCATCAAGGAAGAAAAGTCAGAAACTGATAATCTAGCTGATAAGCTTGTTGAAGACTTCGGTCGTTTCGATCCAACTCTCGAGCTTGGGAGCTACCAGTTCCCTCCACTTGATCTTCTCAAAAAATATAATAGCGAAAGTATTACTATCAATCAAGAAGAACTCGAGGAGAATAAAAACCGAATTGTCAAGACACTTAACAATTATAAAATTGGAATTGCCAGCATTAAAGCAACCATTGGGCCTACAGTAACTTTGTATGAAATTGTTCCTGAAGCTGGTGTAAGAATCTCTAAGATCAAGAACTTGGAGGACGATATTGCACTTTCACTCTCAGCACTTGGAATTAGAATTATTGCTCCAATTCCTGGGCGAGGAACTATTGGAATTGAAGTTCCTAATAAGAATGCCACGATTGTTTCTATGTTTTCGGTTATTGCATCCCAGAAATTCCAAAAGGCGGAAATGGAACTACCAGTTGCTTTAGGAAAGACCATTAGCAACGAAACCTTTGTGGTAGATCTTGCAAAAATGCCGCACCTTTTAATGGCTGGAGCTACTGGTCAAGGTAAATCTGTTGGGCTAAATGCAGTACTAACTTCGTTGCTCTACAAGAAACATCCAGCAGAAGTTAAGTTCGTACTTGTTGATCCTAAAAAGGTAGAACTTACATTATTCAATAAAATTGAGCGTCATTATCTGGCAAAATTACCAGATAGTGAAGATGCTATTATAACTGATAACACCAAGGTCATCAATACATTAAATTCTCTTTGTATTGAAATGGATAACCGCTACGATTTGCTAAAAAATGCATTTTGTAGAAATATCAAAGAGTACAACGAGAAGTTCAAATCAAGAAAACTCAATCCAAACGAAGGTCACAAGTACTTACCGTACATTGTTTTGGTAGTTGATGAATTTGCTGATCTTATCATGACTGCTGGCAAGGAGGTAGAAGCTCCAATTGCTCGTTTAGCGCAATTAGCCAGAGCCATTGGCATACATTTAATAATCGCAACTCAACGTCCTTCGGTTAATGTTATTACTGGTTTGATCAAGGCTAATTTCCCTGCTAGAATTGCTTTTAGAGTGACCTCTAAAATTGATTCAAGAACAATTCTGGATGGTTCAGGAGCGGATCAGCTAATTGGTCGTGGAGATATGTTATATACTCAAGGAAACGATATGATTCGACTGCAATGTGCTTTTGTTGACACTCCAGAAGTTGAAAAAATAACAGAGTTTATTGGTTCACAAAAAGCCTATCCAGATGCGCACCTATTACCAGAATATGTTGGTGAAGAAACTGGCACAGGTCTTGATATAGATATTGCAGATAGAGATAAGCTGTTTAGAGAAGCTGCCGAGGTAATTGTAACCGCACAACAAGGTTCGGCATCGCTATTACAACGAAAATTAAAATTAGGATATAATAGAGCAGGAAGATTAATTGATCAGTTAGAAGCTGCAGGTATTGTTGGTCCGTTTGAAGGAAGTAAAGCAAGACAGGTTTTAGTACCAGATTTAATGGCTTTAGATCAATTATTAGCAAATGAAAACAAGTAAGAAGATGAAAAGAGCATTAATAGCATTATTGATAGTTATAAATGGGTTTGCTTTTGGGCAAAACTCTGCTGAAGCAAAGAAATTGTTAGATGAAGTAAATACCAAAGTAAAGAGCTACGATAACATTTCGTTAGACTTTAAATATGTATTAATCAATACTGAAGAGAATATCAAACAGGAAATGCGCGGAGATGTTGTATTACAAGGTGATAAATATGTACTTAACGCGTTTGGAGTTACTCGTATTTTTGATGGCAAAACACTTTATACGATCATTCCAGAAGATGAGGAAGTAACTATCTCAAGTGATAATAGTGAAGACGAAAGTACTATCACTCCTAGTGCAATGCTTTCTTTCTATCAAGAAGGTTATACTTATCAATTGGATATTGTCCAAAATGTACAGGGAAGAAAAATTCAGTATGTAAAATTAGTTCCTATCGATTCAAACTCTGAAATTAAAAACGTACTTCTGGGTATTGACATAAAGACCAAGCATATCTATAACCTTATTGAAATTGGTTCTAATAACACAAAGACCACAATTACTGTTAATTCTTTTAAAACTAATGAACCATTATCAAAAACCTTATTTACCTTTGACGAAAGTAAATACAAAGACTATTACATCAATAGAATAGATTAGGTTTACTTAGGTGAAAATTCTTGATAGGTACATATTAGTTTCATACTTGAAAAACTTTTTCAGTGTGTTTATTATTCTCATGCTGATCTTTATTTTGCAGTCAGTATGGTTATATATCTCTGAACTTGCTGGAAAAGATCTTGAGATTGATATTATCGCTAAGTTTCTGCTTTATGTATCTCCAAGGATTATTGTTTTAGTCCTTCCACTCACAATTTTACTCTCCTCAATAATGGTTTTTGGACGTTTTGCCGAAAACTATGAATTCGCTGCAATGAAATCTACAGGAATTTCATTACAACGTGCCATGAGAAGTCTTGGAGTGTTTATTGTTGGGCTTTCTATTCTAACTTTTTTCTTTGCTAATAACGTAATTCCAACAGCTGAATTCAATTTTTATAATTTAAGAAAGAACATCGCTAAGAAAAAGCCTGCAATGGCAATAGCAAAAGGACAATTTAATGAAATTGGAGACCTAATAAATATTAAAGTAAAAGATAAGAGTGGAGATAAGGGACAGTTTCTTGAAGGGGTTATTGTTCACAAAAAGAAAAGGCGAAGTGATGGAAACTACAACGTAATTGTAGCAGAATCAGGTGAGCTACGTAGTGCTGAAAATTCTGATATTCTTGAGCTTATTCTTTACAATGGAGAGTATCATGAAAACTTACAACCAAATGATTATCAGAAAAAGACTAAAAATCAGCCTTATATTAAAAGTACTTTCGAGAAGAATACATTCCTAATTGATTTAGGTGAAATTAATAATGTAGATTTTAGTGAACAAAATGTTACTACTAGATACACTATGTTAAATGCTCAAGAGCTTACCTATACTATTGATTCTTTAAAAGTGAACAAAAAAACAGAAGCTGATAAACTTGCTTTTGACATGTATGGTCGTTCTGGAGCTGGAGCTCTCAATTCAACTTTAAATTATAAAGGAGAAGTCTCTAGAGATAGTAGTTTTACCTATGAGCAATTCATGGACTTACTTTTACCTAGACATAAATCTCAAGTCTATGACCTTGCAACAAACTCAATAAACAGTACATTAAATATTATTAAGACTAAGAAAAAATCTCAACTGAGCTATAACAAAAATTTAAACAAACATATTACATCTTATTATGATAAGTTTGCTTTAGGAATTGCTTGTATCATCTTGTTCTTCATTGGTGCTCCTCTTGGTGCTTTAATTAAAAAAGGAGGTATTGGTTTACCTATTGTAATAGCCATTATATTATTCTTGACTTATCATTTTATCGGAATATTTGCTAAAAATAGTTCTGAAGATGATAGTATAAGTCCTGTTTTGGCTTCATGGTTGTCCACTATGATCATGTTACCATTAAGTATTTATTTTACTAGTAGAGCTACTAAAGACAGAACTTTATTGGATCTAGACTCCATTTTGCTACCTATTAAAAATATACTTACAAAAGAAGCCGCTGTAGCTCCTTTAAACCCTAATATTTATCTCGAAGAAAGTTCTAACGAATATGATAATCTAACCGGATATTCAGATAAAAAACTAATAGACATTGTTAAGAATTACAGGCAATATGACCTTGATGAAAGCTATAGAAATACAGCAATTAAAGTATTAGGAATTAGAGGAATCTCTGAAGAAGAACTGAAGTTTGGCGGAAACTTAAGAAATGAGAATTATGAAAATGCCTTAAGGTATAGAACTGGATATATTGAAAACTCAAACATGTCTCTCAAATTATACTTTACCTATATTATTCCTTTAGTATCCGGATTAATTTTGAATAATAATGGCTTCCCAACTTTTGGGAAGATATTAATAGGATTTGGAATTTTCAATGCTGTAATATTTCTAATTATCCTTTCTAAATCCTTTATCAACCAGACCAATTTTTACAAGCTTTTAGACAAAAATCTTTCCTCAAATATTGTAATTGTAATTTTATTGGGAATTCCGCTCTATCCTATCTATTACAACTTCTACAAAAAGAAAATGAAGGAAGACATTAAACAAATTAGATAGGTCTTAAAATAAGCATATCTTTGCACAAATAAATTGGTCATGATTACACTAAATAACCCAAAGACTGATATGGAAATACAACTTAATACCATTGAAGAAGCCATAAACGATATTAGGCAAGGGAAGGTTATTATTGTTGTTGATGACGAAAATCGTGAAAATGAAGGGGACTTTGTTGCTTCAGCAGAAAAGATTACTCCAGAAACCATCAATTTCATGGCTACTCATGGTCGTGGTTTAATTTGCGCACCATTAACCGAAACCAGGTGTAAAGAGTTAGATCTTCACATGATGGTTAATAATAACACAGATCCAATGGAAACTGCTTTCACGGTTTCAGTAGATCTTCGTGGAAATGGTGTGACTACTGGTATTTCAGCCAGCGATAGAGCGAAAACAGTTCATGCCTTAACAAACCTTGAGACTAAACCCTTTGAATTGGCTAGACCGGGACATATATTCCCTCTTGTAGCAAAGGAAGGTGGTGTTCTAAGAAGAACAGGACATACTGAAGCTGCAATTGACTTTGCAAGATTAGCTGGTTTGAAACCTGCAGGTGTCATTGTTGAAATTATGAATGAAGATGGTTCTATGGCTCGTTTACCACAACTTGTTGAAGTAGCTAAACGCTTTGATCTTAAGATCGTTTCTATTGAGGATTTAGTGGCCTACAGAATGGAGCATGACTCTCTAATTGAGAAAAAAGAGGATTTTCAAATTGAAACAAGATTTGGAAGTTTCCGTTTAAGAGCTTACCAACAAACCACTAACAATCAAGTACATATAGCATTAACAAAAGGTTCTTGGAATAGTGACGAACCTGTGCTTACAAGAATAAATTCTAAGCTCATTAATAACGACATTCTTGGTACACTTACCAACAACGTTGATAAGAAACTAGATGACATGTTTAAAGTTGTTAATGAAGAAGGAAAAGGTGCTATGCTATTTATTAATCAGCAGCTTAACTCTAGAAATATTCTTAAAAGACTTAATGTTTTAAAAGACTCGCAAGAGACTAATAAAGTAGTTAAAGCACCAAGGATTGATATGGACTCAAAAGACTATGGAATTGGCGCCCAAATACTTCATGATATTAACATTAGTAAAATGCGCCTGATTTCTAATAGTCAACAAACCAAACGTGTTGGAATGATTGGTTACGGCTTAGAGATTGTTGATTATGTAAATTATTAAGAGATTATCTCCTTAATAATTTCTGCCATTTTCTTAGCTCTTTCTTTAACCTCTCCTTCTACCCAAGAGAGTTTTATTAAACAGGAAATATTTCTTCCTACATAATGATCAGATTGCGGAAACTCTTTGGTTTTTAAATAACTCAAGCCTTCTTGCAACTCTTTAGATAACGGATAAAGTGTTTTTAAATCTTTTAAATGCTGCCATTTTCTAATATAATGCCAATTATTATCGTAGTAATGAAAACAGGCATCAATTCCATTTTCCTTAAAGGCTTCGTTAACCTTTCTAGCAATATCCGAATCGGGTAAAAAGAAACTTAAAAACGAATAACTCTCTTCTCCTCCATCAGGAACAGTTCTAAAAACAACTTGAGGAATTTGCTCAAGCTCTTCTCTAATAATTGTATAATTCCTTTTCTGAATTTCAACAAACTCGTCTAACCTTCTAATTTGCGCTAGTCCAACTGCTGCATGAAGTTCTGAAATCCTAAAATTATAACCTAAAAATGGATGGTCTTCAGCTCCTCTATCGTTTCCAACATGGTCATGACCATGATCACTAAAATGATCTGATTTTATATAATAATCTTCATTGTTTGTCAAAACAGCACCTCCTTCGCCGCAAGTAATAATCTTCACATAGTCTAGAGATAAACATCCTAGATCTCCAATGCTACCTAAAGGCTTTTTCTTATAGGTTGCTCCTGTAGCCTGTGAGGAATCTTCTATCAAAATTAAATTATGTGCTTTGCAAATTTCTTGTAGTTCATCTAGTCGTGCCATACTTCCGCACATGTGTACAGGCATAATAGCTTTTGTATTATCTGTAATAGCTTCTTTTACGGCTTTCGGATCTAGGGTAAGTGTATCATCTATTTCAACTAAAACAGGGATTGCGCCTACCGCCATAATTGCCTCAAAACTGGCTACGAACGTAAATGTTGGCATGATCACCTCATCACCTGCTCCAATTCCGGCGGAAGCCAAAGCAATAGATACTGCTGCTGTCCCACTAGACACTAATTGAGCATGTTTGACTTGGAGTTTGTTTTGAAGTTCATGTTCTAACTCTTTTGATTTCCAGTGACCGTTACGCATACCATCAAAACCATAGCGCATTAATACACCATTGTCTAAAACGTCATTGAGTTCCTTGCGTTCCTTATCTCCAAAAAGCTCGAATCCAGGCATAAAAAAGTAGTTTGTCCAAATCTACAATTCCAGGGTGCTTTCAGCAACAGTTTTTCTAACTTTTTTCAAACTTGAAAAAAAGTCATCCTTTGCTCTATAACCAATAGGCATTACTAAAACAGAGGTTAAACCCTTTTCACTAAGACCAAGTTTCCTATCATAAGCTTCGGGATCAAAACCTTCCATAGGGCAGGCATCAATACCTTCGACAGCACAAACAGTGAGCAAATTCCCCATTGCTAAATATGCCTGCTTTGTACAGTAAGTTTTAATTTCATCTTCATCCTTTTTAGAAAAACTATCGAGCAAATAATCTTTAAAAGGTAAAAGTATTTTATCCGGAGTATCTCGAATTTCTTTAACCCTATCAAAATATTCAACTATGGTATCGTCTGTTATATCAGAAATACAGAAGATCAATAAATGAGAAGCCAAAGCCACTTGGCGCTGATCAAAAGAGTGTTTAACTAGTTCTTCTTGAAGCGATTTATTTTTTACAATGACCAGTTTAATAGGTTGCATACCATAAGAAGTAGCTGTTAAATTAAAAGCTTCTTTTACAAGGTTTATTTTATCTTGAGGTATAATTCTATCGTTATCAAACTTCTTGGTAGCATATCGCCATTTAAGGCTATCAATTATATCCATAGTCAATTACTTAAAAACGCTTCAAAATTACTTATAAGAAAACTATCGTTCAATATTCTATTATAAAATATATTGATAAGAGAATAACCTACTCTTAAATAACATTGAAGAAAAAAAACAAACCCTTGAAAATATTAATACTTCCAAGGGTTCTTGCGGAGAAAGAGGGATTCGAACCCCCGGAGGTGTGACCCTCAACGGTTTTCAAGACCGCCGCATTCGACCACTCTGCCATTTCTCCGATTGCGGATGCAAATATAGAATGCTTTTTTATTTATGTCAAAACTTTTTTAATTTATTTTTTGTTCAAATCCACCGTTTTTAACAAACTTTAAAGCATCAAATCCGAACAAATATTTTTACCTTTAAAGCTCTTATCAAAAAACTAAAAACCAACCATATGAAAACCTTTATGCGTTTTTTTCAGAGCCTTATTTTTCTTTTATCATTTATTCTGGTTGCACAAATACCAAAGCCTTCAGATGTATTTGGATTTGAGGTAGGTGCTGATTATAAGTTAGCAGATTACGATCAGATGCTTGAATACTATGAAAAGTTAGACGCTTCTACTGATCGTGTAAAAATGATTGAAATTGGAAAGTCTGTAATGGGGCGCCCAATCAAACTTCTATTTATTTCTAGTGAAGAAAACATGAAATCACTCGATAAATGGAGAACTATTAGTGAAAAGCTCTCGCGTGCTAGGATCTCTGATGACGAAGCAAAAAAACTATCTATGGAAGGAAAAGCGATTGTTTGGTTTGATGGAGGTATGCATGCTACCGAAAGAGCCCATGCGCAAATGACTTCAGAATTGATGTGGCGCATCGCTTCAGAAGAGTCTGATGAAATGAAAAAAATTAGAGACAATGTAATTTCATTAGTTGTCCCTGTTATTAATCCAGACGGTGTTGATATTGTTGTTGATTGGTATAAGAAAAACCTAGGAACACCTTACGAAACCTCTGGTCCACCGATTCTTTATCAAAAGTATGTAGGGCATGATAACAATCGTGATTGGTTTATGAATAATATGCCTGAGACTAGAGCTGCAACAACAGTTTTGTACAACCAATGGTATCCGCAAATTGTGCACAACCATCATCAAACTTCACCAGCTTGGGCACGAATATTTTTACCTCCTTTTAGAAGTCCTGTGAATCCGAATATCCATCCAGGAGTAACAACTGGAGTTAATTTAGTTGGAACTGCTATGGCAAGCAGATTTGCGATGAAAAAAATGCCTGGAGTAATCTCTGGAACAGCCTTTAGTATGTTCTGGAATGGGGGAATGCGTACTACGCCATATTATCATAATCAAATTGGAATTTTAACCGAAGTTGCACATGCAACTCCTACTCCACGTTATTATGATCCTAAAAAGAAGCCTAAAAATTTAAGAGGAACTCCATCAAACGGAACTGAGATTTTTTATCCTTACCCATGGGAAGGTGGAGAATCTCATTTTAGAGATGCCGTAGATTATATGCTTACGGCCTCTATGGGAATTCTAGATCTAGCTGCAGATAAAAGAGACGAATTCCTTTATAACATCTACGACATGGGTCGTGATGCTATAGAGAAAAAAGATGCTGCCTTTGCTTATGTTATTCCTCCAGATCAATGGAATCCAAGTGAAGCTGTGAACCTTACGAATATCTTATTACAAGGTGGTTTAGAAGCCCATAAGGCTAAATCTTCTTTTAAGGTTGGTGATAAAACTTATGAAGCTGGGTCGATTATCTTCTATGGTGCTCAAGCCTTTAGACCTTACCTGATCGATCTGATGGAAAAGCAAGACTATCCTGATCAGTTCTTATATCCAGGAGGCCCACCGCAGCCACCTTATGATCTTGCAGGTTGGACATTACCAATGCAGATGGGTGTGAATGTAGATAGAGTTGATGAGTCTTTTAAAGCACGTACAGAAGCAGTTACATCTAAAATTGCTTTTAGAGAAGGAAAAGTTAAAGGTGGAGATAACGACAACTATATATTTTCAAATAGAGATAACATTAGCGCCTTATTAGTAAACAGGCTTCAAAAAGAAGGGTTCAGCATTGCTCAATTAAATGCTGATAACAGTGACTATAAAGCTGGGTCATTTATTATTAAAAGTGCAAGTAGCTTAAAAGATAAGCTTTCTCAATTAAGTCAAAACTATGGTGTAGACTTTAATGGCTTAGAGAACTTAAATGGTTTTGATTATAGCGATCTTAAAAAGGTTAAAGTTGGTATTTATAAATCATGGCAGGCTAATATGGATGAAGGTTGGTCACGTTGGATGCTTGAACAATTTGAATTTGACCTTGATACATTGCATAATAAAGATATTCAGCAAGGAGACTTGTCAAAGTATAGTGCAATAATCTTCCCATCACAAAGTCCAAGAGGAATTTTGCATGGACATTCTATTCAAAGTATGCCTGAAAAATTTACTGGAGGAATTGGTCTGAACGGAATGGCAAAAATAGATGCTTATGCTAAACAAGGCGGTTCTGTGATCTTCTTCGATTCCGCTAGTGATTTAGCTATTGAACAGTTAGGACTACCAGTTAGGAATGTAACTTCTGGGTTGTCTCCTAACAATTTCTTTATTCCAGGTTCCCTTATCAGAACAAAGATTGATACTTCGAATCCACTAGCTTTTGGTATGATGGATGAAGTAGCAGCTTCATTTAGCAGAAGTAGAGCCTTCCAAAAAGTGAAACAACGTAAATCTGGTGAAGGTGGGAAAGAAGATATTGCTGATGCACCAAAATATGAAGTTTATGATGTAGCTACCTATGCGTCAGACAATATTTTGATGAGCGGTTGGGCATTAGGTGAAGAACGATATATAAAGAACAAAAGCGCCATGGCACACGTCCCTCATGGTAATGGAGATATAGTATTATTTGGTTTTAGACCACAATTTAGAGGGCAACCTCGAGGAACATACAAGTTGATATTTAACTCTATTTATCTGGGTGCTAAAAATTAAAAATCATCAATAACTAAAAAAAGCCACCTTTATAAGGTGGTTTTTTTGTTTTTAGACATCACAAACAGACATCATAATATTTTGTATATTTATGAATATCAACCAATTAAATATTTAATTATGAAAAAATCATTGTTATTAATTGCCTCAATGATTTTAACCTTAAGTGCTTTCGGACAAGTTGCCTATCTTCAATACAGGGTAGTACCTGCGGATAAGGAAGGAGAATTTGTTGAAAGAGAAACAAAATATTGGTCACAGGTCGCAAAGGCCGCTATAGCCCAAGGTAACTTAGCTGGGTGGTCATTATGGAGAAAAGTAGGTGTTACTGAAGAAGGTGCGCCAAACTATGTATTTATGAATGTTTATGAAAGTGCCGACAAAATGGATCCTTCAAAAGTTTGGACTGATGAAAATGTACAGAAGATGGGTGTTGATCCTTCAACTGTTGAAACTAATTCATTTACAACGGTTGCCTTTGATTATTACATGCAACTAGAGGATGCATTAGGAGGTGACAACAAGTTTGCCATTGTGAATTACGCGAAACCAAGTAATAGGGAAGTTTTTATTGAAGAGAACAAAAACTTATGGAAACCACTTCATGCTGGTAATATAAAAAATGGTAATAATGGAATGGTATCATGGGGATTAATGTCAACCATCTATCCTACTGGAGTTAATGCGAGATTTTCCTGTTTAACCTGGGACGGGTTCAATACGTTAGCTGATGCGTTAAAGTACATGAGTTACAGTAGTCCTAGCCAAGGACAAGCAAATAGTGAGTGGGATAACGTAATCTCGAAATCGAAAATGAACGATATTATGCCTAATGGCTTTCAATATCGAATCATCTATGAGCTTGTGATGATCTTAAATCCTGAAACCAATTAATAAGGAACTATAAAAAAGCCACCTTTTTAGGTGGCTTTTAACTTTTAAATAAATAGGATTTGGGTGCCTTCTCCGTTGGCCCTATTATAAAAATCACCAATAGTTAGAATACCATCAAGATCATCAATAAGGTCTTCTTCTTTTAAATGGAACATATCTATTGCTAGCTTACAACCCCAAAGTTTACAACCAGAGTCTGATAGTATCTCTAGAAATTCTCCAACTGGTGGAATATCCAACTTCTCCATTTCTTTTTTCATCATTTTGGTTGCCAAGGCTTCCATTCCTGGTAAACCTCCAATCATAGTTGGTATGTGCATTGCTGGGTTACCAACAGTTGCAACATGAAGATTTTCTAGTTTCTTTTTCTGTATTGCTTCCAATCCGAAGAACGTAAAGAATATTTCAGAATCTATTCCTTCCATTCGTGCTCCATTAGCCATTACAAAGGCTGCGTATACGTTTTCAATAGTCGCTTTAGATAATATAAAAAGCATCTTTTTTACTGCTGTATCACTCATAACTTCAATTTTTTAAATACAACTTTTAGGTTTTGGTATACCCGCGATCATCGTCGCTTTTTTAAGTGGTCCAGCTGGGAAAAGACTATAAAATTCTTTTACATTAATCACTCCACTTTTTTTGATTCCTCTTATAGATAATGCTTCTTCATTTCTATATTTATCATGAATATAATCGATCACTTCCCAGTGCTTATCTGTCATTTCAATATTTTGTTCTTTGGCAATCTCATTACCAACTTCTTTAGTCCATTGAGAAAAGTCTTGTAAATAGCCTTCCTCATTAACTGTTACTTGTGCTTGTCCATACGTTTTAATCATGACTCTATATTTAATTAGTTATTATTCTACTGTTTCTATTTTTTTCCCTTTTTCACTCATTGTTGCTGACACAAATGGTATTGGCCGTCCTTTTAAGAGCATATTCCAATAGATCCATCTAAACGCTAGTTTTCCATAATGATTTATTCTACTTTCTTTTAATAGCTTTAGTGGTCCAATTCCTGGGAATGGAAAAGTACCTTCAACAGGCTCTTGCGTGTAGTTAAAGTCAATTAAAAGTGCTTTACCTTCTCCTGTTTCAACAAAACAATTGGCATGTCCATCAAATTCTTCTTTCAATGGTTCATTATTAATATATCGAAGAATATTATCTGTAAGGATGTCTGCTTCAAAGTGTGCAACCGAACCAGCTTTAGATGTAGGCAAATTGGTTGCATCTCCTATAGCAAAGACATTTTCATATTCTTTTGATTGTAATGTTGCCTTATGAGTTGGTACAAAATTGAGCTCATCTCCCATTCCAGAACGCTCAATAACTTCATCTCCCATATTTGTTGGAACGGTTACCAATAGATCATATTCAACTTCTGTATCTGCATAGTCAATAATTTTGTTGTTCTCGTAATCAACACGTTCAATATTAAAATCTACTACTTCTTTTATTCCTTTTTCTTCCAATAAATGATGTAAAGCTTCGGTTGCTTTAGGTTTTGTAAATGCTCCACCTAATGGAGTTACATAAGTAATATCTACTTCGTCTCTCATCCCTTTATTCTTGAAATAAGAATCAGCTAAAAAAGCAAACTCAAGAGGTGCAACTGGACATTTAATAGGCATTTCTGTAATATGCACAACCAGCTTCCCTCCTTCCCAAGTTCTCAATTTATCACGCAAAGCTTTAGCTCCTTCGTAAGTATAAAAATCAAAGATATTCTCATACCATTTTGGTCCGTTCATACCTTCAATTTCATCTGGAGCGATCTTAGTTCCAGTGGCAACTATCAAAACATCATAATCTAACGTATCGCCTCCTTCTAGTTCTACTTTATTTTCTTCAGGTGCTATTAGCTCTATCTTCTTTTGAATATAGTTCACATGCTCAGGAATAAATTTCTTTCCCTTCTTCTTAACTTGTTTTGTAGTATATATATCAAAAGGAAGGAATAAAAAACCTGGTTGGTAGTAATGCGTCTTGTACTGATCGATAATAGTAATCTTCCAATCGTTTTTAGGAAGTTTACTTATCAAATGATTCGCCATCATTGTTCCTGCTGTTCCTGCTCCAAGTATTACTAAGTTTTTCATCGTCTTTTACTTAACAAGTCTATTAGACTTTATTATGATGTAAAATTAAGGGAGAGTAGCCATGAAAATTATGACAAAAATCAGGAAAACCCCTTGTGTAACCTAAGTTACAAAGGGGTTCACTGTCTCGAAATTTACAATAATTTAGGTAATATGATTACCTGTGTTTTCCATGACTAAAAACGGAACATCAATCTTAAAGGCGAAAGTTTCAACCAAATGTCTGGCAAACAATCGTTCTAAAAAAGAATGCCTTCTGCTCATCATGGCAAGCAGTTTAATATCGTTGTCTTTTATGTACTGCTGAACAGTTTCAAAAATATCCTTCTTTTCAAGGTCTACAAATTCATGAGTTAAGCTACTAAAACAATTATCTAAAAAAGCTCTGTTATTTTCTTGCCCTTGAGAAAGTGTTTCTTTGTTGGTAAGGTGTAAAATGTCAATCTTCGCATTATACAAATTTGAAATATGCATAAGTGGCTCTAATTCTTGTTTATTATATAAACTTAGATAGTCTGACGGAAAAGCAATCTTATCTACACCACTAAACATACAACCATCTGGAATTGCCAATACAGGAGTACTACACCTTTGCATAACTCTTGCAGTGTTACTACCAAAAATTACTTTTTCGGCTCCAGAAGCACCTTTGGTACCCATAACAATAAGATCAATTCCTTTTGCATCACATATTTGATTAATCCCATCTACAAAGTTGTCATAGTCTACTATGGAATAGAACTCATGGTTCTCATTACGATACTTTTGTTTCATTTCCTTAATCACATTCGTAATAGAATGCTTAGCCGTATCTATTAAAGTTTGGTAGATGGTGGCAGATGAAGACATGGTCATAAGGTCATCTGACACAAAAGCCGATGCCTTTTGAATATTTATTACATAAAACTCACAAGTTTCGTCCTTGAAAAGCTCCATTGCATAATCTATTGCATTAATAGAGTTCTTCGAAAAATCTGTTGGTAATAATATTGCTTTCACTGACCTGCTATTTTTTAACAGGGTAAAAATATTAAAGGAGTTGGGCAAAAACTATGATAAATGTCAGTTGGGATAATTTCTATTTTCAGCAAATAATTAGCTTGTTTTAAGAATCCATTGTATTTTGGCATAATAAATGGAAAGATTTTCGTTATAATCTCAAACCTAATTTTATGCGATCTCTAATTATTGCCCTAACCTTATTGATTTCATTTTCTATTAATGCCCAAAATAATGCAGTAGCAGCTGGTGAAAAACTAGTTTTTACAGCCTCTTACAATATGTCTGGTCTTTTAACAGACCTTGCTCAAGTAACCATGGAAACAAGTGAGGTTAAAACTTCTTCAAGTACTTTACTTAGATTGAAATGTAAAGCAAGAACCTATACTAAATGGGATAACTTCTTCAAAATTAACGACCTGTATGAAAGCTATGTAAGCCCAAAAACACTAAAACCTTATTTATACAAAAGAGATATTAATGAAGGTGGCTACTACAAGTTCATGCAATACAATTACAACCACAAGACAGGAACTGTAAAAAGTTTAAAAAGAAAACGTAGAGGTGATGGAACCTTTTGGGACGAGAAGAAAAATCTAAATATTGGAACTAGCACCAAAGATCTAGTAGCTACACTTTATCATATAAGAACTTTAGATATTCATAAAGCTGCTAATGGTAGTACAGACACTTTTACTGTATTAATGGATAACAAAGAATATAAAGTATCACTCACGATGTTAGGTAAAGAAACCATTAATACAGAACTTGGCAGAAAAGAGTGCTACAAATTAGCTATCGCTATTAACAATAGTGATGTGTTAAAAGGAAACAACGACAACTTATTATGGCTAACAGCTGATGAAAATAAAATTCCTGTTTACGCAAAATTCAAAGTTCCTGTTGGTAATGGCGAGCTTAAAATTCAAAGTGCTACAGGTTTAAAAAACTAAAATTATGAGATTAATAGTAACTGTTTTAGCTGTACTTGCAGCAATACTAGGACTTGCTTTATCAATTCTTCCTTTCGGAAATATTGCTTTAATACCAATTATAGCAGCTTTTATTCTTGGCTTTGTTGCTTTTAAGATGGCGCAAAAGGAAGGTAAGAACACCAAATTTGTTAAGGTAATTTTCTTGATTACTATTGTTGCGTTGGTTATGTCTATTTATCGTACAATTACTGATGAAAATGTAGTTGAAAATGACATTGAAACCATTGAAAAAGAGCAACAATCTGAAGAGGAAGCTATCGAAGAATTAGAAGGTATAGAAATTGAAGATTAATCAATTTTTTACGTTCTTTGTTCAGCTATTAATTCACTTTTATGAAACTATTTGTGTATGCTTCTGCATTGGTTTTGGTTGGCTCTTGTGCAACTTTAAGTCACAAAGAGAAAATTCAAGCTATCAAAGACAATATATCAATTGTAGAACCTACACAAATAGAAAAATATGCCAATACCATTACAGCTTTAGAACTCAAAGAATTTTTATACATATTCGCTTCTGACGAATTTGAAGGACGTCTTGTTGGGTCCGAAGGTCAGAAAAAAGGAGTGCAATTTCTAAGCAATTATTATAAAGAAAATGGTATTAGATCACCTTATGGTAATGGTGAATACTTTCAGGAAATTCCAAAATCGTTTTTAGGCGATGATTATGAAGCATCAGAAAACGTACTTGCCTTTATTGAAGGCACAGAAAAACCAAAAGAGGTAATTGTTATTTCAGCGCATCATGATCACGAGGGAGTTGATGCAGAAGGCGAAATTTATAATGGTGCAGACGATGATGGCTCAGGTACTGTCGCCTTAATGGAAATGGCAGAAGCTTTTAAAGAAGCTAAAAAAGATGGTCATGGTCCTAGGCGTAGTATTTTATTCTTACACTTAACTGCCGAAGAAATTGGGCTACAAGGTTCTAAATATTATACTGAGAATCCAGCTTTTCCTTTAAGAAGAACTATCGCTAACCTTAATATAGACATGATTGGTCGTGTAGATAGAAGACATGTTGAAAGTGGAAACGAAGACTATCTTTACCTTATAGGTTCTGATAGATTGAGTACTGAACTGCATTACGTTTCAGAGGCAGTTAATGATAGATTCTCTAATCTCGAACTGAATTATATTTATAATGATGAGAACGATCATAACAGATATTATTTCCGTTCAGATCATTACAATTTTGCGAAGCATAATATTCCAGTGATCTTCTATTTTAACGGTGAGCATGAAGACTATCATCAGGTTTCAGATACTCCAGATAAGATCAACTACGAACTGCTGGAAAAACGCACTAAATTGATATTTGCTACCGCTTGGCAGCTTGCAAATCAGAAAAAGCGACTTAAAGTTGACAAATAGTTGTTAAAAAGTGTTAAAAGGAAGCCCTTACTAAAGTTAACACTCACTTCTTTTTCGTAATATCGCACATCACTTAAACATAATTCAAAATAGATGAAAAAACTATTCTTAATTTCATTGCTATTCATGGTAGCTTTTTCTTGTAAAAAAGAAGCAACACAAGAAGATATTATTAACTATGCTGGCACAATTACGCAAGACGAATTAAAAGAAATGCTTTATGTATATGCTTCTGATGAGTTTGAAGGTCGTGACACAGGATCAGAAGGACAGAAAAAAGCTGTAGCATACATTCAAAAGTTCTATGAAGATACTGGCATTCCTTCAGTAATTGATGGAAACTATTTCCAGAATGTTCCTTTAAATACAGTAAAAACTCCTAAAGTTTCAATTTCTGTAAACGGTACATCATTTAATTATTTTGACGATTTTATCTCGCAAACAGCAGCGGCTACAGGAACATTTTCTGCTAACGAAATTGTATACGCTGGTTACGGAATTGATGACGAAAAATATAGTGACTACACTAACCTAGATGTTAAAGGAAAAATTGTTGTAGTAAAAGGTGGTGAGCCAAAAGATGCAGCTGGAAACAATGTGATTTCTGGTGGTAAAGAAAGATCAAAATGGTCTAATGGTCGTCAGGCAATTTCGGCAAAGAGAGATGCTGCTAAAGACAAAGGTGCAAAAGCACTTTTCTACATGGATACTGAACTATTTAAGCGTTACTCTGACTTTTTTAGACAGAGAGAAGCTACTGGTGGAAGCAAGCGCTTATCATTACCAATGAAAGATGATGCTGCAGAAGAGATTTATTACTTTTTAATAAGTGAAAACTTAGGTAAAGCATTAGTTGGTAACATTAATGAAAGTAGTGATACTGCTAACGTAACTACACAGCTAGACGTAAATTATGAAAGTGTAACAGAGTCTTTAGATTCTGAAAATGTTGCGGCTATCCTTAAAGGAACTGAAAAACCAGATGAGTACATTGTAATCTCTTCGCATTTAGATCACGTTGGTGTAAATGAAGAAGGAGAAGTATTTAATGGTGCAGATGACGATGGTTCTGGAACAGTTTCAATGCTTGAAATTGCTGAAGCTTTTAAAGCTGCTGCAGATAAAGGTCATGGTCCAAAACGTTCTATTATCTTCTTACACGTTACTGGGGAAGAAAGAGGTTTATTAGGTTCTAGATATTATACTGATTATGAACCATTAAAACCATTAGCAAATACAGTAGCTAACTTAAATATAGATATGATTGGTCGTATAGATCCAAAACGTGAGGGCGACAGAAACTATATTTACCTAATTGGTAGTGATATGTTAAGTACAGAGTTACACAACGTATCAGAAGAAGTTAACAAAACCTTTACCAATATTGAGTTAGATTACAAATACAATGGTGAAGAAGATCCTAACCGTTTTTACTATCGCTCAGATCACTATAATTTTGCAAAGAATAACATCCCTGTGATTTTCTATTTTAACGGTACACATGACGATTACCACAGAATTTCTGATACTCCAGATAAAATTGAATACGACTTGTTAGAAAACCGCTCTAGATTGGTTTTCCATACAGCATGGGAATTAGCCAACCGTGAAAATCGTGTGGTAGTTGATAAAGCTACAGAAGAATAACATATTGCTGTCATTATAATATCAATAATAAATTATAATAGAAAGCCGTCCAATATAATATTGGACGGCTTTTTTGTTTTCTTTTGGTAAATTCGTACGAAATAGTTGAACATCTAACTGTTATGTGTCAATAGAGAAACCTTTAATGAAGAAAAAGATAATTTCGTATTACCTGATAAAGGTATTTCTAATTTTAACCTATTCGTGTAAAAACTCGAACTACAAAACTGACAACTATACATCAGAAAAGAATAAAATTGATACAACTCTTTATCTAAAAGAAACTCGTGGAATTCGTGATATTTTGGAGGACAAAAAAGGAAACCTTTGGTTCTCTAGTCCAGATTATATAGCAAAATTTAATGGGGAAGTCATGTATTATTTTTCTGAAGATGATGGGTTAAGTATTACAGGAAATATACAGGAAGATAAAAGTGGTGTAGTTTGGATTGAGAATGGCTTTCAAGCATTTAAATATGATGGAGAAAGTTTTTCACAAGAAAGATTAGATAGTCTCGTAGGTCCGGATGGACTTTGGATTCAGCGAGGGTTGAACCCAACTGATACTACATATGTTCAACCCGGGTTATACGAAATAAATAAGAAAACTAGTAACTTTCATCCTCTTCCTATACCCAAAGGCACTTATAACAAGTTTTTACACTTACCTTCAACAAGAGCACTTATAAGCAAAGATAGTACCGTTTGGTTTGCTACTATGAATGAAATATACGGGTTTAAAAACAACAGATTTACTTCTATAGGTAATGAGGAAATGGGTAGACAAAACGACGAACGTCAAATAGGCATACGAGGAATTTTCGTAGATAGTAAAGGAACTTTATGGATTGCTGATAATGGAGCAGGAGTATTTACATATGATGGTGAAGAGATAGAAAATTTTACCAAAAAACATCATTTGGACGAAGGAGATGTAGAAGGAAACTCTCTTCATCGAGCGTTTTCAATTGCGGAAGATTCTATGGGCAAGATGTGGTTTAGGACAGTTTATTCAGGAATTTGGAGCTATGACCCCATTAGAGAAGAATTTAATAATTACACGTCGGATCACGGGGTAAAGAGTGATAATATATGGTCAATATATAAAACAAATGAAGGCGAATTGCTATTTGCAGGTGAATCACCAGCAGCAGTTTATGTATTTGATGGTAAAATATTTCATAGAAAGTATTAAAAAACAAACGTACAACAATGCAATAATTCATTGAGGTTTTGGGCTATGTTCTCTCATCATAAACAAAATGTATTACAATGTAAATGATAATAAGGTTAACTAAAAATAATTATTCATATCGGTCATGGTAAATTATATAGATGGTTTTGTATTCCCCATTAAAGAAGTTCATATTGAAGAATATAGACAGATAGCAGCTAAAGTCGCAGATATCTGGAAAGAATATGGAGCGCTCGCCTACTTTGAATCTGTTGACGATGGACTCGTAATAGAAGGGACGCTTTCCTTTGATAATTTAGTATCTAAAGATAAAGATGAAACCATCATATTTGGTTGGATGGCATTCGAATCACAAGAAACAAGAGATTATGCTCACAAAAAAGTAGCTTCTGATCCGAAAATGATTGATTTAGTAACTCCATTAATGAATCCAGACAAACTAATCTTTGATGCATCAAGAATGGTTTATGGTGGATTTAAGCCCCTAGTGCAAACTTCATAAGAACCTAAAATCGATATAGTTCAATAATACTAAACAAAAAAAGCTTCTCTTAATGAGAAGCTTTGTCTTTTTGGGTGGAAGACCGGTTTCGAACCGGCGACCTCTAGAACCACAATCTAGCGCTCTAACCAGCTGAGCTACAACCACCATTTAATTGCGTGTGCAAATGTAAATTATTTCATTTTTTTTGCAAAGGTTTTTAAGCAATTATTTAATATCATATAAACTATCAATAGCTACATAGCGTTCTACGGTAAAACCTTCACCATGCTCTACTCCTATCAATCTACCCAAGTCTCTAGCTCTATAATCTATACTATCTGCAAAATTCCTGCTTGATATAGGGGTTTCAGGCTCATTACTTTTAGGATCAAAGAATTGTGTCTTATATGCCAATACGGCTTCCATTTTTTTATCCATATACCCTGTAATATCTACCACAAAATCTGGTTCAAGGTTTTTCCATTGTATATAGTGGTATACATGTTTTGGACGCCAAGGTTCTTGCCAACCATCCTCATCTTCAATCTTAGTGTCAATCTTTAGCAAACCACTTAAAAAGCATGCATCACTAACTAGTCTGCTTCCTTTACTATGATCAATATGTCTATCATCAATAGCATTACACAATACTATATCTGGTTGATACTTTCGTATCATTTTGACTAACTCTATTTGATGAACTCTATCATTCACAAAGAAACCATCTGCAAACTCCATATTATCCCGAACGGCTACTCCTAATATTTGTGCTGCATTTGCAGACTCCATATCTCTAGTTTCAGCTGTTCCTCTTGTACCTAATTCCCCTCGTGTAAGATCAATAATGCCAACTTTTTTCCCATTAGCTATCTCTTTAGCAAGTGTTGCAGAGCAACCTAATTCTACATCATCTGGATGTGCTCCAATAGCAAGTATATCGAGTTTCATATTTCGTATTTCATTTTTTGAAAACTAAATGTAAACAAAAGAACTCAATTATTTTAAAGTTGACAATACGAATACGTTTGCGGAAATATTTTTTACAACAAAACATTAAGTTCTTTGAATTATTCTGAAAACCGTATAACTGCCTTTAAACATGACTTTTATCATACTAATTCGGCAGTGTCAAACGTAACTTTATAGTATAAAATTTATAAGAGTTATGACGTTAATGATAACTATTCTAGTAATAACCATTTTACTCTTTATTTGGGGTAAATTCTCACCAGACGTCGTAGCACTTATAGCTATGGTGAGTTTATTTCTCACTGGCATCCTAGAACTTAATGAAGCTTTAAGTGGTTTTAGTAACCCAACGGTAATTATGATTGCTTCACTCTTTGTAATAGGAGAAGCTTTATCTAAAACTGGTTGGACCGCCTTAATCGGACAGAAATTTATACAATGGGCTGGAAAAAGTGTTCCAAAACTGCTGGTAATTGTTACACTAGGTTCTGGACTCCTTTCTGGGTTTGTTAGTAACACAGGTACTGTGGCTACTTTATTGCCTGTCACTATTTCATCTGCATGGAATATTGGTACCATGCCTTCAAAAGTATTGATGCCAGTAGCCTTTGGTTCTAACACGGGTGGCTTACTTACATTAACAGGAACACCTCCAAATATTATTGCTAGCAACGCTCTAGTTGAAAGTGGTTATGAAGGATTTTCATTCTTTGAGTTTGCTTTAATAGGCGTGCCTCTATTGATACTAACTATCATTTATTTCAAATTTGTTGGATATAGATTATTACCTAAAAATAAAACCAACAACAAACCCGTAAATATTGATGCTACCCTACACAGTTGGATAGAAGGTTTTAAAATAGACAATGATTATTATAGATTAAGAATACGATCTCTTTCACCGCTAATTGACACTACCATTGGTGAATGGAACTTTGAAGAAAATTATAACATACATATCATTAGGCTTAAGAGACGTCATCCTAACAGATTAAAAGGAACCCAACCATTTATAGAGCTTCCTACTCCTAAAACAGAAATGAGATATCATGATATCATTACTGTTAAGGGTGATACTGAATCAATTAACCGATTAATGATCAAATTTAGATTAGGACTATTACCATTAGAGCCTATTCAAAATGAATTGAAAGATAATCTTATTAACCAAGAGGTTGGTATGAGTGAAATATTAATCACTCCTAACTCTTTCCTTGTTGGTAGAAAAATACGATTAGGTAAATATTTTAAACGTTACGGAATTCAGCTTTTGGCAGCTTCTAGAAATAGTAAGCCTATAACAGATAGTCAAATAAGAGTAAAAGCGGGAGATGCTTTTGTAATAAGAGGAATGTGGGAAGATATTGAACTTCTAAAAGAACAACATGAGAACGTAGTAATTTGTGGTAGTCCTGAAGGTCTTGCAAAAGATGTTGGTAAGCTTACTTATAAATCGTTCATCTCACTTGGAGCATTGATACTCATGATTGCTTTATTAGTACTTAAGCTGGTTCCTGGAGCCATGGCAGCTTTAATAGCTGCAGGAATTGTTTTAATCACAAGATGTATCCCTATAGCAAAAGCATACAAAGGAATTAGCTGGATAAGTGTAGTAATGATTGCTGCTATGATACCTATGGGATTAGCCCTTCAAAAAACTGGAGTTGCACAAATGGTAGCTAACGGTTTAGTTGAAACGCTTGGTAATTCAAGTCCAATGCTGCTTCTAGCTGTAGTGTTCTTAATGACCAGCGGGTTTAGTCAGGTTATAAATAATTCTGCTACAGCAGTGTTAATGGCTCCAATAATCTTATTAGCAGCTCAAAGTTTAAGCATTTCACCAGAACCGTTTATGATAGTAGTAGCTATTAGTGCTTCAACTGCATTCTTAACGCCAGTTGGCACAACAACCAATGCAATGGTAATGCTTGCTGGTGGCTACAAATTCACCGATTATTTTAAAGTAGGTGCACCTCTTATGTTGTTGTTCTTACTACTAACAATATTATTAGTGCCAATGATTTGGCCATTTTAACTGAATAATAACCTAATAAACATAGATTATGAAAACTGTAACAATCACTCCTAAAACCGCAAGCTTAGAGAAGTATGGTATCTTAGATGCCAATGTGAACTGGAACCTTTCTCCTGAAGAACTACAGGCTGCCACAGTAGCCAAGGGAATGGGAAAAGAAACCAATAATGGTACTTTAGCCATTAATACTGGAAAATTTACAGGTCGTTCTCCTCAAGACAGATTTTTAGTAAAAGATGATTATACTGAAGATCGAGTTTGGTGGGGAAGTATCAACAAGCCTATATCTCCTGAAAATTTTGATACGCTTTATGATGAAGTAGTTAAATACTTATCTGGAAAAGAAATATATGCAAGAGATGGTTACGTTTGTGCCGACCCTAAATACAAAATGAACGTTCGTACCGTAACTGAATATCCTTGGTCAAATATGTTTATTTATAATATGTTCTTACGTCCTAATGCCGAAGAACTTGAAAACTTTGAAGAAGAATGGTTAGTACTTTGTGCTCCTGGTTATTCAGCACCAGATCCTAAAGCGGTAGGATTACGTCAAGGAAACTTTTCGATATTAAACTTTACTAAAAAAGTAGCGCTTGTAGGTGGTTCAGCTTATACGGGAGAAATGAAAAAGGGTATTTTCTCTGCTCTTAATATGATCTTACCAACCGATAAGAATGTATTGCCTATGCACTGTTCAGCTAACGTTGGTGAAGACGGTGACACTGCTATTTTCTTTGGACTTTCTGGAACTGGTAAAACAACCTTGTCTGCTGATCCAAACAGAAAATTGATTGGTGATGATGAACATGGTTGGACTGCTGAAGATAGAATCTTCAATTTTGAAGGTGGATGTTATGCAAAAGCTATCGATTTAACAGAAGATAAAGAGCCTGATATTTATAGAGCTATTAAACCTGGAGCAATCCTTGAAAACGTAATTTTTAAAGAAAATGGTGAAGTAGACTATGAGGATAGTACAATTACGCAAAACACACGTGTAAGTTATCCTATTTATCATATTGATAATATCCAACAACCATCTTATTCTGATAATCCAAAGAATATATTCTTCTTAACATGTGATGCGTTTGGTGTATTACCTCCAGTTTCTAAATTAACTCCAGGTCAAGCGGCATATCACTTCATATCTGGATATACTGCCAAGGTAGCTGGTACTGAAGCAGGAATTACTGAACCTGTACCATCATTCTCAGCGTGTTTTGGTGCACCATTCATGCCATTACACCCAACAGTTTATGCAGAAATGCTAAGCAAGAAAATGCAAGATGCTGGTGTAAATGTATGGTTGCTTAACACTGGTTGGTCAGGTGGTCCTTATGGTGTAGGTTCTCGTATAAAACTTAAATATACAAGAGCAATGATTACGGCTATACTAGAAGGAAAACTTGATGAAGTTGATTATGAACAACACCCAATATTTGGTTTATTTATGCCAAAATATTGTCCGAATGTTCCAACAGAAATATTAGATCCAATGAACACCTGGTTACAAAAAGGAGTATATATAAGTAAATCTATACAATTAGCACATTCATTCCATTTAAACTTTGAGAAGTTTGCTAGTCAAGCCTCTGAAGAGATCATAAATGGTGGACCATTAATTGATGAACACCACCATCTAGACGAGCATGTTTAATGGTTATTATGAGAAGAGGAGCAAATTTTGCTCCTCTTTTTTTATTTAGAATCAATTGATTTTTCTATTGCCTGTTCAATATCAGTAATCAAGTCTTTAGCGTCTTCAATACCAACTGAAAATCTTATTAAATGATCACCTATTCCTTGAGCCTTACGCTCTTCTGGAGTTAATAAAGCGTGTGATGTTTCAGAAGGCAATATCATTGTACTTTCAACACCTGCTAAACTCATTGACGGTTTTATTAACTGCAATGATTTTAAGAACATAATTGAATCAACTTTTCCTTTTAGATCAAAAGATAACATGGCTCCAAAATCTTTCATCTGTGTTCCAGCCAATTCATGACCTTCGTGCGTTTTCAACCCAGGATAGTATACCTTTTTAACGAACTTACTTTCATCTAAGTACTTAGCCATTTTCTTAGCATTCTTATTCTGAGCTTTTACTCTCAACGCTAATGTTTTAAGACTACGCTCGAGCATCCACACTGTAAAATCACTCAAGCTACCTCCAAGATTCTTAGCTAGGTTCCAAATAGTGTCAATATTTTCTTGAGAAGTGGCTACTGCTCCAGCACAAATATCACTATGCCCTCCAAAATACTTAGTGGCACTATGCAAAACAATGTCAACACCCAAATCAATAGGTTTTTGAATAATTGGTGTAGCAAATGTGTTATCAATTACAGAAATTATTCCTTTTGATTTACACAAAATGCTTATTGCAGTAATGTCTACAAGCTTTAGTAAAGGGTTTGAAGGGGTCTCAATATAGATCATCTTTGTATTTGGCTGAATACAAGCTTCAAAATCTTCTCTTCTCAACCCATCAGTAAACGTATATTCAATTTGATAACGATCAAATTGCGCTTCAACAAGATTTCGTGTACCACCATAAATATCCTTTTGCAATACGATATGATCACCACTACTTAAAAATGCTAATAAAGTAGTACTTATTACTGCCATTCCTGAACCAAAAATCAAAGCAGATTCTGCATTCTCCAAAGCTGCAATTTTCTTTGATAAAAACTCTTGATTAGGCGTATTAAAATATCTAGGATATCGTTTTACATCAACATCTAAAAACTCATAAGCAGTGGATAGGTATATAGGTGAAACTGCACCTTTGAATTGACTATCCTCTATTTCGCCAACATGCGCGCAAATAGTATTTTCTCCAAACTTTGAATCCTTCATATTATTCAAAAATTAAAGGAAGTAATTTACAAAAATAAGAGTAAGGTAAGCTATACTTTAACCAATTTCCATTTTCCTTTTTTAAACCACCACACTCCTATGATAGCAATCATTACCTCAGCAATGGTTATCGCCCAAAATACACCTTTTGGGCCAGCATCAAAGTTTATAGAAACAACGTATGCAAAAGGTAACTGTATGAGCCAGAAACATATAAAATTGATCCAAGTTGGTGTCTTGGTATCTCCTGCTCCGTTAAACGATTGTATCACCACCATTCCGTACGCATAAAACACATAACCAGCAGCGATTACCTGTAAACATAGTGCTCCAAATTGAACCACCTCAGGTTCTTTATTAAATAGTAAGATGATTTGTTTTGCAAATAACAAATAGATTATTGATACTGCTGCCATAAAATAAGCATTGTACTTACCTGTCACCCAAACTGATTTTTCAGCTCGATCTGGTTTTTGAGCACCTAAATTCTGACCAACCAAAGTAGCCGCTGCATTACTCATTCCCCATGATGGCATTAAAGTAAACAACATCACGCGAATGGCAATAGTATAACCAGCCAGCACATCGCTACCAAATTCACTCATGATTCGCATTAAAAATACCCAACTCGAAGTACCAATCAAAAACTGCCCGATGCCACCTATAGAAACTTTAATAAGGTTCACCATAACTCCAACTCTGATAACAAAATCTTTGATTTTAACCTTTAGCTTACTATAACCGTAGAATAGAACGATCAACTGAAAAACAACAGCAGAACCTCTACCAATAGTTGTAGCAATTGCGGCTCCTTGTACTCCAAATTCTGGAATTGGACCAAACCCAAAAATAAACATTGGATCCAGAATAATATTCAATCCGTTAGAAAGCACTAGCGTCCACATAGCAATAGAAGCGTTTCCAGCTCCTCTAAATACAGCATTGATCAAAAACAAAAGCATTATGGTAACATTACCACCTAGTAATACTTGAGTATAGCCATATCCTTCAGCTATAAGATCTGATTCCGCTCCCATTAATGCTAGAATTTCCTTGGGATATAATATTCCTATGACACTTATTATTGCAGCAACTCCAACACCTAGGATTATTACTTGCACCGTTGCTTGCGAAGCCCCTTTTAGGTCTTTTTCTCCTACTCTACGCGCAACAACTGCTGTAGCTGCCATACTTAAACCAATAGCTATAGCATAAATAAGTGTTACCACAGATTCAGTCAAACCAATAGTTGCCACTGCATTAACACTTACCCGAGAAACATAGAAAATATCAACGATGGCAAAGATAGACTCCATGAGCATCTCCAGAATCATTGGTATAGAAAGCATAAACACTGCACGACGAATACTACCAGAGGTAAACTCCTGCTCTTTCCCAGAAACAGCGATTTTAAAATATTTGAATAATTGTTTGATTGAGGGAATATTTGATAACATGTAAATTGATTATTTGAAAATGAAATTTAGCCAAAACAGAAATGTTTTGACCTTTTAAAGGATCGATGTATTATCGATAAATCGGAGGGTTTCTTAAACAATCATAGATACAAATATGGCGAAAATATTCTAAAAAGCAAATTACTCATTACTTCTTGAAAGATCAGCTTCTGCTGTAATATATCCAAACGAAGACCAATTACCATTCTTTAAAATATCATTAAACATGTGCATTGCTCTTTCAGTATCATCATTATAATAATACCAATTAGCTACTCCATATTGTGTAGCCTCATTAGCACCAATAGCTCCATTATTTTCTTTAAGCAAGCCTTTTTCGGTACGCAAGCCTTTATAAAATAAAAGTAGCTCATGATATGCCACATTTTCAATGATATTCATGTTTTCATAAACAGGTTCTAAAATAATGTTAGCAACTTCTTTCCTATCTAATCTATTCAATATCATATATAACCAATGCCTTGTAGCAACTTGCATATCATCATTTTTTGAAGCATCTAAACAATCACTAAATGCCTTTAAAGCAGCCTTAAAATCTCCCTTTATGTAATAGGCAAGTCCTAAATGATAATAGATATTGGTATGTAAACTTGAAACTGGCTGATTTAGCCTATTTGGAATACCGTCTGGCTCAATTATATCTTCGGTTCCTTTGATCATTTCGGCAGCTTTTTCAAAATCTTCTATAGCGTCATCTATTTGTCTTGTACTTATATAACGATGTCCTCTATGACGTAAAAATTGTGGATCATCAGGAAACTTATTTACTCCTTCAGTAAAAAGCTCGATTGCTCTTTTATAATCTCCTAAGTATGCAACTCTTCTTCCTAACCAAACAATATTATCAGCCCATTCTTTATTATTCTCATAATTTTCGAGTGCCTCCAAATAATTGGCTATGTGCAGTGAATCTCGTGCTAAATCAACTTGAGGTCGAATGAGAGGTTTATTAAGAAGTGAAAGTCCTTGTGCAGTATTTATTTTTACATCCTCAGGTTTTAACCCAGAGTTACAACCAAATAATAGTAGGAATAAAATGGTGGTAAAACCAATTAATGGCAACGACCATAAATATTTATTAAAAAAATTAGTCTTTGTCAATTTTGTCATATGCTCTTATTATAACTACTGCCCAAACAACAACACAAAAAGCAACAAAAAACGAAAAATATAGAACTATATCATTTGCTTCCATTACTTATCATTTTAAATAAAATTAATAATCCAAGAAGCATAGGAGCCCATAGCCCTATAAAAATACCGTGAAGCTGTTCTCCAATCAAAAACAGGTATTCTGCAACAATAATTATTATTGCACACAATACTAGCATAACTAGATAAGGAGTGCCAAGTTTTTTTAACAAATTCATTCTGTAAATTTTGTATTCTAAGTTACTAAAATTTAGAATTTAAAACCTACCTCAAACAAGAATCATTATTTTCTGTAGTATTTACGATACTTTCGATAAGAAAAGAATGCTAATAATGACACAATTAAAACTGCTGTAAGAATATAATAAACACTTATTTCTTGGTCATCTTTGGCATATGAATGAAGTCCTGCCAAATAGAAATTTACACCAAAATATGTCATTAAAATACTTGCAAACGCAATAATCGATGCTAAGTTAAATCCAAATCTTCCTCTCAGTCCAGGTACCAATCGCATATGAATAACAAAAGCGTAAACCATAATACTAATTAATGCCCAGGTTTCTTTAGGATCCCATCCCCAATAACGTCCCCAGCTTTCATTAGCCCACATGCCGCCAAGAAAGTTTCCAATAGTAAGCATTGCTAGACCAACAGTTAGAGCCATTTCATTTATAACGGTTAACTCCTTAATATTTAAATCCATTATTGCTTTATTATTACTATTGGTAAGTATCATTAAGAAAAGAGATACTACTCCCAAAATCATACCTAGTGCAAAAGGGCCATAACTACCAACAATTATGGCGACATGAATCATTAACCAGTAGCTATTTAAAACAGGTTGCAAGTTACCAATAGAAGGATCCATCCAGTTCCAGTGAGCAATCATTAAGATCATAGAAACTACAAAGGCAGTTGCCGCAATGGTGATGTCATTCTTTCTTCCAAATATTAATCCGAATAACATTGTCGCCCAAGCTACGTAAATCATGGACTCGTACGCATCACTCCATGGGGCATGACCAGAAATATACCAGCGTGCAATTAATCCTGCAGTATGTAACACGAAAAGCCCTATAATGATAACCTTAAATACTTTTATAGAAGTATCTATAGCTTTGCTTCTATTCCTAAAAATCTGTACAATGAGTAAAATAAACATCAAAGTACCAGCATACATATACCAGCTAAAAAGTTTCTTAAAAATATCGTATTTATTGTAGGTAATTTCAGTGTCTACTTTCTCGTCACTTAGCATGACTTCTTCACCATACTTCTGTTGCGTTTTTTTAAGAGCTTCAAGTAGTTTATCACTTTCAGAAAAGTTTCCAGACTTCTTAGCCTCATTCAACATAAATAAATAAGCCTTGAAACCAGTATTAATGAAGTTTCCGTAAAGTGAATCATTAACTATTTCTCTGTTAAGTCTATAACTAACTGCAGAAGTCCAAGTATTATTTTCGTCATCTGGGATAGGGAAGATCCTAAAATTACTTCCCTCTAAGGTGTTGTAAAGTAAATTAACTCTTTGATCAGCTTCTCTAAACTCTTTCTGAATAGCAGTTGGTATTTGTGCACGATACACCTCATTCATATAAGGTCCAAGCTTATATTCTCCTCTATCCGTAAAGAAATGCGCCAGAGTAGCATACTTTTCAGACTTGTCAAGACCAATTAACGACCGTATGGTGTCTGCCTTTTTCATCTTTAAATAGATGACCGGAACATTGTACCATAAAAACGGACTTTCCTGCATTGATAAGAATGCTTGATTAGCATCAAACTCTTCGTAAGTATCGTACTTGCTTAACTTTCGTAATAATTCTGAAGCATAAGTATTTACAGGTTTCATACGTCCATCCAAATCTTGAATAACAAGTCTTCCAAACTTAGCAGCTTCCTTTTCAGGAGTCATATTAGATCTTAGAATAGAATCTACCTGAGCTTTAGTTACGGCGTTATGAGAGTGGTCTTCATTATCATTTTGAGACTCTTGTGCATTTAAGGAAACCGTAAAAGCAACAAACAGAATTGTTATGATCTTATCTTTCTTTGCTTTAATCTTTCTTAGGTACTTTCGCAGATCATCAAATCTTGTATGTTTAGCAAACAAAATAGCCATCAATCCAAAATACAATAAGAAATAACCTAAGTAGGTGATATTGGTTCCCCAGAAATCATGATTTACAGAAAGAATAGTTCCCTTTTCATCAGGATCGAATGAAGATTGAAAGAATCTATATCCTTTATGATTTAAGATGTTGTTCATGTAAATATCAAAATCAAAATCTCCTTCATTATCTAATACTGTCACCTTACTCTTAAACGCAGAGAAACTGTTTTCGGTTCCAGGATAGCGTTCAGCAATAAAATCGTTAAGCTTAACATTGAAAGGTAGCTCTAAGACTTTAGAACCATACTTCATGGCAAAGTTCAATCCTCCAACACTATCTTGTACAAAAGCATTGTTGCTTCCCATTCCACCAAGTAATTTAATACTCTTAGATTCACCTCCTGTTGATACTTTTATTGATAAACCATCTTCATCACCTCTAAGCATCTCCGATTTTTTCACTACATCAAAAACACCTTTCGTTACAGGTTTTGGAAACACTAATGAACGATTACCAATAACATATCTTGAACGTAAATATAGAGGTTGAATACTGTCCTTTATCAGTCTTCCTTGAGCTCCTGTTGCCATGGTCATATACTCACCATCAAAAGGAGACTCTATAGTTAAGGTAGAATCTGTAAACGTAATATTGATAGCTCCTTCAGTTGGTTTATTAAGTGCATACAATACATTATGTATACTTTGTACCTGACCTTCTTTCAAAAAGTGATTATGGGCTCCACCTGCTCCAGCTTCAACAACTTTTAAATAATTTTCTCCCGATTCGTCCGGTACAATATCTTTTTCAGCTCCAGCAATAAAATCTTCCAGTTCTATAAATATATCCTGTTTGTTATAATCTGATTTTTGAGAAAAGCTATTGTTTAATCTTGGAGAAAAATCAGTTTCAAACTGTAATACACGACGCTGCTGTTGCCCATTTACTTCGTAATCTCCATCAACATAAACTGTTAGATATGTCTTTTGTGAAAGAAAAGTATTTTCGGTTGCTCCTTCACGAATGGCCATCATTCCTTCAAAGCTTATATACCTCGTGATAAAAGCTCCTAATAAAATAAAGATGAAAGCTAAGTGTAAAATTAGAGTTGCCCATTTTTCTTTTCGCAACAATCTGTATCGGAAAATATTCCCAACAAAATTGATCATAAAAAGAACCATGATGGCCTCAAACCACCAAGCATTATATATAAGTGTTCTTGAATACGGAGTTGGTGAGGTTTCTTGTCCGGAATCCATAAAAGTACCAATTGCCATTGCTAAGGCAAATACAACAAATAGAACAGCGGTAAGTCTCGTAGAGAAGAGAATTTTGGTAAATTTTTTAAGCATGAGCAAGCTTTAAATTTTAATCCTGCAAATTTAGTGTTTTTCTTTATAAAGAGTGCTTCACAAAATATCTTTTAACAAGTAATTATGGCTTTGAGTTTTGTCGTGCTTCAAAAATCTTCAAGTATAAAAAAGTTCCCATTTTTCTAGCTCTTCTTTTTGCATTGTCTGCCACTTCGCCTTCAAACAAATCATCAATGGTTTGATACCATAGATTTAACCAAATGCCAAAGTGAAACTCTGATATTTTATTTCCAAAATTGGCATCAGTATTTACGTGTGCCATTAATGGATCTCCAAAGTACTTCGTTTGTAAAAACAAACTGGACTCCCAGAAGGTGGTAAGCTTTTCTAGATGTTCATCCCAATCTTCTATCTTGTTAAAGAAAGGTCCTAAAGTGTCATCTACTCTAACTTTTTTATAGAAAGAGGACACCAAAAGATAAACATCCTTCCTATTCTTAATTTCTTTTCTTGCCACAGAAGGTAAAGATACTTCTAGTTACTTTTAAATCATAAAGAACTTGTATATTTTAGCAAAATGTTATCCATTATTCTTATTGGTGCAGGTAATGTGGCTTCACATTTGTTTAAAGCTTTGAATAAAGCTCATAATATAACCATACAACAATGGTACAACAGAGATATCTCTAAATTACATTCTTATCAGAATGTTGTTGAAATTACTAATGATATTAATAATCTAAAAGAAGCAGATATTTATATTATTGCGGTAACAGATGATGCTATTCAATCTATTTCTGAGGAACTCCCTTTTTCTGATAGATTTATAGTTCATACTTCTGGAGCAATTGGCTTACATACACTTAATAAAAAAAATAGAAGGGGTGTTTTTTATCCACTTCAAACATTTACCAAAGATCAAGATCTTGATTTTTCTGAGGTGCCTATCTGCATTGAAACCGGAAAAAAAGAAGATCTTCAGATTTTAAAGAATTTAGCCGAAGCTTTAAATTGTAAGTACTATCGTGTGAACTCAGAGCAACGTAGTTCGCTTCATTTAGCTGCTGTATTTGTAAACAACTTTGCAAATCAGTTATACAGAGTTGGTCATGAAATAACAGAATCTAAAAGTGTTGATTTCAATATTCTAAAACCACTTATAAAGGAAACAGCTAATAAAATTGAGACGCTTTCACCTTATATGGCACAAACTGGTCCAGCTAAACGTAACGATAGAAAGACAATAAAAAAGCACCTGAAAATGCTTGAAAAAGATATTCATAAGGACATTTATGAATTAATGACAAAATCTATAAAACTAACCCATGGCAAAAAGTTATAAAGAACATCTAGAGCACATTACCACATTTATTTTTGATGTGGATGGTGTATTAACAGACGGAACAGTTACTGTTACTACATCTGGAGAGATGCTAAGAAAAATGAACATCAAAGATGGTTATGCTATAAAAACTGCTGTTGACAAAGGTTTTAATGTATGTGTAATTTCTGGTGGTTCTAATGAAGGGGTTAGAGTTAGATTAAGAGGTCTTGGAGTTACTGATATTTATCTAGGTGCAAATAATAAGATTGAACAACTCGATGAATATTTAGATATATATGGCATTAACACAAGGAACGTGCTGTATATGGGAGATGATATTCCAGATCTTCCTGCCATGAGGCTTGTAGGTCTACCTTGCTGCCCGCAAGATGCTGCTCCAGAAATTAAAGCAATCTCTTACTATATTTCTCATAAAAATGGAGGAAAAGGAGCTGTTAGAGATGTCATTGAACAAGTACTTAAAGTACAAGAAAAGTGGGAAGCTAATTTTGACGCCAAATACGATTAATTGAAAAGAGGAGGTAGAAGACATAGTACCGGATTTGGTTATATTGGCTTTGGTAATGTACAAAGTGTATTTAACAGACATTCTAAAAGACCTTTTTCAGAAGTTAAAGAAAAACTAGATTACGAAGCGCACCTTCACTACAAAGTAGAATTCTTACATAAAACACTATCTGCTGAAGAAAAAGAAGCAATAAAAAACAAAATTAGATCTGCCGACAAATTAAGAACTAAAAAAGCATTAATTATTACAATTATTATTGCTATACCTATAAGCTATTTTGTTATCGATCTTATAAAAAGTATCATGAGTCGTTAAAATTATGATAGACTTTTTAAATCTTGTTCGTTGGAAGAATCTATTACTTATAGCTTTAGTACAATCATTAATAAAATATGCTTTGTTTCCTTCATTTGAAGCAACTATTACGTTAAGTGATTTTCAATTTACGTTATTACTTCTTGCCACTCTTTTTATTGCTGCGGCAGGAAACATTATCAACGATATTTACGATGTAGAAACCGATTCAGTTAACAAACCAAATAAAGTAATTGTAGGTAAACATATCTCGGAGAAAGCTGCTTTTAACCTATTTATTATCTTTAATATTATTGGAGTTGGTATTGGGTTTTATTTAGCAAATGGTATTAATAATAGTGGTTTTGCTACTTTATTCGTTATCATTTCTGCCCTACTCTACGTGTATTCTACATACTTGAAATATTTAATAATAATTGGAAACCTTATTATTTCAATTATGATTGCAATCAGCATCCTAATTGTTGGCCTCTTTGATCTGATTCCTAATTTCTCACCTACAAATAACGATGTACACATTGGTATTTTTCAAATTCTACTTATTTACAGTGGTTTTGCTTTTTTTCTCAACCTCATTAGAGAAATTGTAAAAGATATTGAAGACATAAACGGTGATTATAAAGCTAATATGAAGACACTTCCAATAGTGATTGGTAGAGAGCGCACAACTATTATTGCTTTTGCATTATCACTTGTACCAATTTTTGGAATGATCTACATTATTGTTGACAGCTTATATAAGTATGAACTAGTAATGGGTTACCTCCTTCTGTTTGTAGTAGCACCAATGATCTATATTTCAATAAAATTATATACTGCCGAAAGAAAAAAAGATTACAACTATATATCTCAATTATTAAAGCTTATCATGTTATTTGGTATACTATCTTTGTTAATGTACCCACTTATAATTAGTAATGCTTAACGACAAAATAAGAGAATACAACATAATATTAGCTTCTGGATCTCCCAGGAGACAGCAGTTCTTTAAAGATCTAGGACTAGATTTCGAGATTATTCTTAAACCTGTAAAGGAAGAATATCCCGAACGTTTGAAGCATTTTGAAATTTGTAATTATCTGGCGCAATTAAAGTCTTTACCTTTCGAAAAATCATTAAAAGAGAACGATCTATTAATTACGAGTGACACTATTGTTTGGCATGAAAACAAAGCATTAGGAAAACCGAAAAATGAACAAGAGGCCTTTGATATGATTCAATCAATGAGTGGACAAACACATGAGGTAATTACTTCGGTTTGTTTTAAAACATTGAATTCTCAAAAAACGGTTCATTCCATTACAAAGGTTACCTTTAAAGAGCTCAGTGATGATGAAATTTGGTATTACATTAACAACTACAAACCAATGGATAAAGCGGGCGCTTATGGTATTCAAGAATGGATTGGTTTAACTGCTGTCACCAAACTTGAAGGTTCTTATTTTAATGTTATGGGGCTGCCAACTCATTTGGTTTATAAAACTTTAAATGAAATAGTTTCTTAACTTTTTAGATATATAAAGTGAGTATCTTTGTGCAACCATAACCAATGAACAATTTTTTCTACACATATCAAGATGAAATCATTAACACCATTATAGTATTTGGTGTTCTGTTTATTATTCAATTCATAGCTAATGTATTAGTGCGACGTTTGGGCAAATCAAAACGTAAAAACAAAGGTCGTATTAAGTTAGTTGGAAGATATATAACAGCAACATTTTTACTTATTGCCTTACTAATTGAGGCATTTATTGTAGGTGTTGGTGTTGATGATCTTGTGGTATTATTTTCATCGGTATTTGCCATTTTAGGGATTACGCTATTTGCCAATTGGTCCATTTTGAGTAATGTCACTTCTGGCATTGTAATGTTCTTTTCCTTTCCTTATAAGATTGGAGATAAAATTCATGTTCACGACAAAGAGCACGAAGTCATTGGTGTTATAGAAGATATTAGATCATTTCAAATTCATATAAGATTAGGTAATGGTGATCTGATGACATATCCGAATAACCTAATTCTACAAAAAGCAGTTACTCTCGTTGAAAAGGATGCTTTCGACAAATAATTATTCCAACCTCTCAACAATTCGTTAAAGAAAGATTAAAACCACACTTAAGGCATGGTTTCTTTCATATATTTGATTTCTAGCAAACCCATATAACCATGCATAAAATAAAGTTAGCAATTGTCTTTGCTATAATTTTCTCAATTAACCTTTCTGCTCAACAACCGAAAAAACCTAATGCTTCTGAGATTTATGAGGCTGTTCAAAAATTAAATGTTCTAGGTTCAGTATTGTATGTTGCAGCGCATCCGGATGATGAAAATACGCGTCTTATTGCCTATATGGCTAATCAAGTTAAAGCAAGAACAGCATACCTTTCTCTAACACGTGGTGATGGTGGTCAAAACTTAATTGGCCCAGAAATTAGAGAGCTGCTAGGTGTTATTCGAACCCAAGAGTTATTGGCTGCAAGAAGAGTTGATGGTGGTGAACAACGTTTTACGAGGGCAAATGATTTTGGTTATTCTAAACATCCCGACGAAACCTTTGCAATTTGGGATAAAGAAAAAGTTCTAGGTGATGTGATTTGGACTATTCGTCAATTTAAACCAGATGTAATCATCAATCGTTTTAATCATAGAAATCCTGGAACAACTCATGGTCACCATACAGGTTCTGCCATGTTAAGTATGGAAGCTTTTGACATGGTTGGGGACGCTTCACAATACCCAGAACAACTTAAACATACAAGCGTTTGGCAGCCACGTCGACTATTCTTTAATACAGGCTGGTGGTTTTACGGAAGTCAAGAAAACTTTAGAAAAGCAGATAAAAGTAATATGCTAAGCTTAGATGTTGGTGTATATTATCCACAAAAGGGACTTTCTAATAATGAGCTCGCATCTATGGCAAGCAGTCAACATTTATGTCAAGGATTTGGTAGATTAACTACAAGAGGAAGTCAGCAAGAGTACATTGAATTTTTAAAAGGAGATTTTCCAGAAGATGAAAAAGATATCTTCTCAGGCATTGATGTTTCATGGAATCGTGTTAAAGGAGGTAAAGCTATTGGCGATATTTTAAATAAGGTTGAAAGCAACTTTAATTTTAGAGATCCTTCAGTGCATTTGCCAGAATTGATTGAGGCATTTTCACTTATTCAAAAACTTGAAAATAAACACTGGAAAATAATAAAAACCAAAGAGTTAAAATCAATTATAGAAGCTTGCACAGGGCTATACTTGGAAGCTTCAGCTAACACACCTACTTCAAGTCCTGGGAACAAAATTACTATCAATATTGAAGCTTTAAACAGAAGTAATGCAGTTATTGATCTTGAATCAATTGGTATCTCTGCCCAAGAAACATTGATTGGGAAAAATCAAAAGCTATTATCTAATGTTAAGAACAATTATTCTGAAGAATTAAATCTTCCGATTGATATTTCAACCACTACACCATATTGGTTAGAAGAAAAAGGTACTCTTGGCATGTATCATGTAGATGATCCTTTATTAGTTGGTAAACCTGAAACACCTCGTGGAGTTACTGTAGATTTCAATTTAGTAATCAATAACACTCCAATAACCATTACAAAAGAAGTAGTTTACCGCTATTCTCAACCTGATAAAGGAGAGCTATACAGACCCTTCGAGGTTATCCCTGAAGTTTCAGCATCTATAAGCGATAAGGTATTTATTTTTGAGAATGATCAACAAAAAGAAATAGAAATTACAGTAAAAGCTGGACGCGATAACATTAGCGGAACAATTGGCTTAGACCATCCTGAAGGATGGAATGTTTACCCACAAGATCAACAAATAGCTTTAAAATTAAAAGGAGAAGAACAAAAAGTAGTATTTACTGTAATTCCACCAAAATTTCAGAGTGAAGGGTATATAGTACCGAAGGTAACTATTGGCAGTAAAGTATATTCGAAAGAGCTGGTAGAAATTGATTATGCTCATATTCCGTATCAAACAGTATTACTGCCAAGTGAGAGTAAAATTGTGCGTCTCGATATTCAAAAGCGAGGCGAAAATATTGCTTATATAGAAGGTGCTGGTGATGTGGTTCCTGAAAGCTTACAACAAATTGGTTACAATGTTATAAGAATAAATCCAGAAGAGATCACTCCAGAAAATTTAGAAAGATTCGATGCTGTTGTAGTAGGTATTAGAGCTTATAATATCATTGACGAACTTAAGTTCAAGCAAGACATTCTATTTGATTTTGTTGAAAAGGGAGGAAATATGATCGTGCAATATAACACTAGCCGCAGAGTGAAAGTAGATAACCTTGCTCCTTACGATTTAAAACTTTCGAGAGATCGGGTTACAGATGAAAATGCCGAGGTAAGAATTTTGAATTCTAATCATGAGTTGATGAACTTCCCAAATAAAATCACTACTAAAGATTTTGAAGGATGGACTCAAGAACGTGGTCTCTACTTCCCGAATGAATGGGGAAGTGAATTCACTCCACTTCTTTCTCTTAATGATAAAGGAGAAACAGCGAAAGAAGGAAGTTTGCTAGTGGCAAAATACGGAAAAGGACATTACATCTATACAGGATTGAGCTTCTTTAGAGAATTCCCTGCTGGAGTCTCAGGAGCTTATAGATTATTTGCAAACATGCTCTCCATCGGAAAGGACAATATCAATCTTAACAAAAAACTTACTGATTAATATGAACAAAAAGTCCACACCCAAAAACCGATGGAATAAATCCTATACTTTAGTTTTGGTCGCTAATGCCGTCTACATCCTATTGTTTTATTTTTTAATGAAAATTTTCGCTTAATATGCAAACATTAGACTGGATTGTATTAGCATTTACATTACTAGCCATTGTTGGTTATGGTACCTGGAAGACCAGAGGTAGAAAAAATGTTCAAGATTACATTAGAGGTGGTGGAGACGCCAAATGGTGGACAATTGGCCTATCGGTTATGGCTACACAAGCAAGTGCTATAACCTTTTTATCTACACCAGGACAAGCGTTTCACGACGGAATGGGATTCGTGCAATTTTACTTTGGAGTCCCAATTGCTATGGTTGTTATTTGTATGATATTCATCCCATTATACCATAAGTTAAAGGTATATACAGCTTACGAATATCTTGAGCGTCGCTTTGATCTTAAAACCCGAAGTCTGGCGGCTATCTTGTTTTTAATTCAGCGTGGTCTTGCTGCGGGAATTACCATTTTTGCCCCAGCGATTGTATTATCTGCTGTTCTAGGCTGGAACCTAACAATGTTAAACATCATTATAGGAATTCTGGTAATTATCTATACCGTTTCGGGAGGAACAAAAGCTGTAAGTGTTACACAAAAGTACCAGATGGTAGTGATTTTTACAGGAATGATTATAGCTTTCTTTATTATTTTAAATGCATTACCTCAAGACATAACCTTTTCAAAAGCATTAGATATTGCTGGAGCCAGTGGGAAGATGGATATTCTAGATTTTTCTTTCAGTTTAGACAATCGTTATACCTTTTGGAGCGGAATTATAGGTGGTACTTTTTTAGCACTCTCTTATTTTGGCACAGATCAAAGTCAAGTACAACGTTATCTTTCTGGGAAATCTATGAAAGAAATGCAGCTAGGTTTAATATTTAATGGGTTATTTAAAGTACCTATGCAATTCTTTATTTTGTTAATTGGTGTAATGGTATTTATGTTTTACCAATTTAATGCATCTCCTTTAAATTTTAATCCTGAAGCTAAAAAGGCAATTAACAATTCTCAATATGTTGAAAAATATGCTGCATTGGAAAAAAAACAAGAAGATATCTTTATAAACAAGCAAGCATCAATTGCGCAATACCTTGAAGATTCAAATAGCAATAATGCTCAAGAATTAATTGATGCCAACAAAGCTGATAGAGCAAATAGGGATGCTGCAAAAGCACTTATTGCAAAGGTATCTGAAGAACAAAACTTGTCAGTTGAATCTAATGACAAGGATTATGTATTTATCCATTTTATACTTAACAATTTACCACGTGGTCTTATTGGTTTACTTCTAGCTGTAATTTTAAGTGCTGCTATGTCTAGTACTGCGAGTGAATTAAACGCATTAGCATCGACTACTACAATAGATTTGTATAGAAGGAATTTACGAGAAAGCAAAGATGAAAAACACTATGTAAAAGCTGCAAAGTGGTTTACCTTTGCTTGGGGGATTTTAGCTATTTTAATTGCATGTGTAGCTTATTTGGCCGAAAATTTGATTGAGCTTGTAAATATTATCGGTTCAATTTTTTATGGAAATGTGCTTGGTATTTTCCTTATCGCCTTCTTCTTTAAACAAGTTCGATCAAACGCAGTCTTCCTTGCTGCTTTGATTACACAAGCGATCGTAATAGCGCTATTCTTTCTAAATAGGTTTGACTATATCAATCTGCCTTATTTGTGGTTAAATTTTGTAGGATGCGTTATTGTTATATTCATTGCATTACTACTTTCGTTTAATTCTGCAAATAGAAAGGATAAATTGTCCTTAGCTATACTTTCAGGTCTATTGGGTTTTGTAACCTATACGATTATTTAATAAAGGATTTAAATCATAAAAAAGGCGCAACTAATAGTTGCGCCTTTTATTTTGTCTATTGATAGACGAATTATTTCATCCACTCTTTCAAAGAGTCCTTGTTCATTTTTATATAATCAGCATTTCCCGCCTTTTCAGCATCTGCAAGCGATTTTTTAGCTAACTCAATAGCTCCTTTTTTATCTCCTGCAGCAGCATAAATTAATGACTGCTGTCTTAGTTGCCAGAAACGAGGATTCTCATTCATAGCCATAGCTTTGTCTATCCACTTCTTAGCTTGAGTAATATCCTTTCCTTCAGCTAGGTAATACGTAGCAGCTCCATAATAGTCATTAAATCCAGGTCCACTCATAACTCTGTTAATGTTTGCAGCAACTTTTTTATCTGTAGGAACTTTAAACTCAACACCTATGTATGCCTTTTCCCACATTATACCAAGAACTGCAGAACTGCTAGTTAAATCGTCAATAGAAATGGTAAATGAATCAATATCCATTGGCATTGGTATTACATCTGCCATTACTCTAGCAGCAACTTTACTATCATCTAATGTAGCAGGTGCTCCACCAGCCTGATATTCTGTATAAAAGATCACTTCCCATTTGTCTGCTTGAGGAATGGTTAAGAGTGCATACGAACCAGCTTTTAATGCAGATCCACCAACAGTTACATCATCACTAAAGGTAACTTTAGTTCTCATATTAGCTCCTGTTCTCCAAATTTTTCCATAAGGAACAAGATCTCCAAAAATAACACGCCCACGCATTGCTGGTCGAGAGTATTCGACAGAAACTTCAGTTAAACCAACTGTTTGTTCAATTTTAGCAGCAGGACTAGGTGCTGGTGTTTGTATTTGGGCATTTAAAGCAAATGACATAGCAATTGCCATTACTGATAAGAATAATTTTTTCATTGTAGTACTTGTTTTGATGATTGTTTTAATTAAGTGTCTAAAATTACATAAACCATTTCCTTAATCTGTTAACAAACACTTAAAAAACTATGCTTTTAAATAATACTTTTTTCGCAACCAGAAGGCAACCCTTACTAATAAAATTAAAGCTGGGACCTCAACAAGAGGACCTATTACTCCTGTGAATGCCTGTCCAGAATTAAGTCCAAATACTGCTATCGATACTGCTATGGCTAATTCAAAATTATTACCCGAAGCGGTAAAAGCGATAGCCGCATTCTTATCATAAGTGGCTCCCATTGCCTTTGATACAAAAAAGCCAATTAAAAACATGAGAGTAAAATATATAAGCAATGGAATAGCAATTATAAGAACGTCCATTGGAATTTCAATGATCAATTCACCTTTTAAAGAAAACATTAAAACGATAGTAAATAGTAATGCTATTAATGTTATTGGTGAAATAGCAGGTATGAACTTCTTATTATACCATTCCTCACCTTTCCATTTAACCAAAAACAGTCGACTTAAAATTCCAGCTAGGAAAGGAATTCCCAAGTAAATTGCAACGCTTTCTGCAATTGTAATTATTGATATGTCTACAATTGCGCCTTCAAAACCAAAAAGAGGTGGAAGCTTGGTAATAAATAACCATGCATAAAAACTATAGGCAAATACTTGAAATATACTATTAAGGGCAACTAATCCTGCCCCATATTCACTACTTCCCTCAGCCAGATCATTCCAAACTAAAACCATCGCAATGCAACGAGCCAAACCTATCAATATTAAACCAACCATATAATCCGGGTGATCCTGTAAAAAGAGTAATGCGAGAACAAACATTAAAATTGGACCTACTATCCAGTTTAAAAAAAGAGAAATTGAAAGGATCTTAACATTCTTAAATACTTTGGGTAATAAGCCATAATTAACCTTAGCCAAAGGTGGATACATCATTAATATTAGTCCAATTGCTATTGGAATATTAGTAGTCCCACTACTATATGATTCAATAATCCGAGCATAAGATGGAAAAAAGTACCCTGACGCAACTCCAATTGCCATTGCAATAAAAATCCATAATGTTAGATAAGAATCTAAAAAACTGAGTTTCTTGGTTTTCATTTATAAATAATTTGGATATAAATGCAAATTAAAAGGGATAACTCTAGTAATCAAAACAAATTTACATGATTGTTTGTCAATAACAATTTAAACAATACCCTTTAAAACGTATAAGCACGGAGAAGAAGATTATTGCGATATGCTTTGTTAATTTTTGTTTAATCTTTTAATCTTTTTATTAAACATTTTGTAAATTTGTTTAAGAAAAAATTTATCATGGCGAAAAAGAAAAAAATAAACCGAGAAGAGATTATCTCTCTTTACATGAATTATGTACTGGAGAATAACATGCAACCCAATTCTGTTTACAGCTTTGCGAAAAAAAATAACTTTGAGGAGTCTGAATTCTATATGTTCTTTGGGAATTTTAATGCTTTAGAACAAGATATATTTGCAACATTTTTCGAAAACACTATAAAAGTTCTTGACAAAAGTGAAGATTACAAAAATTTTGATTCAAGAAACAAACTTTTAAGTTTTTACTTTACATTTTTTGAAAATCTAACTGCGAATAGAAGCTTCGTAAACTTTATGCTAAATAGAAATAAGGAAAAAGTAAATTCATTAAAGTCCTTATCCCAATTGAGACAAAAGTTCGCAAATTACATAGATGAACTCGATATTTCAACTGTAGATTTAAATCAAGAAACACTTCAAAAGATTCAAGATAAAACCATTCAAGAAACCGCATGGTTACAACTTGTTATTACGATGAAATTTTGGTTAGACGATAACTCTTCATCTTTTGAAAAAACTGATATTTTCATCGAAAAGTCAGTAAATGCAAGCTTTGATATTATCAATATATCACCATTCCACAGCTTAGTTGATTTAGGAAAGTTTTTATTCAAGGAAAAAATTCACATGAACTAGATGAAAACCATAGATAAGATCCCAACTACAAAAATCCAACGTGCTTCAAAACTTGTACAAACAGGAGCTAAAGTTGGTGTGAACTATATCAAATATTACAGTGACAAACTCGTCAACTCAGAAGAGGCAGCAAAAGAACGCTTAAATAAAAATAATGCGGAGGATATATATGATGGCTTAAAAAAACTTAAAGGAAGTGCTTTAAAAGTTGCTCAGATGCTCAGTATGGAAAAAAGTATGCTACCTCAGGCATATGTCGAAAAATTTTCCTTGTCACAGTTTTCTGTTCCTCCATTATCGGCTGCATTGGTTTTAAAAACATTTAAAAATTACTTTGGAAAATATCCTGATGAGTTGTTCGACACTTTTGATGCTAGCTCCATCAATGCTGCAAGCATTGGTCAAGTGCATAAAGCAACAAAATCTGGAAAGAATTACGCTGTAAAAATTCAATATCCTGGTGTTGCTGAGAGTATTTCCTCTGATCTAACGATGGTAAAACCATTGGCAATTAAGCTTTTCAATATAAGAGGGAAGGATTCTGATAAATATTTCAAGGAAGTTGAAAATAAACTCATTGAGGAAACAGACTACGAATTAGAAGTAGAGCAGAGTAATGCAGTAGTTCAAGCTTGCAGTCATATCCCTAATTTAAAGTTTCCACAATATTACAAAACACTGTCATCTGATAGAATCATAACTATGGATTGGATGGAAGGTGAACATTTATCTGAATTTATTGCTCACAATACCGACGAAAAAGTTGCAAATAAGCTCGGTCAAGCCTTATGGGATTTTTATATGTATCAAATGCATATTCTTAAAAAAGTACATGCCGATCCACATCCTGGTAATTTTTTAATTTCTAAGAATGACGAATTGATTGCTATTGATTTTGGATGCATGAAAGAAGTACCCATGTCTTTTTACAAGCCCTATTTTGAGCTAGCCCAAAAGGAAAATATTGAAAATCCATCAATATTTAAAGATAAATTATATGAATTAGAAATATTAAGACCAGATGACTCTAAGAACGAAATTGAATTTTTCAGCGAAATGTTCTATGAGATGCTTAGCCTCTTTACCCAACCATTTCACAATGACGTATTTGATTTTTCTGACGCTTTATTTTTTGGAAAAATATCAGAGCTCGGTGAAAGGTATAGTAAAAATTCTGAGTTAAGGAAAATGAATGGCAACAGAGGGTCAAAGCATTTTATATACATAAATAGGACATTTTTTGGGTTATATAATCTGATGTTCGATCTTAAATCAAAGCATATACGAATAAATAATTTTAAAAACTTGAAGCATGAAAACCTTCAAAAATAGAGACATCGACCAATTAGATTATTTATATCGTATTAATCTTATAAATAGTTGCTCAGGTTATAAATCTGCCAACTTAATTGGTACTAAATCTAAAGAAGGAATTACCAATGCAGCAGTTTTTAGTTCGATTATACATTTAGGATCAAATCCAGCATTATTAGGCTTTATTTTAAGACCCACAACTGTTCCAAGGAATACGTACAAAAACATCAAAAGTACAGGGATTTATACCATCAATCCTATCGCAGAAGCATTTTTAGAAGATGCACATCATACGTCAGCCAAATACAATGATCAACTTTCAGAATTTGATTTTACAGAACTAACAGAGTCTTACAAAGTTGGTTTTGATGCTCCTGTCATTTTGCAATCACCAATCCATATATGTATGCACTTCGTAGAAGAGATTCCCATTAAAAGGAATGGGACCATTTTAATGGTAGGAGAAATTGAAACACTATATGTACGAGAAGAACTTTTAGATGAAGATGGCTTTATTAATCTTAACAAAGGAAAAATAGCAACTATAAATGGATTAGATGGCTACTCCATTCCCAAACAAGTGCAGCGTTTTGGGTACCAACGTCCAAAGATTGCGACCAGTTCATGCAGAACAAATACTTAATAAAACTCACTATTATAAAAGACATAAACTAAAACATTTCGTTTAAAACCTGAATGAACTATTTAACTACATCTAAATTTAATCACATTAATCTAGTTACGAATAGCTCAAGGAAGGAGGTCCTTAAGAAATCGAACTTACCCCAAAAAATATGTCCCATATGTATGCGCCCATTTTATTGGCGTAAAAAGTGGAGAGCAAATTGGAATAATGTTATTTATTGTAGTAAAAAATGCAAATTAAAAAAGAAACCAAGGCCTTAATATGGTTCACTAAAAATTTAAGAGTCAATGATAGTATTTTACTATCTAAAGCATCTCGTGAATATGATCGGGTAATTGGTGTGTATTGTTTTGATCCAAGAGAATTTAAAGAAGATATATATGGCTTCAAGAAAACAGAAAAGTTTCGTGCCAAGTTTTTAATCGAAAGTGTAAAAAATCTGAATAGAAATTTAAAAGAGCTAAATATCTCTCTGCTCGTATATTATGAACATCCAGAATTTGTTATCCCAGAAATATGCAATACTAATGGCATAGATGCTCTTTTCTATCAAAATGAATGGACACAAGAGGAGTTACGAGTTATTAAAAAAGTAACTAATTCCCTTGAGAGTACATCTTGTTTTGGTTATTATGATCAGTTTCTTTATCATCCAAATGATGTCTTTGAAGTTATTCCTAATATCCCAGATGTATTTTCGAATTTTAGAAAAGTAATTGAACAAAAACTTAAAATACGACCTGTTCACTTCCCCCATAAAAAAAGTACGAGCAATCTTCTAAAAAAGAGTGTGAAAATTCCTGATATGAATAACTTGGGTTATAACGATTTTGAGACACATCATCGATCGGCTTTTCCCTTCAAGGGAGGCGAAAGTAAAGCACTAGAGCGACTAAAAACATACTTTTTTGATACCAAGAAAATCAGTATTTACAAAAAAACAAGAAATGGTTTAGTAGGGGTTAACTACAGTTCAAAATTTTCTCCTTGGCTGGCGAATGGATGTATATCTGCGAAAACAATCTACTGGGAACTAAAATTATTTGAAAAAGAAAATACAAAAAATGACTCTACTTATTGGTTAATTTTTGAATTAATGTGGAGAGACTTTTTTAAATATATATCTAAAAAATATGGCAATGCCATTTTTAGATTAGAAGGAATACTTAACAAATCGTATTCGTGCAACACGGATTGGAAACTCCTAAGAAAATGGGTAAATGGAGAAACAAAAGAACCATTTATTAATGCAAACATGATTGAACTGAATAAAACAGGCTGGATGAGTAATCGTGGCAGGCAAAATGTGGCGTCGTATTTTACAAAGGAATTAAATCTTGATTGGCGAATTGGTGCTGCTTATTTTGAATCTATGTTAGTTGATTATGATGTGCATAGTAATTATGGAAATTGGATGTATTTAGCCGGAGTTGGTAATGATCCAAGAGAAAGAGTATTTAATGTGAAATTGCAAGCCAAGCGTTACGATTCAGAACATACATTTCGAAACCTCTGGTTACAAAACTCATTATTCTAATATGTCTAGTGTCGCTATTATATTTCCTCATCAGCTCTTTCAAAATAGTCCTTTATTGGATGTATCTCATTCTATTTATCTAGTCGAGGAATATTTGTTCTTTTCACAATATAAATTTCACAAAGCAAAATTAGTTTTTCATCGCGCCTCCATGAGGAGTTACAAAAATTACTTGATTAATAGAGGTAAAACTGTACATTACATTAACGCCAACGAAGAGTTAAGCGATATAAGAAACTTAATTAATTATCTGGTTGAATCAGAGATTAGTAGCATAAATATTATTGAACCCACCGATAATTGGTTGGAAAAGCGAATAAAGAAATGGGAAGAGAAAATTGTAATTAATTGGTTTGAAACCCCAATGTTTATAAATAAGAAATCTGAATTAACTGAATTCTTTAATCCTGATAAACAAAAATATTTTCATACTAGTTTTTATAAAAAACAACGAAAGGATCGACAAATATTAATTGATGCTGGTGAACCAGTTGGAGGGCATTGGACATACGATAAAGAGAATAGAAAGAAATTCCCAAAACATAAAGTTGCACCTCCCATTTACTTTCCAGAAGTAAACGATGTTTATGAGGAGGCTATACATTATGTTGAAACAAATTTTAAAGATAACTATGGTAAAATTTCAAAAGAATTCATTTATCCTATCAACCATAAATTAGCGAATAAATGGTTTGAGCAATTTCTTGAACAGCGATTTTTAGAATTCGGTGCATACGAAGATGCAATTTTGATAGAGAATTCTATTATTAATCATAGCCTTATTTCACCATTATTAAATGTTGGTCTATTAAATCCAAAAGATATTATAGAACGTGCATTACTCTTCTCAAAAAGTCATAACATCCCAATAAATTCAGTAGAAGGATTTATTAGACAAATTCTCGGTTGGAGAGAATTTATACGCGGGGTATATGAATCCAAAGGAAGCTTTCAACGCAATAAGAACTTTTGGCAATTCCAAAGAAATATCCCAAAGTCATTCTATAATGGGTCTACTGGAATACCTCCAATAGATGTCACAATAAAAAAAGTTTTAAATACTGGCTATGTGCATCATATAGAAAGATTAATGCTGCTCGGAAACTTTATGTTGTTATGCGAGTTTCATCCAAATCAAGTGTATAAATGGTTTATGGAACTATTTGTTGATGGGTATGATTGGGTTATGGTTCCCAATGTTTATGGTATGTCATTATTTGCTGATGGCGGACTTATGTCTACAAAACCTTATGTAAGTGGGAGTAACTATATTATGAAAATGAGTAATTACACTGCGGGCCCATGGCAAGAAATTTGGGACGGATTATTCTGGAATTTTATGAACAAACATCGAACATTTTTTCTTAAAAATCCTAGACTCAGTATGCTTATTCGATCGTTTGATAAAATGCCCTCAGCAAAAAAAGAAAAGCATTTAAGCACAGCAAAAAATTATATTAAATCTCTTGAAACATGATAGAAAAAGAAGGAATTAATATAGTATGGCTCAAGAGGGATTTGAGGCTTAATGACAATGAAGCAATTCATAATTCATTAAAGACCAGTAAGCGCACACTTTTAGTTTACATTTTTGAGAACATTCTTCTTGAAGACGAGCATTACAGTGATCGTCACTGGAACTTTGTAAAGCAATCTATTGAAAACTTAAATGCAGAATTGGCTCCCTACAATTCAAAAGTTTTGACAGTAAAATCAGATGTGATTAGCACCTTCAACTTAGTACAATCCAAATATAACATCGATTCGGTGTACTCTCATAAAGAAACAGGACTCCTTGTTACATTTGAACGCGATAAAAATTTTACTCGTTACTGCAGAAATAATCGAATAAATTGGCAAGAGAGTGATAATAATGGTGTTAAAAGAGGTCTAAAAGATAGAAAGTATTGGTTTGAGGGCTGGAACGCATACATGAATGATGATATACTTAATTTTAATCCAGAAAAGGATCAACTTTTAACAATTCATGAAGTACTGAAACTTGAGGACATTATTACCACTATTTCTTTAAAAACAGAACAATCTCGATATTTTCAAAGAGGTGGGAGTTTAATGGCCTGGAAATATGCAGACTCTTTTTTAAATAAAAGACATAAAGATTATGTATTTAATATATCTAAACCCGAGCTTTCAAGATCTAGTTGCAGTCGCTTATCACCATACATTTCATGGGGTAACATATCCATTAGGGAGCTATACCAAAAAGGAAAATATGTTAAGGAAAATGGTGGAGATAGAAGGCAATTAAGCGCTTTTCTTTCCCGTCTTCGCTGGCAAGCACACTTTATTCAGAAATTCGAGATGGAACATACGATGGAAAAGGCAAGTGTTAATAAAGGATATCATAAATTAAAAAAAAACGTCTCTATAGCATACCAAACTGCTTGGGAAAATGGCAATACAGGATTTCCACTCATCGATGCGAGTATGCGTTGCTTAAATACTACTGGTTATCTAAACTTTAGAATGCGGGCAATGTTAGTTTCATTTTTCACTCATATCCTATGGCAACCATGGCAAGATGCTACCAAACATTTATCACGTATGTTCCTTGATTTTGAACCCGGTATACATTTTCCCCAAATACAAATGCAGGCGGGAGAAACTGGTATTAATAATTTAAGGATTTACAATCCTATAAAAAATAGTATAGATCACGATCCAGAAGGAGTATTTATTAAAAAATGGGTTCCAGAATTGTCAAATCTGGAAATCAATTTTGTTCATCAACCGTATACTATGACTCTTCTTGAAGAGCAGTTTCATAATTTTAAAATTGGCATAAATTATCCTCGACCAATTGTAGATATAAAAGAAACAAGGAAAAAAGCAATTGAAATATTATGGAATATGAAAAAGAATACAATTGTACAACAAGAGAATAAGCGAATTCTAAAAAAACACACTTTAAAAGACAGATCAAGGATGCTCAAAGGGGAGTAATTTAATTATTTACATGATTGCGATTTTCGGGATAAAAAATGTTAATTTTTGTTTAACTTTATAGATTTATTCTTAAACATTTTGTATCTTTAAGTGGTGGTTTTAGATACGACATATAGATCGAAAGCAAATACTAAAATGATTAATAAATTATTAGGCAAGCCTTTTTCATTTATTCAGTCCATTAAGATGAGAGGTATTGGATCTAAACGATTGATTATAGATGAAGTTTGCCCTGCCCTTTCAAAATATACCAATAAAGTTTCTAGTATAAATTATGCTAATATAGAATTAAGACCGAAAGGAATATTAATACATATTAATAAAGGTCTTCAAACATTTTCTTGGTCGATTCCCTATTATCAATTAGTAATTTACAATGTAAATGGTTCAAGTATTCATGCACAAGGAAAATTTATCCATTTTAGAAATAATCAAACCTTCAAAGAAAACAAGTCCTTTTTTGATAAGCTATTTGATGAGAAGATTAAATATTATGAGTACTATAAATTTGATTTTGTTTAATGCAATTTACAGATAGGCAAATAGATAGAATTATAGAAATGGCTTGGGAAGATAGAACAACTTTTGACGCTATTAAAGTTCAGTTCGGCTTAGGAGAACACGAAGTTATCAACCTAATGCGAGAGCAAATGAAGCCAAAAAGTTACATTATGTGGAGACAGCGTGTGCAAGGAAGAAAAACAAAACATCAACAATTAAGAAATTTTAAACAGGGAAGATTAAAGTGTTCTCGTCAAAGAATGATATCTAATAATAAAATAAGTAAGAGATGATCTTTAATCAAAAAAACAGAAATAGAGATAAAAAACTTACAATTAAAAAAAATGGATTTAATAAACAGAGCATTAGAATTTGAAAAAGAAAAAAGAAGATCCTTGTCCACAAGCGATCGATTAAAGATTTCTCGCGAAGCTAAACGTCTTATTTTAGGTCTTAACGAGATATACAAAGTGAGTAAGGAGGACAAAATAATGGATATTATGAAGCGTCTTACCATCATTAAACGAAAGGTAGAAAAACGCCTGAAAGGAAGACCTCTTGTACTTTGATTAATAGCAGGCTGACCTGAAAAGGTCAGCCATTTTATTTTTTTTCGCAGTTACTTAATATATGAAGACAGTATATCATGTTTTACCTGTAATATACCTAAGAAAAGTAAAAAAACATACACGAACAGCCGGACATGAATAAAATCGAATCACTTAAAATCAACCCTAAAGTACAGTGAACAGAGGCAGAATCAATATTTTTTGGTTTAGACGCGATCTAAGATTAAATGATAATGTTGGACTATTTCATGCTTTACAGTCTCCTTTACCTGTACTTCCCATTTTTATCTTCGACACAAATATTTTAAATACACTTGAAAAAAATGACGCTAGAGTCTCCTTTATCTATGAAAACTTACAACAAATAAAAACATATTTAAATTCAGCATATAATTCAGGGATAGCCATTTATCATGGCGAACCAAAGAATATCATAGAAGCTTTAATTGCTCAATATAACATTCATACTATATATACGAATCATGATTATGAACCTTATGCTATACAAAGAGATCTTTCTATTTCTAAAACTTTGCAATTAAATGGTATCATATTAAAAAGCTTTAAGGATCATGTTATTTTTGAACGCAATGATGTTGTTAAAAAAGATGGAACTCCTTACAAGGTATATACTCCTTATTCCAAAAAATGGATGAAGCAGTTAAATGATCAAAACTTAATAAATTACCCTTCGGAACTCTATTTAAACAAACTCATTAAAACCAAAGATTTGCCTTTCTTATCTTTAGAAACAATTGGATTTATTAAATCGACTATTAAGATTGAACCATATAAGTTAGATGTCACACTAATAGAAAATTATGAAACTACACGAAATTTTCCTGCAAAAGAATATGGAACCTCTAAAGTAGGTCCTCATCTTAGGTTTGGAACACTAAGTATTCGTAAACTTGTTGATAAAGCAATAAAAAGCTCCAACAACACATATCTCAAAGAATTAATTTGGCGTGAGTTTTTTATGCAAATTCTTTGGCACTACCCGCAAACCATTACTGAAAGTTTTAAATCACGATACGATAATATTTCATGGAGAAACAATAAAAAAGAGTTTGAACTATGGTGTAAAGGCATGACGGGGTATCCGTTAGTAGATGCAGGTATGCGCGAATTAAATTCTACAGGTTACATGCATAATAGAGTTCGCATGCTTGTGGGAAGCTTTTTATGTAAGCATCTTCTAATCGATTGGAGATGGGGAGAAGCATATTTTGCTAAAAAGCTAAACGATTTTGAGTTGGCTAGTAATATAGGTAACTGGCAATGGGTAGCGGGCTGTGGTGTTGACGCTGCTCCTTACTTTAGAATCTTTAACCCAAGTACTCAAATTCAAAAGTTTGATAGGGCGCATAAATACATTAAAAAATGGGTTGCCGAATATCAAGAATTAACTTATTCACTACCGATTGTTGATCATAAGTTTGCTCGAGAACGCTGCCTTAAAATATATCAAGAAGCATTACGATAATCACTGCTACTTGATTAATGAATTTTAGTATCTTTAAAAGATTCTAAAAACCAACCAATATGAAAATTAAATTCAGTTTGATAGTTGTATTATGTGCGACTGTTAGTTTTTCCTATGCTCAGAAGAAGAAAAAAATAAGCAAGAGTAAACAAGCTGTTATTGCTTCTGTTGAAAAGCATAAAGAAAACCTCATTAAAATAAGTGATGATATTTGGGCACTGGCCGAAACTGCGTTTGAAGAGCACCAATCTTCAAAAATACTTGCAGATTATGCCGAAAGTCAAGGTATGACCGTTGAACGTGGAGTTGCAGGAATGCCAACAGCCTTTGTAGCTACCTATGGTTCTGGAAAACCGGTAATAAGTGTACTTGGCGAATTTGATGCACTTCCAGGGTTATCACAAAAAACTACTCCAGATAAAAATCCTCTTGTTGAAGGAGGTGCAGGACATGGTTGCGGACACAATATGTTTGGAGCTGCCAGTTTAGGTGCTGCAATTGCAATTAAAGAACAGATTGAAGCTGGAAATATAAAAGGAACAGTAAAGTTCATGGGAACTCCAAGTGAAGAAAAGTATTTTGGAAAAATTTGGATGGTTCAAGCTGGAATCTGGGATGACGTTGATGTGAATGTTAGTTGGCATCCTTCATCTTCTATTGAAGCTGACGTACAAAGTACATTAGCGCTAATTGATTTTAAAATAGAATTTTTTGGTCAAGCTGCTCACGCTTCTGGTGATCCATGGAATGGACGTTCTGCTTCTGATGCTTTAGAGCTATATACTGCAGGAATAAATTATTACAGAGAACATGTGAAGCCAACTGTTAGAATGCATTATCACATTCAGGATGGAGGGCAAGTAGTAAATGTAGTTCCTGATTACTCAAGAGTTTGGATGCGAGTACGTGACACGAAAAGATCTGGTATGAAACCAGTGTATGAGCGCGCTATGGCAATGGCAGAAGGAGCCGCAATTCTTGCTAATGTCGATTATAAAGTTTCACTTATTTCTGGTATTTACGAAGTGCTTCCTAATCGTGAAGGTGGTAAGATCATGCAAAGCAATTTAGAATTGCTAGGTCCAATCTCTTATACTGAGGATGAAATAGCTTTTGGAAAAGGTATCCAAAAAGCAACAGGAAAAGCAGAGGTTGGTTTTGATAGTAAAATAAAGCCAATTGAAGAAACAAAGGAACATCCTGGAGGTGGCTCAACAGATGTTGGAGATGTAAGCTGGAATGTAGCAAATATTAATTTAGGTGTAACCGTTGCGCCAAAAGATACTCCTTGGCATTCTTGGGCCGTAGTTGCTTGTGGTGGAATGAGTATTGGTCATAAAGGAATGATCTATGCTTCTAAGGCTATGTCTATGACCATGTTAGATCTTTTCGAAAATCCAGATATGGTAAAAGACGTTAAAGCTGAATATGTGAAACGAAAAGGTGATATTGTTTGGGAGCCAATGATTGATGGTCCTCCGCCAATTGATGCTAAAGGAAACTAATGAATTCTATTTACAATACATTTATTCCGAAGGGTTTTAGTTCCGTAAATGCTTACATATTTACTGAGAGTCCTTCGGAATTAATCAACTTCTATAAAAACGCTTTTTTTGCTTCTGAAATTGGTAGAACTGAAGATTCGGGAGTCATTCTAAATTGCATTCTCAAAATAGGAGAATCTTGCTTTATGATCAGTCAAGCTCGAGGTGAGTTTTTAGGCATGAGATCTTCCTTTTATTTATTTACTAATAATGTCGATAAGCTTCATGAAAATGCACTAAAAGAAGGTGCTACTTCGGTTTTAGACCCAGCGAATATGGATTACCAAGATAGACAATCTGGAGTTATTGACCCAAGTGGGAATTATTGGTGGATTTCTAAACGACTTGTTGAAAAAGACTACTAAGATTAATACTTAATCATAGAAAGTATATTATGAGAATAGCTTCAATAGATATATTAAGGGCATTGACCATGCTCTTAATGATTTGGGTAAACGACTTTTTTACCTTAACTAAGGTACCTAAATGGTTAGCACATGCTAACGCTTCTGAAGATTATCTAGGGTTTTCAGATGTAATATTTCCATTATTCCTATTTATTGTTGGTTTGAGTATTCCATTAGCAATAAAACAACGTAGAATAAAAGGAGACTCCAGACAATCTATCACTAAACATATAATCATAAGATCTGTTTCTTTACTAATTATAGGTGTATTTATGGTGAATTATGAAACCGCTCATCATGACAGTATAAGTATTGGGATGTTCTGGTGGTGTATGTTAATGGCAGTTAGTGTTGGACTCATCTGGATGCATTGGAAAAAAAGTCCTGTTAACGAGAAATGGCATACACCTCTAAAATTAGTTGGACTAGTAATACTTATTTATCTGGCAATAATCTATAAAGGAGGTAGCAATGGTGAAATCTGGATGACCACCCAATGGTGGGGAATTTTAGGACTAATTGGTTGGGCATACTTGATTAACGCTTTAGTATTTGTAATGTTTAGAGGTAACTTTATTGCAATGATTGGTTCATTTTTAGGCTTAACTATACTATCCGTTTTAGATCATTCAGATGTGCTACCAGCTTTACCTAAAAGCTTAAGTTTCTTATCAACCATCTATACTGGAACCATTCCTGCTTTTACATCAGCGGGTATTGTAGCCACATTGCTATTCAGAAAACTATCTGAGTTAAGAAGCAATTTGATTTTTCCCGTACTGATATTTTTAGGAATTTTGACTTTAGCTTTTGGTATTGGTACAAGATCTATTTGGGGAATTAACAAAATACAGGCAACTCCTTCATGGTTAGGAATTTGCACAGGCCTAGGGTTTATCTCATTCGCTATACTATATGTGATTTCTGATGTGAAAAAGAAAACCAATTGGGCTAAGCTTATTTCACCGGCAGGAACAGCTACATTAACCTGTTATATGATTCCTTATATAATTTATCCACTTCGTGAGATTATTGGAATAAGACTACCTGAAAGTTTAAACACAGGAACTATAGGTTTAATAATATCTTTTGTATTTGCTCTCCTAGTTGTATTGCTGACAGGATTCTTTGAAAAGAAAGGATACAAGCTTAAACTTTAGAAACGCTTTAATTTTCTGAAATTTTGAGAAGAATCAATGTTTGATTAAAAAACCGTATCTTTATGGTAACCAGATAATTGCATTACTGAAACATTAAAACTCAGATAAATGAAGAACCAACTATTAATTTTTGTTCTTGCCCTATTGACCCTTACTGCTTGCAAAGAAGCTGAGAATAATCAAGAAGATGCTACCAAAGAAGTCGAAGTTGAAGAAGTTGTTGACAATACTGAAACTTTCAATGATAGAGTGGCTATTTTAAAGGCATATCTTCAAGCACATTGCGATGAAGATATTGAGGCGCAGAAGGCTATCCTATCCGATACCCTTAAATGGAGCCCACCAAACCATACGGAAGGAGAATGGTTAGGTAAAGATGATTTAGTAGGGGCTCTGCAAGGATATCATGCAGATTATGAAAATATTACCTATACAGCAGGTATTGTGTTACCAAATAACACAGGTCCAGGTTTCTTCTCTGGAAATCAATATTCATCCGATGGAACTGTAAACAGTGGAGCTAATGCTCTTAGATCCTACGGTACTTGGCAAGCGACACATGTTGCTACAGGAAAGTCTATTAAAGTGAAATGGTTCGGTGTTTCATCCTTTAACGAGGATAATAAAATAGTGATGACTACAGAGTATTGGGATTTGGGTGGTTTAATTGCTCAAGTACAATCAGAATAAACAAATTCAAAAACAAAAAAGGAGACATTATGTATATCTCCTTTTTTGTTTTTGAATTTGTTTAGGCATTCACCCTTTCTATTTTTGCTCCAATTGCTCTTAAGCGTTCATCTATGCGCTCATAACCACGATCAATTTGTTCTATGTTGTGTATAGTGGACGTTCCCTTTGCCGAAAGTGCTGCAATTAAAAGGGAAATTCCTGCTCTAATATCTGGCGAAGTCATTGTCGTAGCCTTTAATTGACTCTTAAAATCCAATCCTATAACATTCGCTCTATGGGGGTCACATAAAATAATCTTAGCTCCCATATCAATTAGCTTATCAACAAAGAACAAGCGACTTTCAAACATTTTCTGGTGCACTAAAACACTTCCTCTTGCTTGAGTAGCAACAACGAGGACTATGCTTAAAAGATCTGGTGTAAAACCAGGCCAAGGTGCGTCAGAAACTGTTAGAATAGATCCATCTATATAACTACTAATTTCATAACCATCTTTATGAGAAGGAATGTAAATATTATCTCCACGACGCTCAACAGTAATACCAAGCTTTCTAAACACATTAGGTATTACTCCTAAATCATCCCAACTTACATTCTTTATTGTTAGCTCACTTTTAGTCATTGCAGCAAGACCAATCCAACTACCAATTTCAATCATATCTGGAAGCATTGTATGCTCAGTACCTCCTAGACTATCAACTCCTTCGATAGTCAATAAATTAGAGCCAATACCATTTATCTTGGCTCCCATTCTATTCAACATCTTACACAACTGTTGTAAATAAGGCTCACAAGCAGCATTGTAAATTGTAGTAGTTCCTTTTGCCAAAACTGCAGCCATAACAATGTTTGCAGTTCCTGTTACAGAAGCTTCATCAAGCAACATATAAGTTCCTTGTAACTCTTTTGCTTCTACTCCGTAAAAATGATCTTCTCTATTATATCTAAAGCTAGCACCTAATCTAATAAACCCTTCAAAATGAGTATCTAAACGACGACGTCCTATTTTATCGCCTCCGGGTTTTGGGATATAGCCTTTTCCAAATCTTGCTAACAATGGACCAACAATCATGATAGAACCTCTAAGGCCTCCTCCATCAATTTTAAACTGTTCAGATTCTAAATAATCTAGATCGATTGCATCAGCCTGAAAGCTGTATGAACCATGCTTAAGTTTTTCAACATGAACACCAAGCTTTCCTAATAACTTTATTAATTTATTTACATCAACTATATCTGGGATGTTATGTATGGTAACTTTTTCAGAAGTTAATAGTACTGCACAAAGAATTTGCAAGGCTTCATTTTTGGCTCCTTGAGGCTGAATTTCTCCCTTTAACTGATGTCCGCCTTCAATTTTAAATGTCTTCATTCAAAAAAATTAATAGCGTTTTCTGTTACGTCCTCCTCCTTTTTTACCACCTTTCTTTCCAGAGTATTTCTTCTTGCTTCTTAATAAGCTTGAAGAATCACTTAAGTCTTCTTCACTACCTCTTAGGTTAATTTTTCCATCTGAAAGTTCAAATAAATGATCAAATATCACTGAGTCTTCAACCGTATCTTTATTCCAGTTCAAGAAACACTTCTTCATGTGATTTGCAATGGTATAGACCAAAGCTTCCTTCATATCTCCTTCTTCCCAAGTGTTTGCAACATCAATCATAATCTTGATGTTATTCCCATAAAAACGATACTTAGGATGGCTTTGAGGGTATTGTAATGGGTCAGGTCGAAGGTTTAAAATTTCTTCTGAAGGCTTTTCAAAAGGTGAATCGGCATCTAATTTAAAATCAGACATGATGAAAAGTTGATCCCAAAGTTTATGCTGAAAATCTGGCACATCGCGTAAATGAGGTTGTAAATTCCCCATTACAGATATTATTGCTTTCGCTAATTTGTTTCTTTCTTCCCTAGTTTCTCTAGTAGTTGCGTAATTTACCATCTTTTGAATATGGCGCCCATATTCTGGTATAATTAAATGTTCACGCTCAGAATTGTATTCTAAATTTTCTATCAAAATAAAATTGTCTTGTAGAATTAATAGTTAATTGAAGTTGATAACGCCAAAGTACAAAAAATTACCCAAGCTATCCAACCTCTTTATAAGTAAAAGTGCTCACCTAAATTATAACGATATAACACCTTCAACATTGTTTGTTACTTCTATATACTTGCTTATAACCGCGTCTGGATCTTTCATAATCACATTTATAGAAACACTAGTATATTTTCCTGTTTTTGAAGGAATGGTATTTATAACCGCTCCTGTGTTGTTGAACAAGTCTTCTATTTGTTCAATCTTATTTGCATCAGATTTTACAATGAACTTATATAAATACTCAGAAGGCCAATTAGTAGTTTCTAATAATTGTTCCTTAAGTTTTTTGTAAAATTCATCAGGATTTGGTGTACTCATAACCTCTTTTTAAAGCCTTGCAAATATACATTTTAATTATTTTTTATTTCTGCATTTAATTCCGATTTTTACGTTTAAAACCATACTTCTTGAATACTAAGAAAATTGTAATAACTGGAGGACCAGGAACAGGTAAAACAACCATTATAAATGAGCTTATACAAAGAAACTACCTTTGTCTTGAAGAGATTTCTCGTCAAGTTACATTAGAAGCTCAAAAAAAAGGAGTAGATCAACTTTTCCTGACTGAACCATTATTATTTAGTGACATGCTTTTAGATGGAAGAAAAAAGCAATTTGAATCTATAAAAGATATAGAAACTGACTTTGTATTCTATGATAGAGGCATTCCTGATGTAGTTGCCTATATGGACTATCTAAAAACTGACTATCCTAACAGATTTAATGAAGCATGCGTCAACCACAAATATGATCATGTTTTTATTTTAGCCCCTTGGCAAGAAATTTACGTTAGCGATAACGAGCGTTATGAGAACTATGAACAAGCAGTAGAAATACATCATCACTTAATTGCTGCTTATGCCAGATATGGTTATGCCTTGCATGATGTACCTTTTGGTCCCGTTGAAAGTCGTGCAGATTATATTGTCAATTTAGTAGAAAACCTATAGTGCCTCACCCTGTTGAAATATTAGAACAATATTGGGGATTTACCAGCTTCAGACCTTTGCAAGAAGAAATTATTTCTTCTGTACTGGAAGGAGAGGATACTTTGGTATTAATGCCAACTGGTGGGGGAAAATCTCTTTGTTTTCAAATACCATCATTAGCTAAGGAAGGGATTTGTATTGTTATTTCTCCTCTTATTGCTTTAATGAAGGATCAAGTTAGAACCCTTAAACAAAAAGATATAAAGGCTATAGCTTTAACGAGTGGTTTGAAATACGAAGAGATGGGTAATTTGCTTGATAATTGTATTTATGGAAATTATAAATTTCTCTATCTCTCGCCAGAACGCTTGCAACAAGAGATTGTTCAAGATAGGATACGGCAGATGAATGTAAGCCTCATTGCTGTTGATGAAGCACATTGTATCAGTCAATGGGGAAATGATTTTAGACCAGCATACAAAAACATTAAAAAACTCAGAGAGCTACAACCAACAGCAAATGTAATTGCATTAACAGCTACAGCAACACCTCAGGTTCAACAAGACATCGTTGCTGAATTAGATTTTATTAGGGCTAAAACCTTCGAGCAAAGTTTTAAGCGTGAGAATATTGCTTATATGGTCTTAGAAACAGAAGATAAGTTTCATAGAATTGAGCAAATCTTAAAAAAGAATACGGGAGCATCCATTATTTATGTTAGAAGCAGAAAGCTATGTCTGGAAATAAGTCAACATTTAAACAATAAGGGAATTGATAGCACCTATTATCATGGAGGTTTATCAAACAACGAAAAAGAAGTACATCTTACCCAATGGTTAAACAACCAAAAGCCTATAATAGTTGCAACAAACGCATTTGGAATGGGAATTGATAAACCAGATGTAAAAACAGTAATTCATGTTAACCTTCCTGAGAGTATTGAAAGTTATTTCCAAGAAGCTGGAAGAGCTGGACGAAATAATGAAAGAGCATATGCAATTATTTTAAAGAATAAAGGCGATGAGCAAAGAGTAAAAAATCAATTTTTGAGTATTTTACCATCAGTTGATTTTGTAAAACAGGTATACAGAAAACTATGTAGCTATTTTCAAATTCCTTATGGTGAAGGAGAAAATGCAACTTTTGATTTTAGTTTTAATCAGTTTTGCAAAGCTTATAACTTCAATACACACCGTACGTATAACGCATTACAGGTCTTAGATAGAAATAGTATCATAAGTTTAACCAGACAGTATCAAAACGTGTCGCAAGTGATGTTCTTGACGAGCAGTAAATCGCTTTTTAACTATCTGGAAAAAAACCACAAACTAAGCACTATCGTTAAAACCATACTTCGTACTTATGGTGGGATTTTTGATTTACCTACTAAAGTGAACACCTCATTAATAGCTTCAAAGCTTTCAAGCAAAGAGGATATTATAATTGATACTTTAATTCATCTGGAAAAAGATGAAATTATTTCTTTAAAAATGAGCAGGACTGATGCTCAAATCACATTTACGGTTCCAAGAGAAGATGATAAAACCATTAATCCAATAGCAAGAATCATAGAGCAACAAAACACTTTAAAAAAGGATCAAGTTACCGCTATGATCAATTATGTGAACAATAATGCAGTATGTAAAAGCAAACAATTGCTCTCCTACTTTGGAGATACTTCATCTGTTGACTGCGGGATTTGTAGTGTTTGCATCACTAGAGAGAAAAACGAAAACATAGATGAGAAACTAGCTATTTCAAAAATAATTTCGGTTTTAAAAGAAAAACCATTATCATCACGCCAAATTTTAAAGGAATTAAAACTTGATGAGAACCAGCTTCATTCATTACTTAAAACCTTACTCGAAGAAAACACGATAGAAATTACAAACTCAAATACTTATAAAATAAAGTAGAATGCATAAAGATTTAAGAATAGTATTTATGGGAACACCAGAGTTTGCTGTTACCATTTTGAAAGCTATGGTAGGGAACAACTATAATGTAGTTGGTGTAATTACAGCTCCAGATAAACCTGCTGGTAGAGGAAGAAAGTTAAATGAATCTGCTGTAAAAAAGTATGCATGTTCTGTTGGATTAAAGGTCTTGCAACCAACCAGTCTAAAAAGTGAAGAATTCTTAAAAGAATTAGAACAACTAAATGCTAATCTTCAAGTGGTGGTCGCTTTTAGAATGTTGCCAAAAGTAGTGTGGCAAATGCCAGAATACGGCACTTTTAACCTTCATGCCTCATTACTGCCAAATTATAGAGGTGCAGCACCTATAAATTGGGCTATTATTAATGGCGAAGAAAAAACTGGTGTATCAACATTCTTTATTGACCAAAAGATTGACACTGGAGAAATGATCTTACAAAGAGAACACATAATTACACCTAGAGATACTGCTGGTGATTTACACGATAACCTAATGCATCTTGGTAGCGAACTTGTCATCGAAACCATAGAACTTATAAAGCAAGGAGACGTTAAAACCACACCACAACCTGAGATTAAAGGAATTAAAACTGCTTACAAATTAAATAAGGACAATTGCAAAATTGATTGGAACGCATCTATAGACAATATCTACAACAAAGTTCGTGGTTTGTCACCATATCCAGCTGCATGGTCCTTACTTATCAATAATGGTGAAGAGCTAAATGTTAAGATCTATAAAGTTGATAAAGAAATTAGTGAACACTCATATAATGTAGGAACGATACTTTTTTCTAAAAAAGAAATGAAAGTAGCTGTGAAAGAAGGCTACATTCTTTTAAAAGAAATTAAGCTCCCTGGAAAACGCAAAATGGATATAATTTCCCTGTTGAATGGTTACAATTTTAGTGAAGACGCAAAAATGCGCTAATCCCTTATTATTACTGATATTTTGTTATTTCATCGAAAATTGATTGCCTTTATTAACAATTGCATTAAGTTATCAACAAAAACGCCCTTTTCCCTTGCTATTACTTGCGTGAATGGATTATCCGTATAACCTTGTTAAGGATTTAACGAAAAACGTTAACCCAAATAATAACAATTTTTAAAACTTAATTTTATGAACAAAACAGATTTAGTAAATAGCATGGCAGAAAATGCTGGAATCACTAAAGCCGCTGCTAAGAAAGCATTAGATGGTCTATTAATTGACATAGAAGGAGCTTTACAAAAAGGAAAGAGAGTTTCTCTTGTAGGGTTTGGTTCTTGGTCAGTTTCTAGAAGAGCTGCTAGAGAAGGAAGAAACCCTCAAACAGGACAAACTATCAAAATTAAAGCTAAAAATGTAGTAAAGTTTAAAGCTGGATCTGACTTAAGTGACGCTATAAACTAATTTACAGGTTTAAATTATATTTTAGAGGCTCGTTGATTAACGAGCCTTTTTTTATTGCATTCAAGTAAGTAAATCTTGCATTTTAGACAAATATATCTTAGCTTGTAGATGCAAAACCAATTGTTATGGTTAACCAAAACTTAAAAAAGGGGCAACTACTTATTGCCGAACCATCCATTTTAGGTGACATTTCATTTAACAGATCAGTCATTCTTTTAGCAGATCATAATGAAGAAGGTTCAATTGGTTTTATTTTAAACAAACCTCTTGATTTCTCCATTAATGATTTACTTCCAGAAGTTGAAGGCAATTTCAAAGTTTACAATGGTGGACCAGTAGAGCAAGACAACCTATATTTTATTCATTCTACTCCAGAATTAATACCTAATAGTATCGAAATCTCTGATGGTATTTATTGGGGAGGAGATTTTAATATTGTTTCAGAGCTTATCAATAAAAATGAAATTGATAATGGAAACATAAGATTCTTTCTGGGTTACACAGGATGGGGAAGCAATCAATTAGCCGAAGAACTTGATGCCAATACATGGATAATTGCTAAAAACATTTACCAGAAAGACATCATTCAAAAAAGTCAAGTAAGTTTCTGGAAAGAAAAAATGTTGGAACTCGGTGGTGAATATAGTATTTGGTCGAACGCACCAGAAGACCCTAGTTATAACTAAGAAAGCCTAACTTTTGTATTAAGCTTTCCTAATAAATCCTTAGCAATCTTATTATCAAATTTCTTTTTTCTGTATTGCGATATAGGTTGAATTCCTGTTATTACATTTGTCAAAAACAATTCGTCTGCTTTTTGCAATTCAAAAGGAGAAATTGGTGATTCTTCTAATACTAGTTCAGGAACTAAATCTATAATTTCCATTAGCTGTTTTCTTAGTATTCCTTTTAAGCAACCACTGCCAAGTGGAGAAGTCTTAATGGTATTACCTTTTACTAAGAATAAGTTAGCATTCAATGCCTCAACTACTTGCTTATCTGTATTGAGTAATAAACAGTTATGTAAATTGTTCTCTTTAGCATAAACTCCGCCTATTATATTTAACAGTCTGTTATTACTCTTTAACGTTGAAAGCAAGCTAGGAGAAATGTAATGATCTTTATAAAGATCAACTATATAAGGGTCTTCATTAATTTGATAGAAATAGCTGTCAATTTCTTTAGATGAAATAATATAACTCACACTATTAGTATGTGGTGTATATAATCCACCTTCATTCCTATACACTGCAAGCTTCACTCTTAAGGTTTTACTCTGTGAATTGGTAGCCTCAATCAATTTTAATATTTCTTCTTCTAGATGCTCCAGTGTAAATTCCATAGGAATTTCCATTCTTATAATTCGCATAGAAGCCATTAATCTAAAGTAATGGTCTTCCCAGAATAAGATCTTATTATGCACTACTTTAAGCGTTTCGAAAAGCGCATCACCATATACAAAACCTCTGTTAGTAATTGGAATATTAGCCTGTGTGTCCTCTAAAATATTTCCGTTATAATTGACCATAAAAAATCCCGATAAAAATCGGGACAAATATAAATTATTAAATATGATTCTTTATGCTGATCCTAGTACTTGTTTTAGGTCAGAAATTTGATTATCCCAAAGCATTTTTGCTTCATCAACTTCGTCATCATCAGCAAAATCCGTGACCATTAAAGATACATCTTTAGTAATATCATCAACTTGAATTCTTATTTCAAAATATGATGCATCATCTTCACCATTCTGCCATTTAAATTTTATACGCTCATTGCTTTTCTTACTAAGCAATTTTGCAATTTCCTCACTATCATCCCATATAAAGGTAAATATCTCACCTCTAGAATTTACATTATCTGCAAACCATTCAGATAAACCTGAAGGAGTAGATATGTATTGATATAATAATTGCGGGGAAGCGTGAATTGGAAATTCTAGTTCAAACTTTACTTTATCGTCCATAGATATTGATATTGGAAGGTCAATATATACATTAATTGTTTAGTTTTAAAAATAAATTTAAAAATATTTTGAGCGACTAATGTTTGCGTACAGCGTTTTTGTTTTTATATTTGCAGCCGCAATCAAATGGCGAGATAGCTCAGTTGGTTAGAGCGTCGGATTCATAACCCGGAGGTCCCGAGTTCAAATCTCGGTCTCGCTACAAAAAAACTCGATATGATATATATCGAGTTTTTGTTTTTATAAAACTTCTTTAATTTCCTTCTAGCCTATTCTTAATAGAAAGGTAATTAGAATTGTTAGGTGATATTTTGAGTAATTGATTAACTAATTGATAAGCCTGTGTATTATTATTTAATCTTAATAATCCAATAAGCTTTACATAAAGTAAGTTCTCATCATTAGCAAAATGAATCAAGCCTTCATCGATAACTGTAATAGATTCTTTAAACTCCTGTCTTTCTTGAAGTTTTAGAGCGTAATTATAAAATGACCTAACAATCTTTGGTTCCTTTTCACACGCCTGCTTTAAATAACTAAGTGATTTCTCGGCTTCTCCTAATTCATTATATAAAAGTCCAAGCATATAGAACGGCTGACTAAACTCTGGCTCCTGTTCTGCAACTTTCAAATAAAGCTCTTCGGCTTTAGCAACATTCCCTCTATTATACTCTAATAACGCCAAATTTACTCTTGACATATTGTAATAATTATCAATTTCAATAGCTCTATAATATGCATCACTTGCTTTGTCGATATTTCCTTTAAGCTGATAGTCTAATGCAATTTTATGCTGTCCAGCTGCGAAATCAGCATTTACCTTTAGTTCACTATTATAATCGTTTAAAGCCTTCTTATTCTTTTCTTCAAGGAAAACTCCCTCATTATGAATTCTAAAATAGTTTGCAGCCGAAATACGCACCAATCTAATAGAGTCCATTAGTAAAGGTTTTATTGAATTAGCTATATTTTCTTGGTTACTCTTATTAAGTGCCAAAACAGCTTCATTACGAACTAAAGGAGAAATATCATTTACAAAGGTTAGAACTTTTCCTAACTGGTCTTGAGTAAGTGCATTATTTCCATATCTATTTAAAGCTGTTGCCCTTACAATTTCAGGATTTTCAGCATTAGTGAATACTTTATGAAACGCTTCTACATCACCATGATATGCTTCTAAAAGATCATCTGAAAAATGTGGTGGACGCTCAGAGCCATAATTAGCAACTATAGCATCAGCTGCCCAATTTGCATCTTTATCCTGATGACAAGAATTACAAGCATTGGGTGTTCCATATTTTACCGATTGGTCTGGTCTAGGTACCCTAAAGCTATGATCTCTTCTAAAGTCATTTCCCATATAAGTTCTACCCGTCATATGACAATTTATACATTGTGTAGCTTCAGAATCATTATGAAAATGATGCTCATACGAATTATAATCAGGAGTGTGGCAGCTTAAACAAAGATCATTCCCGGTTTTCTTTAAACTAAGTGAATGCGAATTATGACAATCTTTACAAGAAACCCCTTCTTTATACATCGTACTTTGCATGAAAGATCCATAAACATAAACCTCATCTAAGATTTGACCATCAAGTTCGTAAGTTGGTGAAGTCAATAAAAAAGGCGCGTAATGATCTAAAAAATGTCCTTCATAATCAAAATGATCTGTTATTTGTGCTCTTCTAGAATGACATCGTGCACACTTCTGGACTACATCTTTCGAATCCATACCTGCCGTCATATATAATTTTGGAGCTTCAAGGTTTTCATACTTATCGATATTTGAATAGTACTCAACATGATTTGAAGAAGGACCATGACAAGCCTCACAACTTACATTTATAATATCATATGTAGTATTGTATGATAAGCTGGTTTGATCGTAATTCTTTTGTAGGTTAGTTGAATGACAATCGGCACACATATTATTCCAGGTCATACTTCCTCCTGTCCAATGTAACCATTCTTCATGATGAATTTCTAAATTAGGCTGCAAATCAAACCATATATCCTTTTCAGAATCCCAAGCAGCTAATAAACATTGATATTTCCCATCTGGAAATTCGATTAAATACTGTTGTAAAGGAGAAACTCCAAATGTGTGAGTTACTCTATAATCCTCATATTTACCTCCTACTCCTTGCGTATTTACAAAGTACTCTCCTCCTTTTTTGAAGAATTTAAATTTGATTCCCTTACTTTCAAAAGTACCATCATCAAAGTTACCAAGAACACTTGTTGAGTCAGCTTCCATCATTGACAAATCATGATGAGAACCTTTCCATTCATTAAATTCTTGTGTGTGACATGAGGCACATGTTTCAGAACCAACAAATACCTTTTGACCACCCAATTCCTCACTAGAGGTCACAGGAGCGTATTTATCTTGCTTACACGATAAAACAATGAATAAAATGATAACTGCAAAAACAGTTTTGATTGAGACTTTTGTCAAGGTTTATTCTGATATTAAGTTAGCTCATCGATGTCTCAAATCTAAAGAAATAAATTGGTTTACTTTTAAACAAACATAAAATAAAAAGAGCCCTAAAAATTAGGACTCTTTTATTGTTTATCGTAAGTTAATTAAAGTCTACTCTTTTACAACTTTCTTTATAACTTCTCCATCATTAGTCTTAATTCTAAGTATATAAAGTCCTTGAGCAAGATCACTTGTAGGTATCTCAATAGCATTGGTATTAGCATATCTATTAGTCAATGTTACTTTTCCAAGAATATCAAATAATTCAACTGTAACGTTCTCACTATAAGTTTTAAGGCTAATATTTAAGTTGTCGTTAAATGGATTAGGGTAAATACTTCCTATATCTTCTTTAAAATCATCATTACTTAAACTTAAACATGCATTAGCTTCAATATCTGCTAAAGTTAGTACGTAATCATATATTGCAAAAGCATCCATTTTCCCATTATAATAATAATGATTTGTATTTGAATTTGAACCAAATGCATCACTTCCAAAAACACCTCCAATTCCACCAGCATTACCAGCAATATCTTTGCTTGTTGGAATATCTGTGGTATCTGTTGCTACCTCTACTCCATCAACATAAAGAGTTAAACGGACTCCTCCCTCAAATACTAAAACAACATGATGCCATTCTCCATCCATAGCTGCATCAAAGTCTGCTTCTACAAATGCACTTATCAATCCAGTATTTTGATTTGCTCTTGCTTGAATTTTATTATCATTCAATCTTAAAGTTATCCCTTTCCAATCACTTCCTTCATCATAAATATTTTGTATACCACCGTTTAAAGCATCAGGCTTTAACCAAACCGAAACAGATCTATTAGTTTTTGGTTCATTAAGAAACGTACCATCATTATATTGCACTTTTGTAGCACCATTAAATATAGCAAATTGATCACCTTCTCGGAAATCTATATTATCATAACTCATAGAGCCAGTAACAGTTACCGGATCATGATTATTTCCAGAAGCATCATTAGCATCACTTACTGTATCAAAATCCCAAAAAGCTTCATACCCAGTTTCTGGTTGACATCCAGCGGTTGAGTTAGAACCACTTGCCGAAACATAAGTAGGCATAGGAACCGTAGCTCCTCCATCACGATATGTTGGTAAAGGAGCAGATGTATCTGTCAAGTGACTAGTCATATCATCTATCATATCATTTGCTATATCAATAATAGCTTGATCACCACTTGGCAATAGATTGGTGTTTTCGTTTAAATCGTTTACAAGATTATAAAGCTCGTAATGACCATCTTCATAAAAGTGCATTAATTTATAATCTCCTTTACGCACAACCGTTACAGGTCTAGAATCACGTTTTGAATCTATCAAATATCCAGGGTGATGCCAGAATAAGGCTTCTCTTGTCATTGCTGTTCCATTCGTAAGCATTTGCCACTGACTCACACCATCAATATCGTAACCTCCTCCTGGAAGTGTTCCTCCTGCAGCCTCTACAAACGTAGGATATAAATCGAAAGCAATAACAGGTGTCTGGTTAATGGTTCCCATATTTGCTAGCATTGGAGTATATGTAGGATTACCAATAGGATCTGCTGGTTCTGTCCAAGCAAATGTTATAGAACGAATACCTCCTTCATAGTATTCACCTTTCATACCTTTTAAAGGAGTTTGTCCTTGCTTAGCTGCAGACCTTTTAATAGCATCTCCGTTATCTGCAATAAAATATACCAATGTATTTTCTGATAATGGTCTGTTTCCATTACGTGGATCTGGTGTAGTTTGCAAATAATCAATCAATCTTCCAATAGCCTGGTCCATTCCTTCTGCTATGGCTACTTGACCAACATCACTATCATGATTCATGGAACTTGGGTTGTTTGACTTTTTCGCCTGATATTTAGCCAATAGATCTGGTCTTGCGTGTGCAGTGCCAAATGGTCCATGAATTGCAAATTGACTAAAATGCATGAAGAATGGATTGTTTATTTCGGTATTAATAAAATCAATTGCAGCTTCTGTCATGGCATCTGTAACGTGCTTTGGTGTTCCAGTTAAAGGATAATTCGCATGATCTATTGATAAAGCAATTGATTCTGCTTCAGTATAAGGATCTGCATAAGGATCTAATTCAGGACCAACATTACCGTGAAAAGTCCAAACACCACCTGATTCTGTGGCAAAATAGTTTCCTGGTCCTCCTGTGGTACCTCCACCATAATTGTAATCAAATCCTTGATCAGTTGCGGCATTATTTGAAACGTTATCAGCCTCAAATTCTCCCATGTGGTATTTACCAAAATGGGCAGTAGCGTAACCTTCTGTTTTCATTGATTCTGCAATAGTAATCGCAGACGCAGGAATCTCATCAATGTTTCCATTTGATGCTAATCCCATATCAGGGCCTATTAAGTTTGAATTGCTTGCTGTATTACCTCTATTTAAGTCATAAACTGTAAAAATATTATTATGAGGTCTCGCGGCATATTGTCCACTTAATAAAGCAGCTCTTGTTGGGGCACAGTTAGCTCCATTAACATATCCATTTGGAAATGCAATACCTTCTGAAGCTAATTGATCTAAAACAGGTGTTTCATAGAAATCACTTGGATGTGCAGCACCATTAACAAATGTTGTAGAAGTGCTACTTACTTGATTCCATCCCATATCATCTGCAATGATTAGAATGATATTCGGGTCCTGTGCTTTTATTCTAGGACTTAGAAAAAAAATAAAAAGTACAAAATAAGTAGTTATTTGTTTCATTGATTTGGGGTAAATGAATTAACAATTGACATTATATTTCGTACAAATATAATACCTTTTATCGAAAAAAAAAGCATTTCATCGATTTTAGAGAGTTTTCATTAAAAAAGAAAGGAGAGCATAAATGCCCTCCTTTTACTTATTGGTTGCTATTAATTGAGCCTATTTCTTAATGGCTCGTTTCATAATTATTTGATTATCAACTTTAACTTTAATAAAGTATTGACCACTTTCAACATTATCCAATGAGATTTTCATTAATGCATTTTCTCTAAAGAATTGCTGAGACACTCGCTGTCCTAACATGTTGAAAACTTCAACCTCAGCTTCATCATATCCTTCAACGATTCTAATGTTAACCTCATTATCAAATGGGTTTGGATAAAGTACACTAGTTAATCTTCCTTTAGCAGAAGATTCATCCTCAGTTATTACTTCAACAGGCTTATTTACACTAATTCTAGATCCTCCAGAAGTACTACAACCATTGATTACTATATCATCTAGATATACTTGGTCATTATTACCTGAAGCGTCACATCTAAATCGTAATCTAGTGTTAGCTGTAAATGGTCCAGATATAATAGCCTGTCCTGTATTGAAGGTATTATTAAGGAATTCGTCATCTCTATTCCACTCTTCTACAGTAGTATAATTACTTCCTCCATCAGTTGAAATTTGTAACCAGAAATCTTCATTACTGTTATCCATACTTCTCGCATAATAAGCAAAGTCAACTGTTAACTCCTCATATGCAGTTAGATCTAGATCATCCGTTGTGATTACAGAAGTGTCAGTATTATCTCTAATTCTCGCTGCATAAGTACCGGTAGTTGCATAATTCGCATCATTGGCACTTAATCTAGCGTCAGAACCTCCATCATTCCAGATTCCCCAACCAGATTCAAATCCCTCTGAGTTAATCAATGAATAAGAACATCCATCAGGTTCTACCGTTACTGTTACACTATCTTGATTACTACATCCATTACTAGTCACAGTTACTGTGTAGGTAGTATCACTTGTTGGACTTACATTAATACTAGCGGTTGTAGCTCCTGTATTCCATAGATAAGTTCCTCCACCACTTGCTGTTAAGGTAGTTGAATCTCCTTCTGTAATAGTTACATCTGGTCCAGCATCTGCCGTTGGTGTTGGATTTATATTTACAGTTACTGAATCATTATCACTACATCCATTGCTAGTCACAGTCACTGAGTAGACAGTTGTTGAACTCGGACTTACACTAATACTCGATGTAGTTGCTCCTGTACTCCATAGATAAGTATCTCCGCCACTTGCTGTTAACGTAGTTAAATCTCCATCACAAATGGTTACATCTGATCCTGCATCTGCAACTGGCACTGCGTTTACGGTTACAGTTACACTATCATTATCACTACATCCATTAGTAGTTACATTTACTGAATATACAGTAGTTGAGCTTGGACTTACATTAATACTTGCTGTAGTTGCTCCTGTACTCCACAAATAAGAATCTCCACCAGAAGCAGTTAATGTAGTTGAATCTCCATCACAAATAGCTACATCTGCTCCTGCATCTGCTGTTGGTGTTGGATTTACATTTACAGTAACACTATCATTATCGCTACATCCATTTGATGTAGCTGTTACCGTATATACTGTAGTTGAACTAGGGCTTACATTAATACTAGCGGTCGTTGCTCCTGTACTCCATAAATAAGTATCTCCTCCTGAAGCTGTTAATGTAATGTTATCGCCTTCGCAAATAGTTTCATCTTTACCTGCATCCGCAACTGGAACCGTGTTAACTGTTACTGTTACATCGTCATTCGAACTACAACCATTAGTCGTCACGGTTACAAAATACACAGTGGTTGAACTCGGACTAACATTAATACTAGCTGTTGTTGCTCCAGTATTCCATAAATAAGTATCTCCACCGTTAGCTATTAAGGTCGTTGAATCGCCTTCACAAATAGCTACATCTGGTCCTGCATCAGCGTTTGGTAACGGATTTACATTAACAGTCACCGAATCATTATCACTACAACCATTGCTGGTTACAGTTACTGTATAAACTGTTGTAGAGCTCGGACTCACATTAATGCTAGCTGTTGTTGCTCCAGTATTCCATAAATAAGTATCGCCACCGCTTGCTGTCAGCGTAGTTGAATCTCCATCACAAATAGTAGCATCTGCTCCTGCATCTGCTGTTGGTGTTGGATCAACATTTACGGTTACTGAATCATTATCGCTACATCCATTTGAAGTTACCGTTACCGAATATACCGTAGTTGAACTTGGACTCACGTTAATACTTGCCGTAGTTGCTCCCGTACTCCATAAATAGGTATCTCCTCCACTTGCTGTCAGCATAGTTGAATCTCCATCACAAATAGTAACATCAGCTCCTGCATCCGCAACTGGAACTGCATTTACGGTCACAGTCACATCATCATTATCACTACATCCATTACTGGTAACAGTTACTGAATATACTGTTGTTGAGATAGGACTTACATTAATACTAGCCGTAGTCGCTCCTGTACTCCATAGATAGGTATCTCCTCCTGAAGCAGTCAATGTCGTAGAATCACCTTCACAGATGGAAACATCTGCTCCTGCATCTGCTGTTGGCGTTGGATTCACATTTACTATTACCGAATCATTATCACTACAACCATTAGTAGTTACTGTTACCGAATAAACTGTAGTTGAACTCGGGCTTACATTAATACTTGCCGTTGTAGCTCCTGTACTCCATAAATAAGTATCTCCTCCTGTTGCAGTCAAGGTTGTTGAATCACCACTACAAATCCCTACATCTGGACCTGCATCAGCTATAACCGGATCACCAACTGTTACCGTTACCGAATCATTTGAACTACAACCATTAGTAGTTACTGTGACTGTATATACTGTCGTTGAGCTAGGGCTTACATTGATACTTGCCGTTGTAGCTCCCGTACTCCATAAATACGTATCTCCTCCACTAGCAGTTAAGGTCGTTGAATCTCCACTACAAATCCCTACATCTGGTCCTGCATCTGCTGTTGGTAACGGATTCACGTTAACGGTCACTGAATCATTATCGCTACATCCATTGCTTGTAACAGTTACCGAATAGATTGTTGTTGAGTTTGGACTTACATTGATACTCGCCGTTGTTGCTCCAGTACTCCATAGATACGTATCTCCTCCACTAGCAGTTAAGGTCGTTGAATCACCTTCGCAAATAGTAGTATCTGGTCCTGCATCTGCTGTTGGTAACGGATCTACATTTACAGTTACTGAATCATTATCACTACAACCATTGCTCGTAACAGTTACCGAATATACTGTTGTAGAACTTGGACTTACATTAATGCTTGCTGTTGTTGCTCCTGTACTCCATAAATAAGTGTCTCCTCCTGAAGCTGTTAATGTTGTTGAGTCTCCGTCACAAATGGTGACATCTGCTCCTGCATCTGCAGTTGGTAATGGATTCACATTTACGGTTACTGAATCATTATCGCTACAACCATTAGTGGTAACCGTTACGGTGTATACTGTTGTTGAACTTGGGCTCACATTAATACTCGCCGTCGTAGCTCCTGTATTCCACAGATAAGTGTCTCCACCTGTAGCTGATAATGTTGTTGAATCGCCTTCACAAATGGTTGCGTCTGCTCCAGCATCTGCAGTTGGTAACGGATTTACAGTTACGGTTACGTCATCATTATCACTACATCCATTAGTGGTAACTGTTACGGAATATACTGTTGTAGCGCTCGGACTCACATTAATGCTTGCCGTAGTAGCTCCCGTACTCCATAAATAGGTATCACCTCCTGTTGCAGTTAAGGTAGTTGAATCTCCATCACAAATGGTAACATCTGCTCCTGCATCTGCTGTTGGTAATGCATTTACGGTTACAGTTACACTATCATCATCAGAGTTTCCTCCAACAAAAGCAGTAACTGTATACACAGTGGTTGAGCTCGGACTCACATTGATACTCGCCGTTGTTGCTCCTGTACTCCATAAATAGGTGTCTCCACCCGAAGCTGTTAAAATTGTTGAATCTCCATCACATATAGTTACATCTGGACCTGCTTCTGCAACCACATTATTTGAACATGCATTAGCTTCAATATCTGTTAAAGTTAGTACGTAATCATATATTGCAAAAGCATCCATTTTCCCATTATAAAAGAGATGATCTGTATTTGAATTTGAACCAAATGCATCACTTCCAAAAACACCTCCAATTCCACCAGCATTACCAGCAACATCTTTGCTTGTTGGAATGTCTGTGGTATCTGTTGCCACTTCTACTCCATCAACATAAAGAGTTAAACGGACTCCTCCTTCAAATACTAAAACAACATGATGCCATTCCCCATCCATAGCTGCATCAAAGTCTGCTTCCACAAATGCACTTATCAATCCAGTATCTTGATTTGCTCTTGCTTGAATTTTATTATCATTCAATCTTAAAGTTATTCCTTTCCAATTACTTCCTTCATCATAAATATTTTGTATACCACCGTTTAAAGCATCAGGCTTTAACCAAACTGAAACAGTTCTATTAGTTTTTGGTTCATTGAGAAACGTACCATCATTATATTGCACTTTTGTAGCACCATTAAATATAGCCGACTGATCACCTTCTTGGAAATCTATAGTATCATAGCTCATAGAACCAGTAACAGATATTGGATCATGATTATTTCCTGAGGCATCATTAGCATCACTCACAGTATCAAAATCCCAATAGGCATCAAAACCAGTAGTAGCTTGACAGCCAGCTGTAGAATTTCCTCCTATACTAACGCAAGCTGATGTTTCAATGTCTGAAGCACTCAATGCTGATTCATATACAGCAAACGCATCCATTTTACCAGTAAAAAAACTTTCTGTTCCTGCTGCACCAAAACTATCCCAATTACCAATAACACCTCCAATACCTCCTCCAGTTGTATTTCTAGTAGGAATACTAGCTGGTGCTGCACCTGAAATAGCAACCACACCATCAATATAAATTGTTTGGGTAGCAGCAGAACCGTCAAATACAAAACCAACATGATGCCAATTACCATCATTTGGAAAAGCTGTAGATAAACTATAATCGGTACCAGTATCTTTTAACATAGATACCAAGTTAGACCCTTCTAGTCTTAATGCTATACCATCATCTAAACCTCCTTCTTCGATAATATTCTGATTACCTACTAAGGACGTCGGTTTTATCCATACAGAAAATGATCTAGCAGTAGATTCAGGACTCAAAAATGTTGCATCACTATAATTTATATCGACTGTACCATCAAAAATCACGGATTGATCACCTTCTACAAAATCTACAGTATCATAAGTCAAAGTACCATTTATTGGATTTGGGTTATGTCCGTTGCCAGAAGCATCATCTGCTCCTTCAGAGGCATCAAAATCCCAATAAGCTTCGTAACCACCCACTGCCTGACATCCATCAGGTGAGTTGGGTCCACCACCATTAATATCAATAATAAATGGAAGAGGACATGTACTACCATCACTTCTATACGTTGGCAGAGGTGCATTGGTATCTATCAAGTGGTTTCTTAACAACGTACTCATATCATTAGCTATCGTCAATGTAGCTGTATCAGGACTACCAGCTAATAAATTAGTCACTTCACCCATGTCATTCACTAAATCATATAACTCATACGAAAGTGTTTCATAGTTATATCTTAGTTTATAATCTCCTTTTCTAATAATAGAAGTTGGTCTGGAGTCGCGTTTTGAATCCAATAAATAACCCGGAAAATGCCAGTAAATAGCTTCTCTTGTCATTGGTGTTCCATTCGTCAACATTTGCCATTGACTTGCACCATCAATGTCATATCCACCACCTGGTAGTGATGCACCAGCCATTTCTGCTAAGGTTGGATATAAATCGAAAGCAATGATAGGTGTATGATTCACTGTTCCTTTATTTGCTAACCATGTAGCTTCAGACCATGCTATAGTTACTGATCTAATTCCACCTTCGCTATACTCTCCTTTCATTCCCTTTAATGGAGCTTGAGGAGTTCTTTTAATTGCGTCTCCATTATCGGCAATAAAATATACTAAGGTGTTCTCTGATAATTTTTTACCAGGATTTCTTGGATCATCGGTTGTTTTTAAATAATCAATAAGTCTTCCAATAGCCTGATCCATACCTTCTGCTAATGCCGCTTGTCCCGGTTTGCTATCATGATCCATAGAACTAGGGTTGCTGATGGCCTTTGCATCGTATTTTGCTCTCAAATCAGGTCGAGCATCACTGGAGTTAAAAGGTCCATGGATAGCATAATTACTAAAGTGCATAAAAAATGGATTGCTTTTTTCAGCTTCCATAAAATCCAATGCTGCTTCAGTTAAAGCATCCGTTAAATGTTTATTTGTTCCCGTTAGAGACGAATCTCCAGCAAGTAATTGCGATTCGGCTTCGGTATAAGGATCGGCATAAACATCGAGTTCTGGTCCTACTTGAGAACCGAAAGAATAAGGTGCCGAAGTAGTTAATGCGAAATAGCCTCCAGATCCAGGTCCTCCATCAGTTCCTCCTCCATAATTATAATCAAAACCTTGATCTGTTGGTGCATTGTTTGAGGTATTTGCACTTTCATATTCTCCTACATGATATTTTCCAAAATGTGCGGTAGTATATCCAGCGGTTTTCATCGTTTCAGCAATAGTAATAGCAGATGAGGGAATCTCATCGATATTATTATTTGACGCCAATCCCATGTCTGGGCCAATCAATGTAGAATTAGAACTTGTATTACCTCTATTTAGATCATCAACATTAAAAATATTATTGTGAGGTCGAGCAGCATACTGTCCACTTAATAATGCAGCTCTAGTTGGAGCACAGTTTGCTCCATTAACGTAAGCATGTGGAAATGCGATACCTTGAGTTGCAAGTGTCTCCAAAGTTGGTGTTTCATAAAAATCACTAGGGTTATTTAGATTAGTAAGTGGTGTACTTACCTGATTCCAACCCATGTCGTCTGCTATAATGACGATAACATTTGGAGATTGAGAATAGAGTAAGCCACTCAATAGCATGAGCACCCACAAGAGGGTAATTTTTACTTTCATTTGTTAGGGATTTATTGGTCAATTATTCCAGACAAGTTACATAAAAATTGTACCAATATTCTTTCTTTTTTTTAACAATTTGAAATAAGAAATATTTTCTGAGTTAGTATGGGTCTTCTGTCGAAATTAGCCAAAGAGCCCTAAATTTCTTAATAACATTCTACAAGTAGAAAAATATTCAGAACAATTTATTTTGAAAGAGCTATGTAATTGTTAACAACACTATTTATTAGTAATTAATCAAAATGAAAGATAATTTTGCTATAATTTTCTTACATTAAATATGTAATTTATCGAATTTTTTTGCATTTCATGGAGTACTATAATATGTTTGTGTGTAGTTATTAGTCCCTAACCTAAAAACTTAACCAAAATGGAGAAGTGCCATTCACTTTCTAAACAAATAGCAATAGCCCTATTTCTATGCTTATGCACTATAGCAAATGCTCAAGATTTTAAAATACAACATGTTCAAGACGGTGTTGGAAACTCTGGAGGTACAAATACCGGATTTACTGCCGTGACTTCACTTAACAACGCAGTAGCCTTAGCTAATAATAATAGAAAAGTATCTGCGGGACTAAACTCTGAAGCCGACACCCCAGCTTGCCAAGGTGATGACATTTCAGGCGCAAGACAACTTACAGCAACAAATACTTTAACTTACTATAGAGAAAGTGGATCACTTAGTGATAATATGAGATTTAATACCTCTATTTGGGAATACATTGGTCCAGAAGGAGGAGCAAATGAGTTTATAGTAAGAGGAAGATATGCGATTGCATTAAATGGTACTACAAATAGCACCACTCAAGCACTATCTGGTGTTACTAACGCCGAAAAGTGTATTCCTTTTATAACCGGAATAATTAACGATAATGGCGGTGACACCCAAGATGCTGATTCAGGTACAGCAATTGCTTATTTATCAGATGCCTCTACCCTAAACATTTTAAAAGGTTCTAATGGAAATGATGTTACTGTTTATATTACCGTAGTGGAATTCACTGGATCTAACTGGACTGTTTTACACGGTGACTCTGGTAGTACTGGTGCTGATACAGGAACCATTACTTTAAATGATGACGAAGATGGAACTTCTGGAACGGCAACAGATGTATCTGACTGGTCTGAAGCTATTATTTTTACACATCATATTGGAGATACGGCTACAAATGGTGTTAATGATGCTAGAGCCGACAATTGGCCAATTCTTGCACCAGGTTCTGATGAACAAAGTGTTGATTGGACATTTCATGCGGATCATGACTCAGCAGGAACAAATAGGCATTTTACCCATGTTTTGGTCAACCCAGAGATGAGCGTTACCAGATTTCAAGATACAAGTACTGCAGACGGTGAATCTACTATTGATATCTCTTCAGCAAGCATAACAGATGAAAGTCTGGCTATGGTTATTGGCTCTTCAATTACCAGTGGAACCAGCGCATATTATGCCAGAGGATGGCGTAACTACTACTTTAACTCACCTACCGAAATAGCACATTGGTGTCATAGACCGGGTGATGGGGGAGACACAATGTCTCATGAAATTCAAATTGTAAATTTTGATCCACCATCAGGTCCAGGCGGAGTTTTAACTAGCTTAGAACTTTGGTTAAAAGCTGATGAAGGTGTTGAAGAAGCAGTAGATGATGTTGCTGAAGATGGCGACTCTGTATTAAACTGGTTAGACAACACTATAAATACCAATGATGCAAGTCAAAGTACAGGTGCTAATCAACCAACCTATAATGAAGCAGCAATCAACTTTAACCCTGCAATCGATTTTGATGGAACCAACCATGAAATGACGGCAAGTATTTCAGCAAATAGTCAATACACAATTTTTGCTGTTACCGAAGGAACTTATAGCACAACAAAGACCTTATTAAATCTAGATAATGGTGCCAATGGTTCGGTTGATATAGAACAAACTGCTGCAATAGCCTTACATGGTAGTTATACCGATAGTGGTTCATCAACCTCCGGAACAGTAACAAATGATCTTACAACATTAACTAGTGGAGTACCTCAATTAATTAATTTTAGACATTTAACTGGAGAAAAAAATAGAATGCTCGTTAACGGAATATTACAAACCGTTGCAGGATCTAATACAAATGCAAATACCCTTTCAGGAACTGTAACTGCAGGAATTGGAGCTGATCCTTCCACGTCTTCGACCAGATGGAATGGTGAGATTGCTGAAATGATCGTGTATAACTATAAAGTACCTGTAACCGAAAGGTATAGAATAGAATCTTATCTAGGTATAAAATATGGAATCACAATAGGGGTAAATGGAACCTCACAAGATTATGTGGATTCCGACGATCGTGTGATCTGGGATCAATCTGCTAATGCCGGCTATAACTACAATATTACAGGAATAGGTAAAGACTATGCATCGAGATTACTGCAAAAACAGTCAAGAACTATAAATACTACCGATGACATTACTGTAGGTATTAAAGGTATTGAGACTACCAACCAGGGAAATAGTACACAATTCTTTTCTGATAAAACCTTCCTAATATGGGGACACAACAATGGTACTACTACAGCCGGAACAGATATTACCAAGGATTTTAGTGCTGGAACAACAGAAACTAATAATTTAAGTGTAACACCTATAAACCGAATCTGGAAAATGGTAGTTACAGATTCTGTACCCACAGTAAAAATCTCCATCCCTGAAACTATGGTTTCGGCAGCAAATGCTGGTGGTGAAGATTACGTAATGATCATATCAGATGATGCTGCTTTTACAACCAATGTAACCTCTGCTACCATGGATGATGTGGGGTCAGAATTAGAAGTTGATTGGTATTTTGAAGGTACAAAGTTTATCACCTTTGGTGCTGCACCTGAAACATCATTAGGGTCTAGTTCTGCATATTTTGATAACTATGGAGCTACAGATGGTTACCTTGATGCAGGAGATGTTAATGATTTAGATGGTAAGGACTTTACCATTAGTGCCTGGGTAAGGAGAGATACTGGTGAAAATAAGTTCGACATTGTATCTAAACGTAACTATTATAATGAAGGGCTACCGGGTGGAGACTCCTATACGCATGGTTACGCCTTTAGGATTAATCAAACAGGAAAATTCAGAATGGTATGGAAAGATCCTGATGACACCGTAAATAATCAATTAGAAACCAATGAAACCATTCCTGAAAACGAATGGCACCACGTAGCTGCAACCTATGACTTTAGTGAGAATTGGGCGGTACTATATATTGATGGTATCCATGTATATGATAGTGATGACTATTTTGATAAAAAAGGTTTTGCCTTAAACCCAATGAATACGCCTTCCGATGCTCACTTTATAATAGGTGCTGCACACCATATAAAAAGACAACAAAAATTACGCGGAAGTGTTGATGAAGTTCGCGTTTGGAACGTTGAACTTAGTGCCAACCAGATCAGATATATTATGAATCAGGAGATCGAAGAAAACGTATCTCTAAACGCCGATGGAAAAATATTACCATCAACCACAACCTTAAATGATATTGATGACATTCCTTGGAATAATTTGATTGCCTACTACCCTATGAGTAATGCCGTATTTGGAAGTATTAAGGACGAATCTAATAGTGGTAATGATGCCTCTATGATTAACTATGATAATATAGATGAGCAAACTGCTCCTCTACCTTATAGAACTAAGTCTGGTGGAACTCGAAATTGGGATGACCCAGATACATGGGAAAATGGTGATATACAATACTTACCAGGTGTAGTTTCTTATTTATATGAGAGCGAGCCTGATGCCGACAAAAAAACAATGGATTATAACATTGTACAACTAGATCATGATGTGGATTTAGATAACTCTGACACTAATTTAATTCCATCTTATAAGAATGGTAATCGTACTGTTTTAGGTTTAATTGTAAACAGCGGTGAACTTGAAATTCAAGGAAACAATGAAACTGATACTGGTTATGGTCTAACCGTTAGTCATTACCTAAAATTAGACGGAAAAATTGATCTTGAAGGAGAATCACAATTGATACAAGGTGATGGCAGTGATTTAGATGTTGATAGTTCTGGTACTCTTGAAAAAGACCAACAGGGAACAGCAGATTTATATACTTATAATTATTGGGCTGCACCTGTAGGTGTTAGTAATACAACTACTAATAATAATAGTTACGCATTGCCTAATGTAATGCAAGATGGTACAACATCTGGAACACCACAAAATATTAACTGGTTAACTTCAGGTTATGATGGTACTTCTGGTTCTCCTGTTGGAGTTGCAGATTATTGGGTGTGGAAATATGCTAATCAAACTAGTGACAATTATCCATCATGGCAACATGTAAGAAGTACAGGATCATTACAAGCTGGTGAAGGATTTACTATGAAGGGAACAACGGATACCAATGGTGTTATAACAACAGAACAAAACTATGTTTTTGAAGGAAAGCCACATAATGGTGATATAACCCTAACCTTATCATCTGGAAATGATTACTTAGTTGGAAACCCTTATGCTTCAGCCATAGATGCTGATGAATTCATCTTAGATAACATAAGTATAGCCAGTGGTGGTCGTCAAGCTACAGATGACATCATTAATGGTACACTCTACTTCTGGGATCATTTTGCAAACGAATCACATTACTTGAGTGATTATGAAGGTGGTTACGCCACTTACAACTTATTAGGTACTGCTGCTGCTGTTTCTAACGATATTAGAATTAATAATTCTTTGCAAACAGGAACTAAAGAACCTGGGCAATACATTCCAGTAGGGCAAGGATTCTTTGTAACAGCAACCGATGGAGGAAC
>JAXOFM010000006.1:0-179943 GCA_044841755.1 Flavobacteriaceae bacterium LMIT009
AACAGAGAAGTTAAGCCCATTAGCGCCGATGGTACTACACTCGTGGGAGAGTAGGTCGCCGCCTTTCTTTAAAAAAACCCTTACTAGACAACTAGTAAGGGTTTTTTGTTCTTAATATTTATTGGAATTACTTTATTCTATAGTAAACTGCTTAAACATACCTTTTGCTTTGGTATTTGGTACTTCGGCAATAAAAGCATAATTACCTGGTTCGAGATTTGCAGTGAAATATTGTGTGCTTCCAGCTGGTGAATCGTTTGTTCCTCCTAAAAAGGTAACTCCCTCCGGAACTGGTGACATCAATCCAGTTGGGTTAGACCAGTTCATCCAAGCTTCTAGTTCTTCTAAGTTCGCATTGTCTTCTAATTTTACAAGATTTACATCATGACCAACAAAGTTTTCATGTACGATTTGATCGTTATATAATATCGAGAAGGTTTGCCATCCTTTAGTTATCTCACCTTCGTAATTAATACCTTCAGTACTAGAGATAGACATATTGATAGTTGCTTCTGGTGGTTTGTTACGACTATCTTCATCAGTTACCCATAATTCTTTTACCATACCCATAGATGTGTGAAACATACCGTTTTCCATTTTTACATAACACTCAATTACATGGTTTCCTGGTTTAAGATTTAGAGTAAATGTGTTTTCCTCACCTCCTGAAATAAGACCAGAACCTCCTACAAATACAATCTCTCCAAACCATTCAGGTAATTCGCCAAAAGCAGCCATAGCTTCTTCCATTTCTCCTTCCATAATCAATTGCATTCCCTTTTCAAATACTGGGGCTACAACTTTTTTAGCATCTTCTTCTCCTTTTCCTTCAGGATAATCGTCAAATAACACAAAATGAGGTTCGGTAGATTTATTAATGTACTTAAATGTGTTCCAACCTGCTGCAACGGTATCAACGGTTTGAAAATCCATCACATTTGTTACAATTTCAATAATCCCTTTTGATTCTTCCTCAGAGTAAGTGTCTGCCTGCTTTTTTTCTTGTTTACAATTGAACAAGCTAGCGGTCGTAATTAAAAATACCATTAAAACGGCTTTCCTTGAATTTTTCATAATTGTTGGTATTGGTTAATAACCTATAACCAAGTAGTACATGACTAACATAGAGCAAGAAAGGGATGTTTAAGTTAATAAAAAATTGTTGTTAGGCTGTAAGTTTACTTTCAGAAAGTGACTAATTCTTCAAAAATTTTTTTTAAAGAACTATTTAACTAAATTAGAGACATGAACATTGTTATAAGGTCATCAATAGCTACACTTCAAAAATCCTCTAATTTATTGGTATCATTAACGAACGATGTTTTATGTGATGTTTCGGTACCGCCTTACTTTTCTTGTATAGGCTCACATATTCGGCATATTCTTGATTTTTACGATTGTATTCTGGAGGGGCTTGCTATTGAGAGTGTTGATTTAACGAAGCGAAAAAGAGATGAGAAGATGCATAGTAATTGTCAATATGCACGGGCTAATGTTCAAAGAGTTATGGAGAATCTTCAAAAAATTGGCGATACTCATTTAACAAAACAGCTTATTGTAAAAGATGATTTAGGTCTTGGCATCACGGAAATCCCATATACTCTTGGAGGTTTGTTAGCTCAGGCAAATAGTCATGCCATTCATCACTATGCAATTATTAATTTTATTTTGTATAGGTTAGGAGTTCATGTAAATGATGACGATTTTGGATACAACCCAACAACTCCTAAGCCTGAGATTAATTTGAACTAGATCGTTCTCCAAACATACTTTTCATAATTGTTTGAATGCCTTTAAAGGCTAGATATACCCCAACAATACAAATCAATATAGCTATAATCAATAGGACTTCGTAGAAAGGTTTGTCCTTGTTTGTAGTAACAATATAGAAAAGCGTGGGACCACCAAACATCAATAACAAGGAAACTGCCATAAATTTAATTCCCTTCATTAATAGAGTTTTGTCAGTCCTTTTAGTTTCAGTTTCCATTTCTATAGGCATTTATGGAAGCACGTACACTTTGGTGTTCATCAAGAAGTGCTTTGGCTTCAGTTTCGGAAATATTTAATTCGTTCATCACCATTCTAGTTCCGCGGTCAACTAGTTTATTATTGCTTAGTTGCATATCCACCATTTTATTCCCCTTTACTCTTCCAAGCTGAATCATGGTGGCTGTAGTAATCATATTGAGCACAAGTTTTTGAGCTGTTCCTGCCTTCATGCGAGAACTCCCAGTTACAAATTCTGGACCAACAATAACTTCAATAGGAAATTGCGCAGTTCTTGATAACGGACTGTGATGATTGCAGGTTATGCAACCTGTTATAATGTTATTTGCATTACATTTTTCTAAAGCACCAATAACATAAGGTGTAGTTCCAGAAGCAGCAATACCAATTACCACATCATTATCACTAATATTATGAGCTAACAAATCTTTCCAACCCTGTTCGGTAGAATCTTCAGCGAACTCTACAGCTTTTCTAATAGCTTGATCACCTCCAGCAATAAGACCTATTACCAACTCGTGAGGAACTCCGAAAGTTGGAGGGCATTCTGATGCATCAACAATTCCTAAACGACCACTAGTCCCAGCACCCAAATAGAATAAACGCCCACCATTAGCCAGTTTTTCAACGATACGCTCTACTAATTTCTCTATAGCAGGAATCGCTTTTTCAACTGCATGAGGAACGGTTTTATCCTCCGAATTAATGTTGTTGAGCAACTGATTAATGCTCATTTTATCGAGATGATCGAAATTAGAATCTTGTTCAGTTGTTTTGGTGAAATCCATAGTTCAAAAGTACGTAAAAATGAAGCCTAATGAAATAAAAAAAGTTGCTTCAGTACTGAAGCAACTTTTTGTTTGTTGCGATAGTTTTTTTATAACTGCTCTAGAATACCATTAAATATACTATTTGGTCTCATAGCTTTACTAGCCATAGTTTCATTAGGTTCGTAATAACCTCCAATTTCTACTGAAGAACCTTGAATTTCATTAAGTTCTTCAACTATAGAAGCTTCATTGTCTAACAGTTGTTGAGCGATTGATGTAAATTCAACTTTAAGTTCTTCATTTTCATTTTGATTAGCGAGAGCCTCTGCCCAATATGTAGCTAAATAAAAATGACTTCCTCTGTTATCTAGCTCACCAGCTTTTCTAGAAGGACCTTTTTTGTTTTCAAGAAGTTTCTCCGTGGCTTCATCTAATGTTTCGCCCAGTACTTTTGCTTTTTCATTATTGTTTACTTCAGAATAATGCTCCAAAGAAACCGCTAAAGCTAGGAACTCACCTAGAGAATCCCAACGTAAATGATTTTCTGCAACAAACTGTTGAACATGTTTAGGAGCTGAACCTCCAGCACCAGTTTCGAAAAGACCACCACCATTCATTAAAGGAACGATAGATAACATTTTCGCACTAGTACCTACTTCAAGAATAGGGAATAGGTCAGTTAAATAATCTCTTAGAACGTTTCCTGTTACGGAAATAGTATCCTTTCCATCCTTGATTCTTTCGCAAGTATATTTTGTCGCCTCAACAGGAGAAAGAATTCTTATTTCTAAACCTGTTGTATCATGGCTTGGTAAATAAGCATTTACTTTTTTAATTAACTCAGCATCGTGAGCTCTATTTGAATCTAACCAGAAAACAGCGGGAGTTTGAGAAGCACGAGCTCTAGTAACTGCCAGTTTAACCCAATCTTGTACTGGAGCATCTTTCACCTGACACATTCTCCAGATATCTCCAGCCTCAACGTCATGAGTAATTAGAACGTTTCCATCAGCATCAACTACTTCAACTTTTCCGTTAGTACTGATCTCAAATGTTTTATCGTGCGAACCATATTCCTCAGCTTTCTGAGCCATAAGTCCAACGTTTGGTACTGTTCCCATTGTTGTTGGATCAAAAGCTCCATGTTCTTTACAGAAGTCGATAGTTGCAGTATAGATTCCTGAATAACTACTATCTGGAATTACTGCTTTCGTATCTTGAGCGTTACCGTCTTTGTTCCACATTTGTCCTGAGTTTCTGATCATTGCAGGCATTGAAGCATCAATGATGATATCACTAGGTACGTGTAGATTGGTTATTGCTTTATCTGAATTTACCATTGCTAAGTCTGGACCATTTTCAAGAGCATCAGCAATATCTGCTTTAATTTCTGCTCTTTTTTCAGCTGAAACTTCATCAAGGTTTGCAATTACATTTCCAAAACCATTATTAGCATCTACTCCAATCTTTTCAAAAGTATCAGCATGTTTTTTAAATAGATCAGCAAAATATGTTCTTACTGCATGACCAAATATGATAGGATCTGAAACCTTCATCATGGTCGCTTTCATATGTAGCGAAAATAATACACCACTAGCTTTTGCATCAGCAACTTGCTCTTTTAAGAAAGTAATCAAAGCATTTTTACTCATATAGGTTGCATCGATAATCTCGCCCGATTGCAATGCAAGACCTTCTTTTAAAGTAGTTTTATTTCCAGATTCATCAGTATGTTGAATACTTACTGAGGTAGCATTTTCGATAGTTACCGATTTTTCGTTGTGTGCAAAATCGCCGGTAGTCATTGTAGCTACATGTGATTGAGAATCTGTTGACCAAGCACCCATAGAGTGTGGATTCTTTTTAGCATAATTCTTTACAGCTTTAGGAGCACGTCTATCTGAGTTACCTTCTCGTAACACAGGATTTACAGCACTTCCTTTGATTTTGTCATATCTAGTTTTAATAGCTCTTTGTTCGTTTGTTTCTGCTTCTTCAGGATAATCTGGTAATCCATAACCAAGTTTTTGTAACTCTTCAATAGCAGCAGTTAACTGCGGAATTGAAGCACTAATATTTGGTAACTTAATAATATTAGCTTCTGGTTTTTTAACTAACTCACCAAGCTCTGCTAAGGCGTCATTTACCCTTTGCTCTTCAGTTAAGAAATCTGGAAAAGCAGCTAGAATTCTGGCAGCTAATGAAATATCTTTAGTTTCAATCTCAATACCTGAAGACTTAGTAAATGCTTTAACAATTGGTAGAAAAGAATAAGTCGCTAAGGCAGGTGCTTCATCGGTTTTAGTATAAAATATCTTTGACATTATGGATACGTAATTAAATATTAAGAAAGCTAAAAACTGAATTGAAATAAAGGTCAATTTTTAGCCATGCGAATATACAAATTTTAGCAAGTTTTTATAAGCTTAAATCCATGAAGTTTAAGAAAGACTATCGGTTTACGTAAAGAGCAATAAAAGACTTGATTGTTGAAGATTTATTAAAATAATAAAGGCATATTTATAAAATAACAAAAGCCATAACACTTAGAAATACATCTATGCTGCTATGGCTTTCTCGAAACAGTTCTTCGTGACCTTTAAGTTTTACTTTACTTTCGCTCTGTACTACTTGTTAGATTCAAGTTTCACTATTTCAGTTGAAACATTGTTAACTTTCAAAATGTATTGACATGTTACCAATTGTTTCGTGTTAATTGTTTTTCCTTGATCCTTTAATTTCAATATCTCATTTGCATGACCTACTTCTCTTAAAGCATTGCTTCTTTCACTAACTTTCACTTTCGTTCCTGTTACCTTCCAAAACTTTCCATTTTATATGACTCAAGCCCATGTTGAACGTCCAATGTGAAGTTCATTTCAGTTCTACAATTTCTTGTGTCTCATCTTTTCCCTTCTGGTCGAGCAATTTGTCCGTGGCCCTATAAAACTTCTTGATTCTTTGATCTTCCACACATACACATGGTATCTCCAAACCTCAGAAAACAATATAATAAAGAACGTTACTTTACCAAGATTAGAGTTAATTACTTTCGCAATTTCGACACCAATTTTCATGACGTCATCTCCAATCGTGTAGCTAATGTATAACTTCATTGTAAAAATCCAAATTTTTCAAGTCATTAGATTTCAACCATTTACAAACAGGTGTTATTAACAATTGTTAATAACAAGAAAAGCCCTGACTTTCGTCAAGGCTTTTAATAGGTTGAAAAAGAGGTTTAAACTATTGTCTTTTTTCTTTAATTCTGGCTTTCTTACCAGTAAGACCTCTAAAGTAGAAGATACGAGCTCTACGTACTTTACCTCTTTTGTTGATCTCAATTTTTTGTAATGCTGGCATATTCACTGGAAAGATACGCTCTACTCCAACAGATCCAGACATTTTTCTAATTGTAAAAGTTTCAGATGATCCTGAACCTCTACGTTGTAACACTACTCCTCTAAAGAACTGTGTACGCGTTTTATTTCCTTCCTTAATTTCGTAGTACACTGTAATAGTGTCTCCAGCTCCAAACTCAGGAAAGTCTTTTCTTGTTACAAATTCGTCTTGAACAAATTTTACTAAAGATTCCATTTTTAATCTTTTTAGTGGTTGTATCGAAACAACATTCACGATTTTCGCCAGAGGTTGACCCGAAATTGGCTGCAAAGATAATTATTATTTAATAATCTACAATGTTTACTTTCTTTTTTTAGGGTGTTCCTTTTGTATGGCAAAAGTCAGGCTGTTTGCTATATCTTTTAAATTTGTTTGTGAGACATTTCGACTACGCTCAATGTGACAAATTTAAAAGGACGCCGCTGCTATCCTTATCACAAAATTCTTTTAAGCTTTTGGTTTAATAGGAATATAAACGTCCTCCTCAGAATCTGGATGATTATTTTTGTAAGCAGCTCCAAGTACATTAAAATGTGGTCTGTCATCTAATGTAAATTCGCTTTTAGGTAACCATTCCATAAAAACATGCTGCATAAATACACCAAAATCTTGTGGAAGTCCTTTATAGGTAAAAACAGCATACAATCCACTTTGTAATGTTAGCTGACTCATATCGTTTGGAGCATCTTCAAAGGTGAATATTTCAACGGTTGCCCATTTTGTAAAGGTGTTGGCTGGATTAAATTCTTTAAAGTGATTATAAGGATATACCATTACTTCGTATACATCATTACTTAGTGAATTTATAATGCTCTTTTTTAGTGGCATAAAACCAGAGAACAACTCTTGTGTTTTATTGCTTACCAAAGACATTTCTAATGCATGACCAACTAATTGCTTTTCTGCAATGGTTTCTATTCTTGGTTTCATTTAATCTTCTAATAAATCTGGACGACGGTCTTTAGTGCGTTCATATGCTTGCTCCTCTCGCCATTTTTCAATCTCAGGGAAGTTACCGCTAAATAAAACTTCAGGTACCTGCCAACCTTTATATTCTCTTGGGCGTGTATAAATAGGAGGAGCTAATAGATTATCCTGAAAAGAATCGGTTAGGGCAGAAGTCTCGTTACCTAAAACTCCAGGAATTAATCGTATAACAGCATCGCATAACACAGCAGCTCCTAATTCACCACCAGAAAGTACATAATCGCCAATAGAGATTTCACGTGTGATAAAATGATCTCTAACACGTTGATCTACTCCTTTGTAATGTCCACATAATATAATAATGTTTTCTTTTAATGAAAGCTCGTTGGCAATACCTTGATTAAGTGTTTCGCCATCAGGAGTCATATAGATCACTTCATCGTAATCGCGTTCACTTTTTAAACCAGAGATACATTTGTCTATAGGCTCTATCATCATCACCATGCCTGCGCCACCACCAAATTGGTAGTCGTCAACACTTTTGTAGTTGTCTGTAGTATAATCACGTAAATTATGAAAGTGTACCTCTACATGTCCAGCTTCAATGGCACGTTTTAGAATAGAAGCCTCAAACGGACTTTTTAATAATTCTGGTAAAACAGTAATGATGTCTATACGCATGCTGCAAAGATGCGAATATTAGGTTAGAAAGGAAAGTGTTTGTTTTAGGTCTTTGTTTAACGGGATTATGTATAATTAGTTGCGGGAAAATCAGTAAGATTTTCCCGCTTTTGCACTAATGTAATTAATTCGTTCGAATTTACGCTAAGTAAATTCTTCAGCAATTAATTATTCAACGTGTTGTAGTTAACTTATTTTCTAAATGAACAACTAGAATAACAATTAAATCAATTAATTGAACCAATTAAGGATTCAATATGATCTGCAACTATACTACTAAATCTTGCTCCATAGTTGCTTAATACAATAATATAGTGATCCGTTTCTGGATAGTAATAACAATGACTTCCTACTCCAGGGTATGTGCCTCCATGCCCAATAAACACTGTTCCTCCCCTTTTATTAATATAAAAACCATAACCATAATGCATACTTCGATTGTCTGTCTCAAATCTTGTTGCTTGCTTTTGATATAGCAATTTTTGGGTGTTTTCATTTACAAAACTATGCTCATTGATTGCTTTGAGGTACGTGTACAAATCTCTAGTAGTGGAATAGATTCCTCCGAATGGACTTAAGTAATAATCCTTAGTTTGAAATTTATGTCTTGTGCCATCAATTAACTTACCATTCTTATTCTTATAAGAATAACCAATGGCTACATTATTGTGATTAGTAACTTTTTTTAAATCAGCAAAAGAATTATTCATTTGGAGAGGTGTGAAAATGTTTTTCTCAACATATTCGGCATAAGACATTTTACTCGTTCTCTCAATAATGACGCCTAATAAAGCATAGTTTTCATTGGAATAATCAAACTTGTTTAACACTTTAAAGTCCTTTCTTCTTCCCTCATTTAAAGAGTCTATATGTTTTATTTGAGCACTTAGAAAATCATCCATGCTTTTTGCCCTATCATTATCCATATTGAATGGCTCGTAATCATCTAACTCTATACCCGAAGTATGTGTTAATAAATGATGAATGGTTACTTGATCGGCTATGTCTTTTGGGTATTCAGGGATGAACTTACTAATAGGGTCTGAATAATTTAATTTTCCTTGTTCTTCTAGTTGTGCAATAGCAATTGCTGTAAATGTTTTCGTGGTTGAAGCAATGTTGAAAGTGGTATTGGTGTCAATTCCTTTGCTACTTTGTTTATCCCTTTGACCATAGGTTTTTTCAAATAAAATGGAGTCTCCTTTTGCAACCAGTACTGCGCCAGAAAAGTAATCCGTCTTATCTAAGCCCTCTAAATACTTTTCTAAATAAGGCGCGAACTCTTCAGAAGTAACAGAATTCTTTACAGATGAAATATCACCTGAAGGTAACATGCGTTCTCCTACTGATTTACCGACAATCTTAGTATTGTCGTCATTCATTCTTAGCATAATCATTACCCAACTTTTGGTATACTTTCCCCTAAAAAAAATGCCTTGATTATTTTCATTACTATATTCTTTGGCAATACTAAAAGGTTCTATTTCTCCATATACTAAAAAAATGCCTTTCCAATAAAGAGAAGCTTCTTTATCGTTTTTTGCATAAAACTTCTCAGTAAATGATGCTAGCTTTTGTAAGTCATTTGAATTATAAGCAGTTACAAATTCCTTGAAAATGGGGGTGATTTCATTTTTTGGCCATTCAAATGTTGTATTGTTTTGAGCTGTTATGGTTAAGGACAATAAATTAAATAGCAGGATGAGTTTTAGGTTTCCTAATTTCATTTTATAAGGTTTTATATTCGAAAAGAAGGACGAGAATAAATGATTGATGTTGCAATTATCTACAACGTTCGTCTATGAATCTTTTTTAATTGTTCATAGATAGTGTTAAACGAAGTTAGTTTTTTAAGCTAAGAATATCAATAGTAATGTTAAGTATGCTTATTGATTATTGGTCCAAAACAAATGTAAATCTGGGTCTTTAACAAAACCAACACGTTCGTATAAATGTTGTGCAGGATTATGGTTTTCGGTTTGTATGGCTAGACCTTTATTTCCTTTTTCAATACATAAGTCTTTAGCTGCTTGTATCAATCCTTGTCCAACACCTTTTCCTCTTATAGAGCTATCAACAAACAGATCATTCAATAAATACATTGGCTGTATAGAAACTGAAGAGAATAAAGGAAATAATTGGGTGAAACCAACTGGCTTATTATCAATATAAGCGATATAGACTACTGATTCGTTATTAGCAATGCGCTCTTTTAAAAAGGTTTTAGCAGCTTCAAGATCGGAAGTTTGTCTATAAAACATTCGGTATCCGTCAAAAAGAGGAGCTAAATCGTCTAAATGGTCTATTGTGGCTTTGATAATATTCATAACAAAAAAAAATCTGTAAACGAATTTACAGATTTTTAAATATGGTTTGATAAGTATTGTTATCCTTTTTGTTTATTAATCTCGTCTTGTAATTGACGTCTAACCTTTTGCTCACGTTCTAAAGCTACCCGACGATGTTCTTCAAATTCCATTTCTAAATCAGCTAAAGTATTTTTTGCAGTTCTTGTAACTGCATTACTATTCTTGAATTTAAAAATAAATACAAGAAGTAGCACAAAAAGTCCAGCGATGATAGACCACAATAAAATATTATAGCTGGTTTTACTCATTTGCATTCCCATAAGAGACATGCTATCCTTTTCTTTATTGGTGGCATCTAATGTGCCTTGAGTTTGTGATAGGTTGCTCTTAAGGTCATTAATTTCTTTTTCTTGATTTGCAACAACAGTATTTGTATTTGCTAATGTTTCTTTTAGTGTATTAATAGAGTCATTGGTTTGTGCTTGTAATGATAAGAACATACTTCTTCTAACAGCTTCATACGAGGCACCATTAGTTCCTTTAAAATTTCCAGACTTTCTTAAAACGAATTCAAACTTATCATTAATTGAACCGTCATTAATAGATTCTGTTTGTTCTTGAGCATTCAGACTATTACTTGCAAACGATACCAAAAGTATCAGTGTAGAGAATTTTACTAATTTCATTTTTATGGTTGATTTGTGCCTATTGTTGTAAAGATAATTAAATTTTTAAGCCCCACAGATGTGAGGCTTAAATATATACGTTTAGAACTAAAATTTAGATTTTTAGAGCTATTAATAATATGTAAAACGTCTTACTTTAGAAATGTACTTAGCTAGTCTAATAACTTGGTGGCTGTAACCATATTCGTTATCATACCAAATATATAGTACTGCATTTTTACCATCTTTTCTAACAATGGTAGCTTTACTGTCATAAATTGCTGGAGCAGAACTACCAACTATATCGCTTGAAACGAGTTCATCACTTAGTTCGTATTTTATTTGTTCTACAAGGTCACCTTCTAGTGCATATTTCTTCATCATAGAATTAATACCATCAACACTTGTTGAGTTTTCTAATTCTAAATTTAGAATAGCTAAGGAACCATTTGGAACGGGGACCCTAATGGCGTTAGAGGTTAATTTTCCTTCTAAGCTTGGGAGCGCCTTAGCAACAGCACTACCAGCACCTGTTTCGGTGATTACCATGTTTAGTCCAGCAGCTCTACCACGACGGTATTTCTTATGCATATTATCAACCAGATTCTGGTCGTTGGTATATGCGTGAATGGTTTCTAAATGACCGCTTTTTACACCGAATGAATCTTCCATTACCTTTAGAATAGGTGTGATTGCATTGGTAGTACAAGACGCTGCAGAGAAAATATCTAATTCGTCTGGGTTGTTGTCAAATTGATTTACACCATAAACAATATTGGGAACTCCTTTTCCTGGGGCAGTTAACAATACTTTGTCAATTCCTTTGGCTTTTAAATGACGACCTAAAGCTTCCTCATCACGAAAAGCTCCTGTATTGTCAATAACTAAAGCGTTGTCAATTCCGTATTTAGTGTAATCGATATCTTCAGGAGCATTTGCAGAGATAATATTAACTGTGGTGCCATTTACAATAAGAGCTTCGTTTTTAACATCGGCTATAACCGTTCCCTGAAACTCACCATGAACTGAGTCATTTCTTAATAATGAAGCTCTTTTTTCAAGTACAGTTTCGTTAATAGCTCCGCGAGTTACAATTGCTCTTAGGCGTAACTGATTTCCTTTTCCTGTTTGCGTCATTAACTCTCTTGCAACCAAACGACCAATTCTCCCAAAACCATAAAGCACAACATCTTTTGGAGTTATGGCTCCATTAGAATCTGAGTCTTTTAGCTTATTGGCAACAAATGCAAGAGCATTATTGAATTTATTGTCTTCAATGTGGTACTCAAAAGTTAATTTACCAATGTCTAAACGAGCAGGAGCAACGTCTAGTGTTTTGATTGCTTGGGCAATTTCAACTGAATCGAAAATAGAAATAGGTTTTTGTACAAATTCTCCAGCGTATTCATGAAGATTTAAGATTTCGCTTACGTTTCTATCGATTAGCTGGTTTCTGAAAAGAACCAACTCAATTGATTTGTCGTACCAAAGGTCGCTTACAATTTTAATAAATTCTACAGTGGCCCTTCTTCGGTCTGCTTGAAACGCCAACTCTTTTTCATAAGTTTCGTTAAAACTCATTTTGTGATTTAATTATTGAGATTAATTTTCGGCAAAAGTAATATATTTCAAACGTTTGAGTAGCTATTTTTAATAAAAAAATAAAGCCCTCGATTTTGAGGGCTTATATACTGGTTTTTTAGCCGTTTTATCTAAATCGATAGTTCACTTTTTCACCGTTTGTTTTTACAATTTCTACTCGATAAAGTTTATTATCGTATTTTCTCAAAGCTTTTTCGGCAGTAAGTAAAGAATTAACCTTCATTCCGTTAATGGAAACTACAACACTACCTTCATCTACACCATCATCTTTCCATTCGTCATAAAGATTAGCATCTAAAGAAGATATTTTTAACCCATAATCAACACCAAGTTTTTTAAGTTCAGTTTTTGAAGCCTCTTTTAAAACCCCAATTTTACCAACGTCAATAGTTGACAATTTTGCTAATGTAACTGGAACAGTTTTCTCTTCTCCATCTCTTAACAGCGTAGCGTAAATAATATCATTTGGACTCTTTGTGTTTAAGAAACCTTTCATATCAGCAAACTTATTGATCTTTACATCATCTAGTTGCTTTATGATGTCTCCTTCTTTAATTCCTGCTTTTTCTGCGCCAGAATCAGCTTCAACATCACTTACATAAAAACCTTCTGTTTCATCAACATTCACTTCTTCTGCAGCTCTACTATTTAGTGATAGTCCTCGTACACCAAGAATACCGTTTTGAACAGTCCCAAACTCCATAATATCTTCTACCACTTTTTTGGCAATGTTACTTGGAACTGCAAAAGAGTAGCCTACATAAGAACCAGTTTGAGAAGTAATGGCTGTATTAATTCCTATTAATTCACCATGTGTATTGACAAGTGCACCTCCAGAATTACCAGGGTTTACTGCTGCATCTGTTTGGATGAACGATTGAATTTCTCCACCACGTAAATCTCTTGACTTTGCACTAATTATTCCTGCGGTAACAGTAGAAGTTAAATTAAACGGATTACCTACAGCTAAAACCCACTCTCCAATTTTAGCGCTATCACTATCTGCAAATGTTGTGTGAGGCAAAGCTACTTCAGCCTCAATTTTTAATAAGGCAATGTCAGTTTTAGGATCTGTTCCTAAAAGTTCAGCTTCATAGGTTTTGTTATTGTTTAATGTGATTGATATTTCTTGAGCACCATCAATAACGTGATTATTGGTAATGATCATTCCGTCAGGAGAAATGATAACACCTGAACCAGTTCCAACCTGTGGGCGTTGTGAGCGACGACCAAAGAATAAGTCCTCAAAAGTTGTAGCACCAGAACCCATTGCTGTATTTTGTACGTGTACTACTGTATTTATCGTTTTTTCTGCAGCAGCAGTAAAATCAATAGTTTCACCATTTGGTAAACTTGTATTTAGAGCTTTGTAGCTTACAGGTATTGCAAACGATGAGTCAGATGCTTGCTTTTGGGGTATTGAAGGATTTTTGTCTTCAAAAAGTTTATAAGTTCCTAAAGTAAGCGCTCCTCCTAATGCTGAAACAAAAACTAACGTAGCAATCTTTTTCATAATTCTTTCAATTTGTTCTTTTAATATTCAATTGACAACGCTTAAAAATAATAAAATATTGAATTTTCGTTTTTAATTTAACGAATTTTTGAGTCATTTTTAACGACGATTTAACAAGTATAAAAACGGTTTATATTTCTATCTTTGTTTCTTACTTATGGCACACACATTTTATAAATATCAAGGAACAGGAAACGATTTTGTGATCATTGATAATCGGCAAGATATTTTTGATAAAGAAGATACCAAGCTGGTCGCAAAGCTTTGTGACCGATGCTTTGGTATAGGAGCTGATGGGTTAATTCTTTTAGAAAATGATGCTACAACCGATTTTAAAATGGTGTATTACAATTCTGATGGATACCAAAGCACTATGTGTGGTAATGGAGGAAGATGCTTGGTTGCTTTTGCCAAAGAAATAGGAGTGATTAAAGATAAAGCCATTTTTATGGCAATTGATGGAGTTCATCATGCCGAGATTAAGGGAGGAATTGTAAAGTTACAAATGCAGAATGTTCCAAAAGTTGAAGATCATAGTTCACATACTTTTCTGGATACAGGATCTCCTCATCATGTTGAGGTTAGGAGTGCAATTAACGATATTGATATTCAGACTGAAGGCTCGAGAATTAGATATGGAGCACCTTATAATGAAGAAGGTTCTAATGTGAATTTTGTAGAAAAGGTGGATGAAGACACTTTTTTAGTTAGAACTTATGAACGTGGAGTTGAAGGAGAAACTTTTTCTTGCGGAACTGGAGTTACAGCTGTTGGAATTGCTATGAACTACATTGGAGAGACGGAAAAGAACTTGGTGAACTTAAAAACTAAAGGAGGAGATTTAAAAGTATCTTTTGAAAGAAAAGATGATGAGTTTAATGATGTTTGGTTAATAGGTCCTGCAGTCATGGTTTATAAAGGAGAGGTGTCATGGTAACTCTTAAAGGTGAACATATATTTCTGAGAGCTTTAGAACCTGAAGATCTTGATTTTGTTTATGAAATTGAGAATGATGAAAATATTTGGGAAATAAGTAATACACAAACACCTTACTCTAGGTTTCTTATCAAGCAATATTTAGAAAATGTTCATAAAGATATTTACGAAGTAAAGCAGTTACGTTTGGTAATCTCTAGAAATGATAAGGTAACTTTAGGTCTTATCGATATTTTTGATTTTGACTTCCATAATAAAAGGGCAGGCGTGGGAATTTTAATTAAGAGTGAAGAAGATCGAGGAAATGGAGTTGGCTCAGAAGCATTAAAACTTTTAATTAACTATTGCTTCAACCATCTTAATTTACATCAACTTTATTGCAATATTTCTGAAGATAATAAAGCAAGTGCTGAGCTTTTTAAGAAGCATGGTTTTGAAGAAATAGGGCTCAAAAAAGACTGGAATATTGTATCAGGAGTATTTAAAAACGAATATTTATTTCAATTAATAAATAACTAATGTATATAAAGAAAATATTGGTGGCGGTTGCCTTATTAGGGCTGTTAATTGCAGCTTATTTTGCATATTATGTGTATTCAGCAATGTTTGTGCCTAACACCAACTTTAACAATAATGAAGCATATGTTTATGTGCCAAGCACTGCTGACTATGACGAGGTTAGAGAAATGCTTATTCCATTGTTGAAAGATATTGGGGCATTTGATGCATTGGCTAAAAGGAAGAAGTATACAACTAATATAAAAGCAGGGAGATTTGCTATTAAAAAAGATATGACCAACAATGATATTATTAATTCTATAAGAAGTAATAATATTCCAATAAAAGTATCTTTTAATAATCAGAACTCATTAGAGTTGTTAGCAGGACGAATAGCTACTCAAATAGAGGCAGATAGTGTTTCATTGCTGGCATCTTTTAAAGATGTTGCGTTTCAAGAAAAAAACGGGTTTAATGAAGCGACAGCTTTAGGAATGTATGTTCCTAATAGCTATGAGTTTTTCTGGAATTCTTCAGCAGACGTTTTTAGAGACCGAATGCTGAAGGAATATAATCGTTTTTGGAATAATATACGTACTCAAAAGGCAAAAGAGGCAGGTTTAACTCCAGATGAGGTAATTGCATTGGCGTCTATTGTACAGGAGGAATCAAAGCAGAAGAATGAGCAACCTAGAATTGCAGGTGTTTATATGAATAGATTAAAAAATAACTGGACTTTAGATGCAGATCCAACCTTGAAATTTGCAGCATATAAGCTTCCAAAGTATAAAAACACTATAATTAAACGCGTTTTAAACGAGCATAAAGACATTAAATCACCTTATAATACCTATAAAAACCAAGGATTACCACCAGGATTGATCGTGATGCCTGATATTTCGGCAATAGATGCTGTGTTAAACTATGAAAAGCATAATTATTTCTTCTTTGTAGTTGATGCTGAACGACCTGGTTATCATAAGTTTTCTAGATCAATCTCTGAGCATAATCGATATGCAAGAGAGTACCATAGTTATTTAAATAGAAAAGGAATTAGGAGATAGTGTTAAGGAAAAGAGTTGTTCTTCTTTTTTTACTTTTTTGTTGTTTGGGCTTTGGTCAATCAAAATTTAATCAATTTCTTGAAGTAAGTGATACATTAAACGTAAAGCGAAGAAATGCTGTTGTATTAACAGAATCTGTTTTAACCACGGCTTCTTTAGTTGGCTTAAATTCTTTATGGTATAATGACTATCCACGTTCTAGGTTTCATACAATCAATGATCTTAATGAATGGGAGAAGATGGATAAGTTTGGTCATGTTTTTACCTCATATCAATTAGGAAGAGTGGGAGCAGACGTTTTAAACTGGAGCGGAGTTAGTAAAAAAGATCAGTTAATTTATGGAGCGACACTTGGTTTTGCATTTTTAAGTGCTGTAGAAATATTTGATGGATTTTCGGAAGAATGGGGTTTTTCTTGGTATGATATTGGTGCAAATGCTCTGGGAATAGGATTGTATGTGGGACAGGAATTACTTTGGGAAGAACAACGAGTGCAATTAAAGTTTTCTTTTCATGAAACTAAGTATGCTTCACAAAGACCGGATAAACTAGGAAGCTCTTTTTTAGAACAGGTTTTAAAAGATTATAATGGGCAAACCTATTGGTTGAGTGCAAATCTGCACTCCTTTTTTAAGGATTCTAATTTACCTAAGTGGCTAAATTTAGCTGTTGGATATGGCGCCCATGGCATGTTAACTGGTGAAAATGAGCATGTTAATAATATGTTTACAAAACCTGACAGATATCAGCAATTTTATTTGAGTTTTGATGTAAATTTAACTGAAATAAATACTGAATCCAATGTATTGAGAACAATTTTTTCGGTATTAAACGTTATAAAACTACCTCTCCCTACAATCGAAATTAATAGCAAAAAAGAGGTTGTATTTCATCTGTTGCTCCTATAAGAAATACACATAAACGATTAATTTTGAATTTATTAGAAATATTTGTAATTTTGCACGCTCAAATTTTGACCCCAAAAATAGCATGGGCAATATAAATTTTGAATCATGAAAAGAGGATTAATAGCAAGCACGCTTGTTCCGATTTTGGTTTTTGTAGTATATGTTACTGCATTCAATTCAACTACTGAGCCTCTGAATATTGATAAATATTCAATAGAAGGACTAGATTTGAGCTACAATGCTCCTATTAAAGTTGAGCAAACAAAAGAAGAGGAGACTTTAGATGTTCCTTCCTTGGGTAAGACATTTGTTGGATTTAAGGAAGCTCTGGCATTCAAAGAGTCTCGAGGAAATTACTTCACTGTCAATACACTAGGTTATTTAGGAAAGTACCAATTTGGTAAGAACACCTTAAAACTTATTGGAATATACGATACAAGTCAGTTTTTGTATAACCCACAGTTACAGGAAAAGGCATTTATTGCCAATACAGCTAGAAATAAGTGGATATTACGTCGTGATATCAAACGTTTTGTTGGAAAGACTATAGATGGAGTTCTAGTTACCGAGTCTGGTATTTTGGCGGCTGCCCATTTAGCAGGACCAGGTAGTGTTAAAAAGTATTTACGTAGTTACGGAGCCATTGGTTTTACCGATGCTTATGGTACTAACATTAGAGATTATATGAAGAAATTCTCTGGGTACGATACTTCATTTATTGAGGGAGATAGAAAAGCAAAAGCTACACTTCTTTAATCTTTTTGGATAATAAATATTGCTGGTCTTTTATGAAGATCAACGGTCTCACGTTTCCATTCGGTTATGGTTTTGGTTTTGATATACTCTGAGGGTAATGTAATATCACAAGCAACACAAACTCTTGTATTTCCTCCTAAGGACGAGCAAATGTCCTCAAGCATTTTATTGTTTCTATATGGAGTTTCTATAAATATTTGTGATTGATTTTTATCAAAAGATAATCTCTCTAATTTTTTTAAAGTTGAGCGTCGTTCAGACTTATCTATTGGTAAATAGCCATTAAATGTAAAGCTCTGACCATTCATTCCTGAGCTCATTAGTGCTAGTAGAATAGAAGAAGGTCCAACCAAGGGTATAACTCTAATATCTTTTTCGTGGGCAATTTTTACGATGTCTGCTCCAGGATCAGCAATTCCAGGGCAACCAGCTTCAGATAATAAACCAACTGGTCTGCCTTCTGAGCAAGCTTTTAAAAAACTAGGCAATTCACCTTCTTGAGTGTATTTATTCAATATGTGAATATTGAGAGCTGATTGAGGTTTGTTAGAGCTTATTTTTTTTATGAATCGACGTGCTGTTTTTTCATTTTCTACGATGTAATCATCAACCTTCTCAATGATTTTTTTTACTGAAATAGGTAAAACTTCTAAAGGAGCATTGTCTCCAAGACGTGTTGGAATTAAATAAAGAGAACCTTGGGTCGTTTGCATATTTATTCTATCAGGAGTTTTTTATGAGTTAGTGTGCTGTTTGCTTTAAATACTGACACAAGATACAATCCTCTTGATAAATTACTCGTTGAAATTTCTATTTCGTTTGATTGAAAAGTTGTTCTTGTGAAAAGGTGTTTCCCTAAAATATCATAGAAAGCAATACTCATTGGTATTTCGTTCTCATTAAAAAGGAAATATACGTTGGACCTTGCTGGATTTGGGTACATATCAAACCTAAAATCAGAATCAGTTACTTCATCTATTCCATCGCAATTGTCATCCAAGTTGTTATTAGGAATCTCAATTACATTTGGATTTATCTTGAAATTGGTATCATCACAATCTGTATTGTCTAGCACATATCCATTTGGTTGTGTATTTGAAGTTTGAGTGATATTTGGATTTCCAAATGTATCATTATCCGCATCTTCGTACCAAGTTCGAAGATCAAATCCATCACAGTCTTCATCAATCTCATTATCTACAACTTCTGTTGCTCCTGGGTTTATATTGGCATTGGTATCGTCGCAGTCAGTATTATCTACGACATATCCATTTGGTTGAGTAGCTGCCGCTTGACTTACACTTGGATTTCCGTAAGTGTCATTATCTGCATCTTTATACCACTCAGTTGGAGCTGGGTTAGCTGTGTCAATAATTCGATAAATAGTACCAGATGAAATGCCTGCTATATATATTTCACCATTTATATCTTCCCCAAATGTTGACCAACCGTTGCCTCCAAACACATCGCTAAAAGCCATGTCCCAATTACTTCCATTATCTGTTAATGTTCCTATTTCATCGCTACAAAAGTCTGCAAAAAAGTATAATCCAATAAAATTTGGATACGCACTTCCTCTATATCTATAACCACCCGTTATTGAACATTTAAAATTCCCCATGCCAATATGAGGATATTCACCAACAGGAAAAGTTAGTGTATTTGGGTCAGGACATCCACCATCATTAAACACATTATTACCTTCATAGCATCTCCAGCCATAGTTTAAACCAGCTTCAGTATAAGTAGCCATATTTATCTCTTCATAATTTCCTTGTCCAACATCTGCAATCCAAATATCACCAGTTTGTCTATCAAATGAGAATCGCCAAGGGTTTCTCAGTCCATATGCCCAAATTTCATCAAGCGTATTATCATGGCCATCATTAAAAAAAGGATTGTCAGCAGGTATTCCATAATTGTTACCTCCACCAGGATTATCAACATCAATACGCAACATTTTGCCAAATAGTGAATTTAGGTTCTGACCATAATTATTTGGATCTCCACCACTTCCGCCATCTCCAGAGGCGATGTATAAAAAACCATCTGGACCAAATGCCATATCTCCTGCATTGTGATTAGCAAAAGGTTGAGTAATAGTTAGTATAATCAATTCTGAATTTGCGTCTGCTAAATCAGGATTATTAGCCTCTACAGAAAATCTTGAAACCACTGTATCTCCACTATTATTTATATAGTTTACATAGAAAAAGCCATTTGAAGTGTAATTAGGGTGAAAGGTTAAACCAAGAAGACCTCTTTCATCACCAATACCTGCAATATTAACAACTAAATTATCTATGTCTAAAAAAGGAGTTGTATTTACTGAACCATCAGCATTGACTATACGTATATATCCGCTCTTTTCTACTACGAATAACCTATCATCATCAGCATTTTTGATACTTACAGGCATGTTAAATCCTGTTGCAAAACTTTGAATATCTATGGTTTGTGAAAATCCAATAGAAAAAACAAAAAGTAATAATATCTGAAAAGGATATTTCTTCATAGCTTTTACTTAAAATTACAAAAATATTGGCTACAAAGAATCTTTGTTAATAACTTAACTATTTAATAATGAGTTATAATAGAAGTATGATGTATGCTGTAATTCTTTAGGAAAGTTTATCTACAATTCTATCACATGCCTCGTTTAGAAGTTGAAATACATGTTCAAATCCAGAATCGCCTCCGTAATATGGGTCTGGAACATTTATTGTCTCAGAATCAATTAGCTCTCTAAGTATTAATTTTACTTTTGCTTCGTCTTTAGAATTTCTCGCTAATCGCAGAATGTTATTGTAATTTGAACTATCCATTGCATAAATGAGATCAAATTCATCAAAGTCTGAAACCTGAAACTGTCTTCCTCTTTGGTTGGTGATATCGATTCCATACTTTCTTGCTACTTCAATAGATCTTGTGTCAGGAAGTTCTCCAATATGATAATTGCTTGTCCCTGCTGAATCAACAAAGAATCCTCTGTCTTGCAGCTTTGATTGTAAAATGCCTTCTGCTAATGGTGAACGACAAATATTGCCAAGACATACCATTAGTATTCGGGTCATTTTTCTTTATTTAAAGTGAAAGTTTTTTAGAAAGATCTTCTACGTATTTTCTAAACTGCTTATCTGTAGATGATAAATTATCAACTGTTTTGCACGCATGTAATACAGTAGCATGGTCACGTTTCCCAATTTGAGAACCTATACTAGCTAACGAAGCTTTAGTGAATTTTTTAGCAAAGAACATAGCTAATTGTCTTGCTTGTACAATGTGACGCTTTCTTGTCTTAGATTGCAGTGTTTCCACATCCATTTGGAAGTAATCTGAAACAACTTTTTGAATATAGTCTATTGATACTTCTCGTTTTGTGTTCTTAACGAACTTTTCTACAATGTCTTTCGCTAAACTAAGAGTGATCTCTTTCTTGTTAAAGGACGCCTGAGCGATTAACGAAATGATAGCTCCTTCTAGTTCTCTAACATTGGTTTTAATATTCTTTGCAATATACTCAACGATATCTTCTGGCATCTCTACACCATCTCGATATAATTTATTGTTTAGAATAGATACTCGAGTTTCAAAATCTGGGTTTTGAAGTTCTGCAGAAAGGCCCCATTTAAATCTTGAAAGTAAACGCTGTTCAATATCTTGCATGTCTACAGGAGCCTTATCACTTGTTAAAACAACCTGTTTTCCATTTTGATGTAAATGATTAAAAATATGGAAAAATACATCTTGTGTTCCAGATTTTCCAGATAAGAACTGAACATCATCAATAATTAATACGTCAATAAGTTGATAAAAATGAATAAAATCATTTCTGTTATTCTTTTTAACTGCATCAATATATTGTTGTGTGAATTTTTCAGCAGAGATATATAACACTGTCTTTTCAGGATATTTGTCTTTTATATCAACACCAATAGCATGAGCTAAGTGAGTTTTACCAAGACCAACACCACCAAAAATAAGTAAAGGATTGAAAGATGTCCCACCAGGTTTATTTGCAACAGCTAAACCAGCGTTTCTTGCTAAACGATTGGAATCACCTTCTAAAAAGTTTTCGAAATTATAATTAGGATTTAGTTGAGATTCAATCTTTACATTTCTGATACCGGGAATAATAAACGGATTTCTTAATTCTGGACTTTTATTGTTAAGCGGAACATCAACATCTTGAGATTTAACAGCAGTTCTATTTGAGCTAGGGATTTTCTCTGTAAATGGTTGCTTGTTACCGTAAGTGTTTTCCATTTTGATAACATAGACCAATTTAGCACTTTCACCAAGCTCTTTTGTTAAGGCTACTTTTAAAATTTTGACATAGTGTTCTTCAAGCCATTCGTAGAAGAACTTACTAGGAACCTGAATACTTAAAGAGTTATCTTGAAGCTTAACTGCAACAATTGGCTCAAACCAAGTTTTATATGCTTGCGGTTGAATATTATCTTTTATAAATTGTAGACAATTATCCCAAACCGATTCCGCAGTTACACTCATACTCTTTGTTAAAATTAATAGTTAGTCAGTTGGTTAGTAGAAAACTAAAGAATGGGGTATTTCTTAGATATGTTTCTACTCGACAAATATGTGAACAAAATTCTAAAAAAAAAAATCGAAATCTATTGAATTTTTACTTTTTTTTTCTCATGTTTAGTTCTGGATGAAAGTACAAAAAATATTTTTATTTCCCTTCCCTTTTATTTAATGAAAACACACGAAACTAAGATACGTATTAGGTACGGTGAAACTGACCAAATGGGCGTAGTTCATCATGGTAATTATCCAAGCTTTTTAGAGATGGGAAGAATAGAGTGGTTGCGAAGTTTAGGAATATCATATAAACAGATGGAGCTAGACGGAATCATGCTTCCCGTGATTTCTCTTGCTTTAAATTTTAAAATGTCAGCTTGTTATGACGACATTATTACGGTAAAGACTACATTAAAAAAAATACCCACCGTGAAAATTGAATTTGAATATGAAATTCTTAATGAAGTAGGGGAAGTTCTAACCACGGCAAATACTGTTTTGGCTTTTATTAATATGGAGACGAAAAGACCAACTAGATGTCCACAATTTATTTTAGATAAACTGCAAAATTAATCGACCAAATTCTTAATGTTAACTTCATATAATTGATTGAAGATTTCAAAAACTGAATTGGAGTGCTTTTTTCTTACAGAAATTGTAATCTGACAATCCAACTCTAACTTCTGATCTATAATTTTTAATTGCTTTTCTTTAATGATTCTCATGACCTTATTCATGTTTTTGTACTCAAAGGAGATAAGGTATTGAACGTTAATAGTTTTTTCTACTATTTCTGAAGCTTCCAAAGCCATTTGTGCTGCTGTTCTGTAGGCATTAATAAGTCCACCAACACCTAGTTTCACCCCACCAAAGTACCTAACAACCACAACAAGTGTGTTTGTTAGCTCGTAAGATTGAATTTGACCATAAATAGGTTGTCCGGCACTATTACTGGGCTCACCATCATCATTTGCTCTATAAACATTTTTGTCAGTACCTATTTGATAGGCATAACACCAATGTCTAGCTGAATGATGCTGTTTTTTTAGCATTTCTATATGCTCTTTAATTGTATCTACGTTGTTTACTGGATATGCATAACCAAAAAACTTACTGTTTTTATCTTTAAACAGTACTTCAGGAGAATCTTTTAATAATGTTTTATATGTGTCTTTCTCTTCCAATTTTTAGAAAAGTTCTTTTTTTACTTCGAATAGGTTTATAATGTCATCTTCACCAGGAGTGAGGTTCCAAGCATGAATACCTAGCTCTTTTGCTGCATCTGTATTTTCTCTAGTATCATCAATAAAGAGACATTCTTCTGCTATTAGGTTGTCTTCGTTTAAAACAAATTCATAGATATTCTTGTTAGGTTTGCTAAGGTTAATCTCGTGAGAAAGATAAAATTTATCAAAACATTTCTTAAACCTATTATATCTTTCTAAACTCATATTCTCAATCACTTGTTCTATATGTAACTCGTTTGTATTGCTTAGTAGAATGGATTTATAGCTTTGTTTTGAAGTTAATTCTTCTATGAATTTTAATCTATATTCAGGAAAGTCTAGTATAATTGAATTCCATGCTTTTTTGAAATTTCTAGCAGAAATAGCAGGAAATTTGTTCGTAAAGTAATTAGTTAAGATATCAGTGGAGATATGGCCTTTTTCGTATTCAGCAGCTTGATGGTACATGTCTAAGGTGATGTCTGGAACACCAAGCTTTAAAAGTTCTTTTTCAATGGCTGGTTTATCTAAATTAATAAAGATGTCACCAAAATCGAAAATAATGGTCTTAATCATTTGTGTATATACTTAAGAGGTCACTTTTCACAGTTTCTTGTCTGGTTAAATTTCCAATTAATTTAGGGGCTTTAATTCCATTTTCTAAGCTGACATTTCCGGTAAAAACTCTAGCTTCGTCCCAAAGGTTTTCATTTATAAATAACTGAAGCGTTTTTGTGCCTCCTTCAATGATTACAGAATTAATATTATGTTCATAAAGAATCTCACATATTTGCTGTGGTAATGGCAAATTCAAATCTAAATCAGATTTTGAAATTAGTATAGTCTTGCCAGATTCATCAAATACCGAAAAATCTTTTGAAAGGCTTCCATAAGTATCAACAATAATTCTAACTGGACTTTTTCCTTTTATATCTCTTGTCGTTAAACTGGGATTGTCTTTAATAACAGTATTTGCTCCAACCAAAATTGCTTGTTCTTCATCTCGCCATTTATGAACTAATTGTCTTGAATAGGTATTAGTTATCCAAACTGGTTTTTGTTCTTCTTTTTCTAAGGGAGCTATGAATCCGTCATCTGACGTCGCCCATTTTAAGATAATATACGGACGCTTTTTATTATGGAATGTAAAAAAACGTTTATGATGTTCTTTGCACTCTTTTTCAAGAATTCCAACCGTTACATTACATCCATTTTCTCTAAGCTTTTTTATGCCTTTACCACTAACCTCAGGATTGTCATCTATACAACCAATTACAGCTTCAGGTATTTGATGATTTGCAATTAGCTCTGAACAAGGAGGAGTTTTTCCAAAGTGTGAACAGGGTTCTAAAGAAACATAGATTGTGGCTTCTTTTAATAAAGATTTGTCGGGAACACTTTCAATTGCATTTACTTCGGCATGATTGCCACCATATGTGCTCGTGAAACCTTCGCCAATAATTTTACTTTTATGAACTATTACACAACCAACCATAGGATTTGGAGCTGTTTTTCCTAATCCGTTTTTAGCAATTTCTAGACAACGTTTTATGTATTTTTCGTGTATCTTCACAAAGCAAAAATAAGATTTATTAGTTGGTATGAGCAATATGATTATTAGAGAAATTCAACCTTCAGATAATGAAGCTATAGAGCAGGTTATAAAAGCTGTTTTTCATGAGTTTGACTTGCCATTGGTTGGAACAGCTTATGAAGATGAAGAAACACCAAAAATGTTTGAATCTTATCAAAATAAAAATGAAGTATATTTTGTATTGGAGGTAGATGAACAAGTTTTGGGCGGAGGCGGAATTAAACCGTTAAGAAACTTTGATAAAGATGTTTGTGAACTACAGAAAATGTATTTTTCTCCACTCGTAAGAGGTAAAGGTTATGGAAAACTAATGTTTGATAAATGCTTAGCTGCTGCTAAAAAGTTAAGCTATAAAAGGTGTTATCTCGAATCTGCCTCTGTTCTTAAAGCTGCAATCCATATTTATGAAAATAAAGGGTTTGAGCATTTAGATAAACCACTTGGAAATACAGGGCATTATTCTTGTGGAGTATGGATGATTAAAGATTTATAATGCAATTAAAGTCATTACGTACATACTTTCAAAATGCACTTTTGGGCTACTATCCCGATTCAGAAATTCAATCATTTTTTAAACTATTGTGTGAATTTAAGCTTGAATACAAACCAATAGATATTGTATTAAAAACTGAAGACGTAATTGAAGGAGAAGCTTATAATTTTTTTCAAGATACTATCGAAAGACTTCAAGCATATGAACCTATACAATATATAATAGGCGAGACTGAGTTTTACGGATTAAAGTTTAATGTAAATAAATCGGTTTTAATTCCTCGACCAGAAACCGAAGAGTTGGTGGATTGGATTATAAAAGATTGCAAAGGCAAGGACATAAAAATTCTTGATATTGGAACTGGTAGTGGATGTATTCCTGTAACTCTTGCTAAAAACCTTCAAAAAGCTAGTATTTATGCGTTGGATGTAAGCAAAGAAGCTTTAAAAGTTGCATCATCTAATGCCAAAGAAAATAGTGCCATAGTTAGATTTATTGAAACTGATATACTTCGCGTTGATTGTGAAAACTTTGTATCAAATTATGGTGAGTTTGATGTCATAGTGTCTAATCCACCATATGTAAGATTGTCTGAAAAATCGTTAATGAAAGATAATGTATTAAAATACGAACCACATTTGGCTCTTTTTGTAGAAGATGATGATGCTTTACTGTTTTATAGAAAAATTGTTGAGTTAAGTGGTAAACTTTTAAACTCAAAAGGCTTTATTTATTTTGAGATTAATGAGGGCCTAGGCAATCTAACTAAGCTAGTAATGAAAAATAGTTTTTCAGCTATAGAATTAAAAAAAGATCTATCTGGTAAAGATAGAATGATTAAAGGAACTAAGAATTAACAAGACTTAGAAGTTTTTCTATAGTTTCTGTGTCTGAATAATATTCTATTGAGTCATCCATAAATTTTGCACTATTCATGCTAATATCAGTTGTTAGGTTTGCTTTTTTTATTGTCGTAGCAGATGCATGAATTTCTTTAAAACCTAAGTTTTTAAATGCTTTAATATTATTAGCATTTACTCCACCACCAGGAAGAATAGTAACTTTATTATTAGATAGTTTTTTAAGCTTTTCTAATAAATCAACTCCTTTAATAGCACTTGTTTGTTGCCCAGAAGTTAAAATACGATCTATACCAATAGAGGAAAGTTTTTCTAAGGTTGCAACTGGATCTGGAACCCAATCAAATGCACGGTGAAATGTAAAAGATAAAGGTTTAGACAACTCAACGAGCTCTTGAGTTCTTTTTTCGTCTAATGAATTATTACTATTTAGTACTCCCGAAACAATCCCGGAAACACCTAATTCTTTACATAACCGTATATCTTTTTTCATGATTTCAAACTCAGCGTCAGAGTAGGTGAAATTTCCACTTCGAGGTCTTATTAGAACAAAAATTGGAATTGAAAGTTGCTCAGCTACTTGTTTTAGAAAACCATAGCTGGGTGTAATACCTCCAACAGCTAACTCTTGACAAAGTTCAATGCGATGAGCTCCAGATTTCTCAGCATTAATTGCCGACTTATAATTGCTTGTGCAAATTTCTAAAAGCATGAAAAATAGTATGGTTTGTTGATAAAAACTACTTAGGAAAAACACCTAAATCAAATGTTTTTCTCCTAGCCATTTTTGTATATTAGAAGACTAATATAATCAATTATTAATGACCGTAAGAGAGCAAATTGAAGCCTTAAGATCTGAGCTTAGAGATCATAACCATAACTACTATGTACTTGATAATCCTACTATTAGTGATTATGAGTTTGATATGAAATTGAAACAGCTTCAAGAGTTAGAAACTAAACATCCAGAGTTTTATGATGCTAATTCGCCTACTTTAAGGGTTGGTGGTGAGGTTACAAAGAATTTTGAAACGGTTGCTCATGAACATAGGATGTATTCTTTAGATAATTCGTATTCAAAAGAAGATCTTTTAGACTGGGAAAAGCGTATCAAAAAATTAGTTGATGGAGATATTAAATATACATGTGAGTTAAAGTATGATGGTGCTTCAATGAGTTTGACTTATGAAAATGGAGAATTAATTAGAGCAGTTACTAGAGGTGATGGTTTTCAAGGAGATAATGTTACTACCAATGTGAAGACGATAAACTCGGTTCCCTTAAAATTGAAAGGCGAATATCCTCCAAAATTTGAAATAAGAGGAGAGATTGTCTTGCCATTTGATGGTTTTAATAAGATGAATGAAGAACGTATAGCAACTGGAGAGGAACCTTATAGAAACCCTAGAAATACGGCTTCTGGGAGTTTGAAACTTCAGGACAGTGCTGAAGTAGCTAAACGACCGTTACAATGTTTACTCTATAATGTTAAAGGACAAAACACAGGAATTACATCACAGTTTGAAAACCTTGAAAAGGCTCGTTCTTGGGGATTTAAAGTTCCAACTGCTGCTAAGCTTGCTAATTCAATAGATGAGGTACTAGAGTTTGTAAATCATTGGGATACAGAGCGCCATAATTTACCATATGAAACTGACGGAGTGGTAATAAAAGTAAACAGCCTTTATCAGCAGGAAGAATTGGGCTACACAGCCAAGGCTCCACGTTGGGCAATAGCCTATAAGTTTAAAGCAGAACAGGTTTCAACAAAACTAAATAGTATATCCTATCAAGTAGGAAGAACAGGAGCTATTACACCAGTTGCAAACCTGGAGCCAGTTGAGTTGGCTGGGACTATTGTTAAGCGAGCTTCACTGCATAATGCAGATCAAATTGAAAAGTTGGACATACGTATTGGAGATGAGGTTTTTGTTGAAAAAGGAGGGGAGATTATTCCTAAGATCATTGCAGTAGATTTAAATAAACGCTCTAATGATTCAGAACCAACAATGTATATTTCTAATTGTCCAGAATGTGATACAGAATTGATTAGAAAAGAAGGGGAAGCGCAACATTATTGCCCAAATTATATTGGTTGTAAACCACAGATAATAGGTAGAATTCAACACTATATTTCAAGGAAGGCAATGGATATTGAAGGGTTAGGAGGAGAAACGGTCGCTTTATTGGTAAACGAAGGTTTGATAACTAATTATTCTGATTTATATGAATTAACTAAAGATCAAGTGATTCCATTGGAGCGAATGGCAGAAAAGAGTGCGGATAACCTAATTAATGGTATTGAGCTTTCAAAACAAATACCTTTTGAACGTGTGCTTTATGCGTTAGGGATTAGGTATGTAGGTGAAACTGTAGCTAAAAAGTTAGCAAAGCAATACAAATCTATTGACTCGCTTTCTATTGCAACAATTTTAGATCTTATAACTGTCGATGAAATAGGAGAGAAGATAGCAGAGAGTGTTGTAGATTTCTTTTCTTCTATAGAAAACATGGAGATTGTTAACCGGTTAAAGCAATTTGGAGTTCAGCTTGAATTATCTAAAGAAGTTTTGGCTAATCAAACTAGTAAACTTGAAGGGAAGTCTTTTGTTGTATCTGGTGTATTTGAATCAGTTTCTCGAAGTGAACTAAAAAAACTAATAGAAGATAATGGAGGTAAGGTTTCCGCTTCAATTTCTTCAAAGACAAGCTATGTAGTTGCAGGAGATAAAATGGGACCAAGTAAGCGTACTAAAGCTGAAGGTTTAAATATTCCTATAATAGGTGAAAAAGACTTCTTACAAATGATTATTTAGATGTATTCTAAATAAATTAAAACATCGATAAAAAGCATTAATTTATCGATTAATTGTATTTTTTTGTTATATTTGTCGTACAAATAGACCCCAAATCTATGTTTCAAAGACCAAAAATTATACTTGGACTTGTAATTATTTTAACCATCGCCTTCCTGATGTTTCAGGTTTTTGGGTTAGATATGCTTTCAGAGTTTGCTCGATTCTCTATCGTACCTCTATTAACATATTTATATTTTCTAAGAACAGGAGACTCTAGATCCTACTTTTTCTGGTTTTTAGCCATTTATGGAATAGGAGAAGCTTTAGGTGGTATTGGCATGCTCTATTATGTAACAGAATATGACTTAATAGACTATCTGCAATTTTACGGAGGTAATATTTGCTATATAACGGCTTATTTTTGCTTGTTCTTAGAGGTTTTTAAAAATGTCGGTTTGAAAAAGATCTTTAAGCGCTATCCAATTCATTTGATTGTTTTACTAATATTTGATATTTATAGTGTTGTATTGGTGTCTCAGGTCACTTTAGGTACTGGATATGTTATTGGACTATTTGATGCAATCATTGAAGTTGTTTATAACACTGTGGTTATGTTGCTTCTAACAATAACACTTATTAATTACATTAGTTATGATACTAAGAAAGCTATGAATTTATTGATTGGAGCTATCTGTATTGTTTTTTCTGAGGTTATTCAAGTGGCGTACTTCTACATTACAGGAGAAAATATTCTTGGTATAGTTTACTCGGTGTTATATGTTATAGCTTTTATTCTCTTTTACTTGCAATCTAGTATGAGTTACGCGAGAGTTCAGAAGTTTCATACTTTAAAAAAGCTAGAAGAAGCTTAATTAAATTTTTGATCTATAATAGGAATTTCCTTTTTATGAATAAACAATATTATTGCTGCTAAAACAAAAGTAACAACTGCAGTAATAAATAATATTCCACCATCATTTTGAACTTCGATACCTAACTTAGTTAGGTGTAAAAAGATAGCCCCAGCAATTAGACCTAATGTCAACGTAGCTCCAGCCCAAACTGTTCTTGGAATTAATAATAATATACCAGCAATTAACTCAAGAATACCAATACCTATTCTTCCAATTGGTTCTAAGCCTACAGTTTCAAAAATGTAAACACTATCAGGATGCGCTGTAAATTTAAAACGTAGTGTTTGAATTAATATAATCGCAACAATTAGTCTTAATGCAAGAGGCAAATACTTTTTCATAATGTATAAGAGTTTTAACTTTAGTTTAGACGACTTAAAACAAAACACTTACACAACGAGAAAAAAATTATACAATAATTGATGTTCCTTTTGCAGCTTTATTCTTGTCAGCATCAAAGTAAAAGTCAATCCTTCCAAGATAAAGACCATAACAACCTACTTGGTTTACTAACACGTTTTTGTCGGTACTATTTTTTTCAATACTTGGTTTTGGTAAAAAAGTATGTGTATGCCCTCCAATAATCAGATCAATATCTTTTGTTGCTTTTGCAAGATTAAGATCTGAAACTAGATCTGGAGAATTACGATAATAGTAGCCTAGGTGTGACAAGCAAATAACCAAATCGCACTGTTCTTCTTCTTTAAGAATCCTACTCATATCCTGTGCAACTCCAATAGGATCTAAATACTTGGTTTCTTTGTAGAGCTTTTTAATTACTAATCCATCTAATTCAATACCAAGCCCAAAAACACCAATCTTGATCCCATCTCTTACGAATACCTTATAAGGTTTCACATGCGTATCCATAACTGTATTAGTAAAGTCATAATTGGCAGAAACAAACTCGAATTTAGCATGAGGGATTTGTGCATATAGGCCATCAATACCGTTATCAAAATCATGGTTTCCTATAGTGGCAGCATCATATTTAAGCATACTCATCAACTTAAATTCTAACTCTCCACCATAATAGTTAAAATAAGGAGTTCCTTGAAAAATATCACCTGCATCAAATAGTAAAGTGTTAGGATTTTCTTTTCTAATACTTTCAACCAAGGCAGCTCTACGGGCGACACCACCTTTATTAGCGTTTCTTCCATCATCTGGCCCAAAAGGGTCAATATGACTATGTACATCATTTGTGTGGAGAATCGTAATCTTCTTTTGGTTTGCAGGAGCAAAACTTGATAACGATAAACCTCCAAAACCAATTAAAGCGGTTCCTGCTGCAGTTTGCTGGATAAAATCTCTTCTTCTCATTCTTAATTGGCTTTTATAAATCTGTTATCGGCTTTAAGGTTTAGGGTGTCAACTTTTTTAAAGTAATCAATTAGCGCATTTCGTACCTTATAATCAAGGATATGAAGTGTGTCACTTTCTCTAAAAAAAGCCATATTATCTCCACCATTGTATAGATAATCATTGGTGGCTACGTAATAAATTTCTTCATCATTAATCTCTTTTCCATCTATCAGACTTTCAACAAGTTGAAAATCATTATTTAACTTTATACTCAATCCAGATATTGGATGCGCTCTTTTAGCTTTTATGAGGTATTCAACAAGCTTTTTAACTGCTGTCCCTTTAAGCTCAGTGACCACTACACTATTTTCAAAAGGCATAATTTGATATGCTGTACGTGTAGTAACATTTCCTTTTGATATAATAGCTCTTATACCACCATGATTTAGCATAACAACATCAATTTCATTGCCAGTTCTAGATTTAAAAATGGGATTTGACTGTTCTTTAATGGCATCTGCCATAAAATTTCCGATTGCTGTATTTAGCTCTCCATCGTTTTTAGTATAAGTGTTAACTGCATAGGCAAGTGTACTGTCAAGCCCTTGATTAACATGGTCTCTATAAGGTTTGATGAAATCTTCAATTTCCTGTGAGCCCTTCAAGGAATCATTTATCGCTAATCGCTTACCTTCAATTCTTGCTAGATAGTTATCTTGTTTACATGAAAGTAGAAAACATAAAATAAGAATTGGTGTTAATTTTTTTAATTGCATAAAGTATTTGTTATTTCTTTTACAATAGATTTAAAAGATGTTATTTCTATTACAATTGATACTAAACTGTTACTTTTTGGTGGTTATAATCTTTAACGTTTAGTACATTTGCACAAACGCATAAATATAAATGTTTTTAAGACGTTTTAAGGAAAAATCAAATCAAAAATATATTAACAGTATATTAAATTCTAGAAGGGTTGCTATTCATAGCAGACCTATAGAATCGATTGGAGTAATTCTTAATTACGATGAGTGTAATAAATATGATGCGTTAAGAGCTATTTTTAAAAGTGTTGGAATTTTAGAGAATAAGGTTAAGTTCTTAACATTTATTACAGATGAAAAAATGACTCCCAATAATTGGGATGCCTATTTTAATCCAAAGAATTTTGGATGGAAAGGAAATATCAATAACGTTGAAGCTCAAGAATTCATAAAAACTGAGTTTGATGCACTTATTAGCTTCTATAAAGAGGATAATTTAGAATTAAATATGATTACAGCTTCATCTAAAGCAAATTTCAAGATTGGAATTTCAAATAATGATGATCGTCTTCATGACTTTATAATAGATATTAAACCACACCAGATAGATCTTTTTAAATACGAATTAATAAAATACTTAAAAGTACTGAACAAAATTGTATGAATGCATTAATAGGAACAGGAGTTGCACTTGTAACTCCCTTTAATGAAGATTTAAGCGTAGATCACAATGCGCTCGCTAACATTGTAAACTTCAATGTTAAAAACGGAACAAATTATCTGGTAATTTGTGGTACCACAGGAGAAAGTGTAACAATCACTGCTAAAGAGAAGAAAGCAATTGTTGAAATCATAAAAGAAGCAAACAAAGGAAGATTGCCTTTAGTTTTAGGAATTGGAGGTAATAACACTGCAGCTGTTATTGAAGAAATTAAAAATACAGATCTTTCTGATTTTGCTGCGATACTATCAGTAGCTCCTTATTATAGTAAGCCAACACAAGAAGGACTGTATCAACACTTTAAAGCAATTGCTGAGGTTTGTCCAATACCAATTATTGTGTACAATGTTCCTGGAAGAACTTCTAAAAATATGGAGCCTAATACTACATTAAGATTGGCAAGAGATTTTGATAATATAGTTGCAGTAAAAGAGGCAGGAAATAATCAACAGCAATATTTAGATCTCATAAAAAACAAACCAGAAGGATTTTTGGTTATTTCAGGAGATGATGATTTAGCATTAGGAACTACTTTAGCTGGAGGATCAGGAGTAATTTCAGTTCTTGGTCAAGCCTTTCCTAAAGACTTTTCAAAAATGATCCAATTAGGATTGCAAGGTAAAGCCAATGAAGCTTATGAGCTACATTGTAAGTTTATGGAGATAACGAGTTTGATATTTGAGGAAAATAACCCTGCAGGAATTAAAGCTACTTTAGAAGGCTTAAATCTTTGCCGTGATACGGTAAGACTTCCACTGGTTTCAGCGACAAATGGTCTTAAAGAAAGAATACTTGACTATATTGAGAGCTACTAATTAAGATCTGATATTTTTTAATTTTTTTAAAAAGAGTTAAATATAACTTAAACTCTAGATTTAAGTAGAAGTAGCAATTATTTTAGCGTGAAATATTAGTTTTTAAAATACGTTATAAATGTTTATTTTTGCATCCTGTTTAAAATCTATGAAACGACTTTTTTATACATTATTTGTAGTAATTCTTTTTTCATCTTGTAGTGAATATCAAAAGGCAATCAAGTCTGATGATATCGGTGAAAAGTTTACAATGGGAACTAGCCTTTTTGATGAAGGTAAGTATGGTAAAGCACAACGAATTTTTGAGCAAATTGTCCCACAATATAGAGGGAAACCACAAGCTCAAAAGCTTATGTACATGCACGCCTTAACTTATTATCATACTAAGGATTACTATACTGCAAACTATCATATGGAGCGTTTCGTAAATGCATATCCAGATAGTGAAAAAGTACAAGAAATGGCGTTTTTAGGAGCTAAAAGTTACTATCATTTACCTCCAATTTATAGTAAAGAGCAAGAGGAAACAGTTGATGCTATAGATAAGTTGCAAGCCTTTATTAATATTTATCCAGATTCAGAATATGCTGATGAAGCAAATAAACTGGTTCAAGAATTAAACTTTAAGCTTGAGAGAAAAGCATACGAGATTGCTAAGCAATATCATACATTAGGCCCTCATAACAGAGATTTTGAAGCAGCTATAAAGGCGTTTGATAATTTTATACTAGATTTTCCAGGAACTTCTTTTAGAGAAGATGCTATGTTCTATCGTTTTGATTCGGCATATGAGTTAGCCATAAACAGTATAGAATCAAAAAAAGAAGATCGTGTTGATACAGCTATTTCAATGTATAGCGTTTTCAAAAACAGATATACAGAATCTAAACATCTAGAAGAAGGAGACAGAAAGAACGAAACGCTTTTAGAGTTACAAAAACAATACAATAACCAAGGTTAAATTATATATAATGGATTTAAAGAAAGTTAATGCTCCAGTAAATACTGTAACGTACAATAGAAACGAAATTGATGCGCCAACAGAAAATATTTATGAAGCTATTTCTGTAATTGCTCGCAGATCTGAGCAGATTAACACAGAAATTAGAAAAGAGCTTATTGACAAGTTAGAGGAGTTTGCTACTTACAATGATAGTCTTGAAGAAATTTTTGAAAACAAGGAGCAAATAGAAGTTTCTAAGTTTTATGAAAAACTTCCTAAACCTCATGCATTGGCTATTCAAGAATGGCTAAACGAGAAGATCTACTACAGAAATACAACTGAGGAAACTCAAGAATAAGCCATGTCAATCTTAAGCGGCAAGAAAATTCTTTTAGGCGTTACTGCTGGTATTGCCGCTTACAAGACAGCTTCTTTAGTTAGGCTATTTATAAAAGCAGGTGCTCAAGTAAAAGTAATTATGACACCTGCAGCTAAAGATTTTGTTACTCCTTTAACTTTATCAACATTATCCAAAAATCCAGTACTATCTACTTTTACTAACGAGGAAGATGAAAATGATCTATGGAATAATCATGTTGAGTTAGGTCTTTGGGCTGATCTCTTCTTAATTGCTCCGGCAACTGCTAATACCATGTCAAAAATGGCTACTGGTAATAGTGATAATTTGTTAATGGCTACATATCTTTCTGCTAAATGTCCAGTGTATTTTGCTCCAGCAATGGACCTAGACATGTATAAGCATGAAACTACAAAAGAATCCATGGAAAAGCTTCAAAGCTTTGGAAATATTATAATTCCAGCAACAAGTGGAGAACTGGCAAGTGGTCTAGTAGGAGAAGGAAGAATGGCTGAGCCAGAAGATATAATTGCTTTTATTGAAAAAGATATTCTTGATGCTTTGCCTCTTCAAGGAAAGAAAGTATTGATAACTGCTGGACCAACCTATGAAGCGATTGACCCTGTTAGATTTATTGGAAATCACTCTAGTGGGAAAATGGGGTTTGAAATAGCAAAAGCAGCTTCAAACCTTGGAGCTGAGGTGGTTTTAGTATCTGGACCAACGCACCAAAAGGTGGAAAGTAGTTTGATAAAGGTAATTCCAGTAGTAAGTGCTCAGGAAATGTTCATTGCTACTCATGATAATTTTAATGATTGCGATATAGCAATTCTTTCAGCTGCAGTGGCAGATTATAAGCCAAAATTTACTTCTGATAAAAAAATAAAAAAGAAAGAATCTACGTTAACATTAGAGCTTGAAAAAACCAAAGATATTCTTGGATCGTTAGGTAAAATAAAGAAAAACCAAGTGTTAGTTGGTTTTGCACTAGAGACTAACAATGAACTGGAGAATGCAATTGGTAAGCTGAAATCTAAGAATTTAGATTTAATTGTGTTAAATTCGTTAAATGATGAAGGTGCTGGGTTTGGAGGAGCAACCAATAAAGTGACCATCATTCATAAAGACAAAAATAGTGTTAACTATGCCTTAAAATCTAAAGCCGAAGTTGCTCAAGATATTATGCAAGAAATCTTAAAATACCATGCGTAAACTTTTACTTATAGCCTCAATATTTATTGGTTTTACTGCGATGTCACAAGAATTAAATTGTGATCTAGTTGTGAATGCTCAACTTACTGGAAACCAAAACGTTCAAGTTTTTAAAACTCTAGAAAGACAGTTAACAGAGTTTATTAATAATACAAATTGGACTAACAAGAACTTTGCACAGAATGAGCGCATTAATTGTAGTATGGTTATTAATGTTAACAGCTACGATAGTGATGTTTTTCAAGCATCAATACAAATAATGTCTTCTAGACCAGTTTTTAACTCTTCGTATAGTACGCCTGTTTACAATTTTAATGACAAGGATTTTAATTTTCGATATCAAGAGTTTCAGAATATAAACTTTAATCCAAATCAGTTTCAGTCTAATTTAGTTTCGGTAATAGCATTTCATATATATCTAATATTAGGTATGGATGCAGATTCTTTTGAACTAAATGGAGGAACTCCATATTACCAGCAGGCTAGAACAATTATGAGCTACTCACAAGGGAGTAATTTTAGAGGCTGGAAACCAGAAGACGGATTGCAATCTAGATTCGTATTAATCGATAATTTACTTTCGCCTACATATAAAGAGTTTAGAAGCACTTTATATAATTATCATTTAGGAGGCTTAGACGCGATGCACCAAGATCAAAGAAATGCTAAGCAAAAAATATCTGATGCATTAGAAGGTTTGGAAGTGATGAATAATAGAAGACCAAATTCTTTTTTGTTAAGAGTTTTCTTTGATGCAAAAGCAGAAGAGATTGAAGATGTTTTCACGGATGGTCCTAGTATTAGTATTACAGATTTGGTAGCTTCTTTAACGAGATTAGCTCCAAATCATTCCAATAAGTGGAGAAACATTAATTATTAGATACCTTTTTTTAGTTGCTTACTTCATTATCAATAAAGAACTATGCTTTAATTGATGACCTTCATGTCAATTTCAATAATGGTTTGACTATTATTACAGGGGAAACAGGAGCTGGAAAGTCAATTCTTCTAGGTGGTTTGTCCTTAATACTTGGTAAAAGAGCTGATTCATCCACAGTTAAAGACAGTTCAAAAAAAGTTATCATTGAAGCTGTTTTTGATATAGCTAATTATAATCTAAAGACTTTCTTTAAAGAAGAAGACCTTGATTTTGAAGCTGAAACAATCCTGAGAAGAGAGATCCTTCCTTCTGGAAAATCTAGAGCTTTTGTTAATGATTCTCCAGTTAATTTGGATATACTTTCTAAGCTTGGAGCTTATTTAATTGATATTCATTCACAGCATCAAACCCTTGAATTGACAAGTGATAGTTTTCAATTTCAGATAATAGACGCATTAGCGGATAACTCAAGTTTATTAGCTTCTTATAGAACACTTTTATCTGAACTCAAAGAGGTTTCAAAGAAGCTGAAAGAGCTTAGAATTCAAAAAGCTAATGCTGTAAAGGAATACGATTATAATTTATTTCTTTTTAACGAATTGAATGATGCTAATCTAGTTTCAGGAGAGTTAACCGATTTAGAAATAGAACATGAAACGCTCAATAATGTAGAAGAGATTAAAGAGGAATTGATAAAAGCTTATCAAATATTAAACGATGAGCAAGTAGGGATGTTATCTGCGTTGTCAAATCTAAAACAAGTGCTAAATAGATTGTCTGGAATATCGACTAATTATTCACATTTGTTTGATCGCTTAAGTAGTCTTTCAATAGAGTTAGATGATATATATACCGAAATTGAAAATTCACAAGATAAACTTGAAGCCGATCCTGAAAGACTAGAAGAGGTTAACACTAAGCTTTCTACCATTCATAATTTGCTTTTAAAGCATACTGCTTCAAATATAGAAGAGTTAATAGAAATAAGAGAAGAACTTTCAAAAAAGGTTTTAGCTACAGAAACTATTGATGATGAGATATTAGCGAAGGGAGCACTGATAAATGAGCTTGATAATAAGCTGGATGCTAAAGCCCAAGAATTACATAATAGAAGAGTTAAGGTCATTCCAAGTCTAACTTCGCAATTAGAAGATATATTAATGAATTTAGGTATGGAAAATTCTAAGTTCAATATTTCCTTAACTCAATCTGATAACTTCTTTATTAATGGAAAGGATGAATTAGCATTTTTATTTGCAGCGAACAAAGGAGGAGAATTTAAGCCATTGAAAAAAGCTGCATCTGGAGGTGAACTATCTAGAATTATGCTAGCGGTAAAATCCATTCTGTCAAAATATATTCAATTACCATCTATTATGTTCGATGAAATTGATACTGGAGTTTCAGGAGAAATATCTAATAAAATGGCAGAAATAATGCAGCAAATGAGCAAATCGATGCAAGTATTTACCATTACCCATTTACCACAAATAGCTGCTAAGGGAGATACTCACTTTAAAGTTTTCAAGCGTATAAAAGATGACAAAACTGTTACTGAAATGTCGAAGTTAAATACTGATGAAAGAATAGTCGAAATAGCGCAAATGTTAGGCGGAAAAGAAATGTCATCATCTGCAATAGAACATGCTAAACAATTATTGAATTAATAGTATCTTTGCTGCCACAAACTAACTAAACATTTTAAAATGTCTTACAATTTATTAAAAGGAAAAAGAGGTATAATCTTTGGGGCACTAGACCCTAATTCAATTGCTTGGAAAACAGCTGAACGCGTAAATGAAGAAGGAGGGAAGTTTGTTTTAACTAATGCCCCAATAGCAATGAGAATGGGGCAGATAAAAGATCTAGCTGAAAAAACGGGGGCAGAAGTAATTCCGGCGGATGCTACTTCTGTAGAAGATTTACAGAATTTAGTTGAAAAATCTATGGAGATCTTAGGAGGGAAGTTAGATTTTGTACTTCACTCAATAGGAATGTCTGTTAATGTTAGAAAAGGTAGAGCTTATACAGATCAAAATTATGATTGGACACAAAAAGGAACTGATGTTTCTGCTATGTCTTTTCATAAAGTAATGCAAACCTTATACAAGAATAATGCTATGAATGAATGGGGAAGTATTGTGGCATTAACTTATATGGCTGCTCAAAGAGTTTTTCCTGATTATAATGACATGGCCGATAATAAAGCGTATTTGGAAAGTATAGCACGTAGTTTTGGTTATTTCTTCGGTAAGGATAAAAATGTAAGAGTAAATACAATATCTCAATCGCCAACTCCAACAACAGCTGGACAAGGAGTTAAAGGTTTTGATGGGTTTATTGCGTATGCAGATAAAATGTCGCCATTAGGAAATGCCACTGCTTTAGACTGTGCAAATTATACCGTGACACTTTTTAGTGACCTTACTAAACGAGTAACGTTGCAAAACCTGTTTAATGATGGCGGATTTAGTAATGTAGGAGTAAGTAATGAAGTGATGGAAGCATTCATGGAAAAACAATAAAACTTTACAAATGATTATAAGTAAGACCTTGCATTTTATGTGAGGTCTTTTTTTATAAAAAACACTCTAGAATTTTATCGATAAAAAAACACACCGTTAATCTTTTTAACGTGTATTTTACATAGTTTAACGATTAATAAACTATATCTATCCTTTTTTATAGTAATATGCACGTGATTTACCTTAATCGGATAAAAATAAACTTAACTAAATTGATTAATATGAAAAAAATTACGCTATTGATGACTGCTTTGTTATGGTCATCCTTATTTTATGGACAACACTTAAGCGAAGGATTCGAGAGTGGAATACCAGGTACTTGGGTAGTTGAAACTACATCTGGGTCAGCTTGGGCGTCTAGTTCAGTTACTGCTAATTCTGGTTCAAATTCAGCTCATAATGCTGATGCAACTAATCCTACGGCAAGTACTTCATGGTTAATTTCAGAATCTTTTGATTTAACAGGATCAGTTAATCCGGAATTAACGTATTACGAAGCTGTAGATTTTCCTGATTTCCCTGGAACAATAGAAGTATATTATGTCTTAAATTATCCAGGAAGTGGTACACCAACTGGGACATTGATTAGAAGTGCTTTCGATTTTACATCTGGTGAAGGTACTCCAAATCATGTGTGGAAGTTTAGAGGAGCTATAGATTTAAGTGCAATTAGTACAGAAACTGATGTTAGAATTGCATTTTTCTATAATGGAAATAACGGTTCAGAATGGTATATAGATGATGTTCTTGTTAGAGATCAGCCAACATGTCAAGAACCAACTTCTGGAAACTTTTCTAATATAACAGCTGATAGTGCTGATTTTACATTTGTACCGTTCCCAGCTCAAGGAGAAACTTCTTGGGATGTTGAATTAGTAGATGTAACTGGTGGTGAATCTCAAGGTGGTGGTACAACTACATCTGAATCTAGTACAACCAAGAGTTTTACTTCTCTTGCCTCAAGTAATAGTTATGACGTTTATGTTAGAGCTAATTGTGGAGGAGGAGATGGAGACAGTGCTTGGGCTGGACCATTTTCGTTTACTACTTTAGATTCTAATGATGATTGCTCTGGAGCTAATAGTATAACTCAAGAAATTGAAATTGCTACTGCTGCCTTGGCAACAGCTCACAATGGTAATGTAAGTGGTGCTACTGATTCTGGAATTGCTGCAAATTGTTCTGGAGGAACTCCAGATAATGACGTTTGGTTTTCTTTTGTAGCGCAAACAGATGCTGTAAATATAAATGTAGATGGATCTGGTGATTTTGACGTTGTTATAGAAGTGTTTTCAACAACAGATGATACTTGTGGAACTTTGGTTTACAAGGACTGTGCCGATAATAATATTACACCTCCAGACTCACCTAGCGAGGCATACAGTGGAACAGGCTTTGAAGCTGGTAAGACATATTTTGTAAGAGTTTACGATTGGAATAATCCATCAACTCCTAGTAACCCAAACTTTACTATTAAAATTTGGTCTTCAGAGTCATTGTCTGAACCTGAATTAGAAAAAGATGTAACTGAGTTTAGGTTCTATCCTAACCCAGTTCAAGATAAGTTGAACTTAAGAGCTCAAGACAATATTGAAAACATATCTGTGTACAATATGTTAGGACAAGAAGTAATGCGTCAAGCACCAAATAAAAATAGTGCAGAGGTTAATATGTCAGGCTTACAAACAGGATCATACTTTGTAAAGGTTACTATTAATGGTATTACTGAAACTAAGCAGATTATAAAAAGGTAGATAGCATAATTTCGTTATATATATGAAAAGCCTCGTTTTTGCGAGGCTTTTTTTTTGTTAATAATTACATTTGCAATGTATGACAGAGCAAGACATCTCATTTATTATTCCTGTTTTCAATAGACCTGATGAAATTGAAGAACTATTAGGTAGTTTTAAAGAATTAGAATCAGATAAAAGTTTTGAAATAGTCATAGCTGAAGACGGTTCTACTATTTCGTGTGAAAGTGTCGTTAAGAAATATGATCAAGAGCTTAACGTAACATATTATTATAAGCAAAACTCAGGCCCAGGAGATTCAAGAAACTATGGTATGTCAAAAGCTAAAGGAAGCTATTTTATTATTCTTGATTCTGATTGTTTACTCCCAAAAGATTACCTAGTAAATGTGTTGAAAAGTCTTAACACAGATTTTGTAGATTGTTTTGGTGGTCCAGATGCAGCTCATGAATCTTTTACCAATATTCAGAAAGCAATAAATTTTGCAATGACGTCTTTTATTTCAACTGGAGGAATTAGAGGTAAAAAGTCAAGTATTAATAAGTTTCAGCCACGGAGCTTCAATATGGGAATATCAAAAGAGTCATTTGAAGCTACTAAAGGGTTTGGTAGAATCCATCCTGGTGAAGACCCAGACCTATCTATTAGATTATGGAATTTAGGTTATAAAACAAAGCTCATTCCAGAAGCTTACGTGTTTCATAAAAGAAGAATATCTTGGAAGAAATTCTATAAACAAGTTTATAAATTTGGTTCTGTAAGACCGATTCTTAATAAGTGGCACCCACAAACCAAAAAAGTTACTTATTGGTTTCCAACGCTATTTTGCCTAGGATTCATACTATCTTTAATACTTGCAAAATTTGGTTTTATATTGACTCTAGAAGTGTATGCTATTTATTTTATTCTAGCTTTTTTAATTGCAATTGTTCATACAAAGAGTTTTTTAGTAGCCATATTAGGTGTTTTTGCAATTTGTATTCAATTTATTGGTTATGGTTATGGATTTTTAAAATCTACGATTAAATTGTTGTTGTCAAATAAGAAGTCCGAAGAAATATTTCCTAATCTCTTTTTTAAGGCTAAATAATGAAAGTTGGAAAGTCAAAAATATCATACTTCAAAACGAAACGCCTTAATGTGTTTTTATTATTTATTGTTTTGGCGTTACTTTTTTCAGTGCTTTCAAAGTTGTCTAACACCTATACCAGAACCTTCAAGTTTGCAATAGTACCTATTAATTTACCAGATGATCATGTGGTCGTTTCTGATTCTACTGCGTATATGGATATTACCCTGACCACACATGGTTTTAAGCACGCTAAGTATTATTTAACTAATCCTAAAATTGAACTTGATTTTAATGTTTTGGATAAGAGTAACACCCATTATAGCTGGATAGAATTAAAAGGGATGTCTAATATTAGAAAACAGTTTGATGCAGATATAAGCGTAGATAATATAAATCCTGATACTTTACAATTAAGGTATGATAAGAATTTTGTTAAGACTGTTCCTGTAAGATTAAATTCAAACATTACATATGCTACTGGATTTGATCTAACAGAACCCTTTAAGCTTGAACCTGATTCGATTAAAATTATAGGTCCTAAAGTTGTTATTGACAGTATAAATGAATTTGAGACAAATAGCTTTAAGTTAGAGCATGTTAATTTTAATATAAACGAGCAGATTGATCTAGTAAATCCTTTTAAAAATAATGAGGTAAAACTGTCAACTCACTCGGTTATTGTTTCTGGAAGTGTAGAAAAATTTACAGAGGGAGAAGTGGCTGTACCTATTTCTGTAGTTAATATACCAGAAGGTGTTAATGTGAATTTCTATCCTAAAACCGCTTCGGTGATTTTTTACACGAGCCTTAATAATTATAAAAATATTACAACCAGTAGCTTTATTGTTGAGTGTGACTATAGTTTACTTAACAATGAAACTACATTTTTGTCTCCAAGAATTGTTAAACAACCAGATTTTGTGAAGTCGGTTAGACTTAATGTTAAACAAGTGGAATTTATTTTAACGCAGTGAACATGTGTAAAGTTGTAGGATTAACAGGAGGAATTGGAAGTGGTAAAACTACTGTGGCTAAAATGTTTGAAGAGTTGGGTGTGCCAATATATATTGCAGATATTGAGGCAAAAAAACTGATTAATAGGTCTAAGATTATTAAGAGAAAACTAATTGTTCTTTTTGGAGATGAAGCTTATGTAGATAATAAAATTAATAGAGTATTTGTTGCTGGTCAGATATTTAATAACAAAGATCTTCTTAGTAGAATGAATCAAATTGTCCACCCAAAAGTTGCTTCACATTTTAAGAGGTGGTTGAAAAAACATAATTCACCTTTTGTCATAAAAGAAGCTGCTATTTTGTTCGAAAATGGAAGCTATAAGGATTTGGATGCTATAATAACTGTCACAGCACCCATTGAAGAAAGAATTAAACGAGTGACCAAACGTGACAACTCAACTAAAGAAAAGGTTTTGGCTGTTATGAGAAATCAATGGGATGATAAGAAAAAGGTAGAACTTTCAGATTATGTTATAAACAATACAACTCTTGAAAAAACTCAAGAACAAGTATTAAAAATTCACGAAGATATCCTTAAAAAATTCGGTTAGACGACAAATTTTAACATTTCTGTTAAGGTAAGGTTAAAGGCTATTCTTTCTAAATGTTAAAATGCTAATTTTGAACGATGAGTAAGAAGCTATTCATCTTTTTGGTAGTGTTAATGAGCTTATCACTTGTAGGAATCATTTTCGTACAAGGATATTTCATTAATAAATCTTTTGAGAACGAAGAAGAACGGTTTTCATTAAGTGTACGTAGAGCACTTGCTTATACTTCTGAAAGGGTTTCAGAAATTGAGTATAACAAGTATGTTAATGAGCTTAATAAAATACTTTCTCAGGGAATTACTCCAGACACTACAGCTCTAAGAAATATTAGAGTTTATAAAGAGAATGATGAAGTAGGAGAACTCACGGTTTATAATACGGGAATTTTAGCTGAAAATTTTAAACTTCCCAAGCTCTCGCTCTTTGACATAAGTTTAGATAGCCTAAGTTTTAACAGGTATATAAGTTCAACAAGTACTCAGGTTTTTAGGAGTTTAGATGGCAATAACGATTTAACCATCTCTCCAGAAGAATCATTTGAAAAAGTAATAGCTCTTGATAGATTGACTAAAGCAATGTTTGAGGAGCAAATTAGAGAAGAAGCTAAAAGAACACTTATTCATCGTAGAGTTTCTAATAAGCTAATAACAAAACTTCTACAATTAAAGCTTGAGGAAGAAAATATAGATTTAGATTTTGAGTTTGCCATTTACCATAATGATCTAGCTACAAAAGTACAGTCTGAAAACTTTGAAATCGATAAGTCATTAACAACAGGTGTACCTATGTTCTTGGATAATGATGACGAAAGCGAATATATGCTTTATGTTAATTTTCCAGAAAGAAATAAATATATATTCTCCTCAATATTAGGGATGACATTTTTATCTGTAATATTTACGATTGTAATTATTATTGCCTTTTCAAGTGCTTTATATCAATTAATCAAGCAACGTCGAATATCACAAATAAAGACCGACTTCATTAATAATATGACGCACGAATTCAAAACTCCAATAGCAACCATAAATCTTGCTCTTGATGCCATAAGAAATCCTAAAATTATTGCCGATGAAGATAAGGTGAAGCGTTACTTAGGAATGATAAAGGATGAGAATAAGCGAATGCATGCACAAGTTGAAAATGTGCTTAGAATATCTAAACTTGAAAGAAACGAACTAAATATTAGTAAGGAGAGAGTGAAGTTGCACGACCTTGTAAGAGATGCGATAACGCACATAGAATTAATTGTGGAAAACCGGAATGGCTATGTAAAAGGTCATTTAGAAGCACAAAATTCTGAGGTCTTAGCCAATGAAACTCACTTTACTAACGTTATAGTGAATATGTTGGACAATGCAGTAAAGTATTCCAACGATGAACCAAAAATTGATGTATTTACAGAAAATGTTGGAAATAACATTCTGTTAAAAATAAAAGATCAAGGTAACGGTATGTCAAAAGCCGTTCAAAAAAGGGTGTTCGAGAAATTTTATAGAGAACACACTGGTGATGTTCATAACGTAAAAGGCCATGGTTTAGGTTTGGCTTACGTTAAAAGAATAGTAGATGATCATCAAGGTCATGTAAGTGTAGAAAGTGAAAAGGGAAAAGGTAGCACGTTTATAATTAAGCTGCCATTAATATCATAATTATAGTTATGGAAGAACAAAACAAGAAAATACTTTTAGTTGAAGACGATCCAAACTTCGGAACCGTTTTAAAAGACTATTTAACAATGAATGATTACGATGTTGTTCATGCCAAAAATGGTATGGAAGGCTTCGAAAAGTTTAAAAAAGACGATTACGATCTATGTATATTAGATGTAATGATGCCTTATAAGGATGGATTTACATTGGCTAAAGAAATTAGAGAAAAGAATACTGATGTTCCTATTATTTTCTTGACAGCAAAAGCAATGAAAGAAGATGTCTTAAAAGGATATAAAGTAGGTGCAGATGATTACCTAAACAAACCTTTTGATAGCGAAGTGCTTTTAATGAAAATTAAAGCTATTATGCAGCGTAAGACTACTGATAGTGTTGCAGATAGCAAGCAGTTTGAGTTTAAAATTGGGGAGTTTGATTTAAATTCTAAATTAAGATTTTTAAGATATAAAGGAGGAGAACCTACCAAACTTTCTCCAAAAGAAAATGAATTGTTACGTCTGTTAGCACTTCATGAAAACGATTTAATGCCTCGTGAATTAGCCCTAACCAAGATTTGGAGAGATGATAATTACTTCACTTCTCGTAGTATGGATGTATATATTGCTAAGCTTCGAAAATATTTAAAAGTAGACGAGAACGTAGAAATTTTAAATATTCATGGTGAAGGATTTAGGTTAGTGGTAAACCAGAAAGCTTAACTTGATATTATTTTAAGTAGTTAATTATAAAACCAGCCGTTTGGCTGGTTTTCTTTTTCACATCAGGACTAAGATCAAGCAATAAATAAGGATATAAGGATAGAACCTTAGATATTCTATGACGTCATTTGTAATTTGATTTTATCAGTAATTAGTTTAAAATCAGATTGAAAATCAAACCACATAATTTCTTCGTTTTTCGTGAACCAAGTTAATTGTCTTTTAGCAAATCGCCTCGTATTTTTCTTTATTTCAGAAATGGCAAATTCTAATGTCCATTCACCATCAAAATATTTAAATAGTTCTTTATAGCCAACGGTATTTAATGCGTTTAAGTGTTTAAATTCATACAATCTTTTCGCTTCTTCAAGTTGCCCATTTTCAATCATATGATCAACACGTAGATTAATTCTGTCATAAATAATATCTCTATCGGCAGTAAGACCAACATAAATAGGAATAAAAGCTCTAGAAATAGTTCTTTTGTTTAAAAATGAAGAGTAAGGTTTGTTAGTTCCTACGCAAATTTCAAGAGCTCTGATTAAACGATGAGGATTTTGAATATCTATACTTTTATAAGTTTCTTGGTCTAATTTTTTTAATTGAGATTGGAGCACTTGAATCCCTTCATTTTTTAATCTAGAATTAAGGTGTTCTCTAATAACAGGATCTACTTTTGGAAAATCGTCAAGTCCATGTATAATGGCATCAACATATAAACCTGAACCGCCAACCATAACAACAGCATCTGTTTTTTGAAATAGGCTGTCTAAGCACGTCAAGGCTTCTTTTTCAAAGTGACCTACGCTGTAATCTTCATGAATAGATTTGTGATGAATAAAATGATGTGTTGCTTGATTGAGCTCTTCGATAGTAGGAGCAGCTGTACCAATTTCCATTTCTTTAAAAAACTGCCTTGAATCTGCCGAAATAATTTCGGTATTAAAGTATTGAGCAAGTTTTATACTAAGCGAAGTTTTGCCAATTGCAGTAGGACCAACAACGGTAATAAGATATTTATTCTTCATTTAAAAGTTCTCCACAGCTATAGCAATACTCTGCATTATCTCTATGTGATTCAGCCATGCAATGAGGGCAAGATTGCGTGTTAGTCTGCACTTTATGCTTTTTAATTTTGGTCATTTCGGCGGTTACAATGCCAGTTGGAACTGCAATAATTGCATAACCCATTAACATTATAAATGAGGCAATGAACTGTCCTAAAGCTGTGGCTGGAGCAATATCACCATAACCAACAGTCGTGAGTGTTACAATCGCCCAATAAACACTTCTTGGAATGCTTGTAAAACCACTTTCGCTTCCACTTTCAACTAAATACATAATGGTGCCAAGAATGATACATAGAATAAATACGAATAGCATAAAGATCAATATTTTGGCTCTACTTAATGCTAATGCTCTTGTAAGATTTGTTGATTCCCCAATATATCTGGCTAGTTTCAAAATTCTAAATACTCTTAGTAATCTTAGTGCTCTTAGTGCCACTAATGATTGCGAACCTGCTAAAAGTAGAGAAACATACTTTGGAATAGTTGCTAATAAATCTATGATACCATAAAAACTAAAGATATATTTGAAGGGCTTTTTAACAGTAATAATTCGAGCAATATATTCGATACTAAATAAAATTGTGATGACCCATTCGGCAACATTTAGAAAGTCATGATACTTTTGATCGATGTACTGCACACTCTCAAGCATCACAAAAACAATACTTGCAATAATTACAATGAACAGAATGATATTAAATATACGACCTGCTGGAGTGTCCGCTTCATAAAGAATTTCATGAAGTTTAAAACGCCAGCTATGTTTTTTATTATCACTCACCATATGCTCTATAAATGTAATGAAAAGTTCTATATACTTTTAGAAGAATCTAAGTGTACTATTTTGAGTTGTTTTCGTTTTTTTCTTAAATAGGTTTGAATGATATGTTGAGAGTCTCTATTATGTTGCATTGGTGTAATAATAGATTGTAGTATCTCCAAATTATTTATTTGATAGTTTAAATTATAAAATCCTAAACCTTTAAACTGGCCATTTTCTATAAGTATAGCAGATCGTTCATCAACTGCTCTTCCACGATCGATAATAACCATATGCTGGTTTTCAAACATATGATAATCAATTATTTGCTGTATTCTAGGATTGTAGTCATCAAAAGACTCCTCTTCAATACAGGCACCATAGCATTGTTTAATAGTATAGTTAAAACAATTGCTTTTAGTATTATGTAGTCCAGTTAGTTTTTGACATAAATTATGCTCCTCAGCTAATTTGATCATAAATTGTTTAGCACTTCTTCCGTTTGAGAAAGTTGTAATCGGATTAGCTTTTCCGTTAACTTGAGATACCTTAAGGTTTATGTAACCATTGTTATCTTCAAAACTAAATAACCCGTGAGTGAATTTAGATCGTTTTAAAGCTCGATTAAAGTAAGGTCTTATTTGTTTGATTTCTTCACTCTCTTTGAGCAGTGCTACTAACTCGCTTCCTGTTTCTTCATAAGTTACTGCAACAACTTTGAGTTGCATTTTACGCTGTTTAGGACTGCTGCTAGTAAAGTGTTGATTTACTCGTCTTTTTATATTCTTGCTTTTTCCAACATAAACAACTTCACCATTGGCATCATGCATATAATAAACTCCTGTAATAGAAGGTAGTGAATCTATGATGTCTAGTAGCCTAGGTTCCATTTGATGTTTAGGCTCTAATCTAATAGATTCTGAGATAATAGTTTTAGAAGTGTCTTTAGCAAGTAACATTTTAAATAATGTAACCGTTGCCTGCGCATCTCCGGCAGCTCTATGTCTATCACTTACAGGAATACCTAAAGATCTTGTTAACTTACCAAGACTATAGGAGTCCTTACCTGGAATTAATTGTTTTGATAGCTCAACGGTGCAAAGGGTTTCCTTGCTAAAATCAAACCCAAGTCTTTTAAACTCTGTACGGAGAATCCTGTAATCAAATTGTGCATTATGAGCAACAATTATGCAATCTTGTGTAATCTCTACTATACGTTTTGCTATTTCATAAAACTTAGGAGCATTTCGCAACATGTTATTATTGATACCCGTAAGATTAACAACAAAGGGTTGTATTTCACGCTCTGGATTTACCAAAGAAATAAACTGATCTACAACTTCGTGGCCGTCATATTTATAGATGGCAATTTCAGTAACACCTTCTTCGTTGTACTTTCCTCCAGTGGTCTCTATGTCTACTATTGCGTAAATACTACTTTTAGTTAAAATGTATAATCCCTTGCTCCAAAAATACTACTACCAACTCTCACCATAGTACTTCCACATTCAATTGCCAATTGAAAATCACCACTCATACCCATTGAGATAGTTCTTAATTCGCAGTTTTCAGTTTTTATTTCTTGCAGCTGGTCAAAAGCTTGTTTAAGATGAGTAAACTCTTTTTTTAACTGACCTTGATTGTTGGTGAAAGTTGCCATTCCCATTAACCCAACAATTTTAATATTCTCTAGAGATTTAAATTCTTCAGACGTTAAAATTGTATTAGCTTCATCTGGAGCCATCCCAAATTTTGAGTCTTCTGCAGCTATCTTGATTTGGAGCAAGCAATTGATTGTTCTATCATGCTTTAAAGCTTGCTTGTTTATTTCTTTCAATAATTTAAAATTGTCCACACCATGAATTAAACTCACAAAATCAGCCATATACTTAACCTTGTTTCGTTGTACATGACCTATCATATGCCACTCAACATCTTCAGGCATTTGAGGTTTTTTTTCAACCATTTCCTGAATCTTGTTTTCTCCAAAAATGCGCTGACCAGCATTATATGCTTTCATAAGGTCATTCACTGGTTTGGTCTTTGAAACTGCAACCAACGTAACATGCTCAGGTAATTGAGACTTAATATGGCTTAGATTATTGGATATACTCATGAATAACTAAGCAAATTGTTTTGCGACTTTTTCAGCCTTTCTACTTTCAGAATAGTCATAAAAGCCTTCGCCAGATTTTACTCCCAGTTTCCCAGCTCTTACCATATTAACAAGCAGCGGGCAAGGAGCATATTTAGTGTTTTTAAAGCCTTCATACATTACATTAAGAATTGATAAACATACATCTAGTCCTATAAAATCTGCTAGCTGTAAAGGTCCCATTGGATGTGCCATCCCAAGTTTCATGACGGTGTCAATCTCAGAAACACCAGCAACACCATTATACAATGTTTCAATAGATTCATTAAGCATTGGCATTAAAATTCTGTTAGCTACAAAACCTGGATAGTCATTAACTTCTACCGGAACTTTACCAAGAGTTCTAGACATTTCCATAATAGTATTAGTAACTTCGTCACTTGTGCTGTAGCCTCTAATAATTTCAACCAATTTCATGATTGGAACAGGGTTCATAAAGTGCATGCCAATAACCTTATCTGGTCTTGAAGTAGCTGCTGCAATTTGAGTAATCGAAATAGATGAAGTGTTAGTAGCTAGAATAGTCTCTTCCGAACAGTCTTCGTCAAGTTGCGTGAATATTTTAAGTTTTAGATCTACATTTTCTGTAGCAGCTTCTATAACTAAGCTAGTGTCTTTTACGCCTTCAGTAATACTAGTAAACGTAGTTATATTGTTAAGCGTTTCCTCTTTATTAGCTTCGGTAATTTTTTCTTTAGCTACCATTCTATCTAAATTTTTAGAGATAGTAGCTATTCCTTTTGTAAGAGCAGTTTCACTAATATCAATTAGTTGCACCTTAAATCCGCTTTGTGCAAATGTATGAGCGATACCATTTCCCATAGTACCAGCGCCTATTACTGCAACATTCTTCATATATTTTTTAATTAAAACAATTTATTATTTGGGTAGCTACGCGTAAAGCATTTGTACCATCTTTAAGCGTTACGATTGGAGTAGTATTTGTATTTATGGCATGTGCAAAGGTTTCTAGCTCATCTAGTATAGCATTGTTATTCGTAACTTCTGGATTATCAAAATAGATTTGTTTCTTCAAACCCTCTGCATTTTGAAGTATCATATCAAAATCTCCTGGATTTTCAGGAGCATCTTTCATTTTAACCACTTCACATTTCTTTTCTAAAAAGTCAACCGAAATATAGGCGTCTTTTTGGAAGAAACGTGTTTTTCGCATATTCTTAAGAGAAATTCTGCTTGCTGTTAAGTTAGCAACACAACCATTTTCAAACTCGATACGTGCATTGGCTATATCGGGAGTTTCACTAATAACAGAAACACCACTGGCTGAAACATTTTTCACTGGTGAATTAACAACACTCAAAATAATATCAATGTCATGTATCATTAAATCTAACACAACTGGTACATCTGTCCCACGAGGATTAAATTCGGCTAATCGATGCGTTTCAATGAACATTGGATTTTCTACCATCTCTTTTACAGCTATAAAAGCAGGATTAAAGCGTTCTACATGACCTACTTGTCCACGAAGGTTGTGTTGAGCTAACAATCGTCTTATTTCTTCTGCTTCTTCGATGGTATTCGTTATAGGCTTTTCTATAAATACATGTTTTCCTTTAGCAATAGCCTGTAATGCACAATCATAATGTGATAAAGTTGGTGTAACAATATCAACCATGTCAACAGCATCTATAAGCGAATCAATTGAATTAAAATACTTGTAACCAAATTCAGCTTCAACATTTTTTCCGTTTGTTTCGTCTGCATCATAGAACCCAACAAGCTCATATTTTTCAGATTGATTAAGAAGTCGAAGATGAATTTTTCCTAGGTGACCAGCACCTAAAACACCAGCTTTAAGCATAGAAAGTTGTTTTGAACAAAAGTAAGACTTTTTGCGCTTTTTTAAATTTTTAAAATTCATAAAAAAGCAGTTTCATCGATGTTTCTTTTTATCTATTTTTAGGCATCAAAATCTACTACTTTTTTGAAAGATACTTTTAAACATCAAGGACTTCGACAAAAATTAGTCGAAACTATTAAAACCAAAGGAATTACCGACGAAGCAGTATTAAAAGCTATAGGAAATGTGCCAAGGCATTTATTTATGGACTCTGGGTTTTTAGATCATGCCTATCAGGACAAAGCATTTCCCATTGCTGCTGAGCAAACTATTTCTCAGCCTTATACAGTTGCTTTCCAAACTGAGCTTTTAAAGGCAAAAAAGGGAAGTAAGATTTTAGAAATTGGAACAGGAAGTGGTTATCAAGCTGCTGTGCTTTGTGAACTTGGAGCAGAAATTTATAGTATTGAAAGACAGCAGGAACTTTTTAAAAAAACAAAAACCTTTCTCCCAAAAATTGGATATGTACCTAAAAAACTAATTTTTGGAGACGGTTATAAGGGTTTACCAGAAGAAGCACCTTTTGATGGAATAGTTGTTACTGCTGGAGCTCCTTTTGTGCCTAAACCATTATTGGCTCAATTAAAAGTGGGTGGAAGACTAGTAATTCCTGTTGGTGATGATGTTCAGGTAATGACCTTGTTTATAAGAAAGGGACCAAAAGAATTTGAAAAGCACGAGTTAGGTGACTTTAGATTCGTTCCAATGCTTGAGGACAAGAATTAAGAGCATTTTCCCTACCTTTAAAGAAATCAACCAATCATTATGTTTAGAAAAATCATTTTGACACTTACTTTGTTAAGTGTTGTATTCTCTTATTCACAGAAATTACATAAACAAAACCTTGATGAGCTTTCCTTAAAGTATGCAAAAGAGTCGTTTCAAGAACTCTATGAATTTTATAGCATTCCAAATGATGCTAATTATCCTGAGCAAATAGAACCTAACGTAAAATGGTGTGAAAATACTTTTTCAAAAAGGGGGTTTAAAACTCAACGTTTAGAAACTTCAACAGTCCCATTACTATTAGCAACAAGAGAATATAAGGAGGCTAAAAGGACCGTTTTGGTATATCTTCAAATAGATGGACAACCTGTTGATATTACCAAATGGCATCAACCAAATCCATTTATACCAGTTTTAAAGGAGCAGGATAAAAATGGTGATTGGAATATTATTCCATGGGATAATTTAAATGGAGAAATAAACAATGATTGGAGAATATTTGCTCGTGCAGCATCTGATGCACGTGGACCTGTTATGATGTTCTTGAAGGCCATGGATATTTTGAATGATTATAAGGTCAAATCAAATTATAATTTGAAGGTTATTATGGACTTTGAAGAGGAATTGGGATCTCCTAACCTTCCAAAGGCAGTACGAGAGAATAAGGAATTATTGACTGCAGATATGTTAGTGATCTTTGATGGACCTAGACATTTATCTAATGAGCCAACTTTAAGTTATGGAGCAAGAGGAATTGCGGAAATAAGTTTAGAAGTATTTGGTCCGAGAGTTCCTTTACATAGTGGAAATTATGGAAATTATGCTCCTAATCCAGCGGTTAAGCTATCTCAGTTGTTGTCTACGATGTGGCAAGATGATGGTAGAGTTGCCATTCCTGGTTGGTATGATGGTATTACTATAAGTGATGAGGTTAAAGAAATCTTGAATCAAGTTCCGGATGACGAAGTACAAATTCAAAAGGATTTTGGAATTGCAAATACCGATAATATTGGGAATAACTTTCAGGAAGCTATTCAATACCCAGCACTTGGAATTTTAGGACTGGAAGCTGCTTGGGTAGGAAAGGAAACCAGAACAATTATTCCAGCTACAGCTATTGCTGAAATGAATATTAGATTGGTAAAAGAATCGAAAGGCGAGCGCATGGTGAAATTGGTTAGAGACCACATTATTGATCAAGGTTATCATTTAGTTGATACCGAGCCTACCGAAGAAGAACGTATGAAATACACCAAAATAGCAAGATTTAATTCTAAAATATCATACGGAGCTTTTAGAACAGAATTTGATACTGAAGTAGGTGAGTGGTTGCGAAGAGGAATGCGTTATGCTTTTGGCAAAGACCCAATTCAAATACGTACCATGGGTGGTTCAATTCCTATTTCTCCTTTTGTGATAACTCTGGGGTTGCCGGCTGTTGGCGTACCAACCGTAAATCCGGATAACAATCAGCATAGTCCAAACGAAAATATAAGAGTTGGAAACTATATAGATGGAATTAAAACGATTACAGCTATTCTTATGCAAGACTTTTAACCATCCTGTAATCGTCCATAACAAAGCCGTTGCCAATATCCATGACAATGGCTTCTGTATTTATAAAGCCTATTTTTTCGTAAGCTTTTATCGTGTTTATATTATTTTTATTTACCGTTAGTGAAATACTTTTACAGTTTAAATCACATGCTCTTTTTTCAATAAAGTTAAATGCTACCTTACCAAATCCTTTACCTCTACAAGTTTTTAAAAGGTAGATTTTACTTAGAAAAAGATCATCATCTCGCTTTTCAATTGCTAAATATCCAACATCATTATTTTGATGATTAAGTACATAATATTCATAACCTTCCTCAGCTTGTTGTTGCATAGCCTCAGAAGTTTGAAATTTAGCTACCATATAATTAACCTGATCCTTACCAATAATAGGAGTGTAATGCTCATGCCAAATATCATGGGCTAATTTGGCAATTACTTCGAAATGATCCTTGGATGTTGCTCTTTTAAAGTCGATCATTAATCATTCACCGCTGAATTAAACTTATCCTTTCCTCCAACTATAGGTAAAACCAGTTCAGTTTCGTCTAGTTTTACAGTTAACTCAGTTCCAGGTTGCGGATGTATTGTATATTCCTTGTCACTTGAAAAAATCATTAGTCCAATTTGCTGTCCAGCTTTAATTATTTGATCGTCTGGTTGAAGATCGAACGTCACTGTATAGAATTTTCCTTTTTCAAGAGGCTCACTTTCTGTAATTGATTTATGGTTTTGAGGGTCTGCCCAACCACGAGTGATTATATTGTCTGTGATCTTAGAGCGTCTACCATTATTCCATGGTAATGAAACTAACCAAACCGAAAGATTTGCTGCAGATTTATTACTAGAAAGTGTAACAGTAACCTGTGGTATACCAGAAATATGCACATCTTCCTTAAGTGTTGGAGTTACATAAAGTAATCTATGATTAGTTATTTCTGCCTGAGCCAGCGCACTTCCCGAGAATGAGTAATTATCAACAAGCGTTTCTGTTCCTTGATTCCCTTTTTTAGAAGTATTTAACAACCCAACACTTGGAGCCCCTGTTTCTAAATAGAAACTAACGTTTGAAGCCTGAGGGTTCGGGTAATCGGCATAAGCAGTAGGTTCTTCCCTTTTATCATCCTCTCTAACAATCCACGATCTTTGATCTTTCTCAACATCATTTTCTATTCCAAAAAGATAACGTGTAAACCATTTGTTCATCATAGAAATAGGAGGTGGACCACCATGTCCATTTTGATGATAATATATCTGAGAAGGAATTCCCATTTCCTTGGCTTTTTTGTAGATCCTATAACTATGTTCAGGCATTACATTCCAATCATTAAAGCCGTGAGACATCAATAGAGCAGCTTTCATTGGTGCCATTTGATTCAAGTAATCTCTTCCTGCCCAAAAATCATTATAGTCACCAGTAACTCTATCCATACCGTTCATCATTTCGGTATCACGGACTGTCTTATTATTGTATGCACGTTTAGATTCGTCTCCACTATGAATAAAATTATATAGTGCGTCAATATCTTCCCCAAGATAACCTCCAGGAGAGCGTACCAACCCGTGAGATCTGTAATAGTGGTAATACGAAGTATTTGGCGCAATAGGAATAATAGCTTCTAGCCCTTCAACTCCTGTAGTTGCTGCAGCGAGAGGGATGGTTCCATTATAGGATGTTCCTGTCATTCCTACTTTTCCTGTTGACCAAAAAGCTTCCACAGTTTCACTTCCATTAATTTCTTTATAACCAGTTGCACGACCACATAACCAATCTACTACTGCTTTAGGAGCTAAAGACTCGTTTTTACCTCCAACAGTTGGCGCACCTTGAGATAACCCTGTCCCTGGAGATGATGAATGTACTACAATGTATCCACGAGGAACCCAAGTCTTAATATGTGAGTTTGAAATAATAGGACGCTTTCCTCTGCGCTTTACTCCTGGATCAAAAGGAGGATTTCCTTTTTCACCAAGTTCGTGCTTTACATCCCAAAACAATTCGCTTCCACCTTGTGCCACACCAGCAAAGTAAGGAGATGAAACATAAACTATAGGGAGCTTTAAACCTTCGGTTTCAGTTTGCTCTGGTCTTGTCACAGATACATGCATTCTGTCAAGTTTTCCGTCACCATCGGTGTCAAATTCCGTTTCTACCCAAAGATCATGACGAAGCCATTTGCTTTCATCACTAAATGCTTCAATAATTTGTGCTTCTCCGTCTTTAAAAACTGGTTTTGCTTTTTCTTGAGCGGGAATACTAAAAGTAATAAGTGTAGCTAGCGCTAGTAAACTAATTTTTTGGTACATAAATATTGATATTAGTTGGTTGGTAAGTATTGTTTAGGAATTGGATTTGTTGGACTTTCCTGAGTCCAGTAAATATTAAGAATCCACCATCTGTTTCCATCATTTAATAGTTGAATACTATTGATGCCTCTCATAAAAGGTTTTTCGTCATTCTTACTTCTCTTGGCTTCATAAGTACTAAATACTTGAGTAATATTTCCAAAAGTATCTACTTTTCTACTTATTTCAATTTCATGAAAACCGTTTTCAACTAGCCATTTTCCAGAGCCGTTTATATAATCATCTGCGGTCATATAGCGAGCACCAATTTTTCCTTCTCTGTTTTTTCCGGAAGGAATTAATTTAGCGTCAGCATGAAACAAGTATCTAAATAGCTCCCAGTCTCTTTCTTCTCCTTTTTCTCCAGAGATCACAGCATATAAAGTTTCTAGAGTACTGTCTAGAGTTTGAACTTTACTTAAATATTTTTCTTGAGCATTTGAGGTGAATGGTAGGGCTAGAATAGCTAAGAGTAGCAATAACCTTTTCATAATGGATTAGTGTAAATGATAAAGGCTAAAGGTAATATTTTTAGTGAATACAAGTATTGAATTCCTTCTAATAGTTTGTTAAAACTACTATTTGAAATTTTTCTTAATTCTATCAAGGTTACGCTTATTGTCTCTATCCTTAATGGTTTCTCGTTTGTCATACAGTTTTTTACCTTTTGCTAAAGCAATTTCAAGCTTGGCATAGCCATTATCGCTTATAAACAATCGTAATGGAACTATAGTAAGTCCGACATTCTTTACTTCTTTTTCTAGTTTTCGAAGTTCACGTTTATTAAGTAATAATTTTCTAGCTGCTTTTGGTCTATGATTCATATAGTTGCCATAAGCATATTCTTCAATAGACATATTTATTACAAACAACTCACCTCTGTCATTAAACTCACAAAAGCTTTCGGCAATGGAAGCTTTACTCTGGCGAATAGATTTGATCTCTGTACCAGTTAAGACTATTCCTGCAGTATATTTATCAAGGATTTCATATTCAAACCTTGCCTTTTTATTCTGTATGTTTATATTCTTTTGCACGATGGCCAAAACTACATAATTTTATTAACTAAAGTTGTGTTATTAATTGTTTAGTTTTACGACCGAGTACTGTAAATTAAATGAGAATGAAAAGGTTTATATTTTATTTATCGCTTACTATTTTAGTATGTTCTTGCAATACAGATAAAAGATCTAAGGCACAGATAATTGTTGATATGGCAATTGAGGTGGCTGGAGGAGATAAGTTTAACAACTCGGTAATATCTTTTGATTTTAGAGGAAGGCATTATAAAGCTAAAAGGAATGGCGGGATTTATGAGTATTCTAGAGAGTTTAGGGACTCAATTAATCTTATTAAAGATGTTTTGTCTAATGATGGGTTTGAGAGATTGATTAATGGTGAGATAACTAAAGTGCCAGATTCTATGGTTCCTCGCTATTCACGTTCTGTGAACTCTGTACATTATTTTTCTGTGCTACCTTTTGGATTGAATGACGCTGCAGTTCAAAAAGAATATTTAGGAGAAGTTGAAATAAAAGGAAAACAATACCATAAGATCAAAGTGTTTTTTAGTGAAGAAGGAGGAGGAGATGATTTTGAAGATGTTTTTATGTATTGGATTGGAACTGATGACCACAAAGTTGGCTATTTAGCCTATTCTTATCAAGATCCAGGAAGAGATATGGATTACAGGTTTAGAGTTGCGAAAAATGAACGCTATGTAAACTCAATACGTTTTGTTGATTATGATAATTATAAATCTGAAGTTGAAAGCACCACACTCGATAAGTTGGATGAGCTTTTTGAAGCAGGAAGCTTAAAACTACTTTCTAAAATTGAGAATGAAAATGTGAGGGTCGAATAAGCTATTCTACCACTAACAACATATCCGATTTTTCACCAGAAGCACTTATAGTTACTATGTACAAATTGGCATTGTTATTTTCATCAATGCTTGGATATTTTTTCTCTTTCAGTATGGTATTCACAAAAGCCGGAGTTGTATTACTATGGCCTACAACTAAAACAGTTTTTCCTTTGGTAGCATTTGCAAAATCATCAGAATACAATTGACCAGGATCGTATATCTGTACTTCTAAGCCTTTCTTTTCGGCAGTTGGTTGTGCAGTTTGTTTTGTTCTATTATAATCAGTTGAATAAATAGCATCAAAAGGCACATTTTCGAACACCAAACTCCATTTAGCAGCTCTTAAAACTCCTTCCATTATAAGATTAGGATTCTTATTCTTTTTATCACTTTTATCTTTTTCGGCATGACGAATAAAGTAATAGGTAGTTGATGAGTCATTTTCTTGCGCATAAGATGAAAATGTAAATAAAAACAATAAGCTTAGAATAAGTATCTTTTTCATATGTTGGCTATTTGTTAACCAAATATAGAACAGTTTATTAGTAAAACTAGTCTATAACTGTTAAAAAATTAAGCTAGCTCTAATGCAATTTCTATCATGCTTTTAAAGGTGGTTTCGCGCTCTTTACTTGTCGTTCTTTCACCTGTAACTAGTGAGTCTGATATGGTAAGAATAGCTAAGGCGTTTGCATTATGTTTAGCAGCAACAGTATAGAGACCTGCAGCTTCCATTTCAACACATAGTACTCCAAACTTCGACCATTTTTTGTAAGATTCAAATTCGTCAGCATAAAACTCGTCACTGGTAAGGACATTTCCCGCTTTTACTTCTATGTTTTTAGATCTTGCAGCATCTACTGCTTTTTGAAAGAGACCAAAATCTGCTGTAGGGGCATAGTCGGCTCCTCCAAAACGTAATTCATTAACACCAGAAGTTGAGGAGGCTGCCATTGCCAATACAACGTCATATACCTTTACATGTTCTTGATATGAGCCAGCGCTACCAACACGAATAAGGTTTTTTACACCAAACTCTGTGATGAGTTCATGAGCATAAATTGAAATAGAAGGCACTCCCATTCCAGTTCCCATTACCGAAACACGTTTACCATTGTAAGTTCCAGTATACCCAAACATATTTCTCACCTTATTAAAACAAATAGGACTATCAAAAAACGTTTCGGCAATCCATTTTGCTCTTAATGGATCTCCAGGTAATAAAATAGTTTCGGCAATGTCACCTTTTTTAGCTTCTATATGTACACTCATAATTTTATTTTTAGTAATCTGTATTTCCTGTTATTCCATTCATAATGGCAATTCCAGCAGAAACACCTAATCTATCTGCTCCTAAATCTATATATTTTTTTGCGGTTTCATAATCTCTGATGCCACCAGAAACTTTTACTTTAGCTTTTCCATTAACTTTTTCCAACATTAATTTAGTAGCTTCAATTGTGGCTCCACTTGAACTAAAACCTGTTGAGGTCTTTACAAAATCTGCATTGGCCTCTAAGCATAGTTCACAGGCTTTTACAATTTCATCGTTAGTTAATTCGCTAATCTCAAGTATAACCTTTAAAACATTTTTTCCAATAGCATCTTTTACCTTTTTTATGTCTTCTAACACTAATTGGTAGTATCCACTTTTTAAGTGACCAATGTTTAAGACCATATCAATTTCTGAGGCTCCATTGTTAATAGCTTGTTTAGCTTCAAAAACCTTAGCATTGGTATGCATTGCCCCCAAAGGAAACCCAACTACACTACAAACAGCAACATCACTTTTTTTAATATGCTCTTTAGCAAGTCTAACATAGCAGCTATTTACACATACTGAAAAGAAATTGTATTGAATAGCTTCTTCACATAACGTAATAATATCTTGTGGAGTTGCTACTGGTTTTAAAAGCGTATGATCAATGTATTTGTTTAGTGGTTTCATAGGTGAATCTCTACTTTAAAGTTACTACAATTTGAAAGAATGGTTAACTGATTTGGGTCAAATAATAAAAATGTAAAAATAATCACAGATAAAAAGTTCTAACAATGATTTTCGTCAGTTTTCTAAAAATATTAAAAAGATATTTTTGTCCGAAATATTAATCAAATACAATTATGAAGAAAACAATTTTTAGTGCATTTATGGCAATTTTATCTGTATTTACAGGTTTAAACGCTCAAGAGAATGATTCAGATTATAGTAAATGGCAAGCTCGTTTTAGAATATTAGTAATAACTCCATCACCTGGTGACGATATTGAAGGAGCAGATGTAGATATTTCTACTTCATATGTTCCAGAATTAGACTTTACTTATTTCTTTAACAAAAATATTGCTGCTGAACTTATTCTTGGAACATCGAAACACGAAGTTGATGTTGAGGATACAGATCTCGGTAGCGTATGGTTGTTACCTCCAACATTAAATTTACAGTATCATTTTTATGCTGGTGACCTTAAGCCTTATATAGGTGCAGGTGTTAATTATACAATTTTTTATGGTGTTAAATCTGGAGATGTAGTAGCTATGGATTATGAAAACTCCTTCGGATTCTCATTTCAGGGTGGATTAGATTATAGCTTAAGTGACAAATGGTTCTTAAATATAGATCTTAAAAAGATTCTTTTATCTACTGATGTAAATGTTGATACGGGTGAAGGTTTATTACCTGTAGATGTTGACATCAATCCATTGGTTATTGGATTAGGTGTAGGAATGAAGTTCTAACATTTAGAAATTAAACATGAATAGGAAGCCGCTAAATGCGGCTTTTTAATGTAAAAAGAAAAGCAACAATCATCATTTAATAGAATCATGCTGCTTTTCAACTAACCAACCAATAATAAGACTGTTTAAAAACTATATTGTTACAGCTCTTCTACAAGATCGTTCTGATTTCTGAAAACCAGTTGTTCATCAAAGGCATCCAGAAGGATGATACTGTCTGTTGTTACCTTTCCTGCTAGTATTTCTTTACTTAAAGCATTTAGTACCTCTTTTTGTATAACTCGTTTTACAGGGCGTGCACCATATTCTGGATTGAACCCTTTTTCTGCTAGATACAAAATGGCTTCTTGAGTTGCATCAAAGGTAATTCCTTGTTGAGCAATCATTTTTGTAACCGCCTTTAGTTGAAGACCTACAATTGCTGTTATATCTCCTTTAGACAGTGGTGTAAACATTATTGTGTCATCTATTCTATTTAAAAACTCTGGACGAACATTTTGCTTCAATAATCCAAGAACGTCCGCCTTGGCAGCTTCCATTGCTGTATCTATATCTTGTATAGCTTCAAATTTTTCTTTAATAATATGACTTCCCATATTTGACGTCATGATAATGATGGTATTCTTGAAATCTGCAATACGACCTTTATTATCTGTTAATCTACCTTCGTCTAATACTTGTAACAAAATATTGAAGGTGTCTGGATGTGCTTTTTCGATCTCATCTAATAAGACCACAGAGTATGGTTTTCTTCGAACAGCTTCAGTAAGTTGCCCTCCTTCATCATAGCCAACATATCCTGGGGGAGCTCCAACCAATCGGCTAACAGCATGACGTTCTTGATATTCGCTCATATCTATTCTAGTCATAGCATTTTCGTCATCAAATAAATATTCTGCTAATGCTTTAGCAAGTTCGGTTTTTCCAACTCCTGTTGTTCCTAAGAACAGGAATGTACCTATTGGTTTTTCTGGATTTTGTAATCCTGCTCTACTGCGTCTTACCGCATCACTTACTGCTATGATAGCTTCTTCTTGACCAACAACTCGTTTGTGCAGTTCATTTTCTAGTTGTAAGAGCTTTTCTCTTTCGCTCTGAATCATTTTTGTTACAGGAATACCTGTCCATTTTGCAACAACTTCTGCAATATCATCGTAGGTAACTTCTTCTTTTATTAATGCGGTTTCTTGCTGTGCTTGTAGTTGCTTTTGATAAACCTCCAGTTGCGACTGAGCTTCCTTAATCTTTCCGTAGCGTAATTCAGCTACTTTTCCATAGTCACCATCACGTTCTGCGCGTTCTGCCTCTAGCTTGAAGTTTTCAATATCCTGTTTTGTATTTTGAATATTTTCAACAACTTCTTTTTCACTTTTCCATTTGGCATTTAAATCATTTCGTTCTTCTTTTAGATTAGCAAGATCGGAGCGTAGAGATTTCAGCTTAGCTTCATCCTTTTCGCGCTTAATAGCTTCTATCTCAATTTCTAATTGCATGATCTTTCTATCTAAAACATCTAATTCTTCTGGTTTTGAGTTGATTTCCATTCGTAATTTAGATGCAGCCTCATCCATTAAATCAATTGCCTTATCTGGAAGGAAGCGATTCGTAATATATCTATTCGATAATTCTACAGCTCCAATAATAGCTTCATCTTTAATGCGAACTTTGTGATGCGTTTCATACTTCTCTTTTATACCGCGAAGGATGGAAATAGCACTTTCAGTATCAGGCTCATCAACCATTACTTTTTGGAATCGCCTTTCCAATGCTTTATCTTTTTCGAAATACTTCTGATATTCATCTAGTGTTGTAGCACCAACAGCTCTAAGCTCACCACGTGCAAGTGCGGGTTTTAAGATGTTTGCGGCATCCATAGCTCCTTGACCACCACCAGCGCCTACTAGTGTGTGAATTTCATCAATAAAAAGTACAATATCCCCTTCACTGGTAGTTACTTCTTTTATTACAGCTTTTAAACGCTCTTCAAACTCTCCTTTAAATTTTGCCCCTGCAATTAATGCGCCCATATCCAGCGCAAAAATTTGCTTGTCTTTTAAGTTCTCAGGAATATCTCCATCAATAATTCTGTGCGCTAAGCCTTCAGCAATGGCCGTTTTACCAGTTCCTGGTTCTCCTACTAGAATAGGATTATTCTTGGTTCTACGAGATAGGATTTGAAGAATTCGTCTTATTTCTTCATCACGACCAATTACTGGATCCAGTTTTCCGTCCTTAGCTAATTGGTTGAGGTTTTTGGCGTATTTATTTAATGAGTTATAAGTTTCTTCTTGACTTTGAGAGGTTACTCGTTCTCCTTTTCTCAACTCTTCTATTGCTGCTTGCAAGCCTTTTTCAGTGACTCCTTGATCTTTTAAGATTTGTGAGACTTTGCTTTTAGATTTGAATATCCCAATGATTAAATGCTCTATAGAAACATAATCATCTTTCATTTTTTTTGCAGCTATTGAGGCTTCGTTCAATGCTTTTCCAGCTTCTCTAGATAGCATGATATCTCCTCCAGAAACCTTTGAAAATGATTCCATTTCCTTTGTTAAAATTTGTTCAACTAGTGAAACATTAACGTTTAACTTTTTAAGTAGGAAAGGCAATACATTTTCATCTACGTCAAAAATAGCTTTGAATAAATGTTCGTTTTCTATTTGTTGATGACCATAACTTTGAGCAAGTTGTTGTGCTTGTTGTATGGCCTCTTGTGATTTTATGGTAAAATTATTAAAGTTCATCTTGTTTAATTTTTCTTTTTGCATTTGTTTATTCAATAACCTTACCAATAGATTTAAAGAGACATTTTGTCTGTTAACTACCTGATTTTAATGACGTTTCGTCATATTGTAAGGTTTCGATTTAGTTACGACCTAAGCCAAATGGGAATATTTAAAAGTCTATTTAAATCGGCCGAACCTAAGGAGGAAAAGATATTACCTTGGATTCCTCTTACAGCAGTTCCACAGTTGGGTTTAATAGAGGAAAAGTCTAAGATGCGACCTCAATTGATCTTCAAACATTCGACACGATGTGGAATAAGTAGAATGGTTATTAATCAGTTTATTGAAGCTCATGATTTTGATCAAAAGGACTTTGATCTGTACTTTCTTGACCTTTTAAGTCATCGAGAGGTTTCAAACGAGGTTGCTTATAAATTTCAAGTACTACATGAATCTCCTCAACTTATAATTGTTAAAAATGGAGTAACTGTTGCTCATGCTAGTCATGGTGGAATTCATCAGATAGATCTATCATTATTTCGTTAAAATAATTATAAAAGTGTCTTAGAAGGGAGGAATGGTATTTCTTTAGCCATATTTTTGATTAAGATTTAGTACTTATGAAAAAATTTCTCCTCTTTTTCGTTTGCTTGTTGTTGTTACAATTAAATGCACAGCAAGTAACTAACGATCAGCTTGTTGAAAAAATTAATAATCGATTAGACGAAATCTGGAAAGCATCTAAGGCTCCTGGATTGTCTTTTTCTGTAGTATTTCCTGATGGAGCTCCTCAAACCTTTACCAGAGGATTTGCTAATATTGAGGAAAACATTGCTATGAACTCCAATACAAAAATGCTTGGTGGTAGCACTGGTAAAGTATTTTATTCTGTCGTAGCGCTGCAATTAATTGAGGAGGGAAAACTTCAATTAGATACACCAATTTTTGATCATATGTCTGAATTTGATTGGTTTGAGCGCATTCCCAACGCCAAGAATCTTACCGTACGCTCTTTAATGCGTCATGAAACAGGAATTCCTCGTTATGTTTTTAGTGAAAATTTTCAAACTGATGTTCTGAAGGATGTCGATAAAGTATGGAAACCAGAGGAGTTACTGTCTTATATTTTTGATAATAAGCCACAATTTGATGTTGGCGAGAGTTTTGCTTATTCAGATACCAATTACATCATTTTATGTATGTTAATAGAAAAAATAACGGGTAATTCTATTTATGAGGAAGTTAAAAAAAGAGTTTTAGATAAGGCGGGATTAAGAAATGTGGTTCCGCAGACATCTAGATCTTATAAAAATATAGCACAAGGTTATAATGGCGCAGAAGATGCTTTTTATCCTGGACTACAATTTAATAAAGAAGGGCAGAGTAATTATAACCTTCAGTTTGAATGGGCTGGAGGAGGTCTTGTGATTACGACAGCAGATTTGGCTGTTTTGGCAAAGAAAGTTTATGAAGGAGCAATGTTTAATCCTTCATTATTATCAGAATATTTAAAAGGTATTGATGCTGGAAATATGGGAGGTCAATGGGGATTAGGTGTTCACATTAGAGAAACTCCTAAAGGTTATATTTATGGGCATAGTGGATATATGCCTGGTTATATTACTAATATGATGTATTATGCAAAACACAAATTTGCCATTTGTTATCAAATAAATACATCAGATCGAACGAAAACATCTATTATGAGGCTTTTACCCTCTGTTGGTAATATGATTACTGAAGCCTTAGATAAGTAACAAAAAACTCCCAGCACACGCTGGGAGTTTTTTGTTATGTTCCAAATCTATAAGAATTAATTATAGATTTTAGTTCGTGTTTTAAATTCTCACCTGAATCGTATACCATTTGTTCATCAGTTGGGAACTGTACTCTTCTTTGGTTTAATAATCTTTTGTCTCTTTTCGTTAACGCTCTTTTATCTCCTCTATAAACACCAAATCTGTTTTCAAATACAAACTCTGTATCAATTGGAAAGGCATCGATGATTTGGTTCGATTTCAAATCGGTATAAACAACATCTGCCAAAACTTTAGTAGATTTAAATTGATTGAATTCAGAAAAACGTGCTCTAGCTTCAATAATTTTATCCACTTTGATATCATTACCTAAAGAGTCTTTGGCGACGTTTCCATTTTCATCAAGTTGATATTCCCAACCATCAACAATTTGTTTTTTTCTAACCAATTGTTTTTCTCTTAATTCTTCTGGAGAGATGAGTATTCTTCTCAGTTGTAGTTGCATCTCATAATCATAAGTAATAGCTGCTTCTTTTTTAGCATGATAAACAGTCCAGAATTGATTAAGCCCATACGTATTAAAGTCTAACAAGTCATATTCTAATTGAGCCGGAATGATTTGTCTGGTTCTGTTTTCAATACCAACAAGCACATAATCTTTACCTTTTTCATGAGCTTCGACCATAAGTTCTCTGGTCTCTTCAAAATTTGGATTGATAGACTCTATATATTCAAAAATGCTGTACGCTTCTCTAATATTTATTTTGTCATTTGTGTCAAGTAAATCAAGACCTTTGTCTATTAAATAGTCAGATGCCTTATATCTGTAATCAACAATTTGAGTTTCATAATCGTTGAATTCTAGATTTAAATATTTGTTTCCGATCTTTAATGGAAGATATGGCTTGATTGCTTCTTGTCTTGCTTCCAAGTTTACATACAATTCATAGATTAATTTGTACTGTTCTGGATTACCATCTTTTTTAAGATGTGAAATGGTTTTTAAGTCTCGTTCTACAACTTTGTAAAACGCATCTTCAAGCATCACAACAAATTTTTGCTTTCGCTTTTTGTCTTTGTTGTTTTCAAGTTTATTTAAGGCATTACTAATAGCTGTATCATAATTACCAGCGTGTAGTTGCTTTTCAATTTGCTTTCTTCCACCACAAGATAGTAGTACTGAAAGAAAGACTGTTAAGAGTAGTAATTTCTTCATAATCTTGTGTTTTAATTGATTTCTGTTTAAGAGAGTTCAATTATAATGCCAGAAAAAAAATAACCCTCAAAACTTAATTGTTATCGAGGGTTATTAATTTGATATTTAGTGTTTTATATCGACTATTTTTTTTGATTAAAAACTGGGAGTATTTGCGTTTTTACTTGTCCGAAGCCAATTCTAACATCATCATTTTCACAATGCCCTCTCATGATAATGGTATCGTAATCTTCAATGAATTTCCTTTCTGAACCATCTTTCATTTTAATTGGTTTCTCCCCTTTCCAAGTTAATTCTAACATAGACCCAAAAGAATCTTCAGTAGGACCAGAAATGGTTCCGCTTCCCATCATATCACCAGAATTTACAGGACAACCATTAATGGTATGATGTGCCAACTGTTGAGCCATATTCCAATACATATACTTAAAATTAGAACGAGCTACAACCTGCTCTTTGGCATCTTGAGGTTTTAAGGCAACTTCAAGCTGTATGTCGAAACTCTTTTTGCCTTTTGATCTCAAATAAGGCAAAGGTTTTGGAGTTTGCTTAGGAGTATCTACTCTAAAAGGTTCTAAAGCATCTAACGTAACAATCCAAGGAGAAATAGATGATGCAAAATTCTTTCCTAAGAAAGGACCTAGTGGTACATATTCCCATTTTTGAATGTCTCGAGCACTTAAATCATTAAATAAAACCAATCCGAAGATGTAATCTTCAGCTTCCTCAATAGGAATAGGTTCTCCCAAATCATTAGCATCAGTTGTAATAAAGGCCATTTCTAACTCGAAATCCACTTGTTTTGAAGGTCCAAAAACAGGAGTTTTTGCACCAACAGGCATTGTCTGCCCTTGAGGACGATGTACAGGAATATGCGTTGTAACTATAGAAGAACTTCTACCATGATAGCCAACAGGTAAATGCAACCAATTAGGCATTAATGCATTATCAGCTCCTCTAAACATGGTTCCTACATTTGTTGCATGCTCTTTACTCGCATAAAAATCTGTATAATCACCAACCTGAACTGGCATTTTCATTTCAATTTCATCAAGTCTGAATAAAACAATCTCTTTATGTTTTACATTGTTCTTTAACGTTTCATTTTTACTGTCAAATATTTCAGCAATTCTATCGCGTACCAAACGCCAAGTTTTTCTTCCATCTGCAATAAAATCGTTAAGTGTATCTTGTAAAAAGATATCATCAGTTAATGGAATTCCTTCAAAATAACCTAACTGATGCAATGCACCAAGGTCAATTGCAGTATCACCAATACGTGTACCTATCGTGATGATGTCATCCTTAGTTAGAAAAACTCCAAAGGGAATATTCTGGATAGGGAAATCAGAGTTCTTATTTACGTATAACCAAGAAGTTCTGTCTGGATTATTAGCTGATAATGGCATAAGTTTTATGTTGATTATATCTTAATAAATTTATATTCAAACCTACATATTTTTTTTATAGAAATGCTAATTTCGGCTTCAAAATAAAAGTAAGTTTATTTTGACGCTTTTATTTTAAACTATTTTCGAGCTAAATATTTGTATTTCATAGGTTGAAACTATTAGTATTTACTATTTTTGGAAATCACTTAATTTAAAAACATATATGCAACGCGACGAACAGATCTTTGAGTTGATAGAAGCAGAAAAAGAACGTCAATTACATGGAATTGAATTGATAGCTTCAGAGAACTTTGTAAGCGATCAGGTAATGGAAGCAGCCGGATCAGTACTAACTAATAAATATGCCGAAGGATATCCAGGTAAACGTTATTATGGAGGCTGTGAAGTTGTAGATGAAGTTGAACAGTTAGCTATAGACAGAGCAAAGACATTGTTTGGTGCTGAGTACGTAAATGTACAGCCACATTCTGGTAGTCAAGCAAATACTGCTGTTTTTGCAGCTTGCTTAAAACCAGGAGATAAGATATTAGGTTTTGACCTTTCTCATGGAGGGCATCTTACTCATGGATCTCCAGTTAACTTTTCTGGTAAATTATATAATCCTGTTTTTTATGGCGTAGAGGAAGAAACAGGACGAATTGACTATGATAAATTAGAAGCTATTGCTAAAGAAGAGCAGCCTAAATTAATTATAGCTGGAGCATCTGCATATTCCAGAGATATGAATTTTAGGCGTTTTAGAGAAATTGCTGATAGTGTAGGAGCAATTTTAATGGCAGATATTTCACATCCAGCAGGTTTGATTGCGAAAGGTATTCTAAATGACCCATTACCACACTGTCATATAGTGACCACTACTACTCACAAGACATTACGGGGACCTAGAGGAGGACTGATCATGATGGGTAAAGATTTTGAAAACCCTTTTGGACTTACATTAAAATCTGGAAAGCCAAGAATGATGTCATCGTTATTAAACTCTGGAGTATTTCCTGGAAATCAAGGTGGGCCTTTAGAGCATATTATTGCTGCTAAAGCGATTGCTTTTGGAGAAGCACTAACAGATGAGTTTATGCACTATACATTGCAAGTAAAAAAGAATGCCGATGCCATGGCTAAAGCACTTGTAGATAAAGGTTATCATATTATTTCTGGAGGAACAGACAATCATATGATGTTAATTGATCTTAGGAATAAGGATATCAGTGGAAAGGATGCTGAACAAGCGCTTGTTAAGGCAGATATTACGGTTAATAAGAATATGGTACCTTTTGATGATAAATCACCATTTGTAACTTCTGGAATTAGAATAGGAACTCCTGCAGTTACTACTCGTGGTTTAAAAGAGAACGATATGCCAGCAATTGTTGACTTAATTGATGAGGTAATTATGAATTACGAAGATGTAGCTGTTCTAGAGTCGGTTAGAGTAAGAGTTAATGAGATGATGGCAGATAGACCATTATTTGCAGAGACAGAAGTTGTTTAAGAATAACTTTATAGATAATGAAAAAGCCTGCAAATGCAGGCTTTTTTTTATTTCTCTAAAGGACCTTCCCAAATTACTTGTTCAATCATCCATTTATCTCCTCTTTTTGACAGCAGCATGTAATCTACTCCCCAAAACGCGGTAACCTTTGCTACAGCGATACTATTGCTTATATCTAAAACTTGAACTTTTTTAGGAGCATCTGCTTTTGCAAATTGTTTTTTCTCTTTCACATTTTTAGCATAACCAAGTGCTTTTTCAAAAGTCATATAGTTTTGTTGTTTGTATTCTCCAGTTTCTTTGCTTTTCCAAAATCCAAATTTGTTAAGAGTGGGCTGTACACTGGCTTTTAGTTTTTCTTGATCACCTTCGTAGAAGCCTTCAATATAGTTCATACAAGCTTTTTCAACGCCTTGTTTGTCTGTAGCTTGTGCATTGGTGAAGTTTATCACCAATAGCATCATTAATGTGGATAGTATTGTTTTCATGTTTAAAATTTACTGAATTATTGAAAACAAGACAGTTAATAGAATGTTATAATCTAATCCTCTTCCTCAAACTCAACACTTTCATAAGCGCCAAGGTCTGGAGTTGCTCCTCTTGTAATGTTTAAAATATCAGAGATAAGATTTCCAAAAACAATTCCCACATTGTCAGCAGGAGAACCATTTGGAATATTAAGCTTGTTATTTTGAGCATTTAAGAAGTCTGGATTCAAATTGAAGAGTATATTCTCGTATAGGGAGTCATCATTAAAGTTGTAGATGTCTTCAGTAAAGTTATTATTAGTGTCATCAAACCTAATTAAGCAGTTGGTGAATTTAAAGTTAAAATCATCTGAAGCATCTCGATCTAGTATCATTTCTATATTTTCAGTACCATAAATAATACAGTTTGTGAAATTAGCTTCTTCTAATGGATTGGTAAATGCGGTGTTATCTTCATCAATTATGAAATTATTTAACAGTACCGAAGGAAATTGTCTAAAGCTATTTTGCCAATGATTTGCAATTGTGGAATGCACAAAATTATACTTTCCGCCATAAGTTCCTGCAAAAGATGATTGACCGCTATTATTGATCACTAAATTTTCTGCATTAATTGAAGTTCCTCTTCCTAATAAACCAAAATTACTAGAGTTATAAATTTGAGAATTGGTTATGACCAATTTTGTTGGATCATCCTGATTTCCATCACTTAAAATGCCAACAGTTCCATTTCTAATGGTAGCATGGTTAATGGTGTTATTAGTACTATTATTAAATAGCCAAATAGCCTGCCATTGCCCAGGTACATCTGCAAAATTTGGTTCTAAACGATCACCTTCAAAGATCACTTCACCTTCCATTAATTCTTGATTCTTACTTGGTGATCCATTTACTTTTAATGAAGCTCCATCAGTAACTAATAATCCAGAATTTGCATGAAAATGTATACGTGCTCCAGCTTCAATATTAAGCTCGTCTCCATCATTTACAGCTGCATAACCATAGATAACATAAGGCCTTTCATTGGTGAAGGTGAGTTCAGGGCCAGTTAAAAACCTTCCTTGAATGGTAGTTTCCTCTTCTGTTCCGTCTCCATCCACATCAAAAGTTAGTGTTTCAACAACTCCGTTACTATCTCTGTTTGGGTAGATAAAAACAGCATCTTTTACTAAAGTTACTAATTCAACTTTTTGTTGATTGCTTCCAGCATCAAACTCTATAGCATCGGTATATAAAAATTGTGTTTCGGTTGAAACCAACGATTGAATGTCGATAGTAGTTTCTATAAAGATGTACATGCTATCCTTAGCTAGAAGCTCCACATTTTCAAATTCTTTGCCAAGTATTGGCCCATTTCCAGTCATTCCGTCTATGTTTAAGCGATACATCGAATTTTGCCCTTGTCCTAAACGAATGGTAGGAATAACAATATCTTCATTACTTCTATTGTAAACCTTCAGATTGTATGTGCTAGATCCAATGTTTGTGAAAACAGTGTCTAAATAAACAGTGTCTTTTGAGAATTGTAATGTACCGTTGCTAGGAGTGAATTCGAAGTCTTTTCTACAAGAACTCCAAAGTATTAATATTAGTAGGCTAAGAATAAGTTGCAGTTGGCGCTTCATATTGTAAAAATATAACTTTCAATTAGATGAAATAGTATTTTAAACACAATCAATTAAATAAATTGGCAATTTCTGGAGTTATTCTAGTTGGTCTTTTTGTTTCCATACTCATTAAACACCAAACAGTTTCTGCTTTTACAAGTAATCTATTGTCAGATTTTCTATACATTTCTACAATACGAGTTGATTTAAAACCTTCGGATTTAGCAACATAAGTTTTTAAAATGAGCTCATCATTTAGTAATGCAGAACCTTTATATTCAATGAAATGGCTCACAACTACCCAAAAGAAATTTTTAAGAATTTCAGGAGTAACATTTTGCTCCCAATGTGCTTTGGCAATATCTTGAACCCATTGTAAATAACGAACATTATTTACATGATCTAATTCATCTAAATCTTCGGATTTAGCATTAATTGTCTTTTCAAAGACTTGCATTATTCTTATTTTTCAACAATTTGAACCTCAAACAACTTGTCCCAATGTTTTCCTGTAACGAAAATGGTTTTTGTATCTGGATTATAGGCAATACCATTTAACACGTCAAGTCCGTCATGTTGCGTTACTTCATTCTTTAAAGGTGAGAAGTCAATAACGCCTTCGATAGCACCGTTTTTTGGGTTAATAATAGCAACTCCGTTCTTTTGGTAGCGATTAGCGTAGATCTTTCCGTTTACCCATTCTAGCTCATTTAAATTGCTAATTTTTCCTTTATTAGTATAGGCTTGTATGTGATCGGTTTCTATTAGGGTTTCTGGATTTAGCGTCCATATCTTTTCTGTTCCATCACTTTTCCATAACATGTTTCCATCGTTGCATAATCCCCAACCTTCTTTACTTTGTCCATATTTAAAACCCCCTGTTTTTTCAAGGTCAAGGTCATAAACAAAACCATTGCCGCTTTTCCATGTAAGCTGAAATACTTTGTCGTTTAAGACAGAAACACCTTCTCCAAAATAAGCTTGAGATAGATCTATATTTTTTAGAACTTCACCAGTTTTATAATCTATTTTTCTGAGCTTAGATTTTCCGTATTGCCCAGTACTTTCATATAATTCACCATTATAAAACTCTAAACCTTGAGTATAGGAAGTAATATCATGAGGATATTCATTAATTACCTTATAGCCATAAATTTTTGGCGCCTCGGAATTTAAGATTACCACACTTGTTGTAGCTTTTTCTGTTTTTCCATCATCATACAAAATAATAGCTTCAATTGCATGTCTTCCTAGTTTTGAAGTGTTTAAGTCATGTGTGTCATTTATATTTTTACCATCCAGTTTATACTCAACAGATTCGATTGTTAAATTCTTAGGATTCTTAATTGAAAGATTTAAGGATTCACTATTGTTGAGTGTATTGTCTGTGACATTTGTTTCAATTGAAAAGTTGTTAGATTTTTTTTCAGAATTACTGCCGCAACCTCCTAACAAAATGATAAAGAATAGGATAGAAAGGAACTTAGAAAAATGCATAGCTATCATCGATTTTCGGGCAATTTATTTATTTAAATTCAGTTAAAAAAATCATTGTGAAAATATTAAAAGGTTGTATCTTTGCGGCCGGCAAGTCCTACACAACCAGCTCCTGTTGAATCCTCCAGGGCGGGAACGCAGCAAAGGTATACGGTCGTAGCGGTGTGATGTAGGTAGCTTGCCTTTTTTTGTACGTTTATTTTTCCTTTTCTAAATAAGATTTAACTAATCTTTAGTCCAATAGTCAACAACTAAAACATCTTCCAGAATACCATCTAAAACCTTTACAAAAGCTTGGTGATCTGGGTGAGGTAAGTAAATGGCTAGATCTTCCTCACTGTGAAAGGTTAAAAAGAAACAATGCGTAAACCCTTTATCTAGCCCTTCTGGACTGTTGTTTAATCCCCATTCAAAATCTTTTATCTCAGAGATCTTTGTGGGAAGTGCTTTAAATGCTTCTTCAACTTCTTTTATTCGTTCTTGAGTTGCAGTTTCATTAAACTTAAATATTACCACATGCCGAAGCATGCTATCAACCTTAGTGGTTGAATTTTCTTGGTTATTAGTCTCTTTGTTCGATTCATTACAACTATAGTCAAAAACTAAAGAGAAAGTAATAATACCTATTAAGAACAATCTTTTCATAAGTATGAATTTAACGTTATAAAGTTATATTTTTTTGTTGAGCTATGATATTTTTTGTGCTGAATAAGTAATTCTAATTATTGTACTTTTGACGAGAAGTTTTAAGAATTAATTTGAGTTTATAATGTCTAAAGTTGTTTTAATAACAGGAGGTTCATCAGGAATAGGAAAGTCTATTGGAGAGTTTTTGCTGGAAAGAGGTTTCAAAGTTTATGGTACTAGTAGAAATCCTAATAATTATCCTGAAAGCAGAATACCTATTGTTGCTTTGGATGTTACAAAGGTAGATACTATTATAAAATGTGTTGAAGAAGTAATTACTAGAGAAGGACGTATAGATGTATTAGTTAATAATGCCGGAGCTGGAATAACAGGGCCTATTGAAGAAATACCAGATACTGAGATCAAGAAGAATTTTGAAACTAACTTTTTTGGACCTATAAATGTTATTAAAGCTGTTTTGCCACAAATGCGTAAGCAAAACTCTGGTTTAATTATTAATATAACATCAATTGCTGGTTATATGGGTTTGCCTTATCGTGGCGTATATAGTGCAAGCAAAGGTGCTTTAGAAATTATAACTGAAGCCTTTAGAATGGAGATCAAAGATTTCAATATTCATATGACTAATGTTGCTCCAGGAGATTTTGCTACCAATATTGCGGCAGGACGTTTTCATGCACCAGTCAATGAAGATTCACCATATAAAAAACCTTACCAAGATACATTGAACTTAATGAATGAACATGTAGATGCTGGAAGTGATCCTTTAATGATGGCAAAAGCAGTTTATAAAATTATCAATACTAAGAAACCAAAAGTGCATTATAAGATTGGTGAGTTTATGCAAAAGTTTTCAATAGTACTAAAACGAATTCTACCTGATAAGGTTTATGAAAAATTACTAATGAATCATTACAAATTATAGTTTTGGTATATTCTTTGTTATTAAGATAGCATAACAATATTATTATGCTAAAAAAAACTACTTACCTTTTAAGTATTCTCTTTTTCTTTCAATTAACAAGCTGTCAAGATATTATAGAATGTGTAATAAATAGGCATCCAGAATTGCCAAATAAGATATTAGATACTGGCCAGTTTGGTGATTTTTATTTTGAAGAGATTCGCGCTGAAATAAATAATGAGCCCAGTGATAACAGATACTTTTATTATTTTTCCATACGGGGAGAGATTCCCGAAGGACTTGACATAATATTTGATCACCGATCTATATATTTTGAAGGAAGACCTCAACAAAGAGGGTATTATACTTTTACCGTTGATCTTTGGGTGGAACTTGGAGATAACTATTATGAGGAGTGTGAAAATAGATTGAACGATTGTGATGGTTTATGTGATGATAGCACCTCAAAAGAGTACACTATATACATTCGCTAAAAATTTTTGTAAGTTGTTAATATATTTTAATTAAAATTTCTTTTCAAGCTTTCTTAATGTTGTAAATTCGCGACGAATTTTAAGCACAACTAAAACCAATTCATAGATGAAATTTTTTATCGATACAGCTAACCTTGATCAAATTAAAGAAGCACAAGATCTAGGTATTTTAGATGGTGTTACTACCAATCCATCACTAATGGCCAAAGAAGGAATAACTGGCCATGATAACATTATGAAGCATTATGTTGACATTTGTAATATTGTTGATGGAGATGTAAGTGCTGAGGTTATTTCAACCGATTTTGAAGGCATGGTAAGAGAAGGGGAAGCGTTAGCTGAACTTCACGATCAAATAGTTATTAAACTTCCAATGATCAAAGATGGAGTTAAAGCATGTAAGTACTTTACTGAAAAAGGTATTAAGACTAATGTTACTTTAGTGTTTTCTCCTGGACAAGCGTTATTAGCTGCCAAGGCTGGAGCAACTTATGTGTCGCCTTTTATAGGTCGTTTGGATGATATTTCTACAGATGGATTAAACCTTATTGCTGAAATTAGGCAGATTTATGACAATTATGGATTCGGAACGGAAATATTAGCAGCTTCGGTACGACATACCATGCACGTAATTGACTGCGCTAAGATTGGAGCAGATGTAATGACAGGACCATTAAGTTCTATTGCTGGTTTATTAAAGCATCCGCTAACAGATATAGGTCTAGAAAAGTTCTTATCGGATTATAAAAAAGGAAACTAAGAAAGAACAGATTAAATAAAAAAGGGATCATTGTCATCCTTTTTTTATTTCAATTTTTTTAGAATATCCTTGAAATCGTGATTGAATAAATTGGCATTAGAAGTAACAATATTATTATCATCATCTAATACAATAACTTTATTTATATATTGAATTGCCAACATTTTTTTAGCAATTCGAGGATCTCTAAATCTAAATTCGTTTGTAAAATCTATTTTATTCTCTTTTAATAAACGCTTCCAAACATGTGCATTGTTTGAATTAATATTAATAGCGATAAAATCAACGTTAGGATAGGCTTTCTTCAATTCTTTAACCTTATTATGGCTATTCTTGAAGTGATATTTATTTACACTTGTCCAGAAATATAAAACTTTAGGTTTACTAGAAACATTATTAAGTGTAGTAACATTGTTAGTATGATCAACTACCTCCACAACCGGTAGCTTATTACCTGGTCCTAAACGTTTAAGTGTATTATACAGTCCTTCTATATAGCTCGCATTTTCCTTGTTTGAATTCTTTTCTGTATAAGAATCATACATAACTTCTGCATCTTCTGGGGAAGTGCAGAAGGATAGGAAATTTCGCGTAGGATATTTTAAAAGGATATTTCTAAGCACCTCATTGTTTACCTTCTCGTCAATTATTTCTAACTTATTTAAATGGTAATCAACGTTCATGCGATCAAGATATTTAGTATCTGTTTCTTCAAAATACTTTTCAGATGCAAGATTATTAAAGTGATTAAATAAGAAAGCATAATATGGGTAATAATCCTTCAGCTCTTCATCATTATAATCAACCCAATCTCTAAAATCAAAGTAATCTTCCGGTAATGAGTCTTTAGGTAATTGCTTATTCATGCCAAAATGCCTATAAGGATATTGCTCCTTGTGCATGAAATGATTGTAATCTATACCAACAGAAGCCACTTTTAAGAAGAACTCTGAGGCTTTATATTTATTAGAAAACTTATCCAGCTGAAACAACTTGTTCTCTCTTAAAGAATCAACTTTTTCCAAAAAGTCAGCAGGTTTTAACTTCCAATACTTATAAACGAAACTTTCCTCTTCTTCCATTTGAAGGAAAAGATTAATCAAGTAATTATTCTTTTTAGAACCCATTCCTGAAAAAACTAAAGATTCGTCAAAATCTAGCGTGTTTAAACGTACCATTAGACTGTCATTAGGTTCAAGAATAATTATTTGATATTCATCACCATGAACAATAGAATGTAAACCAGGGTCTAAACTTTCTACTCGATAAGCAAATCTGTTATTTTCGTCTAAATAAAGAGTGTCAATAGGTGAGGTGTCTTTTTTAAGAACCAAGAAGTCGTTATTTGGATTGATCACCTCACCACCAATAAATGCTTGTCCGCAAGAATTCTCTCCCACCTTACATCCCAAAAACGTTACAACTAATAAAAGTAATACTAATCGTTTCATAGTAAATTTAGCCACTTCCAAATTTAGGGCAATGTGCCTATTTCTTTACAAAATTAGGCTTTGCTTGCTAAAACTGTTGTTAATGCGTTGTTAAATGTTTTTCTATGATTTCAGTATTGTTTGAATGATTTGATTTTTCTACTTTTGCGGCGAATTTAAAAGCAATAAAATGTTATCAGTTTCTAACTTATCTGTGCAATTTGGTAAGCGTGTTTTATTTGATGAAGTAAACACCACTTTTAATAATGGTAATTGTTACGGAATTATTGGAGCAAATGGTGCTGGAAAATCTACTTTTTTAAAGATTCTCTCAGGAAAGCAGGATGCTACTTCTGGTCATGTACATCTTGAACCAGGAAAGAGAATGTCTGTTCTTGAGCAGAACCATAATATATATGATGAGTATCCAGTTTTAGAAACGGTTTTACGTGGTAATAAACCATTATTTGAAATTAAAACTCAAATAGACGCTTTGTATGCCGATTATTCTGATGAAAATGCTGAAAAGATTGGAGAACTTCAAGTACAATTTGAAGAAATGGATGGCTGGAATGCTGATAGTGATGCGGCAGCTTTATTATCAAATCTTGGAATAAAGGAAGATTTGCACTACGCGATGATGAGTGATCTTGATGGTAAGCAAAAAGTACGAGTACTATTGGCACAGGCGCTTTTTGGAAATCCAGATGTGTTGATCATGGATGAGCCTACCAACGATCTTGATTATGAAACTATAAAGTGGTTAGAGAATTTCTTAGCTAATTATGATAATTGTGTAATTGTTGTTTCTCACGACCGTCACTTTTTGGATGCAGTTTGTACACATATTTCAGATATTGATTTTGGTAAGATCAATCATTATTCAGGAAACTATACTTTTTGGTATCAGAGTTCTCAGTTAGCTGCCAAGCAAAGAGCACAACAGAATAAGAAGGCAGAAGAAAAGAAAAAGGAATTAGAAGAGTTTATTAGACGTTTTTCTGCTAACGTAGCAAAATCTAAACAGGCAACTAGTAGAAAGAAGATGATAGATAAGCTTAATGTTTCTGAGATCAAGCCATCTAGTCGTCGCTATCCAGCCATCATTTTTGAAAGAGAAAGAGAAGCTGGAGATCAAATATTAAACATTGAAGGACTGTCTGCCTCTCTTGATGGTGAGATGTTGTTTAAAAATATAGATTTAAATCTTAATAAAGGAGATAAAGTTGTTGTGTTCTCCAAAGACTCAAGAGCAACAACTGCTTTTTATCAAATTATTAATGGTAAGCAAAAAGCTGATGCTGGAAAATATGATTGGGGAGTTACAACTACGCAATCTTATCTTCCTTTAGATAATAGTGAGTTCTTTGATAATAAATATACTTTGGTAGATTGGTTACGCCAGTGGGCAACGACAGAGGAAGAGCGTGAAGAGGTTTATGTGCGAGGTTTTCTAGGGAAGATGATCTTTAGTGGAGAAGAGGCACTTAAAACTTCAAATGTTTTATCAGGAGGTGAAAAGGTGCGTTGTATGATCTCAAGAATGATGATGCTTCGTGCCAATGTTTTAATGTTAGATGAACCTACCAACCACTTGGATTTAGAGAGTATTACTGCATTTAATAACTCTTTAAAGAACTTTAAGGGAACTGTATTGTTTACAACTCATGACCATGAGTTTGCACAAACTGTAGCAACCAGAGTTGTTGAGTTAACTCCAAACGGAATTATTGATCGTTACCTAACCTTTGATGAGTACATGGAAAACGAGAAGGTTAAAGAGTTACGAGAAAAGATGTATGCAGTAACAGCATAGTCGATGACATCAAAAAAACAGAGAAACTCCGTTAAATGCGGAGTTTTTTTATACCTTCATTTCAGCAATTGTCTCTTCAACAATATGTACTGCTTTGTCGAGTTCATCTTTATGAACATGAATTTCACTAAGTGAATGCCCGCCATAAATTTTTGGATCAAGACCAGACTCATTCTGCTCTTTGATTACTGGTGAGATACCAACTTCTTCTAACTTTGAAATCAATAATTGTACGATAACAAAGCTTCCTGTGTAAATTCTTGTATAATTTGATTCCATAGTAAAAAATTAAGGTGTCTTTTAAAGATACGAAAAAAACAAATCAATTTGTGTATTTTAGATTGATAAATACCGAATTGTCTTACACCTACTTTTAAAAATGTATACCAACCAAAGTGAATAGTTTAAAAGAGCGAATTTTAAGGTTACAAGAAACCTCTGAAAGTTTAGAACCCACAAAAGATCAGAGAGATTCATATATAGAATCAGTTAAAGGTTTTGCCCATAAGTTTATTTCATCTTTAAACGATGTTGAAACTTTTAACTCAAAAGTGGTTAATAAAGATGCTTTGTCTTTATCTAATAGTAAGAGGACATTAGATGAAATCATTAAAACCTTCAATCAGGAAGTTGCAGAAAAAGGAATGAAACCAGCATCAGGAGGTCATTTAGGTTATATTCCTGGAGGAGGTATTTATGCCGCTTCTCTCGGTGATTTTCTGGCAGATATAACCAATGAGTATACGGGAATGTACTACGCTTCTCCGGGAGGAGTGACCATTGAGAATGAACTTATAGATTGGATGAAGGAATTATTCGGGTTTCCAAAATCATCTGTTGGGAATTTAACATCAGGTGGTTCTATAGCTAATTTAATTGCACTTACTGCTGCTAGAGATAAACATGGAATCAAAAACGCAGTTATTGAAAAAAGTGTTATTTATACAAGCCCTCAAATACATCATTGCGTGCATAAGGCATTGCGAATTATTGGTCTAGAAGATGTTCAGATACGTTATGTTGAATTAGATGAGAATTCGCGAATAGTTCCTGAAGACCTTGAAAGAAAAATCGAAGTAGATAAAACCAAGGGTTTAAATCCATTTGTGATCATTGCTTCAGCAGGCACAACAGATACAGGAGCCATAGATCCTTTAGAAGAGATTGGTGACATCTCTAAAAAACATGGCCTTTGGTATCATGTTGATGGAGCTTATGGTGGTTTTTTTATGTTAGTTGATAAAGTAAAGCATAAATTGAAAGGAATTGAAATGGCCGATTCATTGGTGGTAGATCCACATAAAGGCTTGTTTCTTCCTTATGGTTTAGGGGCAGTTTTAGTAAAGGACAAACAAGCGGTTTACCATTCTAATCATTATAGAGCTAATTACATGCAAGACGCAATTAAAGATGAATTCCCAGTAAATCCAGCAGATGTTTCTCCAGAGCTTACTAAGCATTTTAGAGGACTAAGACTATGGCTCCCGCTACAATTGCATGGTGTTGAACCTTTCAAAGCATGTTTAGAGGAAAAGCTTCTGCTTACCAGTTATTTCAGAGAGGGATTAAAGCATATTGGGTTTGAACTTGGTCCAGAACCAGATCTTTCGGTAAGCTATTTTTGGTATCCTTCAAAAGAAGTGGATCAAAATACCTTCAATGAACGTTTAATGCAAGCTATTCATTCAGATGGTGAAATATTTCTAAGCTCAACACTTGTCAATGGAAAGTTTGTAATAAGAATGGCAATATTATCATTTAGAACAAAACTAGAAACTATTGATAGAGCCGTTGCTATGATTAATAGAATACGTAAAGAAGTGGAAAACGAATTCAAAGCATGAAAGTTAAATTTTCAATATTAATAACAGTTATAATGATTACGTCTAATATGAATAGTCAACAAAAAAGGCTTCGAGATCATGGAGTTGAAATAGGTGTATTAAAGACAGGAGAAAATAATACAATCACCGATGTTGAGGGAGTTACTGTTGGTCATGAAACGATCATAGAAGGAGATCATATAAGAACTGGAGTTACAGCTATTATTCCGCATCAAGGAAATGTGTTTCAACAAAAAGTTCCTGCAGCTATCTATATAGGAAATGGTTTTGGAAAACTGGCAGGATATAGTCAAGTAAAAGAATTAGGTAACATTGAGACTCCTATTATTTTGACCAATACATTAAGCGTTCCTGCTGCTTCAAATGCGTTGATTAGTTATACTTTAGACCAAGAGGAAAATAAAGCTGTTCGTTCTGTGAATTCTGTAGTAGGTGAAACAAATGATGGTTGGCTTAACGATATTAGAGGACGACATGTTTCTGAAACACATGTATTAAGTGCGATCAATAATGCAAATGATGGCAAAGTTGCAGAAGGTAATGTTGGAGCAGGAACAGGTACCATTTGTTTTGGATACAAGGGAGGAATAGGAACTTCTTCAAGAGTACTTCCTAGATCACTAGGAGGTTATACTGTTGGGGTTTTGACCCAAACTAATTTTGGAGGTGTGCTAGAAATAGCGGGAGTTCCCATTGCTAAAGAGCTTAAGAAGTATCCATATCGAGACAAGATTTTAAATGATGCAGATGGCTCATGCATGATCGTAGTGATAACTGATGCACCTTTGAGTTCTAGAAATTTAGAACGAATGGCAAAACGTGCTATGTTAGGATTGGCAAAAACAGGTGGCATCGCTTCTAATGGAAGTGGTGATTACGTGATAGCACTTTCTACAGCCAAAGAGAATCTAATTCCTTATAAAAGCGATACTATGTACCATGAGAAAAAAGAATTGAGAAATGATGATTTGTCTCCATTGTTCTTAGCAACTATTGAAGCCACAGAAGAAGCAATTCTTAATTCATTATTTGCAGCAGAAACTATGACGGGAAGAGATGGTCATACTATTGAAGCACTTCCTAAAGACAAGGTTTTAGAGCTTATGAAAAAGTATAACAAGATTAAGGATTAAAACGTTCCAACAACTCCTATCTGATTACCTGAAAATCTCAAATTCCAGCTAATTTCCTTTTCTTTTTTAGGATAACTGTAAGACTTCGCTTCAAATAGATATTTGTCAATAGAATCAACAACAATAATACTTAAAGCAGTACTAAAGGCTATGTCTGTTATCCAATGTGCATTATCTACTAATCTGCTAATTGGTGGAATAGCGCCAATAGAGTAAATACCAATTTTTACCCAAGTGTTTTCAAATTGTTTGGCAACAGCATGTGCCATTGTTATTGATAGGGAAGAATGTCCAGATGGAAAAGAGTGGAACTTTCCTTCTGGAGAGAAAGGTTTAAAATACCAGTTTCCTAAACCTGATTTTGGTCTTGCTCTGCCTATAGAGTTTTTTAGGAAAGATGTTATTAAACCTGTTGTGAATGAAGAAGAAATAATTAAAACGCTTGTTCTTCTAACCTGTTCGTTCTTTGTAAACAAACCAAATCCGTAAAGCCCAGCGTTTGCAATAAAATAGTTTTGTGGACTTCCAAAATACCAGCCAATATCTCTAATAAGTTCTGGAAAATCTTCTTGTTGTCTTAAAAAGAAGCTATTTACTTCATCATCTGCAGCGGAAAGAAGTAGCGTTCCTGCAACTAAACCACCAAACTTTAAATAGTCGTCTCCTTTCCAATACAATGGTCTGGTAAATGCATGGCCAACACTTCTAAAAGCAGATTTTGCATCATGCTTAAAAAGTGTTCCAATGCTAGAAGTGTCCTTACTTTTGGACTGCTCTAACTGTTGCCCAAAACCCAAAGTTGAGGTCAACAAAAAGAAAATTATAATTGAGTTTCTAATCATTCAAAGATTAACGCAATTCTGCTCCAAGTTGCTTTTCAAAACTGGTTTGCAACTTATTCATGATCTTGTCTATCTGCTTATCTGTAAGCGTTTTGTTCTCATCTTGCAACGTAAAACTTACCGCATAACTCTTCTTGCCCTTTGGTAAATTCTTACCTTGATAAACATCAAACAGATTTACTTCTTTCAGTATTTGCTTTTCTGTTCTTTTAGCAATATCGTAAATAGATTCGAAAGTTACACCTTCATCCAATAATAAAGCAAAATCACGACGTACTTTAGGATACTTAGGAATATCTTTAAATTTAATAGAGTTGCGTTTACCGATCTCTAATATATTATCCCAGTTTAGGTCTGCAAACAATACTTGTTGAGAAATTCCAAACGACTTCAATACTTGTTTCTTTACAATACCAAACTCAACTAGAACAGTTTTGCCAAGACTCAAACTTAAGCCTTCACTTAGCATGTCATTCTTAGTAGGAGAGGTTTTATAACGTGAAATCCCTAACCTATCAAATATTGCTTGAATACATCCTTTAATGAAGAAAAAATCACTTGGTTGATTACCAGCATTCCAACTTTCGTGATGTCTGTTACCAGAAACTAAAATAGATAAGTGTTTATATTCTTCACGTTTGTCATCACCATAAGCATGATAGGTCTTACCAAACTCAAACAGTTTGATATCCGATTGCTTACGATTGATATTGTAGGCTAAAGCTTCTAACCCAGAAAATAATAATGATTGACGCATTGCAGAAAGATCATTACTTAATGGATTTAACATTAATACGTTATGTTCTTCCTTTAGTTGCTCACTAAGTTTTGTATAATCAGGCGATGTCAAAGAATTTGCCATCATCTCATAGAAACCAAGTGATACTAACTGATTTCCAACAATATTTTGAATTCTATGATCTTCAAATCTTGAAGAATTAGAAATTGAAGCATTTAACTTTTCAGTAGTGCCAATATTATTATAACCATAAACACGAAGCACTTCTTCTATCACATCAGCCTCACGTTGTACATCATTTCTGTATGCAGGCACCATAAGGCCCAAACCAGTTTCAGTAACATTGTTCACCTTTATTTCTAAGGACGTTAAGATGCTTTTTATGGTTTCTCTTGGTATTTCTTCTCCAATTAATCGTTTTGCATTATCAAAACTTAAACGTACCTGAAAGTCTTCAATCTTTACAGGATACTCATCAATAACATCACAGGTGATTTCACCACCAGCCAATTCAATGATCAATAAAGCAGCACGCTTTAAGGCATACTCAGTGATGTTAGGATCGATACCTCTTTCGAATCTAAATGAAGCATCAGTATTTAATCCATGACGCTTAGCAGTTTTACGAATGCTTACAGGATCAAAATAGGCGCTTTCTAAAAAGATGCTCGTAGTTTCTTCAGTTACACCAGAATGAATACCACCAAATACTCCAGCAATACACATTGGTTTTTCACCATCACAGATCATTAGGTCTTCCTCATGTAATTCGCGCTCAACTTCATCTAGCGTTATAAACTTGGTTCCTTTCTTTAAAGTCTTAACCACAACCTTATTTCCAGCGATCTTGTTGGCATCAAAAGCGTGTAATGGTTGTCCTAGCTCATGTAGCACATAATTTGTAGCATCAACTACATTATTAATAGGAGCTAATCCAATAGCTTTTAAACGATGTTGTAACCATTCTGGAGATTCGGTAACCTTAAGACCAGAAATAGTAACACCACAATAACGAGGAGCAAGATCTTTGTTCTTTACATCAACATCTATCTTCAACATTCGGTTGTCTACGTGAAATGCACTTACCGAAGGTGTGATCAACTCCAAATTGATCTCTTTTTGTAATAATCCAGCTTTTAGGTCTCGAGCAGTTCCGTAGTGACTCATAGCATCTGCTCTGTTTGGTGTTAACCCAATTTCAAAAACCTGGTCGTTCTGAATGTCAAAAACATCGGTAGCAGGAGTTCCTACTTTTAGTTTCTTGTCAAGCACCATGATTCCATCGTGCGAAGCTCCTAATCCAAGTTCGTCCTCAGCACAGATCATTCCATGACTTTCCTCACCGCGAATCTTTCCTTTTTTAATGGTCCATTCTTCACCTTCAGGGGAATAAAGCGTAGTGCCAATAGTTGCCACAGGAACTTTTTGTCCAGCAGCCACGTTTGGTGCACCACAAACAATCTTTAAAGGCTCATCACCACCAACATTAACAGTAGTTACTTTTAATCTATCTGCATTTGGGTGTTGCTCACAGGTCAATACCTCGCCAATAACAACGCCTTCAAGTCCACCTTTAACTGATTGGTAACTTTCAATTCCTTCTACTTCCAGACCAAGATCTGTAAGTAGTTCTCCGGTTTTTTCTGCGTCCCAATCAATGTTTATAAATTGCTTTAACCAATTATAAGAAATCTTCATTCTGCACGATTTTCATGAAGCCACAAATATAAGAATACTTGAGTGTTAACGAAACTCAAACAATTTTTTTATGTAAGTATTTTGTTGTTTATTCGAATACATAATAAACACTGCCAAAATGCAAAAACTTATCATTTTTCTTCTAGCTATAACCTTGGTTTCTTGCGAAACCCAGCAGCATGCTAAACTTATGCATGGTCATTATCGTGCAATCATGGATGTTCAAGATAATCAATTGCTCCCTTTTAATTTTAAGATATCTACTGATGATAAGATCGAAATATACAATGCAGAAGAGGTGATTGAAGTAACTGACATTATCTATTATAATGATTCTGTACGAATCAATTTCCCAGTATATGAAGGATATATTGTTGGAGAATTTGACAATGGCAAGGTGTTGAACGGTAAGTATATCAAGGAAAGTTTAGATAGAGTTGTACCTGTTTATTTTGAGTATGATGTTGATGAACGATTTAAGGATGTTGGGAAAGCTACCGCTAATGTTTCAGGAATTTGGGAAATGTTGTTTACCGAAGATGATGGTAAAACCTTTATTGCTAGAGGTAATTTTAAACAAGACGGAAATAAAGTAACCGGAAATATTCGAACCACAACTGGAGATTATCGTTACCTAGAAGGAGTGCTAGATGGGAATATTTTAAAATACTCTGTTTTTGATGGAGCACATGCTTTTTTATTTACTGCAGAGGTTACAAACGATCAGATGAGTAATGGGGTGTTCTATTCAGGAAATCATTATAAAGCGACCTATGAGGCGAAACGAAATGCAGCGTATCAATTACCAAACGAGAATAGTTTGACCTTTTTAAAGGAAGGTTTTGATGCCATAGAATTTGGTTTTCCTGATGTTGATGGTAATATGGTATCACTAAGTGATGAGCGTTTTAAGGACAAGGTGGTGTTGGTGCAGATTATGGGAACTTGGTGCCCAAACTGTTTGGATGAAAGCAGGTACTATGCAGAGCAATACAATACGTTAAAAGATAAAGGTGTTGAAATTATAGCATTAGCATTTGAATATGCAAAGACTGAGAACAAAGCGTTTCATGCTATAAAACGTCTACAGGACAATGTTGGCATAGATTACCCAATATTACTAGCGCAACATGGAAGTTCTAGCAAGCAATTAGCTAACGAAAAATTGCCAATGCTTAATCATGTATTGTCGTATCCAACTACCATTTATATTGACAAGAAAGGGAAAGTACGCAAGATACATACCGGTTTTAATGGTCCTGCAACTGGTGAAAAATATATAAGCTTTCAAAAAGAATTTACCGAGTTTGTTGACGTGCTAGTAGCAGAATAGTTTTTAGTGTTTCCCTTATCATCAGTATGAAACTGAGTTTTAATACTTCGGATGGCTCTGCACTGGCTCAGTTTATTGACGGATAAGTGAAGTTAGAAGAAAAACCTTAAATAGTAAATACGTAATATTATATAATTGATGTAAAAGTTATAAACCCTTTCTAATCTATATGATTGCGTCTGTACAAAGTTGGAGATAACTTTTTTTCTTTACTCTTGCTTAGGTATTTTCTAAGCACACCACCTTTCACGTTATTTACATCAAGCTCTATGATAAAAGCATTTTCATCTACCTTGTTAATAATTCGGTATACTCTTCTTGAGTCAATACGGTTTAAGATGGTTTGAATAATTTCAAGATCATTTATCTCACCTCTGTTTCCAAAGCCTTTGCTTCCTTTTAGGATGGTCATGCCAATTTCGGCTTCATGTATCAATGCCTCCTGGACCTTATTTGAGTTTTCACTAACAATCATAAGATTTACATAATCTTCAAACCCTTCGAAAACAAAATCAATAATTTTTCCTGTTACTATAAATGTTAGTATAGAGTAGAGTGCTACCTCAATAGATATAAGAAAAGCTGTAACTCCAAATAATATAGTGTTGAATATTAAAATGATAGTGCCAATGGGTATGCCTAGTCTTTCATTTAAATAAATACCAAGTATCTCCGATCCGTCTAAAACCGCACCGTTCTTTATTCCCAATCCAATACCTGCGCCAAGAAAAATACCACCAAAAATTGCGATCAATAATTTTTCATCTGTTACCGCCTCAAAGTTTTCAAAATGAATCGTAATTGCCAGTATACAAATGGATAAAGTAGATTTAATAACTATTCTTTTAGATACGGTATACCATCCTAGAATAAGGAAAGGGAGAGATATCAGCGGTAGGATGTAAGATATTTCTATGTCTATAAATTCACCAATTAAAATTGCTATTCCAGTAGCACCACCATCTAAAAAACCGTTTGGAAGTAAAAAGGCTTTTAACCCAATACTTGCCAAGATAATGCTTAGTGCTATTTGTAAATATTCAGATAAGGTGCTTTTAAGTTTTGTCATTAGAGCCGGGTTATACCAATTCATATTTTCTTGACGGAAAATAGCTGTACATACTATACTAACTAATCATTAGTGTTTTGAGATGTTATATCTAATAAATATAGGCAGTAATGAAACTAATTTAACCGTTTTTTACGAGAATTTTAATTAAAGGATAAGATGTTTAATACAACTTATCAACAAATCTAAACATATGTTAATTAACAAGCCTATAACAATTAGCAGTTTTAATTGTGGCTACTTTTAATCCTACAATCGAACTAAATAATTATCAAAAAATGAAAAAATTACACACTATGGTTTACCTAGCTGTATTTGCAGTATTGCTATGTTTACCACAAAATGCCCAAGCACAATTGGACACACCTCGAGGTAGCCAACATGCTTCAGTTGCACAAACCGTCGGTATTACTAAAATGTATGTACACTATTCTCGCCCAAGTGTTCGCGGTCGTGAGATCTGGGGAAAATTAGTGCCTTATGGCATGAATAACCTTGGTTTTGGTACTGCTAAAGAATCGCCTTGGCGAGCAGGAGCAGATGAAAATACTGTTTTTAAAGTGACTAGTGACGTAACTGTAGGAGGGAAGACACTTCCTGCTGGCAAGTATGGTTTGCACATGATCGTTCATGAAGGTGCTAGTAAAGCAACGGTAATCTTCTCTAAAAATCATGGCGCTTGGGGAAGTTATTTTTATGAGCCTTCAGAAGATGCTTTGCGCGTTGATGTGAACATGGAAGATGGTCCTCATGTAGAGCAACTAACCTATGGTTTTGAGAATGTTACTCCAACTTCTGCGACTGCGGTGTTGAGTTGGGGGAAAAAGCGAATTCCATTTACTGTTGAAGTGGACGTTACAGATGTGGTGCTAACAGATATTAGAAGTAAGCTTCAGAATCAACCAGGTTTCAACCGTCAATCGTGGGAGCAGGCGGCTAATTTCGCTGCAAACAATGGAGGTGATCTTAATGAGGCTTTAGGTTGGATTAATAATGCCATTGCTGGACAGTTCTATAGTCAGCAAAACTTCAATAACACACAAATAAAGGCTACTATTTTATCTAAAATGGGTAAACAAGCTGATGCTGAAGCTGTAATGGATGGCTATATGGATAATGCAACGGTTTTAGAGCGTCATCAATACGGAAGAGCATTAATTGCTCAAGGAAAAAAAGATAAAGCCTTAGAGGTTTTTAAAATGAATGCTAACGTAAATAAAGGACAATGGCCAGTTGATTACGGTTTGGCTAGAGGGTATTCTGCTGTTGGTGATTATAAGAAGGCATTAAAGCATTTGTTAATAGCACAAAAGAGAGCACCAGATGCGGGAAATCAACAAGCTATAGCTGCTAATATTGAAAAATTACAGAATAAACAAGACATCAATTAAAAACGACAACTATGTACTGTTTTGAAGTCCGATCACTAAAGGGATCGGACTTTTTTGATTTAAGGATCTATCCAAGCATCATTATAAGCTTCTTTAATCGAGGATCTTAAGAAACCGTCAACTCCTGTCTTGTAAGTAACATTTCGTGAGTTTACGAATACAGCTATTTCAACACCATTAATGGGAAACATCTGTATTTGTGATAGCATTCCTTGGCTTACAGTTGGGTCACTATCATTACCAATACTTCCATTTTTACCATAATACTTTCCATGTAGTTCTCTTGAATCACCATTGAAGTATGCGTCTAAACCCATGTAATTATCTCTGATCACTTGTTTGTCTTCATTGCTTAATAAATCTTCCGTATGCTGGAAAAATGCATTAACAGCAGCCATTTCTATCACACTCATATAATAACCACCACCTCCAGATTTATTGTCCCAATCTCCATAGGTTGTTCCAGAAACTCCATTACTAACGTCATCTTTATTATAATATCGTGGAGCTGGTGTAGGTTCTGTGAAATCTACGTTTGGCAATCCACATACACTAAATATCTCACTTTGCATATAGTCTTTATAAGCTTCCTGAGTTTCAGAATCACTATCCAGATCGGTTTGTGGAGCATTCGGAATTTGATTTTGCATGGAAGGAATTAAGATCCTAAAAATGGCAAAATTGATATTATCATAATCACTTTGATCTGGCGGAGGAATTGGTACACCATCTTCAACAGCTTGTTTGATTCCTGCGTAAGAAAGCGTGTTATCAAAATCTGTATTCCCAGTATCTAAACCAGATTCGTGCCTTAGCAAATGCGCGAAGGTCATGGCATCCATATTCTCACCAACAGTCCAATTAGGAGGAATGAATTCTTCTATAGTAGTATGTACGGTCAAATTCAATCGATCCAATAGCTGTAATACAGCAATGGCAGTATAGAATTTAGTAACGCTAGCAATATTAATCTCACTATTTGCGCTTATTGCAGTAGTAGTTCCATCTGGTTCCTGTATCAAGTTGCCAAAAGCTCCAGAAGATGCTAGTTGTCCGTTTTGAGTAATGGCATAAGCCCAACCAACAGGTTGATCACCTCCCCAATTTACATAGTCTATAAGGTTTTGCTCAAAAAGATTAATATCAAATTGAGCAGTTTCAGGGCCTAATAGTACAGTTTCATTATCTAAAGTACAGGTGAATAGGAGAAAAAAGCATAAAATAGAAGTCCATTTATGACTTTGGAAACGGAGTTTTTGGGGAAGTCTCATAGCCTATCGTTTTATTAAATATATGTAAAATACTGTAAATAAGCTATTTATTTTCGGTGTACTTCTTAATTATCTGCGTAAATGCATGAAACAATACTCCGCCAAGAATTAGATACAAAGCATTTCTACTAATCGGTCTTTCAATAATTTGTGAAGGTAATTCGGTAAAAAAGCTATATACCATAAGTACCGAAGCCGTAGTGATTGATAAAGACCCAATAAGCTGAAATATAGTTAGTATTTTACTTTTAAATGTTGTTAAGTACGTGCCTAAACCTAAATTAACTAGAGAAATAAGCAGAATATATATATGTTCAGCTCTGAACAAAGCCCTTTCCAGATCAGGCATTCCTTGTAAATGATTATATCTATAATGCATGTACTTTCCAGTTAAGGTAAAAGTGATTAGCATTCCTATTCCAAAGAAGAAATGAAAGGGTTTTAGGTATTTCATATTTAACTAATATAATTCCACATGTTTTTGTATTTACTTAGCTGCTTATAAGTTTGAAGTAGTACTTTGTTTTCAGGATAAGAAAGGTTAGGATCGTCTCTTAAGACCTTTTTCGCATAGTATCTGGCTTGTTGTAAGATGTCTCTATCCTTTACTATGTCAGCAATCTTTAAATTAAGTACACCACTTTGTTGAGTTCCCATGATATCTCCGGGGCCACGTAGTTTAAGATCTACTTCGGCAATTTCGAAACCATCATTAGTGCGTACCATAGTTTCAAGGCGTGTTCTACTATCATTACTAAGCTTGTGTCCAGTCATTAAGATACAATAGCTCTGTTCTGCTCCTCGTCCAACTCTACCACGTAACTGATGTAACTGTGATAAGCCAAAACGTTCGGCACTTTCAATAATCATCACTGAAGCATTAGGAACGTTTACACCAACCTCAATAACCGTTGTAGCTACCATGATCTGGGTTTCACCTTTTATAAAGCGCTGCATTTCGAAGTCTTTATCGGGTGCTTTCATTTTTCCATGAACAATTGATATTTGGTAATCTGGCATTGGAAAATCTCGTGAAATACTTTCATAACCGTCCATAAGATCTTTATAATCCATGGCAGCACTTTCCTTGATTAGAGGATAAACAATATATATCTGTCTTCCTTTTTTTATTTCATCACGAATAAACTTGAAAACCTGTAATCGATTCTTGTCGTACCGATGTACTGTTTTTATTGATTTTCTTCCAGGAGGTAATTCATCGATTATAGAAATATCGAGGTCACCATAAACTGACATTGCTAAGGTTCTCGGAATTGGTGTTGCAGTCATCACAAGAATGTGTGGAGGTACTACATTTTTTTTCCAAAGTTTTGCTCTTTGTGCAACTCCAAATCGATGTTGCTCATCGATAATTGCGAGCCCTAAATTTTTGAATTTCACCTTATCTTCGAGTAGGGCATGAGTGCCAATTAAGATGTTTAATTCGCCATTTTCTAAAGATTCGTGAATTTTTCGTCTATCTGAAGTTTTAGTTGAACCAGTTAATAATGAAATACTGATATTCAGTTTTTTACAATATTCAAATAACCCATTATAGTGTTGAACTGACAAAATTTCAGTTGGCGCCATTAAACAAGCTTGAAAACCGTTGTCAAGTGCTATAAACATTGACATTAGCGCCACTATAGTCTTTCCAGATCCTACATCTCCTTGTAACAATCGGTTCATTTGAGCATTACTTCCTAAATCGTGTCGAATTTCTTTGATTACTCGTTTTTGAGCATTGGTTAATTCGAAAGGTAAATGCTCTTTAAAAAACGTGTTGAAGAAGTGTCCAACTTTATCAAATTTAAATCCCTTAATTCTCGATTTGTGGATAAGATTTTTTAAGATTAATTGTAGTTGAATGTAAAAAAGTTCCTCAAACTTTAATCGAAATTGAGCTCTGGAAAGCAACTCTTGGCTCTTCGGAAAATGCACATTAAAAAGTGCTTCTTTTTTTGAAATTAGTTTCTGTTCATTTAGCAAGAACTCTGAAAGTGTTTCAGAAAAATTTCCTTTAGTATCAATAAATAATTGTTGAACGATCTTTGAAATTACTCGATTGGTAATTCCTTTTGTTGCTAATTTTTCCGTTGAAGGATAAATGGGTTGCATAGCAGATCGCAAGTTCTTTTTGTGCTCTTCTAGTAATTCGATCTCTGGGTGTGGCATCGAAAAACGACCGTTAAACCAACTAGTTTTCCCAAATATTACCAGTTCGGTATGGAGTTTAAGACTTTCTCGTATCCATTTCTGCCCTCTAAACCAAACGAGCTCCATTGTTCCTGTTTCGTCCTGAAAAGTGGCTACTAATCGTTTTCCGCGTTTCTGAGACACTTCTTTTAGAGCTATTATCTGACCAATAACTTGCACCTCGGCATTATTACGCTGTAGATCTTTGATCTTGTAGTATTTGGTCCTGTCTAAGTATCTATTGGGAAATAGGTTGAGTAAATCTTGAAAAGTAAAAATCCCTAACTCTTTCTTTAATAGCTCCGCTCGATTAGGACCAACGCCCTTTAAGTAATCTATTGGAGTTTGAAGAATATTAGAATTCATTCAACTAAAATACGAGTTTTGTTGTAGGTTTTGAAAGTAATTATTGATGGTGTTTACCACATATCGCTAACTTCATCTTTGATGAAAGAAATAGCTGCATCACTTGGAGCTCTTTTTTCCATCATTTCAGTTAGAATAACCTCGCGAAGCTTATCAGCTGTTCCTGTTTTTTCTAATAATCCAGCTTTTCTGATTAGTTGAATCGTAGCGTTTTTTGCTGCAACAATTATATTCCAACACTCTTCACTAATGTAGATTTGTTGAGATAAATTATGCTCAAATTCTTGTTCAATGGTTGCTACAAGTAAAGATTCATAAGCATTTTCATCTGAGCCAGTTGGGTTAACTCTAACCAGTAATTTTGATGGCGAAATTCTCTCTAAGAACAGTACCATTCTTTCATAGGCTTGAAGACGTAATGGTAAGGAGTTTACCTGAAGATCTTTGTGTAGTAAAAAGCGTCTACGACCATCTTCATTTTTTGTATGCTCTTTAAAAAAGTAATATGCAATCATCCCAGTGATTAAGGCTGGAACAGCGTAAAGAAATACTTCAAAAATCTTATCTACATCCATAATATTAAGTTTTAGTTGTTTGAGGTTTTCCTCCCAAATATATGCAATCTTTTAGTTCTTGCATAGTATTGAAAGGTACTGGTGTTTTAAGATAAATATATGTTTTATCAAGTTCTTTAGATAAATTATGATCATCAACATTTACATCAACATCACTCATTTTAAATTGACAAGGATGCTCATAGCCAGCAGCATGCGTAATTTCTATCAGTTCCTTTTTAAAGGTTTTAAAATATTGAGCTAAACGTTCAGACTTAAGAGGAATATTTATTCCGTTTTGCAGCCATTTATTTTGTGTAGCAACTCCACTTGGGCAACGATTGGTATGACAGATTTGGGCTTGTATACAACCGATACTCATCATAGCTTCACGAGCAACATTAATACAATCTACTCCCATTGCAAAGGCCATGGCAGCTTTAGCAGGAAAACCTAATTTTCCACTTCCTATGAATACAATACGTTCTGTAAGTCCTTTTCTTTGGAATAATTTATACAGATCGCTAAAACCATAAACCCAAGGCAGAGATACATGATCAGCAAAGCTTGGAGGAGCAGCACCTGTTCCGCCTTCGCCACCATCAACACTAATAAAATCAGGTCCTTTATTAGTGGTAACCATAATATCTGCAAGCTCTTCCCATTGGCCTAGCTTTCCAATTGCAGCCTTAATACCAACAGGTAGCCCTGTTTCACTAGCAATATCTTCAATAAAGTCGACCAATTCTTTTACATTAGAGAAAGCAGAGTGAGTAGGAGGAGAGAGCACATCTTTACCAACTTCAACACCTCTTATTTTAGCAATTTCATGAGTGATCTTCTTTCCGGGAAGTACACCACCTTTTCCAGGTTTAGCGCCTTGTGAAAGCTTTACCTCTATAGCCTTAATGAAAGGGTTGTCCTTAACGAGTTGCTTCATCTTCTCCATAGAGAAGTTTCCATCGTTATCACGAACGCCAAAATACCCTGTTCCAAAATGAAACACAACATCACCACCATTACTGTGATAAGGTGAAAGTCCACCTTCACCTGTGTTATGATAGGCATCAGCAATTGTTACTCCTTTATTTAACGATTCAACAGCTTTAGCTGATAATGAACCAAAGCTCATAGCAGAAACATTAATCACTGATGCTGGTCGATAAGGTTTCTTTCTTTTATTGTAAGCTCCAATAACCTTTGCACAAGGAAGGAAGGTTTTATCAATAGTATTTGGATGCCCTTTTTCTAATTTAAAAGGCATCATTGCATTATTTATGAAAACGTGCTGGTGTGCATAAATGTCTCTATCTGTACCAAAACCCTCATAATTGTTTTCTTTTTTGGCAGAAGCATAGATCCAACTACGCTCAATTCTATTAAATGGAAGTTCTTCTCTATTGTTTGCTACAAAGTACTGCCGAATCTCTGGACCAATACTCTCAAAAATGTATCTAATATGACCTACAATTGGGTAGTTATGGCTAATAGTGTGCTTTTTTTGGAGAATATCACGAATAGCAATAAACCCAATAAAAATTAAGACCCAAGCCCACCAAGGTAGATTAGAAAATACATCAAGAACTTCGCTCATGTATTAATCATTTAAATAGTCTATAGACATTTGGATAAACGATTTTACTCCTAGTAATAGTCCACCTTCATCTATATAAAAATCTGGAGTATGATGAGGGAAAGGTTCAGTGTTTCCCGGTGTCATTCCTCCTAAGAAGAAGTAAAATCCTGGTACTTCCTTTTGAAAGAACGAAAAATCTTCTGCTCCAGTGATAGCTTTCATAAGATGTACATTCTCTGTTCCTGCCGCTTTTTGTATAGACGGTAACATTTGAGCTGTAAGCTCATGATCGTTAAATGTAATTGGATATCCTTCATCAATATCTATAGTTGCCTCTGCACGATAAGCTTTAGCAATATCTGCAACCATTTCACGCATACGTTTGTGAATGTGCTTTTGCATGCCTTCATCCAGTGTTCTTAATGTACCTATCATTTGGGCAGATTCTGGAATTATATTACTTCTAACACCACTACTTATTTTTCCTATCGAAAGCACCACTGCTTCTTGAGTTAAAGGCATTTCCCGACTTACCAAGGTTTGTAAACCATCTATAATCTTAGCACTTACCATAATTGGATCAATTCCTCCCCAAGGCATAGAACCGTGTGTTTGTTTTCCTTTTACATTGATCTCAAAACTGTTTACAGCCGCCATAGCACCACCTGGTTTATATCCAATAGTATTTATTGGTTGTCCAGATCCAATGTGAAGTCCAAAAATAGCATCAACATCAGGGTTTTTAAGAACGCCTTCTTCAACCATTAATTTTGCACCACCTTCTTCACCTGGAGGAGCTCCTTCCTCTGCTGGTTGAAAGATGAACTTGATAGTTCCTTTAATTTTATTCTTGTTTTTTGAGAGTATTTCTGCTACGCCCATTAAGATGGCAATATGTGTGTCATGCCCACAAGCATGCATTACAGGAACTTCTTCGCCTCTAAACTCTCCTTTAGCTGTTGATTTAAAAGGAAGGTCGGCTCTTTCAGGAACAGGAAGTGCATCGATATCTGCTCTTAAAGCCAATACTTTTCCAGGCTTTCTGCCTTTTAGTATACCAACTACTCCAGTGTGGGCAATTCCAGTTTGCACTTCTAATCCAAGAGAACGTAAGTGTTCTGCTATCTTTTCAGCAGTTTTGAACTCCCTGTTTGACAATTCTGGGTTTTGATGGAAATGACGTCTCCATTCTATGACTTTAGATTCAATTGCTGCTATCTCTGCGTCCATTCCATGTTGAGAGAATCCAAAATAACTGGACATTATTGCTAGAATTAATACTAATCTTTTCATTTGTTTCAAGATGGTTTAAGTTAAAATTTGATGAACGTATAACCGTTCTTTTGATATTGTATAAGCGCTGTCATTGCTGAGAGTGCCATTTTTACGTTTGAATTTATTTCTTCTTTTTTTATACCTCTAAAAGATGCTGTTTGGCCACAAAGAATGATGTCAGCTCCAGCTTCAGTAAGCTTATTTATTAAATCTAAGTTAGGATTTTCAACTCCAAACCTCTTCTTGTAAGCCACATTGGTAAGTATGTCTTGCCATGCTCCAGCATGAACGGTCATAGCAACTTTTAGTTTTTCTTTAGGAATACCTTCATTAGCATGCATATTTAAAAACCTTGCAGCTGTGACAATATTTTTATTGATCACACTTTTATCCTCTGATGAAGAAGAAACATCCAATATAAGTTTAAATTCTTGCGAAGTGTCTGTCTGGACATCTGGATTCTCCACTTTAAAAGTTTCTCCGTATTCTTTAACTACTGTTCCCCGAATGCGCTCTGTTTGAGCAGTTAACATATGAGAACAATTCAAAAAAACGATAAAGACTAAAAAAGATCTGAACATGAAAATTGAAATATAGCTTTAAATATATTTAATTTTTTAGGAAACCGAACCTCCCTTTAATAATTGTTTATAAGTATTCATATCTGGCACTAAAAAAAAGCATAACATTGGCTAAATTCACGCTTTAAAACTGTTGAGATTGGAGAAGTATTTGAGCGAGTTAAATGAAGCACAGTTGGCACCTACTTTGCAAAAAGAGGGGCCTTTATTAGTGATTGCCGGAGCAGGATCTGGGAAGACGCGCGTACTTACTTATAGAATAGCCTATTTGATGAGTCAAGGTGTAGATCCTTTCAATATATTGGCTTTAACTTTTACCAATAAGGCTGCACGCGAAATGAAAGGCAGAATCGCCAATATAGTTGGTGATAGCGAAGCTAAGAATTTGTGGATGGGCACTTTTCACTCAGTCTTTGCTAAGATCTTACGTTTTGAAGCAGATAGATTAGGATATCCAAGCAACTTTACGATCTATGATACTCAGGATTCTCAGCGCTTGATTTCTTCGATTATTAAAGAAATGAAACTGGATAAAGATGTATATAAATACAAACAGATCTATTCCAGAATTTCTTCTTATAAAAACAGTTTGATTACTGTAAAGGCCTATTTTCAGAATCCAGAGTTAATTGAAGCCGATACTGCCGCTAGAAGACCTCGTTTGGGAGATATTTATAAAGAATATGTTGAGCGTTGCTTCAAGGCTGGCGCTATGGATTTTGATGATCTGCTGTTAAAAACCAATGAGCTGTTAACACGTTTTCCAGATGTATTAGCTAAATACCAAGATCGTTTTAGATATATTTTGGTAGATGAGTACCAGGACACCAATCATTCACAATATTTGATTGTTAGAGCTTTAGCTGATCGTTTTCAAAATATTTGTGTTGTTGGTGACGATGCACAGAGTATCTATGCATTTAGAGGAGCTAATATTAATAATATACTCAATTTTCAACGTGACTATCCAGATGCAAAATCATTTAGATTAGAACAGAATTATCGCTCTACCAAGAATATTGTAAATGCCGCCAATTCTATTATTGATAAAAACCAAATGAAGTTGGATAAAGTTGTTTGGACCGCTAATGAAGAAGGTGGTAAGATAAAAGTACATCGTTCACTAAATGATGGAGATGAAGGGCGTTATGTGGCGAGCTCTATTTTTGAGAACAAGATGCAAAATCAACTAAAGAATAAAGATTTTGCTGTACTCTATAGAACCAATGCTCAATCAAGGGCAATTGAAGATGCATTAAGAAAGCGAGACATTGCATATAGAATTTTTGGAGGACTTTCATTTTATCAACGTAAAGAAATAAAAGATGTCTTAGCGTATCTAAGAATGGTTATTAATCCAGCAGATGAAGAAGCGCTAAAACGTATTATCAATTTTCCAGCTAGAGGAATTGGGCAAACAACCATAGATAGATTAATTGTAGCTGCAAATGGTTATAAACGTTCAATTTTTGAAGTGCTTCAAAATATAGATAAGGTTGAGATCAATATTAACTCTGGTACTAAAAGAAAGCTTCAGGATTTTGTTACCATGATAGAAAGCTTTCAAGTAATGAATCAAACAACAAATGCTTTTGAATTAGCAGAGCATGTTACAAAAGCGAGTGGTTTGATTAGAGAGTACAATAAAGATGGTACTCCAGAAGGAATTACCAGAATGGAGAATATCGAAGAGTTGCTTAATGGTATAAAGGATTTTGTTGAAGGACAAAAAGAACTGGCAGATGCTACAGGTTCGTTAACTGAGTTTCTAGAGGATGTTGCATTAGCAACTGATATGGATAATGATAAAGGAGATGAAGATAGAGTGGCGTTAATGACGATTCATTTGGCAAAAGGATTAGAGTTTCCTTTTGTGTATATAGTAGGTTTGGAAGAAGATTTATTTCCGAGTGCGATGAGCATGAATACCAGAAGCGAACTGGAAGAGGAGCGACGCCTGTTTTATGTGGCTTTAACCAGAGCAGAAAAGCAAGCTTACTTAACCTATGCTTTGACTAGGTATCGTTGGGGAAAATTAATAGATGCTGAACCTAGTAGGTTTATTGAAGAAATAGATGATAAATACATAGAAGACTTAACACCACCTGAGGAAAGAAGATTTAATCCAATGTTAGATGCAAGTATTTTTGGTGATGATATTCCCGAATCTAACAGAAGAGCAGAACCGAACAAAATAAGGTTTAAACCAGCAAAGGCGAGATTTACTAAAAAAGAACCTTCTAAAACAAAACCTCAAGGGATAAAGATATCGACACCTAAAAATTTAAAGCCAGTAACCAAAACGGGAGGAAATACAAATCTTTTTGATAGCCAGCTAACCGTTGGTAATAAGGTAGAACATTTGAGGTTTGGTAAGGGAGAAGTTAAGAAAATTGAAGGAAAAGGAGCTGACATCAAGGCGGAGATTGAATTTGAAAATGGAGGCGTAAAGAAGTTATTGTTGCGCTTTGCCAAATTAAAAATACTAGGCTAATGGCGGATTTTATAAGGCTTTATGAAGAGAATCCTAATCCTCGAGAAATTGCAAAAGTAGTTTCAGTGTTAAAGAAAGGAGGGCTTATTATTTATCCTACAGATACTGTTTATGGTTTAGGTTGTGATATTACCAACTACAAAGCCTTGGAAAGAGTAGCTCAAATAAAAGGTGTAAAGCTAGAAAAAGCTGATTTTTCTTTCGTCTGCCATGATTTGAGTAATCTAAGTGATTATGTAAAGCAAATAAATAATGCAACATTTAAAGTTTTAAAGAGAGCATTACCTGGTCCATATACTTTTGTGCTTCCAGGATCAAAAACATTGCCCACAGCATTTAAAAAGAAGAAAACTGTTGGTATAAGAGTTCCTGACAACAATATTGCATTGGATATTGTTAGAGAGTTAGGAAACCCTATAGTTTCAACTTCTATCTATGACGAAGATGAGATTATTGAATATACTACAGATCCTGAGCTTATTTTAGAGAAATGGAATAAAAAAGTAGATATGGTTATAAATGGAGGTTATGGGGGAAATGAACCTTCAACTGTAATTGACTTTTCAGGAGATGAACCCGAAATTATTAGAGAAGGAAAAGGTAGTCTGGATATACTATAAAAAAAGCTCAATCGAAAGATTGAGCTTTTATATTTCCATAAATTAGAGAGATTAACTTCCAGTAGATAGATTCTTCATTTCTTTTTCAATCATATCATAGAACTGATCTATCTTAGGCATAACAACAATACGTGTACGTCTGTTCTTAGCTCTGTTTTCAGCAGTATCATTATCAGCAAGAGGCACGTGGTGACTTCTTCCAGCAGCAATTAGACGAGCAGAGTCAACTCCAAGCTCTTCAAGAACTCTGATGATTGAAGTAGAACGCTTCACACTTAAATCCCAGTTATCTAGTAACACGCCTTTTTGGTAAGATCTGCTGTCTGTATGACCTTCTACCATACATTCAAACTCAGGCTTATCATTAACAACTGTAGCAACTTTACCTAAAACCTCTTTAGCTCTAGAGCTTACTACATAGCTTCCAGTGTTAAATAATAATTTATCAGCAATTGAGATGAATACAACACCTTTTTCTACATTCACTTCAATGTCAGGGTCGTTGATACCAACCTCACGCTTTAAGCTTGTTACTAAAGCAAGTGTAACACTGTCTTTTTTATTTAAAGCATCTTGTAAACGAGTGATCTTTAAATCTTTTTCTTTGATACTTTCTAAAGTTCTTTCAACATTTTCAGCTCCTTTTGCAGTTAACATCGTAAGGTCTTTGTTTTGTTGAATTAAACTTTCATAATTCTTACGCATATCTGCTAATCTTTCCTGTAACCCTTCAGCACGTGTTTGGGCAGTTGCAGCGTCAGATAAGCATGCATTTAGCTTAACTGTAGCTGAGTTTAGTAGGTCTTGTGTTTCTTTTTGTTTAGCCTCTAAAGCCATATAATCTTTTTTCGATACACATGAGCTCAATAACACCATTGAGCATAGGCTTAACATTAAAATTCTCTTCATGATACTATACATTAATTATTATTTTGACGAATAGAGCAAAAGTATGTAAAAAACGTTAATAAAATTAGGAGTTAACAAAACTTTTGCTAACTAAATTATAAACTTTTAAAAAGACGTTTTTGCTTAATGAAATATTCCCAAACAATACTCGATTTTGCATAATAATCCTTAAATGAGTTTTGTTCCTTTCTAAACTTAAGAAGCATGTTTAAATTTTTATAAAATGAGAAGTGAGCTTTAATTATAGCTATGGTGTGTTTTGGCTTTAACTGTATAGCAAATTTAATCCCTGCAATCCCATCCAGAATAAGTCTAATTAGGACCAGAGAGAAAATGGTTCCTTTGGCATTTTTTACCAACGTATAGAGACTATTTCTAAAATTTAGATAAGTTTTCTTTGCACTGGTATTAGACAAAGTTGCTCCTCCAACATGATAAATAGTTGAAGTTCCTACATAAATAATTTTATGACCAATATTTTTTGCTCTCCAGCAAAGATCAATTTCTTCCATATGAGCAAAGAAGGATTCGTCAAAACCATTTAATTCTTCAAAAACAGGTTTTCTAATAAAAAGACAAGCTCCTGAAGCCCAAAAAATTTCATCAATATCGTTATACTGACCTTCATCACTTTCTATGGTGTTGAATATTCTTCCTCTACAATATGGATATCCTAATTTGTCGATAAATCCTCCTGCGGCTCCAGCGTATTCAAATTTAGTTTTGTCTTTATAATCAAGAATTTTTGGCTGAATAATTGCTGTTTCTGGTTGCTCATTAAATACTTCAGAAATTGGCACTAACCAATTTTTAGTTACCTCAACATCACTGTTTAGTAGGCAAAAAATATCTGCATTTATATTCTTTAACGCATCGTTATATCCTTTTGCATAACCACCGTTTATTTTGTTTTGAATAATGTTTACTTCTGGCAAATTGTTAGTAACAAAAGTAATTGAATCATCAGTGGAGGCATTGTCAGCAATATAGATTGTTGCTTCTGTTGAATTTGTTATAACTGATGGCAAAAACTTCTCAAGCAGTTCTTTTCCATTCCAATTTAGTATGACAACAGCTATTTTCACTTAGTGTACGAAGGTAATTCTTTTAAAAATTGATATTTTTTTTCAATATCATTTATGGTGCAATAATAATGATTTAATCCGTTGCTAACCATTAGGTATGATGCTTTCAATGTTATATTGTATCTCGCAATTTGATCGAATGTTTCCTGAGATATAGAAATATTTGGTGCTTTGCATTCTACAATAAGATGTATAGAGCCATCTGGATTGTATATCACAATATCGTATCGCTTTTTTAGATCATTAACTTTTAATTCTTTTTCAACATTGATAAGTGATTTAGGGAATTTTTTCTCTTGAATCAAAAATTGAACGCAATGTTGACGCACCCACTCTTCAGGTTGTAAGACCACAAATTTTTTACGAATTTCATCAAAAATGAACAGTTTATTTTCGCTATTTTTGATTCTGAAGTTATATGTAGGAAAGTTAAGTTTTTGCACCACACAAATTTGGTGATTTTTTTTAAATGGACGAAGCAAAACAACTGGTTAACGATATTAAAAAAGGAAACATAAAACCTATTTATTTTTTAATGGGAGAGGAATCTTATTACATAGATAAGATATCTGATTTTATTGAAGATAATGTATTGGCCGAAGAAGAGAAGGGTTTTAATCAAATGGTTCTCTATGGACGAGATGTGTCCATTGATGATATTGTTGGTAATGCAAAGCGTTACCCAATGATGGCAGAGCGACAAGTTGTAATAGTAAAAGAGGCACAGGATTTATCGAGAACTATTGAAAAGTTAGTTTCATATGCTGAAAATCCTCAACCCACAACGGTTTTGGTTGTTAATTACAAGTATAAAAAATTAGATAAGCGAAAAGCACTTTATAAAGCCATTAATAAGATTGGTGTTGTTTATGAGAGCAAGAAACTATATGAAAATCAGGTTGCAGAATGGATAAGAAGAGTGCTTTCGCCTAAAGGCTATAGCATTTCACCAAAAGCAGCTCAAATGCTGGTAGAATTTTTAGGAACAGATTTGAGTAAGATCAATAATGAGTTAGAAAAACTGCAATTGATTATTCCTAAAGAACAGCAAATAACTCCAGAGCTTATAGAAGAGAATATTGGAATCTCTAAAGACTTCAATAATTTTGAATTGCGAAAAGCTGTAGGAGAACGAAATGTGGTTAAAGTGCATCAAATAGTGAACTACTTTGCTGATAACCCTAAGGACAACCCAATGGTAGTCTCGGTTTCGTTACTTTATAACTTCTTCTCACAGTTGCTACATTTACATGGTTTGAATGACAGATCTCCAAGGGCTATTGCATCATCATTACGTATTAATCCATACTTTGTTAATGAATATGTGAATGCGGCTAGAAACTATCCCATGAAAAAAGTGAGTAGTGTAATAGCAACTTTACGAGATTTTGATGTAAAGAGTAAAGGTGTCGGCGCCAATGCAGTACCTCAAGGTGACTTGCTAAAGGAGCTAATGGTTAGGATTATGAGTTAATCATTATAAATGATCCATGGCAAACATTGCTGCACCAATAATACCAGCATTATTTTGATTTTTTGCGGCTACTACAGGAACATTAACTGTAAGTAGGTCTTCAAACTTTGCCATTTTCTTACTAATTCCTCCACCAACAATAAATAAATCTGGATTTAACACTTCAGTTGCGTGATTCAATAGGAAATCAAATCGTTTAGCCCATTTTTTGATGCTTAATCCATCACGTTTTCTAGCAGAGTCAGCAGCATATTTTTCGATGTATTTTCCATCTTTACCAAGCATTACACCCATTTCGTAATTAGGGATTAATACTCCGTTATAAAATACTCCAGATCCAATTCCGGTTCCAACAGTTATCGTAACTATCAATCCATCTTTATCTTTACCTGCACCAAATTTCATTTCAGCTTCAGCAGCAGCATCAGCATCATTCAATACAAAGAATTTATTACCACAATGTTTTTCAAAAAGAGTATCGACTTGCGTTCCAATCCAATCTCTATGGATGTTGTTAGCTGTAAAACATTTTCCGTTCTTGATAACCGAAGGGAAGGTTACACCAACAGGTCCTTCATATTCAAAATGATCAACCAATGATTTGATAACCTTTGCTACTTCATCAGGGTAAGAAGGGTGAGGAGTTGGTAGTCTAAACCTTTCTGTTACTAATTCTCCTGTATCTGCATTTACTATGGCTCCTTTAATTCCTGAGCCACCAACATCGATTCCGAGTACTTCCATGAACTATTTTTTATCTAAAGAATATTTACCTGCACCAGTAAAAAAGATAACTAAGAAACACAGTGCGTACATTAATGCTTTTTCTTTTGTTCCAAAAGGATCTTCTGCATGAACTATTAGAGCTGCAACTGCCATTGTTATGAATGCTGGAATAGCAGCTAACTTGGTTTTGAATCCTACAATTAAAAGGGCGGGAGCTACAACTTCACCAATTAGTGCAAGAATTAAAGAGATGGTTGGACCTAAGCCAATTGGATCTCCAAACTCAATAGGATCTGCAAACAGACGATTTATTTTTGGAATTCCATGAGTAAGCATCATTGCACCAATTCCAACTCTTAAAAAAAGGAGTCCTAAGTCGGTAAAATTATTTTTTAGCATAGTTAGTTAATTTAAGGCTTCCAATAAATCAGGTTTATATTTGAGACCTACTGGAACCGATTTATTTTCAATTGAGATTACATTTCCTGCTAAGCTATTCATTTTTTTCAAATTAATAGCAAACGATTTGTGGCAGCGAACAAATTGTTGTGGAAGTTGTTTTAAAATATTAGTAAATGTACTATTAGTAATAATCATCTTTTCTCCTAGATGGACTTTTACATAATCACCAAAGGCTTCAATAAATAAAATATCTTGAATAGCAACTTTATGAATGACCTTGTTTGCTTTAATTACTAGATGCTCTTCTTGAATTGAGTTAAGATTATTCCTTTTCTCAATTACTTTATTTACTGCTTTCAAGAAGCGTTCAAACGAAAAAGGTTTTAGTAAATAATCTATGGCGTTTACTTCAAATCCTTCTAATGCATATTGCGAATATGCTGTAGTGAATATAACATCTGGAGGATTTTGAAGTGATTTGTAAAAATCTAAACCACTTAGCTTTGGCATATTAATATCTAGGAAAATAAGGTCAATATCGTTCCTTTTATTTAAAACCGAATTAGCTTCTAAGGCATTATTGCATATCTCTACTACATCTAAGAAATCAACATCGTTAGCAAAAGTTTTGATTACTATTTGCGAAGATGGTTCGTCATCAACAATAATGCAGTTTATGTTCATGATTGCTTAGAATTAATGGTTAGTAGTGCTGTAAACACTCCATTCTTATTATCTGTACTAAAGGTATGTGAATTAGGATAAACAATTTCAAGGTTTTTAGAAACATTTTCTAGCCCAACACCTGATGAATCTTTATTAGCTGTATCTTCTTTAAAGCTATTGTTTTCAATATTGAAAGTGAATTTATCTCCTTTTTGTTCTAATTCTATCCTGATAAAAGTGTCTTCTAAATTCCCTTTTATTCCATGTTTAAAGCAGTTTTCAACCAAGGGAAGTAAAAGCATTGGATAGATCTTGAAATTATCATTATCAATAGTTATTTTAAAATCAATGTTTTCAAATCCATGTACTCTGAATTTTTGAAACTCTATATAATTCTTAAGAAGTTGTATTTCTTCTTTTATAGAAACACGTTCTGTATTAGAGTCATAAATAACATACCTTAAAATATCTGACAATTGAACAATAGCATCTTGAATGCCTTTTTTCTTCTGTACAGAAAGTGCATAGATCACATTTAAAGAGTTAAACAAGAAATGCGGATTTATTTGCGCTCTAAGTGATGATAACTGTAACTGAATTAGTTCATTTTGTTCTTTTAATAATCGGTTCTCATTTTCGTTAAAATAAAACCAATCTTCAGAGAGCTTGATAAGTGTAGTGCTTACTAAGAAGATGCTGTAAATAATTATTAGTCTGGTCTCTGAGTGATAAGAAACAAAGAAGTATTTGGGAAAAAGTTTATCAATAAAAGGTTCAAATAGCAGGCTATGCAATTGTGAAAACACCAATAGATTTACTGCAAATACAAGAATATAAAGTATGTATTTCTCCTTTTTAAGCAATTTGGGCACAAGTATGTACAAGTTAATTAATACAGGAATAGCAACAGCAACCAAAAAAGTAAACGTATATATGTAATCAAGTTTAATTGGTTTTAAGCCTTTAGAGAAAATAAAAAGGAGGACAACAAACGAGAACAACCACAGACCTAAATTAAATAATAGAGGTCTGTGGTTATTTAGTTTTTTAATATGTGGACTAAGGTTGAGCATTAGCTTTAACTAAAGTAAATTTTTCTGAAGATTCCCACTTGTTTTCAACATTTGAGGCTTCATATTTTTTCAGGAATTTGTATAGCTCTTCTGACGAAGCTGTTAACACGAACGATTCTTCAAATCCAACCTTTTCATGATCTAGCTTTAATTGATCTTTTTTGAAGAGATCCTTTAGTCTAGCTTCATCTAGCCAAGTAATTTGAATAGTATCATCATTAGTATTGTCAATTTTTGCAACAGAATGTGTTTTTAATAAATGCTGTGATAAAAGATCGTTGCTAATTTCTTCGTAATCAAAAGGAATAAAATCCATGAATAACTTATCATTTACCATAAAAGGCATTGTAACGAAAGTTGATTTTTCATCATTTTTAGTATAAGTTATGAAGTAGCCATCTTTATATTTCTCATAAATTGCTTTGTCTTCATCAGAAACTTTTGAAAAGTCTTTGTTTTCCTCTAAAAACATTTGTTTGAAAGAGAGTACTTCCCATTCTCCTTTTTTGGTGTCATTCCATTTACCAACAAGGAATTCCTGAAAATTTGTAGCCTCGGCTATATAAAAAGGTTGAATAGATTTTACTATGCATGAGCTAAATAATACACAACATAGAATTAGAATAAATGATCTTGATTTCATGACGTTTAATTTTGTTGGAACAAATCAAGGGTATTTGTGTTTTACAATCAATTTATTTCGTCAAACAAGGTTTAACTCATGCCAAACATTTATTTTCCTTTTAACAGGTTGACACTAACCGTGGCAAGTTCGTTATTTGGGAATTTTGTAAAGTAGCGTTCATCAGGATATAAGCCTGCTTCTTTAGCAATAGTATTGAAGACTTCAACTTCTATAATGTATTGATCAGAATAACCATGAGTTGCATCGTAAGCAGTTGCAGCCGTTCTTCCTATGCTAGCAGCAGCTAAATTTGGAGGAATAGTGTGCAATTCTATAATTAAGAGACCAAATTTTTCAACATAAGGTTTCCAGTTCTCGAAATGCTCTTTTAAAGAAGCTTCAACCGAGTTGTTATCTAATCTGTTTCCTTGATATGCATAAGCTCCAGAAGATGTGCTGGTTCTTTCTAATACACTTTTTGGAGGGCTCCAAATTCTATTGTGATCTAAAAATGTACGAACATTTAGCAAATCACAGAGATCAATGTTATAATCTTCTTTTAAATCTTCAGCAAGCAGATCAGGTCGACCAATGTCTCCCCAAATTACTTTTGCCCAAATATCTGCTTTTATGAGATTAGCTCGGGTAACTTTTAAAGCCGCTTGATTAAAATCGGCGCCAACCAAAAGCAAAGGATGTTCTTCAAGTAATGCACCTCTCAACGTTTGATGTTCAATAACATCAAAAATATGTTCAATAAAAGCGCCATTACCGCAACCCATATCTAGAATACCCTTTGGTTGTTCATCAATAGGGCGATTAAAAAGCTCAATTATTATTTGGTCTATTACTTTAAAATAAGTTGAATGTGCACCTCCACTTCCCCATACATTCATCTCACGATGTACGTGCTTTTCAGTTTCTTCTGGAGATTGTGTTTTAAGACAAAGTGCATCTCCAAAAATAAGCTCATGAAGTGTTACAAACGTTGGTAAGTAGGAGACGGTAACTCCATAAGCGCTAGCTCTTTTTGCAAAAAAGAGACCTTTATCTGTAAACCTGTAGGTTTCATTCTTTTTTGTAAACCAACCTAAATAAGCAAAGAAGTCGAGTATTTTTTTGAAGTTTTCAGGATCTTTATGGTACTCTTGTGCTCTAAAGGATGCTTCCATAAAGTATTTGTGAAACAGTCCGTTAACTCCTAGTAATACAATTATTGGAGCTATAACTACTCCTTCTATATGCATTAAGACCTGCTCTTCGATAGAGTCTTTTTCAACGTTCTCTAATCCAAATTGATTCTGATATTTTTTGAAAATGCGTTCGAAAGCTGAAAAAGCTTCGGGACTTATTCTTTCCTCTGGAAATTTTACTGAGTATGGTAAAAATTTCACTGCATCTTCATAGATAGGAATTAATTCAATTGCTCTTGAACTATTCTTATTTGTTGAGTATGTTATCTGGTTTGTTTCATTATCAATTTCTTGATTTAACCAACCTTGTGAACATAATATTCTTAAACCAACATTTAAATAACCTTCATTGCAATTAAAATTGGCTGTTAAAGTCTTTAGTGAAACTTTCTCATTTTCAAGAATGTAGTGCAATAATTTTTTATTAAAAAGAGCAGTAGCGGTAGTGGCAGTGGCTATACCATCAAGATGTCTAAAAATAACACTTCGGTATAGTTCTTTGTCTTTTTTTGTAAGCATATTTAAGGCGTTATACCTTTAAATATAGAAAAAAAGTTAATACGGAACTATCTTAGTTTAGGGAAGTCTTCTGGGTTTACCTCGCGCATTACACTATAGATGGCTTCAAATATATCTTCAGCTGAAGGTTTTGAGAAATAATCTCCATCTGTTCCGTATGCTGGACGATGCTCTTTAGCTGTAACTAGCTTAGGTTGGCTATCTAAGTACTCAAAAGTATTTTGGTTGCTTATTAGTTCGTTCAAAATGTATGCTGTTGCACCACCAGGAACATCTTCATCTATAATTGCTAATCTGTTGGTTTTTGCTAAACTTTTAGAAATATCATGGTTAAGATCAAAAGGAATTAATGACTGTACATCAATTACCTCGGCATCAATACCAACTTCAAGTAATTCTTTAGCAACTTGCTGAACAATTCTAAGTGTTGAGCCATAAGAAACAAGGGTAATATCTTCTCCTTCTTTTAAAGTTTCAACTACACCAACTGGAGTTTTAAATGCTCCCATGTTATTAGGTAATCGCTCTTTTAAACGATAGCCATTAAGGCACTCTATAATTAAGGCTGGTTGATCACTTTCTAGCAATGTATTGTAGAAGCCAGCAGCTTTGGTCATGTTTCTAGGAACCAGCACATGAATACCTTTAACCAGATTTACAATACCTCCAAGTTGTGAACCCGAATGCCATATTCCTTCAAGTCTATGACCACGAGTACGCACGATCATTGGTGCTTTTTGTTTTCCTAATGTTCTATAATGAAGTGTAGCAAGGTCATCACTAATAATTTGAAGCGCATACATTAAATAATCAAGATATTGAATTTCGGCAATTGGGCGCAAACCTCTCATTGCCATACCAATTCCTTGTCCAACTATGGTAGCTTCTCTAATTCCTGTATCTGCAACACGAAGTTCTCCATATTTTTCTTGAAGACCTTCTAGTCCTTGGTTTACATCACCAATATTTCCTGAGTCTTCACCAAAAACTAGCGCTTCAGGGTATTTGCTAAAAATAGCATCAAAGTTGTCTCTAATAATGATTCTACCATCCACGAATTGTGGTTTCTCATCATAAGTTGGAGCAACCTCTTTAATATTTAGAGCACTGTTGTCAGATTCGCTATAAAGTAATGAGCTGTATTTTGGTTGTGTAGTTTCAAAGAAGTCATTTATCCACTCCTGAAGTTGTTCCTTTTCATAAGAATCGTCAAAAGTTACATAACGCAAAACTTTGCGAGCAGTTGATACTACATCCTTTCTTGAAGGTTCATCAATTTTATTTAGATCCGAAGCTAATTTTTGAATAAAAGCTTTATTAGAAGAGGTTTCGGCTAAATTATTAAGTAATTCAATTAACTCCGTTCTGTCTTCTAAAATAGGAGACAAGAAAGCATCCCAGGCTCTTTTTTTTCCTTCTCTTACTTCTTTTTTTATACTCTTGTCGAGTTTAGCAATGTCTTCTTCAGAGATGATCTGATTATCGATCATCCACACTCTCATCTTTACAATGCAATCATGCTCACGTTCCCATAAAAGACGTTCATGGCTCTTATAGCGCTCATGCGAACCTGAAGTTGAATGTCCTTGTGGTTGTGTTAATTCTTGTACATGAATTAATACAGGAGCATGCTCCTCACGAGCAATTTTAGAGGCTTCTTCAAATGCATTGATCAATCCTGCATAATCCCAACCTTTAACTCTAATTATTTCAAAACCATCACCATGCTCATCTCTTTGAAATCCTTTAAGAATTTCGGAGATATTCTCTTTGGTTGTCTGGTATTTTGCAGGTACCGAAATTCCGTATTCGTCATCCCAAATACTTATTACCATTGGAACTTGTAAAACTCCTGCAGCATTAATAGTTTCAAAGAAAACACCTTCACTTGTACTGGCATTACCAATGGTTCCCCAAGCTACTTCATTACCATCTATAGAAAACTTTGAACTATCGATATCTTTTAAATGGCGATATATTTTTGAAGCCTGAGCAAGACCTAATAACCTTGGCATTTGACCAGCGGTAGGTGAGATGTCTGAGCTTGAGTTCTTTTGTTTGGTAAGATCTTTCCAATTATAATTCTCATCCAGACTGTGCGTAATAAAGTGTCCACCCATTTGTCTTCCTGCGCTCATAGGATCAGCTTCAATATCTGGATGCGCATAAAGTCCTGCAAAGAATTGCTCAATGGTAAGCTCACCAATTGCCATCATAAAAGTTTGGTCACGATAGTAACCAGAACGAAAATCACCATTTCTGAATGCCTTTGCCCAAGCAAGTTGTGGTACTTCCTTACCATCACCAAAAATCCCAAATTTTGCCTTTCCTGTAAGCACTTCACGACGCCCAAGCAAGCTACACTCTCTACTGGTTACAGCTATGGTGTAATCGTTGATGATTTCACTTTTAAAATCATCAAAAGACATTTGTTTTGTGATATCTGGGTTAGATTGCATGTGATTTGATTCCTTCTGCAAAGGTAGATAATCTTTAGGTTTTATACAATGGAATAGGTTGTTAATAAATTAAGGAATTAACAAAAATTAATACTAAAAATTGTTAAAAATTCAAAAAAATGAATTTTATGTAATTTTCATTAAGAATAATTCAAAATTAAAAAAGTAATATTAATACCATTTTCTTCTAAAAAGCCCTAATAGTGATTTAGGATCTACTGTAAATACAAAGCGTATTTTTTGATCGTAGTTTGGTTGACCAACTTCCCAGCCTAGATTTGAATAAATAGGGAAGTATACTTCAAAATAATCGGTAACAAGGTCTATTCTTATTCCAGAATCGTATTGAAATCTGGCATCATGGAATTTGTTCTTGACCAACCCAAAATCAGCATAAGCTTGAATATATTTCCAGAGTGTTGTAGAAATATTTGAAGTAGCTAACCATTGATTGGCAAAAGGCGTATCTAACTTTGATTTGAACCCTCCTTCAGCTATAATAAGTTGTTGACTGAATATTCCTGTAGCCTCAGACCTTCCTAAATAATTGTAGTCAAACAAATAATCTGTTGGTCTATCTAAGGCAAAGCTAAAATAGTCATCGTTTATGTTTGTGTTGTTATAAAGAAAGGAGCCAAAGAAAAACCGCAAGTTTAGCTGTCTGTTACTTTCGTAGAGCTTTCTGTATTCATAATTAAAAGAAATCTTTCCAAAATCTCTTGATAACTGAAAATCTGTAAACCACTTATAGTAATCTATTAAACCAGGGTTTGAATTTATATATCGTGCATTAAAAACGCTATAATCTGGGTCTTGCTCACCAGCTATACCTAGAATGTCTTCATCCTTTTTTATATCTAAATATCTAAAATTAAGTGCTTGATACTTGTTAGATCTATAGTCTTTATTATCTCTAAAATTCAAAGTTACGTATGGCGAAATCACTCTGGCAAATAAGTCTTCTGCGTAAGAAGAATACTTTGTAGAAAAACCATAGGTTATACCATATAGATCCCGATCTTCAATGTTTTGTGTGTAAGATAATGACGCGCCATATGTAAAAGACTGTGACTTAGTGGCATAATTAGGCGTGAATTTGTAAATAAACCCTCTTCTAAGAACTGTTTTATTGTAAAACTTAGCTCCTAAAATTAATCCGTCATAAATGTTTCTATATTCTACTAAGGGCATCAAAAACGTCTGAGTTTTTGAAGGGTCTTCAATATCCTTAAATAGTCTTAATTGTAAGGGTTTGTTATTTGATAAAAAACCTTTTAGTGATTTCCAATTGTCTCGCAAGTTATACTCTGGAATAGCATTATCTTTATTTAGCACAAGTTTGTTTGCATCATTTCTAGGGATAGTAATGGTCTTATTTTCATTAATATCTTCTACCCAAATCTTTGATGTCACAGAGTCATTGTTAACGGTAAACAAAGAAACAGGCATAGAGTTGTTTCTCTTGTTTTTAATAGTAAGTGTAACCGAATCCTTAGTTTTTTCAACCTTTTTTATTTTGAAATCTATCTTAGAATTAGACTTTATATAATCGTTAAAGAACCAATCCACATTTTTTGACGTCTTTGTCTTTAGTATTTCCTCAAAGTCGTTCGATGATGTTAGTTGTTTTTGTTTCTTTTCAAGAAATTCTTTAATAACGTCTTCAATAATATGGGCATTAACAAAATCGTCTAGATATTTAAAACCAACACCAGCTTTATACTTATTAGCAAGGTCACTATTAAATTTTAGCAGAGAATCTTTTGATGTGGTTAATGGTTGATCTCTATTCGTTCTTGCCATGTGTAGATACACTAACGTATAGAGCTCATTGAACTTAAGATCAGCAGCATGAAATGACCGTACTCCCCAAATATCAGCAAACGAACCTAAAAGCTTCATGTCTGGATAAAAGTCTTCAATGTACTTAATCATTAAATAAGTCTGAATCCCATCTTTTAACCAATGCTCTTTTCTAGGATTAATGAGAAGTGTATTATCTAAATAATTACCCAAAGTATTTTTCAAAAGCTGTAATTCGAATTGAAAATTCTTAGGGAAAGGTCTAATAAACTCGGGTAATTGATTTAAGCCGTAAATAGGATCTTTTTTTGCATCAATATCACTTACGATAATTTTTTTGTGAGGATATGAACCTAGATACTTTGTGGCAAATCGAGCAATTTTATCTGTAAGTAACGCCTTTTCTGAACTGGTAAGCTCTTTTTTAGTGATGTTAGATATTATTGAAAAATAATCTGTTTGGACTGTTTTGTAAGCAGGAAATTTTTGCAAAAACAATCTAGAATCAACACGATCTTTTCCTGAAAACAAAACCGTTTGTGAGTTGTCATTCTGTTTAATGTTAACAAGATCTAATCCAGTTGTGGCAACAAAATTTCTTGGGAACTCCAACTGTATTGAAATATTTGCTTTAGGAATGTAAAGATCATCTAGATTTTTGTTACTGTAATAGTGCCACTTTCCATCATAAATTACAGGTGTCATATACCAATACTTTAGGCTGTAATCTTCTAAAGGTGTTACACCATATCTTGTAAACTTATCGCTTGGTAATTGAACTATATATTCTAAATGTATCTTGTAACTTTCCTTTGCTTGTAAAGGATTACTTAATTTAATCTTCAGAACATCTGGATGTTCACCTAGTCTTGAAAACTCTAAACTTCTCTGATTATGATCTAGAACAGATGTGATAGCAGTAAATCCTCTTTCTTCATTCTCTGCAAAATGAAACTTGTTATTAAACTCTTCGGCAAATCTAATTGCTAGGGGCGTATTTTTGGTAGCGTAGCTATTATTCCAATCGCTTAAATAGATAGCATTTAAAGTGTCGTTGGTTTTATTTTGATATTCAATATATTGGTCAATATATATTTGATTTTTATCTGTATCGAAAACAGCCTTAAGCTCAATAATATCTTGACCAGACAAGTTTGAGTAGGTTATTAATAAGGCAATTATGTAAAGAAATCGTAGTTTCAAATTATTTCTTGATAAACTTTAAGGGCTTCATATTTACGTATTTGCTGCTAATGTAATACACGCCACTAGACAAGTATGAAACATTTAAATTGACAAAATTCCTATCTAAAAGTTTAATTTCATGAACTTTTTGTCCTAAAACATTATGAACAGAAAGTGAATTAACCTCCAGATTATTTTTAACTCTTAGTCGTAAGATATCCTTAATAATATTGCTTCCTTCAATTTTTATGTTTTCTTTAACTAGTTCCTCTTTTAGACTTAAAGTTTTGTTTGTTTGAATTTCTAAGGTAACAGGTAAATGGTCGCTCATATAATACAGTGCGTTCCTAATGGTTAGATTGTAATCTGAACCACTACAGTCTAAGGAGTTTATCTCACTATTATAACAACTAGGGTTGTTATTATTACCGTATGCTTTATAGGAGCCTGGGACAAAAGATAATTCGGGGTTGGTTGCCATACTTTCTGAAGTAAGGATAAAATCGAATCTGTCGTCAAAACCTCCTGCAGCTCCACCAAGATCAAAAGCAGTTCTAGTAGATTGCGTAAAAACATCTAAATACGAAGTGTTATTGCTCCAGCTACCTATGCGATTTGCGGGATCTTCAAAAGTTATGTGATTAGTGGCATCTAAAAGCTCTTGAAATGCTGGCTCTGATGAGGAGTACAAATTTAGATCTCCACCCAATAAAACGTTGCTGCTTGCAGGTAAACCATTCAAATAAGAAATAAAATCATTAACCATGGTCAATCGTAAATTTTGATTTGTTGTTCCACTTGAAGATTTTAAATGGGTCACAAATACATCTAAATAAACTGGATTAGTAGCTTGATCTACTGTATTCAGTTTTAGTTTGTAATGATTGAAATCACGATATATGGAGGTGACTATAACTTCAGAATCAAGTATAAACTTTGTGCTATCGTAGTAGATCATTTGTTGCAATTCGTTTTGATCACCAAAACTGTCATCAGAGGTGTTGAATGCAAAGGTCGCTCTTTGGTAGTTAGGATTTATATTCTGTAATGTTTGCAAAATAACGTCTGCACCAGCTTCTGTATTAAGTTCACATATCATGAACAGGTCTGGTTGATAATCATTGAGAATAACATCAAGATGTTGAATCCTATTGGCAGGTGCTTGAATTGGGTAATTTAACACATTGTAAAACATTGTTTTAAAGGTTTCTTGTGAAAACACACTAAAACCTATAAGCAACAACGAAATTGTAAAAACATACTTTTTTACCATAAACTTAGGGAGAGGGTAAAATTGGTATTAGAAATTAGGACTTAACTCATATTTCTTGTAGAAATCGTCAAGTATATTTATAACTTCATCCTCAGTATCTACTAGATGAAAAAGATCAAGATCGGTTGCGCTTATATTCCCGAATTTTTCAAGTAGCACATTTTTTATCCAATCAAGACCATCTTTCCAGAACTCTGTACCAACCATAATAATTGGGAAACGCTCAATTTTATGTGTTTGAATAAGAGTCATAGCTTCAAAAAGCTCATCCAACGTACCAAAACCACCAGGCATTACTACGAAACCTTGTGAGTATTTAACGAACATTACTTTACGAACAAAGAAATAATCAAAATCCAGATTTTTATCAACGTCTATATACGGATTATCATGTTGCTCAAAAGGAAGATCTATGTTCAATCCAACTGAAGTTCCTCCGGCTAAATGCGCTCCTTTGTTTCCTGCTTCCATAATTCCAGGTCCACCACCTGTAATTACTCCATAACCTGCTTCAACAATACGTTTTGAAATGCTTTCCGCTAATTTATAGTACATGTCTTCTGGTTTAGTACGTGCAGATCCAAAAATGGACACACAAGGACCAATACGACTCATTTTTTCAAATCCGTTAACAAATTCACCCATGATCTTAAAGATCGCCCATGAATCGTTTGTTTTAATTTCATTCCATCCTTTATGATGTTGTTTTCTCATACCTTAATTTTTAATCAAACATGCTAATTTAGCTCTTTTTTCAAGAATTTGGCAGTGTAGCTCTTTGGATGTTTTGCAACTTCTTCAGGAGTGCCTTCTGCAACAATCTCTCCGCCACCTTTACCACCTTCGTAGCCAATATCTATTATATAATCTACCATTTTGATCACATCCATATTGTGCTCAATGATCAAGACAGTATTTCCTTTGTCTACTAATTTGTTTAAGACTAGCATTAGCACCCTAATATCTTCAAAGTGTAAGCCAGTTGTAGGTTCATCTAAGATGTAGAAAGTATTTCCTGTATCTCTTTTTGAAAGTTCTGTGGCAAGTTTGATACGCTGTGCTTCACCACCAGAAAGTGTGGTGCTTTGTTGTCCTAAAGTAATATAGCCTAAGCCTACATCTTGAATGGTCTTTAACTTTCTATAAATCTTAGGAATATGTTCAAAGAAAGGAACAGCTTCATTGATTGTCATGTTCAAGACATCACTTATTGATTTTCCTTTGTATCGAATCTCTAAGGTTTCTCGGTTAAAGCGTTTGCCCTGACAAGTTTCACATTCTACATAAACATCAGGAAGGAAATTCATTTCAATTACTCGCAAGCCTCCACCTTTACAGGTTTCGCAACGTCCGCCAGCTACATTGAAGCTAAAACGACCTGGTTTGTAACCTCTAATCATAGCTTCAGGAATTTTAGAAAACAAACTTCTTATTTCACTAAATACTCCTGTATATGTTGCTGGATTACTTCTTGGTGTACGACCAATCGGTGATTGATTGATATCAATTACTTTATCGATGTGTTTTAATCCCGTAATCTTCTTATAAGGCATCGTAGTTTTAACGCCGTTAAAATAATAGTTATTGAGAATAGGATAGAGGGTTTCATTAATTAACGTTGATTTTCCGCTTCCTGAAACGCCAGTAACACCAATCATTTTACCTAATGGAAGTTTTACAGTAACATTCTTTAAATTATTACCTGTGCAACCAGAGAGTGTCATGGTCTTACCGTTTCCTTTGCGACGCTTTTTAGGGACTTCAATTTCTTTGGTCCCATTAAGGTAGTCAGCAGTTAATGTATGATGTGCTTTAAGTTCTAAAGGTGTGCCTTCGCTGATAATTTCTCCACCATGTTTTCCAGCAAGCGGACCAATATCTATAATATGATCTGCACGTTCTATCATGTCCTTATCGTGCTCTACAACGATCACCGAATTACCAATATCTCTAAGTGATACCAGTGAGTTGATCAACTTTTCATTGTCACGTTGATGCAAGCCAATGCTTGGTTCGTCAAGAATGTAGAGTACACCAACCAACTGTGAACCTATTTGTGTAGCCAATCGAATACGTTGCGCTTCACCTCCAGAAAGTGATTTAGAGCTTCTATCAAGTGTTAAATAGGTAAGTCCAACATCTAGTAAAAACTGTATTCTTGCCTTAATTTCTTTTAGTATCTCAGCAGAAATGGTTTTTTGCTTTTCTGATAAGTGGTTTTCAAGATCACTGAACCATTTTGCCAGATCTACAATATCGAGATGTGCTAATTCAGCGATGTTTTTACCATTAACTTTGAAATACAACGATTCTTTCTTTAATCTTGATCCTCCACATTTAGGACAATTGACCTTGTCCATATATTCTTTTGCCCAACGCTTTATTGAAGTGGATTCAGCATTTTTGTATTGACTTTCAATAAAGTTGGCAATTCCTTCAAAATCGATACTGTAATTGCGAGTAACACCAAGTGTCTTACTTTCAACAGCAAATTTTTCATTCCCACCATAGAGTATCATCTCTAACGCTTCTTTTGGTATCTTTTTTATGGGATCACTAAGATCAAATTCAAAGCGTTGGGCAATAGTTTCTAGTTGTTTGAAAATCCAACTGTTCTTTTGTGGTCCTTGTGGTGCAAGCCCGCCATTTCTAATGGAGATAGAATCATCTGGAATGATTTTGTTGACATTTACCTCGTATAGTGTTCCAATTCCGTTACAATTACTGCATGCTCCTTTAGGAGAATTAAAAGAGAAGTTATTAGGCTCTGGATTTGGATATGAAACACCAGAAGTTGGACACATCAAGTTTCTACTAAAGTAACGCACTTCATTAGTGTCTTGGTCAATAACCATTAGCACATTATCACCATGATACATTGCTGTATTGATGGTTTCAGATAAGCGCTTGTCGTTATCGATATTTTCATTGATTACCAAGCGATCTATGACTATCTCAATGTCGTGAGTTTTGTAACGATCCAGCTTCATACCTTTTACCAGGTCTCGTATCTCACCATCTGTTCGAACCTTTACAAAGCCTTGTTTTGCAATTTGCTCGAAAAGTTCACGATAATGTCCTTTTCTAGAACGAACAACAGGAGCTAGAATATTGATGCGTTTACCTTCAAAACTTTTGATGATAAGTTCTTTGATCTGCTCATCGCTATAACTCACCATTTTTTCGCCAGTATTATAACTAAAAGCATCACTTGCGCGAGCATAAAGAAGTCTTAGGAAATCGTATATCTCGGTAATGGTTCCGACAGTAGATCGTGGTGAACGACTTGTTGTTTTTTGTTCAATGGCAATGACAGGTGAAAGGCCGTCAATTTTGTCAACATCTGGACGTTCTAAACCACCCAAAAATTGTCTCGCATAAGCCGAAAATGTTTCAATGTAACGACGCTGTCCTTCAGCATAAATGGTATCAAAAGCCAATGATGATTTTCCACTTCCAGATAAACCGGTTATGACCACTAATTTTTCACGTGGAATAGTAACATCGATGTTCTTTAAATTATGAACTCTAGCACCTTTTACTTCAATATATTCTTCGAAATTGGTCATGAAATGGCAAAGTTGCGAAGTTACGTTTTTTCATTCTCATTTTGAAGCGGAAGTCATTTGTATTTAGTATTATTGTTAGACAATTTATTAACAAAATACACTATGAGATTACTAGGAATTGGTTCAAGAATAGATCATCCAGATTACGGAAAAGGAGTAGTAACCAATGTTACTTCACGACACTATTGGGTAACTTTTATAGATAGAGGTTTAGAGACTATTGATCTGGACTCTGAATTTGAAGTTATTGAACGTGCTGGTGCAGATGATGTTGATTCAGTGAGTTTGTTTGATGTTGAGAGTAGTCTGGTGGAAATTTTAAAAAAATGGAGCGATGCTAGTGAGGTAGTGCCAATAGGAGACAAATGGAAAGGTGGAAACTTGATTTTAGAACCAGGAGACACTGCATTGCAAAGTAAGGAGATACCAATTGATACTTTCTTTCATAAAATAGTGATGGTTCGTGATAGACTGCGAGTGATGGAGCAAAAGATAAACTCCAGCAATTTAGATGAACAGGAAAAAATTGATCTACAACAATACATTACCAGAATCTATGGTAGTTTAACTACGTTTAATGTGTTGTTTAAGATCAAAGAGCAGCAGTTTACAGGGCAGAGGAGTAAGTAGTAAATTTACTATTTAACTTCTTTATAATTTTACTAGTTGACTTGCATGAATTTTGGCTGCCTCTGGATGCAATCGATACCAAAGTTCAGGCTCTATAAGTTCTAACTCACTTAGTGCAATTTTCCCTTCATTATCATTAAAAATATCAACCCTTGCATAGGAGGGAAGTTCTGAGCAAGATTTAATAACATGTTTACCAAATGCTATTTCTTCTTGGGTGGGTTTATATTTTTCAACAGTCCCACCAAAATCACTTTGCACTCTAAAATCATTTTCTTTGGCAACTTTAAGTACTGCGTGAGAGTATTGCTCACCAAAGAACATGAGTGAAGCTTCACCTCTATTTACTATATCATTTTGAAAAGGTTGTAATATCATCGCTTCCTTTGCAATAAGGCTTTTAAAAATAGCTTCGTGTTCATCCAAATTACTTGAATTAAGTTTATAAGTGTGTCTAGCTGTTCCAGAAATACATGGTTTTAAAACGGTTTCTGTCCAACCTAATTTTTTGTGTAATTCTTGTAAGGTGTTCTTACTTCCTTTTTCAATAAAATGAGATGTTGCAATATAAACTCCTTTAGCCTGTAAGTCTAATAAATAATGTTTATCGATGTTCCAGTAAATGATATCTTTTGAATTGATAAGCTTAGTTTTTTCAGACACTTCTTTTAACCATTTTGAGAATTCTGGGAAACGATAAAAGTAATCCCAAGTACTTCTAAAAATGATGCTTTTTGTTGAAGTCCAATCAAAATAAGGATCATCCCAAGCAATGCGCTCTACTATTAAACCTTGATTAATTAATGCATCTTGCAATAAAGAATCTTCAATAAATCCTATTTGTTTATTATGATTTTTATCAAATTGAGCTAAGTTGTCCTTATCGGTAAGTATAACTATGTCTATCAATGCCTTAATAGAATTTTATCGGGTTCCTTTAATATGATCCATTTCAACTCCCATTAAAAGAACTTTGTGAAATGTTGGAAGTTGTGCGCCACTTTCTGTGGTGGTCCAATCACTCCATGTAGCTTCAAGTCCGTCAATTGGTAAAAGGGAAGTCCACATTTTAAATTTAACAGGTTTATTTTCTGCATCAAGAATCCATAAGTACGAATCTCCTGGAGTACTTCCTCCTTTGGTGTAAGTGACTAGTAATGCGTCTTTACCTTCATATTTCACTACTTTTCTAATTACACCTTCATCAAAAACCTTATATGGAGCTACCATCCAAAAAGAGTCGTTATTGAAATAGTCAATAGCCTGTTGAACCAAGGCATCTCGTTGCTCATCAATTACATTAAAACTATGTATATATGCTTTACTGCGTTCAGGAAATTTAAGATGCAGATCAACTTTATATTCTTTCCAGTTTACGGTACACATGTTATTTGCCTTATCCCATTGGTAACGTCTTTTGTTTCGATGTGTCCATTCTATATACTTTGTTTTTTGATAAGCTTCATAATCAATAGCATCTAACATTTTGTTGGCAAGATCATCAGCTGGTTGACCTTCAATTCCAACTGGAATATCCTCATGATACTTAAAATAGATATAACCAAAATAGAGAAAACTAGGAAGGGTGAAGAAAATAACCACACCAAGAAGAATTTTTATGCTCTTTTTTATTTTCATAGGCTAAATAATGTTCCTTATTGCTTCTTTATGACTTAAGGGCTTAAGACTTGTTGAATTTACAAAATTTAGTACAGATTGAGGGTTCGTTTTTCCATATTCTCTTAAAGCCCAACCAATGGCTTTTTTGATAAAGAACTCATCAGATTCTTTAAAATGTTCACACTGGTTAAACAACAATTTTTCATTGGTATTGTGCTTGTAACCCAGTTGAAATATAATTGTGCTTCTGTTTAACCATAAGTTATCAGAATTCGTAAAGTTTGTAATAGTACTATCAATTTCCTCTGGAAATGCTTGTAAATATTTGCCGAGTATTTGTTTAGCTATGAAATCTACAGTATCCCACCAAGAGAGCGTGATGATTAATGATTCAATATGTTTAATATCATCTTTTAGATACTTCTTCCTTAAATATTTTTCAAAAATCTCAGTAGCACAAAGATGAAACTCTCGTTCAGTAAGTTTGCATAAAGCTGTGGTAATTTGTCTAATATTGGTAGTTACTTCTTCTTTATGTTCTTCAATGGCATTTTTTAAAAGTTCACGTCGTTCTTTAGTTTTAATGCCAAAGTATATAAACTTACCGCGCATGTATTCATGCATATAATGAGCATTCTCTTTATCTGAGTTCCGATTGAATGATGTTGTTAAACTGTTAATAAAATCCATTCTATAGACTTTCAATTGAATTCAATTCTTCAAGTTTATTCCTTGCGAAAATCCTTAACTCTTCAAAAAAAGCAGTGAATTCTTCTTCAAATTCTTTGTAGAATTCCTCTAATTCATTTACAGCTTCATTCATCTGTGATCTGTTGTGCGTTCTCCTGTTCATACCGTCTAAAACTTTCGCGATTCCATCAACTGAAGCATAACTTAGTAACCAGTTGTTAGTGATCATATAAGGCATCATTTTTTGAATGCGTATAGGGAGTATTTCAAAGTTTTCTTCTAAAGAATCATAAAATTTCTCAACATAATCAGCAAGAGGAGCGCTACAATATTGCTCCCAATTCTTTGCTAAAAAATGATCGTACAAAATATCGACGATAACACCAGAATAATGGCTGTATTTTTCATGTAGTCTTTTAGTGCTTTTTCGTACGGTCTGATGCCCATCTGTATAGCTGTCTATTGCGCGATGTAACAGAATGCCAACTTGAATATCTCTTGAATATTTCCTATAGTCCTTTCCTTTAATTCCATCAGCCATAAAATTACCGATGGTGACCATTTTGTTATCTCCAGATAAATAAATGTGTGCAAGAAAATTCATTAATCGAATTTACAAATTCATAATGAGGAATACGATATTGAAATAGTATATTTGTTCCAAATTAAAATCTATGACGCTCATAAAATCTATCTCAGGAATTAGAGGAACCATTGGAGGAAAAGTTGGTGATAATCTTACACCAATTGATGTTGTAAAATTCACTTCGGCTTATGGAATGTGGATCAAACAACAGCGCAACAAAGAAAACTACAGAATTGTTGTTGGTAGAGATGCCAGAATTTCTGGAGAAATGGTTCAAAGTCTTGTTATGAATACGTTAGTTGGAATGGGAATTCATGTGATAGATTTAGGCCTTTCAACTACACCAACAGTTGAGGTTGCTGTTCCTATGGAACATGCAGATGGTGGAATTATTTTAACAGCGAGTCACAATCCGAAGCAATGGAATGCTTTAAAGCTTCTTAACCAGAAAGGAGAGTTTTTAAGTGGAGCTGATGGCGAAGAGATTTTGCGTTTAGCAGAATCTGATGACCTCTCTTTTAGTGAAGTAGATGACCTTGGAAAAATTACTGTTAATGATGCTTACATTGAACTTCATATTGATGAGGTTTTAAACTTACCATTGGTAAATAAAGATGCTATTGAAAAGGCAAAGTTCAAAGTAGTGGTTGATGGAGTGAATTCCACTGGAGGAATTGCTATCCCAAGATTATTAGATAGGTTAGGAGTGCATGCTGTGGAGTTATATTGTGATCCAACGGGACATTTTCCGCATAACCCAGAACCACTTAAAGAGCATCTTACTGATCTTTCTGAAATAGTGGTAAAGGAGCATGCTGATTTTGGCATAGTCGTAGATCCAGACGTAGATAGACTTGCCTTTATGAGCGAAGATGGAGAAATGTTTGGCGAAGAATACACACTTGTTGCCTGTGCAGACTACGTATTGAGTAATACACCAGGAAGTACGGTGAGTAATATGAGCTCAACGAGAGCATTACGAGATGTTACTCAAAAATATGGCGAAAGCTATGAAGCTAGTGCGGTAGGAGAGGTGAACGTAGTTGAATTGATGAAGAAGAATAACGCTATTATTGGTGGTGAAGGTAATGGAGGAATTATCTATCCAGAATTACACTATGGTAGAGACGCGCTTGTTGGAGTTGCTTTATTTTTGAGTTTACTGGCAGAAAAGAAAATTTCGGTTAGTGAGTTGCGTAAAAGCTACCCTTCATACTTCATGAGTAAGAATAAAATTCAATTAACACCACAAATTGATGTTGATAAGATATTGAGCGAAATGGCAGCTAAGTATGCAAATGAAGAAATCTCAACGGTTGATGGCGTAAAGATTGACTTTGCTGAGAATTGGGTGCATTTACGTAAAAGTAATACAGAACCAATTATTAGAATTTATACTGAGGCAAAATCACAAGATGAAGCTGATAATCTTGCTACTAAAGTAATGGATGAAATAAAGGCGATTGCTAATTTGTAGCTACTGGTCTTACAGGAGTTTTATCCTTATGCTTCCATCGTTTATGTGTCCATAAATAGTACTCGGGCGCTTCATGGATTTGAGCTTCCACAAGTTTGTGGAATTTGTCAGTTAAATCATAGTCTTTATATTCCTTTGGATTTTTAGCAATGGTACTAAAACTAGCTTCATAAAAACCACGTTTTGCCTTTTTTATCTTCATAAAAACAACAGGTAAATCGAAACGTTTTGCCATCATTTCAGATCCTGTGTAACAGGGTACTTTTACTCCCATAAAGGTTGTCCAGTGGTAAGCTTTACGAAGTTTTGGAGATTGATCTGCAGCCATACCACATAAAAAAAGTTCATTGTTTTTTTGAGCTTCTGCTATTTTTGCAATAATTTCTTTTGTAGGTATTAAGTAGCTGTTATATTTTCCTCTAACACGCTTAACAAGCTTGTCGAAATAAGGATTTCTTAATCGTTTATATACACCATACCCTATAAAATCTATGTGTTTTTGAATGCTCATTGACCATTCCCAACTTGCATAGTGCCCACACATAAGTATGATACTTTTGTGCTCTTTTTCGTATTTTTTTAGTTCAGTAGTATCAACAACTTTGAAACGTTTAACTATCTCTTTTTCTGAGATTGTCAACGACTTAATTGATTCAAACATCATATCGCAAAAGTGATGATAGAATCGTTTTGCAATTATCTTGATTTCTTTTTTTGATTTCTCAGGAAATACCAATTTTAGATTGGCATTCACTACTTTTTTTCGATATCCAATGATGTAATAAAGCAAATAAAATACTCCATCTGAAAGTACATAAAGCAACCTAAATGGAAGTATAGAAATGATCCATAAAATAGGATAAACAATTATATAGGCAAGTAATTGCAAACGTAAGATTTTAGGCAAATATAGATTATATTTTTTGGGCTTTTAGAGTTAAATCATAAAACCAAATAGTCATCTTTAAATTTTTTTAAACAGTTTATGTACATTTACCTTTCTAAAATGTGTTTGAACTAAAACAATTTGAATTTTAAATGGGTAGTATAGATGTCATTACAGTAGTTATAATTGTGGCGAATATATTGTTTTCAATGAAGGGCTTTAAGGATTTTGGATTCTTTGAACGTTATAAATTCAATACAGGAGGAATTAGACGAGGAGAGCAAATAAGAATGTTAAGTGCAGGATTCTTGCATGTTGATGAAATGCACTTGTTCTTCAATATGTTCACGCTATATTTTTTTGCTAATCCAGTTATTGCTCACTTAGGGACTACAAATTTTATCATTGTTTATATAGGAAGTTTGATTTGTGGAAACCTCTTAAGTTTTTACTTTCATAAGAATGAATATCATTATAGTGCAGTTGGGGCAAGTGGTGCTGTTACAGGTATTTTGTATGCTGCAATTTTACTTAATCCTGGAATGAAGTTATACATGTTCTTTATACCAGTCCCTGTTCCTGCATATTTATTTGGAATAGCATATCTGCTATACTCCATTTATGGAATGAAACGTAGAGTGGGTAATATTGGGCATGATGCACATTTTGGTGGTGCTATTGGAGGTTATGTTATAACCTTAATGTTAGCTTCATGGGTTTTTAAAGAGCATTTATTTATGGTTATTCTTTTGGCTATACCAATTGTCCTTCTATATGTTATGCGACGCACAGGACAGATATAATAAAAAAGCCTTCAATTTTGAAGGCTTTTTTATTAATCTAACAATTCTGATATTTTATCGTGTAGCGCTTGTCCGCGTAATTTCTTACCTACTATGGTTCCAGATTCATCAAGAACAAACATAGCTGGAATTGCATTAATATTATACAATCTTGCCACAGGATCGTTGAAGTATTTTAGACTTCCAACATGATGCCACGCTAACTTATCGTCTTCTATGGCTTTTAACCAACGGTCTTTTTGCCCTGGTTTATCAAGTGAAACACTTATAATTTCTAAACCTTTATCATGGTATTTCTCATATACTTTGACCACATTTGGATTTTCCCTTCTGCAAGGACCACACCATGAAGCCCAAAAGTCAATAATAGTCGCTTTCCCTTTTATATCATTAAGAGCTAACATTTCTCCATCTGGAGTTGGTGAAGAAAAGTTTGGAGCTATGTTTCCGATGTCTGTGCTCGCTTGAGCTTCTAAGTATCCAATAAAACTTTTGATCTTGACTCCAATTTGCTTATTGTAAGCATTTCTATTTATTACCCTTTCAAGGGTTTTATAACTTTCCTTAAACTTTTCTAAATTTTGATTACTACCTAATATTTGAGATTCAAGGAGTAATAACGACGTATCAGAATTTGGATTCTCTTTAATAAATTCGTGGGTATACGTATTGAGTCTAGCAAATGTGGCTATATCTTTTTCTTTTAGTTCCTTAACCAATTCAGGATATTTGGTCTGATCTGTTCTACGTGCTAATTTTCTAAGAGAATCTATTTCCGCTCTAATACCAAGATAATTTCTCAAATATTCAGAGTATTTTTCATTGTTCTCTGAACCACTTACTACAGAATTAAGAATATTGTCTTTATCAATTTCAATTGACATTTTACCTGGTTCCACAATGATAGGGATGTTTCCAGAAACGCTATTAACAGATAGCACTCTTATTGTGGGATTTTTAATCTCTCCAGTAAAGACAAATTCCTCGTTCATAATAATAGTAGTATCTGTGCTAACCATTCTTTTGCGATCGTCAATTACGTTTAAGTGCGATCGTAATCCATTAACTAATCCTTTGGCAGTACCCTTAATCTCAAAAGTATTTGGTGGTAGTGGCTCTTCTGTATTGCAGCCAAGAGCAACTATAATAACTATAACAAGTAGGAATATTCTTTTCATGATTATCAATTTTGACGTAAATATATTAAGGAAATTTTGATTACAAAGTAAAATGGTTGATTAGCATTAATAATTGTTGAGTAATTTTAATATCAAATATCATTACTTTTGCTAAAATTTTTTAGGTGACAAATACCGATAATATTATTGCTTTGGCAACTCCTTCTGGGTCTGGAGCTATTGCTGTTATTAGAATTTCAGGGAAAGACGCCATCTCTTTAGGCGATACTTTTTTTAGATCGGTAAGTGGTAAGCAGCTTACTAATCAGGATACACATACAATACATTTAGGGCATATCATTAAAGATGGAAAAGAACTTGATGAGGTTTTAGTTTCTGTTTTTAAAGACCCAAATTCTTATACAGGAGAGAATGTGTTAGAGATTTCTTGTCATGGTAGTCCATTTATCCAGCAGGAAATTATTCAGTTATTTTTAAGGAATGGTTGTAGAACTGCCAAACCTGGAGAGTTTACCCTAAGAGCTTTTTTAAATGGGAAATTAGATTTAAGTCAAGCAGAAGCCGTTGCAGACCTTATTGCTAGTGATAATGAAGCCTCACACCAAGTTGCCATGCAGCAAATGCGAGGGGGCTTTAGCAACGAGATCAAAGCGTTGAGAGAAGAGCTTATGAACTTTGCTTCTTTGATAGAGTTGGAATTAGATTTTGCTGAGGAAGATGTGGAGTTTGCCAATCGTGATCAGTTTAGAGATTTAATTCAGCGAATTGTTAAAGTGCTTAAGCATTTAATTGATTCGTTTGCAGTTGGTAATGTCATAAAAAATGGAATTCCGGTTGCTATTATTGGTGAGCCTAATGTTGGAAAGTCTACTTTGTTAAATGCATTATTGAATGAAGAGAAGGCGATTGTTAGTGATATTGCTGGAACTACGCGTGATGCCATAGAAGATGAATTAAATATTGGAGGTGTTGGTTTCCGATTTATTGACACGGCAGGGATTAGAGAGACTGAAGATGTAGTAGAGAGTATTGGCATTAAAAAGACTTTTGAAAAAACTTCTCAAGCTCAGGTAGTCGTTTACTTGTTTGATACATCTAAAGTTGATGTTCAGAATCTTAATACAGTTATTAGCGAAATCAAACAAATTCAAAATAAATTTCCAGATAAACCTTTGGTCGTGGTTGCCAATAAAGTAGATCAACTTACAGAAGGTCACAAAGAACAGCTAGCTATCATCACGACTAAGGTGGAAAAAGCTCACTTATTGCTGCTATCGGCAAAGACGGGTGAAGGAGTTGAAGATTTAAAGGAAAAATTACTTGAATTCGTCAATACAGGGGCACTGCGTAATAACGAAACCATTATCACCAATTCACGACATTATGATGCGCTGTTAAAAGCTTTAGAAGAGATTCAAAAAGTACAGCAGGGTATGGATGCGAATCTTTCAGGTGATTTATTAGCTATAGACATTCGTCAGGCGTTATACCACTTTGGTGAGATCACAGGAGAGATCTCGTCAGATGATCTTCTAGGCAATATCTTTGCGAACTTTTGTATTGGAAAGTAACTTATACTAACATAACTTCAAAAATTAGAATTACATCTTAAGCAGCATCCACTATTTAACATATAGTTCTAAAATAAAGGACATGCTCGCCAATTGCTCGAAAACAACAAATGTTCTGTTTATATATTAAAAATAGATGGGGAATATTTCGTATCTTTAGTAAAGTAATTTTTGCATTTGTCTTAAGTATTTTAACTGAATAGCCGCTAACTTTTCCTACCAATAACTAATGATATAGTTACGAATGGGAAAACCTAGAATTCTTCTAATTAGTCCGACGGGTTTAGACAACAAAGGAAACCCCATAGTTCAGCGTAAAACCTATCTGCCAGGATTGACTATGCCCCAGCTTGCAGCATTTACTCCCGATAATTTTGATGTGACATGTGTGTCTGAGACCTCAGAACCCATACCCTGGGATGAAAAATGGGATATCGTTGGATTAACTGGGATGGGTGGATCCGGGGTGCTCCGAGCCTATCAGATTGGGGATCGGTTTAAAGAAAAAGGAGCAACAGTTGTCATGGGTGGAATTGCTATATCCCTATTTGACGAATCCATGACCAGTCCGCATACCGATGTTATTATTAAAGGGGAGGCCGAAGATACCTGGCCACGTTTTCTACAGGATTACCTTAAAAATGAGGTTAAACCCTTATACCAAATGGTGCATGTTCCAGATGTGACATCATTTCCACCACCTTCTTATGATAAGTTCAATCCAAAATATTATGGTAAGTGGAGACCGGTTCAGGCAACACGTGGCTGCCCATTTCCATGTACTTTTTGTTCAATTTCCGAATTTTTTAAAAGAAGTTACAGAAAGCGACCTGTAAGTCAGGTTATTAGAGATGTGCGTGCCGCAAAGGCTAGCGGCAGCAGATACATTGCTTTTATCGATGATAACATAGGCGTGGATTTCAATTATTGCAAAGAGTTATGGACCGCATTAATCCCAGAAAAAATCATCTGGGCTAGTCAATGCAGTTTGCAGATAGCCAAAAATGATGATATGCTGAAGTTGGCATATGATAGCGGATGCAGGATTCTGTCGTTTGGCGTAGAAACAATAAATGAAGAAAGTTTAACTCATATTGACAAAGAATGGAACGATCCTAAGAATTACGAAAAGGCATTTGCAAATATTAAATCCTTTGGTATTGAAATATCTACTGAAATGATATTAGGGCTTGATGGGGATGATGAAACGGTTTTTGACAGAACCTTTAAGTTTTTAATGAAAAACAAAATAGCCTTGCCTCGAATGTATATCCTAACCCCGGTCCCCGGAACTCCGATGTACAATCAATTAATGAAAGAAGGAAGAATCTTTGATCATGATATTCAAAAATATGTTGGCGGGTCTGCAGTATTTCATCCTAAGAACATGTCTGCCAAAACCCTACAGGAAGGTTATTGGAATCTTTACAAAAGACTGTATTCCACAAAGAATATCTATAAACGATTAAAAGGGAACCCTGCTAATTTGGGCTATTACATGCGATTATTTGTGCTAGCAACGAATATGATTTATCAGAACCACATAAGAAGAGGAATAACTCCGGGCATCGTTTAAGTAAGAAGTTTGGAACATAAAGCAAGAAAATTATGAAGATATTATTAGTAAGACCACCAGTACCAAAACATACGATCGGACTTAAGCACATTATGATATGTGAACCGCTGGAACTGGAATATGTTGCGGCTAATCTAGGCAGGCATGAGCTAAAAATATTCGATCATTTGGTAGAAAAGGGATTTAAAAAAGTATTCACCGCGTTTGATCCTGATGTGGTGATTAGTAGTTGCTATAAAACCGGTACCAACGAAGTCATTAAGATCTTTCGAATGATTAAGGAACTAAAGGATAGTTGCCTGACAATGGTAGGCGGTGTACATGCGACTTTGGTGCCAACCGATTTTGCAGATGTCTCTGTGGATATCATCGGGATTGGTGACGGAACAACACTGATGCCCGAGATTATAGATGCTTTTGAATTTGGCTACCCAATTAGAGACATTCCTGGATTGGCCATTCCATATGAAGAAGGGAAGGTATATAAAACCAGGAATAGACCTTACATGGTCAAACCCGATACCCTTCCATTTCCTAACCGTGATTTGGTGGCACATTTAAGGCATAAATATTACTATTTGATGCATCGACCCGTGGCTACCATGAAAACTACCTGGGGTTGCTGGTATAGATGCAATTTTTGTTTTACCTGGAAGATTACGGACGGAATGCCATACAGCCGTTCTCCAAAATCTATCGTTGAGGAGCTACTTACTATTGAGTCAGATGAGATTTACATCGTTGATGATATTTTCTTAATTAATAAAAGCAGGTTAAATGAGCTTTCCAGACTGATACAGGAAAATGATATTAAAAAGAATTACCTCTGCTACGCAAGAGCAGATTTTATAGCAGAAAATGAAGATATAATCGCACATTGGGCACAATTGGGATTAAAAGCAGTTTTCATTGGGCTTGAGGCCACAACCGACGAAGAGCTTGTTAATATGAATAAGCAACTTCCGGCAAATGACAATATAAAGGCCATAGAAATTCTCAGAAAGCATAAGATTGATACTTACGGGTCCTTAATTCCGAGACCTGATTACACCAAAAAAGATTGGAAGCGACTGATGGAATTTATAAAGACTAATAAGCTGTATTACGTTAATATATCACCAGCAACACCATTACCGGGTGCTGATGATTACGATCAGTATAAAGATCAGCTTACCGTACCAGAAGATGCGCATAGCCTGTTTGACCTTTCCCATCAATTATCGCCAACATCGGTCTCATTGCGTACCTATTATTGGGAATTGTTAAAAATATATGCAAAGACCACACTAAATATGAAAAGTGCACGAGTAAATACCTTTAGGACACTACCATCTATCCTGAGTATGGATTATTGGCGATTGATTTTAGGAGCTTTGAAAATAGGCAGACAATTTCTTTCCAGTTATTCTCATCATTCTCAAAAAGAAATAAGAAAATCAAGATATAAAGGAATATTGCCAAAGGATTTGACTTTTGATCAAAAGTTTGAATTGAAATCATTCAAGTCGTTTAAGGTTGCATCTGAAAAGGAATATGAATCGTTGGAAGTTCAAATACAGTAGACTGTCATGATCATAAAAAAGGTATATAATGCAGACCATTTATCGACCAGCTGGGACCTGGCGGCAACTAGTGTCTATCAAAAAAGAACCTTTTTATCACATTTGGAGAAAACTAACTTCTCGAACCAGAGATATTATTCCCTATATAAGAACGAGCTGTTTTGTGCAGGAGCAGTGGTATATACACTCAAGATTAACTTGTTGACCTTCTCCCAACTTAAGCTGCCATTGTCCATGCAGGTAATAGGGTTGCCTGTTTCTAATGATCAAAGTGGATTGCTAGGTAATGCTGATAGCGTAAATGCGTTAGTAAGCGAAATAATAGAGCAGGAAAGTGGTATTGTACTTTGCTTAAATCATTCGCAAGATATAACTATTAAGACCTTGATACATATGCAGTCTTTGCCAAGCATGATTTACGAGGTGAGGCATAACGACTGGGAGTCCTACATGAATGCATTGCGACATCCTTATCGAAGGAGAATTAAAAAAGCAATGACTAAAATTAAGGCGGTACGAACTTCAACTACTTCATGCGAGTTTTTTACAGCAGATCATTATCATCAGTATTTGGAAGTCCTTAAAAGATCGAAAACAAAGTTAGAGGTTATGGATAAAAAGTTCTTTGAGCTGTTACCAGAGGGGTTTAAGCTTAAATCCTATTACGATGGCGACTCCTTATTGTTTTGGAACATTACAACTTGCGATAACGATATGTGTCATTTTCTGTTTGGTGGCTTGAACTATTCAGTTCGTGACCACTACGATTCATATGCAAACAATCTGATCGATATTATCAAGGAAGGAATTAAAAATGGGTGCAAACAAATTAGTCTTGGTCAAACTGCCGAAATTTCAAAATCTCGCTTCGGTGCAATCGTCGAACCCAAGAATATGTTCCTATACCACAGGAATAAGATAATTCGGTTCATTTTTAGAATGATGAGAAGGCTATTGAGCCACACCAAATTCATACGAACTCATAAGGTTTACAAAAAAACACTTGTAACTAAAAAAGTGATCACAAAAAATCAATTAATGGAATACAATTATGCCGAGTTCAAATAAAAAGAAATATAGCAAGGATTACCTTCAGGAACTGCTGTCATTGTTAAGAATGGATAAAGTATACCATAAGGCGTACGGTAATTATCTGTTTAGTAATGAAGGCAAGGAAACAAAACAATACCTAGATTTCGCTGGTGGATTTGGATCCTTACTCTTGGGGCACAATCACCCAAAGATTATTGAAACCGCTCAAAATTTACTAAAGGAAAAAGTCTGTTTTCACCATCAACTTTCCAGTAAACCTAAATTGAACCGCTTGTGTGCAAAAATCAATGATTTAATCAAGGAACAAACGGGTGGAACATACAACCTAACCGTTCTTAATACGGGAACCGAAGCTGTAGAAGCTGCCATAAAACATGCCCTGTTAGCCCTTAATATGATGGTTGCGTCCTTTCAAAAAGAAATTGATACTGCCTTGGTGGCTATTAATGAAATGCATTTCAAGCGGAATCCTGAAACACCACTTTATTTTGAGGGCCATGAATTCAACTCCATTAATGATATTCGATTATATGTAGCATCGCGGTGCGACATGGAGGCTGCAATCACAAAACCGAAGATCCTGGTAAGCGATAAGTCATTTCATGGTAAAACCATTGGAGCGCTAGCTGTAACTTCCAATCCAAGATTCAGAACTCCTTTTATAAAAAATTCTCCGATCGATGCTGTTTTTTTAGATATCTACGCTGATTGCCCTGAAACTATTTTTGAAGATAGTCACCGCTATGCTTTAATACCTGGCTTAACCAAAGATCACAGACTATACTTTAAAAAGAAGACGTTTAGTTTAATTGCAGCTGTACTCATTGAACCTATCATTGGAGAAGGAGGTTTACATGTTGTTCCAAAAAACTTTTTAGTGAAGCTAAGAGATCTAACAAAGAAGGGAGGAATACCATTAGTTTTTGACGAAATACAATCGGGTTGTTATCGGACGGGACATTTTCTGGCTTCGTCTCGTTCGCAGGTGAATGCAGACTATTACATCTTGGGTAAATCGTTAGGAGGCGGTGTAAGTAAAATTAGTGCACTTGCCATTGATAACAACCATTATATACCGGAATTCGATTTGTTGCATTCATCAACCTTTGCCGAAGATGATTATAGTTCGGCGATCGCACTAAAAAGTCTTGAATTATTGATTGAAAATAAGTATCGAATTCAGGGGTCGAGCACTAGTATTTTTGACGGACTGAATTCATTGAAATGTCAATTTCCAAACATCATTGATGCGGTTAGGGGGTCAGGACTTATGATTGGTGTTAATTTTAAGTGTATGGCTTTGAGTTCCAGTTACGGGTTTCAAGGCTTATATCGCTCTCCATATTTTGGTTATGTTCTTGCTGCTTATCTATTAAATGAATGGCATATTCGTGTTTCTGTAACCCTCTCAGATTCAAGGACACTGAGATTACTGCCATCCATCTTTGTAAGCCAGGTGCATATTGAAAAGTTTTTAAAAGCCTTAACTGAGTTATGTAAGATTTTAGCATGCGGAGATTTTTATTCGCTGATATCATTTTTATTACCACCTCAGTTTCAAAAATTAAGAGCTATTGAGAACTTTTACCCGAAAGAAATTCCACTGGACAGCCTGGATAATTGTACAAATGAGGTTGGATTTCTACTGCACTATATTGATATCGATACGGTAAGATCCTATTTACCATCATTGTATCTGCTACCTGATGAGGTTGTGCTGAGGCTTATTCGAAAATTGAATACATTTTCTGAACCGGTCATTATCGGTAGAAATCGAATCAAAAACAATAATGGACAGGAAACAAGTATAACATTTATTGGCCTTTCGTTTACGGCTAAAATGTTTAATGATGATATTAGGGAATCCATTGGAAAAATGCAACAGTATCAGTCTATCTGCAATAAAGCGATTGAGCTTTTGTATGCGATGGGGATAAGCAGTATTGGCCTTGGGCAATATAATTCGATCATCATGCAGAATGGAAGAGCTGTATCAAACCCCGAGGTACGACTGACTACCGGGAATAGTTATACAGCTTACACAGTTTTGGAAAAATTGAAGTATGCGATCGATTCCCTTCAAGGCAGTAAAGTCAAAGTAGGGGTCGTAGGTGCTGCGGGGAACATAGCAAAGATTATTATTACTAAAATAGTAGATAGCGTTGACCATATAGTGTTATTGGGCCGAAGCAACGGGAATCTAAACAAGCTGACTCATCAGGCAGGGTCATTGCTTAAAATAATTATTTCAGAATTGTCCGAGGGGAAAGAGATTGATAATGATATTTATGATCAAGTAAACAAATTTTTAGGAGATAACACTGGTATTACCGATAATCTGGCAGCACTTTGGAATTTATATCAGGAATGGTCCCAGAGTGCCTGTAAGATTGATATTGGTACTAACCTGGATCAGCTTTATGATTGTAATATTGTAGTAGTAGCTACAAGTGATTCGCGTGCTTTTTTGAATAAGAATCATTTTAGAGAGGGAACTGTAATTATCGATATTTCAGTACCGCTAAATTGTGACGATACCTTGTTACAAGACAATGCCTATACAGTAATAAGGGGTGGGGTGGTCGAGCTGCCTAATCAGGAAATATTATATCCTCCAGGGCTTAATTTAGATGACGGACAGGCATTCGCCTGTATGGTTGAAACAATGTTAATGGGGTTTGAGAATTCTACGGCCAGTTATTCATTTGGTGAAATTATAGCATCAGAGGTTGATGATATAGGTAAGCGAATTGAAAAATTAGGTTTTGGAACTCAAAAATCTAAAAAAGTACTGATCCACTGAAAAAAAAAGAAAAGAAACAGATGGTTGAAGTCTTTGAAATAAGTACTAAAAAAGGAATAAGGGAATTCATTGATTTTCCAAGGAGATTATACGCTAAAGAACCTAATTATATTGGAGAGTTAGATATTACTGTAAAGAATAAGTTGTATGCACGAAGTCCGTTTTTAAAACACTCAGAAATTAAGCTATTTGTGGCCAGAGACAAGAAAAATAATTCGATGCTGGGAAGAATAGCAGCCATTTATAATAACACGCATATTCAAAGGCATCAGGACAGCAGTGGTTTTTTTGGTTTTTTTGACTGTATCGATGATACCCAAGTTTCCAACGTACTTTTTAATAAAGTTAGTCATTGGTTAATGAGCAAAGGATTGAACAATATGATCGGCCCTACAAACCTGACTACAAATGACTCCTGCGGACTATTAGTAAAAGGTTTTGAGCATCCAAATCAAGTGAATATGCCTTATAATTACTCCTACTACAGTGATTTGTTAAAGGAAAATGGTTTTCAGAAGGTCATCGATTTAAATGCCTATCACTTGGTGGGTACACCCCAATTTGATAAATATGCTAACGTTATGAAAAGGGCGGCACAGAGGTTAGAAAAAAAGGGCGTAAAAATTAGACCTATGTCTTCCAAATCGTATCACAGTGACATAAAATTACTTAGAGTAGCCTACAACAAATTCAATGAGAAAAACTGGGGTTTTATGCCTTTGAATACAGAGGAATTCGAACATATGGCAAAAGAGCTAAAGTCCATAATGCCTTATGATCTTGCTTTAATTGCAGAAAAGTTGGATGAAGTGATTGGCTATGTTATTGCAGTTCCCGATTTCAATCAGGTCTTAAAACATATTCGAAACGGTAAACTCTTACCATTTGGAATTTGGAAAGTATTAAAATATCGAAAAACGATTGATTCATCGCGAGTAATGATAATAGGTATTGATGATAAATATCGGGGCACCGGATTGGATTTAATTCTATACAAGAAAATAACAGATGCCTTACATCATCAAAAAATTTTTCAAACTGAAGCGGGATATGTAATGTCTACCAATGGGATTATGAATTCTCTAATACTAAAAATTGGTGGTAAACCCATTAAGAAATACAGCTTGTACCAGAAAAAACTAGCGAATTATGAATGTTGAAACCAAAGAAATCAAAAGTATCATCAGAGGACCATCGCTTTTAAGATTCTTTAAAGGTGCTGCGGAGTTTCCTGCCTTTCATTTTCATGATTTGATGAATGCGTACGGAGACATTGTCAAGTGCGGCCCCTATTTTTATTTAATCAATCACCCAGATATTGCTAAGGATATTTTAAACAGGGACCAAAAGGATTTTTCACAAAAAGATTTTATTGGTCGCAGAGTAACAACAGTATTTGGTCATGGAATGGTGACGAGCCAGGGTACCTTATGGTCTTCGCAAAGAAGGCTGCTCAACCCAATATTTAGTCATAAGAACCTTCATCAATTATTAGATAGTACACTACATGAGATTGATAAAGTTCTTGATACCTTGCCGAAGGATTCCGATCGGCAGCATACTATTGATATTGCCGACTTGATGGGTACCTTGGCCATTAGGACATCAGGTAAAATATTGTTCAATTATGACCTTAGCAAATGGGTTGGTAAAATTAAAAAAATTGTAAGAACAGGAACTACCTATATCGCCGAAGGATTTCCGTTTTACACACCGCTTTGGGTTCCCACACCCATGCATTTAAAACTTAAAGACATATCAAAACAAATTGATCATATTCTCGAGGAGATGATATCGCATCGATATTCGACTGGCCTTGAATTGAATGATATGGCCGGAGTTTTAATGGGTGCATTAGACAAAAACACTTCATCAGATTATGAGCGAAGGGTGATGTTAGATGAAATGAAAACAATGCTTGCCGGAGGGTATTTTCCTATTTCATGCAGCCTGTCAATGATTTGGTATACCCTCGGCGAAAACCCTCAGTATTATAAAAGTTTAGTCGATGAAATACGATCGAAGCCAAATGATTATGAATTCACTCCTAATTTTTATAAAGACTTTCCAATAACAACTTCGATAATATTCGAAGCCATGAGGTTGTATCCAGTTGCATTTTCGATTTGGCGTAAGGCAAAGGTTGATTTTAAAACGCATGGGTATACCATTCCTAAGGGTAAATCGGTTTGTATTTCACTTTTCAATGTTCACAGACATTCAGAGTTTTGGGAGGAACCTAATTCTTTTATGCCCGAAAGGTTTATGGTAGCTCGGGCAAGTAAAAGACCAAAACATCATTTTATGCCTTTTGGTTGGGGTAATCGGAAATGTATTGGTGATCATTACGCCATAATGGTCATCTTTTTAACGATGATACGATCACTTCAGAAGTTTGATGTCAAAGTCAATCATGAGCCTCTTAAAGTAAGAAGGGCAGCACTGATTTGTCCTAAGAAGGTTGACGCCAAAATCAGAGAAATTATAGTGAAAGAACATGAACTCAATAATATAAATTAAACTCATAAATGATGGAAGAAAATGTATTCTATAGGATATTTTTAATCGTATATTTTTTAATCTACATGTTGGTATTATATGTTTTCAATATTAAGTCGTTTAAAAGGAAGTATAATTTTGACCCAAGAGTGGTAACTAAGAAAGATACCATAATGTACAGATTACAGGTTTATCGTAATGCCATATTTTTTTGCCTATTATTAAACATATTAACGTATTCCTTTTTCCCAAAATTTTATTATCTGTTCGTTCCAATAAGTTATTTAAGCATAAAGTATCTGAAATTTGTTGGAGTTTTGATTTTGATGGTGTCGCTGTTTTTGACTAGGATGTCTCAAATACAATTAAAGCAAGCATGGCGTATAGGGATAGACGCAACTGAAGAAAAGGGGACACTGATAACTAATGGAATTTATAGTGTGTCAAGAAACCCAATTGCTTTGGGAATGTTCCTAAGTACAATTGGATTATTTTTAGTTACACCCAACATGGTCACTTTTACTATTGTTATTTTGGTTCATCTGATTTTTTCAATTCGAATTTTTCTAGAGGAAGCACATTTGAAGAAATTACACGGTGACGAATATGAAAGATATAGATCCCAGACAAGAAAATGGTTATAGTTTAAAAAGTATGAGCTCAAAAGATCTTGAAAAAATAGTATTGACCAGAACAGATGACTGGAAGTTTGACGAACATGTTTCAGTTATTTTTGATACACATGTAAAAAGGTCGATACCTTGCTATTCGCAAATTCAAGAGTTAATTGGCATCATGTCCAAAACCTTGCTGTCAGATAATAGTTTGGTGTACGATTTGGGAACAGCGACTGGAAATATTATTAGGAGTATTCACAACGAAAATGAGAAAAAAAACATAAAATATATTGGTTTAGATAAATCTTTACCAATGATAAGGAAGGCTAAGGCTAAATGCTCAAACATAAAAAATGCAACATTTTATAACGACGAAGTTGAATCATTCAATTTTCAAGCGGTAGACCTTGTAGTTGCAGCATTTACTTTACAATTTATAGCCCCAAAAAAACGACAATCATTAGTTCAGAAAATATATAATAGGTTAAAACCTCGTGGGCATTTCATTTTGTGTGAAAAAATCACTTTTGAGCGGCCGGATGAACAGGAGTTTTATATGAATGTGCATGAATCTTGGAAGCAAAATCATTTTACCAAGGAAGAAATAAATACGAAAAAGGAACGCTTAAAGAATGTGATGTTACCCTTTAGTTTAGGGAAGAATCTTGAACTATTAAATAATGCAGGATTTATTCATACAAATGTATTTTTCAAGTGGAGTAATTTTGTTTGTATCCTGGCTTCAAAATATTAGATTAATTAAAATAATCAAGAATACTTTGCTTTATAAATGGTGGCGTATCTAATTAAATACAGGTATATAATACTTTGTCTCATCCTGGCCATTACCGCCTTTTTTGCGACAAAATCCTCCAGTATTGAAGTAAATGCGGATTCGGGCCAATACTTTCATAAAAATGATCAGGATTATCGGTTTTATGAAGGTGTAAAATCGGAAATAAAAACTGAGGAGCATTTAGTTTTGCTGGCTATCTATAATGAAGATGGAGTTTTTGATGATTCGTTCTTACATAAAGTTTTGGAGCTCACAGATAGTTTGAAACAAATTTCAACTATTAAAGACATTAGAGGCCTTACAGATTTAAAATATCCGATGAAGACTCTTCTAGGTCTTATCGAGTTACCCTATTTGAAATTAGACAGGAATAACGAAGTATCGTCCTATAAGACAAAAATATTCAAAGACACCGAGGTCACCGATCTCTTTATCAATGAAGACAGCACTACCTTGTTTTATTGGATAGAATTGGTTGAGCAACTCAATAAGGACGAAATGGATGAACTTTTTCATTCAATAGGTGAAATAAGACATGGTTTTCCTTCGCTTACGACTCACTTATGGGGTAGAAAACATATAGAGTATTCGTTCAAGCAACTGCTCTTTAAAGAGTTTCAGAGCTTCGTTTTTTGGTTATTGACGTTTCTCTTAATGGCACTGCTCTTCATTTTTAAAAGACCCTTAGCCATCTTATTCCCTTTAGTGGTAGTCAGTTCTGCAATACTGATATTTTTAGGCGGGATGGTTGTTTTGGGAAGGCCACTGGGAATGATGTCGAGCATTTTTCCGACTATAATTTTAATTGTAGGGGTTTCAGATGTTATTCATATGGCTATAAAATATGATGCGGAGCGAAATCTCGGAAAATCAACTAAAACTGCCACAAAAATAGCCTTGAATGAAATAGGGTGGACCACCTTTATCACATCCATAACAACTGCCGTAGGATTTTTTACACTTCTTGTATCCCCGATGAAGGCTATGAAGGATCTCGGATTGGAATCAGGAATTATTGTTATGTTCACCTTTTTCCTGACAATCGTTTTAATTCCGGCCTTTTTTGTTAATGGTTTTTCCAATGGATTGTTCTCCATAAGCAAGAGTTTCAATAATTTCTTTGATTGGATATTCAAAAGAACGACCAAAGTTCAAGAAAAACCAAAAGAGGTATTATATGCTACGCTAATCTTAGTTATGATCGGTTTCTCCGGTATATTGTTTATAAACACCAATAGCGTGGAATATAAAATACCGCGGGATAGTGAACTTAAAAAAGAGCATTCCTTTTTCGAAGAAAATTTTGGAGGGTCCAGAACATTTGAACTAGTATGTGTTGCCAGAGGTGAAAATGCATTAAATCAGCCAGAGATTTTAAATAGTCTGAAAGAAGTTCATAATTATCTCGCCAATCACGGTCAACTTAACTCAGTTAAGTCGCCTCTTTTATATTATGCTACGATCAGCAAAGCATTGCACCCATCCAAAAAATCATTTTTCACTGAGGATGTTACAGCCAGGGATATCACTAGGTTCGAGAAACACTTCTCTCGGTATAATAGAAATAATTATCTGTTTAATGAAACCAAAACAATATTTAAGTTTAAAGCGCAAACAAAAATGCTGGGAAGGCATGATGCCGAAAAGTTACATCAAGAAGTACTTGACAATGTGCGACAATTTGTTGATACAGATTTAGTTGAAATGCGTATTTCAGGGATTGATTATCTGATGGACCTATCTCAGGAAAAAAGTATTAAGAACATGCTTTTAGGTCTGTTATTGGCCATATTAGTGGTAGCATTGACCTTAGGACTGATATTCAGGAATGTTGCGCTTATGGTATTATCAATGATTTTAAACTTTATACCCATTCTGGTAACCGCAGGAATACTAGGATTTACCGGCCTGGAGCTTAGAGGTGAAATATCATTAATCTTTACCATTGGTTTTGTCATCGCAGTAGATGATACTATTCATCTCTTGAGTAAGTATCAATGGGAAAGAAAAAATGGCAAAAGTCAGCGCGAAGCTATTTATTCTGCGCAAAAGGAATGCGGAAAGGCCATCTTGGCGACAAGTATTATTTTGATTGGAGGATTTTTGGTTTTAATAAAGTCAACTACTGTGACCATTTCTATACTCGGAATATTTACAGCCATGATCGTAATATTTGCCCTCGCGGTAGATTTAATTTTAGCGCCGGTACTGATTTTAATATGCTTTAAAAAATATATGTAGCAACCTCATTTTTTGGAGAAAATTGAATTGATCAATCCGCTATTTACACCTTTGAAAAATAGCATTCTCAAGGTTTGAGGGTAAATGGATTTTATGGGATGCCTTATGGCTTCAATCATTTGTCCGAAGTGAAATACAGGAACATTACTAGCTTTTCCAGGTGCCAGATACCGCGTGGCACAACCAACGGTGAAATTTTCCAGATTTCTTACTGAATGCCACCACCAAGGTGGATTAAATAAAACATCACCCTCTTCCAGAACAACTTTGTAAACGGGTATGAATATAAAGTATGGATATATTTCTTTAATGGCATCCCATTTGCTTAACAGCGATTTTTCTACGCCGGCGACCGCATAAACCCCATATTTGCTTAAAATTGGAGACAGTAAAGGAGTAAATGAAGGATGAATAAAATGCCATTCTTTGCGCCCCTTTATATTTAGAAAGATGTTGTCGCCATTTGCGCAATGTAAGGAAGTTCCCGTTTGATTCGATCGGGAGATAAACCATTGATCAATTAGATGTCTGCTCCCTCGAAGAGCTTCTATTTTTTTTCCGTTGCAGGATTCATAAAAGTCTTTTTTCTTGAAGAGTAAATGATGATTGTTGATGTAGTAATTGTGGTATTTATCTGAGTTGCAGAAATCACTAATCGTCACGGTTTCTAACTTTACTTCCTCACCAATTAAACTGGGAATATCAGGTGGAATACATTGAACTTTTTTGTTTCCATAATTCGCTGTCAACCACGATTTAGACCAGTGCCTACAAGCATCGGAGTTTTTGATATAACCTCTCAGCACTATGGGCATATTCACCTTTTTACGCCATCTGGAAAAACTTTTTGCTGGTATATCAATTGTGGCTACTTCAGGTAATGAGATAGGTTCAAAATATTCCGTGTTGTTCTTAAATGTAAACTCCTTTAATAGCGATTCATTTAATCGCTGATCTTTATGATACCTTTGATTCTTTCTAAGAATGAAGTCTTTGGTAAAACTAAGAGCCCATTTAAACTTGGTCTTTGCAGATAATTGACATTCAGGAATTGTTGTATTATCAAGTATAACTTGTTCAAAAGATTTAATAGGAGTCATATTATTTATAATACAATTAACATCATTCCACTCCCTTTAAGATAATAAATTATATCCTATAATTTTAATTTAAGTTATTACCATATCATGCGAATCAAATATGCATTTACAGGAGAACTTTATAAGGAGGTTGGATACCTTCAAAATTTGTTCCCTATTTGTAACTCAATAATGAGAAACCATTATGAAAATTGAGATAATATATTTTGTATCGGGAAGTAAATTGTTCTACCAACGTGATGAATAATGCACTTTCTACAGCGAAAAGTAACTTAGGTTTTGTAACCTATTTGTGCCAGTAAGGCTAGGAGATGGAGATACCATAAGCAACAAGAATTACCTTCAGTATTCGAATATAGACAATAAGGCTATTCTTCTACAAGTAACTATCTTCAATATATTCAGTCAAACCTTGAGAAAAATCTATAACGCCGTTTGCTACTTCAACAATCCAAGCGGATTCACGAATTAATTTCTTCAATAAATATATACGACTGTTGTTTTCTCGAATCACATACAGGGGATCATCTAATTCTGAAAACATACTTGTAAATAGCCCTTCTTGTCCTAATGAGCTTTCCCATTCATCTATTTGAGCATAAAATTTGCTTTGATTTTGATCTCCTAAACGATGTGACCAATATTCGTAATATTCATTAATAGCAGTCTTAAGTTCATGATTATCTATAAAAGAAAATATACCTATACTTTTTAATTCGTCTAAAGTTGATGTATTCAGGTTCTGAGTAGTAGATCTATGTGTCCACAAAAACGCTAGATTAATAAATTCTCTGTCATAATTCTCTGGAATTTCCTTCGCCCAAATATCACTTGGAATATATTCAGGCATAAAAATCTCATCGTTTGTGGGATCATAGATGTCTTCCCCAACTTGAGAAAGTAAATATTGCATTGAATGAAATCTAAAACTATGGGTGATAATTACGTTTCTCATTACGTCTTGATCTTTTTTAAGATCTTCAACAAAATTTTCTAAATAAATAGAAACGGTGTTTTCCTTTATTAAAGATTCATTATAATTATTAACTTTTAAAGCAATAAGGATACCTATTACCACCAGGAAGATTTCCCCAATGGCATATAATAAGTATTTGCTAAATTTATTTTTGAGCAGCGTTCGGATCCTATATTTTCTAAATAGTTTGGCCATCATATTAAAGATTATTCGATTTAACTTAAATTCCGGTTATTATTTGCTTTCCACTTTTAAGCTTGACATTCTCTGTGATGTGTTCTTGTCCAAATACTGAAATAGAAAATAGTAGCATGAATAAATAACTAATTTGCTTCATGACGATGTTGTTTTGATTGATAGCTCAATTTTCTCCAGATGTATTCAATAGGTCCTTGCTTAAAATTATTTAGCCATACATATGACATTATAGATTGTAGAACGAATAATACTAAAGCCAGCAGGAGGGTTTCTCCCATCGTAATCGTTCCATACAATTTGAATAAGCCTGTACAATGGAAAATGACTGTGATATAAAAAACAGACTGCATAATATAATTGGTAAGTGCTGTTTTGCCAACATACTTGAACCATGATAATAGCTTCTTACCTTCATTTGACCTGAAAAGTTTTAGGAAAAGAGAGATATAAGCCATACTCTGTAATAACATGCCAATGACTATTGCAAACGGAATCCATAATTGCGGAATATCAAGTTCCAGTTTCCCAGATATGACTTGATAATAGGTATAACTAGCCAATAAGCCCACTGTAAGACCTAAAATAATAAACCAATTGACCAATCTTTTGAGATTACTTGGAGATAGAAAGTACTTAGTTTTTCCTAAAATAAGCCCAATTAACATATTACCAAATGTAAAACATAGCGTTAGTGGCATATCACTCATAAAATTACTCCATGGTGCTACAATGGCGTTAATCTTTAAGTATTCTACATACGTAATTGTTGTCGACATTTGATCCCATAACGCAAAATCATAGCTATAGCTAGCCCAACCTAAAGCGCTATTGCCAATAAAAATAGCTCCGGTAAAAAAGACGTTAAAAATTAGTGCAAGAATCAAAAGTCTCTTTAAGGACCACTTTCTAATCATCAGCAAGAATGCACCTCCAAAGGCATAGGACATAATAATATCACCATTCCATATAAGAAAACAATGTATCAAACCAATAATAAAAAGTAGTACCATTCGTTTTAGAAAATAAGATTTGAATTTGATACCTTTTTGTTCTGCTCTAGTCATCTGAATATAAAATCCAAAACCAAAGAGCATTGAGAAAATGGTTATGAATTTCTTGTCTATTAAAAGATGGTACAAGAATGTCAATATGGAATCTGAATTTGATGCTACGGCCGTATCAGTAGAATAAGAAATGTTTGCCAGCAAAACACCTAAAAGGGCAAAACCTCTCAAGGCATCAACAATTTCGATACGTTTGTTTCCAGCAATTGGTTGAAATGTTTTCATCGTTTTTTGATTTGTGAAGAAGTACTTTCTTCGATTAATTAAATCAAAATTAGATAGACCAATTATTCTTTAAAAACATTAGGTGTGCTGGATACTGAATATAGGACAAAAGTGCGCTTTTCTACACGATTCAGGACATCGATCCGTACGAAAAGAGACATTTGCTTATTGATTTTTCCTAAAATGACCGGGAGATTTTCCTAGTTTCTTATTAAATGCGGCATACATGGCGGAGCGCGATTTGAATCCAGCATCCAAACCAATTCCCTCAATAGAAAGTGAATTTTTTTTATCGTTCTCAATTATTTCGCGTGCCTTATCTACTCGAAAATTGTTTACCCACTCGTTAAAGTTATACCCCAAATTACTATTTACGCAAGAAGAGATTAAGCGCGGAGAAATGTCTATGCTTTTAGCAAATTGACTTATAGTTAAATCTTGATCGAGAAAGTATTCTTCCTCTTGCATTAGTTGCACAATCTTTTGACTTTGATCTATAGTGCACTTATAATCTCCCACTTTTTTAGCACTGGGTTTTTCCTTTAGTACACTTTTAGGTAGTTTTTTAAATAAATCTGGGTTTTGATATGCCTTATAGCTAAAGAAGTAGAGAAATAATGCAACAAAACCCCAGGTAATTAATTCTAAAGTCGTATAAAATCCTGTATTCAAAAAAATCCTTACAACATTAATGGTCCATAAAAGTGTTGCTGGAATAAGCATGATTATTATCTGCCACAACCATTTTATTTGTAATAGTTGTAAATCTGAGTATTCCTGTTTTACGATTTTTTGGTAATCATAGGTCTCTTTTATAGTAACACAAATAGCAAAAATTGATAATAAGGTAGCATATGTCTGCTGATATAAATGAATCTGATCCAGTGTTTCGAATCCAAAACTTTTTAATAAGGTCGATGAATTGAAAAAATGAAGATATAAACTAACCAAAGTAAATGCACTGACGAGGATACCAAAACCATAATTGAATTTTAAAAACATCTTATACTTGTGTGAACTCCCTATTTTCACCAAAATAAAATGCATAAAAAAAAGCGGCATAAATACCTTTACCTCAGGTGTCGTAAAATATCCCGAAATATTATATGTTCCGATGTGTGTATAAGGCAAAAAAGTGTTAAGAGCTTCTATTAACAGGCTTATGAGAAACATTCCCAAAAGGAAATTTGAAAAACTCTTATATTTTTTCGAAAAAATATATATGAGCGCAAGAAAAAAGCCTTGCAAAACAGCTGCCCAAAGAATAACATTTAAGATTCCTGACATAGCGGGTAAATTCAAGCTTTGTATTGCTTGCCTACAATAATAAAATAAAAATCAATCAACTAGATCAAAAATAAGCATTTATAATGTTATGCTTGAATTCCTATAAAATTCATTACATATTTGTACTTCAATTTATATAAACCACTATAAACATTGAGATAATACATTTTGTATTGGGAAGTAAATTGCCTAATCAACATTATTACTTCAATTAGTGTACAAGCAAATATATTATATGTTGGGACAAATTTGTTCATCGATATATATCTGCCACTCACCTTTACTTAAATTCCTTTTGACTAAATTTAATGACCTAATTTATTACCTAATTTTATTTTTGAGCATAATATTGATAGCAAAAAATGAAAACTTTAAAAATCCTTCTAGTTGAAGATGATACTATTGAAGTAATGAAATTAAAAAGAGCAGTAGATACCCTAAATTTAAACCACGATATTTTACATGCTAGTAATGGTGAAGAAGCATTGGAGATGCTCCAAAATAAAAATTCTTTACCAAACATTATTTTATTAGATCTTAATATGCCAAAAATTAATGGCTTAGAGTTTCTTAAAATTCTTAAGAGTGATAGGCAATTGCACTTTATTCCTACCATTGTACTCACTACCTCATTGAATAAGCGTGATGTATTAGAGTGCTACAAAATTGGGATAGCAGGCTATCTATTAAAACCTTTAAAATATGATGAATATGTTTCAAGGATTGAGAAATTATTGTCATATTGGAGTATAAATGAATTAATAATCGCGTAATGAAAGGCATAATTTTTACCGAGTTTTTAGAATTGGTTGAAAAGAAGTTTGGATTGACTATGGTGGATAAAATTATAGAACAATCTGATTTAGAATCTGGTGGTATATATACTTCTGTAGGTACCTATGAATTTGGTGAAATGCTTCAACTTATATCACACCTTAGTAATAATACGGATATATCTGTTGACGATTTGTTACTGGTATATTCCGAACATTTATTTGCCGTTTTAATTAAATCATACCCCAATTTAGTCAGTCATTACAAAAATCCTATGGATTTACTTGCGTCTATAGAAAATCATATTCATGTTGAAGTTAGGAAGATTTATCCAGACGCACAGTTCCCAACATTCGAATTAGAAGAGCGAACTGATACCAAAATGATTATGGTCTATAAATCTAGTAGAGCTTTATATATGCTTGGAAAAGGGCTTATGTTAGAAATTTTCAAGCTTTTCAAAGTTCCTGTTGATATTGCAATTGAAAAATTAAATGAAGAGGGTACCATAGTGCGTTATGTAATCAATAAACAGTAGATAATGAATGAGTCAAAAAGAATTAGACATATTAAAAAGAGCGTTAGCTCGTGAACGTAATTCTAGAAAAGCTGCCGAGAAAATTCTTGAAAAAAAATCTACTGAGCTTTATGAAGTTAATAAAAAGCTAGAACAGTCTCATGAAGAACTTACCCAGCTCTATAGCCAAACCTCTTCGCAACTTCAGGGTGTTTTTGAGAACATTGTTGATGCATATGTGATCAGCGATTTAAAAGGTAATATTCTAAAATTGAATGATGCTGCTTTAAGATTATTGGATTTTGAGAATGGTTATTCCAACATGCATATAATGGACTTAATAGACCCATCAGATTTTGAGAAAACCAATATAAAGTTTGAAGATCTTCTTAATGAGGGGTCAATTACCGATTTCATTATTAAAATTAACACAAACAAAAAAGTACAAAAGTTAGTTCATGTTAACGCAAGTATTATTTATAAGAATGGTGTTCCAATTGCAATGCAAGGCATTGTTCGAGATATAACTTTAGACAGAGAAAAGAGTTTGACTATCGAAATGATAAATGAAGTAGCAAGAAGCATCTTAGGGAAAGTTGATATATATGAAATAGCTTGGGAAATAACAGGTAGCATATCAGGATATTTAGGAACAAATGATTGTGTAATATATATTTTGGACGATAAGAAGAAGGTACTTGAACAGATTGCTGCATATGGACAAAAGATCAATGCTAAGAATGAAATTGAAAATAAAATTACAATTCCTTTGGGGGAAGGCATTGTTGGAAAAGTTGCTTTAACTGGAATTTCAGAAATCATTAATGATACCAGCTGCGACAAGAGATATATTGTAGATGACCAGCAAAGGCTGTCAGAAATAACGGTTCCAATAATTTATGATGACAAGGTCATAGGTATTATTGACTCCGAACATGCTAGTAAAAATTATTTTAATCAGAAGCAATTAGAGATCCTTCAAAGTATTGCTAGTATAGTATCAATGCAACTCTATAGTGCGATCAATTTAAGAGAAAAACAAAAAATTGAACTGAAGAATAGGTTATTACTTGACAAACTAGAGAGAAGTAATGACGAACTACAAGAATATGCACATATGGTATCGCACGATTTAAAATCACCGCTTAGAAGTATCGATGCTTTAATTAGTTGGATACGTGAAGATAACCAAGGTAAGCTAGATGATATAACTAATAAGAATTTTGATTTGATTGAATCCACTCTGGAGAAAATGGAAAATTTAATCGCTAGTGTTTTAGAGTATTCTAGTATTGGTTATGACGGCTTCGATGATCGTGAAATTAATCTTAATAACCTTTTGAACGAAATTGGGCAAATAATGCTCATTCCTGATCATATTACCCTAAAGATCTTAAAGGAACTCCCTATAGTTATGGCTGATAGTGTACAGATGCAGCAATTATTTCAAAACCTTATAAGTAATGCCATTAAGTATAATGATAAAGAAAACGGTCTAATTGAAATTGATGTTAAGGAGTATGATGAGAAATTTGAATTTTCGGTTAAGGATAACGGTGCAGGTATAGATTCAAAGTATCATGATAAGATATTTAAGATATTTCATACGCTTAACAATAACAAAGAAGCCACTGGTGTTGGCTTATCAATAGTTAAGAAAATAGTTTCTCATTACGAAGGTGAACTCTGGTTAGAATCTGAAAAAGGTATGGGAACAACCTTTTATTTTACACTAAGAAAATAATTATGGAACAACCTAACTTATCATATATTTATGGCATGTCTGGAGGTGATGAAACTTTTGAGAAGAAAATAATTGATATTATAAAAAAAGAATTGCCACAAGAGAAAGATGTGTATTACCTTAATATTCAAGCCAACAATTATAAAGAGGCCGCTAAGAATGTGCATAAGCTTAAACATAAAATTAGTATTTTAGGACTAGTTAGCGGTTATGAAGTAGCAGTGAATTTTGAAAATAATCTCGAAATTGGACGTAGAGATGGGCAAGAGGAGTTTGAAGCTATTTTGGTAAACATGACAAATTTTTTAGATAACCTATAAACCTACTTTATGAATTGTATTATTATTGATGATGAAGCTACTGCAAGGACTATTATTAGCCAGTTAAGTAGTTATGTACCAAGTCTAGCCGTGATTGAAGAGTTTCCAAATGCAATTCAGGCGATAAAATATTTAAATCAGAATGAGATTGATCTAATTTTCTTAGATATTCATATGCCCGATTTCACTGGTTTCGATTTTATAGAGACTCTGAAAAATCCACCTAAAATAATATTGACAACATCTGATACTGACTTTGCAATTCAAGCATTCGAGTACGACTGTATTGTAGATTATTTAGTAAAACCAATTACACCAGAGCGATTTTTAAAGGCTATTCAAAAGGCAGAGTCAACTCCTGTAATGGCTACGCCAAACACTTCTTCAAGCGAAAATGTCGAGACTACTTCAGGCAATGATTTGTATGTTAATATAGATAGGCGATTAATAAAAATAGAAATACCTAGTATTTATTTAGTAGAAGCTAAAGGAGATTATATTTTAATTAAAACGGAAGATAAAAATTATACCGTTCATTCTACATTAAAGAAAATAGAGGAGAAATTACCAGATAATTTGTTTTTGAAAGTTCATCGTTCTTATGTAATTAACTTCAATAAAATAATCGATATTGAGGACAATAGTGTGCTTATAAAAAGAGATGTTATACCTGTTAGTCGTTCCAATCGTCCCGAACTTATGAAACGATTAAATTTGCTTTAAAACCATTCGTCTATATTAAACTGTAATTCAACTTAACTTAAGTTCCAATAAAAGTATTTAATAAAAGGAATACTTATTATATTTTACCTTTCGCACATATTCATACTAGATTTTGTGAATGTAGATTAATAGTAGTGGTAGAAAGGGACAAGAAGATCTTGTGCCTTTTTATTTATATATTATTTAAATCAAATTTCAGCTGTTTTATTTCATGTAACCAATACATGTGACATCATAAAAATAATAGTCCAGATTCTTAAAATCTAAATTCTTGATCATAGTGGTAATGTATCAAATATAGGCTTCCATTGGTCTACACTAAAGGTTTATCCATCGAAATATACATGATTGGAGTCCTTTCAGAATTAAGTTTGCTTCACTGATAATAAAAAATTTAATTATGAAAATAGCGATAGTAGGTAGCGGTTATGTTGGTCTTGTTACGGGAGCTTGTTTTTCTGAAGTAGGAATTAATGTTGTTTGTGTAGATATAGATCATAAAAAAATTGAAAATCTTAGGCAAGGTATTGTACCAATTTATGAGCCAGGTTTGGAAGAAATGATTAAACGTAATATTTCTAAAGAACGTTTGGATTTTTCAACTAATATAGAAGAAACTATTTCGCATGCTGAGGCCATATTTATTAGTGTAGGCACCCCACCAAATGAGGATGGAAGTGCAGATTTAAAACATGTTCTTGACGTTGCAAGAGCATGTGGTAAGTATATCAACAACTATAAACTAATTGTAACAAAAAGTACAGTTCCTGTTGGTACTTCAAAAAAAGTCAGGCATGCAATTCAGGAGGAATTAGATAATCGAATGGTAAAAATTACATTTGATGTAGCTTCCAATCCCGAATTTTTAAAGGAGGGAGCTGCTATTGATGATTTTATGAAACCTGATCGCATTGTAATAGGTACTGAAAGCAAGCGATCTGAAAAGTTGCTTAAAAAATTATACAAACCTTTTACATTAAATGGACATCCAATTATTTTTATGGATATCGTTTCTGCCGAAATGACGAAGTACGCTGCAAATGCAATGTTAGCCACAAAGATCAGTTTTATCAATGATATCGCTAATCTCTGCGAAATTGTTGGTGCGAATATTAATAATGTTAGAGAAGGCATAGGTTCGGATTCACGTATTGGAAAAAAATTTATATATCCTGGTATAGGTTACGGCGGGTCATGTTTTCCAAAAGATGTACAAGCACTCATAAGAACAGCTAGTGAAAATAGTTATGAATTACAAGTTTTAAAAGCTGTTGAGTCTGTTAATAATGCTCAGAAGGTAGTCTTATTCAATAAAATAAGATCTCATTTCAATGGTAATCTTGAAGGTAAAACTGTTGCAATTTGGGGGTTATCATTCAAACCAGAAACAGATGATATGCGTGAGGCACCATCAATACAAATAATAAAAAAACTATTGAATGCTGGAGCAATAGTTAGAGCATATGATCCCGTGGCATTAAAAGAGGCTAAACATCATTTTGGTGATTCAATTTACTATAATGACGACCAGTATGAGACCTTAATTGATGCCGACTGTTTAGCGGTGTTAACAGAATGGTCTGAATTTAGGGTTCCTAACTTCAAAATAATGAAATGTTTATTGAAATATCCGATTGTATTTGATGGAAGAAACATTTACGACATTGAGGAAATGGATGCTTTAGGATACCAATACACGTGCATTGGTGTTGAAACCCAAAAACAAAACCTAGAGGTGCTGGAATTAAAGGTTTAAGCGGTAAATATTTATTAATTAAGCTATAAACCGATAAAAACATGGATAAAAAAAGAATACTGGTCACCGGGGGTGCAGGATTTGTAGGATCCCATCTTTGTGAAAGATTGCTGTTTGAAGGGCATGAGGTGTATTGTTTAGATAATTTTTTTACTGGTCAGAAGGACAATATCCTCCACTTAAAACATTACCCATATTTTGAAGTAATTCGTCATGATGTTATTAACCCATATCTAATTGAGGTTGACGAAATTTATAACCTAGCTTGTCCAGCTTCCCCAATTCACTATCAATATAATCCTATAAAGACTATAAAAACATCTGTCATGGGGGCTATTAACATGTTAGGGCTGGCAAAACGAGTTAATGCCAAAATTTTACAAGCATCTACAAGTGAAGTGTACGGTAATCCTTTAGTGCACCCTCAAACTGAATCATATTGGGGAAATGTAAATCCTATAGGAGAACGTTCTTGCTATGATGAAGGGAAAAGAGCGGCAGAAACATTATTTAATGATTACAAAAATCAGAATAAAGTGCAAACTAAGATCGTGAGAATATTTAATACTTATGGTCCAAGAATGCATCCCAACGATGGTAGAGTAGTTTCTAATTTCATTGTACAGGCATTACGAAATCAAGAGATAACTGTTTATGGTAATGGTGAGCAGACAAGGAGTTTTCAATTTGTTGATGATTTAGTTGAAGGAATGATTAGAACCATGAATACAGATGATTCTTTTACTGGTCCAGTCAATCTGGGAAATCCAGACGAATTTAAAATTATTGAATTAGCCGAAAAGATAATAGAAAAAACAAACTCTAAATCCAAAATAGTTTATAAACCGTTACCATCAGACGATCCTTTGATGCGGAAACCAGATATAACATTGGCCAAAAAAGAATTGAACTGGGAGCCTAAAATCCAACTTGATGAAGGCTTAGATAAAACTATATTATTCTTTAAAGAACTTATAAATCAAAATAACTAGGTGTCATGAAGAAAAAAATATTAGTAATAGATGATGAAATTACAATGGTAGCTTTACTTGAATTTTTTTTAGGAGAGAGATACCTTATTAATTCAGCAAGTTCCGGTAAAGAAGCTCTTAAATTGTTAGATGGTAATCTCCCAGATTTAATAATAAGTGATATACAAATGCCAGAAATGGATGGTTTTGAATTTTTAAAGCAGTTAAGACAACGTGGGTATACTAAACATACTCCGGTCATTATGTTATCGGGAAGATCTGAAAGCAAGGAGCGCGTGAAATGTTACAAATTAGGAGCTCAAGATTATTTGACTAAACCCTTTAATCCAGAAGAATTAGAGGAGTTGGTTAAGAAAAATTTATTTCCAATACACTATTCCGCTACATGGTGAAGAAATCTGCTAAACTATAATGATTCTTCTTTTTATCTAAAATTTAAGATATGACTATTTTATACATAGGGGAAAACATAGCCTTCTCAGAGTTTTATTCAATCAATTTGGATGTACAAATTGTGGCAAAGCGCAATGGTATTGAAGCAATTAATATACTTAAAGATGATAACGATATTGATATAATCATTTCAGATTATAACCTTCCTGGAAGTAATGGAGTTTTTCTTTACAATGAAATCAAGACTAATACTGATATCCCTCATTTACCATTTGTATTATTAGTTGAGGAGTATCATGCTTCGATTTTTAAAAAAGCATTTGAAATTGGTATAAACGATTGTTTTGTGGCTAATAATATAGCTACGGATCATGTAATAAAAAGAGCAATTACCTTAGTTGAACAATTTTTCGAAGATAAAAATAAGGATATTGCAAAGTATCAATCTAGTCAATACAAAATACCTTTCTCGAAACGAGTTTTTGATGTAACCGTAGCGTCCATAATTTTAACTATTCTATCGCCAATATTACTGTTAATAATGTTAGCTATTCGTCTAGAATCAAAAGGTAAGGTTTATTATGTCGCGAAACGAGTAGGTCGTAAAACATTTGATTTTTATAAGTTAAGATCAATGAGAATAGGTGCGGATCGAGAACTTCAAGACTTGGCCAAAAAGATGAATCAATATAATAAACAAGAAAATCTGCTTACCATGGAAATGAATACGAGTTGTCCAAGGTGTAGCAAGCTTCCTTTAGGCGAATACTGTTCTCCAATAAAGTATGAAGGAATTGATAAAATATGTGATTTTATGTTCAACATTCAAAAAAAGAATATTCAAAATAGTAACTCAAGTTTTATTAAAATTAAAGACGATCCAAGAATAACAAGAATTGGTAAATTTATTCGTAATACGAGTATAGATGAACTTCCTCAATTAATAAATGTTATTAAAGGAGATATGTCATTAGTTGGGAATAGACCATTACCAGTGTACGAAGCAGAATTATTAACGCAAGATCAGCTATCAAAACGATTTTTGGCACCGGCGGGAATAACAGGTCTTTGGCAAGTAGAATTACGAGGTAAAGGAGGTGCTATGTCTGAAGAAGAGCGCATAGCATTAGATAATAAATACGCCGATTATTTTATCAAGAAAAATTACTCATTTTGGTATGATATGGGCATTCTACTTAGAACTATTCCCGCGCTATTTCAAAAAAGCACAGTGTAAATCAATTGTAAATTAACGTATATCAAAATGTACTGTATTTTTAAAAAAGTAGTGCTTTAACAATTTTGATTAGCTACTCATCTACACTTACTGTTCATCTATCGAAATAAGGAATTATTCGCGCCCCTCACGATTTAAGTTTGTACTGTTTCATACAGGAAATAATAGTAATCAAAAAATATGAGCTCGTGAGAATTTTATTGAAAATTTTAGCAATGGTATATTTTATATCAGCTTCTATGTTTGCACAAGAAAACGATAGTATTGCATCTATTTCTTCTGTCGAATCATATAGGCTGTTAATTCCAAATCTTGAAATACTTATAGATTCTGCTTTAGCAAACAATGGAATGCTTGGATACAGAAAAAATGAAATTGAAGTAAAACAAGCGAACCTTAAATCTAAGCGTAGAAATTGGACGAGAAATTTTGGAGTTCAAGCAGACACGAGGTATGGTACTTTTGATAACTTCTCAAACAATATAAATGGACCAAATACAGTAACATTGGCAAGTACGACTCAACAAACCAATTACGGTATAGGGTTATATTTAAAAATACCAGTATTTGATATTTTAAATCGAAATTCAGACATAAAACAAGCAAAGTCTGAACTTTCACAAGCCAAAAACCTAGTAAAGTTTCAAGAGGACGAAATAAAGGAAACTGTAATTAGATACTATGAAGACTTGATCTTAAGGCAAAATATTTTGGAAATACAGGCCATTAATTTAAGTGATGCCAAAGTAAATATGGAAATGGCTAAGAAAGAATTTACCAATGGTCAAATTGAAATCTATGAATACATAAGAATTTCGGATATCACCTCTGGAGTTGCTAAGGAGTTTCAAAAAGCCAAATCGGATCTCATTGTTGCAAAAAAACTGCTTGAAAATCTTACAGGATTAATGATCAATTAATTAGTTAAAATTAGAGGAAAATGAAACCAATTGATTTCGTCAAATTAATAATTAAGCATAAGGGTATTTTGACTATTATCCCGTTATTTTTTGGCTTATTGGCTATTCTACTCACAAGTAACCCTACTAGAATTTATTATTCAAATACAATACTTTACACTGGTATTGCCTCAGGTTCTTCAATACAAATGGATAAGAGGTTTAATTATTTGGCAGCCAATAATGCATTTGACAATCTCATAAATATTATTAAGTCTAGAGAAACTCAGGAAGAGGTAGCAATAAGATTATTAAGCCAACATTTATCATTAAAAAAACCTAACAAGAGATTTATTTCAGAAGAAGCTTTTGAAGAGTTGCAAGAGTTTATACCGGAAGAAATTAAGACATATTTATCACGAAAGGAGGTTTTAGAAAGTAATGGAAATATCGACACCGAAGAAATAATATCGTACTTATCGGATATCATGAAACGAGATAATTCAAACTTTGTGTATTCACTTTTAAGTTTTAATCATCCTCATTATTCAATAGAAGCAATTTCAAAAGTTAAGGTTGAGCGAATTTCTTCTAGTGATTTGGTAAAGTTAAGTTATGAAACTTATGATCCAGGAATTTGTCAGCAAACCTTAAAAATCTACACTGAAGTTTGTATCAAGCGCTATAAAAATTTAAAAGAAAATGGTTCTGATGCAGTGGTTAAATATTTTGAATCACAATTGAAACGATCTGAAGACAAGTTGAAGGGTATCGAACAGAAATTACTCAAATTTAATCAGGATAATAATATCATTAATTACTACGAACAAAGTAAGGCTATTGCAATAGTAAAAGAAGATATGGATGTAGAGTACAATAAAGGATTGGCTCAATTGGCAGGCTCAAAGGCTTCCGTTAAACGTCTAGAAGACAAACTGGCGATACAAGATTTAATACAACAAAAAAATAATGTTATCGTAGATAGTAAAAAGCGTCTTGGTGATCTCAACTATAAAATAGGAATGTTAGAAACAAGAACAAGTAATGAAGCATCATCAAAAGAATTAGCCAAATTAAGAGCACAAGTAAAAGATCTTCAAGTAGAAATTAAAACTAATGTTGACGAGCTCTATACATTTCAGAACACAACAGAAGGTGTACCAATTAAAGAAGTACTTCCAGATTGGGTTGATAAAGTTGTTGAATCTGAAGATCTAAAAGCGAAACTTTCTGTGATGGATACCCAAAACAAAACAATAAAAGAACAATTTGCAACCTATGCACCAGCTGGAGCAAATTTGAAACGAATTGAACGAGAAATTGAAGTAGCTGAACAAGAGTATCTTGAAATTCTTCATGGGCTTAATCTTGCTAAACTAAGGTATCAAGATACACAATTAACGAGTAATTTAACTGCAGTAGACCCAGCCTATTTTCCCTTAAAACCGATTCCATCTAAAAGAAAATTCATAATAGTCGCAATTGTATTATTAACAGGAATATTGATACTTGCATGTATTTTGTTCATGGAATTTTTTGATGATACCTTAAAGAATGAAGAAAATGCAAAGGAAAAATTGGGTATAAATTCAATGGGAATGATTCCCAAAATCTTTAAAGCCCCACCTAATATTGATTTGGAAAAAATTCAACAAAGATTGATGGATTTCATTATGCAGAATTTGGACATTGCGTTTAGATCTCAGAGCACCTTGAAATCACCTAAACTTATTACAGTTTTTAGCACTAGAGCTAATGAAGGTAAAACTGTAATTTCTCGTACTATTGCGAAAAGGTTAAAGGCATCTGGCCATACAGTTTTAGTCTTAAATCATTCTAATGAAAAAAAGCCTAAGTATGAGCCTTCTGGTTCACCTTGGTTATACAAGATTTTTGGCTATCAAGATCCAAGAACAGATTATTCGCATCCTTTTTTGTCCCAAACAAAAAGCACTTTAAATTCTTTGGAGTATGCAGAATATAAGGTAACCGGAGATTATATAGGAGTTAAGAATTATAAAGAATTTAGTTTTAAACCTGCCCTTAAATTTAATCATAGACCAGATTATGTTATAATTGAATTACCTAATTTATTAGAACAAAATTATCCATCAGAGTTGATGTCAAATTCAGATTTGGCATTAATGGTTTGTCGATCTAACCGTTTATGGTCCAAAGCAGACGAAAATATATTGCAAAATATAAAAGCACTTGTTCGCGATAAATTACAGTTTATACTTAATGGTGTAGAGATAAAAGAAGTTGAATCCTTATTAGGTGAGTTGCCTAAAAAACGATCTGCAATCAGAATTAGATTAAAGAATCTGTTTCGTTTTCAATTTTATGTTAGTAACCATATTTAAGAATGAAGTCACGACTTAATAGTATTATTAGAGAAGACAATTTCTTATCATTATCTGGGAATCTTATAACAGCAATATTAGGATTTGCAAGTTTTGCATTATTAGCCAGAAGTTTGAATTCTCATGAGTTTGCAAAATGGGTTTTATTTATCTCTGGAGGCTCACTAGTAGAAATGCTACGTTATGGAATAACCAACAATGGTTTGGTGCGATTTCTTTCTGGTGCAGCTACCCAAGATAAAGATAAATTAATTGGAGCTAATGTATTAATTAGTCTTTTTGCGACATTAGTAATAGCGTTTATTTTAATTATAACAAAAATACTTTTTAGGGACGTCATTAATAATTCTGCGTACTCACTTTTTTTTAATTGGTATCCTATTTTAGCATTTGTCAATCTTCCTATAAACAATGCCTTAGTAGTGCATCAAGCAAAAATGAATTATGATAAAATATTACTCATAAAATCATTAAATACTGGACTATTTTTTAGTTTTTTGATAACTAATTATTTATTTCTTAAGCATTCAATCCTCGTTATAATCATTGCTTATTTAATAGCAAACGCTTTCGTATCACTACTATGTATAATTAAATCATGGGATGGCATAAAACTGATCAATAAGACAACCAAGAATTCTTTAAAAACGCTACTCAACTTTGGGAAGTATAGTACTTTTACACTTATTGGAACTAACTTATTAAGAAATGCCGATATCCTAATTATAAGCTTAAGCCCATTTGGTAGCGAAGCAGTTGCCATATTTAGTATTCCTTTAAAACTAACCGAGATACAACAAATTCCATTACGAAGTTTCACAGCTACCGCATATCCAAAAATGTCTAAAGCATGCTTAGATGGTAGAATAAAAAAAGTTAAAGACCTTTTTGATGCATATTCTGGTGCATTGGTCTATTTATTTTTTGCGGTGTCTATTGTAACTTTTGTTTTTGCCGAGGCTTTTGTCATACTTATATCAGGAAATCAATATCTACAGGCTACATCCACTGGAATAGACATTGTTTTAATTGTTAGAATACTGTCTGTTTATGGGTTATTACTTCCTTTGGATAGAATGACAGGAATTGCACTAGACAGTATTAATAGACCTAATATTAATGCTTTAAAAGTATCAATTATGTTAATTGCAAATATCTTAGGAGATTTTGTTGCGATTTATTTATTTAATTCTATCGAAATGGTTGCAGTTTCTACGCTGGTATTTACCATTTTAGGCATTTTAATTGGATCCCATTTTCTTAACAAGAGATTCAATGTTTCTATGGTCGAAATTTTTAAAAGGGGAAATTTATTCTATAAGAACTTATGGCTCCAATTAAAGTAAGACAATAATTTATTTTTATTGTTTAACAATCAGGTTTAGTCCTTTTTTTAATTCAACTTATCTTATTGATGATGTAGATTTTACTTTGATGCCAATTTCAAGCTTTGGACCAACTAACATACTTCAATATTGAAAAGGTTTTTATCATTATTAGCCATCGGTTCAACTACACTTAATGTTCATCCAACGAAATCTAGTTTTGTCTGTCAGCATAGATTCTATGTTTGTAAAATAAACAACTAATTGACTTTAGTAGAACAAAAATTGGAGATATTAAAGAATCATATAAATCCTTTTGAAACCAACTCAGGTTCAATGCGAGTGACAAAACTTAGCAATATTATAGGAGTAATCGCTCTAATAAGTATTCTGGGACTTGTAATTATTAAAGCTGAGGTTATGGGTTTAATGTTGTGCGTAGGTTTGTTATTTATTTCTGCAATTGTTTATGTAATATTTTATAACCCAAAAGCTGGAATTTATTTGCTTATGATCCTTGGTTTTTTTGCTATTGGAGCTTCTAGATATGCTCCAGCACCCTGGGGACTAACAATAGATGCACTTCTTGTATTAATTTATATTGCTTTATTCTTCAAAGGTTTTAGTCATAAAATTCCTTGGTTCAAGGCAAGATCAAGCTTAACCGTGCTTGTTAGCATATGGATGGCTTATGTTTTTTTACAATTAGGAAATCCTGAAGTGATAAGTAGAGAAGCTTGGTTTTATGCTATGCGTGGTGTTGGATTATATCAATTTCTAGCCATACCATTGTTATTTATGCTTTTCAGTAAACAAAAAGATCTAAATAAATTTTTTATTATTTGGGGTATTCTTTCCCTCCTTGGAACATTAAAAGGGTTGCAGCAATTTTACTTTGGTGTAGATCCTTTTGAACAACGTTGGTTAGATCAAGGTGGTGCAGAAACACATATACTTTTTGGAAAACTAAGAATATTCTCATTCTATTCTGATGCAGGACAATTTGGGGCTTCTCAAGCCCATGCAGGGGTTGTTTTTGGCATATTGGCATTATTTAAAAAAGCAAATATTAAACTAAGATTGTTTTTTACATGTGTAGCATTAGCAGGTTTTATGGGTATGTTAATATCAGGAACCAGAGGTGCTATTGCCGTTCCAGCAATGGGTGGTTTTATTTTTCTAATACTTTGCAAGAATTTTAAAGTTCTTGCTCTAGGTATCATTTTAGGTCTTGGTGTTTATGTGTTTTTTGCACATACTACAATAGGTCAAAGCAATGCAGAAATAAGACGAATGAGAACAGCTTTTGATCCTAATGAAGCCTCACTACAAGTAAGATTATCAAATCAAAAGAAACTTGTTAGTTACCTGGCTTCCCGACCTTTTGGAGGTGGTTTGGGGGCTACAGGAAACTGGGGGTTAAGGTTTACACCACAAAGCTTTTTGGCCAATACAGCAACAGATAGCTGGTATGTTATGGTTTGGGCAGATACAGGTATTGTAGGGCTTGTTTATTATCTATTCATGATATTTTTTGTCTTATTTACCGGAATATATAATGTTCTGAAGAAATTAAAAAATAAGGATATAAAGGTTCAAATTACTGCATTGACTTGTGGTATGGCAGGTATTATGATGGCATCCTATGGTAACGGTGTTTTTGGGCAGATGCCTACCGGAATACTTATGTATACAACTATGGTGTTCATATTTATTTCACCAAAATTAGATAAGGTTTTAAACTAGATATTGATGAATTATAGAAGTATTAGCGATTTAAATGAAACTATATTAAGAAAGCTTCACTTGTTACCAAGAGATATAGATCTAATTGTTGGTGTACCGAGAAGTGGAATGCTACCTGCAAATTTATTGGCATTATATCTTAACTTGCCTTATACAGATATTCATTCCTTTATTCGAGGCTTTATTTACAAGGCTGGCGCTAGAAAACAATTTTTTAATTCTTCTGATTATAAGAAAATTTTAGTAGTAGATGATAGTATCGCTTCGGGTTCCGCAATGGCAGAGTGTAAGAAAAGTTTATCTCATTTGAATTCGAAATTCGAATTTATATTCTGTGTAGTCTATGCCACACCAGTTAAAGCGAAATCCTTAGATGTCGTTTTAGAAACTGTGAGCACACCGCGTTACTTTCAATGGAATATTTTTAATCATTCAGCCTTAGATAAATCATGTTTTGATATTGATGGGGTATTATGTGTCGACCCAACCAATGAGGAAAATGATGATGGTCCAAATTATGTTTCCTTTTTACTAAATGCAGCACCTCTATATATCCCAGGAAGTAAAATAGGTACACTCGTAACCTCTAGATTAGAAAAGTATAGGAAAGAAACAGAATTATGGTTAGAGAATCATGGTATTAAATATAATAAACTTGTAATGCTTGATTTGCCAGATATGAAAGCAAGACAAAAAGCCAATTGTCATGCTAGTCACAAAGCAAATGAATACATCAACAGTAAATACAACCTGTTTGTAGAGAGCAATTTAGTTCAGGCCATTGAGATTAATAAACGCACAAAAAAACCGGTATTCTGTACCGAAAATTTCAAAATGATTTATGAGTCTGAATCTATTACATACAATATTAAAAGTGGAAAGTATTTTCCTTTCTTAAGAGAAATGGCACTTAAAATTAGAACTAAAATTAACAAGGTTAAAGGTACTAATCTAGCTTTCAAGTAAAACTATTCATTCTTTATTAACGAAACTAAATCATGGAAAACTTTACTAAAATATTTCAACATTTAATTGAATTTGTGGAAATAGTGCTTTTCATATATTTTTCAATATCCTGTTTATATGTTTTAATGTTTGCCGTTGCAGGACACACCTACAAAAAGCGTAAGCGGGTTCTTAGTTCAGAGTTATCCAATATAGCAGTATTTATACCTGCATACAAGGAAGATTTTGTAATAGTTGAGGTTACAAAAAATGCGATGATGCAACAATACCCTCCAAGCTTTTATGATATCATTGTTATTGCTGATTCGTTAAAAGTTGAAACACTGAGCAAGCTAAGAAAACTACCTATAATTGTAGCTGAAGTAAGTTTTGAAAATAGCACTAAAGTTAAATCAATAAATGCAGCTTTAAATTGTCTTGATAAGCCTTATGATTATGCCATAGTTCTTGATGCTGATAATATCATGGAGCCTAATTTTTTAGCTAAAATGAATACAGCTTTTGCGAATGGACACCTTGCAGTTCAAGGCCATAGAAAAGCAAAGAACTTAAACACAAGTTTCGCCATATTAGATGCGGCCAGTGAAGAAATCAACAATCATATCTATAGAAGGGGACATAGCGCTTTAGGGTTATCATCTGGCTTAATAGGTTCAGGAATGGGATTTGAGTACAGTCTATTCAAAACTACTATGAAAACAATTAAAGCAATTGGTGGTTTTGATAAGGAATTAGAGTTTGAATTGGCTAAGAAGGACATTGCTATTGAATATCTCCAAGACGCAGTCGTTTTAGATGAAAAAGTTCAAAATTCTAATGACTTTTCAAACCAAAGAAGGCGTTGGTTGGCTACTCAAATAATATATTTTAAAAAGTACTATAAAAAAGCATTAGGTGAGCTATGCTTAAGGGGAAATCTAAACTTTTTTGATAAAGTTTTTCAAATGATAGTTCCTCCTAGAATTCTTCTAATAGGGATTACATCGTTAACGACATTGTTCTATATGATATTAAATTTTGGTTTGAATTTAGAAACAAAGGTATCTGGTTATTTCTGGTTAGTAAATCTCATTCTCTTAGTTGTTTCATTTATGTTAGCGCTTCCAAATTCGTTTTATAATTCATCAACTTTGAAAGCTATGGCTTCCATACCATCTGCTTTTATAAGAATGTTCCACTTGCTTTTTAAATTGAAAGGAGCCAATAAAAAGTTTATTCATACAACACACGGTGTCATTAAAACTTAAGATGATGAGAATTGGTATAGAAGCTCAACGCTTATTTCGTCAGCATAAACATGGTATGGATAGAGTTGCTATGGAACTGATAAAGAATTTGCAAGTCTTAGACAAAGAGAACGAATATTTCATTTTTGTCAAACCAGATGAGGACAATAAAGTTATCTCTAATACCGAAAACTTTAATATTGTTGAAGTCCAAGGAGGTTTTTATCCATTTTGGGAACAGTTTAAGCTGCCAAAATTAGCTAAGGCTTATAATTGCGATTTATTGCACTGTACTAGTAACACTGCACCAATAAACTTGCAAATACCTTTAATTACTACATTACACGATCTTATTTTTAAAGAAGATAGTGTTATAAATCAACTTACTAGCGGTAGGTCTTGGTATCAAAAATTAGGAAATCTTTACAGGAGATTAATCGTAAATAATGTTGTGAAAAAAAGCAAACAGCTAATCACTGTATCGAATTTTGAAAAACAAAATATTGCCAACACTTACAATTTAAATAGCTCTAAAATAACTGCAATTCACAACGGAGTTAATAAAAATTTCAATTCAGAAATTAGGGATTGTCAGAAAGAAAAGATAAAATTAAAGTATCGCCTTCCAGATAACTTTCTATTACATATAGGAAGTACAGATCCTCGAAAAAACACAGCTAGGGTCTTGAAAGTATTCTATAAGTATGTTAATACTTGTTCAGAGGATATAAAACTTGTTCTTGTGGGTCTTAATGAAGCTAAACTGAATACAGTTTTAAAAGAGATTGGTTTAGGAAACGAATTAAAAGATAAACTAGTATTAACTGGATATGTCGAGGATCAAGATTTACCTGTTATCTATAATTTATCAGAAATGTTCTTATTTCCATCTTTGCGAGAAGGCTTCGGAATTCCAATTATAGAAGCGATGGCTTGTGGAGTTCCAGTAATTACTTCAAATACATCTGCTATGCCAGAAGTTGCTGCTGGAGCAGCTTGCTTGGTTGATCCTACGAATACGGATTGTATCTATATGGCTATCGAAAAAATACGTTCAGACGATGCATATAAAAAGTTATTAATACAAAAAGGATTTAAAAGGTATAAATCATTTTCATGGGAGAATGCTGCTAAAAAGGTGTTAGAAATCTATAAGCAATTTAATAATTAAAAATATGGGAAATCATGATAAAAGGAAAAGACATTATTATAGTAGGTATTCAACCATGGGACATTGAGATTGGTAGTAATTGCAAGAACATTGCATTAGAATTTGCTAAACACAATCGCGTGCTTTATGTAAACCCACCATTAGATAGAATTACCAGGTATAGGCAAAAACAAAAAGAGCGTGTTAAAAAACGCATCAAAATTTTAAAAGGACAATTATCAGATATTGAAAAAATTGATGCCAATTTATGGAACTTATATCCAAAATCGTTGATCGAGTCTATTAACTGGATTAATGCTCATAAGCTTTATAAGATTTTAAATAAGCGCAACGCAAAGTTATTTGCAAAAAATATAAAAAGTGCCATAAATCGTTTAGGCTTTAAAGATATTTTGTTGTTTAATGATAGTTCTATGTTTCTAGGGCTTCATTTAAAAGACTTTCTAAAACCAGAATTATATACCTATTATGTAAGAGACAATCTAGTTAAAGTCCCATATTGGAAAAGGCATGGCGAGCGCCTTGAGCCTGTAATAATAAAAAATGCTGATGTTGTTGTGAACAATTCAGAATACTATGTAGACTATAGTTCCAAGTACAATAAAAATAGCATTATGGTTGGTCAGGGTTGCGATGTTAGCATGTTTAATGATACTGATAATGTTATTCCAATTCCAAATGAATTTAAATTTATCCCGAGACCCGTAATTGGTTATGTTGGTTCGCTTACAAGTTTACGATTGGATATTGATTTGATAGCGTCTATTGCAAAACAAAAACCAAGCTGGAATATAGTTTTAGTCGGCCCTGAGGATCAAGCTTTTAAGCAATCCAACCTACATCAATTACCAAATGTACATTTTTTGGGCAACAAACCCGAAGATCAACTGGCGTCATATATTAAAGGTTTTGATGTTGCAATTAATCCTCAAATAATAAATGAAATTACTATAGGAAATTATCCAAGAAAAATAGATGAGTACCTAGCTATGGGAAAACCAGTAGTTGCTACAGATACAAAAGCAATGCAGATGTTCAAGGACTATGTTTACTTAGCAAAAACCAATGAAGACTACGTTAAACTAATTGACATGGCTTTAAATGGTTATTCTGATATCAAAGCAAAACAACAAATAGAATTTGCTAATACACATACTTGGGCCAATAGTGTGAGGGATATTTACAGAGCCATGGAATTAACTTTAAATCTCAAAAAATAATGGTATTAGTAGAAAGATTAAAATCGAATAGCAGATTAAAGCAATTAGCTCATTGGTCAATATTAATTCCAAATCAAACAAGACCAAGGCTTTGGATAAAGTGGTTTATCAATCCAATAATTCACAAAAGAGGAAAAAGATCTTGCATTAGAAGAAGAACTAGATTAGACGTAGTACCATGGAATAAATTTAGTATTGGAGAGGAATCAACCATAGAAGATTTTTCAGCTATAAATAATGGAGTAGGTGATGTTATTATAGGAGATAGAACACGTATCGGATTGAGTAATACCATAATTGGCCCTGTAAAAGTGGGTAACGATGTGCGATTAGCTCAGAACATAGTACTTTCTGGATTAAATCACAATTATGCAAAAATAAATAGTCCAATTCATGAGCAAGGTGTTTCAACCAAACCAATAGTTATAGAAGACGAATCATGGATTGGTGCTAATGCAGTAGTCTTACCTGGAGTAACTTTAGGTAAGCATTCTATAGTTGCAGCAGGCAGTGTTGTTACGAAAGATATTCCTAATTATTCTATTGCGGCTGGTAATCCTGCCAGGGTCTTGAAACAGTATAATTTTAAAACCAAAATATGGGAAAGAGTTGGCTAGCAGTAATAGTGTTTTAAAAGATAATATTTGCAGTTAGTCGAAACAAAATTGCGATCCATCTAAGATGAAAGTCATAATAAAGAATAAATAAAAACAACACTATTTAGTACGCTAATTTTAACTCATATTAATAGTTATGGAAACATTAAAAGTACTCTTCTGGATTCTATTATTTATTATTGTTTACACCTATGTAGGCTATGGACTTTTGTTACTAATTATGTTGAAAATAAAACGTTTGTTTTATAAAAAAGTAGATGTCAAAAATAATGTAAAAGAGTTGCCTGAAATCACACTTTTAATACCGGCTTATAATGAAAAAGACCATGTGCATCAGAAAATGAAAAATACAGCTAGTTTAAATTATCCTAAAGCTAAATTAAATGTCTTTTGGGTAACTGATGGTTCTAATGATGGTACAAATAAATTATTGAAAAGTTACAAGAATATTCAGATTTTTCATAAAGATGAACGAAGAGGCAAGATCAATGCAATGAATAGAGTAATGCCTCTTGTAAAAACTCCGATAGTAATTTTTAGTGATGCAAATACGGTTTTAGGGAAAGATGCTATAATGCATATGGTCAATTGCTTTCAAGATAAAAAAGTTGGTTGTGTTTCAGGTGAAAAAAGAATAGTAAATAAACTTAGTGATGCCGCTGCTGGATCAGGTGAAGGTTTATATTGGAAGTATGAATCCACACTGAAGAAATGGGATGCTGAGTTGTACTCGGCGGTTGGGGCAGCAGGTGAATTGTTTGCTATACGAACTAAATTATACCAGCAAGTAGAACCAGATACGCTTTTAGACGATTTCATTATTTCCCTTAGAGTTGCTCTGAAAGGATATACCATAAAATACAATCCTGAAGCCTATGCAATAGAAACGGCATCGGCAAATGTAAAAGAGGAAATGAAACGAAAAATCAGAATTTCGGCTGGAGGAATACAATCTGTAATTAGATTAAGAGCACTCTTAAATATCTTTAAGTATGGTATATTATCCTTCCAATACATTTCACATCGTGTATTGCGCTGGACCTTAACTCCAATATGCTTAGTATTATTGATTCCAGTTTCATGGATGCTCGCTTGGAATGAGGGATTTTTAAGTTTCGACTTTTACGATATATTTTTCTTGACACAAATTACAATGTATGTCGCAGCGTTTTTTGGTTGGTTGCTAGAGAATAATGCAACACGAATGAAAATTCTATTTATACCCTATTACTTCTTAATTATGAATCTTTCGGTGATTCTCGGGTTTTTTAGATTTATAAGTAATAGTCAATCAGTTAACTGGGAACGCGCAAGGAGAGCGGTTTAGCTAATAGTTTGGAACCATGAAATTAGGTATCATAATAGTATTTGATTCATTTGAAAGCTCAATACTCAAAGAAGAGCTCATATTAAAGATAAATGAATTGAGTGATGTAACTTTCTGTTTAGTCAATAACAAATGCGATGATAGAACTACTCATTTCTTGAGCGAAATTTCGGAGTGCTGTTCAAATGCAAATGTGATTAATATCAGAAGAGGTAAATCTGTTAATTCAGCAACGCGTGCAGGTGCTCGCTTTCTTTATAATCAATTTAATTTGATGCATATGGGATATATTAATTGCTTAAGTAATATAGATGTAATAGAAATTTTTGAACTTTTTAAAGTTAATCAAGAAAAAATTCTTTCGAGAATTATAAATGAACGAATTGAGAAGGGCCTTAAGCAGACCCTTTTTAAAAGATTGTTTTGTATTAACGAATACTTAGTCGATTTGAAAGCAGTTGGATAACCCAATGAAAAATGCCCAAAGTTCTAAAAACGATTTACTTTAAAGGGCAACTTTATCTCGTAAACTATATGATATGAAAAGGAGAGATGCATTTAAAGGAATTATTGGTGTAACCACTATCGGATTTGCATTCGTCAAGGGTATCGATATTTTTGATAAAGGTAATCAGACAAGTTTCAAAGATATCAGCGAATATACCATGTTGATTTCCGAATTAACAGATGTAATTATCCCGTCAACAGATACTCCTGGTGCAAAGGAGGCAAATGTGCATAATTACATCATTGGTTATATGGAAAACTGTGCTAATAAAAAGGATTATAAAAACTTTATCAATGGATTAATTGATATTGAGAATGAAAGTCTCAAGAGATATAGTCTATCTTTCAAAAATTGTTCAATTAAGGAGAAGAACTTGCTTGTTAGTGCATTAGACGATTCTACAAGAAATCAATTAGTAAGGAAGATTAGTGCTAAAATTAGAGGTAGATCTTTTTTTGATTTATTGAAGTCATTAACTATTGAAGGATATTGTACCTCCGAACTCGGGGTAACTAAATTTCTAAAGTATCAACCAATACCAGGCCAATATCTTGCAATTACGAATTTGAAAAATAATCAAAAAGCTTGGGCGACAAAATAATTATTAAATGACAAATAAATCTATAGAAAATACTTTCGATGTAATTGTGGTTGGTTCAGGTATAAGTGGTGGTTGGGCGGCTAAAGAATTAACAGAAGCTGGTTTAAATACGCTAGTACTGGAAAGAGGGCGTAACGTAGAACATATATCTGATTATCCTACTGCTTATAAACATCCTTGGGAATTTAAAAATAGATATCATTTGAATAAAAAAGAGATCACAGAACGACCAATTCAGGCTAGTCACTGTGATGATACTAATAAGCACTTCTTCGTAAAAGATATTGATCACCCTTATGTTCAAGAGGAGCCATTTAAATGGATTAGAGGTTATCAAGTAGGAGGGCGTTCACTAACGTGGGGGCGACAATGTTACAGGTTTTCTGATCTAGATTTTAAAGCAAATAAAACTGATGGTCATGGAGTAGATTGGCCAATTAGATATAAGGACTTGGAAAAATGGTATGATTATGTTGAAGAATATGTAGGGATTAGTGGTAATACAGATAATCTAACGCATCTACCTGATGGAGTTTTTTTGCCTCCCATACCCATGAATACAATTGAAAAGCATTTACAAAACAGTCTGATAATGAAATATTCAGATCGTAGAGTAATTAATGGGAGGGTAGCAAATCTAACATCAGCTAAAGAGGGACGGGGTGTATGTTTATACCGTAATATGTGCAGCAGAGGATGTCCATATTCTGGTTACTTTAGCAGTAACTCTTCTACCTTAAAAGATGCTAATCTAACAGGTAATTTAACGATGAGGCCTAATTCAATAGTAAAAGAAATTATCTATGATAAAGATAAGGAGAGGGCAATTGGTGTTATTGTAATCGATAGGGAAACCAATGAAGAACTTAGCTATTTTTCTCGAATAATATTCTTAAATGCATCAACAATTGGAACCACAGCAATATTATTGAATTCTATTTCCGAATCTTTTCCAAATGGGCTTGGAAATTCAAGTGGCCAATTGGGTCATAATCTTATGGATCATTTAATTAATGAAGGCACATATGGATTGCATGATGGATTTAAAGACAAATATTATGAAGGAAGATCTCCAGGTACTATATACATACCTAGGTTTCAAAATATTGATAGAAGAACAAAACATACAGAATTCTTAAGAGGATATGGTATTCAAGGTAAGGGTGAAAGAGAGAATTGGGAAACAAAGACGAAAAATGGCATAGGAATCGAGTTAAAAAGACAATTACAGCTTCCCGGAAAATGGAAAATTAATTTAAGTGCTAGAGGTGAGACACTACCGAATTATAATAATAAGATTTCTTTAGATCCTTTAAAAAAAGATAAATGGGGTATTCCTTTAGTGAAAATTCATTTCAGATATGGTGAAAATGAATTTGCAATGATGAGACATATGACCCAGGTATGTGAAGAAATTTTATTAGAGTCAGGCTTCAATACGGTAAAAAGTTATAGATCTAGACCTGTACCTGGCTCTGCCGTGCATGAGATGGGAACTGCTCGTATGGGCCGGGATCCAAAGACGTCTGTTTTAAATAAATATAATCAAATGCACGATGTTAAAAATATTTTTATAACCGATGGAAGTTGTATGACCTCATCGGGTTGTCAAAACCCATCTTTAACTTACATGGCTTTAACGGCAAGAGCTTGCAATTATGCAATTACTCAATTTAAATCTGGTTTATTATGAAGAAAATTAAGTACCTAATTCTGTTTGTATTTATTGGAATTATTAGTCTTCTTACGTTTATCACGATTAATAGAAGTCCAAATTACACTATTAAAACTACAGGTAAGTTATTGATAGTTAATAAATTAAGTAAAAGCATAACAGTTTTTGATTTAAATAAAGCCCGAGAGATAACTGAGTTATTTCTTGATATAGAACCACATGAGGCTGTTACATTAAATAATCAAGACCATTTTGTAATTACCAATTATGGAGATCCGGAAACAATAGGTACAAGCATCTCAGTAATTAATACAAGTACTTTCGAGATTGAAAAAACTATTGATCTGGAGTTTAGTCCTAGACCACATGGTATTACAAAAATAAATCACTCTAACAATGTTATAGTTGTTACAGATGTTGGAAACGAATTATTAATAGTTGATACAGAATCTGGCTCGGTAAAAACGAGAATACCAACGCAGCAAGAGTGGAGTCATATGGTAGTTTTACATCCAAACAGACCAATTGCATATGTTAGCAATGTAGTTTCTGGTTCAGTAAGTGTAGTTGATCTCAAAAAAGAAAAAGTGACAAGTATAATTTCTTGTGGTTTGGGTACCGAAGGAATTGATGTCACTCCTGACGGAAAAGAGTTATGGGTAACCAATTACAAGGATAAGTCGATTTCTGTAATCGACACAGTCACAAACGAAATTATTGATACGCTTTCCACCGGGAATGAAGCTTTGCGATTAAAATTTTCTATTGATGGGGCATATTGTTTGGTTCCAAATTCTAAAGATGGTACGATATTGGTCTATGATCAAAAAACAAGAATGCAAATAAAAACTATTCGAGTACCTGGTAAAAAAAACTTATTCGAAAGAATTCTTTATCACACGCCGAGACCTGTGGGTATATTGATGCACCCTGATGGAAATTATGCATTTGTATCAAATTCAAATGCAGATAGAGTTGAAGTAATTGATATGAAGTCTTTTGAAATTGTAAGTACGATTGGTACCGGAAGAATACCGGATGGACTTACTTTGGTAAATTGATAATTATTCCAGAAGGAAGGCTAGATTACCTTTTTATATGAAAGGATAATTTTGGGCTATTTTACAACTCGTCGACACTTATTAGTCACACATCTTTTCCCTTAGTCATGATATAGAAAATTAAGTTTGTCTGTTGATTTGGATCTTAATTTTATAGTAAACATCTAAGCTATACTAATCAGCATTCAAATTCTATTCAATGAAATATTTCTACAAATTTTCAAGTATCATTCTGCTGCTCATTATAATTTCTTGCGCAAAACCGGAATTAACAAATGAAGAAATTAATGATAACACACAAAAACTTCTTGAAATACCTGATGGATTTGATTTCAGTACATACCGAACCATAAAGGTGAAAATTAATGATAACTCTTATGCAAAATATGATGTATATGCATATACATCACAACCATATTTAGTTGGAGTTGAAACCTATGAAAATCAGGAAGGTATATTGGAAACCCAGGAGGTATACCGAAACGATGTTATGAATAAACTATTATTTTCTGGAGTAATTAAAAATGGGACTTTAGAGCATACAATCAATTTACCCACATTCTACGATAAAGTTTATATACGCAGAAACGATAATCTCAAATATTCAGCTTCGGTTGAAGGTGTTGTTAATAATGAAGTTGCTTTCACACATACAGAATCGTCAGGTAGATTTTCAGGTTCCAATGATGTTGTTAATGACTATCTGTATTGTGTAAATGGATCGGGTGAATTGTTTCAAGTAGATCCATTAGACGGAGAACTAACATATTTGTCCGATATGCCAATGGGGAGTTGGACTTGTGCAATAGATCAAGAAAATAGAATGTTGTACTCAATAGGAAGAAGTAGTCCTTTTCCTTTAATGAAATATTCTATCGATAATAATTCATGGGAAATTATTGCCAATTTAGGTATAGGTGGACCAAGATTGGATTTCAATATAAATGATAGATTACTTTATTTCTCTAAAAACGATAAGTTGTATACTTTCAATCCAAGTAATGGCGAGAACATAAATATTTGGACTATAAATGGATTACACAGTACTCATGGAGGAGATCTAGCATTTGCCGAAGATGGTACACTATTCTTATGTTCTTTTTCAGGACTATATAGATTGGAGTTAAATAGCAATAATCAATATGATGCTACGCGCATAAGTGCCGATAATTTGCCGTTTCAACCAACCTCGATGACGTTTGATTCAAATCAGGAATTATGGTTAGCAAATAATGCTAGTAGCTCTGATCTAATAATAATGGATACTCAAACAGGTGGATGGCAATATGTTTATGGTATTAATGCCAATAATAACACAAACTTTGGAAGAACTATCAACGATTTAACCACTTTTAGAATATTTTCACAAAATGATGATGAAATAGACACAGATGGTGACGGTGTTTTAGATCGTGACGATTCATACCCAGAAGAACCGGATAAGGCTTTCGAAATGTTTACACCTAGTAAATATGGTACCGGAACCATTGCGTTCGAGGACTTGTGGCCAACAAATGGAGATTATGATTTTAATGATACAGCCTTAAATTACCAAGTAATTACAATATTAAATTCTTCAAATCTAGTAGTTCAAATCGATCTAATTTGTAGAGTAAAATCAAATCTAGCAGGATATACAAATGGTATTGGGATTGAGATAGAAGGCTTAGTTCCGGATCAAATAGAAAGTGTTTTAGGTACAGAGTTCACGGAAAATTACATAAATCTTAATTCCAATGGTACAGAGGCTAATCAAGATACGGCGGTAATTATTTTGGCAGATAATGCTGATAACCTATTAGAAGAAACAACTATCTCGATTATTTTAAAAAACCCAATCACAACAGAGTCGCTTGGAGAAGCTCCATTCAACCCTTTCATTATTGCTAATATGATTAGAGAAAATGAAATTCATTTACCTTATAACAATACGACTAACTTAGGAAATAATCTAGTCCAGACTGATGGCCAAAATAATGATTCTGATGGAAACTATATTTCCACAAGTGGATATCCATGGGCAATAAGTATTATACATGATTTTAAGGTTCCAAAAGAATCGGTACGTATAACTGATGCATATAATTTCTTTAGTAACTGGGCGACTTCTGGAGGTACAACCCATAAAGATTGGTATAAAGACAATCCAGGAAATAGAAATACAAGTCTATTGAAAAATTAAAAAACGAATTATGGCACTTACAATACTTGACGAAAACGGTGTTTTTAAAATATCTGGAGATGTTAACTCTTCAACTTCAAAACATTTTGAGGACCATTTTAAAGAGATCATGAAAAAAAATGGTGAAATAACTATTAATATTGATAAAGTAAATCATATTGATAAAACCGGTGTTACAGTTTTAAGAAACTTATATTTTTATTGTCTAATGAATTATAATGTAGCCTTACATATTACAGGTAATGGTTGTAAAGAAATTTACGATGACTTTAGAAATGTTAAATTGATAAATAGATAATTAGTTTAAGAAAGGAAAGAATCGTTCGAAATATTTTTCATTTGATATAATTAACAAACTTGAATTTTAATTTACAGTTTGAGTAATATTAATCAAAAAATAAACTCATTATGGTGCCTTTACCCTCTTCGCTTTGCACTTGAATTCGGCCATTGCGCAGCCTCATAATTTTTTTCGAAAGAGTTTAAACCAATTCCTCTTCCAGTCCACCCTTTTTGTACCAAAAAAACGGTACGTAAATAGTTTTAAGAATTTCAGTTAGAACAACCAACAATTATAAACTGTGAACGTCGGTTTTTTAAATGGGCATTTTTTCGCTCTTCTGCATTAGGTAATCTTGCAATTTGAGCATCAGAAAGCAATAACTGGGTTTCACCTTGACCTTCTGCACTGATAATCTGTGAAGCTGCAACTCCGTTATCAATTAAATAGTCCTTAGTAGCTTTAGCTCTTAGGTTCGAGAGATCGAAGTTATAATTTTCATCACCACTGGAGTCTGTATGAGAGGTAATACTAATTTTTATGTCTCTGTTTTTTTTGAGCAGTTGTAGTATAGGTTTTATATCTTGCTCCATAACAGAGTCAATTAGTACAGCGTTTTTGTCCCATTTGTGGTATAAGGTGAACTCGCAAGGGTAGTGCTCCATTTTTAGGTTAATCTCGAGTTCATCTTGAGTGGCTATAAATTGCTTAGTAGTATCGTAATACATTTTTTTATGTGCCGTTATATGATAATCCTTGTTTCTTTCTACAGACACTGTCAATTCGCCAGAAGCGTTAAGTTGTAACTGACTAATTATTTGTTTATTGGAATCCCGTAAATCAATTTTGGCATTAACTAGAGTTTTTCTGGTTTCGGCATCAGTCACTCGTACTGCGACCATTATAGAATCTGTGACCTTTGGCTCGATTGGTGGAATATATCTAGCACGATAAATATCATCATTACCCTTGGCCTGCGGATGTGACCGATTTGAAGAAAAATAGGCCATTGGTTTACCTTCTTTGATATGAGTGGTGTCTAAGAAAAATGCAAAGTCATCTTTAATGCTATTATACGGACTCCCTAAGTGATCTACTTTTACTTTCACTTCCTGACCACTAGCTTTCATATCAAGAATATGATCAATGTTCTTGACCATATAAATATCTAAAAGCCCCCAACCAAGCTTGTTATTATGTATGCCGTTAGAAGAAAAATAAAGGTGACCTTCAGATGAAATATAAGGAAAACTTTCTCTACCATGGGTATTGATACCAGGAACATTGGTAACTTGACCATAGGAGCCATCTTTATTAATTTCTACATAATAAATATCGCTTTGTCCCTTAGCCTGAGGATAGGGTGCACAACTTACAAAGAATAAACGCTTACCATTTTTTCCCATTGCAGGATTACCCAATGAAAAATTTTCAAGATTGATAAAGTCAAGCTCTTTAGTAGCTTTTTCGTTCAATTCCCAGACACCATTTTCCTTTTTAGCTTTTTGTATTTTTAAATTGGAAACATTTCTCTTATTGTAAGAGATTTTATTGTTCTTAAATGCACTACCAGAAAAATACAATTCACGGTCGTTTATGAATGCCAAACTTGCTTCATGGGCTATTGTTCTAAATTTGATATTGGAACTGTCAAGTGGGATTTGTTTAAAGCGTACGCCATTATTGGTTCGTTGAACAGCTGCTGTGTAAATATCAAGAAATGGATGCTGCGTCCATTTGTATAAGCGCTTGTTATGTTTTTTATTATTTTTGTTCCTCTCTCTTTTCATTGAGGACGTATAGTAAAGGGTATCATTGAAGATGGTTGAACCAAAATCAGAAAACGAAGAGTTGACTGATAAATTTTCAGCCAAATAAGCTAAGCTTGTATCTACCTTTGTTAGTTGCAGCTTATCGATCTTTTCTAAATCTTTAAAGTATATTTTATATTGTGCCAACGCATTTTCTCTTTCACCTGCGCTTAATAGACAGATGGCATATCGAAGTCTGTATGCATCCAAAACTTTACCGCCCTTCTTTTCAAAAGCGATTTTGTAGTACTTCAGGGCCTCTTCAGACTGCGAGGTATGGTAATAGCAATCGGCTAATTTTGCATAAACTTCAGCTGATACTTTTCTGTCACGTTCAATTGCACCAAGGTATAGTTCCATTGCCTTTTGATAAGCCAATTCATTAAAATGTCTATCACCAAGTTCGACCCTAGTTTGCTGAGCAAATAGGGAAGCTTCACATAAAAGGAGTGTTACTAAAATCACTAATATTTGGACTATTTGTTTCATGACTTAATAATATCTCGGTGATGTTTCATGCCTATTCTTTTTAAAGACTTCCAACATAATTAATATTTCATGGGTTCCGTTGGTGTATGGTCTAATATCAGAAGTAGGTAGTTCGAAGGTATATCCCATTCGCCAGTTTTTTAATAGCTGAAAGTCTGCCATAAATCCAATGGCTCCATTCACATTACTAAATCTGTAGGCTGCACCTAACCATAACTTTTTAAAAAATAAAAAGTTGGCACTCACATCTGTTGAAAGATTGGCACCGTTTGTGGCTTTCACCATGAATGAAGGTTTAAATTTAGTCATGAATCCTAAATTAAATACATACCCTCCTGTAAAATAATAACTCGTCCTTTCAAGTGCACCAATCTCATCTTTTGTATAATAATTGTTAACTAATCTTGGTGCCGAAAGCCCTAAATATCCATGTTCCCATAACCACATAATTCCAGCGCCAAAATTGGGATACCATTTATCTTCAATATTTCCAATTATTTGATCGGATGGATTGTTCAAATAAAGTTCCTCGTCAACACTAAATGCGGTAAAACCACCTTTAAAACCGAAAGCTAATTTGGAAATATCATTTAGCTCAATGGTATATGAAAAATCACCATACATATAGGTGAAATTCTCAAATCCAAGCTCGTCATTAATAAAGGAGAACCCTAAACCAATTTTGTCGTAAGGTAAAGGAGAATGTATTGAAATTGTATTTGTTGTGGGTCCACCTTTAAAACCAGCCCACTGACTTCTATGTAAACCCACTACAGTCAAAGCTTCCCTACTTCCAGCATATGCTGGGTTAATTGCAATAGTATTGTACATATATTGGGTGAATTGAGGTAATTGTTGAGCATTGGACACAGCGCATACAATTAAAGGAAAGATTAGTATTTTCAGTTGTTTAATCACTTACTATAATTATTAATTTGTTGCCGCATAAAAATGTCCTGTTATTGTCCTGTATTGGGGCTTACTAGTAAGCTTCAGTGAATATCTTATGACGTAGAAGTATGTGCCAGAAGGAATAGTACCAGATGACCCAATTGAATTGGAAGGAGCTGAACCGTTCCAATTATTTTTATAATCTTGACTCTCAAAAACCTTAACACCCCATCTATTAAAAATTTGAATACTTGTTGTGATGCACGTGGCTCTAAAAGTTTCTTGATCAATACCAGCATTAAAGGTGTCGTTATTACCATCTCCGTTTGGTGTTAATGCTGTTGAAATTAAATTCTCTTCGTCATCAAAATAAACACTACCACATCCAACGCATGGGAGAACATCTCCTAGTATTTTGATATGAACTTGAATAGATTCACATGACGCATTAATTTCATATTTAAATTCATAATCACCAGATGGTTGTGATTCAGAAACATTTATGGAACCTGATTCTGATATTTCAATACTGGTGTTTTGTGGACTTATAACCAATGTCCAATTGCCATTAGGAGCATAGCCATTAGGTAGTAAACTGTATAAATCGAATACACCATAATCTCTACACAATTCAATACTACCACCTTCTTGGGCTTCTGATAGCTGTCTACTCACCAGAGTCAATGTTTCGCTGGTATTTCCACATTCATCTTCAACAAAAAAAGTATATAGCCTAAACGCTATAGTACCTTCATCATTCATACCTTCATCAACTCCGTTATCAGAGGTAAGCTCACCACCTTCATCACAATTGTCAGTCCATGTTGTAGTTAAGTGTTCGGGCCAATCAGCATTACAACCTTCTAACATATAGTCTTCTACTGTAACAATCTCTGGAGGAGTTTCATCAAATCTGCGTTCTATTCGGGTGTATATTATAGAAGTATTACCACAACTATCCGTAGCTGTAAATTTGTATGAACGATATTGTATACAACCATTTTTATTCTCTCCATCATCTTGACCCTCCTGTGAGATGAGCTCACCACCTTCATCACAATTGTCAGTCCAGGTGGTAGTTAAGTGTTCGGGCCAATCAGCATTACAACCTTCTAACATATAGTCTTCGACTACAACAATTTCTGGAGGAGTGACATCGTACTTTCTAGTTAGACGAGTTGAAGAAGAAGTAGTATTTCCACATTCATCGGTTGCCGTAAAGGTGTACAGTCGATATTGGTAGCAACCATCTTCACTGGTTCCATCGTCAACACCTTCGTCAGAAGTGAGCTCACCACCTTCATCACAATTGTCAGTCCAGGTGGTAGTTAAGTGTTCGGGCCAATCAGCATTACAACCTTCTAACATATAGTCTTCGACTACAACAATTTCTGGAGGCGTGACATCATACTTTCTAGTTAGACGAGTTAAAGAAGTAGTAGTATTTCCACATTCATCGGTTGCCGTAAAGGTGTACAGTCGATATTGGTAGCAACCATCTTCACTGGTTCCGTCGTCAACACCATGAGCAGACATCACAATACCATCACCATCACAATTATCGGTATAAGAAGTTGATAAATAGGTAGGCCATTCGGCATTACATCCTTCCAGTGTATAGTCTTCGACAGTGACAATTTCTGGAGGCGTGACATCATACTTTCTAGTTAGACGAGTTAAAGAAGTAGTAGTATTTCCACATTCATCGGT
>JAXOFM010000007.1:0-124638 GCA_044841755.1 Flavobacteriaceae bacterium LMIT009
ATGGATATTATTCAGTTTAAGTTTGATGGAGATGGAGATATTTATTTAGATAACATTTACTTCTACAAGACCTCTGGAGGCGGAGGTGGAGGAGGTACTCCTGGTGGAATTGCAAACAATGGAGATTTTGAAACTGGAGATGACACGGGATGGATGTTATTCCAAAATGGAGGTACAGCCGCACTAGATAATACTGTAAACAATGGAGGATCATGGTCAGGTAAACTGACAGTAGGTGATTCTGGAGGTAATCCTGCTTTTAAACAAGAGCGTATTGGAGCAGGTACAGTAGCTCCTGGTGATGTTGTTCAAATACAATTTGATGTTATAGGAACAGTAACTCAACCTGGAGCTGTAGTTAATGTATTATTGTTTGGAGAAGGTGCCGGAGGAGTATCTTTTACTCATGTTTTTAATCCTGGGCCTGCTCCAACTGGTTCTTGGACAACCTTCACTGGAACTTATACAATCCCTGGAGGAACGGATCTTACTGATGGAATTTCATTCTTAATTGAAGCTGTTTGTGGAGCGGTTTCAGGCTGTAGTGTAACAATGAATATTGATAACGTTTCTGTAACTCTTAACCCTTAAAAACATGAAAAAAGTATTTAATAAAAAGTATAAAGTGATGAACATCTTTTTAACAGCAATAGTAATATTGTTGTTAAATAGTTGTTCGACTGATGAGACTCAAACGGTAACAACCTTATGGGATCTCACAATGTCTGATGAGTTTATGTACTCCGGAGCACCTGACAATGAAATTTGGGACTATAATATAGGAACAGGCTCTAATGGATGGGGTAATAATGAACTGCAATATTATACAGATAGACGAGAGAATGTGGTAGTTGAAGACGGAGTGCTAAAAATAATTGCACGTCAAGAACAATTTGAAGGCTCTGGTTATACTTCGGCTAGATTAGTGACCAAAGGTAAGTTCGAACAACAATATGGTCGATTTGAGGCTAGAATGAAATTGCCTTGGGGACAAGGTCTATGGCCTGCATTTTGGTTACTTGGTAATGATATAGATGCTGTGGGATGGCCACAATGTGGAGAGATAGACATTATGGAAAACCGAGGTCAAGAGCCAACTCTTATCAATGGCACTTTGCATGGTCCAGGATATTCTGCTGGAGAATCAGTAGGGAAAGGCTTCGATTTAGGTAATGATAGATTTGATACTGGATTTCATGACTTTGGGATAGAATGGGGCCCTGGGTATATCAATTTTTATGTTGACGACGTGTTGTATAACCAACTTACGCCTGAGGATGTTTCTGGAGAATGGGTTTATGACCATCCATTTTTCATTATCATTAATGTAGCTGTAGGAGGTAACTATGTTGGTGCACCAAACTCTAGTACATCTTTCCCACAAACCTTGGAAGTAGAATATGTAAGAGTGTATTCTTACGATAAATAAAAAAAAAAACATTTTATATTGCAAAAGGGATGAACAAAATCACCCCTTTAAATGACAAGTTAAGAGAGATTTTTATAATAATTGATTAAAACCCTAATGTTGGAAGATAATTTAGTTAAGGTAGATAAGAAAGTGACTTTGGACTATGTCCTTATTGATAAGGAGAAGTTTTTTAAAATTTCCAATAGTGATAATATGCGTCCTTTCTTTATGAGTATAGTAAGTGATTCTGATCACTGGATGTTTATTTCTAGTAATGGAGGATTAACAGCAGGAAGAAGAAATTCGGAATATTCAATATTTCCTTATTATACCGATGATAAAATAACCGAATCTGCGGATATTACAGGGAGCAAGTCTATCTTCAGAGTTTTTAAAAATGGTAAAACCTATATTTGGGAACCTTTTACGGTTCGTTCTGGAAACTATGAAACCACACAAAATCTATATAAGAATAAGTACGGTAACAAGATAGTCTTTGAAGAGATTAATCACGATCTAAAGCTTAGTTTTAGTTATCAATGGAGTTCTAGTGATAAATTTGGTTTTGTAAGGAAATCAAAACTAGTAAACACTGGAAAGAATGATGTTTCGGTTGAGTTGCTTGATGGTATTCAAAATCTTGTACCTGCGGGTATTGGAAGCTATATTCAAAATCAATCGAGTAATCTCGTTGATGCATATAAGAGAAATGAACTTGATGCAGGTTCAGGTTTAGGAATTTATGCTTTAAGTGCAATTTTAGTAGATAAAGCTGAAGCTAGTGAAGCTTTAAAGACAAATGTTGTTTGGTCACTTGGTTTAGACGATCCAATTTACTTAGTGTCCTCTTTGCAGCTCGATAATTTTAGAAAAGGAAAGGCAGTCTTTCAGGAAACAGATGTGAAAGCAGAGAAAGGAGCTTATTTCATTTCAGATGTGGTTGATTTAACTCCAAATGTTACTAAAGAGTGGACTCTTGTGGCCAATGTTAATCAAGATCACTCCGATGTTGCATTATTAATAAATACCATCAAAAGCGATGTAGAACTGTCATCTAAACTTTCGGAAGATATAGCTTTAGGAAGCAAGCGCTTAGTAGATTTGGTTGCTGCCTCAGATGGAATTCAAAGCTCTGGAGATAGTCAAAGAGATACAAGACATTTCTCTAACACGCTTTTTAATATTATGCGTGGAGGTATTTTTGATAATAACTATCAAGTTGAAAAATGGGATTTTAAAAGCTACCTTTTTAATGCTAACAAAAAAATTGCGTTAGATACAACTTCATTAATAGAGTCATTACCGGAAGTTTTTTCACTAGAAAAACTACATGAGCTAATAGATGAAACATCCGACTTAGATTTTGCACGATTATGTTATGAATATTTACCGTTAAAATTTAGTCGTCGTCATGGAGATCCAAGTCGTCCTTGGAATCGATTCTCGATAAATACAAAAAGTGAAATTGATGGCTCTAAGATTTTAGACTATGAAGGTAACTGGAGAGATATTTTTCAAAATTGGGAAGCACTAGCACACTCGTATCCAGAGTTTATTGATGGGATGATTCACAAGTTTTTAAATGCTTCAACTTTTGATGGATATAATCCTTATCGAGTTACTAAAGGAGGTTTTGATTGGGAAATCATAGAACCAGATGATCCGTGGTCATATATTGGTTATTGGGGAGATCATCAAATAATTTATTTGCTCAAATTTCTTGAGTTTATCAATGATCATAAACCAGAGCAATTAGAGCATTATTTTACACAAGACCTATTTGTGTATGCAAATGTTCCTTATAAAATTAAATCGTATCAGGAAACTTTAAAAACTCCTAAAGATACTATTATTTTTGATCATGATTCTGATATAGAAATTAGAAAGAACAGAGAAGAACTAGGTGCGGATGGAGCGTTATTAAGAACGAAAGACAATGTTATTGTAAGAGCAAATTTTATTGAAAAAATTCTTGCTACTTCTTTAGCTAAAATTTCCAATTTTATTCCAGAGGGTGGTATTTGGATGAATACCCAAAGACCAGAATGGAATGACGCTAACAATGCTCTAGTTGGTAACGGTGTTTCAATGGTAACTTTATATTACCTGCGCAGGTTTTTTAAATTCTTCGAAGATGTTTTAGATGATACTTCAATTAAAGAAGTTGCTGTGTCAAATGAGATATTAGATTTCTTCAATACTGTCTTAAATACTTTTGAAAGTCACCAAAGTTTGTTGAGTGGTTCTATTAATGATATTGACAGAAAGACAATCTTAGACAATTTAGGAGAAGCTGGTAGTTTATATAGAGAAACAGTATATCAATACTCTTTTTCTGGTGATAAGACACAATTGTCAATTGAAGTTCTTAAAAAATATGTAAGTATAAGTAATGAATATTTAGAACATTCTATTAAAGCAAATAAGAGAGAGGATGGTTTATATCATGCTTATAACTTAATGACTGTGGAAGATAATTGTGTTTCTATTTCTTACCTAAGCGAAATGCTTGAAGGACAAGTTGCTGTATTGAGTTCGGGATATCTTTCCTCTAAAGAAGTAATAGGTGTTTTAAATGCCATGAAACAAAGCAAGCTTTTCAGAGAAGATCAATACAGTTATTTACTTTATCCAAATAAAGAATTAAAAGGGTTTTTAGATAAGAATGTGATCCCAGACTCTTTGGTACAATCATCAGATTTATTGAAAAAAATGGTGAGTGATGGTGATACGCAGATTGTAGAGAAAGACGTATATGGTAAATACCATTTTAATGGAAACTTTAGAAATGCAGATGATGTTTCTGCTGCTTTAAAAAACTTAATTGGAACTAAATATGAATCACTGTTAGAATCTGATTCTAAAACCGTATTAAACGCTTTTGAAGCAGTCTTTAATCATAAGGCATTTACAGGAAGATCAGGAACTTTCTATGGTTATGAAGGTTTGGGTTCGATATACTGGCACATGGTTTCAAAACTATTGTTGGCAGTAGAGGAATGCTGTACGCATGCAGTGCGACAAGGTGAAGATGAAGTTACCGTAGGTCATTTATTGGAGCATTTCTATGAGATAAATGAGGGAATAGGTGTCCATAAATCTCCAACTTTATATGGAGCTTTTCCTACAGACCCATACTCACACACTCCAGCGGGTAAAGGAGCGCAGCAACCAGGAATGACTGGTCAAGTTAAAGAAGATATTTTAAGTCGATTTGGAGAACTTGGAATTTATGTTAAAAAAGGAAAACTAGGGTTTTACCCAAGACTTCTTAGAAAGACTGAATTTGTTAAAGAAGCTAAACCGTATACTTACATTGCGCTTTCTGGAGAGGAAAAAACTATTGATTTAAAAGAAGAAACTTTAGGGTTTACTTATTGTCAAGTGCCTATTATTTATCAAGTAGCAGATAAAGATATTTTGGAAGTACACTTTAATGACGGAAGTATGAAAACATTCCAAAATTTAGAAATAGATAAGGAAACAAGTCAACAAATCTTTAAAAGAACTGACGAAGTGAATTTTATAAATGTACTAATAGAGAAAAGTCAACTGAAATAACAAAAAAACAAACCTCATGAAATTAAAAGTTTATTTAATAATATGTATCGTTTCAATTTTCATGTGGTCGTGCAATACAAACACTAAAACTAAAGAACCAAATCAAGTGACAGCAAAAGATATCTTAGGAAGTCCAAATTACTTAGCTATGTCTTATGGTGGATACAGGCATGCAGATCACGATGTTGAACCAACAATAGATGAGCTAAAAGAAGACATGAAATTGCTCTCAGCGATGGGAGTAGGTATTGTACGTACCTATAAGCTTCATTTACCTCATGCAACAAATCTTGTAAAAGCAATAAGTGAATTGAAACAAGATGATCCAAGTTTTGAAATGTATGTAATGTTAGGTATATGGATCGACTGTAAAAATGCTTGGACAGATCAACCTTTAGATCATAATCAAGAGAGCCCTCGAAATGAAGAAGAAGTTGAAAAAGCAATTAAACTGGCAAATCAATATCCAGATATTATTAAGGTATTAGCTGTTGGTAATGAAGCTATGGTGAAATGGCAGGCAGGATATTACGTCGAACCTTGGATTATTTTAAAATGGGTAAATCATTTACAGGAGTTAAAGAAATTAGAAAAATTACCTAAGGATCTTTGGATTACAAGTTCTGATAATTTTGCCTCTTGGGGAGGTGGAGAAGATCAATATCATGTTGAAGACTTAAATAAGCTTATTGAAGCTGTAGATTTTATCTCAATGCATACTTATCCAATGCATGATACACATTACAATCCGCAATTTTGGGGAGTATTAGAATCTGAAGAAGGACTTACCAAGTTAGAGAAAATAGATGCGGCAATGAATAGATCTCTTGAGTATGCAATCTCACAATATGAGAGCACCAAAGAGTATATGCAAAATTTGGGAGTTGATAAGCCTATTCATATTGGAGAGACAGGTTGGGCAACGGTTTCCAATGGCTTTTATGGAGCAGATGGAGCTAAGGCTACCGATGAGTATAAGGAAGGGATTTTTCACCAATTAATCAGAGAATGGACTAATAAGAATAACATTGCTTGTTTCTATTTTGAAGGTTTTGATGAGCCTTGGAAAGATGCGGCAAATCCTGAAGGGTCAGAAAACCACTTTGGATTGTTTACGGTTGAAGGAAAAGCCAAATACCCACTTTGGGAAATGGTTGATCAAGGAGTTTTTAAAGGATTGACACGAGGTGGAAATGAAATTACAAAGACATATGGTGGCTCTTTAGAAGAATTACTTAAGGAAGTAGAAGTACCACCTATGAAAGAAATTCCAGTATTAAATCATTAAAAAATGAAAAATATCAACATCACATTAGTATTAATTCTTACAGTTATGCTAAGCTGCAACAAAGAACAAGAGTTACAAGTTGAAGTTTATGAAACTTCTTCTAAAGGAAATCAATTAACGCAACTTACAGAATTTGCACAAAGTGATGATGCTTTAATTGTAGAAATTAATCCAGCAAAAGAGTTTCAGAACATTACTGGTTTTGGTGGAGCATTTACTGAATCATCTGCATACCTTCTTAACAAACTAAGTAAAGAAAATCGTCAAAAAATATTGGATGCATATTTTGGAGAGGAAGGAGCAAATTATTCTTTAACGAGAACTCATATGAATTCTTGTGATTTTTCATTAAGCAACTATTCGTATACTCCAGTTGAAGGAGATGTTAACTTAGAACATTTTACGGTAGATGAGGACAAGGACGATCTAATTCCAATGATTAAAGATGCTTTGGCTATATCTAAAGATGGATTTAAAATTTTTGCTTCTCCCTGGACAGCAGCACCATGGATGAAAGATAATAATAGTTGGGTTGGTGGAAAATTATTACCAGAGTATTATGATACTTGGGCACTGTTCTTTTCAAAATATGCAGATGCATACAAAGCTGAAGGAATCGATATTTGGGGATTTACAGTAGAAAACGAACCGCTTGGAAATGGAAACAACTGGGAGAGTATGCACTTTAGTCCGGATGAAATGACAGATTTTGTTGTGAATCATTTAGGACCAAAGTTAGAGGCTGATGGAAAAGGAGACTTAAAAATATTAGGGTATGATCAAAATCGTGAACATCTTAAAGAATGGATAGACTCGCAATTTAGAGACGAAACTTCATCAAAATATTTTGATGGTACAGCCATTCACTGGTACGCAAGTACATTTGATTATTTCCCTGAAGAATTACAATATGCTCATAGCAAGGCACCAAATAAATATTTAATACAAACTGAGGCATGTGTAGATGCTGAAGTTCCAAAGTGGAAAGACGATGCTTGGTATTGGAGTCAAGAAGCTACTGATTGGGGTTGGGATTGGGCGCCAGAAGAAGATAAACACTATCACCCTAAATATGTTCCGGTATATAGATATGCAAGAGATATTATTGGATGCCTGAACAACTGGGTTGACGGTTGGGTAGATTGGAACATGGTTTTAGATACCAAAGGAGGCCCAAACTGGTTTAAGAACTGGTGTGTTGCTCCGGTAATTGTCGACCCTGAAATAGACGAAGTTTACTTCACTCCAATTTACTATACCTTAGCTCATTTTAGCAAGTTCATTAGGCCAGACGCTAAAATAATAGAGACTAAAAATGCAGGCACTTCTTTAATGATTACTGCAGCAAAGAATCCAGATAATTCAATAGCAGTAATTCTTTTAAACCAAGACAAAACACCTAAAAATCTTAATCTACAACTAGATGGAAAATCAACAGCAATAAGTATTGATGCTCAAGCAATACAAACTATACTAATCAAATAAACCAATAATTATGTCTTCTAAATCCACAAAAGTACCCTTAGGTCAAAAAGTAGCATTCGGTGTAGGAATGTTTGCCAATCAAATGTTCCCAGCTATCTTAGGAATCTTCATGGTAGTATTGGTACAGGACCTGAAATTTTCAGGACTCATGTGGGGAATGATATATCTTTTCCCAAGATTGTTTGATGCAATTTCAGATCCAATCATGGGATTCATTTCTGATAACACCAAGTCAAAATGGGGAAGAAGAAGACAATACGTACTCGTTGGTGGGGTTTTAATGGGAGTTGCTTATATTTTTATGTGGCAACTATTTAAGGAAAATACTGTACAATACAACTTCTGGTATTTCTTCATTTGGTCTATCGTTTTTTATTTAGGATTAACATTTTTTAGTGTCCCTTATGTGGCAATGGGATATGAAATGAGTGACGATTTTCATGAACGAACCAGTATTATGGCTATCGCTCAATGGATAGGACAGTGGGCTTGGGTTATAGCCCCATGGTTTTGGGTAATTATGTACGACCCAGAGTGGTTTCCATCGGCAGATGTAGCAGTTAGAGAGTTGGCAGTTTGGGTAGCAATTCCCTGTGCCATTTGTGCTATTGTTCCAGCTATTTTTATTAAAAGTAAATCCACCATAGATGAAGATTACGAGCCTTTAAGTTTAGGAAATATTAAGGGGAGTTTAAATAAAATATTTGGAAGCTTTGTAGAAGCATTTAGGATAAAAGAATTTAGAAAACTATGTATTTCAACATTCTTAATTTACAATGCTTTCATGGCAGTGTCATCGTTGACACTTTTCGTGATAGTTTATAAATTATTTAATGGAGATACAGAGGCATCTGGTATTTGGGTGTCTTTATTTGGGTGCTTAGGGGCATTGGGAACTACTTTTATTGTGATTCCAATTGTTGCATGGCTTTCAAAAAAAATAGGAAAGAAAAAAGCGTTTATGCTTTCCCAAGCTATTTCAATAATTGGGTATGCGATGCTATATTTTTTATTCGTTCCAGGAAAGCCTTGGATGTACATCATTGCATTGCCATTTTTCTCATTTGGAATTGGAAGTTTGTTTACCATTATGATGTCAATGACCGCAGATGTCATTGATATTGACGAATTAAATTCAGGCAAGCGTAGAGAGGGAATTTTTGGGGCTATTTATTGGTGGATGGTAAAAGTAGGATTTGCTATTGCTGGGGCATTAGGAGGAGTCATTATTTGGTTAGTTGGTTTCCAAGCAGGAGTTCCTACTACTGAACAACCCGAAGCTATCAATGGATTGCACTTATTCTTTTGCTTCTTCCCTGTTTTGGGAACTATTGGAGCAATGTGGGTGATGAAAGATTATGACGTTAGTGAGGAACGCTCAAACGAGATTAGAGCTGAATTAAACAAACGAAAAAACAAGACAGAGGCTAAACCAGTTAATAACTACTACCAAAAAGGTAAACTTCTTTCTTTAACAGATATTCAATTAGATAATCCTTTTTCTATTCTAGATTTTTCTAACAAATCAGATAAAGAAATTAAGGCATCATATGCAGCATCTCTAAATAACGGAATGCATGGTGTTTCATTTAGTCCATACCTAGAAGGGCAGAATATTGGAGATATATTGTCCGAGTATGAGATTTCCAAAAGGATGGATATTATTCTTCCATATACTAAATGGGTAAGGTCTTTCTCTTGTACAGAAGGAAATGAGTTTATTCCAAAAGTAGCTAAGCAAAAGGGATTAAAAACATTGGTTGGTGCATGGATAGATAGTGATAAAGAGAAAAATGAAAAAGAAATTGAGAATCTAATTGCTTTGGCGAAACAAGGTTATGTAGATATTGTTGCTGTAGGTAATGAGGTTCTATTAAGAGAAGAATTGAGTGAAGAAGAGGTAATTGCATATATAAATCGTGTTAAAGAAGCACTTCCAGGATTAGAAGTGGGATACGTAGACACCTACTATCAGTTTTATCAAAGACCTAATTTAGTAGAAGCTTGTGATGTTTTGTTGGCTAACTGTTATCCTTTTTGGGAAGGTTATAATATAAAAGATTCTGCTATAAATTTAAGAAAGATGCATGCTTTGATGAAGCAAATTTCTAAAGGAAAAAGAATAATTATTACAGAAACCGGATGGCCAACAGAAGGTAGTGATGTTGATAATGCAAAACCATCAATTACAAATGCTGCTGCATATTTTGTAAATGCTAATACCTGGTCTCATGAAGAGAATATAGAGCTGTTTTACTTCTCTTCTTTTGACGAATCATGGAAGATACGTCATGAAGGGGATGTAGGAGCAAGATGGGGTGTTTGGGATAAAGACAATCAATTAAAAATTAAATAACAAATATGTCTGGAAGAGGAGAAAAGTTTTTGGCTTTGGCCAATGAAGACTATGCTGGAAAATCAATAGATGAATTAAAGAGTCTATTTAGACAGGTGTTAGAATCTGGTATGCATGGATTATGCTCTAGTCCTTATGAAGAAGGACAAAAACCAGGAGATCAATTGTCAGAGGCACAAATAAGACGACGTCTTGAAATTATGAAACCTTATACCAAATGGATTAGATCATTTTCTTGCACAGAAGGGAATGAGATGATACCTAAAATAGCCAAAGAAATGGGTATGAAAACATTGGTTGGAGCTTGGTTAGGAGATGATCCAGAGATTAATGAAAAAGAGATTGAAGGTTTGGTTCATCTCGCTAATCAAGGTTATGTAGATATTGCTGCAGTAGGTAACGAAGTAATGTATAGAGGAGATCTGCAGGAGGACGAACTTTTAGGTTTTATTAATAAAGCAAAAGATCAAATCCCAAAAAGTATCCCTGTTGGTTATGTAGATGCCTATTACGAGTTTACTGAAAGACCTGCCATAACTGAAGCTTGCGATGTGATTTTAGCTAATTGTTATCCTTTTTGGGAAGGTTGTGATCAAGATTATTCGCTATTATATATGAAAGACATGTATAATAGAGCCCTAAGAGCTGGGAATGGAAAAAAAGTGATCATAACAGAAACAGGATGGCCAAGTCAAGGAACAAATCTTGAAGGAGCTTTCCCTTCTGAAGAGAATGCAATTAAATACTTCATAAATACACAAAAGTGGTCAAAGGAAGAAGATATAGAGATATTCTATTTCTCTTCATTTGATGAATCTTGGAAAGTTGGTGCCGAAGGAGATGTTGGGGCTTACTGGGGGCTATGGGATAAGGAGGAGAATCTGAAATTTTAACCATAAATCATAAAATTTTCACCTATACACTTTAGTATTTCTCCTGCATAAACATTTTTGTTTGGTGTATGCCAGAATGCATTTATTAGAATGAGCTTTACTAATAGAGTATTTCCTATTTATCACTTATATAAGAACTTAACTTTCATCGATGTTAGTAGGTTAGAGGTGAATTGAATTCTTAACTGTATTTTTTTCCTATAATATTACCACAACATTACCACAACATTTTATAGTTTTTATTATGCTTAACTAAAAAGGTTAAAAAAAAATGGGATTGAATTTCTTTGCTGTTAACTGAGAATAGTAGGCTTGGATAAGAATTCTTCAAAAATTGTTATGGTTTTTTAGGATGTATGTTTTTTGTAGTGGTGCTGTTTAGTAATATCTCAATAGATGTACTTTATATTTGAGAAAATCATAATTAGTTAATCTTTTAAAAATAGAAAATATGAAAAAAATTACTTTTCTAATTTGTTCATTCTTAACAATTGCTGCGTATGCACAACATAACATTACATTTAGTGTTGACATGGCGGGGCAAACATTCACACAGCCATATGTTAGTGGTAGTTTTAATAGTTGGAGCGGTGATGCTAATCCATTGACGAATATAAGTGGTACTATATGGGAGGTTACCTTACCTCTTGCAGATGGGGAGTATGAATATAAATTCACATATGACAATTGGGTTGGACAAGAGGCTTTCACGCAAGGTGACGTTTGTACCATCACCAATTATGGAAATCACAATAGACGATTGGTAGTTTCGGGATCAGCACAATCATTGGCAACAGCACCTTTTGGAGGGTGTGCAGAATCATCGAGTAACCCCGGGCCTCACTCAGTTACTTTTAATGTTGATATGAATGCTTATGGAGGAGTTATTGGAACTGTAAATTTAAATGGTGAAAACCACAATTCTCAAGGGCTCGGGAACTGGTGTGGATCTTGCATTGCACTTACTGACCAAGGAGGAGGTATATGGTCAATAACTTTGTCTTTAGAGGAGTTTTCTTATCAATTTAAGTTCACCGTAGACGGTTGGGCCAATCCAGAGCTTTTTAGCCCTGGAGATGCTGAAACAGCAACAGATGGAGCAAATACTAATAGATATATAAAAGTTGATGAGGACAAAACCGTGAATTTTACTTGGAATGTTCCTATGGGTAATGTATTAAGTAATGAGAAATTTGCAAATCTTGAACTTGAGTTGTTTCCGAACCCAACAGATGACAAATGGCAAATAAAGGCTAGAGATGTTATAGAGAATATTGAAATATTTAATGTTCTAGGGAAGAGTGTTTTAAGAATTGAGCCAAATAGAAGAGAGGTTTCTATAGATGGAGAGTATATGAATACTGGTATGTACATTGCAAAAGTTAGTACAGCAAATGGGATTGATACTATAAAATTGATTAAACAATAGAAGTAAAGTAGTAGATTAATTATTAAGGATGAAAAGGAGTGTATTTGTGTATTTAAAATACACTCTTTTTTTGCTACTAATATTAAAGGTAAACTAAAAAGAGTTTGATTAAGTTTTTCAAAAAATCTAAACTGGAAATATTTCTTTTACTGTTCTATACGGTATTAGCTTATGGAGCGGTTCAGTTACTTAGCTATTTGTTGATTTTTAGCTTACCTATTTTCGTCAGCCAATAGTTTTTAAAATGAGAAAACTCGTATTGTTCATATTTTCTTACTTAATCGTGTTACCGATTTTTTCACAAGAACTGGCAAATTATTCGTTTGATAATATTGCTTCTGTAACTAACTGGATTGGTGTAGCAGATGCTACGGGAGCAGATGGATCGGGAACCAATCCACTTGCTAGTTTAGATTTCAATGCTGGAGGTAACGAAACTGGTGCTTTGGAAATATCTGGAGTAAGCGATGGGCCTGGTAAAGCCTTTATTTTTGAGTTATTTTTAGCTAGCTTTAACTATCAAGGCGCAGAAAGTATTAGCATTTCTTTTGATGCTAAGTTTGTAGGTTCTTTTAGTAATTCGGCGTTTCATTTATTAACACTTACACCTGGAGCTGGAACTACTAATTTTCTAGATCTTCATGGGCAGGTAAATAGTTCAGATTGGTCTAATTTAAGTGTTAATATTAATGGTATTACCAATGCAAATACAACTTTAAAGATATCTTTCCAAATTGCAGCCGGCGCTATAGTTGATGCTGGAGGAACAGTTTTAATAGATAATATTATTATTACAGGAACACCAGCGAGTTGTTCTGACGGAATTCAAAATGGAGATGAGGAAGGTGTTGATTGTGGAGGATCATTATGTGCTCCTTGCAATTCAGATCCTGTATTTGATAATTTAGTTTGGTCTGACGAATTTAATGGTAATGGAGCCATTAATTCGGCTAAATGGTTCCATCAAACACAACTTCCAGCTGGTGGAAGTTGGTATAATGGAGAGATTCAGCACTATACAAATCGTATTGACAATGCTTTCGTAAGTGATGGTTCTTTAAAGATTGTGGCAAAAAAAGAAACGTATAATGATCAAGGTTATACTAAAAACCATACTTCTGCAAGATTAAACACTAAGTTTGCTTTTACTTATGGACGTGTTGAAGTTCGAGCAAAGCTACCATCTGGTGTTGGAACATGGCCAGCTATTTGGATGTTAGGAAAAAACATTAACGAAGATGGTGCTTATTGGGACAACCAAGGGTTCGGTACAACTAATTGGCCTGCATGTGGTGAAATAGATATCATGGAGCATTGGGGAAGTAACCAAAATTATGTTCAAAGCGCTATGCATACTCCTTCAAGTTTTGGTGGAACCATTAATCATGGAGGGCAAACCGTACCAACGGCATCAAGTCAATATCATATTTATACACTTGACTGGACTGAAGATAAAATGGTATTTCGTGTAGATGGTGTAGAGCATTACACCTATAATCCACCTATTAAAGATTCTAATACATGGCCTTTTGACGCAGATCAATATCTATTATTAAATATAGCTATTCAACCAAGCATTGATCTAACTTTTATTCAAAGTTCGATGGAAGTTGATTATGTTCGAATTTATCAGGAGAGTAGCTTATCAGTATCAACTCAATATAAAGAGGAAGAATCAATCAAAGTCTTTCCAAACCCTTCACAATCTCAATGGAATGTTTACTCAAAAGACTCCGATATATTATCAATGCAGCTGTTTGATTTGTTAGGAAAGGAAGTGCTCTCAATCAAGCCGGCAGGTCTCGAGATTACAATTGAAGGGAGTGATTTGGAATCAGGAATATATTTCTTAAGAATTAAAACAAGGTCTAGGTTTAAGATAATAAAGTTAATTCGTAATTAAGGTGATGTCAATTGCTATAAACCTCAGCAAATTTCTTTTGAGATAGCTGAGGTTTATTTTTTTACTTAAAGTATCGTTTACATTGGAAACTGCAATTTAATAAATATTGGTAAATGATCTGAAGGCCAATTGCCATTATCAATTTTACTATCAATGTGAGCATACTTTTTTACTTCAAGTCCGTTTACAAAAATGTAATCGATACGTCTGTCTAGTGGTGCATTAATGTCAAATCCGCTAAACGTACCCGTTGGTCCTTGAAGTTCGGTTGGTGAAATTAAAAGGCCATCTTTTAATGACTTTTTTAACTCTTCAATTGGTTTGCTGTTGGGTTCACAGTTAAAATCTCCCATTAGTATAACGGGTAAATTGTTATGGTTAATTTCTGTTATTTTTTGACCTATTAGGATAGCAGAATTTGTTCTAGCTTTTTCACCTAAATGATCAAAGTGAGTATTAAACACAAAGAATTTTTCACTTGAAACTTTTGATTCAAATAAGGCATAGGTACAAATCCTGTTTAGTGCTGCATCCCATCCTTTTGAAGGTGTTTCTGGAGTCTCTGATAGCCAAAATGTTTTGTTTTCTAGAAGGTTGAGATTGCTAGTATTATAAAATATTGATGAATATTCGCCATTGCCATTATTATCTCTGTCAATACCAATCATTTTATAATCTGTTAATTCAGATTTAATGTAATCTAATTGATGTTTAAGACCTTCTTGAGTACCAATTATATCTGGATGGTGGCTTTTCAACAAAGTTATTAAACCTTGCTTTCTATTTTCCCAGATATTATCTCCATCATGAAGAGAATCGTATCTTATATTGTAGGTCATTGCAGTAATTGAGGTTTCTTCATCGCCGCATGAAACAAATAGTCCAAAAAGGAGAAAAAGATTTAGAAATATGTTCTTATTCATTGGTTGCTGTTATAATTTTAGTCTTTAAGTTAGGAATGCTCCAATATCCTTCGTCAGTATTGATAGTACCATTTAAATGCTCTTGAACAACTCTGTCAATAACAAATATTCCTTTCTTAGACATATCGTTGAAAGTGTCAATACTGTCTTTTCCAAAGTTTTGACGTGTTCTGTGGATATTGAATTTGTTGGAGAGTTTAATATCAAAAAGACTTTCAATATGCTCTTTGCCATGTATAAAACCTAAAAGGCCTCCCCAAGTTGCTGTTGGATTGTCTGAATCCCAACCACAGAGCACACCTATTTTAATGGTTTCTTTAAAGTCACCTTCACCATAAAACAAACTTACTAAGCTGGCAGCATAATTAATTCCTGCTGCAAAGCAACCATTGCAATACAAATTTTTAGAAGTAATATCATATCCATCTTTTTGATCAACTTGATACCTAGCATAAACTGAATCTCTTGCTTGTTCCCAACTAATTCCAGATTCGTATTTGCTTTTTACAAAGTCAAACATTTTTGCTGAATAAGATTTGTTAGGTAATCGCTTTCTTGCTTGCGTTGCTAACCATTCTATTTGCTCTTTTGTTGGTTTTGATTTATCAACCAATGCTGCTAAAGAATGCATGATGACATAAAACTCAGATATCCAAGCAGCATTTTTACTAGCCACCGTCCTTATAGGAAGATGAGCCATCTTTAATGCTGTTTCAGGATCTCCAGGAGCAAGTAAGCCAAATATCTCTGTTGTAAGTTGTGCATCAATCATTTCATAATGCTCATTATTAGCTGGATTTCCGGTTTCTGGAGATAGTGTCCCTTCTTTCATTAAGTCAAAAGCACGCTGATTTGAAACCCATAAATAGTTTTCTTCTTCAGCCTTGATATGTTTTAGCCATCCTTCCCTAATCATTTCTGGAGAAAGTATTGACGTATTATTTTTTAATAACAAATGCTGATACATGTATTCAATATCGGTGTCGTCATCTGCACCCCAGACTTCTGAAGAATCTCTAAGAACAAAATTGATAGTTGGAGAAAGGTCGCTTGGTATTCCTTCTCCCCAAATGCTTGGAAGATCAGGTTGATTCCAATTATATCTTGTGTAAAAATCTCCTGTTTTTATTTCACCAATGTTTCCAATCTTATCCATTTCAGTAACTAACCCAGTCCAATTAGCTATACATTCTCCAAGCCAAAAACCATATAACTGGTCGTAATAAGTATCTCGTGAAATAACTAAATTAGATGAATTTGGTTTATACGGTAAGTATTCCAAATTAGGATTTAGAGAAATAGAATGACCGTAAGACTCTTTTTTTTGTTCATTACAGGATAAAAGTAATAGAAGAACAGGAATAAGAAAGATTTTGTTCATTTGTGGCAATATAATAAAACTTGATTTCTTTTTTTTGCTTGATCACTTAGTGTTAAGTCCATTAGCCCAAAGAAAGTTGATATGCACTATTTAAATATTAGTAACTTTAAGAAGATCAAATTAGTTCTACAATGAATTCAGAGAATCAGCATAAAGAGATTCCGGGAAATCCTTCTGTAGCAAAGAGTAGTGTAATTAAATTGAGAGATGAGGCAAGCAAAGATTCATTGCGAATACTTAGTTTGGAACAATGGAAATTTTGGAAGGAAAACGGATATGTAGTTGTAAAAAATGCAATTTCAAAAGAACAAGCTCATACGGCTGCCAAATTTTTATGGGAATTTGAAGAGAAAGATCCAGATGATATCTCAACATGGTATACAGCTCCAAGGGCTGAAATGGAGATGAAGGAATTGATTGGGACCGGAATGGTTGAAGTTTATAATAATCAGTATCTATGGAACAATCGTCAAAACCAAAAGATATACAATGCTTTCGTAGATATTTGGGGTATTGAGAATTTATGGGTGACTATTGATAGAGCAAACCTTAATTTCCCAATTCGACCTGGTCATGAGTACAAAGGATTTATTCATTGGGATTATGATCCTGATACCAAGCCGCAGAATGTTCAAGGTGTTCTAGCTCTTGCTGATCAAACAGATGAAAATATGGGAGGATTTCAATGTATTCCTTGGCTGTTTAAAAATTATGATAGTTGGAAATTAACGCAACCAGAAGATAGAGATTACTTTCAGCCTGATATTAGGGGATTAGAAGATAAAATTGTCAAAGTTCCGATGGAAGCGGGAGATTTTTTAATATTTAATAGTATGCAACCTCATGGAATTAGACCAAATTTGTCTAAAGACAAGGTTAGGATTGCCCAATACATTTCAATGATGCCAGCTCAGGAGGATGATAACGCATTAAGAGAATGGCGTATCAAATCATGGAAAGAAAGAATAGCTCCTGAAGGATATGCTTTTCCCGGTGACCCACGAAATTTTGAGCAAACAAAATACGATAGAGCTGAACTTACACAATTAGGTGAGAAGTTATTAGGCTTAAAGTCTTGGTAAATAATTCTTAATACAATTTACTTAAACAAAAACCTTTATTCTGAGTTTTAAGATGAGAAATAGCTGTACAGCTATTCCATACTGCATATATAAGTGTAGCGTCAATCATTTGCTAGCCAATTTGTGTGAAAAAATTGCCATTCGTCTTTATCAATTCTCTGATATGTGTGGGCTCCAAAAAAGTCTCTTTGGGCTTGAATCATATTTGCTGAAGAGTTTTTTGTTGTCATTCCAATCCAATAATTGTAAGCAGCCCAAATACAAGGAATCGTAATCCTATTTGTTAGGGATGTTTTGAGAATTTCACTTACCGAGAACTCTTGATTCTTTAGCGTTTCAATTATTGTATTGTCAGATAGCAAGGAATTATTATTTTTAATAATCTTTCGCCATTCATCCAGTTTTTCAGACTTAATGATACAACCATTGGTCCAAACTCTTAGAACTTCAGAAAGGTTAATATTCCAATTATTGTCGTCTGATGTTTGCTTGATTAATGCTAGTCCTTGATGAGTATTGATAGTTCTTGCAAAATCATAGGCTTCTTTTAAAGCTTCTATATCAACTGCTTTACCTTCGTTTGTTTCAGGAGAGGTATATTTTGATAAACGTACTCGTTCACTTTTAAAAGATGAAATATATCTGGCAAAAACAGCTGCTGTCTTCACTGTAGTTGGAATGCCAGTTTCCAAAGCACTTACGCTAGACCAAGCTCCAGTTCCTTTATTCCCTGCTTTATCTAAAATCTTATCAAGAAGATATTCTTCTCCTTCTTTTGTGCGTAAAATCTTTGCAGTGATTTCTAATAAATAGCTCGATAGTTCTCCTTTGTTCCAATCTTCAAAAAGAGAAGCGATTTGGACATAGTTTAGTTGCTTTGAAAGTAAAGTATATAGTTCTGCCAATAGCTGCATTTCCCCATACTCAATTCCATTGTGAACCATTTTTACAAAATGCCCAGCACCTTCAGTTCCTATGTAAGTGCAACAAGGATTATTTGACTTGTCTTTTGCTGCTATGGCTTCAAGAATTGAAGCAACTTTGTTGTAAGCTTCAATATTTCCACCAGGCATCAATGAAGGTCCCTTGAGCGCACCTTCTTCTCCTCCAGAAACTCCCATGCCAACAAAATGAATTTCTTTAGAAAGTAAGTTTTGTGTTCTTCTTTTAGTATCTAAAAAATGTGAATTTCCTCCATCTATAATAATATCTCCTTTATCGAGGTAAGGAACCAATTGATCTATTACCAAGTCAACAACCTCTCCTGCTTTTACCATTAGTAGAATTTTTCGTGGGCTTTCTAATGAGCTTACAAACTGTTCTGTTCTTGTAAATCCTTTTAACTTGTTACTATTTGTTGACTCTAGAAAATCATCAACAATCCCTTTTTCTTGCTCAGTTTCTATATTAAAGACGCTAAGAGAAAATCCTTTGTCTAACATGTTAAGTGCTAAGCTTTTTCCCATAACACCTAGACCATAAACACCGAAATAGGATTGATTCATTGAAGTTAAATATTCTTTTATTTTAGTAATAATTTCTTTAGGAGATAAAGCAACATTTATGTGGACGCCATATTCAGGTTTCTCCAATGTGTCAAATTGAGAGCGGAGTAGTTCTACTGGCATGTAATGTTCACTTCGGTTAAGCATTCTCTGCTTGATCAAATCAAAATCTGCATTTAGATGAACCCATTCAACATCAATATTCTCACTAATTATGTCTCTATAAGATTCTTTTAAAGCAGAACAAGCCAAAATAGCTCCATTGTTTTGTTGCTCTTGAAGAAGCTTATTTAAACTCTGTAACCATGGGAGTCTGTCTTCATCATTTAATGGGATTCCGCTACTCATTTTCTGGACATTACTTTCAGGATGAAAATCGTCTGCATCAAAAAAAGAGGTTTTTAATTCTGAAGCTAATTTTTGTCCGATAGTTGTTTTACCACAACCACTAACACCCATTACAATTACAAGAGAACTCAATAGAATTTAGTTGATTAGTTTAGAAAGATAACTAATAATTGTAATACTAAAAGAAGGCTTACTGAAGAATTAAATATTATTAAGCTAAAATTTATAATGGGTTAAAAAAGATTAAAATTGATAGGCTTTTTTTAAGAATTTATTAATTGATTATTGATTGAAGATTTAAAAATGTAGCAAAATTAAATGCTATATTTGAGTCTAACCTTTTTAAAACCAACCACCCATGAAAAGATATTTTTCTTTAGTTACACTGTTGCTTATTTTCATTTCAGCTGTAGCGCAAGAGGCAGACAAGTACTATAAACCTTTAAAATATAGAAATATTGGTCCCTTTAGAGGAGGGAGATCTGTTGGTTCTTCAGGAGTTGTGGGAGACCCACTTACATATTATATGGGAACCACTGGAGGAGGGTTATGGAAAACAGAAGATGCTGGTCAAAGATGGTCAAATATTTCAGATGACTTCTTTAAAACAGGTTCGGTTGGAGCTGTAGCAGTTTCCGAGTCAAATCCTAATGTCGTTTATGTAGGGATGGGAGAACATGCTGTTAGAGGTGTAATGACATCTTATGGTGATGGTGTGTATAAATCAACTGATGCTGGAAAAACTTGGACACATTTAGGATTAGAGAAAACGCAACATATTTCGAGAATAGTTATTCATCCTACAAACCCTGATATTGTTTTGGTAGCTGCTCAAGGAGCATTGCATGGTCCAACCAAAGAACGAGGAATTTATAAGTCTACTGATGGTGGTAAGACCTGGGAAAATGTACTTTATGTCAATGACATGACTGGTGGAGTTGAACTTTCTATGGATATGAATTATCCTGAGGTTATTTATGCTGCAATGTGGCATCATCAACGTAAACCATGGGTAGTGATAAGTGGTGGAGAAGGAAGCGGACTTTATAAATCAAAAGATGGAGGTGAAACTTGGAAAAAAATTCACAATGGACTTCCGAAAGAGTTAGGTAAAATGGCAATAGCTGTTTGTCGTTCAAACTCTAACAAGGTTTATGCTTTAATTGAAAGCGATAGCAATAAAGATCTTGGAGGATTGTTTGTCTCTAACAATGCTGGAAAAAGCTGGTCTAGAGTGAGTGATGATAATAGACTAACCCAAAGAGCATGGTATTACATTGAAGTATTCCCAGATCCGAATGACGAGAATACGGTTTATGTATTGAGCGCACCAAATTTACGTTCTATTGATGGAGGGAAAACTTGGGAAGTACTTGGAGGTACACATGGCGATTATCACGACTTGTGGATAAACCCAAACAACTCTAAGAACATGGTAATTTCTAACGATGGTGGAGCTGCCATTACTTTTAACCAAGGGGCAACATGGTCAACACAAGATAATATGTCTACAGCTCAGATTTATCGCATAAATACAGATAATCTTTTTCCATATAACGTATATGGAGGGCAACAAGATAATACTTCAGTAAAGATTGCAAGTTTGTCAACAGGGAGATGGAGCATAGGTCGTGAAGACTGGACATATTCTGCAGGAGGAGAGAGCGCCTTTTTAGCCTTTGATCCAGACGATCCAAAACATGTTATGGGAGGAGTCTATTTAGGATATATAGAAGTACTATATCCAGAATCTAAAGGAAGCACCAATATTATGGCTGCTCCTAATCAATGGTTAGGAAGAGAAGCACGTGATATGGAGTATTTGTTTAATTGGAATGCACCAATTATTCATTCTCAACATGAAAAAGGAACATTTTTCCATTGTGCAAATAAGGTGTTAAAGACTACAGATTTAGGTAAGTCATGGACTGAATTCTCTCCTGACCTTACGCGCGATATTGATGAAAAGCAAGGAAACGGAGGAGCGCCTTATACTAATGAAGCAGTAGGTGCAGAGAATTACGGAACCATTGCTTACATGATAGAATCTCCACATGAAAAAGGAGTTTATTATACTGGAAGTGATGATGGTTTTGTAAATGTAACCAGAGACAATGGTCAGTCTTGGCAAAATATAACTCCAAAAGGACTTGGTGAAACGCTTGTGAATGCAATAGATGTGTCACCACATGATCCAGCAACTGTATATATCGCTACTACAAAATATAAGTTCAATGATTATACTCCTGCAATTTATAAGTCAACTAACTACGGTAAGACTTGGAAGAATATTTCAGAAGGAATTCCTTATGGAGCCTACACAAGAGTAGTTCGTGAAGATCAAAATAAGAAAGGGCTTTTATATGCCGGAACCGAGTTAGGAGTATATATATCTTTTAATGATGGTGTAGCTTGGGAACCACTGCAGCTTAATTTACCTGTTACTCCTATCACAGATCTGAAAGTGCATCAAAATGATTTGGTAGTTGCTACTTCAGGGCGTGGCTTCTGGATTTTAGATGATCTAGAGTTATTATCACAAACAAGAGCTAAAGATGAATTGAAATTGTATAAACCTGAAATCACTAATAATGGTTTTTGGGGAAGCCCGTTAAGCTTTAATAATTCTTCCTTTGATGGTACAAATCCGTTTGAAGGAGTAAATCCAGCGAATGGTGTAGTTATTTACTACAACCTTCCTAAACTTGAAAAAGATGATGAGGTGTCGTTAGAAATTAGAAACTCAAAAGGAGAACTAGTAAATACTATTTCATCAAAGAGAGATAAGAATTATAGGAGATGGGATGGTGGACCGCCTCCAGCTTCTACGCTTTCAAAAAGTGAAGGATTAAACAGATTTGTTTGGGATTTAGGATATCCTATAATGCCTGGTGTTCCTAGTGTTTATATTGAAGCCAATTATCGTGGTCATCGTGTGGGTCCAGGTACTTATAAATTAATCCTTAAGGTTGGTGATAAAACTGTTACTTCTAATGCAGTTGTTAATGAAAATCCACAATACGAAACAGAGCTAGGGCAATATGATGAATATGATAAGATAATGACTGAAATGGAGCAAACCTTGACTGATATGCATAATAAGATTAATAATCTTTATAAAGTTCAAAAACAGTTAAAGGGAGTTGTTGCAGATTTAAAGAAAAATGGAAAAGACGATTTAGCTGAGGAAGGCCAGAAACTAGTAGATGATCTAAAAAGGTGGGATGAAGATATGGTGCAGCGTAAATCAAAAGCTTATGACGATGTAGAAAATTTCCCTAATAAATTCTCAGCAGAATATATATTCTTGATTAACCAGACACAAAGCTCTATTCAAAGAGTTAATGACCAAAATAAAGCACGTAAAGTAGAATTAGATGCGCAATGGAGTAAATTAAATTCAACTGCAAATAGCTTTATTAATAATAAGATTCCTGATTTTAATAAAAAACTTTGGGATGCTGGAATCGGAGCTTTGAAAATGGATTAAATAGTAGTTAAACCCACAAAATAAATAAATACTCATGTTATAAACATGAGTATTTTTGTTTAATTAAATGCATATTGTTTTTTCGGTAAAAAAAAGTTGTATCATTGCATCCATTCTTTCAGCATTACCGTATATAAATAAGTTTTTATGTCCCTTTTATGAGAAGATTGATAGTGTGTGGTGTGATAGCCCTAAATTTATTGGTAGTGTCCTGTTCTAAAGAAGATATAAGTAGTAACGAAACTGATATATCATTTACAATAACAGACCACATTCTAGATTTGGCTAACCAGCATAGAATGAGTATTGGAAAAGATGCACTAGTTAGAAGTATTGAAGCTGATAAAGTTGCAGCATTTCATACCAACTACATGATTGAACAAGGTCTAATTAGTCATGATAATTTTTACAAGAGAATGGAAGAGTTAAGAGATCTTGTAAATGCTAAAGCTGTTGCTGAAAATGTTGCTTTCGGTTACGCTTCGGGTGAAAGCGTTATAGAGGGCTGGTTAAATAGTCCAGGGCATAAGGCAAATATTGAAGGAGACTTTACGCATGTTGGTATTTCGGCAATAACCGATGAAGATGGAAGGTATTATTATATGCAGATATTCTATAGATAACAAAAAAGGCTGACTCTAGGATCAGCCTTTTTTATTTTATATTAATTGTTGTTTATATTTTCCTTTACTTTTTCTAATTCTCACAGCAACAACTTTATATTCTGGACACATCGCTTCACTGTCATGGACATCACCAGTAATATTGTTGATCATAATTTCTGGGAAGTGGAAAGTGGTACTTAAAATACCTTGTTTTACTTCATCAGTGATTCGAGCTTTAACATCAACTTTTCCTCTTGGAGATTCTAAACAAACGTAATCACCTTCATTAATTAGATGTGTTTTGGCATCTTCAGGGTGAATCATTAAATAATCATCTTGAAGTATTTGCTCATTGGCAGTTCTACGTGTCATAGCGCCACAATTATAATGTTCTAATTCACGATTTGTGGTCAAGATATAAGGATAGTCCTTGGAGTGTTCAACCAATTCTTCGGTTTCTCTCCAATCGTTAAACTCAAAGTAGCCCTTACCTCGTTTAAATTCTGTTTTATGCAAAATTTGAGTGTCAGTACCATCTGGAGCAACAGGCCATTGAAGACCATTTTTACCAAGACGATCCCATTTAATTCCAGCAAAGAAAGGAACTATCTGTGAGATCTCTTCAAGCATTCCATCTGGAGTATAATCGGGTTGATTATAACCCATTCTTTTCATTATATCAACAATGATTTGACCATCTGGTTTGCAACCTTCAATTGGTTCAACTACCTGATGAACAGCTTGTACACGACGCTCTCCATTTGTGAATGTTCCACTCTTTTCTAAGAATGAAGCACCTGGAAGAATAACATCCGCTTGTTTTGCAGTTTCAGTCATAAATAGCTCCTGAACAATAACGAGATCAGTTGCATTTAACGCTTTGATCACTTTTTGAGTATTAGGATCAGTTTGAACTACATCCTCGCCAATAATCCAGATAGCTTTTAGTTTTCCATCAAGCGCGGCATCGAACATTTCAGGAATCTTATAGCCAATATGCTTCGGAACTTCAACTCCATAGAACTCATTATACTTTTTATTGACCTCATCTTTAGTAACGTCTAAATAACCAGCTCCTTGATGAGGCTGTACTCCCATATCTGCAGATCCTTGTACATTATTTTGACCACGTAATGGGTTTACTCCAACACCTTTTCTTCCAATATTTCCTGTCATTAATGCTAGATCAGCAATTTGCATTACAGTGAAGGTTCCTTGAGAATGCTCTGTTACTCCTAGTCCATGGAAAGACATTGCATTTGGAGCAGTGGCATAAGCAATTGCCGCTGCTTTTACCTCATTTCTGTCAACTCCAGATACAGATTCTAATTTATCAAGATCTATGCTTAAGATCTCCTTTTTGAAATCTTCGTAACCTTCTGTTCTATTATCTACAAACGATTCATCTACCAATCCTTCAGATATGATATAATACATCATCATATTTAACACAGCAACATTGGTTCCTGGTCTTAGTGCTAAATGATGTGTGGCATATCTTGCTAATTCCGTTCTACGTGGATCAATTACAATTGAAACATTATCAGCTTTCATTGCAAACTGCTTCAGTTTTGCTCCTGTTACAGGATGCGCATCTGTTGGGTTTGCTCCAATGACCATAATGCAATTGGTGTGCTGTAAATCTTCTATAGAATTGGTTGCTGCTCCAGTTCCAAAAGTACGTTGCATTCCTAAAGCAGTAGGAGAGTGGCATACGCGAGCGCAACCGTCAATATTATTAGTACTTAGCACAGCTCTAAAGAACTTTTGCATCAAATAGTTCTCTTCGTTTGTGCATCGCGAAGAGGAAATTCCAGCCATCGAATCTGGTCCGAATTCTTCTTTATATCTCGTAAGTTTTTCAGCAATATAAGTGTAAACTTCATCCCAACTTACTTTTTCAAATTCACCACTAAGGTTTTTAATCATAGGCGAATTTAGTCGCTCTGGGTGATCATAGAATTTGAAAGCGTATCTTCCTTTTAAACAAGTATGTCCTTGATTCACTTCTGCATCATATGGTGCTTGAATACTTAAGATCTCACCATTTGTAGTTGATACCTCTAGATTACAACCTACTCCACAGTATGTACAGATGGTTCTTGTTGTCTCGGTTGCCCAAATTGCCTTAGATTGGAAAACATCAGAAATTGCAGATGTTGGACAAGCTTGTGAACAAGCTCCACAACTTACACAATCAGATTCCATGAATGATTGATCTAATCCTTTAATGATATGAGTGTCGAAACCACGTCCAGCCATACTTAGTACAAATTGTCCTTGCACTTCATCACATGCCCTAACACAACGGTAGCAATTGATACACTTTGATAGATCAGAAGTCATATAAGGGTGAGAAAGATCCTTTTCTCTTTCTAAGTGTGTTTCACCTTCTGGGTAACGTACCTTACGAATACCAACTTGTGCTGCGACAGTTTGTAATTCACAATTTCCATTTACTTCACAAGTCAAACAATCTAAAGGGTGATCGGTTAGAACAAGTTCAATAATGTTTTTTCGTAAAGCTTTTATAGCTTCGGTACTCGTGTAAATATGGTAACCAGCTCTCACTGGAGTATGGCACGAAGCCATTGTTTTTGTCTTTCCAAGAGCTTCTAATCCTACCTCTACACTACAAACTCGACAAGATCCGAATGGATCCAGATTTGGAGCATCACATAACGTTGGGATTAACCCTTTTTCTCTATATCTTCTGATGAAGGATAAAATGGTTTCGCCTTCAACTATTTCAAATTCCTGATTGTCAATAAATGCTGTTTTCATGTTAGTTGAAGTATTCTTTTAGTTCATCATCAAAATATTGAAGTGCATTACGCACTGGAAGTGGAATTCCTCCACCATGAGCACATAACGATCCTTGTTCAAGTGTTGTTAGCAAATCGTTGAATAGTTTTCTATCTATTTTATAATCTGAGTTCAATGCCTTTGAAGACATTTCGTGACCTCTTTTGGTTCCTAATCTGCAAGGGAAACATTTTCCACAGCTTTCGTATGAAGCAAAATCAAATAGATGCTCAATAAAGTTCATAATAGGATAATCTTTAGGAATGCTGATAACTGAAGCATGTCCTAAAAGGAATCCCTCTTTAGAAAAAGATTCAAAATCTAAAGTTAGATCCTGAATTTTATGTACTGGGACCAATCCACCAAGGGGACCTCCAATTTGTAATGCTTTTACATCAGTTTTAAAGCCACCGCCTATATCATAAATAACTTCGGAAAGCGGTGTTCCCATTTCAATTTCATACAGACCTGGATTCATAAAGAAGCTGTCTAAACTTACTAGTTTTGTCCCTGAGGAATGTTCGGTTCCAACGCTTTTCCAGTGCGATCCACCATGCTCAATTATATTACGTAAGTTGGCTAGCGTCTCCACATTATTAACGATGGTAGGTTTGTTAAACAGTCCTTTTTGAGCTGGATAAGGAGGTCTCACGCGAACCTCTGGTCTTTGACCTTCGATCGAATTTATAAGGGCTGTTTCTTCTCCACAAATGTATGATCCTTGAGCTTGAATGATCTTGATGTCAAAATCAAACCCACTGCCTTCTATGTTTTTTCCAATAAGCCTTTTTTCACGAAGTTCATCAATTGCTTCTTGCATTTTAGCAACCGATTCTGGATACTCTGCACGAATGTAAACAATACCATAATTTGCATGAGTAACATACCCAGAAACCAGCATCCCAAATAAAACAGAATGTGGTCTTTCTTCTAATAAATACCTATCTGAAAAAGCTCCTGGATCTCCTTCATCACCATTACAGATAATAAACTTGACATCACTTTCTGTCATTCTGCAGCTTTCCAGTTTTAATCCTTTAGGAAATCCTGCACCACCACGACCTCTAACATTAGAAGTCTTTATTTCTAGCAACACTTCCAAAGAATCAACCTTAAGAACCCTCTTAAAAGGTGCATAATACTCATCAATTCCCGGGAATGGTTTTGTTAGCACAGGTCGACCATTTGCTTTTACATTGTACTTGTCAATATTTCGATCTGTATCAGATTCTTTGATTTCACTTAAGTGATTAATAGCATCTCCAGAGTAGTTTTTTCCTTTGTAATGAAAAGCACTGTTCTCGTGACATCTTCCTAAGCAAGTCATATGTCCTATTTCTTCATCTTTGAACTCAGTTTTTAAGGTTTCAACTACTTTATCCTGTGTACCTGCACAAACACAAGCTGTACCATTACAGAAATAAACTTTTTTACCCTTATTGTCCGGTCTTAGGAAATCGTAAAAAGTGGTAGCTCCATAGGTGTTAGCTGTTCCAACTAAAAACTCTTCGGCTAAAGTTTGCAATTCTTCATCACTAGGAGCGCCTTTAGGTTGTGCCAAACGGCCCATAGTGTCGAACAAACTATTTTCGACACCTTTTCTCCCTAATAATTCACTTAAATTATTTGACATATAAATTTAACTCGCTTTTGTTTGATTAGTATTGTGTTTGGTTCTATGTGGATTTGCATAACAAGTTGCTCGATTGTCTCTGCAAAATGCAAAAAGTGTTATTCCTAATTCCTTAGCGTAATCTACAGCTAAAGAAGATGGAGCAGAAACTGCAGCTAAAAACGGAATTTGCGCCTTAAAACATTTGATAATTATCTCATACGAAATACGCCCACTTACAGTCATTATTTTAGCATCTTTCAGGCTATTGTCATTGATTAGCTTTCCAATGATTTTATCCACAGCATTGTGACGTCCGATATCTTCCATTGTGGACAAAGCTTTCCCATTGATATCAAAAGCAGTTGCTCCATGACATCCTCCAGATTCTTTAAAGTTTTCTTGCAAATTATTCATTTGTTGAAATAACTGATGAATAATGGAAATGTCAAGTTTAACCGAATCATCAATGGTTTTCCCAATGAAGTGCAAATCTTCTAGTTCGGTCTTACCGCAAACACCACAAGAGGAAACTGATAACAGACTTCTGCTGTTAGAATAACCATAACCTAGTTTTTCTTTAGGAATACTAACATTCACTATAGAGACCACTCCATTTTCATTTTCTTTTTTTATCACAATTTCAGGAGAAAATGAAGTGTCATTTATCACACCTTCGGCATGTAAAAGACCTCTCACTAGAGATATATCATCTCCAGGAGTACGCATAGAAACCGTAAACGGTTCACCGTTAATGTTTATTTGAAGAGCTTCTTCTATCGTTAAGGAGTCTAGGACTTTTTCTTCCTTGTGTTGATTGAATTTTTTGCCTTCATATTTACGTGTTGCCATACCTGAATGCTAACTAACTGACAAGTTACAAAAAGTAAAAATAATTTGGGTGTTAATTTTAGCTAGTCAAGTAATTGTAATGTTACCATATAAGCACAGTGATCAGAGGCTATAGTATCACAAATAACTTTTGAATCCAGAACCTTCCATCTATGCTGAGGATAGAATAAAATATAATCAATTTTCTTTCTTGGATTTTCTGAAGGATATGTTGATTCTGGATTATCTTTATTATAACTACCTTCCCATAACGATTCAAGAATATTCATAGTAGTACTTCTAGGTTGAGCATTGAGATCACCAGCTAAGATCGTTGGATGATTATTGGATTTGAATGTTTGATTGATCTTTTTGGCTTGCATTATTCGGTTATCTTCTTCCTTTAAGTGGTCAAGATGCGTCCCAATAAAAGAAATGGTGTCCTTTGATGGTAATACAGTTGTTATCTCGAGCGCTGCACGTGGCTCATCACCAGGGATAAATGGTAAAGCAACATTTCGACTAGATAAAAAAGAATGTTTTGACAAAACACCTTCACCATATTCACCTCCATCGTAATACATAGCTCGTCCAAAAATGGAAGCCATTTTGGTTCGCCAACCAAGTTCTGTTGCCAAATCATAATTTTTTGCTCTATTGGTTTTGTAATCCACTTCTTGAAGAGCAACAAAATCAGGATCTGTATCCAGAATTACCTTAGCAATGGCATCAAGATCAAAGTCTCCTTTTGTAGTGGCTCCATGAAGAATGTTAAAAGATAAAACCTTAACAACTTTTGAAGAATCTACCTGAGTTTGCGCTACTAAAGCATCAGTTGTTAAAAAGAATGTGAGAAGTATAATTGCGTATTTGAATCTCATTAATCAATAGGAGTTATATATTTTATACAAGTGTTCTTGAATCTGAGTCCTAATTTGTGAATTTGTTAGCTTATAATGATTGTTCATATAGCTAAAAATCAAAAGAGTTCCTTTTTTAGTAATGAGGTAGCCACTCAAACTGTAGTTGTTGGAAAGCGTTCCGGACTTAGCATATAAATACGGAGTTTCGTTCCCGTACCAATTCCGTAATGTTCCACTTTTTCCGCCTACTGGAAAATAGCTTAGCAGTTTTTCAAGGGGAATTTCCTCATACATTTTAGTAAGTAAATGAACTGTGTCTTCTGGAGTAAATAAATTATATCTTGAAAGCCCTGAACCATCAACCCATCTAGGTTCTTGAGGTAGATCTGAAAGATGATTTTTAAGTATGTACTTGATGCCTTCATGAACATTATATTTGCCAGAAGTCTCTTTCCCAACCTGCAGCATAAGCTGATCTGCTATAAAATTATCACTTACAACCAGCATTTGTTTATATACCGAATCTACTGCAACACTATATAATGTTTTAAAAGGAATTGAATTGGATTTGGTAACTACATTAATTGGTTTTTGCAGCGTATCACTAAGCAATTTAGCAACCAAAGTCGTTGATGTTTTAAAGGGAATGTAATTAAAGGTTGAATCATTTTTTGCTAAATAAAAGTGGTTCTTATCAAATGCTCTATTAATTTCAATAGAGTCCAAAACTTCTATGTTTTGCGTAAAGTGAGATGGCCCACTTATAACTGAATCCTTTTTCATGGCATAAGAAACTATATTTCCATGAATTGGGAATAAGCTCTTTTCAGGCATGTAGTAATATTGATAATCTCCCCAAGACCATCCGCTTCCAAATTTGTCGTCATCAATCGATTCATCTATTATACTAATAGTCCCTTGATGCTCTTGAAAAAAAGCTATAGTTTTTGAATCTTCAAAATTATAAAGGAGCGTTGGGTCTGCAGTTCCTTTAATATATAATGTATCGTTACGTTCTATGTATTCTAGCCCTTTTATAGAATCACCTAGAGTTTTATATGCCGCATAAAAAGTATATAACTTGGTATTTGAAGCAGGAGTAAAGTACTTGGCTCCATTATGATTAATGATCTCTTTTTTTGTTTCAGGGTTATAAAGAACAAAGCCTTTGAAATAGGAAGAGTCTTTATGGTTATTAGTAAAGTCTTTTTTGAGTTGAGAAGTCACTCCGCATGAATAGATTTGAAGAATAATGGCTACTAAACCTATATACTTGAACACTTTCATTAATTATCCCCTAATTGTTTAAACTTAAATCGATCATTATTTGAAGGTTGATGTTCACGAGTCATTATTTCTTCAATCTTATTTACAATTTCGGGATGTTGAGTTGCAAGATCACTACTTTCAGCAATATCGTTTTCTAGATCATAAAGTTCAATGCTAAGGTTTCCATCAAATATGTCTTTTCTTATTCCTTTCCATTTTCCTAGTCTTACTGCTTGTTGCCCATTGTAACTTGGGAATTCCCAATATAAGAATTCATGTTCCTTTTGTTTTTTGTTTAATAACTCTGAAGCGAAGCTAATTCCGTCAACATTATCAGGAGGATCAACACTAACAATATCACAAAGTGTAGGCATAACATCATAAAAGGATGAAATATGATCGCTTGTAGTTCCTGCTTCAATTTTTCCTGGCCAACTCGCAATCATTGGAACTCTAATTCCACCCTCATAAACATATCCTTTGGTTTTACCATAACCATTTTGGAAAGGTTTTGAGCTTTCAAAGTATTCAAAATCTACACCTCCAGTATATGTTGGACCATTATCGCTACTAACTATAATTATGGTATTTTCATAAAGATCTAGCTCTTTAAGTAGAGCAACCAAATCACCCAGTTGCTGATCTAAATAAGTAATCATTGCTGCATAAGTTGCTCTCGGATTTCTATTTGGGAAATAGCCTCTGTTTCCTAAATAAGGCTCTTCTTCTCCTAAAATATCAGAATAAACTTTTACGTCTTCAAGAGGAGCTTGCAATGGTAAGTGAGGTAATGGAGATGCATAATACATAAAGAAAGGTTCTTCCTTATTTTTATTTATAAATTCAATAGCCTTATCATGAATAATCTTTGGAGCATAGTCATTTTGATTGAATTTAGCATAACTATCCACATTATAGGGATCAGACAAAGAATCTAATTTTGTACGTGGAGCAACTAATTCATTGTTTAGACTAACCTTTTGTTTATTTTCCCAAAGATGAGGAGGGTAAAGGTTATGTGCTTGACGTTGACAGTTGTACCCAAAGAAGTAATCAAAACCTTGCTGGTTTGGAACTCCTTCAGTATTTGGAGCTCCTAATCCCCATTTTCCAAAAAGCCCAGTGGTATATCCAGCTTCTTTTAGCTTATGACCAATAGTGATTGTATTTTCAGGAATAGGTCTTTGGCCTTCAAATTCTGGGTTGCTTGATGCTAGTTCATAGTCCCAAACATCTCCTCGTTCTTTCCATTCATCATTCCCTCTAATAAATGCGTGTCCAGAATGCAGTCCAGTAAGTAGCATGTATCTTGCTGGAGCACAAACTGGAGCGCCAGAATAATGCTGAGTGAATAACATGCCATTGTTGGCAAGCGCATCCATATTTGGCGTTTTGATTATTTCCTGCCCATAGACACCAACTTCTCCATATCCAAGATCATCAGCTAAAAAATAGATAATGTTTGGTTTGGTTGGAACAGGTTTATCTTCTGATTTATTGCAACTCAATAGAATTACAGCAATCCAGAATAAGTAAAAAAACTTCATAAGTTTCACTAAGATTTACTCTTCTTTTTTATAAACAACTTTGCCATCAAAAATAGTCATGATAACTTCTGTGTTGAGAATTTTATCTTCCTCAACCGTCATGATATCTTGATTGTAAATGGTAAAATCTGCTAGCTTACCAACCTTGATAGAACCTTTAATGTCCTCTTCAAAAGCTCCGTAGGCTGCATCTAAAGTGTAAGATTTTAAAGCTTGTTCTCTTGTCATTTTTTGCTCAGGTTCATAACCACCTTCAGGAGTTCCTTTTAAGGTTTTGCGACTTACACTTGCATAAAAACTAGGAATTGGATTCAATGGTTCAACAGGAACATCAGTCCCATTAACAATTGGGATTCCGCTTTGTAATAAATCTTGCCACATATAAGCACCTTCTTTGATTCGTTTTTCACCTAAACGATCTATTGCCCAAGGTCTATCAGAGGACATATGAACAGCCTGCATTGCAGGAATCACTCCTAATTCAGCAAATCTTGGGATATCGTCTGGATGTAAATGTTGTGCATGCTCAATACGGAATCTATGGTCTGCGTCTTGTTTTGAAAGCTCTTCGAATGCAGCTTCATAGCGATCAAGTATTTCTTTATTGGCGCGATCACCTATGGCGTGTGAACAAACTTGAAAACCATTTCTTAATCCGTTAAGTGCAGTTCTCTTTACAACCTCCATTGGAAGTGTTTCGTGTCCATAATGATCTGGCATATCTGTATAAGGTTCCAGTAACCAAGCACCTCTTGATCCAAGTGCACCATCACAATTTAATTTAATAGATCGTACCGTAAATAGGTGATCAGGATCAACATTTGGGCCCTTTTCATACCACTCATTGATTAGTTCCTCATCCCAACCTGTGATCATTGCGTACATTCTAACTCCCATATTTCCTTCAGCTTTCATCTTATCATAAAGAGCAATAGTACCTCTACCAATTCCTGCATCATGGAAACCAGTAATCCCATTTTTATAGCAAGCTTCAACAGCTAAATTAAATGCTTGTAAATCAGATTCAGGTGTGGTTTCAGGAATATGTTTGGTTATCAAACCTTGTGCACGCTCATTAAAAACACCTGTTGGTCTTCCAGAGGCATCAACAAAAACTTCGCCACCTTCTATTTCATAACTGGTAATACCCTCACCTGCTAGGTTGATCAAACCAGCAACTTCCATAGCTTTGGCATTTCCGAATCCAGCATGCCCACTAGCATGCCTTAAATACACTGGATTATCGGGAGATACTTCACTTAATTTATGATGAGTTTGAAATCCTTTAACAGCATTTGATGGCATGCTATCCCATTTACTTTGGTGCCAACCTCTACCTGTAATCCATTCTCCAGGTTTTGCAGTTTTTACTCTTTCAGCAACGGCATCAACAATTTGTTGGTAACTGGTTGTATTCATCAGATCGAGATTAAGTTCGTTATAACCTAATCCCATAAAATGACCATGTCCTTCTATTAAACCTGGAGTCATTGTTTTTCCTTCTAGATCGATCATTTCGGTTTTATCGCCTTTATAATTTTCAGCTTCATTCAAGTTTCCGGCGAAGAGAATTTTATTGTCTTTTATAGCTACTGCTTCAACGGTAGGTTGACTTTCATCAACCGTATAAATATTGCCTCCATGAATGATCATGGTTGCACTTTCTTCATTGTTGTTAGAACAAGAACTAACAAAGAGAAAAGTAATAAGTAATAAACTTAGAATAGAAAAACGTGATGTCATGTTGGTTGGTTTTTATTGATTGTAAGTTACAATATTTAAAGTACTTTAATAAGTTTATATTTGTGCCCAATGATAGATAATTTTCATAACGAGTATTTTGGTATTGGTATTCAGAACGGGAAAACTCCAGAGAATCTTGGAGTGCTGTGGCGCTCAGCTCAGAATTTAGGAGCGAGTTTCATTTTTACTATTGGAAATCGCTACGCAAAACAAGCCTGTGATACGCATAATGCGGTAAAGTCGATGCCTTATTTTCACTATGAAACCTTTGAAGAGTTTTATGATCATCTTCCTAAAGGAGCTAGAATTGTTGGTGTCGAACTAACAGAGGAATCGGAAGATCTTGAAACTTTCCACCATCCAAGGCGTTGTGTGTATTTATTGGGAGCTGAAGATCATGGACTTTCAAAGCAAGCGATAGAAAAATCACATTTTTTAGTAAAGTTTAAGTCTGAGTTAAGCCTAAATGTTTCTGTCGCTGGAAGTATTGTGATGTACGATAGGCAATTATCTAAACCAAGGTCGTAAATTTGCACAAAATAGTAGTATGCACAAAGCTGGATTTGTAAATATTATTGGAAACCCGAATGTTGGGAAATCGACATTAATGAATGCCTTTGTAGGTGAAAAGCTTTCGATTATCACCTCTAAGGCGCAAACAACTCGACATCGTATTTTGGGTATTGTTAATGGAGACGAGTTTCAAGTAGTTTTTTCAGACACTCCAGGAATCATTAAACCAGCTTATGAGTTGCAGGAATCCATGATGGATTTCGTGAAATCTGCTTTTGAAGATGCTGATGTTTTGGTGTATATGGTTGAAGTAGGAGAGAAGGACTTAAAGGATGAAGCATTTTTCAATAAAATCACGAATTCTAAAATCCCTGTGTTACTATTGTTGAACAAAATTGACAACTCTAACCAAGAACAATTAGAAGAACAGGTGAGCTTATGGTCAGAAAAAGTTCCAAATGCAGAAGTTTATCCAATTTCTGCTTTAGAAGGATTTCAGGTTCAAGAGGTATTTGATAGAATTATTGAGTTGCTACCAGAATCACCACCATTTTATCCTAAAGATCAACTTACCGATAAACCTGAACGCTTTTTTGTAAATGAAAAGATTCGAGAGAAAATCTTAATGAACTATAAAAAAGAGATTCCTTATGCTGTTGAGGTAGATACTGAAGAGTTTAAAGAAGAGGAAAATCTTATTCGAATAAGATCAGTTATCATGGTAGAGCGTGATACACAAAAAGGTATTATAATCGGTCATAAAGGTGCTGCCCTAAAGCGCGTAGGTTCAGAAGCAAGAAAGGACCTAGAAAAATTCTTTGAAAAAAAAATCCACTTGGAACTTTATGTAAAAGTGAATAAGAATTGGCGAAGTAATCAAAAGCAGTTAAAACGATTTGGCTATAACAATCGTTAATCTTCTAGCATCTTGTTCATAAATTCATATAATAACAACATTTGGTCTTTTCCTGTTGCTTTTCCAATACGTCCGCCAAAATAAAGGGCAAGCCATATTACAATCATAAAAAGTGCAACAAAAAGTTGAATTGCAAAATCGTTGTCTAAGGACCAATTGGTGTAAGCCCAAATAGCAAACCCAATAAAAATTCCAGCAACAACAAAGTGTAAAAACATGAACATAGTCCAAACCGTTGGATTTGGTCCAAAAAGTCCAAAAAGCCTGCTGCTTTTTTGATCCACTTCCATGATTTCTAGATGCAATTGAGGTGACCAAAAATGTTGTTTAGCTTTTGGAATTTTTATAAAAACATGGTCATCAACCCGAGTAACAACAAACTCCTTTTGAGAGTTTTTTGCATCTTCAAAAACCTTTAAAATTTCTTCATTATTTCTATCCAATTCAAGTTTAAATCTTGGGCGTAAAACGATGTCGTTATTTACAGACATTTGAGGTATGGTTTATCTGTTCAATATATAGTTTTTTCTTCAATATGTAAATAGTACCTTTGCGCCATATTTTTTAGATATGGGAAATATAGTTGCTATAGTAGGTCGTCCAAATGTTGGTAAATCAACTTTCTTCAATCGTTTAATTCAACGTCGTGAAGCCATTGTTGATGCAGTAAGCGGTGTAACTCGTGATAGGCATTATGGAAAGAGTGATTGGAACGGAAGAGAGTTCTCTTTAATTGATACTGGAGGATATGTTGTTGGTAGTGACGATATTTTTGAGGCAGAGATCGATAAGCAAGTAGAATTAGCAATTGATGAGGCTGATGCCATTATTTTTATGGTTGATGTAGAGTCTGGGGTTACAGGAATGGATGAAGACGTTGCTAACTTACTTCGAAAAGTGGACAAACCTGTGTTTTTAGCTGTGAACAAGGTTGATAATGCTAAACGCGCAGAAGATGCTGTAGAATTCTATTCGCTTGGATTAGGTGATTATTATACCATAGCAAGTATTAATGGTAGTGGTACAGGAGAGTTATTAGATGCTTTAGTTGAAGCTTTGCCTGAAAAGGAGGAAGTTGAAGAAGATGAACTTCCTCGTTTTGCAGTAGTAGGTCGTCCTAATGCAGGGAAATCTTCATTTATTAATGCCTTAATAGGAGAAGATAGGTATATAGTAACTGATATTGCTGGTACTACAAGAGATTCAATTGATACTAAGTATAACAGATTTGGGTTTGAATTCAATTTGGTAGATACTGCTGGAATTAGAAAGAAATCTAAGGTAAAAGAAGATTTAGAATTCTATTCTGTAATGCGAAGTGTTCGAGCAATTGAACATGCAGATGTATGTCTTTTGGTATTGGATGCTACTCGTGGTTTTGACGGACAGGTTCAAAACATTTTCTGGTTGGCAGAACGCAATCGAAAAGGTATTGTTATTCTTGTAAATAAATGGGATTTGGTTGAAAAGGATAATAAGACAACCAAAGAGTTTGAAGCTTATATAAAAAAGCAAACCGAACCTTTTACAGATGTTCCTATCGTTTTTATTTCTGCATTAACTAAGCAACGTATTTATAAAGCTATAGAAACTGCTGTTGAAGTTTATAAGAACAGATCAAAAAGAATTAAGACAAGTACACTTAATGATGTGTTACTTCCACTTATAGAAAAAAATCCTCCGCCTGCATATAAAGGTAAATATGTGAAGATAAAATATATCATGCAATTGCCTACGCCACAACCACAATTTGCATTTTTCTGCAATCTTCCACAGTATATAAAAGATCCTTACAAGCGTTTTTTAGAAAACAAATTAAGAGAGCATTTTGATTTTCATGGCGTTCCTGTAACAGTCTATATGCGTAAGAAGTAGATTTAAGAGAACATTATAGTTTTTTTAAGAAAATTCACTCAAAAGAGAATTACTTTCGTGTTTGAAGACTAACCACATACTACATGAAATATTTCCTAAACATTGTCGCGCTATTATGTGTGGCATTTAGTTTTGGACAAGCCAAAGATTTTAAGATTTCTGGAACTATAATCGCAGATGTTGAAAAGACACCTTTAGAATCTGCAACTGTATATCTTGAAAGAGCTAAAGATAGTACACTAATTACCTACACCATCACAGACAAAGAAGGTAAATTCTCATTAGAAGGTAAAACTTTTTACACTAATACAAGACTTCATATTTCATTTGTTGGTTATCAAGAGTATATTAAAGAAATCAATTTAGATAAACCTAAACAGGATCTTGGAACTATCGGACTTCAAATAGATGCTAACGCTTTGGATGAGGTAGTTATACGATCACGAGCTCCGATAACAGTTAAAAAAGATACGCTTGAGTTTAACGTAAGCTCCTTTAAAACCAAAAGAGATGCTAATGTTGAAGACTTATTAAAACAATTACCAGGAGTTGAGATTGATGAAGCTGGAAAGATTACAGTGAATGGTAAAGAAGTAAATAGAATATTAGTGAATGGGAAACCATTCTTTGGTGATGATCCTACTATTACTACAAGAAACTTAACCAAAGAGTTAATTGATAAGGTTCAAATAACAGACACAAAAACCAAAGCACAGGCATTTACAGGTGAAGTAGGAGATGATGAAAATAAGACCATCAATTTAACTATTAAAGAAGATAAAAATAAAGGCATTTTTGGTAGGGTTGCTGCTGGTGCAGGAACCGACGAACGCTATGAGTTTGCAGGAATGGTAAACATTTTTGACAACGATCAGCGAATTAGTGCTTTGGCAGGAGGTAATAATACTAATTCGGCAGGTTTTAGTTTTGGTGAGATTTACAGAATGTTTGGAAGTGGAGGAAATTTTGTCACAGGAGGACGAGGGTTTGGTGGTGGCCAAGGAATAACTACTTCAGATAATTATGGAGTGAATTACGCTGATGAATTAAGTGATGCTTTTGACATCTCTGCAGACTACTTTTACTCTGGCAGTAATGTAGAAAATGAAAGTTCAACAGAAAGAGAAAATATTCTACCAGACAGTAGATATTTTACGAGTTCAAACTCTAGCTCATATAGAGAAAGTAATAGCCATCGGGCCAATTTAGAATTTGAAATAGAGATTGATTCTACATTAAGAATCGATATTGAACCCTCTTTTAATGCTTCTCGAACACAAAGAGATTTTTCAGACAATGAAGAGACGAGAGACGACCAGAACGTCATTACTAACCAATCAATATCTGCATCGTTTGTTGAAACCAATGGTAAGGATTTTAGTAACGAATTAGATATTACTAAAACCTTTGGTAATAATGGTGCCTTTCTAAGACTTAGTTTGGATAATGATTATAATAATACAGAGACAGACGATTTCTTAATGTCGGAAGCTAATATTTTTGGAGACAATCCAGAAGATATTATTCGTGATCAATTTACAGATGGAGATAGAACTACAAAACGTTTTGCTACCAGCTTAAACTATAGGTTACCTATTAGAGGAAAAGAGTGGTACATGGACATTAGGTATAGTTTTAATAATAATAAGCAGGAGAATGAAGTCAGTACTTATGATTATGATGATGGCACCCAAGATTACACCAACTTCAATTCAATTTTAAGTTCTGATTTTGAATACATTAATAGAACAAATACACCTTCTGTGAGACTTAGTCACCGCAAGGATAAGGTGTTTACCTATTTTGAGGCTCGCTATGTGTTTAGAAATTTGGAGAATCAAGATTTTTTAAGACCAAATTTAAGTCTAGCACGTGATTTTGAAGCAGTCGAAATACGATCAAGTTACAGGTACAGATTCAGTAGAAAATCGTCTTTACGATTTGGTTATAATCTAAGTAATAATTCACCAAATCTTTCTCAATTACAACCCTTTGCAGACGTATCTAATCCTTTAAATACAGTTATAGGAAATCCAAACCTTGAACCTACAAATAACCATAGAGTATATGCAAATTTTCACTCTTTTGATTTTCAAAAGGGAACAGGATTCTTTGGGAATGTTAACGCTAATTTTAGAAATAATGATATAGTAACAAATTCAATCGTTGATGAGAATTTTGTAAGAACTACCACCTATGCAAATGTTAATGGTGGATATAATGCTAATGCAAGAGCTAGTTATAGTAAATCGGTTAAAATTGATACGGTAAAAACCATTAAGTACAGAGTTGCGTTCAACACAAATCTTAGCAAGAATATTAATTTTAACAATGGACAACAGTATGCGTCTAAAATTAACGCCATTTCTCCAACCTTAGAATTAACTTTTGAATGGAAAGATGTTATGCAGTTAATTCCCAGCTATAATTTGTCTTTTACGAGAAGAAAATTTGATTTAGATAGGTTTGAGGACGAAGATTTTGTACAACATAATATTGGAATAAGAACTGCAACAACCGTTCCTAAAAAATTGGAATGGCGCAATGATATAAGGTACAATTATAACCCTAATATTGCTCCTGGTTTTCAAAAAAGTTCATGGTTCTGGAATACGACTTTAGCATATTCTATTTTAAAAGACCAAGGAGCCATTAGTTTAAAAGCCTATGATCTATTAAATCAAAATACCAATGCAAGGCGAATAGCAACAGCTAATTATATACAAGATTCACAAAGTACAGTATTGAATAGATACTTTATGTTAAGCTTTAGCTGGAAATTTAATAGTATGGGTCCAGAAGCAAATTCAAAAGGGAGAGGTCGAGGGCATTTTAGAATGATGAGGCATTAATTACCAACCACCAGAGGCACCACCTCCGCCAAAGCCTCCACCTCCGAAGCCTCCGCCAAAGCCTCCACTGCCAAAACTTCCACCTGATGAGCCACCGCTCCAGCCACCAAAACCGCCTGAAGATCTTCGTGAACTACCTCGTCCCATTCGACTCAAAATAATGGCTTCTAGAATATCAGAATCTTTATATTTTTTTCTTCCTCCTTTTCCACCTCCACCTTTGCGACCTTTGGAGATTGCAATAACAAAAATGATAAAAGCAACCACCAAAAAGATGAAGATCATAATAGGTACAATAGGAGGTTCTTTGGACGATGATCTGGTATTTTGATATTCGCCAGAAAGTACTTCAAAAATAGCATCTACCCCTCGATCTAACCCACCAGCATAATCATTGCGTTTGAAGTAAGGAATAATATCTCGTTCAATGATACGTCTAGAGAGTGCATCAGTTAATAAATGCTCAACTCCATAACCTGTATTTATGGCTATTCTTCTATCGTCTCTGGCTAGGAGAATGAGTACTCCATTATCTTCTTTTTCTTGTCCAATTCCCCATTCTTGTCCCCATTGCGCTCCTAAGTAATTAATGTTTTCACCTTCGGTAGAACTAATAATTGCAACTACAATTTGGGTAGATGTTGAATCGGAATAATTAATAAGCTTTTGCTCTAACTCCGTTTTTTCTGAAGAAGATAGTAGCTCAACATAATCATAAACACTTGTTTGAAAAGATGGTTTTTCAGGAATCTTGAATTGTGCGAAACCAAGTTGTGATGTTCCAATGAGGAACAGAAATACCAATCCAATGTTAAAAAGTCTTTTCATTAACCTTTTGATATTTCGTTTGATAATTCGTTTTCATTATCTTCATCCCAAGGGAAGAATTTAGCAAGTTGGGTTCCTGCATTTATGACACCTTCAATGATTCCTTGTTTAAATTCTCCACTTTTAAAATGGATTTGCATTGTGCCTTTGGTACAATCCCAAAAGTCACTTTGTACTAATTGGTTAATTCCTTTGTCACCAAAAATGGAAAAACAACGATCATTGACAGCAATATAGATAAGCACACCATTGCGCTGTTGTGTATTGTCCATTTTTAGTTCATGAAATACTTCTAATGTATGGTTTTCTATGTCACCTTTACAAGAAGGCTCTAGGTGAACACGAATTTCACCTGAGGTTTTTTGTTCGGCTTCTCGAATAGCTGCTACGATCTCCTGTTCATCTTCATACGAAAGGAAATCTTCTAGTTTAGACATGGTATCGATCTTAGAATTCTACTTTAGGAGCATTTTCACTTCCAGGAGCACTTTTATAACGAGGCATTTCTTCAAAACCAAAAAGTCCAGCTAAAAGCTTACCAGGGAATTCTTTAATATGCTTATCGTAGATGTTTACTGCATCGTTATATCTATCACGAGCTACATTTATACGATTTTCAGTTCCTTCTAATTGCGATTGTAGTTCTAAGAAACTAGTGTCGGCCTTAAGGTCTGGATAACGCTCCACAGTAACTAAAAGTCTAGATAACGCTCCACTTAATCCTTGTTGCGCTTGTTGAAATTGAGCCATGTTTTCTGCTGTAAGATCATCAGCACTTAAAGTTGTTTGTGTAGCTTGTGCACGGGCATTTATGACACCCTCTAAGGTTTCTCTTTCATGTTCAGCATAACCTTTAACTGTTGCAACAAGATTAGGGATAAGGTCTGCTCTTCTTTGATAGGAGCTTTCAACTTTTGCCCACTCAGTCTTTGCATCGGCTTCAAAACCTACAGCAGTGTTATTAAATCCTTTTCCCCAAGAGTATAATCCTAAACCTATGATTGCAACAACAATCCATGGTAGAAATTTTTTCATAGTAATGTGTTAATGTAGTTAATGATTCAATTGATAAGTGGAAGATAACCGTAAAATGTTACAGGTTCTCCTTAATTTTTACAAGTTGATTCTTGATACTTTCCAGTTTATTAACTATCTCAAAGTTATCTAAAGACTTCTTTTTTCCTTCCTTTAAATGAACTTTAGCGCCTTCTAAAGTAAATCCTCTTTCTTTAACAAGGTGATAGATAAACTTTAGGTTTTTAATGTCTTCTGGAGTAAACCGTCGGTTTCCCTTGGCATTCTTTTTTGGCTGAATTACATCAAACTCTTTCTCCCAGAAACGTATTAAAGAAGTGTTCACGCCAAATGCCTTGGCAACCTCTCCAATTCCGTAATATCGCTTTTCTGGTAAATCAATATGCATTAGTCGAGTGATTGGTTTTCTATAGATGCTTTAGCTAATAATTCATTAAATTCTTCAGCAGATAAATTCCCGTAATAGAAATTTATTGGATTGATACGCGCACCATCTTTAAATATCTCGTAGTGTAAATGTGGTGCTTCAGAACGTCCTGAACTGCCAACAAAACCAATTAAATCACCACGTTTTACCTTTTGATTCTTTTTTACATTGTATTTATAAAGATGTGCATATAAGCTCACATAACCATAGCCATGGTCAATTCTAATATGTTTTCCATAACCAGATGATCCTGCATCGGCACGCTTTACAACGCCATCACCAGCTGCATAAATAGGAGTGCCTCTTGGTGCAGTAAAATCCATTCCGTAGTGAAACTTTCTAACTTTAGTAAAAGGATCTGTTCTGTAACCATAGCCAGAAGCCATACGTGTAAGATCTTCGTTGTTTACTGGTTGAATGGCAGGAATAGCCTCTAAGAATTTTTCTTTGTCTTCTGCAAGAACAGCAATCTCATCAAGCGATTTTGATTGGACTACTATCTGCTTTTGAATTATGTCTATACGTCTGTTAGCATCAACAACCAACTTCGAGTTGTCATAACCTTCAAATTGCTTGTAACGGTTGATACCTCCAAAACCTTGACGACGTTGTTCGTTAGGAATTGGGTTGGCTTCGAAGTATAATCTGTAAATAGCATTATCACGTTCTTCTAAATTAGCAAGAACAACTTCTGCCTCATCCATTTTTTTGTCAAGCAATTGATACTGCAATTCCATGTTTTGTAATTCTCTAGCCAAGGCTTTTTCTTTTGGAGATTCAAAATACTGACTAGCAATAAGAACAGTCATAAACCCAAATAAGGCTGCAGCTAATAAAAACACAAAAATATACTTAGCTGTAGTTCGCTTTTTTCGAACTACTTGACGGTAAGAAAGTGTTTCAGGATCGTAATAATATTTTACCTTAGACATAACTTAAAAATGTTCTATTTTTGCACGAATAATAGAACGAAAAACAAATATATAAATTGTTTTGCAGTTGCAGCAATTTATAGGAAACAGGTTATCAACAACATATATGAAGTCTCAAGACGTACGTCAGAAATTTTTAGATTTTTTTGAAAGTAAAAAGCACAGTATAGTTCCATCAGCACCAATGGTAGTTAAGGATGATCCTACACTAATGTTCGTGAATTCTGGAATGGCACCTTTTAAAGAGTATTTCTTAGGGAATGCACAACCTAAAAACAATAGAATTGCTGATACGCAAAAGTGTCTTCGAGTTTCAGGAAAGCATAATGATCTTGAGGAAGTAGGTTATGATACCTATCATCACACACTTTTTGAGATGTTAGGTAACTGGAGTTTTGGCGATTATTTCAAAAAAGAGGCTATTGCTTGGGCTTGGGAATTACTTACCGAAGTTTACGCAATTGACAAGAATATTCTTTACGTAACTGTTTTTGAAGGAGACAAGGAAGATGGTCTGCCAATGGATCAGGAAGCTTACGATTTTTGGAAAGAGATTATCCCTGAAGATAGAATCCTGATGGGAAATAAGAAGGATAACTTCTGGGAAATGGGTGATCAAGGACCTTGCGGACCATGTAGTGAGATTCATGTTGATATTCGTTCTGAGGAAGAAAAAGCAGAAGTTCCTGGAAAAGATCTGGTGAATATGGATCATCCTCATGTGGTGGAAATATGGAATCTGGTTTTCATGCAATACAATAGAAAAGCAGATAGTTCATTAGAAAACCTTCCAGCTAAACATATAGATACGGGAATGGGCTTTGAGCGTTTATGCATGGTGTTACAAGATGTGAAATCTAATTACGATACAGATGTTTTTACTCCAATAATTCGTGAAATTGAGACTATTACTAATACCGAATATGGGAAAGACGAAAAGATTGATATAGCTACGAGGGTAATAGCTGATCATGTTCGTGCCGTAGCTTTTTCAATTGCTGATGGGCAGTTACCTAGCAATAATGGTGCTGGTTATGTAATAAGAAGAATTTTACGTCGTGCTATTCGTTATGGTTTTACATTTTTAGATAAAAAAGAACCATTTATCTTCCGTTTAGTTGAAGTGCTAAGCGAAAAAATGGGGAAAGCATTCCCAGAAGTAAAAACTCAAAAACAACTTATTGAAAATGTAATCAAAGAAGAGGAAGCATCTTTTTTAAGAACCTTAGAACAAGGGTTAATCTTACTTGATAAGATTATTGATGGTACTAAAGGAGATACGGTTTCAGGAGAAAAGGCCTTTGAACTTTATGACACCTATGGTTTTCCAATCGACCTAACAGCTTTAATATTAAGTGAAAAAGAATTATCACTTGACGAAGATGGATTTAAGGTAGAGTTAGAAAAACAAAAGAACCGTTCTAGAGCGGCAAGTGAAATGTCAACTGATGATTGGACTATTCTTTATGAAGATGCAGAACAAGAATTTGTTGGGTATGATGTTCTAGAAACTAATGTTAAGATTGTTCGTTACCGAAAAGTAACATCAAAGAAAGATGGTGAGCAATTTCAGTTGGTGTTTAATTTAACACCTTTTTACCCAGAAGGAGGAGGACAAGTAGGAGATAAAGGTTATCTAAAAGATGTGCATGGAGATATTGTTTATGTTTTTGATACAAAAAAGGAAAATAATGTGATCATCCATATTGTGAAGAATCTTCCAGATCACTTAAACGAAACTTTTCAAGCAGTTGTAGATGAAAAACAACGTTATCGAACTGCGTGTAATCACTCTGCTACTCATTTACTGCACCAAGCTTTAAGAGAAATTCTAGGTGATCACGTAGAGCAAAAAGGTAGTGCAGTTCATTCCAAATATTTACGTTTCGATTTTTCACATTTTGCTAAGCTAACCACTGAACAACTTAGAGATGTGGAGAATTTTGTAAATGCTCGTATTGATGGTAAGTTACCTTTAGAAGAAGGTAGGAATGTACCAATGGAGAAAGCTATGGCTGAAGGCGCAATGGCATTGTTTGGAGAGAAGTATGGTGATACAGTTCGTACAGTACGATTTGGACAATCTATGGAACTTTGTGGGGGAACTCACGTACAAAATACTGGAGATATTTGGCATTTCAAGATTAGATCAGAAAGTGCGATTGCAGCTGGAATTCGTCGTATTGAAGCAATTACAAATGATGCTGTAAAAGATTTTTACTTTGACACCAATAGAGCATATTTTGAAATTCGTGATTTGTTGAACAATACGAAAGATCCTGTAAAAGCAGTTTCTGATTTGAAAGATGAAAACACATCTTTAAAGAAACAAATAGAAGGGTTGTTAAAGGACAAAGCCAAAAGTCTGAAAGGAAATCTAAAATCTGAGTTGCAAGAGGTTAATGGAGTTAGTTTCTTAGCTAAGGAGGTTGATCTTGATGCTGGAGGAATTAAAGATTTATGTTTCGAATTAGGAAATGAAATAGATAATCTGTTTGCTATTTTTGGAGCTAACAATAACGGAAAAGCTTTACTGTCTTGCTATATTTCTAAAGGTTTAGTTGAGGAAAAAGGTTTGAATGCAGGACAAATAGTCCGCGAACTTGGAAAGCATATCCAAGGTGGCGGTGGAGGACAACCATTTTTTGCTACAGCAGGAGGTAAAAACCCGAATGGAGTTAAAAACGCGCTTGATGCCGCGAAAGATTATTTAAGTTAGGGTCTACTTAATTCCTAAAGTTTTGTTGAAAGTTTTTAGCTCACATTTGTAAAACTTAATAAACTTAGCTTTTAATTTTGAGAGGGTAGTATTGTTATTTCCTTTCATCTAATTGTTATTTAAAATATAAGACGCTTTAATTTTTGAAATGTTACGTTAAGTGAATTTTAGAACCAAAATATCTCTGTCTAAACAATCTCATGGTCAAATAAGTTATGATTCCAATTTACTATTGTTAGGGTCATGCTTTGCTGAAAATATTGGCTGTAAACTAGAATATTTTAAGTTTCAAAGCTCAGTTAATCCTTTCGGAATTTTGTTTCATCCTATTGCTATTGAAAAACTCATTTTAAAGGCAATTAATGAAGAGAACTTCACTGAAGAAGATATTTTTTACCTCAATGAGCGTTGGCATTGCTTTAATGCGCATTCAAGTTTGAGTGCTAATTCAAAAGAGGAGTTGTTAGAAAGTTTAAATAAGGCTCTGAATACATTAAATCAGCAATTAAATAATTCTACTCACATAATAATTACCTTAGGGTCAGCTTGGGTTTACAGGTATATTGAAACAAATTCAATCGTTACAAATTGTCATAAAGTCCCTCAGAAGAAATTTATAAAAGAGTTACTTTCTGTTGAAGATATAGTAGAATCTTTAGATTCAATTGTCTCATTAGTTAAAAATGTAAATGCAGATGCTTCTATAGTTTTTACGGTTTCTCCAGTAAGGCATTTAAAAGATGGATTTGTTGAGAATAACAGAAGTAAATCGCATCTTCTTTCTGCTGTTCATCAAGTAGTTGAACCTCGTAGAGTATTATATTATTTCCCTTCTTATGAAATCATGATGGATGAGCTTCGTGATTATCGTTTTTATGAAGAGGATATGATTCATCCAAATGCTTTAGCTATAGACTATATCTGGGAGCGTTTTAAGGAAGTTTGTATTTCAGAGCAATCCTTTTCGACAATGGATGATGTAGAAACTATCCAGAAAGGATTATCTCATAAACCATTCAACCCTGAAAGTGAGCAGCATCAAAAATTCTTAGCAAATTTAGAGAAGAAAAGAGAAAATATTCAGAACCAATTTCCTTTTATTTCTTTTGAAGTCGCCTAAACATCACAATTATAATTAGTTACGATTGTTTAATAATGACGTGTAAAGTCATTATTAAAGAGTAAGAAAAATAAGATTATACGCTTAAACTTTTTTAACTGCTTCTTATCGAAAAAAACATTTTCAAGGAGTAAAAACTTATATCTTCGGAGAGCTATTAATCAATTTTTTAAAAAAGCGTCAGGTATAATTATTCTGTTTTTTCAGGATGTTACTGATGCTTTTTTTTTGACTTCTCTCAAGAATAATTCTTCCTAAATCATCTCTCATTTAGCTTTTTGAAAAATGCTTTTTATTTAGGTTGTTGTAGTAACTATCTTATAAAGAGAATGTCAAAAATGGAATTTCAGATGATTTAATCGATGAATTTTGCAACTAATTTCCGTTCATCTAGTAATACAACTGCTAATCGAATAATAGATTGATAATAGGTGAATACGCCTACATTTACAGTGCTATTAATCAAATATTTGAAGCATTGGTGAACTCAGCGCGCGAGTGATCCAGTGCTTCTTTTTTTATGAATATATTTTAAGCATTCCTTTAGTAAATGCTTTAACTTCTTCAAGTGTTCCTGTACTAATTCTACACCATTCGTAAAAAGGAGGAAATGCTCTACCAATCTTAACACCTTGACCCAACATTTGTTGCCCTAAGTTGTTAATGTGTCTCCCAGATTTAAAGAAAATAAAATTGGTTGAAGACTTCACGTATTTAAGCTCTAAATGATCTAGTGTTTCATAAATAAGTTGTTTAGCTTCTCTGTTTTTTTGAAGAGAGAATTTAAAGAATTCTTCATCTTTCAGCGCAGCTTTAGCGCCTTCTATAGCATAAACATTACTCATAGCTACAACGTTACGCCTTATGGTATCAGCTAATTCTGGTTTTGCTATTAAATAACCAATTCGCATTCCTGCCATACCGTAAACTTTAGAGAAAGTCTTAGATACTACAACGTTAGCACCGTTTTTCACCAACTCTATCATTGAAGGGTAAGTTGGGTCTTCTATATATTCATAATAGGCTTCGTCGCTAAAAACAATAGTTCGTTTACTTACCGATTCACAAAAATCTTTAAGTGCATTTTTAGGAAGCAACGTTGAGGTTGGATTATTTGGGTTACAAAGGAACACCATTTTGGTGTTGTTGGTTATTCTCTTTTCAATCTCTTGCAGATCATACCCCATATTTTTATCTACAGGAACCCAATTAATGTTTGCTCCCCACATTTCAGCATATTGCATCATTGCTAAAAAGGTTGGTTTTGCAGCAATAATTTCTCCGCCATCTGCTGTAAAAGTAATTCCAGCAATTTTTAAACCTTCAGTAGAGCCACCAGTAATAATGATACTTTCTTTAGGAACTCCGTGTTTAGTTGCTAGCATTTTTGCTAATTCATCGGCATACTCATAAGGGTATCTGCAACCATCGTTAAATGCACTTTTTACAGCATCTCGAACCTTTTGTGAAGGTCCATAAGGATTTTCATTAGAGCTTAATCTAATTGGATTTTCAAGTCTGCGAGGGTTGAACTTTTTTATTTCCTCTTCTGTAAGAGGCTCAAAAGCTGAAAAACTATTTAATAAGGTGAATCCACCAGCAAGGGCACTGGTTCTTAGCCACTCTCTTCTGTTCAGTTTCATAATATGTTGGTTGAAGGTTGCTAGCTAAGATACTCAATTATAGGTTGCTAGTCAATAATCCTATTTAAAGACAGCCAGCCTCCACCATTAACAGCATCAATGTTATTAAGATTAAGGAACTTTGTGGCCTTAGCAGAACGTACTCCACTTTTACAAACCACAACATAAGATTTAGTAGTGTCCAACTCTGTATATCTGGAGTGCAATTCTTGCAACGGAATATGCTTTGAATTTGTAATAGCACCACTGTTATATTCTCTCCTTGTTCTTACGTCAAGAACTGTAGCTCCTTTATTTAAATAGTCCTTTACTTTTTTCTGCCTGTTTCCAAATATAAAATCTAATAATCCCATTGCTTTTTATTTTCTACAAAATAGTGAAATTCTAATTGTTTCATAAGTAACTATTGTTACCGAATTTTAAGTATCTTCATCCATCATAACTCTATTAAAAGTGAATAAAACCTTTCTTAAAGACCTGCACCAACGTATCAAACCATATATACATAAAACACCTGTGATTAGCTCTCAACAAATTAATGAGATTAGTGGAGCAGATGTTTTCTTTAAGTGCGAGAATTTTCAAAAAATGGGCGCGTTTAAAATGCGAGGAGCTGCAAGCGCTATTTTAAACCTAACTAATGAACAAAGGTCTAAAGGAGTTGTCACACATTCATCTGGAAACTTTGCTCAAGCTTTATCGTTAGCTGCTAAGCAACAAGGCGTTAATGCTTATATAGTAATGCCTAAAAATGCACCACAAGTAAAGAAAAATGCGGTAAAGGGTTATGGAGGACAAATTATTGAATCTGAAAGCACGCCACTTGCTCGTGAAGAGATGGCGGAAAAAGTAAGAATAGAAAAACAAGCTACATTTATACATCCATCAAATGATGATGATGTTATTCATGGCCAAGGAACTGCTGCTATAGAATTACTTGAAGATCTGCCAGATCTTGAGTATATATTTGCTCCTGTTGGTGGCGGTGGATTGATTGGTGGAACTATATTAGCGGCAAAATATTTCTCTAACAATTGTAAAGTGATTGGAGGGGAGCCATTTGAAGCAGATGATGCATACAGATCTTTGATAAGCGGAAAGATAGAAGGTAATGAAACTACCAATACAATTGCTGATGGCTTAAGAACATATTTGGGAGATAGAAACTTTCCTATCATTAAGGAAGGTATTCATGCTATTGAAAGAGTAACTGAGGAAGAAATAGTAAGTGCAATGCGCTTGGTTTGGGAACGAATGAAAATTATCATAGAACCCTCGAGTGCAGTAGCTTTTGCGGCTCTTTTAAAGAGTAAGGAAGAGATAAAAGGAAAGAAAGTAGGTGTGATTATCTCTGGAGGAAATGTTGATCTGTCTAACCTTCCATTTTAATGTAAATTTGTGTTATGGAACCTTATGTTAAATTAACTTCAGAAAGTGGTATAGGGACAATTGAGTTCTTTCATCCTAGTCACAATGCATTACCATCTAGTTTGTTGAATCAATTAGTAGAAGCTTTTAATACTGCAAGTAATGATGAAACTATCAAAGTGGTTGTTCTAAAAAGTGGAGGAGACCGAACCTTTTGCGCAGGAGCGAATTTTCAGGAGTTACAACAAATAAGTAACAAAGATGAAGGGACTAAGTTCTTTTCAGGTTTTGCTAATGTTATCAATGCAATGCGTAAGTGTTCTAAAATCATTATTGGAAGAATTCAGGGAAAAGCAGTTGGAGGAGGTGTTGGTCTTGCAGCGGCAACCGATTATTGTTTGGCTTCAAAATACGCTTCAGTAAAACTTAGTGAATTAAACATTGGTATTGGACCTTTTGTGATTGAACCTGCTGTGAGTAGAAAAATAGGGTTAAATGGGTTTACACATATCACTTTGAATCCAGATGTGTTTTTTGATTCTAAATGGGCTGCTGATAAGGGATTGTTTCAAAACGTTTTTGAATCTACAGAGGAATTAGATGCAGCTGTAACTAATCTAGCATCTAAATTGTGTAGCTACAATACTGAAGCACTTCAACAGCTTAAATCTGTTTTATGGAAAAATACAGATGATTGGGATGATCTTTTGATAGAACGCGCTAAACTTAGCGGAAAATTGATATTGAGCGATCAAGCCAAAGCTGCTTTGCAAAAATACACTAGCTAACCAGCTCTTTTTTTATGATGTCGAGACCATTATCAATAAGGCCTCCATGTTCTGGTGTGTTACGTTTTACTTGTTCTAAGTGATCCAGAATCTTATTGCACAATGTAGTTTCATTTCCTTTGTAAGCGAGTTCATAAAGCTCTATGCTTAATAACCAATCTTCCGGAAAATGTTCAATCACTTGTTCAAGGATTTTTGTTCTTGAAACAGAAAGGTTATTGCCTTCTCTAAAATCTCTTACTTGTTGATATAGCTCTTCAAGTTTTAATCGATTTTCTGATTTTTCAATATGAATAGTTTCTGTTGAAGGAACATGAGTTATTAGATTAAAACTATCTAGGTCAGCTGGTCCTGAGAATGCTGAAATTAATTCTTTTCCAACTGCCATATCATAAGTTCCCCATTCTGGTTTAAATAATACATTATCTCCATGAGTAACTGTGCAATTTTTGAAACAAATAAGAATGATCTTCCCTTGCAGATTTCTCTTACCTGTTATGATCTCACCTTTAACTTTGATATTACCTTCAAACACCAATTCAACAACCTTTTCTTCATAAATATCGTAGGCTTTAAGATCTCTCGGACTCATATCTTCAATGGCAATATTGATACTCTTTAATTTTCCAACAGGAGAGCCAAAACCTTCACTATGGTAGGAAGTACCATGATTTATAATCTCTTTTTCTCTGTATGCTAAAGCGGTAGGTCCAGTAGTTTGAATATAAACAGGATCACCCTTATACTCAATTACATTAGTGAAAGTTCCAGAGACTTGAAGTCCAGTCGAGAATTCAATCGTTCCTAAAGCTTTTGACTCTATAAGTTTATTGATGCCTGATAATCCTCCTGTTCTTAATGCCATGGTATTGGCAAATTCTTCCAATACAAAACTTAAATAAGCAAAATCTGGAGTGACATATAATTGTGGTTGAGGTTTAGTGATGTCAAAGTTCTGATAAGTGGTTTCAATATTATAAGGTAATTTTTCAACATTATCTGTCATACACCACTCACTCTCACCAATAGATGAAAGTAAACCAGCTCCATATATTTTTGGGTCTTGTAAAGTACCAATTAAACCATACTCGACAGTCCACCAGTGTAAGTTTCTTATTAAAGCCATTTCACTTGGCTCTCCCATATTATCTTGAAGATATTCAATTTGCTTTTCAGCTTTTTTAATTTCTTCCTCACTTGTTCCAGGAGCCTCCTTGATGATTGATAAATACCTCACAGCTTCATACAATTCATAATCTTTTGCAGAAGAAATAGCTTTACATCCTATTTCACCAAAACGTCTTAAATATTCAGCATATTCTGGATTAGCTATAATTGGAGCATGACCAGCACCTTCATGAATGATATCTGGAGCTGGAGTATATTCAATATGTTCTAATTGTCTAATATCACTTGCAATAACTAACACATTGTATGCTTGAAACTCCATAAATGCACTTGGAGGAATAAATCCATCAACTGCTACTGCAGCCCATCCAATTTTTTTAAGAATACGATTCATTCCATACATATTCGGAATGTTATCAATTGAAATTCCAGTATCCTTCAAACCATCTACATAAGACGAATGAGCAACTTTACTCAAGTAATCTACATTTCTACGCATTACATATCGCCAAACAGCCTGATCAATAGCTGAATACATTTCGTAATTCTGAGGCTTAATAAATTGCCTTAAATGTTTTGGTAAGCGATCTAATATTTCGTTTGATTCAATTCCTTGAGTAGTCATAGTAAGTAAAAAATTGATCTTATAAAGGTAAGAATTAATAGTGTTTTTTTCTATTAAATGAATTGTGAACTTTTTGTATTTTCAAGCAAACAAAACTCTCTATGTATACAAGAAGAATATTTCCTGTAAAAGGAGTGATAAAATGGACAAGAAGGCACATTTTGTTATTTCTCATTTTAGCAACAATCCCTGTTATTTTATTTGATATTGTTGGTTTAAAGTGGTTGCATGTACCTTGGCTTCCTCTTGGTGTTTTAGGTACTGCTGTAGCATTTATCGTCAGTTTTAAAAATAATGCTTCTTACGACAGGTTATGGGAAGCTCGTAAAATTTGGGGAGGCATTGTTAATGCCTCCCGATCTTGGACCATTATGGTAAAAGATTTCATTACTAATGCACATGCAAAAAATTCATTACCTAATGAGGAGTTACATACTATCCATAAAGAATTAGTGCATCGCCATGTAGCATGGTTAACGGCATTACGTTATCAATTACGAGCAGATAAACCTTGGGAGATGCATCTAAAGTCTGGAAAATCCAATAAAGAGTTTAGAGCGAGCCAATATCGTGTTTGTGAGGATGAAATACCTATAGCAGAAGCTATAAAACCATATATCTCTGAAGCAGAGTATCAGGAAGTTTTTGTAAAAGGAAATAAGGCATCCCAACTTTTGGGTATTCAATCAAAGCGATTGAAAGAACTTATGGATAAAGGGCTTATAGAAGATTTTAGACATATGGAAATGACCAATATGTTGGTAGAGTTTTATACATTACAAGGAAAGAGTGAGCGTATTAAAAATTTTCCTTATCCACGACAATTTGCTACACTTAATTATCTGTTTGTTTGGATGTTTATTTTAATGCTTCCTTTTGGAATTATGGAAGGGTTTGAAGCCATTGGTAAACATATCATGGAAGATTTGGTAACGCATTCCTCACGAACTTCCTGGGGACATAAAATACAAGAATTTATTGCAAACCATTTTGTATGGTTCTCTATTCCCTTTAGTGCAATGTTATCTTGGGTTTTTCATACGATGGAAGCTATTGGAGAAAATACAGAGAATCCTTTTGAAGGAGGACCGAATGATGTTCCAATTACAGATTTGAGCAGAGGAATTGAAATTGATATTCGCCAACTAATTGATGATACTGATATTCCAGCTCCTTATGAGTGGAAAAATGATATTGTAATGTAATTGGATAACACAATGAAGGCTGCGGCATATCATTGCTTTAAAGGAACTATTTCTATTCAAGAGATTGACGATCCAATACCAAAGGACGACGGAGTTGTAATTAAAGTTAGTGCAACCGGATTATGTAGAAGTGACTGGCATGGTTGGATGGGACACGATAGCGATATTGAATTACCACATGTTCCTGGGCATGAATTTGCTGGCACTATTGTGGCAATTGGAAAGAATGTAAAAGGGTTTAGTTTGGGAGAACGAGTAACCACACCATTTGTGTGTGGTTGTGGTAGTTGCCAACAATGTCATTCAGGGAATCATCAAGTATGTGATAAGCAGTCGCAACCAGGATTTACACATCATGGCTCTTTTGCCGAATTTGTTAGGGTTGATTATGCGCAAACAAACTTGGTAAAATTACCTGAAGAAGTTGATGATATTACAGCAGCTTTATTAGGCTGTCGCTTTATTACCTCATTTAGAGCGATTGTTGAACAAGGGCAGATCAAAGAGGGGCAAAAAATAGCAATTCATGGATGCGGAGGAGTAGGACTTTCTGCAGTTATGATAGCAAGTGCCTTGGGAGCAGAAGTAATAGCTGTTGATATTAATTCTGATAACTTAAGATTAGCCAAAGAGCTAGGTGCTACTGTGATTGTTAATGCTGCTCAGAATAATAGAGTTATTGAAGAAATAAGAGACTTAACTAATGGAGGGGTTCATGTTTCTGTAGATGCATTAGGAAGTCAGGAAACTTGTTTTAATTCGGTATCAAACCTCAGAAAAAGAGGGAAACATATTCAAGTTGGATTAATGACAGAGGATCATATTCATCCAAAAGTTCCTATGGACAAAGTAATAGCTAATGAACTTGAAATAATTGGCAGTCACGGAATGCAAGCACATAAATATCCTGACATGTTACAAATGATTGTTGATGGAAAATTGCAGCCAAAAAAACTGATTGAGAAAACAATTAACCTTGAAGAAGCAGCTAAATTATTACCGAAGATGAATGAGTTCAAGCATCAAGGTGTTATGGTTATTAACTCATTTTAAAAAGAAAAGCTCCTCAATAACAAGAAGCTTTTTGAGCCGATAGAGGGACTCGAACCCACGACCTGCTGATTACAAATCAGCTGCTCTAGCCAGCTGAGCTATATCGGCGTAGCGGCAGCAAATATAAATTTCAAATTTTAATTTGCAAATAGATTTAAAAGACTTTTTTTAGAATCTTTTTCCAGCGATAATTTCTAATGAATTTACCTTGTTCTTTTGTGATTAAGCGTTCAGTTTTGGAGAATACGGCTCTTATATAGCCAATAATATAATTGAAAAAGAGCTTTAAACTTCTCTTCTTGTATGCTAGTTTTAATGAAGATAAAAATGCAAGTGGAAAGCCAAATCGTAACTTGTAAAGTGCTTCTCCTTGTAAAAATTTTGACCCCTTAGCATAGTTTAATCCAGTAGGCTTAAGATGTTTAACATGTAATGATTCATCAGTAACAATTTTCCAATCATAGAATTGCGCTAATAGTTCGTCAATTGTATCCCAACCCATAGACCGTTTTAACATACCTATTTGTAAAAAACAGTTTTTTCTATAGGCTTTTAAAGCGCCTCTAATATGATCTTTATTGGTTAAATCTTCAATTACCCACTCTTCATTTTTTTTAATATAGCAGAAACCTGCAGCCATACCAACTTGTTGGTCTTGCTTGAAATGGTTGGTTAAGACTTCTAAATAGTTAGAGGGGAAAACTAAGTCTGCATCGAACTTACAGATTACATCATAGTCTTCATCAAGAACTTCATAACCTTTATAAAAGGCATTAATGATTTTTGTTCCAGGTAAATGTTCTTCTGATGACTGATTGTTTACTAATGCTATGTTAGCATGTTTAGAAGCAAATGCTGAAACTAATTTTTCAGTATCATCAGTAGAATTATCATTGACCACCAGAATTTTTTTTGGTGATAAAGTTTGATTGACCAAAGATTCTAAGGTCAATAAAATTGAATCTACTTCGTTATGTGCTGGTATGACAATGTAGAAGTTCATTAATCACGTTCAGCGTAAATAATATAGTAGCGAGGAGTAAATCGTCTCAAAATTGGTCTTATTCCAATTTTGTTAGTTGGGTTGGTCCATTTTGCTCGTGCTTTAATTTTCCATCCAGTCTTCTCTAACAACCAATCAAACTGCCAATCTTCAAATTCGTGATAATGTCTGTCCCATTTATCAGTTTTACTTTGATAAGCAGGTGAGAACCATAATCTCATTGGAATACTAGCAACCAACTTGTTTGCTTTTATACTTTTTAGCACTGTGAAAGGTGAAAGTAGGTGCTCAAAAATTTCGAAAGCAGTCACTACTTCAGCTTCAGATTTTTCTATATTAGAAGTGTCAAGATCTAAATCTTCTCCTTTGGTATTCTCAACTATAAAACCATGATCTTTCATGATTTTAGTAAAGGGATTTTCGACTCCAAGATCTAATATGGAAGTCGACTCAGGCACGTGAGTTTTAAGAAAATCTAAAGTGTATTGATATCTTTTATGCGGAAAATGTTCCTTATACATTCAATTAAAGGTCAAGAGATGTTAGTACTTATATACAATTGCGTTAATGTGCATTCCTGCACCAACACTTGCAAATATAATAACATCACCTTTGTTTATTGAATGATTCTCAAGTTTGTTATTTCTAATTAGATCAAACAAAGTTGGAACCGTTGCTACAGAGCTGTTTCCAAGTTTATGAATACTCATAGGCATGATTCCTTCTGGTTCTTTGGTTTTATAAAGACGGTAGAAACGTTTAATAATAGCTTCGTCCATCTTTTCATTAGCTTGATGTATCAAAACTTTCTTAACCTCAGAAATATCAATGCCACTATTATCTAGACATGCTTTCATAGCAGCCGGTACATTGTTTAGCGCAAACTCATAGATTTTTCTACCATGCATTTTGATGTAACGTGTATCTCTACATAAGTCTTGGTTATTCGAATTCCCGAAAAACAGATAATAAGCTTCGTCATAAGTAAAAGAAGCAGTTTCATGTGCAAGAATGCCACCTTCTTCATCAGAGGCTTCAACAATTGATGCTCCAGCACCATCAGAATATATCATTGAATCTCTATCGTGCTTATCAACAACACGAGACAGTGTTTCTGTACCAATAACTAAACACCTTTTTGCCATTCTCGCTTTAATAAAAGCTTGAGCTTGTATAACACCTTCAACCCAACCAGGGCAACCAAATAAAATATCATATGCAACGCACTTTGGGTTTTTAATGCGAAGGTTATGTTTTATTCTTGATGCTAAACAAGGCAAAATATCACTTTGAATAGTGTTAGATTTTACATCACCAAAATTATGAGCAACGATAATATAATCTATTGTTTCAGGGTCAATATTAGCATTAGCAATAGCTCTTTCAGCAGCTATAGATCCAATATCAGAAGAGGTTAAGTGGTCTTCAGCATAACGACGTTCAACAATGCCTGTAATAGCCTTGAATTTTTCTACAATGACCTCGTTTGGGTTGTTTATTGTAGAGCCATCAGTGTTAAGAAATGTATGTTGATGGAAATCTTCGTTTTTCTCAATATTGTCAGGAATGTAGGTTCCTGTTCCTGTTATTCGAATATTCATATAAAGAAATTGCCTTTAGTTATTTAAGCAGTACGAATATACTTGTAAAAAACTAAAGGCAAATTAATTAGCTTATTATTTTACGATGTTCAAGCCTCGATAAAATCCTCGATTGGAGCACATGAACAGATCAAGTTTCTGTCTCCATAAGCATCATCAACACGTCTTACACTTGGCCAGAATTTGTTATCTCTAATATAATATAGTGGAAATGCAGCTTCTTGTCTAGAATAAGGAAGATCCCATTCATTTCCTGTAAGCATGCTCATCGTGTGAGGTGCATTTTTAAGCAAGTTGTTTGGGTTATCCTTTGAGCAATTATCTATTTCATTTTTAATAGAAATCATAGCATCACAAAAACGATCTAATTCTTCTTTGCTTTCACTTTCTGTTGGCTCTATCATTAAGGTTCCAGCTACTGGAAATGAAACTGTTGGTGCATGGAAACCATAGTCCATTAGGCGTTTAGCAATATCACCAACTTCTACACCATGTTCTTTAAATGGACGACAATCAATAATCATTTCGTGAGCAGCTCTTCCACGTTCACCAGAATACAAGGTGTCAAAATGACCTTCCAATCTTTGTTTTAAATAGTTTGCATTAAGAATAGCAATCCTTGTAGATTCTGTTAAACCTTCGGCGCCTAACATGCATATGTAACCATATGAAATTAGACAAGCCAATGCAGAACCATAGGGAGCGGCAGATATAGCTGTTATAGCTTGATCACCGCCAACTTCATAAACAGGGTTTCCTGGTAAGAAAGGAACAAGTTGTTCTGCAACACATATTGGTCCAACTCCAGGTCCGCCACCACCATGAGGTATGGCGAAAGTTTTATGTAAATTTAAGTGACAAACGTCTGCTCCAATACTTCCTGGATTGGTCAAGCCAACTTGAGCGTTCATGTTGGCACCATCCATATAAACTTGTCCGCCATTGTCGTGAATGATTTGTGTGATCTCTTTAATAGCCGATTCATATACTCCATGAGTAGATGGGTAAGTTACCATTAAAGAAGACAGGTTGTCTTTATGTAATTCAGCTTTTTCACGAAGATCGTCAACATCAATGTTTCCTTCTTCAGTTGACTTAGTAACTACTACTTTCATTCCAGCCATAACTGCACTTGCAGGATTGGTTCCATGAGCAGAAGAAGGAATTAAGCAAATATTTCTATGTCCTTCACCTCTTGATTCATGATAAGCTTTTATAACCATTAAACCAGCAAATTCACCTTGAGCACCTGAGTTTGGTTGTAATGAAGTTCCTGCAAAACCTGTTATTTCAGTTAATTGATCTTCTAACTTAGTTAAGGCAGTTAAATAACCTTCAACTTGATCTTTAGGTGCAAAAGGATGAATATTTCCCCAGTTAGCCCAACTTAAAGGCAGCATTTCTGCGGCTGCGTTTAATTTCATGGTGCATGACCCAAGTGAAATCATTGAGTGATTTAAAGACAAATCTTTTCGTTCTAAAGATTTGATATATCTCATCAATTCAGTTTCTGAATGATAACGATTAAAGACATCTTCTTCCATGAATGAAGAAGTTCTTTTAACATCATCAAGAATTGCGTTTCCTTCAGAAATATTTTGAATAGTTATGGCATCTTTTCCAGTGACTTCAGCAAAAATTGCAACAACATCATTCAAGTCTTTTAATGAAGTCGTTTCATTTATAGAAATTGAAACAGTTTCATTATCTGGATAATAAAAGTTGCACTCGTTTGCCTCTGCAATTGGACGAACTTTAGAAGCATCAACTTTAACTTGTATTGTATCAAAATACGAATTATTAGTTTGGTATAAACCAAGTTGCTCTAAAGCATCTGCCAATGTAACAGTTGCGTTATGGACCTTATTAGCAACATAAGTCAATCCTTTAGGGCCATGATAAACAGCATACATTCCCGCCATAACTGCTAATAAAACTTGAGCAGTACAAATATTTGAAGTTGCTCTATCACGTTTAATATGCTGTTCACGTGTCTGAAGTGCCATACGCAAAGCACGACCACCAGAAGCATCTTTTGTAACGCCAATAATACGTCCAGGAATATTACGTTTATAAGCTTCTTTGGTGGCAAAATATGCAGCATGAGGACCACCATAACCCATAGGGATTCCAAAACGTTGTGTTGTGCCTACAACTACATCTGCCCCAAAATTACCTGGAGCTTCTAGTTTTACTAAGCTTAAAATATCTGCAGCTACTGCTACTTTTATTTGAGCTTCATTAGCTTTTGAAATAAATGAAGCAATATCATGAACTTGTCCTGATTTTCCTGGATATTGGATAATGGCTCCAAAGAAATCTGATGAGAACTCAAAAGTTTCATGATTACCAATTACTAATTCAATGCCTAAAGGAATGGCTCTTGTTTTTAGAATTGAAAGTGTTTGTGGTAGTACTTCATCTGAAACAAAGAATTTTACAACATTAGCTTTCTTTTGTGCTCTTTCCCTAACAGCAAATAGTAATGCCATAGCTTCTGCAGCAGCTGTTCCTTCATCTAAAAGCGAGGCATTGGCAATTTCCATTCCTGTAAGATCCATTACCATAGTTTGATAATTCAATAACGCTTCCAATCGCCCTTGAGCTATTTCGGCTTGATAAGGAGTATAAGCAGTATACCAACCTGGATTCTCTAGAATGTTTCTTTGAATAACAGCTGGAAGGTTTGAAGGATGATATCCTAATCCTATATAAGATCTAAATACTTTGTTTTTAGCAGCTAAACCATACATATGTTCTAGGTATTCTTGTTCGCTCATGGCAGGAGCTAGATCTAGCTCTTCTTTTAAACGAATATTATCTGGAATAGTTTCAAAAATTAATTGCTCTATTGAGTCAGCTCCAATGGTATTAAGCATCTCTTTATGATCCGATTTTCTTGGACCAATATGACGCAATGCAAACACATCTGTATTCATAGGTGAAAGGTTGTAATTTAATCAACAAAATTACATAATTATTCATGTTTAATATGCACTTTACCTGAAAGTTTTTCACGAATTAATTGCCTTATTAACAGTTTACCTAACTTTGTTTTATGAAATTCTTAAAAAGGGTATTTGATTTTTACATAAACAGTAGTATTCATGTAGCTTTGGCTGTTTGTAGTTTAGTCTGGATTACCTTATTGGAATTTGACCAAGAAGCTAATTTTAAACTTCTTCTTTTTGTGTTTTTTGCAACAGTTACTGGCTATAATTTTGTTAAGTATTTTGGGTTGGCTAAATTTCATCACAGAAGTTTGGCCACATGGTTAAAATACATTCAAATTTTTAGTTTTCTCTGTTTTTTAGGGCTTACATATTTTACATTTCAACTTAATATAAAAACCTTATATGTTTTAGTTGGTTTGGGTATTATTACTTTTTTTTATGCGATTCCTTTTTTGCCTAAAAAGTACTTATTGAATAAAGGAAATCTTAGGGCAATTAGTGGATTGAAAATATATGTGATAGCTTTTGTTTGGGCAATTACTACCGTTATTATTCCCTTGGTTGAAAGTGATCATCAAATTGTTAATGATGTTTTAATAACAGCATTACAGCGTTTTATATTTGTTTTGGTAGTCATGCTTCCATTTGAAATTCGTGATATGCGATATGATAGTCTAAAATTATCAACTATACCACAGCGTATTGGAATACGAAAAACAAAGGCTATTGGAACGATTTTAGCATTTCAAATCCTATTATTAGAATTGTTTAAAGACAACTTGAATTTAAATCAGTTTTTGGTATTGGCAGTAGTAGTTTTACTAACAATTATGCTACTCGTTTTTAGCAAAGTGAATCAAAAAAATTATTACAGTTCGTTTTGGGTTGAAGGAATACCTGTAATCTGGTTAGGGCTCAGTCTAGTTTAGTTAATTTTGGTTTTGAAGCTCTTTTTTGATGCAGTCTTTCATTACTTCCTTTTCATTTGAGGTCAAACAATCAACCTCTTCTTTATTGGTAAGCTTTGTGAGTTTTTGATTGTTCTTGGTATATTCTCGACAAGCTCTACAATAAATAAGATGAATGTTTAGCTTCACTTTATCCCAAAAAGAGGCTTCTTTATATTGACTTTTATCACAGGTATGACCTGCTTCTTCACAAGCAATAAATATGCTTTTCTTTTTACTCATCGCACAAAATTATAACCAATTTTCCTTTAAACAAGAAGCCAAAGCAGTTCTTGCTCTATGAATAATAACCCAAAGGTTAGACGCTGTTATATTTAATTCATTACAGATAGCCTCTGTTTCATAATTAAGTAAAGTCTTCATTTTAAAAACTTCGGCTTGTTTTTCCGGTAACTTAGACAAGCATTCATGTATTGCTAAACCAAGTTCGGTATTTTCTATGTTGTCTTCTGCAGTCTTGTCAAAAGGATCTGCAACTCTTTGTTCTAACCAATTACCTTCGTCTTCACTATCATAAGAGAAATTCATCTTTACTTCAGCTTGCCCTTTTTTAGAATTTATCTTACGATAATAATCAATAATCTTTCTTTTTAAAATAGAAACAAGCCATGTACGCTCGCTCGCTTCACCTTTAAAATTCTTCATCGATTTTAAACCAGCAACAAACGCATCTTGAACCAAATCTTGAGCAGTCTCTCTATCTCTTACTCTACTAATAGTGTAATTAAATAGATAGTCTGCGTAACTATCGATCCACTTGTTCGGATTTATTTTATGACCTGACATTGATGGTTAAAATCTTGCTCTCTCAAAAATAGTATAAAAAGATTATTGTGCAAGATTTCGTTGTTAGATTAAGTTTATGGGTTATAAAGTGGATTTATGTTACTTCAACAACCCAGCTCTTTTTAATAGAGCCTCTGGTTTTGGTTCTTGACCTCTAAAGCGTTTATAAAGTGTCATTGGGTCTTCAGTACCACCTTTACTTAATACATTCTCTTTAAATTTATCAGCAATATCCTTATTGAAAATTCCTTCTTCTTTAAAGTATTCAAAAGCATCAGCATCTAATACTTCTGCCCACTTATAGCTGTAATACCCCGAAGAATATCCGCCTTGAAAAATATGAGCAAAGGCTGTACTCATACAGTTTTCCTTTACAGATGGATACAATTGTGTTTCAGAAAATGCTTTGGTTTCATATTCCTTAACTGAAACAATATTTTCAGGATTACTGTTTGCATGCCAGCTCATGTCAAGAAGACCAAAACTCAATTGCCTTAAGGTCTGCATGCCTTCATGAAAAGTGGCTGAAGCTTTAATCTTTTCAATTAACTCCATTGGGATTACCTCACCAGTTTCGTAATGCGTAGCAAAAAGCTCTAATGCTTCTTTTTCATAACACCAGTTTTCAAGCACCTGACTTGGCAGTTCCACAAAATCCCAATAAACACTTGTTCCTGATAATCCAGGATAAGTAGTATTGGCAAGCATACCATGAAGTGCATGCCCGAATTCATGAAATAAAGTAGTAACCTCATTAAACGTTAACAAGGAAGGTTTACTCTTTGTAGGTTTTGTGAAGTTACATACAATAGAAACATGAGGTCTTTCATTGATGTTACTTTGCACGTATTGTGATTTAAATGAGGTCATCCACGCTCCGTTACGCTTTCCTGATCTAGGGAAGAAATCGGCATAAAAGATCGATACAAATTCACCCTTGCGGTTAGTTACTTTATAGGTTAAAACATCTTCATGATATTTATCAATCGAATCTATTTCTTGAAATTGAAGGTCGAACAATTTATTTGCAATTATAAAAACACCTTTAATAACATTTTCTAATTTGAAATAAGGCTTCAACTTTTCATTATCAAGATCAAAAAGTTTTTTCTTTAATTTTTCAGAGTAATAAGCAGAATCCCATTTCTGTAATTGATCAATTCCATCAAGCTCTTTGGCAAAACTTTCAAGATTTTGAAACTCTTTTTTTGCAGCAGGTTTAGCTTTTTCTAACAATTCATTTAAAAATTTATCAACTTTATCAGGAGACTTTGCCATTCGCTCTTCAAGCACAAAATGAGCATGTGTGTCATAATCTAAGAGATCAGCACGTTGATGACGTAACTTAACAATTCGTAAGACAATATTTTGGTTGTCCAGTTCGTCACCTTTAAACGCTTTACTACCAAAAGCCAATGAAAGTTTTTTACGCAATTCTCGATTGTCGCCATAGGTCATAAACGGAATGTAGCTTGGATAATCCAAAGTAATCAACCAGCCATCTTCCCCTTTGCTTTCTGCCAATTGTTTGGCTGCTTCAATAGCACCTTCTGGCAAACCTGAAAGATCATTCTTGTTGGTAATAAGCATTTCAAACTTATTGGTTTCTGCCAAAACATTTTCTCCAAATTTGAGCTTAAGCTTACTTAATTCTTTATCAATTTCTCTTAGCTGTTCTTTTTTGTCTTCAGAGAGGTTTGCTCCATTTCTGGAGAAGCTTTTGTAACGCTTATCTAATAAGGTTGTTTGCTCAGGATTTAGATTTAAACTTTCCTTCTTATTATAAACTTCTTTTATTCTTTCAAATAGTGATTTGTTTAAAGTAATGTCATTGCTAAACTCAGAAAGTAGAGGAGATACTTCTTGTGCAATTTTCTGAATTTCATCATTAGTTTCTGCAGAGTTTAAATTGAAAAAAATGCTTGAAATCCTTCCTAATTCCTGTCCTGAAAAATCTAAAGCTTCAATAGTGTTTTTAAAAGAAGGAGCCTCAGGGTTATTCACTATTTGATCAATTTCTTCCTTAGCTCTTTGAATTGCTGTTTTAAATGCTGGAAGAAAATTGTCATTTGATATTTTAGAAAATGGAGCTGTGTTAAAAGGATTGGAAAAAGGTTGATTTAAGACGTTCATTTTACTTTGTAAGTATATTATTTAATGAAATTAGAAACCAAGTATTACAAGTTGAATAATACGTAATACTTTTCTTTCTAACATATTGATTTAACGATTATTAACAGATAAAAAATTAGGACAGAATTAAAATTTTATTACTTTCGCAAAAGTTTTTTCAGAGGGCCGTTTTTGGCTCTTCGAAATAATGATTAATAGCAATTATAAAACCTCGATCTCCCTCGAGGTTTTATTGTTTTATATCCTTTGCTGCATTTATTACTTTAACCTTCAAACCTTCTTTGTAAGCAACAACCTTATCCAGTACACATTTATCTGAGCTCCCTATAATTTGCGCTGCCAATATTCCTGCGTTTTTTGCTCCGTCTAATGCAACAGTGGCTACAGGTACACCTCCAGGCATTTGAAGAATTGAGAGTACAGAATCCCAACCATCAATTGAGTTGCGTGACTTTACAGGAACACCAATAACTGGTAAGGGTGACAAAGATGCGATCATTCCAGGTAAATGAGCAGCTCCACCAGCTCCAGCGATAATTACTTTTATACCTCTGGTATGAGCATTTTTACCATAATCGAACATTTTTTCAGGAGTACGATGCGCTGAAACAATATCAACTTCAACTTCTATATCAAATCCTTTCAAAACATCTATTGCTTCCTGCATTATTGGAAGATCACTGTTACTTCCCATAATGATACCTACTTGTGCCATATTATTTGCTAATTACTTTTATCTTTCGTTTTACTTTTGCTGCAATTTCTCTTGCTTCATTAATGTCTTCATGAACAATGGTTACATGTCCCATTTTTCTAAAAGGACGTGTTTGCTTTTTACCATAAATATGAGGTGTAACACCGTCCATATTCATGATTTCCTTAATGTTTTCATAAACTACATCTCCACTATAATCTTCAGCACCAACTAAGTTAACCATTATTCCACCAACTTTACTGGCAGTATTACCTAGAGGTAAATTTAAAACAGCTCTTATGTGTTGTTCAAACTGTGAAGTGTAGCTTGCTTCAATGGTATGATGCCCAGAGTTATGTGGTCTTGGAGCCACTTCGTTGATCAATATTTCATCATCTTTTGTTTGAAACATCTCTACAGCCAAAAGACCAACATGTTGAAAAGCTTCAGAAGTTTTCAGGGCAACCAATTCTGCCTTTGTTGCAACCTCTTTTGAGATTCTTGCGGGACAGATAACATATTCAACTTGATTTGCTTCAGGATGAAATTCCATTTCAACAACTGGATAAACTTTAACTTTACCTTCTTCATTCCTTGCTACAATAACCGAAAGTTCATTTTTAAAAGGGACTAATTCTTCGGCTATGCATTCAACATTTGGTAGATCATCAAGATCACTATAAGTACGTATAATTTTCACTCCATTACCGTCATAACCAAATTGCGCGCTCTTCCATACAAAAGGAAAACTCAATGCTTCGTGATCTATAGCAGTACTAATTTCATCTTTATAGGCATATCTTGAAAAAGGAGCAGTTGGCAAGTTGTTGTCTACATAAAATAACTTTTGTTTTGCTTTATTTTGAATTGTTCTTAACGTTTTAGCAGAAGGATGCACTTTAATGCCTTCTTTCTCTAATTTATCTAAGGCATCAACATTTACATTTTCAATCTCAATAGTAAGCACATCAACTTTTTTTCCAAAGTTATAAACCGTCTCAAAATCCATGAGATCTCCTTGGTAAAATTCATTGCAAGCTATTTTGCAAGGAGCTTCATTGCTTGGATCTAAAACACAAGTGTAAACATCAAATTTTCGTGTTTCGTTGAGCATCATTTTACCCAATTGTCCGCCACCAAGTATTCCTAATTTAAAGTTTGAAGAAAAGTAATTCATATTAGAAGTATCACTTAAGTTGTGTGTGTTAAAGTGCAAAAATACATTTAAAATTGGAACTCTTTCAAAAAAGTTCGTGTTACAAACTTCTGACTTCAAACTAAATAAATTATCTTTGCATCTTTCTAAAAAGGTTAAGGTGATAAAGCTTCACGATAAATACTTCAAACCCTTTATTTCTGCTCAGGAAATAGACGACGCTGTTTCAAGAATGGTAGATAAGATAGCTACTGATTTAGGAGATGAAATTCCAGTGTTTGTTGGGATCTTAAATGGATCATTCATGTTTGCAAGTGATTTTGTGAAGAAGTATCCTAAACCTTGTGAGATTACGTTTATAAAATTAGCTTCTTATGAAGGCGTTAAATCTACCGAAGACATTCAACGTTTAATAGGTTTAACACAAGATTTAACAGGAAGATCAGTAGTAATTCTGGAAGATATTATAGATTCTGGAAACACGCTTGAAGAGGTTCATAGAATCTTTAAAAATGAGAAGGTAGCATCATTACAAATAGCTACGTTGTTCTACAAACCTGAAGCTTATAAAAAAGATTATAAATTACATTACGTTGGTATAGAAATTCCAAACAAATTCATTGTAGGTTATGGATTAGATTATGATGGATTAGGAAGAGATATATCAGAAGTTTATCAAATAATGACAACCCAACACATGACAAATTTAGTGCTATTTGGCCCTCCAGGAGCAGGAAAAGGAACACAAGCAGAGTTTTTAAAACAAAAATACAACCTGATACACATTTCTACAGGTGATGTGTTTAGATATAACATAAAAAACGAAACAGCACTTGGTGCTTTGGCAAAGTCATACATGGACAAAGGAGAGTTGGTTCCCGATGAAGTGACTATTAAAATGTTGAATGCTGAAGTTGAAAAGAATGCTGATGCCAATGGGTTTATTTTTGATGGATTCCCAAGAACAGATGCACAGGCAAAATCATTAGACGATCTAATGAAGTCTAAAGACTCAAGTATTAACGCTATGATTGCTCTGGAAGTTGATGATGAGGTTCTTGTAGGTCGTTTATTAGAGAGAGGTAAAACTAGTGGAAGAGCTGATGATGCGGACGAATCTATAATTAGAAATCGCATTAAAGAGTATTACGATAAAACAGCAGTATTAAAAAATTACTATTCAGCTCAGAATAAATATTTTGGAGTTGATGGTGTAGGAAGTATTGAAGAAATTACTGTTCGTTTAGGTGAAGTAATTGACTCTTTATAATTAGAGATTTAAATAAAATAATTAATTTGATTCCTGCTTAGGCAGGAATCTTAATATAAAAAAATGACTGAAGGCAATTTTGTTGATTACGTAAAGATCTATGCAGCTTCTGGAAACGGAGGGAAAGGGTCTGCGCATTTACATCGCGAAAAATATATTGCCAAAGGAGGTCCTGACGGTGGCGATGGTGGTCGAGGCGGTCATGTGATTATAAGAGGAAAATCAAACCTCTGGACACTCTATCATTTAAAGTTTAAAAAGCATTTTAGAGCTGGTCATGGTGGTCATGGTGGTAGTAGCAGAAGCACTGGAGCTGATGGTGAAGATGTATTTATAGATGTTCCTCTAGGAACTGTTATAAAAGACACTGAAACTGATGAAGTGCTTTTTGAGATAACAGAAGATAATCACGAACAAATACTCTGTCACGGTGGAAAAGGAGGTCGTGGTAACTGGCATTTTAAAAGTCCAACAAATCAAACTCCAAGGTATGCACAACCTGGTTTACCTTTAGAGGAAAAACGCATCACAGTTGAACTTAAAGTTTTGGCTGATGTTGGTTTGGTTGGATTTCCTAATGCAGGAAAATCAACATTACTTTCTGTAATCACTTCTGCGAAACCAAAAATTGCGGATTACGAGTTCACAACATTAAAGCCAAATCTTGGTATAGTTGAATATAGAGATTACCAGTCTTTTGTAATGGCAGATATTCCTGGTATTATTGAAGGAGCTGCTGAAGGTAGAGGTCTGGGACATTATTTTCTTCGTCACATAGAGCGTAACTCTATATTACTGTTCTTAATTCCTGCAGATGCCGAGGACATCAAGAAACAATACGATATTCTGCTTGATGAATTACGTCGTTACAATCCAGAGATGTTAGATAAAGAAAGGTTTGTAGTGGTTTCAAAAAGCGATATGTTAGATGACGAACTTCGCGAGGAAATGAAAGCAGAGTTAGATAAAGAACTCCCAATAGATTATATGTTTCTTTCTTCAGTTGCACACCAAGGAATTCCTGAATTAAAAGATAAATTGTGGAAAATGTTGAATGATTAATTAAATTAGTCAATAACTAACCATAATTTTCTTATCAATGAAGAAGCGTATTAAAAGTGTTGTTGAATATAACGACAACAGGTTTAGTAAGATATTTGCTTTTTTTATACAGTTTTTAATTCTTCTTTCAATTGTTACTTTTTCGGTTGAAACAATTCCAGATCTTTCACCTGAAACTATAAAAACGTTACATTTAATAGAGCTAATTTCGGTAATCATTTTTACGGCAGAATATGTACTTAGAATTTATGTAGCGGATAGTAAGCCTAAGTTTGTTTTTAGCTTTTTTGGGATTATAGATCTATTGGCGATACTTCCATTTTATCTGTCATTTGGAATAGATTTAAGATCACTTAGAGCATTGCGATTTGTTAGATTGTTTAGGCTCTTTAAGCTCGCCAGATATAATAGAGCTATTAAAGAATTTATGAGTGCAGTTAAAGTAGCCAAAGAGCAGATAGTGCTTTTTATGTTTATCACTTTTATTTTGATTTACTTATCTGCAGTTGGTATTTATTATTTTGAAAATGAAGCGCAACCAGAGCATTTTGCTTCTATTTTTGATAGTTTGTGGTGGGCAATAATTACGCTTACAACAGTAGGTTATGGAGATGTATATCCAATAACAGTTGGAGGACGTGTATTCACCTTTTGCATTTTATTGATTGGCTTAGGTATTGTAGCAATTCCAACTGGAATAATATCATCCGCTTTAATGAAGTCAATTGACAGGAAAGAGTTAGAGAACTCAAATGAAAATTAGTTAACTTTATATAAATGTTAGCTATGAAATTCTTTAGGATTACACTCTTGTTGGTTTTGGTTGCTTCCTGCGCACCAATTTATGTTACTTATGACTACGACAAGAAAACCGATTTTTCTAAGTATAAAACATATAATTATTACGCTGATCTTGAAACAGGGTTAAGCGAATTAGATACCAATCGATTACTAGATGCACTTGATGAAGTACTAGGTGCAAAGGGATTCATGTTGTCTGAAAACCCAGATTTTTTTATCAATATTACTTCGACTGAATTTCATGAAGGGCAACGAAGTACTGTTGGTGTTGGAGTAGGAGGTGGTGGACGTAATGTAGGAGGCGGTGTTTCTATTGGTATTCCTATTGGTCAATCAGGAATAAACAGGCAAATAGTTTTTGACTTTAGAGATGAAAATGGTATTGGATTATTCTGGCAAGCAGTTAGCGAGTCAAGTTATAACCCAAATAGTACTCCCGAAAAGCGAGAAGCTAAACTTCGAGCCATTGTTGAAAAAGTTTTGACTAAGTATCCATCAAATTAATAGATCACGTTAAGTTGTTGTTAATTAATAATACACAGCAAAGTAATTACACTACATTCAGTTTAAATTTTTAAAGTCAACTATTCATGAAAAAATTAAGTACACTTTTTTTGCTAGCGTTTTTTACAGTTTCAACAAACGCACAAATAACCATTAATGCTGAAGAAGGTTTTACACCACAAATAGGAGTTTTAGTATCTATGCTAAATGACCTTAGTAATAGAGTTGAAAGAACGGTTAAAGATCTTGACGCTCAAGAGATTGATTTCTTACTCGACGAGGATGCTAATAGTATTGGAACTTTAATTATGCATCTGGCAGCTACAGAAAAATTATATCAAGTCTATACTTTTGAAAACAGAGAGTTTAATAAAGAAGAAGAAAAGGAATGGGGAACAGCCATGTCTATGGGAAAGAAAGCACAGAAAAAATATAAAGGAAAAGATGTTAAAGAGTATCTAGAAGCGTTTAAAGCAGTAAGAGAAAAAACGCTTGAATATTTAAAAGATAAAGATGATGAATGGTTAACTCAATATACATCTGATAACAATATGAATCATCATTGGGCTTGGTTTCATGTTATGGAGCATCAATCAAGTCATTTAGGACAGATTTTATTAATAAAAAAACGAGCGTCTAATTAAATAAACATCAACTTTTAACCATATTTAATTGTACATGTCATCAACTAACCTTTCCAGTAATAAATGGAGTCTATTTGAACTAATAGGCTTTAGATTCAGTTTTATTTATCTATTACTATACATCATTATTCAGAATAATGGAGCGTATCCCTTTTTGGGAGGATTAATGAGCTATCCAACCAAACTATTACAAAAATTTATTCCTTGGGTTGGTGACAACATATTGAATCTGTCCTATGAAATTACCACATTTACCAACGGAAGTGGTGACACCACCTACGACTATGTAATTGTATTTGTAATTTTTGTTACTGCCGTTTTTGGTTCCATTCTATGGTCAATTCTAGATAGAAGAAGAGTTAATTATACCAAACTCTACTATTGGTTGACCGTTGCAGTTAGGTTTTATGTAGGACTAATGTTAATTAATTATGGGTTGGTTAAGGTAATTAAATTACAATTTCCATCCCCTAGTTTTTATAGGTTGCTAGAGCCATACGGAGACTCTTCACCAATGGGATTAGCATGGACATTTCTGGGTTTCTCAAAGGGTTATAATTTATTTATGGGAATAGCTGAGGTTGCTGCTGTACTATTGCTGTTTAGACGTACGCTAACCTTTGGTTTGATTATTACCTTAATGACCACGGCCAACGTAATGGCAGTGAATTATTTTTATGATGTTCCTGTTAAGTTGTTGTCAACACATTTGGTTTTAATGACACTGTTTCTTTTGCTTCGTGACTTTAAAAAATTGCTTCAATTTTTCTTTACTAGTCAACCAATAAGTCTTACTGTAATAAGTCAACCCAAAAAAGAAGGAGATAAATCGTTACAGCTAATAAGTAAGATTTTAAAAGGAGTGCTATTAGCATATATTTTTATTGGAGGTTATTTCAATTTGATGAGTGCCCAAAAGAATTATGGTTCAAAAGCTCCTAAACCAGCTTTATATGGTCTATACGAAGTCAAACATTTTCAACGTAATAATGATACAATACCGCCCAATATCTTTAGTAGTGAAAGGTGGAGATATTTAGCTTTTGAGCGTGTTGGAGCTGTTCAAATTTATAAAATGGACAAATCGAGGGAGTTTTACAAATCAGAAATAGATACCTTGGAAAGAAGCGTGACTTTTACAAGCTATCAGGATTCTACCGAAACATACCTTTTCAATTATAGGAAAACAGATTCTACCCTAAGCTTCGAAACTATTTTTAAAGGAGATACGTTAATAGGAAACACAAAACTATTAACGAAAAAGGATTTCCTTTTAATGAATAGAGGGTTCAATTGGATAAATGAACGTCCTTTTAACAGATAGTAAGCTGAAAATGATTCTATTATTATATCGACACAATCGGTGATGAATAAATACGTATTTGCTTTTCTTTTTCCTTTATTTCTAGGCGCTCAATCAATCTATGAGGAAGTTCCCTTATTATTCGAACAAAAGCAATATGTAAAGGCCGAAGATGTTGCTAAATTTCATGTAAGTAAAAACCCTAATGATTTAAAAGCAATTGAGCTATTAGGTGATGCTTATGGCTACCAAGAAAAATGGAATGAAGCCATCGATCAGTATCAAATATTGAAAGAAGCTAAGCCTAATGATGCTAATTATCATTACAAATATGGAGGTGCCTTAGGAATGAAAGCCTTAAGTGTTTCTAAGTTCAGAGCATTAGGAATTATAGGAGATGTGAAGAGCTCTTTTTTGAAAGCCGCTGAGTTAGATCCAAATCATATTGATACGCGTTGGGCATTGGTAGAACTCTATATGCAACTTCCTGGAATTATTGGTGGAAGTAAAAGGAAGTCACTTAAATATGCCGAAGAGCTGCAAAACCTTTCAGAGGTAGATGGCTATTTGGCCAAGGGTTACATTTATGAATATGATGATGAACCAGAACTTGCTGAAGATTTTTACAAAAGAGCTATAGAAGTTGGTGGATCCCTTACCTGTTATCAAAAGCTCACTGACCTATACGACAATCACAAGCAACCAGAAAAAGCAATTTCAAATATAGAAGTAGCGCAAGAGAATCATCAACGCAATGCGTTACATTATCAAATAGGTAAAGTAGCAGCTGATTATAATATTCAGCTTGAGAAAGGAGAACAATGTTTAAAGGTTTATATAGAAAACCATTCGGCTAAAGATGGAGTTCCTATTGAATGGGCATACTACAGAATGGCTCAGATTCAAAAACATAAGAGTAATAAAGAAGCTGCTTTAACTTGGATTAATAAAGCTCTGAATGAACGAGAAGATTTTAAGCAAGCTCAAGAGGAGAAAAAAATAATTCTTTCACTGTAACCTAAAAACAAGTTTTTTAAAATTCTTTCAGAACCTTCTATAAGGCTAAATTTTTGTTAATTTTTTTAAAATTGATAGTATTACTATTAATTTTGTGATCAAATTAATTTAAAATGGATAAATTACTTTCAAATTTTAAAATACTAGTTCTTGACAAGACCTACTGTAAAGACCCAGAATCTTCAGCTTTAGGCAAAAAAATTATTGAAAACAGTATAATACTGATTGATGAAATAGGTTTTGATTCATTCACTTTTAGAAAGCTAGGGTCTAGAATAGGATCAAATGAAAGTTCTATTTATCGTTATTTTGAAAATAAACATAAGCTTCTTTTATATCTCTCAGCTTGGTATTGGTCATGGATAGAGTATAAACTTGTTTTTGAAACACATAATATTTCAGATGGTATTGAGCGGCTTTCAAAAGCCATTGAAGTCCTCACGAGAGAAGTAAAACAAGATTCTTCTTTTTCTCATATTGATGAGGTTGTCTTAAATAGAATTATTATTAATGAGAATTCTAAATCATATCTAACTAAAGAAGTTGACAATGAAAACAAAGAAGGTTATTTCAGTGTTTATAAACGATTAGCATCAAGAATAAAAGAGATGATTCTTGAAGTTAACCCAACTTATCCTTATGCATCTAGTTTAGCCAGTACTGTTATGGAGTCTGGACTTCATCAACACTTCTTAAAGGATCATTTTCCAACATTGACGGACTGTGATCACGAAAAGACACCATTTGATTTCTTAAAGAACTTAACTATTAAAACTATTCTTTAGTTATGAGTAAAAGTATTTTATCTCCCTGGAAACGTTTTGTGGGCCTATTAAGCTTGGAACGTAAGGACATTTTACAAGTATTTTATTATGCAATTTTTGGAGGTATTGTTTCCCTTTCGTTGCCTTTGGGGATACAGGCTATAATAAATCTACTTCAAGGAGCACAGATTTCCACATCATGGATAGTTCTTGTAATATTAGTTACCCTTGGTATTGCATTCACAGGTGTTTTACAGCTCATGCAGATACGTATTATAGAAGTAATACAGCAACGAATTTTTACAAGAGCTTCATTCGAGTTTACATATAGGTTTCCAAAAATTAGATCAAATCAGTTGAGGAATTATTATCCGCCTGAATTGGCGAATCGTTTTTTTGACACCTTAGCGGTTCAAAAGGGTTTATCAAAGATATTGATAGAAATACCAGCGGCAGTTCTTCAAATTATATTCGCATTAATATTACTTTCATTTTACCACCCATTTTTTATAATATTTGGAGTCTTACTTCTATTACTCATTTACGTGGTATTTAAGTTTACCGCTCAAAGAGGTATGCTAACTAGTCTAGAAGAATCTAAACACAAATACAGAGTGGCACATTGGATTCAAGAAGTGGCTAGAGCTGTAATGAGTTTTAAGGTTTCTGGAAAGACCAATCTTGCCCTTACTAAAAATGATGAATTAGTCACAGACTATTTGAATGCAAGAGAAAGTCACTTTAAAGTACTTCTTACGCAATTTATGCATATGATAGGTTTTAAAATAATTGTGACTGCGGGTTTATTAATTGTTGGAGGAATATTAGTGTTAAATCAAGAAATGAATATCGGCCAGTTTGTTGCAGCCGAAATTATCATCATTCTTGTAATTGGTTCTGTTGAAAAAATTATGATAGGGTTGGAATCTTTTTATGATGTGCTCACCTCATTAGAAAAAATTGGACAAATAGTAGATAAAAACCTTGAATCTCGAAATGGAGAAAAAATAAGATTTAAAGATAATTTTGTTATCGAATTAGAAAATGTTGGTTACGATGTAGACGATAGGAAGGAACCAATTCTGGAAAACATCAATCTAAAAATAACTCAGGATTCGAGAATTCTAATTGAAGGACCGAGTGGATCTGGAAAGTCAAGTTTATTAAGAACTATTGCAACCTTGATTGAGCCTACTAAAGGCTGTATCTATCTAGATAACAAAAGATTAAGTGGCATTAACTTAAATAGCTATCGATCTCAAGTTGGCATGTCGTTAACCGATGAAACTCCGTTTGAAGGAACAATTAGAGATAATATATCTTTTGGAAATGCTGAAATAACTGATGATGAAATTTATGATGCATTAAATAAGGTAGGATTAAATGAGTTTATTCGTTTACAACCATTGGGACTAAATACAATGCTTTATCCAGAAGGACAAAGAATATCTTTTTATGTTACTAAAAAGCTTGTATTGGCAAGAGCGATTGTAGTGAAACCTAAGCTACTTATTCTTGAGGACCCTTTAGACCATTTTGAGGCTAAAGAGTCCAAAAAATTAATGGATTTTCTTACTAGCGATAGCAATCCATGGGCTTTATTGGTTGTAAGTGTTAATGAGCGATGGAAACAAAACTGCACACAAGTAATAACGCTTGAAAAGGGTAGAATTTTAAACAAGAAATAAAACAATTATGCTTAATATTTCTATAAATAATCTTAATAATAAAGTAAGTCTTTCAGAATATAAGTCTATACAAATGGTTACTAACAAGACCTATTATAAGTACTTTAATAGGTTCTTACTATATTTTGCAATATTCATATTTGTATTAATGTTCTTTCCATGGACGCAAAATATTTCTGGAGCTGGACAAGTAACGACATTAAAACCAGATCAGCGACCACAAAGCATACAATCTCCAATACCAGGAAGAATAGAAAAGTGGTTTGTTAGTGAAGGTGACTTTGTAAAGGAGGGTGATACCATTTTGCAACTTTCAGAAATAAAGAGTGATTATTTCGACCCTAATTTAGTGCAGCGAACTCAAGAGCAAATTCAAGCAAAGTCATCTTCTGTTATTTCATATGGCGAGAAAGAAAATGCATTGAAAAGGCAAATAATCGCATTAAAGAAAGAGCGTGAATTAAAGACTCAACAGGCAAATAACAAGCTTATTGAAACGCAGTTAAAAGTGCAGAGTGATAGCATTGAATTAGAAGCGGCCGATACTAATCAGTCCATTGCGGAAAGGCAATTTAGGAGAACTGAAACATTACAAAAAGAAGGTTTGAAAGCAGTGAGAGATGTAGAAGATAAGCGATTGAAATTTCGAGAAACACAGGCAAAGTTTATTTCTAGTCAAAATAAATACATAGCAAGTAAAAATGAAGTGATAAATGCACAATTAGAGCTTTCGCGCATAGAAGCGTCTTATGCAGATAAAATATCGAAAGCAGAGAGTAACTTGTTTACAGCACAGTCGAATAAGTATGACACTCAGGCTCAAGTTAGTAAATTAGAAAATTCATATTCAAACTACGAAATAAGAAGCAAGTTACTTTATCTCACAGCACCACAGAGTGGTTTCGTAAACAAGGCTCTGCTCAGCGGTATTGGAGAAACCTTTAAAGAGGGTGATAAATTAGTAAGTATTATGCCATCTTCTTACGAGTTGGCGGTCGAGACATATGTAGATCCAATCGATTTGCCATTATTGCATGTTGAAGAATTAGTAAGAGTGCAGTTTGATGGATGGCCAGCAATTATTTTTAGTGGTTGGCCTAATGTATCTTATGGAACCTATGGAGGTAAGGTAGTTGCAATAGAAAACTTTATAAGTCCTAATGGAAAATATCGTGTTTTAATTGCTCCGGACCAACAAGATCATAAATGGCCCGAAGCGATAAGGGTTGGTTCTGGTGCTTATACAATGGCACTTCTAAATGATGTTCCTATATGGTTTGAATTATGGAGACAATTAAATGGTTTCCCTCCAAATTATTATCAACCTGAGACCGCAGCAATAAAATCTGAGAAATGAGAAAGTTTATATGTTTGATTCTTGTTGCTCTAAATGGGTTTCAAAATATTAATGGACAAGTCCAAGATGAGATGCTCTCTTTCAAGGAGTATCTGGCATTGGTTCAAAAATATCATCCTGTTGTAAAGCAAGCACAATTAGTAGTTGATGAAAGCCAATCGAAGCTTTTAAAATCGAGAGGAGCTTTCGATCCAAACATTGCTGTAGATCTTGAAAGAAAGAAGTTTGAAGGAACCGAATATTATGATAGATTAAATGCAGCGTTTAAAATCCCTACTTGGTATGGGATTGAAGTTAAAGCAAACTTTGAAGAAGCATCGGGTACATATTTAAATCCTGAATATACTGTGCCACAGGATGGCTTATATAGCGCAGGAATTTCGTTTTCTGTAGCACAAGGACTATTAATTAATGAGCGAATGGCAACCCTTAAGCAGGCTAAATTTTTTGTTAAGCAGGCAAAGGCAGATCGCGAATTATTAATAAACGAAATTTTGTACGATGCTACAATTAGTTATTTTGACTGGTTAAAATCTTATGGCAATTTGTTGGTTTATGAACAGTTCTTAGACAATGCAGCATTAAGGTTTGATGGAATAAAGCAAAGTGTAGAAGTTGGAGAAAGGGCCGCGATAGATTCAATTGAAGCTCGGATAATTGTAAGTAGTAGGAGGCTTAGTTTAGAAAAAGCAAAAGTCGACTTGTTAAAAAAGCAATTAGACGTTGCTAACTTCTTATGGTTGGATAATAATATACCCTTGGAGATGCAGGAAAATGTGATTCCTGAACTAAATAGTTTAACAACTATAGAAAATACCCTTAATATTGTTGGTTTTGGAGATGATATGGCGTTAGAAAATCATCCTAAAATGCGTTCCTTAAACTTTAAATATGAAAGTTTAAAAGTCAATAAGAATCTAAAAGCTAATAAGTTACTACCAAAAATTGATCTGCAATATAATTTTCTTTCAGAGAATTATGATAATATTAATGCTTTCAATACCGCAAATTATAAGAGTAGTCTAACATTTAAATTGCCTTTATTCTTGAGAAAGGAACGAGGTGATTTAAAATTAGCGAAGCTCAAACTAAGGGATACGAAATACGATATTGCTACTACAGAGTTGAATCTGCAAAATAAAATAAGAGCTGTTCAAGCAGAATTGATTTCATATGAATCTCAAATAGAAATGTTAGAAGTTATAGTTAGTGATTATGGCCTATTACTAAATGCTGAGGATAGAAAATTTGGTATTGGTGAAAGTTCTATTTTTTTAGTGAATAGCCGCGAAACAAAACTTATTGAGGCTAAGATTAAGTTGGTTGAACTTAATAATACCATTGCTAATACCAAGGCTAACTACTTTAAAATATTAGCAGGTAATCCATTGTTATAAAATAAGTAAACATCAATTTGGAAATTTTTATAGGGAGTTTGATATTTGTTTTAAACGAAAATAAATGAACGTACATTTCATTGCCATTGGTGGTGCTGCAATGCATAATTTAGCCATAGCGCTTCATAATAAAGGATATCGGGTAACAGGTAGTGATGACGTCATCTTTGATCCTTCTAAATCACGATTAGAAGCAAAAGGATTATTACCAGAAGAGTTTGGGTGGTTTCCAGAAAAGATAACTGTTGATTTAGATGCCATCGTTCTAGGAATGCATGCAAAAGCGGATAATCCAGAATTGTTAAAAGCACAAGAGTTAGGACTCACTATTTACAGTTATCCAGAGTTTTTATACGAGCAGTCAAAACATAAAACCAGAGTTGTGATTGGTGGTAGCCATGGAAAGACTACTATAACCTCAATGATACTTCATGTAATGCATTATCACGATCGTGAAGTTGATTATATGGTTGGCGCTCAGTTAGAAGGTTTTGATGTGATGGTGAAGCTTACAGATGATAATGATTTTATTGTGTTAGAAGGAGATGAATATCTGAGCTCACCAATTGATAGAAGACCAAAGTTTCACCTTTACCAACCAAACATTGCTTTGTTAAGTGGAATAGCTTGGGATCATATAAACGTATTTCCAACTTTTGAGAATTATGTAGAGCAGTTTAGCATTTTTGTAGATAGTATTTCTAATGGAGGAAGTATTACTTACAATGTGGAAGATAAGGTTGTAAAACAAATTGTAGAAACATCTGAAAACCCAATAAGAAAGTTTCCTTACGAAACTCCAAAATATACTGTGGAAGATGGAGAAACATTATTAGAAACTCCAGATGGACCAATGCCTATTGAGGTTTTTGGGAAACACAATTTAAACAACCTTGCAGGTGCAAAATGGATTTGTCAGCAAATGGGGATTGATGAAGACGATTTCTACGAAGCTATCTCCACTTTTAAGGGAGCTAGTAAACGTTTAGAGAAGATTGCTGAAAGTAGCTCAAGCGCTATCTATAAAGACTTTGCACACTCACCAAGTAAAGTAAAAGCAACTACCAATGCTGTAAAAGAGAAATATCAAGATAGAACCGTTTTGGCTTGTTTAGAATTGCATACTTATAGTAGTTTAAATGCTGAATTTTTAAAGGAGTACCAAGGTGCTTTAGAAGCAGCTGATGTTGCAGTAGTGTTTTATTCCCCAACTGCTTTAGAGATTAAAAAACTGGATGCTATAACGCATGAGCAAATTGCTACAGCTTTTAATAGAGATGATTTAATTATCTATACAAACCCTCAGGAATTTAAAAACTTTTTGTTTACTCAAGATTTTGATAACAAAGCCATTTTGTTAATGAGTTCGGGTAATTACGGAGGATTGGATTTTAAGGAGGTGAAGGCGCTAATTTAATACACGATTTTCAAATTTTATAACCCTATAAATTTACCAACCTATTACTTTCATGTTCACCACATTTATAAAATGCTTCTTTTTTCATGCTTTAGGATTAAAAATGGTATCTAAAAATCCTCTAACAGATTGTTGATTGGCTTTAATAAGCTCTTCGTAAGCATTTATTCTATCCTGTTTACGCTTATCTTGTGAGAGTTTAAATTTACCTTCCCAATTAGTAATAGTGATCTCGAACATTTTAATATAATCTAGATTACCTTCCATACGTTTATTGTCAGCATCAAGTACATATTTATGGTCTGGAGCTTCCAAGAATTCAGTCATTTTAATGAGTGACTCCTTAAGCGCTTCTTTACTCTCAATAGCTTCAACGATTCCTTTTAAATGTACTTTTATATAGTTCCATGTTGGTAATTGTGTAGTGCTATACACACTTGGTGAGATATAGCAGTCTGGTCCTGAAAAAATTATAGTGAGCTCATTATCATCTCGCATTAATGGAGTTTGTGGATTGAAAATATCAATATGACCAATAAGTTTGCCATCACTTTCTCTGTAAATCAAAGGCATGTGCGTAACCAAAGGAGAACTATTTTTAACCGAAATAACAGTTGCCAAAGGATAAGCTTTGATCACTTCTTTCATACGATCTATGCTGTCGTCTTGATGATGTGGTGGTGGATACTTCATTTATAACCTTGCGTATTTTATTACATAATGTGACTTAGTCACACTCCAAATTGTTTTAGGTGATGATCTAAGTGTTTGTATTGTGATTTTCCCCATTGTTCAGTTGTCAACTTTCCAAAAAAAGGGTGTGCAGGCCAATTAGATTTTTCTTTTAATAAGCTAAATTCTTCAATTACTGCTTCTAGCTTGGTCTTTTGCTCATTAAAATTGTATTTTCCTTTTGCTATATAATCCCTTGCAGTTGGCATGTTTTCTTTCCAGGATTTGTCATTATACAGTGAAGATTTAAAAAGCTTAAAAACTAATTTCTTCATGAATCCAATTTCTGTGTTTAGTTGTTTCTTTCCAATCGCAACTTCAAGCGGCCCCTGGCAATGATATAACATTTGATCTATATTCATTATTCCCCATTGAGGAGTAGAGGTGTCAGATAATTGATTTATTCTGTTGAGAATTTCTTCTTTCGAGTCCCCTTCAAATAGTGATTTCATTTAGTAAGTTTTATTGTGTCTGAAATTTACAATATTTATATTTACTCATTAAATGAGATTTTAGTTTTTTAGACTCATCTCTTTGTTATATTAATTTTAAACCCAGTTCCTTATTCACTTGTCAGGGACGCAGTTTATATGCCTGAAAAGCCATCTTCTTTCTCCATAAAAAACTGGTCACAAGATGATCAACCACGTGAAAAATTACGTGATAAGGGTAAAGCAGCACTTAGCGATGCCGAATTGGTTGCTATACTCATAGGTTCTGGAAGTAGAGATGAAAGTGCTGTGTCACTCTGTAAACGTATTTTGGCAAGTGTCGATAATAATTTAAGTGAACTTGGGAAGCTATCTATCAAACAGCTAATGGAATTCAAAGGAATTGGCGAAGCTAAAGCTATAACCATGGCTGCAGCAATGGAATTAGGCAGACGAAGAAGGGGAGAAGAGGCATTGGAAAAACAGAAGATAGTTTCTAGTAGATCGGTTTTTGAGTTAATGCAACCTATTATAGGTGAGCTTCGGCATGAAGAATTTTGGATTATCTACTTGAACAATTCAAACAAAGTATTACAAAAGCAACAGCTTAGTAAAGGAGGAATTTCTGGTACTTTGGTAGATGTGAGATTGGTAATGAAAACTGCTTTAGACTTAGTAGCTACAGGATTAATTTTAGTCCATAATCACCCTTCAGGAACTTTAAAACCAAGTGAAGCAGATAAACAACTAACTCAAAAACTAAAACAAGCTGCAAAAAGTTTAGATATTAAGGTGCTAGACCATTTAATAATAACCGAAAAAGCCTACTTTAGCTTTGCAGATGAAACCATTTTATAAGTGCTACTAGTTTATACGCATAAGATTACTCCACGACTAAAGTATGTATTCAAACAAGTATGCACAAGAATTCTTGATATTCCAGTAACGTTTACTACAACTGTTGAAGAGTTTATTGCTCATGATAGTTTAAAGATGACATACTCCAGACAGCCTTTAGGTAATGAGTTTTTTGTGAAAGGACATGATATTTTATTTGAGCAAGGATTGTCAGATAATGATATCCATGTTATGGATTGGGAAGAAACCAAGTGCTTTTTTCATAATGGAGAAAAGAGCTCTATTCCTTTTGATATTTTTGCAGCTTCCTTCTATTTATTGAGTAGATATGAAGAATATTTACCTCATGTAAAGGATGAGTTTGGACGCTTTACTGCAAATGATAGTTTAGCGTTGAAGTATGAGTTTTTGCATCAACCAGTAGTTGATATTTGGGCTATTAAATTTAAAAGTGCATTACGGCAAAAGTTTCCAGATTATCAATTTAAAGAGCGAGAATACAGTATAAAACCAATAATAGATGTCCCAATGGCTTATTATTTTAGGCAAAAAGGTTTAATGAGAACCATTGGAGGTACTTTAAGTGATATTTTTAGGCTGAAGCTTAAGCAATTATATGAAAGATATCTAGTGTTACTAAAGTTTAAAAGAGATCCTTACAATACCTTTAAATGGATCACTAATATGCAAAAGCGCAGTAAGAGTAAGTTTTTGGTTTTCTTTTTAATTGGTGATTATAGTACATATGATAAAAATGTTAGTATTAACAAGAAGAGCTTTATTTCACTTATTAAATCGGTTGCTGATTATTGTAGAGTGGGTTTAAAAGCCTCATATTTTGCTTTAGAAGACATATCGATTCTAAAGAAGGAAAAGAAGAGTATGGAGTCTATTATTAATAACTCATTAGAGATTTCTAGAAATTCTTTTTCAAGGTTGAATCTCCCACAAACTTATCGAAACTTAATTGAGCTTGAAATAAAGGAAGATTATACAATGGGTTACATCAATCAAATAGGTTTTAGAGCAGGAACATGTACACCTTTTTTGTTTTACGATATAGATTTTGAAATTCAAACACCATTAATGATTAATCCTTTTCATATCATGGATTTTGCTTTACTACAACATAAATCATTTCTCGATAAAAAAGAGACGCTTTTAAAACTAATTGAAGAAGTGAAGGGCGTAAAAGGAACTTTTACACCAGTTTTTCATAATTACTCGTTTGGAGATATACACCGCTGGAAAGGATTTAAAGAATTATTCACCATTACAATTGATTCTGTAAATGAGGCTTAAAAACATTTCGCATATATTTTTTGATTTAGATCACACACTTTGGGACTTTGATAAAAACTCTGGTTTAACTTTTGAAAAGATCTTTAACCTCAACGGAATAGATATCAATTTAAGAGAGTTTTTAGAGGTTTATGAGCCTATTAATTTTCAATATTGGAAGCTTTATAGGGAGGAGAGAATAGATAAGGCTAGTTTGCGCTTTGGAAGACTTAATGATGCTTTCAAGCAATTGAATAAGAAAGTAAAGACAGGAATGATTCATAAACTATCTGAAGACTATATTGCTTATCTCTGTACTTTTAATCATCTGTTTGATGGAGCTATTGAAATACTGGAATACCTTTCGCCAAATTATGAGCTGCATATTATAACCAATGGCTTTAAAGAAGTGCAGCAAGGTAAATTGAATCAGTCTAACATAGATCACTTTTTTAAGACGGTAACAAATTCTGAGATGGTCGGTGTTAAAAAACCAAATCCTAAAATATTCAATCATGCTTTAGAAGTAGCTAGAGCAGATAAATCAAGAAGTATAATGATTGGTGATAATTTGGAAGCAGATGTTCTGGGAGCTTTAGACATTGGTTTGGACGCCATTTGTTTTAACTATCATAAAGAAGAGCTAAATGGAGATATTAAGAAAGTAGATCATCTTTCAGAGCTAAAGAAATTTTTATAAAACTGAAGTAAATTGTTATATTGAAAATCAATTAATCCGTACACAATGAAAAATAAATTTTTAGTTTTTTTCTTGCTAGCAGGTATACTTAGTGTTGACTCACAAAGTAGCATTAATGATTATAAATATGTTGTGGTTCCACAATATTTTGATTTTATTCAAGGGAAGAATACTTATAGATTAAACTCTAACACAAGGTTTTTATTAAAAAAGAATGGCTTTGATGCATATATGGCTGGAGAGCTTGAGCAAAGAGATTATCTCAATAATAAATGTCTGGCTTTAGATGTGAATGTGATTAACCTTTCAAATATGTTGAAGACAAAGCTCAAACTAACTTTAACTAATTGTAAGGAAGAAGTGATTTTTGAAACAGAAGTGGGTGAATCAAAATCTAAAGAATATAAAGTTGCATATAATGAAGCTTTAAATAAAGCCTTTAGATCATTTGAGGGTGTGAATTATAATTATGTGCCTAATGACGCAATTTTGAGTGAAGCTAGAACTGATAGTCAAATTGATGTAGTTCAAAAAGAGACTGTAGAGAAATTAAAAGCTGAGATTGAAGAATTAAAGGCAGAAAGAAAGGAAGTGCAGACTAGTGATGCAAGTAAGAAAGTTGAGAATGAGAAGTTCAATGTAAAGGAGGACTTCGGGCCAACAAAAAATAAGGGAACAGTTGAAGGTAATAAGAAGGTTGATAACGAGAAATTTAATGTAAAAGAAGAGTTTGGGCCTACAAAATCTAACCAACGATTAGCAACGAGTAATGCAAAAAAATCTTCCAAAAATGAAAATAACTTGTTGCGAGCTAAAGAAACAGATAATGGTTATCAATTAACTGATAAGGAATCTAAAATTGTAATGGTTTTAATAGAAACTCCGCAGAAAGACTTTTATATTGTGAAAGACCAAAATGCAATAGTTTTTAAAGAAGATGGAGTTTGGTTCTATTCTAAAGGGGAAGAAAAGAAACAACTGAGCATTAAATTCTAGTAATCGTATTTATCTTTCCAACGGTTTTTCAAGAACTCTCTAAGTGCATTCTCTCGCGAATTATTACTGGGGTTGTATAATGTTGTTCCAGAGATTTCTTCGGGAAGAAACTCATGCAATGCAAAATTATTCTGATGATTATGGGCGTATTGGTAATTATCGCCGTAACCGAGTTCTTTCATTAATTTAGTTGGCGCATTTCTAATGGATAAAGGAACGCTTAAATCTCCAGTTTCTCTAACGAGCTGTTGTGCATTCTTAATAGCCATATAAGAAGCATTACTCTTAGGTGAGCTAGCCAAATAGGTTGCACACTGACTTAAAATTATTCTGGATTCAGGATATCCTATTGTTGAAACTGCTTGAAAAGTACTATTAGCAATAACCAGCGCCGTAGGATTTGCATTGCCAATATCTTCACTTGCTAGTATTAACATGCGACGGGCAATAAACTTCACATCTTCACCTCCTTCTACCATTCTAGCCAACCAATAAACAGCTGCATTAGGATCACTTCCTCTAATGGATTTTATAAAAGCCGAAATAATATCATAGTGCTGTTCGCCAGTTTTATCATACCTAACTGTATTATTTTGAACCTTTTTTAAAACCTCTTCATTAGTTATTGTAATTTCCTCAGAATCGTAAGAATTAACAATTAGCTCGAAAATATTCAATAATTTTCTGGCATCTCCTCCAGAAAGTCGCAAAAGAGCTTCCGTTTCGTCGAGGATAATGCTCTTTTTAGATAATATGTCATCTTTTTCAATTGCACGCTTTAAAAGGCTCTCTAAATCGTTTTTATCAAAAGAATTTAAAATATAGACTTGACATCTAGATAAAAGTGCAGGAATAACTTCGAAACTAGGATTCTCAGTTGTGGCTCCTATTAAAGTTACCCAACCTTTTTCTACGGCTTGTAAAAGCGAGTCTTGTTGCGACTTACTAAATCGATGAATCTCATCAATAAATAGTATAGGGTTTTTTGTGGTGAACAATCCTCCACTTTGTTTAGCTTTATCTATAACTTCTCGCACATCTTTTACACCAGAATTTATAGCGCTTAATGTATAAAATGGGCGTTTAGATTCGTTGGCAATAATATAAGCAAGTGTTGTTTTACCAATCCCAGGAGGACCCCAAAAAATCATTGAGGGAATAAGCCCTTGCTTTATTGAAGTAGTGAGTGAACCTTCTGGACCGACGAGATGTGATTGACTAATATAGTCTTCCAAAGTATGTGGTCTTAGTCGTTCGGCTAAAGGTTCATTCATGCTATAAAATTATGGAATTATTTTCCATAAATATGACAATGTTACATAAACAATAGTTTTGGATAGTTATTTGATAATTATGCTTTAAATTTAAATTATGACAGATCAAGATCAGTTTAAATATTCTACAGGTGTAATAGGTTTTCCTATTGTATTTGTGCTTATTATTTGGTTGGTTTTTTGGGCTGAGGTTAGATTTGGTTTTAGGTTAAATGATTTGGGAGTTTATCCTAGAACATTAAGTGGATTGAAGGGCGTTATCTTCAGTCCATTCATTCATAGTAATATGGAGCATCTATACCATAACTCAATTCCTCTTTTAGTGTTGTCTATGGCGTTGTTTTATTTCTATAGATCCATAGCTTGGAAGGTTTTAGGTTATGGAATATTACTATCAGGAATTATTACTTGGTTAATTGCACGACCAGCTTATCACATAGGTGCAAGCGGTGTAATATATGTATTAATGAGTTTTATTTTATTTAAAGGAATTTTTGCTAAACATTTTAGGCTCATAGCACTTTCTTTATTAGTTGTCTTTCTTTATGGAAGTATGATTTGGTACGTATTTCCTATTAAGGAACAGATGTCTTGGGAAGGACATTTATCTGGTTTAATTGTGGGTTTCTTATTCGCTATTATTTTTAGAAAATCGATAGCTAAACCAAAAAAGTATGAATGGCAGCGAGAAGATTACAATGAAGAGGACGATCCTTTTCTAAAACATTTTGATGAAGATGGAAACTTTATAGAACACTTACATGAAGAGAATGATGAAACAGAAGAGTCAAAGGAAATAAAACCTAGATATATCGTTCGATACCATATAAGAAGAAGAAAGAAGGAGGACTAACGTCTTTGTCTAACTGCTTCATAGAGAAAAGCTCCACAGGCAACAGAAACATTTAGAGATGCTATTTCACCAAACATTGGAAGTTTAGCTTTGTTGTCAACAATCTTCAAAACTGAGTTAGATATTCCTTTTCCTTCAGAACCCATGACAATAGCACAAGGATCTTCAAACGATACATCATAAATAGTATTGTCTGTTTTCTCTGTAGCAGCTATGATTTTTATCCCAGATGATTGTAGATGATAAATGGCATCCTTGATATGATCTACTTTACAGATTGGAACCTTAAAAACTGCTCCTGCACTTGTTTTAATAGTATCTCCATTTACAGGAGCACCACCTTTTTTTTGTATAATGATACCATCAACTCCTGTACACTCCGCAGTTCTTATTATGGCACCAAAATTTCTAACATCACTTAACTGATCGAGTAAAAGGAATAATGGGGTTTTACCAGATTCAATTACGTTTATTACTAAATCATCTAATTCATGAAAATCAATTGGAGATATTTGAGCTACAACTCCTTGATGATTCTTTTTAGTAAGTCTATTTAGTTTTTCAATAGGCACAAAAGAGGTGCTTATTGAATGCTCTCTTAAAAGTTTATCTAATTGAAAAAACAGGTCTCCTTTTAACCCTTTTTGGACAAATACCTTATCCACGGACTTTCCTGAATTAATAGCTTCTATAATCGCCCTTATTCCGAAAATTTGCGAGTCGTTTTTCACTTGATCTTATTCAATTCAAAAATTTCTGTTTGACCATTATTGCAACCAAAAATGATTAATGGACTTTCATTAAAATCAATTATTTCAATAGACTTCACATTACCATTTAAATAAAGACCAGTTTCACTAGGACCTAAAACGGTGTAATTATTTGTTCCATTTGATTGAAGGACTAGAGCATATGGATTATCTAATCTTGGAGTTTCTACCTCTGTGTTAAATATGTTTCCTGCTATTATTAAATCTTCAAAGCCATCATTATTAAAATCTAAAGGAGCCGCATCGAGAACAGGAAGTGTTTGAGCTAAGTTTGGAAGCTCAATTTTCTCAAATTTACCATTTCCTTTATTCAAAATTAAAATTGATTTAAATTGATTAGCTTCTCTTTGATAAGCAGTATATATTTTTTCACCATATATGTCCTCTAAACTTGAATTAGCAAATTGGTTGAACGTAGGGATTTTTTCCGATATAAAAGGCATCTGCTGAGTAGAACACTCCTTACCACGAACTGGAACAAAAATGTTGTTATACTTGTAGCTAAGTACAACATCATGAGTGTTATTGTTGTCAAAATCGTCTGCGTAAACTCTCAATGGCTTTTCTTTGGACACTTTAAACTTTATATTCTTACCCACATTACCAACAACATAATCTTTTAAGCCATCATTATTAATATCGGTTTCCGTAACGTTAAACCACCAACCCTTTTCATTGTCTAACTTACTGTCTTTTGAAATATCTACAAACTTTCCTTTTTCGTTCTTAAATAGTCCTATATGTGTCCATTCACCAACGGCTATAAAATCTTCCCATCCATCATTATCAAAGTCTGTAGTTATCACTTTATTTACTATACCAAAATCTTCAAAATCCGGAGCAACTTTTGCAGTTACATTGGTCAAAGTACCATTATTGTTTTCGTAAAGAAGTGATGGGTCATGTATTGGATACTTTTGTGGCTTGATTCTATTTCCAACAATGATATCAAGATCACCATCTTTATCATAATCAATTTTGGTAATGCTTTTTCCACTAATGGTGTAAAGATCAACCTCCGAAGACTCAACTTTGGAAAAATTACCGTTACCATCATTTAGATAAACACGATCTCTTAGTTCTGAAGCTCTTTCGTTAAATTCACTACCTCCACTTACTATATATAAATCTTGATCACCATCATCATCAATATCAAAGAATAAAGATTCCATATCCTCAAAACCAGCGTCAACATTAAAAATTTGATTTTGTTTAATTTTGAAGCCGTTGCTTTCTTGTATAAATAATTTACCAGCATCATTAAGTGCTCCACCAATGTAAAAATCTTCAAGACCGTCATTATTCACATCTCCTTTCGCTATAGATGGCCCAAGAGTAGTTTGTTTATAGGGAAGTAGCACTTCCTTAGCAAAATCATTAAATGGATTCTCCTTGTGTGAATAATTAATGAATGAATTATTTTTTGTGAATATAGATTTTGCTAATTGATTTGAGTTTTTATTCTGTATAGCATCTTCTTCATTAAAAGTTATTGTTGTGTTTGCACCTATATTAAATAATTTTTGAACCTTTCCAGAAGGCCATTCAACTTTTATAGTATCTACAGTTTGATAATTGCCTAATCCAAAGTGTACAGTTTTATCTACAGAAGAAATATAGCCTCTAACACGTTTAACTTCTTTAGACTTAGTCATACCATTAGTAGTAATTGATACTTTGGCAAAAGATTCAGAAAGAACTCCTTTAGTTTCAACTTTTAAATAATTTCCTAATTCATTTTCTACAGACATATTCTTAAATAGAAACGATTCATGATCTAGGTTGTTTACCACTAGATCTAAATCACCATCATTGTCTAGGTCAGAATATGCAGCGCCATTTGAAAAAGAAGGAATGTTAAGCTCTGATTGAGAAGTTACATTTTGAAAAGTTAGATCACCTTGGTTCTTAAATAAGATATTAGGGAGTCTTTCAGAAGGAAGCTCATTGTAAATTTGCTCTTTTATATTCAATGGTACGTTACCACGATATTCTTGTTGAGCTCTTGCAACTTTCATTCTTGAGTCATTATCTAATGCATATCTACGGTAACCATTGGTGACATAAATATCTTCGTTAAAATCATTATCTGAGTCAAAAATTAATGCTGCCCAACTCCAATCTGTTTTTGCCATATTTGTTAATTGGGCAACGTTATGATATTTATTGTTACCCATATTTAACTGAACAGAATTGAACATATATTGATACTGTAAACCTAGCTCATCTGTTAGCAAATTGAATCTAGGTACATTCATGGAGGCCATTAAGGTTTTTGATCTTATGTGATCACTAGAGGCCATATCTAAAACAAAAATATCTTTACGATTATCGTTATTTAGATCAGCGATATCTAAACCCATTCCATAAAAGGAAACTTGATTTGTAGTAGACTTGATTTGATCAGAAAATGTTCCGTTTCCGTTATTAATGTACATAGCATCTGGAACATAATAGTCATTAGCTATATAAATATCTAACCATCCATCATCGTTAATGTCGCTAACGCATAAACCTAAGCCAAATGAAGGTTTTAGCAAACCAGCTTGTTTAGTTATGTCAACAAATTTCCCATTATCATTTCTGTAAAAATGACTAGAGTTTTGAGATAGTAATTCAAGGTCTTTAAGTGTTGAATAGAAGGTTTGTGGGTCATAACCATAATAATCATTCTCATTCATTACCACACAGTCAAGATCACCATCTTTGTCATAATCAAAAAAAGCCGATTGCGTACTAATTCCTTTATCGTCTAATCCAAAATCTGAAGCAGATTCTTTAAAGGTTAAATCTTTTTGATTAATTAATAGGAGGTTTTTTCTATCCTCCTTTTCATGTGGACCACCTTGAGAAACATAGATGTCCATCCAACCATCATTATTAATATCAACAAAAGTTACTCCACTAGACCAGTTTTTATTTTCGTTGATATTGGCGCTTTCAGAAATATCTTCAAATTCAAGATTTCCTTTGTTCAAAAAGAGCTTATTAGGAACTTGGTTACCACAAAAGAAGATATCTTTTAACCCATCATTATTTATGTCTTCAATTCCAACACCTGAACCATTATAGAAATAATCATAATCAAAAAGATTGAATTTGGTAGCTACGTCATGTACAATATCATTACTAAAAGTAATTCCACTGTCGGTCGAATTTATTTTTAGAAAATTTGGCTGGTGTGTCGATTGGTTTTGTTCTTCACTATTAGCATTTACTTCAGTTTTAGTATTGTTACAACTGAAGAAAAGCAGGAGTACGATTATTGGAATATGTGACTTCAAGGTATAATTTTACTTAATGTGTAAAAATAAAAAAAGAGCTTTAAAAAAGCTCTTTTTTTATTCAATATATAGTAAATATTAATTTACAAACATAAAGTAATTGGTAATAAACCAGGACCAGTCTCACCAGTACCAGCAGCAAATAAAGGCTCACCACCTGGACCATATACTTCAAAAGAAATTTCTCCATATTGATCACCAGGGAAATTCCAAGTAGCTTCAACTGTACCTGCTGGTATTTCAGGATAAGCAGTTGCATCATAGAATGATGTACTTGCAGGACCTGTACATAATCCAAGAGATTCATCCATTTCAGTCCCTGCTGCTCCTCCATAAGGAGAACACATTCCAACAACTATAGTAGATGTATTACCACCACCATCAACAAGGTTTATGTGGATTCCATCTCCTCCACTTCCACCATTAGTTTGCCAACCGTCTCCATAAGAGTCGTGCATGTCAACTTGGTAAACACCAGGCTGAGGTGAACATAATATTAAAGCGTTATATCTGAAAGGTGAAGCAAAGAAACCACCAGTAATAGATCCACCAGCATTTGTATCATCGTATACTCTACCATCAGTTAACTCTAACTTAAGAACAAAAATAAATAGGTCTCCAGGCTCAATAGCATCAGCGGCTAATCCCATAGCTCCAAAAGCTTCCCCGTAAGTTACACTAACAGTTCCTCTTGGTAAACCATGAGGTCCAGGACTAAACTCACTAGCTGGAATACTTTTTACAAGAACATCATTAGCAACAGAAGTTCCATTGCCAGGAGTCAAATCTCTAAGCGTAACGTGTACATTAACAGATGCAAATAGCGCACCATCCGCTTCATCTTGCTCTTCAACTGTAACAGCAAATGTAGAAGAAGGATCACTAGAGTTAAGTGTGTTGCTCAGAACTTCTAAAGTTCTTAAAACTGCTCCAGTTTCATATTCTAATACTTCATCAATAACGTTGTTACTGTTACTACAAGAGTTAACAGACACAATCAATATTAATGACATTATAACTTTAAATATATTTTTCATAATTATCATTTTAAATTTAGGTTAGTTTGCAGGGTTTGTAGTACCAGAATCCCAGAACACTTGAGCATTCAAATCCGTTCTTTGAATAATGTTAGGATTTGCTTGTACTTCATTTCCTGGATAAAGAACAGTTCTAGGGAATGTTCCTGCACCAGCATTAGGCTCAATATTTCTAGCCATAGTTCTTGGATAACCAGTTCTTCTGATGAAGTTGAAACAGTCAGCCGCACCACCGTACATAGCTACAAAGAATTGCTCACCTAAAATATCCATTTTAGCTTTTTCTACAGGATAACCATTTCCATCTAATGCAGATGAAGCAGGTGCATTTTCAAATGCAGTTTTCATTCTAGAAACAAAATCAGCAACAACTGCGGCATCAGGAGCTTGAGAGAAATCAGCTCCACTATCTAATGCTCCAAAAGACTGTACTTTAGCAATATGCATAGCCATAGCATTTTCCATATTTGTTGCAGCAGCAGCATCATTACCTAACATAAGGTTAGCTTCAGCTCTCCAAAATTCTACAGAAGAAGCTAAAATAATAGGCTCAATACCTGCTCCACCACCACCTTTACCTAGGCCAACTTTTTGACCAAAAGTTCCAGAGATAGATTCACCAACATATGGGAAAGCATCAGCTCTACCATCAAATAAACCTCCTGCAGGATAAACACCTGAAGCTGTTCTTAAGAAGTTATCTGGAGGAGTACCTTCATCGTTTCCATGAGTTCTTCCCCAATATCCTAGTTTAACAGCACACCAAATACTTTCATCTGGAGTAAATTCTAAATGTGAAGGAGTAATTAAACCAGAACATTCAAGAACTTCTGCATTAGCAGCTCCGTTTGAAAGGTAAATAGTACCAGCTGGTCCAAATAAACCATTTACATCCTCATATAGTGCATAACTTCCTGGAGTTCTCCAGTTTTGACGCACCCAGTAGTAACGTCTTCTTGGGTCAGTAATACCTTCACCAGCGAAAGCATCTGTTAAATCTCCATATTGTCCAACCATAAGGTCCATTAACCAGTTAGACATATATATGTTTGCACCATCAGATCTGTAATCTGCAGCATAGTCTGGGTGACGGTTATCTGGAGATAACTCGTTAGTACCGTAAGAGAATTGTAAATCGTCAGCACTACTAGACATTACATTAGTTGCAGCTAATACACCAGCATAGTTACCAGTAGTTAGATCAGCACGCATTTTAAGTGTATTACCTAGCTTAATCCACTTGCTAGCATCACCTCCATAATATAGGTCTGTTGCAGTACCAGAACTAGCTCCATTAAGATAAGCAAGTCCTTCATCAATAAGAGCGATAGCAGCAGTATAAACCGATGCATCGTCATCTAAATTAGGAGTTGGAAATTCAGTAGGATTATTTGCTTCACTCCAAACAATATCACCTAAGAAGTCTACTAGCATCATCATAACATGAGCTTGCATCAGCTTAGAAGTACCTAAATGCCATGATAAATCATTATCTGGAGAATTTAGTGCTTCAATCGCAGCAATATCTGGAATCATATCATTATATAAATTATTCCAAGCACCTTGAACAGTTCCTGAACCGTAGTTGTTGAAATAATTTCTTCCAAACATGTAATCAACACGTCCTAAATCTGCTCCAGTGTTGTTGAAACTTGCCATCGAGAACAAATATTCCATTTGTACTCGGTTAAGAACCAAATCAACATCGATATCAGCTGGAGATAATGAGTTTGGACTTGTTAAAAGCTCCAACTCAGTAGTTTCACAAGAATAGAACAATGAGCCAGAAGCTAGCATTGTCAAAAGTAAATATCTATATATTTTTTTCATAATACTTGAGTATTTTTTAGTAAGATGCAAAACAATAAAAATGGTTGCGTCTTTCTTTCATTTTTTTTAATTAAAACGATGCTTTAATACTTAAACCATATCTCTTAGAACTAGGACCGTTTAAGTAATCAAATCCTCTACCATTACCAACACCTACACCAGCTACGTTTGGATCAAAGTTAGTCTCGTCTGGAGTGTTGTATGCATCATACCATAAGTTGAATCCACTAGCAGTAATAGATAATGAACCAAATGGAGTCTTCTCTAATAATTTCTCAGGGAAGTTATATCCTAAAGAAACCTCTTGTAATCTAAGTACAGAACCATCATAAACTTGTAATTCAGAAGGACCGAATAATACGTTGTTAAAGAAGTATGATGAGTTGTTAATTTGTACTTGGTTTGGTTGACCTGTAGAGTCTTGTACACCAGGTAATATGAAAGTATTCTTTCTATCTTCTCCAATAAGACCACGACCAAATAACGTAGCAATAGTTGATGAATAAATATCTCCACCAGCAGTATGGCTAACTTGGAAGTTGAAGTTGAAGTTCTTATAAGATAAAGAGTTGATAAAGTTCATTACATAATCAGGGTTTGGATTACCAATAATTGGTGTAATTGCTCTACCATCATCTAAGATTACTTGATTTTCAAATACGTAGTTACCATTAGTATCTACAGATAAGTTACCATTAGCATCTCTTTTAACTCTACTACCTACAATAACACCTAATTGCTCTCCTTTAATAGCCGCGTTACCTTGATTAGTAAAACCAGCATATACAATTTGGTCATCAGCTTGTTCAGTTACGATTTGCTCACTCTTAGTAAAGTTAACTCTTGAATTCCAGTTGAATCCGTTATTATCGTCACTTCTAAAGATGTCAACACTTAAATCAGCTTCCCAACCGTCACCTTCTACTTTACCAATGTTATCTTGAGTATTTGTAAATCCTGATGATGGAGCTAATGGCTTAAATACAATTAGATCTTTTGTTTGTCTGTCAAAATAAGATACACTTAAGTCAACACGATTATCCCAAAATCTTGTATCAAAACCAAATTCAAGCTCACTAATTAACTCAGGCTTTAAGTCTGGGTTTGCTAAGAAGTTACTAATTGTATTTGTGATAATACCACTTGAACCTCCTACAGCACCACCATTTACTTGAGTTGACTGACCAGCTGTATTAATTGTTGGGAACCCAGAAGGGAATCCAGCAGACTGACCAAGACCAGCTCTAAGCTTTAAATAGTTAAGACCTTTTCCGCTTGGAGACTTAAATCCTTCAAAAGCAGAAGTAGGGATAAATGAAGCACTTATACTAGGGTAGAACTGACTGTTATTTTCTGTTGGTAAGTTAGATACCCAGTCTTGTCTAGCCGATACAGATAAGAATGCAAAATCTCTATAGTCAAATGAAGCTTCTCCAAATACTCCAATAATATTTCTGTAAGAACTAAATTGAATAGGAGCTTGGTTTGAGAAGTTAAAGTGTCTTTGAATCCCGAATACTAATTGTCCCGAACTTGCAACACCTTGCTGATCGAACTCAGTTGATCTTGTAGTTCCACCAAGAACAAAGTTTAAACCAATATCTTCTGATAAGTCATAGTTACCATTAATAGCAAGATAGTGATCCCAAATTCTATTGTTGTTGTCCATTGTGTTATAGAAACCAAAAATTGCTTGGTTAAAGTTAACCCCATTCTTGTTAGAGTATTGAGTTACTCTTTCATTATAGAAGTCAATACCTGCACGGTAAGTAATACCTAAGTTCTCGTTAAACTCATATGTTAGGTTAGCTGCACCATAAACACGGTTTGTTAATTGCTTTGTACCTGCATTCTCGACAGTCCATCTTGGGTTAATAATATCGTTACCATTACGATAGTAAATACTACCACCAGTTTCAGGAATTGTATAAGGTAATCCCATTAAGTCAACGTTTCTTGGTGTAAAGAATATGTTACCAAGAACAGAGAAACCTGTAGTACCGTTACCTTGAGAAGCTGCTACTGGAGGTGTTTTAAAGTCTGTTCTAGCATAGTTTAAAGTTGCATTAACTGTAAACTTGTTAGAAAGCTTAGCTCTACCACCAACAGATAAGTTATTTCTTCTTAACATGTTACCAGGAGTAAACCCTACTTCGTCTAAGTGACCGTAGTTCACATTATAAGAAATATTTCCATCATTAGAAGCACCTCTAATATTTAAAGATGTGTTACTAACACTACCTGTTCTAAAGAAGTCGTCAACACTGTCATAAGGCTGCCAAGCGTAACGCTGACCAGAATACTCATTTAATAGAGCATTGTTACCTCCGTTAAGGTTGTTTAAGAATGCTGAAGATGAATAAGGGTGCTCAACAGTACCGTTAGCATCAATTAAACCAGCAGGGTCATTTAAGTAACCATCAACACCTTCTGCTCTAAAAGAAGGTCCCCAGTTTGAGAAGAACCATCCAAAAGATTGGTTAAATCCACCACCATAAGAATCTTGGTAGTCAGGAGTTGAAGCAACCTCATTAACGAAATAAGATTGGTTAACTGTAATTTCTGTTTTCTTAGGACCAGCACCAGCAGCAGAACCAGACTTGGTAGTAATTACGATTACACCGTTACGTCCAGCAGTACCATATAATGTAGCTGCAGCAAGACCTTTTAATACGTTAACACTTTCAATGTTGTTTGGATCAAGATCAAGGAAACGAGATGAACCAACGTTACCACTAGCAAAACTACCAGTTGTATTGTTATCACTACTAAAAGGAACGCCATCAACGATAAATAACGCTTGGTTACTACCATTAATAGAAGAGTATCCTCTAATAACTACGTTAGTTGCAGAACCTGATGAACCACTTTGAGATGTAATTTGTACACCAGAAGCTTTACCAGATAGTACCCTAGCAACATCACCTTCAGTACGTTGTTCAATATCTTCTGATTGTACTTCACTTACTGCATAACCAAGAGCTTTTTTCTCTCTCTTAATACCTTGTGCAGTTACAACTACCTCGTCAAGAATCGCAGCATCCTCAACCATAGTTACGTTAATACTATTTGAAGCCCCAACAGTTCTTTCTTCTGTTTTAAGACCTACATAAGTAAAAGTAAGAACGTCCCCAGTATTGGCAGTAATACTATAATTACCATCAAAATCTGTCTGAGTACCATTAGTAGTTCCTTTTACAATAATATTAACTCCAGGTAAAGGCATTCCAGATTCATCCGAAACAGTTCCTGAAATTGTTTTTTCTTGTGCAAAGGATAAATGCACAACAAACGCTAACAAAAGCGTTAGAATTCCACTAAACTTTGTTTTCATTTTATAATTTATTTGAATTAGTCTGCACCAAAAATCATAATAAAAAGTTAATAAACCAATAATTATTTGCTAAAATTTTGATTTTATTTCAATTTTAAATGTTAAATATTTAGAAAGAAGTACTCAGGCTTAGTTGAATTTTTGAGTTTGAAAAGTCAATTTTTTCCTTTCCAGTTTTACCTACGCCGTAATTAAATTTTAGTAATCCTGATTTTGTTACTAGGCCAAAACCAATTCCAAAACCATATAGTTTGTCCTCTAAATCAATTAGTTGATTCTCAATATAAGCTGCATCAATTATTGAATAAACGTATAGCGATGAACTCAATCTAAATCTATACTCGCTATTCAAAGTAGCATACAGTGAAGCGTAAATACTGTTTTCATCAAAACCTCTTAGTGAGTTAATACCTCCAAGCCTTAAAAGTTCGTTGGTTAAGTATTGATCAGATATTAAACCCTCTGAAATTAATTTTAAGTATATGCTATTATTTTTATTTAGGTTAAAAATTTTATCTGAATATATGCTGAAGGTAGATTGTTCTTCTTTTAAACTGTTTACTGTTCTAGATCCAAAACCAAGTTTACTTTGAAAGCTAAAGTTAATTGGAAATAAAGGGTCGTTGTTTCTTTTACTGGTATAATGATATCCTAAAGAATAGAAAGTAGCATTATAGTCTTGAACAGTTTCTGTTAGATTCGTTGTAATGTCGTTTGATTGTCTTGAGGAAATTCCCGCAATAATTTTTTGTTTTTGATTGATGTTATAGAATATATCTAATGTTTGTTGCGTGTTAGTAAAAGTAGAATCCTGTTTAAATATGTTTAGAGATAATTCGGTTCCTATTGGAGAGCCTAATAAATAAGGAAGGTTTAAATTCGCATTAAAAGTTCTTTGATCATTTCCGTCACTTCTATATTTTACTTTGAAAGTTTCACCATAATTTAAGTTGTTTAATAATTTTAAATCTAGATAACCATAAAATTCTAACTTATTATTATTTTCATTTGTTCCAAAACCTAAAAAACCATCAAAGGCATTAGCCTTCCCTTTTTCTAAATAAAGAAATACTGAAGAAGAGTCTTTAGTAAATAATATCTCCGGGGTTCTAAATTCATTTGCAAAGGGTAGTTGATTAATTAGCTGCGATTTCTTTTGCAGTTCTTTTAGATCTAGAATATCAGACTCTTTAATTTTTGCGTAATGTTTTAAGAAAGATTTAGGGAATTTTTCATATCCTTTTAAGGTAATGCTATTTATTGTTCTTATTTTATTTGAAGCAATAATTAAATTAGCTCTAATACTTTCATCGTCGCGCTTCTCTAAAGCTGTCAACTTTAACGAGTTAAAAGGTAGACCTTTGGAGATTAGATAATCGTTAACATAATTCAAAGAATTTTCTAGTTCGATTATAGGTACTTTAAAAAAGCTGTCTTCAACTTCATCTAGAAAGGAATCCAAAAACGATTTATCTAGATTGTTTTTATTATAATATATATATATGGTGTAAAATTGCTTCTTAAGATCAAATTTTGCTACATATAGACTGTCATTTTCTTTCTTGCTATACAAAAGTTTATTTTCAATATAGCCCTTTATTTGAAGTTGCTTTTGAACACTAGCTATTTCTTGATTTAATGTTTTTATGTTTTCGAATTCTCTGTTATAATCTAAAGAGTCAATTACTGTGTTTTCATATTCGCTGTTACCAATAATCTTTAATTTTATGTTTTGACCGTTGGCAGTCAGGATAGTTGAGAAGTAAAATAATGGAAAGACCAATAAAAATTTTGCAATCTTCAAGACAAACAATTTAGGTGTAAATCTAACGGAAAATAAAGTGAAATAATATTACCTCAAATTTTATTTTTCATTGAGTTTGAAAATTAATGTATTACGATTTGAATTATTGATTTTAATTTCTACCTTTGCAGCCCTCTAAGAAGAGGGTTTTTAAAATTATATTATAACATAATATGCCAACAATTTCACAATTAGTAAGAAAAGGAAGAGCCAAAATAACTAAGAAGAGTAAATCGGCTGCTTTGAATTCTTGTCCTCAAAGACGTGGAGTTTGTACGCGTGTTTATACTACCACGCCTAAAAAACCTAACTCGGCAATGCGTAAAGTTGCAAGGGTAAGGTTAACAAATGGTAATGAAGTAAACGCATACATCCCAGGAGAAGGACATAATCTTCAGGAGCACTCGATAGTATTAGTTAGAGGTGGAAGGGTAAAAGATTTACCAGGAGTTAGATATCACATTGTACGTGGTGCTTTAGATACCGCAGGTGTTGAAGGACGTACACAACGTAGATCTAAGTATGGTGCTAAACGCCCTAAAAAGTAATTTAAAACTTTAAGAAGAAGACATGAGAAAAAGACAGGCTAAAAAAAGACCTATTTTACCAGATCCACGTTTTAACGATCAGTTAGTGACTCGTTTCGTTAACATGATGATGTGGGATGGTAAGAAGTCAGTAGCGTTTAAAATCTTTTATGATGCAATTGACATTGTAGAAGAAAAGAAAACAGACGAAGAAAAGACTGCTTTAGAATTATGGAAAGACGCATTATCAAATGTAATGCCTCACGTTGAAGTTCGTTCAAGACGTGTAGGTGGAGCTACTTTCCAAATTCCAATGCAAATTCGTCCTGACCGTAAAATTTCAACTTCTATGAAGTGGTTGATTAATTTTGCGCGTAAAAGAAACGAAAAATCTATGGCTCAAAAATTAGCAGCAGAAATCTTAGCTGCAGCTAAAGAAGAAGGAGCAGCCGTTAAGAAGAGAGTTGATACTCATAAAATGGCAGAAGCAAACAAAGCATTCTCTCACTTTAGATTTTAATTAACATGGCAAGAGATTTAAAATATACTAGAAATATTGGTATTGCTGCGCACATTGACGCAGGAAAAACTACAACTACAGAGCGTATTCTTTATTATACAGGAGTTTCTCATAAAATTGGTGAAGTACATGATGGTGCTGCAACAATGGACTGGATGGAGCAAGAGCAGGAAAGAGGTATTACAATTACTTCTGCTGCTACAACCTGTACTTGGCACTTCCCATCAGAAAATGGAAAGCCAACTGCCGATGCAAAAGGATACCACTTTAATATTATCGATACTCCAGGTCACGTTGACTTTACAGTTGAGGTGAACCGTTCTTTACGCGTATTAGATGGTTTAGTATTCTTATTTAGTGCAGTTGATGGTGTTGAGCCACAATCTGAAACTAACTGGAGACTAGCTGATAACTATAAAGTTCCAAGAATTGGATTTGTTAACAAGATGGACCGTCAAGGATCTAACTTCTTAGCAGTTTGCCAACAGGTAAAAGACATGTTAGGTTCTAATGCAGTTCCTATTGTTCTTCCAATTGGTGAGGAAATGGACTTTAAGGGTATTGTTGACCTTGTGAAGAACAGAGCTATCGTATGGCACGATGAAACACAAGGAGCTACTTTCGATGTTATCGAAATTCCTGAGGAGTTAAAAGAAGAAGCTGCTAAGTATAGAGCTTTATTAATTGAAGAAGTAGCAACTTATGATGAAAATCTTCTTGAGAAATTCATGGAAGATGAAGATTCAATTACTGAAGAAGAAGTACACGCTGCTTTAAGAGCTGCAGTTATGGATATGGCGATCATTCCTATGATTTGTGGTTCTGCATTTAAAAATAAAGGAGTTCAGTTCTTATTAGACGGTGTTTGTCGTTATTTACCTTCACCAGTAGATAAAGATGCTATCGTTGGAACTAACCCTGATACTGACGAGGAAATTTCTCGTAAACCAGACGTAAAAGAACCTTTCTCTGCTTTAGCGTTTAAAATTGCTACTGATCCTTTCGTAGGTCGTTTAGCATTCTTTAGAGCTTATTCAGGTGGATTAGATGCTGGTTCTTATGTATTGAACAATAGATCTGGTAAGAAAGAAAGAATTTCTCGTATCTACCAAATGCACTCTAATAAGCAAAATGCAATTAACCGCATTGAAGCTGGAGATATTGGAGCTGCTGTAGGATTTAAAGATATCAAGACTGGTGATACTTTATCTGATGAAAAAAATCCAATTGTATTAGAATCAATGGATTTCCCAGATCCGGTAATTGGTATTGCAGTTGAGCCTAAAACTAAGGCTGATGTAGATAAGTTAGGAATGGCTTTAGCTAAGTTAGCTGAAGAAGATCCAACTTTTACAGTTAGAACTGATGAAGCTTCAGGACAGACTATTATTTCTGGAATGGGTGAGCTTCACTTAGATATTATTGTTGATCGTTTAAAGCGTGAGTTCAAAGTTGAAGTAAACGAAGGTTTACCTCAAGTAGAGTACAAAGAAGCAATTACACAACGTGCTGAACACAGAGAGGTTTACAAGAAGCAATCTGGTGGACGTGGTAAATTCGCAGATATTGTATTTACTCTTGAACCAGCAGAAGAAGGTAAACAAGGACTTGAATTTGTTTCTGAAATCAAAGGTGGTAACGTACCAAAAGAATTTGTTCCTTCAGTTGAAAAAGGATTTAAAGCGGCAATGGTTAACGGTCCTCTAGCAGGATATGAAGTTGACGCTATGAAAGTTACTTTAACTGATGGTTCTTACCACGATGTGGATTCAGATCAATTATCATTCGAATTGGCTGCTAAACTAGGATTTAAAGCTGCTGCAAAAGCTGCTAAAGCCGTGATCATGGAGCCAATCATGAAATTAGAAGTGTTAACTCCTGAAGAAAACATGGGAGATATTGTAGGTGACCTTAACCGTCGTCGTGGTCAAGTAAATGACATGGGTGACAGAGCAGGATCTAAAGTTGTGAAGGCTAACGTGCCATTATCAGAAATGTTTGGTTATGTAACATCGTTACGTACATTATCTTCTGGTAGAGCAACATCTACTATGGAATTTTCACATTATGCTGAAACACCTTCAAATATTTCTGAAGAGGTAATTACAGCGGCAAGAGGAGTTGAAGCTTAAATTTTAAGAAAATGAGTCAAAAAATCAGAATAAAATTAAAATCATACGATCATAACTTAGTAGATAAGTCTGCTGATAAGATTGTAAAAACAGTAAAAAGTACTGGAGCTGTTGTAACTGGACCAATTCCATTACCAACGCACAAGAAAATTTTCACTGTATTACGTTCACCTCACGTGAACAAGAAGTCGAGAGAGCAGTTTCAATTAAGCTCTTACAAGAGATTATTAGATATCTACAGCTCGTCTTCAAAGACAATCGATGCGTTGATGAAGCTTGAATTGCCAAGTGGAGTTGAAGTTGAGATCAAAGTGTGATAAAAGAATAGGAAGGTAAAACTTTCAAAACATGTCCTGAGCTGCGTGCGAAGGAAAAACGGTAAAATACAATTCAAGGCTGAAATGTATTTCAGCCTTGAGTTTTAAATAACAAATAGTAAATAATTAATAAATAATAAATATGTCTGGGTTAATTGGAAGAAAAATCGGAATGACCAGCATCTTTGATGAAAACGGGAAGAACATTCCTTGTACAGTAATCGAAGCTGGACCATGCGTTGTTACCCAAGTCAGAACTGAGGAAGTTGATGGCTATAGTGCCTTACAACTTGGTTTCGATGACAAGACAGAAAAAAATGCTTCGAAGGCTCAAGTTGGGCACACGAAAAAAGCAGGTACTTCTGTTAAGAAAAAAGTTGTCGAGTTTCAAGGTTTTGAGGAGGAGTACAAATTAGGCGATACTATTACAGTAGAGCATTTTGAAGAAGGTGAATTTGTTGATGTTGCTGGAACATCAAAAGGTAAAGGATTCCAAGGTGTTGTTAAAAGACACGGTTTTGGTGGTGTAGGTCAAGCTACTCACGGTCAACATAACCGTTTAAGAGCACCAGGATCTATTGGAGCTGCTTCTTATCCTGCACGTGTATTCAAAGGAATGCGTATGGCAGGAAGAATGGGAGGTGATACAGTGAAAGTTCAAAATTTAAGAGTTTTAAAAGTAGTTGCAGATAAGAATCTACTTGTTGTTAAAGGATGCGTTCCTGGACACAAAAACGCTTATGTAACAATTCAGAAGTAATGAAGGTAGCAGTTTTAGATATAAACGGAAAAGACACAGGAAGAAAGGTAGACCTTTCTAAAGATGTGTTTGCTATTGAGCCTAATAACCATGCTGTTTACTTAGATGTTAAGCAATATCTTGCTAACCAACGTCAAGGAACACATAAGGCTAAAGAAAGAGCAGAAATTACAGGAAGTACACGTAAGATTAAGAAACAAAAAGGTACTGGTACAGCTAGAGCTGGTAGTATCAAGTCTGGTGTATTTAAAGGTGGTGGACGTATGTTTGGTCCAAGACCAAGAAATTACAGTTTCAAATTGAACAAAAACGTAAAACGTTTAGCTCGTAAATCAGCTTTAACAATTAAGGCTGGAGAGAAAGCAATTACAGTTTTAGAAGACTTCAATTTTGAAGCTCCAAAGACAAAAAACTTCACAGCTGTTTTAAAAGCTTTAGGGCTTGAAAACAAAAAGTCTTTATTCGTGTTGGGTGACACAAATAATAATGTATATTTGTCGTCGCGCAATTTAAAAGGCTCTGAAGTTGTAACTAGCTCAGAAATAAGTACTTACAAGATTTTGAACGCAAATCAAGTAGTGCTTTTAGAGAGTGCAATAGAAGGAATTGAATCGAATTTAAGTAAATAAGAAAGACCATGAGTATCTTAATTAAACCGATAATCACAGAAAAAGCTACTAACGATAGTGAGTTAAACAATCGTTACACTTTTCAAGTGAACGTAAAGGCGAACAAGATAGAGATCAAAAACGCTGTAGAAGCGGTTTATGGTGTTTCTGTTGAAAAAGTTCGTACTATAAATGTCCGTCCAGATAGAAGAACCAAGTATACAAAAACTGGTATTCAACATGGTAAAACAAATGCTACTAAAAAAGCAATTGTACAACTGGCGGAAGGTGAGACGATTGATTTATACGCTAACATGTAATTAGACAAGAATGTCAGTAAGAAAGTTAAAACCGATCACACCAGGACAGCGATTTAGAGTAGTTAATGGATTTGACGCCATTACTACTGATAAGCCGGAGAAAAGTTTATTAGCTCCGAAAAAACGTACTGGTGGTAGAAACAGTCAAGGAAAAATGACTATGCGCTACAAAGGTGGTGGTCATAAGAGAAGGTATCGTATTATTGATTTTAAACGTAACAAGCATGGTATTCCAGCTGAAGTTAAAACAATAGAATACGATCCAAACAGAACTGCGTTTATCGCATTATTAAACTACCAAGATGGTGAGAAAAGATACATCATTGCTCCTAACGGATTACAAGTAGGACAAAATGTAGTATCTAGCAATGAGAAAGTGGCTCCAGAAATTGGAAACACTATGCCATTAAGCCAAATTCCATTAGGAACTATTATTTCTTGTATTGAGTTACGTCCAGGACAAGGAGCTGTTATGGCTCGTAGTGCTGGTGCATTTGCTCAGTTAATGGCAAGAGATGGTAAGTTTGCAACAGTTAAATTACCTTCTGGTGAAACAAGAATGATTCTTGCTAATTGTTTAGCTACAATTGGTGTGGTTTCAAATTCAGACCATCAATTGCTTGTATCTGGTAAAGCAGGTAGAAGCAGATGGTTAGGAAGACGTCCACGTACAAGACCAGTAGTAATGAATCCAGTTGATCATCCAATGGGTGGTGGTGAAGGTAAATCTTCAGGTGGACATCCACGTTCTAGAAATGGTATACCTGCTAAAGGTTATAGAACCCGTTCTAAAACAAAAGCGAGTAATAAATATATTGTAGAACGTAGAAAGAAATAATAAGTCATGGCAAGATCATTAAAAAAAGGACCTTACGTTCATTATAAATTAGAAAGAAAAGTGTTGGCAAATGTTGAAGCTAACAAAAAGTCAGTAATCAAAACTTGGTCTAGAGCAAGTATGATTACTCCAGACTTTGTTGGTCAAACAATAGCTGTGCACAACGGCCGTCAATTTGTTCCTGTATATGTAACAGAGAACATGGTAGGACATAAGTTAGGAGAATTTTCACCAACAAGATCATTTAGAGGTCATGCAGGTGCCAAAAATAAAGGTAAAAAGTAAGAGCTATGGGAAGTCGTAAAAAACAAATGGCAGACGCTATTAAGGAAAGCAAAAAGCAAGTTGCTTTTGCAAAGCTTAATAACTGTCCTACGTCACCAAGAAAAATGCGCTTAGTAGCCGATTTAGTAAGAGGTGAAAAGGTTGAAAAGGCACTTAATATCTTAAGATTCAGTCAAAAAGAAGCTTCTAACCGTTTAGAGAAATTGTTATTGTCTGCGATGGCAAACTGGCAAGCTAAAAATGAAGATTCTGATATTGAAGAAGCTGATTTATTTGTAAAAGAGATTAGAGTTGATGGAGGATCTATGTTAAAAAGATTACGTCCAGCTCCTCAAGGTCGTGCACACAGAATTAGAAAAAGATCTAATCACGTAACACTCGTGCTTGGAGCTAATAATAACACACAAAGCAATTAATAAATGGGACAAAAGACAAATCCAATAGGAAATCGCCTAGGTATTATCAGAGGATGGGAATCTAACTGGTATGGTGGTAACGATTATGGAGACAAACTTGCTGAGGATGATAAAATCAGAAAGTATATCTATGCTCGTTTATCAAAAGCTAGTGTGTCGAGAGTAATCATCGAAAGAACTCTTAAACTTGTAACCGTTACTATCACTACGGCTCGTCCAGGTATCATCATTGGTAAAGGAGGTCAAGAGGTAGACAAGTTAAAAGAGGAGCTTAAAAAGATTACAGGTAAAGAAGTTCAATTAAACATCTTTGAAATTAAGCGTCCAGAATTAGACGCATACCTAGTTGCATCAAGTGTTGCTCGTCAAATTGAAAATCGTATTTCATACAAACGAGCAATTAAAATGGCTATTGCTGCTGCAATGCGTATGAACGCTGAGGGTATCAAAATTCAAATTAGTGGTCGTTTAAATGGTGCTGAAATGGCACGTAGTGAACACTATAAAGATGGAAGAATTCCTTTATCAACATTTAGAGCCGACATCGACTATGCTTTAGTTGAAGCTCATACTACTTATGGTAGAATTGGGATTAAAGTATGGATCATGAAAGGTGAAGTTTATGGTAAAAGAGAACTTTCTCCGCTTGTTGGTTTATCTAAGAAGCAAGGAAAAGGTGGACGTGGTAATAATAAACAACGTCGTAGAAAGTAATTTTTTAAACTAAAGAAAAATGTTACAACCGAAAAGAACAAAATTTCGTAAGCAGCAAAAGGGCCGCATGAAAGGAAATGCTGGAAGAGGGCATGAACTTTCAAACGGAATGTTTGGTATAAAATCGTTAGACTCAAAGTTTATCACTTCTCGTCAAATAGAAGCAGCGCGTATTGCAGCTACTCGTTACATGAAAAGAGAGGGGCAATTATGGATTAAAATATTTCCAGACAAGCCAATCACAAAAAAGCCTCTTGAAGTACGTATGGGTAAAGGTAAAGGTGGTGTTGAGTATTGGGCAGCAGTGGTTAAACCAGGAAGAATTATGTTTGAAGTTGCAGGTGTGCCATTAGACGTAGCTAAAGAAGCTTTACGTTTGGCAGCTCAAAAACTTCCAGTAAGAACTAAGTTTGTTATAGCTAGAGATTACGAAGCTTAATATTATAAAGTTATGAAGCAATCAGAGATTAAAGAATTATCTACAGCTGAGTTACAAGAAAAGCTTGGTGAAATTAAAAAGAGTTATACAGACCTTAAATTGGCTCATGCTATATCTCCTCTTGAGAATCCAATCCAGTTACGTTCACTTAGAAGAAACGTAGCTAGAATTGCAACAGAGTTAACTAAAAGAGAAGTGCAATAATTTGTATTTAGCTGAAAGATGGAAAAAAGAAATTTAAGAAAAGAACGTATAGGAGTTGTTACTAGTAACAAAATGCAGAAATCTATTGTAGTTTCTGAAGTTAAAAAAGTAAAACATCCTATGTATGGAAAGTTCGTGTTAAAGACAAAGAAATATGTTGCACACGACGAGCAAAACGACTGTAACGAAGGTGATACGGTAAGGATTATGGAGACACGTCCTTTAAGTAAATCTAAGTGCTGGAGATTAGTAGAAATAATTGAAAGAGCGAAGTAATTATGGTACAACAAGAATCAAGATTAAAAGTAGCTGATAACACTGGGGCAAAAGAAGTATTAACAATACGTGTTCTAGGTGGTACAAAAAGAAGATATGCTTCTGTAGGTGACAAGATCGTTGTTACTGTTAAAGATGCAACTCCTAACGGAACCGTTAAAAAAGGAGCTGTTTCTACTGCAGTTGTTGTTCGTACTGTAAAAGAAGTAAGACGTCCAGATGGTTCATATATTCGTTTCGATGACAATGCATGTGTATTATTAAACCCAACAGGTGAAATGAGAGGTACTCGTGTATTCGGACCAGTGGCAAGAGAGCTTCGTGATAAACAATTCATGAAAATTGTATCATTAGCACCAGAGGTGCTTTAATGCTGAAATTACAATGGGAAAGCTTAAAATAAAATCAGGAGATACAGTAAGAGTAATTGCTGGAGATCACAAAGGATCAGAAGGTAAAGTTCTTCAAGTATTAAGAGATAAGAATAAGGCAATTGTGGAAGGTGTAAATATGGTTAAGAAACATATGAAACCTAGCGCGCAAAATCCTCAAGGAGGAATAGTAGAAAAAGAAGCTTCTATTCAAATTTCTAACCTTTCGTTGTTAACTTCAAACGGAGAAACAACAAGAGTTGGATATAGAATGGAAGACGATAAGAAAGTAAGATTTGCTAAAAAATCTAATGAAGTAATTTAAGAGTTATGGCTTATATTCCAAGATTAAAACAAGAGTACAAAGACAGAGTAATGTCTGCTCTTACAGAAGAATTCGGATATAAAAACGTAATGCAAGTGCCAAAGTTAACGAAGATAGTAATCTCTCGTGGTGTTGGTGCTGCAGTAGCCGATAAGAAATTAGTTGACTATGCTGTTGAAGAGATTACAAAAATTTCTGGGCAGAAAGCAATAGCTACAATTTCTAAGAAAGACGTTGCAACATTTAAGCTTCGTAAAGGAATGCCAATTGGTGCAAAAGTTACTTTAAGAGGTGAGCAAATGTATGAGTTTTTAGATCGTTTAGTAACGTCATCTTTACCACGTGTAAGAGACTTTAACGGTATTAAAGCTAACGGATTTGATGGTAGAGGTAATTACAACTTAGGAATTACTGAGCAAATTATCTTCCCAGAGATCAACATTGATAAAATCAAGAAGATTGAAGGAATGGACATCACTTTCGTAACAACTGCTCAAACAGATAAAGAAGCAAAATCATTATTAACAGAACTAGGATTACCTTTTAAAAAGAACTAAGTTATGGCTAAAGAATCAATGAAGGCTCGCGAAGTAAAGAGAGCAAAAACGGTTGCTAAGTATGCTTCTAAACGTAAAGCTTTAAAAGAAGCTGGAGATTATGAAGCATTACAAAAGTTGCCAAAAAATGCTTCTCCAATTCGTATGCATAACCGTTGTAAGTTAACAGGGAGACCAAAAGGATATATGCGTCAGTTTGGTATTTCTCGTGTAACTTTTAGAGAAATGGCTAATCAAGGGTTAATCCCAGGAGTGAAAAAAGCAAGTTGGTAATATTATTTTAAATAATCAGATTTCAGGTTCGGTACCAACCCGAAAACCAAAATCACAAAATCAATTTAGTTATGTACACAGATCCAATTGCGGATTACTTAACAAGAATTAGAAATGCAATGCAAGCTGGCCACAGAGTGGTTGAGATTCCTGCATCTAAGTTAAAGAAGGAAATAACTAAAATATTATTCGATCAAGGATATGTTTTAAGTTATAAATTTGATGACACTACTGTACAAGGTACTATTAAAATAGCGCTTAAGTACACTCCTGATACTAAGGAGCCAGTAATCAAGAAGATTCAAAGAATTAGTACACCAGGTTTACGTAAGTATGCAAGTTCAAAAGAATTGCCACGTATTCTTAATGGTCTTGGTATTGCTATTATCTCTACTTCACATGGAGTAATGACAGATAAGCAAGCAAGAAAAGAAAACGTTGGTGGTGAAGTATTATGTTACGTTTACTAATAAAAAGACCATAGAGAAATGTCAAGAATAGGAAACAGTCCAATAGCAATTCCAGAAGGAGTTACAGTTGAGATCAACGATAATGTGGTTACAGTAAAAGGAAAACTAGGAGAGCTTTCTCAAGAACTTTCTGCTGTATCTGTTAAAGTTGAGGATGGAAATGTTTTAGTTGAGCGTTCAGCTGAGACTAAGGAGCAAAAATCTAAGCATGGTCTTTATAGAGCACTAATCAACAATATGGTTGAAGGTGTATCTAAAGGATTTACTAAAGAACTAGAACTAGTTGGTGTTGGTTACAGAGCGAGTAACCAAGGTCAAAAACTAGATATGGCATTAGGGTTTTCACACAATATCGTAATGAGTATTGCGCCAGAAGTTAAAGTAGAAACAATATCAGAAAAAGGTAAAAACCCTATCGTTAAGTTAACTTCACATGACAAGCAATTAGTTGGTCAAGTGGCAGCAAAAATTCGTTCTTACCGTAAGCCAGAGCCTTACAAAGGAAAAGGAATCAAGTTTGTTGGTGAAGAAATTAGAAGAAAAGCAGGTAAAACAGCATAATAATTAAAGTTATGGCATTAACAAAGACAGAAAGAAGATTAAGAATTAAAAACAGAATTCGCAAGATTGTATCTGGTACGGCGTCACAACCAAGATTAGCTGTTTTTAGAAGTAATAAAGAAATTTATGCTCAACTTGTAGATGATGTTACAGGTAACACTATTTGTGCAGCATCTTCAAGAGATAAAGATATTAGTTCTGCAAAAGGTACTAAAACCGAAATCGCTGCCTTAGTTGGTAAGAGTATTGGTGAAAAAGCCGTAAAAGCAGGTGTAGAAACTATCTCTTTTGATAGAGGTGGATATTTATATCACGGAAGAGTAAAATCATTAGCTGACGGAGCTAGAGAAGCAGGACTTAAATTCTAAGAAATTATGTATCAGAAATATAAAAGCGCAGAATTAGTAAAACCAAGTGGATTAGATCTTAAAGATCGTTTAGTTGGTGTGCAAAGAGTTACTAAAGTAACAAAAGGTGGTAGAGCATTTGGTTTCTCAGCAATCGTTGTGGTTGGTGATGAAGCTGGTGTTGTAGGACACGGTTTAGGAAAATCTAAAGACGTTGCTTCGGCAATTGCTAAAGCAGTAGAAGATGCTAAGAAAAACCTTGTTCGTATTCCTATTGTAAAAGGAACATTACCACATGAGCAAAAAGGAAAATATGGTGGAGCTAGAGTAAACATCATTCCTGCTGCGCCTGGTACAGGAGTTATTGCTGGTGGTGCTGTACGTACAGTACTTGAAGCAGTTGGTGTACATGATGTATTATCAAAGTCTCAAGGTTCTTCGAACCCTCATAACGTAGTTAAAGCAACTTTTGATGCTTTATTACAGTTAAGAGATGCTAACAAGATTGCCAGAGACAGAGGTGTTTCTTTAGAAAAAGTTTTTAACGGATAATTCAAGGATATCATGGCAAAAATTAAAGTAACAAAAAGAAAAAGTGCGATCAATAGATCTCAAAACCAAAAAAGAACATTAGAAGCTTTAGGTTTAAAGAAGATTGGTCAAACTGTAGAACATGATGCCACACCAAATATCCTTGGTATGGTTAATAAAGTTAAACATTTAGTTTCTGTAGAAGAAGCTTAAAAATATAAACTGAAAATGGATTTAAGTAATTTAAAACCTGCAGAAGGTTCAGTTAATAACAACAGCAAACGTGTTGGTCGCGGACAAGGATCTGGAAAAGGTGGAACTGCAACAAGAGGTCACAAAGGAGCTAAGTCGCGTTCTGGATATTCTAGAAAATTAGGTTTTGAAGGTGGTCAAATGCCACTTCAAAGACGTGTGCCTAAGTTTGGATTTAAGAACATTAACCGTGTAGAGTATCAAGGAATCAATCTTGACACACTTCAACAAATGGTTGATGATAAAAAGATAAAAGATACCGCAGATTTAGATACATTTGTAAACTTCCGTTTAGCTGGTAAGAATGAGCTAGTTAAAATTTTAGGAAGAGGAGAATTAAAAGCTAAATTAAAAGTATCTGCTCATAAATTCACGGCTTCAGCAAAAGCTGCTATCGAAGCCGCAGGAGGAGAAGCTATAACTTTATAAGAATACCCCAATTAGAATGAAATTTATAGAGACTTTAAAGAATGTTTGGAAAATAACGGAACTAAAAGATAGAATCATTCTTACTTTAGGAATGCTTTTAGTGTACCGTTTTGGAGCACAAGTTGTGTTACCAGGGATCGACGCAAGTAAGTTAGGACAACTTGGAGACAATACTTCAGAAGGACTTTTAGGGTTGCTAAACGCCTTTACAGGAGGTGCTTTTGCTAATGCATCAGTATTCGCTTTAGGTATTATGCCTTATATCTCTGCTTCTATTGTAGTACAATTAATGGGAATAGCTATTCCTTATTTACAGAAACTACAAAAAGAAGGAGCTAGTGGTCAAAAGAAGATTACTCAAATCACGCGTTGGTTAACAATTGCTATCTGTTTGGTTCAAGCTCCAGGTTATTTGGTAAGCTTACCAACGTTAGGAATTCCTCAAGAAGCATTCTTATTGGGTCAAGGAGGTTTATTCTATTTCTCTTCAATAGTCATATTAGTAACAGGATGTATCTTTGCTATGTGGTTAGGTGAAAAGATTACAGATAAGGGTATTGGTAATGGTATTTCTATATTAATTATGGTTGGTATCATTGCTACATTGCCGCAGTCTTTTGTTCAAGAATATGCAGCTAGAGTTACTGAGTCAAATGGTGGATTAATCATGATCCTTATTGAATTAGTTATCTGGTTTGTAATCATCTTAGCTTCTGTAATGTTAGTAATGGCGGTTAGAAAAATTGCTGTACAATATGCTAGAAGAACACAATCTGGTGGTTACGAAAGAAACGTATTCGGATCAAGACAATATATTCCATTAAAATTAAATGCATCAGGAGTAATGCCAATCATCTTTGCTCAGGCAATTATGTTTGTTCCTGGTTTGATTGGTGGAATGGATTTCATGAAAGATTCAAGTATTGGACAATGGTTACAAGCTCAGTTCTCAGATATTTTTGGGCTTTGGTATAACATTGTTTTCGCATTCTTAATTATAGTGTTTACATATTTCTATACGGCTATTACTGTTCCAACAAACAAAATGGCTGATGATTTGAAACGTAGTGGAGGTTTTATTCCTGGTATTCGTCCTGGAACTGAAACAGCAGAGTATTTGGATAGAATTATGTCACAAATTACCTTACCTGGTTCAATTTTCTTAGCATTAATTGCTGTGTTTCCAGCTTTCATCGTAAAGTTAATGAACGTACAGGCAGGTTGGGCATTGTTTTACGGAGGAACTTCTTTACTAATTATGGTAGGAGTTGCTATTGATACAATGCAACAAGTAAATTCATATTTACTTAACAAACACTATGACGGCTTGATGAAGACTGGTAAAAACAGAAAAGGCTAATAGCTTAATAGATATACTATGGCAAAACAAGCGGCAATAGAACAAGACGGAACAATTATAGAGGCATTATCAAATGCTATGTTTCGTGTTGAATTAGAAAATGGTCACATTGTGACTGCACATATTTCTGGTAAAATGCGTATGCATTACATCAAATTATTACCAGGTGATAAAGTGAAATTAGAAATGAGTCCTTATGATTTAACAAAGGCTCGAATAACTTATAGATACTAATACGATGAAAGTAAGAGCATCAGTAAAAAAACGTAGTGCAGATTGTAAGATCGTGCGTAGAAAAGGTAGACTTTACGTAATCAACAAAAAGAATCCTAGATTCAAACAAAGACAAGGTTAATTATGGCAAGAATTGCAGGTGTAGACATACCAAAACACAAAAGAGGAGTTATATCTTTAACTTATATCTACGGAATAGGTAGAAGTAGAGCTAAGGATATTTTAGCAGAAGCTAAAGTAGACGAAAGTACAAAAGTGTCTGATTGGACTGACGAAGAAATAAGTAATATTCGTGGTGCAGTTGGAAAGTTCACTATTGAAGGTGAATTACGTTCTGAAACACAATTAAACATTAAGCGATTAATGGATATTGGATGTTACAGAGGTATTCGTCACAGAACGGGACTTCCTTTAAGAGGACAACGTACTAAGAACAACTCTAGAACAAGAAAAGGTAAAAGAAAGACGGTTGCTAACAAAAAGAAAGTAACTAAGTAATAACAGACAATAGTCATTAGTGTTTAGTAGTTAGATGAATCTGCCTGAAATAGAAATGTTTAGGATTCTAACAACTAAAGCTAACAACTAGAAACTAAAACAATATGGCAAAGTCAAGTAGTAAAAAACGTAAAGTAATAGTAGAGGCTACAGGAGAGGCGCACATCACTGCTTCTTTTAACAATATCATTATCTCACTTACCAACAAAAAAGGTGACGTTATTTCATGGTCATCAGCTGGTAAGATGGGCTTTAGAGGATCTAAGAAAAATACTCCTTATGCTGCACAGTTAGCAGCAGAAGATGCTTTAAACGTTGCTAAAGAAGCAGGTTTAAAGAAAGTAAAGGTGTATGTAAAAGGTCCTGGTAATGGTAGAGAATCTGCAATAAGATCATTACACAATGGTGGTATAGAAGTTACAGAAATCATTGACGTAACTCCAATGCCTCACAATGGATGTCGTCCACCAAAAAGAAGAAGAGTTTAATTAATAATCAATATCAACGAGAGATCAACGGTTATCGAAGGATAAGCTTAAGACCTTAATTCATAATCACTCTCAAAACAAATTTAAAATGGCAAGATATAGAGGTCCTAAAACTAAAATCGCACGTAAGTTCGGTGAAGCTATCTTCGGAGAAGATAAATCTTTTGAAAAAAGAAACTACCCTCCAGGGCAACACGGGAACAACAGAAGACGTGGTAAAAAATCTGAGTATGCTATCCAATTAATGGAGAAGCAAAAAGCTAAGTACACTTATGGTATCTTAGAGCGTCAATTTAGAAACATGTTTAAAAGAGCAACTGCTGCATCTGGAATTACAGGTGAGGTATTGTTACAATTATGTGAGTCTAGATTAGACAACGTAGTTTACAGAATGGGATTAGCTCGTTCTAGAAGAGGTGCAAGACAATTAGTAGGTCACCGTCACATTACTGTAAATGGTGATATAGTAAATATTCCATCATACCAATTAAAGGCTGGAGATGTTGTTGCAGTAAGAGAGAAGTCTAAATCGTTAGAGTCTATCGAAAATGCATTAGCAGCTTCTAGTAGTGTATACGAATGGATTACTTGGAATAACGATACTAAAGAAGGAACGTTTGTTTCAGTTCCTGCAAGAGTTCAAATTCCTGAGAACATCAACGAGCAATTCATCGTTGAATTATATTCTAAATAATTAATTAATCATATTGGTATTTGGCCAAAGGGTTTGTTAGTCTTCTTCAAACTTTTGAACCGCGCAACCAGATAACAATTAAAACGAAGAAAAACATGGCAATATTAAACTTTCAGAAGCCCGACAAAGTAATCATGATCGATTCAACAGATTTCGAAGGGAAATTTGAATTTCGTCCTTTGGAACCTGGTTATGGATTAACAGTTGGAAATGCTTTAAGAAGAGTTTTACTTTCTTCTCTTGAAGGATTTGCTATTACATCAGTTAGAATTGAAGGAGTAGAACATGAGTTCTCTACAATTGCTGGAGTAGTAGAAGACGTAACAGAAATCATCCTTAACTTAAAACAAATTCGTTTTAAGCGTCAAATAGATGAAATTGATAACGAATCCGTTTCAATTTCAATTTCTGGTCAAGAGCAAATAACTGCTGGAGATTTCCAAAAGTTTATTTCAGGATTCCAGGTATTAAACTCAGATCTAGTTATCTGTAACCTTGATCCTAAAGTAAGCATCAACATGGAAATTACTATAGAGAAAGGTAGAGGATATGTTCCTGCTGAAGAAAACAAAAAAGCTTCTGCACCTGTTGGAACGATCTTTACAGACTCTATCTACACTCCAATCAAAAACGTTAAGTATAGTGTAGAGAATTTCCGTGTAGAGCAAAAGACAGATTATGAAAAATTAGTTTTCGAAATTGATACTGACGGATCTATCAATCCTCAGGATGCTTTAACTGAAGCAGCTAAAATATTAATCCACCACTTCATGTTATTCTCTGATGAGCGTATTACTCTTGAAGCTGATGAGATTGCACAAACTGAAACTTATGATGAAGAATCACTTCACATGCGTCAGTTATTAAAAACGAAGTTAATTGATATGGATCTTTCAGTTCGTGCACTTAACTGTTTGAAAGCTGCAGAAGTAGATACTTTAGGAGACTTAGTATCATTTAACAAAAATGATTTAATGAAATTCAGAAACTTTGGTAAGAAGTCGTTAACTGAGCTTGAAGAGCTAGTAAGCGTAAAAGGACTAAGTTTCGGAATGGACTTAAGCAAATATAAATTAGATAAAGACTAACCCATCATAATTTGCTCTCCCAATGGGATATGGTAGCAAGATGATGGTTAATTAACAAAACAATGAGACACGGAAAAAAAGGAAACCATTTAGGTAGAAAGACGGCTCACAGAAAAGCAATGCTTGCTAATATGGCTTGCTCGTTAATAGAACACAAGCGTATTAACACAACTGTTGCTAAAGCAAAAGCTTTAAAACAATTTATTGAGCCCTTAGTCACAAAATCTAAAGAAGACACAACTCACAACAGACGTATTGTATTTAGTCGTTTAAGACAAAAACAAGCGGTAGCTGAGTTATTTAGAGATGTAGCTGCGAAAGTAGGTGATCGTCCAGGAGGTTATACTAGAATTATCAAATTAGGTAATCGTTTAGGAGATAACGCTTCTATGGCTATGATCGAGCTTGTTGATTACAACGAGACTTACAATGCTGGTAAGGAGAAGAAAAAATCTACTAGAAGAAGTAGAAGAGGAGGAGCTAAAAAAGCTGCTCCAGCTGCTCCAGTTCAAGCTACTAGCGAAGAAGAATAATAGATGTTCTAATAATATGTTAAAAAGGGTAAACTTGATAAGGTTTACCCTTTTCTTTTGCATTGAATTGTTATTTTTGGCAACACACAAATTTTAAAACTAAATTAAATAAAATCAAAATGAAGCACTTTTTATCAATCATTGCTATCTTTTCATTCTCCATTCTATCAGCACAAATATCGGAAGATGTAAATAGAGCTGGGGCAGGAACCAATGCGCAAATGTTACAGATATCTGATGGAGGTAACAGTTTTGGATCGACCATGGCTTTTATCAACCCAAAAAGAAGGACCGTAGGTTCAGTACATTTGTTTGAAAATTGGAACAATAGAGGAATTATTATTACTACAGATAACCAAAGGTTTGTTGTTAAAAATATAAATCTAAATGTTGAACGTAACGCATTTGAATCAAAGACTGAAGATGGAGAGTCAATCTTTACTTTTAACTTCAATAATATAGACCGTTTTGTGATTAACAATAAAGTTTACAAAAACTTCTATTATGATGATGATAATCGCGTTTATGAACTTATTTATGAATCAGATGACTTTATTCTAATGAAAGGACATAAAGTTGAAATGATTGAGGGATCTGCTAACCCGATGGTAAATAGAAAATTTGACAAATGGGTTAAGAAGTATTCATACTTTGTTAAGCAAGGAGATGAAATTAGTCCATTAAAGCTTAAAAAGAAAAAAATATTAAAACTTGTTGGAGGTGATGAGGAAAGAGCTTCTATGATTGAAGAGTACGTAGAGAACAATAGGCTTTCTTATAAAAATGAAAATGATATTAAGCGAGTTTTAGAATTTACAGCAAAAAATTAATCTAAAAAAAATTGCTATGAAAAATTTAATTAGTGTTATAGCATTACTATTTACTTTAACTTCTTTTGGTCAAAGTAATGCGGTAGTAACGAACAATATGACGGGAGAAATGATTCAAAGAGCATCTAACTCTCACCTTAGTTCGTTTGGATCTTCAGCTACTTTCTTTAACCCAAAAAGAAATGTAGAGGGCTCAGTTCATTTGTTTCCAGAATGGAATAATAGAGGTGTTATAATTACTAATGAAGGGCAAAAATTTGGACTTAATAATATCAATATTAATATTGAAAGGAACACATTTGAGGCTAGAATATCTCAAGACACACTGTTCACATTCAATTTCAATAATATTGATAGGTTTGTGATTAACAATAGAGTTTTTAAAAATTTCTATTATGGTAATGATAATAGAATTTTTGAACTGATATATGAATCCAAAGATGTAACCATTATGAAAGGACACAGAGTTCAGTTAGTAGAAGGTTCTGCTAATCCAATGGTTAATAGAAAGAATGATAAGTATGTTCAAAAGAGTTCCATATTTGTGAAACATGGTAATAAAATTGAGAACTTTAAGCTTAATAAGAAAAAAGTTTTGGGCCTCTTTAATGATTCCGAAAAGATCAAAAAGATTGAAGACTATGCCAATTCTAATAGGCTCTCGTTTAAGAAAGCGGAAGATGTCAAGAAAATGCTTAGTTTAGGTTTACAACAATAGTGAAAAAGGAGTTAATAAGTTTAACTCCTTTTTTTATGCAAACTGTTCAGTATTTAAATAAGATGAATTATTTTTGCCAAACTTTATTCTTTAGGTCAGGAAGAAGAATAGCAACACAACAACATTTATGAAATACCAAACACGTAAAAAAGCACTTATTTTATTGGCAGATGGAACCATTTTTTATGGTAAGGCTGTTGGTAAAGAAGGGAGTGCTTTTGGAGAAGTCTGCTTTAATACGGGAATGACAGGATATCAGGAAGTGTTTACTGATCCGTCATACTTTGGGCAATTAATGGTAACCACCAATGCTCATATTGGAAATTACGGAGTTAATAACGAAGAAGTAGAGTCAGATTCTATAAAGATTGCTGGATTGATTTGTAAAAACTTTAGTTATGAATTTTCCAGAGAAGATGCAGACGGTTCGTTAGAAGAGTTTTTTGAACAGAATAATCTTATGGCAATATCTGATATAGATACGAGAGCTTTAGTGAGTTATATTCGTGATCATGGAGCAATGAATGCCGTTATTTCTACAGATGTTGATAATATTGAAGGACTAAAGAAGCAGCTTGCAGACATTCCAAGTATGAAAGGTCTAGAACTTGCGTCCAAAGTGTCTACAAAAGAACCTTACTACTTTGGAGATGAAAATGCAACTTATAAGATTGCTGCATTAGATATAGGTATTAAGAAAAATATACTTAGAAATTTGGCGAAAAGAGATGCTTACATAAAGGTATTTCCATACAATGCCACATTTGAGGAATTAAGTTCATGGAATCCTGATGGTTATTTCTTATCAAATGGACCTGGAGATCCAGAACCATTAACTGAAGCTCAAGAATTAGCTAAAGAAATTATCAAAAGAGATTTACCTCTTTTTGGTATTTGTTTAGGTCACCAGGTTATAGCTTTAGCAAACGGAGTTTCTACTTATAAAATGCATAACGGTCATAGAGGTATTAATCATCCTGTTAAGAATTTGAAAACAGGCAAAGGAGAGATTACTTCTCAAAATCATGGTTTTGCTATTAACAGGGAAGAGGCAGAAGCAAACTCTGAGTTAGAAATCACACATCTTCATTTGAATGATGATACAGTGGCAGGAATTGCAATGAAGAACAAAAATTGTTTTTCAGTGCAATATCATCCAGAAGCAAGTCCTGGTCCACATGACTCTATGTATTTGTTCGATCAGTTTATTGAGAATATAAAATCTAAATAATATAAAGGCATCAAGTTAACTTGATGCCTTTCTTTTTACTAAAACGTTATAGCTTAATTTTGGTGCAATAGTGAGGGTTTTCCTAAGTTTTGGCAACTCTATTTTGTACCTTTGATTTCCGAAAAAACAAGACTTAAATAATATAAAAAATGAGTTTAATAGTAGATATTCACGCAAGACAAATTTTCGACTCAAGAGGAAACCCAACTGTTGAAGTAGATGTAACTACGGAGAACGGAATTGTTGGTAGAGCAGCGGTCCCTTCTGGAGCTTCTACAGGAGAACATGAGGCAGTTGAATTACGTGATGGAGGTAATTCTTATATGGGTAAAGGCGTTTTAAATGCTGTTGAGAATGTAAATAAAATTATAGCGCAAGAGCTTCTTGGAGCATCTGTTTTTGAACAGAACTTAATAGATCAGGCAATGATAGATCTTGATGGTACTCCAAATAAATCCAAATTAGGTGCTAATGCTATTTTAGGTGTTTCTCTAGCGGTAGCTAAAGCTGCGGCAAATGAGTTAGGGATGCCTTTGTATCGTTATGTTGGTGGAGTTTCTGCTAATACATTACCAGTTCCAATGATGAACATCATCAATGGTGGTTCTCATAGTGATGCACCTATTGCTTTTCAAGAGTTTATGGTTATGCCTGTAAAAGCTAATAGCTTTACACATGCTATGCAAATGGGAAGCGAGATATTTCATCACTTAAAGAAAGTATTACACGATAGAAATTTAAGTACAGCTGTAGGTGATGAGGGAGGTTTTGCTCCAAACCTTGCAGGAGGGACAGAAGATGCATTAGATACTATCGCTGAAGCTGTTGAAAACGCTGGATATAAGTTTGGCGACGAAGTAATGATAGCTTTAGATTGTGCTTCAGCAGAATTCTATAAGGATGGTAAATATGACTATACTTTGTTTGAAGGAGACAAAGGAGTGGTAAGAACTTCTCAAGAGCAGGCAGAATATTTAGAAGAACTATGTGCTAAATACCCAATAATCTCTATTGAAGATGGTATGGATGAAAACGATTGGGATGGCTGGAAAGTTCTAACGGAAAAAGTTGGAGACAAAGTACAATTAGTTGGAGATGATTTATTTGTAACAAATGTTGAACGTTTGTCTAGAGGAATTGAAAATGGTATTGCAAACTCGATACTAATTAAAGTAAACCAAATAGGAAGTTTAACCGAAACTATTGCTGCTGTTAATATGGCTAAAAATGCTGGATATACTTCAGTAATGTCACATCGTTCTGGTGAAACTGAAGATAATACTATTGCAGATTTAGCTGTTGCATTAAATACAGGGCAGATAAAAACAGGATCAGCTTCTAGAAGTGATCGTATGGCAAAATACAATCAATTATTACGTATTGAGGAAGAACTTGGTCAAATAGGGTTTTATCCTCAAGAAAAAGCTTTTAAGTTAAACTAAAAGTTAAAACTAAAGCCATTAGTCAAGCTATATTGTGTTTTTGGTATTGAAATTACTGGAAACGCATCATAGTTATAACTAAAATTCATATTAAAAGAGAGCTTATCCCAAAAGCTCTCTTCTTTTTTAGAAGAAAAGCTAATGTTAAGGTTTAATGTACTTGAAACTCTATAGTCTTTAAATTTATCCAGCCTTGGCTGATAATAGGTAGTACTGATAATTGAGATTTGATCGGTCGGAAATAATGAAAAACTCAAGTAGTTACTGCTTCTGAAATCTTTGCGTTTTACATCTATTTCAAGTTCAAAGGATTTTTCATATTCATGCATTATCAAAGCCCCTAGGTATATTCTGCTTTTTTTTGCTTTGGTATCAACATAATTATTAGTGTTAACTTTACTTTTAATTTCAAGATTTTTAGTTAATTTAAACCTAGCTCCAGCGCCAGCCAATCCTCTAAAATCGACACTAGATATTTTGTCGAATTGACCTTGCAAAAAAGCTTCAAAAGTTATACTCTCTGTTAATTCTCTATTATATCGAAAATGCTGAACACCCGAATTCTGAAATGCATTTTCTCCTACCTTTTGAAAATGAAAATTACTAATTATCATCCATAGATTTTTGCCCCCATTATATCCAACAGCCAAATTCGTAGAGATTAGGTATATATCGTTTGTATTTTTTATGAAGCCAAAATTTAACCCTGCTCTCCCTGACCAATCTTCTTTTCCCTTAAGCATGTTGACCCTAAGAGACTCAGCATTCAGAATCATTTGTGCATTACTAAAAGAGGTGGACAATAAAAGTACTAGAAATAAAAGTTTAATAGATTTCATATGGATAATGTTAGGAAAACAATATGAAAATAATAATAATTATAAACATGAATTTATGTGCGAGTCGAAATCAACCAATTACGCTGGGTTTATGTATTTGTTTTTCCAATAATACTATTGCAAAAACCTTTGAGTATAAACTTTAAAAATCGCTATATATTTCGTAATTTCGTGCAGCTGTTTCACAGCTAAAAAATTCACTTAAAATTCACTTTTAGAATGTCAAAAACTGCTACGTTAGAAGTTAACGGTCAAAAACACGAATTTCCTTTAGTTACTGGTTCAGAAAATGAAATTGCAATAGATGTTAAAGCACTGAGAGGTGCAACAGGAGGAATTATTACCCTTGATCCTGGTTATAAAAACACAGGTTCTTGTGAGAGTGGTATTACCTTTTTAGATGGCGAAAAAGGAATCTTAAGATATAGAGGTTATTCTATAGAAGAATTAGCAGAAAAAGCTAGTTTTCTTGAGGTAGCATATCTATTGATTTTTGGTGAATTACCTACGAAAGAAGAGCTAGATAAGTTTCATGCAGATATTAAATCAAAGTCTGTAGTTGATGATGATGTTAGAAAAATTGTTGATGCCTTCCCTAAAACGGCACATCCAATGGGAGTATTGTCTTCACTTACTAGTGCCCTTACTGCCTTCAACCCATCTTCGGTAAATGTAGACTCAGAAGAAGCTATGTACAACTCTGTAGTGAAAATTATGGGTAAATTCCCTGTACTAGTAGCTTGGACTATGCGAAAAAAACAAGGGCTTCCGCTTAGTTACGGTGATGTAAATCTAGATTATGTTGAGAATGTATTGCAAATGATGTTCAAGAAACCTAATGAAGAATATGTACAAAACGATATCATTGTGAACGCAATGAATAAATTGTTAATTCTTCATGCAGATCATGAACAAAACTGCTCGACATCTACGGTTCGTATTGTTGGCTCATCACATGCTGGATTGTTCGCTTCTCTTTCTGCAGGTATTTCGGCGCTTTGGGGACCACTTCATGGTGGAGCGAATCAGGCTGTTCTTGAAATGCTGGAAGCTATTAAGGAAGATGGAGGTGATACTAAAAAGTACATGGCCAAGGCTAAAGACAAGAACGATCCTTTCCGCTTAATGGGATTCGGACATCGTGTATATAAAAACTTCGATCCTAGAGCAAGAATTATCAAAGTTGCGGCAGATGAGGTACTAGGAGATCTTGGAGTAGAAGACCCAATTCTTGATATTGCAAAAGGTTTGGAGCAGGAAGCTCTTACCGATGAATATTTCGTGAAGCGTAAATTATACCCTAACGTAGATTTCTATTCTGGTATTATTTATCGTGCTATGGGTATTCCAGTTGATATGTTTACTGTAATGTTTGCTCTTGGTCGTTTACCAGGTTGGATTGGTCAATGGAGAGAAATGCGTTTACGTAAAGAGCCAATTGGTCGACCAAGACAACTTTATATTGGTGAAACTCACAGACCATTTAAAAAAATAAGCGAAAGATAATTCTATATATATTCTTTAATTAAAAGCTTCATAAAATCTTATGAAGCTTTTTTTATATTTGCTTCATGCTGAAAATTAATGTTCCAAATGAAACATCAAGACTAAGAGCTGTAGTATTAGGTACAGCAAAAAGTTGTGGACCTACGCCAACTCCAGAAGAATGTTATGATCCTAAGAGCCTTGAACATGTCTTAGCAGGCACTTATCCTAAAGAGGAGGATATGATCAAGGAAATGGATGCTGTTGCAAAGGTCTTTGAGAAGTATGATGTGAAGGTATATCGTCCAGAAGTGATTGAGAACTGTAATCAGATCTTTGCAAGAGATATAGCTTTTGCTATTGATGATAAAATAGTACGTTCAAATATTCTTCCAGATAGAGATCAAGAGATAGAAGCTATTAGATATTTGTGGGATCAAATTCCAAATGAAAACCGATTAATTCTTCCAGAAGAATGTCATGTAGAAGGAGGAGATGTAATGCCTTGGAACGACCATATTTTCATAGGCACATACTCTGGTGAAGATTATGCAGATTATATAACTGCAAGAACAAATACTGATGCAGTAATTGCTATTCAGGAATTATTCCCAAATAAAACGGTGAAAGCATTTGAACTTAGAAAATCTAATACCAATGCCAAAGAAAATGCATTGCATTTAGATTGTTGTTTTCAACCAATAGGGAAGGATATGGCAATATTGCATAAAAATGGATTTTTGCTGGAGAGTGAGTATGAATGGATGGTGAATTTCTTTGGGAAGGAGAATGTATTTGAAATAACCAAAGATGAAATGTATCAAATGTTCAGCAATGTATTTTCAATTTCCGAAGAAGTTATTATTTCCGAACAAAATTTTACGCGTTTAAATAATTGGCTAAGAGAACAAGGCTTTACTGTTGAAGAAGTACCTTATGCTGAAATTGCAAAGCAAGAAGGCTTATTACGTTGTTCTACAATGCCATTAATTAGAGATTAGATAAATCTTACAGTATTTATTTCGGTATTTTTTGTTTTAACATAAGTTTAAAACTTACATTTATTATTTTGTTTAATTTTATATAGAAAAAGTTAAACAAAATAAAATGAAAACAACACTACCACTTCAAAACCCCAGTCAAAAATTCCTGCTTTTTGCGTATTTGCTTCTTATTTCATTTGTAAATAGCTATGGAGATAATTGTGGGGAAATAAAGGGATTAGAATTTACTAATTCTTTAGAATCCGTAATAATTGTTAATGGTGAAAATTATGTAACAAGTGAATTACCAAATGACTTTTATTTAAACTTAAAATATAGTGGCTCAATGAGGAGTGCGAGGTATATCGTTACTAACTTGGATAATGGCGCCCAACATAAAGTTACTGAAAATAGGGTTCCATATACCTTTCCAGCCGGGAATAGAGCTTGGAATCTAGGAATAGGTGATTTTAAGATTGAGGTAAAAACATATCGATTTTTCTTTGGTCTTGGAAAACTTTGTGATACTCAAACTTTCTACTTTTCCTTAACAGATCAACCAGAATGTACAGCAGATGCTGGTAGTTTAACGGCTAGTATGTCAGGTGTTTGTTTAGATGATGAGAATGGCACGGAGATTACAGCTATACCAGATGGTAATTCGAATGTTCCAGAAGGTTATG
>JAXOFM010000008.1:0-48736 GCA_044841755.1 Flavobacteriaceae bacterium LMIT009
TCTCTCCACTACCTGTGGGATCATCACCTACACCATCTTGAGCAAATGCCGCCCCAGAACTAAGCACAAAAAACATTGCCATTAGCAAAGTTGTCATGCCTCCTCGCAAACTCTTGATAGAGCTGCAACAAGTTAAATTCGTAATAGACCACCAATATGATCTATCACTCTTGGTAAAATTGTTCATAAACATAACATTTAGATTTAATTAAAATTATTTTAACATTTTACAATAGCATCACTGCTATCTGCATAGCTTAAATAGGTATCTAAGAACATAGTAGAAATGGGTTAACAGATTGCTATTGCCAAAATGTATTTTTAACAACATAAGCTGTTGATTTCCAATGATTTACAAAAAGTAAAACATTAATCAATAAAAGTGCTAATAATCAATTAATTGTTGTGCTATTAAACAATTATTTTTTGGGTAGTAATTCAATCTTAATAGTTGTGTAGGTTTAACCATAAAATTGTAAGAACTGAAATATAAATATACAAGATACTTATATAAATCAAAATTAGAGCATCTATTACGTAATTACAAGGGACTTCAACTAATTTTTGCGCAGTTAAACGAAAAAGGTAAGTAAACTCTCTAATTTAAAAACACCTCATTATCAAGGGTTAACGAATTTATAAAACTTATAGAATTAGTAATATCATCATGCAAAAAACGATCTTCGCTAACAAAAGAAACATCTTCTCTGTAAGCTTCTAGAAACGACTCTAAAAAGGAAGAGGTTTTTAATGGTTCTCTGAAATGAATTGCCTGAGAAGCATTTAACATTTCAATAGCCAAAACGTGTTCTACATTGGTAATTAGTTGGTATGCTTGAGTAGCTGCATTAGCTCCCATGCTCACATGATCTTCTTGTCCATTTGAAGAAACGATTGAATCAACACTTGCTGGAGTTGCCAATTGTTTATTAGCACTAACTATACTTGCTGCAGTGTATTGAGGAATCATAAATCCAGAATTTAATCCAGGATTATCCACTAAGAAAGTTGGGAGACCTCTTAAACCAGAAACTAGCTGAAATGTTCTTCGCTCTGAAATGTTAGCTAATTCAGACATGGCAATCTTTAAGTAGTCAAGTGCCAATGCTAAAGGCTGCCCGTGAAAATTACCTCCAGAGATTATTTTATCTTCTCCTATAAATATATTAGGGTTATCTGTTACCGAATTTATTTCGGTAATAAATGTTCGTTCAACAAAATCTAAAGTATCCTTAGTTGCTCCATGAACTTGTGGCATACATCTAAATGAGTAAGGATCTTGAACATGTTTCTTCTTTTGGTTTATTAGTTCACTATCTTGAAGAAATTCGCGAAAACGTTCTGCAGTTTTTAATTGCCCATTATGCGGTCTTACTAAATGTACCATTTCATTAAAAGGCTCAATTCTACCATCGAATGCATCTAATGAAATTGCTCCAATAAGATCAGCTAAATAAGAAAGCTTAAATGATTTAAGTAATAAATAAACTCCATAAGCACTCATGAACTGAGTTCCATTCAAAAGTGCCAACCCTTCTTTTGATTGTAATTGAATAGGTTTCCAACCAAAATGTTTGTTCACCTCAGTTGCATCTCTTAATTCACCATCATACCAAACCTCACCATCACCAATTAGAGGTAATGATAAATGTGCTAAAGGTGCAAGATCACCTGAAGCTCCCAAAGAACCTTGGGTATAGACTACAGGTAATACATCATTATTATAAAAGTCTATTAAACGGTTTACTGTGGCCAACTGACTTCCGCTATGACCATAACTTAAAGACTGTATTTTCAATAATAACATTAGCCTAACTACATCATTAGGAACTTTATCTCCAGTACCGCAAGCATGAGACTTCATTAAATTTTCTTGAAGCTTGGTAAGATTCTTAGAAGTAATCTTTACATTATATAAAGAGCCAAATCCTGTATTAATACCATATATAGGATCTTTATGAGTTTCCATTTTATCATCTAGATACTGTCTGCATTTTACAATTCTATCAACTGCATCATCTGATAATTGAATCTTTTTTCTTTCTGAAAGAATATCATTAACAATTCTAAGATCAAGTCTTTTGTTAGTAATAAAATGGATTGCACTCATATAATGGTATTGAAACTCAAAATTCAGTATTCATAAAAATATATCCAAATAAATGTTAATTATAATAACGTCAATTACTATTTCTTTTATTTTTGGAATCAGTTATAACTTAAAAACAAACTCAAAATGAGAAAATTAACAATGCTTTTAACGGTTGCTGCTGTTGTAGTTTCTTGTAAAAGTGAACCCAAAATTGACTATGCGCTTGTTTCAGGAAAGATTGATAATGCTGCTGGAAAAACTGTTATGGTATCTGGAAATGATTTTAAGCATGAGATAGAGATAAACGAAGATGGTACATTTAGCGATACCTTAAAAATAGTTTCTAATGGTTATTATTCCTTTAATCATGGAAGAGAAAATTCAAATATGTATTTATCACACGGGGATGATATTAAGATTACTCTTGATACAAAAGAATTTGACGAAACTATAAAATATGAGGGTGTTGGCTCTGGCACTAACAATTATTTAGCTGCAAAGTATTTGGCAGATGAAAAAGTTACCGCGGATCGTGTTTCATTTTACTCGTTGGAAGAAGAAGCCTTTAAAAAACAGCTAGAAGAATTAAAAACGGGTCATTTAAAAAATTTAGAAGCTGAAGGTATCAATAAAGATTTTATTGAAAAGGAAAAGAAGAATTTAGAGTTTGATGTATATGCACAGTTAGGTTCTTATGAAAGGATGCATGGATATTTTGCAAAAAAGCAAGATTTTAAGGTGTCAGACGGGTTTTTACCGGAAGCTTTAATATCCATGTCATTTGATAGTAATGAAGACTATGCCAATTTTGCTAGTTATAAGACATTGGCAATGGATAAGTACATGGGTAAAATAATGGAAGCTTTAGGGGATGATTATCAAAATGCAGCTCCTGAAGATTTTAAGGTTTTTGAAGAAATTAAAATCCCTGCACTTAAGAATGATATTATTAGTCAAGTAGGGTCAATCTTGGTTTCTCCTGGAAACCCTAACATGGTTCCTTTATATAATTTCTTTGTGGCAAACGTAACAGACGAGGAGTTTAAAAAGAAATTAACCGCAAAATATGACAAGAATAAAAACCTTGTAAAAGGTATGCCTTCTCCTCAATTTACCGATTATGAAAATCATAAAGGTGGCACGATGTCTCTTGCGGATCTTAAAGGAAAATTTGTTTATATAGATGTTTGGGCAACTTGGTGTGGACCATGTAAACGTGAGATTCCTTTCTTAAAGGAGGTTGAATCAAAATACCACGGGAAAAATATCGAGTTTGTGAGCGCCTCCATCGATAGAATGAAAGATCATGAAGCTTGGGTAGAAATGGTAAAAGATAAGCAACTTGGAGGTCACCAATTATTTGCAGATAAAGATTGGCAATCAGACTTCGTAAAAGGATATGGAATAGAAGGAATACCTAGATTTATCTTGGTAGATCCAGATGGAAACATTGTAAGTGCAGATGCACCAAGACCATCTAACCCTAAGCTAATTGAACTATTCACAGAATTAAAAATATAGGTTGATAGTATTTATAAATATAAAAGGAGCGATAATCGCTCCTTTCTTTTTATATATACATTTCTTCGCCTTCTTCAGGAGTTTGCTTGGGTTTTTCTTTTGGTTGTTCTGGGCGTTTAAAAAGCTCTATATATGCCACTCCTAAATAGGCTATTACATCACTAGCTAATATGCTTTCAAAACCAAGATCTTCGGCGGCGAAATCTCCTGCGCTACCATGTAAATAAACACCAAAAACAGCAGCTATTAAAGCCTCATAGCCTTGAGAAATAAGTCCAGTTATTATTCCCGTCAATACATCTCCGCTTCCTGCGGTAGCCAATCCTGGATTTCCTGAAGAATTAATATAAAGCTTATCACCAAATACAATGATTGAATAACCACCTTTAATTACTATAATTACTTTATACTTTTTTGAAAATTCTTGAGCCTTTTTTAGCTTATCAAAATCATCATTCCACTTCCCTATTAAGCGTTCCAATTCCTTAGGATGAGGAGTAAGTATTGTTCCTTCAGGAAGTGAATCTAATAGGTCTTTATTCTTTGCAAGTATATTAAGTCCATCGGCATCAACAACCAATGGAGTTTTATTTGACTCTAAAAATTTAGCTAAAGCATTAACGGTTTTTGCATCTGTTCCCATTCCAACTCCTAAACCTATAACACTTGGGTCAATATCAAATTTTATTGACGATATCAGTGATTCTTCTTCATCGGTAATGGTCATGGCTTCAGGAAGTGCAGTCTGCATTATGTCATACCCACATTTTGGGACATAACTTGTAACTAATCCAGCCCCAATAGTTAATGCTGCTCTACTTGCTAAAACCACAGCCCCTACTTTTCCGTAACTCCCTCCTATTATTAAACTATGTCCAAATGTACCTTTATGAGCAAACTTATCCCTTGGTCGATACATTGGTAAGACCTCAAATTTTCCAATCAATTCTGCATCAGTTGGAGTTGTAAACAAAAACTCAGGATCTAAACCTATATCTATAATCTCCCATTGTTGCGTAAATCTTGCCGTATCAGGCAAGAAGAAAACCAACTTCGGTGAAGCAAAACTTAAGGTATGATTCGCCCAAACTACTCCATTTTCATGTTCTGGGACTTTATCAGCATATAAACCTGAAGGCATATCCACTGACAAAGTAAATGCTCCTGATGTTTTAAAATGTTGAAACAATGCCTTAACCCAATCATCTGCTGGCCTGTTTAAACCAATACCAAAAACTGCATCTACGATGATATCATCTCTGTTAATTTCAGGAAATTCCTCTTTACAACTTAAAAGTGTGGGCCAACTTTTAGTAACTGTTTTGATTCTATCGTAATTTGCTAGAAAGTCTTTAGATCGTTTATCACTACAATTCACCACGTATGTATGCACATTATATCCATGAGTAATTAAGTGTCGTGCAATTACCAAACCATCTCCTCCATTATTACCTATTCCACAGAATACATGCACAGGAACTTGAGCTCCTTGCATTCGAGCATGCAACCAATTAAATATTTGTGTTCCAGCACGCTCCATTAAATCTGTAGATGAGATATTCTGACGCTGAGCGGTAAGTGTATCTCCGTGATAGATCTGTTCTTTAGAAAATATTTTCATTTAGTTATCCTAGTTTTTAACGATTGAAAAAATCACGAATAAAACAGTAATTTCTATTTAAAATCCCAATAAACATCTATTGATTTCAGAATTTCGCAAAAATTTAAGATTTATTTTTTTATTGAGGTAAAAGTAATACTTTTGAAAAGCATTAATAAACAAATGAACACTTTACGCCAAAATATTATTATTGCCGATACTTCTGAAAAGAGAAGTACTTCTGTTTTTGGTACAACTATCATTACTACTACCCTTTGGGGTTGTTAATTATATATCCTTCCGTTCGTGTACCTGTGATGTATTGTCACGTAAATAATGTCTCAAATAAAAATTCTAAAAATGAAAGTCCTAAAGTTTGGCGGAACTTCAGTAGGTTCAGCCGAAAACATAAATAAAGTAATAAAAATAGTTCGTAATTCTTCGAAAGAAGATAATGTAGCGGTTGTTGTATCTGCTGTTGGAGGAATTACAGATAGGCTGTTAGATGCTGCAGATAAAGCTGTAGATAAAGATGGTTCTTACAAAGATGCCTTCGAGCAGATAAAAAAGATACATATTGAAATTGTAGATAAACTACTTAGTGGGGAATCTCACTCCATAGTCTCCGAAATCATTAATGGAAGACTGTCTAGTCTGGAAAGATTGCTAGACGGTATCTATCTTATTAATGAGCTGTCTCCAAAAACCACCGATAAACTCTTAAGTTTTGGAGAGCATATGTCGTCCTTGATTATCTCTGAAGCCATGAAAGGTCGTGGGCTAAATGTACAATTAAAAAACTCGCAAGACCTTATAGTTACAGACAACAACCATACAAGTGCATCGGTAGATTTTAATGCCACAAACGAAAATATTATCGCCTATTTTAAATCGCACGAGAGAAACGTAACACTTTTACCAGGTTTTGTTTCAAGATCGGATGATGGCGAAATAACAACATTAGGAAGAGGTGGATCGGACTATACGGCAGCCATAATAGCAGCTGCACTTAATGTGCTCGAATTACAGATATGGACAGATGTAAGCGGTATGTTTACTACGAATCCAAAAATGGTTAAGCAAGCCAAACCAATTAGTCACATATCTTATTTTGAGGCTGTAGAACTATCTCATTTTGGAGCAAAAGTATTATATCCACCAACTGTGCAACCAGTTTTGAATAAGAACATTCCTATTGTTATCAAAAACACCATGGCTCCTGATGATGTAGGGACACATATTTCTAACGAATATGTAAACGGAAATATTAAAGCCGTAAAAGGAATTAGTAATATTAACGATATTGCTTTACTAACACTTCAAGGTAACGGAATGGTTGGTATTCCTGGGTTTTCAAAACGTTTATTTGAAACACTTTCACAAGAGAAGATCAATGTAATCTTAATCACCCAAGCATCAAGTGAGCACTCTATATGCATTGGTATTTTGGAGAGTGATGCTGACCTTGCAAAAAAAGCTATAGACCTTACTTTTGAAAACGAAATATCACTTAGAAAAATAGATCCAATAATTGTAGAGAAAGACTTATCTATTATTGCTGTTGTTGGTGATAACATGAAAAATCATCAAGGAATAAGCGGTAAAATGTTTAGTGCCTTAGGAAAGAATAATGTAAACATTAGAGCCATAGCACAAGGAGCTTCAGAACGAAATATTTCGGCGGTTATTAAGAAGAAAGATGTTAAAAAAGCACTCAATGTTATTCATGAACGCTTCTTTGAAACAAAGACTAAGCAATTAAACTTATTTATAACAGGAGTCGGAAATGTTGGAGAACGACTACTAGAACAAATAAAACAACAAAAGAAATACATTAAGGAGAATCTAAAACTCAATATACGAGTTGTTGGCTTGTCCAATTCCAGAACAATGATCTTTGATGATGGAGGAATTGATCTGCAATCATGGAAAGATGAACTGGCAAAAGGTGAAAAGGCTTCAATTGAAGGTTTCTTTGAAGGCACCAAAGAATTAAACCTTAGAAACAGTGTATTTGTTGATGTTACAGCAAGTCGTGAAGTAGCAAGTATCTATGCAAATTACTTAAGAGAAAGTATTGGTATAGTTGCCTGCAATAAAATTGCATGTTCCAGTAACTTCGATAATTACAATTTATTAAAGCGTTTATCACTTCGATACAATGCTCCTTTCTTATTTGAGACCAATGTTGGTGCAGGTTTACCCGTAATTGACACACTAAATAATTTAGTAACTTCTGGTGACAAAATACACTCGATAAGAGCTGTATTATCAGGAAGTTTAAACTTTGTTTTTAACAACTTTAATGACAGTAAAAAGTTTCATGATGTTGTGAAACAAGCTCAGGAAGAAGGTTATACCGAACCTGATCCAAGAATTGATTTGAGTGGTGTTGACGTAGCACGTAAAATTTTGATTCTAGCTAGAGAAAGTGGTTATGATTTGAACCTTGAGGACATAGAGAATATTTCGTTCTTGTCTGAAGCTGGAATGAAATCGGATTCGGTTGATGAATTCTTTAAAACACTTGATAAGGATGAATCGTACTACCAAGAGTTATACCAATCAGCAAAAGATAATAATTGTCAGCTTAAATATGTTGCCGAACTAAAGGACGGGAAAGCTTCTGTTGGACTGCAAGAAATCCCTGAAGGTCACCCATTTTACAATCTTGAAGGAAAGGACAATATTGTTATGTTCTATACGGAACGCTATCCAGAGCAACCAATGATTATTAAAGGTGCTGGAGCTGGAGCAGATGTTACAGCCTCTGGTCTATTTGCAGATATTATTAGAATTGCCAACAACTAGGAGAAATGAAAAACGAAATAAGAATTTTCAGCCCTGCTACAGTTGCAAATGTTGCCTGTGGGTTTGATGTCTTGGGGTTTTGCCTAGACAGTCAAGGTGACGAAATGGTAATTAGAAAAACTGCTGAGAAAGGCATTAACATCACTAAAATCGAAGGATTTGATCTTCCTTATGAAACTGAGCAGAATGTTGCTGGAGTTTCGGCATTAGCAATGTATGAAGCCCTAAATCTTGATTGTGGCTTTGAAATTGAGATTTATAAACATATTAAGCCAGGAAGTGGTATTGGTAGTAGTGCTGCTAGTGCGGTTGGAAGCGTATTTGGTATGAACCAATTACTAGGCCAACCTTTTAATAAAACCGAGCTTACGGCTTTCGCAATGAAAGGTGAAGCTTTAGCCAGTAAAAGTGAACATGCCGACAACCTCGCTCCAGCAATTTTTGGTGGGTTTACGTTAGTAAAAAGTGTGAAGCCTTTAGAGATTCTGGAAATACCAACTCCAGATGATCTTTATGCCACTATAATTCATCCACAAATTGAAATAAAAACATCGGAAGCGAGAGCAATTTTACCAACAAAAGTTACCCTCGAAAATGCCATAAAGCAATGGGCAAATGTTGGAAGCTTAGTGCATGCATTGCACACAAGTGATTATGATCTTATTAGCAGATCCCTTCAGGATATTATTGTGGAACCTCATAGGAAACAACTAATTCCAATGTTCGATGAATTGAAGAATGCCGTATTAAAAGCTGGTACATTAGGATGCGCCATCTCTGGTTCTGGACCTTCAATCTTTACTTTAAATAAAGGAATTGAAATTGCTAAAAATGTGGAAGAAGCAATGGTTTCTATTTTTTCGAATACAAATATTGAATTCGACACGCATATCTCAAAAATAAATACACAAGGAATCAAGATCCTTAACTAATCATGAACTATTATTCATTAAATAAAAAAGCGCCAATTTCTAGTTTTGAAAATGCGGTTGTAAAAGGATTAGCTCCTGATAAAGGATTATATTTTCCCGAAAGTATCACTGCGTTGCCAAAGGAGTTTTTTGACAATATTGAAAAGTTATCGCATGAAGAAATTGCCTTTGAAGCTATTAAACAATTTATAGGTAACGAAATTCCGGAAAAGGAGCTAAAAGAGATTATAAAAGAAACCCTTTCCTTTGATTTTCCTGTGATTCAACTTAATGATAATATCTCTACACTTGAGCTATTTCATGGTCCCACAATGGCCTTTAAAGATGTTGGGGCACGCTTTATGGCTCGCTGCTTAGCATATTTTAATAGAGATAATGATAACGAAGTGACAGTTCTTGTTGCCACCTCAGGAGATACTGGAGGCGCTGTAGCAAATGGTTTTCTTGGTGTTAAAGGAGTTAATGTAGTTATTCTTTATCCGAGCGGTAAAGTGAGTGAAATTCAAGAAAAACAACTTACTACTTTAGGTCAAAATATTAAGGCGCTCGAAGTAGAGGGTGTTTTTGACGATTGTCAAGACATGGTGAAGCGTGCTTTTCTTGATAATGAATTAACCTCTAAAATGCAATTAACCTCTGCAAATTCAATTAATGTGGCCCGTTGGTTACCACAGCTTTTTTATTTCATGTTTGCTTACAAGCAATTAAAGAATAAATACAATGATATTGTATTCTCGGTGCCTAGTGGGAATTTCGGGAATATTTGTGCTGGTATGATGGCACAACAATTAGGTCTTCCTGTGAAACATTTTATTGCATCAAACAATGCAAATAATGTGGTAACGCAATATTTGGAAACCAAAGATTATAGTCCAAAACCAAGTGTACAAACAATAAGTAATGCCATGGATGTTGGTAATCCAAGTAACTTTATCCGTATTCAGCAGATCTACAAGAATAAGTATAGAATATTAAAGAAGCATCTGTCCTCCTATAGTTTTACTGATTATGAAACTCGTGAGGCACTAAAAAGCATCTATAAAAAGTTTAAATACATTGCAGATCCTCATGGAGCAGTTGGATATTTAGGCGCCAAAGCATATCTAGAACAAAATCCTGACACTCATTGTGTTTTCCTTGAAACCGCACATCCAACTAAGTTTTTAGATGTTGTTGAAGAGGTTTTGGATGTGAAAGTTGAACTCCCAGAACAAATTCAATCAGTTATGGGTAAAACTAAAGAAGTCACTAAAATTAGTAGTTATTCAGATCTAAAGTCATTTTTACTTAAATAGACTACTTCACAGCCATTATTGTGAATCTCTAGGATTTTCTATAATTTAACATCATACTCATACGTAATGTTATTCTTGTTTAGAAAACTTAGAAAATCCGAAATGCAAAAAAAATCATTTGTTAAATACTTTAAGTACGCAATTGGTGAAATTATTTTAGTTGTTGTTGGGATTCTTATCGCCCTTCAGATTAATAATTGGAATAGTTCGAGAATACAACAGAACAAAGAACAGTCTTATCTAAAAGAGATACAAAACAGTTTATATAAAGATTCACTGGCACTTGCAGAGGTATTGTCTTTTAATAAGGAAAAAGTCCAGATAGTTAACAGAATGATGAAGATATTTGTTGACAGCTTAAATAATCAGCAAAGAGCAGAGATATTCGAAAAAGAATCTGATGAATTTGTGTACTACCGCACATTTGAACCTAGTCGGACTGTATTTAATAATTTAATTGGAACCGAAACCATTGATTTAATTAGGGATGTTAAGCTTAAAAATATGATTTCTAACTACTATGAAATCGATTACAGCGCAGGAGTGCAGGAGCGCATCATAGAGATTAATCGTATGGTCGTAGATGAGTGGTTTCCCAAGTTTTTCACAAAAGAGTATGTAAAGAGCAATTTAGGAATGAATACTGGATTGCCACCAAATGCAGCATTAGATCTTCATTTACAGCCTAAACTGCTTTCAGATTTATATGGAATTACTTATATAATCGAAGTTCACGATCTTTTTCTTTCAGGATGGCTAGAAAGAAATCAAGAATTGCGTGCTAAAATTGAACAAAACACTTATTAGTTGCAGTAAATTCTAATATTTAATATTTCATCATAATTCAATAATTTTTTTGCAGTAAAATTGTTTAGTTTTGCGACTATATACTATTTAATAATAAGTAATGAAAAATACTGCTTTAACTGCAACTCATGAAGCTTTAGGAGCAAAAATGGTTCCTTTTGCTGGTTATAATATGCCTGTGCAATACGAAGGTGTAAATGTTGAACATGAAACCGTAAGAAATGGTGTTGGTGTGTTTGATGTGTCTCACATGGGCGAATTTTTAATTGAAGGACCAAATGCTTTGGCGCTTATACAAAAAGTAACCAGTAATGACGCTTCAAAACTTACCATTGGAAGAGCCCAATACAGCTGTTTTCCAAACGATGATGGAGGCATTGTGGATGATCTTATTGTGTATAGAGTAAAGGAAGAAACCTATCTTTTAGTAGTTAATGCAAGTAATATCGAAAAAGACTGGAACTGGATTCAATCTAAGAATGATGTAGGAGCAGAAATGAGAGATCTTAGCGAAGACTATTCTTTATTGGCTATTCAAGGTCCTAAAGCTGTTGAGGCGATGCAATCGTTAACTAGCATTGACCTTTCTGAAATTAAATTCTACCATTTTGAAGTAGCTGATTTTGCCGGAATTGACCATGTAATTATTTCGGCAACAGGATATACCGGAAGTGGTGGTTTTGAAATCTATTGTAAGAATGACGAAGTACAACAGGTTTGGGATAAAGTATTTGAAGCTGGAGCAGATTTTGGCATTAAACCAATAGGACTTGCCGCTCGTGATACGTTACGCCTAGAAATGGGGTACTGCCTTTACGGCAATGATATTGACGACACCACCTCTCCTATTGAGGCTGGTTTGGGATGGATTACAAAGTTCACCAAAGAGTTTACTAATAGCGAGGCACTAGAAGACCAAAAACGTCGTGGTCCAGAACGCAAACTAGTTGGTTTTGAGCTTGAAGAAAGAGGAATACCACGTCACGGTTACGATATTGTTGATGGCAACGGAAACAAGATCGGAAATGTAACCTCAGGAACTCAGAGCCCAAGCTTAGGAAAAGGTATTGGTCTTGGATATGTTCCAACTGTTTTTGCAGATGCTGGTAGCAAGATCAACATTCAGGTTCGTAAAAAAGCGATTCCTGCTACTGTGGTTAAACTACCTTTCTACAAAGGGTAATTAACGCTCTGATGAAGAAGGTTTGATGAAGCAAAGACAGAGCAAAGAACGAATATTAATACTAGGAGCAAGCGGATTTATAGGTAACGCCATCTATAAAGAGCTTTGCTCCTATTTTAATACCTACGGTACCTACTACACCAACAATAAGGAATTTAAGAACAACAAGCACTTCTTTGAATATAACGTAGAGCAAGACGACGTCATCGAAATCATCGAAGCAGCTAAACCCTCTATTATTGTTTCGGCCTTAAGGGGAGATTTTAATGCGCAGGTAATTGCTCATCAACACATTGCAGATTATATAAGTCAGCATAAATGTAAACTCATTTTTCTTTCCTCTGCCAATGTTTTTGATGCTTATAGCAAGTATCCAAGTTATGAGAATGACAAAACCTTAAGCAATAGTGTGTACGGACATTTCAAGATCAAGATTGAGAATATGTTACTGCGACTTCCAAAGCGTAAAGTTGCAATATTAAGACTTCCCATGATCTTTGGATCCCAATCTCCACGAATTAAAGAAATAAGAGAATTAATTAGCGATAAGGAGCCTGTCGAGATATTCCCAAACCTTATCATTAATGTGACCACAGATTCTAAGGTTACCCAACAAATCCATTATATAATCAATCGAAAAAAATACGGTATTTATCATTTAGGATCGAAAGATTTAGTGCATCACGATGAATTTTTAGAAGAAATTATTAGAAAACTTCAAATTGGTCCACCTATCTATAAATACGTTTATACTACAAACGACGATCGTTATTTAGCGGTATTACCCAAAGAAAACCTACTACCAAAACATTTACAATTGTTGAGTTCTGAAATTCTTGAAGAACTTGAAGTTTAATGCGTCATTGCAATTTTTTTAGTATTTTTAGTTAAACTTCATACATGGCCAAATTAACACTTGAGGACATTGAAAAGAAACTTTTAGCCTTTTCAGAATGGGAATACTATGACAACGCAATACATGTTGAGTACGAGTTCGAAAATTTTAAAGACTGTTTTAGCGCTATGAGCAGAATAGCTTTTGAATGCGAACTACTAAACCACCACCCAGATTGGAGCAACACTTATAATGTTTTACGTATATCTCTATCGACTCATGATGAAGGCGGTGTCACCAATTTAGACTTTAGTTTGGCGAGAGCCATTGAAACCATCTTGGAATCAGAAGAATAATTTGTTTTTGAAAGCAGCCTTTTTAAATTTGTGCTTCATTATTTAATTTAAATTTATGGGAAGAGCTTTTGAATTTCGTAAAGCACGTAAAATGAAGCGTTGGGCAGCAATGAGTAAAGCCTTTACGCGTATTGGTAAGGATATCGTTATGGCTGTTAAAGAAGGAGGTCCAGATCCCGATAGTAACTCACGTTTACGAGCAGTAATTCAAAATGCTAAGTCTGTAAATATGCCTAAAGACAATATTGAGCGTGCTATAAAACGTGCGAGCGATAAAAATCAAGGTGATTATAAGGAGGTATTGTTTGAAGGCTACGCACAACACGGTATTGCTATTTTAGTAGAAACTGCAACCGATAATAATACACGTACCGTCGCCAATATTAGAAGTTACTTTAATAAGTGTGATGGTAGTTTGGGTACCTCAGGATCTGTAGTTTTTATGTTTGACCACACCTGTAATTTTAAAATAAAAAATGAAGCTCTAGACCTTGAAGAATTAGAGTTGGAGTTGATTGATTTTGGTGTAGAAGAAATCTTTGAAGACACAGAGGAAGACGAATCTGGTAACGAGGTAACAAGTGTGATGATCTATGCGCCTTTTGAGAGTTTTGGTAGTATCCAGTCTTATTTAGAAGAAAATAATATAGAGATTCTTTCCTCTGGTTTTGAGCGTATACCGCATAACACCAAATCACTTACAGCAGAACAAATGAAAGATGTAGAAAAACTACTGGAGAAGATTGAAGAAGATGATGACGTCCAGAACGTTTATCATACCATGCAGGAAATAGCAGAATAATACATCTTTTTCATAATAAATTGAATAGGGCCTCTGCCCTATTTTTTTATTATAGTGTATCTAACGGACTTTTAATTTTAGATTTGCTCCTAGGTGTTACCTTTGTATAAATTTGCGTTGTTTTAATGGAATTATGCCCAAGCAATTCTTGTATAAATCGCATATCTGCACCGGCTTCTAACAAATGTGTGGCATAACTATGGCGTAGTCCATGAATACCTATTTCCTTTTTTATGCTAGCCTTATTCATAGCCATTTTAAAAACCTGTTGCAAACTAGATTTTGCGTAGGCACCACCATACTGACCTTCAAAAAGATACTTCTTTGGTCTATAAGCTAAGTAATACTCTCTTAAGCCAGGTAGAATAGATTTTGGCAGTGGCACATAACGATCTTTTTTACCCTTTCCTCCTCTTATATGCACAACCATGCGCTTACTGTCTATATCCATAATTTTAAGACCAATAACTTCAGAAACACGCAATCCCATGCCATAAGATAATTGCAATGCAATTTTATGCTTTAGATTTGTAGTGACATTAAATAACTTTTTCACTTCAGATTTACTTAGCATTTTAGGAAGTGTTAACGGCTTTTTAGGCCTTGGGATATCAAAAAACATTTTTGGCCTATGCAATACCTGCTCAAAATAAAACTTAATAGCATTTATTTTTCCGTTCATCTTACGTTCACTCATCTTTTCTACCTTCAAGCAGTATAAAAAATAGTCTTTTAGGCGTTTAGGATTAAGATCACCCACATAGTAATCATCTAAAAGATTGAGCAGATGCCTAAATTCTGCCAGATAAATACGTTGGGTATTTTCGCTGTACTTTTTAAGAGCCAATTGCTCATGCATATCTAAGTATGCTTGTTGGTTTGCAGGATGTATGCTAGACGCTTTTTCTAAAAGAGTATTACGTTTATTTAGTTGCAACGCATTACGCACACTAGGTAAGTCTGGCAGATACCATGATTTTTTGGAGGCACTCCACTTTACCGATGGAAATTTTTTACGTAAGTTATTTTTGAGGTCTTCATTGAATTTAAACGCTACAAGAATTACTTTTTTGCCTTTGTGAATTGCAGGTACAAATGCATATTGTTTAAAGTCCATACAGGTGTTTTATATATCATTAGGTTAAAAATAATAAAAATGATATACAAAATGCATGGGTTTAAGAAATAAAGTTTTACAGTAATATTGCCCATTGTAAGAAAATTACTATATTTAAAACTAATAACGTATATACAGATATATTTACGTGTTGTAGCACATTTGAACAAAATGACAGGAATACGAATTTCAGCATTGATTTTTTTAATTATTAGCCATTTATGCTTGGTTGCAATGTTCGTATTTGAAAATGAGTTACAAAACGTGGAATTTCCATATTTCTTTATCATTTGGGGAATTGGAATTTTTAATGCAGGACTGAATATTTATTACGGCGTAAAAATTGAATTGAAAACGTGGATTTTGATTTTGCTCATCATTAGCGGAATTGTGTGGTTTTTTCCGCCACTACTAATGACTTATTTTGGATTTCCGTTTCTGTTAATATTTCTTGCAATCGGAATTTATTTGCACACCAAAAAAGGACTTGAATTAAAAACGAACGAATAAATGGACTTTTTTCAAATCATAATCGGACGATATATATTCAACTACATTGGAGGAACAATACGCTGGATTTATGGCTCAATTTGGAGAACCATTTTCAATAAGCCAAAATTCAGTTATAAAGAATATATAAATGGACCAAAAAATTCAAAAGACCATTTTGACGAATTTGGACATCAGTTTAATAACCGACTAATCGGAATTGGATTTTTGGTCGGAATTGTAATATTATTGATGAATTAAAAAAACGTGCTACAACAATGTATAACCGCAATTACGGCGGATTCGACTACGTCCGAATCCACTCGGAATTGCGAGCGTCAGTGCTTAATAGAAAAACAGTAATTTAAAACCCGTAACTGACGGTTATACGAGACCGTTAGCTACAAGGCTGAATAAACCAACTGAAATAAATTAATGAATAAAGAAAGAGCAATAACTTACAGTCTTCTAACTCACATTAGAAATACTGGAACTTTAGCAAAAGGACCAATTGATATTTTTACACCTCTTATTAAAAGAGCGTTATCTAAAATGAACTCTAGAGGTATTTTTCAAGGAAAAAGTCTACTAGAAATTCAAAATACTGCGAACGAATTATACTCAATTGAATTTCCAATTCCTGTTCTAAAAAAAATATTGGTAGAAATATCAAATGAAATAAATACTGAAGACACTACTCATTTCGTACTTTATAATGATGGGGCTTTTAGCTTAAATCAATATACTTTTACGGATTATGAAGACATAATTGATAGTCAAACAAAAGAAATAGAAGAGATAGAGGTTTTATTCAAATCCTTCTGTGAGACATCGGAATTAGAGATAAAAGACAGTGAATCTGTTTTTAAGTTTATCGAGAAAAACAAGTTTAATTTATCAAAATATATTTCTCATAACGATGAAAAAAATGGAACTGATTATACAGCTGAAGCACAATTTGTTGATTTCTTTAAAAAAGTCCCATCCATTTATGAAAGAATAAAAAATATTTATCTAGGTTCAATTATATCAGGATATATTGAGTATAATTCAGATGAAGCATCACGAGATATAGAGTTACTTTTTGACACTAATTTCTTGGTTGGGTTAATCGACTTAAACACACCAGAATCAACCCACACTTGTCGAACACTTTTAGAAATAGCTAAAAGTCAAAAATTCAAAACTAGAATACTCAAAGACACAATCGATGAAACTATTAATCTTCTAGAAACAAAAGCTAGGTTTTATGACAAGTCTTTTCTGCAAAAAAAGGTTAATCCCGAAGATGTCTACAATGCCTGCGACAGAAGAAATTTAAACAAGAGTGATTTAGAGAGAATCGCAGATAATTTGGAAAAAACAATAGGAGAATTTGGAATTTCTATAATTTACAATACCGATAAATTAAAAGGAGAAGCCAAATACTCTGATGAATACAAAATTTTTGAAAAGCTACGAAGTTCTAAAAAATCTGCTATGCACGATGCAATTGCAATATTGCACATAAAAAAAACACGTAAAAAAAGGTTTAGAGAATTTGACAAAGTTAATGCGTGGTTTGTTAATAATTCGGCTTCTATAGATGGTGACAACATTTTTATGAAAAATGGATATCAACCAGAAACAATCAAAGCTGATGACTTATTAAACATTTTATGGTTAAGTAATCCAACAGTCAATAAAGCAATTCAAGGTGATGATTTGGCGGATATTGGTTTGACTTCTACTCTTTCTCTAACTTTAAATAGCAACCTTCCTAAATCGCAAATTTTACGAGAATTAGATGATAACATACATAAGTATGCAAAAGAAGACATATCTGATACAGATATTGTTAGAGTAGCAACTAGAATAACTAACAAACAATTAAAAGATATTGAAGAGCTAAATGCACTAGCAGAACAAGAAGACAAAACATTGTTTGTGAAAAGATTGGAGGAAGAAGCTAATAAGCAAAAGAAAATAGAGGAAACTAGAATTAAAAAACTAGAAACTCTATTTAAAGAAATCTCAATTAGAACGGACGAATTAGAAAAATCAAAAAAAGACTATTTAGGAAAATCAGAAAATATAGATAAAATAGTTTCTGAAAAAGAAAAAGCCGAGAACAAAGCAAATGAATTAGCTGAAAAACTATTAAGTGAGCAAAATGCAAGTCGTAAAATAAAAAGAGATGAATGGTTAAAAAAACAAGTTAAAAAATGGAGAAGAAAGACTTGGATTGAATTTACATTGTTGTTGTTGTTTTTAGCACTTGGAATTCTTTATATACTTTATGAGTCAAACTGGAATCTTGAAAACTCTATAAAATATTTTAAAGAATTAAAATCTAATATTTTAGTAAGTGGCATAATCTCTTTGATTCTTTTTATTCTTTCGAGTATTACAGTCAAAACACTTTACAATAAATACAGAAATCACTCTAACATAAATAATTACAAAAAAAGTTTAGAGGTACCTGAAGAATTAAAAGATTTGAAAAAAGCCCAGTAGCTAACAATGGCTATAAGTAATTGCTTGTTCTCGCCCACTTCTGAAAATCCTCGCGGATTTTCAGTTTGGTGTGTACTTGCAAAGTTGAGTGCTAAACCACGCAACTACTCATAGCCGAGACCGTTGTGTGCAATTAGATGCTCCAGGAAGTACAGGTCAAGTTATTAATGCCATTGTATTTTAATAAAAGCATCTGATTACTTTGAATCAATATATTAGATGAATTAGGTTTTCATTAATCACTAAAACAATACAAAATGAAAAAGAACAACAGCTTATCTATTTTAATTACTCTTTTATTATTAATTCTTTCATCATGTTCAGAAAAGAAATCAGATCAGGTGGATGTTGTTAACGAGATATTCCCTGAAGCACAAAATGAATTGAGGGAAGTCATTAATTCAATAGTTAAGGACTCTGAAACAGCCAATTTAGAAGGGCTCAAAGCATCACATTTGTTAAGTGATAAATTCACGAAATTTGGTCCACGAAGTTTTGAAAGACAAGACGTAGAGAGCACAAATGAGTCTGAGTTAGCACATTTTGGTTCAATTTCAAATTTTAAAGCGGAAGTAAAAGACCTGAAAATTGATGTATTTGGAGATATTGGTATAGCAACTTATTACCCTCACGTTTCTTTTGAAAAGGATGGAGAGGAGATAACTGGAAGTGCTCGCCAAACACTTGTGTTCCTAAAGACAAGTGAAGGATGGAAAATCATTCATGAGCATGGAACTAAAAGGCCACAGTAGTAGTTTGATGTATCTTAACTGCACACAACACCACCTATCGGTAATTTCGCGCAAAGACCAACACGCAAACCAAAAAACTACCGATAGCCCATCCGTTAGCGATAATTAGATGATATAATGTTCACACTGATAAGGAAAATAAGGAAAAAGTTAATTGAACAAGGCAAACTTAGAAACTATCTTTTTTATGCCGTAGGAGAAATTATACTTGTTGTAATTGGAATTTTAATAGCCTTGCAAATAAATAGTTTAAACCAAAAAAAGTTAGATAAGGACGCTGCTACTAACGTGCTGGATAGATTAATTCAGGATGTTGATGCTGATTATAATCGTCTTAAATATATAGATTCAACTTACACGAAAAATCTAGAAAACATAAGTGAAGTTTATAAGATTCTCGCAATGGATAAAATTGAGAGCCCTGAACAATTAGAGAAGGTTGCTTTCTTCAGTGGTGCGGATATTAAAGATGTTAATAGTGTTCGAGCAACTTTTGATGAAATGATTAATACAGGTAGTATCTATAAGTTGGAAAATCAATCGTTAATCGCACAAACTATAGAATATTATAGATTGGTCGATGATAATACTTACCAATCACGTGAAGATAGAAGAGAATTCAGAAACCTTTTCTATGGTCCTGAATTATTGGACTATTGGTATATCAGGTCTTCGAGTAAGAATAATCTAGAATTAGCTAAAAAATTCTTTAGTGATAACAATTCAGATAGTTACAAGAGAATAGTCCAATCATCTAATTGGAGTGGTGGTTTGATTTCGAGAGGGAAAAATAGAAATACACTATTAATTGAAAAGAACCGAGCGTTGAAGAATCTACTAGAACTTGAGATAAAATAACAAATCGCTAACACTGTATAAAATGCATTAAAACGCACTTTATACTAATCGTTGTGGCACATATGAGAAAAGCAACAATCATCATAATATTAACAATGATTTCTAATTCAGTAATTGGGCAAAATTTGAATGGAAAATGGATTCTAAAAGACGTTGATTCTGGAAACGGTAAAAAAGGTTATCCTGGATTTCAACTTATGGAAATTAAAAACGATACTGTTGATATTTACACTGATTTTTCGCTTAACAAAAAAGCTACAACATTGAAAATGGATAATGGAGATTTCTTGAACAACAAAAATGAGAAAACTTCAAAATATAAAATTTTTGATGAAAATCATATAAAATGGTTCATCGTCGGAAAGTCTAATGACAAAGACGCTGTTTTTGAGTTTGACTTTTACCGACTTGAACCGACAATCACAACGCTAAAAAAAGAAGACATTGAAAAACTGACTTTCGTACTGACTGAAAATGGGCGAGAATCGGAATTTGAATTTAATAAAGAGCTTTGGGACAAAGAAACTTTAGAGCTATTTAAAAGAAAAGAAGGCGAAAAGAAAATAATTGAAAAAATTGACTCAACTTTTTTCGTTTCATTGTACTATGATGGAAAAAGAAATGGCTCGATTCCAATCAAAGAAGTTACGTCGGAATTTTTAAAACTTTATTTAATTCCAACTGGACCAATGGAAATGATTGCATACCGAAAAAAATAAAATACGTGCCACAACAATGTATAACCACAATTACGGCGGATTCGACTTCGTCCGAATCCACTCGGTAATTACTAACGCTAGTTATTAAACAAAATACGTAACTTTAATCCCGTAACAACAGTTATACAAATACGTTACAACCAATAAAAAAACGATGAGAAACTTTATTCCAACACACCATCTAGTGGGAATAATCTGTTTTACTCTTTTCTTCTCTTGTCAAGTGAATTTAGAGACAGATTTAGAGATAGAACTTGATTCTAATATAGACAGCATTTTTAAAAAATGGAATAATAGTTCTTCTCCTGGAGTTGCCGTTGCAGTTATTAAAAATGGAGAAATTATCTTCAAAAAAGGATATGGGATGGCAAATTTGGAATATGGCATTCCAATAGAACCTACAACGAAATTTCATATTGCTTCAGAATCTAAACAGTTTACAAATTACTGCATCACACTGTTAGCCCAACAAGGGAAGCTTTCTCTTGATGATGATATTAGGAAGCACCTTCCTTATGTTCCCCATTTTGGCGAAAAAATATCCATTAGAAATTTGATTCATCATACAAGTGGATTAAGAGATCAATGGCAACTACTTGCAATTAGTGGCACACGGTTAGATGATGTTATCACACAAGACCACATTATTAAACTTGTCGAAACTCAGAAAGATCTAAATTTCCAACCTAGCGAGAGACATCTTTATTGCAATACTGGTTATACTTTACTAGCAGAAATTGTTGAAAAAGTGAGTGGTAAATCCCTCAGGGAGTTTGCAGAATTGGAAATTTTCCAACCATTAAGTATGAAAGACACCCACTTTCACGACGACTATAAAGAAATAGTTTCCAATCGAGCTTACTCATATAGACCAAAAGACAGCATTTCTTTTGAAAAAAGCATATTAAGTTACTCTACAGTTGGGGCGACTAGCTTATTTACGACAGTTGAAGATGAAGCCAAGTGGTTAAATAATTTAAACACGGGGGAAATTGGAGGAATGGAAGTTGTAAATCAAATGCATGAACGAGGAGTGCTCAAATCTGGAGATACTTTGGAGTATGCCTTTGGACTGGAAATAGACAGCTATAAAGGGTGGAAAAGAATAGGTCATGGTGGGTCAGATGCTGGTTTTAGGTCTTATGTTGTACGGTTTCCTGAGGAAAGTTTAGGAATTATTGTTTTTGGTAACGTTTCCGATATTGGTGCTTCTGAAAAAGCTTTGAAAATTGCTGATTTACTCTTACCTGAAAAAGAAGAACAAAACAAGGAATACGACCTTAGTTCAATAAAAGAAAAAGTTGGCAGATACTATAGCGATCAAGGTTTGCTTTGCGAGCTAATTGATAGTACGCATTTATATTTAAAATTTCAATGGGGCGTAGAACAATTAACCCCTATATCTGATTCGACATTTTCAATTTTGAAGGGTGATGGGAGATTAAAACTTAATACAGCTAACCCAGAATATCTTGAATACTATTCATACGAAGAAAAGCAACTATTGAAAAGGTATACACCCATTGATACCACCACACTAGATAAAAAAGAATACGAGGGAGTTTTCAAAAATGATGAGTTGGAAGCTGAATACACAATTAGCTTTAATGATAAAAACCTAATATTACAACATAAGAAGTACAATGATGTTAACCTTAAAGCAATTACTATCAATCAATTTTCAAGCCCGAATTGGTGGATACGCAACCTCATCTTTGACCGTAACAAAGAAGGAGATATTGTAGGTTTTGAAATTAACAACAATAGAGTTTTACATTTATATTTTAAGAAAAGTGATAAATAATAACTGGTTGTAACAACGTGTATAATTCATTGCTAGTACTCGCCTACTTACGAAAATCCTCGCGGATTTTCTGTTCAGTTTGTATTTGCTAAATTAGTTGCTGAAACACGCAACGAAATCATACACAAACACGTTGTGCTTCATTATTTCCAACCAATAACCAATGATAAAATTCTTTAGAAAAATTAGACAAAAAGTGCTGACTGAAAACAAATTCAGCAAATATTTACTCTATGCCATTGGTGAAATATTGCTAGTTATGGTAGGTATTTTGTTGGCCTTACAGGTTAACAACTGGAATGAAAAGAGAAAGCTTCTATTGGATGAAAGATTAATATTAAATGGTGTGCTGGAAGACATTAAAAGAGATACTATTGACTTGAATTTTAATATGCGTGGTTATCAACAACAAATTGAATTGGATTCGATAATTTTAGATCATCTCATTAATAAAAAAGAAAATAGCGAGTTGTTTGAAAAGTCTTTCAGACTCGTTATTACTGGAGATTTTATCCTCACATTGCATACCTCTTCATATGATGAAGCTAAACTAAAAGGTATAACGACTGAGACAAATAATCCTTTATGGGATAGAATAAACCGATTATATAATTTTTATTATCCTGAACTAATTCGTTTTGAGCATGATTTTTATACTTATAAAATAGATGAGTACTTATTTTCAGTTTTTGATGATGTTTTAGAAATAGATTCTCTTGATGGACATCCTACTATTAATGACAAAAATTATAATGAACTTTTAGCAAATAAAAACATACATTGGAAATTCCGTCGTACTAAATTCCTACATAAAGGAAGTTTAAGCAGATATAATACGGTTTATTCGGAATTATTAGAAATTATCGATTTAATTAAAATAGAATTGAACAAAGAGTAACGAAAGCACAACAACGTGTATAATTCATACTCCTTCTCTACTCTAAATTAAATTACTAACTTTAATCATCTGATTTGCTACGTCTGAAAATCCTACGGATTCTCAACCGCACAAATCATACACGGAAACGTTGTAGCCAATTTGAGAAATGAAAACACTAACCAAATTTATATTATTGACTTTTATGGGAATATTTACTTCTTGTTTCGGACAAAAAGAAGAACAACATATTTATTTGGCAGGTTGGGAAGCTGAATTTAATGGAGATGAACAATGTCAAAAATTTCTTGAAACACAAGTAGTGGATAAAGAAACTGCAAACAATGTTTGGAGTTCAATCGACCTTGTTTTCAAAAACGGAAAGCTCGTAAAAGCATATAATAATGATGAGGGTTTTAAATCTGAAAGAGAATTAAAAGAAAGTGAAATCGGATTTGAATTTCAAAAATTAAAACCAAACCAAATTTATAGTCTTAATCAAGTATCAAAATCTGAAAGCTATTTAGGTGGCGAAATTCCAGCAGAATTCAATATCCCAAAATTTGAATTTAATGCACCTTTTCAATATTTGGGGAAATTCTCAAAATTTGATGAAGCTTTTAATTGGCTTCCGTTCGACTTACATATTGCAGCACCAATTTATTTGAATTTCGATAAGCTATTTATAGATTATTCAGACCCTTTAAATCCGAAAGTGTTAAACATTGAGGAATTAAAACAAATAGACAATTCGTATGACGATTTAAAACCAGATTCGGAAATTGTTTATGAAAAAGTATTCATAACAACAGAAAAGGAAACTGACTTTGGCGGTATTGGACATACGGCAGTTCCTAATTGGATTCAATATCCTGACATTCCTACTTGCCCAAAGTCAAATAAAACAATGAAATTACTTTGTCAACTGACTTATGATGGAGTTGATATAAAAACAAAACGGACAAACGTTCAACCGAAAGATGAATGGTATAAGCAATATTTTGAAAAAATGAATTTTTGGGGAGACGGAGATTTATATATATTTTTTGAATCTGAAAGCAAAGTAATGTGCTTTATAATTCAACATACATAAATAAAAAAACTGGCTACAACAATGGCTAAAAGTAATTGCTTGTCCTCGCCTACTTCTGAAAATCCTCGCGGATTTTCAGTTTGGTGTGTACTTGCAAAGTTAAGTGCTAAACCACACAACTACTCTTAGCCGAAACCGTTGTGCTTAATTCAAATATGAAAAATATAATTGAAGAATTTTATGAAGCATTTTCAAATTTAGATGCTGAAAATATGGTAAAGCACTATCATCCGGATATTGTTTTTCTGGACCCTGCTTTTGGTGAATTAAAGGCAGATCGAGCTAAAAATATGTGGCGAATGTTGTGCCATTCTCAAAAAGGAAAAGGATTTAAGATTAAATATCAAGTAATTGATTTTAATAGCAAAAGTGCAAATGCAAAATGGGATGCTTTTTATACTTTTAGCCAAACTGGCAGAAAAGTTCATAACAAAATTTCCGCCTCATTTGAAATAGAAAACGGATTAATTGTTAGACATATAGATGAGTTTAGTTTATATCAATGGAGCAAGCAAGCAATGGGAATTAAAGGCTATGTTTTAGGGAAAACTTCATTTTTCAGGAATAAATTACAACAAAAAGCAAATTTGCTGTTAGATGACTTTGAAGAAAAAACTAAGCACAACAAGGTGTATAGTGCATAGCTTCCTCACGTCAGCTACGACACCATACACAAGACCGTTAGCAGTAATATAAAATGAGTTATGTGAAAAATACAATAACACTTCTATTGTCAATCTTTATCGTAAATGTATCATTCTCCCAAGTTGAGCAGAATTTACATCATTTGGATGAGGTATATAAAGATTGTTGCAACAAAAATCATGGTGAGTACGGTGCTGCGAATTGTGCAATTGAACTAAGCAAGAAATGGGAAGAAGAAATGAACAAGTATTATAATGCCCTAATAAAAGTACTTGACAAAAATGCTCAAAACGACTTAAAGCAAGCGCAAGATCAATGGATAAAATACCGAGACTTGGAATATAAGTTTTCAAGCAGTTTACATGCAATGCAAGGTACAATCTACACTAGATTGCGAGCACAAAGAAATATGAGAATTGTGAGAGCACGTGCATTGGAGTTAAAATCATATTACTGGACTAGAACAGAGAAGGAAGAACCCAAAAATACCTCGTTAAATAATTTACAAATTATTACTCAAGAAAGTATCTCAGACTCAATACTACCAACACCTGATTCTAAGTTTATGAACAGTCTGGACAAATCCAGAATAATTGATGCAGAATATGTTTTAGACAAATACCTTGAAACATATTTCTACATTGTTGAACCAGAAAAAGTTATTAGACGTACAGATGTCGATAATCCTGAATATCCTGAAGGACCTGTTGATTGTGGTTTTCGTACTGTTTATAACAACAATGTAGTAATTGAAGACGATTTTGGATGCGAAAGCTATACCCGTACTACAACAATAGAATTCGGTAATTATAGCTTTAAAGAGGTAAACAGAGTTGTTAAAACACTACTTCCTAAATTATTTAAAAAAGATGCATCAGATTATACCAAAGATCAAGAGGGATGGCATAATTTTGATGGTGATGATGAATGGTATGAATACGGAGGCAGTTGTAGTTTGAGTATTTCTAAAAGAGATAATAAAACATTCATAGATTATGTATGTGGTTGATATCTTACTACTACTGCTAACAAAGCCTAAACTGCATTAAAACGCATTTTAGCCAAACCGTTGTGTGTAATTTTGAAATGAAAATAACAACGAAACATATCAGATTTTTCATGATTAATTTGATATGTGTGATGTTAATAATTAGTTTTCTTTTCTGGGTGAATAATGGCAGTTCTTAGAATGCATATTCTATTGAATCATTGATAACCTCCATAGTTATTTCTATCCCAATAATATTTTTGCAATACCCATTATTAAATCTTAAACGGAATTGGCTTTACAAATCCTTAGTTTTTTATTTAAGTATGATTACTTATTTATTCGTTTTTAGAGCAGTGTTTGCATGGAATCAAATAGTGGGTGACAATGAAGCTAGAACTTGGTTAGCAACAGTTGATGGAGGATTTCGAATGAGTACTTATTGACAATTCCTTGGTGGCCTATTTGGGTTTGGAGTAATAGTGCTTGTAAACTTTGCTTTAAAGGAAAAGTTATATGTGAAATAAAACCAACACACAACAACGTGTATAATTCATGCTTACACGTGAAGTTCATTTCAAATTAAATCTTTAGTTTGAAAATAGACTTGAAGCTGAAATATCCTATCGGACATTTCCGCACAAATCATACACAAAAACGTTAGCACAAATGTAAACCAACCAAAAACCAATAAAATGAAAAACAAAATTACACTTCTACTTTTTTTAATTTCAAATATTGTTTTAAGTCAGACATCTGGAATTAAAATCACTAACTCAACACCTGAAATTGATGCTGGTTCAACACAAACACAGATTAGTTTGAATGGAACTACTGAAAATGTTTTTAAAACACCTGAAATTATAAGGTTCAATTATAATAAAACGGATATTGAAACATTGATAACTGAATTATCAACAATTAAAAATGATTTATATAATAATTCTGTCGACCCAAATCCAGCAAATAGATATGATGAGGCAACTATCAGCTCCAAAATGGCGAGAATGAAAGTTATCCAATCAAACCTAAATGAATTGAATAAAAAACAAGATTCGTTATATCATATCTATACCAAAGACTATTTACAATATGACAGAGTAAATATTTTATCTTTTGGAGCTAAAAGGTCGAGAGCATTATTCGATTTTATTTATGGAAATTCAGGAAAGCGATTTCAAGTGCTGAATAACACAGGTTTTACTTTTGGTGATAACACAGGTTCATTATATTCAGAATTAGTTAGTGGTAATTTAGGAATATTCAGAGTTAGTTTAGGTTCTATGATTTCAAGTAGTTCTTCAGAAGATAATGAAACAGCAAAGGAAGAAGAGGCTTTTCAAAGATTGGCAACTTATGGAGGTAATACAGTTTTAACGTTTGAATATCCTTTAGCATATGTTCACTCAAGAAATAATCAGTACAATTTAATTTCAAGATTTATTGCAAAAGGGTCAGCAGATTTTCCGGAATTTGGCACTACAACTGATGATTTTGCAGGAAGTGCTTCTTTCGGACTTGACATATACGCAGATGCTTCATTGAGCAATAATGCTTTAAGGTTTTTTATGAATTTCAATATAAATGGAATTTATGGAACAGACACTTATCAAGAGAATTTAGGAATTGATAATTCCAGTTTTTCTTTTGGACAATTAACCTTAGGACTTATCGTGGCTGAAAATATAAAACTATCATTTGTATTAAGTTCATTCAGTTCAGAAGATAGTTTAGACAATAGAAACGTGATTTTAGGAGGACAAATTTTACATTAAAAACACTTGTGCTAACAATGGCTATAAGTAATTGCTTATTAATCGCTACTTTGGAAATTCCGCAGGAATTTCCAACTTGGTGTTTACTTGCAAAGTTAGTTGCTAAACCACGCAACTACTCATAGCCGAGACCGTTAGCAACAAGTAAATAAACTTAAAGAGGATTTATTTTATAAGAAGATTAAATAAATGAATAAATATGTCACTTAAGAATGTTCAAAAGGTTTATGAGAAAGTTGGAGCCGAAGATCCACTCTGGGCAATTCTCACAGACGATAAAAAACGTGGAAATAAATGGGATTCAGATGAGTTTTTTGAGACAGGGCGAAATGAAATCAATGCAGTAATTGCCTATCTGAAAAGCATTGGTATTGAGATTAACTATGGCACTGCATTCGATTTCGGTTGTGGTGTGGGAAGATTAACTCAAGGTCTTTGTTATCACTTTGATCAGGTTACTGGGATGGATATTTCCAACACCATGATTGCTGGTGCCATTAGATATAATAAATTCGATGAAAAATGCACTTATATTACTAACACTGAACCTAACCTAAAATGTTTAAGTAGTAACACTTTTGATTTCGTATACACAAATATTGTGTTACAACATATGGCGCCACGCTATCAGGTCGAATACATCAAGGAATTTTTCCGCATACTTAAACCAGGTGGTATAGCACTATTTCAGGTACGCACATCAAAAGGCTCCAGTCACAAGCCAGGGTCTCTTGCAGAAAAGATGTACAACTTCAAAATGGAAAGGTTAAAACCATTTTGGAAAACTGTCCGTGGTCGTCCACCAATCGAGGTGCACACAATTTCACCCCATATAGTGGAACAGATTATTACAGTGTGTGGTGCTGCACTTCTTGATGTAAAAGTAGTAGATAAAAGAGTCCGACGGTGGAAAAAGAACCTGCGTTATTGTGTAATGAAGCCCATATAGTATTGTGCTTTTCTTGCTTTGTTGATCAAAATGACGATTCAATTATCGACAGTGATTTCAGTCGTAAGCCAGGTTTTCTCTTTAAATGATATGCCTAGTAAATTGACTCAACTGAAAGGTTTTTATTTAAATTTATATTGAGACAATAATCGGACTGAAAAAAGAAATAATCTCCGCATTTGATGGTGGGAATGGTTATTTCACTATTTTGGATAATTCTTTTGACCGGGAGTGTTTAGAAATCAGAACAAATGGATAGGCATAAATCAGTTGCTAACAATAGCTATAATTCATCACGAAAGACCTGACGAAATCATAGCCAATACCGTTAGAATCAATAAAAAACTAATTATGAAAAAAGTAGGTGTTTATAAAGCTGCTACCTTCAATGCACAAAACGGTTGAACAATCAATTCAAAATCAAACAAAAATGAAAGTTACTACAGAAAAGGAAGAAAGAGTTGCCAATTTGATATTTGCATCTATTTACCCACTGTACTGGAATAGACTAGAAAAGCATGGTAGAACAAAAGAAGAGTTCCACCAAGTATTAGAATGGTTTACAGGTTTTGATGAGGATGCCTTAAAAGCACTTATTGATGAAAAAGTAACTTTTAGAACATTTTTTCAAAAGGCCACAATACATCCTAACGCACACCTGATCAAAGGTGTTGTTTGTGGCTATCGTATTGAAGAAATAGATGACGAGTTTGAATTGTATAAACAATGTAGACAAATGGAAAAGCTTATAGACGAATTAGCCAAGGGTCGCAAAATGGAGAAAATTTTGCGTGGATAATGAGCTAAACATACTTAACAGCCTTCTTACCTTATTTTCAAACTCAATAAATTGGCTCTAAATTGCTTACCTTTAAAGAAACCAACCACTTCTAATGATAAAATTCTTTAGAAAAATCCGTCAAAGCCTCATCAACCAAAATAGAATACGTAAGTATTTGATATATGCTGTAGGAGAGATTATCCTTGTGGTATTAGGTATTTTAATTGCTTTGAACCTAAATAATAGAAATGAGCAAAGAAAGACTGAAGCTAAAATTGAAGTAATCTTTAGTGATATAATGGATGAACTAGTTTCAAATATTGACAAAACAACCCAAATAATGCGTTATTATAATAAAAGAGACTCAATAATTTATTTGGTGTTGAATGATCGTTTTACGGCAGAAGACTACCAAAGCAATAAGCTAGCATCAAGTATAACATGGGGATTGACTGGTTGGCATATGACATTAAATCTAACCAATAGTGCATACAAAAATCTTATCGAAGACCTTGATGCTACTCCTGCTAAATATAAGGAGGTTCTTAAAGACCTTAATCATCTTTATAGCAGCCTGAAAACCGTAGTAGATAAAAATGACAAAGATATGAGTGAGTTTATTGAAAAAAACTCGGAATTTAATAGACGAAACTATTCTTGGTATGCCAGTAATAGTGAAGTTGACCAAAAAAGTAGATTAGAATATTTATTAAATGATTTTAGATATAAAAATGAAGTTTCAGGTTATTGGAATAAAGGAATAAACAACCAACTAAAATGGTCAATTACATACAGACAACAGGCTATAAAATGCTATAAAAAAATCGCAAAACTACTTGATAAGCCTGTAGATCATGAAAGTTTTGTTTTTGATGAAGAACTAGCAAAATTACTTGTTGGAGAATGGTACAGAGATGGACATCCTGAAGAAACGTTTACAAATATATTGAAAAATAAGAGATTGTATGGTAAGGCTGGTAATAGCGAATGGGAAATATTTAGTTTGTTTGGAAATAAGTTGGTAGATTCAGATACTGATTATGCAACAATTGTGCGAGAAAATGATGAGATTTTACTAAAATACAATGACTCAGATTATAGAAAGAAAGAATAAGAAGATATCCAACAAAGTACAGTAAAATTTCCTGCTAAAATTTATCCTTTAATAAACCTCAATAATATGAGATTAGTATTATTCGTTAATTGCTTCTTTATTACCCTTTTACCTACTACACAAGTAGATCAACTGACTTAATTCTTCAAGAATTTTAAATAAAAAAATAGATAATGATATATAGAGTACTCTTCATACTTGGGTTGATTTTCTTTTTAATTGGTCAGATTATATTGACTAAAGGGAATGAGTTTGTTTATAATCAAGAACCTATTGACTTTGCTCATTGGTTTTTACTTGTAGGAGCTGTTTTGCTTATACCTCAAGTTTTGTCTTTTCCAAAAAAGATTTTTAGCTATGTTGGAATTCCATTAACATTGATTGGAATTGTTTGCATCATTGGCATGTGTGTATTAGACTTTATTTGGTGGAGCTTCCCTACCGAAGAAATGCGCATAGAATTTACTAATCATATCTCTCAGGTACCATCAATATGGAAACCATTTATATCTATTGGTCCTAGCTCTAAGGTCTTTAACCTTGGCTTATTGCTGTTGAGTTTAAACTATTTAACAAAGGAAAAACTGGGAATAGCAATCATTGTTTTAGCAAATCTCATTTTATGGCACATCATACCACTGCCTTTTCGGTTGGTTTTTGGATATGCCTTAACCTTAATAGGTTTTAGTATAATTCTATTTAGAACTTCTAAAATATAGATTACGCATCTACTCTAATAATATAAAACCACCCTTTTGGGAAAGGTGGTTTTGCATTTTGTAGGTTTCAAGGTTCTAAGTAAACTATATTATGTAAATGTTTCTTTTTAGAGGCGCTTTTTAGTGCTTACTTTATGTTTCATTTACTACTAAACTAAACCTACTAGTTAAATATCAAATCTCATGCCAAATTCATATTTTAGTAGTCATTAATCGTACACTATGAGCTGGATAAAGGTAATTGGCTTTGAAGAAGCCACAGGCAAACTAAAAAGCATCTATAACAAGATAAAAGGCCCTAACAATCAAATTGATAATGTGCTAAGTATACATAGCTTGAGACCACATACTTTGACAGGTCATATGAGCTTGTATAAAAACGCTTTGCATCACAGTAATAATACCTTTCCAAATTGGATGCTTGAGCTGTTAGGCACATACACAAGTTATATTAATAATTGTGAGTATTGCTACGAACACCATTTTGCTGGAATGAAACGCTTTTTAAACGATGACAAAAAAGCTGATGAAATCAGGCACCATATAGAAAACGGTTCACTACCAAATTATTTGGCAGAAAAAGAGTATGCGCTTATTGATTATGCGCACAAACTTACCTTAAAAGCAGCTTCACTTTCAAAAGCAGATATCAGCTACTTAAAAAGCCTTGGATATGACGACGGAGAAATTCTTGAGGTAAACCAAGTGGTGGCATATTTTAATTATGCTAATAGAACAGTGATGGGATTAGGAGTTAATACTGATGGTGAAGTTTTAGGATTATCACCAAGCAATAAGAATGATGAAAGTGCATGGGATCACAAATAGTTAAGAATATTCGGGGATCTTCCCTTTGACGCCTTCAAAATAAGATCTCATAAACTTAAAATCAGCCTCTTTATCATCTGTAGGGTAAAAAGGTTCTGAAATTTTATTCTGTTTATTTTCAAAATCTATAGTTATCATTATTATTGGCACTTGTGCTTCTTTAGCGATATAGTAAAAACCTGTACGCCACTTCTCCACTTTCTTTCTGGTTCCTTCTGGAGCCATAGCCATTCTAAATTGTTCTCTCTCTTCAAACAACTGAGCAATAGCTTCTACCTGATTCATATTTTCTGTACGTACCACTGGCGCGCCTCCAAGGGCTCTAAAAAACCATCCGTAAGGAAATTTGAACAATCCACTTTTGCCTACAAAATTTGTTTTAATACCTAGTACTGAACGCAATAGAATTCCTAAAGGAAAATCTAGCCAATGTGTATGAGGAGTAGCAATTATAACTGCTTTTGGAATGCTATCAAAATCTTTAAAACCAGCTGTTTTCCAACCTAATACTTTATAATATATAAATTTTGATAACCAACGCATATTACATCTTTTGGTATAGGTCCTTAAGCTTTTCGTAAGTGATAATGTTTCTCCAATCTTTGCCCAAGGCGTTTTCCCAAAGGGGTTCTAGACTCATGGCTACATTGATCATAGTATCAAAATGATGATCATCAAGATGCGCACAAACCTTAGTTGGTAACTCTATATCATGGACTCTTAGCATTTTTTTGAAGAGCTTCACTCCTTCTGGGTAGAACTCACTTAACTGATTAAAAACAACGCAATTCCCAATTCCGTGTTTTGTTCCTAATAAATACGATAATCCATAACTTAAGGCATGCGCAACACCTACTTGCGAATAGGCAATACTCATTCCACCATGCCATGAAGCCATCATGAGTTTATCTTGAGATTCTTCTTCAGAAAGTTTATTGCCAACAAAAACCTCGTGACATAGATCATATGCTTTCTCTCCATAACTCTGGCTAAATGCATTTAAATATGTTCCATTTAGTGACTCAATACAATGGATATAACAGTCCATTCCTGTGTAAAACCACTGATTCTTTGGAACATCTTTAGTTAGTTCGGGATCGAGAATGACCTGATCAAAAGGCGTATAATCACTATTAATGCCTAACTTCTTAGTGGGACCTGTAAGTACTGTTGTTCTAGATACTTCTGCTCCAGTACCAGAAATGGTAGGAATACCAACATGATAAACTGCTGGATTTTTAACTAGATCCCAACCTTGGTAATCGGCAGCACTTCCTTTATTAGTAAGCATTATAGATACGGCCTTAGCAAGATCTAGAAGTGTCCCACCTCCAATACCAATAATACCTGAAGGCAATTCTTTATGAGATAAGATGATCTTTTCGGTAAGCTCATCTACCTGAGCGGTTTTAGGTTCTTCTTCGGCTGAAATATAAATAATCTTATCCTTGTATGACAAAGGTATCCTTGAAGTTAACCAAGCATTACCTTTAAATACATCATCTACCAAAAAGATGAATGGAGCATTTACATTTAAACGCTTTGGGGCGATTATATCGCTTAATTGATTAAAACTACCACGACCAAAAATTACTCTTGGCACCATCGGGAAATTTTTATAGCTCATTCAATTTTTATTATCAACTACTAAAAGTAGTAATTATTTTAAGTTTAAATTCTTTTGAAATGCTTCACTAAATAGTCCAACATGGTATCCATCCACTAAAGCATGATTTGCAGCAATTGAAACATTCATTGTTAATCTTCCATCTGGATTACTCATTACTTTGCCAAATGCAAGCTTTGGCACAGAATCTGGAACCCCTGATTTTGCTTCTTTATTACTAGAAAAATTCACCCAAGGCAATGCAGAGCAATGAATACAATCAAGATTATTATCTGGAGGGTAAAAATCTCCTGTTTCTCTTACGCGTTTCTTTTCGTTATCTAAGTTTATAATGAATTCCTTTAGCTCATCTGCATATTTTATATAAGAAAGCGCAAAAGTATTGTCTGCTCTACTTAAAGTAGCCGAGGCATGTATTTCATCATAAACTACAACTTCTCCATCAAGAATTCTATATTTCAGGTTCTCAACACTATTAATAGCTTTAATGCAGTCATGTAAATATCTCGCAAAAAAACTAACACCTTTTTCTTTACAAGATTTATATGCCACTCTAACATCAAAAGGAATAGTTAATGTAAAATATGGATCTTCAAAACCCTTAAAGTGCTCAAATTGCTGCTTTCTATTCCACGTATTTATATTAATTGTTCTCAACTACTCTAAAAATTGTAAAATATCACGTAAACTACTTACTGTTTTATACGCCTTACCATTGGTTTCTTCTTCTGTCACCATTTCATGCGCCCAAGTAGTATGAAATGGAACATGAATTGCGTGTGCTTTGATATTTACTAATGGTAAGATATCTGATTTCAAGGAATTACCGATCATTAAAAACTCGGAAGGATTAATATCGAGATGATTCAATAATTTAGAATAATTTTCTTCTTTTTTATCACTTAGCACCTCAATATGATGGAAATAATTAGATAATCCAGATTTTTCTAGCTTACGTTCCTGATCCAATAAATCTCCTTTGGTAGCAAGAATAAGTCTATAATTTCCTGACAAACCCTTTAGTACTTCCTCAACTCCATCTAACAACTCAACAGGCTGATTGATCATTGACTTTCCAATATCCAATATCTTTTTAATGGTTTCATTAGTCACATTGCCATTAGAAATATCAATAGCCGATTCTACCATAGATAACACAAAAGCCTTAACACCATAACCATACAAGTCTAAATTATCCATTTCCATTTTAAACAACTCTTGGTCTATCTTGTTTGCCGTTTCGTAAGGACTCAATAATTTAGCAAAGTCTAATTCTGCTTCTCTAAAAAAGGTCTCATTCACCCAAAGTGTGTCATCAGCATCAAAACCAATAACTTTTATGTTCTTGTATTCTACTTCCATAGTTTCTTCGCTCTTTCAAGATCTTCAGGAGTGTCTATTTCTACACCTTCAACAGTGGTTTCCACCATCTTTATTTTCTTACCATACTCCAGATATCTTATGCATTCTATCTTTTCAGTACCTTCAATAAATTGCATTGGTAATTTTGTGAAATCTAATAAAGCATCTTTTCTAAATGCATAAATTCCTTTATGCTTGAAATATCTTGCACCAGCTTCTTTATCTCTTGGAAACGGAATTGGGCTTCTAGAAAAGTATAAAGCAAAATTGCGTTGATCAACAATTACCTTAACAGTATTTGGATTATTAATCTCATCCCAATCTTTTATCTCGACCATTAAAGAGGCTAGATCTATTTCTTTGTCTGGATCTTCATAAAATACATTGAGTACTTTCTCTAAACTTGAACGTTCTGTAAAGGGCTCATCGCCTTGTACATTTATTACAATGTCGCAATCTATATCTTCAACAGCTTCTGCAATACGATCACTTCCAGATTCATGCTCTTTCTTACTCATGATTGCCTTACCTCCATTTGATGTAATCTCATTGAAGATAATTTCACTATCAGTTACCACATAAACATCATCAAATAAATTGGTAGCAACAGTAGCTTCATATGTACGAAGTATTACCGACTTACCACCAAGATCTTGCATTAATTTACCTGGGAATCTGGAAGCACGATAACGTGCAGGAATCATTGAAATAACTTTCATGAATTGCTAGAATTACGAAATCAAAAATACTGATTTTTATATGTTTTGATAAAGATATTTTTGCATTCTTTGTTAACAATTTTTAGCTAAGATTCTAAAAAATAATCATCTTTAAACCCAATAAGATATAACTTCTCTTTTGCTCTTGTTAAAGCTGTATATAACCATCTTAAATAATCTCGTGAAATTCCTTCTGGCAAATAAGGTTGTTCCACAAATACAGTATTCCATTGACCTCCCTGAGATTTATGACAAGTGATTGCATAAGAGAATTTCACCTGAAGCGCATTTAAATACTTATTGTTTTTTACTTTTAAAAACTTACGATAATTTGAAGGTTCATCTTCATAATCCTTTAGCACTTCTTGATATAGCCTATTGGCTTCTTCATAAGGTAAGGACGGTGTTTCTAAGTCAATTGTATCAAGCATCAAAACAGTTTCAAATGGTCGCATACGCGGATAATCAACCATTCTTATTTTTACTTCGGCAAACCTAAATCCGTAAAGTTCTTTAAAACTAAAAACCTCGAGAACCTCAATAATATCTCCGTTGGCAATAAAACCAGCTTCACTAGATGGTTTTAACCAGAAGTAATTATTCTTTACAATCATTAAATAATCACCTGCAGTGAGTTCATGCTCATTAAATAAAATTCGTGAACGTATTTGCTGGTTATATAAGTTAGCTCGTTTATTTGAGCGAACAATAATGGCAGTATCTTCAGTTCCTAAGCGACTATAAGCATCATTGATAGCATCCATAATATCATGACCATCAATCAAGCGAACAATATCGCTAAAGCCTTTTAAATCAAATTGAAATTCATCATAGCCATGATTTGCAAGTGCCTCTCTTAATAATGTAGCGTTAAACAGAATTCCAGAATCTTGCTCTTGACGTACAACTTCATCTAGTTCCATTTCGGTTACTTCTTTCTGGTAATTAAGTGATAACTTATCTACATTAAGTGCAGGACTTAGGTCTAGCTTAACAGGTGGTAATTGAGCTGTATCACCTATGAGAAGCAATTTACACTGATGTCCAGAATAAACATACTGCATCAAATCATCTAATACAGACCCACTTCCAAATAAACTACCTTGAGCTGGTATATCTGATATCATTGAAGCTTCGTCCACAATAAAAATTGTCTTTTTATGCTTATTAGGTGCCAATACAAATGAAACCTTTCCACTCTTAGAATATCTTGCAGTATAAATCTTTTTATGAATTGTAAAAGCTTCCTTGTTAGAGTAATTGGAAATAACCTTAGCAGCTCTCCCTGTTGGTGCCATAAGTATGGTACTCTTTTTTGCCTTCCAAAGGTTTGTAACTATGGTTCCAATAATTGTAGTCTTACCTGTTCCTGCAAATCCTTTTAAAACATATAATGATGAAGGAGACGAATCAAAAATAAAATTTGAAAGATGCTCTAAAACAATACTTTGTTTTAAGGTGGGTGTGAACGGAAAATTCTTTAATAAAAGTGAGTTAAACTCTGAAGAATTCATGAAGATTTATTACAAACTTTGAATTTATCAAAGATAAAAATGATTTTTACTAACAATAACTTTCGTGAATAAAAAAAAATTGTAGATTTGCGATAGTCCATTAATTAAATTTAATAAATCACTATGTTAACATTAATTATTACAGCTGTTGTTGTAATTGCTGCTACGATAGGAATAGTATGGGTAATTGACAAATTTGTTCCTAAAAAAGCAAAACCAGTTATTATGATTGTACTTTGGGTATTAATTGGTTATTTAGCTTATACCACTTTTATGTCTGTTTACGGAGAAATCAAGTTTAATAAACTAAAAGATAGACGTTATTCTGAAGTTATTACAAATCTAATTGACATTAGAGATGCACAATTAGCTCATAGAACAGTAACAGGAAAATTCCAAGGTAATTGGGATGACTTAGTGAAATTTATTGATACGGCACAATTTACATTAACTCAACGTCGTGATTCATCTGTTTTAGATGTTGAACAAACAAGACGTTTTGGGGGTGTAGAAATGTATAAGGATGTGGTAATTGTAGATACTTTAGGTTTCGTAGCAGTAAAAGATTCTCTTTTTGGTGCAGACCCTAGATATAAAACAATGATGAACATTCCATCGGCTGAACCAGGAGCAAAATTTGAACTTAAAGCAGGTTTACTTGAGCAAAACGGAATGCAAATTCCTGTGTTTGAAGCAAGAGCACCTAAGTCAGTAATTCTTTTTGATCAAGATAAGAATCTTGTCTCTAAAGAGAATGAAGTAGTTTCTGTAGATGGAGTAAATGGTGATGCTATCACAGTTGGTTCAATGGAAGAAGTAAATACCAATGGAAACTGGCCAAAAAACTACTCAAAAAAGCAGTAAAATAGAACAAAACAAAGATAAACTATTGTCCATTCAGGTTAGCCTGAATGGACTTTCTTTTTGTATCCTAGATAAGGATATAAACACTATAGTATTCTACAAAAGTTTCTTATTTGAGAAAAAGTTGAACCCTGGTGATGTTCTAGACAGACTTACGCACCAGTTTAATACAGAATCTGCATTAAAGCAATCTTTTAAAAACGTCTCGGTTGTTCATGACAATGAGTTATCTTCGTTAGTACCAAAACCTTTGTTTAATGAAGAGTTTTTAGCTGACTATTTAAAGTTTAATTCTAAAATACTGAGGTCAGATTACATAACATATGATCAAATGCAAGCTAACGACGCTGTTAATGTGTATGTACCATATGTAAACATAAATAATTTTTTATACGACAAATTTGGTGAATTTGAGTTCAAGCACTTCTCCACTATAGTCATTGAGAATATTTTAAGTATTGAGAAGAACTCAATAAAAAATAAAATGTATGTTCATTTGAGTGATCATCACTTTGAGATCGTTATTGTTGAAAATGGACAACTTAGATTATACAACACTTTTGAGTTTAGCACAAAAGAAGACTTTATTTATTACATTCTTTTCACAGCTGAACAACTTGAAATGAATCCGGAAGAATTCCCAATAGAAATTATTGGAAATATAGATGAGAATAATGAGTTATTTCAAATAACCTATAAATATGTTAGAGATGTTTCTATACATATACCTAATACTAAGCTGGAATTAGCTGATGAATTAGAGATTAAGTGTTTACAAGATTTTGTAATCTTAAACAGCTTCTGATGAGAATTATTTCAGGAACCTATAAAGGAAGACGATTTACACCTCCTAAAAATTTACCGGTTCGCCCTACGACAGACATGGCGAAAGAATCACTATTTAACATTATAAATAATTATTATTATTTTGATGAAATATCGGTTCTAGATCTTTTTTCAGGAACGGGTAACATCAGCTATGAATTTGCTTCAAGAGGTACGCAACGAATTATAGCAGTAGATAACAATTACAACTGTATTAAATACATAACCAGCACGGCCAATAACTTTGAAATGCCCATACATGCTTTAAAAAGCAATGTATTTAAGTTTCTGGAACAAACCAAGCAAAAACATACCATCATTTTTGCAGATCCACCCTATAATTTCTCGTTAGAAGAATTTGCACAAATTCCAGATCTAGTGTTTAAGAATAACCTACTCGAAGACCAAGGAATGTTGATTATTGAACACTCAAAACACACCGATTTGTCTACACAAGAGCATTTTAGTTTTACAAAGAGTTATGGAGGGAATTCTTTCAGCTTCTTCGAAATGGAAGACAACTAAAGTGCAATAATTATTTCGTAAGTCGTTTTTTTTCAGTAAATTACAATCAGTACTTCGTTGTCCTAGTTCTTCTTTGATATCAATTTTACTGAGTTATTGTTGTTCTCTTTTCTATTCGTGTTCCTTCCATTTATGATGATTGGTATTACTATTAATCAACAAAACCATTATTATGAGAACACTACAATCAAAGTTCATTTCATCAATCTTTGCACTTTTCTTTTTGTCTACACTTGCTGCCCAAGACAATGACAGATTTCAGGCCTACCACGTTCATGAAGACCGTGTAAAACCATCAATGGTACTTGAATATGAAAAAACGGCTAAAGCACTCGCCGATGCCATGAGGGAGAATGATATCCAAGGTTATGGCTGGTTGACAACCAGTACCGATGATTTTAGATATTTATCTGTGACTCCTATTGCAAATATGGCGCAATTAGATGGTAATCCGTTTGCTGCACTATCTGACAAGATTGGAAATGAAGCTGCCAGTGCACTATTCGCACCATTTAACAAATGTTACGATCAGCATGGAGATTATGTGATTTTTATGGATAAGGAACTCACGTATATGCCTGATGGTATCACCCAAACACCAGATGGTGAAAACTTTAGAAAGTTCTATTATGTTTATGTTTCACCAGGAAATGTAGGCGCTATGAATGACGCCTTTAAAAAGGTGAAGCAAATGTTTGCTGATAAAGGCTCTAAGAGTTATTACAGAGTCTATAGAAGCGGATTTGGAAACATGGATTCGTATTTCATGGTTGCTGTAGCCGCAAAAAACCCTGTTGACATGGAGCAACGCGGAGCCGCTAACGATGAGCTATTAGGTCCTGATGCACAAGCCGTGTTTGGAAATCTAATGAGTAAAGCTATAAAATTTGAAGAAATAACTGGTATGATAAGACCAGAATTAGGATACACACCAAAATCAAATTAATTAACACTAAAACCAACAAGAATGAAAAAACTAATTTATTTAATTCTATTATCAATCACTGTTATTGCGTGCAACCAAGAGCAACGCTATTTTGCAGAGTCAAATGAAACCAACACCTTGAAGGAGGGAATTGCTGCATACGAGGCTGGAGATTGGGATACCTGGGTAACGCATTTTGCCGATACCGCCAAAATTTATGTAAACTCATCAGAACCCATGAATGTTAGTGAGCGGGTTGCAAGTTTAAAAGAAATGTCTGGGGCAATGTCTTCATATGGTTTTGACCATGATGAAGCTCATATAGAAATGGTTGTAGACAAAAATGACGAAACATGGGTTTACTTCTGGGGACTACATAACGGAACTATTGCAGCAAACAATAAGACGTTAGCGATACCTGTGCATATAGCGGTTCGATTTGCTGACGGTAAAATTGTTGCAGAGCACGTTTACTATGATGGCACCGAATTAAACGCTGAATTTGCCGCTCTTGCTGCGGCTGGGGCTGCGAGTGCAGAAGAAGCGGAGGATGGTGATGGAGAATAGGTAAACAAGTATACTTAAAATAAAAAGTGTGGCATAAAGCCACACTTTTTATTTTTGAGTAAATCTATAAGCCGAATTCTGTACTCTACTGAGCCCTTATCATTTATCTGAATGTATTGTTACCAATACACTTTAGCTGCCTACCCTCCAGCATTGGGCGTGCAACCCTCAAACACTGGTATACATGGCATTGCACCACATAGAGTTTACCTGATTTCACTACAGCATTACCTGTACATACTTTCTGTTGCACTTTTCCTAACCTCTCGGTTGATGGCCGTTAACCATTATGTTTGCACTACGGTGTTCGGACTTTCCTCCATCACGTCAAAGACGTCACAGCGATAAGGCGATTTACTGCGTCTGCAAAAGTACACAAATTGTTAATAACTCCTCTCAATTTTAAGGATGTCAATTCTTAATTTTGAACTGAATTTTTAACTTTGTTATTCTAAGATTTTTCAATGGAGCATTTTATTGTATCGGCTAGAAAATATAGACCTCAGAGCTTTGCAGATGTTGTGGGCCAGCAGGCTATCACCAATACCCTTCTTAATGCTATTGAAAATAATCACTTAGCCCAAGCACTGTTGTTCACAGGCCCTAGAGGTGTTGGTAAAACTACCTGCGCACGTATTTTGGCGAAAATGATTAATAGTGACGGTAATGAGAATGTTGATGAAGACTATGCCTTCAATATATTTGAACTAGATGCCGCCTCTAATAATTCTGTTGATGACATTAGAAACCTCACAGATCAGGTTCGAATTCCACCACAAGTAGGGAAGTTTAAAGTGTATATCATTGACGAGGTGCACATGCTTTCACAAGCGGCATTTAATGCCTTTTTAAAGACATTAGAAGAACCTCCAAAGCACTGTATCTTCATACTCGCTACAACCGAAAAACACAAAATAATTCCAACGATTCTTTCAAGATGTCAAATATTTGATTTTAAGAGAATTACAGTTAAAGATGCAAAAGAATACTTGAAATATATTGCTGAAGCGCAAGGTGTTGATGCCGAGGACGATGCGTTACATATCATTGCTCAAAAAGCAGATGGAGCCATGCGTGACGCCCTTTCTATTTTTGATCGGGTGGTAAGTTTTTCGGGCAAACAATTAACACGACAAGCCGTAACCGAAAATTTGAACGTACTCGATTACGATACCTACTTTGAAAGCACCGATTTAATACTAGCGAATAAAATACCAGAATTACTATTGCTATTTAACAACACCATTTCTAAGGGATTTGATGGGCATCACTACATTGCTGGCCTAGCTTCTCACTTTAGAGATCTTCTTGTTTGTAAAACACCACAGACCATTGATTTATTGGAAGTTGGTGACCAAACAAAAGTCAAATACCTAGAACAATCTCAAAAAACATCTCAAGATTTCCTATTAAAAGGTATTGAATTAGCCAATGATTGTGATCTAAAATATAAAACCAGTAGAAATCAGCGATTGTTGGTTGAATTGTGCTTAATGCAATTAGCCTCTATCACTTTTGATGGAGAAAAAAAAAACCTTAGCCGTTTTATAATTCCTCCCTCTTATTTCAAACAAAAAGGATTTCAAGGCATTAAGGTTGATGTTGAGAAAGCCATTGTAGAAAAAGAAAACAAGCTTCCAATACCTGAACAAAAGGAAATAGAAAAGGAATCCATCTCAGAAAAGGCAAGAGTTTCTCCAACTACTGAAATAGCTAATAAGCTAACTCAAGAACGACCAAAAATTATTCTTAACAGGCAAAATAAATCTACTTCAGGACTTTCATTAAGTAGTATTAAGAAGAAGAAAGAACATCTTATCAAGCAAATGGATGTTGTGCTCGAAGATGAAGACCTACCTAGGGAAGCTTTTACACAGGAACAAATGCAGAGCGAATGGAATAATTTTGTAGGTAAGATTGAAAAGCAAGGTAAGTTTAATCTAGCTTCCATTCTTTGCATTGATACACCAACATTATCAGAAACAACAATATGTCTTGAACTTCCTAATGCTACTAACAAAGTAGAGTTAGAACGTCAGCAATATGATCTGTTATCACATTTAAGAAAAAAGCTGAATAATTATGATATCAACTTAGATATCACAGTAAATGAAGAGCTGGAAAAGCAATATGCCTATACTCCTGTTGAAAAATATGAAAAGCTGAAAGAAAAAAACCCAAATATTGACCTATTGCGTAAAACTTTTGACCTAGACATCTAATATCATGCTTGGACTAAAACTACCAACTGACCCTCGCTGGGTAAACATTGTAGAAAAAAATATTGAAGAAATTCTTACCGATCATGCCTTTTGTGAGCAAAAAGCAACAAGCACAGCAATTTCCTTAATAGTAAGTTTTCCTGAATACACAGAGTTAGTTCAAGAAATGATTGAGCTGGTTAAAGAAGAAATGAGTCACTTTAAAATGGTTCATGATTTAATATTAGAAAGAGGATGGACACTAGGTAGAGATAGGAAAGATGAATACGTTATTCAACTACTTAAATTCTTCCCAAAAGGTGGCAGCAGAACTACTCAATTAGTACATAGGCTTCTTTATGCAGCTCTTATTGAAGCCAGAAGTTGTGAAAGATTTAGATTACTATCACAAGAACTGGAAGACAAAAAATTAGCCAAATTCTATAGAAAACTCATGATTAGCGAAGCTAACCACTATACTATGTTTTTGGGCTATGCAAGAAAATATGGTGATAGAAATGAAGTTGATAAAAAATGGCAAGATCTATTAGATTATGAGGCTGAAATCATAAAAAAACTTGGAAAAAAAGAAACAGTACATGGTTAATGAATTGTATTACTTTCGACTGTTTTGTAGTACATACTTTTTATTATCCCATCGGAAAGCCCAATCTTAGGAACATAAATATGCTTTGCTTTACTCCATTTCATGGCTAACAAATATATTCTTGTAGCAGGAATAATAACATCTGCTCTATCTTGATTTAAATCTAATTCAGAAATGCGTTCTTCATATGAATAGGTTTGTAATTTCTTATAATATGAGGACAGATAAAAATAAGTAAGCGGCTTACCCATAGCCTTACCAGAAATTTTGAATATCTTGTTAATATTCCCGCCAGAACCTATAACATCAACCTTTTCATAGTTTTTTGTTTGCTCGTTGATCCATTCTTCAAGTTTATCCCAAGTCTTCTCTTTTACAAGCTTGTTCAATAATCTAACTGTTCCCACTTTAAAAGATTTTGAAGCTATTTTATTTCTGTTATGAATAATTGAAAACTCAGTACTTCCACCTCCAACATCAACATATAAATAGTTCCTGTCTTTACTTATATATTCTTTGATATCTGTTGCTGCAATGATTGTTGCTTCTTCATGTCCGTCAATTATATCGATTTGGATACCTGTATTTCTAAAAATCTCTTCTGTTATGACTTTACCATTAGCAGCTTCTCTCATTGCTGAAGTAGCACAAGCTTTATAACATTCAACTTTATGCGACTTCATCAATAACTTAAAAGCTAACATAGTGTCTTGTAAACGTGTTAAGTTTTCATCAGAAATAAGTTGATTCACAAAAACATCGGCACCTAAACGAATAGGAACACGAACTAAAGAATTCTTTTTAAATCTTGTAGGCTTACCATCCTCTTCAAGAACTATGGCTATTAATAATCTAACTGCATTTGAACCAATATCAATGGCTCCATATTTTTTTATTTCAAGCTTCAATATTTTGGATTTAGATGAATTAAAAATCAACTACTTCAAATCTCTTGGGAAAATAGTTAATGAGGTAACTCCTTGATTCAATTCAGACCAACTATTTACATTGAAATCTAGTTTAAATAACCCAGAAGTTGGTACATTTTCAATATACTCCGAACCAAAACTATTTGCTATAGAAGTAAATGCATGATTGTGTCCAAAAATCATAATTTTATCAAGACTTTCATCTAGTGATTTAATAAAATTGATAACACTAGAGCCACCAAAATCATATAAATCGTCAATTATTTCAATATTATTGATGTCAAATTCAGATTTTCCTACAAATATTTCACAGGTTTTTCTTGCGCGAATCGCTGGGCTGGAAAATATTTTTTGAGGACGAATTTTATACTTTAAAAACTCTTCAGCAACTAGGTTCGCATCAGTAATACCGCGTCTTTTCAGCGGCCTTAAATTGTCTGGAAGATCAAACTCCCAAGATGACTTTGCATGCCTTACAAAAATAATTTTCTTCATAAAATACCGTTTAAATGCATTTTTTATCGACAAAATGTTGTTTTTGTCCGTTTTAACGACTATTTTAGCGCTTTAACATATAATTTGCCACGTTGGCAATTTAAGATTTATTTTTGATTAGTAATATTTGAATAATGACCCCAAATCTAGTTCAACCATTATTGCCTATGCATCTAACCAATGCATTTCCCTCAAGACATAATATTGATGCTGAATGCTATTATACAACATAGTATTTAGAACCGAGGTCATATTCGTTAGTTAACATTAATTGTTAAATAGCAAAAATGATATTGAAAAATATCAATGCTGTTAAATACCAACGATATGAAAAAACAATTACGTCGTTTGAGATTAACATCTTTTCTAGTTTTAATACTAGTAATGTTTTCTCATCAGCTATTAGGCCAAACAACTTATACTAATTTTGATCAAGGTGCTTGTGTTATTGATATGGGTATCGTTCCTCAAACCCAAAATAACGCATTAAGACCATACGGACTTGTATATGATTTGGTAACCAATCATGACATTCCTGTTTATTGGATTATTAATCCGAATAAGAATTTTCAAAATGCTTCTAATAAAGTTGACCAAACCGACATTACAATTAAGGGAACAACTACAAGAACAGGAAGCACTTCAATTACAAAAAATTTAAAAGCCGGACCATTTCTAATTCCGGCTGAATATATATCTCAGGCGCACAGTATTATTGAGCAATGGCAAAGTGACAATCCTGGGCTAACGGTGTACTGGAATCTAGACGCAATTAATAATGCTCCAGTTAGAGGAATGATTACGCGTTTTTCTAATACCGTAGTTTATCCTGAAGATGGCGATATTAATGAAATTACTGATATTGAAGAAGCATTCTATAATCCTGCAGGAATTAAAGATTCTTTTAGAAGAGCTTTACCTACTGATGTAGGTTCTTGTGACGAGCTTTATGTATTATCTCATCACACCGATCCAAATAAAAATTGGTCGCAAGCAGATGTTGATGCTCTATATAATTTTGTTACCAATGGTGGTAATGTATGGATGGGATGTCACGATGTTAGTCTAACGGAGAATGTCCTTACGACCACTAATGATATTCAACTTAACTTTTTATCAAACTCTGGATTACTGCCTTATAAAGAACTTAAAAATGTCGGACAAGATTATCCATGGTTAAGCACTTTTGCAATAGGAAATAAAATTGAAGAACATAATAACACATTTAACGATAATACAGTTCTGTACGATATAAATACAGCTACAGATGAAGTTATGCAATTCATTGGTGAGAGTCATCAGGCAATGAATGGAAACTCAGAACGTATCTATCTTCCTTTTCAAACCGTCGGAGGAAACGGGGGAGCAAACGGAGGTTGGAGATCAACTACTACTGTAAGTATATACGATCCTACTAATAGTCATATTCCTTCAAGGTCTCCGGGGCGTGCTGCTGTTGTAGCCTATGGACCTGCTTTTGGAAATACTGATTATGGTAGTGTGCTTTACCAGGGTTCCCATATAAACTCTCAAAATAATGGTAATGCACAGCAATATATTGCTGAACGCAGGATATTTGGTAATTTCTTGATTCAATCAGCTCTTGAAACAGCACCAATGATTACTGTTTCAGATTTACCAACTTCAATAACAGTTCATCAAAAAACAGACATATCCCTAACCGCTAAGGTTGTAGATGCACCTTATGGTAATTTATTATATAAATGGGAATCGGAAATTGTCTCTGGTGATAATCTACCTTTAGATTTTAGTCCAGACAATGCTGAAAAAGTACTCCTTTCAATTCCACCAGTAACGGAAACAACGGTTTACAAAATAATTTTAACGGTTACAGACACAGCCCCTACGGGATGTACAAATTCTATTTTGGGGAGAACTATAGCTTTGCTTACAGTTACTCCTTCTTGTCAGTTAACTTTACCATGTGAAATAATCATGAAAGCACCTGAAGATGATGACATAGAGGGATGTGACACCGATGATATTACAGGGTTACAATACTCAGAAACACTTACTACAATTACACTGAATCAATTTATGGACGAAGGTGGATCTGCATTTGCTGGTTCTTGCTCCGAACCAGAAAATGTTATTGACACCATTACATATATTGATGAAATGGATGGTAAATGTCCTATAAAAGTAACGAGAACATTTACAATAACTGATCTTTGTGGAGACGAACATATAGCAACACAAACAATTACAATTAGCGATAATGAAGCGCCTAGTTTTGTTGAATCTTTACCAGGTGATACAACAGCTGAATGTAATAAAATTCCAAAGGAAGAAAAACTAACAGCTACGGACAATTGTGATACTGACATTAAAATAGATTTCAATGAAGAAATTGTCGCAGGTTCTTGTGACGATAACTATACTATTGTACGAACATGGACGGCCTCTGATTCTTGCAAAAATGAGATTGTACATACACAAACTATAACTGTACAAGATACTACTGCACCTACTTTCGTGGAAGCTTTACCTGCTGATGCTACGGTAGAATGTGATAACGTGCCTAAAGAAGAGAAGTTAACAGCAAAGGATAATTGCGATTCTGATGTTAAAGTTGTTTTCAAAGAAATAAGAACTGATGGTGATTGTCCTTCTAACTATACACTAGCTAGAACTTGGACAGCTACTGATGAATGTGGTAATGAAATTTCGCATACACAAACTATAACTGTACAAGATACTACAGCACCTACATTTACTGTACCTGCTGATATAGAAATATTTACTGACGCTGACTGTAACTATGATGCTTCTGTAAGCGTTACTGGTGATGTAACTGATGAAGCTGATAACTGTTCTACTGGTCTTGATGCAACTTATGTCGATGATGTGGCTGACGGTTCTTGTGAAGGTACTTATGTAATCACTAGAACTTGGACATTAACTGACGAGTGTGGTAATGAAACTTCTCATGACCAAACCATTACAGTGTCTGATAATATTAAACCTACATTCACTGCTCCTGCAGATATAGAAATATTCACCGATGCTGATTGTAACTACGACGCTTCGGTTGGAGTTACTGGAGATGTAACTGATGAAGATGATAACTGTTCTACTGGATTAGAGGCTACCTTCTCTGATAGTATCGCCGATGGTCCTTGTGAAGGAACTTATGTGATCACTAGAACTTGGTCACTAGTAGATGACTGTGGTAACAAAGCAGACGATCAAGTACAAACGATCACGGTATCTGATAACACTGCGCCTACATTCACCGCGCCTGCAGATATAGAAATATTCACCGATGCTGATTGTAACTACGACGCTTCGGTTGGAGTTACTGGAGATGTAACTGA
>JAXOFM010000009.1:0-28877 GCA_044841755.1 Flavobacteriaceae bacterium LMIT009
CCACATTCATCGGTTGCCGTAAAGGTGTACAGTCGATATTGGTAGCAACCATCTTCACTGGTTCCGTCGTCAACACCTTGATCAGATATCACAATACCATCACCATCACAATTATCGGTATATGAAGTTGATAAATAGGTAGGCCAATCGGCATTGCAACCTTCCAATGTATAGTCTTCGACTTCAACAATTTCTGGGGGAGTCACATCATACTTTCTAGTTAGACGTGTTGAGATAGTAGCAGTGTTTCCACATTCATCAGTTGCAGTAAAGGTATAAAGTCGATATTGGTAGCAACCATCTTCACTGGTTCCGTCGTCCATACCTTCATCGGAAGTGACTTCACCACCTTTATCGCAATTATCTGTCCAAGTTGTAGTTAAGTATTTGGGCCAAGGAGTATTGCATTCACTCAATTCAAAATCCTTAATGGCAATAATCTTAGGATTTTCGGTGTCGTTAACAATGATCTCCTGAGAGCAATATTCGGTATTTCCATATTGATCACTCGCCATATATGTTCGTGTAATGATCTCAGCGCATTTTTTTTTATCACTCTTATCATCGATCCACTTTACAGTTATTTTATCTTTTTCATCATATTTGTAAACCTTAACATCTTCTATATTAGGTTTAGGGATATCAAATTCGCACTTTACTTCTATTTTTGGTGGACATTTGATCTCAAATTTATTGGCTACGCTTTTCGCTGAATTTAGAGCAATCGTGCGCTTTGTCTTCAATAAAGTATCACCGATATTATTGTTAGAATTAAATTTCAAATAAGATTGAATGGTACTTACAAAACATAGCAGGAGTATACTAAAAATGGTTCTAACGAATAATTTTTGCATTTAATTGTCAATTGATAATATATGACCATGCAATAAGAAGTACGGACAGATTTATTAACACCATAAGTAATTATATTACTGTGTCAAATTATAAATCAGATAATGGATAGATTGTTGGTTGTTTTTCTAACATACAATTTAGCATAAACATTCACTAGAAAGTAAAATATCATATAAAGTGTAGGATTTTTGGGATGAAATGCGTCTTATTGTAAGGAGTTGATTGGAGATTTTAATTGATTTCTTAGCCTTATGGGTGATATATAGCTTTATAATTTTTAATCACCTCCAAAGACTGATTCCAACCATTGATCTAATTTCTCGTAGAATTGAGGATTGTCCTTATCAACAATAATCCAATTCATGGTTCGATATTGCTTAGGAATATAATTGATATCATAGGTTATTGGAAACATTTCCATATTATTGGCCACTATTCTTGAGTCAGCCTGTTCAAACTCAAGTAAGCAATATATTCTGTCCTTATCAAAGTACTCTGGCCAGGAAACAATAGGCATGAATGCATTTGAATTGAATATCCTTTCCCTTATTTTTGCTGTAAAATTTTCCCCTGCCCGAATCGATTCCACATCAAAGAAAATTTTTATGCTTTTGCCATTCTTAGTCTTATAATTTTTTAAATAGTCTATAACATATTGTGTTACCCAATCACTGTGCATGCGAGAATAACTAATAAATATATCATCGATTCCTCCTCCTTCAGCAGTTGGATCTTTAATGAATTTATGCTTATAGATTCCAATAAAAATAGCAGTCAATGCCATACTCACTGCCGGAAAGCTTGGTCTTATTATCTTATTATCAATTGGGAATTGAAGTAGTATAAATAAAAAAAGGCCTCCAACTATTAATATCAGTAGTATAATTAATATAGGTTTAGATTTTAAGTTTTTAAAACGTTTATAGATCCAGTCATACATTATTGTAATTAGCACAACTCCAATGATAACTATAAAAAACTGTAACCAAATATTATCAATAGGCTCTTTATAACTCTCATTGTCCTTCAATTGATCAAAAATAGCCCAAGCCAGCAAATAGGGACCTTTAAGTTTATAACCATTTTCTTCATAAGGCACGTCTTTTGATAAGTCTCCAATGATTATGGTTTTACCATTCACATCAAATCCCGTTGGGTTAAGATAATTGTTATCAGGCTCAACGGTATTTTTTAATTTAAGTTCGTATATCCTTTCTAACGAATTTTCATTATGAATTCGACTATAGGACCAGGTATTATCTATTAGCCCTTGCATATTACCATAAGGTAGGATTATGGTTTCAGGTTTTTCAGTGATGTCAATATAGGAATTCAAGTCACTGGCAACCTGTAAAGGCATTGCATTAACCTTTATCTCTTTACCTTCATCAGTTTTATAATTATAATAGGCCTTATACCAAATAACACCACAACAATTGGTAACAGTAGTGTGTAAGCGACCATGATGAAAAGAGTTATCGTAAAGTGTTGTAGCGTGGTAGGACTCGTTTTCCAAAAAATCACCAAGTTCCTTGATTTCATAAACAGCATAGACATTGACTCTTTTTTCATTTAATGATTTGATCGCTTGCTGCAACTCTGGAACACCATTTTGATTACCGCCAAAAATGAAATCCAGAATTATGTTAGGAACTTCGTCTTCTGAAGTATCTACTAAGCTGTTCACATGATCTAACAATTTAGCAATCTTTTTTCGATACAATAATGGAGTATCCTTTTCATCTTCTTTTTCAACTGGAACATCGATTACATAAAATTCATCTGAGTTAAATTCCTCATATTCTTGATTAAAATAGAAGTACTTGTAAGCACAAAGATCTAAATACCGAAAACCTCTATCTGCTACCAGAGAAATAATGAACAAAACAATAAGAAAAACTGATAAAAATTTGAGGAACCTATTTTGTTTTACAGAACGAATAGTTTTTTTCAAGAAGTCCACTGTTAATTATTTAGTTTTTTTAATTGGTTTTTCAGTCGTCTAGCTTCTCTAATATATTTTCGTGGGTCTTCATTTGGACTTTCAAGACACCCATTGATAAGCAATTTCACTGTATAACCCCAAGAAAAATATTCGTTGGTCTGGATTTCATCATTCAGATATACATTGGCTAATTCTGGATCATGATTTTTCATAAAATACTCTTTCTTCTCACGACTCAAACTGTCTGCAATCTTTATAAAATGAATTGCCGTGTCTAACCACGCTTTACGTTGGTCTAAATCTTTATTTCTAAAGTATCCTTCGGTTATTAACAAGGACGACTGAATCAACTCTTCGATCGTAATTTCTTCTTCTGCTATAGCATTTTCAAAAAGTATCTTTCCATTATTTAAATCTCCCCTATTTAGTTTGGTAAAACCTTTTTTAGAGTAATATCCAGATCGTCTTATCCTTTTTTTATGCGCTATCAATTGCTTGTTAAAAAAACTATCCACAGCAGTTTCTGAATTTAGAAATTCTTCATGACTTGTTTGCAAAGTATCAATGTCATTGTTAATATCTAAAAACTGGGAAATTTCAGTTACAAAAAGTGATCTATTATAGTCATTTTTACCTGCCAAACCATCAATACTGAGTGCTCCTATTTTTTCTAGTTCGTCGTCCCTAAATAATATTTTTTTTCGTTCATTTATAGAGACAACTCCTTCAATAAGTTTAAATGTGGTGCTATCTTGGTCGACTTCAACTATAAACTCAGTCTTTCTTGTTGCTAAGCTTTTTGAATTGTTCGGATTAGAGACTAATACCTTGCCAAAAGACTTTTTAAATCTCGCACTTAACCAACTACCAAATTTACCTGCTAAAACACGAAACTTGGAGATTCCAAAAACTATCGTTTTCTCACCTTTAATCTTAAGAGTGTTTTCTTTATCTACAACTTCTATCCAGACTTCAACATCATCAGGAATTTTTATTACATCACCTTTTTGGAGCTTGGTTTTGTCTTTTGTAATTCCTTCCGTAATTGCTCCATTGGCTCTGGTAATAATTACATTTGGATTAGATGTAACTTCCTTGTTATCCTTCTTTAAATTGATAACCTTTCCTTCCTTTACATTTTGTTTTGCGTGAACTGTAATAGATATGCCTAAAAAAAAGATCAGTAAAAGCCTGATAAGAAAAATAGAGTGGTTGGTTGACATTTTGGTTGGTTTTGAACCAATTACCTATGAAAGATAAGAAAAATAAGGAAAAGATCGTTGATTAAGATACTCAACACCAAAATAATAGCAAAGCATTGAAAGAATAATATCTTTGCTTTAAATATTCAAGGTAGTTGTATTATTAATCAAAAAATAAACTCATTATAGTGCCTTTACCCTCTTCGCTTTGCACTTGAATTCGGCCATTGTGCAACATCATAATTTGTTTTGACAGGCTTAGGCCGATTCCACTTCCCGTCTTTTTTGTGCTATAAAATGGGACGAAAATGGTTTCGAGAATCTCAGTTGGAATACCAGCCCCATTATCTGTAACTTTGATCTGAACACCTTCTCTAAATTTTTCGGCCGATACTACAATTTTGGCATCTTCTTTACTATCACATGCGTCTCTTGCATTAAGTATTAAGTTGATGAGTACTTGTTCTATTAGATGGGTGTCTATATTGATTTCCAGCTTTGAGTTCACATTTTTGAATTCCAGAATAATTTCTTTTTGACTAAGCGATGGTTTTAATAAATTATTAATGCTTTCAAAGAGGTCATTAATTAGTATTCGAGATTTAGAAATTTGACTTACTTTGTTAAGAGTTCTATAAGTCTTTGCAAATTTCATTAAACCTTGGCTACGCTTTTTTATACTCGTTATACCAGCATTTAAGTCTTCTAAATTTAATTGAAAAGTATCAGGATTATTCAACTTTAACTCAACTTCGGTTTGTAATGTTTCAGATAAAGAGGAAATAGGAGCAATACTATTCATGATCTCATGGGTCATTACACTCAACAATTTTTTCCATGCTTCTGACTCATTTTTATTCAGTGTATTCTCAATATTTTGAAGAACTATAAGTTTAAAAGACTCATCATCCATCTGGAAAATAGTATTTGATACTAGTACTTTGAGCTGTTCATTTCTCATTTCTAATGTCATTGACCTATAATTAGAATGATAAATTTCAAAAAGTTCTTCATATAACTGAGCACGTCTTTTTTCAACGAATCGAATATTTTTAAAGGAAGGAAGATCCAAAGTATTTAGTATGGAGTCGTTAGCCCATAGCACATCGCCATTTTCAAGATTATAGGCAATTATTCCAACATCTACCATTTCCAATATCTTTTGTAAATAAAGGAATTGGGCTTGTCTTTCGTTATTAATATCTTTAAAAGTTTTATTTACCAGATTAAAGCCTCTGTGCAGTTTTCTAATATCTGATGTTCCGTGTTCTTCACTAAACCAACGAGAAAAATCTCTGTACTTTACAGCTTCAAAGAAATCGTCTATTTCTACAAATCGTTTCGCAACAAATTGATACAAATTATAACTTATGATTAACGTTAAAAATGAGCCTCCAATAATTATGTAATTACTCGGTTTTGTAATCCCATAAGCAATTGAAGTTACAGAAAGTAGTAACAGGATAACTCGAAGAATGAGGAAGAAAAAGAACGACCTATAGATCATATTTATGTAGTCTACGGTATAATGCAGTACGCGTAATACCTAATTCTTTGGCAGATTTTGAAATGTTACCATTATTCTTTTCTATAACCTTTAAAATTGTATTTTTTTCCAATGTTTCAAGATTTACAATTTTATTGTTGGAAGCAGGAGTACTTCGCTCTATAGCCGAAAAAACTAGGTCTTCTTCTTTAAGCACATTGCTTTCTGCCATAATTACTGAGCGCTCCAATACATATTGTAACTCTCTTACATTACCAGGAAAAGAATGCGATTTTAATTTTTTAATAAACTCTGGACTTAATTTAAAGGTTTCTTTAAAGTATTTTTCGGCGTAAATATTAATAAAGTAGTGACTTATTAGCGTAATGTCAGTTCCGCGATCACGAAGAGGAGGAACAATAATATCTACAGTGTTAATACGATAAATGAGATCCTTTCTAAACTTATGTTCGTTTGCAAGATCACTAAGAGCCAGATTAGTTGCACAAATGAGTCGGATATCTAAATCTATGGCTTCGTTTGATCCCAAAGGAATTACTTGACGATTTTGTAATACACTTAAAAGGCGTACCTGCTGTCCTAAAGTAATGTTTCCGATTTCATCCAAGAACAGTGTTCCACCATTCGCTGCTTCGAAGCGACCTATTCTATCTTCATTAGCTCCAGTAAATGCCCCCTTTTTATATCCAAAAAGTTCACTTTCAAATAAAGAAGAGGTTAAAGCTCCGACATCAACTTTTACAAAAGGTTTATTCTTACGATGTGAGTTAGCATGTATAGCCTTTGCAATTAGATCTTTTCCCGTTCCATTTTCTCCTAAGATTAATATATTAGCATCTGTAGGCGCCACCTTAGAAATCTTAGTGAAAACATCTTGCATTACTTCACTTTCTCCAACTATTCTTGTGTCTTTTTCAAACTTTAAGCTATGATTAATTGAATTGTCCTTTTTCTTAATTATGACCGATTTGATGGATTCTATGAGCTTTTCATTCTTCCAAGGCTTCACAAGAAAGTCTGAGGCACCTTCTTTAAGTGATCTAATAGCTAGATCAATATCACCATAAGCTGTGATTAAAATGACGTCGATGCTTGAATCAAGTTCTTTTATCTTTTTAAGCCAAAAAAGGCCTTCATTGCCTGTATTAACTAGACCATTGAAGTTCATGTCAAGAATAACCACATCGTATTTATCTTTTTGAATAAGATCATTAATAGTATTCGGGTTTTTATTAACATTGATGGTATGTACCATCGACTTCAATAACAAACGCAAAGCGATAAGTACATCTTCGTCATCATCTATGATCAGTATTTTAGCATTTTTGAGTAACACAATTCAAATTTAAGAATTTCAACTTCCTTTTAAATAAAATCTTTAGTACTAATTTTTAAGATGCAAAAACTGTATCAGTTTCGCACATAAAGTGTATCAAAATCGAACACTCTAATCTCTTGGAGTATTTATAAACCGCATAATTTCAGAAAGTTACGTTTTTGGCATAGAATTCCCTTTAAAGAAGTAAAAGTTGTAATATATGGACATACCAATAGAAAAAAAGAAGTTTCCAAAGTCAAAATTGCTAATGATGGGAGGTGCAGCTGCAATATTGATCTTGATTTTATATGTAATGCTGTCAACTTCTGGCAATTCTAGACTTAACGTACAAAAAGAAAGGCTTAGCATAAGTACTATTAGTAATGGAATATTTCAAGAGAATATTCCAGTAAATGGAGTTGTTTTGCCCATTACCACTATTTACCTTGATGCAGTTGAAGGGGGGCGCGTTGAGGAAAAGTATGTGGAAGATGGAGCAATTATGAAAAAAGGTGAGCCTATTTTAAGATTAACTAATACTGACTTGGAGTTAAGTTTAGTGAATCAAGAAACATCGGTTTATAATTTACTTACACAAATGCAGATCTCGCAAAATGCTGCAAGACAAAATACAATCAACAAATTAAATCAATATACCGATGTTGAGAACGGTCTTATTGAAGCTGAGCGCTTGTACAATCTTAATAAAAAATTGTACGAAAAAGACGCTATAGGGAAACAAGAATTCATCAGATCAGAAAACGAATATAATTACCAAAAGCAACGGATGCAATTAGCCAACCAAATTTTACGACAAGATTCTGTGGCTGTGCGTCAAGAGCAGCAACAAGCTCGTAGTTCATACGATCGTACTCAAAACGCACTCGAACTTATGCGTAGAAAAGTTGCAGATCTTATTGTAAAAGCTCCAGTTGATGGGCAATTAACATCTTTAGATGCGGAAATAGGACAGTCTAAAACTAAAGGTGAGCGTCTTGGACAAATAGATGTTCTTAGCGGCTTTAAGGTACGCGTAGATATAGACGAACACTATATAGCTCGAATTTATGCTGGACAGCGTGGTTACTTTAGTTTCAACAACAATCCATACACCTTGGTAATTAAAAAAGTATATACTCAAGTTACTAACGGAAGGTTTCAAGTAGATATGGAGTTTGAAGGAGAAGTTCCTGAAGGAATTAGACGAGGACAAACGCTACAGATTAGAGTAGCTTTAAGTGAGGAAAAAGAAGCATTATTGGTTCCTAAGGGAGGTTTCTTCCAAGTAACGGGAGGCAATTGGATCTTTAAGTTAAATGAAGCTGGTACTGAGGCCTATAGAGTTGATATCTCGCTTGGTAGTCAAAACACACAATATTATGAAGTTATGAGCGGGCTACAGCCTGGAGACAAAGTAGTGACTTCCAGCTATAGTAATTATGGAGATGTACAAGAATTAGTAATAAAAGAATAACACAGATAAATATTATACAAATGATACAAATCAACGACCTAGAGAAGTTTTATAGTACAGATGAAGTACGTACTATAGCATTAAACAAGCTATCATTCTCTGTTAATGAGGGAGAGTTCGTAGCTATTATGGGACCTTCAGGATGTGGTAAATCTACACTACTGAATATACTTGGACTCTTAGATGATCCAGATGGAGGAAACTTTGTTTTTAATGGAATAGATGTTACCGATTTTAATGAACGCAAACGTGCTAATTTGAGAAAGCATAATATTGGATTCGTGTTCCAAAGCTTTAACCTCATAGATGAATTAACAGTTTATGAAAATGTAGAATTGCCACTTATTTATATAGGAGTAAAACCCGATGAGCGTAAGAAGAGAGTAGAAGAGGTGTTAGAAAAAATGCAGATTATGCATAGAAGAAAGCATTTTCCACAACAGCTTTCAGGTGGTCAGCAACAGCGTGTGGCAGTCGCTAGAGCAGTTGTTAACAATCCAAAGTTAATATTAGCAGATGAGCCAACAGGTAATCTTGATAGTAGTAATGGTAATGAGGTTATGGATATGCTTACCGATTTAAACGAATCTGGAACTACCATTGTAATGGTAACACATAGTGAGCATGATGCCAAATATAGCCATCGCATTATCCGAATGTTAGACGGACAGAAGGTCACAGAAAATGTATTAGTATAAAAAGTTCATCAATCAAAAAACGTCAATTATGATCAAGAATTATTTCAAAGTTGCCTGGAGAAATCTAAAGAAGAACAAGATTTATTCGTTCATTAATATTTTTGGATTAGCTATTGGTTTGGCAGTAACAATTATGATTGCTCTTTGGGTTGTTGATGAGTTAAGTTTCAACGATTATTTTGAAAAGCAGGATCGTATTGCACAGATTTATCAAAGTCAGACCTTTAATGGTAATGTAGGAACAGGTCAAGCTATTCCGAGACCTCTTGAGATGTTGTTACGTAACGAATACCAAGATAACTTCAACCATATAGCGATGTCTTCCTGGACCAATTCCAGTTACATAAAATATGGAGAGACTAATATTTCAAGATCTGGAAATTATATTCAACCAGAAGGACTAAATATTTTTACTCCTAATATTATCAAAGGATCGGAGAATGGTCTAGATGAGCAAAATAGCATCATGTTATCTGCTTCAGCAGCCAAAGCAATTTTTGGTGATGAAGATCCACTTGGCAAAATGGTGGAAGTAAATAGCGTTGATAATATGATGGTTACCGCTATTTATGAAGATTTTCCAGTAAATACAACCTTGGAGAGTGTGCATTATTTAATGACTTGGGATTATTATATCAGCATTAGAAGTTGGGCTAGAGAATCAATAGATAATTGGGGGAATAATTCATTTCAGTTGTTTGTGGAAATTGCAGATAACAACTCTATGGAAGGCGTCACCCAGAAAATCTTGGATTCCAAGAAGAATGCGAATGAAGATACTGCTGAATTCAATCCGCAAATATTTTTACTTCCTATGAACGATTGGCATTTACGCTCCAATTTTGAAAATGGGGTGCAAGTAGGCGGACGTATTGAAAATGTCTGGTTGTTCTCTATCATAGGAGCGTTTGTATTATTGCTGGCCTGTATCAATTTTATGAATTTAAGTACTGCACGTTCAGAAAAACGTGCAATGGAAGTAGGTATTAGGAAGGCCATCGGTTCAAACAGAAAACAACTAATCAATCAATTTTTAAGCGAATCCCTATTGGTAGTTTTGTTTGCATACACGATTGCCATTACTCTAGTTTTAATATTTTTAAACGGGTTTAATACCTTGGCTAGCAAGGCGATTGAGTTTCCTTGGACAAACGTACAATTTTGGAGCTTTTCAGTTCTATTTATAATTTTTACAGCTTTAATTGCGGGAAGTTATCCGGCCTTATATTTATCGTCCTTCAAACCAATTAAGGTGCTTAAAGGAACATTTAAAGCCGGACGTTATGCTGCAATTCCCCGAAAGATATTGGTTGTGACACAATTTACGGTCTCTGTTGCACTTATCATTGGTACCCTTGTTGTAATGAGTCAAATTCAATTTGGTAAAGATCGACCTTCTGGATATGAAAAAGGCGGACTCATCCAAATCCCTATGTTTAGTACTGACTTTAGCGGGAAAAACGATTTTATGCGTAACCAGTTTATCGCTTCAGGTGGTGCATTAGAAGTATGTACGTCAAGCAGTCCAACAACTGCAATTTGGTCAAATCGTGGTGGTTATACCTGGGAAGGTAAACCGGAAGATTTTCAGGAGGATTTTGGCTGGTATGAAGTATCATACGAATATGTAACAACCCTGGGTATGAAGGTTATTGAAGGTCGAGATTTTTCGCGAGATTTTGCCACAGATTCTAATGCAGTACTCATTAATAAAACGGCTGCAGAATATATGGGATTGACCGATCCGGTTGGTAAGTTTATTCGAGATACGTCGGAAGAAAATCCAGAACCACCAATGCAGATTATAGGTGTAGTAGAGGATGTAATTGTTCAGTCACCATATGAGCCAATTAAGCAACAGCTATATGTATTTGACAGGTTTGATTTTGCTAGTTACTACTACCTACGTTTAAACCCAGATAATACGGTAGCCAATAATCTTGAACGTATAGAAAGTACGTTTAAACAACATTTTCCTCATCTTCCTTATAGATTCGAATTTGTAGATGAAGAATATGCATTGAAATTTGCCTCTCAGGAGCGGGTTGCAAGTTTGGCAAGGGTATTTACAATTTTGGCTATTCTCATTAGTTGTTTGGGACTTTTTGGTCTGGCATCATTTGTTGCAGAACAGCGAACCAAAGAAATAGGAGTTAGAAAAGTATTAGGGGCAACAGTTACAAATTTATGGATGTTATTATCAAAAGACTTTGTTCAATTAGTAATTATTTCTCTGGTCGTTGCTACGCCTCTTGCATACTATGTGATGTCTCGATGGATTGAGAAGTTCACATACAGAACAGATATTTCGTTATGGATATTCTTGGCAGCAGGACTTGGAGCTCTCATTATAACGCTGGCAACAGTAAGCTTTCAATCTATTAAAGCAGCATTGTCTAATCCAACTAAAAGTTTAAGAACTGAATAAGTAAAATCAATCAAAAAACCATACAGTCATGATCAAAAATTATATAAAAATAGCTTTGAGAAATCTTTTAAAGAATAAGGGTTTTACAGCAATAAACATTATAGGACTTTCATTAGGAATTGGTTGTTTCATTGTTATTGCAATGTTTGTTACAGATGAGCTTAGTTATGACAGATATCACGAAAATGCAAATAGAATTTATAGAATAAATTCTGATATTCGTTTTGGGGGTACCGATCTTTCAATGGCTGTAAGTTCGGATCCGATGGGCGAAACTTTGAAAAGCGATTATCCGGAGGTAGAACAATATGTTAGATTATATTCTTCTGGAGGTTCGAAGCTTATAAAGAAAGGAAGCGAATACATTAATGAAGGTCTGGTAACTCATGCAGACTCTACCGTTTTTGATGTTTTCACCTTACCTGCAATAGTCGGAAATACTAAAACCGCATTAAATGAGCCAAATACTGTAGTTATTTCTGAAACTGCTGCTATACGATACTTTGGAAGTGCCAATGAAGCAGTTGGTGAATTTTTAGAAACAGATGATAACGACAGAACATTATACGAGGTAAAAGCAGTAATTGAGGACATGCCAATGAATTCTCATTTCAGATACGATTTTTTCTTTTCAATGGATAATCTTCAATATACATTTGGCAATTATCTTAGTCATAATTTTCATACCTATATGCTTCTTAGAGAAGGTGTTGATTATAAGAAATTCAATGAAAACTTTTCAGAGGTAATTGATAAGTATATTCTACCTCAGGCAAAACAATTTATGCAGATTGAAAGTATGGAAGACTTCGAAAAAGCTGGAAATCATTTGTCTTATTCGTTGTTTCCAATGACAGATATACATCTAAAATCTGACAGAGGAGTAGAGTTGAGTGCTAATGGTAATATTCAATATGTTTATATTTTTTCTGCAGTAGCATTGTTTATTCTAATACTCGCATGTATAAATTTTATGAACCTCACAACAGCTCGGTCATCTGGAAGGGCAAAGGAAGTTGGAATTAGAAAAGTATTGGGTACAGGTAAGAACTCATTGATATCGCAGTTTTTAACAGAATCTACATTAATATCGATACTTGCATTAATCATTGGATTATTGTTTGTAAGATTAACATTAGGCTGGTTTAATGAAATGTCGGGTAAAGAAATGGTAATGTCGGCATTGCTTTCACCTCAATTTATAATATTCTTAGTAGTATTCCCATTTATTGTTGGACTGTTTGCAGGTGTCTATCCGGCGTTTTTTATGTCCTCTTTTCAGCCAATTACTGTGCTGAAAGGTAAATTGGGTACTGGTCATAAAAAGAACACGTTTAGAAATTTTTTAGTTGTTTTTCAGTTTACTACTTCCATTATTCTAATAGTTGGGACTGTAGTTATTTACAAGCAGTTAAATCATATTCAAAACTCACAGCTAGGTTTTGATAAAGACCGTATACTTGTGGTTAGTAATATTGGGATTCCTCAGGAAACAAGACAGTCATTAAAGGATGAAATTGTTCAATTAACTGATATTGAGTCTGCTTCATTTGGAGGGTACTTACCTGTTTCTAATTCTTCCAGAAGTGATACTACATTTTCTACCGAAACTGTAATGACAGAATCAAATGCGTTTAACATGCAGTATTGGACTGCAGATTATGACTATCTCGAAAACATGGGAATGGAGATGCTGGAAGGACGCTTTTTTTCTAGAGAGTTTGGTTCTGATTCAACAGCAATAGTTATTAATGAAACAGCGGCAAAGTTAGCAGGTATTGATAATCCGGTTGGTAAAAATCTTTACAACTCAGATGGGCAAGGAAATACAACTTCTTACAAAATCATAGGTATTGTTAAAAACTTTAACTATCAATCCCTGAAAGAAAATGTGGGAGCTTTAAGTTTTAGATTGGCAAACAATAGTTGGATGACAGCCTATAAATTTAACACTACAGATGTCGCTGGATTAGTAGATGTTATTGAAGAGAAATATAATGCAGTAGCACCAGGGATGCCGTTTGATTATTCTTTTTTAGATGAATCATTCGATAATATGTATCGACAGGAAAGACGTGTTGGTAGTGTGGCTATAACATTTGCAATTTTAGCTATAATAATTGCATGTCTTGGACTATTAGGTTTAGCTACGTACATAGCGGAGCAACGCACAAAGGAGATTGGTGTTCGAAAGGTCTTAGGGGCTTCAGTCGTTAATATTGTTAAAATGCTTTCTAAGGATTTTGTTAAGCTTGTTATAATAGCCTTTTTAATTGCATCACCTATAGCATGGTGGTTTATGAATAAATGGTTAGAAGATTTTGCTTATAGGATAGATTTACATCTTTGGATTTTTGCTCTGGTAGGAGTTTTAGCATTAGTCGTTGCCTTGTTCACATTAAGTTTTCAGGCGATAAAAGCGGCAATTTCCAATCCAGTGAACAGTTTACGTACCGAATAATAAAGATTTCCTAATCAAAGAGGATAATTAGTTATGATAAGAAATTATTTGAAAATAGCTTGGAGAAATCTTTGGAAGAATAAATTATTCTCCACTATCAATGTAATCAGTTTAGCAATTGGTTTCAGTGCGTCGTTCGTTATTGGATTAATGGTGTACTATGATTTGACCTTTGATAAATTTCATCCAGATAGTGAATTGATTTATAGAGTTACTACAACATCTATTTCAAGTGAAGAAGAATGGAGTAACCCTGGCATGCCAATGCCATACATTATTGAAGCCAGAAATGGCATGAGTGGAATAGAAGTGGCGAGTGGTATTCATGTTGCTGATTTTTTAAAGGTTGAAAACAACTTAGACGATAAAGTTTTTAAAAGACCGGAGTATGCAGTATTTGTTGACCCAGAATATTTTAAAATATTTAATTATGAGTGGTTAGCTGGCTCTCCAGATGAGGTGTTATATGCTCCAAACGAATTGGTATTAACCAAGAACAGAGCGGAAAAGTATTTCCCTACTTTGACACCGAATGAAATAATAGGAAAGACACTGACTTATAATGATTCTATTCAAACAACGGTTAAAGGAATAGTTTCAAATTTTAAAGAAAGAACAGATTTAATTTTTGAAGAGTTTCTATCAATTGAAACTTCTAAGAAAACAGGTCAAGGAAGTTATATATTAGATCCTCAATGGGACAATACCAACTCAGGAAGTCAATTATTTTTAAAAGTATCGAGCCAAGCAGTAAGTGCTTCAATTTTAGACCAGTTGAATGCATTAGAAAAAGAGCATCGTTCTGACTGGGAAAAAAAGTATAACAGAAGTAAGGTTTTTAACCTTCAACCGCTAAGTGATTTACACTTTAATGGTGAATTAGGGATTTTTGATTTTAGTTCTCGACCAGCAGATAAATCGGTTCTTACTGGACTAGGGTTTATTGCTTTGTTCTTACTTCTTTTGGGTGTTATTAATTTTATAAATCTTAATACAGCACAGGCGAATCAGCGTGCTAAAGAAATTGGAATACGTAAAACTTTAGGAAGTTCAAAAGAGCAATTAATTGCTCAATTTATGGGTGAAACATTCTTGCTTTCAGCCATTTCAGCACTAATTTCGGTAATACTGGCATATTGGTTGCTTGAAGTTTTCTCAGATTTTATTCCTAGTGGATTGAGTTTTTCGTTATTTAATGATCCGCTAATTATTGGTTTTGCCATAGGTCTTGTGGTTTTGGTTACTATTTTATCTGGAACATATCCTGCCCTTGTTCTTACACAGTATAAGCCCATTTCTGTGTTAAAGAATCAAGTTATTAGTCAAACGGGTAAGCCTGCCTTAAGAAGATTTTTAACTGTTTTTCAATTTTCGATTGCCCAAGTATTCATCATTGCCACAATCTTGGTGGGAAAGCAAATTCATTTTATGATGAATAAGGACATGGGCTTCAAAACAAATGCCATTATGTATGTTAGAACACCCTGGTATAATAATACTAACGATAAACAGCTAAGGTTAGAACAAGCGCTTAAAAAATATCCAGAAATAGATAAACTGGCAAGAGGAGGTAGTACTCCAGCTTCGTTTAGCATGAGTACGACTTCTGTAACTTACATTAATGAAGAAGGAATAGAAATTCAAACTCCATTGCAATTGATTAGGGGAACAAAAGACTACATAGATCTTTACGGTATTGAACTATTAGCAGGAAGAAATGTTTTGAATGATACTATTCAAGAAATTGTTATTAATGAAACATATCTTAATATTCTTGGGTTTAAAGATCCCAAAGATGCTTTAGGGAAACAAATAAAGCGCGGAAGAGACAACGTGCTACCAATAGTTGGTGTGGTAAAAGATTTTAATCAGCGCTCGTTAAAAGAACCAATAGAACCTCTTGCTTTAGTGGGTAACTGGCAAGAAAGATCGTTTAGAACCATGCACTTTACTCTGGTAGACAGCGAAGAGATAAGTATGTCGAAAACTATTTCGAAAATAGAGGAAGATTACAAATCTATTTATCCAGATGCCGAATTTCGAGTAAATTTTATGGATGAGTTAGTTGAGCGATTCTATAATCAGGAAAAGAGTCTTTCTAAGTTGCTTAATTGGGCAATGGGTCTGTCCGTATTAATTAGTTGTTTAGGTTTATTAGGTCTGGTAATATATACAACAGAAAGAAAAACCAAAGAAATAGGTATACGAAAAGTTTTGGGAGCCACTTTAGCCCAGCTCAATGTTCTTTTATGTAAGGAATTCTTGTTATTAGTGGGAATTGCATTCGTTATAGCTGCACCATTAGCATACCTAGGTTTAAGTAATTGGCTCAGAGATTTTGCCTTTAGAACAGAATTAAGTTGGTGGATTTTTGCGCTTAGTGGTACGGGAATGGTGTTGATTGCAGTTTTAATCATGAGTGTTAGAACTGTTTCAACTGCAATGAAAAACCCTGTTAATAGTTTAAGAAACGAATAAATAAAGAGAGCTTAACATATTATGTTATTAGAATTAGAAGGAATATTTAAATGGGTTAATACTGGAGGAAGACGAACCTTTCTTTTAAAAGACCTTGATCTTAAAGTTGAAGATGGAGAATTCATAACTATTATGGGACCATCAGGTTCAGGGAAGTCAACTTTGCTAAATGTAATAGGTATGTTGGACGGATTTGATGAAGGGAAATATCATTTTTTAAGTGAATCTGTTCATAACCTTAAAGATCGTCAAAGAACAAATTTGTATAAAGAATATATAGGTTTTGTCTTTCAGTCTTATCATCTTATTGATGACCTTACAGTTTATGAAAACATTGAAACTCCCTTGCTATACAAAAAGGTAAAATCAGCTGAGAGAAAAGCGATGGTTGCTGACATGTTGGATAGGTTTAACATTGTTGGAAAGAAAGATTTATTTCCTTCCCAATTAAGTGGCGGCCAACAACAATTAGTAGGTATTGCTAGAGCGTTGGTAACAAAACCTAAATTGATTTTAGCTGATGAACCAACGGGTAACTTGAATTCTACACAAAGTAAGGAGATTATGGACCTCTTTGAGAAATTAAATAAAGAAGAAGGGGTTACCATTATCCAAGCTACCCATTCTGAAACAAATGCAGCTTATGCTCATAGAACTATCAACTTATTAGACGGAGCAAGAGTTTATGAAAACTAAATCAAAAAACATGAAACATATTATTGCTATACTTTTTGCATTTCTGTCATTGAATATTTTGGCACAAACTAACGTGCCAACTTATAATTTAGAAGCGTGTATTGATTTAGCATTGAAAAACAATTTAGATCTAAAATCAGCGGATCTAAATTCGCAAACAGCCGAGGTCAATTTTAAAAGAAGCAGAAACGCATTATTACCAAGTATAAATGGTAGTTATAATATAGGGAAAACCTCAGGACGAAGTATTAACCCATTCACGAATAGTTATATAGACGAAAAGCTTACCTTTTCAAATGCTGGCTTAAGCTTAAATGCAACTGTATTTAACGGTTTTAGACTGTTGAATCAATGGAAAATGGAAAAGCTTAATTGGAAAGCTGCAGAGATGGAAAAAGAAGACCAGCGACTTAACGTAATTCTAAATGTTACCTTAGCTTATTTGCAGGTCGTCAATACCCAAGATCTCTACAATATAGCTAAGAATAGAATGCAATCTACAGAAGATCAATTAAGTCGACTTGACTCTATGTTTGAAGAAGAAATGGGGAATCCAGCAGAGTATAGAGATTTCCAAGGACTAAAAGCTACAGATGAAGCTAATCTTATTAATTCAAAAAACAGTTTTGAAGATGCTTTAACTGTCCTGAAAGAGTTATTAAATGTTCAAACTGATTTTCAAGTTGCAGCAATAGATATTCCAGATGATTTTGATGTTTATCAAAGCTCTCTTGAAGATGTTTATGCTCAAGCACTTAAGAATATGGCAATAGTTAAGGCAGGAGAATTTCGTTTACAAGCATCTAAAAAAAGTGTTGCAGTTGCAAGAGCTAATTTTGTACCAGAAGTTTCATTTTTTGCAAATTTAAATACTAACTATTCAAGTGTTGCTCAAATCTTTAATGAAACAGGATCTAGTATTATTGAAACAGGAGATTATGTGACTTTTGGTGGCGTAGATTATCCAGTTTTTAGAGAACAAACCAATTTTGTTGGTGAGGATATTTCATATAAGGATCAGTTTGAAAACAACTTATATAGTGCTTTGGGAGTACAAGTTAGTATACCATTATTTAATGGTTTTGAATCAAAAAATAGAGTTGCTTTAGAAAAGATTAGAAAGGAAGAGGCTAGTGTAAACTTAGATAGAATAAAGCTTCAGCTCCGTTCAGCAATCCAACAGACTTATAAAGATATGGAAGCCGCTTATAAAAGATATCAAGTACTCCAATCACAAAATGAAGCTTATCAAGAATCAATGCGCATTAATGAAATAAGATTTGTAAACGGAGTTGATAACAGTGTAAGTTATATTATCAGTAAGAACAATTTTGAGAATGCAAAAGTTAATCTTAACAATGTTAAATACGAGTATTTACTTCGTTTAAAGCTTCTAGATTATTATACTGGGAAAAACTAACCTTTGGTTAATAGCTTCTCCTGAACCATTTTCGAAACAATAAAACCTAGATCTATCTATATTTCCTCCAGCTAGTTCCTTTAGTACATTCGCAGTTGCTAGCACCTTGTAGAAAATCTAGTCCTAAAGTAATTGAATGCGTACCTGAATTAAATCTAGCTAAATCATTAATGGTTATTTGATAGGAGTAAGCAAAATAAATCCCATTTTTCATAATTCCTGCCATTGGTCCAATATTTAATGGTTTTAAAAGCTGATCGTTAAGAAAACGATAGGAGCCGCCTACCCAAAAATAGTCTCCATCTCTATCATACCATCTGGTTTTAAAGTTTATATCTGTGCTAGAGCGTTTATCGCTCCAATATAACTGGTAATAAACAGATGGTTCGTATTCAATTTTTTTATTGGTGAGATTTTGAAAAATAAATCCAGAATATAGTTGGAAATTTAAAAGATCTCCTGGTTCGGCACCATCAAAATCATCTAAACTCTTTTTTAGAATATTGCTAGCGTTTAGACTAAAATATACGTCTCTATATCTATACAAAAAACCAATATCAAAGTTGTGATTGCTTCTGGAACGGTCATCTGTAACATAAGGATCAATTATAGGAGAGCCGTTTATTGGTTCAAACTCTTCTATTGCAATTCTGAAGCTATTTATATTATAAGATAACCCTAATGATAAAAACTGTTTAGATTTATAATCTAAAATAAGATGGTGAGCATACGATAATTTTATCCCTTTTTGATGGGTATTACCATTTCTGTCATTATAGAGTGATACACCTAAACCTGTACGATCTGCAATTCTAAAATCAGCATATAATGCTTGATTGTCTGGAGCATCTTTTATACCTACCCATTGTGTAAGTCCGTTAGCTCGAATTCTAAAATTGTCACCAATACCAGCATAGGTAGGTGAGATTACAAAGGGGTTGTCTGCTAGGTATTGTGTCCATACAGGCAAATTTAATTCTTGACCATAGCCAAAAGAAATGGTTAAAAATAGAATGTATAATGTTAGTTTTCTCATCACTAAAAGTTTAAAGTTTATTAGACATGTTATCTGTACAGTGTAAAATGTCCAACATATTCCTTTCTTAAGGCGTTACTATTTGGTCTTACCACATACCAATAATCTCCTGTAGGGAGTTCTTTTCCTTCATATTTACCATCCCAATATTGTCCTACCTTATAAGAGCCTACTTTTCTACCATATCTATCAAAAATATCGAACTCTAAATCAGGATATTTATCCGAACAACCAATAGTCCATTCGTCATTTGTACCATCATTATTAGGAGTAAAATAGTTAGGGATACATGGATCTAAAATCTCTATCTCTATTTGAGCAACTGCTTGACAGCCTGCACTGTCAGTTACAAGTACCTGGTAAACTCCAGAGTCAGTAATTAGGAAGGTGTTTATATCTCTATAATTTTCTCCATTCATTTCAAATTCATATATACCTGTACCTCCAGCAGCATTGGCAATAATTTCACCAGCTTCGTTACCTTCAGCTAGAATTAGTGATACAGGAGGAAGGTCTTCTACTACAAATACTTCTGTAATTTGAATACAACCATTTACATGTCTAACTTCAATGAAATGACTTCCAGGAGCAACATTATTGAATATATTACTTGTTTGATATGGGTTTCCATCTAGCGAGTAATCTAAATCTAGTGGATCAACAGATGTTTCATCTACGTTGACCGTAATTGTATTACCCATAACATTGTTATCACATATATATGCTACTTCAGCAATTGGATCAATATTAACCGAGTTTGGAAAAGTTATATTCCATTCTGATTCACAACCTTGTGCATCACGAACATATACGGTGTGATCTCCACCATTTAATCCTGTAAAATCAAATATTGTTTGTCCTGAAGCTCCAGTAATATAAGTCCCATCATAATTATCCAGACTTACACTATATGGTAGTGTACCTCCAGAAATATCAACGCTAAATTCACCATTACCATCTCCAGTACAAGTTTCTTCAAACAGAGAGTTCGGAACAATTGATAGAATTACTGGAATTGCATCAGTAATAGTAAAATCGAAAGTTGTATAGCAGCCTAATACATCTTGAACAATGACTGTATAGTTATCTGGAGCTAAATTTTCAAACACATTACTCTCAAAGAATTGGTCTAATTGAGGAGAAATGGCGTATTTAATAATTCCTGTACCACCAGTTGCGTTAATTACCAATATTCCATCGTTTTCTCCGCTGCAGGTAACATCACTTACGGTATATGTTGCATTTAAAGGATTACTAGGTTCTGTAATAGTTATTGCAGCTGTGGCTGTATTACAGTCACCACTTTCAACATATACAACATATGTTCCAGCAATTAATTCGGTAAAAATACCTGGGCTATTTTGTGTAGCGGGAATTGTATTCCCTAATGTGTCCTGTAAAGTATAGATGTAATTTCCTAATCCACCTTGAGCTGTTGCAATAATTGAACCTGAATTATCTCCTGTACAACTAATAGTAGGATTTTGGGATTCTAGGTTAATAGCTAAACTTGGCAGTGGATCTATAGTAATTTCATTGGAAACATTAGAAATACATCCGTTAGCATCTCTAACATAGAATTGATATGTACCTTCAGATACTTGAAAGTTTATAGAATTTGTAAATGACCCTAAAACGGTTGTAAAAGAGCTATCGTTACTATATTCATATATGCCTGTTCCACCAGTAGCACTCAGCGTTAAACTGGCATCTGTTAAACAAGTTTGAGTAGTAGTAGCAACCAGATTAGCATCAATTGGTGAAGGCTCTGTAATAATAATATCTATAGAAGTCAATAAGCATTGTGAACCATCACTTACTGTAACAGTATATGTTCCAGCACCTAAGTTGTTGAAAACATTAGAAGATTGTGGTCCAGATGTACTTGTTGTTGGTGAAATGGTATTTAAAGTATAAGTATACTCAGTACCTACACCACCAGTAACATTGGTTATTGTTATAGAAGCATTTTGATCTTCAAAACAAGCAAGGTTAGTTGTATTTGGTGTAAAAGTAGCAGTAATTGGAGCAGGCTCTATTAATGTTACATTAGTCGATACAATACATCCACCAGCATCTCTAGCGTTTATGGTATAATTACCAGCCGATAGACCTGTAAATGTTCCGTTAGATGAATATGTAATCGTTGCTGCACCAGTAAGTTCATATTCGTAATCTCCCCAACCACCATTAGCAATAGCAGTAATAGTACCTTGGTTATTGTCACAGGTAACATTAGATGTTTCTGTAGCTGATAATGTTAGAGCGTCTGCAGGGGAACTAATAATTACATTTCCAGTAGCCGAACAGAACGGACTTGTTGTTTCGGTTATTACCACTGTAAACGTTCCTGCACTCATTCCAGTAACTATTTCTGGGTTAGTTGAAGTATTGGCATTAACTAAACCAGAAACTGATGTTCCTCCATTATCAAATACTTCGTAAGTATATGTACCAGAATAGCCTGCTATATCTATTTCGAACGAACCATTATTATCACCAAAGCAGGTAATAGCTGAAGGAGTAGTCGTAAATGTTGGAGGTATAGCCTCAGCTAAAACAATTATTATTTCTTCTGTACAAGATGTAACTGTATCTGTCACAGTAACGGTATATGTTCCAGACGGTACACCAGAGAAAACATTTCCTGCTAAAGATATAGATGCAGGGTTTGGACTAATATTATATGTAAATGATCCAGAACCATCAGAAGTTGTAACAGTTATTTGACCATCATCGTCATTACATGTTGGCATTGTTGTAACCTCTGGAATTATTTCCAACGGAGCAAGAATATCAACAGATACTATATTTCCACAACCATTAGCATCTTGTATTTCAACAGTATGTGTTCCTGAGAATAAGTTAGAAATTGTAAAAGGTGCTGTAAGCGTTTGAAAAGCTCCACCGTTTATACTATAAGAGTAAGGTGCAATACCTGCAACATCTAATGTGACATCTATTTCAAACCCACCTTCAGCAGTTGTACATTGATCGTTTACTGAAGCTGAAATTACTGGAGAAGGAGCCAAAGGTACTACAGCTACAGGGCTAGATATAATACAGTTGTAGGCATCAATTACATGAACATAATAATTTCCTGCATCAACATTAAAGATACTTGCTGTTGCCCATGATGGGTCAGTTTGCAATGGAGTAGTTGCTGTTGTTGTGATCTGATATCTATATGGAGCTGTACCATCGCTTGCAATAGCACTTACTACTCCTGAATTTGAATTACAATTGGCATCTTGATCAATAGAAACTGAAAGGTTCAAAAGGTTTTCGGACTCCGTAATGTTGAAAGGAGCTGTAATAATACCACAACCTGAATTTGGACCTGAAGTTTCTGTTATTGAAACAAAATAGTTGCCAAATGGTAAAGGACCTAGGTTTGAAACCGTAAGCGAACCTCCAGCTGTAACTGTTCCAGAACCAGTAATACCTGTTGTTTGTAATGATAGCGAATCAAATATCTCGTAAGTTACATTCACAGCCGTACCATAAACACTATCAACTGTAAAAGTTACATTTCCATCTGCGCTTCCTGTACAAGTAATATTTTCTGAGCTAAAAGCACTAACACTTAATGTCGAATTTGTAGGTATTGATGCCGAAGCTGTTTCATAATAATGGCAGTTAGTTGAAGCATCATAAATAATAAAAGTATAAGTAACTCCTGGTGTTAGCCCATTAAATGTTGCAAATTGACTACCTGGGAAGTCTTCTGGTAACCATGCTCCAGCAGGATTTGGGTATGCCATTCCTGGACCTTGGTAGATAGCAAAATAAAAAGGACCAGAACTTGGTAATGTTGAACCTATGGCAACAACTGCTTGTCCACCAATAGTACAATCAACCGTTGGAGTGATGGAAATATCTAAATCAGTAGGAGGGGAAGCAACTAAAACGTCTTGTTCTAATACTGAACAACCATTGGTATCTATTACATTAATTTGATACAAGCCAAAATCCACTACATTAAAGCTAACTGAAGTTGTCCCTGAGGCATTAAACTCTGAGTTTGAATAACCATTAGAACCAGTTACGTGATAAGTATAAGGAGCTGTTCCTCCTGTTACAGAATTTACAATAATTGAACCTTGTGAAACACCACCCGCTGTACATGTTATGTCAATTGTAGTATAATCAATTACTATTGCATCTGGTTCGCTTAAAGTTATAGTATCTGTTGCAGTACATGAATTATTATCTGTTACTGTAATGGTATATGAGCCTGCTGGTAATCCAGATGTTTGGGTTCCATAATCAGTTCCTGTGGTATCGTTGTAAACATTTATTGTAAATGGAGGTACACCAACCAAAGTATCTATTGTTATGTCAATAGCTCCATTTGAATCACCATTACACAATATTGGTTGTGTTTGTACCAGAGCGCTAATGTTTGGAGGCGAAATAGGGTTTACAGTTACAACACTAGATTCTATAGTACAACCATTGGCATCTGTAATTTCAAATTGATAAGTTCCAGCTGTAGCTGTTGTATAAGTAAATGGTGTAGTTGTTGCTCCTAAGGCTACATATGCTCCTCCGTTTGTTGAAACTGAATAGTTAAAAGGAGCTACTCCTGTAATCGTTCCTGTAATTACTGCATCAGGTGTTACTGTACAATCCAAACCTTCAGTAAGTACAACTGTAACTGTAGGTTGAGGTAAAGGATCGATAGTGTATGTTTCAGCATATTCACAATCATTTTCATCCCTTACTTGAAACGTATAAGTACCTGGTTCTAATCCTGAAAATACATTAGATATTTGATAAGATGTAGTATTTGCAGCAGGTGCTATGATTTGATATTCTAAAACTCCTGTTCCTCCAGTTACTCCTGTAATAGTGACTGTAGTGGTATTAGTAGAACAATCTATAGGCGAATGATCAAATGTTAAATCTGTAGGAGGGTTTAGAGGATCTATAATAACTGGACTAGTAATAAAAGTACAGTTGTTGGCGTCTTGTATGCTAATAGCATATGTTCCGTCTGTAAGACCAGTAAATGTATTACCAGCTTGAAAATTAACACCATCAATGCTATACATATAAGGAGGAGTACCTCCAGATACATTATTTACGGTAATAGTTCCTGTAGCCGCACAGGTATATGTTGATGTTAATTCGGCTGTACCTGAAATAGCGGTATTCGTATTAATAGTTACTATTTGTGGAGTGGTAGTACATACTGCAGTGCCAATGGTGTATTGCACAACTACATCGTAATTTCCATCTGCAAGTCCAATAAATACTGGTGAGTTAAAAAATGTTGTCCCTCCATCAATACTATATTCTAGCGTATATCCATTAGAATTAGTAACATTTACAGTGATTGTACCTGTGTCTCCAGCATCTGAACACAAAATATCTGTAGCATTAACTGTAAAATCTGGTTCTGGAAGGGTGTCAATGTCTATAGTTGTAGTTGCACTACAATTGTTAGAATCTACTACTTCAATAGTATATGTGCCAGCAGAGGTTACATTAACTACAGGAATTGTTTGAAAATTTGTATCACCATTAATAAAGTAATAATACGGAGGTGTACCACCTACTGGATAAATAGTTATTTCTCCATCTGTACATGTTAACGGAGTAGTAACTGCTGCTGATACTGTTAATAATGGTGGTTCTGTAATAGTAACATCTTCTATATGTACACAGCCATTTTCGGTTGTTATAGTGGCTGTATAAGTTCCAGGGTTTAAGTTATCAAATGTATAAGTGTTATCCACTATTGGTCCAACAGAATTAACTAGAGTTGCACCTTGATGTAATTCATATGAATATTGAGGATCAGCGTCATTTGCAGCAATTTGAATACTTCCTTTATCACCATGACATAGTGGTTGGGTTACCGTAACTGTTCCTGAAAAATCTCGTTCATTAATTTGAACATCTGGAATCGTAAATACACACGGATTTGTTGGAATACCTATTTGTCTAATATAAACTGTGTAGTTTCCTGGTGTAGTTACAGAGAACACATTACTTGCTTGATAATTTGTGCCATCTAAGCTATACTCGTAACCAGAAGGTACATCGTTTACGGTAATTGTACCAGGAGTTGTACAAATGATATCTGATGAGGTTACAGTCGCATTTAATAAATTAGTATACACATTAAAAAAAAACTGTACAAAACAACCTCCATCAAAATTTATTGTTAATCTGTATTGCCCTGCAGTGTCAGCTGAGTAATCTGGACCTGTTCCAACTTGGTTCCAGACACATGAGTCGTCTTCATTTGCACAGTCTTGATTAGTTACAGCTGCACAGCTGGTTTCGTCTAGTATTTCCCAAATAATGGAAGTAGCTCCTGCAAGATTAGTTTCAATCAACCTAGAATCGTTGGCACCACATAGAAATATATTAGGAAGTTCTTTTCCGTTATTAGGACAGATTACTACTTCATCTGCATAAGGAATTACTGGATTAGGAATGTCTGCTCCAAAAAGCTCTACAACAAATTCCTGTACAATTGATTGACATGGAGCTTCAGCAGTATTAAATACATAGTAAGTTCCAGGGTCAGTTATAGTAATAGTTTGGTTAGTTCCTATTTCTGGTGAACCACTTGTACTTGTTGACCAAGAGTAGTTTACGTATCCATCAGCAGCCGTTAAATTTACACTAGTTCCACAAAGAACAACTTCTTCTGTAAATGTACAATCATCAAGGTCTGCTAAAAAGTTTGTTGCTTGTGGCGTTAATAAACAACCTGTATTACTATTTACACTTGGATCGTCTGTTATAACAAAATCAGGATTAATTGTACCTCTGTAAGTAGCAAATGCTTGGTTGAGAATTAAATTATCACAAGAGTTTACCAAATGACTACAAGTTTCTACAGTTTTAACCTGAATACGAATTTCATAGACAGGATCATTTTCTTCAACCAATGAATCATCAATGTCAAAAACAAGTTCTCGAGTAGCAGGATCATAACTTGCTACTGTAACTCCAGGAGGAAGTACTAAATCTGTTGGATGATTGTAAACAATATTTATAGGAAGTACATCTCTAATTTGGAAATTTGTGGCGTCATCATTTCCATTATTTTGAAAACCGATAATATAATTAAGCGGTTGATCTAGTCCTACGGTTTGCCCTCCAATATCATTTCCCATATCATCTTCAACAATTTTTGTAAGCACAATATTTGGAGCAATAATTTCTATGGCAAAGGCGCTAAAGTAGTAATAATAAATATCCAGATTACTTCCTAAACTTATAGTAGCAGATGTATCACCGTTACCAATTAGGGAATTCCCTGGATTTGGAATATTAATAATACCAGCATCGAAGCCTAGTGTATTAGAACTGTTAGGATTTCTTGTTAAGAAAAGCTCTGGAGTATTGGTGACAGGATCGATATATGATACCGAACTGTTAAAGAAATTATTACCTGGGCGTATGATATTTCCAGCATTATCAGTAGCATTAATAGTAGTACCATTTAATCTTAAATAATCTCCAGTATAGCTTTGATCACCCTCTATAGTACTAAACGCAAAAGCAGCACGTACTGGTCCAGTTGGAATTGTTGTAAATCCTGAAACTGGAAAGGTTTCGTTAATAGCACTGGTGATTTTTGTAAAACCATCAAAAGATGTAATGTACTTAGCTGGCAAAACAGGATCTTCATAAATAATAAAAAGCGACCACCCAGCTGAGAGCCCTTCTGAGTTTGGTCTAGGACCAACTAATGATGAAATATTAGCAACAGTATAAGTTCCTTCAGGATCTGGTAAAGCTGTAAGCATATCGGTTACATCATGATAGTATACGTATGTATTTGAGTTGTCATTATTAGAAGCATTTTGAAAATAAATCTCTGTTCCTGTAATATCAGTATATGTTCCGCCAGGTGTTTTAAATTTAATTTCAGAAATAGGATCAGTACCGTTGACTACTGCACTCCAATATAGTCCTGCATAAACAATTTGGTAACAACTATCTGCACTTGGCACATCTAAATCAGCGCTACTAGAATTAAAAGTTGTTGGGTCTCCATCAATATCTACATTAACTGCTGCATTAATAATGTCATTAGTTCCAGAACCATGGTATGGATCAGTAACATGTAAACCAATATTACTATTACCAATTAAAAGCATATCTCCCTTAATTGCCTCATCGTATCTTGGCGAGAATGGAACAACGTTTTGTGCGTATGACTGTAGGCCAAATAGTAATAGCAAAATTATGTTGGCAATTTTTAATAATGTAGGTTTGTTCATGATTCTTATGTTTATCAATCTAGTTTCATTTTAGGGCTTTATGAATCTAAATTGGGCCTTTCTTTACTCTTATTTCTCAATTTTTACAATGGACATTTTAATATTATATGGCAAACTTCCTTTCTCTTGCAAAGACTTATTAGCGTCTTGAAGATTGTTGAATTTGTTGTAATAGATATAATACTTACTTGTATTAGTATCGTAAAAGAAATCTACATCTGCTTGTCCTGATGCTATAACCTTTGTTACAAAATCATCTCGTTTTTCAATTTCTCTATGCACTGCAACTATCAAGTAATAACCTTCTTCTGCATGACTAATGTTCTTAAGTATTTGAATGTTATCTGGTTGTTCTTCACCAAAATCGAAATCCTCAGTTTTGTATGCTTGACTACTTACTTCTGTTATTTTCTTTATATTTTGAAGAGTAGCTCTATCTTTTTCATATCTATCTGACTCATTATCGAAACCGGCTCGTTTAATTCTACGGTTACGTTCAAATTCCGTAGCAACCCTAATGTTTTCTAACCTTGTTTCCAGATTTATCTTTGCTTGTACAATTTGTTTTTGTTCTGTACTTAAGCGCTCAAGTGTTTTTCTGTAGAATAGACTAACTTCTTCCAGATAAATTGTTTCAGCATTGAACCTATCATCGTATAATTCTTTTAATTCCTTTATTTGATTATCTCTAGATTCAATCTCACTGTCTAAATTTGCTTTAATAGTTTGCAATCTGTTATTTTCTTCTGTAATACTCTTAAAAGGTTTAGGCGCTACCTCAATTCCTTGTTCATTTAAATCATTCTCTTCTTTTAAATCCTTAAGGTCTTGATTCTTTATCTCCACAAGATCATCTAATTGTTGTAATAGTTTATCTTGGGTGGCCTTGGAATCTTCAGCTTTTTGTGCAATAGCATTCATTTCTTTTCCAAGCTCGTCTTTTGGATTTGTAATCAATTCTTCTTTAGCTCTTTCTTCAGCCTCTTCTTTAGCTTTTTGAGCTGCTAGTTGTTTAGCCTTTTCTTCAGCTTCTTCTTTAGCTTTTTGAGCTGCTAGTTGTTTAGCCTTTTCTTCAGCTTCTTCTTTAGCTTTTTGAGCTGCTAGTTG